>NZ_PZZZ01000001.1:0-702194 GCF_003046475.1 Mycoplana dimorpha
CGGCTAACTCTCGGCGTTGCGGCTAACTCTCGGCGTTGCGGCTAACTCTCGGCGTTGCGGCTAACTCTCGGCGTTGCGGCTAACTCTCGGCGTTGCGGCTAACTCTCGGCGTTGCGGCTAATTCTCGGCGTTGCGGCTAACTCTCGGCGTTGCGGCTAACTCTCGGCGTTGTGGCTAACTCTCGGCGTTGCTGCTAGTTCTCGGCGCTGCGGCTAGTTCGCCCGAACCCCTAGGACCGCTCCGGAGGGACGACGTGGCTGCGCGCAGAGGCAACGCGCCGTTGCCGGATTCTGCGGAATATCCGCTGGCCGACACGGCATTAGGTAGCAAAAACCACCAGACCTGAAATTGCATCCCGACTACCATGGTTCCGTTGAAACGGAGCCTCGAATGAGCGTCGCGTATGAGTTGAAGCAGAAGCGGGTCGCGCTGGCTCAAAGGTTGCAGCAGCTTGAAAGAGAGCGGGTCGACATTCAAGAACTGATGGGTGCGCTCGACCGTGTCATCCTGAGCTACGAGCCTGACTACCAGCCGTCGCCCACACCTGGGGGCGCTAACCGCGAGCGTTCTCGAAAGGTCAAGCCGTCGTCCTCCGAGGTCAGAGCGGCGATGAACGGCGTTAACAAGCGCCAGACCGTCTTGGAGGTACTCCGCGAAGCAGGTGAACCGATTTCCGTGGCCGATTGCGCGGCGAAGTTCGCCTTCAAGCTCGGCATCCCGAGCGAGCCAGCCAACCTCTCGGAAATCGCGCACCGCCTGTCGGCGGTGCTGACCCAACTGACGACTGCAGGGCGGGTTCGGCAATCGGGACAGTTCGACGGCCGGAAGGTGCTGTGGGAGGTCGCCGCTTAGCCCTCCCAGATCAGGTCTGGCGGCTTGTTGCCCTGCCAGTACCCGCACAGATAGCGTGATGTGGGGCGAGACAGTGCCTTGCCCAGCACCTGGAACGTATGGCCGCGGTTACTCACCTGGCGGCAGTCCTCACGCCACGCGAACTCGGCCACGTACCAGTCGAAGTACTTCAACGAAAACCGATGGTGGATGCCGACATAGGCCCGTTGGACCCGCGAGAAGAAGCTCTCGACCTGGTTGGTGTTCGTGCCATCGTCGGTCTGATAGGCCTTCGAGTGGTTGACGCGTTGCAGCTTGTTCAGGCCAGCTAGATCGTTGTAGCTGCCATGCTCGTCCGCGAAGACCGTTGCTTCCCGCGAGACGTGGTCTCGGACGGCCGCCCAGGCAGCGTCGCCATCTTCGTCTGGCCTCCCAGCCCGCGCTGGCGGATCGCGAGGGCGCACAGACGCTTCATGTTCTGGTATTTCTTGAGGCGACGGTCGATGCGATTCCTCGGCCTTGTTCTCAGGACGGATGTGGCCGCCAGCGTACTTGCCGTCGATTTCTACCTGACCATCGAGCACCATCTCCTCCCTGCGCCAGGCGATCGCCTCGCGGAGCTTCATGAGGAGCACCCACGCCGTTTTGTATTGGACGCCGATCTCGCGCGAGAGCTGGAGCGCGGCCTTACCTTTCACCGAGTTCACCGAGAACCAGATGGCGATGAGCATCTTCTTGAAGCTCAGCTTGCGCGCGTGGAAGACCGTGCCCGAGGTGACGCTGAACACGGCCTTGCAGGTCTTCTCGGTGCACTTGAAACGACTACGGCTCATCGTGTGGCACCGAACCGTTCCGCATTTGGGGCAGTAAGGCTTCCCCTCGGTCTCGGGCCAGCGCAGGCGCTTAAACCAGTCGTAGGCGGTCGCGTCCCGCATCTTGGCGAGATCGAGGACCGTCAGCGTTCGACACTCTGGCGAGAGGAGGAAGTGCTGACCCTTGGGCGTGTCTTCGGGGTTCGCCATGGCTCAACCCCACCGCGATCCGTAGGAAGGTCGGGCGTATTTCCAAGCCCCCGCTCAAGGCCCTGATAGCCAGCACCAGAACGTGCGGGTGATAGGGAATGGCGGCGGTAGCGATGGCGTTGAGGATCATGTTCAGGCTCCAGAAGACGACGGCAGACACAGCGGATCGGCGGCCGAACTTGGCCGCGGGCAGATCAGAGCTGTATCCGTATCATACTGAACATGATCGAGGTTTTTACCTGCACTTCCCGCTGGAGTCGATCGGAGGAAGTTTCAAATGGTTAATTTTCGAAAACCGACGAATACATTTTGCGGGTTCTAAGTCGTTCGCATATATCTGCTTTCGACCGACGGCGACGAGATAATGGTTCCGATTTTTCCGCTTGCGTCATCTGTACAGCTCCGTTGAAAATTCGAGGGGGGTCAGATTTTTGATGGCTGGGTCTGCTGTGAAGCGAAGATTCTTAGGAATAATTGAGGCTCTCTCTCGGCCGACTTCAGCCAACCAAGGCAAGACTTTTTCAATCATCCGCCTCATCAGTGATCGAGAACTCAATGGACTTTAGGTAATAGCCTGGTCCAAAAACGGCATTTATGGCTCCTGGCACGACGCGCTTCAAACTTGCTGGATCGCCTGCGTCTTGAAAGGTGACCAGCAGTGGATACTGATCAGGTTGCAGGACTCTCGTCTCCCCTGCACCCTGCAACGCAGAATAGTATTCGCCAACCTCGGCGCGGCTTCTTGGCTTATTAGTGGCGGGCAGGTAGGCATTCCAAGCTGTCTTAAAGCCGTAACCGTCTAGAACTGCGAACAAGTATTTCCCAGGCGCGACCTGCACCGCGACAGCTTCACCTTTGAAGTTCGGTTTCTCCCTACCCATCTCGCCTCCGAGACCCCACCATGTTGGGTAACGGAATACTGTAACGGAACCCACCGAGCTGCCGGATACATCACCATTGGGTGTTTGGACCACAACGGTCAACTTCTGATGCCAAGCCCAACGCTTGAAACCCAGAATGTTGCAGCCTGAGAGGATGGGAAGGATCAACAACAATCCCAGTACAGCGCCAACTTTCAAACAAACCGCTCCGTTTTACCGAACGCACCTACCTCCAATGTAACCTGGAAGGGAAAGCCCGCCATACGCGAACTGAAGGCGCAATTTACATTCCGCATGACTGGCTACGTAGCGAGAGGTCTGCTTGCGTCGCTTGTTGAAGCCGCGATCTTAGGTGGAAGTGTTAGGCGCAGCCGTACAGTGGGCGATATTTATGATTAAATTCAAACACGTAGGCGCGCACTGGTGGTTTTTGCTACCTAATGCCGGGCCGACATGAATGGGGTCCGAATCACGGCGGCTGGGTGCACCGTCGGGCTCGCTCCTCTGCCGCGGCGTCCGATCGCCCGAGCGGTGGGCTGCGTGAATCCAGAAAAGCATTTGTCGAAACAGACCCGCGCTGGTAAGGTCGCGCCAACGAAAATCGAGAGAGCGCCTGCTGCGGCTTCCTTAGCCTTGCGCGGCGCGATAGGCAGACACGTGAACGACCCCGACCACGGCCTTCGGCCGTCCGTTTCCGGGGGGCAGGCCACGGGCGGACAGGCAAGGCCGAAGCGGCCGCGCCGCCGCAAGGGAAAGGCGAAGCGGGCCCAGGCTCCGGCTTCGGCCTCCCCTTCACCGGGCAATGAATCCGGCCGCAATGGTCCGGAGCCGCGCCCCCAGACCGATGCGCCGGACGGCGATGCCGTCCGCAAGCGCAAGCGCCGCCGCCGCGGTAAGGGTGGCGGCGAAGCGCGGCCGCAAAGCCCGCCGTCGGCCGGGCAGCCGGTACAATCTTCGCCGCTACAAGCCAACCCTGAGCGGGCGAGCCGTGGAAAGCCGCACCATCAGCGTAGCCTGCAGGGACGGCCGCTACGGGGGCCCGAACGATCGCCGGCATTCGTGCCGCCGTCGGCCAAGGAAACGTCTTCCTCCGCTGCATCGCATCCGGTCGCCCCGGCAGGCAGCCGCGACCGCAACGGCGCCCGCGATCGCGCCCGAGCGGCCGTGTCGGACGCCAGGCACAGCGAAATCCACGTCAACGATGCACCGCTCTACGCGGCGCTGGACCTTGGCACGAACAACTGCCGCCTGCTGGTCGCCCAGCCGACGCGGCCGGGCCAGTTCCGCGTCGTCGACGCCTTTTCGCGCATCGTGCGGCTCGGCGAGGGGCTTGCCGCCAGCGGGCGGCTGTCGGACGAGGCAATGGATCGGTCGGTCGAGGCGCTCAGGGTCTGCGCGGCCAAGCTGAAGAGCCGCGACATCCGCCGTAGCCGCCTGATCGCCACCGAGGCGTGCCGGCGGGCCGAAAACGGCGAGTTGTTCCTGGCGCGCGTCAAGGCCGAGACCGGTCTCGAACTGGAGATCATCAACCGCGAGACCGAGGCGCGGCTCGCCGTTTCCGGCTGCTCATCGCTAGTCGGCCGTGAGGCGAAGTCGGTCGTGCTGTTCGACATCGGCGGCGGCTCGTCGGAGATCGCGGTGATCCGGATCGGCGAAAACCGCTCCAGCCGGCTTGCCAATCACATCACCCACTGGACCTCGCTGCCGGTCGGCGTGGTGACGCTGTCGGAGCGCCATGGCGGCCGCGACGTTACCCCCGAGAGCTTCGCGGCGATGGTGCGCGAGGTCGAGGCGATGCTCGCCGGCTTCGACTGTCCGCCGCATGGCCACGCCGCGCCGGAAGACTTTCACCTGATCGGCACCTCCGGAACCGTCACGACGCTCGCCGGCGTCCATCTGGACCTGCCGCGCTACGACCGCCGCATGGTCGACGGCGTCTGGCTGTCCGATGCCGAAGTGAGCGCCATGCAGGCGCGCCTGCTGTCCTGGGATTTTTCCACCCGCGCCGCCAATCCCTGCATCGGTCCGGACCGTGCCGATCTGGTGCTGGCCGGCTGCGCGATCCTCGAGGCGATCCGCAACCGCTGGCCGGCAACGCGCATGCGCGTCGCCGATCGCGGCCTGCGCGAGGGCCTCCTGACCGACATGATGGCCGCCGACGGGGTCTGGCGGCGCGGCCGCTTCCGCCGGCAGGGCCGGGGCGGCACCCGCAACCCCGACCGGCCGGAAGGACAGCAGAGATGAGCAAACCACCCGTCGGCGTCAACCGCACCGGCCGCAAGCTCGGCCAGAAGGTGAAGAAGGGCAAGCTGAAGGCGTCGTCGCGGCGCTGGATCGAGCGCCACATCAACGACCCCTATGTGCAGCGGGCCAGGCTCGAGGGCTATCGGGCGCGTGCCGCCTTCAAGCTCCTCGAGATCGACGAGAAGCACAAGATCCTCGACGGCGCCAGGCGCATCATCGACCTGGGCGCCGCCCCGGGCAGCTGGTCGCAGATCGCCGCGAAGGTGACCGATTCGACCGACGCCGATCCGCGCGTCGCGGCAATCGATTTCCTCGAGATGGATCCGCTGCCGGGGGTGAAGATCCTGCAGATGGATTTCCTCGATCCTGAGGCGCCGGAGAAGCTGAAGGAGGCGATCGGCGGCACGCCGGACCTCGTCATCTCCGATATGGCGGCGCCCACCACCGGCCACCGGCAGACCGACCACCTGCGCACCATGCACCTGTGCGAAGTGGCGGCGCATTTCGCCGTCGAGGTGCTGGGGGAGGGCGGGCATTTTCTCGCCAAGACCTTCCAGGGCGGCACCGAGCGCGACCTGTTGAACATGCTCAAGCAGAATTTCCGCCAGGTCATCCACATCAAGCCGGCCGCCTCGCGGGCCGAATCGGTCGAGATGTTCCTGCTCGCCAAGGGCTTCAAGGGTCGCGCGGCGATCGAGGCTGGGGCGGAGGCGGAGGCCTGATGCTGCTCTACGTGACGGTCGGGACCAACGATCTGGAAAAGGCCGGCGTCTTCTATGACGCGGTGCTGCCGCTGCTCGGCTACCGGCGCCAGAAGCAGGCGCCGGGAGAAATCGGCTATGGCGCCGATGGCGACGCGCGCTGCCGCTTCTGGGTGGTCGAACCGTTCAACCGCGAGCCGGCAACGTTTGGAAACGGCACCAGCGTGGCTTTCGATGCCCCGAGCCGGGCCGCCGTGAACGCCTTCCATGCGGCGGCGCTTGCAAATGGCGGGTCGGACGAGGGGGCGCCCGGAATCCGCTCCTTCCATCCGAATTTCTACGCCGCCTTCGTGCGCGATCTTGACGGCAACAAGCTCTCGATCGTCTCCGAACGGCCGGAGTAGTTGCTCCAGCCTTTCCGCGGGGTGAGCCGGCTCTACTCGGCGGGGGCCTCTTCCTTCGTGGCCAGGCGGTGGCCGGACACCGATGCGCCGGCATTCTTGGCCATGGCCAGGAAGGGGACCACGGCGGCAAGCGTCAGCACCGCGATGATCATGAAGGCGTTGTGGAAGTCGGCCAGTTGAAGGTGGGTGCCGGTCAGCCGTGTCTCGATCTCCAGGATCGTGCCGGCGACGGCGACGCCGAGCGCCAGGCTCATCTGCTGCAGCACCGCGCTCATCGAGGTCGCCTTGCTGGCGTCACGATCGGCGATGTCCGCAAAGGACAGGGCATTCACGCTTGTGAAGAAGAACGATCGGGCGAAGCCGGCAAGCAGCAGGACACCCGACATGATGACGACCGGTGTCTCGGGCGTGAAGAAGCCGTTGGCGAAGGTGAGGACGGCGCCTGCGATACTGGCCACGATCAGCGTCGTCCGGAAGCCGGTGAAGGTGAGGACGCGCCTGGCGATGAACTTTGTGGTGATCGCGCCGATCGCGCCGGTGAAGGTGACGAGGCCGGATTCGAATGGCGAAAGGCCGAAGCCGACCTGCAGCATCAGCGGCATCAGGAACGGCACCGCGCCGACCGAGATGCGAAACAGCGTCCCGCCGACCGCAGCGGCCCGGAAGGCATCATCGCGGAAGAGTTTGAGGTCGAGAAGCGGCGCCGGGTGGCGTCTGGCATGGCGCACGTACAACCAGCCGCAGGCAAGTCCGAGCGCGGTCGAGGCGAGCCCGTACACAGGCGGCAGCGCCGGCAGGCTGATGACCGACAGCCCGAACATGGTGCAGCCCGCGGCAACGGCGCCGAGAAGGAATCCCTTGATGTCCAGCGCCGCCGGCCGGGCGGAATGAATTTCAGGCAGGTGGATGCCCGACAGCACGTAGCCGACGATGCCGACCGGAACGTTGATGAGGAAGATCCAGTGCCAGGAGAAGTAGGTGGTGATGAAGCCGCCGAGCGGCGGGCCGGCAAGCGGGCCGACCAGTGCGGGGATCGTCAGCGTCGCCATGGCGGAGACCAGTTCACGCCGCGAGGTGCTGCGCACCAGCACGAGGCGCGCCACCGGGGTCATCATCGCCCCGCCCATGCCCTGAAGGAAGCGTGAGACGACGAAGGCGACCAGGCTGTCCGACACCGCGCAGAGGATGGATCCGAAGATGAAGACGAGGATCGCCAGCCGGAACACCCGCTTGGCACCGAACCGGTCCGCCATCCAGCCGGAGAGCGGAATGAAGATGGCGAGCGAGACCATGTAGGATGTCAGCGCCAGCTTCAGCGTGATCGGTCCGACGCCGAGATCGTTGGCGATCGCCGGAAGGGACGTGGCGATCACGGTCGAATCCATCTGCTCCATGAAGAGCGCGACGGCGAGGATCAGGGGAACGATGCGGTTCATGATGCAGGTGCGGATCTGGGCGATGACTTCGACACTGCCGGGCCGCCCGAGGCCGGGCCCGCCTTGTGCACCCGCATCCCTGTTCTGTCAAACCAACCTTTCTTGTGGGTAACCAGCCTGTGATTGCGAAGGCCCCATTCGTGATCGCCGAGAAGGCCGGCGAGGGATACCGGTTCGTGCCGGCAAGCTACCAATTCGACCTCTGAGCGACGCATCGGTCGCTGTGATGCCCGGGGCGGCGTTCCCGGGCATTTTGCTATTTCCATTCCGGCCCGGACGTGTTACGAGCCCTCGCCAACTTCCAAGACTTATCTTGCAAGCGACCAGGCGGACCGCTCCCAGAGTTCCCCTGGCCCGTAGCCTGTTACACCGAAGGGAATTGGCCATGGCGCGCATCATTGAAACCGCAACCGGACTGGAAGCACTGACGTTCGACGACGTGCTCCTGCAGCCCGGCCACTCCGAGGTCATGCCGGGGCAGACGAGCATCGCCACCCGCATCGCCCGCGACTTCGACCTCAACCTCCCGATCCTGTCCTCGGCGATGGACACGGTCACCGAGGCGCGGCTCGCCATCGCCATGGCCCAGGCCGGCGGCCTCGGCGTCATCCACCGCAATCTCACCCCGGCCGAGCAGGCCGAGGAAGTGCGCCAGGTGAAGAAATTCGAAAGCGGCATGGTCGTCAATCCGGTGACGATCGGCCCCGACGCCACGCTTGCGGACGCACTGGCGCTGATGAAAGCCCATGGCATCTCCGGCATTCCCGTGGTCGAGAATGGCGGCAAGGCCGGTGTCGCCGGCCGCCTGGTCGGCATCCTGACCAACCGCGACGTGCGCTTTGCTTCCGATCCGAAGCAGAAGATCCACGAGCTGATGACGCGGGAGAACCTCGTCACGGTCAAGGAGAACGTCGACCAGCAGGAAGCCAAGCGCCTGCTGCACGCGCACCGCATCGAGAAGCTTCTTGTTGTCGATCCGGACGGCCGCTGCGTCGGGCTGATCACCGTCAAGGACATCGAGAAGTCGCAGCTCAATCCGAACGCCTCCAAGGACGCGCAAGGCCGCCTGCGGGCGGCGGCCGCCATCTCGGTCGGCGACGACGGCTTCGAGCGCGCCGAGCGGCTGATCGACGCCGGCGTCGACCTGCTCGTCGTCGACACCGCGCACGGCCATTCGCAGCGCGTGCTCGATGCTGTGGCCCGGGTCAAGACGCTGTCCAACTCCGTCCGTATCATGGCCGGCAACGTCGCCACCGCCGATGGCACCAAGGCGCTGATCGACGCCGGCGCGGACTCCGTCAAGGTCGGCATCGGCCCGGGCTCGATTTGCACGACCCGCATCGTGGCCGGCGTCGGCGTCCCGCAGCTCGCCGCGATCATGGCCGCGGTCCAGGCCGCCCGCGACGCCGATGTCCCGGTGATCGCCGACGGTGGCATCAAGTTCTCCGGCGACCTCGCCAAGGCGATCGCCGCCGGCGCCTCGGCCGTCATGGTCGGTTCGCTTTTGGCGGGCACCGACGAGACCCCGGGCGAGGTGTTCCTCTACCAGGGCCGCTCCTTCAAGGCCTATCGCGGCATGGGCTCGGTCGGCGCGATGGCGCGTGGCTCCGCAGACCGTTACTTCCAGGCCGAAGTGCGTGACACGCTGAAGCTGGTGCCGGAAGGTGTCGAGGGGCAGGTGGCCTACAAGGGCCCGGTGGCCGGCGTCCTGCACCAGCTCGCCGGCGGCCTGCGGGCCTCGATGGGCTATGTCGGCGGCCGCGACATCAAGGAGTTCCAGGAGAAGGCGACCTTCGTGCGCATCTCCGGCGCGGGCCTGCGCGAAAGCCACGCCCACGATGTGGCCATCACCCGCGAGAGCCCGAACTATCCGGGCGCGGTCGGCTGATCGGAACGGTCAGCGGAAAAGCAAAGGCGGCGGCACCGACAAGGTGACCGCCGCTTTCCTTTTGGTTGAGACCTTGGCTATAGGGGGCTCGGCGGCACGTCCGCCTGACGGGGAACAACTGGGGATTTCTTCATGATACGTACTTTGGCGCTGGCGCTGCTCGGGGTCGGTCTTTGCTCGCCCACTGTCGCGCAGACGGTGAGCGCCGGCACCTATAGCGTCGAGGGCACCAACCTCGATGGGTCGAGCTACAGCGGCACCGCGAGAATCACGCTGGAAAGCGACACGACCTGCTCGATCGAGTGGCAGACCGGCGATACGACCTCACAGGGCGTCTGCATGCTCAATGACAATGCGTTCGCCGCCGGATACATGCTCGAAGACGCCATCGGGCTGGTCATCTACGAGGTCAAGGGCGGCGGTGTTCTGGAGGGCGTCTGGACCATCACCGGCAAGGACGGGTCCGGAACGGAAGTCCTGACCCTGGAAGAGTGACGGGCGCGATCCCGTGCCTGGGAGAGGGGCTTCGGAACAGCCCCTTTCATCCGACCGCCCATCCGTCGGTTGCCGGTTGCGGATAATCAAGCGCCGCGGGGGATCAACTCGGCGGCTGCCGCGCCCCTTCCAACCGTCGTCATGCAGATCACGCAAGCGTGAGGGTTTTGCGCTGGCATCGATCCCGCATCGGAATATCCTGCCCAAAACGCGTCCCCGGAGGCGCGGTGACCGTGCGGGAAAACCGATCATGCTCGAGATGCCGAAGATCACCCAGGCGATGATCGACGCCTATGACGAATACACCCATCTGACGCTCGACCGCCGCCGCTTCATGGAGCGGCTGACAGCGCTTGTCGGGTCCGCGGCCGGGGCGGCCGCCATAGCGCCACTGCTCGCGGCCAACAGCGCCAGCGCCCAGATCGTTCCGGAGGACGACGGACGGCTCACGACCGAGGAGGTATCCTTCGCAGCCCCGCAGGGGCAGATGGAGGGCTATCTCGCCTGGCCGAAGGCCGCGCAGGGGAAAAGCGGCGGCGTGGTCGTTATTCACGAGAACCGCGGCCTCAACCCGCACATCCGCGACGTCGCGCGCCGCATGGCACTGGAGGGCTTCGTCGCGCTTGCGCCGGATTTCCTGACCCCCGCCGGGGGCACGCCCGCCGACGAGGACAAGGCGCGGGAAATGATCGGTCAGCTCGATAGTGCAAGCACCATCGCCAATGCCGTGGCTGCGGTCGCCTATCTCTCCGGGCTGGAACGCGTCAACGGCAAGGTCGGCGCCGTCGGTTTCTGCTGGGGCGGCGGGCTGGTCAACCAGCTTGCGGTCGCCGACCCGAACCTCAAGGCAGCCGTGGCCTACTATGGTGCGCAACCGCCGGCCGGGGCGGTGCCGAATATCAAGGCGGCGATCATGCTGCATTATGCCGGGCTGGACCAGCGGATCAATGCGGGTATCGACGCCTACAAAAAGGCGCTCGAGGCCAATGGCAAGGACTTCGAGATCTTTATCTACGACGGTGTCAACCACGCCTTCAACAACGACACGTCCGCCGCCCGCTACGACAAGGCGGCCGCCGAGCTCGCCTGGAGCCGGACCGTGGCCTTTCTGAAAAAGCATCTGGGTTGACGCGGCTGCCGTGGGCGTTTCTGCGGGACTTCGCCCTTACCTTGCCGGACGAGATGTCACGCAGGCGCCGACCGCCTCGGCGATCGCCGCCGTTTCCTCCTCGCTCAAATGCCCTCTGCGCCAGGCCAGGCCGATCTCGCGGGCAGGCTGAGGTTCGGCGAAGGGAGCAACGCGGATGGCGTTGCGTGCCGTCTCCGTCGGCACGGCGATTTCGGGGATGAGCGTCATGCCCATATCGTGCGAGACCATCTGCAGCAGCGTCGCCATCGAGGTGGCGCCGAAATTGACGAGGCTGCGTCGGCCGGCCGTGCCGCAGACGGCAAGCGCCTGCTCGCGCAGGCAGTGGCCCTCCTCAAGGAGCAACAGTCGGTCGGGATCGACATCCGACTCGCTCAGCGGCGACATCAGCACCTCGCTGTCGTTGCTGGCCATCGCCATGTAGAAGCGGTCCCGGAACACCGCTCGGGTGTCGATCGCCTCGGTGTCGATCGGAAGCGCGGCGATCACCAGGTCGAGCCGACCTTCGCGCAGGTCTTCGATCAGGCGGCCGGTGATCGCCTCCTTCAACTCGATCTCCATCGTCGGATGATTGGTGCGCAGATGCGGCACCAGTTGCGGCACCAGGTAGGGGGCGACGGTGGGGATGATGCCGATCCGCATCAGACCGCCGAGAAGGCCGTCGCCTCGCCGCGCAGTCTGCTCCAGCCTGTCGAGCTCGGCGAGGATGGTGCGCACGTGGTCCAGAATCGCCTCGCCCTTCCGCGTCAGGCTGGTGTCGGCGCGGCTCCGCTCCACCAGCTTTGCGCCCAACTGCTGCTCCATCTGCATGATCTGGGCGGAAAGGGCCGGCTGGCTCACATGCACCCGCTCGGCGGCCCGGCCGAAATGACGGGTCGCGGCGAGCGCTTCGAAGTAGCGCATCTGGCGAATGGTGATCATGATAGGAAAATCTTATCAAAGCGCACCGGAAATACAATTAGTAATTATCGATCAGAGGTGGGACAAACGTTTCGGAAGCCTTTCCCGGCAGCCCCGGTCCGGACGCTGGCCCGAAGGTCTGCCGCTGGAAGCTGGTGGGCGCCGTAACGGCGACTGCCTTCCGCAAACGATAGGATGCAAACAGGAGGTTTCATGTCTGAACGCCCGACAATGACGACCACGGCCGGCGCGCCGATCAGTGACAACCAGAACGCGTTGACCGCCGGCCCGCGCGGCGGCGTGATGCTGCAGGACTATCAGCTGATCGAGAAGCTGGCGCATCAGAACCGTGAGCGCATCCCCGAGCGTGTCGTGCACGCCAAGGGATGGGGCGCATACGGCACGCTGACGATCACCGGCAACATCTCGCGATACACGCGCGCAAAGGCACTGCAGCCGGGTGCGCAGACGCCGATGCTCGCGCGTTTCTCGACCGTCGCCGGTGAACTGGGTGCCGCCGACCACGAGCGTGACGTGCGCGGGTTCGCCCTGAAGTTCTACACCGAGGAGGGCAACTGGGATCTCGTCGGCAACAACACGCCGGTCTTCTTCGTCCGCGATCCTTACAAGTTCCCGGATTTCATCCACACGCAGAAGCGCCATCCGAAGACCAACCTGCGCTCGGCGACCGCCATGTGGGACTTCTGGTCACTGTCGCCGGAAAGCCTGCACCAGACGACGATCCTCTTCTCCGATCGCGGCCTGCCGATCGATCCGATGCACATGAACGGCTATGGCTCGCACACCTATTCGTTCTGGAACGATGCCGGCGAACGATTCTGGGTGAAGTTCCACTTCAAGACCCGGCAGGGCCACAGGCACTACACCAATGCCGAGGCCGAGACGATCGTCGGCAGGACTCGCGAAGGCTATCAGGAGGCATTGTTCGGCGAGATCGAGCGGGGCGCGTTCCCGCAGTGGACGCTGCAGGTGCAGATCATGCCTGAGGCCGACGCCGACAGGACGCCGTATGATCCGTTCGACCTCACAAAGGTCTGGCCGCATGCGGATTACCCGCCGATCGAGATCGGCGTGATGGAACTGAACCGGAACGCGGAAAACTATTTCGCCGAGATCGAGCAGGCTGCCTTCTCGCCATCGAACATCGTCCCCGGCATCGGCCACTCGCCGGACAAGATGCTGCAGGCCCGCGTTTTCTCTTACGCGGATGCGCACCGTTACCGGCTCGGAACGCACTATGAGGCGCTTCCAGTCAACGCGCCGCGCTGTCCGGTCCACCACTACCACAAGGACGGGCAGATGAACTTCTTCGGCCAGCGCACCGGCAATGTCGACGCCTATTACGAGCCGAACTCGGTCGCCGGCTCTGCCGCCGAACTGCCGTCTGCCAAGGAGCCGCCGCTGAAGATCTCCGGCGACATGGACCGCTACGACCACCGTATCGGCAATGACGACTATTCGCAGCCCCGTGCGCTCTTCAACCTTTTCGACGCAGGGCAGAAGGCTCGTCTGTTCTCCAACATCGCCGCCGCGATGGCCGGGGTGCCGGGCGAGATCGTCGAGCGCCAGCTGGCCCACTACAAGCTGGTGCACCCCGACTACGAAGCCGGCGTGCGGGCCGCGCTGAAGGCCGCGCATGGGTATCAGGCCGATACGATCAGCGCTGCCGCGCAGTGAGCGACGCGTCACAGGATCGGAGACGCAGGAATGGAAAAGCCGGGCCATCGTGGCCCGGCTTTTTCGTTTGAGTTAAGCTGCGGCGCTTGCCTGCCAACCGGGATGCCGCTGCCTCGCTTCAGGCGGGCCGGCCTGCCTGACCGCTCACCATCCGGGAAGCGTCTGTCCCGGCCGCACGCGGGCCAGGCGGGGGAAGTGCTTGACCTCGCTCTCCGGCAGGTCGTCGTTGACGGCCAGTGGCGAGATGTTGTCGAGGCAGGCGGTGATGTGGCTGGTGATGGCGTTCATCAGCGAGGTCGAGAGGCCGGGGCGCTTCATGATGCCGATCTGCACCGGCGCCAGCGGCGGAAAGCCGTCCGCCTGCGTTAGCACCCGCATGCCCGGCCGCAGCGCCGACTCCGGCAGGACGGATACGGCCATGCCCGCCATGACGGCGGCTGCGACGACCGTCGACGACCAGCTGGTGAACAGGACCTGGTAGTCACGGCCGACCGAATCGAGTGCGGCACAGGCGACCTGGCGCCACTGGCAGTCGCGGCGGCCGACGGCGAGCGGTACCGGTGCGTTCTCCGGCAGCGGATGGTTGGCCGACATCACCCAGTAGAGCGGCTCGGTGCGCACCACGTCGGACTGGCGCTGCCGAGGATTGTGGGTGACGAGCGCGATGTCGAGCTCTCCCTTGCCCATCTTTTCGGCGAGGTCCACCGACGGCTCGCAGACGATGTAAAGCTCGACATTGGGATGCGTCTTGGCAAAGCGGCAGATGATCTCGGGCATGTACCGGTCCGCATAGTCGTCCGGCGTGCCGATGCGCAGCGTGCCCTCGAGGCGGTTGTCATCGAAAGCGGCGATCGCCTCGTTGTTCAAGCGAAGCATGCGCCGGGCATAGTCCAGCAGCCGGTCACCTTCCGCCGTCAGCCGGTTGCCGCGCCCGTCCTTCATGAACAGCTGCTTGCCGATGCGCTCCTCCAGCCGCCGCATCTGCATCGACACGGCTGACTGGGTCTTGAAGACCCGCTCGGCGGCTCTGGTGAACGAGCCGGTGTCGGCGATCGCGACGAAGGTTTGCAACTGATCGATGTCTAGCGGAGCGGACATGGCGATATTCCATAAGAAGCCTTGATTGATACTATTAAAAACATTCGTTGGACTGATCAATGGCGATTTGCGAAAAAGAACAGGCAAGGTGATCAGCCGCTTCACCTTGGTGAATATCCGTCCCGCCTAGACCTTCCCGCGGGGCTCGCACGTTTTAAGTAAGAAAGACTTTCGACGGCCCGCCCAGGATGGCGGGCGATTGTACACAGGTGCGCGCATTTGCCCGAAGCGGCCCGTCGCACCGGAAAGGAGAAAAGCCATGCGCATGATCGATCGCTGTATCGATTTCGAGTTCGCCGCCTCGCCGTCCTTCGGTCCGGGCGTCCTTTCCCGTATTCGCATGGCCACGGTGCGGATGGTGCGCAGATGGCGACATCGGTCCGCCGTCATCCGGCTTCACGAAATGAGCGATTACCAGTTGCTGGATATCGGCTTGCGCAGGGAGGATGTCAGGAGCGCGCTGACGTCTTCCTATTTCGCGGACGCGTCTCTGCACCTGACGAGCGCGGCGCGCGAGCGCGCGACCAGGCATTTGCGGAGCGGCCGCCTTGATTGAGCCGGCCACTCCCAGCTTCCCCGCAGGGTGAGAGCCAATAGCCCTGCTGCTTGCCCGGCGTGCGACCTTCCCTGGTCCAGCCGGGCTTTTTCTTTGCCCGTCAGGCCGAAGCCGCGTTCACTTGTCGTGATCGGAGGGTGCGGCAGTTGCCGGCTTGCGCATCGTGTCGAAGATGGCTTCGATGTTCTTCTGGTAATCCTTCTGCATTTCGACACCGGCGTCGAACAGCGCGTTGACAAGGCTGTTCAGCGTCTCCGCCGGCGCCTGCGCCCCGCTTGCCGTCGTGGCCTTGGGTGTCGAGGCTCCCGTGGCAGCCATCATGTCGGCCATGGCCTTGGCAAACGGATTGTCGGCAAAGGGATTGGCGGCTTTCTGCTTGGTCCCTCCGGTTCCGTAAAAGGCCTGCGTGAACGGGTTGTCGAACGGATTGGCCGTCGGCTCTGCCTTCTTCGCCATGCCGGTTGCCTCCATCCACTGCTGCATGGCGGCAAGGAACGGGTTCTCGACGCCTTGCTGGGGGAGCCCGGTGAAGGGCGCCATGGCCTGCTTGAACAGTCCGCCCATCAGCGTGGTGGCAACTACCGGCAGCATCTGCTTGTAGATCTCCTGGCCGATTCCGGTCATCTGCGCGGCTTGCGCGGCGATCGCGCGGGATACCTCCTTGGAGCCGAAGAACTGGCCGAGCAGGTCGTTGCCCTGCTCGAGGCCGGATGGCGTGAAGGCGCGGGTGATGTCCTCGAAATACTTGACGTAGTCGCCGGAATAGAGGGCCTTGAGCAGGCCGCCGAAATCGTACGGGTTGGCAGCACTTCGCTTCAAGCCTTCCGAAAACGCCGGCATCAGGGCCGAGATAGCCTCGTTCACCTGCTTCTGCGCCAGCCCGAACTGCCTGGCCATCACGTCCAGTGCGCCGCCGTTCTGGGCCTGCAGCATCAAATCGTAGAGCGGGATCATCGCCGGTCCTTTCGTTCCCGTGCCGGCATCCTCGTGGATGCCAGGCAGCCGTGGCCGATGCCTGAGGCATGTGCTTGCACTATAGCGGGAATGGCGGCGGCGAAAACCGGTTTGTTGGGCGGGGCGCCGGCGTGCTCAATACTGGTAGTCGGTGAAGACGGGCTCGACCGAACGGCCCCAGCGTCCATTGTAAAGCGTCAGCATGTCCTCGGCGAGGGTCGACTTCTTCGCGAGCACCTCGTCGAGCGGCGACAGGAACACAGTCTCGTCGACGCCGTCGCCGTTGATGCGGGCGCGCGCGGCAAGCCCGGCGCGGGCGACCGACAGCACCTCGCGGCCGATATCCCAGAGCGCCGTGCCGCGAAGTGTGGCGTTCAGGCCTTGGGCGGGAACCGCGTCGCGCAGCGCCGTCACCTCCTCGACCGTCCAGTCGCGCGTCAGGTCTTCGGCGGCCGAAAGCGCGGTGTCGTCATAGAGCAGGCCGACCCAGAACGCCGGCAGCGCGCAGATGCGCCGCCATGGGCCGCCGTCGGCGCCGCGCATTTCCAGGAAGCGCTTCAGCCGCACGTCGGGAAACAGCGTCGACAGATGGTTGGTCCAGTCGCCCATGTTTGGCTGCCAGTCGGCGATCTCGCCCTTCAGGGCGCCTGCCATGAACTGGCGGAAGGTGATGTGGGTACAGTCGTGATACTTGCCGTCGCGGACCACGAAGTACATCGGCACGTCCAGCGCCCATTCGACATAGCGCTCGAAGCCGAAATCCGGGGCAAAGGCAAAGGGAATCAGGCCGGCGCGATTGTTGTCGGTGTCGCGCCAGATGTCGCCGCGCCAGGAGAGAAGCCCGTTCGGCTTGCCCTCGGTGAAGGGCGACGAGGCGAAGAAGGCGGTCGCCAGCGACTGCAGCTTCAGCGACACCTGCATCTTGCGGCGCATGTCTTCTTCGGAGGAGAAGTCGAGGTTCACCTGGATGGTGCAGGTGCGATACATCATGTCCAGCCCCTTGGTGCCGACCTTCGGCATGTAGCGGGTCATGATCTCGTAGCGCGACTTCGGCATGCGCGGCGTCTCGGCGAGCGACCATTTCGGGCTGCCGCCCATGCCGAGGAAACGGATGCCGAGCGGTTCGGCCACCTCGCGCAGGCCCGCCAGGTGCTGGTTCGATTCCTTGCAGGTCTGATGGAGGTTTTCCAGCGGCGCGCCGGACAGTTCGAACTGCCCGCCCGGCTCCAGCGAAATGGCGCCGGCGCCCTCGGGGCCCGCCAGCCCGATGATGTTGTCGCCGTCCATGATCGGCTCCCAGCCAGTCTTCGCCTGCATGCCGTCCAGGAGGGCGGCGATGCTGCGCTCGCCGAAGTAGGGGACAGGAGCGTTGCCGTCGGTGAAGAAGGCGAACTTCTCATGTTCCGTCCCGATCCGGAACGCATCCTTCGGCTTGCAACCGGCGGCAAGATAGTCGGTCATGTCCGCTATCGAGCGAACCGGCGTCTGGTCGGTAGTGTCACGAGCCATGGTCGTCTTCTTATGCAGGTGGGACCCGGCTGGGGGCCAGGCGAGTGACGGGTGCTTGGACTTTAATTAAGTGCGGTGCAAGTGAAATTCTTTCAAGGTGCCTTCAAAAAAACGGAATCATCGCGCTTGGCCAATAAGTTGGCATGCCCGCTTCGACACGGCGGGCCGAACTACTTCCAATCGCCGATCGTCGCCTGAATGACGGCCATGGCCGCAACCGCGGCGGTATCCGCCCGCAGGATGCGCGGCCCGAGCGGAATGGCGGTTACGAACGGCAGTCCGCGTAGCAGCGCCCGCTCCGCATCTGAGAATCCGCCTTCCGGGCCGACCAGCAGCGCCAGCTTGCGCTCCTCGATCTCGCCGAGCGCGGGCAGCGGATTCTGGCTGTCGTGGCCCTCGTCGCAGAAGACAATGCGCCGGTCGGCCGGCCAGTCCTGCAGCAGTTCCTCCAGCCGCCGCGGCGACCTCACCTCTGGAATGCCGAGGATGCCGCATTGTTCGGCGGCCTCGATCACATTCGCCTCGATCCGGTCGACGCTGGTGATCTTGCCCTGAACGTGCTGCGTCATGACCGGCTGCAGCACGCCGGCGCCCATTTCGACGGCCTTCTGCACCAGATAGTCAAGTCTGCCCGCTTTCAACGGCGCGAACAGGTAGTGGAGGTCGCTCGCAGCCGGTTGCGGCCGCGTCTGTTCGAGCGGCGTCAGCAGCAGGCGCTTGCGGGTGGGGTAGCTCAGTCGCGCGCGCCACTCGCCATCCCGGCCGTTGAAGACAAGGACCTCCGCTCCTTCTTCGGCCCGCAGAACGTTGGCGAGGTAATGGAACTGATCCCGGGATGCTTCAAAGTCGACATTCGCGGCAAGCGTCGGCTCGACGAACAGGCGCTGCATGCGGTAGTTGGCGCGCATTTTCCTACCCCTCAGCCGAACAGGCCATGGAGAATGTTGAAGAGGATCGCCGCCGCCATCGCCGTCAGCGGCACGGTGACGATCCAGGCCGCGATGATGGTCATGAAGTGGGAGCGGCGCACCAGGCGGCGGCGGCTGATCTCGTCAGGGTTGCGGTCGGCGACCTCCTCCCGGTCGACGTTGCCGCCGCGTTCGCGGATATATTGTCGCCGGCGCCGGGAATTGCGCGTGTACCATTCGCGAAAGAAGCCGACCCCGAAGACCGAACCGACCGCCACGTGCGTCGAACTGACCGGCATGCCAAGGGCGGAGGCGACCAGCACGGTGACGGCGGCCGACAACGCCACGCAGTAGGCCCGCATCGGGTTGAGCTTGGTGATGTCCTTGCCGACCAGCTCGATCAGTTTCGGCCCGAACAGCAGCAGCCCAAGCGAGATGCCGAGCGCGCCGATCAGCAGGACCCATTGCGGCGCAGCAACGCCGAAACCGGTCTCGGCCGCCTGGGTCGCCTGGACGATCGCCGCCAGCGGACCTACCGCATTCGCCACGTCGTTTGCGCCATGCGCGAAGGACAGAAGCGCTGCGGAGAAGATCAGCGGAATGCGGAACAGCTTGCGCAGCGACTGGTTGCGATTCTCGAGCCCAGCCGACTGGCGCGTGACGATGGGAATTCCGGCCATCCAGGTGAGGGCGCCGATGCCAATGCCGATGCCCGTGCCCGCGCCCGTACCGAGCCCGACGACATGGCCGAGCGGACCGATCATCAGATAGGCGGTGAAGCTGCCGCTCATCAGGCCGAGCAGCGCCGGCACCCACCGGCGCGCCGCCGCGATTTTGTCGTCGCGATAAATGATTGTTTCGTTGATCAGGAACAGGCACAGCGCGGCGATCGCGCCGCCGAGCAGCGGTGAGAGCACCCAGGAGGTCGCAATCCCCGACATCAGCTTCCAGTCGACCGCGTTTGCTCCGGCCGCGGCGACGGCCGCACCCGTCACGGCGCCGACGATCGCGTGGGTCGTCGAGACCGGCGCACCGAGCCACGTCGCGACGTTGATCCACACCGCCGCTGAGAGCAGGGCCGTGACCATCGCCAGGACCAGCGTTTCCGGCGCCATCGATGGTGTTACCACGAGACGCTCGGCAATGGTCGCAACCACGTTGCCGCCGGCCAGCATGGCGCCCATCGTCTCGAAGACGGCGGCGATCGCCAGGGCGGCCGCCATCGTCAGCGCCCGCGAACCGACGGCGGGGCTGACATTGTTGGCGACATCGTTGGCGCCGATGTTCAGGGCCATGTAGGCCGCGAGCGCCGCTGCGGCGATGATGACGGCAGCGCCTGGCCGGTCGATCACGGCGGAGCCGGCCAGAATCATTGCGAGCGCCAGGAAAATGAGCCCAATGCCGGGTGCGATCAGTTTCCTGGAGACAAAATGCGTCGCCTCCTCGACACGCGTCAGCTTGTCGAGGTCCTTGTCGAGAGTCGCTTTGCCCAGCCGCGTGGGGGTATTGTCCATCCGGGTTGCTCCAGTCACCGTGGCACTACTGCCTCAGTGAAACGAGAGCAATATGGCGGACCGTTCAGGCTTGCGCATTTTTCGCCGGCTCGGGCCGGTGGGCGGCCGAACGTCCGGGCTGGAATTCCCGGAGCAGTTTCTTCAGTCCGGGTTCGGCGACGCGTGCTGCAGCTTCGGCGCAGCTCACCCATTCCAGTCGCCGCTCGCCCTTCTCCGGAAAGTTCTTGCAGAGATCGCTCACTTCGAGCGGGTAGACCTGCACCTTGCACGGCACCGTCAGCCCCTGCGAAAGACCCTTCTGATACATGTAATAGCCGATCGATTCGGCATGCACGGTGCCCCGGACGCCGGCCTCCTCATAGGCTTCGCGCTCGGCGACGGCGTGGGGCAGGCGGCCCTGCATCGGCCAGCCCTTCGGGATGACCCAGCGGCCGGTATCACGGCTGGTGATGAGCAGAACCTCCGGCAGGTTGTTTTTCTTGCTGATCCGGTAGCAGAGCGCCGCGTACTGTATCCGCGCCGGCCGTCGGAACATCAGCCGCACGTCGCTGGCAATTCGATTGAGAATCTTCACTTTGGTCTTCATTTCCACAGCCGCCCACGGCTGATTCGCCTTCAACGCGCGTTGATCGAGTATGAGCGCCTTTTCGCCGCTGTAAACGGCAGCCCCCGCACCGGAGCCGGGTAGCGCTCAAAAGGGATCAGAAAAGGGCGGCTACTCGTTGTTGGCGGCGTGGCGATGTCGCATCCGCAGGTGCGAGATGCGCTGCCATTCACCGCTGCGCTCCGCGTCCCGAATGGCTCCGGCGATATAGTCGATATGGGCCTCGGCAGCCGCCTTTGCAATGGCCGGCTGCCCGGCGAGGATGGCCGCGCCGATCGCCTCATGCTGGGCAAGCAGACGCCCGCGGGCCTCGTCCGAGGCGAAGACGAGGTGCCGGTGGAAGAAGATCCCCTGCTCGAGCAGCCGGTAGCACGATCTGAGCGTGTGCAGCAGGATGATGTTGTGGGCCGCCTCGCCGATCGCGCCGTGCAGATCGACATCGGCGGCCAGTTCGTCCTCGAGGCGCCCGCTGGCATGGGCCGTGCGCATGTCGTCGAGAATGCCTCGCAGCACCTGGCGGTCGTAATCCGTCGCCCGCTGAGCAGCGAGTTCCGCCGTGATGCCTTCCAGCGCCCGCCGGTACTCCAGGTAGTCGATCGTGGCGCGCTGGTGGCGGGCGATCAGGTCGAGTACCGGGGTGGAGAAGACCTGGCCGATGATGTCCGCCACATAGGTGCCGCCGCCCTGCCGGCTGACCAGCAGTCCGCGCGCCTCCAGTTCCTTCAGCGCCTCGCGCAGGATCGGCCGCGACACGTCGAACCGCTTCGACAGTTCGCGTTCGCCCGGCAGCCGGTCGCCGTCGCGCAGCACGCCTTCGAGCAGCAGCAGCTCGATCTGCCGCACCACCTCGTCCGCCGTGCGGCCGTGGCTGACGCGGGCAAACAGGTCGGAGGCGGTCTCGGCGCTTTGGCTTTCCATGCGCGGAGGATAGCAGGGCGCCTAAACTGGTCAATTAACTTGTCCAGAGTTAGGGCGATATCCTGCGTCAATGCGCCATGTTTCGCAGCAATTGTCTTTTGCTAAACAATCGCCTCGATGCATCCGCATTGATGCATCTCAGGAGGGGGACGAACCAGGCATGAGCAACGGAAGCTTCGCTTTTCCGACCGCCGCCGTGCGCGCGCAGGCGCTGGGCGAGATCCACGCTCGCCCTTACGCGCTGGTGCCGTCACCACGCGTCATCTTTCAACTCGCCTTCCTGACCGAAGGCGGAACCGGCGTCGACCACGCGGTTCTTTCCGATCTTTCCCGCTCGCGCGGGGTCTCGCCACCGGCCCGCGACGCCAGCCACCACGCGATGAGCTGGGGGCAGGGGACGCTGCGTTGGGAGCGCCACACCGAGTTTTCGACCTATTTCTGGGACAGCCCGGTGCCGGAGCGGTTCGGCGAGCCCGTGCCCGTCCATCCCTTCGGCGACAGCTTCTCGCCGCCCGGCACGCTGATCTCCGGTATTCGCCTCGAAATACGCCCGGACACGCCGCAGACGCGGGAGGCGATCCGCAGCTTCGACCCGACCAGCCTGTGCTACAGCGAGGTCAAGGACGGGCAGGCGATGATCCTCACCGACTTCCGCCAGAACGGCGACGGGCTGACGCAGATCCTCGTCATCGACCAGGGGATGACGGAAGCCGGGCGCGGCGCGCTGGTGCAGCGCCTGCTCGACATCGAGACCTACCGGACGCTCGCGATGATGGGGCTGCCGCTCGCCCAGTCGCTGTCGCCGGAGATCCGCCGCATCGAGGACGGGCTGACCGCGGTCACCCAGCGCATGAAGCAGCATGCGCGCGTCGAGGCCGACACGATGCTCGCCGAGATCACGCGGATGGCCGCCGAACTGGAGGCGAACGCGGCGCTCAGCCTGTATCGCTTCGGCGCCAGCCGCGCCTATTACGGCATCGTGCAGGAGCGCATCCGTACCCTGGCCGAGACCGCGATACCCGGTTACGAGACGCTCGGTTTCTTTCTCGAAAGGCGGCTGGCGCCGGCGATGCGCACCTGCCAGTCCATCGAGGAGCGGCAGGCGAACCTGTCGCGCAAGCTGGCGCGCGCCACGGCACTGCTGCGCAGCTGGGTGGACGTGGAACTGGAGCAGCTGAACACCGGCCTCCTCAATTCCATGGACCGGCGCGCCAAATTGCAGCTGCGGCTGCAGCAGACGGTGGAGGGCCTGTCGGTCGCTGCGATCTCCTACTATGTGGTGGGTCTGTTCGGCTATGTCGCAAAGGCTGCGCACGGGCTCGGCCTGCCCGCGAAACCCGAGACCCTCACGGGCCTGTCCGTCCCCGTCGTGGTGGTCGGCATGTGGCTGCTGGTGCGGGCGATCCGGCGAAGGCACGCGGAAGAGGACGCTCACTAGGGGCAGTGCGTCCGTCCGGTCCCAGCCGCAATCCGCGGCAGCGAAATCAACCAGGCCGCGGGCCATGCTCCCAGTAGGGCGTGGGGCCGTAGAGGTCGGCCAGGTAGTCGATGAAGGCGCGCACCTTCGCCGGCAGGAACTGCCGGCTGGCATAGACTGCCGACAGTACGACGTTGCGCGAGCCCTCGTATTGCGGCAGCACCTGCACCAGCCGACTGTCGCCCAGCTCGAGGCCGATGTCCCAGGTCGAGCGCAGCGCGATCCCCATTCCGGCGATCACCGCCTCGCGCACCACCTCGCTCGAATTGGTGACCAGTGTGCCGGCCGGCCGGTACACGACCGCGCCCTCGGGTCCCTCCAGCCGCCAGACGTCCTGGTTGTGCGGCGGGATGCAGAGGTGGTGCGACAGGTCGGCGATCGAAACGGGTGCGCCGTGTCGCTCGACATAGGCGGGGGCGGCCACGAGGACGCGCCGCACCGACGCGAGACGCCGCGCCACCAGCGAGGAATCCTCAAGTTCGCCGATGCGCACCGCGAGGTCGAACCCGTCGGCGACGATATCGGAGAACTTATCGGTGAGCACCAGATTCACCGTCAGTTCCGGGTTTGCCTCCATGAAGGGCTTGAGGTGCGGCGCGATGTGCATCCGGCCGAAAGAGGTGGGGGCGGAGATGCGAAGCGTCCCGCGCATGGCACCCGCGCGCCCGGACACGAAGGCCTCCGCCTCTTCGATCCCGGCCAGGATGCCCAGCACGCGCTCATGGAAACCCTGTCCGGCCTCCGTCAGCGAAACCTGCCGCGTCGTGCGCTGGAGGAGCCGCGTACCGAGCCGTGTTTCGAGGCGCTTGATCCGCTTGGAGACGGCGGCGGGCGCGAGGCCCAGCGCGCGACCGGCAGCCGACATGCTGCCCGTAGTCACCACGCGCGAGAAGATTTCGAGATCGGCCAGGTCCGTCATAAATGCGATCCATTTTCGCCTTACCGGAAAGAATGCTTACCATTTGCCCGACTCTCCGCATAGTGGTAAACAAAAAATACCAATTGATCGACTCTGGAGGCCCCTTGGGATGGAGCAGATAGGCTTCCTGCCGCCGAAACCCGCAGTGCTGTCGCGGCGGCGCGAGATCGTCGGGGACCTCAAGGACCTGCTTCCGGAAGGCTGCCTGGTGCATGAGCCGCGGTCGCTTGTGCCCTTCGAGACCGATGCCTTTGTTTCCTACCGCCGCGCGCCGCTTGCCGTGGCGCTGCCGGAGACGACCGCCCAGGTGGCGGCCGTCCTGAAGTATTGCCACCGCTACGGCATTCCGGTGGTGCCGCGCGGCGCCGGCACCTCGCTCTCCGGCGGCGCGATCCCGCAGGAGGATGCGGTCGTCCTCGGCCTCTCCAAGATGACGCGCATCCTCGAGGTCGACTATGCCAATCGGACGGCAACCGTCCAGGCCGGCGTCACCAACCTGTCGATCTCGGACGCAGTCTCCGCCGACGGTTACTTCTACGCCCCCGACCCGAGCTCGCAGCTCGCCTGCACGATCGGCGGCAACATCGCCATGAACTCCGGCGGCGCGCACTGCCTGAAATACGGGGTGACGACCAACAACCTGCTCGGCGTGAAGATGGTACTGGTGGACGGCACGGTGATCGAGCTCGGCGGCAAGGCGCTGGACGCACCGGGCCTCGACCTGCTCGGCCTCGTCTGCGGCTCCGAGGGCCAGCTCGGTGTCGTCACCGAGGCGACGGTGCGGCTGATCGCCAAGCCGGAGGGCGCCCGGCCGGTGCTCTTCGGCTTCGACAGCTCGGAAGAGGCGGGTGCCTGTGTCGCCGACATCATCGGCGCCGGCATCATTCCGGTGGCGATAGAGTTCATGGACAAGCCGGCGATCGAGATCTGCGAGGCCTTCGCCCAGGCCGGATATCCGATGGATGTCGAGGCGCTGCTGATCGTCGAGGTTGAGGGCTCCGAGGCCGAGATGGACGGCATGCTGCAGAGCATTGTCGAGATCGCCGGCAGGCATGGCGTCAAGGTCGTCAAGGAGAGCCAGTCCGCCACGCAAGCCGCGCTGATCTGGAGGGGCCGCAAGTCCGCCTTCGGCGCGACGGGGCGGATTGCCGACTATATCTGCATGGACGGCACCGTGCCGCTCAGCCAGCTTTCGAACGTCTTGCGCGGCACCGCCGAGATCGTTGCCCGTCACGGCCTGCGCGTCGCCAACGTGTTCCACGCCGGCGACGGCAACATGCACCCGCTGATCCTGTTCAATGCCAACGATCCCGAGGACGCCGCGCGCGCCGAAGCTGCGGGCAACGACATCCTGAAACTCTGCGTCGACGCCGGCGGCTGCCTGACCGGCGAGCACGGCGTCGGCATCGAGAAGCGCGAGCTGATGCGGCACCAATATACCGACGCCGATCTCGCCCAGCAGATGGCGGTGCGCGCCGCCTTCGACCCGCAGTGGATCCTCAACCCCTCCAAGGTCTTCCCGCTGGAAGGGCGCCCGGCCGTATGACGATCATCCACGATCCCTTGTCCGAGGAGGCTGCCTCCCGGATCGTTCGTGCTGCCGTGGCCGCCGCCACTCCGCTCGAAATCCGCGGCGGCGGCACCCGCACGCTCTGGAGCGGCAGCACCAATCGCGACATTCTCTCCTCTGCGGCCCTCTCCGGCATCGTCGCCTACAATCCGGCCGAGATGACGATGACCGCCAAGGCCGGGACGCCGCTCGGAGACATATCGGCAGCGCTCGCCGAAAGGCGGCAGATGCTCGCCTTCGAGCCGCTCGACCTGCGCCCGGCGCTCGGCACGAGCGGCATCCCGACCATCGGCGGGGTCTTTGCCACCAATGCCTCCGGCCCCCGCCGCTACGTCGCCGGTGCCGCCCGCGACAGCCTGCTCGGCGTCCGCTTCGTCAACGGCTCGGGTGAGATCGTCAAGGCCGGCGGCCGGGTGATGAAGAACGTCACGGGCCTGGACCTGACGAAGCTGCTCGCCGGCTCCCGGGGCGCGCTTGCCTTCCTCACCGAGGTGACGTTCCGGCTGCTGCCGGTTCCGGAAACCTCGGCCACCATCGTCGTCTCCGGCCTGAACGACGCGGAAGCCGCTGCCGCGATGGCCACCGCCATGTCGATGTCGGTGGAGGTCTCCGGTGCTGCACATTTGCCCGAAAGCGTCTGTGGCCGCTTTGCCGGCGGCCGCCTGCCGGCCGGTGCCGCGACGGTTCTGCGCCTCGAGGGCCTTGCCGGATCCGTCTCCGTGCGGTCTGAAAAGCTGCAGGCGGCGATGGCGCGGTTTGGCGCGGTCTCGTCGCTCGATGTCGAGGCGACGGTCCAGCTCTGGCGCGAGATCCGGGACGTCCATCCCTATGCCGACGGCACCGCCCGGCCGCTCTGGCGCGTCTCGGTCGCCCCCACCGCCGGCCACCAGCTCGTCGCGGCCCTGCGCCTCGAAGCCGGCATCGACGCTTATTATGACTGGCAGGGCGGCCTGGTCTGGCTCAGAATGGAGGCCGATCCCGAGGCGGATCTGCTTCGCCGCTACGTCAAGGCGCTCGGGGGAGGGCATGCGACGCTGATGCGTGCCTCCGCGGAAGCAATGGCCGCGACGCCTGTCCTGCAGCCGCAGGCCGAAGCGGTCGCGGCGTTGAGCGCGCGGATCAAGGACAAGTTCGATCCGGCCGGAGTTTTTGTCGGTGCATTTGCAGGGGCGTAACTGATGCAGACCAATTTCACGCCCGAGCAGCTCGCAGACCCGCATGTCGCGACCTCCGAAAAGATTCTCCGCAAGTGCGTTCATTGCGGATTCTGCACCGCAACCTGCCCGACCTATGTGACGCTCGGCAACGAGCTCGACAGTCCGCGCGGCCGCATCTACCTGATCAAGGACATGCTGGAGAACGGCCGGCCGGCCGACGAGGAGGTCGTCACCCATATCGACCGTTGCCTCTCCTGCCTGGCCTGCGTGACGACCTGCCCCTCCGGCGTCGACTATATGCACCTCGTCGATCACGCGCGCATGCACATCGAGAACACCTACCGCCGCCCGTTCAAGGACCGGGTGACGCGCAACCTGCTCGCCGCCGTGCTGCCCTATCCGCGCCGCTTCCGGCTGGCGCTGCGGGCGGCAGCGCTCGGCCGGCCGTTCGCCGGCCTGTTCAGGCGGGTGAAGGGGCTCGCGCCCTTCGCCGCCATGCTCGATCTCGCGCCCCGGCAGGTGCCGAAATCCTCCGGCAGCCGGCCGGGTACGCATCCGTCGGTTGGAACCCGGCGCGGCCGGGTCGCGATCCTCTCCGGCTGCGCCCAGCCGGTGCTGAAGCCGCAGATCAACGAGGCGACCATCCGGCTTTTGACCCGTCTCGGCATCGAGGTGGTGGCGCCGGCCGCCGAGGTCTGCTGCGGCGCGCTCGTCCACCACATGGGCCGCGAGGAACAGGCGCTCGAATCGGCCCGCCGCAACGTCGACGTCTGGCTGCGCGAGATCGACAACGGCGGACTCGACGCCATCATCGTCACCGCCTCCGGCTGCGGCACGACGATCAAGGATTACGGCTTCATGCTGCGGCTCGATCCGATCTACGCGGAAAAGGCCGCCCGCGTCTCCGCGCTCGCCAAGGATGTGACGGAATACCTCGCCACCCTCGACCTGCCCGAGCAGGAGCCGAAGCGCCTCACCGTCGCCTATCATTCCGCCTGCTCGATGCAGCACGGCCAGAAGATCACGACGCTGCCGAAGACGCTTCTCAAGAACGCCGGCTTCACCGTGCGCGACCCGGCCGAGGGGCATCTGTGCTGCGGTTCCGCCGGCACCTACAACATCCTGCAGCCGGAGATTTCCGCGACGCTGAAGGCGCGCAAGGTGAAGAACCTCGAGGCCACGACGCCGGACGTGATCGCCACCGGCAACATCGGCTGCATCACCCAGATCGCCACCGGGACCACCGTGCCGATCCTGCACACGGTCGAACTGCTGGACTGGGCCTACGGCGGCGAGAAGCCGGCGATGCTGGTATCGTAAGGAACCTGAATGATGCGCTTTCCAAGCCTTGTCGCCCTGATCGGCCTGGCCTTTCTTTCGTCGACGACTGCCGCGCGCGCGACCGGCAGCCTTGGCTGCTCGATCGATGACGGTAATCTTCGGCTCGAGGTCGAAAGCGCAGTCGGCCATGGCAATGGAGCGCCGCTGCTGAATTTCCGCGGCGAGTTGGCTCTCCCTGCCTTGATCGCCCCGAAGGGGCTGGAAAAGACAACGCTGGACCGCTCCAACCTTCCGCAAAACTGGCTGCATGGCGACGAACTGCGCCTGCTGGTCTATGTCGAGACCACGGGCGATCTGCCGTTTGCATCGGCAGAGATCGTGATGATGACAAAGGCGCGCGAAGACCAGATCACATATGATGGCGACTACCTGTTGCGGCTGTTCACCGCCGCCGGGGACGGGGAGGTGACCGAGAAGCGGGGCAAGGTGCGCTGCTCGGTCGGTTAGCCGCCGGACCGCCTGCTTCAAACGAAGACGGCGCGCAGCCAGCGGGCCCGCGCGCCGTTAGCAGTCGCAGCTCCCGCGACTTAGATCAGCCGCCGAAGTCGCCGAAGATCGTCCGCAGCACGTCGACGCCGCGGTCGTCGTAGCTGACCTTGCCCTGGCGGTCGCCGGGGCCGACGACGATCACCTTGGCGCCGACGTCGGCGCGCTCGTAGAGGTGCTCGACGTCCTTGTTCATCATGCGGATGCAGCCCGATGACATGTTGAGGCCGATCGACCAGGGCTCGTTGGTGCCGTGGATGCGGAACGCCGTGTCGTTGCCGGCCTTGCTGTAGAGATAGAGGGCGCGCGCCCCGAGCGGGTTGTTGATGCCGCCCTCCATGTAGGGCGGCAGGATCCGGCCCTTCTTGCGTTCGCGGGCGATCATTTCCGGCGGCGGCGTCCAGCCCGGCCATTCGGCCTTGCGGCCGACCTTGACGACCCCCGACCAGCCGAACCCCTCGCGCCCGACGCCGATGCCGTAGCGGATCGCGCGGTTCTTGCCCTCGACGAGATAGAGGAACTTGTTGTTGGTATCGACGATGATCGTCCCGGGGCGCTCGTCGGTCGCAAGGCGCACCATGCGGCGGTGATACTTCGTAGGCACCGGCTTCTGCTGCGCGATGTAGGCGACATCGCCCGAAGCGGCGTCCGGTGCGCGGGCCGGACCCGTGGTGAAGGCGCTTGCCGATGCCGCCGGCAGCACAAATGCGAGCGATACGCCCGCCGCCAGCAGCATATGCATGAATTTCGTCATGTGAATTCCCTCTGGTCCCGAAGTGCAGCGGAAGCTAGCGAAGTTTCACAGCATTTCAAGCGCTCCGGCACGTGGTAAAGACCGCATCGAGCCAGTGGAATGTCAGCAACGCCATCACTGTTGCGCACGGCACACAGAGAAACGGCGGCCCGCTGGATTGCTGCCGCCGTCGCGTTTTCAAACCCGATGCTGGCGCCCCTTGCGCTCAGATCACGATGACCTTGGTACCGACATTGACGCGCTCGTAAAGGTCGACCACGTCCTCGTTGCGCATGCGGATGCAGCCGGAAGAAACCCCGTAGCCGATCGTCCAGGGCGCATTGGTGCCGTGGATGCGGTAGAGCGTCGAGCCGAGGTATAGGGCGCGCGCGCCGAGCGGGTTCGCCGGTCCCCCTTCCATGAAGGCGGGCAGGTAATGGCCCTTGGCGGCTTCGCGCGCGACCATCTCCTGCGGCGGCGTCCAGCTCGGCCACTCCCGCTTGGAGGTGACCTTGTGCGTGCCGGCCCATTCGAAGCCGGGCTTGCCAACGCCGACACCATAGCGCCGCGCCTTGCCCTGACCGAGCACCAGGTAGAGGAAGCGGTTGTTGGTGTCGATGATGATCGTGCCGGCCTTGTGCTGCGTCTCGTAGTCGACGATCTGCGGCAGGAACATCGGATCGAGCTTCGTCTGGACCGGACGTGTGCCGTTCACCGCTGCAAGTTGCACCGCATCGGGATTGCGCCGGGCCGCGGTCCGTTTCTGCTGCACGCGCTGGCGTGAGGCGATCCGCGGCGAGGACACCGCCGGCCGCACGCCCTGGCCGGTCAGTTGCAACACCCAGGGAGCAGTGAGGTCCGGGCTGACGACAACCGGGGGGCGCGACCCGTAGCGGTCGCTCGCACTGGCGGCCTGGGCTACGCAAAGCAGGCTTGCGGCAACAAGAATGGTTTTTTTCAACATCGGCGTACTCTCGAGCTTTTTCGCCGCACAGGATGATCCCGTCGTCCCTGAGGCCAGGGTGCCGGATGCGGGTGATGCGCCCGGCCCGGGGTGCGTGGACGCCGATGCTCGCACCGCCGGGACAGCGAAAGGTAAATCTGCCTTCATTAAATGCCTATGGAAGGTGGAAACCTGCGGGTAGGGTTATTGCAGCCTTTCCGAATCTGGTTGATGAGTGGTGAATCGGAACAAAGGGGAAACGAAGGGAGCGGCATGGCGATGACGGGCATCATCATAGGCGAGGACGGACGGTCGCGTTGCGCCTGGCACGGCAACCTCGAGGACTATCGCCGCTATCACGATGCGGAGTGGGGGCGCCCGGTCACCGACGACTTCCGCCTGTTCGAAAAGATCTGCCTCGAGGGGTTCCAGTCCGGCCTGTCCTGGCTGACCATCCTGCGCAAGCGCGACAGCTTTCGCGCAGCCTTCGCCGGCTTCGACTACGACAAGGTCGCAGCCTTCGGCGACGACGACATCGCCCGCTGCCTTGCCGATCCGGGCATCGTGCGCCATCGCGGCAAGATCGTCTCGACCATCAACAACGCGCGGCGGGCGCAGGAGATGCGCCGCGAGTTTGGCTCGCTTGCGCACTATTTCTGGAGCCACGAGCCGCCGCCAGGCGAGCGGCCGGAGGTGATGGATTATCAGACGCTGATCGCCAACCCGACCACGCCGACCTCGACGCGCATCTCCAAGGACCTGAAGAAACGCGGCTGGACCTTCGTCGGGCCGACCACGGTCTACGCCTTCATGCAGGCGATGGGCCTCGTCAACGATCACCTCGCCGGGTGCTTCTGCCAGCCGGAGGTGGAGCAGCTCAGGCTGGACATGAAGCGCCCGTTCGCGGCCGTCCCGGCGTCCTGATCGGCAGGACCAGTCTGCATGATGACGGCCCGGCATCGGCGGCGCAAATTCCTGTGGAATACAACCGGAGCTAGGGTGACAACGTGTATTTTCCCGCGAATCATGTATCTTGTGGTTGCGGGGCTATCGGAAGACTGATCAGTGGGGGAGTTTCTGCGTTTTCCGTCTGGTGCACCGTGCAGAGCTAAAGGAATTAGCCCACCGGGGAAGTAATGACGCATAACGGGGAAGACATCGAAGCTTGGGCCTGTAACAAGGCTCAGGAGATCGTTCTGCGCGAGGGGTTTGACCTCATCCGCTCGGCAAGAACCGGCAGCAGCATTGAAATTCGGCAGTACAGCATGACGTTGGCAAGGGCGATAGCAGCTTCGCTGGTCGAAGCCTCGATCGCCAGCGACACGCGACCCGCGGCAGTGAACGAGTAGCCAGCGGGCGAGCAGCCAGCGAAAGAACAAATGGCGGACCAGGTGAACGGGCCCGGCGAGACGTCGCCGGGCCCGTCGCCTTTACTGGTTGCCGTGCTTTGCCACCCAGGCCTTCATCATCTCGATCTCGGCCTCCTGCGCCTTGATTACCTCTTCGGCAAGTTTGCGCATCTCGGGGTCCCTGCCGAATTCCAGTTCGATCTTCGCCATGTCGATCGCGCCCTGGTGATGGGCGATCATGCCGCGGGCGAAATCGACGTCGGCGTTGCCGCTGAACTCGATGTCCATTCCCGCATGCATCTTCGCATTGGCTGCCGCGAAGGCTTGGCTCGAGGCGCCCTGATCGCCCTTCGGCGCGGCGGCCTGCATCATTGAGTGATCCATCGCCTGATGCGCCGAATGGTCCTCTGCGAAGGCGGGCAGGGCGACGGCAAGCGCGAGGGCCAGGCCCGGCGCAAAGGTTTTCATGCTCATGTAATGTCCTTTCTGAATGGGAATTGCGGGCGGAGCCGGGGCTCCGCGTGCGCGACAGTTTCTCAGAAGGACCGGGGTCGTGGCGGCGGGACCGGCGGCAGTATCTCTCCGCCGACAAGGGTGACGACGTAAGGCGTTGCCCCAATGAAACGGCTCGGCGGCGGGGCGCCGTGCCCGGCTTCCGCCGCCAGGGCGAAGCAGGCCGAGCAGAGCAGCGGATGGGCGGTTGCATTCCGTTTGCCGCCATGGTCCGCATGATGGTCGCTCGCGGCCTGAGCGGCATGCGCGGCATGCCCGCCATGATGGCTCGCAGTCGCTGCGGCATGCAGCGACCCTGCCATGACAGGTACCCAGCCGGCGAAGAGCGCAGCGACAAGGGCCAGGAGAAGGAACAACCGTTTCATGGCAACGGATGTAGGATGGCAATCGGGACGTGAAAAGTCCGAGCCCACGTCTTTTTCTGGCCTCCGGTCGGATCGCTGAACCGAAGCCTGCCTTGGAAGCCCGTCTTGGAAGCCCGCAGCGTGCCCAAATCGGCGGCCGCCTGTTGCCGCCCTTGCCGCACCGGGTCCAATCCGCTAGGGAAACCCGCAACAGCAAAAGTCAGAAAACCGGGCGTCCCGATGAGCGAAAAACAGAAAAAACCGCAGAAGCTGAAGGCCCGCCTGCCGCGCGGCTTCGTTGATCGTTCCGCCGCCGACATCCGCGCCGTCGAGGAGATGACCGCGAAGATACGCGAGGTCTACGAGCGCTACGGTTTCGATCCGGTCGAGACGCCGCTGTTCGAATATACCGACGCACTTGGCAAGTTCCTGCCCGACAGCGACCGCCCGAACGAAGGCGTGTTCTCGCTGCAGGACGACGACGACCAGTGGATGAGCCTGCGCTACGATCTGACGGCGCCGCTCGCCCGGCACGTCGCCGAGAACTTCCAGGAAATCCAGCTTCCCTACCGCACCTATCGCGCCGGCTGGGTGTTCCGCAACGAAAAGCCCGGCCCGGGCCGCTTCCGCCAGTTCATGCAGTTCGACGCCGACACGGTCGGCACCGCCGGCGTTCAGGCCGATGCCGAGATGTGCATGATGATGGCCGACACGATGGAGGCGCTCGGCATCAAGCGCGGCGACTATGTCATCCGCGTCAACAACCGCAAGGTCCTCGACGGCGTGATGGAGGCGATCGGGCTTGGCGGCGACGACAAGGTGAATGCACGGCTGACGGTGCTGCGGGCCATCGACAAGCTCGACAAGTTCGGGCCCGAGGGCGTGAAGCTCTTGCTCGGTGAGGGTCGAAAGGATGATTCCGGCGACTTCACCAAGGGAGCGGGGTTGAACGCCGAGCAGATCGAGAAAGTCCTCTTCTTCATCGGCATCAAGGACTATGCCGAAAGCGCCGACGGGCTTGCCGAATTGGTGGCGGGGACGGCCAAGGGGCCGGAGGGCGTCGAGGAACTGAACCAGATCGGCCATCTCGTCGGGTCGGCAGGCTACGAGGCCAACCGCATCAAGATCGACCCTTCGGTCGTCCGCGGCCTCGAATATTACACCGGCCCCGTCTTCGAGGCGGAGCTGCAGTTCGCCGTCACCAACGAGAAGGGCGAGAAGGTCGTATTCGGCTCGGTCGGCGGCGGCGGGCGTTATGACGGGCTGGTCTCGCGCTTCATGGGACAGCCGGTGCCGGCGACGGGTTTTTCGATCGGCGTCTCGCGCCTGATGACGGCGCTGAAGAACCTTGGCAAGCTCGGCCAGGACGAGGTGGTCGCCCCGGTTCTCGTCACCGTCATGGACGGCGATATCGACAGCATGGGCCGCTACCAGCGCTTCACCCAGGCGCTGCGCGCCGCCGGCATCCGCGCCGAGATGTATCAGGGCAACTGGAAGAAGTTCGGCAACCAGCTCAAATATGCCGACCGGCGCGGTTGCCCGATCGCGATCATCCAGGGCGGCGACGAGCGGGCGCTGGGCGTCGTGCAGATCAAGGACCTGATCGAAGGCAAGCGGCTTTCCGGCGAGATCGAGGACAACGTCACCTGGCGCGAGGCGCGGGTGGCGCAGGTCACCGTGTCCGAGGAGGATATGGTCCAGCGCGTCCGTGAAATCCTCGCCCACCAGGCCGACGACCGGGCACGAGTCGCCAAGGGCTGAGGGAAGGCCTTCCAATGCCGTTGATCAACCTGCCCACCTTCGCGCCCGACCTGCTCGCCGACTTCGCCAGTCTCCAGACCGAGCGGGTCGATACGCCGGTGATCCAACCCGCCGAGCCGTTCCTTGACATGGCCGGCGAGGATCTCCGCCGGCGCATCTTCATGACCGAGAGCGAGACCGGGCAGAGCCTGTGCCTGCGCCCCGAATTCACCATTCCCGTCTGCCTGCGCCATATCGAGACCGCAACCGGGACCCCCAGGCGCTATGCCTATCTCGGCGAGGTGTTCCGCCAGCGGCGCGAGGGAGGGAACGAGTTCTACCAGGCCGGCATCGAGGATCTCGGAGAGCGCGACGTCGCCCGCGCCGATGCGCGCGCCGTCCATGATGCGCTGTTTGTGCTCGGCCACCGGCTGCCCGGCCGCACCCTCAAGGTCGTGCTCGGCGACCAGGCGATGTTCGAGGCGGTGGTCGCCGCCTGCGGCCTGCCGCGCGGCTGGCAGAAGCGGCTGATCCATGCCTTCGGCAACCAGGATCGCTTGCGCGACCTGCTTGAGGCGCTGTCCCAACCGATCTCCACGGGCGTGTTCGGTCCGGAGGTGGAACGGCTGGCGACGCTTGGCCTGCTGAACGACGAGGCGGCGCTTTCCCGCCACATCGACGAGACGATGCAGGCGACCGGCTACTCCACCAACGCCAGCCGCACGCCGGCCGACATTGCGCGGCGGCTGCGCGAGAAGATGGACCTGGCCAGCGTTCGCCTCGATGTGAAGACGGCCGCCACCCTGCGCGCCTTCCTCGCCATCGAGGTGCCGCTCAACGAGGCGCCCGCCGCGCTGTTCGACTTTGCGCGGCACGCCGGCCTGGCGATCGACGAGGCGCTGGCGCGGTTCGACGCCCGGGCCAAGGCGCTTGTCGATGCCGGCGTCGATCCCGCGGTGATCACCTATCGCAGCGCCTTCGGACGCCCGCTCGATTATTACACCGGCCTCGTGTTCGAGGTCCTGGCGGACGGCGATCCGGCGGTGCTAGCCGGCGGCGGCCGGTTCGACCGGCTGATGACGCTTTTGGGAGCGACGACGCACATTCCGGCCGTCGGCTTCTCCCTCTGGCTCGACCGCATCGAGCAGGCGATCGCGCAAGGGGCTTCCGCATGACCATCACCATCGCGCTTCCCTCCAAGGGCCGCATGAAGGAGGACGCCTCCGAAATCTTCGCCCGGGCCGGGCTGCGGATTACCGCCGTCGGCAACGACCGCTCCTATCGCGGCCGCGTCGAAGGCCGCGACGACATCGAGATCGCCTTCCTCTCGGCGTCGGAGATTTCCCGTGAAATCGGCAACGGCACGTTCGATTTCGGGGTCACCGGCGAAGACCTGATCCGCGAGGGGCTGACCCAGGTGGACGAACGCGTCGAGTTCTGCGCCCGTCTCGGCTTCGGCCATGCGGATGTGGTGGTCGCGGTGCCCGAGATCTGGCTCGACGTCGACACCATGGCAGACCTCGGCGACGTCGCCGCCGATTTCCGCGCCCGGCACGGCCGGCGCCTGACCATTGCCACCAAGTACTGGCGGCTGACGCAGCAGTTCTTCTCCGGCAACCACGGCATCCAGCTCTACCGCATCGTCGAGAGCCTCGGCGCAACCGAGGGCGCGCCGGCCTCCGGCTCCGCCGACATCATCGTCGACATCACCTCGACCGGGTCCACGCTGCGCGCCAACCACCTGAAGATCCTGTCCGACGGCGTGATCCTGAAATCCGAGGCCTGCCTGGTGCGGGCGCGCAAGCCGGGCCATGCCGACGATCCGGTGGTGGAGGAGATCGTTCGCGCCGTGCGCGCGGTGTTGTGATCGAGACTGGCAGCGGCGGGTTTGGTTTCCTATGTATGCAGTTGCACGTCATAGGAGTTTTAAGTGAACGATCTTTCAACCTTCCCCATTACCCGCAAGTGGCCTGCCAAGAACCCCGACATCATCCAGCTCTACTCGTTGCCCACACCGAACGGCGTCAAGGTGTCGATCGCCCTCGAGGAACTCGGCCTTGCCTATGAACCGCACCGGATCGATTTCGGCGCCAACGAGCAGAAGTCGCCCGAATTCGTCTCGCTCAACCCCAACGGCCGCATTCCGGCGCTGATCGATCCGCATGGGCCGGACGGAAAGCCGATCGGGCTTTTCGAATCGGGTGCGATCCTCTGGTATCTTGCCGAGAAGACCGGAAAGCTGATCCCTGCCGATGCGGCCGGCCGCTACGAGACGCTGTGCTGGGTAATGTTCCAGATGGGCGGCGTCGGGCCGATGTTCGGCCAGTTCGGTCATTTCTACAAGTTCGCCGCCGAGAAGGTCGCCAACAATTCCTATCCCGTGGAGCGCTATCGCGACGAAGCCAAGCGCCTGCTCGGCGTCATGGAAGAGCGCCTGAAGGGTCGGCAGTGGATCATGGGCGACACCTATACGGTAGCCGACATCGCGCTCTTTCCCTGGGTTCGCGGTGCCGACGTGTTCTACGCCGGCCGCAACGTGATCGGCTTTGACGATTTCCCGGCCGTGATGGACTGGCTGCAGCGCTGCCTTGACCGTCCGGCTTCGCAGAAGGGCATCAACATCCCCGCCAAGGAGTGACGCAGAGGCACATTTAGTTGGCGCGGCGGCGCGTTGACGCCGCCGGCCGCCGAGCGCTAAGCATGGTTCCCGAAAGCGGTAAATGATCAGGGCAATCACATGCTCGGGGGGCGCGGGTCCCAAGCGCGGCTGACGTCGTGCTGGCGGCGCGGCGGAAAGCATAAGGGCAGGAGAGCATCGTGGCTGATAGGTTGGTAGTGGTGGGCGGCGGTCAGGCCGCATTCGCGCTGGTGGCGAAGCTGCGCACGCTCAAGGACATGCGCCCGATCACGATCGTCAGTGCCGAGGCCAGCCCGCCCTACCAGCGTCCGCCGCTGTCGAAGAAGTACCTGCTCGGGGAGGCGGACCTTGGCCGCCTGCAATTTCGCCCGGACTCCTGGTATCCCGAAAACGATGTCGATCTGCAACTTTCGACCGAGGTGACGTCGATCGACCGGGCGGCGAAGACGGTGACGCTCAGCGACGGCACCGTGCTTTCCTATCAATTCCTGGCCCTTGCGACCGGCGCGTCGCCGCGCCGTCTGCCGGCGGAGATCGGCGGCGACCTGAAGGGCATCTATACCGTCCGCGATTATCTCGACGCCGACCGGCTCGGACTGGAGATGACCGAGGGCCGCAAGGCGCTGGTCGTCGGCGGCGGCTATATCGGCCTGGAGGCTGCGGCGGTCGCACGCGGCAGGGGCCTCGAGGTCACGGTCATCGAAATGGCCGACCGGATCCTGCAGCGGGTGGCGTCGCCGGCCACCGCGACGATCCTCAAGGCGATCCATATCGCCCGCGGCGTCGACATTCGCGAGAAGACCGGGCTCGTCCGGCTGATCGGCGAGGACGGCCGCGTCACCGCAGCCGAGCTCTCCGACCGCTTGCCGTTGCCCGTGGACGTTGTGATCGTCGGCATCGGCGTCGAGCCGAACGACAAGCTGGCGCGCGATGCCGGCCTGGAAGTCTCGAATGGCATCATTGTCGACGCCCATGCCCGCACCTCCGATCCGTCGATCTTCGCGATGGGCGACTGCGCTGTCCTCCCCTTCGAAGGCCGGCGGGTGCGGCTGGAATCGGTGCAGAACGCCGTGGACCAGGCCGAAGCCGCCGCCAGAGTGATTGCCGGCGGCACCGAGCGCTATCTGCCGAAGCCGTGGTTCTGGTCGGACCAGTACGATGTGAAGCTGCAGATCGCCGGCTTCTGCCAGGGCTACGACGAGACCCTGGTCCGTCCCGGCCAGCGCGAGGGCAGCGTGTCGGTCTGGTATTTCCGCGACGGCCGTTTCCTCGCCGTCGACGCCGTCAACGACGCCAAAGCCTATGTGGTCGGCAAGAAATTGCTCGAACTCGGCCGAACCCCTGACCGGGCCAGCCTCGAGGACCCGGCTTTCGACCTGAAGGCGCTGACGCTCTAAGTGGCGCAGCCAACCCGCGATGGTTCGGCGGGCGTGCCGCTTTTGCACTTCGTTAAGCATCCTGTCTCAACTCCGGCGCGCCTGGCTCAGGGCCGCTAAAATTTCATTCATTCTTCAGCATTCCCGCCGAGTGTCCCGCCAAAATCCACTCTGCCGGAATTGCCATGCTTCGCATCATTACCTGCCTGACCGTGGAGCATGATCCGCGGTTGGTCGTTCTCGCCGCACTTATCTGCTTCCTCGCCTGCTACGTGGCGGTGTCCCTGATCCAGCGTGCCGGATCGGTGTCGGGCAGGGCGCGGATGCTGTGGCTCGGCGCTGCCGGTGCCTCCAGCGGGTTCGGCATCTGGGCGACGCACTTCATTGCGATGCTGGCATATGATCCGGGCGTGGTCGTCGGGTACGGGATGACCCTGACCCTCATCTCGCTGGTCGTTGCAATCGTGGTCACGGCGGCCGGTGCAGCGCTTGCGACCTGTGTTGCGGGGCTTGCCGCCGCAATCGGTGGCGGGCTGATCGTCGCCGCCGGCGTCGCCACCATGCACTATCTCGGCATGGCGGCGCTCGAACTGCCCGGCCATATCGCCTGGGATGCGGCGCTGGTTGTCGCGTCACTGGCCGGTGGGGCGGTCTTCTGCGCGGCGTCGCTCGTGCTCTGCCAGCGCCGCGCCGGTCTGGCGTCGCGCATCCTTGCCACGCTCTCGATGGCGTTCGGCGTCGTGTCGCTGCACTTCGTCAGCATGGCGGCTGTGACGGTCGTGCCCGGGCCGATGGAGGTGGATCAGGAGTTCATGCTGTCGCCGGCGCTGATGGCGCCGCTGATTGCGGTGGTCGCCGTTTCGCTGCTCTTCACCGGACTGATCGCGGCAATGTTCGCGCGTCGGGCGGACGTGGCCGTCAACGAAAGCATGCGGCAGTTCGCCCTGCTCGTTCAGGGCGTTTCCGACTACGCCATGTACATGCTCGACCCGCGCGGCGTCATCACCAACTGGAACCCGGGCGCCGAACGCGCCAAGGGCTACAGCGCCCAGGAAATCATCGGCCAGCACTTCTCACTCTTCTACGGCGAGGAAGAGCGCAGGCTCGGTCTCCCTGAGCGCACGCTGGAAATCGCCCGCAGCCAGGGGAAGCACGAGACGGAAGGACTGCGGTACCGCAAGGACGGGTCGCGTTTCTGGGCTCACGTGACGGTCGACGCGATTTACGACGCCGAGGGTGCCCTGATCGGCTATGCCAAGATCACCAAGGACGTGACAAAGGAAAAGGCCGACGCCGACCGCATCGCCGAGGTCAGCAAGAACCTTGACCTTGCGCTCGAGAACATGACGCAAGGCCTGTGCCTCTTCGACGCCGACGAGCGGCTCGTGCTGTGCAACAAGCGATTTGCCGAGATCTTCCGTTTCCCCGGTGAGCGGATCCGGGTCGGATTGACCTTCCGCGAACTCATCGACAGGGCGCTGGCCGCGACCTACGGGGCGCCGGACATCTGGCTGCCGAAGGCTTCGGAGCTTTACGCCCGCCATCGCGTGCTGATCGATCAGGACGCCGCCGTCATCGAGAAGACCGCCGACGGCACATCCATCCAGATTCGTTACAAGCAAATTGCCGGCGGCGGCTGGGTCGCCACCTACGAGGACATTTCCGAGCGCATCCGAAATGAGGAGCAAATCGCCCACATGGCGCGGCATGACGGCCTGACCGGGCTGCCGAACCGGGCGAACTTCAACGACACCCTGGCAAAGGCAATCGAGCATGCCGGCCGGTCCGGCGGCAAGGTTGCAGCGATCGGTATCGACCTCGACAAGTTCAAGGAAGTCAACGACACGCGCGGCCATGCCGTCGGCGACCAGGTGCTGGTCTCGCTTTCTCAGCGCATGCAGGATTGCCTCGGGCCTGACGAAGTGGTCGCCCGCTTCGGCGGTGACGAGTTCGCTGCCGCCAAGCAATTCGAGGACATCGCCGAACTGCACGACTTCATCAAGCGGCTGGAGCGCTGCTTCCAGGATGACATCGTAATCGACGGTTACGAGGTCAAGCCGGGAGCGAGCTTCGGTGTCGCGATCTACCCGCAGGATGCCAAGGAACTCGAAGCGCTGCTCAACAATGCCGATCTTGCCATGTACCGGGCCAAGGAGGCCCTCACGCACAACGTCTGCTTCTACGAGGTTTCGATGGACGAGGCGGCCCGCGACCGCCGCCTGATCGCAACGGACCTGTGGTATGCGATCGAGCGCAAGGAACTGCAGCTCTACTACCAGGTCCAGAAGGCGGTCCAGTCCGGTTCCGTCATAGGCTATGAAGTTCTGCTCCGCTGGAACCATTCCGAAAGGGGCATGATTTCGCCGGCGCAGTTCATTCCGATCGCCGAGGAATGCGGTGCCATCCTGCCGATCGGCGAATGGGTGCTGCGCGAGGCCTGCAAGGAAGCGGCCAACTGGGATCAGCCGCACAAGATCGCCGTCAACCTCTCTCCGGTCCAGCTCGGCAACGCCGACGTCGCCGGGCTGGTTCACCGTGTCCTTCGGGAGACCGGCCTTGCTCCCGAGCGGTTGGAACTGGAGATCACCGAATCCACCATCATCGGCGACAAGGAGCGGGCGCTGCGGACGTTGCGCCAGATCAAGGCGCTCGGCGTCACCATCGCCATCGACGATTTCGGCACCGGATATTCCTCGCTCGAGACGTTGCGCTCCTTCCCCTTCGACAAGATCAAGCTCGATCGCAGCTTTATGAGCGAGGTGGAGGAGAGCCCCCAGGCCAAGGCGATCCTGCGCGCAATCGTGGCGCTCGGACAGACGCTGGAGGTCCCCGTTCTCGCCGAGGGCGTTGAAACCAGGAACCAGCTCGATATCCTGCTTTCCGAAGGCTGCGCCGAGGCGCAGGGCTACTTCCTGGGGCGGCCGGGGCCGATGGAGGGCAAGAGCCCGAGCCAGGCGGCATGAGCGGCCGGCGTTCAGGGCCGGCGCATTGAAGCCGTTCGGCGGCTCCGGCTATTGGGCTGTCACCGCCAGGCCTGTCTGGTCGAGCGGAAAGCGCGGGAAGATGAACAGGCCGATGATCGATCCGGCGTAGCGCTGCTCCAGCCCGGTCGACTCGCCGACGCAGAAAACCGGCTGGCGTACGGTGCTGTTGATCTCGATCTTGGTCGAGAAGCAGAAAGTGGATGACACCGTCGCGGCCTGCTCGAACAGTTCCAGCACGCGGCCGCGATCGAGCGCGTCATAGCAGCGGACGAGGTTTAGCAGCCCGCAATTGCGCTGTTCCAGTCCGTGCATCCGGGCCGCCTTTTCGCCGAGCTGGAAGAGGCCGTTCGACAGGTCGCCGGACCAGCGTTCGGTGATGCAGTATTGTGCCAGAAGCTCATTGTCCGACGGGTCGAACGACATGGAGCCCGGCACGAGCGGCGACGCGAGAGCGGTCTTGGCAATCTTGAACATTCAACCCCAGCCGGCAGGCGCGACCTGCCATGTTGCCGCCCTGCATGGGGGCGCTATCAGCAAACCGTCCGCAACCTTGCGGAGGTGCGGGCTCCGCGGGATCGCGATACTGATGTCGGCATCTGGTTCCGGCCAATCTGGACCGGCAGCGATCGTCTGCCGACAGATCTTACGGCCATGACGCCGAAATAAATTGTTTGATTATAAAGGCCCGGTTCCGAAGCACGGTCAACGCGGGTCTGACGCGTAAGCTTGTTCCACCTCTGAGTTGTCATGCGAGTCTGGCGCCCGCTTACCGCGCCTCTATACTTTGTTTTCCGCAGCCGGCAATGGCCAATTGCTAAAAATATCGAGGCGCCGGTTGATCGCCCGACAAGAAAAAGGGCGGCCCGAAGACCGCCCTTCCATGAACTGAACCGGATGGACAGGATGCGAGACTTTAGTCTCACATCCTGTCCATGCCGCAAGTTCAGCGCGCTTGGCGCGCTGAACCACTTTCGTGCCTGGGCGAAGCTTTATGGATCACGCTGTGATAAGGCTTCCGCCTATCACATCATGTCCATGCCGCCCATGCCGCCCATGCCGCCCGGCATGCCTGCCGCAGCTTCCTTCTTCGGCAGCTCGGCGATCATGGCTTCGGTGGTGACCAGCAGGCCGGCGACCGAGGCTGCGTCCTGCAGCGCGGTGCGGACGACCTTGACCGGGTCGACGATACCCATGGCGATCATGTCGCCATATTCGCCGGTCTGGGCGTTGTAGCCGTAGTTGTCGGTATTGTTGTCGAGGATCTTGCCGACGACGATGGAGGCTTCGTCACCAGCGTTCTCGGCGATCTGGCGGGCCGGAGCCTGCAGAGCGCGACGAACGATGTTGATGCCGGCTTCCTGGTCTTCGTTGGCACCCTTGACGGTGATCTTGACAGACGACCGCAGAAGGGCGACGCCGCCGCCCGGTACGATGCCTTCCTGAACGGCCGCGCGGGTCGCGTTCAGAGCGTCGTCGATGCGGTCCTTCTTTTCCTTCACTTCGACTTCCGTCGAACCGCCGACGCGGATGACGGCAACGCCGCCGGCGAGCTTGGCAAGGCGCTCCTGCAGCTTCTCGCGGTCGTAGTCGGAGGTGGTCTCTTCGATCTGGGCCTTGATCTGGGCGACGCGGCCTTCGATCTCGGACTTCTGGCCGGCACCGTCGACGATAGTGGTGTTTTCCTTGGAGATCGAAACCTTCTTCGCACGGCCGAGCATGTCGAGCGTGACGTTTTCGAGCTTGATGCCGAGGTCCTCGGAGATCACGGTGCCGCCCGTGAGGATGGCGATGTCTTCGAGCATGGCCTTGCGGCGGTCGCCGAAGCCCGGAGCCTTGACGGCAGCGATCTTGAGGCCGCCACGCAGCTTGTTGACGACGAGCGTTGCGAGGGCTTCGCCTTCGACGTCTTCAGCGATGATGACGAGCGGCTTGCCGGTCTGGACGACGGCTTCGAGAACCGGGAGCATCGCCTGCAGGTTGGAAAGCTTCTTCTCGTGCAGGAGGATGTAGGCGTCCTCGAGGTCGGCGACCATCTTTTCCGGGTTGGTCACGAAGTAGGGCGACAGGTAACCGCGGTCGAACTGCATGCCTTCGACGACTTCGAGTTCGGTTTCGGCGGTCTTGGCCTCTTCAACGGTGATGACGCCTTCGTTGCCGACCTTCTGCATGGCTTCTGCAATGTCGAGGCCGATCTGGCGCTCGCCGTTGGCGGAGATCGTGCCGACCTGGGCGACTTCTTCCGAAGTGTTGATCTTCTTGGCCTTGGCCTGCAGATCCTTGACGACTTCGTTGACGGCGAGGTCGATGCCGCGCTTCAGGTCCATCGGGTTCATGCCGGCAGCTACGGCCTTGGCGCCTTCGCGGACGATCGCCTGGGCCAGAACCGTTGCGGTGGTGGTGCCGTCACCGGCGATGTCGTTGGTCTTCGAAGCGACTTCGCGGACCATCTGGGCGCCCATGTTCTCGAACTTGTCTTCCAGTTCGATTTCCTTGGCGACGGAGACGCCGTCCTTGGTGATGCGCGGCGCGCCGAAGGACTTGTCGATGATGACGTTGCGGCCCTTCGGACCGAGCGTGACCTTCACGGCGTCTGCGAGAATGTCGACGCCACGGAGCATCTTTTCGCGGGCGGTGCGGCCGAACTTGATTTCTTTAGCTGCCATTTTCAAAACTCCTGGTTTCGAAATGCCGGGCGACCCGGCTGAAGTTTAGGGAATGTTCGCGAGTAAGACCGGCGATCAGCCGATGATGCCCATGATGTCGGCTTCCTTCATGATCAGAAGGTCTTCGCCGTTGAGCTTGACTTCGGTGCCCGACCACTTGCCGAACAAGACGCGGTCGCCGACCTTGACATCGAGAGCGACGATCTTGCCGCTTTCGTCACGGGCGCCCGAACCAACGGCGACGATTTCGCCTTCCTGCGGCTTTTCCTTCGCGGTGTCCGGAATGATGATGCCGCCCTTGGTCTTTTCCTCGGATTCGACGCGACGAACGACAACGCGGTCGTGGAGCGGACGGAAGTTGGTGCTTGCCATTGTCTATTCCCTCGATCAAATGACATGTCTCGGATCGGAGCGACCCGGTGGATGGGTGTTAGCACTCTACGTTGGTGAGTGCTAGCGCAATCGAGATAGGCCTGGGTCCGGACCGAGTCAAGAATTGCCGGCAAAAAAGTTGCAACCGCTGACCCGCTCGCCTGGGATGTCGGGAATCATGCTTAACAGCAGCGCCTCGAAACGTGCCTCCTCTGCGCTCATCCTCTCTGGCCTGGATCGGCGCCTCGATCGCCATTGGCGTTCGCGTTAGCTGGCATGCTGGAGCGGCTGAAGTCCGGGGCAGGCCAGGCGCTTCCCACCTGAGCGGTGGTGGGGATCTATCCCTGCCGATTTAGCCGGTACGAACCGCGATTTTGCTTGCCGGGCCTTGTTTTCTCGAACGAGCTTTGCGATGTCAGCCGGGCTCCTTGACTGGAACGGGAAACAGTATGGCCAAGCGCATTCACTCCTTCAGCGAAATTACGGGCGAGTACGATGTCGTGCTCTGCGATGTCTGGGGCGTGTTGCACAACGGGGTCGAGGCCTTTGCCGATGCCTCGAGGGCGCTGGCCGCGGCGCGCGCCGCCGGCCTGACCGTCGTGCTCATCACCAATTCGCCGCGACCCTCTCCAGGGGTGAAGGTGCAGATCCGCGATCTCGGCGTTCTCGACGAGGCTTATGACCGCATCGTCACCTCGGGCGACGTCACTCGTGCCCTGATCGCATCGGGGCCCGAGAAGGTCTATTTCATCGGCGCGCGAAAGGATGCGCCGCTGCTCGACGGTCTTGGCGTCGAGGCCGTATCGGCCGAGGAGGCCGGCATCGTCGTCTGTGCGGGACTGCGCAATGACGAGAAGGAAAAGCCCGAGGACTACCGCGCCGAGCTGGAAAAGCTCGCCGCCCGCCATCTGCCCTTCATCTGCGCCAATCCCGACCTTGTCGTGGAGCGCGGCCACCGGCTAATTCCCTGCGCCGGGGCGCTCGCCAAGCTCTACGGCGAGATGGGCGGCAGCACGCTGATCGCCGGCAAGCCGCATCGGCCGATTTATGACAAGACGCTGGAGGAAGCGCGCGAGGTGCGCGGCGCGTTCGACCTGTCGCGCGTCATCGCCATCGGCGACGGCATGCCGACCGATGTGCGCGGCGCCGAAGCTTTCGGCCTTGACGTGCTGTATATTTCCGGCGGCATCCACGCCAAGGAATATGTGACGGCCGGCAGCACCGACGAAGTCAGGCTGCAGGCCTTCCTGGCACGCGAGAAGGCGGCGCCGAAATGGTGGATGCCGCGGCTGCAGTAACAAGACGACAAAGGACCCCATGACCGTATTCCACCGCAATGAGACGAGGGAACCGCTGCCGGCGCATCTTCGCGGCGGTGTGATTGCGATCGGCAATTTTGACGGCGTCCATCGCGGCCACCGTTCGGTGCTGGAAAGGGCGCTTGAGATCGCCCGCGCCCGCAGCCTGCCGGCGCTGGTGCTGACCTTCGAGCCGCACCCGCGCACCGTGTTCCGCCCCGAGCAGCCGGTGTTCCGGCTGACGCCGGCGCCCTTGAAGGCGCGGATCCTGGAAGGGATGGGGTTTGCGGCGGTCGTGGAGTATCCGTTCGACCGCCAGTTCTCGCAGATGTCGGCGGGCGATTTCGTCCGCCAGGTGCTGCTCCAGTGGCTGCATGCCGGCCACATCGTCACCGGTTTCGATTTCCATTTCGGCAAGGGGAGGGAAGGCGGCCCGGCGTTCCTGATGGCGGCCGGCGCAAATGACGGCTTCGGCGTCACCCTGGTCGATGCCTTCCGCGACGAGAACGCCGAGGTGATCTCCTCGAGCCGCATCCGAGAGCTGCTCGCCGCCGGTGCGGTGACGGAGGCCGCCGGCCTGCTCGGTTACCGTTATACGGTCGAGGCCGAAGTCATCGGCGGCAAGAAGCTCGGCCGCACGCTTGGCTTTCCGACCGCCAACATGCAGCTGCCGCCGGAAGTGGAGCTGCGCAACGGCATCTACGCCGTGCGCTTCCGCCGTCCCGACGGCACGCTGTTTAATGGCGTCGCCAGCTTCGGCCGCCGCCCGACCGTCGACAGCAACGGCGCGCCGCTCCTGGAAACCTTCGTCTTCGACTTCTCCGGCGACCTCTACGGCGAGACCTGCACCGTCAGCTTCTTCGAGCACCTGCGCGACGAGCTGAAGTTCGACGGGCTGGAGGCGCTGGTCGTTCAGATGAAGCGGGACGAGGAGGAGGCGCGCGCACTGCTCTCCGGCGTCAGCCCGCTTGGCGACACGGACCGGATGATTTGCTTCTGAAGGAAGAAAACGCCTGGGGCTTGCGTGCCGCACCTTTTCAACTGGCCGAAAACGCCGTAATACCGCCGTCCATGATGTTCTACCGGCTGACCATCGATCTGCGAATTACTGGCCCGGCCTTCCGCGCGCTCTGAGCGAGGCCGGAAGGTCCGGGATTTCGGGCGTTGCAAGCCACGCCCCCGCCGTCACCGACCGACAGATTCCCTCTTGTTTGCGCGACAGTTCGCGCCATGAAGCGACAGCCACAGCCATGACCGACACGCCCGAGAAGATCGACTACTCCTCCACCCTCTACCTGCCGCAGACGGATTTTCCGATGCGCGCCGGCCTGCCGCAGAAGGAGCCGGAAACGGTGGCCCGCTGGCAGAAGATGGACCTCTACAAGAAGCTGCGCGCGTCCGCCGCCGGCCGGGAAAAATTCGTGCTGCACGACGGCCCGCCCTATGCCAACGGCAACATCCACATCGGCCACGCGCTGAACAAGATCCTCAAGGACGTCATCAACCGCTCGTTCCAGATGCGCGGCTATGACGCCAACTACGTTCCCGGCTGGGACTGCCACGGCCTGCCGATCGAATGGAAGATCGAGGAGAAGTACCGCGAGAAGGGCAAGAACAAGGACGAGGTTCCGGTCAACGAGTTCCGCCAGGAATGCCGTGACTTCGCCGCCGGCTGGATCAAGGTGCAGACCGAGGAGTTCAAGCGCCTCGGCATCGAGGGCGACTTCGAGAACCCCTACACGACGATGAACTTCCACGCGGAGGCTCGCATCGCCGGCGAACTGATGAAGATCGCCAAGAGCGGCCAACTCTACCGGGGCTCCAAGCCGATCATGTGGTCGGTGGTCGAGCGCACCGCGCTCGCCGAAGCCGAAGTCGAATATGCCGATGTCGAGAGCGACATGATCTGGGTGAAGTTCCCGGTCAAGGAAGGCCCCGACTCGCTCGCCGGAACCTTCGTCGTCATCTGGACGACGACCCCCTGGACGATCCCCGGCAACCGCGCGATCGCCTACTCTTCGCGCTACGCCTACGGCCTCTACGAGGTTGCGACCGCCGAGAACGATTTCGGCCCGCAGCCGGGCGAGAAGCTGATCTTCGCCAAGCGGCTTGCCGATGAGTCGGCCGCCAAGGCCAAGCTGACCTTCAACTTCCTCCGCGACGTCGAGGCCGATGAGCTCGCCGCGATCACCTGCGCCCACCCGCTGCACGGGCTCGGCGGCGGCTACGACTTCAAGGTGCCGCTGCTTGACGGCGACCATGTCACCGACGACGCCGGCACCGGTTTCGTCCACACCGCCCCCGGCCACGGCCGCGAGGACTTCGACGCCTGGATGGATTCCGCCCGCGCGCTGGAAGCCCGCGGCATCTCGTCGGCAATCCCGTTCACAGTCGACGACGCCGGTTACTTCACCTCCGACGCGCCAGGTTTCGGCCCGGATGCGGAAGGCGGCGCCGGCCGCGTCATCGACGACAAGGGCAAGAAGGGCGATGCCAACGAGCGCGTCATCAAGGCGTTGATCGCCCGCCACGCGCTGTTCGCCCGCGGCCGCCTGAAGCACTCCTATCCGCATTCCTGGCGCTCCAAGAAGCCGGTGATCTTCCGCAACACGCCGCAGTGGTTCGTCTACATGGACAAGGACTTCGGCGACGGCACGACGTTGCGCTCGCGCTCGCTGTCGGCGATCGACGACACCCGCTTCGTTCCCGCCGCCGGCCAGAACCGCCTGCGCGCCATGATCGAGGCGCGGCCGGACTGGGTGCTATCGCGCCAGCGCGCCTGGGGCGTGCCGATCGCGATCTTTGCCGACGAGAATGGCGAAATCCTCGTCGACGACGCGGTCAACGCCCGCATCCTCGAGGCCTTCGAGAAGGAAGGCGCCGACGCCTGGTTTGCCGAAGGGGCCAAGGAGCGCTTCCTGGGGTCTGATCACGACCATGCCCGCTGGCAGCAGGTCATGGACATCCTCGACGTCTGGTTCGACTCCGGGTCGACCCACACCTTCACCCTGGAGGACCGTCCCGACCTGAAGTGGCCGGCCGACGTCTACCTGGAAGGCTCCGACCAGCATCGCGGCTGGTTCCATTCGTCGCTGCTCGAAAGCTGCGCGACGCGCGGCCGCGCGCCCTATGACGCCGTCGTCACCCATGGCTTCACCATGGATGAGAAGGGCGAGAAGATGTCGAAGTCGAAGGGCAACGTCGTCGCGCCGCAGGATGTGATGAAGGATGCCGGCGCCGATATCCTGCGCCTTTGGGTGATGACCACCGACTACTGGGAAGACCAGCGTCTCGGCAAGACGATCATCCAGACCAACATCGACGCCTACCGCAAGCTGCGCAACACCATCCGCTGGATGCTCGGCACGCTCGCCCACGACAAGGGCGAGGAGATCGCCTATGCCGATATGCCGGAGCTGGAAAAGCTGATGCTGCACCGGTTGGCAGAGTTGGACAAGCTGGTGCGCGAGGGCTACGACGCCTTCGACTTCAAGAAGATCGCCCGGGCGCTGATCGACTTCTCCAATGTCGAGCTGTCGGCATTCTACTTCGACGTCCGCAAGGATGCGCTCTACTGCGACGCGCCCTCGAGCCTGCGCCGCCGTTCGGCACTGGCGGTGATACGCAAGCTGTTCGACTGCCTGGTGCTGTGGCTGGCGCCGATGCTGCCGTTCACGACGGAAGAAGCCTGGCTGTCGCGCAAGCCTGATGCCGTCTCGGTCCACCTGGAGCAGTTCCCGGAAATCCCCGCCGAGTGGAAGAACGACGCGCTGGAAGTGAAGTGGGAGAAGATCCGCACCGTCCGCACCGTCGTCACCGGCGCGCTCGAGATCGAACGCCGCGAAAAGCGCATCGGCTCGTCGCTGGAGGCGGCCCCGACCGTCTACATCACGGATCCGGCCTTGATGGCGGCGCTGGAAGGCGAGGACTTTGCCGAGATCTGCATCACTTCGGCCATCACGGTCGTTGCGGGCGAGGGGCCGGCGGATGCCTTCCGTCTTCCGGAGGTCGCCGGCGTTGCGGTCGAACCGAGGCTGGCCGAGGGAAGAAAGTGTGCCCGTTCCTGGCGGATCACCACCGACGTCGGCTCGGATCCGGACTATCCGGACGTCTCGGCACGCGATGCGGCGGCATTGCGCGAGATCGGCTTCCGCGCCGCCGCCTGAAGCGACGGCCTCGCGAAAGGTTGTGCACAAGCCAGGCAAGTTACCGGATGAATTGCGCTTTTGCGGCTCATCCGCTAATGCTGCCTGAAAATCGTCGGATTTTTCGGCCAACGCACGGCATTCGAGGGCCGTATTGGCGCGATCCGCCGGCAATGCTGGGAAAGGTTTGCATGAGAATGACGCGAGGAATTCGACTGGGCGCCAGCGTAGCGGCACTGCTTGGCGCATGCGCGGTTCTTTCCGGCTGCATCGGCGGCCCGACCTATGGCACCGACAAGACCAGCGGCGAGCAGCTGATGGACGACCTCGGCAACTCGGTCATGCTCAGGCCGCCGGGCGGCGACAAGAAGATTGCCTACCAGCCCCGCGGCGGGCTCGTGCTGCCGGGCGATCAGACACGGCTCATCGAGCCGCAGAAGTCGCTCGCCTCGACGGCCGACAATCCGCAGTGGGTCGAAAACCCCGAGGAGATGCGCGACCGCCTCAAGGCGGAGGCGACCGAGAACGAGGGCAAGATCAACTACAATTCGCCCTTGCAAAGCCAGCACAACACCATGCGTCGGCTCTCCACCAAGGAGCAGACCGAGCAGTATCGCGAGGCGCGCAGGCTTCAGCAGGGCCTTTACTCCGACAAGCGTCGCTATCTGAGTGATCCGCCGCTCGACTACCGCAAGCTGCCCGAGGAAGCGGCCAACGACCTTGGCGAGCCAGAGAAGAAGAAGGAGCGCCGCCGCCGGAAGGAGGCCGAGATGGCCAAGACCGGCTCCAGGACGTGGTGGCCGTTCTGATCCGATGAGCTATCGTATCCGCAACGCGACTGCCGCCGATGCGGCGACCATCCTGCGTTTCATCACCGAACTGGCCGTCTACGAAAAGGCGGGCCACGAGGTGGAGGCGACCGTCGAGACGCTGGCGGATTCGCTGTTCGGCCCCAAGGCCGTGACGCGGACCGTAATCTGCGAAACCGAGCCCGGCGATCCGGTTGGCTTCGCCGTCTGGTTCTACAATTATTCCACCTGGCAGGCTCGCAAGGGACTCTATCTCGAGGACCTGTACGTGACGCCCGAGCATCGCGGCGCCGGCGCCGGCCGCAAGCTGCTGCGCCACCTGGCGCAGGTTGCGGTGGCCGAGGGCTGCGGCCGCTTCGAGTGGAACGTGCTCGACTGGAACGAACCCGCCATCCGCGTCTACGAGGCGATCGGCGCCGAGCCGCAGAGGGAATGGATGCGCTACCGGCTGGCCGGCGACCGGCTCAAGCAGTTCGCCGAAACCTGAGCAGTCGTCACCCGCCGCGCTTGGCCAGCAGGAAGAGATGCAGCGCATGCGCGCCGATGAAGGCGATGCAGGCCGGCAGCACGGCGGCGGTCTCGCCGCGGAGCGCAACAACGGTGAATACTACGGCGGCGAGCGCGGGCGTTACGGCAAGTGCCGCGTTGCGCGGCAGGGACCAATTCGGCGTGCCGTTCCATTTCCATTGCATGGTCAGCCGCTCCGCCCCGGGCGCGATCCGGCGCGCTGCGACCGCCGACATCAGGACCAGAACGGCAACGGTGGCGATGGAGAGGGGGAGCATCATACGGGATCGCGCCTTTCCTTGAAGAAGTCCTTCAGAATCTCCGCCGCCTGCATGCCGCCGATGCCGGAATACACCTCCGGGGCGTGGTGGCAGGTCGGCTGGGCGAAGAAGCGGGCGCCGTGATCGACGCCGCCGCCCTTCGGATCCTCCGCACCGTAATAGAGCCGCCGGATGCGGGCGAAGGAAATGGCGGCGGCACACATCGTGCAGGGCTCCAGCGTCACGTAGAGGTCGGCGCCGGTGAGACGCTCCTGTCCGAGACTTGCCGCGGCCTCGCGGATCGCCTCGATTTCCGCATGCGCCGTCACGTCGCGCTTCTCGCGGGTGCGATTGCCGCCGCGGCCGACGACCTCGCCGTCGACGACGACGACGGCGCCGATCGGCACTTCGTCGCGCGCCGCGGCCCGGCGGGCCTCCTCCAGCGCCTGGTCCATGAACCTATTCGTCATGTCCGCTCACAATTCCTCTTAACCGCAGCCGCCTGACCTGATACGACACGCCAAAACGCTAGGCAAACGACTTATGACACCCACAGACAAGCCAAAACGCCCGGGCACCAAGCCCTTCGGGCGCGATCGCAAGCCCGCCGACGGCGCCCGGAAGCCGGGCGGCAAGAAGCCGTTCGGCGCCGGCTCTAAATCGGCCGAGTTCAAGGCCGGCGGCGCGTCCGCCAAATCGGCGGCCGGCAAGCGGGACCCGCGTGCTGCAGCCGCCGCACCGAGCCACGCTGCCGCGCAGGAGCCCGAGCGCATCTCCAAGCTGCTTGCGCGCGCCGGCATCGCCTCGCGCCGCGACGTCGAGCGGATGATCATGGAAGGCCGGGTGTCGGTGAACGGCGTCGTGCTCGACACGCCGGTCGTCAACGCCACCTTCGCCGATCGCATCGAGGTCGACGGCCAGCCGGTCCGCGGCATCGAGCGCACCCGCCTTTGGCTCTATCACAAGCCCGCCGGCCTGGTGACCACCAACGCCGATCCCGAGGGCCGCCCGACCGTGTTCGAGCACCTTCCGGAAGACCTGCCGCGGGTGATGTCCGTCGGCCGTCTCGACATCAACACCGAAGGCCTGCTGCTGCTGACCAACGACGGCGGTCTCGCCCGCGTGCTCGAGCTCCCGGCGACGGGGTGGCTGCGCCGCTATCGCGTGCGTGCGCACGGCAAGATCGACCAGCAAGCGCTCGATGCCCTCAAGGACGGCATCGCCGTCGACGGCGTGCTGTATGGCGGCATCGACGCGACGCTCGACAAGGTGCAGGGCTCGAACGTCTGGATCACCATGGGCCTGCGCGAGGGCAAGAACCGCGAGGTCAAGAACGTGCTCGGCGCGCTCGGCCTGGAGGTGAACCGCCTGATCCGCATCTCCTATGGCCCGTTCCAGCTCGGCGACCTGCCGGAAGGCCAAGCGCAGGAGATCCGCGGCCGCACTCTGCGCGACCAGCTCGGCCCGCGTCTGATCGAGGACGCCAAGGCGAACTTTGATGCGCCGCTGTTCCAGCACGACCACGACGACAACGACGACGCTCCCGCGCGGACGTCGGGAGAGCGTGACGAGGCGAAGGGAGAGCCTTTCCGGAAGAGGGAAGGCGATCGCCGCGAGAAGCCGCGCGGGCTGGCGGATGCCGGCGCTCAGCGCTCCGGTGACCGAGGTAACGGCCGGGGTGGCGACAAGCACGGCGGCTGGGGCGGCGACAAGCGCGACCGCGACGAGGGGCGTTTCGCCGATCGTCCGAAGCGTGAGCCGGGCAACCGCGCCCGCAAGTCGAACGTCTGGATGGCGCCCGGCGCACGTCCCGTAGCAGAGAAGAAGGCCGGTTACGCCGAAGCCGAGGAAGCAGTGAAGCGCGAACCGCGGGCCCGTCCGGAAGGCGCGCCGAAGACCAAGCGTTACGGCCGAACCCGCGACGGCGAAGCGACCAGGACCACCCACAAGTTCGATCCCGACCGTAGGAAGCCGGCAGGCCGCGACGGCGGCGGGCGTCCCGCGCCGGAACGGCGCGAGCGCAGCGCCCGCGTCCTGGGCGGCGCCGAGGACGGCGGCGACTGGATCCGCGCCAGCGAGCCGGAAAGCCGTTCGCGCGATGATCGCGACGGCGGTTTCGGCCGCAAGCGTGCCGGCGACGACAGGCCTCCGCGCGACTTCGGCGACCGACCGGCGCGCGACGACCGCAAGCCGCGCGGCACGTCCTTCGGGGAAAAGTCCTTTGGTGACCGGGGCGGCGACCGCCCGTTCCGCAACCGCGAAGACAAGCCCTACGGCGGGCGTGACGGCCAGCGCGGCGAGCGCCCCTTCGGCGACAAGCCTTTCGGCGGCCGGGGCGGCGACAAGCCGGCCGGCAAGTCCTTCGGCCGCAAGCCGTCGTCCGGCAAGTCCTTTGGCGGCAAGCCGTTTGGCGGCAAGGCCCCCGGCGGCCGTCCGGGTGGCAAGCCCGGAGGCGGTAGGCCCGGCGGCAAACCGGGTGGCGGACGCCCGGGCGGCGGCAAGCCGCGCGGCAGAGGGAACTGACGGACGGTGCGGATCGTAGGCGGAACCTTTCGAGGCCGCGCGCTGGCCACGCCGAAGAGCGATGACGTCCGCCCGACCACGGATCGGACGCGCGAGAGCCTGTTCAATATCCTGGCGCACGCTTATCCGGAGCACCTGGATGGCGCGCGCGTGCTCGACCTTTTCGCCGGAACCGGCGCCGTCGGGCTCGAAGCGATCTCGCGCGGCGCCCGCGCCGCCCTGTTCGTGGAGCAGGGTGTCGAGGGCCGCGGCCTGATCCACACCAACATCGAGGCGTTCGGGCTGCAGGGGCGGGCGAAAATCTTTCGCCGCGACGCAACCTCGCTCGGCGCGGTCGGGACCATGGAGCCGTTCGACCTCCTTTTCGCCGACCCGCCCTATGGCCGCGCTCTTGGCGAGAAGGCGCTCGACGCCGCGGCGAAGGGCGGCTGGCTGGTGCCGGGCGCGCTCGCCATTCTGGAGGAGCGTGCGGACGTGACGCCCGCTCCCGTCGATAGTTACGAGCTGCTGGACGTCCGCAGTTTCGGCGATACGCGCATGCATTTCTACCGGTACGCGCCCGCCTGACCGCAAGACGATCGGCGCGCCGCATCATCGCGTGGCCCAGTTCCGGTATCGCCGCGGATTTCCGGAGTTGATGGGCGAAGGAGGTGTTATGACCGCTGCTTCTGACCCGCACGGACGGAATACCGGTTCCTCCATGCCGACCGTGTCGATCGCGTTTGGCGGCGGCGGCGCCCGCGGCCTTGCGCACATCCATGTCGTCGAGGTGCTCGACGAACTGGGCGTCCGGCCGCGCCTCATCGCCGGCTCCTCGATTGGTGCGATCATCGGGGCGGCGATGGCCGCAGGCCTGAGCGGCAGGGATATCCGCGAGCACACACTCGCCGCGGTCGGGCGCCCCACCGACGCGTTCGGCCGCATCTGGGGCCTGCGGCCCGCGACCCTGGCCGAGGTCTGGGCCTCGGGATTCCGTGTCGGCCAGTTCAACCTCGAGCGGGTGCTGCGGGCGTTTCTGCCGCCGGTGATGCCGGACCGGTTCGAAGACCTGCAGATTCCGCTGAAGGTCGTGACCTCGGACTTCTACGAGCAATGCGAGACGGTGAAGGAAACCGGGCCGCTCTTTCCGGCGCTGTCGGCCTCCGCAGCCCTGCCTGCCCTGTTCCTGCCGGTGAGGATCGAAGGACGGGTCCTGATCGATGGCGGGCTCCTGAACCCCGTCCCTTTCGACCACCTGCGCGGGACGGCGGACGTGACCGTCGGCATCGACGTCATCGGCCGGCCGGTCGGCGAGGAGGGGACGATCCCGAGCAGCGTCGACAGCCTCTATGGCGCCACCCAGATGGCGATGCGTTCGATCATCAGCCTGAAGTTGCAGCAAGGCGCACCCGACATCTTCCTGCAGCCGGAGGTCGGGCGCTACCGCGCACTGGATTTTCTGAGGGCGAAGGAGATCCTCGACCACTCCGCAGGTGTTCGCGACCAGTTCAAGCGCGCCCTCGAGGCGCGCTTCGAGAGCCTGGCGAAGGGGCAGGCATAGCCAGTTCTTATTCCGTCGCCCGCTGTGCGGTGACGGCAATGACGTCGTCGTCCGAGATGTTCTCGGTGTGCTTCGGCTTGATCAGCGGCTCCGGACGTACGGGGCGGGAATGCAGCATGTGCCGTCCGGCGGTCAGCCCTTCGGCCGCCTGCAGGATCAGCCGCTCCTCGTCACGACGGCGGATGTCGTCGCTGATCGCCAGCGCCTCCGCGTCCGAGACGCCCAATCCTTCCAGTGTTTTGCGCCCGAAGAGAAGGCCGGATTCGAACGTCTCGCGCGTTTCGTAATCGACATTCCGCGCCCGGAGCGACAACGTGTGGATACGGTCGTATGAGCGGGCATAGACCCGCGCGTTTGGATAGTCCGACTGCACCAGGTCGACGATCCGGTCGGTTATCTCGGCCTTCTGGGTGCAGACGGCGACGATCTTGGCCCGCTCGATCCCGGCGGCACGCAGCACTTCCTTGCGCGTCCCGTCGCCGAAGTAGATGCGAAAGCCGAAGCTGGCCGCCTGCCGGACGCGGTCGGCGGAAAAGTCGATGACGGTGACATCGCGCCCGCCGGCCAGCAGGATCTGCGAGGCGATCTGGCCGAAACGGGAGAAGCCGATCATCAGCACGTCCGAGCCGGCGCCTTCGAAATCCTCTTCGAGTTCCTCGCGGCCGTCCTCCTGGATCAACACCCCCGACAGCAGCGAGGCGATCGGCGTCAGCGCCATCGACACGGTGACGATGACGATCAGCAGCGAAGCGGTCGCCGGTGAGAAGATGCCGGCAGCTGCGGCGACGGTGAACAGCACGAATCCGAACTCGCCGCCCTGTAGCAGAAGCAGCGCCACGCGCACGGCATCATTGTGCGGCGAACGGCCGAGCCGGCAGATCAGGTAGATCACGATCCCCTTCACCAGCATCAATGCCGGCACGGCGACGAGGATGACCCGGTAGTTCTGGAATACGACGTCGATGTCGAGCGACAGGCCGACGGCCATGAAGAACAGCGCGAGCAGGATCCCGCGGAACGGTTCGATGTCAGCCTCGAGTTCATGCCGGTAGGAGGATTCGGACAGGAGGACGCCGGCGAGGAAAGCGCCCATCGCCATCGAAAGTCCGGCGTACTGCAGCAGTGTCGCCGAGCCGAGCACGACGAACAGGGCGACGGCGATCATCGCTTCGCGCGCCCCGGTGCGGGCGATCACCTGGAACAGCGGATTGAGCACGTAGCGTCCGATCACCAGCATGGCGGCGATGGCGGCAATTGCGACGACGAAATCCTGGAAGGCGGAGGTCGTGTCCTCCGGCGCCTGCTTGGCGAGCAGCGGTATCAGCGCCAAAAGCGGCACGATGGCGAGGTCCTGGAACAGCAGCAGCGAAAACGAGCGCTGGCCGTAGCGGGTGTTGACGTCACCCTTCGCTTCAAGGATCTGCAGCGCGAATGCCGTCGAGGAAAGCGCAAGCCCGAAGCCGATGATCAACGCCGCCTGCCAGCCGTCGACGCCGAAAGAAAACGCAAGCGCCGTCAGCGCAAGACCGGTGGCGATGACCTGCGCTGTTCCGAGGCCGAAGATTTCCCTGCGCATCTGCCAAAGCCGCGAGGGTTGCAGTTCGAGCCCGATGATGAAGAGCAGGAAGACGATGCCGAGTTCGGCGACCCCCAGAATTTCCTCGCCGTCGTGGATGTAGTGCAGGATCGGCCCGATCAGCACGCCCGCGGCAAGATAGCCTAGAATGGTGCCGAGCCCGAGCTTCTTGAAGATGGGGGCGGCGAGCACGGCGCCGCCGAGAAGGAGCAGCGCCTCGGAAAACAAGGCGTGAGTATTTGCCATGTGAGCGGCATTCCTTCGGAATGTATGATCGGGAGCGGCAAGAATCGCCGGGTCGGCCCTTGATGCCCCTGCCACTGCACAATAAATGGGACAGGAATGAAAGGCCAAATCATGTCCGAGACCATCGGTTCCGCAAGCCTTCTCGCTCGTGCCGAGGAACTTATCGATCGGGCCGTCAAAGCCGGCGCCGACGCGGCCGACGCGGTGGTTGTCCGCGGCCGCTCCCGCTCGGTCTCGGTGCGGCTCGGCAAGGTTGAAGGGACCGAGGCTTCCGAAAGCGACGACTTTTCGCTGCGGGTTTTCGTCGGCAAGCGCGTCGCCAGCGTTTCGGCCAACCCCGGCTTCGACCTGCAACTGCTGGCCGAACGCGCAGTCGCGATGGCCAAGGCCTCTCCCGAGGATCCGTTCGCGTCGCTCGCCGATCCGGCCGACCTGGCGAGCACCTGGCCCGATCTCGAGCTTTTCGACGCGACGGACGTCTCCTCCGATGAACTGACCGAAGCCGCCCTGGCAATGGAGGCGGCGGCATTGGCGGTGGCCGGGGTGACGAACTCCAGCGGCGCCGGCGCCTCGGCCGGCATGGGCGGGCTGGTGCTCGCAACCTCGCACGGCTTTTCCGGCGCCTACAGCGCAACCCGCTTCGGCCGCTCCGTCAGCGTCATCGCCGGCGAGGGGACCGGCATGGAGCGCGACTACGATTACGACAGCCGCCTCTACTTCGCCGACCTGCGCGACGCCGGCGATATCGGCCGCACGGCGGGCGAGCGCGCGGTCAAGCGCATCGGCCCTCGCCAGGTCCCGACGATGAAGGACGTCACCGTGGTCTTCGATCCGCGCATGGCGCGCGGAATTGCCGGGCATATCGCCGGTGCCATCAATGGTGCCTCGGTGGCGCGCAAGACCAGCTTCCTGCGCGACAAGATGGGCAAGCAGGTGCTGAAGACCGGGCTTCGCGTCACCGACGATCCGCTGGTCGTCCGCGGTTCGTCTTCGCGTCCGTTCGACGGCGAGGGCGTCACCGGCAAGCGCCTCGACATGATCGAGGACGGCGTGCTGAACCACTGGTTCCTGTCGACCTCGACGGCAAACGAACTGGGCCTGCATACCAACGGCCGCGGCGTTCGCGGCGGCACCGCGGTCAGCCCGGCCTGCACCAACCTGGCGCTTGAGCCCGGTGACATGGCGCCGGAAGACCTGATCCGCTCGGTCGGAACCGGCTTCTACGTCACCGAGCTGATCGGGCAGGGGGTCAACATGGTGACCGGCGAGTATAGCCGCGGCGCCTCGGGGTTCTGGATCGAAAACGGCGAACTGGCCTATCCCGTCTCGGAAGTGACGATCGCCTCCAACTTGGCCGATATGTTCATGCGCATCACGCCGGCCAGTGACATCGACCGCAAGTTCGGCGTCGCCGCCCCGACGCTTGCGATCGAGGGCATGACGTTGGCAGGCAAGTAGGCTTACGGCCATCCGGCCCCACGGAAACGGAACATCGTACATGCTGGTCGGCAGCAGCCAATCCCGATGGGAGGATGATCTCGTGCTCCTGGAGCGCGCAGCGCGGGCCGCGGGCGCGCGGGCCATGCAGTTCTTCCGCAACGGGCCGGATGTCTGGTGGAAGAACCAGGGGCGCTCGCCGGTCAGTGCCGCCGATATCGCCGCCAACGACGTCCTCCAGGCGGAGCTGCTGGGCGCCCGCCCGAACTATGGCTGGCTGTCGGAGGAGACCGACGACGACCCCGCCCGCCTTTCCTGCGAGACGCTGTTCGTCGTCGACCCGATCGATGGCACCCGGGCCTTCATCAACGGCAAGGACCAGTGGTGCGTCAGCGCCGCCGTCGTGCATGCCGGGCGCCCGGTCGCTGGCGTGCTCGTCGCTCCGGCTCTCGGCGACGTCTTCGTGTCGATGGCCGGCAGGCCGTCGCTCAAGAACGGCGCTCCTGTGCGAGTTTCCGAACCCGGCAGCCGCGAGCCCCTACGGGTGGGCGCCGCCGAGGACATGATTGCGCGGCTGGACCGCACGGCTCTCGGCGCGGTCACCAGAATCCCGCATGTTCCCTCGCTGGCACTGCGACTGGCGATGGTGGCGGACGGCACGATCGACGCGACGCTGGTCAAGCGCAATTCCCACGACTGGGACCTCGCCGCCGCCGACCTTATCCTGGCCAATGCCGGCGGCGAGCTTGCGACGCTCGACGGCACCGCCTTGCGCTACAACCGCCCCGATGTCCGGCACGACGTCCTGTGCGCGGCCGGAACATCATGGCTCGGCAGGTTGATAAGCGCCTCGGGCGACCTGGCCGGCCATTGACCTTTTGGCGAAGATGTCCCAAATCCGGATGCGAAAAAATATCACAAATGAAGAGAAGAAAATGACAGAGACTGGCGACAGCAGGCAGCGCCTGCATCTCGTCTTCGGCGGCGAGTTGACGACGCTGAAGGATGTGCAGTTCCGTGACTTGGCAAACCTCGACATCGTCGGGATCTTTCCAGACTACGCGACGGCGCTGGCAGCGTGGAAGGCGAAGGCTCAGCAGACCGTCGACAACGCCCACATGCGTTACTTCATCGTGCACATGCACAAGCTTCTCGACCCCGAGAACGGCTGATGCCTTCAAACTGCCTTGCGGCTGGACTTGATGCCGCGGGCATGACCACGACCGGAACCTTGATGTCCTCATTCGGACGGATCAGCGCAGCCCGGGGGCGTCGATGAGCAATGCTCTCGCGCGCCTTGCGCTGTCCGCTTACCGCTGGGCCGGCTTCGGCCTCTATCCGGTCATGGGCCCCTACCTCGCGTTTCGAGCGGCAAAGGGCAAGGAGGAGCGCGGCCGACGCCGCGAGCGCTTCGGCCACGCCAGTGTGGAGCGACCCGCCGGTCCGCTCGTCTGGTTCCATGCCGCCAGCGTCGGCGAGACCAACGCGGTCACGCCGCTGATCCGCGAGGTACGCCGGCGGGGCATCAACGTGGTCCTGACGACAGGAACGACCACCTCCGCCCGGGTCGCACGCGATCGTCTCGGCGACACCGTCATTCACCAGTACGTGCCGCTCGACCTGAAGCCGGCCATCAGCCGTTTCCTCGATCACTGGCACCCGGATCTGGCGGTCATGGCCGAGTCGGAGATCTGGCCGATGACCATTCTCGAACTCGGCGCCCGCCACATCGCGCAGGTGCTGGTCAACGGCCGCATGTCCGATCGCTCGTTCGCGCGATGGAAGAAGCGGCCGGCGATCGCGGACGCGCTGTTCGAGAAGTTCGCGCTCGTCGTCGCCCAGTCGGAAGCCGACGCGGAGCGGTTCCGCACACTCGGAGCCTTGCCGGTGCTGGTGTCCGGCAACCTGAAGGTCGATACCGACGCACCGCCGCACGACCCGGCGGCGCTTGCCGCCTACCGCAGCCAGATCGGCGACCGGATGACATGGGCGGCGATCTCCACGTTCGAGGGCGAGGAGGCGGCGGCCGGCGCGGTGCATCGCCTGCTGAGCGAGCGGACCGGGCTGCTGACGGTCGTGGTGCCGCGCCACCCCGAGCGCGCCGACGCGATCGAGGAAACCCTTGTGGGCCAGGGACTGAAGGTTGCACGCCGGACCCGCAATGATACGATCACCGCCGAGACCGACATTCTCCTGGGGGACACGATCGGCGAGATGGGCTTGTACCTGCGGTTGACGGAGATTGCGTTCGTCGGCCGCTCGCTGTTCGGCGAGGGCGGGCAGAACCCGCTGGAACCGGCCATGCTCGGCTGCGCAGTGCTTTCGGGCCCCAACGTGCAGAACTTCCGCGAAAGCTATCAGCGTCTGGCCAAGAGCGGCAGCGCCAGGATGGTGCGCGACGTCGAGATGCTCGCCAAGGGCGTGGCCTATCTGCTCACCCACGACGATATTCGGCGCAAGATGATCGAGGCGGGCCAGGACAGCATCCAGGAGATGCGCGGCGCGCTGGTCGAGACGGTCCGCAGCCTCGAACCCTATCTCAACCCTCTCACCGTCAAGGCACGGCTGCACCCGCGCGAGGCATGATGACCGGTCCCACCATGGAAAAGACACGGACGATCTCCGGAATCCTGTTCGACAAGGACGGCACGCTGCTCGATTATGCCAGGAGCTGGGTGCCGGTGAACTACGAACTCGCTCGGCTGGCCGCCGGGGGCGACGAGGAGCTGGCGCGCCGCCTGCTCCTCGCCGGCGGCATGGGCCCGGATACCGGCCATGTGGCACCCGATACCCTGCTTGCCGCGGGCAACACCGTCGAGATCGCCGAAGGCATGGTGGCGGCCGGCGCGCCGATGGCCGTGACCGAACTTGCCGTGCTGTTCGACGGCTTGTTTGCCCAATCGGCGTCGATGGCGGTTGCGGTCACCGATCTTGCCGGCTTCTTCGCGGCCCTGCATGCGAAGGGCTTTCGGCTTGGCGTCGCCTCCAGCGACAACGAGCAGTCGATCCGCCAGACGGCCCGCCGCTTCGGCTTCGAGCAGTACCTGCACTACGTCGCCGGCTATGACAGCGGCTATGGTGTCAAGCCGGAGCCGGGCATGGTGCTCGGCTTCTGTGCGGCGACCGGTCTCGATCCGCACGAGGTCGCCGTCGTCGGCGACAACAATCACGACCTGCACATGGGCCGCAGCGCCGGCGCCGGGCTGACGGTGGCGGTGCTGACCGGCACCGGCTCGCGAGAATCGCTTTCGGCCGCTTCGGACTATTGCCTCAACGACATCACCGAACTGCCGGCGCTGCTGCCGCACGCCGGCGCAGCCCGGCGTCTCGCGGTCTGACCCGTTGCAATCGCCCGTCAATCAGGCTTTGCTAACGCGCGCGGCCGCACAGCCGCGAGAGGTTGTGCGGCAATCGTCTGCGAACGGTGTGAGGGCTCGCTGCCGGACGGCGGTCGGGATGGGGAAACAGGATGGTATCTGAGGCACCACCTTTCTGGTGGACGAAGCCGGATTGGCACGCCTACGCGCTTTGGCCCGTGTCGCGGCTCTATGGCTTTGTCGCCGGGACCCGCATGCGTCGGGCGCGGCGAGCCGCAGTGCCGGTACCGGTCGTCTGCGTCGGCAATTTTACCGTCGGTGGGGCAGGGAAGACACCGACCTCGATCGCGCTCGCCCGCGCCGCCAAGGCACGCGGGCTTCGGCCGGGCTTCCTCAGCCGCGGCTATGGCGGGTCGCTGGATGTGACCACCGTCGTCGACCCCGGTCGCCACCGGGCGCGCGACGTCGGCGACGAGCCGCTTCTTCTGGCGCGCGAGGCGCTGACGGTGATTTCGCGCCGCAGGATCGGCGGGGCGCGCCGGCTCGTGGAAGAGGGCGTCGATCTCATCATCATGGATGACGGCTTCCAGAGCGCCCGGCTCGTGTTCGACCAGGCGCTGCTTGTCGTCGATTCCCGCCGCGGCCTCGGCAACGGCTACCTCGTCCCGAGCGGCCCGGTGCGAGCCCCGCTCGCCGAACAGATGCGCCAGGCCTCTGCGCTGCTGGTGATCGGCGACGGCAACGCCGCCGATGCACTGATCCGGCAGGCGGCGCGAGCCGGCAAGCCGGTGCATTCGGCAACCCTGGTGACGGTCGCCGCCGACGACCTCCGCGGTCAGGCTGTCCTGGCCTGGTCCGGACTGGCTGATAACGACAAGTTCTTCCGCACCGTGGAGGGAACAGGCGCCACCCTCTACGACACCCGCAGCTTTCCCGATCATCATCATCTGTCCGAAGACGAGGTGGCCGACATTCTCGACCACGCCGAAGCGCACGGCTACACGATCGTCACCACGGCGAAGGACAGCGTCCGGCTCGCTGGCGAACATGGCCGGGCGCAGGAACTGCGGGAAAGGAGCCGGGTGATCGAGGTCGAAATCCGCTTCGACGATCCAAGGGCGCCAGACAAGATCATCGAGGCGGCGCTGGCGTCGGCGCGCAAACGCCGGCTCGGCGGCAGGGCGGGGAAATGACACGTCAAATCAGGCTTGCCCGCGATTTTTGAGCCGGTTGCTCGCGCGGCTTGGTCCTTGCGGGTTTGGAACGTGACTTTAGCCGCGCCGGTATGGACGTGCTACGCTGGGCCGGTCGGTCAGGTGTCAGCGTCTGGACAGAATGCCCGCGGTCTTTTCTGCCTCCAGCGAAGCGGCCGCATCGATATAGGCCTCCTGGCGGGCGACGCTCCAGTAACGCAGTTCGTCGATCGGGATCTGCTCGCCGGTGACGGCGCAGACGACATAGGCCCCCGGCATCAGGATCTGGAAGTCGCCGTCGAGATAGCGGATCTTGGCCTCGCGGCCCCCGTTTCCTTCAAATCGGTTCATCGACCGCCTCTCCTGTTGTCTTCTCCGTGCCTCGCGCGCGTCCCGCGGTCCGTGCCCGCGGCCCGCATTGCGGTAACCGTTCCCGGTGCCATATCGCGCCGCGCCTGCCAACACCAGTACTTTCAGCTTCTGCCGAACAGCCGTTCGATGTCGGCGAGCTTCAGTTCGATATAGGTCGGGCGGCCGTGATTGCACTGGCCGGAGCCGGGTGTCGCCTCCATCTGGCGCAAAAGTGCATTCATTTCTTCCGGCCGCATCCGCCGTCCCGACCGCACCGAACCGTGGCAGGCCATCGTGGCGGCGAGATAATCGAGACGGGCGGCAAGGCCGCTCGCCGTATCCCATTCGGCAAGCTCGTCGGCGAGCTGCCGCACGAGTGCCGTTGCATCCATTTCGCCCAGCATCGCCGGTGTCTCGCGAACGGCGATGGCGCCCGGGCCGAAGCGCTCGATGCCGAGCCCCAGCCTGGCGAAACTCTCGGCATGGGCGATCAGCCGGTCGCAGTCGTCCTCCGGCAGGTCGACGATCTCCGGGATCAGCAGCGCCTGGGCGGGAACCGGGCGCGAATGGAGCGCGTTGCGCATTGCCTCGAAGACCAGCCGCTCGTGCGCGGCATGCTGGTCGACGATGACCAACCCATCCAGGGTCTGTGCGACGATGTAGTTCTCATGCAACTGGGCCCGGGCGGCGCCAAGCGGATGGTGCGCCGGCTCGGAATGGTCGGTAGCCGGTGCGGCAGCGGGGATCGGCTCGGCGCGGGCCGAGGGCTGGATCTCCATGTCGAAGCCGGCCTGGCGCATCTCGGCAAATCCGGGTGCGGCGGCCGGTGAGCCGAATGGCCGGAAGGGCGATGCGGCCGGGTTCCAGGCCTGCTGTGGGCGCGGCGTCTCCGGCCGGAAGGAGCGCAACAGGCCGGCCGCCCCTGTTGTCGCCGCCCGGTCCCCCTCGCGGGCCAGCGCCTGGCGGATCGCGCCGATGATCAGGCCGCGCACGAGACCGGGATCGCGGAAGCGGACGTCGGACTTGGCGGGATGGACGTTGACGTCGACGAGTGCCGGATCGATGGCGATCTCCAGCACGGCAACGGGATAGCGGCCGCTCGGCACCGTTTCCGCATAGGCCCCCCGCAATGCCGACCAGAGCAGCTTGTCCTGTACCGGGCGGCCGTTGACGAAGGCGAATTGCTGCAGGCTGTTGCCGCGGTTGTAGGTCGGCACCCCGGCAAAGCCGGTCAGACGCACGCCTTCCCGCTCCGCGTCGAGTTCGATCGCGTTGTCGCGAAAATCCTTTCCGAGCACCTGCGCGATGCGGGCCAGCCGGTCCTCGCCGGTGGCGGCCAGCTCCAGCGTCGAGCGGTCGGGGCCTGACAGCACGAAACGGATCGCCGGGAAGGCGATCGCCATGCGGCGGACGACTTCGGTGATCGCCGCCGCCTCCGCCTTCTCGCTCTTCATGAATTTCAGCCGTGCCGGCGTGGCGAAGAACAGGTCGCGCACCTCGACGATAGTGCCGCGGTTGGCCGGCGCCGGCCGCACGGGCTCCAGCCTTCCGCCGACGATGGCGATCTCCGAGCCCTGTGGCGCGGACGCCGTCCGGCTCTGGATCGTCAGCTTGGCCACCGAGCCGATCGAGGGCAGCGCCTCGCCACGAAAGCCGAGCGTGCGCACGTCGTCGAGACTGTCGCTGATCTTCGACGTGCAGTGCCGCCTTACCGCCAGCGCCAGGTCCTCGGGAGACATGCCGCAGCCGTTATCGGTCACCCGTAGCAGCGTCTTGCCGCCGCCGGCCGTGGCGATCTCGATGCGGGTGGCGCCGGCGTCGATGGCGTTTTCGATCAGTTCCTTGGCAGCACTCGCCGGGCGCTCGATGACCTCGCCGGCGGCAATCTGGTTGATCAGGGTTTCGGAAAGCTGTCGGATCATCATGGCTTCATTTTCCGGGATTCGCGGCCGGCTGGAAAGGGCCAAAATTTCAGCCGACATTGTTGCCGGACGGCGGCCGACGCACCGGCCGGGTGATCTTGGTGGCTTAATTACCCTTTAATAAAAAACTGCGAGCGTGTTGCTCTCGCTTGTATGACGGCAAGCGGCCGGACTGGTTCCGGCGGACCATTCCAGCGTCGCTGGCCGCTGGGAGAGCTTTCAAGTCCAACGGCAAGTTCTTGCCGGATCAGCATGGCGTTTGGGTAGCTTTGCGCCGGTGCGCCCGAAGGGATGAGCACCGGATGCAGCAGCATATTGGCCGGCGCGGGGTCATCGACGATCCATTGCGGTTGCCGATGATGCGTTTGGGGTGGCGGGGCAGCAGGTAATGAGTGGTGGTGCGTCGAACGACGCAGATATCCAGATCGGAATGTTCGACGCGGCCTGCGATCTCCTCGGCGTCGGCGCTTATATCTACGACAAGAATGACTGTCTCGTCGTTGCCAGCCGCCAGGTCGCGCAGTTCCTGCCGATCAGTCCCGAAGTGCTGACGCCGGGCACCCGCCTGCGCGATGTGCTCGGTGCGATCTTCGATGCCGGCATCCGCTACGGAGTTCCTGCTCATCAGCGCCGCAGCATCAACCGCGAAGAATGGATAGCCGAACGCATTCTGATCCACTGGCGCGAACAGCATGACTCCGTCGAGTGCCTCGGCAAGGACCGCTGGGTGCATTTTCGCAAGCGTCGCCTGCCGAACGGCTACAGCATCTCCACGCTGATGGACGTTTCCGACCAGACGCGGCAGGAGGCGAAGTGGCGGGCCGATCTGAAGCGGGTCGCGTTGACCGAAGTGGTGCTCGACACACTGCCGCATCCGCTCATCATCAAGGACCGCAACCTCGTCTATGCCGCCGTCAACAAGGCGTTCTGCGATGTCTACGGCATGGAAAGCAAGGCGATTCTCGGCCGCACCGTCTGGGACATCGCGGATGCCGCCAACGCGGCGCGCCTCGAGGAGATCGACCGGCGGGTGCTTGAAACCGGCGTGCCTTCCCGGATCGAGGAGCGTCTGGTCCGTGTCGACGGCAGCCACCTCTACGCGGTGACGCGCAAGTATCGGATCGGCGCGCCGGACAATTACATGGTCGTCACCATGATCGACGACGTCACCGAGATCGTCGAGGCCGCAGAGAATATCGCCGCCGGAGGCTTTTCGCTGCGGCCCTCCATACAATTCGTCAAGGCCGAGAACTGCTTCGATCCGGTACGCGACGCCGAAAGGCGCCTGTTGCAGCAGTGGCAAGCGGATGAGGATTTCGCCGGCAGGCGGCTGCTCGTGGCCACCCCTTCAGAGCGGACGGGCGAGCTCCTCGTCGATGCGTTGCGGGGACGCGGGGCCGACTGCTGCGCGGTGCGCTCGCGGGTGGAATTCGAGGCCTTCGTCGCGATGGCGAAGAGCTGTGGGGTTGCGCTCGACTTCGTCGTCCTGGACGACACGATGGAGGGCTATGAGGCGATCGCCGCAGCCGGTCTTCCGGTCCGGATGTTCACCTCCGACCGCGTCGGCGCGGAGGTTTTCCGGGCACTGGTCGATCCGGTGGAGCTGGTGGCGGAGCCGCAGCCGGATGCCGCCGTTCCGCCGCCGCCCTTTGACGACTGGCACATTACCACCGACATCGACGCGGTGGCCGCCGCCGACCACGGCGATTTCGAGGTTCTCGTTGCCGAGGACAACCAGATCAACCAGTTCGTCTTCTCCCAGATCCTGGAAGGCATGGGCGTTTCGCACCGGATTGCCGAAAACGGGGAGGAGGCGGTCGCACTGTGGCGCAAGCACCAGCCGCGCCTTGTGCTGATGGACATTGCCATGCCGATCAAGAACGGCCTCGAGGCCACCGTCGAGATCCGCGCGGCGGAGGCCGAGCTCGGCACGCGCACGCCGATCGTTGCGGTGACCGCCCAGGCATTGAACGTCGACAGGCAGAACTGTCTCGACGTCGGCATGGACGACTACATTACCAAGCCCGTCAGTCCCGACATGATCGAAAGCATCTACGCCAGATTCGTTTCCAGAAGCCGGGACAGAAGCGTCGCATGAGATCCGCTTTGCCGGTCGATCGCCCTGATTCGGGAGAAAGCCGATTTGTGGAGCCGGTTGCTATGTCTTTGTTAATCCTCGTGTCCCATTCTGCTCTGGCTCATAATGGCGTATCCGTGTCGGGAAATCGGTAGATGAATTCGGGTGAGTTTTCGGGTACGGACGTTTCCCAGAGCGATCTGCACGCCATGGCCTATACGGACTCGCTCACAGGCCTCGGCAACTCCCATCGCCTTCGCGACAAGGTGCGCCAGCTCACCCTCGAGCGCGCCGACGATCCCGCCCCCTTTGCGGTCGGCATCGTCAACCTCGATGGATTCAAGCCCATCAACGATCTGTTCGGTTCGCAGGCCGGCGACGAAATTCTCTGCCAGGTGGCTCACCGCCTGAAGGCCTGCATCCCGGACGGCGCCACGGTCACGCGTCACGGCGGCGACGAGTTCGCTTTCCTCTTTCCGCTGGTGTTCGAGCGCAAGGGGGCCGAGAAGGTTGCCCAGATGCTGCGGGAGGTGCTCTCGGCGCCCTTCGACCTCGGCGACCGCAACGTTCGGCTGTCCGCCTCCTTCGGGCTGGCGATCCATCCATTTGCCGGCGAGGACTTTGCCGAGCTCATCAAGAGTGCCGATACCGCGCTCTACCGCTCCAAGCGCCGCGGACGCGGGCAGGTTACCGTTTACTCCCAGGAGATCGCCCAGGAGATGAAGCGCGCCACTCACCTGGAGCAGGCGCTTCGCGACGCGATCACCGCCGACCAGATCGACGTGCATTTCCAACCGATCGTCAACCTGAAGAACGATCTGGTGGTCGGCTTCGAAGCGCTGGCGCGCTGGTGCGATGCGGATCTCGGTTACGTATCCCCGGCTGCCTTCGTGCCGCTCGCGGAAGAGCGCGGCTTCATCGACGCGCTTTCCGAAGTGCTGCTGCGCAAGGCTGCCGAAGCGGCGCTTTCCTGGCCGAAGGAACTGTTTCTCTCGTTCAACCTTTCGTCCGCCCAGCTGGTGGACCCGAAAACCAGCCTGACGACGCTGGCGATCCTCAACCGTGCCGGGCTCGATCCGCGCCGCCTCGAGCTGGAAATCACCGAGACGGCCGTGATGACCGATGCCATGACCGCCCAGAAGATCGTCGGCGAACTGCGCGCCGCCGGCGTGCGCGTCTCCCTCGACGATTTCGGCACCGGCCAGTCCAGCCTCGGTCGCTTGCGCGACTTCACCTTCGACAAGGTGAAGATCGACCGCGCCTTCGTCTCGCGCATCTCCGACGACCGCGTTTCCGAGCACATCATCAAGGCCATCGTGGCGATGTGCGACGGCCTGCACCTGGAAGTCGTGGCGGAGGGGATCGAGGACTTCTCCGAGGCATTGAAGCTGAAGGCGCTCGGCTGCGGCATGGGGCAGGGGTATTTCTATGGCAAGCCGGCCGATGCAGTCGCGACGATGCGTTTCCTGACCGAGCGCTACCTGCGCGTGGAGCCGGAAGCGGCCTTCGCCTGAGGGCGGCGGTAACCGTGCATTTACCATCCGCCTTAGCCACGCGTAAACCTGCCCTCCCGTAACGTTAGCTTTGTATCTGAATCAATCAGAACGGGGCAACAGCATGCTGCAGAACATCAAGGACATGCCGGTCCGGGGCAACGATCGCTCGAAGGTCCGCATTTTTGCGAATGTGAAGGTGATGCATGAGCGGAGCCGGGCGCGCGTCGTCGATCTCTCGCCGACCGGGATGGCGCTCGACCTGGAAAAACCGATCAGGATCATGGCCGGCCAGATCGTCACCATCGAGAGCGAGGAACTGGGACAACTGACCGGCACGGTGCGCTGGTACAAGAACGGTCGTCTCGGCCTCGAGTACAGGCTCAGCACCAATGCGCTGGCACAGATCTCCTCCTATTTCCGCTTCTTCCACGAGGAAGTGAAGCCCGTCATCCGCCGCTGACTGCGCCGGCAGCGCACCCTTCGGCCGGCGCCAGTTCCCGCCTGCCTTCCGCAAGCAGCCAGTCGCGCACCCGTCGCGCCTGGCTGTTGAGTTCCCGAGACCGCGGCCAGACGATGTAGAAGGCCAGTCCGGTCTCCAGCACATGGCCGCCGACCGGGACCAGCGCACCAGATCGCACCTGGTCTGCAATCAGGTGCTGCCAGCCGAGTGCTATTCCCTCGCCGGCGAGCACGGCCTGCACCACCAGCACGTAGTCGTTGATCGCCAGCCGCCGGGATTGGGCCGGATGGCGCAGGCCGGCGCTTGCGAACCATTCCGCCCAGTCGCAGGTCTTGCGCACCGGCTCTTCCAGATGGATCAGCCGCTGGCGCAGCAGGTCCTGCGGCGTCCTCGGCAGGCCATGTGCCTCGATGAAGGCGGGACTGGCGACCGCATTGATCACCTCCGGCGCGAGCAGGGCGGCATGATAGCGCGGCCAGGCGGCCGGATCGCCGCCGCGGATGCCGAGCGGGATCGGCTCTTCCTCAAGATCGAGGTCGCGCACGCTCGTCTGGATGCGCAGGTCGATTTCCGGCAGGTCCTCGCGCAGCCGCGTCAGCCGCGGCAGCATCCACATCGAGGCGAACGCCGTCGAGGCGGCCAGCGTCACATTCACCTCGCGCCCCTTGGCGCGAATGTCCTCTGCCGATTTCTGGATGCGGGACAGCCCGACCGAAACCTCGGTGTGGAACCGCTCGCCTGCATCGGTGAGGGCAACGGCGCGATGCACCCGGTGAAACAGCGGCACCCCCAGCTGTCCCTCGAGGCCGCGGATCGCATAGGACACGGCCGCCTGGCTCATGCCGAGCTCCTTGGCGGCGCGGGTGAAGTTCAGATGGCGCCCGGCCGCCTCGAAGACGATCAGGCTGGCGGCGGAGGGCAATAGGCGGCGAAGCGTTTCCATAAATCCAGTTTATAGCAGCCTCAAGTTTTTTACAGCATCACAGGGGCGTTTTTCCCGTCTAGCCTCATTCTCGATTATGGAGGATGACATGGTGGCCACGGCTGCAACTGAAAATACGACACGACGCGGACGAAGTGCCCGACCCCAGCGCCGCGAGGGCGCGGTGACGGCGACGGGCGTTCCCTACATCCAGCGCAACATTCCGACCTACGACATCCTGTCGGAGGAGAACCTGCAGAAGATCGAGCGAACGGCCGATCGGATCCTCGCCGAGGTGGGCATCGAGTTCCGCGACGATCCGGTGGCGCTCGACCACTGGAAACGGGCGGGAGCAAAGGTCGATGGTCTGCTCGTCCGCTTCGAACCCGGCATGCTGAGGGAGATCGTCTCGACGGCGCCGGCGCAGTTCACCCAGCACGCGCGCAATCCGCAGAACAACGTCGAGATCGGCGGCAACAATGTCGTCTTTTCGCCGGCTTACGGTTCCCCGTTCGTCATGGACCTCGACAAGGGACGCCGCTACGGAACGATCGAGGATTTCCGCAACTTCATCAAGCTCGCCCAGTCGAGCCCGTGGCTGCACCACTCCGGCGGCACTATCTGCGAGCCTGTCGATGTTCCGGTCAACAAGCGCCATCTCGACATGGTCTACAGCCACATCAAATACTCCGACCGCGCCTTCATGGGCTCGATCACCGCGGAGGAGCGGGCCGAGGACTCGATCGAGATGGCCCGGATCCTGTTCGGCGCCGATTTCGTCGACAAGAACTGCGTCATCCTCGGCAACGTCAACGTCAACTCGCCGCTCGTCTGGGACGGCACGATGACGAATTCGCTGCGCGCCTATGCCCGCGCCAACCAGGCGGCGGTGATCGTGCCCTTCATCCTCGGCGGCGCGATGGGGCCGGTGACGAATGCCGGCGCCATCGCCCAGTCCTTTGCGGAGACGCTTGCCGGCTGCGCGCTGACGCAGCTCGAGCGCAAGGGCGCGCCGGTGATCTTCGGCAATTTCCTGTCGTCGATGTCGTTGCGCTCCGGTTCGCCGACCTTTGGGACGCCGGAACCGGCGATCGGCTCGATGGTGATCGGGCAGTTGGCCCGGCGGCTGAACCTGCCGCTGCGCTGTGCCGGCAACTTCTCCAATTCCAAGCTGCCGGACGGCCAGGCCATGCAGGAGGGCCTGATGTCGATGCTGTCGGCGGTCCATTGCGGGGCGAACTTCATCCTGCATTCGGCCGGCTTCCTCGACGGGCTGCTTGCGATGTCCTACGAGAAGTTCGTGATGGACGCCGACCTGTGCGGGGCGCTGCATTCCTATCTGGCCGGCGTCACGGTGGACGACAACACGCTCGCCATGGATGCCTTCCTAGAGGTTGGCCCGGGCAGCCATTTCCTCGGCTGCGACCATACGATGCGCAACTATCAAACCGCGTTCTGGGACTCGACGCTGTCGGACAACGAGCCGTTCGAGAAATGGAGCGAGGAGGGCGGTTCGACCGACATCGCCACCCGTGCCAACCGTCAGTGGAAGAAGACTCTGGCCGAATACGAAGCGCCGGCGCTGGACGAGGCGATCGACGAGGCACTCTGCGAGTTCGTCGACCGTCGCAAGGCCGGAATGGCCGACGCGTGGTACTGAAAACGATTGCGCCGCCGATCCGCGGCGGCGCAATTCTAAACTGCCTTAGGCCTGCACTGGTAACCCGGAAAGGGGACCGGCGGTGCGCGTCGGCACCGCCAATCGGGACGGCCTTTACTTGGCGGGTTCGGTCGCCGGCGGAGGCGTCGTGGTGTTGGTGGTCGTGTTGTTTGTCGTCGACGAGGTCGAAGTCGTGTCGACCGCGTTGGTATTATCGCGATTGGCGACCTGCTTGAGAGTCTTGAATTCAGGCGCGGCCTGAAGGGTCTCGGCCGTTTCGGTAGTGGTCAGCTTGATATCGCGACCGTCCGCGGCCTGGTTCACGCTGATGTTTTCAAACGGTACGGCGACCCATTTTTCACCGATGCCGAGGAAGCCGCCGACCCCGATCACAGCAGCGGTGATGCCACCGCTCTTTTCCATGATCAGGTCGTTGATTTTGCCGATGCTTTCATCGGCGCCGTTATAGACCGACTGGCCGATATAGGTGTTGGCGCTGATCTGATCCGGCGACTGTTCGGTCAGATAGGTCTTGTCCTTTGAAGCCATGTTGGTGTCGGTGGATGGCGCCGTGGTCTGAGCGTTGTTCATCGGCTCGGCCGGGTTGGCGCTCGTGTCAGGCGTTGCAGGCTGTGTCTCCATGCTCGGGCTGGTCTGCGGCTGGGTGGTATCCTGTGCGTAGGCAACGGGTGCCACGGCGGCACCGAGAAAAATCGCACCAGCGGCAACGGACGTGAGAAGCGTTCTGGTCATGGTAACCTGCCTTTCTTCTGCTTTGCATCAAGGAGGGGCGGCTCGCTCTTGTGCGGTCAATCCGCCCCGGCTGATGCCAGCAGAACTCATGCGGCGCGGTTTGGTTCCTCGCAATCGACAGCGCGTCGAAGCGGGTTTGTCAGTAAAAACAGCGTTCGACAGCGATTTCAGGCGATACTCGGTGCCTTGCGGCCGCCGGCGGCCAGGCCGGCTTCACAGCCTGAACACCGGCTCCGCGCGGCCGTTGACGTCGATTCCGAGGTCGAACGTCTTGCCGGCCGCAGGGTCGGCGGCGCGGGCCCGGTCGTCCATTCCCTGCCATGCCGAGGTGACGAGCAGCCGGTCTGCCTTTACACCGATGAAGGCGGGGCAACTCGGTTGGGTGGCAGGCACGGCATGGCGCCGGATCTGGACCCCGTCGGGTCGATAGACGTCGATGGTGCCAGCGCCCCAGCGGGCGTTCCAGATCAGCCCGTCGGCGTCGCATACCGATCCGTCGATGCCTCCGGGCAGGCCGTGTTGGTCGTTGAGGACTTCGGGCGCGCCGCGCGGAAGCCCGGTCTCCGGGTCGATGGCGACGCGCATCAGCCGGTTGACGGGCGTATCGGTGAAGTAGGCCGTGGCGCCGTCCGGCGCGAAGCAGATGCTGTTGGGGATTGTCACATTGGCAAACAGGCGCGTCACGGTCGTGCCGGAGACGTGATAGATGGCGCCAGCCTCCCGTTCGGCCGCTCGCCCCATGGTGCCTATCCACAGCGCGCCGCAAGGGTGGACCCGCCCGTCATTCGATCGGTTGGCGGGATTTTGTTCGATCGGGCACAGGCTCGTGAGCTTTCCGGAAGCCGTCTCGCGCACGAACAGGCCGAGGTCTGAAGCGATCAACTGGCGCGCCGGATCGATGACTGCGAGCACGCTGCCCATGAACGGCAGGTCGTGCACGCGCTTCGTCGAAGAAGAAAGCTGCAACTCGTGCAGCTTGCGCCCGGTGATATCGAACCACCAGGCGGTATCCGTCGCCGGATCATAGGTCGGTCCCTCGCCGAGTTCGCTCTGGACGTCGCAAAGGATGCTCCCGGCGAAGGGCACGATCTCGGTCATTGTCCGTCTCCGTAAACGCGATCATAGGCTTCGATGGTGTCGCGGGCGCGGTGGGCGACGTCGGCTGCCGGAAGACCCGGCTGGTAGAGGCTGGACCCGAGCCCGAAACTCCTGATGCCGACGCGCGCATAATCAGCGAAATTCTTCTCCGAAACGCCGCCGACGGCGGCAATTTCCAGGTCGGGCGGCAACACCGCGCGGATCGCCTGGATACCGGCGGGCCCGAGTACGCTGGCGGGAAAGAACTTCAGCCCGGATGCCCCGGCGCGGGCGGCGGACAGCGCTTCGGTGGGCGTAAGGACGCCGGGCATGGTCACCATGCCCTTGGCCGCGGCGAGCGAAATCACCGCGGGCTCGACGTTCGGGCTCACCATCAGCCGGCCCCCGACCGCGTCGAGCCGTTCAACGTCCTCGGTCGTCAGCACGGTGCCGGCGCCGATCAGGCACTCTTCCGGCGCCATCTTCACCGCGATCTCGATCGAGCGGAACGGCTCGGGCGAGTTCAGGGGTATCTCGATCGCGGTGAAACCGGCCTCGATCAGTGCCGCGACGACACCCTCCGTCTCGGTCGGCTTCAGGCCGCGCAGGATGGCGATCAGCGGCCGCTTCATCGCAGGGAACGGGATCCGGCTCATTGGATTGCCTTTCTATGGCTGTCTTGCATTCGGATTCAGATCGCCCACAGGGCGCGCGCGGCGACGGCCAGCCCTGCGCGGACCGCCGCGTCGGCATCGATGACGACCGGCTCGATACCGGCGATCTCGAATGCGCTCTCGTAGAGCGAGCCGAGCGAGCCGGCAGCGACGAGCGTCACCGGTGTGCCGGGCTCGGCCGCCTCGAGGGCGCCGGCGACTTCAAGGCCGATCAGCGTTCCGGAGATATGGGCCTTCGCATCCGCCGGCGAAAGGCCGTGCAGCAGCGCCCCGGAACGGGCGCCGAAGAGGAGATTGCTGGCCAGCGCCGGGTCGCGGATGATATCGGCGACGGCCTGCCGGAAGGCGGTGCTGTCGCCGTCGACGGCGCCTGCCTCCGCGATCGAGTGACGGAGGATCGTATGGTTCGCCACTGCTTCGAAGAGTTCGCCGGTCATGAAGGTGGAAAACCGGGTGACGCTGTCGCCGGCGACGTGCACCCACTTGCTGTGCGTCCCGGGCATGCACACGAGCCGGTGCCCTTCGGGACGTTCGGCGAGCGCCCCGAGAAGCTGCGTTTCCTCTCCTCGCATTACGTCCGGACGCGCCGGGTGGCGCTGGGCGAGGCCCGGCAGGATGCGGATGTCGGCGAGGGGATCGGGGACGCGGACGGCGGCGGACGGGATGGCGCCGAGCGCTGCTGGAACGTCGAGATAACCGGCCTCCACCCAGCCCTGGCGAGCGCCCGCCATGCCGCAGACGATCACCGGCAGCCCCGCCGGCGCCGACACCGCCTGGCAATGGCGGGCCAGTATGCTGGCGAAGCCGGCTGTCGCGGCGACTGTCATGCCTTCGTCGCTGCGGCGTTCGGCCAGCACGGCACCATCGTGCCCTGTCAGCCAGAGCCGGAAGCTGGACGTACCCCAATCGACCGCGACATAGGCAGGTTTCGCCATCAGAGCACTCCCCCGTCGACGATGATGGATTGGGCGGTGATCGAAGCTGACGCTTCGGAGGCGAGGAACAGGCACGGACCGACGATGTCCTGCGGCGACAGGGATCGCTTGAGGCACTGTTGCTTCACCATCGAAGCGATCGCTGCCTCGTCCACCCACAGCCGCAACTGCCGCTCGGTCAGCACCATGCCCGGCAGGATCGCGTTGACGCGGATATTGTCGGGACCAAGTCTTCCGGCAAGCGACTTGGTCAGGCCGACGATACCGGCCTTGGCGGTTGCGTAGGCCGGCAATTCGCCCATGTTGAGCAGGTAGGCGATCGACGCGAAGTTGATGATCGAGCCTCCGCCGGCCGCCTGCATCGCCGGCACGACCGCCTGTGTCGCGAAGAACACGTGGCGGAGGTTCACGGCCTGGCTCTCGTCCCAATCGCCCGGCGTCAGCTCGGCGAGTTCGTGCCGGTCGTCGCGTGCGGCATTGTTGACAAGCACCTTGACGGGGCCGGTCACGGCAAGCGCTTCCGCGATCGCCGCCTTGTAGGCGTCGATGTCCCGGACGTCGACCTCGAAGTATCGCGGCGAATGCAAGACCTCCGTCGCAAGCCGCCGAGCGAGGTCGCGGCTTGCGGCCTCGGCAATGTCGAAGAAGGCGACGCGCGCTCCCTGCCGGGCAAACGCCTCGACGAGGGCCGCGCCAATTCCCGAACCCCCGCCCGAGACCAACACGCCGCGCTCACGAAGGTCCGGATAGGAAGCGGCGCTGACGGACATTTCGGGTTCCTTCCCGGAGGGACGCGCTAGCTTGTTCCATTATGTGGAACTTGGTTTAATTATATGGAATTATGAAGCCGGAGCGGCAGTTGTCAAGCAAGGGGCGGAGACAGGATATGGCCGAAGGTGACGAAACTGAAGTCCGTGCAGCGAACACCGGGACGCTTGGCAAGGCCATGGCCGTTCTCGAACTCGTCGCGCTGGCGGACCGGCCGCTGCGCTTTACCGAAATCCTCGCTCGGGCCGGACAGCCGCGCGCCACGCTGCATAGGCAACTCGGCCATCTCGTCGAGGAGGGGCTGCTCGAGCTCAACGCGGACCTTTGCTACGAGCCCGGCCTGCGCATGCTCAAACTCGCCTCCGCCAGCTGGGCCCGCAGCGATCTGCGCCGGCTTGCCGCGCCGCATCTGCAGGCGCTGCATGAACTGACGGGCGAGACGGTTCATCTCGGCGTGCTGAGGGATGCCGAGATCATCTATCTCGACAAGGTCGAGAGCCGGCAGGCGGTTCGCATGGCCTCGCAGGTCGGCAAGACCTCCCCCGCCCATTGTACCGGCGTCGGCAAGGCGGCGCTGTCGCTTCTCTCGGCCGAACGATTGCATCGCCTGTTCGGGGGTGTGGAGCTGCTGGGCTTCACGCCGACAACCATTACGGCGCGCGACGCGCTCGAGGCGGAACTGGCGCTGATTCGCGAGGTGGGACATGCCTTCGATCGCGAGGAGCACGAGGCCGGCATCCGATGCGTCGCTGCGGCGATCTCGGACCAGCAGAAGACGTTCGTCGGCGGGATCTCCGTAACCGGGCCGGCCTATCGGGTCGGTGAGGACGTGCTGCAGGCCTGGGCACCGCTCGTGCGCAATGCCGCGGCGGCGATTTCCGAGGAAATTGCCGTCCGCCTTGGACCGCGCCCGTGACGGCTGCCGACAGGTGACCTGCGGCATTCTGATACAGATCTGGACATTTTCGAAACCGATTTTCTGTAAACCGGAAAAACCTGCTGGACGGACAACGAGGGGTATGTTTAGCCTCCGCCCCTGATTGAACATTTCTGGGTGCTTTGCTTCCTGTCGTTGCAGGCCACGAGCCGGAGCTGTTCCTAGCTCAAGTCGGAGGACGGTCGGGTCGAAAACGTGGTCCGGCGCGCGAAAGTAACGGGATGACCGAACATCTGGCAAAACTCGCACCAACGACGCCCGCCCGCTGGGCGCGCCGTTTTGCCGACGTCGGGTCTGAACATGAAGTTGCGAGCCTTTTGTCCGAGGTCGCCAAGGATTACGGACTTGCCGGCTACCTGTTGATCAACGTGCCCTCCAGCACATCGACCGAAATTTCGGCCCATGTGCTGATGACGACCTGGCCGGCCGAGATGCTGAAGGACTATGATCGCGACGGGCTGATCCTCGGCAGCCCGGTCATTCATCGCCTGCGCCGCAGCACCAATCCCTTTGCATACGAAGCCGACAGCACCAACAGCAGCCGGCCGGATGGCAAGGCGCAACTGGCGATCCGCCTCTTTGGCCGTTATGGCATGCCGCGCGGCGCCTACTTTCCCGCCCACAATCCGCTCGGCCGGCGCGGAGCGCTGTCTTTCGGCGGCGACCGTGCGGCTCTCACCCACATGGAAATGGCTGAATTGAACGGCATCGCCAATCTGGCCTTCACGAAGGTGACCGACTTCCGCCCCGACGACCGTGTGGCGGCGTCGTTGTCCAGACGCGAGGTCGAATGTCTCTCGTGGGCCTCGGCCGGCAAGACGAGCGTCGAAATTTCGGGAATTCTCGGTCTCTCCGAGTATACGGTCAATCATTACCTGAACCGGGCGACCCGCAAGCTGGATGCGGTCAATCGCGTGCAGGCGGTGGTAAAGGCCATCCGGGCCGGGTTGCTGAATTGACCGGAAACATCAAACAGGGCCGATGTCGGAATTCTCGTTCCGCGAACGCGCGGCGGAGCGGGGTGCATGGATGCAGGACGAAATGACGGTAGAAGAAGCAAGTCAGGATCAACTGAGGGGGCAGCATGCCGGTGCGGAGATTGCCGGCCTTGAGACCCAGTTCGATATCGTGCGGTTCCTGCGACGGACCGGCGAGGCGTTTTCGTTGACGCATTTCATGGTCTTCTCGCTGCCGGGCTTCGACGGCGAGAAGATCTCGGCGCACTCCATCGTCAGCAACTGGCCTGCCGAGGTGATCGCCCGGTATGACGCGCTGCAGATGGTCCGCCGCAGCGCCGGCATCGGCAAGCTGCGGACGACGACGGTCCCGTTCTCTTACGACATGACGGATTGGATCGACGATGCCGCAAAAGGCTAGGAGCTGTCCGAACTGGCCGAACTCATGCGCCTGCACGGCATGCTTGCCGGGCACTTCTTCCCCGTGCACGACGCGTTCGGAAATCGCGGCGCCGTCGTCTGGAGCGGTCAGGCGAACACGCTGAGCTACGGCGATCGCCTCGAGCTGCAGATGGTTTCGATCCAGATATTCAACCGGCTGGCCGAGATCGGTGCAGCCTGGAAGACCGGGCAGGTGGTGCTGACCGAGCGGGAGACGGAATGCCTGCGCTGGACGGCGGCGGGCAAGACCAGCGTCGAGATCGCCGAAATCCTCGGTCTGTCGGAGCACACCGTAAACCACTATCTCAATCAGGTGACCCGCAAGCTCACGGCCGTCAACCGGACCCAGGCCGTGGTGAAGGCGATCCGGCGCGGCCTGATCGCCTGACCAGACGACTATCACCTGCTCCGGACGCGCGTGCTTCGGTCGGGCATCTTGTCGCAAGGGCAGCGGGTGCACGGGAGTTGGGCCGAAAATCGTTCCGCTTCGAGCAGGAATGCGCTATCAACGGCCAAAGACTACTGGCGAGGCTTGCATGATGGACGTTTCGAAGGACCAGGTACTGGAAAAGCTGAAGACGGTTCGTGGCCCGGGAATGGAAGGCAACATCGTCGACCTCGGGCTCGTCTCGGACGTTTTCATTTCCAATGACAAGGTATATTTCTCCATCACCGTGCCGGCGGAGCGGGCCAAGGAACTCGAGCCGATGCGGGCCGCGGCCGAGCGCGTGGTGCGCAGCATTCCAGGTATCGCGGGCGCCATGGTGGCGCTGACGGCCGACAAGAAGGCCGGCGCAGCAGCGGCTCCCGTGTCGCGTCCGTCGCCGGCGGCGCGGCCGCAGCCGGGTCCCGCCCATCCCGCCCCGGGCCAGCCGCCTCAACGTACCAAGACCGGAGTTCCGGGCGTCAACGCCATCATCGCCGTGGCCTCGGGCAAGGGCGGCGTCGGCAAGTCGACCACCTCGGTCAACCTGGCGTTGGGTCTGAAGGCGAACGGCCTCCGCGTCGGGATTCTCGACGCCGACATCTACGGCCCGTCGATGCCGCGGCTGCTCGGAATTTCCGGCCGCCCGCAGCAGATCGAGAACCGCATCATCGTTCCGATGGAAAACTACGGCGTCAAGGTGATGTCGATGGGCTTCCTTGTCGACGAGGAGGTGGCGATGATCTGGCGCGGCCCGATGATCCAGTCGGCGCTGATGCAGATGCTGCGGGAGGTGGCCTGGGGTGACCTCGACGTGCTTGTCGTCGACATGCCCCCGGGAACCGGCGATGCCCAGCTGACCATGGCCCAGCAGGTGCCGCTGGCCGGCGCCGTCATCGTTTCCACGCCGCAGGACCTTGCCTTGATCGACGCCCGCAAGGGCTTGAACATGTTCAACAAGGTTGAGGTGCCCGTGCTCGGCATCGTGGAGAACATGAGCTACTTCATCGCCCCCGACACCGGCAACCGATATGACATTTTCGGCCACGGCGGAGCGCGCCGAGAGGCCGAGAAGATCGGCGTGCCGTTCCTGGGCGAGGTGCCGCTGACGATGGATATCCGCGAAACCTCCGACGCCGGAACGCCGGTGGTGGTCTCCAATCCGGAAGGCGCGGCGGCAAGGACCTATCGCGACATCGCAGCGCGCGTCTGGCAGGGGCTGCAGGCCCGGCAGGCGGCCGGCGGACGGTCTGCGCCGAGCATCGTGTTTGAATGAACAGGCGACAGCGCCGCGCCCACCAAGGAGTCGTTGCAGCGCTTCGGGTTGCGGCATGGTCTTGAAGGGGCCTGCCGCAAACGAGCCATTGCGTGAATCGGCCGGGGCTTGATTTCGGTGCGGCGCCGCGCAATATGCGCATCCGGCTCGCGTCCTGAGCCTGGCGCCAGACGCGGCAAAGGTGTTGGTCTGGTATTCGTCGGAGCCACCCGCAGGTGATCACGGTTTATCGTTCCAACGGGGAAGCACGGCTTCTGTCGCCGGAGCTGTCGGCGGATCTCCAATCGGTACCGGCGGGTATCGTGTGGGTGGATCTGGTTTCGCCCACCCCGGAGGAGGACGCCTTCGTCGAAAGAATTCTCGGGATCGACGTACCGACCCGTGACGAACTGAAGGACATCGAGCCGTCGAGCCGGCTTTATTACGAAAACGGCACAGTCTACATGACGGCGTCGCTGGTCTGGAAGGCCGAAAGCGACCAGCCGGAGCTGACCGACGTGGCCTTCGTCCTGACCGAGCGCTTCCTGCTGACGATCCGTTACGCCGAGCCGCGGGCCTTCGAGCTCTTCAAGGGGGCGATGCCGCGTCTGGCAGGCGGGTGCGGCTCGGGCACGGTGATGATCGCGCGCCTGATGGAGACGATCGTCGACCGCACCGCGGAAATCCTGGAAATGTCCGTCACGCGGGCCGACACGCTTTCTCTCCAGGTTTTTGGCGACAAGCAGCACATCAAGCGGCGGCCGCCGCGATACCTCGAGGATCGGCTGATCGCCGTCTCGGCGCTGCATCGCCTCGTCGCCAAGACCCGCGACAGCCTGATGTCGCTGTCGCGCCTGATGACCTTCCTCTACGCCGCGCCGCTGCTCCAGCACGATCCCGAAAGCCGCGAACTCTGCCGAACGGTTTCGCGCGACATCCAGTCTCTGTCAGAGCACGCGAACTTCATCGCCAGCAACATTTCGTTCCTGCTCGACGCCTCGCTTGGCCTGATCAACCTTGAGCAGAACCAGATCATCAAGATATTCTCGATCGCCTCGGTCGTGTTGCTGCCGCCGACCTTGATCGCCTCGGTCTATGGCATGAACTTCGAGTTCATGCCGGAACTGCACGTTCCTTACGCCTACCCGGTGGTGCTCGGCGCCATGATTTTGTCCGCCGTCGTGCCATTTATCTACTTTCGCTGGAAAGGCTGGCTCTAGAGAGCCTGATCGCAGCCATGCAGCATACCGAAGCCCACACTGCCGACGGACACGGCCGGGCGCGCACCCTGTTCGCCCTGGCGCTCGGATCCGTTGGCGTCGTCTACGGCGACATCGGCACGAGCCCCCTCTATGCCTTCCGCGAGGCGCTGCGGCCGATCGCCCATGACGGCGTCACCTGGAACGAGATCGTCGGGCTGATTTCGCTGATGATCTGGGCGCTGACGATCATCGTCACCCTGAAATACGTGCTGTTTCTGCTTCGCGCCGACAATCATGGCGAAGGCGGAACGCTCTCGCTGCTGGCGCTGCTGATGAAGACGGCCGACCGTCAGAAGGTCGTTCTCTTCTTCATGGGGCTCGCCGGCGCCGCCCTGTTCATCGGCGACGCCATGATCACGCCGGCGCTGTCGGTGCTCTCCGCGGTGGAGGGCCTGAAGCTTGTGGCGCCGGACCTGTCCGATTACGTCGTTCCGATCTCCGTGCTGATCCTCGTCGTCCTGTTCGCGGTGCAGTCCTGGGGGACGGATGCCGTCTCGAGGTTCTTCGGGCCGGTCACGGCGCTGTGGTTCATCGTCATGGCGGTGGCCGGGGCCTTGCATCTGCGCGACGATCTCAGCATCCTCGCCGCCTTCAATCCCTATTATGCGGCAACCTTCCTCTACACCGACGGCTATCTGGGCTTCGTGGTTCTCGGCGCCGTGTTCCTGACCGTGACCGGTGCCGAGGCGCTCTACGCCGATCTTGGCCATTTCGGCCGGCGGCCGATCCAGTGGGCCTGGTTCTGCCTGGTGTTTCCGGCGCTGACGCTGAACTATCTCGGCCAGGGGGCGCTGGTGCTGAAGCAGCCGGAGGCGATGGGCGACCCGTTCTACCTGCTGTTTCCGAAGTGGGCGCTTTTGCCGGCGGTCATCCTGGCGACGGCGGCGACGATCATCGCCAGCCAGGCTGTCATCACCGGCGCCTTTTCGATCACCCGGCAGGCCATTCACCTCGGCTTCCTGCCGCGCATGGAGATCTTCCACACCTCAGCCACCCAGACGGGCCAGATCTACCTGCCGGCCGTGAACGCCATCCTGCTGTTCGGCGTCATGCTGCTTGTCTTCCTCTTCCGCTCATCGGAGGGATTGGCGACGGCCTACGGAATTTCGGTCACCGGCGCGATGATCGTGACGACCGTGCTGGCGTTCGAGTTCGTGCGCATGCGCTGGCGCTGGAAGCCGGCCACTGCAGGACTGGTGCTGCTGCCGCTGTTCCTGCTTGAACTGACGTTCCTCGGCGCCAACTTGCTGAAAATCCACGATGGCGGTTACGTGCCGATTCTCATCGCCTCCCTGTGCATCCTCCTGATGTGGACCTGGGTGCGCGGAACCAAGCTGCTGCGTGAAAAGACCCGCCACATCGAGGTGCCGTTGGAGCTCTTCGTCAAGTCCATCGAGAAGAAGAGCGCGCATGCACCAGTCTCCGTCCCGGGCACGGCGATCTTCCTCACTAGCGACCCGGAATCGGCGCCGGCGGCCCTCCTGCACAACATCAAGCACAACCACGTGCTGCACGAGCAGAACTACATCCTGACGATCACCTCGACCAACAGTCCGAAGGTCCCGCCGTCCGAACGCTGCAGCATGCAGCGGATCTCCGACCGCTTCGCGCGCATCCAGATTCGCTTCGGCTTCATGGAGACCCAGAATGTCTCCCAGGCGCTTGGTCATTTCCGCAAGTCGGGGGTGAAGTTCGACATCATGTCGACCTCCTTCTATCTCGGGCGGCGCAAGCTGGTACCGGATCGTCACTCCGGCATGCCCTATTGGCAGGATCGGCTCTACATCACCATGGCGAACGCGGCGATCGACCCCTCGGACTATTTCCGCCTGCCGACCAACCGGGTCGTCGAGCTCGGTTCGCAGGTCATCATCTGACGGGTTTGCGCCAGTCAAACCTGGCGCCCCTTCCGGATCGGTTCATGCTCCGGTTCGTCGGCGTCGGTGTGATCGCCTTGCCCAGGCGATCTGCGTTAACCGTCCATCAAGGTTAATTCTTCATTCTCCGCAAATGAGATGAGCCGAACCCGCCGCGCTTCTTGCGGGTCGGCTTCAGCAAAAGTTTCGCCAGCAGGTCAAGCGTGCCGGCTCGCCGCGCGCCGATCGCGCTCGGCCGCGTGTTAGTCGGAGAGTGCTTGCGTATGCGTAGCGTTGGTAAGATGAAGCAGGCGCTGTGGCGCCGTGACCGGCTTGCTCCCCTGATGCTGGGACTTTCTCTCTATGCTGCGCTTCCTGCGGCCACCGGCCATGCGGACCTCGCCACGTTCCTTGCCGGCATCAACCGGAAGGGCGGCAGCCAGCAGGTCGTGATGACCCGCGCGCCAGCCGGTTCGATCCACGCCGTCGACGTGGCGTTCAATGATCCGATCACCACCGGCGCGCTTTCCGGCGGCGCCGGCCTCGAACTCCCGGGCGGCAGCGAGGCGTCCTTGCTGAACGCCCGCAAGGGGGAGGGGGGGAGCCCCGACGAGGACCGCGTCACGCGCGGCCAGAAAAAGCGGCGCATCGTCGCCGTGACGCCGGTGGCGCCGCCCAAGGCATTTTCGGCCGGATCGGTGCTTGACCGCCAGGCGTCTCTGTTGCTGCCAAGCTTCGACGGTTCTGACCGGATGCGCTTCGTCGCCCCGAAGATCAAGGGCAAGGAACTCGAGATCGCCACGGCTTTCTACCGGACGAAGAAGGCCGAGGAGGATCCAGGTGTTCCCGCCATGCTGGCCGACCTCGTCACCAATGATCGCGCCGACATTCTCGCAACCGCCTACGCGCCGCCGCAGCCCGACTACGCGCGCGTTTCGCCGTTCGATTCGATCCTGTCGAAGAAGGACGACGCCGCCGGCGGCCGTTTCATCCCCCAGATCTCGGAGAATGACCACGCCTGGGCGGCCACCGCGCTGCCGCCGACCGTCTTCTCGGCAGCCGAGCAGAAATGCCTGACCGCCGGCATCTATTTCGAGGCGCGCGGCGAGCCGTTGAAGGGACAGGCGGCCGTCGCCCAGGTCATCCTGAATCGCGTCCGCAATCCTGCCTATCCCAACACGGTCTGCGGGGTCGTCTACCAGGGCGAGAAGCTGCGCACCGGCTGCCAGTTCTCCTTCACCTGCGACGGCATACCCGACGTCGTGCTTGCTCCCTGGCATTGGAAGACCGCGCGGGAGATCGCGATGGCGGTCACCGCCGGCAAGATCTGGCTGCCGGAGGTGGGGTCGGCGACGCATTATCACGCCAACTACGTCAAGCCGAACTGGGGCCCGACGATGGCGCGGGTCGCGACGATCGGCAAGCACATCTTCTATCGTACCTACGGCGGCGGCTGGATCTGAGTCCCGGCTGCTCGCGCCGGGGCGCGGCAAGTCGGCGCGGCCTGGGGGCGATTCCTTCCGATCCGGACAGCGAGATTCGCCTGATCGGTGATAAGTTACTGAAATTGTTTGATTAATTTCGCACTGGTCAAAGCTTCGCCCCGCCTTGACTATGCAAGCCCCTAAAACTATGTTGCGCCCGACTTCAAACGGGCCTGAAGCTGGCTTAAAACCTACCCGTGAATTTGTCCGCAATAGGGCGCCTAGCGCCGTGGACAGGGAAGGATAGCGCCATGCAGGGCAGCGGAAAAGAGAGTCTGGAAGAGAGATTGCAGCGTCTCGAAGCCGAACTGGCGGAAAGACGCAGGGACGAAGCCGATGGCGACGCCGCGGATGAGAAGGCAGCCGAAAGCCGCAAGGGCTACGCGGTGGCCGTAAAGCTCTCCAGCGAGTTCGTCGCCGCGGTAATTGTCGGGGCGCTTCTGGGCTATCTGCTGGACCGGTTCGCCGGAACGGCGCCGTGGGGCATGATCGTGCTCCTGCTGCTCGGCTTCTGTGCCGGGGTGCTGAACGTGATGCGGTCGGCGGGTATGGTGGCGTCGCCCCATCCGGTCGACAGGATGGCCGGCAGGGATGCCGGCGACAAGGCGAACAAGGACAGCGGCTGAGCTGCCCTGATGGATGAAGGAATACCCGCCTGACGGCGGCAAACGAGAGAGATTAGCGGTGTCCAACGATCCGACCCATCAGTTTCTGGTCAACAAGATTGTTCCGATCGAAATTGGCGGAATCGACTTCTCCTTCACCAATGCGTCGCTGTTCATGGTGGCTTCGGCCGCTGTCGCGGCGGGCTTTCTGTACATGACGACCTCGCAGCGCGGCATCATCCCGAGCCGCATGCAGTCGGTGTCGGAAATGTCCTACGAGTTCATCGCCTCGATGCTGCGCGAAGGCGCCGGCAGCAGCGGCATGAAGTTCTTCCCGATGGTCTTCTCGCTGTTCATGTTCATCCTGACGGCGAACCTTCTCGGCATGATGCCCTACTTCTTCACGGTCACCAGCCAGATCATCGTCACCTTCGCGCTGGCCCTGCTCGTCATTGGCACGGTCATTCTGTACGGTTTCTACAAGCACGGCTTCGGCTTCCTGAAGCTGTTCGTTCCACAGGGCGTCCCCGGCGCCTTGCTTCCGCTGGTCGTCGCGATCGAGATCATCTCGTTCCTGTCGCGTCCGATCAGCCTTTCCGTCCGTCTCTTCGCCAACATGCTGGCGGGGCACATCACGCTCAAGGTGTTCGCAGGCTTCGTAGCCTCGCTCGGAGCCCTTGGCGCGCTCGGTGTCGGCGGTGCGGTGCTTCCCCTCATGATGACGGTCGCCCTGACCGGTCTCGAGTTCCTCGTGGCATTCCTGCAGGCCTACGTCTTTGCGGTACTGACGTGCATGTACCTCAATGACGCTGTGCATCCGGGCGGCCACTAAGGAGAAAGTCGTTGGTGCGTTCCGCACCAGTCCAAGCCGCAACAACCCATTCGAAGGAGTTCATCATGGAAGCGGAAGCAGCAAAGTACATCGGCGCAGGTCTCGCATGCTTTGGCATGGCCGGCACGGCCCTCGGCCTCGGCAACATCTTCGGCAACTACCTGTCCGGCGCACTGCGCAATCCGTCTGCTGCTGACGGCCAGTTCGGCCGCCTCGTATTCGGCTTTGCCGTTACGGAAGCTCTGGGCATCTTCTCGCTGCTCATTGCTCTGCTGCTGCTCTTCGCCGTCTGATACCGGCTCGAAGACCGGACCACGGCTCCCCGCGAGTCGTGGTCCGCTTGATATTTGAGTGCACCTGGAGGTGAGCATGTCTGCGACCCCGGCCAAGGCCGAGTCCACCCCAATCACGATCGCTCAGGCCGAGACCACGACGCAAACGCACAGCGCCGCTCCGGCTGGCGATGCGCAGGGCGCCGCCGCCCCGGCCGGCGAACTGCACACCGAAACGGGTGTCGCCCACGGCGAGCAACCCGGCAAGGGCGTGTTTCCGCCGTTCGACCAGTCGACCTTCGCCTCCCAGGTCCTGTGGCTGGCGATCACCTTCGGGCTGTTCTACCTGATCATGTCCAAGGTCATCGTGCCGCGCATCGGCTCGATCCTGGAGACGCGGCATGACCGCATCGCCCAGGACCTCGACGAGGCGTCCCGCCTGAAGTCAGAGGCCGACAGCGCGATTGCAACCTATGAGCAGGAACTCGCCGACGCCCGCGCCAAGGGCCACGCGATCGCTTCCGAAGCGCGCGACGCCGCCAAGGCCAAGGCCGAGGCCGAGCGCCTGAAGATCGAAGAGAGCCTGAACGCCAAGATCGCCGCTGCCGAGGACCGGATTGCCGGCATCAAGGAAAAGGCGTTGGCCGATGTCGGCGCGATCGCCGAGGACACTGCGGCGGCGGTCGTCGAGCAGTTGATCGGCGGCAAGGCGACCAAGGCCGAGATCGCGGCGGCGGTCAAGCTGGCAGCGAAGTAAGGAGCGGGACCATGGCATTCGACGCAACGTTCTACGCCTTTGTCGGCCTCGTTCTCTTCCTGGCCCTGATCGTCTACCTCAAGGTACCGGGTACGATGGGCAAGGCCCTCGACCAGCGTGCCGAGAAGATCGCCAATGAACTGGCGGAAGCCAAGCGGCTGCGCGAGGAGGCCCAGAGCCTGCTCGCCGAGTACCAGCGCAAGCGCAAGGAGGCGGAAGCCGATGCGGCCGCCATCGTCGCTACCGCACAGCGCGAGGCTGAGGCCCTGACGGCCGAAGCCAAGCAGAAGAGCGAGGAGTACGTCGCTCGTCGCACGCTGCTGTCCGAGCAGAAGATCAAGCAGGCCGAGGCCGATGCGATCAACGCCGTTCGCTCCGCAGCCGTCGACCTCGCAATCAGCGCCGCCGAAAAGGTCATCGCCGGCAAGGCCGACACGGCCGCCAGCAAGACGCTGTTCGACAGCGCCGTCTCGGAAGTGAAGACGCGCCTGAACTGACGGCATTCGCCTCTGCGGGAAAGATCAAAGGCCGGAGCGATCCGGCCTTTTTTGTTTCTCGGCTTACAAGATCCTGCCCCTAGCGCCGAGCTGCGCCGGCGTCGGCTGCCTCGGCCTGCCGCCGTGATCCAGACGAGCGCGGGCCGCGGTTCGAAGCGCGTTTGGATCGCAGCGTAATCCGCAATTCGCAGCCCTGGCAGTTTTCCCTATGCGTCGGTTCAGCGCAAGATGGCTTCTGCCATAGGGGCATGCGACAGGGTTGTAGGGCGATCTTCCATGCTGTGGGACGCAGAGGCGAGTAGACTGCGCGGCCGTTCCGGACAGCGGACTTCGTTGCGCGCGGGCGTTGGACCTCAGTCGAGCGGGTCCGGACGGAACGGGCGGAACGACAGGCGGTGGAGGGCGCAGGGGCCGAGTTGGCCGATCGCGTCGCGATGGCGTTCGGTGGCATAGCCGGCATGGCTGTCGAAGCCGTAGCCGGGATAGCTGTTTTCGGCGCAGGTCATCATCCGGTCGCGAACCACCTTGGCGACGATGGAGGCGGCGGCGATCGACAGCACGCGGGCGTCCCCTTTCACCACTGCGCGGCCGCCGCAGGGAAGTCCCGGCGGAACGTCGAGCCCATCGGTCAGGACGAGGCCGGGGCGGACCGGCAGGCCGCAGACGGCACGCCGCATCGCGTCCAGGCTCGCCTTGCGGATGTCGGTCCGGTCGATGCGGCGGGCACTGCTGGAGGCGACGGAGACCAGGGCGGTCGAAAGGATCGCCGTGAACAGCTCTTCTCGCTTTATGGCGGTCAGTTGCTTGGAATCATGCAGGCCGTCGGGGATTCTCTCCGGATCGAGGACGACGGCCGCCGCCACCACCGGACCCGCCAGGGGGCCGCGGCCGGCTTCGTCGGCGCCTGCGACTGGCCATTGCCCGGCCTTCCGCGCCGACAGCTCCATGTGGAAGTCCGGCCCTTCGGGCAGTTCGAAGAGGAGGGGGGAATCGGTGGCCGCGCGACGAGACATGCGGCGACCCTCGCACGACCGACCGATTCCCTGCAAGTCCCCCGGCGAGGCGACACCGGGGAACGTCGACATTGCGCGGGGATGAGCAATGTCGAAATGTGCGGCGGCAAACGACGCCGCAATTCATGCTTGCTGCCGCAGGATGCCGCGGCACGGTGCTACCCCGTCCCGGAGCCGGCAGGCCAGCATCGCTTGCCGCTCAGCCGCTACGTCAGGCTGCCTGCTGACACGACCGCCGGGCGGTCGCGAGCCGCAACGCCCCCGCCGTCGCCGGGAGGTGTGGCGACATGGTCTACCTGCCGACCGCGCCCCCCTGCGCCTGTGCTGCACTGCGCGTGCTACAGCAGCGAAAGCTGCACGCCGCTGCCCGACGGAGGAACGAAAAGCTCGGTCGAGAGGCTGCGGCGGACCCGGTTGAGCTTCAGGCGCTTCGCCGCGAGCTCGAACCGCCGGGCGATCTGCCAGGCGTAGGGACCGGCGCCCTTCATCCGCTTGCCGAACTCCGCGTCATAGTCCTTGCCGCCGCGCATCGAGCGTATCAGCGACATCACATGCCGGTAGCGGTCCGGGTACTCCCGCAGCAGCCAGTCGCGGAACAGCGGGCTGACCTCGAGCGGCAGGCGCAACAGGACGTAGCTCGCCTCCTGCGCGCCGGCCGTCTTGCCGGACTCTAGGATGCGTTCAAGCTCGTGGTCGGTCAGGCCGGGGATGATCGGCGCCGCCATCACGCTGACCGGCACGCCCGCGTCAGAAAGCGTGCGCATCGCCTCCAGTCGCCGGGCGGGCGTTGCGGCCCGGGGCTCCATGCTGCGCGCCAGCTTGCGGTCAAGCGTCGTCACGGACAGACCGACCCAGGCGAGGCCGCGCGCCGCCATGCGCGATAGGATGTCGACATCGCGCATCACGAGCGCCGACTTGGTGACGATCGAGACCGGATGATTTGCGGCTTCCAGCACCTCGAGGATCTGGCGCATGATCCCCCATTCCTTTTCGATCGGCTGGTAGGGATCGGTGTTGGTGCCGATTGCGATGACCCGCGGCCGGTAGCCGGGCTTCGAAAGCTCGCGCTCGAGCAGCCGCGGCGCGTTAGGCTTGGCAAACAGCCGGGACTCGAAATCCAGTCCCGCGGACAGCCCCATGAAGGCGTGCGTCGGGCGGGCGAAGCAGTAGATGCAGCCGTGCTCGCAGCCGCGATAGGGATTGACCGAGCGGTCGAACGGAATGTCGGGCGACTCGTTGCGGGAAATGATGCTGCGAGGCTTTTCCACCTGCACTTCGGTCTTGAACGGCGGCAGGTCCTCCAGCGATTCCCACCCATCATCGAAGCGCTCGCGACTCTGCTGCTCGAAGCGGCCGGAGAAATTGAGGCCTGCCCCGCGTCCGCGACGCCGATCGATATCGATGCGCAGGCCGCTTTGCGTCATCAGCGCGTCGGCAATATCGGCCGTGTTGGCAGGTGCAAGCGCACCCTGCCTGAGGCTGGACAGCTCGGTCATCGGGGTTCTCCGTCGGGGGGAATCGGCCCCCTTCAATGCTTTTATTCCTAGCAGCCGAAAGAGAACAATACAAGAACAAAGTTGCGGCCGCTGATGCCGATCTAGTCAGTGTGTCGCCGGAGATGGCCCGCCGCTTGCTTTTGGTTCGGTAGCGTTGCCGATCGCAATGGGTTAAGGGTCAGTCATGCTGACTGTCATGCTGGAATGCAACGACGATGAGGCCGAACTGGCGCAGACCCTGGCTGCGCTGGTTCCGGCTGCCGTGGACGGGCTGGTGCGGGACGTCGTGGTGCTCGACCATGGTTCCCGCGACGGCTCTGCGGATGTCGCGGATGCGGCCGGTTGCCGGTTCCTGACCGATTGGGACCTGCCGGAGGTCATTGCGGCGGCGCGGGGCGAGTGGTTGCTGCTGCTGGAGCCCGGGGCGCGTCCCTTGAACGGCTGGGTGGAAGCTGTCGCCGAACATGTTTCGACCAGCAAGGCAGCGGTGCGGTTTTCCGTAGCGCGCGATCACCGCCGCACGTTCCTGCAGCGGCTCATCGGCAAGGGCACGGTTCTGGAGGAGGGCTTGCTGATGCCGAAGGGGCAGGCGGGCGCGACCATGCGTTCCGGCATGGGACTGGAGCAACTGGCCACGGCGGCGCGGCCCCGCAGGCTTGTCGCCGAGATCGTCCCCGCCTGGGCCGTCCGTGACAAGCGGCAATAGCCGTTTCCTAAGGCGCCTTTCGCAACAGCGAAAATCGTGACCGGGTTACTTCCGCTTCAGGTGCTCGTCCAGCCGCGGCATGATCTCCACGAAGTTGCAGGGCATGTGGCGATAGTCGAGCTGCGAGGCGAGGATGCCGTCCCAGGCGTCGCGGCAGGCGCCCGGGGAGCCGGGCAGCACGAAGATGTAGGTCGCGTTCGCCACCCCGCCGGTGGCGCGTGACTGGATCGTCGAGGTGCCGATCTTGTCGTAGGAGAGGCGGTGGAAGACTTCGGAGAACCCGTCCATCTTCTTCTCGAACAGCGGCTCCAGCGCCTCGGGCGTCACGTCCCGGCCGGTGAAGCCGGTTCCGCCGGTGGTGATCACGACATCGATGCCCGCGTCCTTTGTCCACGCCTCAACCTGGGCCCGGATCGCCCCCTTGTCGTCCGGCACGATGGCGCGGGCGGCGAGTCGGTGGCCGGCCGTCTCGAGCCGCTCCACGAGCGTGTCGCCCGAGCGGTCGTCGGCTGCCGTTCGGGTGTCCGAAACCGTCATCACGGCGATTGCGAGGGGGATGAAGGGTCTCGTTTCGTCAAGCCGCGCCATGATCCTGCCTCCCGTCAAGCGTTTGCGTTGCGACGACGAACCAATCCGGATGGGCGTCTTCCAGAGCGGCGGCAGCGTCGCGTGCCATCTCGATCGTATCGTAAAGCCCGAAACAGGTGGCCCCCGACCCGGACATCCGCACCAGCCGCGGAGCGGTCGTTTCGAGCCTGGCGCGTACCGCCTCGATTTCCCGGCACAACAGGCGGGCGGGAGCCTCCAGGTCGTTGCGCATCCCGCTCATGGCGGCGAGCCAGTCGGCGCCACTAGAGCCCCTCTCGGGAAGAGCCAGCGGTGGATTGTGCCGTTCGGAAAGCCGCCGGAAGATCTCCGGTGTCGCAACGCCGACGAGCGGGTTGACCAGCACCAGCGCAAACGAGGGCAGCGTCTGCAGCAGGGTGATCCTCTCGCCGATGCCCCGGGCGACCAGCGGCCGCGCCGCCAGGCACATCGGCACGTCGGCGCCGAGTTCCAGCGCCAGATCCGCAAGCTCGCGTTCAGGGATTGCGGCGGTCCAATGCCGGACGAGCCCGCGCAGCGCTGCCGCGGCGTCGGCCGAGCCGCCGCCGATGCCGGATGCGACCGGCAGGTTCTTCTCCAGATGCAGGTGGACGGGCGGGGCGGCGACCTGCCTGGCCGAAAGCGCTCCGCGCAGCCGGTCGCGTGCCCGGAGCACGAGGTTGTCGGCGTTATCAAGCTGGGCTGCAAAGCGGCCGGAGATCGTGAAGCGGTCCGTCTCGGCGGGAGCGATCGAAACCCGGTCGCCAAAACGCGTGAAGGTCACCAGCATGTCGAGCAGATGGTAACCGTCTGCACGCTGGCCGACGACATGCAGGGCCAGGTTGATCTTTGCGGGGGCAGGCTCCGTGATCGCGAAGCCCATGCCGTCTGCTGCCATGGCCGGATCAGGACTTCTTGTCGGGGTCCGGGACATCCAGCGCCGGCGTCTTCACCGGTTCCTTGTCGGTCGCCTGGGCGGCCGCCGGCGGCTTGGACTGGTCGGGAAGGCCTTTCTCGATCTTCGCCTTGATCTTCGGGATCTCGGCCTCCTCGGGCTTCAGCCCGAGTGCGCGGTTCCACTGGAAGGTCGCCTCCAGCTTGCGGCCGACGCGCCAGTAGGCGTCGCCGAGATGGTCGTTGATCGTCGGATCGCCGGCCCTGAGTTCGGCGGCACGCTCCAGTTCGGCTACGGCATCGTCATACTGGCCGAGGCGGAAATAGGCCCAGCCGAGCGAATCGACGATATAGCCGTCGTCGGGCTTCACGCTCACCGCCTTGCGGATCATCTCGAGGCCTTCCTCGAGGTTGATGTTCATGTCGACCCAGGAATAGCCGAGGTAATTGAGCACCTGGGGCTGGTCCGGATTGAGTTCCAGCGCCTTGCGGAAATTCGGCTCTGCCGTTTCCCACTTCTTCTGCCGCTCGTAGGCGATGCCGCGCTGGAAGTAGACCGTCCAGTGCGAGCGGTTGGGCACATTGCCGATCTGCTCGACCGCCTGGTCATAGACCTCGCCCATCTCCTTGTATTCCTTGGCGTCGGACAGAACGCTGCCGTAGGCGAGATAGCTGCGCATGTCCTTCGGGTCGGCCGCGATCAGCGCCTTGAGGTGCTTCTTCGCCTCGTCGACCTGGCCGAGGTCGGCGAGTTGCAGGCCGAGCTGCAGCTCGGAAAGCCGATGCATCGGCGAATCCTTCGGCACCTGTCGATAGAGTTCGATCGCCTCTTCCGGCTTCTTCCGGCTTTCCGCCAACCCGCCGAGCAGCACCAGGGTGTCGGCGCTGTCCGGATCGAGCGCACGGGAGATCTGCAGATAGAGCGAGACGATGTCCTCCGCTCCTTCACGGTTCAGCGCTCCCCCGATGGAAAAGAGCACGGCGGCAGCGCCTTGCGCCGCGGTCCGCACCTGCTGATCCTGCTTCTCGCCGTTTTCGATGCTGGCACGAAGCGCCTTCAGGGGCGCATAGTTCGAGACGAGGTTGTCGCCGACGGAGATTGCGTCCAGGGCCTTCTGCCTGTTGCCCTCGCGCGCCTCGAGCCTGGCGAGTGCCACGACGGCACGCATGAAGGTGTCCGGGGCGGCACTGCCGCCTTCGCGGTCGAGGATCGCATCGTTCAGGCGCTTGCGCGCCGTCGCCTTGTCGCCGGCCGCGGCGGCGATCGCGCCGGCGTGATAGTTCTTGAAGATGGAAAACCAGTCCGGACCGTCCATGCCCGAAATGGTGGCGAGCGCCTCCTTCGGCTTGCCATCGCCGAACTTCGCCCAGGCGAGCAGCAGCCCGGTCATCATCCGGTCTAGATCGTTCGGGCCGCGATAGACGAGGATCTTCTCGGCGGCACGGTATTCGCGCTTGCGGATCGCATCCATGCCGCGCACCACGGTCGTGATGCGCTCGACGGCCGCGTCGCCCTTGAGCGCCTCCGCGAGCTTGACGCCCTCGTCGAACTGCCCGTTCATGAGCAGCGTGATCATCAGCCGCTCCTTGACCTCGGTGTTTGCCGGGTCGAATTGCAGCGCGATCCGGTAAAGCGCGATCGCGTTGTCGAAATCCTTGTCGGAATCGGCCGTCCGGGCCGCCAGGAAGGCGCCGGAGAAGCTGTTGACGCTCTGCGGGTCGAACGATTCAACGTCTGCGGCGGCAGTCGAGCTATCCTGCGCGCGTGCGGCCGGCGCACCCGAAAGGGCGAGCCCGGCGACGACGGCGACGCCCGAGAGAAGCCGGAAGATCAGGGAATGCCGCATGCAGATGCCTTTCACTGGGGGAGCCGGCAGGTGCGGCCGCCGGCCCGTCACGATCCTGTCCAAATCAGCGTGGACTCATGGGCTGAGAGAATGGCTTTTTTGGCGCGGTGCGGCAAGATTTTCCTGTGCCGCCGAAAGAAAGCCCAGGCGGTCAGCTGACGCGCGAGACGCAGAAATCGATCACTTCCAGAAGCGCAGATTTCCAGGGGCTCTCGGGCAGCGGTGCCAGGGCGTCGCGGGCGATCGTGCCGTAATGCTGGGCGCGCGCGATCGTGTCCGACAGGCCGCCATAGCGGGTGATCAGACCCAGGGCATGCTGCAGGTTGGCCTCGTCGCTCTCGCCGCCCTCGATCGCCTTGCGCCAGAAGGTGCGGTCTTCGGCGGTGCCGCGCCGCCAGGCGAGGATGACCGGCAGGGTGATCTTGCCCTCGCGGAAATCGTCGCCGACGTTCTTGCCGAGATCGGCGGCCTTGCCGCCGTAGTCGAGCGCATCGTCGACGAGCTGGAAGGCCAGCCCCAAGTTCATGCCGTAGGACCTCAGGGCATTGCGTTCCGACCGGCCGACATTGGCAACGATCGGACCGACCTCGGCGGCAGCTGCGAACAGCGCCGCCGTCTTGGCGCGGATCACCTCAAGGTAGTCGTCTTCCGTTGTCTCCATGTTCTTGGCGACGGAGAGCTGCAGCACCTCGCCCTCGGCGATCACCGTGGCGGCGGAGGAGAGCACGTCCAGCGCCTCGAGCGAGCCGACCTCGACCATCATCTTGAAGGCCTGGCCGAGCAGGAAGTCGCCGACGAGCACGCTTGCCTGGTTGCCCCAGATCGTCCGCGCGGTCGACTTGCCGCGGCGCAGGTCGCTTTCGTCGACCACGTCGTCATGCAGCAGTGTCGCGGTATGCATGAACTCGACACTGGTCGCGAGCTTGACGTGGTGGTCGCCCGCATAGCCGAACATCGAGGCGGCGGCGAGCGTCAGCATCGGCCGCAGGCGCTTTCCGCCGGAGGAGATCAGGTGATTGGCGACTTCGGGAATCATCTGGACGTCCGAGCCGGCCTTCGACAGGATCAGCTGGTTGACGCGCTCCATGTCGCCTTTCGTCAGGTCCACGAGAGGCTGTACAGACGCCATTTTGTTTTTGCCCTCGTCAAGCGGTATCACGACGCCCAAGTGCCCGGACTCCTGTTCAATTCAGTCGCGGGACAATAGAAAGGGGGACCTGCCGGAGCAAGAGGCGAATTGCCCCGGCGTCCGAAATAAACTGGAAAACGAAAAGCATATGATTGAACTGATCCGCACCAACGATGCCGTGCTGCTCTCTTTCGCCGAAAGCCTGATGAAGGATGCCGGCATCCATTACCTCATCGCCGATCAGGGCATGAGCATTCTCGAAGGTTCGCTGGGCATGCTGCCGCGCCGGCTCATGGTGGATGCGGACCGGCAGGACGAGGCCCGGCAGATCCTGCGGGATGCCGGACTAGGCGCGGAGTTGCGGTTGTGACCGCGGTCGCGGCTGTGGATGGCGTTTCGTCTGCCGGGGGAGCCCTGCCATGCCTGTGATTGACACCATCGACGCCTTCCACCGCGGACTGTTCCACCTCGTCCAGCCAAAGGGCGGTGGGCACCGTGCCGGCATGGACGCGATGCTGCTGGCGGCTCTGGTTGCGGGCGAGGGGCCGATGCGGGTCGCCGATCTCGGCGCCGGGGCCGGAGCGGCGGGCCTGGCGGTTGCCTCGCGGCTGGAGGAAGCCCACGTGCTGCTCGTCGAGCGTTCCGCCGTCATGGCAAGCTATGCGCGCAAAAGCCTTGCGCTACCGGGCAATGCCGGGCTTGCCGAGCGGGTCGAGGTGATCGAGGCGGACGTGACGCTGACCGGACGGGCGCGGCTTGCCGCCGGGCTCGAGGACGAGGTTCAGGATCACGTCATCATGAACCCGCCCTTCAACGACGCCAGCGATCGCCGCACGCCCGATGCGCTCAAGGCCGAGGCCCATGCGATGCAGGACGATCTGTTCGAGCAGTGGATCCGCACCGCAGGCGCGATCATGAAGCCGGGCGGGCAGCTTTCCCTGATCGCCCGGCCGGAATCGATCGCCGCGATCATCGATGCCTGCGGCCGACGCTTCGGTGGCATCGAGATCACGCCGCTGCATCCGCGGCCGGGCGAAAGCGCGGTGCGAATCCTGGTGACGGCGATCAAGGGATCCCGGGCGCGGCTGGGCCTGCGAGCGCCGCTCGTCATGCACGAGGACGACGGCCACCGCTTTTCGCCCTTCGTCGACGATCTCAACAACGGCCGCGCCGCCTATCCGAGGCTGACGGCCGGCCGCCGCAGGACGCCCTGACGCGGCGCAATTTCCTTCTTCGGGGCAAGGCGCCCGCCGGCACCGCCGGATTCTGCCCCGAAACCATTGCGTTTTCCCGCCGCATGCATACATCTGACGCTGAAACCCGCATCGAAGAGTTAGAGGCGACATGGCCGGATTTTTCAGGAGATTGATGCCGAAACGGTTCCGTAAGGAGGGCGTCTCCATTCCGGTCGTGCGGCTGCAGGGGCCGATCATGGCGGGAGGCGGTCAGTTCCGGCCGACGCTCAACATCGCAACGGTGGCACCCGTTCTCGACAAGGCATTCGCCATCAAGGACGCTCCGGCCGTCGCCATTTCCATCAATTCGCCGGGCGGCTCGCCGGTCCAGTCGCGGCTGATCTTCCAGCGCATCCGCGACCTCGCCGCCGAGAAGAACAAGCGCGTGCTCGTCTTCGTCGAGGATGTCGCCGCTTCCGGCGGCTACATGATCGCCCTTGCCGGCGACGAGATTTTCGCCGACCCGACCTCGATCGTCGGCTCGATCGGCGTCGTCTCAGGCGGCTTCGGATTTCCGGAGCTGCTCCGCAAGATCGGCGTGGAGCGGCGGGTCTACACCGCTGGCGAGAACAAGGTTATCCTCGATCCGTTCAAGCCGGAGCGCGAATCCGACATTGAGTACCTGAAATCGCTGCAGGTCGAGATCCACGACGTTTTCATCGGCATGGTCAAGGAGCGGCGCGGGACACGGCTCACCAGCGACCCCGACATCTTCTCCGGCCTGTTCTGGACCGGGCAGCGCGGCGTGGCGCTCGGTCTGATCGACGGCCTTGCGGACATGCGCGGCGAAATCCGCCGCCGGTACGGAGCGACCGCGAAGCTTCAGCTGATTTCGCCGACGCGCGGCCTGTTCGGCCGCAAGATTCCGGGCGTCGGCGCGGACCTGCTTGCTGGCGCGGCCGAGCGTGCTGCCGGCGCCGGCGTCGGTGCGCTTGTCGAGACCGCCGAAGAAAAGGCGCTCTGGGCGCGCTACGGCCGCTAGCGCGTGGGGGAGGGTAAATGGCGCAAATGATTTTCCTGCTGATCGTTGCGGCGATCGTCTGGCTCGGCTACCGCAAGTTCGTCGCCGATGCCCAGCGTCTTGCCCGTAAGCGCCGCGAGGCCGAAATGGAGCGCCAGACCGGCGCGACCGGCACGCTGGTGAAGGATCCGGAGACCGGCGAGTACCGCCTGCGCCGAGACGACGAATAGGCCCGCGGCCACCTTGTCGAGGCAGGCCGCCGTGTTGCTTTGAAACATCGGCGCGCTGGTTCACTCGCCCGGGGAGCGCGGCGTCGTTTGCGTTCCTCGGTGGCGCGCACTCCGCCGGCTGGCAAAACCGGCCGCCTTACCCTTGACCCTGTGGGCCGGCCGTGGCACCTGTCCGGCCATCAGAAAGACCATCCGGACCGGACCGATGACCCCTGCCGCCCAGCCTGACCACATGCATCCGACGCGCTCCTTCCAGGGGCTGATCCTGACGCTTCACAACTACTGGGCCGACAAGGGCTGCGCGGTGCTGCAGCCCTATGACATGGAAGTGGGCGCCGGCACGTTCCATCCGGCAACGACGCTGCGCGCGCTTGGGCCGAAGCCCTGGAAGGCGGCCTATGTCCAGCCGTCGCGCCGCCCCTCGGACGGCCGCTACGGCGAGAACCCGAACCGCCTGCAGCACTATTACCAATATCAGGTGATCCTGAAGCCGAACCCCTCGAACCTGCAGGAGCTCTACCTCGGCTCGCTCGCCGCGATCGGTCTCGATCCGCTGCTGCACGACGTGCGCTTCGTCGAGGACGACTGGGAAAGCCCGACGCTCGGCGCCTGGGGGCTCGGCTGGGAGTGCTGGTGCGACGGCATGGAGGTCTCGCAGTTCACCTATTTCCAGCAGGTCTGCGGCATCGAATGCTCGCCGGTTTCCGGTGAACTGACCTATGGCCTGGAGCGGCTGGCCATGTATGTGCAGGGCGTCGACAACGTCTATGACCTGAATTTCAACGGCCGCGAGGGCGACGAGAAGATCACCTATGGCGACGTCTTCCTGCAGGCCGAGCAGGAATACTCCCGCCACAACTTCGAATTTGCCGACACGGCGATGCTGCACCGCCATTTCATCGATGCGGAGAAGGAGTGCCTGGCGCTTCTCGCCGCCGGCGCCCCGGGCGATGCGGAAAACCAGCGCCTGCACAAATGCGTGCTGCCGGCCTATGACCAGTGCATCAAGGCCAGCCACGTCTTCAACCTCCTCGACGCCCGCGGCGTCATCTCGGTCACCGAGCGGCAGAGCTATATCCTGCGGGTGCGCACGCTCGCCAAAGCCTGCGGCGAGGCCTTCCTGCTGACCGACGCCGGCGGCGTGAACTGGGTGAACAAGGCGGCGTAGCGGACGGTCGTCCTACCATCCATCACCGGAGCGGCTTCTTTGTCGCGCGCGTCGTCACGCCGTCTCGCGCGGCGCCCACATCCCACCCCGGGCTCAGCGTCGGATCGGCGCCAGTCGACTCCGCCTGGTAGTCGATCCCTGGGAGCAGGCTCAGCTATTTTCCGATGTCCGCGTCACACCGCGTGGCGGAAACTGTTGATTGTGACCGGCGGTTCGGCTAACGCCGCAACCAGGGCGCGAGGGCCTTTTCAGTGCCGGCGCGAATGCTAATGTCGCGGCGCTTCGCGCGTCAACGGAGGACAGTATGATCGGTCTGGCAATCGCAGCGGTGGTCGCGCTCTACGCGATCCTTCTCTACAACGGCCTGGTGAAGGCGCGGCAGGTGAAGGAGGAGGCCTGGTCGGGCATCGACGTGCAGCTGAAGCGCCGCGCCGACCTGATCCCGAACCTGATCGAAACCGTGAAGGGCTACGCAAAACATGAGCGCGAGACGCTCGAGCAGGTGGTCGAGCTGCGCAACAAGGCCCAGGCCGTGCCGGCCGGCGACGTGGAGGGCCGCGCCGCCGTCGAAGGCATGCTCGGCCAGGCACTCGGCAGGCTGATGGCGATCGCCGAGGCCTATCCCGACCTTAAGGCCAGCCAGAATTTCAGCGAGTTGCAGGCATCGCTGCAGATGGTGGAGGATGAGATCCAGATGTCGCGCCGCTACTACAACGGCGCCGCCCGCGATCTCAACGTCAAGGTCGAGAGCTTTCCCTCAAACCTGCTCGCCAGCGCCTTCTCCTTCGCCAAGGCGCCCTATTTCGAGATCGAGAATGCGGCAGACCGCGCCGTGCCGGCGGTGAAGTTCTAGCACTCCGCATCGCGGACCGCTCTCATCCTTGTTCACCGCCAGTTTCAAATCGGGCCCTTCCGCAGCCTTGATGGAAATTGCTTTTCGCCGGAGCACGCAATGTCTCGGATCGCAGCCTGCCTCCTGTTCCTGCTGTCGCTGCTTGCGGCCGGCGCAGGGCAGGCGGCGGAAATCATCTCCTCCTTCCACGCCGATATCGAGGTTGCGCGCGACGGCGAACTGACTGTCACCGAGACGATCGAGGTTAATGCCGAAGGCAACCTCATCCGCCGCGGCATCTATCGTGACTTCCCGCTGACCTTCGTCGACGCCGAGGGCCGCAGCCGGCGGGTCGGTTTCGAGATCGTCGAGGTTCGGCGCGACGGCAAGCGCGAGCCCTACCACACCGAGGAGGAGAGCGGCGCGATCCGCATCTATTTCGGCTCCGCCGACGTGCTGCTCGATCCGGGGCCGCACACCTACGAACTGGCCTACCGCACCGACCGGCAGATCCGTTATTTCGACAGCCACGACGAACTGTTCTGGAACGTCACCGGCACGGAGTGGGCGTTTCCGATCCGCAGCGCCTCGGCGACGGTGGCGCTGCCCGACGGCGTCGAGCCGGAAGAACTCACCTTTTTCACCGGCCCCTACGGCGCCACCGGAAAGGCGGCGCGCGCCAGGATCTCCGGCAACGAGGCGGCGTTTTCGACCACCGGCCCGCTCGGTGCCCACGAAGGGCTGACGATCGGCGTTAAAATGGCGGCCGGCAGCATCGATCGGCCGAGTGCGGATCAGGAATGGGCGTGGTTCCTGCGCGACAATGCCGGCGCATTGATCGGGATAGGCGGCCTCGTGCTGGTGGCGCTCTACTACCTGCGCGCCTGGATCGTCGCCGGGCGCGACCCGGCCGCAGGCGTCGTCGTGCCGCAGTGGCATCCGCCGCAGGGCGCCTCGCCGGCGCTGGTCAACTACATCGACAACAAGGGCTTCGGCGGCGAGGGCTGGACGGCGCTTTCAGCGGCCCTGTTGAACCTGGCGGTGAAGGGCTATGTCACGCTGAGTGACCTGAAGAATTCCATTGTCATTACCCGCACCGACAAGCCCGTGGAGGGGAGCCTGCCATCCGGCGAGGATATCCTTCTGAAATCGCTTGCCGCCCGGGGCGACAGCCTCGCCATCGACAAGGCCAACGGCAAACGCGTCCAGACGCTCGGCACCAGCTTCCGTCAGGCGATGGAGAAGGAGCATCGCAACAAGTACTACGTGGCCAACTGGGGCTACATTGCCGGCGGTGTGGCGCTCTCCGCCCTTTTCTTGCTGTTGATGCTGGTGTTCGGCAACCTGTCGGAGGACGGGATTGCGCTGGTCGTCGTTCCGGCCGTCGCCGCCTTCTTCCTCGCCGTCTTCGCCGTCTCCTTCGGCAAGTCGCTGACCCGTGCCCGGACGCTCGGCAGGCGCATCATGTCGGTTCTCACCGCCGCCTTCTTCGGCTTCGTCTTCCTGTCGATCTTCGGCGCTGTACTGGCCGGCCTCGCGGCAAGCGGCGCCGCCAGCGGCCTGCTGCCGATCCTCTTGGCGGTCGGCGGCATCATCCTGCTCAACCTGCTGTTCTATTTCCTGATGGGCGCGCCGACGCCGATCGGGCGCAAGATGATGGACGGCATCGCCGGACTGCGCCAGTACCTGACATTGGCTGAAAAAGAGCGGATGAACATGGCCGGCGCGCCGGAGATGTCGCCGCGCCACTACGAGGCGCTTCTGCCCTATGCCGTCGCCCTCGGCGTCGAGAAGCCCTGGTCCGACACCTTCCAGCGCTGGCTGGCGACCGCCGCGGCCGGTGCGGCCGCTGCCGCCTACCAGCCGAGCTGGTATAGCGGCGATGGCATCGGCCCCGGCGACTTCGCCGACCGGATGGGCGGCTTCGCCGGATCCATGGCCGATACGATCACCGCCTCGCTGCCGCCCCCGCCCAAAAGCTCGTCGTCCGGCTTTTCCGGCAGTGGCTCCTCCGGCGGCGGCGGTGGCGGTGGAGGCGGTGGGGGGTGGTAAAACGCCTCACGGGGCATCGTATTCTGGACTTTTCCGCTGCCGGGCGGATGACTTTTGCCGTGCGGCTTGCTAAGTCGGCCGCAGTGCAACAATCCCCGCGAAGTCCAATCCATGCCCGATCTTCTGCTAGAACTCCGCTCCGAGGAAATTCCCGCCCGCATGCAGCGCAAGGCGGCAGGCGATCTTAGGAAGCTCGTCACCGACGCGCTGGTCGAAGCAGGGCTGACCTACGAAGGGGCGCGTGAATACTGGACGCCGCGGCGGCTGGCGCTCGACATCCGCGGTCTCAATGCGCGCTCCGCCGACATCCGCGAGGAGCGCAAGGGGCCGCGCACCGACGCCAACGAAAAGGCGATTGAGGGCTTTTTGCGCGGCGCCGGGCTGTCTTCGATCGACGAGGCCCATGTCCACAGCGATCCGAAGAAGGGTGATTTCTACGTCGCCCACATCGTCAAGCCGGGCCGGCCGGCCGAGGAGATCATCGCCGAGGTGATGCCGGGCATCATCCGCAATTTCCCCTGGCCGAAGTCGATGCGCTCGGGTGTTGCGTCGGCAAAGCCCGGCGCGATGCGCTGGGTGCGGCCGCTGCAGTCGATCGTCTGCGTGTTCGGGGCCGAAACCGAGGAGACCCGGGTCATCCCGTTCGAGGCCGACGGCATCGTCGCCTCCAACGTCACATACGGCCACCGCTTCCATGCGCCGGAAGCCTTCACTGTCCGCCGTTTTGCCGACTACGCGGCCGGGCTCGAGCGCGCCAGGGTCATCCTCGACGCCGAGCGCCGCAAGCAGATCATCGCCACCGACGCGGCCAACATCGCCTTCGCCAACGGGCTGGAACTCGTCGAGGACGAGGGGCTGCTGGAAGAAGTTTCCGGGCTCGTCGAATGGCCGCAGGTGCTGATGGGCACCTTCGAGGAGGAGTTTTTGGCGATCCCCGCCGAAATCATTCGCCTGACCATCAAGACCAACCAGAAGTGCTTCGTCACCCGTCCGGCCGGCGGGGAAGGCCTCTCGAACCATTTCATCCTCGTCGCCAACATCGAGGCGAAGGACGGCGGCAAGGAGATCGTCCACGGCAACGGCAAGGTGGTGCGCGCCCGCCTGTCCGACGCCCGGCATTTCTGGACCCGCGACCAGCACGACCTCCCGGATCTCGAGACGCTGGTGGCCTCGGCGGAGAAATTCGGCCTCGACCTGAAGAAGCCGCTCGACCAGCGCATGGCCAAGCTTGACGCGCTCAACGTCACCTTCCAAGCCAAGCTCGGCACGCAGGGCGAGCGCGTCATGCGCATCCGCTCGCTCGCCGCCGAACTCGCCAAAGTCACCGGGGCCGATCCGAAGCTCGTCGATCGCGCCGTGGTGCTCGCCAAGGCGGACCTGCGCACCGAGGCTGTCGGCGAGTTCCCTGAGCTGCAGGGCATCATGGGCCACAAGTATGCGCTGCTGCAGGGCGAGCCCCAGGCGGTCGCTGACGCCATCGAGGATCACTACAAGCCGCAAGGCCCCTCCGACCGCGTGCCCTCCGATCCGGTGGCGATCACCGTCTCGCTGGCCGACAAGCTCGACACGCTGATCGGCTTCTGGGCGATCGACGAAAAGCCGACCGGCTCGAAGGATCCGTACGCGCTGCGGCGGGCAGCACTCGGCGTCATCCGGATTTTGCTGGAGAAGAACATCCGCCTGCCGCTGTTGTCGGTGGTCAAGGATGGTGACCTCCTCTCCTTCTTCCACGATCGCCTCAAGGTCTATCTGCGCGACCTCGGTGCCCGCTACGATCTGATCGATGCGGTGCTGACGCCGGAATCCGACGATCTGCTGATGGTCGCCCGCCGCGTCGAGGCGCTGACGGCCTTCATCACCTCCGAGGACGGCCAGAACCTGCTCGCCGGCACCAAGCGCGCCACGCAGCTGCTCGCCGCCGAGGAGAAGAAGGGTACCGTGGTTGCCGACGGCATCGCCCCCGAGCTCTTCCGGCTCTCTGCCGAAAAGGACCTGCACGGCGCCATCGTCGTTGCAACGGGCGAGGCTGCCGACGCCGTCGCCAGGGAGGACTTCCAGGCCGCCATGACGGCGCTGTCGAAGCTGCGCGCCCCGGTCGACACGTTCTTCGACGATGTGCTGGTCAACGACGAGGACGCGGCGATCCGGGCGAACCGGCTGGCGCTGCTGGCCGCGATCCGTGCCGCCACCGGCACGGTCGCAGATTTCTCCAAGATCACCGGATAACGTGAAGGCTTGCAAGGAACGGCAACCACGGGGCGGGGCGATGACCGGCAAGATCCTGATCAGCGCCTGCCTCATGGGCCTGCCGGTCCGCTACGACGGTTCGGCCAAACCACTGCTCCATGAGGCGGTGGCGCGCTGGCGCGAGGAGGGGCGTCTGGTGACTTTCTGCCCCGAACTCGCCGGCGGTTTCGCCGTGCCTCGCCCGCCCGCGGAGATCGGACGCGCCATGGACGGCGGCGACGTGCTTGACGGCACTGCGCAAGTGGTCGAGGCGGATGGTCGCGACGTGTCGGCCGGCTTTATCGAGGGAGCGCGCCGCGCGCTTGAGGTGGCGCGCCAGAACGGCTGCCGCCACGCGCTGCTGATCGACGGCAGCCCGTCCTGCGGCTCCGGCTTCGTCTACGACGGCAGCTTTGCGGGCAGGCGCCACGCGGGCGAAGGCGTTACGGCGGCCTATCTGCGCCGCAACGGTATTGCGGTGTTTTCGCCTGCCGAGGTCGACCGCCTCGTCACGAGCCTGGCCCAGGAATAGGTGTTCCCACAAAGCACTTGCGCCCCTGCTTCTCTTCAGGGGCGCAAGATATCCGCCTGTTGAAGGCGAATGACCCGATCAGCCTGGAGGGCCGATGGGGCAGGGAACTCTGATATTATGGGGTCAATCGAGACGAAGTTCAAATGTCGACGGATCAAGCTGTCGTGAGCCGCCCGTCTCGGTGCTCGCGGCGGGAGCGGCGGCCTTGACATCGAGCGCCCCGGTCAGCGTATCGGGGTCGACGGCGGTGGCTGGATCGCCGGGCTTCTCCGCGGTTTCCGTATCGACCGTTTCAGGTGCCCGGCTGACGAAGACGACGGGGGAGCCGCCGAGCCAGGCTTCGCTACGGAAGATCTTCCGTTCGCCCTCGATTTCCCGGATTTCAACCTTCTGCGTGCCGGGCGCGATGTCGGGGACGACATAGGTCGCCTTCTGTTTCGTTTCCTTCAAGGCGGGGCATCCGGTGCACGAGATGGCCTGGATGCTGCCCTGGCCCTTCGCGCCGGCGGAGGTCACCGGCTCGATCGACGAGGCGAGTACGGGGGTGGCGAGCAATCCGCAGGCAATGGTCGGCAAGAGCAAGCGCATCGTTGGTTCTCCCGGTAGATCGGCAGAGTCTTACGCGCTTTCCGTTACCCTCCGGTCAGGAGAATTGGTAAACGATCAGTTGCGAGAAACACGGCCATTGCCATTGACCCTCGATTTCTCACCATGCGGTGGAACGGGGCGGAGCAGGGCTGTGGCCTAGCCTCAGGAGCTTGCTGACCGTCTCGCAGCCGGGGAGATCTTCGAGGCCCACAACTCGTTCTTCGAGTGGTGCATCTGGCAGGCAAAATTGCTCGCCGTGTTCGTCAGACCTTATCGCGTTCCAGCGCGCGCCAGCCGATGTCCCGCCGGCAGAAGCCGTTTTCCCATTGTACCCGGTCCACGAGCGCGTAGGCTTCGGCCTGCGCGGCGGCGACGGTCGGGGCCATCGCCGTGGCGTTCAGAACCCGGCCGCCGGTCGCCACCAGCTTGCCGTCCTTAAGGCCCGTGCCGGCATGGAACACCTTGCTGGCGTCGCCGTCGGGCGGCACGAAGCCGATCGGCGTGTTCTTCTCGTAAGCCCCCGGATAGCCCTTCGAAGCGAGCACCACGGTCAGCGCCGTCTCGTCACGCCATTCGGCCGACACCTTGTCGAGCGCGCCGGTCGCCGCGGCATGCAGCAGCGGCAGCAGGTCGCTTTCAAGCCGCATCATCAGCACCTGGCACTCCGGGTCGCCGAAGCGGACATTGTATTCGATCAGTTCGGGGCCCTTCTGCGTGATCATCAGTCCGGCGAAGAGCACGCCGGTGAAAGGATCACCGTCGGCGGCCATGCCGCGGATCGTCGGCTCGATGATCTCCTTCATGGTCCGCTCGACCATCTCCGGCGTCATCACCGGGGCGGGCGAATAGGCGCCCATGCCGCCGGTGTTCGGGCCGGTGTCGCCGTCGCCGACGCGCTTGTGGTCCTGTGCCGAGGCGAGTGGCAGGGCATGTGTGCCGTCGCACAGGCAGAAGAAGCTCGCCTCCTCGCCGTCGAGGAAGGCTTCGACCACCACTTCCGCGCCGGCCGCGCCGAAGGCGCCGTCGAAGCAGTCGTCGATCGCCGAAAGCGCCTCGTCGACGCTCATCGCCACCGTCACGCCCTTGCCGGCCGCAAGCCCGTCGGCCTTGATGACGATCGGCGCGCCTTGCTCCAGAACATAGGCGCGGGCGGCGGCGGCATCCGAGAAACGCCGGTAGGCGCCGGTTGGAATTCCATGCCGGGCGCAGAGGTCCTTGGTAAAACCCTTCGAGCCTTCAAGTTGTGCGGCCGCGGCGGAGGGACCGAACACGTCGATGCCGTCGGCCCGCAGTTGGTCGGCCAGGCCGGCCACCAGCGCCGCCTCCGGTCCGACGATGACGAAGGTGATGCCGTTGTCGCGGCAGAAGGCGGAAACGGCGGCGTGATCCTCGACGTCGAGCGTCACCAGCGTGGCGCATTCGGCTATGCCTGGATTGCCGGGCGCGGCAAAGAGGGCGGTCAGGCGGGGCGACTGGGCGAGCTTCCAGGCCAGCGCATGCTCGCGTCCGCCCGAACCGATCAACAGAACCTTCATCGCCAAATCCCTCGACATCCACGCTTGCCGGCGGGTTAAGCGGGCGGGCGGCAAAGGTCAAGGGCAGCTTTGAGGCAGAAAGCCCGAACACCTGTCCGCGGTCAGGCGATGAAGGCGGCAATCAGGCAGGATACGCCGAGCCGTGAAGGCGCCGCGACCTCAGCGGGGCATCGCAGCCGAGAGTTGCGAGTTCACGTTCGATGATGTGCACGTGCTCGTACCACCCGTTTTCGTAGACGGCGGCGCAGTCTCGAGCCGCGCGCCTCAGCGCATGCGACGCATTGCGCAGCCGCTCCAGCCGTTCGACCTTCTCGCTCCGGCTGAGGCCTGCGTCACGGCGGATGGCATTCACCTTCAGTTCCATCATGCTGACGGCCATGAACCAACTCCTGTTTCGAACCGAAACTTAAATGCTGCAGGTGCGAAAACGTTCCGCGGCATGGACGAGGCTTATTGACTGGCGCCAAGTTCGCCATACGGTCGCTTGACCTGCGGCGGACAGGCTGCGAACTAGGCACATGAGCACTCATCCCGATTCCGGGCGCGTTGCCGATGCGCCCTCCGACAACTGGGTCTATCGCGTCCTGCCGCGTTCGCTTTGGCCCTATGCGCAACTGGCCCGTTGGGATCGTCCGATCGGCTGGCAACTCTTGATGTGGCCGTGCCTGTGGTCTGCGGCGCTCGCCGCCAACGTCGCCCGCGCCGCCTCCGCCTATTCGCTCTCGCAGTTTGCCTGGCACCTCGTGCTGTTCGTCGTCGGTTCGATCGCCATGCGGGGCGCCGGCTGCACCTACAACGACCTGGTCGACCACGAGATCGACAAGGCGGTGGCGCGCACCCGCTCCCGTCCGCTGCCGTCCGGGCGCGTTTCGCGCGGACAGGCGAAGCTGTTCATCGGACTGCAATCGCTCGTCGGGCTGTTGGTGCTGCTGCAGTTCAACACCTTCGCGGTCGTGCTCGGCATCGCCTCGCTCGTGATCGTCGCGGTCTATCCCTTCGCCAAGCGCTTCACGGACTGGCCGCAGTTCTTCCTCGGGCTCGCATTTTCCTGGGGCGCGTTGATGGGCTGGGCGGCGCAATTCGGGAATGTCTCGCTGGCCGCCGTCGCTCTCTATGCCGGCGCGGTCGTCTGGACGATCGGCTACGACACGATCTACGCCCACCAGGACAAGGAGGACGATGCGCTGATCGGCGTGCGGTCGACCGCCCGTCTGTTCGGCGAGCGCACCCGGCCGTGGCTCGTCGTACTCTACGGCCTTGCCGTGCTCCTGATCGCCGCGTCCTTCGTCCTCGCCGGTGTCGGCCTGCTTGCCTATGTCGGGCTTGCGATCGCCGCCGCACTGCTCGCATGGCAGATCGTGGCGGTCGACATCGACGACGCGGAACAGTGCCTGGCCCTGTTCAAGTTCAACAACGTCGTCGGCATGATCATCTTCCTTGGGCTGGTCGCAGCGCTTGCCTTCGCCTGAAGGCATCGGGCTGCAACGACGACAGCAAAAAGGCCGCTCCCTGTGGGCGGCCTTTTGCTTCTTGCCGGGGCCGATTGCGCGCTAGCGGCGCGCGATGATCTCGGTTCCGTTGATCTTCATCGCCAGGCCGAGGTCGCCGGTCGAGCGGCGCACCAGGAAACGCGGACGGCGTTCGGCGAAGTAGGAGTGCCGGCGGCGCTGGCGGGTCGGGCGGGCGGGGATGGCGCCGAGGTGCATCTCCAGCGGACGGGCGACCCCGTCGGCTTCGACCATCAGCATCGGTATGCGGTAAGCCTCCGACCAGCTGCGCCAGTCGGCGGCGATGTCGCAGAGATCGTGGGCCACCAGCAGTGGAATGCACAGGTCAGGATCGTCGTGGTGCAGTTCGAGCGTCACCGTCACCTCGCCGTTGCCATGGTCGATGGCACGGGCTGCGACGCCCTTGAAGGCCCGCGCCGGAAGGGCGATCGATAGCGGCAGGCCGCTGGAGGGCAGAACCTTGCGCAGCACCGCACCGCGCTCGTCGAGGGTGATGACGACGTCGCTCGCGTCGCTTCGCAAGGCGTAGCTGATCTGCTGGGGAAAACGCTTCGGATCGAGACGCAGCGTGTTGCCGGCCCAGGCCGGCTTGAAAACGGTATTCAGCATGTCTTTCGCCCTTGTCTTCCTTGAGAGCCGGTTCCCGGTCTTCTCGTCGGGACTTTTTCGTCCTCTGTGGGGGGAAGATTAGGCGCCGCCCCTTCCGAGCCGCTTAAAAATCGCGGTTAAGAAAACTTTGCCCGAGTGGATGGTTAGCAAATCCCGGCCCGCCAGGGTTTCCGTTCGGTGAACATGCCCCGCCGCCAGCCCCGGACAAGGCTGCTCCGGCATGCTCCGGCGAAGCGTTTATGCGCATGCGCAGCATTCGGCTGCCGCGGCATGCAGGGGAGCGGCTTTCACTATGCTTTCGACCTATATGAGCTACAATCTGCTCACCAAGGATCTGCTGACGTCGCTGAACCGCGTGTCGCAGCAGTCGATCAACGCGCGCGAGGGCGCCTATTATCGGGAAAACATCGGCAAGATCGGCTCGGTTGACGCGTTTCTCGACGACTACCGGCTCTATAACTATGCCGTGAAGGCCTACGGCCTGGAGGAGATGGCCTATGCCAAGGCCTTCATGCGCAAGGTTCTGGAAAGCGATCTCACCGATCCGAACAGCTTCGTCAATCTGTTGACCGACACCAAATACCGCACCTTTGCGCAGGCGTTCTCGTTCAAGAGCGAAACCGCCGTTGCCCAGTCCGATGCCCAACTGGACGAGGTGATCGGCCTCTACACGGCGACGGTGAACAATGCCGGCAAGAGCCAGCAGGAAGAGACCCGCTACTACAATATCGTCATCGACACCGTCACCAACGTCGACAAGCTGTTCCAGAACGAGCGGCTCAGGGACTACGTCTTCACGGCTTTCGGAATCGATCCGAACACGTTCTCCTACCAGGCCGTGCGAGGCGCGCTGACGAGCGATCTCAACGACCCGGACAGCTACGTGAACAAGACCTTCGGCGCGGCGATTACAGGCTACGAGGCGAAGATCGCCAATGCCAATGCCCGGCTAGCCGATCCCGCCGTGTCAGACGCTGAAAAGGCCGCTCTGAGGGGCAACATCGCCACCTGGCGAAAACAGATCGCGGGCGCGGAGCGCTATCTGGCGCTGGCGGCAGCCTACAATTTCAATCCCGACGGCAGCCTGCCGGCCGGAACGCCCGCCCAGAACGCTGCGCAGAAGGCGGCGACCGGCGAGGCCTATGTGCTGGCGACGCCCCGCGTCACGTCGGCGGCGGCGCTGCTGAACAAGGCGCATTTCGAGGAGGCGGTCGCGGCCGCGACGACAGTCGAACAACTTCTCGCCGACAGCCGCGTGCTGAACTACATCAAGGTGGCCTACGACCTGAACGGCGTCACCATCGTCCCGGCGACCATCCGCAACATCCTGACGAGCGACCCCGACGATCCGAATAGCTACGTCAACACCACCGGCAAGGGCGACCCGCGTTACGTGGAACTGGCCAAGGCGTTCAATTTCCGGACGGACGGGACGCTTGCCGCGGGCGACGTGGCCCAGGATTTGGCAGAGACAATCAAGGCGGGCAATCTCTACATGACCCGCTACAACGACAAGGACGACGAGGCCGACAAGAAGCTGATCGCCCAGTACAGGTCGCAGGTGGCAGAGGTCACCACGGTAGACGACTTCTTCAAGGCATCGAGCGTCTACAAGCTCGCCCTCGATGCGTTCGGCCTCGACCCGGCAACCGAGAGCAAGTGGAAGATCAAGCAGGTCCTGCTCAGCGACCTCAATGATCCGAAGAGCTACGTGTACCGCCTGAAGGACAGTCGCTATCTGGAACTGGCCAAGGCCTTCAATTTCGACGACGAGGGCAGCATCGACGTGCCCGTCATGGCCCAGACCGAAGCGGAAATCCAGATCGTCTCCAAGGCCTATGTCATGGAGAAGTCCCGTTTCGGCACCCCCGATGACAAGAAGAAGGCGGAGGCCGAGGCGAAGTACTACGCCGAGCAGATCCAGAAGATCGATTCGCTCAAGGAGTTCCTCGCCGCTCCGAGGCTCGTCAACTTCGTGCTGGAGGCCAACAACATCGATCCGAAGACGGTGCCGGAAGGGTTCCTCGCACAGATCTTTTCCTCTGACCTTGACGATCCGGACAGCTTCGTCAACCAGCAGTCCGACCGGAGCTATCGTACGATCGTCGCCTCGTTCAACTTCGGTGCGACCGGCCAGGTGGAGCGTCCGCACGACACGGCCATCCAGACCCGGCGCGGCATTTACCAGACGCTGGACTATTATGTCCGCCAGGCGATGGAGATCGAGGCCGGCGAGGAAAATGCCGGTGTCCGGCTGGCGCTCTACTTCGAGCGCAATGCTCACACGGTCTCCAGCGCCTACGACATCCTCGCCGACGATGCGCTGTACGAGGTCTTCAAGGTCACCTTCGGCCTTCCGGACGACATCGGCAGCGCCGACATCGATGCGCAGGCGGAATTGATCAAGCGCTATCTGGACCTGAAGGACCTTCAGGATCCAGAGAAGGTGGCGAAGATGATCACCAAGTTCTCGGTCCTGTTCGATCTCGAAAATTTCAATGAAACGTCCGGCGCCGTTGCGGTTCTCAGCGGCGGTGGCGGAAGCATCAGCGCCGACACGCTGCTGTCGATGGCGCAGTTGCGCACGGGCGGCCGCTGATCCCGCGTCGCTGCGCCGCCGGACCGGGCGAGGTGGTTAGAGCAGATTGCGTGAAAATGGATTAAGCAATCTGCATTTTAGCCTGTGATTTCATGCAGTCTCGAAAAGCTGCACAGTCCGGCACGCACGCATCAAGTGTCGCTGCGCAGGACCTTGCCGGGGTTCATGATGCCGGCCGGGTCGAAGGCGTGCTTGATGCGGCGCATCAGGTCGATCTCGATCGGGGCGCGGATTGCGGCGAGCTCGTCGCGCTTCAGCTGGCCGATGCCGTGCTCGGCGGAGATCGAGCCGCCGTACTTCAGCACGATGCCGTGCACGACGGCGTTCACCTCGTGCCAGCGGTCGAGGAAGGCCTGCTTGTCGGCGCCGACCGGCTGGGAGATGTTGTAATGGATGTTGCCGTCGCCCATGTGGCCGAAGGCGCAGATGCGGGCGCCGGGGATAATCGCGGTGACGGCCGCGTCCGCTTCCGCCATGAAAGCCGGAATGCTGGAGACCGGCACCGAGACATCGTGCTTGATCGATCCGCCCTCGGGTTTCTGCGCCGGCGACATGCTTTCGCGCATGTGCCACAAAGCCTTCCGCTGCGCCCCGCTGGTCGCTATCACGGCGTCCTCGGCGAGGTCCTGTTCCATCGCTTCCGCCATCAAGGCCTCGGCCATGCGGCTGGCCGTCTCGGCCGAGTCAGAGGTCGAGATGTCGATCAGCGCATACCAGGCATGGGGTGTCTGCAGCGGATCGCGGACGCCGGGTATGTGTCTCGTCGTGAACTCGATGCCGATTCGCGGCATCAGCTCGAAGCCGGTCAGCGCGGTTCCGCAGCGCCGGAAAGCAAGGTCGTAGAGCGCCAGCGCGTCGGCTACCGAGCGCAGCCCCGCGAAGGCGACCTCGTGGCCCACCGGGCGGGGAACGAGCTTCAATACCGCCCCGGTGATGACCCCGAGCGTCCCTTCGGCGCCGATAAAGAGATCGCGCAGGTCGTAGCCGGTGTTATCCTTCTTCAGCCGCCGCAGCCCGTCCCAGACCTCGCCGGTCGGCAACACGACCTCCAGGCCGAGGCAGAGCTGCCGGGCGTTGCCATAGGCGAGCACCGCCGTGCCGCCGGCGTTGCTGGAGAGATTGCCGCCGATTTGGCAGCTGCCCTCCGAGCCGAGCGACAGTGGAAACAGCCGGTCGACCGCTTCCGCGGCCTTCTGGATATCGGCCAGCACGCAGCCGGCGTCGGCGACGATGACGTTGCCGATGGGATCGACGTCGCGGATGCGGTTCAGCCGGGAAAGTGAAAGCACGACATCGGCCGCGCCCTCGCGCGGGATCTGCCCGGCGACGTGGCCGGTATTGCCTCCCTGCGGCACGATCGCCGTGCCCATCTCGCTGGCAAGCTTGAGGATCGCCGCGATCTCCGCAACGCTGCCCGGCCGCAGCACCAGCGGTGTCGTGCCGCGATAGAGCCCGCGCGATTCAACGAGATAGGGTGCAACCGCCGCAGTTTCGGTGAGTGCATATGTCTCGCCGGTGATCTCGGCGAAGCGGGCGATCAGCGCGGGGGCAAGGGTGGTTGCGGACATTGCATCAGTTCCTGGGTGCAGCCGCGCGTTCGAGCCGGTCGTTGATGGCCTCGCCGAGCCCGGTTGCGGGGATCGATGAAAAGGCAATCGAGCCGGCCCCCGTCGCGTCCGCTTGCTGCATGAAGCCGAACAGATTGGCCGCCGCCTCGCGCAGGTCGCCGGAGGGGCTGAGGTCGAGCACGATCGACGCTTTGGCTTCTCCCGGCAGCGCCCTGCCGCCGAAGCGGATGAGCGCTTCTCCCGGCCGGACCTCGGTGGCATTCAGGCGGACGCCGGCTTCGGGTGCATAGTGCGAGGCGAGCATGCCGGGCGCCTCTATGGTCGCCCCGGCGCCCTTCGGGCGGATCACCGGTGATCCGGTCAGCGCCTCGATCTCGGAAATGTTCAGTCCGCCCGGCCGCAAGAGGTGGACGGTGCCGTCCACCACCTTCAGGATCGTCGATTCGAGCCCGACGCCGGCCGGGCCGCCGTCGAGGATCAGTTCGATCCTGTCGCCGAGATCGGCTGTCACATGGGCGGCGGTGGTCGGACTGATGCGGCCCGAGGTGTTGGCGCTCGGAGCCGCCAGCGGGCGGTCGAAGGCCGCAATCAGCCGGTGGGCGAAGCCGGTCGGCACGCGCAGCCCGATCGTATCGAGCCCGGCGCGTGCCAGCGAATGGATGGGCGAGTCGGGGCGGCCCGGCAGTACCAGCGTCAGCGGCCCGGGCCAGAAGGCCTCGGCAAGCCTGCGCGACAGCGGGTCGAAGCGGGCGTGGCGCTCGGCCATGGCGAGGTCGGCCACATGGGCGATCAGCGGATTGAAGCGCGGCCGTCCCTTGGTCTCATAGATGCGGGCGATCGCCGCCGGATTGGTCGCGTCCGCCGCCAGGCCGTAGACGGTCTCCGTCGGAATCGCGACCGGCAGACCGCGCCCGAGCACGTCCATTGCGCGTGAAAGCGCCGCCTGAGGTTCAGCCCTTGTATCGATGACCTGTGCCATCACGTCCGTTCTTCGCCGTTGACCGGGGTTTGCTTTACAGCCTTTGCCGCGTCGCTGCCAAGGCCGAAAGGGCAGTGCACGTCAGGCGTGCAAGATCACGCTTGTCGCGTTCGCGTTAGATGCTTCGTAACCGATCGTTGCTAAGAGACGGCAGATACGGGAGTGGGCGCCAAGATGAATCAGAGGAAATCCTCCACGAACGACATTGCGCTGCGTGTCGCCTCCGCCATGCACCAGATGGGCATCGACGGCCTGCCGCGCAACTACGAACTGGTCTACGAGGCCTATGCCGGTGCCAATCCGGAACTTGTCCGCGACTTCATCGCGCTTGGAAAGTTCAAGACACAGGCGGCCCTCGACGAACTCGGCCGCAAATACCTGCCGCACCACCACGAAGAGGGTGTACTGCAGCGTTCCGCCGGGGCGGTCCGTGACGAGATGACCAATTTCATGGCGTTGCTGGAGCAGGAGAAGGTCTCGCTCAACGACTATGGCAGGCTGATTGGCGAGGCTTCGCAGGCGATCTTCGCCGACGGCCAGGAGGTCGCCTCTGTCATTGGAAATTCGATCGAGCGACTGCGCCAGGCCACTGAACAGCAGGTCACGCGCAATGCCGAGATGGAGAAGAGCGTCGCGGCGCAATCGCAGAACCTCGACGCCATCCAGCAGGAACTGGCGGCGTTCGACGCCGTCAGGTTCACGGATGCCGCCACCGGGCTGGGCAACCGCCGCTCCTTCAACAAGGCCGTCGCCCGGATCTACGCCAACGCCGGAATCCCCGTCGGTTGTGGTCTCGCCCTCGTCGAGGTGGACGCCGGCAAGCGCTTCTCGCCGGTGCAGATCGAGGCGCTCAACGACTACCTGGTCCGCCACTACGGCGCCCTCGTCAAACGGACGATACCGGCGGACGACGTTGCCAGCCGCTTCGACGCACTGCGCTTCGGCCTTCTGTTTTACACATCCGACGAGAACGAGGTCTTGCGTCTGATGGCGCTCCTTCGTGCCGCCTTTGCGGCCGCCCCCCTGAAGCATCCCGAAACCATGCGCAATCTTGGCAGCCTCACCTTCTCGGCCGGCGTCTGCATGGTGGACAATGCGGCCAATGCCTTCGACCTCGTCAATTTCGCCGAGCGCACCCTGCAGCAGGCGCAGGCGGCGGGCGGAAACCGCCTCGTCGTCTATCGTGGCGAAAGCGGACCGGAGGGCAAGGACTGGATGATCTACAAGAACGCTTGAGCGGTGCCGATGGCCGGGAGCAGGCAGGGACGCTGCAGGGAGATTTAGCGTTGCCTAATGTGGTGATTGGTGCAAACTGACGCTCCGGGGCGCGCCGTGATCGCCTCGGGACGGAGGTGTGTCGTGACACTTGCAATCAATGACATAGCACCGGATTTCAAGGCGCAGACGACGGAAGGGCCGATCCAGTTCCATGAGTGGATTGGCGATTCCTGGGCCGTGCTGTTCTCGCACCCGAAGGATTTCACGCCGGTCTGCACCACCGAACTCGGTTACATGGCGAAGATCAAGCCGGAGTTCGACCGGCGCGGCGTCAAGATCATCGGCCTGTCGGTCGATCCGCTCGATCGCCACGAAGGCTGGGCAGCCGACATCGCGGAGACGCAGGGTTATGCCCCCAATTTCCCGATGATCGCCGACGTGGATCTCGCCGTTTCGAAGGCGTACGGCATGTTGCCGGCCGCAGCCTCCGGCGATCCGACAATGCGGACGCCCGCCGACAACCAGACGGTTCGCAATGTCTTCGTCATCGGCCCGGACAAGAAGATCAAGCTGATCCTGGTGTACCCGATGACCACCGGTCGAAACTTCGACGAGGTGCTGCGGGTGATCGATTCGCTGCAGCTGACCGCCCGCCACAAGGTCGCTACCCCGGCCAACTGGAATAACGGCGAGGACGTGATCATTGCGGGTTCGGTCTCCGACGAGGAGGCACGCAAGCAGTATCCCGACGGCTGGCGCGCTCCGAAGCCCTACATCCGGATCGTGCCGCAGCCGCAATCCTGACGGCGCCACATCGAAGCGGCGATCGCTGCCTCAAGAAGGGCTGCCGCCCGCCGATGGTCGGGTTCAGGATCATTAGAGCACCCTGAAGCGGATCGGGTGAAACCGTGGCCGATCTTCTACAGGTTGGTCAGATTGCCCGGATGATCTGGCGCAGCTGCTCGTTGCGGGCGCCGAGCAACAGTACGTTCTTCATCGCTTCCTTCGGGTCATGGGTGTGGAAGAGGATGCCGTAGTCCCCGACTGACCGGTTGATCTCCAGTCGGTCGCCGCCCTTCGCGGGCGATGTCGCAACGGCGAAGTACATGCGCGAGAATTTAGGGCTGATCGCCTCGAAGAAGCGCTCGCCTTCCCCGATCTCCGCGTAGAAGTTGGCCATGTAGAACGACCACTGGATATCCTCCTGCCGGGCAAGCCGCGTCCTCGAAAGCGTGACGTGGCAATAGCCGAGGTGCGGCATGGCGGCCAGGGTGCGGTGGAAGACGACTTTGGGGAAGCGGATCGTCTTGTGGAAGCCGTTGATGCGCGCATGCGTGAGGTTGCCCGCCGTCTCGAGTTTCTTGCCGGTCTGCTCGGCAACCTCCCGATAGCTCATGTATCGCTTGTCGGTGCGGCTCCAGTCGCCGCGTTTCTCCAGCCGCCCGGTCCGAAGGAAGTCGGTATAGGCGACTGACCGCGCACTTTGCGCCCGCTTGTAGGCGGTAGCGTCGTAGTATCGGTATTTTGGCGTGGGCTGCACGGAGCACTCCGGAAGTTGGCGCATTCGAAGCGGATCATCCGCGCTTATGGTTAACGCCACGCTTACGCGACGGTCTCTGGTGGTTTCTTTGCGAAGCCGGATTGTGGATCGGAAGCAGATATGCGGCGGCGGCGCGGCCCTTCGACAAAGTCTCTGGAGCCCGGCTCGCGAGACGCATCACCGGATGCGCGCGGGGGCTTGCGCGGCCGGCGTCACTGCTTCGATCATCGGCGACGCCCCGCCGTCCGCCGATGATGCCGTCATGGCGGAGATCGCACCACGATCTCTGCTTTGCACCCTGGCGCTTGCGGCGGCGGCGACACCTGCAATCGCTTCTGCCGCGATCTTGGCGGGCATCGATCTGGGTTCTTCGTCGGCGGCTCCACGGCTGACCGAGGCCGTGAAGATCTCGTCGACCGCAATTTCGTCATCGCCGTCAAATGGCTTCTCCGGCAAAAGTGCGCCGAAAGCCCAGATCTTCGCCAGCGCGGCACGGTCCATCGCCGCGACATTGACGTCGATGTCGACGAGAGCTCCCTTGATGCGATACGGGCAGCGCCGCTTGTTGCAGTTGGCGGCGGCGGAGAATTGCCAGAGCGCGTAGCCGTCCCAGTTGCCGAGCGGGAAGACGTTGCGGATGGCGGGCTTGTAGCGGGCATACCAGAGCGGCAGCCGTGCGAGGATACGATACTTGCTGCGGTTGGCGGCGATGTGGCGGGCTGTCGAGTGGTTGGTGTAGAGCACCGGATAGCGTCCGGTGCGCGTCTTGATGTGGCCGGCGAACACCTGGGCGTCCTCAAGCGACATGAACTGTTTCGGGTCGAGCCCCTCTATGTCGAGCACCATCAGCTCGTCGGGCTGCGGCTTGGCGTAGTCGAGGAAATGGTTCGCCTGGTCGATCGGATTGCCCGGCCGGGCCAGGTGGTAGGCGCCCCAAAGCAGGCCATGCGCCCGGGCGAGCAGCCGCCGCGTCTCGTAGAGCTCGCGGCTGACCGCATATTTGCGCCACATGGTCTTGCAGTGCGCGACCGTATCGCCGTCGTGTTCACCCTTGCAGTCGAAGCTCTCCGGCAGGCCGTCCGACGCCTTGGAGATGAAGCCGGCGATCCGCTCGTCGGTCAGCATCAGCGGCCAGTCGATCTCGTTCAACTCGTAGGCATCGACGATGATGGCGTTGTCGCGGTCCTTCCAAGGCTCCAGGTCCGTCGCGGCCACCTTGCCGGGTGCAACCAGGAGAAGGGCGCCTGCCGCCAGCGCGGACATTCTCTTCATCCTCGCCATGCTTTTCCCCCTGCGTGCGCCCCTCCGCCCCGGATGGTGCTTTCGGTATGGTAAGCAAGACGTTAACAACTGCTCTTCGACACGCATGTGCGGCGTATCGACTGGCTGGAACATGCTGTCATGCAGAGGCGCTGGCCGGTCGGCGCGCCGATTAATCAAATCCGTATCGACCCGAGGCTGTAGAGCCTCTGGTGCTTTTGAGACGCACTTTCGCCGACCGTCCCGCGCAAATGGAGGCTTCGGGCTCTCGCGCCACATTCTATGCATGTAAGAAATGACTAATGTACACGTCCCGGCGGCGTTTGGAAGCGCAAACCGAGCCTGGAAAGGCGTGCCGTCCGGTCCGCAGGGATTGTTCGGCGTTTACGTAAGGACAAATAACGTCCCCCGCATTGCGCCGGAAGCGTTCGACGGTCATGCTCGCGGGCGTCTGCATCCGCAGCTTCGGGGAGGACCGCCATGTACAAGGCTCCGGTGGAGGAGATCGCTTTCACGCTGCGCCACGTGGCCGGGTTAAGCGCGGCGCTGTCGGAGGGCCGTTTCGGCGATCTCTCCGACGACGTGGTGGATGCGGTTCTCGCCGAAGCCGGTCGCTTTGCGGGCGAGGCGATCGCGCCACTGGCCGATGTCGGCGATCGGCAGGGCGTCACTCTGAAGGATGCGCAGGTGACGATGCCGGAGGGCTGGCCGGCGCTCTACCGGGCCTGGATGCAAGGCGGCTGGAACGCCCTGGCGGCTGCGCCGGAGTTCGGCGGGCAGGGGCTGCCGCACATGCTGCAGGTCGCGACGATGGAGATGTGGAACGGCGGCTCGATGGCCTTTGCGATCGGCCCGACGCTGACGATCGGCGCGGTGGAAGCCCTTTCGGCGCATGGTTCGGACGCCTTGAAGCGGACCTACCTGCCGAACATGGTCTCCGGCGAATGGATGGGTTCGATGAACCTCACCGAGCCGCACGCCGGCTCCGACCTCGGCGCGCTGAAGACCCGCGCCGAGCGGCGCGACGACGGCACCTACCGCCTCTTCGGCCAGAAGATCTTCATCACCTACGGCGAGCACGATCTCACCGAGAACATCGTCCACCTCGTGCTGGCCCGCCTGCCGGACGCACCGCCCGGAACGCGCGGCATTTCCCTGTTCCTGGTGCCGAAGTTTCTCGTCAACGCCGACGGCTCGCTCGGCGGGCGCAACGACGTCCACTGCCATTCGATCGAGCGCAAGCTCGGCATCCATGCCTCGCCCACCTGCACGATGATCTATGGCGACGGCCGTTTCGGCGACGAGCCCGGCGCCGTCGGCTGGCTGGTCGGGGAGGAGAATAAGGGGCTCGCCTGCATGTTCACGATGATGAACAACGCGCGCCTGGCCGTCGGCATGCAGGGGGTAGCAATCGCCGAGGCGGCGACGCAGAAGGCGATCGCCTATGCCAGGGAGCGCACACAGGGCAGGGCGCCGGGCTGGGAAGGCCCCGGCATGAGCCCGATCATCGAGCACCCGGACGTCGCCCGCATGCTGTTGACCATGAAGGCGCTGACGCAAGGCGCGCGCGCCATCACCTATGCCTGCGCGCACGCGGTCGACATGTCGCAGGTGACTAAAGGCGATGAGGCCCGGCACTGGGGCGAGCGGGCGAGCCTGCTGACGCCGATCGCCAAGAGCTTTGCCACCGACGCCGGCGTCGACGTCGCCTCGCTTGGCGTGCAGGTGCACGGCGGCATGGGCTACATCGAGGAAACCGGCGCCGCGCGCCTCTATCGCGACGCCCGCATCGCGCCGATCTACGAGGGCACCAACGGCATCCAGGCGATCGACCTCGTCACCCGCAAGCTTCCTTTGTCGGACGGACGGCAGGTCAAGTGGCTCATCGCCGAGTTGAAAGGGATTGCCGGTGCGGTGCGCGCCGCGGAAGATTCGGGCTTTGGCGAGACCGCGGCAAGGCTCGGTTCCAGCCTTGCCGATCTCGAAGCAGCCACCGACTGGCTCGGCAGGGCGATGGCGGAGGGCCGGCACGCCGACGCGCTGGCGGGCGCCACGCCCTATCAGCGGCTGTTCGGCCTGGCCCTGACCGGCGCCTATCTGGCCAAGGCTGCATTGGCGGACGCCGGCGACGGCCGCAAGGCGGAGCGCACCGCGCTGTGCCGCTTCGCTGCGGAAAACCTCATGGCCGAGACAGCAGCATTGAAGGACCGGGTGATAAACGGCGCCGCCAGCCTTGCGGCGGCGCGCGCGGTGCTGGGATAGGCGCCTTTAAGCGGCAGGCATGCAGCCGGCGCTCGTCCCAGGCGCCGACCTCCCTTAAGGGCGGAAGGCCGGACCGATGCGGCAAGTTTCCTTCTCCCGCTTGCGAGGAGAAGGGGCGGCAGCCAAATGAGGGTGTCGCTCGCCCGAAGGAAAGTGTGCGTCGATTGCGCCTGCCAGGAGAGGAACCAGATGACCGACCACGTTCTCATCGACCGTCCCGACGACTTGCCGGGTGTGCAGGTGATCCGCCTGAACCGGCCGGAGAAGAAGAACGCCATCACCCGCGCCATGTACGCGGCGATGACGGAGGCGCTGCGATCCGCCGACGTGGACCCGGCGGTCCGGACGACCCTGCTGCTCGGGTCGGAGGGCTGCTTCTCCGCCGGCAACGACATGGCCGATTTCCTGGCCTTCGCGATGGGCGGCATTATGGGAAGGGAGGTGGTCGATTTCCTGCATGCGCTCGCCGCCCACACCAAGCCGCTGGTGTCCGGCGTCGACGGCATGGCGATCGGCATCGGCACCACCATCCATCTTCACTGCGACCTGACCGTCGCCTCGCCGCGCTCGTCCTTCAAGGCGCCCTTCGTCGATCTGGCGCTCGTGCCGGAGGCCGCCTCCAGCCTGATCGCGCCGCGGCTGATGGGCCACCAGCGCGCCTTCGCGCTGCTCGTCGCCGGCGAGGCCTTCTCGGCCGCCGAGGCGCGTGAGGCCGGCCTGATCTGGAAGGTCGTCGAGGCGGTGGAGGCGGAGGCGATGGAACTGGCGCGGCGCCTCGCCGCCAAGCCACCGGAGGCGCTGCGCACCGCGCGCGAGCTCATGCGCGGCAATCGCGAGGAGATCGCCGGCCGCATCGACGAGGAGACGCACCATTTCGCCGTGCGGCTGAGGAGCGCCGAAGCGCGTGCCGCCATCGAGGCCTTCATGGCCAAGACGTAGCCGCCGGCAACTCCTCCGATAGGGGAGGGTCGTCGACGACCTGCATTCGCCAGGCGGACTCGGGCAGACCGAGCAGGGGATGGATGCATGCGCTTAACAGCCCGTCATCCGTCTGCGGTTTGACAAACCGAGCCTGCGGCCCCACCTGCATCCCAAAGCATCGCGTCCAATTGGAGTTCGAGAATTGAGTGTTGCCTTCGTCAAGGAAGAGAGCGCCGAAACGGCTGCGGAAACCTTGCTGCCCGACCGTCCGGTTTCGCCGCACCCCAACCTCGTCACGGAGGCGGGACTGAGGGCCTTGGAGCAGCAGCTGCAACAGGCCCGCGAAGCCTACCAGGCGGCAAGCGCGATCGAAGACGTCAACGAACGGCGGCGACAGGCGGCGGGTCCCTTGCGCGACCTGCGCTATTTTGCCGAAAGGGTGCGGACGGCCCAACTCGTCGCCGACCCGACTTCGACCGAGACGGTTGCGTTCGGGAACACAGTAACGTTCGAGCGCGATGATGGCCGCGTGCAGACCTACCGGATCGTGGGCGAGGACGAAGCCGACCCGAAGGCCGGTTCGATATCCTACGTGTCTCCGGTGGCGCGGGCTCTGATGGGCAGGGCGGTTGGCGATGTCGTCGGCTTCGGCGCACAGGAACTGGAAATCACCGCCATCGCTTAGACGGCAATTTCGCCAGAGCGCCATAATCGCCGGCGGCCGTTCCGGGCCTACTTCTCCAGCGTCGCGACCGCCTCCACGTGCGACGACCAGAGGAACTGGTCGATCGGCGTCACCGCGGTGATGCGATAGCCGCCGGCGACCAGGATCGAAAGGTCGCGGGCGAGCGTCACCGGATTGCAGGAGACCGCGGCGATCTTCTTCACCCCGGAGCGGGCGAGTTCGCGGCACTGCTCCTCCGCGCCGGCGCGCGGCGGGTCGAAGACCACGGCGTCAAACACCTTCAGTTCGGTGGCCATCAGCGGCCGGCGGAACAGGTCGCGCTTTTCCACGCTCACCTGCTTCAGGCCCTGCGCATGACGGGCGGCGTGATCGAGCGCCTTCAGCGCCTTCTCGTCCCCCTCGACCGCATGGGTGCGGGCGATGCTCGCGATCCGCAGCGCAAAGGTGCCGGAGCCGGAGAAGAGGTCGGCGACGCGCTTGGCCTTGCCGATGTGGTCGAGAACCAGCGCCGCCATCGCCTCTTCGGCCTCCTTCGTCGCCTGGGTGAAGCCGCCCGGCGGCGGCGAAACGAGGACGCCGCCAAATGCGATCTGCGGCTTCTGCGGCTCGATCAGGATCTCGCCGTCATGTGAGACGCGGGCGATGCCGCGCAGCGACAGCACGCATTCGGTCACCGCCCGCCGCTGCCTGTCGCCGATTTTTTGGACGCCCTCAAAGGCGAGATCGAGGCCGGAAAGGGTTTCAAGGACGGTGACGCGAAAGCTCTGGCTGTCGGTGGCGAGTGCTGCGGCAATCGCGCGGATCGCCTCGAGCCGCGAGACAATCCCCGGGCTGCCGATCGGGCATTCCTCGATGTCGACGATGTGATGGCTCGACGGCTGGTTGAAGCCGAGCAGCAGCGCCTTTTCGGTGCGGCGCGCGGTGAAGACAAGCCGCTGCCGCTCGCCGGGACGGGCGATGACGAGTGGTGCCACCGTAGGCGTCAGCCCCTTCATCTTCAGCGCCTCGACCACGAGCTCTCGCTTGTAGGCGTGGTACAGTGTGTCGCTGGCATGCTGCAACGAACAGCCGCCGCAGGTTCCGTTCTTGCCATCCGGCCCGAAATGCCGGCACGGCGGCACGACCCGCTCGGGCGAGGCGATGGCGGTCGACATCACCGTGCCGTGGTTCTTCACCCGGGCGATGGCGACGGTCTCGCCGGGCAGGGTGAAGGGCACGTAGAGCGGACCGCCCGGTCCGACGGCAATGCCGTCCCCGCCGCTACCGAGCCGTTCGATGGTGACAGTTTCCGCGCTCATGCTTTCCGTCCTGCGAGAAGATATTCCTGGTTGCCATCGCCGCCGGTGAGCGGCGAGGGGATGATGCCGAGACTGGTCCAGCCGATTTCGTCCGTCAGCCAGCGCTCCAGCGCGGCTGCGATCACCGGGCCCTGCGCAGGATCCTTCAGCAGCCCGCCCTTGCCGATCGCCTCGCGGCCGGCCTCGAACTGCGGCTTGACCAGCAGCACGCAGAAGGCGCCGGGTGCGGCCAATGACAGCGCCGGCGGCAGCGCCAGCTTCAGCGAGATGAACGACACGTCGGAGACGACACAGCCGATTGTGCGCCCACCGAGATCAGCTGCCGAGAGAACGCGGGCATTCAATCCCTCCAGATTGGTAACGCGCGCGTCCTGGGCGATCTTCGCATGCATCTGGTCGTGGCCGACGTCGACGGCCACGACATGAGCTGCGCCGCGTTCGAGCAACACCTCGGTAAAGCCGCCGGTGGAGGCGCCGATGTCGAGGCAGTCGAGCCCTTCCGGATCGAGCCGGAAATGGTCGAGGGCCGCCACCAGCTTGAGGGCGGCGCGCGAGACATAGCCGCGCGCCGGATCGTCAAGCTCGATCGCCGCATCCGCGCCAAAGGTGGCCCCGGCCTTGGTCACGACCCTGCCGTTGACACTCACGGTGCCACGGCCGATTGCGTCACGGGCGCGCGAGCGGCTGTCGAACAGGCCGCGGGCGACGAGCAACTGGTCGAGGCGCTGCGAAAGGGCGGGTTTGTCGGTCATCGCCTCTCTTGGCGCGTCGCGGTCCCCGAGGCAAGCCCTGTCGCCACGGCGAACGCATATGGACCGCCGCGGCGGTGGCGAGTGCTATCTTCTCCCCAGCGGGGAGAAGTGCCGATCGGATGCGAGGCGATGAGGGGGCTTGGGGCAGGCCTTTGGCGCTTCCGGCCCCCCTCATCCGGCCCTCCGGGCCACCTTCTCCCCCTGGGGAGAAGAGGGTGGCAATCGATGACCTCGTCACCAACCGAAGGGCGATTCCCGTGGCCCCGGTGTCGCCGGTCGGCAGCGCGTGAAACCTAGCCCGCGGCGCCGACGCCGATTTGCTTCTGGCCGAGCGCCTTGAACACGGTCGCGACAATGCCAGCGCGGTCGAGGCCCGCCTTGGCATACATCGCCTCGGGCTTGGCCTGCTCCATCCAGATGTCGGGCAGCACCAGCGGCCGCACCTTCAGGCCGGTCTCAAGCAGGCCCTCAAGGGCGAGGAACTGCAGGACATGGCTGCCGAAGCCGCCGATCGCCCCTTCCTCGATGGTCACCAGCACCTCGTGATGGCGGGCGAGCTGGCGGATCAGGTCGTGGTCGAGCGGCTTGGCGAACCGCGCATCGGCGACGGTCGTGGGAAGCCCGGCGGCGTCGAGATCCTCGGCGGCGAGCAGGCAGTCGGCAAGGCGTGTACCGAACGACAGCAGCGCCACCTTGGAGCCCTGCTTGACGACGCGGCCCTTGCCGATCTGGAGAATTTCGCCGCGGACCGGCATGTCGACGCCGACACCCTCGCCGCGCGGATAGCGAAACGAGATCGGGCCGTCGTCGTAGGCGGCGGCGGTGCGCACCATATGCTTCAGCTCCGCCTCGTCCGCGGCCGCCATGACCACGAAGCCGGGCAGGGTGGCGAGATAGGTGGTGTCGAACGACCCGGCATGGGTGGGCCCGTCAGCGCCGACGAAGCCGGCGCGGTCGATCGGGAAGCGCACCGGCAGGCCCTGGATCGCGACATCGTGCACGACCTGGTCATAGGCGCGCTGCAGGAAGGTCGAATAGAGGGCCGCAAACGGCTTGTAGCCCTCGGCGGCGAGGCCGGCGGCAAAGGTGACGGCATGCTGCTCGGCGATGCCGACGTCGAAGAGGCGGGCCGGATAGATGTCGCCGAACTTGTCGAGGCCGGTGCCGTTCGGCATGGCGGCAGTGATGCCTACGATCTTGTCGTCCTCCGCCGCTTCCTGGATCAGCGCCTCGGCGAACACCGAGGTGTAGGAGGGGGCGTTCGGCTTCACCTTCGCCTGCGCGCCGGTGATGACGTCGAAGCGGTTGACGCCGTGGTACTTGTCGGCGGCGGCTTCGGCCGGCGCATAGCCCTTGCCCTTCTGGGTCACGACGTGGATCAGCACCGGACCGAGGGCATGGTCGCGCACGTTGCGCAGCACCGGCAGCAGGTGATCGAACGAATGGCCGTCGATCGGGCCGATATGGTAGAAGCCCATCTCCTCGAACAGGGTACCGCCGGTGACGTAGCCGCGCGCGTGCTCGACGGCGCGGGTGATCGCCCGGTCGACCGATTTGCCGAGATAGGCGGTCAGCTTCTTGCCGAGCTCGCGCATGCCCATGTAGGTCCGCCCCGAGGCGAGCCGGGCCAGGTAGGCGCTCATGGCGCCGGTCGGCGGCGCGATCGACATGTCGTTGTCGTTGAGGATGACGATCAGGCGGGCGTCGAGCGCGCCGGCATTGTTCATCGCCTCGTAGGCCATGCCGGCCGACATGGCGCCGTCGCCGATCACGGCGATGACGTTGCGATCGGTGCCGGACAGCCCGGAGGCGACCGCCATGCCGAGACCCGCCGAGATCGAGGTCGAGGAATGCGCCGCGCCGAACGGGTCGTATTCGCTTTCCGCCCGTCGGGTGAAACCGGACAGGCCGTTCTCCTGTCGCAGCGTGCGGATCCGGTCGCGACGCCCGGTCAGGATCTTGTGCGGATAACACTGGTGCCCGACATCGAAGATCAGCCGGTCGTGCGGCGTGTCAAACACCTTGTGGATGGCGATGGTGAGTTCGACGACGCCGAGGCCGGCGCCGAGGTGGCCGCCGGTCACCGATACGGCGTCGATCATCTCGCTGCGCAATTCGGCGGCGAGTTGCGGCAGGTCGCGATCTTCCACGTGCTTCAGATCTGCCGGGATGTTTACCCGGTTGAGCAGGGGGGTGGCTGGCAATTGTTTCACTCTTGAAGCCCTGTTGCGGATCGCCGGCCGGCCGCGTCTCTTTGGGGGCCTTGCCGACGGTCCTGTTCTTCTTGTCTTCGCCGAACGCGGCGGCGTTTGCAACCTTGGCGCCAGATTAGATGCTATTTCCGGACAAGGAAACCGCATCGCGCGACGCATTGCCGCTTCCTGCCGCGACAAGACGGCATTGTCGGGGCAGGCCCGTTGTTATCTGTCCGGTAGCGGAATGAATTCTTCCTCGTCGCCCGGCACGATGTCGAAGCGGCCGCTGCGCCACTCTTCCTTGGCCTGCTCGATCCGCTCCTTCGAGGAGGAGACGAAGTTCCACCAGATATGGCGCTGTGAGCCGAGCGCCGCGCCGCCGAACAGCGAGAGGTGACAGCCCTCCGCGCCCGCCTTCAGCGTGATGGCGTCGCCGGGGCGGAACACCAGCAGCCGGTCGGCCTCGAAGCGATCGCCGGCAACGTCCAGTTCGCCCGATAGCACGTAGACCGCGCGCTCCTCCCAGTCTGCCGCGAGCGGCGCGCTTGCGCCCGGCGCAAGCATCAGGTCGGTGTAGAGCGTGTCGGTCGGCACCTTCACCGGCGAGCGATGGCCTTCGTAGTGGCCGAGAATGACCCGCCCCTTGATGCCGTCGGCGGCAAAAGCCGGCAGTTCCTCACGGGTCGTGTGGACGAAGGCGGGATCGATCTCTTCCTGGCCGTCCGGAAGCGCCAGCCAGGTCTGAAGCCCGGAAAGGCTGTGCGGATGGCCGCGCGCGTTCTCCGGCGAGCGCTCCGAATGCACGATGCCGCGGCCGGCGGTCATCAGGTTGAGATCACCCGGACGGATGACCATTTCCGTTCCCAGGCTGTCGCGGTGCTTGATCTCGCCGTCGAAGAGGTAGGTGACGGTGGAAAGGCCGATATGCGGATGCGGCCGCACGTCGATCGCCTGGCCCGCCCGGAAGAGAGCCGGCCCCATCCGGTCGAAGAAGATGAAGGGTCCGACCAGACGCCGCTTCGCCGTCGGCAGCGCCCGGCGAACCTCGAAGCCACCGAGATCGCTGGTGCGCGGAATGATCAGGTGTTCCAGCGCATCGCAGGCGGCCGAATCGCCTGCAACCGGGTCCGGCCCGGGGAAAAAGCTCATGGGCTTGCTCCTTTGTCTCTGTCAGCTAGGCAGTGAACAGGAGGCGGGATCGCCTGGCAAGGCCCGGGGTCGGGGAACACTCCGTTCAACGCTGCGGTGCTGCCGCCTGCTGGTCGAACGTCTTCTGGGCAGCCTCGATTTCCTCGCTGTTTTCCCGCACCCATTCGACGAGTTCCGTCACCGGCTTCAGCAGCCGGAAGCCGAGTGGCGTCAGCTCATAATCGACGCGCGGCGGGATTGTCGCGAACATGGTGCGCGTGACCAGCCCGTCGCGCTCCAGATGGCGCAGCGTCAGCGTCAGCATGCGCTGCGAGATGCCCTCCACCCGCTTCTTCAGTTCGTTGAAGCGCAACGGGCCTTCGGTCAGCGTCTCGATCACCGAGAGTGACCACTTGTCGCCGAGCCGGACCAGGAATTCGCGGTCCGCGCCATCGATGACACGGCGGCGTTCGGGGGAATGATGATAGTTCAACATGCAATGCCTTCGGATACGTCTGGGCAATTCGGCGGGAGCGGTCGAGAGAGTTTCAGGTCGGGAGGAAACCTGAATGCTGCTTGCCATTGTTCGACATTTCTCTCTGCCACTGTGCGTTTGCCGATTTGCTATTGATGCGTGCGGCCGACCGGCCAGCTGCATCCACATAAAGCGCACCCATTTAATGAGGTGGCTCCATATGTGTCTACATGCTCCGCCGGGTACGGAAAGACAATCCCAAAAAATTGCCCTGCAGCCGCAATCCCTAGCTCTTGGGTCAACTGCGGGCGCCTGGAACCATCGACCAACTCGATACTGATACTATGTCACGATCATATGACTGAGGGGCGTGAGTTTTCACCGCACGCCGCGCAAGCCCCATAGGGTCCGGCACTGCGTCGCCTGCGGATGCCGGTGTTTGCCGACACGCCTGAGCGCCAAAGCGTCTTCCACTCAGGTCGGAAAGCCCGAAGCGTCGCACAGTTCAGGTTCGCCCCGGCGCAACAGGCTAGTGTCGACGCAGGTGGTCTCAGCCGTTGTCGAGCGGTTCGACGCCTTGCGGGTTGCCGGCGCGGTCGAGGCGGATCTTCTCGATGCGGTTCTCAGCGGCGTTCAGCAGGCGTTCGCAGTGCTTCTTGAGCGCTTCGCCGCGCTCGTAGATCTCGATCGACTTGTCGAGCGCCACATCGCCCCGTTCCAGCGCGGCGACGATCTTCTCGAGCTCCTCGACGGCCTGCTCGAAGGACAGAGCGGAGACATCGGCGGTTGGTGTCGTCGTGGTCATGGTCAGCCTCTCATCAGCCGGTGGATATGGGTGGCGGCCGATTCGGCCAGCCCCTGCAGGTCGTAGCCGCCTTCGAGCACGCTGACCACCCGGTTGGACGCGCAGCGGTCGGCGATCTCCATCAGCTTGGCCGTCGCCCAGTCGAAGTCGTCGGCGACTAGGTGCAACTGCGCCAGCGGGTCGCGGTGATGGGCGTCGAAGCCAGCCGATATGATGATCAGGTCCGGCCGGAAGTCGGCGACGCGAGGCAGCACGCGGCTCTTGAACGCCTCCCGGAAATGGTCGCTGCCGGTCTCGGGGGACAGCGGCGCGTTGACGACGTTTCCGGCGCCGGTCTCTTCCTTGGCGCCGGTGCCGGGATAGAGCGGCATCTGGTGGGTCGAGCAGAACAGCACCGACGGATCGTCCCAGAAGATGTCCTGGGTGCCGTTGCCGTGGTGGACGTCCCAGTCGACGATCGCGACGCGTTCGGCCCCATGCGCCCGCTGCGCGTGGCGGGCGGCGATCGCTGCATTGTTGAAGAAGCAGAAGCCCATCGCCCGCGCCTGCTCGGCATGATGGCCGGGCGGCCGTGCCGCGACGAAGACGTTGTCCGCCTCGCCGGAGAACACGGCGTCGACCGCCGCGACAGCGCCGCCGACGCCGGTGAGTGCGGCGTCAAGGCTGGCGGGGCTGGCATAGGTATCCGCCTCGAAGCGGCTGACACCTTCCTCGGGAATGCCATCGATCACACCGCGCAGATGGTCGTCACGATGCACGAGCAGGACGAAATCCTCAGCCGCGCGCTCCGCCTTGCGGCGTACCAACGGGTAGAACCGCTCGTGCTCGAGGGCGAGGTTCAGCGCCCGCAACCGGTCGGCTCGCTCGGGATGGCCTTCCGGAGGCTGGTGGTCGAGGAAGACCGGGCTTTCGAACAGGATCGTCGTCATGGCGCGAGGCTATCGTCTGTCCGGGACATGGTCCACGGAAAATGGGCAGGCGCCCGATGCTTTTCAACAAACCGGCTGGCCGCAAAGGCGACGTTCGATCCCGGCTTGCGGCGCTCTACGTGCGCGCCGGCAGCAGCGGGTAGCCGGCGAGCACGGCCCGGCCCGCCAGCGCCGCGGCGACGGCCTTGATGAGGTCGCCGGGAATGAACACCAGCGAGGCGAGCGTCGTCTCCACGAAGGCCTTGCCGCTCATGTAGGAGAGCCAAGCGATGCCGAGGAGATAGACGACGCCGATGCCGCCGACGGCGGCAGCGAGGAAGAAGCCCAAATATTGCTGCAGTTGCGGCTGCCCTTCCCGAACGAGGCGTTCGGCGATCAGTCCGGTGACCAAGGCGCCGGCGACCCAGCCGACGAGATAACCCGCCGTCGGGCCGGCGAAGACGGCCAGACCGCCGCGGCCGCCGGAAAGCACCGGCAGCCCGATCGCCACCAGCAGCACGACCAGCAGGCATGCCGAAGCACCGCGCCTGGCGCCGAGAGTGCAGCCGGCCAGCATGACGCCGAGCGACTGGGCGGTGATCGGCACCGGGATGAAGCCGAGCGTGATCGGCGGCAGCATGCCGAGTACGACGATGATGGCGGCAAACAGGGCGACGAGGACGAGATCTCTGGTGGACATGAAACTTTCCGGCTTGGCTGGAGCGCATTGCGCGTATTTGCGGACACGCCGCGTGCTGACGGGCGGTTATTACCGCCGGAAGCCGCGGGCGTCAATCGCTAGGGCGATCGTGTCGGCGTCCCTCAGCGTCAGGATGACGAGCGGCACCAGCACGCCCAGCGGGCGCACCGGCAGGCCGCGGGCGCGATGGGCCTCGCGGATGTCGGCATAACGGGCGAGGATCTCCGGAGCGAAGCGCAGCACCAGCCCGACGGCAAGGCTGACGTCGGCGGCGCGCACGAGGCCGAAGCGTTCCAGCGGGCGCAGCATCAGGGTGATCTCGTCCATGAAGGCCGATATCGTCGTGGTCGCCGTCACGGCGGCGGCCAAAAGCACCAGCGCGCTCAGCCGGAACAGCACGGCCAAAGCGTCGGCCGCCGAGTGGAAGAGATAGTTTGCCGCGGCGACGAGCAGCACGGTGATGAGCACGAAGCGGACGCGGCGGATCGCCTCGCGCGGCGCGATGCCGGTCGAGGCGTAAAGGCCGGCGGCGACGATCGCGGCGGCGCCCAGCAGAAAGGGGCTGGAGACGAGGAACAGTCCCACCGCCGCGACGAACAGCCCCACGAGCTTGGCCCGCGCCGGCGCCCGGTGCAGCGGCGTGTCGCCCTCGATGTCGAGGCCGGTCAGCATGCCGCGATCTCCCGGTAGATGCGGATGGCGTCGGCGGGTGTCCCGTCGGCTGCGATCCGGCCTTCATGGAAGAGCAGCACCCGATCGAAGCCGTCGAGCAGCGGCAGGTCGTGCGTGATCACGATCGCCTGTTCCGGCAGTGCTGCGATCGTCTGTTCGATCAGGCTGCGGTTCTTCAGGTCGAGCTGGTTGGTCGGCTCGTCGAGGATCAGGATGTCGGGCCGGGTCACCAGCACACTTGCGATTGCCGCGAGTTGCGTCTCGCCGCCGGAAAGCTCGTGGATCCGCCGTTTCGCAAGGTGCGCGATTGCGAAGCGCTCCAGCACCGCCTCGGTCCGCTGCGCGACCTCCTCCTTCGACAGCCCGCGATTTTTCAAGCCGAAGGCGATGTCCTCGGCAAGGACGGGCAGGATCATCTGGTGCTGCGGGTTCTGGAAGATGAATCCGGCACGGCCGCGCGCCGCCTCCTCGTCCGTCACCGTGTCGAGACCGCCGATCGTCACCCGGCCGGCGGTCGGGCGCACCAGGGCGTTGATCATCCGCGCAAAGGTCGTCTTGCCGGAGCCGTTGAGGCCGATGATGCCGATGCGGCGTTCGGTGAGGGCCACCGAGACCGGATGGATCGCCTGCCGGCCGGCGAAGCTGACCGAAGCGTCGCTGAATACGATGTCCAAGGGGGCACTCCCGAGCCGGTCATTGTGCGCGCCTACTATAGCCAGTTCACGCTGGGAAGGAAACCGGGTTGGAAGGAGTGGGAATATATGCCTATCATGCAGCCATGACGACTCTGCTGAAGAACGCTGACGCCCGCCGCATCTTTCTCGCAAGACAGGGCCTTTCCGACCCGCCCGGCCGCGCGCTCGGCAAGGACGGATTGCTGCGGCTCATCCATGATCTCGGCTTCGTCCAGGTCGACAGCATCGCCACGGTCGAGCGGGCCCATCACCAGATTTTGTTTTCCCGCAACCAGACCTATCGGCGCGAGCACCTGGCTGATCTGCTCGAGAAGGACGGCGAGCTCTTCGAGAACTGGACGCACGACGCTTCGATCATCCCCAGTGCCTTCTACCGCTACTGGAAGCACAAGTTCGCGCGCGAGCACGCCGCCATCCTCGAGCGCTGGCGGCGCTGGCAGGGGGAGGGGTTCGAGGCAAGTTTCGCGGAAACCTATGACCGGATCGCCGCGGGCGGAGCGGTGCTGTCGCGCGAATTGAAGCACGCCGACCACGAATCCGGCGGCTGGTGGAACTGGCATCCGAGCAAGACGGCGCTCGAATATCTCTGGCGCACCGGCAAGGTCGCGATTGCCAGGCGCGAAAACTTCCAGAAGGTCTACGACCTGTCGGAGCGCGTGCTGCCGAAGCATCACCACGAACCGGAAGTCGATCACGACGCCTTCGTCGACTGGGCCTGCCGCAGCGCGCTGACGCGGCTCGGCTTTGCCACCCATGGCGAGATCGCAGCCTTCTGGGATCTGGTTTCGCCGGATGAGGCGAAGGCGTGGGTCGAGGCGCATGCCGCGGAGCTGCGGCCGCTCCTCGTCGAAACGGCCGCTGACGGCAGGCCGCGCGCGTCGCATGCATTTGCCGATTTCCTGGATAAACTGGGCGACATCCCGGAGCCGCCCGGCCGGCTGCGGGTACTCTCGCCCTTCGACCCGCTCATCCGAGACCGAAACCGGACGGAGCGACTGTTCGGCTTCTTCTATCGCATCGAGGTCTTCGTTCCCGAGCCGAAACGCCAGTACGGCTATTACGTGTTCCCGCTTCTGGAAGGGGATCGCCTGATCGGACGCATCGACATGAAGGCGGACCGCAAGGCCGGGCAGTTGGCGGTCAGGAAGCTCTGGCTCGAGCCGGGCGTCAGGCGCTCGACAGGCCGGCTGGAACGCCTGGAGGCGGAGCTGGCCCGATTGTCCCGCTTCACCGGGGTCGAGAAGGTATGTTTCCTCGACGGTTGGCTGGACGGCTGAGAACAACGCGGCGCACCGCTCCAACCAATCAAGGTTCCGATTGGCAGCTGCCCCCTAGCTGTTGGGCCGCTTGCGATACCCTGATGACAGCTTTTCCTGGGTTAATGGCTGCCGCCGGGCTTGGGGGCGATAACCGCATCTCAACGCTTCGCGACGTAGTGTCATTCAATGTACTGGAATGACACTCGAAAAGCGCTTGTGGCGATGCTGCTGAGCTTCATGATGCTTGCATCGCTGGGCGCGGCACCCTTCGGCGCGGCTGAAGCTGCGGACATCCGCAGCTCTTGCTGGACGTCGAGCAGTCTGTCCGACGACCTGGCCACTGTCGTCGGCTCGCCCGGCCGCTGGAGCTGCGGCGATCCAATCTATTCCCTCGAAGGCGAGCGGGCGCTGCTGCGTTTCGAAATCGGTCCGAACGATGTCCTGCCCCGGTATCTCTTTTCCAGGCGAAGTGCGCTTGCGGCCGTGCATCTGCTGGCCATCGACGGGGATGGCGCAATGCGCCAGACTTCCCTGTCTGCGAGCGAGCTGCCAAGCGCGCTGTCTGGCGGGTACTTCAAGGCGGCCCTGCCGGGTGTTACGCGCGACACGCGACAGGTCGTGGTCGCGTTCGATTTGCCGAGCCACCGCATGACGCTGGAGCGAGCCTATCTGGCGCCATCTGATCTGGCGCTGGGCCCGGACCTTGTGCGGTATCTCCTCATCCTGGCTGCCTTGGTCGGGATGCTGTCCATGCCGCTCATCTTCAACGCGGCCTTCTACCGGATCCTGCGCGAGCCGTTCGTGCTCTGGCATTCGATGCTCACGATCTCCTTGCTGCTGACCATCCTGGTTTCCTCCGGTCTCGCAGTCGTTCTCTTCGATCCGCCGGCCATGACGTTGAGCTGGATGACGACGGTGATCTTCGGTCTGTCGGTCGCTGCCGGGGCGATGTTTACCCGCAGCTTCATCGAACCCGGCCGCATGCATCCGCACCTGCGGCGAGCGCTGCTCGTTTGCGCCGCATGGGCGATGTTTCTCAGCACAGCCCATGCGGCAGTTCCCTTCGTAGGGCGCCCGGTTCAGTCGACCCTGTATACGGCGGCTTTCGCTCCGGTGATCGTCATTTTTCTGTTGTCGGTCGTCGACGCATTGCGGCGCGGAAGTCGGGCCGCCAAGTTCCAGGCGGTCGGCTATATCCCCATCATTCTCGCCGGATTGGTGCGCTTGCTGACGGGCGTGGTCCCGTGGTTGCCGAGCAACGATGCCATGCTGCTGTTCTATGTGGGCTGCGTGTGCGAGGTGTTGTTCACCACACTCGGCGTGGCAGACCGCTTCATGACGATCAAGCGCCAGCGGGATCAGGCGCGCGTCGAAGCTGACGTGCTTGAGCGCCTTTCCGAACGTGACCCGCTGACAGGATTGCTCAACCGCCGGGCAATCCAGCAGAATTTCGACAGGTTCCGCGCCGAGGGCTATCACACCATCGCCGTGCTCGACCTGGACCACTTCAAGACAGTCAACGATGTTCACGGTCACGTGGTCGGCGACGCCGTCCTGAAAGCGTCAGCGAAAGCGCTGCAGGCGGACCCGCAGGTTCATGCGTTCCGTCTCGGCGGCGAGGAGTTCGTGCTGCTTCTGCGCGGCAAAGATGCCCAGGCCCGGGCGGAGCGTCGGCGCCAGGCGATCCCCGCCGTCGTCGCCAATGCGGTTCCGGGCCTTGGGCGCCCCGTTACTGCCAGCATGGGCCTGACGAATTCCTCACCGCATGCGGATGAGCCGTTCGAAGAGCTATATGAGCGAGCCGATAAGTTGCTCTACAGTGCCAAGCTTGCCGGCCGCAACCGGACCAGAAGCGAAATGGTGCAGGGATCGACGAACGGCGTGAAGCCGGTCTTTGCGACCGGGGCTAGAACCTGACCCGTTTCCTGAGGCTGCGCCACGTCACCAGCAGCCGCTTGCCCATGTTCAGGGCGGCGAGGGGAGGGTAGGTCGTGCGCGTCCTCCGCAGTGCCGATTGCAGAAGTTCCTGCACCGCGGGGACCTTCCGCAATTCCTCGTCGTCATAGTAGGCGAACGTCGCCGTTCCGGGCGCAAAGATGCTGTCGCTGTCTGGGCGCGGGTGCATGCGCTCGCGGAGCACCGCCAGCAGACGCTTTTCGATGGTTCGGAACTCGTCGGATTGACGCGGCACCGTCAATGACCGGCGCGCCGGCGCGCCGCTGCTCGCCATTGTCGCGACAATCCGCGCCTTCTCCTCCGGCGAAAACAGGTAATGCATGGCCTGGCCGATATGGAGTGCCTTGCGGCTGTTGGATTTGCCGGTCGGAAACCCGCTCTCCTTCGACAGCAGCCGGATGAACTCGGTCAGCTCGATCGGCAGCCGCTGGTTTGTCGGCTGCTGTGTCGGCTGAAGATCGTGGATGTCGAGGGCGATCTGGAGGAAGTAGCTGTAGATGTCCAGCTGGCGTTTGCGGATTTCGTCGTAGAGCAACACCTTGTAGTCCACCCCCGGCAACGACAGCACCGGTGAGATCTCCCGCAACGGATTGAGGTAGGCGGTGCGCGAGGGGTTGCGCAGCGGCCGCTCCATCCACTTGGGCAGGCTGGGCGCCGAGCCCATGCCCGCCTTTTGCGCCCAGAAGGAATAGAACGTGTCGAGCGGGTCGCGCAGCGTGTAGACCACGTGCAGGGAGCGATCGCCGATGAGCGCCGATATTGCCTGGAAGTGCGGTTTCCGCCAGCGCCGGAACCCTTCCGACGAGAGCAGGACGTTGAGCCCCTCCCTGTCGGCCCGCTGCATCACCATCAGGAAGTCGCGATAGGCCGATCCGTCGCGCCGCAGGAACTGATCCGGGCGGTCGGACAGATCGTGATGGGCGATGCCGACGCGCTCGCCAATGGCCGGATAAAGCCAGCCGCGCTGCAGCAGCGGCTCGGCGTTGTGATGGAAGTTCGCCTGCAGGTAGGTGGTTGCGGTCTTGTGGGGACCGACATGCATCACGAGACGCAGAGGCTTGTTCTGGTTCATACCAGTTCTACGTTTCGCCCCGCATGTCCATTCGCGGCCCGGTGGCCGGATAGCGCCTTCCTCAGCAGATGTCGGTTGCGGCGATGCGAATGCCGAAGCCTTCCAGCCCGACATAGTGGCGCTCCCGGGAGGCCATCAGCCGGATCGAGGTGATGCCGAGGTCCTTTAGGATCTGCGCGCCGAGACCGATCTCCAGCCATTCGCTTTCGCGGGCCTGCGCCTCGCTGTGCCCCTCGCGGTCTTGGCTGCCCTTGCGGGCCGTGCTCGACACGCCGACGCCGACGGAACCCTCGCGCAGATAGACGATGACGCCGCGCCCGTGCTCGGCGATGCGCTTCATGATGGCCTCGATCTGGCGGCCGTTGCCGAACACGTCCTCGCCGACGTTCTCCAGCTGGAGCCGTACCGGGATGTCGATGCCGTCCCGGATGTCGCCGAAGACCACCGCCATGTGCTGCATCGGGTCCCAGGGCAGCGAGTAGGTCGTCGCCTTCGCCTTGCCGACCGGTGTGCCGAGCTCGAAGGTGGAGCCCTGCTCGATCAGCGTCTCCTTGCGCTGGCGGTAGGCGATCAGGTCGGCCACCGAGACCTGCTTCAGCCCGTTCGTCTCAGCGAACGCAGCGACCTGCGGGCCGCGCATCACCGTTCCATCGTCGTTGACGAGTTCACAGATGACGCCGACCGGCGGCAGGCTTGCAAGCCGGCACAGATCGACCGCCGCCTCCGTATGGCCGGAGCGCATCAGGACGCCGCCCTCGCGGGCGACCAGCGGGAAGATGTGGCCGGGACGGACGAAATCGGCGGGGCCGATGTTGGGATTGGCGAGGTTGCGCACCGTCAGCGTCCGGTCCTCGGCGGAGATGCCGGTGGTCGTGCCGTGCTTGAAGTCCACTGAGACCGTGAACGCGGTCGTGTGCGCCGAATCGTTGTCGGCCACCATGGCGCTCAGGTTCAGCCGCTTGGCTTCCTCGCGCGGCATCGGCGTGCAGACGATGCCGGAGGTGTGGCGGACGATGAAGGCCATCTTCTCGGGCGTGCAGTGCACCGCCGCGACGATCAGGTCGCCCTCGTTCTCGCGGCCGTCATCGTCGGTTACCACGACGATCTCGCCGGCCTCGAAGGCCCGGATGGCATCGACAACGCGCTTCTGGTCAAAGGACATTTCGTAACTCCCGGAGTGTCGCGGTCAGGCCTGGCGGCCGGTCTGGCCGCGGTCCCGCAGGTAGTGGTCGGCGATCGCGCAGGCGACCATCGCCTCGCCGATCGGCACCGCGCGGATGCCGACGCACGGGTCGTGCCGGCCCTTGGTGCGCACGTCCACCTCGTTGCCGTCGCTGTCGATCGAGCGGCGCTCCGTCAGGATCGACGAGGTCGGCTTGATCGCGAAGCGCGCCACCACCGGCTGGCCGGTGGCGATGCCGCCAAGGATGCCGCCGGCGTGGTTGGACAGAAACACTGGCTTGCCGTCGGCGCCGATGCGCATTTCATCGGCGTTCTCCTCGCCGGTGATTTCGGCGGCGCCGAAGCCGTTGCCGATCTCCACGCCCTTGACGGCATTGATCGACATGAGGTTGGCGGCGATGTCCTGGTCGAGCTTGGCGTAGATCGGCGCGCCGATCCCCGCCGGAACGCCCTCGGCCACCACCTCGACGACGGCGCCGATCGAGGAGCCGGCCTTGCGGATGCCGTCGAGGTATTCCTCCCAGACCGGCACGATCTCGGGGTCGGGGGCGAAGAACGGGTTCGTGTCGACGACGCTCCAGTCCCAGTTGTCGCGGTTGATCCTGTGCTTGCCGATCTGCACGAGCACGGCACGAACCGTAAGCCCGGGCACCACCTTGCGGGCAATGCCGCCGGCAGCGACGCGCGCTGCCGTCTCGCGTGCCGAGGAGCGGCCGCCGCCGCGATAGTCACGAATGCCGTACTTGACGTCATAGGTGTAGTCGGCGTGGCCGGGGCGGTAGCGCTTGGCGATCTCGGAATAATCCTTCGAGCGCTGGTCGGTGTTCTCGATCAGCATCGAGATCGGCGTGCCGGTGGCGATCATCGTCTCGCCGTCATCGTCCAGCATCACCCCGGAGAGCACCTTGACCAGATCGTCCTCGCGGCGTTGGGTGACGAAGCGCGACTGGCCGGGCTTGCGCTTGTCGAGCCAGGCCTGGATTTCGGCGAGCGTGAAGCGGATGCCGGGCGGGCAGCCGTCCACGACGCAGCCGAGTGCCGGGCCATGGCTCTCGCCCCAGGTGGTGACGCGGAAAAGATGGCCGAAGGTATTGTGCGACATGAATTCCTGCCCGCAGCGTTCCGGGTCGCAGCGCAAGGCGCGCGCGTCGGTCGTTCCTGTTGCGGCACTCATAGTGCCGATTATCCCAAAGTTGAAGTCTTTTCGGCGCGAAAGTTTCGGGCGTGATGCGTCCGGGCCCGAACGCAAGGCAGCCAAAATAGCAGGAGCCGGTTTCTGAGGGAGAAGTAAGGACCGGAGCCGCAACGGGCGATTCCGAAGGGGCGCGGCGGCCTAGCTGGCCGCCTTCCAGCGATGCTCGAGTACGAAGGACCTGAACTCATCGCGCGACAGCGGCGGGGCGAAGGCGAAGCCCTGCAGCAGGTCACAACCGAGCGCGCTCAGCATCTCGGCGTGCGCCATGGTCTCCACGCCCTCGGCTACCACTTCGATGCCGAGGGAGCGGCCGATTTCGATGATCGAACGCACCAGTGCCCGCTCGTGCTGCGAGGTCAGCATAGGCTCTACCAGTTGGCGGTCGATCTTGAGCCGTTTCGGCCGCAGCTTCAGGAGGCTGACGATCGAGGTGTGGCCGGTGCCAAAGTCGTCGATCTCGATATCGATGCCGAGTTCCTTGATGCGCTCGATGTTGCGCAGCACGACATCGTCCGTCTCGTCGAGGAAGATGGATTCGACGAGTTCGAAGGTGATCTGACCCGGAAGGATGCAAAGCCCGGTGAGGCTCTCGACCAGGGTCTCGTCGCGCAGGCGGCGCGCGGAGACGTTGACCGAGATCTTCGGCATGATGATGCCCTTCGTCGCCCACAGGCTGCAATCGATCAGGGCGCGCTCCAGCATCGTCCGGTCGAGGGTCGCGGTGACGTTGAGGTCCTCGGCCACGTTGATGAAACTGTCGGGCGTGAGCAGCCCGTCTCGCGGGTGCTGCCAGCGCACCAGCACTTCCGCCCCAGCAAGTTCCAGCGTCCGGGCAGAAATCTGCGGCTGGTAATAGGGAACGAACTCGTTGTTCTCGATGCCGGCCAGGATGTCGTCGGCGATGCGCTTGTTGCGGATGACCTCGGCTTCGAGCACGGCGTTGTAGAACTCGTGCCGGCTGCGGCCCTGTGCCTTTGCCCGGTAGAGCGCGATGTCGGCCTTGACGAGCAGCTTGCGCGTGTCGATTGCCGGTCCATCGCCGACGGCGATCCCGATGCTGACGCCGAAGCGGCACGTATGCCCTTCGTAGTCGACCGGCTGGCGCATCAGGCCGATGATGCGCTGCGACAGGGCGGTCAGTTCGGCGGGGTCGTTGCTGCCGGTCACCACCACGAATTCGTCGCCGCCGATGCGGGCCACGAGATCCCCCGGCTTCACGCAGTCGCGCAGGATGTTCGCGGCGTGGACGAGCAGGGCGTCGCCGGCGGCATGGCCGAGCGTGTCGTTGATCTGCTTGAACCGGTCCAGATCGATGTGGAGGAGGCCGACAGTGGTGCCGCCGGCTGCGCCGGTGGCCGCCAGCGCCTCGAGGTGCTGGTCGAGCTTTCGCCGGTTTCCGAGGCCGGTCAGCGGATCATGCAGCGAATTATGCTCGATCCGGTTCTTCGCCTGTTCGAGTTCGACATTCTTCTGCATCAGTTGCTCGGTCATCAGCACGTCGTCTGTGATGTCGAACGCAAGGCCGACGAACTTGCGCTTTCCGTCCGGCGCGACGTGGAGCTTGCCGACCGACTGGACATGCCGGATCGTGCCGTCGGGAAGGAGAACCCGCGACTTGCGCAGGTAGGCCTCACCGCTTTCGATGCACTGGTTTGCCTTTGCCTTCGCCTCGGCGCGGTCCTCGGGGTGGATGGCGTTGAGCCAGGTCTGGTGGGTGACGCGCTCGCCGGTGTTCGGCACGCCGTATAGCTGGTGCGTGCGATCGTCCCAGAGCGTCAGCCCTTCGTCGAGGTCCGCTTCCCACAGTCCGCACTTGTAGGCATCCAGCGCCATGTCGAGGCGCTGGGTGATCTTGATCAGGGCGTCCTTCTGTCGGTCCGACTGCTCCTTGGCGGCCTTCAGCCGTTCGTTGAGCAGCACGTCCTCGGTCACGTCCCAACTGATGCCGGTCAGTTTGACCTCGTCATCGATCGTCAGGCAGGAGCCGACGCTGCGGATGTGCCGCGTGCTGCCGTCGGCAAGGACGACGCGATACTGCGACCAGTAGCTCGACCTGGCCGCAATGGCTGCCTCGACTGCCTCTTCGGCCTCGGCCAGGTCGTCCGGATGCACGGCGGCCCGCCACATCGCGTGGCTGGGCGGCTCGTCTTCGCCAAGCCCGTGCAGCAGGTACATCTGCCGGTCCCACTCGCGTCGGCGGTCGATAAGCGCAACTTCCCAGATCCCCGTCTTGGAGGCCTCCAGCGCTAGGTCGAGCCGTTGCGACAGCGAGCGGATCAGCGTCTCGCGCGCCTTCATGCCGGCGATGTGGCGCTGCCTTTCGCCGACAAGCCCGCCGGCGAGAAAAATGGGCAGGAGGATGATGAAGGCCGCAGCCGCGGTTGCCAGGCGGATCTGCGACACATCGTCGGAGGGGCTCTGCCAGCCCTCGATCGGGATGGCCGCCAGTTCCCAGCGCCCGCCGGGAAATTCGACGACAAGCCGGACCGGCTCGGTCGCAAAGATGTCGGGATCGCCCAGGAACGGCTCCTGCCGCGCGCCAGGACGGCTGACGTCCCGGATCGAAACGGAAAGCTTCTTGCCGCCCTCGAGCCGTCCGTCGGCACTATGGGTGAGCCCGGCAGCGGCATAGAGCCTGCTTTCGTCTATGACGCCCGCGACATAGCCCCAGAAGGCGGAAGCGCCGCCGTCGGTGTCGACGACGGGGATGACCAGGTTGAAGCCGCGGCTGCCGTCGGGCAAGGGCGCGGGACCGAGCATGACCGGCCCGTCGACAGTCCGGTTTCGCCCCGATGCAATGCGGAAGGCGGAGTCGTGCATCGAATCTGTGGACGTCTCGCTGCCTGCGCGTGGAAAGGTCTGGGCGACCAGGCCGCCGGGAGCAGCGGCGAAGCGGCGGAACTGCGGGTTCTGGTCGAGAAGCCTTCCGGCGACGAGATCGAACTTGCCGGCGGCGTGTTGCGGGTTCGCGGCATACAGGTTCGCAAGCCCCCGCAATGCTGCGGCATTGCGATTGATCGCCCCTTCAAGCCTGGCGCCGATCAGGCCGAGATCGGTTGCGGCACTGGCCTGAATTTCGCTTTGATGGAGCCGTTCGTTCTGTCTCTCATAGGCCTGGCCCGCAACGAGGATGACCCCCGCCGCGATCGCGGCCGGCACAAGTGGCGGCCTGACCCAATCGGCCACGGCCTTTGCCTTGCGTCTCACATCCCCAGCACGCACAGCGCTTCCCCCACGTCAGCACGTTAGGTATCGTTCATTAAAATTGCATTGATGTTAGAGGTGGGCCGGCCTTGGGCGGAAATCCAACGGATTGCGTCCGGCGGGGCTTGATCGGCCGCCGCTTTCGCGGCATCCATTACGGCCGAAAGCGATGCGAGGGCGAATTTCGCCATAATCGAAAGGCATCAAGCGTGACCGACAACACCGATCCAAGCAGAGGGTTTCGCAAGATGCGTTCCATCATTGCCGCGCTGATTGCTGCGGCCGCTATCCTTGCCCCGATGGCCGCGAATGCCGAAAGCGCCGATGTTGAAGCCGTCATCACGAGCGTCGACACGACGGGGCTGGTGCTGACCCTCGACGACGGAAAGAAGTATCAGGCGCCCGAGGAATTCAACTTCGATGGGCTCGAGCCCGGCGTGAAGGTGCTGGTCTTCTATACCGAGGTCGACGGCAAGCGCATCATCGACGACCTGGAAATCCGCCAGTAGCTGTTGGCCCGGGGGCGTTTGCTAGAGCCAGGCTGCGCCTTGGTCGTCGATCCGCAGGATGCGGTCCTGGTGGATCGGGGCATGTGCCGCCTGGTCGACAGGCATGCCGCTGAACTTGAAAATGGCGCGGAAAATGCCGCCGTGGCTGACGCAGACGGTAGGCCGGTCGACATTGTTGAACCAGGACCCGACGCGCCACGAGAGAATCTCGTAGCTTTCCGCGTCCTCGCCGGGCGGGATGAAATCCCATTTCGACCGTGAGCGTTCCTTCACCTTGTCGCGCGCGGTCTTCTTCAGTTCCGAGATGGTGTAGCCCTCCCAGTCGCCGAAGCAGACTTCGATCAGGCGGTCGTCGGTGCGGTAGGCGAGGGGATCGAGCCCCATGGCGGCGCGCAGGCGCTCCATCGTGTCACGGGTGCGCCCGAGCGGGCTTGCGACATAATCGAAGGTACCGGCCGTGCCGCCCAGGATGTTCCTGAGCGCCCGGCCGTTCTCGGACGCCTGGCGGCGTCCGGTGTCGTTGAGCGGGATGTCTTTTTGGCCTTGCAGTCGTCCCTCGGCATTCCAGTCGGTTTGCCCGTGGCGGATCATGTAGACAAGCACGGCCGTGCTCCGCAGTGTGCCTCAGTCCTTGACGACCGAAATATCCGGCGCATCGACCGCCTTCATGCCGACGACGTGATAGCCGCTGTCGGCGTGATGAACCTCGCCGGTGACAGAACGCGACAGGTCGGAAAGCATGTAGAGCCCGACGTCGCCGATCTCCTCGATCGTGACGGTCTTGCGCAGCGGCGCGTTGTACTCGTTCCACTTGAGGATGTAGCGGAAGTCACCGATGCCGGAAGCCGCCAGCGTCTTGATCGGACCGGCCGAAATGGCGTTGACGCGGATGTGCTTCGGGCCGAGATCGACGGCGAGATACTTGACGCTCGCCTCCAGCGCCGCCTTGGCAACACCCATGACGTTATAGTTCGGCATGACCTTTTCGGCGCCGTAATAGGTCAAGGTCAGCATCGAGCCGCCGTCCGTCATCAGCTTCTCGGCGCGACGGGCGACCGAGGTGAACGAGTAGACGGAGATCTGCATCGTCTTGGCGAAGTTTTCCGGAGACGTGTCGATGTAGCGTCCCGTCAGCTCGTCCTTGTCGGAAAAGCCGATCGCGTGCACGAGGAAGTCGATCTTGCCCCACATCTTTTCGACATTCTCGAACACCGCGTCGATCGAGGCCTCGTCGGCGACGTCGCAGTGGCCGGCGAGAACACCGCCGAGCTCGGCTGCGAGCGGCTCGACGCGCTTCTTCAGCGCCTCGCCCTGATAGGTCAAGGCAATCTCGCCGCCTTGTGCGCGAATGGCCTTGGCGATACCCCACGCGATAGAGCGGTTGTTCGCTACGCCCATGATGACGCCGCGTTTGCCGCTCATCAGACCGGATGCCTGAACCATGGAATGTCCCTTACTGATTTAATTCGAATTTTGCCTATGGCATACGCGGCTGTGCGGTTCAAGCGCGACAGGTTCAGGAACTATTAGCGCCCGTAACAATGGGTGCGCTTTTCATCGAACCGTCACAGATAAAGGCCTTCGCGCAGGCTCCGCATCAGGTCGATCATCTTGTCGTCGGGCCTCTCCCACAAAAGCAGCCGGATCTCGACCAGCAGGTTGCCGCGCTGCCCATCGGCATCGGTGAGCCCGTGGCCCTCCAGGCAGATGACCTGATCCGAACTGGACCAGGCCGGAACCGTCACCGGCAGGTCCTCGCCGTCCGGTCCGAGGACCGTCGTTTCGCACCCGAGGACGGCGTTCTCGATCGTCACCGGAAGACATGTGCGCAGGTCGTTGCCGTCGACCCGGAATGGGCCCGGCGCCACCCGCACCGTCACCACCGCGTCGCCGCGCTTGAGGTCTTGGATCCGGTGCCCCTGTTCCTTGAGCCGGATGACCGTGCCGTCGGTCGTGCCGGCCACGAGCGGCACCCTCAGGCTCTCGCCATTGACCTCGAGCGTCATCTTCGCCTGCTTCAGCATGTCCTCGACCGTCACGACCAGATCGCAGGCGAGGTCCGGCGCCTTGTCTATGACCGGCCGGGAGCCGCGAATGCGGCGTATGATACCCGATATGATGTCGGCTGCCGCCGTCGCGCGGCGCGCCGCCGGCGTGTCGGCGGGCTCTGCCGGGGAGGGCGGGGCTTTCGCTGCGGTCTGGCGCTCGCCGCTTGCGGCTGCGGAAGCGGGGGCGGCCTGGGCTGTCGTCTGCTGCTTGTTCGCACCGGCGCCGAAGATGCGCGAAACCATGTCCTCGGCGCTCTCCGGACCACTCTGCGGCGCCCCTTCGGCTTGAGCCTTGCGGGCGCTCTGCTGCCGGCGCATCTGCTCCATGCGGCGCAGCTCCATCTCCCGCCGCACCTCGGCATTGCGGTGGGCGCGGTCGTACCGGCTGCGCCGTTCCGGATCGCGCAACAGTTCGTAGGCGCGGCCCGCCTCGGTAAAGCGGATGCTGGCGAAGGGGTCGTCCTGATTCTGGTCGGGATGGACCGCCTTTGCGAGCACCCGCCAGGCCGCCTTTATCTCCTCCTGGCCGGCATCGCGATGGACGCCAAGCACCGCATACGGATCACGCATCAACATCTAACCGCCCGCCTGTCTGCCTGGGTGGTGATACACCCCCTGCCGCTGCCGGGGCCTCGCCATGAGGCCCGCAGGCCGGGATGATGCCAATAACCTCCTAATCGAAGGTTACACGCCGGCGAGGGAGAAACGCATTCGTTGCGTCCGCGCCCCGTCGCGCGGGAGAGAATATTACTGCCGGTCGAAGCGGGTCAGCATCCACGTGCCGTCCCGGCCGACACAGGTGCGGCCGTCGTAGTTGGCGACGCCGGTGTACGAATGGAGCGTCGTCGTAAAGTCCCGGCATTTGCGCCCGGCCTCGTCGCTGAGTTCGGACACGCTGCTGACGACGCCGGCGCTGCCCGAGACGGTGTTCGCCCACGGGATCGGCGTGCCGGCATTGCGGGTGAGATCGGTGGAGGACACGGCATTACGCACCGTCGCCGCGTCCGACGTGCCGTCAGCGCGCCCACCGGGCACGGAAGCCGTCCTCACGCCCTTGTCGACGGTCGTGTCGGCAAAATCGAACCCGCTGCTCATGCAGCCCGAAAGCGGGATGAGGCAGATGGCAACCAGGGCCATCCGCGACCGCAGCATCCACAATATCGTTGTCTCCCGTCGCGACTTTGCTATGACTTCAACTCCTGCACACCCGAACGGACAGATCATCGGCATTGGATTCAAATATGAGCGATACAGAGTTAACAAGCGGTGACTTCACGGAGGAAAACGAACCCTTCGGCCTGTTCGCGACATGGCTTGCCGAGGCGGAGCGGAGCGAGCCGAACGATCCGAACGCGGTGGCGCTCGCAACGGTCGACGCCAGCGGCCTCCCCAATGTGCGCATGGTACTCCTGAAGGGATTCGACGAACAGGGCTTCGTCTTCTACACCAATTTCGAAAGCCGCAAAGGAGAAGAAATCCTGGCGACCGGCAAGGCGGCCATGTGTTTCCACTGGAAATCGCTGCGCCGGCAGGTCCGGCTGCGCGGACCGGTCGAGGTCGTCTCCGATGCCGAGGCCGACGCCTACTACCGGTCCCGGGCGCGGGGGAGCCGGATCGGAGCCTGGGCGTCGAAACAGTCGCGCCCGCTCGAAAGCCGCTTCGCGCTCGAGAAGGCTGTGGCGGAATACACGGCCCGCTACGCGATCGGCGATATCCCACGCCCTCCTTACTGGTCGGGCTTTCGCATCCGGCCCGTGTCGATCGAGTTCTGGCACGACCGCCCATTCCGTCTCCACGACCGGGTGGAGTTTCGTCGCGCGGCGGCGGGCGAGGGGTGGCAGAAGGTGCGCATGTATCCCTGATCCGCCGTTTGCGGGCCGGCATACGATCTGCACCGAAAACCGCGGGCCGGCTGCAGCGACGGGGTGACCCGTCATTGCCGCTTCGGTCGCGGCCGCGGCTTGCAGTATACAACTCCCATTGGTGTGCTATATTTTTCGACAACAAGAAGCTTGTGCAGCCAAGGTCTTTCGACCGCGCGTGCGCAGCAGGCAAGGCTTGAATCCAAGGCATCGACGCGGAGGAGAATTCAATGGCCAGCAATCTTGTGTCCTACCTCATGCAGTCTCTTACGCCCGACGTGATCGCGCGGCTGGCGGCGGCGCTCGGGCTTGACACCGACAAGGTGCAACGCGGCGTCGCCGCTGCCGTCCCGGCGCTGCTGGCCGGACTTGCCAACATCGTTGCGCAGCCCGGCGGGGCAGAAAAGGTCGCGGACGCCGCGAGACAACAGGGCGCCGTCGCGGATCCCGGCGCCATGCTTTCCGCCGGCAACCAGTCCTCCCTTGCGCAGACGGGCTCGCAGATGCTGGCCTCGCTTCTCGGCGGCAACACCAGCGGCTCCCTGGCGAATGCGATCGGCAGCTATTCCGGATTGGGCCAGAACGCCGCCGGATCGCTGCTCGGCATGCTTGCACCCCTCGTCATGGGCGGTCTCGCCCGCAGGTTGGGCGGCGATGTCAGTGCCAACGGCGTCGCAAACCTGCTCGGGGCCGAGCGGGAAAACATTGTTGCCGCGCTGCCGTCGGGCATGCGGGACATGCTCCGCGGCTCCGGCCTGTTCGAGGGCGTCGCCGGAGCGGCGCGTACGGCTACGGCCGGCAGCGACACGGTCGCACGGACGGCGGCCCCCGCCTCGGGCGTTCGCGACACCACCTCGACGGCGAGTAGTGGGCGCGGCAGCAGCTGGCTCTACTGGCTGATCGCTGCACTGGTTGTGTTGGGGGCCCTCTATTATTGGTTCGGCCGCCCGACCCATCGCGCCGCGCCGCCCGCTCCGCCGACCACCGAGACGCCTGCTCCGGCCGAGCCCAAAGCGCCCGCCACACCCCAGAGCCAGGCGCCGTCAGGAACGCCACCGGCCGCACCGTCGGAGACGCCCACGCAGACCGCGCCCGTTACTCCGGCGCCGCCGCCCGAGACCCCGACGCAGGCCGCGCCTGCTACGCCGCCTGCGCCGTCGCTGACGGTGGCCGGCGTCGACATGGGCAAGCAGGTGAGCGATGCGATGACGAATATCGAGACGACGCTCAATGGCGTGAAGGATGCGGCGAGCGCCCAGGCGGCGGTGCCGAAGGTGCAGACCGCATCGGACCAGCTCGACAAGGTGAGCGGCATGCTCGGTCAGCTCTCGCCCGGGCAGAAGACCGCACTTGCGGATCTGGTTCGGCCCCGCATGGCCTCGCTCAATGCGCTGTTCGACCGGATTCTCGCTATGCCCGGAGTATCGGACGTCCTGAAGCCGGCGATCGACGGCCTGAGAACGAAGCTGACGGCGCTCGCGCCCTGACGGTCGTCTGAACGGTCAGGCAGGCCGCGGTAAACGCTTGCCCTTTGGTATGTAAAAGCCAGACAGGAGGTCGCGTCCATGGCTGACAGATCGACGTTTTCGCCCGATGAATGGAACCTGCTCCTGGAGGCGGTCATGGCGGCTGGAATTGCCGTCAGCGCCGCGGATCCGAGCGGACTTTGGGGCATGCTGAAGGAGGGTATAGCGGGCAGCCAGACGCTTCTCGACGCCAGGTCGAACGCCGCTGCCACGCCGCTGATGGCGGCGATCGCCGGGAGCTTCGAAAGCGCCGACGGGCGCAATGCGGCGCGAGCAAGGCTCCAGGCGACGCTCGAGGGGGCAAAGCCTGCCGAGATCAGCTCGCGCTGCGTCGAGGCGGTGCGCCGGGCGGCGGAACTGGTGGACGCGAAAGCGCCGGCCGATGCGCCGGCCTTCAAGGCCTGGCTGTTGCAGATGAGCACCGACGTCGCCGAGGCGGCGAAGGAAGGCGGCTTTCTCGGCTTTGGCGGTACGCCGGTGAGCGATGCGGAAAAGGCGACCGTTGCCCAGATCTCGGCTGCGCTCGGGCTCACGTGAGGCATGTCTTCAATGGTGTGGATATGTGTTCGGAAGCGTCCTTGTGAAGCCGCGTTCACGCGACGCCTCTAGCCGGGTTCAGCGTCCCATCAGCCTGAACGGGATGCCCGAAGCGAGCGCCGAGACATATTTGCGCTTCTGGTAGAGCCCGTTCAGCGAGATGCGGGGGAGGGCGGTCGGCGAAGCGAAGCTGGTCGTGTCGAGCGTGCCGGGAACGGTGGTGACCGCCACTTCGAAGCCGAGTTCGGCCGCCAGGCGATGCTCGCGCGGCGTCACCGTCTGGCCAAAGCCGTAGGGGTAGGCCAAGGCGACCGGCCGGTGGCCGGTGATGGCTTCTAGCCGCTCCGCCGAGGCCTGCATCTCTTCCCGCGCCTCGTTCGCGTCAAGTCGGGAGAGCGCCCGATGGCTGATGGTGTGGGCGCCGAGCGTCGCAAGCGGATTGAGCGCCAGGCTCTTGAGTTCCGGCTCGCGCATGATCAGCCGTTCTGTGATCAGCAGCGGATCGATGCCATGGGCGCGGGCGGCTGCGTCGAGCTCCGCGACGATCGCCCTCTCGTCTCCCGACTGGATGAAGGCGGAGATGCGCGCGAAGGCGGCGTTCTTGTGCGCCGTGGTGGCCAGCGGCAGCGTCACCGGCCCCGATCCTAGGTCGAATTCAAGGTGCGGCAGGGCGCGCAAAAGGTCTGTGAGCGTCTCCCACCAGATGCTGTGCGTCCGGCAGGCAAAGCCGCTGGTGACGAAGACGGTGAACGGCACCCGATGCTCGGTGAATACCGGCTGGGCGTGGACCGCATTGTTGCGATAGCCGTCGTCGAGCGTGAAGGCGGCGAAGCGCTCGTCCGGGCGTGCGATCGCCATGCGCGCGGCCAGGTGATGCAGGGCGACGAACTGATAGCCCTCGGCGGCCAGCAGCCGGATCGCGGCGTCGAGGAAATCCGGCGTGATCTCCAGGTGGGCGTTCGGGTCGAAGTCGTTGTCGATCTTCGGGCGGACGTGGTGCAGCGTGAAGATGGCGCCGCGCCCCCGCGCCGAGGTCATCAGGCCGGCGCGCCCCGCCAGGCTGGAAAGTTCCAGCCCGCCGGCTATGGCCGCGCGCTTCAGGCTGCGGCGCATGACGTGCTTCAATGTCGGCATCTGCGTTCCATCAGGCGGTTTCTGCCGCCTTTATGGGGGCGGCATGGTATCCGGAGGGTTAACATCAGCCTGTGTCGCCATCGGCCCAGGCCGTCACGCCCGTCTGGCGATGGCAGGGCATGCTCGGTTTTGAGGGGCAGCCTATCTTCCGCCTGCGGGGCGGATCGCACACCCCAGAGGGCGACCGCGGAGTTGCTGTGAAAGCACGTCCCGCAGAAGTCCCAGGCGAGTGATCGGATCGGCTCAATGCCGTGGAAACTGGCCTTGCCGGGGTGGACCCGCCTCAACCTTTGCGCTTAGTGTCTCCCAATGGCCACCGCCAGGGTGGCGTCGAAGACCAAAATTTCTGTTGGGAGGCAATCATGAAAGTCTTTTCATTCAAGGCGATAGCTGGCGCGGCGCTTGCCGTCGGCCTGATGGTCCAGGGCGCAGCCGCCCAGGACATGCAGTTTTTCCGCATCGGCACCGGCGGCACCGCCGGCACCTATTACCCGATCGGAGGCCTGATCGCGAATGCCATCTCGAACCCGCCCGGCTCGCGTGCCTGTGACGCGGGCGGCTCGTGCGGCGTGCCGGGCCTCATCGCCACCGCCGTGGCCTCGAACGGCTCGGTCGGCAACGTCAACTCGATCAAGGGCGGCACCCTGGAGGCCGGTTTCAGCCAGTCCGACGTCGCCTATTGGGCGCAGACCGGCACCGGCCTGTGGGAAGGCCAGCCGGCGGTCGAAAACCTCCGCCTGATCGCCAACCTCTATCCCGAGAGCATCCACCTGGTGGCGCGCAAGGATGCCGGCATTGCCTCGGTCGCCGACCTGAAGGGCAAGAAGGTCTCGCTCGACGAACCGGGCTCCGGCACGCTGGTCGACGCCAAGATCATCCTCGAAGCCTTCGGCCTGTCGGAATCCGACATCTCGGCCGAATATCTGAAGCCTGACCAGGCCGCCGACCGCATGCGCGACGGCGCGATGGACGCCTTCTTCTTCGTCGGCGGCTATCCGGCCGGCGCCATCGCCGAACTGTCGAGCCAGCATGACGTCGTTCTGGTGCCGATCACCGGCCCCGAGGTGGACAAGCTGCGCGAGACCTACACATTCTTTGCGACCGACAACCTGCCCGCCGGCACCTACAAGGGGCAGGATGCCGACGTTCCGACCATCTCGGTCGGTGCGCAGCTGGTGACCTCGGCTGAACTGTCGGAGGAACTGGTCCACGGCATCACCCAGGCACTGTTCCACGAGACGACGCAGAAGCTGTTCGCCGCCGGCCATGCCAAGGGCAAGCACATCACGCTGGACAATGCCGTGCAGGGCGCGGGCATCCCGTTCCACCCGGGCGCGGAGAAGTTCTACCGCGAGGCCGGCAAGCTGCAATAAGGGGCTAAGGGCTCCTTGGGACGCGGCGCGCCCGCGTCCCGACCGCAGGAACAGGCGTGAGGGGATTTGCATGACTGACCAGACCCGCCAACTGTCCGAGCACGAACTGAGGCTGCTCGAGGAAGAGTTTGATCCCGAATCCCGGTTTCGCACCGTGCTTCGGCCCGTGGCCATCCTGGCCGGGCTCATCATGTTCCTGCTGTCGTGCTACCACTTCTATACAGCCGGCTTCGGCATCCCGCGCGCCACCGTCCATCGTGGCCTGCACATGGGCGTCACGCTGCTTCTGGTCTACCTCAGCTTCGCGGCCTTCAATTCGGGGCGGACCAGGACCACAGGTTTCGTGATCCTCGGCCTGCCGGTCATCGACTGGGTCTTTGCCATTGGCGGGGCGGTCAGCGCCCTCTATGTGCCCTGGATCTACGATCAGCTGCAGTTCCGCATCGGCAATCCGAGCCAGCTGGATATCGCCATGGGCACGATCCTGCTGGTGACGCTGCTGGAGGCGGTGCGCCGCTCGATGGGGTGGCCGCTGCCCGTCATCGCGGTCCTGTTCATCTGTTATGCCTGGTTCGGCCGCTCGATGCCGGGGATCTTCGTCCATCCCGGCGCTGACTGGTCGGGGATCATCAACCACCTCTACCTGTCCTCGCAGGGCATCTACGGCACCGCTCTGGGCGTGATCGCAACTTACGTGTTCCATTTCGTTCTGTTCGGCGTGATGGCGCAGAAGATCGGGCTGGGGCAGTTGTTCATAGACCTGGCCACGGCGGTGACCGGCCGCTTCGCCGGCGGTCCGGCCAAGGTCTCGGTGGTTTCCTCGGCGCTGTTGGGGACGATCTCCGGTTCGTCGATCGCCAACACGGTGACGACCGGCGCGCTGACCATTCCGGCGATGATCAAGATCGGCTTCAAGCGCCATTTTGCCGCCGCCGTCGAGGCCGCCTCGTCCACCGGCGGCCAGATCACGCCCCCGGTGATGGGCGCCGTGGCCTTCCTGATGGTCGAGTATCTGGGCATTCCGCTGCGCACCATTCTGATCGCCGCCATCGTGCCGGCCTTCATGCATTTCTTCGGCGTGCTGGTGCAGGTGCATCTGGAGGCCAAGCGCCTCGGCATCCGCGGCCTGCGGCAGGAAGAGCTGCCCAAGGCCTGGAAGGTGCTGCGCGAGGGCTGGCTGTCGGTGTTCCCGCTGCTGCTGCTGGTCTGGATGCTGATGTCGGGCCGCACGCCCTTCCTGTCGGCCTTTTGGGCCATCACCGCCTGCATGGTGGTCTATGCGATCCAGACGGTGAGGGCTTCGGGACTGGCTGGCGGCGCGAAGGAATGGGTGGCCGGCATCTTTGAGGGTTTCGTCTCGGGCGCCAAGAGCTCGCTTTCGGTTACCGCCGCCGCGGCGCTGGTCGGGGTGGTTATCGGCGTGGTGACGCTGACCGGGATTGGCTTCAAGATCGCCTTCATGGTCACCAGCATCGCGCAGGACTGGGCGGGCTCGGTGCATGGTCTGCTGACCTTCCTGCCTTTCGAACTGTTCAGCCTGCAGACGCTGGCGCTGCTGTTCACGCTGATCATGACCGCCGTGGTCTGCATCCTGATGGGCTGCGGCATCCCGACGACGGCGAACTACATCATCATGGTAGCGGTCGCCGCGCCGGTGCTCGGCATGATGAATGTCGAGCCGCTGGTGGCGCATTTCTTCGTGTTCTACTACGGCGTTCTGGCGGATGTGACGCCGCCGGTGGCGATGGCCGCCTATGCGGCCTCGGGGATCGCCGGGGCGAACGCGTTCAAGGCGGGCAACACCGCGTTCCGGCTGTCGATGGGCAAGGCGCTGGTACCGTTCATGTTCGTGTTCTCGCCCTCGCTGCTGCTGGTCACGCAGGACTTCACCTGGAGCGCCTTCGTGCTGACCTTCAGCGGGGCGGTACTCGGGATCATCGCGCTGTCGGCAGCAATCACCAACTGGCTGATCGGCCCGCTGCTGTGGATCGAGCGTCTGCTGCTGGCAATCGCGGCGCTGCTGATGATCGCTCCCGAACTGGTCTCGACGCTGATCGGCGTGGCAATCCTGGCGCTGATTTCGCTGCGGCAGGTGCTGGCAGCCCGGGCCCCTGTATCGAGCGCGGCCTGACCGACCGACTTCCGCCGGTGCATTGGCGGAAGCAAAGTGGTCGCCGAAGGGCTGGAGCGGCAGCCTGGCCCTCATGGTATAGGTCGCAGAGTACAGCGCCGCCGGCAGGCGGCGACGGCCCACTAGGCTTCGCTCGGGCGGGCGCCGAATTGCTTCGGCGCAGGATGATCAGTGTCGGATCAGGCCCGGGTGCCGCCGACAGTGATCTGGTCCATGCGCAGGTGCGGCTGGCCGACGCCGACCGGCACGCTCTGTCCGCCCTTGCCGCACATGCCGATGCCGGTGTCGAGCTTGGAATCGTTGCCGATCATCGACACCCGGCGCATCGCGTCCGGTCCGTTGCCGATGATCATGGCGCCCTTGACCGGCGCCCCGATCTTGCCGTCCTCGATCAGGTAGGCCTCGGTGCAGCCGAACACGAACTTGCCGGAGGTGATGTCCACCTGCCCGCCGCCGAAGGAGACGGCATAGATGCCCTTCCTCACCGAGGCGATGATCTCGTCGGGCGTTTTGTCACCGGACAGCATGTAGGTGTTGGTCATGCGCGGCATCGGGCTGTGGGCGTAGGACTGGCGCCGGCCGTTGCCGGTCGCCTGCATGCCCATCAGCCGGGCGTTCTGGCGGTCCTGCATGTAGCCCACCAGCTTGCCGTCCTCGATCAGCACGTTGTAGCCGGACGGGGTGCCTTCGTCGTCGACGGTCAGCGAGCCGCGGCGGGCTTCGATCGTGCCGTCATCGACGACGGTAACGCCCTTTGCCGCCACCTGCTGGCCGAGCAGGCCGGAGAAGGCCGAAGTCTTCTTGCGGTTGAAGTCGCCCTCGAGCCCGTGCCCAACCGCCTCGTGCAGCATCACGCCGGGCCAGCCCGACGAGAGGACGACGTCCATCGTGCCCGCCGGCGCGTCGATCGCCTCGAGATTCACCAGCGCCTGCCGCAAAGCCTCGTCCGCGCCCTGGCGCCAGCTGTCTTCGGTCAGGAACTCGCCGAAGCCGCGGCGTCCGCCCATGCCGTAGGAGCCGGTCTCCTGGCGGTCGCCTTCACCAACGACGACGGAGATGTTGACGCGGGTCATCGGCCGCACGTCCGTCACCTTGTGCCCGTCGGCGCGCAGGATGTTGACCACCTGCCAGCTCGCCGAAATGGACGCGGTGACCTGCCGCACCTTCGCGTCCTTGCCGCGCAGGTAGGCGTCGATATCCTGCAGGAGCTTCACCTTTTCCTCGAAGCTCGGGCTGCCGATCGGGTTTTCCGGGCCGTAGAGCCGCCGGTTCGTTCCCTGCGGCGCCGCTGCATAGGTGCCGGAGTGGCCGCGGCCGACGGCGGCGGCCGCATCCGCGGCCCGCCTGAGCGCCGCCAGGGACATCTCACCCGAATGGGCGTAGCCCACCGCTTCGCCGGCGACGGCCCGCAGCCCGAAGCCTTGGTCGGTATTGAAGCTGCCGCCCTTCAGGCGGCCGTTGTCGAAGGTGAGCGACTCGGCTTCGGCGTGCTCGAGATAGAGCTCGCCGTCGTCGGCATTGGCGAGCGTCTCAGCCAGCACCGTGCGGATCGCCGTCTCGTCGGCATCGAAAAGAGAGAGAAGGTCGGTGTTCATGATCGGCTCCGCGCAGAGGCTCTGTTTCGCCTACCCATGTAGAGGCGCGAGCGGCGATCGACAAGTTTACATGCAGGCGGGGGAAACGGCTACGTCACGGCAGCGCGTCGTAGCCCTCGCCGAAACCCTTCAGGTCGACCGGGATGCCGATGCCTTCCTCCGGCGTCTGGAACACGATGAAGGTGGCGGTCGCGCCGGAACGGAAGGTTTTCAGCAGTTCGTCCTCAAGCACCACCTCCGCATAGCAGCCGTCGGAGAAGCAGCGGACGAAATAGGCGCGCCCGATATCCTTGCCGTCGACGTTGAGGCCCAAGCCGTTCGGCAGCAGCACGCCGAGCGGGGCGAGCACGCGGAGGATCTTCGCCTTCCGGTCGGCAGTCTTCAGGATGACGACCGACAGCCCGACTTCCGGGCGATCCTCGGCAATCACGTTCTGCATCAGCGCGCACTGTTCGGCAGCCGCACCGGCCGGCTGGTCGCAGACGATCGACCAGGCGCCATGGTTCGATTTCACCGTGCCCGGTTGCGGCGAACCCTGCGAAAGAGCGGGCGTGCTTGTCGCGGCGATGGCAAGCGCGGCGAGTGCGCCAAACGTCCTGGCCAGACGCGAAGGGGAGCGGGAACCCATGGAAACCTCGAAATCTCGAATCACGTGTCGCATTCTTGAATAGCGATCGCGCAAATGAAAAGCTCAAACTGGTCTTTTCCAGACTATGCGGCGGAAGTTGGACGGTTCCCGCAAAACCGGGTGTGGGTGATTCCGTAAGCAGGGTTCGTCGCCCGACGAGCCGGCGCGGGTAGGGCCGGCCTTTGGTTCGCGGCGACCCGACAACGCCTCATTATAAAGAAACTGGTGAAAATTTGACCACAGGCGGCATGGACTTGTCTTTGCGCAAAAATGCCGCATGGGCATTCGCCCGAGGCGGTTGCGGCGGGGCGGAAACTGTGATTTTAAGCACTCAGCATTGCAGGATTCTGCGCGTTGTTTGATCCCAATCAAACGCTTTGGGGAGATATGTTGTGATAAGAAAAGCTTTTGCAGCAATGGCCGCCATCGGCTGTCTGCTGTTTGCTTCGGGCGCTTTTGCCGACCAGCCGGTCGATTGGCAGAAGGGGCTTCAGCCCGCTGCCACCTCGATCATGGAAGAGATCCGCTGGTTCGAGCAGTACACCCTCTGGTTCATCGGTGCGGTCACGCTGCTCGTGCTCGTCCTTCTGGTCGTCGTGGTGGTGAAGTTCCGCCAGGGCGCGAACCCGGTGCCGTCCCGGACCAGCCACAACACCCTGATCGAAGTGATCTGGACGATCGGTCCGGTCATCGCGCTGCTGTTTCTGGCCGTGCCGTCCTTCCAGCTTCTGACCCGGCAGCTGGCGCCGACCGAAGAGCCTGAGCTCACCGTCAAGGCCACCGGCTATCAGTGGTACTGGGGTTATGAGTACCAGGTCGGTGAAAACCCGCTCTCCTTCGACTCCCTGATGCTGCAGGAGGCCGACCGCGCTGCCGCCGGCAAGGAAGACAAGGCTGCCTATCCGCGTCTGCTCGCCGTTGACAACGAGTTGGTCGTCCCGGTCGGCAAGCATGTCCGCCTTCTGGTCACCGGCGCGGACGTCATTCACGCCTTCGCCATGCCGTCCTTCGGCATCAAGATCGACGCCATTCCGGGCCGCATGAGCGAGACCTGGTTCAAGGCCGATCGCGAAGGCCTGTTCTACGGTCAGTGCTCGGAGCTGTGCGGCAAGGATCATGCCTTCATGCCGATCGCCGTCCGCGTCGTCTCGAAGGAAAAGTTCGACACCTGGCTTGCCGCCGCTGCGTCCAATCTCGGCGAGGCCAACAAGGCCCTGGTGGCTTCGATCGATGGCGCCGAGAAGGCCGTCGACGTCGCGCAGACCGCCGCGCAGTAATTCAAGGGAGTGCAATCCATGGCCGGAACAACCGCTGCCCACGATGACCACGGTCATCACGAACACAAGCCCACGTTCTTCGTCCGCTGGTTCCTCTCGACGAACCACAAGGACATCGGAACGCTCTACCTGATCTTCGCGATCATCGCCGGCATCATCGGCGGTGGGCTCTCGATCGCCATGCGCGCCGAGCTGCAGGAGCCGGGCATCCAGATCTTCCACGGCCTGGCCTCGATGGTCTATGGCTACGAAGGCGATGCTGCCATCGACGGCGGCAAGCACATGTTCAACGTGTTCACCACGGCGCACGCCCTCATCATGATCTTCTTCATGGTGATGCCGGCGCTGATCGGCGGCTTCGCCAACTGGATGGTGCCGATCATGATCGGCGCACCGGACATGGCCTTCCCGCGCATGAACAACATCTCGTTCTGGCTGCTGCCGCCGGCCTTCCTGCTGGTGCTGATGTCGATGTTCGTCGAAGGCCCGGCCGGTGCCTACGGCGCCGGAGGCGGCTGGACGCTTTATCCGCCGTTCTCGACCGCCGGCATGCCAGGCCCTGCGATGGACTTCACCATCCTCGGCCTGCACATCGCCGGTGCCTCGTCGATCCTCGGTGCGATCAACTTCATCACCACCATCCTGAACATGCGCGCGCCCGGCATGACGATGCACAAGATGCCGCTGTTTGCCTGGTCGGTGCTGATCACCGCCTTCCTGCTGCTGATCTCGCTGCCGGTCCTGGCAGGCGGCATCACCATGCTGCTCACCGACCGCAACTTCGGCACGGCCTTCTTTGCGCCTGAAGGCGGCGGCGACCCGATCCTCTACCAGCACCTGTTCTGGTTCTTCGGGCATCCGGAAGTCTACATCCTGATCCTGCCGGGCTTCGGCATCGTCAGCCACATCGTCTCGACCTTCTCGCGCAAGCCGATCTTCGGCTACCTCGGCATGGCCTATGCCATGGTCGCGATCGGCGCCGTCGGCTTCATCGTCTGGGCGCACCACATGTACACGGTCGGCCTGTCGCTCGACACGCAGCGCTACTTCGTCTTTGCGACGATGGTCATCGCCATCCCGACGGGCATCAAGATCTTCTCGTGGATCGCGACGATGTGGGGCGGCTCGATCCGCTTCACGACCCCGATGATCTGGGCGATCGGCTTCATCTTCCTGTTCACCATCGGCGGCGTCACGGGCGTCCAGCTCGCCAACGCCGGCCTCGACCGTGCCCTGCACGACACCTACTACGTGGTTGCTCACTTCCACTACGTGCTGTCGCTTGGCGCCGTCTTCGCGATCTTCGCGGCCTGGTACTACTGGTTCCCGAAGATGACCGGCTACATGTACTCCGAGACCATCGGCAAGCTGCACTTCTGGGTCATGTTCATCGGCGTGAACCTGATCTTCTTCCCGCAGCACTTCCTGGGTCTGGCCGGCATGCCGCGCCGCTACATCGACTACCCGGATGCCTATGCCGGCTGGAATGCCGTCTCCTCCTACGGCTCCTACATCGCGGGCTTCGCCGTGCTGATCTTCCTGTTCGGCGTCATCGAGGCCTTCGCGAAGAAGCGGGTCGCCGGTGACAATCCCTGGGGCGAGGGCGCAAACACCCTCGAGTGGCAGCTGTCGTCGCCCCCGCCGTTCCACCAGTGGGAACAGCTCCCGAAGATCAAGTAGGATCTTGACGAACACCGAGGCCGCCTGACCATGGCGGCCTCTCCAGCACCTGGCCGGAGCAACCGGCCGCAACAAGCGACAGGCATATGGCAATCATCGATCATCACGAAGCAGCTGCGGGGGGCGGGGACATGATCCTCTCTGAGGCGACTGCGCGCGATTACTTCGAGCTTCTCAAGCCGCGCGTAATGTCGCTCGTCGTCTTTACCGCCCTGGCCGGCCTCGTGCTGGCGCCGGGCCAGATCAACCCGGTCATCGGGCTGGTTGCCATTCTCTGCATCGCCGTCGGCGCGGGCGCGTCCGGCGCGCTGAACATGTGGTACGACGCCGACATTGACGCCGTCATGTCGCGCACCGCAAAGCGTCCCATTCCTGCCGGGCGCGTGCAGCCGCGCGAAGCGCTCGCCTTCGGGCTGACGCTTTCGGCCTTCTCGGTGGCGATCCTCGGCCTTGCCGTCAACTGGCTCTCGGCCGGGCTGCTCGCCTTCACGATTTTCTTCTATGCGGTGATCTACACGATGTGGCTGAAGCGCTCGACGCCGCAGAACATCGTCATCGGCGGCGCCGCCGGCGCCTTTCCTCCGGTTATCGGCTGGGCTTGCGTCACCGGCGGCGTGTCGATCGAGAGCATCGTGCTCTTCCTGATCACCTTCCTCTGGACGCCGCCGCATTTCTGGGCGCTCGCGCTGTTCAAGATGCGCGACTACGGCGCCGTCGGCGTGCCGATGCTGCCGAACGTGGCCGGCGAGAAGGCGACGAAGCAGCAGATCCTGATCTACGCGGTGCTGACCGCCGTCATTGCGGTGGTGCCCAGCTATCTCGGCTTCGCAAGCCTCGGCTACGGGATCTTTGCCGCCGCCATGGGGCTTGCCTTCGTCTGGTACTCGATCGGCGTCATGCGGATGCCGGAAGCGGATCGGGTGATGGTGCCTGCGAAGAAGTTGTTCGGCTATTCGATCTTCTACCTCTTCGCGATTTTCTCCGGCCTGATGATCGATCATGCCGTCACCGCCGCCGGTTGGGCGGCAGGATGGAGGTTCTGATGCAAACGGTAACCCTCAACGACAAGCAGAAGAAGGCGCGGCGCAGCCGCAATGTGGCGCTGGCGCTGACGCTGGGCGGTCTGGTCGTGCTCTTCTACATCGTCTCGCTGGTGAAGATCAGCGGCGGCCTGGCAGGCTGAGCGATGCAGGAGCGCAACGTGGATAGCGGGCGGAAGGGCAACGGCACGGTCGTCGCCGTCTGCCTGACGTTCGTCGTCACCATGGCCGGCATGGCCTATGCGGCCGTCCCGCTCTACGACCTGTTCTGCAAGGTCACCGGTTACGGCGGCACGACCCAGCGCGTCGAGCAGGCCTCCTCGGTCATCCTCGACAAGAAGATCAAGGTCCGCTTCGACGCCAACGTCGGACCCGGCCTGCCCTGGACGTTCCAGCCGGTGCAGCGCGAGGTCGAACTGAAGATCGGCGAGACGGTGCAGGTGCTGTACAAGGCCCGTAACGTCTCGAACATGGAGGCGACTGGCCAGGCCACCTTCAACGTGACGCCGCAGGCGGCCGGCGCCTACTTCAACAAGGTCGAGTGCTTCTGCTTCACCGAGACGACGCTGAAGCCCGGCGAGGAGCTCGAGATGCCGGTCGTCTTCTTCGTCGATCCGGAAATCGTCAATCCGGTCGAGACCAAGGACGTCCACACCATCACGCTGTCCTACACCTTCTTCCCGCACGAAAAGACGAAGCCGGTGGCTTCGGCGGCGGACAAGGTCGGCGGCGAAACCAACAAACTGTGAGAGATACGCGTTTCCGGGCAAAGCCGGGGACGAGAACGCGATACATTTCGGGGATGACTGACATGGCGCAAGCGCATGAGAAAAATCACGACTACCATATTATCGATCCGAGCCCGTGGCCGCTGGTGTCATCGATCGGCGCATTCGTGCTTGCGATCGGCGGCATCATCTACATGCGCTATCTCTCCGGCAGCTCTCTGAAGATCTTCGGCCTGGAATTGGCCAATCCGTGGATCTTCGTGATCGGCATCGCGATCACGCTCTATTCGATGTACGGCTGGTGGTCGGACACGATCAAGGAAGGCGATGAGGGGCATCATACCCGCGTCGTTTCGCTGCATCTGCGCTACGGCATGATCATGTTCATCGCTTCCGAAGTGATGTTCTTCGTCGCCTGGTTCTGGGCCTTCTTCGACGCCAGCCTGTTTCCGGGCGAAGCCATCCAGGCGACCCGCGTCGAGCATACCGGTGGCATCTGGCCGCCGAAGGGCATCGAGGTCCTCGATCCCTGGCACCTGCCGCTCTACAACACCGTCATCCTGCTGCTGTCGGGCACCTGCGTGACCTGGGCGCATCACGCCATCCTGCACAACGACCGCAAGGGCCTGGTCAACGGCCTGATCCTGACGGTGCTGCTCGGCGTGCTGTTCTCGTTCGTGCAGGCCTACGAGTATGCGCACGCGCCGTTCGCCTTCAAGGACTCGATCTACGGTGCGACGTTCTTCATGGCCACCGGCTTCCACGGCTTCCACGTATTCGTCGGCACGGTCTTCCTGCTGGTCTGCCTCATCCGCGCAGCACGTGGCGCCTTTACGCCGAAGCAGCACTTCGGCCTCGAGGCGGCAGCCTGGTACTGGCATTTCGTCGACGTCGTCTGGCTCTTCCTGTTCTTCTCCATCTACATCTGGGGAAGCTGGGGCGGCACCATCGCCCACATGTGATCCCAAGAGGATGTGTTATATGGACGGCCGCAGCGATGCGGCCGTTTCCTTTTTCGTAAGGTCGCTATGTCGCATCGGCGCCGGTAGACGGGCGGAGTAGACAGGCTTAGCAGTATTGCGTGCATGCCGCGGACCGGCCTGGCGCCTTTGACCGTCAGCGACGTGCAGCTGTTTGGGGCGCCGGCGTGCATGGGAACAGAAATGGAAGCGGTTCGCCGGATGGTTTTTCCGGCATCTGCTTCAGGTCGCCGCGCTCTTGCCTGGGCGCTGTGCGTCAGCATCGGAGCATGACATGGACAAGGACGAGGCACATTATCCGCCGGTCGAACCGTTCTCGACCGGGTTGCGCGGCCACTGCCCGCGTTGCGGGCAGGGAAAGCTCTTCAGCGGCTTTCTCAAGGTGGCGCCGCGCTGCGCCGCCTGCGGGCTGGACTACGGCTTCGAGGATTCTGGCGACGGACCGGTCGTCCTGGTCCTGCTGATCGTTGGTTTCATTGTGCTGGCCATCGCCTTGTGGGCCGAGGTCAGCCTGGGGCCGCCGCTGTGGCTTCACTTCCTGCTGTGGGTACCCCTCGCAACGGTGTTGGGGCTGGCGCTGACGCGGATTCTGAAGGGCATCCTGATCGCGCTCCAGTATCGCAACAAGGCGCGTCCCGGTGAGATCGACCGTGGCTGAGACGCTGCCGCGCACACGCCGGGCCGCTCGGGTGGTCCTGGCAGGGGTGGCTTGGCTTGCAGCGCTCGCCATCCTGCTCTCGCTCGGGACATGGCAGATGCAGCGGTTGGCCTGGAAGGAAAAGCTGCTCGCCGACATCGCCGAACGGCGGACGCAGGCGCCGGCCGCCCTCGCGACCATCGAGGAGTTGGCAAGAGCCGGCGGCGACGTCGACTACCGGCCGCTGACCGTTACCGGCACCTTCGAACACGGCAGGGAGCGCCATTTCCTCGCCACCTTCAACGGCCAGTCCGGCTATCACGTCTACACGCCGCTTCATCTTGATGACGGACGCTATGTCTTCGTCAACCGCGGCTTCGTGCCGTTCGACAAGAAGGAACCGGCGACGCGCGCCGATGGTCAGATCGCCGGGCAGCACACGGTGATCGGCCTGGCGCGCAGCAAGCTGGATGGCAAACCGTCGTCGCTCATACCTGACAACGATCTTTCCAAGAACGTGTTCTACTGGAAGGATCTCGATGCCATGGCGGCGAGCGTCGGCATTGCCCCGGCATACCTCGTGCCGTTCTTCATCGACGCGGATGCGGCTCCCAATCCCGGCGGGCTCCCGGTCGGCGGGGTGACGCAGTTCGACCAGCCGAACAACCACCTGCAATACGCGCTGACCTGGTACGGGCTGGCGCTGGCGCTTCTTCTAGTGAGCGGCGTCTATGTCTGGCGTTGGCGGCGCGAAGCGGCCTGAACGCATCGAGACTTTCATCGGCCGCGATTTGTGTTAAATCCGGCATAGCCGCGCAACCTGGTTAGAGCGCTTGCCTGTCGATGCCTTTGCCTCCGGCGTGGAGCGCAAGGGCCGCCACTCACACTCGGTGACTTTCTGACATGACCTCAACCACCGCTCTCTCTCCCATCACGATCCGCCTCTGCGGCCCGCGCGGCTTCTGCGCCGGCGTCGACCGGGCGATCCAGATCGTCGTGCTGGCGCTCAAGGCCTATGGCGCGCCGGTCTATGTGCGCCACGAGATCGTCCACAACCGCTATGTCGTGGAGGGGCTGGAGGCGAAGGGCGCGATCTTCGTCGAGGAACTGGACGAGATACCCGAGGAGCACCGCGCCCAGCCGGTCGTCTTCTCCGCGCATGGCGTGCCGAAGTCGGTGCCGGCCGACGCGGTCGCCCGCAATCTCTTCTATCTCGACGCGACCTGTCCGCTCGTCTCGAAGGTGCACAAGCAGGCGATGCGCCACCAGCGCCTCGGCCGCCATGTCGTTTTGATCGGCCATGCCGGCCACCCCGAGGTGATCGGCACGATGGGACAACTGCCGGAGGGCTCGGTTTCGCTGGTCGAGACGGTTGAGGACGCCGACGCCTACGTCCCGGCCGATCCGGACAATCTCGGCTTCGTCACCCAGACGACGCTGTCCGTCGACGACACCGCCGGCGTGATCGCCAGGCTGAAGGAACGATTCCCCAACCTGACGGCGCCGGCGGCCGATTCGATCTGCTACGCCACCACGAACCGTCAGGAGGCCGTCAAGCAGGCGGCGCCGGGCTGCGATCTCTTCCTGGTGGTCGGCGCGCCGAATTCCTCCAATTCCAAGCGGCTGGTCGAAGTCGCGCTGCGGGCCGGCGCAAAAAAGTCGTTGCTTGTCCAGCGTGCAGCCGAAATCGACTGGAATGGACTCGGCGAAATCCGTACGGTCGGGCTGTCGGCGGGTGCTTCGGCGCCGGAGGTCATCGTCGACGAGATCATCGAGGCATTCCGTGCCCGCTACGATACGACAGTGGAGCTTGCCGACACGGTGGAGGAGACGGAGAATTTCCTCGTGAACCGCGAGCTTCGGAACATCGAGTTGACGCCGGCCGACATGGCTTTCGTCAATGGGCAATAGAATGGGGGCCGCTTGCGCGCCTTGGACCGTGAGCTAGAGATTTGGCAGTCTACACCGATATTTCCGAAGACGACCTCACCCGCTTTCTGGCCGATTACGAGGCAGGCACGCTGCTTTCCTACAAGGGCATTGCCGAAGGGGTGGAGAACTCCAACTTCCTCCTGCACACCACGAAGGGCGCCTTCATCCTGACGCTCTACGAAAAGCGCGTCGATCCGAACGACCTGCCGTTCTTCCTCGGGCTCATGCATCATCTCGCCGATCATGGGCTGAACTGCCCGTTGCCGCTGTCGCGCAGGGACGGCGAGCTGCTCGGCGAACTGTCCGGCCGGCCGGCCGCGATGATCAGCTTCCTCGAGGGAATGTGGCTGCGCAAGCCTGCGGCCAAGCACTGCCGGGAGGTCGGCAGGGCGCTCGCCGACATGCATCTCGCCGGCCACGGTTTTGCGCTCACCCGCAAGAACGCGCTGTCGGTCGATGGCTGGCGGCCGCTCTGGGACAAGTCGGCCGGTCGCGCCGACGAGGTGGAGCCCGGGCTGCAGGACGAGATCGCCGAGGAACTCGACTATCTTGAGAGCCACTGGCCGAAGACGCTGCCGCACGGGGTCATCCATGCCGACCTCTTTCCGGACAACGTCTTCTTCATCGGCGACCAGCTGTCCGGCCTGATCGATTTCTATTTCGCCTGCAACGACGCCTTTGCCTACGACGTGGCCATCTGCCTGAACGCCTGGTGCTTCGAGAAGGACGGCTCCTTCAACATGACCAAGGGCATGGCGCTGCTCGACGGCTACGAGCAGGTCCGGCCGCTGAATGGGGCGGAGCTGCGGTCGCTGCCGCTGCTTGCGCGGGGCGCTGCGCTGCGCTTCTTCCTGACGCGGCTCTACGACTGGCTGACGACGCCGCCGGGTGCGCTTGTGGTCAAGAAGGACCCGCTCGAATACCTGCGCAAGCTGCGCTTCCATCGCCAGGTCAAATCGGCAGAAGAATACGGCCTGGTGCACCGATGAAGCATGTGGATATTTTTACCGACGGCGCCTGTTCGGGCAATCCGGGACCGGGCGGCTGGGGCGCGGTGTTGCGCTACGGCGAGGTCGAGAAGGAGCTCTCCGGCGGCGAACCGCTGACGACCAACAACCGCATGGAGCTGCTTGCCGCGATCACCGCGCTGGATGCGCTCAAGGCGCCTTGCGAGGTCGATCTCTACACCGACTCGAAATACGTCATGGACGGCATCGAGAAGTGGATTCACGGCTGGAAGAAAAACGGCTGGAAGACGGCCGACAAGAAGCCGGTGAAGAATGGCGAGCTGTGGCAGGCGCTCGACGAAGCCCGGCGCCGCCACAAGGTGACGCTGCACTGGGTCAAGGGCCATGCCGGCCACCCGGAGAACGAGCGCGCCGACGAACTCGCCCGCATGGGCATGGAGCCGTTCAAGAAGCGGTGAGGGCGGGGCCGGTCCGGCCCCGCAATGCGCACACGGCGAAATCCTGCGGAGGCGGCATGCCGTTGCCCGCCGGTCGGCTCATCCCCGTCGCCAGTAGTGCATCTCCATCAGCTTGGTCCACTCGTCGCCCTTGCGGACGAGGGCCGTCAGGGTGCGATGCCGGTCGTCGATGAAGGTGATCACGTCCTGATAGGGCAGGCGCTTGCCTTCGTGCTCGAAGTCGGGTCCCTCGCAGTGCAGCGTCAGAACGTTTCCTGTCGGCTCAAGTATCCCGTCATAGTGCCAGAGATAGTTCATCATCGAGCCCACCCAGGTGCCGACATAACGGTCGCGGCCCGGATCGTAGCCGAGCGTCATCAACGTCTCGGCCTTGTCGCCGTCCGGCATCAGGCCACGGCCCTCGCACACCACCCACAGTCCTCCGAGCGAGCGGACATGCTCCGTCCAGGTGCTTTGCGCCGGCGGTCCGGTGATCGCGTCGGCCGAGACATCCCAGTCCCCTAAAAGCCGTTCCAGCCAGCGGTGTTCGGTCGTGATCTCTGCCTGCATCTTCTTCCTCTCCTCCTGTTTGAGCGCGACGGCCGCACGATGCGGTTGGCCGGCCTCTTACGAACTAGGCGGTATTGCATCATTTCAAGTGGGGGCGGCGTCGATCACTGGGGCCCGAGAAGGATCGATTGTCATCAACGATGAAGGATGCGACCGAGCCGTGCCGCTTCGGAATGCGCCCATGCGAGGGTGTGACAGCATGCTGACCAGCATCGATGTCGGCCCATTGCGAGCAGGCATGACGGCGATCTGCTGACGGCTGATGGTCGGCAACCAGCGGCGGCTCTGGCGAATGTCGGGTTTTTCCCTATCTTGTGGGTATGAAACCGGATCAGTTGCTCTATCCAGCGCCCGCCGGCCTCTACTGCCCCGCCGGCGATTTCTACGTAGATCCATTGCGGCCGGTGCCGCGCGCCCTGATCACCCATGGCCACTCCGATCATGCCCGCGCCGGCCATGGCACGGTGCTGGCGACGCGCGAGACGATCGACATCATGGCGATCCGCTACGGGCCGGATTTTTGCGGCGCGTCGCAGGCCGCCGATTATGGCGAGCCGATCGATCTCGGCGGAGCGCGCGTGTCCTTCCACCCCGCCGGCCACGTGCTCGGCTCGGCGCAGATCGCGATCGCCGTGAACGGCACCCGCTTCTGCGTTTCCGGCGACTACAAGCGCGGCACAGACCCCACCTGCGCACCCTATGAGCCGGTCGCCTGCGACGTGTTCATCACCGAGGCCACCTTCGGCCTGCCGGTCTTCCATCACCCGGAGCCGAAGGGCGAGATCGGCAAGCTGCTCACCTCGCTGAGACAGTTTCCCGAGCGCAGCCACCTCCTCGGCGCCTATTCGCTCGGCAAGGCGCAGCGGGTGATCCGGCTGCTGCGCGACTGCGGCTACGACAAGCCGATCTATATCCACGGCTCGCTGGCAAGGCTCTGCGGCTATTACGTCAGCCGCGGCATCGATCTCGGCGAGCTGCGTCCGGCGACGCTGGAGAAGGGCGATGCGACCGACCTTTCCGGAGCCGTCGTCGTCGGCCCGCCGTCCGCCTTCGCCGAGCGCTGGGCGCGCCGCTTCAACGAGCCGCTGGTCGCCTTCGCCTCCGGCTGGATGATGGTTCGCCAGCGCGCCAAGCAGGGCGGCGTCGAGCTGCCGCTCGTCATCTCCGACCATTGCGACTGGCCCGAGCTGACGGAGTCGATCCGCGAGCTTTCACCCGCCGAGGTCTGGGTGACGCACGGCCGCGAGGAGGCGCTGGTGCGCTGGTGCGAGCTGAATGGCTTCCCGGCCCGGCCGCTGCATCTCGTCGGCTACGAGGACGAGGGGGATTGAGGATGAGGCTCCGACCATTCTGTCGATCGAAGAACGGCCCCTGCGCTTCCTTCTGCATGTCGGCGGCAGCCTCATGAAAGCCTTCGCCGACCTCCTCGACCGCCTCGTGCTGACGCCATCGCGCAACGGCAAGCTGAAGCTGCTCGCCGACTACTTTCGCGACACCCCCGATCCCGATCGCGGCTACGGGCTGGCGGCGATCGCCGGGACGCTGGACTTGAAGAGCGTCAAGCCCGCCATGCTGCGCGACCTCGTGCTGGAGCGGATGGACGAGGTGCTGTTCCGTTACTCCTACGATTATGTCGGCGATCTTGCCGAAACAATCGCGCTGGTCTGGGATCAGGAGCGCAAGGAGCGGATCGACGACAGCCACCAGCCGCGGCTCGGCGCGGTGGTGACGCGCATGAACGCGCTCGGCCGCACCGAGGTTCGCTCGGCGGTGCGCGACCTGCTCGACCGGCTCGATCCCTCCGCCCGCTTCGCCTTCATCAAGCTTGCCACCGGTGGCCTGCGCATCGGCGTCTCGGCGCGGCTCGCCAAGCAGGCGCTCGCGGATTTCTCGGGCAGGGACGTCACCGAGATCGAGACGCTCTGGCACGGCCTGCAGCCGCCCTACGAGACACTTTTCGCCTGGCTGGAGGGGCGCGCCGAACGGCCGGTGCTGGCGACGCCGGCGATCTTCCATTCCGTGATGCTGGCCAATCCGGTCGGCGAGGGCGACCTCGACGACCTCGATCCGGCTGATTTCGCCGCCGAGTGGAAATGGGACGGCATCCGCGTCCAGCTGTCCGCCTCGGGGACGACCCGCAGGCTCTATTCGCGCTCCGGCGACGACATTTCCGCCGCCTTTCCCGATGTCGTTGAGGCGATCACCTTCGCCGGCGTCATCGACGGCGAACTGCTGGTCGGCGGGACGGCGCGCTCCAATGCCCCGACCCGGAGCTTTTCCGACCTGCAGCAGCGCCTGAACCGCAAGACCGTCAATGCGCGGATGCTGGAGGACTATCCAGCCTTCGTGCGGGCCTATGACATCCTCTTCGCTGGCGAGAGTGATGTCCGGCCGGAGAATTTTGCCACGCGGCGGGCGCGGCTGGAGGATCTGATCGACAAGGCGCCGCACGACCGCTTCGACCTGTCGCCGATCGTGCCGTTCTCGGGCTGGGACGAACTCGATCGGCTGCGCACGGACCCGCCCGACCCGGTGATCGAGGGCGTGATGATCAAGCGCCTCGACAGCAGCTACCAGGCCGGTCGGCTGAAGGGGCCATGGTTCAAGTGGAAGCGCGACCCCTACAATGTCGATGCGGTGCTGATGTATGCGCAGCGCGGCCACGGCAAGCGGTCGAGCTATTACTCCGACTTCACCTTCGGCGTCTGGGCGAGCGGGCCCGAGGGCGGCGACATGCTGGTGCCGGTCGGCAAGGCCTATTTCGGTTTCACCGATGCCGAGCTCGAGGTGCTGGACCGCTTCGTGCGCAACAACACCGTCGAGCGCTTCGGGCCGGTGCGCGCGGTCCGCGCCGAACCCGATTTCGGCTTCGTCGTCGAGGTCGCCTTCGAGGGCATCAACCGTTCGAGCCGCCACAAGTCAGGCGTTGCGATGCGCTTTCCGCGTATCGCCCGGCTGCGCGACGACAAGCTGCCCCGCGACGCCGACCGGCTGGAAACGCTGATGGCCATGGTGGAGGCGAAGGAGGCGGGCTAGGTACGGCGCGGCAGGCGCCACACAGCCGGGCGCCGGCCGGTGAAGTTGGTGCGCTCGCGACCCTTGGCGTCAAGCCCATTCGCCGACAAGCTGAATGCCCGTCGGCGACCCCATGCAGCGGCCCGCGGGCGATCGATCGACTGATTTCCTGTGAGCAGCAATATCTGCTCCCGCCGTAAGCCACGCGCCAGCCGGCTCTGCCACAATTGCAGCACGGTGACGACGTTATCTCGCCGGCAAGGAAGGCGCGTTATCTTCTCCCACCCGCGCTTCTCGGTACTCATGGAATTGCGTCGCTGATCATGGCCTCAGAACTCTCCTTCTCCCGTCGCCGTCTGCTCCGGTTGTCCGGGCTCGCAACCGTCTCCGCACTTGCCGGCTGCACGTCGTCGATGAATACGGATCGCTTCCGCTGGGAGACCGATCCGGTCTATCGCAATCCGGCCCTCGAAGGGGTGCCGGGCCCATGGCTCGAAGGTCGCGATCCCGACCAGGGGCCCTATGAAGAGACGATGCTGCCGACCGGCATTCCCGATCTCGATCCTCGCTATGCCGGCATCTACGCCGCGCGCATCGATGGCGGCTTTACCATCCCTGCAGTGCCCTACCAGCAGATCGATCCACGCTTCCTGCGGCGCGAGGTCGAGGATCCGTTCGGTGAAGCGCCGGGGACGATCATCGTCGATACCGCGAACCGGTTCCTCTATCTGACGCAGCCCGGCGGCCGAGCCATGCGCTATGGCGTCGGCATCGGTCGCGACGGCTTTGACTGGTCCGGCCGCGGCGTCATCCAGTGGAAACAGGCCTGGCCGCGCTGGACGCCGCCCGATTCGATGGTCTCCCGCCAGCCCGAGCTGGTCAAATACTCCGCCCGCAACGGCGGCATGGCGCCGGGGCTGTCCAATCCCCTTGGCGCCCGTGCGCTCTACATCTTCCAGAACGGCCAGGACACCCTCTACCGCCTGCACGGTACGCCGGAGTGGAAGTCGATCGGCCGTGCCGTCTCCTCGGGCTGCGTGCGCCTGCTCAACCAGGACGTGATCGATCTCTACAGCAGGGTTCCCAACAAGTCGCCGATTGTGGTTATCTGAGGCGTGCCGGATCGGAACGACCGGCTTGCGCACCTGGCTCGGAACGCTGCTCCGCTGAACGGCGGCGACGCCCATCTGCGAGCGGTCCGGTGCCAGCGCTACATTGTGCCCAGCGACAATCAGGGAGATCCGACATGCCCATTCTCTACACCACCAAGGCATCTGCGACCGGCGGCCGGGCGGGCCATGGCGCCTCGGAAGACGGCGTTCTCGACGTGACGCTCACCGTGCCGAAGGAACTTGGCGGCGACGGTGCCCGCGGCACCAATCCCGAACAGCTGTTCGCCACCGGCTATTCCGCCTGCTATCTCGGCGCGCTGAAATTCGTCGCCGGCAAGGAGAAGGTGAAGATCCCGGATGACGCGAGGGTGACGGCGACGGTCGGCATCGGTCCGCGCGAAGACGGCGGCGGCTTCGGCATCGAGGCGGCGCTCGAGGTCTCGGTGCCGGGCGTCGACAAGGCCGTCGTCGAGGATCTGGCGAAAAAGGCCCACGTCGTCTGCCCCTACAGCCACGCCACCCGCGGCAACCTGGACGTCAAGACGACGGTGGTCTGAGCCTTCGCTCGGGGCGTCCTGCGACATGAAGGCTCTTCGGGGTAAGTCCAAGCAATAGCCACGAGCGCGGCACGCGACGCAAAGGACCGTGCCGCGCTTTTGCTGGACTACGGCGGAGCGTATCTTGCCCACCAGCGCCGCGGAATGAGGATGGACGCGGCCGTCACCAGAGCCGCGACGAAGAAGGGCGCCCAGGCAGCCGCATATTGCGCGTGACGCTGCAGCATCGCCCCGGCGATCGCGCCGGACAGCATCCCGGACCAGGGCACGAGCTGGACGAGCCATTGCCTGTTGCGCACGCCCATGATCCATCGCCCGAGACCACGGCCGAAGCGGGAAAGCGCGCCAGTGACGTAGGTCAGCCCGATCGGCAGGCCCTCGATTTGCTCGACGGCGGCGTTGATCGCACCCATTGCGAAGATGAGCATTACAAAGCGTGCCTCCCGGTATTCGAGAACCAGCGCAGAAGCGGCCAGAAGTCCCGTCACCAGGAGCAGCACCGCATGGGGCCGGACGCGGCTTGCCACGATCACGCCGCCGGCATTGCCGAGCACGAAGGCCACGAGGCCGGTCAAGAGCAGGACCGCACGAGACAGGTCGCCGTCGGCGATCGCGACGGAGGCGCGGGTGGTGTTGCCGCTCATGAAGGAGACGAACTCGCCGACCGACATCAGCCCGATCGCGTCGGTCATGCCGGCGAGGAACGAGATGGCCGCGACGAGCGCGAGCCCGACAGAACTCCGTTGGCGCTTGATCAGGCGCCGGCGCCGCGCGACGGTCATGCGGGAATCGGTCCGAAATTGCTTTGTGACGACCTAAGCAGAGGCGGCAGGTGGTTGCAAGGCGGCCGCCTGCCAGACCGATCCGCCGCGATGCAAGCGGCTTCGCTCAAGGCAGGTCGCGCGGATAAGGATGGACCCGACCCGCTTCAAGTTGTTCGGCTCCTCGCCCGCAATCGCCAAAAAGCGACAGGCGGTGGCGCATGATTAAGCCCGCCGTTTACGACTGTAGCCTTTCGAGGGTGTCTGCGTCGCTTTCAGCGCATCTTTCCGCCGGTTGCGGTCGTCGGGCCGATGATGGCGGTTATCTCCGTTACCTTGTTGGCCGGGAAATTGCCGCGGCTGGCGTGTGCCCGAACCACGTCCTCGCTGTCGGCCTCATGCACGCAGTAGAACTTGTCGCCCGCGACATAGCTCGTGATCCACTTGTAGGGCTCGCCGAGCTCCGCCATGGCCTGGTTCGATCTGGCGGAAATGGCGCTGAGTTCCTCTGCGCTGAGATTATCCGCTCCGGGGATGTCTCGCTCGATGATGAAGGTGGGCATTTTACGGCCTCCTTGCGGTTCAACGCGACCATCAAGCCGCCTGATCGGGCCGGGAGTCAATCCGTTCGTGCTGATGGGCGGACCGCCGCGCCGCCGAACCGTTCGATGCCCGAACGATGCCGCAGAACGAGACCATCGCCGCAGAAGGTGGCTAACGCCGCAGGCTTCCGAGAATGCCACGCACGATGGCACGGCCAAGCGAATTGGCGACGCTGCGCGCGGCCGATTTCATCGCCGCTTCCACCACCGTCTCGCGCTGGTACCCGGATCGGCCTTTCGTTTTTGCCGCACCGTTCGTCGGGGCTGTGTCGTCGTTGCCGAAGCCGGGCAACGTCCAGCGGCTGCCGCCGTTCTGCTGTTCCGGTTCCGGCGCCTGCTGGTTCTCCTGCTGCTGCTGGGTTTCGAGCTTCTTGGCGCGCTCGGCCAGCATCTCGTAGGCCGATTGACGGTCGAAGTCCTCGTCATAGATACCGGCGACGGGGCTGATCTTCATCACCTGCGCGCGCTCCGCATCCGACAGCGGGCCGACGCGCGAGGCCGGCGGGCGGATCAGCGTGCGCTCGACCATCGACGGCGCGCCCTTGCCCTCCAGCGTCGAGACCAGCGCCTCGCCGGTTCCGAGCTGGGTGATGACGGTGGCGCAATCGAAATCCGGATTGGGGCGGAAGGTGTCGGCGGCGGTCTTCACCGCCTTCTGCTCTCGCGGCGAATAGGCGCGCAGGGCGTGTTGCACGCGGTTGCCGAGCTGGGCGAGCACCGTCTCGGGCACGTCGAGCGGGTTCTGGGTGACGAAGTAGACGCCGACGCCCTTCGAGCGGATCAGCCGCACCACCTGCTCGACCCGTTCGATCAGCACCTTCGGCGCATCGTTGAAGAGCAGGTGTGCCTCGTCGAAGAAGAAGACGAGCCGCGGCTTCTCCGGATCGCCCACCTCCGGCAACTCCTCGAAAAGTTCGGACAGCAGCCACAGCAGGAAGGTGGCATAGAGGCGCGGGTTCATCATCAGCTTGTCGGCGGCGAGCACCGAGATCGCGCCGCGGCCGTCATGGGTGGTGCGCATGATGTCGGAAATCTTCAGCGCAGGCTCGCCGAAGAAATGCTGCGCGCCCTGCTGTTCGAGGATCAGGAGCGCGCGCTGGATCGAACCGACCGAGGCTTTGGAGATCAGGCCGAACTGGTTGGATAGCTCGGTGGCATTCTCACCCATGTAGTTCAGCAGCGCCTGCAGGTCCTTCAGGTCGAGCAGCGGCAGGCCGCCCTTGTCGGCGATCTTGAAGGCGATGTTGAGCACGCCCTCCTGTGGCTCCGTGGCGTCCATCAGCCGTGCCAGGAGCAGCGGCCCCATCTCGGTCATGGTGGCGCGGACGCGGTGGCCCTTCTCGCCATAGAGGTCCCAGAAAATCACCGGAAATTGCTGGAAGTCGTAGGGTTCGAGACCGATTTCCTGGGCGCGCTTGACGAGAAAATCCTTCGCCTCGCCGATCGCGCCGATGCCGGAAAGGTCGCCCTTGATGTCGGCGCAGAACACCGGAACGCCGGCATTGGAGAAGCCCTCGGCGAGGACCTGCAGCGTCACGGTCTTGCCGGTGCCGGTCGCCCCGGTCACGAGCCCGTGCCGGTTGCCGAACTTCAGCTCGAGGTATTCCGGCTTGTTGATGGAGTTGTCCGGCTTGCGGCTGGTGCCGATGTAGATCTTGCCGTCCTGGATAACGCTGTCGCCCACTGCAGTCTCTCCTGTCCGTGCCGGCGGGAAGCGCCCGCGTTCCGTTTTGGCCCGATCATGCTTGAATCGCCCGATCGACTTTATAAGTTGAATGGTGAACTTAACACCCGCTGAAATCGCTTCGGACCGCGATGTCGCTTGATGCGTGAGTTCGATGGTCAATTCCTTTAAGGTTGATGTTAACGTCAAAACACGAACTGGAGAAATGTTCATGAGCGATCTCGTCAACCGCGTCGCCGAGAATGTCGGCATCGATCCGGCCACCGCCGAAAAAGCCCTCGGCATGATGCTTGGCTTCCTGCAGCGCGAGGCCCCGGATGGTCCCGTCGCGCGGATGATCGAGGCCATTCCCGGCGCCTCCGAGCTCGTGGCCCAGTACAATGACGATGGTACCGGCGGCGGACTGCTCGGCGGACTGATGAATGCGATAGGCGGCGGCGGAGTGATGGCGCTCGGCCAACAGCTCATGAGCGAGGGTCTCGGAATGGGCGAGATCACGGCCCTCGCCAGGGAAACGATTTCGATCGCCCGCGAATATGCCGGCAACGAAGTGGTCGACGAGGTGGTCGGTGCGGTGCCGGGGCTCAGTCAGTTCGTCTGATGCCGGAATTCAACCTCAGCCTTGGCCGCTGCGCAGGCGCCGGACGTAAAACATTTGCGCGCTCTCAAAAAACGAAATGCCCGTGGCGAGCACGGGCATCCGGTTCTGCTGATGCGCGGGAGCGGCGTCTCAGAGCTGGCCGATCATCGCGGCGGCGGCCGAGACGGTGGCCTGGCCGGGATTTTCCTCGACGTTCAGCGTCTTGACCACGCCGTCCTCGACCAGCATCGAGTAGCGCTTGGAGCGCACGCCGAGGCCGCCGCCCGAGAGATCGGCATCGAGGCCGAGCGCCTTGGTGAAGGCGGCGTCCCAGTCGGCGATGAAGCGCAGCTTGCCGGACGCGCCGGTGGCGTTCGCCCAGGCGCCCATCACATGGTGATCGTTGACCGCTACGACGACGATGTCGTCGACGCCCTTGGCGAGGATGGCGTCGCGATTCTCCAGATAGCCCGGCAGGTGGTTCAGCGAGCAGGTCGGCGTGAAGGCGCCGGGAACGGCGAAGAGCACGACGCGCCGGCCCTTGAAGAGATCGTCGGTCGAAACGTCGACCGGTCCGTCCGGCGTACGCTCCTTCAGCTTCAGGGCGGGCAGTCTGTCTCCTACGGCAATCGTCACGATCGTTCTCCTTGGCTGGTGGCGCCAGGCGGAACGCCTGGCCGGTCGGCCCGGACTATAGAGTGGTCTCTGTGAAGTGGGAACCGGTTTCGGGACAAAGGAACGCTGCGATCCAAAGACCTAAGGCGCTGCGTGCGGGGCGATCGCAAGCGTCGTTTCCATCGCGCGTCCCCCGCTCGTGGCCGTGAAGAGGATGGCGGCGCCGGAAAGGCTGGCATTCTTCGGCTTGCGGAGCAGGGGGACCTCGACGTGATAGGAGTCTCCGGAGCGCGTCGGCATCGCGGTGCCGAACTGAAAACCGTCCGGTCCGGAAACGAACACCTGCGGCGTGGTGCCGGGCGCCGTGAAGGCCACGGCAAGCGATTTTCCGTCGTCGTTCCAGCGGGCGTCGATTACCGCGAAGTCGGGGGAGGGCGGCGCGGGAAGCGCCGCCTCGGCGGCTTTAAGGTCCGCCGCCTCCGCGGGATCGACAGCCGCGCCGGCCTGCAGCTCGACCGAGAGCTCGGCCTGCACCGGGATGCAAATGTCCTGGCAGATGCCGAGAAACACAGAGGCTGAGACCTGCGTGGTCTCTGGACCGGGGACCTTCTGCTTCAGTGTCAGGGGCAGGCCGACCGATCGGTCGTAGCCGGTGTAGCGTGAAAAGCCGTCGTCGAAATGCTTCGGAACCGGAAAGCGGAGCGATTCAAGCTTCAGCCCGGAAGACTCCGGAAGGCTGACGGTCGGCGGGACGCCGCTCTCGCCGGGGTCACGCCAGTAAGTCCGCCAGCCCGGCTCGAGGCGTATGTCGAGCAGGGCCGGAATGCTTCCGTCCGTCCGCTCGGGGAACACGACCAGACGAACGCGACCACCCTCGGTCTCATGCCAGGCGGAGCTTGCGGCGATTGCCGGCACGGGCGCAGAAAGGGCGGCAAGGCACATGAAAACGACGCGAAAACCTCTCATGCGTCGTGGTGTAACCTCGCCCTAGCCGTCTTTCCACCGTTCTTCCGAGTTTTTCGATCATATTCTCTTGATCACGGCGCAGGCTGCACCAGTTCTTTCAGGAGGTTGGCGCTAAGGTGCCAGTTGTGGCGCGGCCCGTGACGAGAAGGCGCTTTTCATTTGGCCGCGAATTGATAGGCTGTATTCACCATGGCGATGTCGGTCCTGAAAGAGAGACGAGAACGGGGCTTCCTTGACGGTCACTTCCTGATCGCCATGCCCGGCATGCTCGACAAGAATTTCGAACGCACCGTCGTCTATATCTGCGCCCATTCCGAAGATGGAGCCATGGGCTTCATCATCAACCGTCCCCAGCCGATGAGCTTCACCGACGTGCTGCTCCACCTGCAGCTCGTCGAGGAGGACGACGTAATCCGCCTGCCGGAGCACACGATCGATTTCCCGATCCGCGCCGGCGGCCCGGTCGAGAGTGGCCGGGGCTTCGTGCTCCATTCGGACGACTACGCCTCCGAATCCAGCATACCCGTCAGCGACGAGATCAGCCTGACGGCGACCCTCGACATCGTGCGGGCCATTTCGCGCGGCCAGGGACCCAGGCGCGGCATGCTGATGCTCGGCTATGCAGGATGGGGGGCGGGGCAGCTCGAAACCGAGATCGCCGCCAATGGCTGGCTGACCTGCCCGGCATCGGACGATCTGATCTTCGACACGCCGGTCGAGGAGAAGTACGATCGGGCGCTCGCCCTGATGGGCGTCACCCCGGCGATGCTCTCCATGGAAGTCGGGCACGCCTGACCAACAAATCCGTGATCAGGCCCGTTTCATCAACGGGAACCGCTCCTTCAACAGGCGCAGCACCGAATCGTAGCCGATCGGCGGGCCGAAGAGGTAGCTCTGGCCGAATTCGCAGCCCATCCGCCCCAGTTCGATCGCGTCCTCTTCCGTCTCGATGCCCTCGGCGACGACCGTCATCTCCATCTCATGCGCCATCGACACGACCGACCGTAGCAGCACGGTGCGCTTGTCCGAGCCGTCGCGTACCAGCGCCTTGTCGATCTTGATGGTGTCGAAGGGGAATCGGGTCAGGTAGGCCAGCGAGGAATAGCCGGTGCCGAAGTCGTCCAGCGCCAGGCCGAGGCCGGCGTCGCGCAGCTTGTTCAGCACCAGCCGCGCCTGTTCGGCGTTCTCCATCACCACCGACTCGGTCAGTTCGAACTTCAGCTTGTGCGGTTCGCAGCGTGTCTTGGAAAGAACGGCGCGCACGTCGTTGCAGAGCTCGTTGTTGAGTAGCTGGGCGCTCGACAGGTTGACCGAGACGAATATCGGCAGGTCGCCGGTCTGCAGCTGCCAGTCCATCAGGTCGCTTGCCGCCTTGTCGAAGGCGAATGCGCCGAGCTGACTGATCAGGTCCGACTGCTCGGCGACCGGGATGAACTCTTCCGGCGAGATGCTGCCGCGTTTGGGATGTTCCCAGCGCATCAGCGCCTCGAAGCCGGCGATCTCCGCATCCGACAGCCGCACGATCGGCTGGTAGACCATCGACAGTTCTTTCCGCTCGATCGCGCGGCGGAGGTCGGTCTCGACCTGCAGACGGTCGGTGCCCATGGTGCGGAAGGCGGGGCGGTATGGCTCCACACGGTTGCCGCCCGCCTTCTTCGCGCGGTACATGGCAAGCTCCGCGTCGTTGAGCAGGCTCGTCGCGTCCTGCTGCGGATCAAGGCACGAGACGAGGCCGATCGAGGCGGTCAGGATGATCTCGCGGTTGCCGAAACTGATCGGCACGGTGATCGCCTTGCTGACGGCATCGGCGAAGTCCGCGACCTTGGCGGGGTCGCGCTCGGAGAGCAGGATCAGGCCGAACTGGTCGCCGGACAGGCGTGACAGGGTATCCTGCGGCTTCAGCAGCCGCCGCAGCCGGCGCGACAGCGCCACCAGGATGTTGTCCCCGGCCGCAATCCCGAGCGCGTCGTTGACCTGCTTGTAGCGGTCGATGTCGATGGCGAGAACGGTGGGGCGCACCGCGTCGCTGGTTCCGGCGATCGAGAGAACGGATTGCAGCCGGTCGAGGAAGACCTGGCGATTGGGCAGCCCGGTCAGGTTGTCGTGCAGCGCGTCCTGGAGAAGCCGGTCGATGGAATTGCGCTGTTCGGTGATGTCGACGATCGTGCCGACGCAGCGGATGATCTCGCCATTGGCGCCCAGCACCGGCCGGGCGCGGATCGCCAGCCAGTGGTAATGCCCGTCCTCGGCGCGCACGCGGAACTGGTGGTTGAGCCGGCCGCGGCGATGCTCGAGGAGCACGTCGAGCGTGGCACGGAAGCGGTCGCGGTCGTCGGGATGCAGGCGCGGCAGCCAGTTCCGGGCCGGCCCGTGCATCATGCCTGGCGAAAGGCCGAGCTGCATGGAAATGTCGGGAATGGTGACGACGCGATCGCGCGCGACATCCCAGTCCCAGACTGTGTCGCCGGAGCCGGTCAGCGCCAACGACTGCCGTTCGAGGTCGGAGAACAGCCCCTGCTGGTAGGCGCCGCCGGCAAAGGCGTGCTGCATCACGGTGAACCCGATCAGGAGCACGATCAGCACCAGGCCGCCGCCGAGCGCCGGCTGGATGATGTCGTTGTCCAGCTTGCCCGTCACCGTCATCCACGCGCCGAACAGCCACACCAGGATCAGTGACCAGGCCGGCACCAACAGGATCGCCCGGTCGTAACGGTTGAAGCCGAGATAGGCGATCAGCACGATACCGACGGAGGCGGTGAGCGCGAACGAGATCCGCGCAATGCCTGCGGCGATCGGCGGATCATAGATCGCGACGCCGAACAAGAGTCCAAGCCCGAGAATCCAGGCGAGCGTCGCGTAGGAGAGATGGGCATGCCAGCGGTTGAGGTTCAGGTAGGCGAACAGGAACATGACGAGGCCGACGGCCAGCGACACCTCCGTTCCGGCCCGCCACATCCGTTCGTCGCCGGCGGTTATGCTGATGAGTTTCGACAGGAAGCCGAAATCGACGCAGATATAGCCGAGCACCGCCCAGGCGAGCGCCGCCGTCGCCGGCAGCATCGAGGTGCCCTTCACCACAAACAGAATGGTCAGGAACACGGCGAGCAGGCCGGCGATGCCGAGCACGATGCCGCGATAGAGGGTGAAGGCGTTGATGGTGTCCTTGTAGGCGTTCGGCTCCCACAGATACATCTGCGGCAGTTCCGGCGTTGCAAGTTCGGCCACGAAGGTGACGACGGAACCGGGGTTCAGCGTGATCCGGAACACGTCCGCCTCGTCGCTCGGCTGGCGATCGAGCGCAAAGCCCTCGCTCGGCGTGATCGACAGAATGCGCTGCGAGCCGAGGTCGGGCCAGAACAGCTTGGAGCGCACCAGACGGAAATGCGGTGCGACGATCACCCGGTCGATCTGCTCTTCCGAGACGTTGGCGAGCGCAAAGACCGCCCAGTCGCCCTCGTGGCCTGGGTTGGTCGCCCGCACCTCGATGCGCCGGACGATACCGTCGGTGCCGGGTGCGGTGGAAACCTGGAAGGCCTCGCCGCGGCCCGTGTAGATCTCCGTCGTCGCCGTCAGGTCGAGCGCGGTGTCGTCGCGGGAGATTTGTACAGGCTCGACCGCCTCGGCCGACGAGATGAGCCCGACGAGCGAAAGCACCGTCAGTAGGGTGAGGGCCAGCGCCCGGCTGACGAGCAGCAGTGTCGGCACGGATCGGAAGGTCATCGAAACGTTAATTTCCTGTCGTCTGGGGGTCTCGTGCCCCTTGCCCCGACGCGGCCGGCACCCGCGACTGGCTTCTGTCCCCTGCCAGCAGCGAATACATCACGTGGTCGCGCCACTCCCCGTTTATCTTCAAGTATTGTCGCAGATAGCCCTCGCGTTGAAAGCCGGCCTTTTCAAGGAGGCGGATGCTCCTTGTGTTCTCCGGAATACAGGCTGCCTCGATGCGGTGCAACTGAAGGCCCGTAAAGATGTAGGGGACCGACAGCTTCAAAGCGGCCAGCATGTGTCCCTGGCCGGCATGGCGTTCACCCATCCAGTAGCCGATCATGCAGCATTGCGCCGCCCCGCGGCGGATATAGCCGATGGTCAGGCCGCCGAGCAGGCACTGCTCGGATTTGAGGAAAAGAAACAGCGGCAACGCCTGGCTGCTTGCGAATTCCTGCTCGTTGCGCACCACCCGCGCCCGGAACGAACTCTCGGTCAGTTCGTCGCTGCGCCAGCTCGGCTCCCACGGCTCGAGAAACCGCCGGCTTTCGGAGCGGAGCTGGTACCATTGCCGGTAGTCGGAGAAGCGCGGCAGGCGAAGCAGGTGCGTCTCGTCCTCGAGCACCAGGGCGTCGGACTGCCTCGACAGGAACCGGAAGACCGATCGCGCCATCTATGTCTCTCCGCCGCAGCAGCCCCGCGGCTCGGGAATGTGCTTGCCGGTGGTCCGGCCGGGTCCCGCTGAACTGTACGCCAGCGGCGGCGATTCCGTCAAACCACGCCGGTTTCTTCGAGCAGAGGGAACGCCGCGGAAACGGTCCACGCGATCTGCGTCGGGTTTTCGTTCGCCGCACGCCCTTGTCCCGAAACCAGGGCACGATTCCGGGACAGGTGCATCAACTCGCCGCCCGTTGCGGCGCATCGCTGCGGGAGAGCGCATTGACGATATCGGCGGTGGCGGCGAGCTGTTCGACGGGGCCGATGGCCGAAAGGGTCGGAGTCGTGTCGAAAAACAGGCGCCCGGCGAGGTCGGTCAGCCGTTCCGCGGTGATGCCGGCCAGGCGCTCCATCAACTCCTCGTTGGGGATCGGCCGGCCGTAGAGCATCATCTGGCGGGCGATCTGCCCCGCCCGTGCGGCCGGGCTTTCCTGCCCCATAAGCAGCTGGGCGCGGATCTGGGCGCGGGCGCGGTCGATCTCCTGCTCGTCGATCCGCTCGGTCGACTTGCGCAGCTCTTCGACGATCACCGGCACAAGTTCCGGCAGGTTCTCGCCGCCGGTCGCGGCATGAATGCCGAAGATGCCGGTGTCGGAAAAGCCCCAGTGGAACGCGTAGACCGAATAGCAGAGGCCGCGCTCCTCGCGCACCTCCTGGAACAGCCGCGAGGACATGCCGCCGCCAAGGATGTTGGCGAGGATCTGCGAGCAGTAGAAGTCGCGGGCATGGTAGGCCTTGCCCTCGAAGCCGAGCAGCACCTGCGCATCCATCAGGTCGCGGCTCTCGCGAACATCGCCGCCGGTATAGCGGGCGGCCTCGAGCACAGGGGCTACGGACGGGCTTTGCGGCAGCGCCGCGAAGCGCTTCTCCGCATCGCGGACGAACGCATCATGGTCCACCGCCCCGGCGGCGACGACGAACATGCGGTCGGTCGTATAGTTGCGGCCGAGATAGGCGCGGATCTCGGCCGGGTCGAAGGAAAGCACCGTCTCCGGCGTTCCGAGGATGGCGCGGCCGATCGTCTGGTCGCGATAGGCGGCCTCGGAGAACTTGTCGAACACCACGTCGTCCGGCGTATCGTTCGCAGCGCCGATCTCCTGCAGGATCACCTGCTGCTCGCGGGCGAGCTCCTCCTCGTCGAACACCGATTCGGTGAGGATGTCGGCGAGTATGTCGGTTGCCAGCGGCACGTGATCCTTCAGCACGCGGGCATAATAGGACGTCGTCTCTGTCGAGGTGGCGGCATTGACCTCGCCGCCGACGTTCTCGATCTCCTCGGCGATCTGCCGGGCGGAGCGGCGCGCCGTGCCCTTGAAGGCCATGTGCTCGAGCAGATGGGCAATGCCGTGTTCGTCGGCCGTCTCGTTGCGCGAGCCGGACTTGATCCACACGCCGAGAGCAACGCTCTCCAGGTGCGGCATGTTCTCGGTGACGACCGTCAGGCCGGACGGCAGCCTGGTGCACTCAACTTTCATTTTCGACTTTCTGCGATCGCTAACCCCGAATGCGGGAGTGGCTGCCGATAAAGGCTTCGACGGCGGCAAGCTCCGGATCCAGGACTTCGTACCGCTCCTTTCTTTGCATCATGCCAGCAAGCCATGACGGAAGCGTCGGGTCAATACCGCTCGCCGATTTTACGGCGTCGGGGAACTTGGCCGGATGCGCCGTCGCGAGCGTCACCATCGGGCTTGCAGCGCGCGAGTTCTTCGCCGCCACGAAGACACCGGTCGCGGTGTGCGGATCGAGAAGATAACCTGTCTTTTCAAGTGTTTCCGCGATGGTCTTGGCGACCTGCTTCTGGGTTGCCCGGCCGGCGCGGAACTCCTTGCGGATCGCCTTCAGGGCCTTCTCGCCGATCTGGAACGCGCCCGACTGCTTCAGGCCTGCCATCAGCGCGCGGATCTCCGCCGGATCGCGGTCGGAGGCCTCGAACAGCAGCCGCTCGAAGTTGGATGAGATCTGGATATCCATCGACGGCGAGGTGGTGGCGACGACCTCGCGCATCTCGTATCGGCCGGTCTTGAGGGCACGGGCGAGGATGTCGTTGTCGTTGGTGGCGATCACCAGCCGGTCGATCGGCAGGCCCATACGCTTGGCGACGTAGCCGGCGAAAATGTCGCCGAAATTGCCGGTCGGCACGGTGAACGAAACTTTCCGGTCGGGCGCTCCGAGCGCCACCGCGCTCGTGAAGTAATAGACGATCTGGGCCATGATGCGCGCCCAGTTGATCGAGTTGACGCCGGAAAGCTGCATGTTCTGGCGGAACGTCTTGTCGTTGAACATCGCCTTGACGAGGTTCTGGCAGTCGTCGAAGTTGCCCCTGACGGCGATGGCGTGGACATTGCTCTCCGTCGAGGTCGTCATCTGCCGCTGCTGCACCGGCGAGACCTTGCCGTGCGGAAACAGGATGAAGATGTCGGTGCGCTCGCGGCCGGCAAAGGCATCGATTGCCGCCCCGCCGGTGTCGCCGGAGGTGGCGCCGACGATGGTCGCGCGCTGCCCGCGCTCGGCGAGCACATGATCCATCAGCCGGGCAAGCAGCTGCATCGCCACATCCTTGAAGGCGAGGGTCGTGCCGTGGAAGAGTTCAAGCACGAACTGGTTCGCTCCGGTCTGGACGAGCGGGGCGATTGCCGGGTGCCGGAAGGTGCCATAAGCCTCGTCGATCATCGAACGCAGCGTCGCGGGCTCGATCTCGCCGTCGATAAACGGCGACAGCACGGTGAAGGCGACCTCCTGGTAGCTCATTCCACGCATCGAGCGGATCTGCCGCTTCGTGAAAGTCGGCCACTCCTGCGGCACGTAGAGGCCGCCGTCGCTGGCAAGCCCGGCTAGCAGGGCGTCGCAGAAACCGAGGGAAGGGGCCTCGCCCCGGGTCGAAACATACTTCACGTCATCATCCCTGAAATTGAGCGGCAGGCTGGATGAAGGAACGCGTGGGGAGACGGACGGGAGCGGGGGCTGCGGTCACGAGCATTCCTTCCGTTCGGTCGCGACGATCGCCGCGCCGTGAGAGACATAGGCGCACCGGGGCACGGTGTTCTCATGGCGCCGGCACGCGTGCTTCGGTTCAAAACGCATGAGAGTGGGAATCCCCGGCATGCGAACGGATGCAGCAAAAAGTGGAAGGCCTGTTCGGGACAATCGATTTTTCACCGCACCGCTGCTATAGAGCATCCGCGAGGGTCTAGAAAGGCCCGTTTTTTATGAGGCAAAGCGGGCACGCCAGTCCGAACGCAGGGTAGAGACACGTGATTGTTAAGACCAGCCGTCGCATTACGGGCATCCTTCTTTTCACCCTCATCGCAGGCTGCAGCCAGACGGACAAGAGCGCCGACCTCGGTGCGTCCTCCGGCCAGGGCCAGCAGCAGGCGGCGACACAGCAGTCGGCCGTGATCCAGGGCGCTTGCCCGCAGGTCTATCTGCGCGAGGGCACCGCCATACACCGCGCCTACGCCAAGGGCGCAAAGGACGATCCCAGCAAGGTGCTCTATCAGGCGACGCTCGCTGCGACCACGCGCCAGTGTGTGCAGACGGAGAACAGCCTCAAGGTCACCGTGATGGCCCAGGGTCGCATCGCCGCCGGTCCGGCCGGCTCCGCCGGCACCGTCACCCTGCCGATCCGGGTCGCCGCGAGCGACGGCGAGAACACGCTCTATTCGAACCTTGCCAAGTTCAGCGTCACCATCCCTCCTGAAGGCACGGCTCAGTACGTCTTCACCGACGCCAACGTCGTCATTCCGGGTGGGGCCGGCTCCTACGCCAAGATCTATGTCGGTTTCGACGAGGGCCCGTACAACACGAAGTGAGGTCAGGCGGCAGCCGATAAGGGCCGGGGCGCCAGTCGCGGCGGCTATTGGCGTCCGGCGCTCGTTGGCACGTCGGCGGTCGCCAAAATTCAACGGCGATCCTTCGCCGCGAACCTGTGACTACTGCCCACCCGCGAGCGCAGCTGATCTGTTGTCGCTCACACCGCTTCCTGCCATTCGGCGAGGGCCGCGACGACGCCGGGCAGCTCGCTCATGCGCGAAATCACCGTCTCGGCGCCAGCCTCCGTCAGCCGGTCGGCGTGGGAGGGATAGGTGTGCGAGGCGCCGGTGAAGCCGACGACGCGCATGCCGGCGGCCCGGGCGCCGTGGATGCCGTGCACGGAGTCCTCGATCACCAGCGTATTGGCCGGATCGGCGTCGAACTGCTTGGCGGCATGCAGGAAAATATCCGGCTTCGGCTTAACCCGGTCCGGGCCGAGATCCTTCGCCGAGAAGATGTGCGGCGCGAAGACCTGCTTCAGGCCGACGCGGGTCAGCATCAGGTCCAGCCGGTGCGATGTCGAGTTCGAGCAGATGCAGTAGGGGCGCTTCAGGCGCGACAGCGCAAGCTTCACGCCGTCGATGACCTTCACCTCGTTGGCAAGCCTGGCATCGAGCAGCGCCTCCGACTTGTCCAGAAGCGAGGCAGAGAGCGGAATGGACGCCTCGCGCTCGATGGTGAAGAGAATGTCCTGCCAGGTCAGGCCGGCGAAGCGCTCGCCCATCTCCTCGACGCCGATCGGATAGCCGGCCTCGGTCAGGAGCCGCGATTCGACCTGGGCCGCAATGATCTCGGAATCGACCAGAACGCCGTCGCAATCAAAGATGATGAGGTCGAAACCGTCCATTGCAGATGTCCTTTGAGGGAGGGGCGCTGCGCCGGAGCGCCAGTTGGCTTGAGCGCCGCGAGGGGCTTCGCAAAGCCATTTACAGGATGGAGGCGCAAACCTCAACCTTGCGGCGGACTGCGGCGGGCTGCGGCGCCTGCCGCGCTCGACAGCGCCGGGCGAGCCTTCTATCAGTAGCGGGATGACGAACCATCCAGACGACACGATCGCAAGCCGCATCAGCCGGGCGCTGGCCGACCGGATCATTTCCGGCGAACTGGCGCCGGGCCAGCGGCTCCGGCAGGACCACGTCGCCGAGGAATTCGGGGCGAGCCATGTTCCGGTTCGCGAGGCGTTCAGGCGGCTGGAGGCGCAAGGGCTGGCGGTGAGCGAGCCCCGCCGCGGCGTGCGCGTCGCCTCCTTCGATCTGCGCGAGGTGCGCGAGGTGGCGGAGATGCGCGCGGCGCTTGAGGTGCTGGCGCTTCGCCATGCCGTTCCCCATCTGACGCCCGCCATCCTCGACCGGGCGGCGGCGGCGACGGCGGCGGCCGACAGTTCGCGTGACGTGCGCTCGTGGGAGGCGGCCAACCGTGCATTCCACCGTCTGATCCTCGAGCCCTGCGCCATGCCGCGGCTGCTGGCCGCGATCGACGACCTGCATGCCGCAAGCGCCCGCTTCCTCTTCTCCGCCTGGCGGTCGAGCTGGGAGGCGCGCACCGACCACGACCATCGCGCCATCCTGGCGGCGCTGCGCGAGGGTGACGGCGATGCCGCCATGGCGATTCTCGGCCGCCACGTGCAGTGGATCGGCCGCACGCCGGTGCGCAACGCCACCGGCGAGACGCGCGAAGTGTTTTCGATCGTGGGCTGACGGGCAGCCAGTCCGTCATCCTCGGCAGAAATTATCTATAATTTTTGAGCCGAGAAAATTGGAATATTTTCAATAGTTTGGCATGCTGACTCCTCCGGGTTTTGGCATTGGATGCTCGGTTCCCGCTAGTGCGTGGGCTTGACTGGTCGGCTGAATTTTACGTACGGGTCGGATTATAGATAATTTCGACAGTTATCTATTGATGTCACCTTGAGAGGACTTTCCATGCTCGAATTCGCCGCTGCCGGCCCGTCCGGCTTCGACCCGCTGCGCCTTAACGCCCGTTCCCTGCCGCTTCGCGTCGTCTTCGTGCTGGCGGGCACGCTGGCGCTGGCGCTCGCCTCGCGCATCAGCGTGCCGATGGTGCCGGTGCCGATCACCATGCAGACCTTCGCCGTCACGATGATCGGCGTGCTCTACGGCTGGCGGCTGGGTACGCTCACCGTGCTCGCCTGGCTTGGCGAGGCCATGGTCGGACTTCCGGTGCTTGCCGGCGGCGCCGGCGGGCTCGCTTCTTTCGTCGGGCCGACGGCCGGCTATCTCGTCTCCTTCCCGCTGATGGCCGCGATGGTCGGGTGGCTGGCGGAACGGGGCTGGACCGGCCGTCGCGTCGTCCTCAGCTTCGTCGCCCACTTTGCCGCCAATATCTTTTGCCTGGTGCTTGGCGGCGCCTGGCTGGCGACGCTGATGGGAATGGAAAAGGCCCTGATGCTGGGTGTCGTGCCGTTCGTGCTCGGCGCCGTGCTGAAATCGGCCCTGGCCGCCGCCCTGCTGAAGGCCGTGGCCCCGCACATGCAGGCGCCCGCACGGCCGTGACCGTCAGGCTGCGCGCCCATCATCTGTTGTGCATCCTGACCTTCGTCGGCGAGGGCTATACGCCCGGTTTCGTCGACAACTACATCGAGATCGCCCGCCGCCTGTCGGCGGGCGAAGACATCGAGATCGTCGAGGGGCCGGACGATATCTGCGCGCCGCTGCTCGACGATGAGGGCCCGCACTGCCACGGCGACGGCGTCCTGGTCCGCGATCGGTTGGCTGCGGAAGCCGTGTCCGAACTGGTGGGCGTCGCAGTCCACCCGGGTGTCGTTTTCCGGCCGGACGCGACCCTCCTCGACCGCCTTCGCTCCGGCTTCCGCGCCGGTGAACTGCGCTCGGCCTGTCGCGGCTGCGAATGGTCGAGCCTGTGCACGCGGGTGGCCAGGCAGGGGTACCCCGGCGTCCGCGTCGCAGCCGGTCCGATCTTGGGGGCGGCATCGTGATTGAAGCAGATCTCTGAGCGTGATCTGCTTCATGTCCCCGCTCCACCGGTTTCGGCGCAAATCTTTTCCAGATACCGCGGCACATTTGCGGCAGAGGAGCATTGGCCGCACTACGACAGCGGGAACAGCTCCAAAAACGCCCGCTCGCCGGCGGGCGTGAAGAGGATGGCGCGGCTGTCTTCGGATCGTCTTGCCCAGCCCTGGTCGATGACGCGGGCCAGGAGCGCCTCGCCGAGCGAGCCGGCGAGGTGGGAGCGGCGCTCGCTCCAGTCCAGGCAGGTGCGGCATAGCGGCCGCCGCTGGCGGCGCAGGCCGTCGACATCGATGCCGAGCCCGGCCATGCGTGTTTCGCCTGCCGCAGTCAGCGTCGCCTCATCGCCGCCGACGACCACGTGACCCTCGGCGATCAGCCGGTCCAGCATCCGTACGCCGAAATCGCCGGCGAGATGGTCGTAGCAGACCCGCGCCTTGCGCAGCGCCGGATCCTTCGGCCCCGGTCGCGTCCGCAGGAAGCCGCGGTTGGCGGCAAAGCCCATCAGGCTCTCCAGCAGCAGCCCGACCTCGTCGTCGGACAGCGCGAAATAGCGATGCCGTCCCTGCTTTCGCTGGCTGACCAGCCCGCCGGCTTCCAGCTTGGCCAGATGCGAGCTCGCCGTCTGCAGGGTGATACCGGCAGCCCCCGCCAGTTCGGTCGCGGTCAGCGCCCGGCCGCCCATGAGCGCCGCCAGCATGTTGGCGCGGGCGGGGTCGCCTATGAGGGCGCCGATCTGGGCGATGTCCGGTCCTTCCTTCATACTTCGATGATAGTCGAAGCATCGACGCCGATCAATGTGGCATCAGGGGGCATCGAGACATCAAGGAGCCTGACGATGATCACCTGCTTCATCCGCTACGAGATCGACCCGTTCAAGAAGGAGGAATTCGCCATATATGCCCGCAACTGGGGACAGGCGATCCCCCGCAACGGCGCCGAGTTGATCGGCTATTTCGGGCCGCATGAAGGTTCGGCGACCACCGCCTATGGCGTCTACAACATCGAGTCGCTGGCGGACTACGAGGCCTATCGGGCGCGTCTCGCGGCCGACCCGCTCGGGGCGGAAAACTACCAGTTCGCCAGGCGTGAACGCTTCATCCTTCGCGAAGACCGTATTTTCCTGCGAAACCTCTCCCTGCCGCACGCCGAGCGGGTGACGCCATGATCGCCGTCATCTTCGAGGTCACCCCCGCCGAAGGTTGTGGCGATGTCTATCTTCAGCTTGCTGCCGAGCTGAAGCCACGGCTCCAGGAGATCGACGGCTTCATCTCGATCGAGCGTTTCGAAAGCCTGTCGGTGCCGGGCAAGATCCTTTCGCTGTCGTTCTGGCGTGACGAGGAAGCGGTCGGCGCGTGGCGGAACAGCGCCGAACACCGCGCGGCACAGGAAGCCGGTCGCCATGGGGTGTTTGCCGATTACCGCCTGCGGGTCGCCTCGGTGCTGCGCGACTACGGCATGGTCGAGCGCGCGGAAGCGCCTCTCGACAGTCGGAAAGTGCATGAGGACGACGCCGAAAGCGGGGGTTAGCGCTGTGCCGTCATCGAATGCAATGAAAGCACCGCCTTGAGGCGCGGCAGGTCATCGATCGCCACATGCCAAATTATGTCGTCGGCGATGCGATGATACTCGTGGCGCAGGATGTTCCCCATTCCGCGGATAGAACGCCACGGAATGTGTGGGGCCCGTTGCAGCAATTCATCGGGAATGTGCCGACTGGCTTCGGATATGATCTCGATCGCGCGCTGTACCGCGAGGCGTAGGATAGCATCATTGCCAAAGTCCTCGCGTGTCCTGTCAACGAGGGCCGCTTCGATCACCCCGATCGTCAGAAGCATCTCGTCGAGAACTGGCCCAACCTCACGCCTCATCAGAAAATCCGCACCGCGGAGCTTTCGATCTTGTTTTTCAGCCGCGGATGAAGGCTGTCACGCGTCGTTACATCGACCTCGAGTGCCAGCGCATCTTCAAGGAAGAGCTTGATGCCCACGAGATCTAGAAGGGAGAATTTTTTCTCAGGATCGTAGTCGATGAAAAGGTCGAGATCGCTCGCTTGCCCCGCTTCATCGCGGGCCACGGAGCCGAAGAGATAAAGCGACGTTGCGCCGAGCGCGCGGATCGCATCGGCATTCCTCTGCAGACGTTCGATCGCTTCGCTCTTCCTCATGTGTCTCTTTTAGCCCATCGTCCCGCGCTTTTCCATTCCGCGATTAAATTGGCCGGCCTGCCTTTCCCTTCACCCTTCGGTAACCATCTTCGGTAACCATAAGCGCTATAACAAATGTCCCGAGTAAGCGTATCAGCGAGTTGCCCATGTCCAGATTTCTTTCGCTTGCCGAAGCCCGTTCGGTCCGCCCCAATGGCTGGCTCGACACGATCATCAAGGGTGACTGCGTGGCGGCCCTTGACGCCCTGCCGGACCAGTCGGTCGACGTCATCTTCGCCGATCCGCCCTACAACCTGCAGCTCGGCGGCACGCTGCACCGGCCCGACCAGTCGCTGGTGGACGCCGTCGACGACGAGTGGGACCAGTTCGCCTCGTTCGAGGCCTACGACGCCTTCACCCGGGCCTGGCTGCTCGCCTGCCGCCGCGTGCTCAAGCCGAACGGCACCATCTGGGTGATCGGCTCCTACCATAACATCTTCCGCGTCGGCGCCACGCTGCAGGACCTCAATTTCTGGATCCTCAACGACGTCGTCTGGCGCAAGACCAACCCGATGCCGAACTTCAAGGGCCGACGCTTCCAGAACGCGCATGAGACGATGATCTGGGCGAGCCGCGATCCGAAAGCGAAGGGCTACACCTTCAACTACGATGCGATGAAGGCCGCCAACGACGACGTGCAGATGCGCTCCGACTGGCTGTTTCCGATCTGCTCGGGCGGCGAGCGCCTGAAGGACGCCGACGGCAAGAAGATCCACCCGACACAGAAGCCGGAGGCGCTGCTGGCCCGCGTCATCATGGCCTCGACAAAGCCCGGCGACATCGTGCTCGATCCGTTCTTCGGCTCCGGCACGACCGGCGCGGTCGCCAAGCGTCTCGGCCGCCATTTCGTCGGCATCGAGCGCGAGCAGGACTATATCGACGCAGCCCTCGCCCGGATCGACGCGGTGGAGCCGCTCGGCAAGCAGACGCTGACGGTGCTGAGCGGCAAGAAGGCCGAGCCGCGCGTCGCCTTCAACACGCTGATCGAAAGCGGCCTGATCGCGCCGGGCACCGTCCTGACCGATGCCAGGCGCCGCTACAGCGCCATCGTGCGCGCCGACGGCACGCTCGCCTCGGGAAGCGACGCCGGCTCGATCCACCGCCTCGGCGCCAAGGTTCAGGGCCTTGACGCCTGCAACGGCTGGACCTTCTGGCACTATGCCGACGGCAAGGAACTGAAGCCGATCGACGCTTTGCGCGCCGTCGTCCGCAGCGACATGGCCAAGCTCGACTAGGTCTTCGCGCGCGCCGCCCGGGTTCACGCGCCGCGATGTCCCACGCCCACCCTGCTTCCGCTCCTCGGCAGGTATGAAACGAACACCTCCTGTTGCGGCCTTCGGCGCGTCCTGTGCCGGAGGTTGCGGCAGTTTGTAGCCGGAGGCGGGCCGCGCGGGCGCAATCACCAAATCTGAGCGATGGTCAGATTGCGTGAACTCGCGCGACACATTGCCGGGCCGCACGCGTGGACAAAGCGCCATGGCTATGTTTCCAATACCCCCGCACATGCGAGCATGGCGGTCGCGATCTTCGCGGCCGTGGAACCTGGGGCGATGCGTTGCGTTTATAGCTCGTCAGTTCGGAGGCGATCATGAGGCATATCGATGGCAGACATCTGGATCAGACGCAGGTCAAGCATGTCTGGGAGGTGGCGGAATATTGCCGCAAGGCCGGTATCCATCAGGCGGAGGAGAAGCGCCTGATCAAGGTTCTCGGTCGCTATGCATCCGCGCACGAATTGCAGATGAACATCGTGCGGCCCAACAACCGGGCGCGCAGTTGATCTCTCGCCGGTCCCGTTCGGGGCCGTTTTTCCCGTTTCCTCGCCTCACGAATGCAGGGCTGCCGCTCCAGCGCTTCGGGCCTGCAATATGGACGAAACAGTTAGACAAAAAGGAACCTCGGGTGGGCGCTGTTCAGCCGCTGTTAACCACCCCCTTCTAAGGTAACGACAACAGATGCGACGGCCACGGCAGCGCCGCCGCAGCAGTCATCGGCCCGCCGGTTTTAGTACCTTCAGTCCCGGTAGGCACGAACGCCCGGAGCCCTCGCAGGCTCCGGGCGTTGCCAATTCAGCGATCCGCATCCGACCCTTGGAAGCAGTTCGTCTACCCTATTCCATGCGCTAAGAGATCGCTCTTCAGCTTTTCCGCACCGGTGAAGAGGACCGCATTCCAGCCGGCCGCCCGTGCGCCTTCGACGTTCCTTTCGCTGTCATCGATGAAGAGCGTGTGCGCAGGGTCGAGGGAAAAGTCGCGGGCGTGCTTGTGGTAGATGGCGATGTCCGGCTTGATCAGCCCGATCTCGCCCGACACGGTGACGCCGCGCGGCAATTCGAGGAAGGGAAAGAGCTGGCGGGCCTGCTTGAAGGTATCGGCGGCGAAGTTCGTCAGCATGGTTACGTCGCGCCCCTCGGCCACCAGCGCCGCCATGATGGCGACAGTGTCCTCGTAGGCGTGCGAAACCATCTCGTGCCAGTATTTCCGGAAGGCGCGGATGTTATCCTCATGTCGGGGAAAGTCACGGATCAAAAGCCCCTCTGCCTCCTCCCACGCGCGGCCGCGATCCTGCTCCAGGTTCCAGTCATGGGTGCAGACATTGGCGAAGAGCCAGGCGCGCTCCGCCTCGTCGGGGATCAGCCGGCTGAACGGGATCTGCGGATCGTAGTGGATCAGCACCCGCCCGATGTCGAAGACGATGTGTCGGATTTCGTTTGTCATTTGATCATCCTTGCAAAGGCGTTCGGCTGCAGCAGTGCATCTGTCTGCCGGAAATGTGCAGCAGTTTCACGACAATGCTGCAGAAGTCAAAGTCGGGGGGAGGCCGGGTTGTTACCGGCTCGCCGCCCGTGCCGCAGCCGGGGCTACGGGTGCAAACACATCGGGCAGGGCGAGGCCGATGGCCTTGCGCATCACCGTCGGCAGCGCCTGGTCGTGCAGCGTATCGCGTGGCTCCCACCATCCGGTGCCGTCCGTTGCGGCGCGGCCGACCCTTGAGCGGTATACCGTGAGCCGCAGTTCGAAATGCGTGAACACATGGCCGACCGTTCCGCAGCTTTCCCACGAGGCAGCGAACGGTGCGGCTTCCGGACCGGTCGCTCCGTCCCGCCGTGCCGTCCAGTCTGTGCCCGGCACCTCGGTCATGCCGCCCAAAAGGCCATGACCTGGCCGCTTGCGCAGGAACACCGCGTCCTGCTCGTCCACCGCCACGAAGGCGGCGCCGAGCCGCACCGGCCTGTCCTTCTTGGCCGCCTTGACTGGAAAGCGCTCCGGATCGTGTTCGGCCAGCGCCTTGCAGGACGCATTGACCGGGCAGAGCGCGCAGGCCGGGCGCTTCGGCGTGCAGATCGTCGCCCCGAGGTCCATCATCGCCTGTGCGAAGTCGCCGGGCCGGTCGGCCGGGGTCATGGCGGCGACAAGCTGCCGCATCAGCGGTTTCGAACCGGGCAGGGGAGCGTCGACGGCGTGCAGGCGCGAGATCACGCGCTCGACATTGCCGTCGAGCACGGCCGCTTGCCGCTGAAAGGCGATCGCGGCGATCGCTGCCGCCGTATAGTCGCCGATGCCGGGAAGTGCCTTCAGCCCTTCCTCCGTCTCGGGGAAGCGCCCGCCATGTTCAAAGGCGACCGTCTCGGCGCATTTCTTCAGGTTTCTGGCCCGCGCATAGTAGCCAAGCCCCGCCCAGGCCTTCATCACCTCTTCGGTCTCGGCCCGGGCAAGATCCGTCACGGTCGGCCACTTCGCCGTGAAGCGGGCGAAATAGTCCTTCACAGCCTGCACCGTCGTCTGCTGCAGCATCACTTCGGAGAGCCATACCCGGTAGGGGTCCGGCCGGATGCCGCGCGCGGCCATCGCCGGCGAGACACGCCAGGGCAGGTCGCGATGGTGCCGGTCGTACCAGGCAAGGACCTGCCGGGTCGGGTCTGGATTTCCGTCGGAGAATGTCATGTTTGCCTGGACCGGACGAGGAAGCGTATAACTGACCAGCCGAAGCATTTACTTCAAGGCGTGTGTTGCCGGAAGACCGCAATATCGTGCGCAGGAGTTATCCGTCCCGTGAGTTCCCGTCCGCCCCGCAGGGGCGTCCTGCAGATCAGCGAAGTGGCCAACGACCTGATCGACCCCGTTCTGGCCAAGCGCGCCGGCATCAACACGATGCTGCTCGGCTCCTGGGACGAGATCGCCGGCACCGCCTTCGCCGATTGCACCAGGCCCGAGAGGATCACCTGGCCGCGCCGCGCCTCCGAGATGGCTGGCGAGGACGGCGGCTACCAGCCGGGCGTGCTGACGATTGCCTGCGAAGGGTCGCGCGCCCTTTTCCTCTCCCACCAGCAGGGGGAGCTCATCCAGCGCATCAACGGCTTTTTCGGCTTCCCGGCCATCAAGCAGGTGAAGATTGTGCAGAAGCCGGTCACCCCGCCCGCAAAACGTCGGCGTCCGCCGCGGCCGCTGACGGGGGAGGCGGCGCGCCATCTCGACGAACTGGTGGCGGGAATCGAGGACGATGCCTTGAAGGCCGCGCTCAGGCGACTCGGCACCGCCGTGCTTGGCAGGCAGAAGCCGACGCGGCGCTGATCACCGTCAGGCGCTCACAATTCTTTGAAGATCATGGTGTTGGGGGCGCTTGTTCGTATCTGAAAGCCGGTATATCCGGTCTGGCGGAAGATTTTTTACTTGTCCCTACAGGAGAGACCATGTCCCTTTCCGAACTGAGCCTTCCGAGGCGTCTGCTGGGCGGCGTCGCCGTTGCGGCGCTGGCTGTAACGCTTGCCGCCTGCAGCGACGAGAAGAGCGACACCGCCGCGGCTCCGCAGGCCGAGCAGGCTGCGTCGAGCGACGCCGCCAAGCCGGCCGCGACATCCGAGACGGCCGGCAACAGCGCGTCGACCGCAGCGCCTGCCGAGGCGGCACAGGCTCCGGCCGCCGACCCGGCGCCGGCGACCGCCGCCAAGGTCGAGGTTCCCGCCTCCGACGGCAAGGTCGACATGGCCAAGGTGCTCGAGCCCGGCCCGCTGCCGGAAATGGCGATCGGCGATCCCAACGCGCCGGTGACGATCGTCGAATACATGTCGATGACCTGCCCGCATTGCGCCCACTTCCACAACGACACCTTCGAGCCGATCAGGCAGAAGTACGTCGACACCGGCAAGGTTCGCTTCATCGTGCGCGAGTTCCCGTTCGATCCGCGCGCTGCCGCCGCCTTCATGCTGGCCCGCTGCGCGCCCACCGAGCAGTATTTCCCGATGATCTCCATGCTGTTCAAGCAGCAGGAACAGTGGGCCGCGGCAGAAAACGGTCGCGAGGCGCTGCTGCAGATGTCGAAGCTGGCCGGTTTTACACAGGAGAGCTTCGAGAAGTGCTTGACGAACCAGAAGCTTCTCGATGATGTGAACGCCGTACGCGAGCGCGGCGCCAAGGAATTCGGGATCAATGCGACGCCGACCTTCCTGATCAACGGCGATCGCTATTCCGGAGGCATGTCGGTTGACACCATGTCAGCCCTTATCGACAGCAAGCTCTGATCGTTCGACCGAATTTGAAGCGGGCGACGGCGGCAGCCGTGCGCCCGCTTTTGCTTGTCTGCCGCTGGTGTCGGCATCGCCCCCCATCCCGGCGTGCGCCGAATGAAATTCACCCGCCTTCGCCTCCTCGGCTTCAAGTCCTTCGTCGAGCCGACCGAGTTCGTCATCGAACGCGGCCTGACCGGCGTCGTCGGCCCGAACGGCTGCGGCAAGTCGAACCTGGTCGAGGCGCTGCGCTGGGTGATGGGAGAAAACTCCTACAAGAACATGCGCGCGTCCGGCATGGACGACGTGATCTTCTCCGGCTCGGGCAACCGGCCGGCGCGCAACACCGCCGAGGTCGGCCTCTACCTCGACAATTGCGACCGCACCGCACCGGCCGCCTTCAACGACGCAGACGAGATCCAGGTAACGCGCCGCATCGAGCGCGAGCAGGGCTCGGTCTATCGCATCAACGGCAAGGAAGCCCGCGCCAAGGACGTGCAGCTGCTGTTCGCCGACGCCTCCACCGGCGCCCGCTCGCCTTCGATGGTGGGGCAGGGGCGCATCGGCGAGCTGATCCAGGCCAAGCCCCAGGCGCGCCGCCAGCTGCTCGAAGAGGCCGCCGGCATTTCCGGCCTGCACTCCCGCCGCCACGAGGCGGAACTGCGCCTGCGCGCCGCCGAAACCAATCTGGAGCGCCTCGACGACGTCACTTCGCAGCTGGAGAGCCAGATCGACAGCCTCAAGCGCCAGTCGCGCCAGGCGAACCGCTTCAAGATGCTCTCGGCCGACATCCGCCGCCGCGAGGCAATGCTGCTGCACATCCGCTGGGCACAGGCGAAGGAGGCCGAGGCGGAGGCGGAAAGCCAGCTCAACCAGGCCACCTCGCTGGTCGCCGAGCGTGCCCAGGCGCAGATGGCGGCGGCGACGGCGCAGGCAATCGCCAGCCTGAAGCTGCCGGAGCTGCGCGAGAACGAGGCGAAGCTGGCGGCCGCCTTGCAGCGCCTTCAGATTGCCCGCTCGCAACTGGAGGAAGACGCCGGCCGCCTGCTGCGCCGCCGCGACGAACTCGCCCGCCGGCTGACGCAGCTCGCAGAGGACATCGCGCGCGAGGAGGCGATGGTCGCCGACAACGCGGAAATCCTCGAACGGCTGGCGGCCGAGGAGGAGGAGATCGGCGAAATTTTAGGCGAGGCCGACGACCGTGCCGCTGCTGCCCGCGAGGGCATGGACGCGGCCGCCGAAAAGCTGGCGGGGAGCGAGCGCGCGCTCGGGGCCGTAACCGCCGAGCGGGCCGAGGCGCAGGCCGTCCGCAATCAGCTGGAAAAATCGATCCGGGATCTTTCCGACCGCCAGGCGCGGCTCGCCCAGCAGTTCATGAACATCGAGGCCGAGATCGCCGCGATGGACGAGCGCATCGCCGCGCTGCCGGATCCGGAACAGAAGCGGCAGGACGTGCAGGCCGCCGAAGCCGCATTGGACGAGGCGGGCGAGCAACTGGCCGAGGCCGAGGAGGCGCTGGAGGAAGCGCGGCTCGCCGAGATCGAGGCACGCGGTCCGGTCGAGGCGGCGCGCGGGCAGGTCAATGCCGTCGAGACCGAGATGCGCACGATCCGGCGCATGCTGGAGGCCGGCGCCGCCGGCGGCTCGTTTGCCCCGGTGGTCGAGGACGTACAGGTCGACAAGGGCTTCGAGACGGCGCTGGGCGCGGCACTCGGCGATGACCTGGAATCGCCGGCAGACCCGGCCGCGCCCGCCCACTGGCGCCTTGCCGGCGACGGGGTTTTGGATGCGGCCCTGCCCGAGGGAGCCGTGCCACTCCTTTCCCACGTCCGGGCGCCCACGGTCCTGACGCGGCGCCTGCGCCAGATCGGCGTTGTTGCCGACGAGCCGGCGGCGCTGTCGCTGCTTGAGAACCTCCAGCCGGGCCAGCGCTTGGTGACGCCCGAGGGGGCGGTCTTCCGCTGGGATGGTCACGTCACCGGTGCCGACGCGCCGAGTGCCGCCGCCCTGCGGCTTGCCCAGAAGAACAGGCTGCGCGAACTCGAAACGGAGCTGGAGACGGCGCAGGCCGCCCTTGTGGAAACCGAAGCCCGGCTCGAGGCGGCCGGGGCCGCCGTGCGCACGGCAACCCAGCGCCAGCAGATGGGGCGCGACGCCCAGCGGGTGGCGACGCGCGCACTCGCCGAAGCGCGCGAGGCGCTCGACGCGGCCGAGCGGGCCTCCGGCGAACTGATCCGTCGTCGGGCCGTGCTGGCCGAGACGCGCACGCAGCTCGAAGGACAGGTCGAGGAGGCGGCTGACGCGCTGGAGGAAGCCCGCGCCACGCTCGAGGATGCCCCCGATGTTGCGGCCCTCGACGTCAGGCTGTCGATGCTTTCCGCTGCGGTAGCGACCGACCGCGCGGGGCTGGCCGAGGCGCGGGCGCTGCACGACGGACTGGCCCGCGAGATGGCCGACCGCCAGCGCCGGCTGAGCGCCATCGCCGCCGAGCGCGAGACCTGGCGCCATCGCGCCGCCAATGCCGAGCGCCACATCGCCTCGCTGCGGGAACGCGAGGCCGAGGCTCAGGAGGAAGCCGAGCAGATTGCCGAGGCGCCCGAGGAGATCGAGGACAGGCGCCGGTCGCTGATGAGCGAGCTTGCCCGCGCCGAGGAGGCGCGCCGGACCGCGGCCGACGAATTGCAGGAGGCCGAGAACCGCCAGCGCGAGGCCGATCGCCTCGCCGCCACCGCCCTGTCGCAGCTTGCCGAAGCCCGCGAGCAGCGCGGCCGCACCGAGGAACGGCTGGTCTCCGCCCGCGAGCGCCGTCTCGACGGCGAGGCACGCATCCGCGAAACGCTGCATTGCGCCCCGCACGAGGTGCTGAAGCTGACCGAACACCCGGTCGACAGGCCGCTGCCCGATCCGCGCGAGACCGAGCTGGAGCTGGAACGGCTGAAGATCGAGCGCGAGCGCCTCGGCGCCGTCAACCTGCGCGCCGAAGAGGAGCAGAAGGAGCTCTCGGAGAAGCTGCAGGCGATCGTCACCGAGCGCGAGGATATCGTCGAGGCGATCCGAAAACTGCGTTCGGCGATCCAGAGCCTGAACCGCGAGGGGCGCGAGCGGCTGCTTGCCGCCTTCGACGTGGTCAACGCGCAGTTCCAGCGCCTCTTCACCCATCTGTTCGGCGGCGGCACGGCGGAACTGCAACTGATCGAGAGCGAGGACCCGCTCGATGCCGGCCTGGAGATCCTCGCCCGCCCGCCCGGCAAGAAGCCGCAGACGATGACGCTGCTTTCCGGCGGCGAGCAGGCGCTGACGGCGATGGCGCTGATCTTCGCCGTCTTCCTCACCAACCCGGCGCCGATCTGCGTGCTCGACGAGGTCGACGCGCCCCTCGACGACCACAACGTCGAGCGCTACTGCAACCTGATGGACGAGATGGCGGCCTCGACCGAGACCCGCTTCGTCATCATCACCCACAACCCGATCACCATGGCCCGCATGAACCGCCTGTTCGGCGTCACCATGGCCGAGCAGGGCGTCTCCCAGCTTGTCTCCGTCGACCTGCAGACGGCGGAGCAGCTGCGCGAGGCGGTTTAGCGCGCGCACTTTGTGAGGCGGCCTGATCCCATCCGACGCCAATGCATCTCCGCGCCCTGACGGAGTGTGAACGGAACAAATGCAACCCGTTCGCGTTCATTTGCCGACAGCACGCAGGGGGACAACCATGAGCAGGAACGCACTTTACATGATCATCGGCGCACTCATCGTCGTCGTGGCTGGTTTCTCGTACTATGCCTACCAGCAAGAGAAACAACCGGATGGCGTCGAGATCAGGGTCGGGAAGGACGGGCTGTCGATTAAGGAGAAGTGAGCCAGGTCGAGATAGTTCGACATTGCGGCGCCGCGGCAAATTGGTGCATCGCAGCAATTTGTTGCACGCCGTGCGTTTTCAACCCACTCCAGATGCTGTAAATCTGTCATAAAGGACTGTGCGGGGGTGGAGAGCGGCAATGCACAAGTGGGTTTACACCTTCGGTGGGGGAAGCGCCGAGGGTAGCGCCGGTGATCGCAACCTGCTGGGAGGCAAGGGGGCCAACCTTGCCGAGATGTGCAATCTCGGCCTGCCTGTTCCGCCCGGCCTGACGATCGTCACCACCGCCTGTACCCATTATTACGAAAACGGCCGCACCATACCTGAAAGCCTCAAGGAAGAAGTCCGCGCCGGGCTGCGCCGCATGGAGGAAATCACCGGCCGCACCTTCGGGCACAATGAGCGGCCGCTTCTGCTTTCCGTCCGCTCGGGGGCGCGCGCATCGATGCCGGGCATGATGGACACCGTCCTGAACCTCGGCCTCAACGACCAGACCGTGCAGGCGCTCGGCCACGATGCCGGCGACGCGCGCTTTGCCTGGGACAGCTACCGCCGCTTCATCCAGATGTATGGCGACGTCGTCATGGGCCTCGACCACGAGGTCTTCGAGGAGATTCTCGAGGACGAAAAGGCACGGCTCGGCCACGAGCAGGACACCGAACTCTCCGCCGTCGAATGGCAGCACGTCATCGGCCGCTACAAGGAAACGATCGAGGAGGAGCTCGGCGAAACCTTCCCGCAGGACCCGGAGGTGCAGCTCTGGGGGGCGATCGGCGCGGTGTTCTCGAGCTGGATGAACGCGCGGGCGATCACCTACCGCAACCTCCACAACATCCCGGCCGACTGGGGCACCGCCGTCAACGTCCAGGCGATGGTGTTCGGCAATCTCGGCAACTCCTCGGCGACCGGCGTCGCCTTCACCCGCAATCCCTCGACGGGCGAGAATGCGCTCTATGGCGAGTTCCTCGTCAACGCGCAGGGCGAGGACGTCGTCGCCGGCATCCGCACCCCGCAGAACATCACCGAGCAGGCGCGCATCGCCTCCGGCTCGGACAAGCCCTCGCTGGAGAAGCTGATGCCCGAGGCCTTCGCCGAGTTCCGGGACATCTGCGCCCGGCTCGAAGGCCACTACCGCGACATGCAGGATCTCGAATTCACGATCGAGCGCGGCAAGCTGTGGATGCTGCAGACGCGGTCGGGAAAGCGGACTGCCAAGGCGGCGCTGAAGATCGCCGTCGACATGGCCGAGTCGGGGCTGATCAGCAAGGAGGAGGCCGTCGCCCGCATCGATCCGGCCTCGCTCGACCAGTTGCTGCACCCGACCATCGACCCGCGCGCCCGCCGCGACGTGATCGGCTCGGGCCTGCCGGCCTCGCCCGGTGCGGCCACCGGCGAGATCGTCTTCACCTCCGAGGAGGCCGTCCACGCTCAGGACGAGGGGCGCAAGGTGATCCTCGTCCGCGTCGAGACGAGCCCCGAGGACATCCACGGCATGCATGCCGCGCAGGGCATCCTGACGACGCGCGGCGGCATGACGAGCCACGCCGCGGTGGTCGCCCGCGGCATGGGCACCCCTTGCGTGTCCGGCGCCGGCACGCTGCGCGTCGACATGCGCAACGAGCTTCTGGTGGCCCAGGGCGTGACGCTGAAGAAGGGCGACGTCATCACCATCGATGGCTCTTCCGGCCAGGTGCTGAAGGGCGCGATCCCGATGCTGCAGCCGGAGCTTTCCGGCGATTTCGGCCGCATCATGGAATGGGCGGACACCACCCGCCGCATGAAGGTGCGCACCAATGCCGAAACACCCGCCGATGCGCGCGCCGCCCGCTCCTTCGGGGCCGAAGGCATCGGGCTATGCCGCACCGAGCACATGTTCTTCGAGGACGACCGCATCAACGTGATGCGCGAGATGATCCTCGCCGAAAACGAGGCCGGTCGCCGCGCCGCGCTCGCCAGGCTCCTGCCGATGCAGCGCTCCGATTTCGTCGAGCTGTTCGAGATCATGCACGGGCTGCCGGTGACGATCCGCCTGCTCGACCCGCCGCTGCACGAATTCCTGCCGAAGACCGACGAGGAGATCGCCGAGGTCGCCGCCGTGCTGGCCTTCGACGCGACGGAGCTGCGCCAGCGGGTCGATGCTCTGCACGAATTCAACCCGATGCTCGGCCATCGCGGCTGCCGGCTGGCGATCTCCTATCCCGAAATTGCCGAGATGCAGGCGCGCGCCATCTTCGAGGCGGCCTGCCAGGCGGCGAGGGAGACCGGGGCCGCGGTCGTGCCGGAGATCATGGTGCCGCTCGTCGGCCTCAAGGCGGAGCTCGACTATGTGAAGGAGCGCATCGAGGCGGTCGCGAAGGACGTGATCGCCGAGGCCGGCATGAAGATCGACTATCTCATCGGCACGATGATCGAACTGCCGCGCGCCGCCCTTCGCGCCGACGTCATCGCCGAATCGGCCGAGTTCTTCTCCTTCGGCACCAACGACCTGACGCAGACGACGTTCGGGATTTCCCGCGACGATGCCTCCTCGTTCCTGTCGACCTACATGCAGAAGGGGATCATCGAGCGTGATCCGTTCGTCCAGCTCGATTTCGAAGGGGTGGGGGAACTGATCCAGATTGCCGCGGAGCGCGGCCGGCGCACCCGCAACGACCTCAAGCTCGGCATATGCGGCGAGCACGGCGGCGATCCTGCCTCGATCCATTTCTGCGAAAAGGCCGGCCTGGACTACGTGTCCTGCTCGCCCTTCCGGGTGCCGATCGCGCGGCTGGCGGCCGCCCAGGCGGCTTTCCTCGCTCGAAAGGCGGCAGGCGGATCGGGCGGCTGACAACACCGCTCACCGCCACGGACCAGGCCCGTACCACGGACGATACCAGCCGAATTCGACGGCGGTCTCGATCTGCCTGGCGCGAGCATTGGCCCTGCGATCGAGATCGATGCGCTGCAGGCAGGTGGCGAAGGCAGTGGTGCCGCCAGGGAAGGCTACTGCATGCGCTCGAGCACGCCGACGAACGAATCAGCGAAGTTCTTCAGGCCCTCGGTTTTCTTGCCCGGATCCTCGACGCGAATGCCGCTCCCGCTGTCGTCGAGGAAGGCGAAGACGATCTTCAGCCCGTTGCCGTTCGCCTCGGGGATGCGCATCGCGGCAATGCGCTGGCAATCCTCTGCAAGGCCGGAAGCTGGAAGGTCGAAGAGGAATTCGCCGCCGAGCGCGGCCACGGCGCGCTGGATCGCATCGGAGAAACCATCCTGCTCGACGGCGAAACCATCCAGCGAAAGCTCCAGCTCGATCAGGTCCAGGGGAAGGGCGGGTTCAGGCGCCGGCGGAGGCAGGGCCAGCGGCCGCGCATGCTGAATGGTCATCGATGTCGGCATGAATCAAAGCTCCTTGTGCCCCGGTCCCGCCGCGGAAACTCGTTAACGAGCGTGTCAAATTTGCGGCGCACAAGGGAATTCGCCGCCGCTCACAATGCTCCACTGATTTATGAGCCGGATTGACGTTGCAGGCCCAAGGCTGTTGTCTGTATGCCGGAGCGACAGCATTTGCCGCTTCGCTTGAAATGCAGGAGACGAGGATCGGCCGATGGCGATGGTCATTCGATACGAGCGACCGTATTCGCATGCGGCGCATTGGGCGCGGCGACTGGCGGCCTTCGCCCTTCTGCTGTTTCTGGCCGCGGCACTGTCGCACCGCTTTGGCCCGCTGACGACCCCGCATTTTCTCGCGCTGGCCGGTAGCGCCGCCGCCGTTTCGCTGATTTCGGTCCTGCTCGCCATGGTCGGCCTCGCCCGCCTGTGGCGGGTGGGGGCGCGCGGCGGCAAGGCCGCCTTCACCGCGCTTCTGCTTGCCGCCCCGCCGCTTGCCGTGGCCGGGGTCGCGGTGCATGCCTGGTTCGACCGGCCGCGCATCTACGACGTCACCACCGATCCCTATGCCTCGCCCCCCTGGCTGAAGGTGCCGCTGGCCGGCCAGGATTTCCTGCCGCGCCCGCCGGTGACGCTCGCGGACAGGGAATTGCAGGAGGCCGCCTATCCGGGCCTGACCGGGCGCCGCTACGAGGGGGCGCTCGATCGGGTGCTGCAGGGGGTCCGCAAGGTTGCGCAGGCGCAAGGCGTCGTATTCACCCGGGAAAGCGGAATGGAGAACGTCGTCACCGACCTGGAGGACCTAGTTGTCAAGCCGGAGACGAACGGGGGCGGCGAGGGCGAGCCCGCCATTATCCCGGTTCCCTCCGAGCGGCCGATCGAGCAGGGGCTGCTGCCGCAGGTCGGCGGCCCGGACGATGTCCTGCTCCAGGGCGAATGGCGGTCGCTGCTGTTCGGTTTCCGCTTCGACCTGTCGATCCGGCTGCGCGAAGAGGAAGAGACGACGCTGGTCGACATGCGCGTCGCCTCGCGCTACGGCCCGCACGACCTCGGCCTCGGCGCCGCCTTCGCCGAGCGCTATCTGAAGGCGCTCGACGCCGAGCTCCTCGGCATCGCAGGCGACTGAACGCTTGCGAGAGGGGCGGCGGGTGTCCGGCGGAGACAGACCGGCCGGCCCTGTAGGCCCCATCGCACCTGCGATCTCCGGTTCGGGCGAGCCACCACCTGGACGACAATCCCGGAAACGAACGCAATCCCTTCCTTGACGGTTTTCTAATGCGCGCTATCTTGAGTTGATCTTCAACCGAGGGCCGTGCACATGGAAAACGCAGGCGTGGGCTGGATCGCCGCCATCATCATCGGTGGCATTGCTGGTTGGTTGGCCGAAATGTTCATGAAGTCCCAGATGGGCCTGTTGATGAACATCGTCCTGGGCATCGTGGGCGCCTTCATCGCCAATCTGATTTTGAGCCTGATCGGCGTGCATCTCGGCGGATGGGTCGGCTACCTGATCGCCGGCTTCATCGGCGCCTGCATCCTGATCGCGATTGCGCGCGCGATCAGGCGCTGATGCACCGCCCCGAAACTGTTGCAGCGTTTCGGGGCAAGGACACGCATCGCAGCCGGAAGGTGGCAATCACGCCGCATGGCCCGAGCGGGGAGACCGGTCTCAGGATACCGACGCGCGGATGGGACCTATAGATCGGAAGAGTGCGGTGGGCGCGAAACGAAGGATCGCGCGCCGCTCCCTGACGTGCGATGCGCCCGGCGGCAGCCGTCTCAAGCGGGCAGGTAGCGGCCCATCAGCGACGGCGGGCCGTCGGTGACGACTTCGCCGCGCTCGACGAGGTCTTCCAGGTGCGCCAGCACCGATAGCGCCGCCGCTCCGTGCAGCCGCGGGTCCGTGTCCTTGTAGATCGCCCGCACCATGTCGGCGACCAGCCGGTCGCCCTTGCGGATCCGCTCCTTGACGGCCCGCTCGCGCATCTTGCGGTGGGTGCGCAGGCCGCGCAGGAACGAGGCGGGCTCGCCCACCGGGCCGCCGTGGCCGGGCAGGTAGAGCCGGTCGTCGCGCCCAAGCAGCATCTCGAGCGAGGCCATGTAGTCGGCCATGGCGCCGTCGGGCGGCGCCACGATCGTCGTCGCCCAGGCCATCACATGGTCGGCGGAAAACAGGATGCCCGTCCCGTCGAGCGCGAAGGCAGCATGATTGGCGGTGTGGCCGGGGGTCAGAAGCGCCGTCAGTGACCAGCCGTCGCCCTCGACCCGATCGCCATGGGAAAGTGCGATGTCGGGAGCGAAATCGACATCGGAGCTTTCGGCGAACGGATTGACCTCGCCTTCATGGAGCGGCCGGGCGGCCCGGTGCGGTCCCTCGGCGACGATCAGCGCCCCAGTCGCCGCCTTCAGCCGGCGGGCCAGCGGCGAGTGGTCGCGATGGGTGTGGCTGACGGCGATGTGCGTCACCTCCCGTCCCTTGAGCGCCGTCATCAGCGCCTGGAAATGCGCCTCGTCGTCCGGGCCGGGATCGATCACCGCGACGGATCGGTCGCCGACGATGTAGCTGTTGGTGCCGTGGAAGGTGAAGGGACCGCGATTGTTGACGGTGAGCCGCTGGACCCCCGCCGCCACCGGCACGGCGACGCCGTGCGCCGGCTGGAAGGCGAGATCGAAGGAAAGGGGAGCGGGTTTCTTCACGTCGGTCGTCTCTTGGAACTGCATCGGCTTGCTGCCCGAACCACGGCAGAGGGCGGCGATCGGTGGTCGCGCCGGCTGGCGAAAGCACCGGTCGCCGATCCATACGCCGGCCGCGGCATCCGATGCAAAAAGAAACTGTATCCAACGGGCACTTAAGGATTGTCCGCCGGGACGAGCTTTGCTATCAGGCTCCCGCTTGCCGGGCCATTGCGCCGGCGCGTTGGGGCGTAGCCAAGCGGTAAGGCAGCGGTTTTTGGTACCGCCATCCCCTGGTTCGAATCCAGGCGCCCCAGCCAGTTACTCAAGGTCCCTAACGGCACTCAACGGTTCAGCATGATGCCGCCGCGTGGTACTAGCTCGCGGTGCTATCGGATCGCCGCTCGTTTGGCAGGCCGGGTGCCGGCTGCTTGATTTCATTCTTGATCAGCCATAACCCGGGCAGCATCGGCAGCCACAGCGTGAAGCCGCGCAGGATGAGCGTGGCGGCGAGGCTGGCTTCGATGCTGCCGCCCATGACGTGAAGCAGACCGGTACAGGTCGCCTCAAACGTGCCGAGCCCCAGGGGAACGGGCGAGAGCGTGGCCACAACCGATGCCAGTACGAAGCTGACGAAGGCGCTGGCCGGATCGATGTCGAGGCCCGTCGAGCGAGCGGCGATCCACAGTGTCAACGTGTCCAGAAGGAAGATGCAGGCTTGCAGGACTGTCGCTTCGAGAAGGAGGCTGCCGTCACGCAGCATGTCGGCCCGAGCTCCGCTGAGGAGCGCGGCGAGCCGCGCCGCCGGCCGCCAGCGCAGGGCGGGCTTCGGGATGATCCGTCCCCGACGGCGCATCAGCACGAAAGCGCCGGAGGCCAGGACGATGAGAATGATCATGAAGGCAGCGGCGAGCGGAAGCCACATAGCGCCGCCATCCCCGCTGCTCACCAGCTTGAGAAACGCCAGAAGCGTCACCACCACGTAGCTTGCATAATACGAGAACCAGTCGACAAGAAGCGCCGTGGTGACCAGGGGCACGGCCACCCCGCGCCGCACAAGCCCGCGCGCCACCATTGCAGAGCCGCTCAACCCGCCAGATGGGACAGCCTGGTTGGCGAAGAGCTGGACAACCGCGAGCCTGAACAGGCCGGCGAAGGGCAGCCCGGCTTTCGCCCGTGAAAGCACCCTGATCCATACGCCTGCCGCGCAGGCATAGGTTCCGCACTGGCATGCTGCCGCTGCTGCAAGCCACAACGGGTCGGCCGACTTCAGCGTCGTCAAGAAGACGGCGACATCGCCGAAATGAAGCATGAAGCTGATGAACACGCCGAGCACGAGCAGCCCGGAGAGCCAGCCGGTGACGACGACGATCTCGCCCGCCTTGACCTCCGAAAGCTCGGGCAACGATTCCGCGTCAGGCCCTTCCGTCGCAGCGGCGGAAAAAGCCGTCTCCTGGCGGCCCGGTCGCGAACCCGCATCGCTCATGGCTTCACCGGCCCAGGCAATGCCGCTTCTCCTCGCGGTTTGCGTTAGAGTCTCGTGCCCAGTTCCCGCTTCTGACCCATTGAAACCGATCATCTACCGCCTGTCCATCTCGGATGACCGCGGCCGGTGCGGAAACCGGCTCGACCCCCGCCACCCGGGTGCGGGCAGCGATCGGCACAGATCAATGGCAGCCGGCGCGATTGATGATAAGCTTCATGCCATCAGAAATCGCATGGGCACAAATACCGGAGGCCGGTTCCTAGAGGCCGGTTCATGGAGGCCGGTGCATGGATGCCGTAGACCGCAAGGATGGGCCAGATGTCGCCTCCTTGATGTGGGGCCGGCCATGGGACGAGGTCTATGCCGACCTTCGTGCCTCGGCCGATGGCCTCAGCATGGCCGACGCCGCGGCTCGGCTTGCGGCGCAGGGCCCGAACCTGCTTGAGGAACCGGGCCACCAGCACCTTCTCCTTGGCCTGCTGAAGCGCTTCACCAACCCCCTTGTGCTCGTCCTGCTGTTCGCAGCATCGGTTGCCGCAGTCACGCACGAGCACGCGAGCGCCCTGATCATCGGGACGATCGTCGTCCTGTCGGTGCTCATCGACTATGTTCAGGAGCATCGCGCGGAAACGGCGGCCGAGGCGCTGCGCCAGCGTGTGGCACTCAGCGTCGAGGTGCTCCGCGACGGGCATCACCAGAACCTGCCGGCGGCCGCACTGGTACCCGGTGATGTCGTGCTGCTCTCCGCCGGCAACCTCGTCCCGGCCGACTGCCGGCTTATCAAGGCCGAGGATCTCTTCGTCAACGAGGCGTTGCTGACGGGCGAACCATACCCGGTCGAGAAGGACGCCAGGAACGCGCCGGCAGCGGATGAGCAAGCCTCCACGCCGGACAACGGCGTCTTCATGGGCTGCTCCGTCGTCAGCGGCACGGCGCAGGCCTTGGTGGTGGCGACCGGGCGCGCCACGCGGATCGGCGACATCGCCGGGGCGCTGCGCAAGGAGCCGCCGCCGACGGCATTCACCTACGGCATCCGCAGTTTCGGCATGCTGATCGTCCGGCTAACGGTGCTCCTCGTGCTGTTCGTCCTGCTGGTAAATTTGCTTTTCGACCGGCCGCTGCTCGACTCCTTCCTGTTTGCCCTGGCGCTTGCGGTCGGCCTGACCCCAGAACTCCTGCCGATGGTCGTTTCGGTGACCCTTGCGCGCGGTGCCGTCCGCATGTCGCGCAAGCAGGTGATCGTGAAGCGCCTTTCCGCCATCCATGATCTCGGCAGCATGGACATCCTGTGCAGCGACAAGACCGGAACGCTCACCGAAGCCCGCATCAAGCTTGCGCGCGAGGTCGACATCGAAGGCGCCGACAGCAACGACGTGTTCCAATGGGCCTATGTGAACGCGGCGTTCGAGACCGGGCTGAAGAGCCCTCTCGACGAGGCGATCATCGAGGCGGCGCCGATCGACATCACCACGTGGCGGAAGATCGACGAGGTGCCGTTCGACTTCGAGCGGCGGCGCGTCTCGATCCTGGCCGAGCGCGATGGTCGCCGGTTCCTGATCGTCAAGGGCGCCCCCGAAGACGTGCTCGCCCATGCGTCGAGCTACCGGCTGGCGGGAAGCGAGGTCGTCCGCCCCCTTGACGACGGCGCCCGTGCCAAGGCGCTGGCCACCCTCGATCGCCTTGGCGACGAAGGATTTCGCCTGCTGGGGGTTGCCTGGCGGGAGGTCGAGCCGCAGCGGGACCATGCTGGCGCTATGGACGAGCGCGACCTGACCTTTGCCGGCTTCGCGGCCTTCCTCGATCCGCCGAAGGACAGCGCAAGCGCGGCGATCAAGGCATTGGCCGCGCTCGGCGTATCGGTGAAGATCATCACCGGCGACAACGAACGGGTGACGCGGCATGTGTGCTCGGCCTTGGGCATTGCGATCGAAGGCATCCTCAACGGCCCGGAACTCGCAAACCTGAGCGACGAGGCGCTCTTTGCCCGTCTTCCCGTCACAACCCTGTTCTGCCGTGTCACCCCGCCTCAGAAGGCGCGGATCATCCGTGCCCTGCGCCGCCGGGGGCATGTCGTCGGCTATCTCGGCGACGGCATCAATGACGCGCCGTCGCTGCAGGCGGCCGACGTCGGGTTGTCCGTCGATGGGGCGGTCGACGTTGCCAAGGACGCCGCCGCGCTCATCCTCTTGAAGCATGATCTCAACGTGCTGGTGGAGGGGGTACGCGAGGGACGGCGGACATTCGCCAACATCATGAAGTACGTGATGATGGGCACGAGCTCGAATTTCGGCAACATGTTCTCTATGGCAGGTGCGGTCGTGATCCTGCCGTTCCTGCCGATGTCGCCGGTGCAGATCCTGCTCAACAACCTGCTCTACGACACCTCGGAGATCGCGATCCCGCTCGACCGTGTCGATGACGCGATGATCGCCCGGCCGCGGCACTGGGACATGGATTTCGTCCGGAATTTCATGCTGCTGCTCGGGCCGGTCAGTTCGCTGTTCGATTTCTTCACCTTCGGTCTGCTGCTGTGGGTCTTCAAGGCGGGCGAAGCATTGTTCCAGACGAGCTGGTTCGTGGAGTCGATGATGACGCAGGTGCTGGTGATCTTCGTGATCCGGACGAGGGCGCGGCCGTGGCGTAGCCGGCCGCATCCGTTGCTGGCCGCTTGCTCGCTCGGGATCGTCGCACTGGCTGTGTTCCTGCCGTATTCACCGCTGGCCGCCTGGTTCGGCTTCGTTCCCCTTCCGCTCGACATCCTGCTTACGCTGGCGGCGGTGACGGGCCTTTACCTGGTGCTGGCGGAACAGGCGAAGCACTGGTTCTTCTCGCGGCATGGAAGGCCGCCGTGGAGCCGCTCGTCACGGCGTTCGGCACATCGCCTGACGTCGAACTGATCAGCGCTTCTGTGGCGGGATCGCCGCGCGTTTCAGCCGTACCTACTTCGCCATTTCACCATATCGCCTCACCCTGGCGATCCATTGCTTCCGTTTTGCATCGCTCACCGTCTCCACCCCGCCGAAGAGCGATTGGCGCACGGGCCGGATTCCAACAATGTTGAGTATGCCGCGTCGAAGCGTTGCGACCCCGTGGTTGAGGAACCAGAGGCGGTACAGGATCGCCGGCATCCCCATCGTCACGATGATGCGGGCGGACCGACCGTGCAGGAGCGTCTTCATAGCGGTGCCGCCGGCCGCATACTCGAATGCCACGCCCGGCCGCATCACCTGCTCGAGAAAGGCCTTGAGCAGGGCCGGCATGGTTCCCAGCCAAAGCGGAAAGATGAACACCAGGTGTTCCGACCAGCGGATGTCGTTGATGGCAATGCCAAGCTCTTCCGGGTATTGGCCGCTCTCGAACTGTTTTTGCGATTGCAGCATCGGAAAGGTGAATGCGGCGAGGTCGATCCGCCGGACCTGGTGTCCACCGCGGATCGCGCCTTCGATGTAGGCATCGGCGAGGGCGCCGCAGAGGTGCCGCTCACTTCTGTCCGGATGCCCGTCGATGACAACGATCCGCATTTCGGCCTCCCGCTTTTCCGGAATTATAGCCGGATTATGGAAAGCAGCATTGATCCTCCGCAAACTCGGCCCTGCTGGAGGCGATCCGGTCTGCGTCGCGCAAGTGGCGCGGATGAGACTCTAATATATTGGGGCCCCGCCGGGCGTGCCGCTTGCGCGTGCCGGCGTGCCGATGGCGTTATCTTCCGGTATCGGAACCGAAGCACGCGATGGGAGTTCTTGCGGCAACTGGTATCGGAGGGTTGCCGCTATGCAAGGCGATGGGTTCGTCGAGCTTTCTGTCCTGGCTTGCCTGCTGTTGACGGTGCTGCTGACGTTTTCGATGCTGACGTAACGTCGAGCGCCCTTGTGCTTAAGCCGGGCACCGGCGGCGTCTGAGCGCCGCTGGTTGTCCCGGTTGCCGCCTTCGCTCAACTGTGGAGGTCGAAAGCCTCCGCCATCCGATCGATCGTGGCGATCTGGTAGCTGGTGAACTCCTGGTTGGGCTGCTGGAAGTCGATGCGGACTTCAAACGGGTCGGGCGCAACAATGCCGGAGCCGGAAAGCGTGGCGATCACGGCGTGGCCGCAGAAGGGAACATGGGCTTCCGAATAGCCGCCCTCGTGGACGAGCAGCAGCCTGCCGCCGCAGAGCGCGTCGGCGGCCTCCATCGTCAATCGGGTCATTTCCGCAAAGGTCTTTGAAGATGCCATCATCCGCGACAGCGGATCGACGCCCGAGGCGTCGAAGCCGCAGGCGACGACGATCGCATCCGGCCGGTAGCGCTCGAGCGCCGGCAGCACGATCCGCCGGAAAGCGTGCAGATAGCCGAGGTGGCCGGTTCCCGGCAGCATCGGGATGTTGATGTTGCAGCCTACGCCCTTGCCCTGGCCGCGGTCGGCCACCCGGCCGGAGTCGCGCGGATAGCAGTTCTCCTGGTGCAGCGAGATCGTCAGCACGTCGGCGCGGTCGTAGAATATCGCCTCGGTGCCGTTGCCGTGATGGACGTCCCAATCGATCACGGCGATCCGCTCGGCGCGCTTCTCGGCGAAGGCCGCCTCGACGGCGACGGCGATGTTGGCGAGCAGGCAAAAGCCCATCGGCTTGTCGGGCAGGCAGTGGTGGCCCGGCGGACGCGACAGGGCATAGGCGTTGCGCTGGCGGCCGGACAGGACGCTGCGCAGCGCTTCGGTGGCAAGCCCCGCCGAAAGCGCGGCGATCTCATAGCCGCCCGGTCCGAACGGCGTGCGCTCTCCGAGCTCGCCGCCCTTGTCGTCCGACAGCCCCTTGAAGGCTTCAAGATAAGAGGCAGGGTGCACGCGCCGCAATTCCTCTTCGCTGGCCATCGGCGCGGAGGACACGGAAAGCTCGTCGATCAGGCCGGTGACGCTCAAGAGGTTCTTGAGCCTGCGCTTTGTTTCTGGATTCTCCGGAAGTCCGCCGGATGCGAGCGGCTGGACGAGGCCGCCGACCGGCGCCATGAAGGCATAGCTGCCGCCCGTGTGCCAGAAGCATTTCTCATCCCACCAGAATCCGGTCTTGTTTGCTGAACTCACCTGTTGTCTCCCCCGCGTTGGTTGTGCGTCGCGCCCGTTTGCATAGCATGGTCCGGACAAGCGGTCAGGCGGCCATTTTCGGCAATCTTGCAACGTGGGAAGGCTAGCGATTCCGGCCGTGCATCGCCGCCTCGGCTGGAAAACATCTGCCGGGGCGTAACGCTTGAGAGCGTTTCCACGCCGCAGCATTCCGCGATCCATGCCGAAACCGACGTTCCCCGGCGTTTGCCGGGAAACGTCTTCAATCAGGCGCCGGGGCGCATTATTCCTCGATCGTGTACTCGCCGAGTTCGCAGAGGTTCTGCGTATCGGTGGTGGTGTCGAGGTCGTCGCCCTGGAATTCGAAGCGCATGTCGTATTCGCAGACGGTGCGGCCGTCGGCGATGGTGATTTCCATCGATTCACCCGGGCCGAGCGCCTGGCGGCCGAAAATGTCGTCCTCCCAGTTTCCGACGCCGACCGGCGAAGCGTAGAAATTGTTGAGGACGGAATTCGTGCCGTTCTTCAGCGTGAAGACGAGATCTTCCGCATGGGCGGAGCCGGCAAAAAGCACGGCGGCAGTGACGATCGCAAATCTGAATTTCATGATGTTCATAATCCCTCATTCGCCCCCAATTTCTGGAGCCAAACGCGTTAGATCAGCCCGTTTCTGAATGGGAGATGAACCGGGGTGAACCGGCGCCGCTGCACACGTTTTTATTGCATGCGGCAGAGGCTGGAAAGCTGCGGAGGCAGCCGGTCGACCGCCATCGCGGTTCAGTCGCGTGCCGGCTGCCAGCCGGCGGCGCGCGCCTGCTCTTCGCTGCAGAACCATCGTTCGCCGCCGGCCGGCTGGATGCGGATGGCCGGATAGCGCTTCTGGCCCGGCAGGTAATAGGTTCGGGCGCCGTCGGCTAGGTCGATATTGCCTTTGATCTGGCAATTTGAAAGCGCGGCGCGGAAAGCGGCGACGAGGCCGGTGCCGCTGAGGCTGTCGGCAAGGACGAAGACCACCCCGACACAGACCAGGCCGGAAATGGCTGACACAAGCGGCAGGCCCCGGCGCGGCTCCTGCCTCTGCTCGGCGAATTTCGGGCGCATCATACTCCCTCCACCATGCCGACATGTTCGCCCGCAGTGTGTTGCCGCGCACTTAAGGAAGACGCTTACCGACGAATCTAAGGGAAGGCTAAAGTTTTAATGAATGGTTAAGCGGCTGCCGCTTTGTCATGTCGCGAACCGGCGTCATGGCCTGCGATGTCAGGGTGCCGGGCGCCGCCCGATCGGGATGATCTCCGCAGACAGCTCGTGCCAAGGCCCGCCCTGCCAGTCCCCCGCCCAACGCTCGGCGCAAAGGCCGGCGCTCGCGATCAGCGAGGCAATCCTCTCCTGCGGCGTGAACAGGATCTTCGACGTGGCGGAAAGCTCCTGTCGCGTCGCCTCGATCAGATAGTGCGTGGTGTAAGTGACGACCCCGGTATCCGCGTCGTGCTCCATATCGTTCCACGCCTTCACGTGCCCGTGGCGGGGATGGTCGAGCTGACGTTCCGACAGCTCCGGTACCCATTCCAGCCACTCGCGGGCCTGCGGGTTGCGCGTGTCGAAGACGAAGCGTCCACCCGGCGCCAGATGGGCGGCAATCGTCCCGAGCACGGCGCTCTGGTCCGGTTCGGTCAGGAAGACCTGGAAGGCGTGGCCGGTCATCACGACGAGATCGAAGCGCTCGCCGAGCCGCAGCGTGCGCGCGTCCGCCTCGACGAAGCGCACCCGGTCGGCGCCCCGCTTGGCGCGGGCGATGTCGAGCATGGCCGTGGCCGGATCGACGCCGACAACGCGGCGCCCCTCGCCAAGCGCGATCGCCAGTTCACCCGTCCCGCAGCCGAGGTCGAGCACCGAGGTTGCTTCCGCCGCAAGGCCGGCGCAAAAGTCGAGGTCCACGCCCCAGCCGTTCTCGAGGTCGTAGAAGTCGGCAAGCTCGGCATCGTCGAAGAGGCGGTCGAAGGCTGGCATGCGGCAAATCCTCCTGCTGGCGTCGGTGACGGGTACTCGACAGGCTTGGATGGAAGGAGAGGGCGCGATTGCTGCTCAGGCTATCCCCTTCGCAGCCCGCGAATGCGTGCGCCCACCCGCCCGGACGGGCCTACTTCGCCGCGTCGAGGAATTTCTCGCAGTGCGAGGGGCCGCCCTTCGGATCCTTGCGGTCGACGACGGTGCGGATCTTGCGGATCTCGTAGTTGCTGTTCACGCCGATCTCGACCTGGCAGACCTTGCGGTTGATGTAGCCGCCGCGCCAGGAATAGAGGGTCGTTCCGTCCGCCGCCTCCATGTCGCGCAGCGGCGGGCCGTAGGCTGCGAAGAAGCGGCCGGCGGATTGGCCGATCCAGCGCTGCTCCAGCGCGGTGGCCGGCGCGGTCGGCGTGGCTGTGATGCATCCGGTGACGGCGAGCGCGAGGCTCGCCAGAAGGGCGAAGCGGAGGAACATAGGTACCAGATCCTTGGACGTTGTCGGGCTCTCGAGAGCGCGATTTTTGCTCTATCGCAGGTGCGGGAAAAGAAAAGTGGGATCGCGCGGAAGGGGTGGTCGTCCAGGCAAGCGCGTCGCGGACTTTGGCCGAATTGCAACACTTTCATGGCGCACCCGGCCGGATTGCCGCCGGCCGGCGCGGCCTCGAGCTTGCCCGCCAGCACAATCGCCGCTAAGCATGGCCCACCATGAGCATCGAATCCGTCCGCAAGTTCTTCGAGGCCCACGCGCCAGATATCGCCATTCTCGAGACCGAGGAAAGCTCGGCCACGGTCGCGCTGGCCGCTGCCGCCCATGGCGTGGCGCCCGAGCAGATCGCCAAGACGATCTGCCTGCGCGTCGGCGACGAACCCATGCTGGTGGTCGCGAGCGGCACCGCCCGCCTCGACAATCGCAAGTTCAAGGACCGGTTCGGCGGCAAGGCGCGCATGCTGGACGCCGAGCAGGTGGTGGCGGTGACCAGCCATCCGGTCGGCGGCGTCTGCCCCTTCGGCCTGCCTTCCGAGATCCCCGTCTATTGCGACGTCTCGCTGAAACCCTTTGACGAGATTGTTCCGGCAGCCGGCGCCACCAACGCCGCCGTGCGCATCCCGACGGAGCGGATGGTGGAACTCGTCGGCGGCGTCTGGGTCGACGTCTGCCAGTAGGCTTCGGCTGCGAAGGCCTTTTCGCGCACCGTTTCGTACTGCGTTCGAAGCCGACACCTGCGCCCGGTTGTGGTAGGCTGCCACGATGGACGCTAGCGCTGACGACGACTTCTTCGGCCGCCTGGCGGGTTTCAGCCATTTCGAGGGCGTCGCCGAAGCCGACAACTACCACCCGCTGCCCGACGGCTGGGCGTTGGTGCTCGCCGACATCGTCGATTCCACCGGCGCCATCGAGGCCGGTCGCTACAAGGCCGTCAACATGGCAGGCGCCAGCGTCATTTCCGCCGTGCTGAACGCCATCGGCCGGCACGACCTTCCCTTCGTCTTCGGCGGTGACGGCGCCCTCGTCGCCGTTCCGCCCTCGCAGGTCGGCCCGGCGCGCGTCGCCCTTTCGGCCGTGCAGCGCTGGTCGATGGAGGAGCTTGGGCTCGACATGCGCGGCGCCGTCGTTCCCGTATCCGCCATCCGTGCCGCTGGGCAGGACGTTCTTGTCGCACGCTACCAGGCAAGCGAGTTCGTCGCCTATGCGATGTTTGCCGGCGGCGGCGCCGCCTGGGCCGAGCAGCGCATGAAAGCGGGCCTGGAGAGCAACCGGATCGCGCCACCGGGCACGCGGCCATATCTGGCAGGCCTGTCCTGCCGGTGGGACCCGGTTCCGGCCCGCCATGGCGAGATCGTTTCCATCATCGCCGTGCCGGCGCCGGGCGCCAGCGAAACGGCCTTCCGTGCACTGATCGCTGAGATCGTCGCCATTGCCGGCCGCGAGGAGCAGGCCGGCCATCCGCTTGACGTCAAGACGATGCAATTGGGACTCAACCGGGTCTCGCTGGACGCCGAGGCCAAGGCAGCGGTGCCAAAGGGACGGCGGCTCGGTCGCAAGGTCTATATCACCCTGCAGTACGTTCTGATGCAGGTGCTTTCGCGGTTCCGGCTCACGCTCGGCCGCTTCGACCCGGAACGCTATCGCCGCGACATCGTCGCCAACTCCGATTTCCGCAAGTTCGACGACGGGCTGAAGATGACGCTCGATATCGGCCCCGACCGACTGGCCGAGATCGAGGCGCGGCTGGAGGAGGCGAGGGTGGCGGGTATCTGCCGCTACGGGCTGTATAGGCAGGATTCGGCGCTGATGACCTGCGTGGTGCCGACGCCGCTCAGCCGCGACCATGTGCATTTCGTCGACGGCGCCGCCGGCGGCTATGCGATCGCGGCGGCGCGGTTAAAGGCGACGCTGAAAGACCAGGCGCAATCCTCCGTGCCGTCCTGAGCGCGGCGCTCGGCTCGAACCTCGGCTGCCTACCGTCGCCGCCCGCCGGCCGAACGGAAGGTTGGCTTTCCGGGCCGTCACTCGCCGAGCAGCGTCCGCGTCAGCGGATGGGCCGGATCGGTCAGCCCGTCGATGATGTCGAAATGGTGCCGGTCCGGCTCCTCCACGGCTGCCGTCGTGGCGCCGAGGCCGGTCCAGATATTGGCGAGCAGCGCATTCTGGCGGCGGAACTCGGCGCGCTCCGCTCCGCCGACCCAGCAGGTGATGCGCGCGTCCGGCATCGGCCGCAAGAGGGCCGGGCTTTCCGCCTGCGCTTCCGCCTCGTCGATCGACAGCGTCGCGTTCATGGCCGTGCGCATCAGCGGCCGCAGGTCATGCACGCCGGAGATCGAGACGACGTGGCGAATGCGGGCGCAGACGGCCGGGGACAGCGGCGAGGTCTCACAGGCCATGCGGCTGACGAGGTGGCCGCCGGCCGAATGGCCGGTCAGCAGGATCGGGCCGTCGATCTCGGCCGCAGCCGTGGTGATCGCCGCGCCGATCTCGGCGGTGATGCCGGCGATCCGGTTCTCGGGGCAGAGCGTGTAGCTCGGGACCGCAACCGCATAACCGCGGCTGACCGGGCCGGCCGCGAACTGCGACCAGGTGCTCTTGTCGAAGGCCATCCAGTAGCCGCCATGGACGAAGACGACGAGCCCCTTCGGCCTGCCCTCGGGCAAGAACAGGTCGAAGCGGTGCCGCCCGCCCTCGCCATAGGCAAGATCGAGCCGCGCTCGCCCCGTTGCCGACAGCGCAAGCCGGAACGCCTGCGCCGGCTCCAGCCAGGCCGCCGGCCAGCGATCGCCGCCGGCGATGTGCGCGCCGTTGGTATAGGCGTCGCTCCAGTCCTCGATCCGGTATCCAAACATGATTTCCCCCCAACTCCCTCACCTTTCTATACGGCGGCGATCGGGATCAGGGTAGCTGGACGACCGAAATTTTCCCGGGCAGGGTTCAGGTCGGCACAAATTTGTGATCAATGCGGAGACGAGCAGGGCGCGTTCTGACCTGCCCCATCCTGCCGATACCTTCCCCACGGGAGAAGGATGGAGGCGGCAAACGTCCTCCACCTCCTGCTCGCAGGGAGTGGGGCAGGGTGGGGGGAGCTTCCGCACGCGCCGTCAGGAGGAGCAACTATGACCGAGCCATACGATCCCGCCGGCGAAGGCGCGCAGATGTCGTTCAAGGGCCGCATGTCCTACAGCGACTATCTCGAGCTCGAAAAGGTGCTGAACGCGCAATCGCCGCTGTCCTCCGCCCATGACGAGATGCTGTTCATCATCCAGCACCAGACCTCGGAGCTGTGGATGAAGCTGGCGCTGCATGAGATGCGCGCGGCGATCGGTGCGATCCGCGCCGACCGGCTGGACCTTTCCTTCAAGATGCTTGCGCGCGTCGCCCGCATCTTCGAGCAGTTGAACAGCGCCTGGGACGTGCTGCGGACGATGACGCCGAGCGAATACACCCAGTTCCGCGACGCGCTCGGCCAGTCCTCGGGCTTCCAGTCCTGGCAGTACCGGGCCATCGAGTTCCTGGCCGGCAACCGCAACCTCGCCATGCTCGGCCCGCACCAGCACCGCCCCGACCTGATGGAGAAGCTCGAGGGGATCCTGGCCGAGCCGTCGCTCTACGACGAGGCCATCCTGCTGCTCGGCCGCAGCGGCTTCGACATCGGCGCGGACGCAGCGCGCACCGACTGGCGCGGGACGCGCGCCGAGAACGAGGCGGTGCTGGCCGCCTGGCAGGCGGTCTATCGCGATCCGCAGCGCCACTGGATGCTCTACGACCTGGCCGAGAAGCTCGTCGATTTCGAGGACTATTTCCGCCGCTGGCGCTTCAACCACGTCACCACGGTAGAGCGAGTCATCGGCATGAAGCGCGGCACCGGCGGCACGGGCGGCGCCTCCTATTTGAAGAAGATGCTGGAGGTCGTGCTGTTTCCGGAGCTGTGGAAGGTGCGCACCGTGCTTTGAGTGCGGCGTGAAGTACCGGACTCAAAGCTTCAGGCTTCCCGGCTAGGCCGTTGAATCGAATCCATTGTCTGCATCGGTCCTGCGCTCAGGCCAGGTGTTCGATCGCTTCGTCTGCCGCCTCTTCGGAATGGGCATAGACGTCCATCGTGTAGCCGATGTGCTCTTCCATCAGGGTGCGGGCGCGCTCCACGTTCCGGTCGAGGGCCGCCTCCATCAGGGCGGTGTGGTGGGAAAGCCCCATCGCCTCGCGCAGCGCCGCCATGGCCGCCTCGTGGCCGTCCGTCCGGCCGGCGGCGGCGCGCAGCGTCGGCATGAGCCCGAGGAAGCGGTGATGCCGGCGCAACTGGTCGGAGATCGTGCCGCGAAAGCGCAGCAGCCAGTTCGAGGTCGCAGCCGAAACGAGTGCCGCGTGGAAGGCCTCGTGCTTCTCGTCCCATTCGTCGACCGCCGCTTCGGACGGGTCGTCCGCAGCGGTCTTGCAGCGGGAAAGGCGGTAGTGGGCGGTCACCACCGCCTCTTCCCAGTCGCTGCCACCGCGCTCAATCGATTCCAGCAGCAGCGGCACCTCGACGACCCGGCGGGCGCGAACCAGATCCTCCAGTTCGCGCCGGGAGACCGGTGCCACCGCGAAGCCGCGATTGCTGACGGCCGTCACCAGCCGCTCCGCCTCGAGCCGCGACAGCGCCTCCCGCAACGGCGTCCAGCCGAGACCGTAGGTTTCCCTCAACGCGCCGAGCCGGAGCGAAGCGCCCGGCGGCAGCCGGGTGGAGAGGATGTCGCGCCGCAACAGCCGGTAGGCTTCCTCCGTCTTTGTGCCGCTGGCCTCGTTCCGCATGGTCTCTCCGCATTCGCCGACTAGGTCGCATTATATATATTTAATCGCCTGCGGCGGAATATATATCATCAGCAGGCGTGATGAAGATTATATATCCGCATTTGACTCGGTCGGGTCCACCGCTATGATCGTCGCAGACCGCGGGATCGCCGCGGCATTTATCTTTTGGGAGGAAGATATGTCGAAGTCGAAATTCGCCTGGCTGTCGGGGATGGTCGTCGCCGGCGCTTTGCTGGTCGCGGGAACCGCCGCGGCAGATCCGGTCCGCGTCGGCATCGCCAATTTCGGCGAGCATCCGCAGCTGAACGCATCGATCGCCAGCTTCAAGAAGGCGATGGCCGACAACGGCCTGGTCGAGGGAACCGACGTCGTCTACACCGAGAGCCACACCAATTTCGATGCGTCGCTCGTCCCGCAGATGATCCAGAAGCTGCAGGCCGAGCAGCCGAAGCTGATCTACACGATCACCACGCCGGTCTCGCAGATCGCCAAAAAGGCGCTTGCCGGCTCCGGCATTCCGGTCGTCTTCGCCGCCGTCACCGACCCGGTCGCCGCCAAGCTGGTGCCGTCCTGGGAGGCAGGCGACGAGGGCATGACCGGTGCCACCGACCTGCAGGACGTCGCCGCGGTGATGGAGTTCGCCAAGAAGCTGGTGCCGACCGCCAAGCGCATCGGCGTTCCCTACAATCCGGGTGAAGCCAATGACGTCGCCATTCTGGAGAAGATGAAGGAAGCCGGCCCGGCGGTCGGTCTCGAAGTCGTCGAGGTCGGCGTCGACAACGTCAACGACATCCAGCAGCGCATCGCCTCGCTCGCCGGCAAGGCGGACGTGATCTACACCCCGGCGTCGAACCTGCTGCAGCCGGCGATCGCCGCCGTTGCCGCGGCCGCCCGCCAGGCCGGCATCCCGATCGTCAACTCCGACGACGGCGCCGTGCGCACCGGCGTCGTACCGGCGAGCTTCGCCGTCAATTACGACCAGGTCGGGCTTGCCGCCGGCAAGATCGCCGCCGAGATCCTGAAGGGCAAGGACCCGAAGACGATTCCCGCCTGGCGCCCGGCCTATGCCGACCACGCCCCGCTGGTCAACAAGGACGTACTGAAGGCCTTCGGCGCCGAGGTCCCGGCCGAGCTCGACGGGTGCGAGTGCTTCACGAACTGACCCGCGGATTGCGAACACGATCGGCGGCGCCCCTCGGGCGCCGTCGTCACACAGGGGGGAACGGATGCTGGAAATCCGCGCGGCGAAAAAGACCTTCTACAGGGGGCAGCCGGACGAAAAGGTCGCGCTCGACAGCCTCGACCTCAAGCTTTCCGCCGGCGAGTTCGGCGTCGTCATCGGCTCCAACGGGGCCGGCAAGAGCAGCATGCTGAACGCCGTGTCGGGTGCGCTGGTGCTCGATTCCGGCAAGATCCTCATCAACGGCGACGACGTCACCGAGATGCCGGTCCACAAGCGCGCCGCGCGCGTAGCCCGGGTCTTCCAGGACCCGATGAAGGGCACCGCCGCCAGCATGACGGTGGCCGAGAACATGCTGCTGGCCGATCTCCGCTCCTCCAGTCGCAGGCTCCGCAAGGGGCTGAACGCCGCCCGACTCGCGGCTTACAAGGAGCGCCTGTCGGTGCTCGGCCTCGGCCTCGAGAACCGCCTCGACACCCGCGTCGACCTGCTCTCCGGCGGCCAGCGCCAGTCGCTGTCGCTGATCATGGCCGTCGGCGGCGAGCCGGACGTGCTGCTGCTCGACGAGCACACCGCCGCCCTCGATCCGCGCACCGCCGACATCGTCATGCAGGCGACCGTGCGCGCCGTCGATGCACTGCAGCTGACGACGCTGATGGTGACCCACAACATGCAGCACGCCGTCGACTTCGGCGACAGCGTCATCATGCTCGACGCCGGCACGGTGCGCCTCGAGATCACCGGCGAGGCGAAGAAGAAGGCCACGGTCGCCGACCTGGTCAGCCACTTTACCGTTAAGACCGACCGCATGATTCTGGCGAGCTGACCACCATGGATTTCCTTCAGACCACGATTGTAAGCTTCATCGGGCTCATTCCGGTGACGCTCGCCCAGAGCCTCATCCTCGCCTTCGTGGTGCTCGGCATCATGATCCCGTTCCGCATGCTGAACTTCCCGGACCTGACCAGCGAAGGCGCGTTCCCGCTCGGCGGCTGCGTCTGCGGCGTGATGCTGGCGGCGGGCGTGGCGCCGTTTCCGGCGGTGCTGGCGGCGATGGGCGTCGGCTTCCTGGCGGGCTGCTGCACCGCCTTCATCCACCTGCGCTTCCGCATCCACACGCTCTTGGCCGGCATTCTGATGATGACGATGCTCTACAGCATCAACCTGCGCATCATGGGCAAGTCCAACCTCTCGGTATTCGGCTCGCCGACGCTGTTCGACAACGTGCCGTTCGCGCAGGCTGGCTTTCCGGCGGCAAAGATCGTCGTCGCCGGCCTGTTCGGCTTCGTCGTCTTCCTGCTGCTCGACCGCTTCTTCAAGACCGAGAAGGGCACGGCGGTGCGCGCCGTCGGCGCCAATCCGGACATGGCCGAGGCGCAGGGCATCAATGTCTGGGCGGCGACGATCGGCGGCGTCGGCCTCGCCAGCGCGTTTTCGGCGACCGGCGGCGCGCTGATGGTGCAGTCGCAGGGCTTTGCCGACGTCAACATGGGCATCGGCATCCTCATCAACGGGCTGGCGGCCTTGATGATCGGCGAGGCGATCATCGGCAAGAAGACGGTGCTGCGCCAACTCGCCGCCCCTTTCGTCGGCGCGGTGGTCTACTACCAGCTCGTCTCGCTCTGCCTTGCCGCCGGCATGCCGCCGCCGGATCTCAAGCTCGCCACCGGCCTCTTCGTGCTCGCCATGCTGGCCCTGCCCAGCCTGAAGCGCACGCGCGGATCGGCGCCGGCCCGCGAGACCATTCGCGAATAGAAAAAAGCGCGCTCCCGACGATGATCGGTCGGGCGTGCGCCTCGAATAGGGGCCGCATCGTGCCCGCCCATGGGTCGGGCACAGCGGCCAGACGAGAAAGGATCGCTCGATCATGACCGCACCTCTTGATGCCGCCGCCTTCGACGCCATGGACGCCGCCGACCCCTTGCGCGACTACCGCAAGCAATTCGCGCTTGCCGACGGGCTGATCTATCTCGACGGCAATTCCCTGGGTGCCGCCTCGGCCGCCGCCTTCGCCGAGCTGGAGACCGCAGCGAAGGAGGAGTGGGGCAGGGACCTGATCAAGAGCTGGAACACCGCCGGCTGGTTCCAGCTGCCGCTTACGCTCGGCGATCGCATCGGCCGGCTGGTCGGGGCCTCGGCCGGGCAGACGGTCGTCTGCGACACCACCTCGCTCAACATCTACAAGGCGCTGCACGCCGCGGTGGCGCTGCGGCCTGGCCGCAAGGTCATCGTATCCGAGGGCGGCAGCTTCCCGACCGACCTCTATGTCGCCGAGGGCGTCGCCTCGACCCTGCCCGGCACGCGGATCCGGCTGGAGGGCATCGACGCGCCGAACATCGCTGACCTGTTCGATGACGACGTCGCCGTCGTCCTCGTCAACCACGTCAACTACAAGAGCGGCGAATTGCGCGACATGGCGGCGCTGACCAAGCGGGCGCATGAGGTCGGCGCGCTCGTCGTCTGGGACCTCTGCCACTCGGCCGGCGCGCTGCCGGTCGATCTCGACGGCGCGAATGTCGATTTCGCCGTCGGCTGCACCTACAAGTACCTGAACGGCGGCCCCGGCTCGCCGGCGTTCATCTACGCCGCCCGCCGCCATCACGAAAACATCGTCCAGCCGCTCAGCGGCTGGTGGGGTCACGCCCGTCCCTTCGCCTTCGAGCAGAGCTTTGCGGCGGGCGAGGGCATGGTGCGCTTTCTTTGCGGCACCCAGCCGGTGCTGTCGCTGCGGGCGCTGAAGGGGGCGCTCGACCTGTGGGACACGGTCGACATGGCGGCGCTGCGCGAAAAGAGCATTGCCTTGACCGATCTCTTCATTCGTCTCGTCGAGGAGAGATGCGGGCAGTACGGCGTCGTGCTTGAAAGCCCGCGCGAGGGTGCGCGGCGCGGCAGCCAAGTCTCGTTCGCCCATGAGGGCAGCTATCAGGTGATGCAGGCGCTGATCGAGCGCGGCGTGATCGGCGATTTCCGGGCCCCCGCGACGATGCGCTTCGGCTTCACGCCTCTCTATGTCGGCTACCGCGACGTCTTCGAGGCGGTGAACGTGCTGGAGGAGATCCTGCGCACCAGCGTCTGGCGCGACGTGCGCTACGCCGTGCGCGGCGCGGTCACCTGACGGGCGCCGTCACGGCCGGTCTCACAGGCCGGCACGGCATGAGCGCTGTGATTTCGCCATTATATTAGTATTCCTTCATTGAAGCGTGTCGGTGGAGGATACGACGGATGCGGATTGCATGCTCGATGCTGCTGCTTCTGGTGGCAGCGGCCACGCTGGCCGGACCTGCTTCGGCACACAGCTTCTACGACCTCGAATGCTGCGCCGGTCGCGACTGCAAGCCGGTTCCGGACGACGAGATCAAGCCGACCAAGGACGGCTGGCTGGTGACGACGACCGGCGAGATCATCAAGTACAACAGCTGGCCGGTGAAGCATTCGCCGGACGGCCGCTTCCACCGCTGCGCCGGGCTCGGCGATTTCGGCCCGACGGGGCGCACTCAATGTCTCTACGTGCCGGATTTCGGCGAGTAGGGACGCTGGCCGGTCGTGACGGTCGTGATCGCTGCTTGCATCGCCATGGAGAACGAGCCGGCCTCGTTGGAACCGCGACCGACGGCGTGCTGTTGATCTGTGGGCTTTTGGGAGGAGAACGGCCTTCGGGAAAAGCGCTTTAGCTGGTCGGAGTGGCAAGATTCGAACTTGCGACCCCCTCGTCCCGAACGAGGTGCGCTACCAGGCTGCGCTACACTCCGTGACCAGCGGCGTCCGTATAGAACAGGCCTTCCGTTTCGACAAGCGCAAAACTCAAAAAAAATCACAGCATGCCGACAGTCCACAACCGCAGGCGCGGGATGGCGCCTGGCGGGGTGGAACCGGCCTCGTCATTGTGCGTTTCCTCCGCCATGCAGCAGATCGTCAACGACATGACCCAGCAGACCGAGCTTGCCTTCGAGGTGATTGCCGCAAGGCTGCTGGGGGCGATCATGCTGGGGGCGATGATCGGCTTCGAGCGCGAGTACCGCAATCGCCCCGCCGGTCTGCGGACCCATATCCTCGTCAGCCTGGCGGCCGCGGTCTTTGCGATCATCTCGGTCGAGATCGTGCACATGCACCATTTCGGCGACGCCCAGGTGCGGATCGATCCGCTCCGCGTCGTCGAAGCGGTAACCTCCGGGGTCGCCTTCCTCGCGGCCGGCATGATCATCTTCTCGAAGGGCAGGGTGCGGAACCTGACGACGGGGGCGGGCATGTGGCTCGCCGGCGGCGTCGGCCTCTCGGTCGGACTGGGGTACTGGCGGATTGCGATGCTCGCAGCGTTTGCCTGCCTGATCGTGCTGAACCTGCTTGGACGGCTGGAAACGGCTGGCGCCGGGAACAGCCGCAGCCGGTCTGAGCCGAACCGGGACCAGCCGCCTGCGGACACCGATTCTGCCGCGCCGGATGTCCGCGACCGGGTTTAGCCGCGCCGGAATGAACCCCATGGTAGAAGTTTGCATTAGATGTCGCTAAATTGTCCAATTGCCGCCACGTTGTGCCGGTGATTAGCGACTAAGACGCGCCTCATATCGTCGTCATCCCAGTGACGAACCCTGCATCGTCCGTTCCGCGGTTCCCGCGATAGCTGACGAGGCAGGCTTTTGTGCATTCATACCGTTATTCGGAAAGAGGGCAAAAAGTGGCAATTTCTGCAGTTAAAGCCGGCGCGGACGAGTTGCGCGCCGCACTGAAGGAAAGCGCGAATGCGTTCCTGGCGATCGGGCTTTTCAGCTTTTTCGTGAATCTCCTGGTCCTCACCGGACCGCTCTTCATGCTTCAGGTCTACGACCGGGTGCTCGCCTCCCGGTCCGAGGCGACGCTGGTGGCGCTGACCGGCCTGATGATCGGCCTGTTTGCGATCATGGGCGTGCTCGACCATATCCGCGGCCGGCTGGCAGCCCGCATCGGTGCGAATTTCCAGGCGAAGTTCGACAAGCGCGTCTTCAACGCAGTGCTCGACCGGACCAGCCTGAACGCGCGGGGCATCTCGACGCTGACCGGCATGCGCGACCTCGATGCGATCCAGGGGGCACTGTCGTCGCCTGCGTTGTTCACGCTCTTCGACATTCCCTGGACGCCGTTCTTCCTGTTCATCATCTTCATGTTCCATCCGGCGATGGGCTTGCTCGGCGTGGCTGGCGGCCTGGTCCTCGTTTCGTTCACCTGGCTGAACCAGCGCGGCACCAAGGCCGACCAGGAACGGGCCGTGCTGGCCAGCCGGATGAGCGACGAGATGACCCAGTCGCTGCAGAAGGAAAGCGATACCGTGCGGGCGCTCGGCATGCGCCGATCGGTCTCCGCCCGCTGGCAGGTGCTGCGCGACCGGGCACTCGACGCCAACGTCGGCTACAGCGACAGTAATGGCTTCTATACCATCACCTCCAAGACCTTCCGCGTCTTCCTGCAGTCGGCGATCCTGGCGCTCGGCGCCTGGCTCGTGCTGCAGAACTCGATGTCCGCCGGCGCGATGATCGCCAGTTCCATCCTCATCGGCCGCGCGCTGGCGCCGATCGATGGCGCGATCGGCTCGTGGTCGCTGGTGCAGCGCGCGTTGCAGGGCTGGCGGCAGCTTTCCGAGCTGCTCGGAAAGGTTCCGGAAGAGGAGAGCCGCACGGCGCTGCCCAAGCCGCGCGCCATCCTCGAGGTTCAGCAGGTCACGGCGATCCCGCCGGGCGAGCAGGTCGCGACGCTGCGCATGCTGTCCTTCAATCTCAACCCCGGCCAGGCGCTCGGCGTCATCGGCCAGAGCGCCTCGGGCAAATCGACGCTGGCGCGCATCCTGACCGGCATCTGGCACCCGGCCGGCGGCCACGTCCGCCTGGACGGCGCCTCGCTCGACCAGTACGGCTTCGATGGTCTGGCCGACCATGTCGGCTACCTGCCGCAGGACGTCGTGCTGTTCGAGGGGACGATCGCCGAGAACATCGCCCGCATGCAGTCCCACCCGGATGCCGAGAAGGTCGTCGCCGCCGCCAAGAAGGCCGGCGCGCACGACATGATCCTGCGCCTGCCTGACGGCTACGACACGCGGCTGCCGGCAACAGGCGCCAAGCTCTCCGGCGGCCAGAAGCAGCGCATCGGCCTGGCGCGCGCCCTGTTCGGCGATCCGGTCCTGGTGGTGCTCGACGAGCCGAATTCCAACCTCGACGCCGAGGGCTCGATGGCGCTGAACCTCGCGATCCGCAACCTCAAAGCCGAGGGCAAGTCCGTGGTGATCATGGCGCATCGGCCGGCGGCGATCGAGGAATGCGATCTCATTCTTATTCTCGAGAACGGACAGCGGCTCGCCTTCGGTCCGCGTGACGATGTGCTTCGGGCCCACCTGCGCAACCACGCGCAGGTCGTCCCGGGCACCGGCACCGGCAGCAAGTAGGCTCGAGGCGACAGACAACTTAGGAACTGGATACCATGAACAAGAAATGGAACGGTCGGCGCTACGCGCTCGTCGGCTACTCCACGGTCTTCCTGCTGCTTGGCGGCATGGCGGCCTGGGGAGCCCTGACCCGGATCAACGGCGCGGTTGTCGCCGGCGGCATCATCGAAGTCGCCAGCAACCGGCAGGTCGTGCAGCACCTCACCGGCGGCGTCGTCGGCAAGATACTGGTGCGCGACGGCGACAAGGTTGACGCCGGCGACGTGCTGATGCGCCTCGACGATACCTTCGACCGCTCGGAACTGGCCGTCATCGAAGGGCAGCTCTTCAGCCTGATGGGCACGGCGGCGCGCCTGTCGGCTGAACAGGACGATTCAACGGAAATGCGCTTCGACCCGGAGCTGATCGAACGCGCCAAGTCGGATCCGCAGGTTCAGGAGATCATCGACGGCCAGACCCGGCTGATGCAGGCCCGTAGCGAAACCCGCGACAAGCAGATCGGCCAGCTCAAGGAGAAGAAGCTGCAGATCGCCAAGCAGAACGAGGGTCTCGAAAGCCGGATCAAGGCGCTGCAGACCCAGCTGGAACTCATCGAGGAGGAACTCGATGCGCAGAACAAGCTGCTCAAGCAGTCGCTGACCAACGCCAGCCGCGTCCTCCAGTTGCAGCGCGAGCAGGCGGAGATTGCCGGCACGATCAGCCAGGCGAAGTCCAGCATCGCCGAGAATGCCGGCAAGGTGGCCGAGATCGAGCTGGCGATCCTCAACGTCGATTCCGACATGCGCGAGGAGGCGACGTCGTCGCTGCGCGACATCGAGGCTAAGATCGCCGAGCTGCAGGAAAAGCGCACGTCCAAGCTCGAGACGCTGAGCCGCATGGACATCACCGCACCGGTTTCCGGCGTCGTGCTCGGCATGACGGTGCACGCGATCAACTCGGTCATCAAGCCGGCCGATCAACTGCTCTTCATCATCCCGCAGGAGAACGACCTCATCGTCAAGACGCAGATCTCGCCGACGCAGATCGACCAGGTGCACGTGGGCCAGGTCGCCCATATCCGCTTCGGTGCCTTTGACCACCGCACGACGCCGGAGATCTTCGGCCACGTGACCAAGGTCGCAGCCGACGTGCTGCAGGATCCGCGCACCGGCATGTCCTACTACCCGGCGGAGATCAAGCCGGACGAGGGCGAAATGGCCAAGCTCGGCGACGACAAGCAGGTCATCCCCGGCATGCCGGTCGAGACCTTCATCCAGACCGCTGAGCGCTCGCCGTTGGGCTACCTGACCAAGCCGCTGGCCGACTATTTCGCCAAGGCGTTCCGCGAGCGATAGCCACGCTCCGCTCGGCGCCAGATGTCGTCGGACACGGAAAATCCGGACATCCGCCCGCTGGATTGTGGGCGGATGTTCACGCAAAAGGGGGCCACCAGGGCCCCCTTTTCATGAACGTATACGGGTGTCGGACGCACGCGTTCCGGACCCCTCGCGTTGGCGAGACCGGCGGACGCGCCCAGTACATTTTCCATACTGGACACCGCAGCAGTTGGGTCGCATAGTTCGGCCGTGAAAAACGTCCGATGGCAAGCGACGGCACCAGGCATGCCCGGAGAACCCGAGCGCGTGCAGCCGCGGCGGACACTGCTGCTTCTATGAAAATTCGGTTCGCGTCGACCCGTTTCAACGTGGTGTGCCGCAGTGTTTCCGTGTCGCCAGCACCGGTCTGAACCGATCTCGGGGCAGCCGCCGCACCCATCCGATCACGACGGAGGTGACGTTATGAGCGATGTCCAGTTCACGAAACGGGAGGGCGGTTCGATCGCGCTCTCCAACGACGCCCTGAATGCGTTGCAGACCCAGCTTCGCGGACGTCTGTGCCTGCCGGATGACGCCGGTTACGACGAGGCGCGGACGATCTGGAACGCCATGATCGACCGGAGGCCGGGCGCGGTCGTGCGTTGCCATGGCGCAAGCGATGTCATGCGGGCCGTGAGCTTTGCCCGTGACAACGGTCTGCTCTTGTCGGTGCGTGGAGGCGGTCACAACATTGCTGGCAACGCGGTCTGCGAAGGCGGCCTGCTGATCGACCTGTCACCGATGCGTTCGGTCCATGTCGATCCGCAAACGCGCACCGCACGGGTGGAGCCCGGTGCGACGCTCGGCGACTTCGACAAGGAGGCGCAAGCGTTCGGCCTCGCGACGCCGCTTGGGATCAACTCGACCACCGGCGTGGCCGGCCTGACGCTCGGCGGCGGCTTCGGATGGCTCAGCCGCAAATTCGGCTTCACCATCGACAATCTGCTCTCGGCCGACGTGGTCACGGCGGATGGCCGGCTCGTTCAGGCGAGCGCCACGGAAAACCCGGACCTGTTCTGGGCGATCCGCGGTGGCGGCGGCAATTTCGGCGTCGTCACGTCGTTCGAGTTCAAGCTGCACCCGGTCGGTCCTGACGTGGTTGCGGGGCTGATCGTTCATCCATTCGCCAACGCCCGCGAAATCCTTGCCCGCTATCGCGAGGTGGCCGCCGCCGCTTCCGACGATCTCACGATATGGGTGGTGTTGCGGCCAGCTCCGCCCCTGCCGTTCTTGCCGGAGGAAGTGCACGGCAAGGCGATCCTGGTCCTTGCGGTCTGCTATGTCGGCGAGCCGGGCAGAGCCGACGAGGCGCTGGCCCCGCTTCGGGCGATCGGTGACCCGATTGCCGATGTGATCGGCCTGCAACCCTTTGTCTCATGGCAGGCGGCATTCGATCCGCTGCTCACACCGGGCGCATTCAACTACTGGAAATCGCATAATTTTACGTCCCTGAGCGACGGGCTGCTCGACGTCCTGGTCGAACACGTCGGCGCGCTGCCGACTGCGGAATGTGAAATCTTCATCGGCCAGCTCGGCGGCGCCAGCGGCCGTGTCGCTTCCGATGAGACTGCGTTCCCGCATCGCGATGCAAAGTTTGCGATGAATGTGCATACGCGGTGGCGCGACCGCGCCGACGAGCGTGCCTCGATCGAATGGGCACGGGCGCTCTTTGCTGCGGCCGCGCCACACGCCACCGGCGGTGTCTACGTCAATTTCATGCCGGAAGACGAGACCGATCGCGTAGCGCAGGCCTATGGCGGCAATTACGAGAGGCTGGCCATGCTCAAGGCCAGGTACGATCCGGACAACATCTTCCGGCTGAACCAGAACGTCCGGCCGACGAGCGAAGCTGAGCGAAGGACGTCCACGACTTCGGAAAGGTCGTTGCAGAGATAGCCTGGCCATCACGGCAAGGACACAAAAGGGGCCGCCCGGGCGGCCCCTTTTCTACCTGCCGGAAGGGCGGGATCTACGTATCGAGCTCAGCCAGCAGTTCGGTCGCCCGGCCGGCGCTGGTGTGGCGCAGCTCGGCGTCGTGGCGGCGGCTGGCGAAGGTCTCCGTCGCCATCAGCGCCTCGGCGAGGTCGGCCGGCAGCGACAGGATCACCCGCTCGTCGCCTTTGTGGATGCCGCCGAGTTCGGTGTGCCGCCCGGTGATCATGCCGCCCGCGACCGTGTTGTGCGTGTCCGGATCGATCAGGATGAAGGCGCCGGTCGTGCGGTTCTGCTCGTAGGTATCGAAGATCGCCTGCTCGTCGAAGGACAGCGCCACCTTGCCGATCGCGTTCATCGGCAGCGCCTCGACGGCGCTCCACTTGCCGCTCTTCAGGTCGAGCTGGCTCGCGGGCGCGACGGTGACGCGCTGCCGACGGCTGCCGCTCTTCAGCCAGTAGCGTTTTCCGGGCTCGATGCCTTCGGGCTGCAGCGCGACCAGCTGGGCGTCGAACTTGCGGCCGGTCATCGGCTGGCTATCAAGCGAGACGATCATGTCGCCGCGGGCGACGTCGACCTGGCGGTCGAGAACGAGGGTGATCGCGTCGCCGGCGACGGCGGCGTTACGCACCAGGTCGAAGGTGACGATCTGCTTGACGTTGGCGATCATGCCCGACGGCAGCACGACGACGCTGTCGCCCGGCTTCACTGCACCGCCGGCGACCGTCCCCTGGTAGCCGCGGAAGCTTTCGCCCGGCCGTGAGACACGCTGCACCGGCAGGCGGAACCCGACCGTCTGGTTGGAGCGGACGGTCGCCTTCTCCAGCGTCTCGACCAGCGTCGGGCCGTCGTACCAGGGCATCGAGGCGCGGCCGTCATAAACGACGTTCTCGCCCTTCAGCGCCGAGACCGGGATCGCGGTGACCTGCTTGACGCCGAGCGACAGTGCCAGTTCCCGGAACTCGTGGCTGATCGCCTCGAAGCGGGCGCGGTCGTAGCCTGTCAGGTCGATCTTGTTGACCGCCAGCACGAACTGGCGGATGCCCATCAGCGTCGCGATCGTGGCGTGCCGGCGGGTCTGCTCCAGCAGGCCGACGCGGGCGTCGACCAGAAGCACGGCGAGGTCGGCGGTCGAGGCGCCGGTCGCCATGTTACGGGTATACTGCTCGTGGCCCGGCGTGTCGGCGACGATGAAGGAGCGCCGGTCGGTCGAGAAATAGCGGTAGGCGACGTCGATGGTGATGCCCTGTTCGCGCTCGGCCTGCAGGCCGTCGAGCAAGAGCGCGAAATCGGGCAGCCCGAGGTCGTTTTGCCTGCCGGAGGAATCGCGCGTGAGCGTGGCGGCCTGGTCTTCCTTGACCGCCTTGGTGTCCCAGAGCAGGCGGCCGATCAGCGTCGACTTGCCGTCGTCGACGCTGCCGCAGGTGATCAGCCGCAGCGGGCGCGAGTCGCGGGCGACGCGTTCGGTTTCGACGGCCGGAAAGGCGGCGATGGTTGCGGTTGCCGATGCGGTCATCTCAGAAATACCCTTCGCGCTTCTTCTTTTCCATCGAGCCGGACTGGTCGCGGTCGATGGCGCGGCCCTGCCGTTCGGAGACGGTTGCGGTTTCCAGCTCGGCAATGATGTCGTCCAGCGTCGTTGCGGTGGAACGGATCGCGCCGGTCAGCGGGAAGCAGCCGAGCGTGCGGAAGCGGATGACGCCTTCGTGCTTGGTCTCGCCCGGCAACAGCTCCAGCCGCGGGTCCTCGGCGAGGATCATCATGCCGTCGCGCTCGACGTATTGGCGCTTCTTGGCGAAGTAGAGCGGCACGATCGGAATGTCCTCGGCCTGGATGTAGCGCCAGATGTCGACCTCGGTCCAGTTCGACAGCGGGAAGGCGCGCACGCTCTCGCCGCGGTTGATCATGCCGTTGTAGACGTTCCACAGCTCCGGGCGCTGGTTGCGCGGGTCCCAGCGGTGGTCGGGGGTGCGGAACGAGTAGATGCGTTCCTTGGCGCGGCTAGCCTCCTCGTCGCGGCGCGCGCCGCCGAAGGCCGCGTCGTACTGGCCGGCGTCGAGCGCCTGGCGCAGCGCCTCGGTCTTCATGATATCGGTGTAGCGGGCCGAGCCGTGCGTGAACGGCGTGACGTTTTCTTCCGCTCCGCGCGGATTGACGTGCTCGATCAGGTCGAGGTCGTAGCGCTTCACGATCTCGTCGCGGAAGGCGATCATCTCGGCAAACTTCCAGCCGGTGTTGACGTGCAGCAGCGGGAAGGGGACGCGGCCGGGATAAAACGCCTTGCGCGCGAGGTGCAGCAGGACCGATGAATCCTTGCCGATCGAATAGAGCATCACCGGCCGTTCGAACTCGGCGGCAACCTCGCGGAAGATGTGGATGGCCTCGTTCTCGAGCGCCTTGAGATGCGGATCGAGCGGCGGCTTGGCGGCCTGTGCGCCCTTGGCCTCCGCCATGCTGCGGATATCGGACATTTTCCTGTCGTCTCCAGAAATCTTGTCGGCCGGATGGCCTCAGAGGGAACTCGAATTCAGCGAGGGGAGGGCGGCTTCGGGAACGTGAAGGCCGCATTCGCGCTTCTCGTCGTTCTCCCACCACCAGCGGCCGGCCCGCTCCGGCTCGCCGGGCTTGATCGCCCGGGTGCACGGTTCGCAGCCGATCGAGGGATAACCGCGCGCATGCAGCGGGTTCACCGGCACGGCGTTGTCGGCGACATAGGCCTGAAGCGTTGCGATGTCCCAGTCGGCCAGCGGATTGATCTTGATGAGGTTGCGCTCGGCGTCGTACTCGGCAAACGGCGTCTCGGCGCGGTTGCCCGACTGGCCCCGGCGCAGGCCGGTGATCCAGAAGGACGCCCCCTCGAGCGCGCGCGCCAGCGGCTTCAGCTTGCGTACACCGCAGCAGGCATGCCGGGCCTCGACGCTGCCATAGAAGCCGTTCAGGCCGTACCGGCTGGCATACTCGTCGACCTCGTCCTGCTCCGGATGAAAGCAAACGATCTCGATGCCGAACCGCTCTTCCGTCTCGCCGATCAGCACGGCGGTCTCCTTGAAGAGGCGGCCGGTGTCGAGCGTCGCGACCTCGATCGGCAGCCGGTTCAGGCCGATTGCCGCCGTGATCACCTGGTCCTCGATGCCGAGGCTGGTGGTGAAGACGGACCGTCCGCCGAGGCTTGCGACCAGTGCCAGCCGCGCGGCGAGGTCGAGAGCGCCCAGTTGTTCGCTGAGAGTCTGGGCGGCGGCATGTTCCGTCACTGCAGTCATGTTGTTGGGATCCTGTCCGAGTTTGTCGGATTATTGCAGGCGCGCCGGGACCCGGACAGAAAAACGGATTTCCATTCCTTTCGGCCCAGAGCAAATATCTCTCTATCTGCCGTTGATGACAGAAATCCTGCCGCCGCCGCGAGCATGCCGGAGCGGCAGCGGAGCAGGGCCGTGGCTGCGAGTGCTGCCGGACGTGTGGTGACGGAGCTTTGCCGATGGCGGCTATTGCCGTACAGTGGAAACCCGATGCCCCGCCATCTGCCTGGTTCGGGTGGGTGTGTCAGCCGCGTGTTTGGGCGGCAGGCGACGTTGAAACCTGTCGTCTTCGGGCCGGGGCGCGTTTCCTGCCGTGACCATTTCTCGGCAGAAGCATGTCACGCAGACCCCTTCGCAGGGAACTGTTTTGCCCTCTCAACCGGCTGAGGGAACCACTTTTGCGAAGTCCGCCTTCATTGTTGACGAACTCTACCATTTCTGTAGAGTTTTCGCATCAATCAAAGAGGGAGTTGGAAATGGCAATTATAAACAAGGGATTAGCAGTCGCCTTTCTTGGTGTTGGCCTCGCGGTCGGCAGCCTGTCCGCCGCGTGGGCGCAGAACACCCTGCTGAACGTCTCCTATGATCCGACCCGGGAGTTCTACAAGCAATACAACGCCGCCTTCGCGGCGCATTGGAAGGCCGAGACGGGCGAGGACGTGGCAATCCAGCAGTCTCACGGCGGCTCCGGCAAGCAGGCGCGCGCGGTGATCGACGGGCTCGAGGCCGACGTCGTGACGCTGGCGCTGGAGGCCGACATCGACGCCATCGCCGAGCGGACGAAGAAGATTCCGGCAAACTGGCGCGAGCTGCTGCCGAACAAGTCGACGCCCTATTCCTCGACGATCGTCTTCCTGGTGCGCAAGGGCAACCCGAAGGGCATCAAGGACTGGGCCGACCTGATCAAGGACGACGTCCAGGTGATCACGCCCAACCCGAAGACCTCGGGCGGGGCCCGCTGGAACTTCCTGGCCGCCTGGGCCTGGGCCGAGAAAGAATTCGGCGGCGACAGGACGAAGGTGACCGAATACGTCACGACGCTCTTCAAGCACGTGCCGGTGCTCGACACCGGCGCCCGGGGCGCCACCACCACCTTCGTCGAGCGCGGCATCGGCGACGTGCTGCTCGCCTGGGAGAACGAGGCCTGGCTGGCGCTGGAGGAACTCGGGCCCGACCAGTTCGACGTCGTCGCGCCGTCGCTGTCGATCTACGCCGAGCCGCCCGTTGCGCTCGTCAAGGGCAACGCGCAGGCCAAGGGCACGGAAAAGCTTGCAAATGCCTACCTCGAGTATCTTTATAGCAAGGAGGGCCAGAATCTTGCGGCCAAGAACTTCTATCGGCCCTCGGATCCGTCCGGCGTCGATGCGAAGCTCCTGGAGAAGTTTCCGAAGCTTGAGCTCGTGACGATCGAGGCCTTTGGTGGATGGAAGAAGGCGCAGCCGGAGTTCTTCGGCGACGGCGGCATCTTCGACCAGGTCTACAAGCCGGGGAACTGACATCATATGGCATCCGCCCGCAGCGCTGCGCGGTGGCACTGGAAAACCCCGAGCGTCATTCCGGGCTTCGGACTGACGCTCGGGTTTACCTTGGCCTACCTGACGCTCATCATCCTTATCCCGCTTGCGGGACTGGCATGGCGTTCCGCCTCCCTCGGCTGGTCCGACTTCGTCCGCCTTGTCCTCGATCCGCGCACGCTGGGCGCGCTGAAGGTCTCCTTCTCGACCGCGCTGATCGCTGCCGTCGTCAACGTCATCTTCGGGGTCGTCACCGCCTGGGTGCTGGTGCGCTACAATTTTCCCGGCCGCCGGATCGTCGATGCCATCGTCGACCTGCCCTTTGCCATCCCCACCGCCGTCGCCGGCATCGCGCTGACGGCGATCTATGCGCCAAACGGCCTTCTTGGCAGCCATCTGGCACCGCTCGGCATCAAGGTTGCCTATACGCCGCTCGGCATCATCGTCGCGCTGATCGCGATCGGGTTGCCCTTCGTGGTCCGGACCGTGCAGCCGGTCATGCAGGAGATCAGCCGGGAGGTCGAGGAGGCGGCCGCCTCGCTGGGCGCAAGCCGCCTTCAGACGATCTTTCGGGTGATCCTCCCGGGCCTGACGCCGGCGATCCTCACCGGCTTTGCGCTGGCGCTGGCGCGCGGCATCGGTGAATACGGCTCGGTCATCTTCATCGCCGGCAATATTCCGTTCGTCTCCGAGATCGCGCCGCTCCTGATCGTCATCCGGCTCGAGGAGTTCGACTACGGCGCGGCGACCGCGATTGCCACCGTCATGCTGGTGATTTCGTTCCTGATGCTGTTCCTCATCAATTTCATCCAGGCGTGGAGCAGGCGGAGGTTCGGCCATGCGCAATGAACATTTCCGGAACCCGATCAGCGAGACTGCGCCTGTTCGCTGGGCGTTGATCCTGGCCGTCCTCGCCTTCCTTGCCTTGTTTGTCCTGCTGCCGCTGCTGGTCGTATTCACGCAGGCATTCAGGGAGGGGTGGAGCGCCTACTTCAGCGCCCTGGGCGAGCCCGACGCGGTCTCCGCCATCAGGCTGACCTTGCTGGTGGCGGCGATCGCCGTACCCGCCAACCTGATCTTCGGTCTTGCAGCCTCCTGGGCGATCGCCAAGTTCGACTTCAAGGGCAAGGCCTTCCTGATCACCCTGATCGACCTGCCGTTCTCGGTCTCCCCGGTCATTTCGGGCTTGGTCTACGTGCTGCTGTTCGGCGCGAACTCGGTGCTCGGTCCGTTCCTGAAATCCCACGGCCTGCAGGTGGTGTTTGCCGTTCCCGGCATCGTGCTCGCCACGATCTTCGTCACCTTTCCCTTCGTCGCCCGCGAACTGATCCCGTTGATGCAGGAGCAGGGCACCGGCGACGAGGAGGCGGCGATCTCGCTCGGCGCCAACGGGTGGCAGGCCTTCTGGTACGTGACGCTGCCGAACATCAAGTGGGGCCTGCTCTATGGCGTGCTGCTCTGCAACGCCCGCGCCATGGGCGAGTTCGGCGCCGTCTCGGTCGTCTCCGGCCATATCCGCGGCCTGACCAACACGATGCCGCTGCATGTCGAGATCCTCTACAACGACTACAACATCGTCGGTGCCTTCGCCGTCGCCTCATTGCTGGCGTTGCTGGCGCTCCTGACGCTCGTGCTTCGGACGATCCTTGAAACCCAATACGGCTCCGAGCTTTCGGCCACGCAGAAACACTAAAAAGAGCAGATCCGCACATGGAAATCCGCGTTGAAAAGATCCGCAAGGAGTTCGATCTCTACCCGGCGCTGCACGATGTCTCGCTGAAGATCGAATCCGGCGAACTCATCGCCCTGCTCGGTCCCTCCGGCTCCGGCAAGACGACGCTGCTGCGCCTGATCGCCGGCCTCGAACAGCCGACGCTCGGGCGCATCTTCTTCGGCGAGGAGGACGCCTCGTACAAGACCGTGCAGGAGCGCAATGTCGGCTTCGTCTTCCAGCACTATGCGCTGTTCCGGCATATGAATGTGGCGCAGAACGTCGCCTTCGGCCTGACCGTGCGGCCCCGCCACCAGCGCCCGCCCAAGGCCGAGATCCGCCGCCGGGCGCTCGAGCTTCTGGACATGATGCAGCTGACCGGGCTGGAGAAGCGTTTTCCGAACCAGCTCTCCGGCGGCCAGCGCCAGCGGGTGGCGCTCGCCCGCGCCATGGCGATCGAGCCCAGGGTGCTCTTGCTCGACGAGCCGTTCGGGGCGCTCGATGCCAAGGTGCGCAAGGAGCTGCGCCGCTGGCTGCGCGAGTTCCACGACCGCACCGGCCACACCACAGTCTTCGTCACCCACGACCAGGAGGAGGCGCTGGAGCTCGCCGACCGGGTGGTGGTGATGAGCCAGGGCAAGATCGAGCAGGTCGGCTCCTCGGACGACGTCTACGACCGCCCCAACTCGCCCTTCGTCTTTTCTTTCATCGGTGAGAGCGCCAACCTGCCGGTGAGCGTCATCGATGGCACCGTGCATTTTCACGGACAGTCGACCGGGCTCGCCGCCCAGCGCGACGGCGAGGCGCATCTGTTCTTCCGCCCGCAGGACGTGTCGCTGGTGGAGGAGGGGCCAGGCCTGTCCGGTCCCGTCACCTCGAGCCGACGCCTGGCCGGCACCCGGATCGCCGAGGTGGAACTGGGCTCGGCGAAGAGCCCGTGCCACGTCGAGATCGAGGTGCCGCTAGATGCGTCCGTCTCCAACGGCACCACGCTGGCCTTCCGCCCGACGCGTTGGAAGCTGTTCTACTGATCCGACAGGTCGGCAGGTCCGGGACCGGCTTCGGACTCGCATTCAGCCCGTTGATCTCGCCGGACGTCAGGTCAGGGACGGCTTGATGCAAGGGGCCAGGGCGAAGACACCCGTCAGCGGTCGCTCGTCTCCCAGCGCGGATTGATCCAAGGCTCCTGGTTGGAGCGGGGCAACGGCTGCCGGCCGAGGATATGGTCGGCGGCCTTCTCGCCGGTCATGATCGAGGGACCGTTCAGGTTGCCGTAGGTGATGTGCGGGAAGATCGACGAATCCGCCACCCGCAGACCGTCGACGCCAATGACGCGGGTCTCCGGATCGACGACCGCCATCGGATCGCTGGGCGAACCCATCTTGCAGGTGCCGCAGGGGTGATAGGCGCTTTCCAAGTGCTCGCGCAGGAAGGCGTCGATCTCCTCGTCCGTCTGCACCTTTTCGCCCGGCTGGATTTCCGGGCCGCGATAGGCATCAAAGGCCTTCTGGCCGAAGATCTCGCGGGTCAGCCGCACACAATGGCGGAATTTTTCCCAGTCCTCCGGATGGCTCATGTAGTTGAAGCGGATGACGGGGTCGGCCATCGCATCAGCCGAGCGCAGCGTCACGCTGCCGCGCGACTTCGAGAGATTGTAGCCGACATGCGCCTGGAAGCCATGGGTGTTTGCCGCCGCCTTGCCGTCATAGGAGATCGCCACCGGCAGGAAATGATACTGGATGTCCGGCTGCTTAACGCCGGGGGCCGAGCGCAGGAAGGCGCAGGCCTCGAACTGGTTTGAGATGCCGAGCCCCTGCTTGAAGAACAGCCACTGGGCGCCCGCCACGGCCTGCCAGAACCACGGCAGCCAGGAATAGAGCGACACCGGCTTGGTCGAGACCTGCTGGAAATAGAACTCCATGTGGTCCTGCAGATTGGCGCCGACGCCCGGCCGGTCGGCCTTCACCTCGATGCCCATGTCCTTGAGGTGCTGCGCCGGGCCGATGCCGGAGAGCATCAGCAGTTTCGGCGAATTGAACGTAGAGGCCGAGACGATCACCTCGCGCTTGGCGCGCATCACCTCGATCTTGCCGTTGCGCTCGACCTCGACGCCGACGGCGCGGCCGTTCTCGATCACGATCCTGCGGGCAAAGCAGCGCACCAGCTCGACATTCGGCCGCCTCAGTGCCGGCTTAAGGTAGGCATTTGCCGCCGACCAGCGCCGGCCCTGCCAGACGGTCTGCTCCATCAGGCCGAAACCTTCCTGCTTGGAGCCGTTATAGTCCTCGGTCAGCTCGAAGCCGGCCTGCTTGCCGGCCTCGATGAAAGCGTGGAACAGCGGGTTCTTCAGTGGTCCGCGCTTGACGTGCAGCGGCCCGTCCGTGCCGCGCCAGCCCTCCTCGCCGCCATGGCTGTGCTCCATCCGCTTGAAGTAGGGCAGCACGTCCGCATAGGCCCAGCCGCGCGCGCCGAGTTCCTCCCAGCGGTTGAAGTCCTCGGCATGGCCGCGCACATAGACGAGGCCGTTGATCGACGACGAACCGCCGATCACCTTTCCGCGCGGGGCGGTGATCCGCCGGTTGTTCAGGTTCGGCTCCGGCTCCGACAGATAGCCCCAGTTGTAGCGCTTCATGCTCATCGGCCACGCGAGTGCGGCCGGCATCTGGATGAACGGCCCGATGTCCGAGCCGCCATATTCCAGCACCATCACGGTGTTCCTGCCGTCCTCCGAAAGCCGATAGGCCAGCGCCGAGCCTGCCGAGCCGGAACCGACGATGATGTAATCTGCGTTCTGCATGTGCGTCACTTCCTACCTGACTTGCCCCTCATCGGCTGCCGCCGCCTTCTCCGCCCCCGGGAGAAGGTGTATGCCGCGCCGCTGCCCCATTCTCTATGCCCCTGCGGCCCGGGCTTTCGGGGAGACGCCGGGCCAGAGGCAATGTGCCCATAAACACGCCGCCATGCCTCTGAGGCGAGGAGAGCGCCGGGTCTGTCCCTCCCCCCTCGTGGGGAGGGTGGCCCGAAGCGGCGGGAGGGGTTTTGCGCGCGGCATTCCCTCCCCAACCCCTCCCCACAAGGGGAAGGGGGCTTACTCAATACGGCGCCTCGACCGGCCCCATCGACACGTACACCGTCTTCAGCTCCGAATAGTGCTCCAGTGCGGCAAGCGAGTTCTCGCGGCCGAAGCCGGATTGCTTGGAGCCGCCAAAGGGAATTTCCACGGGGCAGAGGTTGTAGGTGTTGATCCACAGCGTGCCGGCCTCGAGGCGATCGACGATGCGGTGGGCGCGGGTAATGTCGCGGGTGAAAACGCCGCCGGAGAGGCCGAATTCCGTGGCGTTGCCGCGGGCGATCACCTCGTCCTCATGCTCGAAGTCGAGCACGCACATCACCGGCCCGAAGATCTCCTCGCGGGCGATCGTCATGTTATCGGTAACGTCCGCAAACACGGTCGGCTGGATATAGTAGCCTTCGCCGGGAACGTGGTTCGGGACGCCGCCGCCGGTGAGAAGCGTCGCGCCCTCCGCCTTGCCCTTGCCGATATAGTCGAGCACCTTGTCGCGCTGGGCCTTGGACACCATCGGGCCGAGCTGCGTCGCCTCGTCCAGCGGCTCGCCGATGACGATCCTTTCCGTGCGCTCCTTCAGCCGCGACAGGAATTTCTCCTTGATGCCCTTCTGCACGAACACGCGGGTTCCGTTCGAGCAGACCTGGCCGGTCGAGTAGAAGTTGCCGAGCATCGCCCCGCCGATGGCGCTTTCCAGATCGGCATCGTCGAAGACGATCAGCGGCGACTTGCCGCCGAGCTCCATCGTCACGTGCTTCAGTTCGGATGCGGCTGCGCCCGCCACCTTCCTGCCGGTCGGCACCGAGCCGGTCAGCGAAACCTTGGCGACATCCGGATGGTTGACGAGCAGCGGCCCGGTCGTCCGGTCGCCCTGGATGACATTGTAGAGCCCCTTCGGCAGGCCGGCCTCGATCAGGATCTCGGCGATCTTCAGCGCGCCGAGCGGGGTGTTCTCCGACGGCTTGAACACCATCGCATTGCCGGAGACCAGCGCCGGCGCGCCCTTCCAGCAGGCGATCTGCTGGGGATAGTTCCAGGCGCCAATGCCGACGCAAACGCCGAGCGGCACGCGCTTGGTGAAGGCGAAGTCCTGGCCGAGCGGAATGTAATCGCCATTCAGCCCGGCGGCGGCGATGCCGCCGAAGAACTCGAAACTGTCGGCGCCCGAGGTGGGATCGGCGACGATCGTCTCCTGGATCGGCTTGCCGGTGTCGAGCGTCTCAAGCTCCGAGAGCTCGCGGTTGCGCTCGCGCATGATCTCGGCGGCACGTTTCAGGATACGGCCACGTGCGGTGGGGCTCATCGCCGCCCATTCCGGCTGGGCACGCTTGGCGGCGGCGATCGCCTTCTCGATGATCGCCGGCGTTGCCGCGTGCAGGCGCGCGATCACCTCGCCCGTGGCCGGATAGACGCTCTCGAACGGCGTGCCGGCAGTGTCCTCGACATATTCGCCGTCGATGAAGTGCGAGGCTTTCGGTTGGGCTCTCATCTCATTCTCCTCGCGGGTAGCGTTTGGATTCCTCGAGGTTATCGAGGTTCATGTGGTTGCGCATGTAGCGCTCGGAGGCCTTCTGCAGCGGCTGGTGGTCCCACGGATAGTAGGCGCCGTTGCGGAGCGCCTCGTAGACCACCCAGCGCCGCGCCTGGCTCTCGCGCACGGCAGCATCGAAGGCTTCCATGTCCCAGCGCGCCTCGCGCATGGCGCGGAAGGCTCCAAGCGTCGCCTTGACGACCGGGTCGGAAGAGGCCGCCAGGTTGTTGAGTTCCAGCGGATCGGCCTCGAGGTCGTAGAGTTGCTCGGGGTCGAGTTCGCAGTGAACGTATTTCCACTTGCCCTCCCGGATGCCGACGAGCGGCGCGTAGGAGGCTTCGGCGGCATACTCCATCAGCACCGGCGTGGTGCGTTCGGCGCCGTTGATGACCGGGACCAGGCTTTCGCCGTCCGTCCACGGCATCACGTCTTCCATCGAAATGCCGGCGAGATCGCAGAGCGTCGGCGTCACGTCCAGGTTGGAAACCGGCACCGTGTGCAGCCCGGCGCTCACGCCGGGGCCGGCGACCATCAGCGGCACGCGCGCCGAGCCCTCGAAGAAGTTCATCTTGAACCACAGGCCACGCTCGCCGAGCATGTCGCCGTGGTCGGAGCAGAACAGGATCAGCGTGTCGTCCAGCATTCGGGTCCGGGTGAGCGTGTCGACCAGTTCGCCGACCTTCTCGTCGAGATAGGAGATGTTGGCGAAATAGGCGCGGCGCGAGCGGCGCACGTTCTCGTCGGTGATGTTGAAGCTGGCATAGTCGCAGGAGTGCAGGATGCGTGCGGAATGCGGATCCTGCTGCTCCAGCATGCCGACTTCCGGCATCAGGTGTTCGCAGTCCTCGTAAAGGTCCCAGAATTTCTTGCGCGCCACGTAGGGATCGTGCGGATGCGTGAAGGAGACGGTGACGCACCAGGGGCGGCGCTCCTTGTCGTCGTTCTCGCGCGACAGCTGATAGAGCTTCTGGTTGGCGAGGAAGGCGACCTCGTCGTCATACTCCATCTGGTTGGTGATCTCGGCGACGCCGGCACCCGTCACCGAACCCATGTTGTGGTACCACCAGTCGATGCGCTCGCCCGGCTTGCGATAGTCCGGCGTCCAGCCGAAGTCGGCCGGGTAGATGTCGGTCGTCAGCCGCTCCTCGAAACCGTGCAACTGGTCAGGCCCGACGAAGTGCATTTTCCCCGACAGCGCCGTGTAATAGCCGGCGCGGCGCAGGTGATGGGCGAAGGTCGGGATCGAGGAGACGTATTCGGCGGCGTTGTCGTAGACCCGCGTGCGGCTCGGCAGCTGCCCGGCCATGAACGAGGCACGGGCCGGGGCGCAGAGCGGCGAGGAGGTGTAGTTGTTGGCAAAGCGGGCGGACCGCTTCGCCAGCGCCTTCATGTGCGGCGCATGCAGCCAGTCCGCCGGGCCGTCCGGAAACAGCTTTCCGTTCAGCTGGTCGACCATGATGATCAGGATATTCGGTTTACTGGCGGTCACGCTCTTGCTCCAGGCGCCATGAAGGGGCGCAAATGTGCGGTCAGATAATCCTCCGTCAGCGCGATCGAGGAATCGATGCTGATCGGCGCGGACCTCAGACTTTGTCGGATATAGAGGCCGTCGATCATCGCGGCGGCGCCTTCGGCGATGCGAACTGCGTCATCGGCCGGGCAAAGCCGCTTCAGGTTGGCCACGAGGTTGGAGCGCAGCCGCCGGGCATAGAGAACCAGCAGCCGCCGTGTCTCTTCCGAACGCTGCGCATCGGCGTAGAAGGCGAGCCAGGCGGCGATCGTCTCCGGCCTGAACTGGTCCGCGTGGAAGCTGACGCGGATGATCGCCGACAGCTTCTCACGCGGCGTGTGAACCGCTTGCATCGCCATGACCATATCGTCGCGCAACTGCTGGAGAAGACTCCGGAATGTGGCGATGAGCAGTTGCTCCTTCGAGCCGAAATAGTGGTGCGCCAGCGCCGCCGACACGCCGGCATGCCGGGCGATCTCCGACATGGTCACGGCCACTGATCCGTGGTCGCCGACCGCGCGTAGCGTCGCATCCACAAGCGCCTTGCGGCGCACCGGCTCCATTCCGACTTTCGGCATCTCCGTCCTCCCGAGGCGAGAGATTATTTTTAATTGATCGATCAATCAATGAAAAACTTCCGCCGTGTCCGTCGGCCGAACCGGGCGATGACAGCGGGCGATTTCGTGGTACCATCACCGCTTCTCGTTCGACTGTCTGGGGGTTGTCATGACTGTTAGTTCGGGAATACCTCATCTCTCTGAAGTTCGCGGCAAATGGGGCTGGTTCGTTGCACTTGGCGTTGCCCTGTTTGCCTTCGGCCTGCTCGCCGCCGCCCACCTCGTGTGGGCGACCGTGGCCACGGTCTATTACGTCGGCATGCTGATGATCATCGGCGGCTGCGTCTATCTGGCCCATGCCTTCCAGGTGAAGGCGTGGAAGGACACGATCTACTGGGTGCTGAGCGCGCTGCTCTATCTCGCCGCCGGCGTTCTCGCCTTCGTCAACCCGATCCTGACCTCCGCGGTCCTGACGCTGTTGATGGCCTGTGCGTTGCTGGTCTCCGGCCTGTTCCGCATCTGGGTGGCGTTTGATTCCCGTCACGAAAGCGGCTGGGGCTGGCTGCTCGCCGGCGGCATCGTCACCGCGCTTGCCGGCCTCGTGTTCCTGATCGGCTGGCCGGTCAACAGCCTGTGGCTGCTGGGGCTCTTCCTCGCCTTCGACCTGGCGATGCAGGGCTGGGCGCTGATCGGCTTCGGCTTCGCGCTTCGCAACGCCTGAAACGAGGCGGCGCCGCCCGTTTGACAGCACAACCACATCCGCGATAGGTAACGGGCGTGGGATGGGGATGGAGCTCCCCGACAACCGCCATATCGGCTGATAGCTCCTGCCAACGGCGGACCGGAAGGTCGCGCGGGGCAGGTGCATGGCCAGCCGCTCACGGGCGTCTTCCGTTGCCACCACATCGTGGAAGGGAACGGTATGAACTATCTCATCGTCTTCATCGGAGCAGGGATCGGCGGCGCTGGCCGGCATGGCGTCAACGTGCTGTCGGCACGCCTCTTCAGCAACGGCTTCCCGCTCGGCACGCTGACCGTCAACGTGGTCGGCTGCATGGTGATGGGCCTGCTGGCCGGCTTCTTCGCCTTCCGCGGGCACCTGCCGCAGGAGTGGCGGCTGCTTCTGACGACCGGCGTGCTCGGCGGTTTCACCACTTTTTCCGCGTTCGCGCTCGACGCCACGCTCCTGTGGGAACGGGGCAACCTAGGTCTCGCCTTGACCTATGTTCTTGCAAGCGTCGTTCTGTCGCTCGGCGCCCTCGTCGTCGGACTGTATCTCGCGCGTATCGCCTGGGTGAGCCTGCCGTGAGGGCGCTGCTGCTGTCCTGGCAATTCTGGGCGATCGGCTCGGCCGTGTTCGCGGCGCTGACCGCAGTCTTCGCCAAGGTGGGCCTGGAGGGCATCGGATCCGACTTCGCCACCTTCGTCCGCACGGTGGTCATCCTCGCCGCGCTCACCGTCATGCTGTCGGTGACCGGGACCTGGCAGGCGCCCGCCACGGTGCCGCCGCGAAGCTGGCTTTTCCTCATCCTCTCGGGACTGGCGACGGGGGCTTCATGGCTCTGCTATTTCCGCGCCCTCAAGCTCGGAGAGGCCTCGCAGGTCGCGCCCGTCGACAAGCTGAGCGTGGTGCTGGTCGCGGCGTTTGCCGCAATCTTCCTCGGGGAGCGCCTGTCGGCCATGCACTGGATCGCCGTGTGCCTGATTGCGGTCGGCGCCGTGATGCTGACGCTGCGGATTTGACGGCGTTCTGATGTAAGCCCCTGCCGGCATTGAAGTTTCACAAAACTGTCATGCTGGCGAAACGAATTGTTCAGGTTCGGTGGAGAAGAGTCCGGGCGAGTTCATGACCCGGAGCCCACCGATGCCCGCCGCCGCCGAATTGCTTGCCGTTCGCCGCTTTGGCGACGATGAGCTCCTCACGTTTGCCAAGCTGGTGGTTGAAACGGCCTTTCAACCGATCGTCGAGGCGGCCTCGGGAGCGGTCTTCGGCTATGAGTCCCTGATCCGGGGCCATGACCGGCTCGGTTTCGAATCGCCGGTGGAGCTTCTGGACCGGGCCCATCAGGCGGGGCAGCTTCTGGCACTGGAGCACATGGTCAACAGCCGCTCCCTGGCAGCGTTTGCGACGCTTCCCGATTTTGCGCGCCGCACCCTGTTCATCAACCTGGATTCCCGGCTGGTGGCCGAAGCATCCGACGTGGTGGACCGCCTGTCGAGCCACCTCAAGCGCGCCGGCATCCCGGCCTCCTCGATCTGCTTCGAAATCTCCGAGCGCTTCGACCATGCCGGCATGCCGGAATTCGGCACGCTGCTCGGCCGGCTGCGGCAGGAGGGCTTCAAGCTCGCCATCGACGATTTCGGCGTCGGTCACAGCGGCATGAAGGTGCTGTGCGACCATGCCGTCGACTACCTGAAGATCGACCGGTATTTCGTTGCCGGCATCGACGCGGATGCGCGCAAGCGCCACCTGGTGCGGAACATGGTCGACGCCGCGCACGTGCTGGGCATCCGCGTGGTGGCCGAAGGCGTCGAGACCGAGGCCGAGTTCGTCGCCTGCCGCGATGCCGGCTGCGACCTGATGCAGGGCTGGTACATTGCCCGGCCGCAGACCGACCTGTCGGCGCTGCAGGCGGTATACGCGCCCGTCGCGCGTGCCCGCGCTGCGCGCCGCGGTTCCGGTTCGTTCGACAGCATCCTGATCCGCCGCCAGATCGAGCATCTGCCGGCCGTGCGGGAGAACGCCAGCCTCGAATCGGTGTTCGAACAGTTTCGCAAGGACCCGACGCGCACCTTCTTTCCGGTACTGAACGCCAATGACGAGCCGCGCGGCATCCTCCACGAGTATCACGTCAAGGAACTGAGCTATCATCCGTTCGGCCGCGACCTCCTGAAGAACAAGCTCTACCAGAAGAGCCTGTCGCATTTCGCCACGATGGCGCCGGTGGCCGATCTCGACACCCCCGCCGAGCGGCTTCTGGCCATCTTCGCCGACATGGGCGGCAGCGAGTGCGTGATCCTCACCGAGAACATGCGCTATGCCGGCATCCTGAGCGCTTCGTCCCTCCTCAAGATCATCAGCGAAAAACAGCTCAAAGCCGCCGAGGACCAGAACCCGCTCACCGGGCTGCCGGGAAACCGCTCGATCCACGACTATCTGCAGGACCGGGCGCTCGACGGCGACCAGGCGCGGCATTTCTGCTACTTCGACTTCGACAATTTCAAGCCGTTCAACGACCATTACGGCTTCCAGATGGGCGACCGCGCCATCCTGCTGTTTGCCTCGCTGCTCCGGCGCCACTTCGTCGGCGGCGACATGTTCATCGGCCACCTCGGCGGCGACGACTTCTTCGCCGGGGTTTCGGGCGGTGACGAGACGACCGTTACGGCGCTGCTGGAGAGCCTGCTTGCCGATTTCGCCCGCGAGGCGCGCGACCTCTACGCGGTCGAGGACCTGCAGGCCGGCAGGATCCAGGGGCACGACCGCGACGGCAACCGGCGCGACTTTCCGCTGATGCGCTGTTCGGCCGTCGTGGTGTGCGTGGCGGAGGGGGAACTGGTGCTCGACCCGCAGCAGATCAGCGCCCGCATCGCCGCCCTCAAGGGGCAGGCGAAATCAAGCGAGCGGGGGATTGTCTTCTGCAGCGGACAGCGCGACGCGGCCTGATCGGCTACCGCCGACTGTGTTCAGGCGTCTACGGCTCGGACGAGCCGGCGACGAAGGGAAGGGCGGACTCGTAGCGGAATCCGCCCTCGAAGGGCCGAGCGTCTGTGCGTCAGCGCATTGCCCGACCCGTCCTGAGCGGCCTGTGAATGTCCGGGCGGGTCGCTCAGCCTGTGGCGTTATTGCAGGATCTTCACTGCCGTGGCTTCATGTTTCTTCCCGGCCATGTTCCAGGTGATCGAGACCTTTTCGCCGGCCTTCAGGCCGGGATTCTTGTAGCCCTTGGGCAGCATGTAGACGGTGCCGTTGTCCAGTGTCAGCGTCATCTGCTTGGGGCTGAACGATTTCACCGTCCCGGTCGTCGTCTGCGGCGCCGCAAGCGCAACTGCCGGAGCGGCAAGGAAGGCGACGATGGCGAGTTTGGAAAGAAGAACACGCATGATGCTTATCCTCTGAGCCCCGGAGGGGGCACTTTCCGAAGCCGTCCGGAAGGCGTCGCGTCGCGACCGCAGGGCCGCCGGCGCTTCCCGGCTTCGCATTGAGGTTAGGCCGCTGGGGGCACAACTTCAAATTAATGATTGGTAATTCGGCAAGTTGATGAAACTACACGTTTTCAATGGTTTGTGGCAAATTGTGGCGGCTTGGAAGATGTCCGAAATTTAATGTTTCGTGCGTCCGGAGGCTGACTTTGGCAGCCGAAATCCGCTATCTTTGCCCGCATCCGACAGAGATACGCCCTGCACCGATTGCCCGGAGGAAACACCATGCAACTGCCCGCAACCATGCGCCATGTCGCTGTTCGCGAACCCGGCGGCGCCGAAGATCTCACCATCGTCGAGGCCGCGCTTCCTGACCTTCGGCCGGGCGAAATCCTCGTTCGCGTCGCCGCCGCCGGCATCAACCGGCCGGACATCATGCAGCGCAAGGGCGACTATCCGCCGCCGCCCGACGCGAGCCCCATCCTCGGGCTCGAGATCGCCGGCGAGGTGGTGGCGCTCGGCGGCGGCGTGACGGGGTTTGCGGCCGGCGACAAGGTCTGCGCGCTCGCGAACGGCGGCGGCTATGCGCAGTATTGCGCCGTGCCCGCCACCCAGGCGCTGCGGTTCCCGAAGGGCTACGATGCCGTCAAGGCCGCGGCATTGCCGGAGACCTTCTTCACCGTCTGGGCCAACCTCTTCATGATGGCCGATTTGAAATCCGGCGAAACCGTGCTGATCCACGGGGGCACCAGCGGCATCGGCACGACGGCGATTCAGCTTGCCACAGCCTTCGGCGCAAAGGTCTACGCCACCGCCGGCTCGACCGAGAAATGCGAGGCCTGCGTTGGCCTCGGTGCCCACCGGGCGATCAACTACCGCACCGAGGATTTCAGCGCCGTCATCGCCGAGGAGACCGGCCGCAAGGGCGTGGACGTCATCCTCGACATGATCGGCGCCGCCTATTTCGCTAGGAACCTGAAGTCCCTGGCGCTCGACGGGCGGCTGTCGATCATCGCCTTCCTCGGTGGTGCGGTTGTCGAGAAGGCGAGCCTCGGCCCGATCCTGTCGCGGCGGCTGCGTATCATGGGCTCTGCCATGCGGCCGCGAACGGCGGCGGAGAAACAGGCGATCCGCGACGAGCTCCTGTACAAGGTCTGGCCGCACCTCGATTCCGGCCGCGTCGCGCCGGTGATCCAGGCGGTTCTGCCCTTCACCGAGGTCGCAGCGGCGCATGCCATGCTGGAAAAGGGCGATCACATCGGCAAGGTCGTGATCACCTTCGACTGACCGCAACAATTCGGGCAAACCGTGCGCTGCGGTTCTGGCTGCGAAGCTGCTCGAGAACAAAGCAATTGCGGTAACCGGTCAACGCGGCTGCCGCAGCAGCGACAGCGCGAGCACGAAGGCGCAGAGGCCAGGCAGCGCGAACAGGCCGTAGAGCCAGCCTGCCGCGGCGATGTCGCCTGCGATCCCACCAGGATCGAGCAGGCCGGTGCTGTTTGCCACCACCCCGGCCAGCGCCGCGCCGAAGGCGCTGCCGAGCGACTGCATCGTGGTGATCGCCGCCGAGGCCTTGTCCTTCTCGTCGTCGGGGGCGAGCTTCAGCACCAGGGTCACCAGATGTGCCCAGCCCATCCCGACGCCAAAACCCATGCCGAAGATCGCGATCGTTGCGCAGGCCAGCACGGCAAGGCTGCCATCGGCGTTGTCGCGTGCCAGAAGCAGGACCAGCATGCCGGTCGACACCGCCTCGACGAGCGTGCCGGCGGCGATGGACAGCACCGCCCGCCGCCCGGAAAGCCCGGCGGTCAGGAAGGCCGAGCTCGTCCAGCCGAGCGCCAGCATCGCCACCAGGTAGCCGGAGACGAGCGGGGTCACGCCGTGCAGGGTCTGCAGGAAATACGGGATGTAGATGTCCGAGGCGAGCACGACCAGCAGCAGCAGCATGATCAGGTAGATCCGCGCCAGCGCCGAGGACAGCCGCACCGCCCCGGCCGGCAGCAGCCGCGCGCCGGCGCGCCGTTCGGTCGCCACCATTCCGGCGACGCCGAGGACGGCGAGGCCGGCAAGGCCGGACCGCAACGCCACCACCTCGACGGACCCGGCGAAGGAGACGAGCAGCACCGAGGCGAGCAGCAGCACGATCTGCGCGAACGGCGCCGGAGGTGCGGCATTCCGGTCCTCGCCACGCGGCAGCCGCCGCGGCGCCAGCCACGCCATCACCAGTGCGATCGGGACGAGGATGAGGAACGCCTCGCGCCAGGCGCTGCCGCTGGCGAAGACGCCGCCGATCGTGGGGCCGAGAAAGGTGGCGACGCCCCAGATCGCGGCATAGAGCGTCGACGCCTTTCTCCAGAGCGCTTCGGGATAGACGAAGCGGATAAAGGAATAGCCGAGCGTCACCAGCAGCCCGGCGCCCAGCCCCTGGATGGCACGTCCCGCGAGCACGACCTCGATGACCGGCGCGATCGCGCAGACCAGGCTGCCGAGGCCGAACAGTGTCGCGCCGCCGACATAGCAGCGGTTCAGCGAGACGGCCGCCGGGCGCACCGCGACGAAGATCGAACCGATTACCGAAGCCGCCACGTAGAGCGTGGTCGCCCAGGCAAACAGCGACAGCCCGCCGATATCGCGGACGATCGACGGCATCAGGGTGGCGGTGATGTAGGTCTCGACCGCATGCAGGCAAATCGCGCCGCCGAGCATCAGCGTCGGAAACAGGTTGGCGCCCGAGAACAGCGCCGAGAGCGGCGGGGCGGTTTGCGTCGTATCGGTCATGCGGCACCAGGGGTCGGTTCAAGATTCGGCTGAACGGATCATGTTTCGTCAGCCGTCGGAAGGGCCAAACTTCACGACAGACATGCGAGCGGCGCCGGCATGCAGCACGGGTCTGCACCCGTCGCGAATTTCCATGTCCGCGCCGCCGGCGCCGGATGTCACGGCCGGCGATTTCGTCTATGACAACAACCGTACCCAGATGCAATGAGGCGAGAAGCATGGAAAATCCGGTTCTGGTCGAGGTCACGCGGGGCAACCGCGTCGAAAGCCGCCATCGCGGCATGGTGGTGGCGGTCGACGGCGATGGCGAGGTGGTCTTTTCTGCCGGCGACATCGACGCGCCGGTCTTTCCGCGCTCCGCCTGCAAGGCCATGCAGGCGCTGCCGCTGGTCGAAAGCGGCGCGGCCGATGCTTATGGGTTCGGCGCAAAGGAACTGGCGCTGGCCTGCGCCTCACATAACGGCGAGCCGGAGCACGCCGCCCTTGCCGCCGCCATGCTGGCGGCTGCCGGCCGGGACGTCTCGGCGCTGGAATGCGGCGCCCATTGGTCTTCCGAGCAGCCCGTGCTGATCGGCCAGGCCCGCTCGTTCGAACGCCCGACCGCGCTGCACAACAACTGCTCGGGCAAGCACGCCGGCTTTGTCTGCACCGCCTGCCACACCGGCGTCGAGCCGCGCGGCTATGTCGGCTACGACCATCCGATCCAGGCCGAGATCCGCGGCGTCATGGAAAGCCTGACGGGGACGGCGCTCGCCCACGACAATTGCGGCACCGACGGCTGCTCGATCCCGACCTATGCCGTGCCGCTGAAGCGGCTGGCGCACGGCTTTGCGAAGATGGCGACCGGTGCCGGCCTTGCGCCGGTGCGGGCGCGCGCAGCGAAGCGGCTGATGGAAGCCTGCATGGCCGAGCCCTTCTACGTCGCCGGCAACCACCGCTCCTGCACGCGCCTGATGCAGGTCGCGCCGGGGCGGATCTTCGTCAAGATCGGCGCGGAAGGGGTGTTCTGCGCGGCGGTGCCGGAAAAGGGCATCGCGATCGCTCTGAAATGCGAGGACGGCGCCTCGCGCGCCGCCGAAGCCATGGTCGCCGCCGTGCTCGCTCGCTTCTTCGATCGCGACGAGGATGTCCACGCCACCCTGATGGAGCAGGCCAACCACGCCATGCGCAACTGGAACGGCATCCATGTCGGCGACGTGCGGGTGACGGCGGCGCTGACCGCCTGAGCGCCAGGAAAAATATCGTGCGCGTGTCGGCAGGCCTGCCTGCCGGCCGTCCTTGAGGCATCTGGCCGGTCGCGTCGTGATGGCGCGCCCATCCACCCAGCAGAGGAGAGACCGCATGCGCATGATTTTCGTCAACCTGCCCGTCAAGGACCTGCCGGCCACGCGCCGCTTCTTCGGCGCGCTCGGCTTCACCTTCAACGAACAGTTCAGCGACGACAATGCGGCCTGCATGGTCGTTTCCGACAACATCTTCGTCATGCTGCTGGTGGAAGCCCGCTTCCAGGACTTCGTCAACGGCAAGGTCGGTGATCCCGAAAACGAGACGCAGGTGCTGACCTGCCTGTCCGCCGAAAGCCGGGAGGAAGTGGACGAATTCAAGGCGAAGGCGCTCGCCGCCGGGGCCCGTGAATGGAAGCCGAACATCGAGTTCGGACCGATGTACGGCTGCAGCTTCCAGGACATCAACGGCCATGTCTGGGAGATGATGCATATGGCACAGGGCTGATTGTTCGGCCGTCGAAGGGGCGCCCTGCGCCGGGCGCCCCGCTTCGCTTGTCAACCGTCCGCAAATGGGATTTCCTGTTTCAGGAACCAGCTTCGGGAGGAACGCGATGCTCACCCTTCACTTCGCACCGCGCACCTGTGCGCTCGCCTCGTTGATCGCCCTGGAGGAAAGCGGGCTCGCGCATGAGGTAAAGATGGTGGATCTCGCCGGTTCAGAGCAGCGCTCCCCCGGCTATCTGGCGATCAATCCGAAGGGCCGGGTGCCGGCGCTCGTCACCGACCGGGGCGTGCTGACGGAGACCCCGGCGATCCTCGCCTATATCGCCCAGGTCACCCCGGCCGGGCGCCTGGCGCCGCTGCACGATGCCTTCGAGTTCGCCCGCATGCAGGCCTTCAACGCCTATCTCTGCGCGACCGTCCACGTCGCGCATGCGCACAAGTTCCGCGGCGCCCGCTGGTCCGACGATCCGGCCGCGGTCGAGACGATGAAGGCGAAGGTGCCGGAGAACATGGCCGAGTGCTTCCGCCTCATCGAGGAGACCATGCTTGTCGGCCCCTGGGTGATGGGCAGCACCTATTCGGTCGCCGATCCCTATCTGTTCACGATGGCGGGCTGGCTGGAGGGCGACGGCGTCGACCCGGCCCGCTTCCCGAAGGTCTTGGAGCATCGCGCCCGCATGCAGGAGCGCCCGGCGGTGCAGCGGGCGCTGGCGCGCGCCGGCGCCTGACTTCGGACGCCGGACGTGCCCGCGAGGTCGCGGGCATGGTGCTTGTTATTCGGGCCTTGCTAATGCGTTGGGGGCGGAGCGCGGCGCTCCGGTCCGGTGGCGTCAGCCGGCGCCGCACGACGGGACAATGTCGCTGCAGTCGTCCCTGCCTCTCGGAAAGGTCCGGAACGGCAGGTCGGCACGCTGGCGCTCGTCCATCGCCTCGATGTCCGGATGGGCCAGCGGGTCGCGCAGCCAGTCCGCGGTGGCGGGATCGCATCGGCGGCTGGGGGCGCCGCGCCCGCTTCTGCTGAAGAAAAACTTGATCATTGCTTTCTCCTGCGGCCGCAGTTCTCCTGAACGCTTGGCGGGCAATCTGCTTGAGAGGATAGATCCCCGCCGGTGTCTCGAAAGCAGAGATTGCGCCGACCCCTTCGCGAATTCAATTGAGCAGTTCAGGGCTTCGGTATAGAAAAACTGCATGAAGGAGCTGAACGCCATACATCTGAACGGCCTGCGCGCCATCGAGGCAGTGGGGCGGCTCGGCTCGCTGCAGGCCGCGGCCGACGAACTCGGCGTCACCGTCGGCGCCGTCAGCCAGCAGGTGATCAAGGCCGAGGGCCAACTCGGGCGGGCGGTTTTCGAGCGCACCGCGCGCGGCATGCGACCGACGTCGTTCGGCGAGCCCTTCCTGCAGAAACTGAATGCCGGCTTCCGCGAGCTGGCACAGGCGGTCGGCAGCGTCCTGCGCCGCGACGATGCCATTCTGGTCATCTCCGTCGCGCCGATCTTCGCCTCGCGCTGGCTGATCCACCGCATCCATCACTTCAGCGCCGCCCATCCCGAGATCAGCCTGCGGATCGAATCGACGACGGCGCTGGTCGATCTGACCGCCTCCGACGTCGACCTCGCCATCCGCATCGGGCCGGGCAACTGGCCGGGGGTCAAGGCCGAATTCGTGCTGCCGCAGGAGATGTTTCCGGTCTGTACGCCGGAGCTTGCCGGGCGACTGCGCAGCCCTGCCGACCTCGTCGACATGCCGGCGGTGATCGACGCCAACGACCCGTTCACCTGGGACGTGTGGCTGAGGGCGGCCGGCCTCGACCAGCCGGCGCCGAAAACCCGTCACGTCTTCAGCGATGCCTCGCTCTGCCTCGATGCGGCGCTGGCCGGGCAGGGGGTTCTGCTCGCCTGGCCGATCCTCGCTTCCTGGGCGCTGGACGAGGGCAGGCTGGTGGCCCCCTTCGACATCAGGGTGAAGACCGGCATGGGCTATTACTTCGTCACGGCCCCCGATCGCCGGGAGCCGCGCAAGGTCATGCTGTTCAAGGACTGGATGCGGCGGGCGATCGCCGAGAGCGTCGGCGGTACGGCGACGGCCCCGGCTACTGCGCTTCCTTCGTCCGCGTCTCGAACATCGTCTTGAAGGCCGGGCGCGCCTGGCAGGCGGCAAGCCAGGCCTTGACATTCGGTGCCGCGTCGAAAAGCTCGGTCTGGCTCATCGCGTAGCGGAACACCTCGGCGAGGTTGAGGTCGGCGACGGTGAAGCGGTCGCCGACGACGTGGCCCGTCGCCGCAAGGCGGTTGTCGAGCAGCGCGAACGCCTTCTTCAGCGCCTTGGTGGCGGCGCGGATGGTCATCCGGCCTTCCTCGCTCTCGGCGCCGTTGCGGTCCATGGTCAGGACGATCTTGACCGCGTGCGGCTCGACCTCGGTCGCCGCCCACATGGTCCATTGCAGCATCTCCGCCTCCTCGGTGATCGTCTGGCCGGAGAGCGGGCCGCCATGCTTGCGGGCGAGATAGAGGTTGATCGCCAGCGACTCGTTCATGACGAAGCCGCCGTCGTCGATGCAGGGGATGAGCCCGGCCGGGTTGACCTTCAAGAACTCCGGCGAAAGCGTGTTCAGCGGCGCATCGGCGGCAGCCGGGTCGTCGAGCCGGTATCCCTGGATCACCGGGACCGAGACGAATGGAATGCCGAGCTCGCCCGCCATCCAGTAGTTGCGCGAGGCACGCGAGCGATAGACGCCGTAGATCGTAAGCATATGCGATTCTCCCATGATCGGTGGCGGAACCATAGGCGCCTGTCGCGGCGCGGGGTAGACTGCGGGCGTGATCGTCGGATGAATTGTCGTGATGTCAGGCGAACGTTTGCATGCGACAATGCCGCATTGACCGTCATGAGGCAGCGGGGTACGGACGAACGGTCCGCAACTGTTGGCGGAACGAGGAAAAAATGATGAACCCTGCGGGCGGAAAGGCGGTGCTTGTGCGCATGCTTTGCATGCTCGCGCTGGTTTTTCTTTCGTTCGCCCACAAGCCTGCAGCCGCCGTGCCGCTGTCGCCGGCCGAACTGGCCGCCATCACCCTGCCGGACGGCACCATCCCCGATCTCTGCATCAAGAACAGCGTCGAGCACGGCAAGGCCAAGCCGGGCTCGGGCCCGGGCTGCGAGGCCTGCCGCATCGCTGCCGCCGTCCTGCTGCCGGCGCCGGCCGATCTCGACGGGCGCGTTGTCGCCTTTCGTGTCGTCGCCGACCGCCCGCTGGTCGAAGCGGCCGTCCACGGCCGCCGCTTCCCGCCCGGGGCACCTCCCACCGCGCCACCTTATCCGTTGGTCTGATCGCGTACCCGCCGAACGTTTGATCCGCGTCCGGCCTGCACTGACCTGAAGACGGAATTTTTCCGAACGACGCGCCGGCGAACGCCGCCGCACAGATCTCTGCCTTCCCGACCTTGCCGCGGGGAGGCCTGCTTCCAATTTCCAGATCCTTGAGAGGAACACACAATGAAACTGCTTCCGAAGATGCTCGCCGCCGCCGTCCTGCTTGCCGCCCCGGCGTTCGGCGCGTTCGCCCATGAATACAGGGCCGGCGACCTCGAGATTCATCATCCCATGTCGAAGGCGACGCTGCCGGGCCAGCCGGTCGGCGGCGGCTTCTTCACCATCATCAACCATGGCAGCCAGCCCGACCGGCTTGTCTCCATCACCTCGCCGGTTTCCGACGACGTACAGCTGCATGATATGAAGGTGGAGAACGATGTCATGACGATGCGCCAGGTGAAAGGCGGCATCGAGATCCCCGCCAACGGCACGGTCGAGCTCAAGCCCGGCGGACTTCATGTGATGTTCATGGCGATCAAGCAGCCGTTCGAGGAGGGCGAGATGGTTCCGGCCACCTTGAACTTCGAGAAGGCTGGCGCCGTCGCCGTCGAGTTCAAGGTCGAGGCGGCAAAGCCGGGCGAAGCCGCTCACGACATGAACGCCCACGACTGAGAGCGCGAAGATGGGAAAGGCATGCAGCTGCAGCCTTCCCCATCCGCCCCATCGCCCCACCGGCGTGCGGGTGCCTTGGGGGCGAGACTCGCGGCCGTAGCGCCTGCCGGCGCCACGGCCCGTATTCAAAAATGACCGCGGGCGCGCCCAAGACGCGCACCGCGGGAGCGCCTGTCCGGCTTATTGCTTCCGGTTGCGCTCAATTGCAAGATGGGCGAATTGCACTTCACCCTCCGCCAGTTCGCCGGTCGCCCGCTCGTTCCAGCGAAAGCCGGCGATGGCGCCCTGCGGCGTGTCGGAAAAGAGGTTGCCGGAGATCAGCGCCGAACCGGCCCCCTCGACGACCGTCACCGCGCAGCCGACCGGTGCGCCGCGAACGAGGTTGTCGTTGACCACCAGTCCGCGCATGTAGGGTCCCCAGCCGAGCATCAGCCCGTATTTCGGGGCGTTTTCGATCGTGTTGCCGCTGACCACCGTGTCCGCCTCCACGGCGATGCCGAGGCCGAAGCCCGCCCCGTCATGCTTATAGGGCCCCTCGAGCCGCAGGTTGCGCACGATGTTGCCGGTCACCGTCGCAAGCCGCCCGCCCTCGTCGAAGTTGACGATCAGGATGCCGTTGGCTGCACCGTCGATGAGGTTGCCGTTGACGATCGCCCCCTCGAAGCCGAACTCGGAATAGATCGCCGTCTCGCCGGAGTTCAGGCAGGTGTTGCCGGCGATCTGCACGTTCGAGCCTGCGTTGGAGCGGATCGCCGAGAAGGCGCAGCCGGAAAGGTGGTTGTTCGTCACCATCACGGCGTCGGCGCGAAAGACGTTGATGCCGTTGCCGTATTGGCCGGTGCCGCCCTTCGTGGCACCGATCTGCGCGACGCGGTTGCCGGACACGATGGTGCCGTCCGCCCCCTTGGTCCAGCGATGCACGAGGATGCCGCCGTTGGCGCATTCGACAACGGTGTTGCCGGTGATCGACAGCCCGCCGCTCTCGACCGCGTACACGGCGAAATCCGCCGCGCCAGAGATGCGGTTGCGGTCGATGCGCCCGCCGCAGCGTTCGAGGTAGAGCGCCGATCTGGCGGACCCCTTGATCTCGCAATTCTCGATCAGCACTTCGCCTGCGCCGGCGAGATGGACCAGTCCCTGCACGGTGTCGTCGAGCCCGCGGTTGCCGCCGTCGATCACGAGATTTTCGAGGTGGACGCGACCGACATCCTGCCCGGCGAAGAGGTGGCCGCCGCCGCCATAGAGGATGCGGGTGGCGCCGGGAACGCCGGTGAGGCGAGTGTTCTGCGGCAGTTCGACATTGGAGACGGCATAGTCGCCGGGCGGCAGGAAGACCGGCGTGTTCTTCGCCGCCGCCTCGCGCAGCAGCTTGGCGAAGGCCTTGCTCTTGCGGTAGTCGCCGCCCGGCCGCACGCCATGGGCGGAGGCGTCGATGGCGCCGCGCAGATCGACGTTCAGGACCGGCGCACCGGCCCCGAGCGCCGGCACGGCGGAGCCGGCCGTCGCGAGCCCCAGATAAGAAAGTAATAACCGCCTGCTAACCATGCCTGCTCCTTGCAGGGCACGAAGCAGGAACCGTGCCAGCCGAATCTGTGTCGAAACGGCACGATTAAGGTGCCTTCACGCACGGAGCAGAGCGCGGCGGAAGGCGGTGACGAGACGTTGCGCAGAAATGCAACACTTGCGTCAGCGAGGTGCCGAGCGCGTAGCAGTGGCGGGTATCGATTGACCCGTGCGGGCGGAGGTCGCCTGAGCAGGGTCCAGATCGCTTGCTCAGGCCTTGACCGCGACCACGAACAGACGCGGAAAGCGGAGCAGCACGTGGCCGTCGGCGGTCTGCCGGTAGGCCTGCTCCAGCCCTTGCCGGTAGGCCTCGAGGAAGCCGTCCTGCGCCTCGGCCGGCAGCCTCGCCAGATAGGGTCGCAGGCCCGTGCCCTTGACCCATTCGACGATTGCCGCCGCATCCGCCATCGGATGGTTGTAGATCGTGTGCCAGATGTCGAGGCGGGCGGCCTTCGGCGCCAGCGCATCGTAGTAGGCGTTAACCGGCGGCAGCGGCGCGCGGGGCGGCTTTTCGACGAAATACGGCGCCCAGCGCGGGTCGCCGGCGGTCGCCGCCATCCCGGTATGGCTCGGTTCGCCGAGATTGTCGGGCATCTGCACGGCAAGCACGCCACCCGGCAAGAGCCGGTCCATCAGCCGTGAAACCACAGTCAGATGATCCGGCACCCACTGGAAGACCGCATTGGCGAAGAGGAGGGCCGCGGGTTCCGGCGGTGTCCAGCTCGCCAGGTCGCCCTGCGCGAACGGCCGGTCCGGAAGCCGCCGGCGCGCCGCCGAGAGCATGTCCGGATCGCTGTCGATGCCGACGATCCGGTGGTCCGGGAAGCGCGCGATGACGAGTTCGGTCGAGTTGCCGGGGCCGCAGCCGAGGTCGTAGGCGACGCCGTCGGGCAGGGGCGGCACCTGCGCCAGCAGGTCGCGCGCCGCCCGCGTGCGCTCGTCCTCGAATTTCAGGTACTGCGCCGCCGACCAGCCCATCCGCTCCGCGCTCCGCCTTTACTCCAGCGCTTCCAGCGTCGGCAGGATTAGCGACGGGCCGAGATCGGCATATTCGTCGGGCATGTTGGTGCGGTTGATCCAGACGGTCCGGAAGCCGAACTTCGTCGCGCCGGCGACGTCCCAGCGGTTGGAGGACTGGAACGACACCGCGCTCGGATAGAGGCGATAGCTGGTCGTCACCGTGTCGTAGACGGCCGGCGCCGTCTTGTAGGTCTTCAGTGCGTCGACGGAGAAGATGTCGTCGATGACGGTGTCGAGCGCCGCATTGTCGACGGCCGACTTCAGCATCGCCGGCGAGCCGTTGGAGAGGATCGCGATGCGCGCGCCCCGGGCCTTCAGGCCGCGCAGCACGGCCGGCACCTCCGGGTAGCAGTCGAGCTTCCAGTAGGCCTCGAGCAGCTTCGGCCTGAGCGCCGGATCGACGCCGGGAATGCGCTGGAAGGTGAAGTCGAGCGCCTCCTCGGTCAGTTGCCAGAAGTCCCGGTAGGCGCCCATCAGTGCCCGGGTCCACGAATATTCGAGCTGCTTGGCCCGCCACAGCTCGGAAAAGCGCTGGTATTCCGGCCCGACGTCGCCGGCATGGCGGCGCACCGCCGCATGCACGTCGAACAGGGTGCCATAGGCATCGAAGACATAGGCGGCATGGGACACGGCGGCTTCAACTCCCAAAAAAGCGCTTTCGCATCAGAATATTAGCGCCCGATCGTGTCAATTTTCGGTGCGCTGCACAATATCGAGAGAGTATGACGGACCCGAGGGTCGCGCCACTGCGGCCTTTCACCACTCCGGCCTTGCGACAACCGTGGCGGCGTCGCGGAAGCGCTTTTCTCCCGATGGGTGGAGGGCGAGCGGTCCGCGCCCGCCGTCCCGCTCAGAACCGCGTGATGACGCTGATGCCGAGGTCGGTGGCGGTGTCCATTGTCATCAGCGCCGGCACGGCCTCCTCCAGGCCGATCTCGCGGCCGATCAGCCTGTCCGGCTGCAGCTTTCCGGCCGCCATCATCGACAGCATCGCGTCGTAGCGCCAGGCCTGCATGCCGTGGCTGCCGTAGATCTCCAGTTCGTGGCCGATCACCTGTGCCATCGGGATCTGCGGCGTCGCGTGCTCGCCGAGCATCAGCCCGACCTGCACGTGGCGGCCGCGCCGGCGCAGGTTCTTAATCGAGTTGAAGCAGGTGGCAGGCGAGCCGAGCGCGTCGATCGAGGCATGCGCCCCGCCGCCGGTGATCTCGCGAACCGCTTCCGCCACGTCCGCCACCTCGCGGGCATTGATCGCCGCCACCGCCCCCATCTTCCGCGCGAAGGCGAGCTTCTCGTCGGAAATGTCGATAGCGATCGGGTTGGCGCTGAGCGCCGCCGCGATCATGATCGCGGACAGACCGACGCCACCGCATCCATGCACCGCCACCCATTCGCCGCCCTTGACCTTGGCCTGGTCGCAGACGGCGCGGAACGAGGTGGCGAACCGGCAGCCGAGGCTCGCGGCGGTCACGAAGCTGACGCTGTCCGGCAGGTGCACGAGGTTCTGGTCGGCATGGTCGAGGGCGACATATTCGGCGAACGAGCCCCAGTGGGTGAAGCCCGGCTGGAACTGCTCCTCGCAAACCTGCTGGTTGCCCGAGCGGCATTCGTGGCAATGGCCGCAACCGGAGACGAAGGGCACCGTCACCCGGTCGCCGACCTTGAAGCGCGTCACCGCTTTTCCGGCGGCAAGCACCGTGCCGGCGAGTTCGTGGCCGGGCACGTGCGGCAGGCGGATGTCGGGGTCGTGGCCCATCCAGCCGTGCCAGTCGCTGCGGCAAAGCCCGGTCGCCTCCACCTTGACCACGACGCCGCCGGCGGTCGGGGTCGGGTCGGGCAGGGTGCGGACTTCCGGCGCAGCACCGAAGGCTTCGTAGTACATCGCTCTCATGGATTGATTGCCCCTCTCATTCGCATTCGCAATGTATGCCACGCGGCCTTGCCTCGTTCCACCGGTGCATCCATGACAATGGCTGATGCATCCATTAAAGATCGTGAGTGGACAGCGCCCGCCGATTGGTTCAGGCCTTTGCCAGCTTGACCCGGATCGCCGGGCCGGCCTTTATCGGCCAGAAGGAGACCTGAACATGGCAGTCGACACCTCCCCGCGCACCCCCACCTGGACCTATGTCGAAGGCGAGTGGCTTCCCGGCAACCCGCCGCTGATCGGGCCGACCTCGCACGCGATGTGGCTGGCCTCCACCGTGTTCGACGGCGCCCGCTGGTTCGACGGCCTCGCCCCCGATCTCGACCTGCATTGCCAGCGCGTCAACCGCTCGGCTGTCAACCTGGGCATGAAGGCGACGATGAGCGCCGAGGAAATCCAGGCGCTTGCCCTGGAAGGGGTGAAGAAGTTCGACGGCAAGACCGCGATCTACATCAAGCCGATGTACTGGGCCGAGCACGGCTCGTTCAGCGTCGTCGCGGCCGATCCCGAGTCGACCCGCTTTGCGCTCTGCCTGTTCGAGGCGCCGCTTGGGGATGGCAAGACCGGCGAGGCGCTGACCGTGTCACCCTTCCGCCGCCCGACCAAGGAATGCATGCCGACGGACGCCAAGGCCGGCTGCCTCTATCCGAACAACGCCCGCATCCTCGTCGAGGCGAAGTCGCGCGGCTTCGGCAATGCGCTGGTGCGCGACATGCTCGGCAACGTCGCCGAGACCGGCACATCCAACGTCTTCATGGTCAAGGACGGCGTCGTCTTCACGCCCGCCGCCAACGGCACTTTCCTTTCCGGCATCACGCGCTCGCGCGTCATCGGCCTCTTGCGCCAGGCCGGCTTCGACGTCCGCGAAACGACGCTGACGGTGGCCGATTTTGCCACCGCCGACGAGATCTTCACCTCCGGCAACTATTCCAAGGTCCTGCCCGTCCACCGCCTCGACGACCGTCAGCTGCAGACCGGTCCGGTGACGGCCAAGGCACGCGAGCTCTATTTCGACTGGGCACGCAGCAGCAATCGGTGAAGGCAGGGCCGCCACCGATGCCCGGAACGTCCGCTCGCCTGAGACGGTGAGCGGCCGCCGGCTTGTTTGGACTGGCCCCCGTTAGATGCGGCACTCCAGGATCGCGATCCACGGAAGCTCGGTGCCCGAGGTGTTGATCCGGTTCCTCAGATAGCCGGTGCCGGTCAGTCTCAGCCGCTTCATGTCCACATTGTCGTTGACGTTGCCGCCCATCACATGGGCGTGCGTGTCGGTCACGTCGACGACGATGTCACCATGGGACGGATAGAAGCTGTCCGCTTCGTAGGTGATCGCCGCCTGATCGTAGCCGTAACCTTTCGCATATGCCCGGCCCGCGCAGACGATGTCGCCGGCCTTCGGCTTGTAGTTTTCCGGTTTGCGGGCGATGTAGGCGAAATCCGAGGCGGCGCCGTTCGCCGCTTTCATGGCCCGGTCTATGTAGTAGCAATGCGCCTGCGTGTAGTGGAAACGGGTTCCGGCACCGGCGGTCTTGTTGATGAAGGATACGAAGGCGCTGGACCAGGCCGGCCGGATCCCGGCCTGTACGGTCCTGCCGTCGAGGTGGTTTATGCCGATGCTTCTCCAATAGTCCCTGACGAAAAGATAGTAGTCCTTGCTGTGCTGCGGCGATCCCCAGGTCTCCCGGCCCTGTCCGTTGTCCCAGCGCGCGTATTCGTGCTTGCAAGCGTCAACCAGTTGTCTTGTGAAATCAGACATGTTTCGCCCTCCTCGAGATTGCAGGAGGAGTGTCGCTTAACTAATCAATGGTTGCAATACGCATCGCCGGCAAGCCTTGGATGTATTTGGTGCGGCGCGGGGGTGCGCCATCGAGGCATCAGCGTCGCGCAGAAGGGAATTGCGGCCAAACAACAAAATTTGGCATGCAACCGGTTGTCTCCTGCGGGTCCGGCCCCTATGTTCCACTCAACGGATTTCATTGAAAAATTCCGTATTCTAGAGGAGATACGCCATGGCCTTCGAACTTCCGCCGCTGCCCTACGACTACGACGCGCTTGCGCCGTTCATGTCGCGCGAGACGCTGGAGTACCATCACGACAAGCACCACAAGGCCTATGTCGACAACGGCAACAAGCCGGCCGAGGAAGCCGGCCTGTCCAACCTGACGCTGGAAGAGATCGTCAAGAAGTCCTACGGCACCAATCAGGGCCTCTTCAACAATGCCGGCCAGCACTACAACCACGTCCATTTCTGGAAGTGGATGAAGAAGGGCGGCGGCGGCAAGAGCCTGCCGGGCGCGCTGCAGAAGGCGTTCGACAGCGATCTCGGCGGCTACGACAAGTTCCGCACCGACTTCATCGCCGCCGGCACCACCCAGTTCGGCTCCGGCTGGGCATGGCTGTCGGTCAAGGACGGCAAGCTCGCCATCTCCAAGACCCCGAACGGCGAGAACCCGCTCGTCCATGGCGCGTCGCCGATCCTCGGCGTCGACGTCTGGGAACACTCCTACTACATCGACTACCGCAACGCCCGCCCGAAGTACCTGGAAGCCTTCGTCGACAGCCTGATCAACTGGGATTACGTGCTGGAGATGTACGAGGCGGCGACCGCGTAAGGTCCGTCGGCTTTTCCGTATTCGATGAAGCCCCGGTCGCAAGGCCGGGGCTTTGTCGTTCCGAGGACCATAGTCCAAGTGACGTGACCAGGGTCGCTTCGCCCTGGCGCCACCGTCAGCAAAAAATACGTTCATCTGACGCAAGATTGACTGCGATTGGAAAATCTGGACCGATATGGAAGTTGCATCAGGACCAGAGCGGAAACAGCGGAGGAGGGGCATGGCGGACGATCCGATGACGCTGATCGGCCTGATTGGCGGGATGAGCTGGGAGTCCAGCGCGCTGTACTATCGGCTCCTGAACGCGGCCGCCCACAGCCGCCTCGGCGGACACCACAATGCCCGCTCAGTACTCTTCACGCTCGACTTCGACGCGATCAACCGCCTGGCCGCCGAAGGGCGCTGGGACGAGGTTGCCGGTCTGATCACGGATGCCGGACACAGGCTGGAGGACGCGGGCGCGGCGTTCGTGATGATCACGGCCGTCAGCGGCCACGCCGTGGCCGACCAGGTGGAGGCGGCCCTGCGCGTGCCGCTCCTCCACATTGCCGACCCGTTTGCGAAGGCCGTGCGGGCGAGCGGCCGCACCAGGGTCGGCCTGCTCGGCACGCGCTACACCATGGAAATGGATTTCTTCTCCACCCGTCTGCGCGAGCGCCATCAGCTCGGGGTCCTGATCCCCCCGCAGGAGCAGCGCCATGCGCTGCACCGGATCATTGTCGAGGAATTGACGCTCGGCCGGATAACGGAAGAGGCGCGGCACACCTTGCTGTCGATGGCAGCCGGCCTCGCCGCGCGGGGCGCCGAGGCAATCGCCGTCGCCTGCACCGAGCTTCCGCTGGTTGCGGCAATGGAAGCCTATCCCGTGACTGCTTTCGATGTCGTGCAATTGCACGTCGAGGCGGCGCTGGATCGGGCCATTGCTGAAGCGTCAGCCTGAAGCGGCCGAACTGGCTGCTCTTGCCGGACATCGGCTGGCAGATCGCTGCCCCAGCCCGCGATCCACAGCTGCCGCAGGCGGTCGCCTTCGCCGCGGAAGTGGCTCCCCGTAATATCGCAATTCTCCACCCGGTCGGCGCGGAAGTTGCGGATCGCCTGCCGCAGCTCGCACCATGCGACAATATTGGCGTGCTCGGAGTAGTAGATCAGCGCCAGTGGTCTGATGATGCGCTCGGTTGCCCGCCCCAGGTCGTCGCGGTAGTCGATCAGCAGTTTCTCCTCCTCGCGGATGGCCCGGCGCACCATTGCCAGATCGATCGCCCCGGGTGCGGTTGGCGCCGTGCCCCAGGCGTGCAGGGCCCGCGCATTGAGCGTATGGCGCAGCGGTGGGGGGACGGCGCCCTCGATCTTGGCGCCGACGCTTTTCGCCGCCGCCTGGAGTTCGCGGTCGCCGGTTCGCTCCAGCAGCGCCAGCGCCAGCACGATTGCCTCCGTCTCCTCGATCGAGAACATCAGTGGCGGCAGGTCGAAGCCGGGCCGCAGGATATAGCCGATGCCGCGCTCGCCCTCGACCGGCACCCGCATCGCCTGCAGCGCGGCGATGTCGCGATAGATCGAGCGCACCGTCACCTCCAGCTGCTCGGCAATCCGGGCCGCGGTGACCGGGCGCTGGGCCAGCCGCAGGATCTGGATGATCTCGAACAGGCGCGCCGCTTTTCGCATGGAGGGCTCCTCACAACTGACACATCCCTGTCAGTTGGGCTTCGCTATACCACGCTTCAAGCAATTGAAATAGCGGGGCTTGCAGCCACGAGGCTGGCCACATCGGATTGGACAACTGACATGACCTACACAGAACACCTCTGGCTTTTCTTTCTGCTGGTCGCGGGCATCATCGTCGTGCCGGGCATGGACATGATCTATGTGCTGGCAAGCTCGCTGTCCGGCGGCCGCCGCGCCGGACTGTCGGCCACGTTCGGCATCATGGCGGGCGGACTGTTCCACACGTTCTACGCCGCCGTCGGCGTCGGCTTGCTGCTGCACTATGTGCCGGCGCTGTTCGACGTGTTGCTTGTGGTCGGTGCTGCCTACATTGCCTGGATTGGCTGGACGCTCGCGCGCAGTTCGATTGCCATCGACAGCGTCGACGCGCTCGACCGCCGCGGGCTGTGCACCCGCTTTCACCAGGGGGCGCTGACGAGCCTGATGAACCCGAAGGCCTATCTCTTCATGCTGGCGGTCTTTCCGCAGTTCCTGCGGCCGGAATTCGGTCCGGTCTGGCGCCAGGCGGGCGTGATGGTCCTGATGATCTGGGCAGCGCAGCTTGCCATCTACGGCGGTCTCGCGGTCGCCGCGGGCAGGGGACGCGACATGCTCGTCGGGAGCCCGCAGGCAACCCGCCTCGTTGGCAGGGCTTCAGGGCTGCTGCTGATCGGGATCGCCGCCGCCACGCTCTGGCAGGGATGGGGCATGGGCTGATCGAGGCGGCATTCTGTCGGGTAAGAGCCCTTCTCAAGAAGAATTTACTTTTCCTGTCACTTGCCCGTGCAATCATGCCGCCGCTTTGAGCCGCCGGGCGGGACACCCGACCGGCATATATCGAGGGAGTTACCAATGAATTTGAAGACAATCGCGGCGGCGGCCGCCCTTGCCGTTCTGGGCGCCAGCACCGTCGTCGCGGCCGACGAGCCGCAGGTCGTGCGCCAGCAGATGATGAAGAAGATTGGCGGCGCGATGGGGGCGCTGGCCGGCATCGCCAAGGGCGAGAAGCCCTATGACGCGGAGGTCGTCAAGGCCTCGCTGGCCACCATGACGGAGGTCACCAAGACCTTCCCCGAGCAGTTCCCGGCCGGGACCGAGACCGGCGCGGAGACCGAGGCAAGCCCGAAGATCTGGCAGAACATGGACGACTTCAAGGCCAAGGCAGCCGCGCTCGGCAAGCAAGCCGAGACGGTACTCGCCCAGCTTCCGGCCGATCAGGCCGCGGTCGCCTCGGCCATCGGCCCGATCGGCAAGAGCTGCGCTTCCTGTCACGAGAGCTACCGCGTGAAAAAGTAGCGGTCACCCCTGCGGATCGGCAAACTCTCCGGGGGATCGATGCCCGGGAGAGTTTGCCTTTTGCCGCGGCCATGCCACGATGCATGCGCAAGGTCTGCCGGTCGCGCGATTGCGCATGAATGGCAGGCATGACCGCGCAACGACCGTCCCGGGATCGTTTCGGCTTCGGGATGTACCTCGGAGGTCTGCCACGGGGGACCTGCCGGGCGATCGAGGGAGCTTCATGCCGGGGGCAGCGCAATGAGATTTCGTGGACTGGCGGTTGCCGTGCTGGCCGTCGCGGCGATTGGCGTGGCGTCTTATCTGTCGATCACCGCTGCGGCGCGGATGCCTGATCAAACATGGAACGCGGCGGGCGAGCCCGATCTCGAGAACGGCGAGCGGGTGTTTCTGGCCGGGGGGTGCTCCAGTTGCCACGCAGCGCCGGGGGCGACCGACGAAAACCGGCTGGTCCTTGCCGGCGGCGCGCCGCTGAAGAGTCCCTTCGGCACCTTCTACCCGCCCAACATCTCGCCCGATCCCACCGCCGGCATCGGCGGTTGGACGCTCGCGGAGTTCGGCGATGCCATGCTGCGCGGCGTCGGCCGCGAGGGCCAGCACCTTTACCCCTCCTTTCCCTACGCCTCCTATGCGCGGATGACGCCGCGCGACATCAACGATCTCTACGGCTATCTGAAGACCCTGCCGGCCAGCGCTAATGTCGCCCCGACGCACGACCTGCCGTTCCCGTTCAACCAGCGCCTGCTGATTGGCGGCTGGAAGTTCCTGTACCTGAACGACAAGCCGCGCGTGCGGCTGAGCAAGCCGGACGCCAAGGTCGAGCGCGGGCAGTACCTGGTGGAGGGGCCGGGCCACTGTGGTGAATGCCACACGCCGCGCAACGCGCTCGGCGGGCTCGAGACCGACCAGTGGCTGGCCGGCGCGCCGGATCCGGAAGGCGGCAAGGGGCGCGTGCCCAACATCACGCCCGGCGGGAAGGGCTTCGGTGATTGGAGCGAGAACGACATCGCCTATTACCTCGAATCCGGCTTCACCCCGGATTTCGATTCGGTCGGCGGCTCGATGGCGGCGGTGCAGAAGAACATGGCACGGCTGCCCGCCACGGATCGCGAGGCGATCGCCGCCTATCTGAAGGCGATCCCCGCCCATTGAGCCGGGTTGCCGGGGTTACACAGGCACGGCGTGTGTACCAGGAACGCGGCCGATCAGGATGGCATATGCATCTCGTAAAAGTACCCCTGTCTTGCTGAGGACATGCGTCGACAGGTGGCCCGGCCGCTCAGCCGTGCTCGCGGCCGTAGAGCTTCACATAATGCTCGAGATCGGGATTGTGGAAACCCAGCGCCCGGTAGATCTCGGCGGTGAAGGTGACGGGCGCGGTGCCGGGGGCGGTGACGAGGTTGCCGTCGCGGACGGCACGCGGCTGTTCCTGGTAGAGGTCGTGGCCGTAGTATCCCGGCGTCGAGGCCAGGAATTCGGCGCCGTTGCTGGTATGGCCGCTGTGGTCGAGCACGCCGGCCCGCGCCAGCGCCAGCGTCGCGCCGCAGATGGCGCCGAGCGGCCGCCCGGCCGCCTGGAAGGCGCGGATCTGTGCGGTGAGGTCCGGCGCCGCCGCCGTTTCCCAGATGGCGCCGCCGCAAAGCACCAGCGCGTCGAAATCGCCGGGCGTGACCTCCTCCAGCGCCATTCCCGGGGTGACCGCCAAGCCGCCCATCGAGGTGACGGCGCCTGCGCCGGGTGTGGCGGTCACGACGTCGAAGCGGAAGTAGCCGCGCGCCGACGCCATCAGCAGCGCGCATTCCCAGTCCGCAAACCCTTCGGTGAGCCCGATCGCGATCCGCTTCGTCATGGTGCTCTTCTCCTCTGTAGAGCTCCGCCGGCCAGTGCGGCAGATCGGCAGCCGTGAGCCTGCTTGGTCGGCCGCGAAACGCGATTCCTGCGTCGGCCGGCGCGCCGGAGCCGGGGGCGCAGGCAGTCGGCGGCTATCCCAGCGCCTGGACGTAGCGCATGCCGGTGACCGGGCCGGCCTTGAAGTCCATCTGCTCGTAGAAGCGATGCGCCTGGAAATTGCCGGTGGCGGCGCTCACCGAAAGATAGCTGCATCCGGCGACGCGCGCCAGTTCACGGGCGCGGGCGATCAGGTGCCGGCCGATGCCGGTGCCGCGATGGTCCGCTCGGACGAAGATCTGGTGCAGTTCCATGCCGCGACGGCCCTCCATGGCACGGTACATCGGGACGAGGATCGCGTAGCCGATCAGCCGTCCGTCGGCTTCCGCAACCAGCGCGCTGATCCACGGCGAGGGGCCGAACAGGTCGCGGTCCAGATCGCTTGCGGTCAGCCTTGCCGAGTCGCCGTGGCATTCGGCGTGCAGCGCGATCATGTCGAGCAGTTGCTGCAGGTCGCCGGCGCGCGCGGCGCGGATGTTGAGGACCGGCGGCCGTTCGACCGGCGCTGTTTCGAGATTGATGATGGTGTTCATTGCGGGGCTCCTTCGGTCTTGCGCCACCAGGAGCCTGAAAACAACAAAGCCGCCCGGTGGCGGCTTGTTGGTCATGATGATCGAACAGCCGCTCCTATCGGAACAGCCAAAAGTACGTCGCGGCGATGGGTGCGTGCGTGATCATGGCGGCGATATTCTCCGAATCCTCGCCGATGTCAACGCGAAAATGCGGTGCGGCGCGCTGAATTCCACCGGTCCCCAGAAGCGGCGGCAAAGGCGGATCGCCGCGTCCGCCGCCGGGTAACCGGCGGTTGCCGAGCGAGGCCGCAGCGCCGGCCTTCCGTTTCCGCCGGCCGCCCTTGCTATTGGGCACCACCGTCACGGCAGCGTATAGGCGATCACATAGTCGCCCGGCTTGGTGCCGATCGAACCGTGGCCGCCGGCGACGATCAGCACATACTGCTTGTCGCCCGCCGTGTAGGTCATCGGCGTCGACTGGCCGCCGGCCGGCAGCCGTGCCTCCCAGAGCTGGCGGCCGGTGGTCAGGTCGTAGGCGCGGAAGTAGTCGTCGACCGCTGCCGCGAGGAAGGCGACGCCGCCCTTGGTGATGATCGGCCCGCCGATGCCCGGCACGCCCACCTTGAGGGGCAGCGGGATCGGTGAGAGGTCCCGGACGGTGCCGTTCTTGTGGCGGTAGGCGATCTCGCCGGTGCGCAGGTCGGCGCCGGCGACATAGCCCCAGGGCGGCGCCTGGCAGGGGATCTTCAACGGCCCGAGGAAGGGCCCCATGTAGACGCCGTAGGGCGCGCCCTCGTTGCGGTTCAGCCCCTGTTCGGAGCCCTTCTCGCTCTGGCCTTTCGGCGGGATCTGGTCGCGCGGCACGAGCTTCGAAGTGAAGGCAAGATAGGTCGGCATGCCGAACATCACCTGCCGCTCCGGATCGACGGCGATCGAACCCCAATTGAAGACGCCGAAATTGCCGGGATAGACGAGCGTGCCCTGCAGCGACGGCGGCGTGTAGCGCCCCTCGTATTTCAGCCGGTGGAAGTCGATGCGGCAGGCGAGCTGGTCGAACATCGACACGCCCCACATGTCCTTTTCCGTCAGCGGCTCGGGCATGAAGGTCAATTTGGAGACCGGCTGCGTCGGCGCGGTGAAGTCTTCCGGGATCGCGCCGGTCGGCGCCGGCACCTCCTTGATCGGGATCAGCGGCTCGCCGGTGCGCCGGTCGAGCACGTAGATGTCGCCCTGCTTGGTCGCCCCGACCAGCGCGGGAACCACCGTACCGTCCTCCCTGGTGATGTCGAGCAGGGCCGGCTGGGCGGGAACGTCCATGTCCCACAGGTCGTGGTGCACCGTCTGGCGCACCCAGCGCACCTGCCCGGTCGCAATGTCGAGGGCGACGATCGACGACGAATATTTCTCGACATGCTCGCTGCGGCCCATGCCGAGCTGGTCCGGCACCTGGTTGCCGAGCGGCACGTAGATCAGCCCCAGGCCTTCGTCGTAGCTCGACACCGACCAGCTGTTCGGCGAGTTCGTCGTGTAGGTCTGGTCCGGCGGCAGCGGCGTCGTGACGTCCGGATTGCCGCTGTCCCAGTTCCAGATCAGCGCCCCGGAATTGATGTCGAAGGCGCGGATGACGCCCGACTGCTCGTGGATCGAATAGTTGTCGTTGACGGCGCCGCCGATGATGATCTTTCCGGCGACAGCAACCGGCGGCGAGGTCGAGTAGTAGTAGCCGGCCGGATTGTATTTCATGCCCTGCTCGAGACGCAGGGTGCCGTGGTCGGCAAACGAGGTGCAGACCTCGCCGTTGGTGGCATCGAGGGCGATCAGGCGCGCATCCGAGGTCGGCAGGTAGACGCGCTCGGCGCAAGGCGTTCCGGCCGCGGCGGCAGGCTCCTTCCAGTAGGTGACGCCGCGGCAGGTCTGGTGCTGGCGGTCGGGGTTCATGCCGGAATTGCTGTCGTACTTCCACTTTTCCTTGCCGGTGGCCGCGTCCAGCGCGATCGCCCAGTTGTGGGGCGTGCAGAGATAGAGGGTGTCGCCGACCTTCAGCGGCGTCACCTGGTAGGTCGTCTCGCCGACGTCGTCCGGCCGTTTCACGTCGCCGGTCTGGTACTGCCAGGCGACCTTGAGCGTGCCGACATTGTCGGTGGTGATCTGCTCGAGCGGCGAGTAGCGCTGGCCGAAGGCGGTGCGACCGTACTGGTGCCAGTCGCCGGGCGGCACGTCGCCGCCAAGCGGCGGCGAGGAGATGACCGCCGCCGCCGTCAGGTCGCCACTCTCATTGTGCAGGTCCCGGGTCATCGCATAGGCGGCTACGCCGACGGAGATCAGCACCGCCACGGCCAGCGGCAGCAGCGTTGCCGCGTAGACTTCGCCGGTCGGGCTGGTGAAACCGAGCGGGCGGCGGATCGCCGGCAGCATCAGCCACAGGCCGAGCAGGACGATGATGCCGCCGCGCGGCCCGAGCTGCCACCAGTCGAAGCCGACCTCCCAGATCGCCCAGGCGAGGGTGGCGAGGATGAGGATCGCATAGATCCAGATCGCGGCGGGCCGTTTGAGATACAACAGGATGCCGGTCGCCAGAAACGCAAGGCCGGCGATCAGATAGTAGGGACTGCCGCCGAGTGCGATCAGCCATCCGCCGCCGGCGATCAGGGCAAGGCCGATCAGGTCGAAGACGATGGCGGTGAGGACAAGCAGCATGGATGCGATCTCCCGGAAGGAACCGTTGGATGCGGCGGCGAGCGCCAGCATGCGTGGGTTGAAGCTCGTATCCAGGAAAAGCTAGCCCAGCCTCGGCCGGAATCAATGCCGTCGCTGCAATTGTTGCGCGAGGCTTCGGGGATGCCGGTGCGTTTTACCTCGAGGTGCGGATTCGCGCCGCGGCGCAGGTCCGGCTCCGCCGTGGTCGATTTCCCGCGATCAGGTGCCCATGAGTGAGGGTTCACAACCCGATCCCTAAATATTAGCATGCTATGAAATACGTCGGCACCACATCATTGCTGTCGAGGCGTCGTCGAGACGTCTTCCGCGGGGGGAGATCAACCATGCGCTACAGACTGCTCGGACACGTCGCATGTGCATTTGGACTGGCCAGCCTGGTTTCTTTGGCTTCCCCCGCAAGGGCGGCCGAAATCCGGACAACCGGCACGCCAGGCGCACCGGACGCGACGACGACGATCGACGGCAGGCAACTGCCGGCCCCCGATCCCCAATTCGGCGGCGAGATCAAGGATGACGCCCTGAACTCAAAGCCATGGTGGGCACCGCGGATCGTGCCGCCGAAGGGCGCTCCGAATATTCTTCTTATTATCACTGACGATGCCGGGTTCGGCGTGCCCAGCACCTTTGGCGGCGTCATTCCGACGCCAACGATGGATCGCATCGCCAATGACGGGCTTCGTTACAACAACATCCATTCCACGGCCCTGTGTTCGCCATCGCGGGCAGCTCTCATCACCGGGCGGAATCATCACTCGGTCGGCTTCGGGGTGATTTCCGAGCAATCGACCGGATTCCCCGGCTACAACAGCATCATCTCGAAGGACAAGGCGACGATCGGCCGGATCCTGCGCGACAATGGCTATGCGACCGCGTGGTTTGGCAAGGATCACAACACGCCGGCCTTTGCAGCAAGCTCGGTCGGGCCGTTTGACCAGTGGCCGATCGGCATGGGCTTCGAATACTTCTACGGGTTCGTCGGCGGTGACGCCAACCAGTGGCAGCCCAACCTGTTCCGCAACACCACGCAGATCTATCCGTTCGAGGGAAAGCCAGGCTGGAACCTGGTCACCGGCATGGCCGATGACGCCATCGACTATCTGAACCGCCTGAACCAGACGTTGCCAGACAAGCCGTTCTTCGTGAAATACGCGCCGGGAGCGACCCACGCGCCGCACCATCCGACCAAGGAATGGGTCGACAAGATCAGCGCGATGCACCTGTTCGACGACGGCTGGAACAAGCTGCGCGAAAAAATCTTCGAGAACCAGAAGAGGCTCGGGGTCATTCCCGAAAACACCCAGCTGGAGCCCTGGCCCACCGAAATCCTGCCGAACTGGGACGAAGTGCCCCCGCAGGACAGGAAGCTCTTCATACGGCAGGCCGACGTCGTCGCTGCCTATGCCGCCTATAACGACCATGAGATCGGCCGTGTCGTGCAGGCGATCGAGGACATGGGCAAGCTCGATAACACCCTGATCATCTATATCAACGGCGATAACGGCACGAGTGCCGAGGGCGGCCCGCTTGGCACGCCCAACGAAGTGGCGTTCTTCAACGGCATCAACAAGATGCCGACCGACGTGCAGATGAAGTGGTATGACGTCTGGGGCACGGAGCAGACCTACAACCACATGTCTGCCGGCTGGTCCTGGGCCTTTGACACGCCGTTCACCTGGTTCAAGCAGAACGCTTCGCGGCTCGGCGGCATCGGCCAGAACATGGCAGTGTCCTGGCCGGCCCGCATCACCGACAAGGGCGGGCTGCGCCAGCAGTTCATGCACTTCATCGACGTCGTGCCGACCATCCTCGAAGTGACACGGATTCCGGCACCGGACATGGTCGACGGGATCAAGCAGGCACCGATCGAGGGCACAAGCTTCGCCTACACGTTCGACAAGGAGAACGCCAAGGCACCGTCGCAGCACAAGGTCCAGTATTTCGAGATGATGGGCCAGTGGGCCCTGTACGACGACGGATGGCTGCTCAGCACGAAGGTGAACCGCGCGCCGTGGGAGGCCTTCGGTGCGGCCAACCCCGACCCGCTGAACAACCAGGTGCTGGAGCTCTACGACCTCAACACCGATTTCAGCCAGTCGCAGAACGTCGCCGACAAGCACCCTGACAAGGTCGCGCAGTTGAAGGAGGCGTTCATCGCTGAAGCCAGGAAATACCAGGTCTTCCCGATGGATGCGTCGGTGGCCGCGCGCATCGTGGCACCGCGCCCGAACATAACGGCCGGCCGAACCGAGTTCACCTACACGATGCCGATGGTCGGCCTGCCGCAGGGAGATTCCCCCTCCATCCTCAACAGCTCGTACACGATCACCGCTGACATCGATGTTCCCGAAGGCGGCGGGGAGGGGATGATCCTCACCTCGGGCGGGCGCTTTGGCGGCTACGGCTTCTATCTGCTGAAGGGCAAGCCGGTGTTTCTCTGGAACCTCGTCGATCTGAAACGGGTGAAATGGGAGGGGGCCGACGCGCTCGCGCCCGGCCGGCACACCATCGAATTCGACTTCAAGTATGACGGGCTGGGCGTCGGAACACTGGCGTTCAACAACATGAGCGGGCTTGGGAGGCCGGGGACCGGCACCCTGAAAGTGGACGGAAACACCGTTGCGACGCAAGAGATGCAGCGCACGCTGCCGATGATCCTGCAGTGGGACGAGAGCTTCGACATCGGTTCCGATACGCTGACGGGCGTCAATGACGCGGACTATCAGCCTCCGTTTGCTCTGACCGCCAAGCTCATCAAGCTGACGCTGAAGGTGGACCGGCCGACGCTTTCACAGGAGGACGTCAAGAACCTCCAGAATTCTGAAGCCGTCGCAGTCGACGGCAATCCGATCCACCACATGCAGCCCGGGCCGCAATAGCCCAGCCCTTGAGTGGGAATACGGCGAGAGGCTTGTGAGGCCGCTCCCTTTGGAGCGGCCTCACGCATGACAACTCCGATTGGCGGCCGCTTTTGGCGGCACAAGGCGGTCTGGCGTGTCGCCGGCGGCCTCTCACGTGCCGCAGAAGGTTTGCAGGACTTCCTCGCCGGGCTTTGGCGGCTCGGCATAGGCGGCGAACGCCGGCTGGTCCTCATAGGGACTTGCCAGCACGTCGTTCAGGGCCTCGAACAGTGACAGGTCGCCGTCCGTGGTCGCGGCCGTCAGGGCTTCCTCGACCTTGTGGTTGCGGGGGATGAAGGCCGGGTTGACGGCGCGCATCGCTTCGGCACGGGCGTCGGCCGGACGGTCGTCGCGCGACACCCGCTGCCGCCAGCGGGAAAGCCAGGGTGCGGCGGCCTGCGGGTCGGCGAGCAGGGCGGCGAAGGCTGGAGCGGCGCCGTCATCGGCGGCGGCATCCGAAAGCCTGCGGAAGGAAAGCGTGAAATCCGCCTTCTGCGCGTGCATCAGGGCCAGGAAGGCGCGGATCAGGTCGGTGTCCTCGTCCTCCTCGTTTTCGCCAAGCCCGAGCTTGGCGCGGATCACCGCCTTCCATTGTTCCTGGAAGCGCTCCATGAAGCGTGTCACCGCATCGTTCGCCAGGTCCACCGCCTCGCCGGGCGTCTCGTGGATCAGCGGCAGCAGCGTCTCGGCGAGGCGGGCGATGTTCCACTGTCCGATCATCGGCTGGTTGCCGTAGGCATAGCGTCCGGTCTGGTCGATCGAGGAGAACACCGTGCGCGGGTCGTAGGTATCCATGAAGGCGCAGGGGCCGAAGTCGATCGTCTCGCCGGAGACCGCCATGTTGTCGGTGTTCATCACGCCGTGGATGAAGCCGACGCCAAGCCAGCGGGCGATCAGCGCCGCCTGCCGGGCGGCCACCGCGTCGACGAGCTTCAGGTAGCGGCCCTCCGCCTCAGCAAGCTCCGGATAGTGCCGGCCGATGACGTAATCGGCGAGAATGCGGATGCTCTCGGTATCGCCGCGGGCGGCAAAATACTGGAAGGTGCCGACGCGGATGTGGCTGGCCGCGACTCGGGTGAAGATCGCGCCGGGCAGGATCGTCTCGCGATAGACCGGCTGGCCGGTGGTTACCGCGGCGAGCGCCCGGGTGGTCGGAATGCCGAGCGCGTGCATCGCCTCGCTGACGATGTACTCGCGCAGCACCGGCCCGAGCGCAGCGCGGCCGTCGCCGCGCCGCGACCACGGGGTCTGGCCGGAGCCCTTGAGCTGGATGTCGCGGCGGGCGCCGTCCGGGCGGACCACCTCGCCGAGCAGGATCGCCCGCCCGTCGCCGAGCTGCGGCACGAACTGGCCGAACTGGTGGCCGGCATAGGCAATTGCGATCGGCTCGGAGCCGGGCAGCAGGCGATTGCCGGAAAAGATCGCAGCACCGTCGCGCTCCAGCACATCCGCATCGAGACCCATCTCCAGCGCCAGCGGCCGGTTGAACTTGACCAGAATCGGTGCTGCGACCGGGGTCGGCTCAACGCGGGCGAAGAATTTCGCCGGCAGCCTGGCATAGCTGTTGTCGAAGGCGAGGGGAGCCTGCGCGGCATCCGGAGATAGTCGTGTTGCCGCTTCGTTCATGGCGCGCTCGCTTCCGTCGATCGGGGGTGTGGTCACCCTATTAGATAGGAACGCCGGAGGCGAGCGAAAGTGCCGGCAGTGCCGGTCATGACTGTTCAAGGCAGGTTTTCGTCGCGAGGCACCCCCGGGCGGGCCGTTCGCAACGCCCCGCCCGCGGATGGCATACGCGGATCAGCGCACGAAGGCGCGGTAGTGCCCGGGCCTGCGCGGCAGTCGCGGCAGATCGCCTTCGCAGACGAGCTTTTCCTGAAGCATGTCACCCTCCGGCAGATCGACCGGGCCGCAACCCCAATCGTAGTTGGCGCGCTCGAGCCATCGGCCGAACAGGCGCTCCCATAAGCCGCGCGGGCGGCGATCGGTTGTCGACATTTCGGGTTCTCCTCAAATCTTCTCCTCAGGCGCTCATCGCCGACTGCGGCATGCAGGCCGCGCAGATGGCGCTGATGTGGCGATGGTCGGTCCCGCAGCAGCCGCCGAGCACGCGCAACTGCGGCATGCGGCCGACGAGGTCCTGGTAGCGGCGGCCGAGATCGGCCGGATCGCCCGCGTCGAGCGTCTCGCTTTCGTCGAGTTCCTGGTGGCTCATCGTCGAGGCATTGGCGCGGATGCCGCCGATGCGCTTGATCCAGGCGCTGCCAGGATCAAGCGCGTCCGAGAAATGGCTCGGGTGGGCGCAGTTGATCATGTAGTACAGCGGATAGCCGTTCGTTGCCGCGTCGACCGCCTCGATGGCCTCCTGCATGGTCTTGCCGGTCACAAGCCTGCCGTCCGTCTCCACGGTGAAGGCGATGACGCAGGGGATGTCGTGGCGCCGTGCCGCCCGCGCCACGCCGATCGCTTCGTCCACGTTCGTCAGCGTGACGGCGGAGACCAGGTCGGCGTCGGTGGCCGCGAAATTCGCCACTTGCGCGGCGTGATAGTCTTCGGCCTCCGCGGCGTTCATGTTGCCGGCCTTGTAGCCGTCGCCGCGCGGACCGATGGCGCCGCTGAGAACGATCGGCCGGCCGGGCCTCTCGTACTCGGTGCGCAACTCGGCGAGCAGGCCGATCGCTTCCTCATGGACGGCCTTCAGTGCGGCCGCGTCGTATCCGAGCTTTTCGCCCCAGTCGGGATTGGCCCGCCAGGTGGCTGAGTCGAGCATGAAGCCGCTGCCGGCCTTGCCGGCAATTTCCAGATAGGGAACGTAGTAGTCCTTCAGCTTCTGCCGCCCCTCGGGCGTCGAAAGCAGAACGAACGAAGCAAAATGCGGCAGTTCGATTCCTTCGAGAAAGATCAGCGTCGTTTCCATGCCGCCGTCGGTGAGGAGGCGCTCGCCCCTGGTGGGCGGCAGGCCATGTCGGTATTTCGCCATAATTGTCTCCACCCGTTGCAATGTCGGTTCTGGAAACATCCGTGGAGCGGCCCGCCGGCATGAATCGATGCCACGGACGAATGATGCTCGCCTTTCAGTGCTGTCCCGCTCTCGGTGGTTTCGCTCGGAAACGCGAAAAGCCACAGTTTCCAAAACGCACGTGGATTTTTGCCTGTTTTTCGCCCGTGAAACAAGGCGACTTGCGGTCAAGTGCCCATAAGAAAATGCTGAAATTGCGCAAATCCAATTGCTTGCGCCCTGGTTTCAAGCCAAGATTTTCTGCGGCTGGAGCGCCGTGACGCGACAAAACCGTACCATCGGTACACGAGGCGGCGATGCGCAAGGGGGAGGAGACGCGCGCGAAAATCCTGGATGTGGCCGAAGCCGCGGTGCTGGCCAAGGGGTTCGGCGCGACCTCGATCGAGGAACTGATCGCCGAGACCGGTATCACTAAGAGCGGGTTCTTCTACCATTTCCGCGACAAGAACGAGCTGGCCAAGGCGCTGCTCGAGCGCTACCTGGAAAACGACACGCGGATCTATGACGAGATCTTCGGCCGCGCCCGCGAGCTCACGGACGATCCGCTGCAGGCCCTGCTGCTCGGCCTGAAACTGCTGTCGGAACTGCTCGCCGACCTGCCCAACGGCCATCCCGGCTGCCTGGTCGCCAGCATGTGCGTCTACGAGCGCTCCTTCAACCGCGACATCCAGCAGATCAACCGCGAGGCCGCGCTGATGTGGCGGCGGCGCTTTCGCGGCTATTTCGAGGAGATCGTGGAACTCTACGAGCCGCGCGAGCCGGTCGACCTCGACGAGCTCGCCGACATGATCTCGACGGTCCTCGAAGGCGGCATCGTCATGTCGAAGGCGTTGAAGGAGCCGAAGAGCCTGCCGGCGCAACTGCTGCTGCTGCGCACCTTCGTCAAGCTGCTGTTCCGCGGCGGGCGATCGCGGCGGGTCGACGCCAGCGCTTCGCAGTTCGACATCTGAGTGCGCCTCGGAAAGTGGCCGCGAGATGCGGCGCCGGCGCGGCTTGCCGATGAGGCACTAGTCCGGTGCGAAGGGGTTTACGACCGGTACACCTGCCGCCTCGAACGGGGCAACATCCCGAGTAGCGACAGAAAATCCGTGTAGCGTAGCGATCGCGGCGATCTGGCCGTCGGCGAAACCGATGACCCTGCCCGAGGCACGGGCCCGTCCCAGAAGCGGTGCGTAGAGTTTTGCGGCTCTTTCGTCGAAAGGCAGAATGCGGGAGCCGAACAGCACGGACATCAGGTCGCCGAGTGCGCGGTCCAATCCCTGCTTGCGGCGACCGTCCGGGAGCAATTCGATACCAACCAGCAACTCCGCAAGGCTGGTCGCGGTCAGGTATAGGGTTTCCGCTTGCTGACGGTCCAGCCAGGCAAGGACCGCAGCATTGCCGGAAGGCTTCATCGGCTCCGAAATGACGTTCGTGTCGAGAATGATCATTCGAACTCGGCCGGTTCGATCGCCTGCCGCGTCCCAATTTCCTCAAGGTCGAGGCCGCCATATTTCTCGCCGAAGGCCTTCAGCGCCGTGCCGATCTTCTGGCGCGTGTCGGGATTCACCGCGGTTTCGAGAATGTCACGGATCTCCGCCTCGGTGCTGCGGCCGTTACGGGCCGCGCGCAGCTTCAGGGCGCGATGCGTCTCTTCCGGCAAATTGCGGATCGTGACCGCGGCCATTTTTCTCTCCAATTGAAGTCGTCGGAATGATATCACGCTGGAAAAGTGATATCAAATCCGACGATTCCACCGGAGTTACATCTTCCCCGCCACCTTGATCGCAAACGCATATTCGAAGGCGATCTCTTCCAGCCGCTGGAAGCGGCCTGAGGCGCCGCCGTGGCCGGCGCCCATGTTGGTGCGCAGCAGGATCGGTGCGTCGCCGGTCGCTTTTTCGCGCAGCTTCGCCACCCACTTGGTCGGCTCCCAGTAGGTGACGCGCGGGTCGGTCAGGCCGGAGAGCGCCAGGATCGGCGGATAGGCCTGCGCCTTGACGTTGTCATAGGGCGAGTAGGAGGCCATCAGCTTGTAGAACGCCTCGCTCTCGATCGGGTTGCCCCACTCGGCCCATTCCGGCGGCGTCAGCGGCAGCGTGTCGTCGAGCATGGTGTTGAGCACGTCGACGAAGGGCACGGCGGCGATAATACCGCCGAACTTCTCCGGCGCCATGTTGGCGACCGCCCCCATCAGCATGCCGCCGGCCGATCCGCCCTCGGCGATGATCTTCGGGTAGGAGGTGAATTTCTCCTGATTCAGATAGTCCGCCGCCGCGATGAAGTCCTTGAAGGTATTGGGCTTCTTCTCCATCTTGCCGTCTTCGTACCAGGAGAAGCCCTTCTCCTTGCCGCCGCGGATATGGGCGATGGCATAGACGAAGCCGCGGTCGACGAGCGACAGGCAATTGGTGTTGAAGCCGGCCGGGATCGAGATGCCGTAGGCGCCGTAGCCGTAGAGCAGGCACGGCGCGCTGCCGTCGAGCGGCGTATCCTTGCGGTAGAGGAGGGTGACCGGCACGCGCTCGCCGTCCTGGGCCGGCGCGAAGACGCGGCGGGTAACGTAGTCGTCGATATTGTGGCCGGAGGGCACCTCCTGCGTTTTCAGGAGCGTCCGCTCGCGCGTCACCATGTTGTAGTCGTAGAGCTGCGACGGCGTCGTCATCGACGAATAGGAGAAGCGGATGACGTCGGTGTCGTATTCGGCCGCCCCGGAAAGCCCGAGCGAATAGGCCTCCTCGGCAAAGGCGATCTCGTGCTGTTCTCCGGTCTTGCGGTCGCGCACGATGATGCGCGGCAGTCCCTCGTGGCGCTCGAGCCAGACCAGATGGCGGGCGAAGGCGAGATGATTGAGGATCAGCGTGCCGGGCCGGTGCGGCACGACCTCGGTCCAGTTCTCGCGGCCCGGCGTGTTGACCGGCGCCGCCATGATCTTGAAGTCCTTGGCGCCGTCGGCATTGGTCAGGATGTAGAAGACGTCGCCGCCCTCGGTCATCGAATATTCCAGGCCCGTCTGCCGCGGCGAGACGATCGCCGGTTCCGCTAGAAGGTCCTTGGTCGAGAGCAGCCGGTATTCGCTGGTCTCGTGGTCGTGGATGTCGATGTAGATGAAGTCGTCGAGCAGCGAGCCGCCGACTGACATGAAGAAGCCCGGGTCCTTCTCCTCGTAGACCAGCCGGTCCTGCGACTGCGGTTCGCCGAGTATGTGGTGGTAGATCTTCGAGGGCCGGTGGTTCTCGTCCTGCAGCGTATAGAAGAAGCTCTTGCCGTCCGGCGCCCAGGCGCCGCCGCCGGCGGTGTTCTCGATGGTGTCGTGGCGATCCTCGAGCGTCGCAAGATCGCGGACCTTCAGCGTGAAATATTCCGAGCCCTTGTCGTCATAACCCCAGATGCCGAGCGAATGGTCGGTGCATTGGTCCAGGCCGGAGAGGCGGAAATAGCCCTTGCCCTCGGCCTCCTTGTCGCCGTCGAGCAGGAGCGTCTGTTCGCCGCCGTCGCGAGGCTGGCGGAAATAGCGCGGCTGCTCGCCGCCGGTCACGAAGGAAGTGCCGTAGGCGTAGGCGCCGTCCTTGACCGGCACGGAAGAGTCATCCTCCTTGATCCGGCCGCGCATCTCGGCAAACAGCGTCTTCTGCAGGGCCTCGGTGTCGGCCATGGCTGCTTCCATGTAGGCGTTCTCGGCCTCGAGGTGCGCGCGGATCTCCGGGTCGAGGATCGAGGTGTCCTTGAACATCGCCTGCCAGTTGTCGGCGCGGAACCAGGCATAGTCGTCGGTCCGGGTGATGCCGTGGCGCGTGTCCTCGACCGGTTTCTTGGTGGCGATCGGGGCTGCGGGCAGATTGTTGAAGGCGGCCAAGGCGGTACTCCGGCAAATCGGGCAATGATGAAGCAAAGAGATAGAGGCCAGGGCCGGCCGCATCAAGACACCTTCCATCGAAGCAACGGAGGAGGGGCGCTTCCCATAGCCGTCATGCCGGACCTGATCAGACCTGATCCGGCATCCAGTGCGCGCAAGTCGTTGCGCGCGGGAACAGCACCTTTCGCGCCGCGGACGCGGCGCGGCTGGATGCCGGCTCAAGGCCGGCATGGCGGGGGATAGGTGCTGCGGTCCGACGATTTGCCCTGTCACCGCTTGTCGCCGCGGATGTCCATGTCGAACTTGACGACGTTCAGGTAGATCGGCGTGCCGACATCCATCTTGTAGCGAGACCGGTAGACGTCGCCGGTCACGTTGAAGGCGATCGTGCCGCCCTTCAGTCCCTGCAGGCGCACGGCGAACTGTTCGCGATGGGTGATGCCGCGGGCGGTCAGCATGCCGTCGACGATGGCCGTGTTCTCGCCGGTCTGGCGCACGGCGGTCGAGCGAAAGGTCACGGTCGGGTAGGTCTCGGCATCGAAGACGGCGCTGGAGCGAAGAAAGTCCGAAATGCGTTGTTCGGGCGTGGCCACGCTCTGCGGGTAGAGTGTGAAGGACACGGTGGAGGCGCCGATGCTGTTGCCATCGATGCGCATGCGCCCGGCGAACTTCGTGAACTTGCCGTTGATCCCGCCGCCGCCGACCTGGTCGACCGTGAAGCGGATCTGCGACGAGCCGCTGATGACGTAGGTGCCGGCCGCCTGCGCCAGTTCAGGCGCAGCTGCCTGCACAGACGAAACGCAAAGCAGGGCGGGGAGAACAAGGAGTGTCAACGCAACTGGTTTCATTGCTTGCTTCCTTCTCGTTGCAGCGGATTAGGGGCAGGGGAGGCCGGTGCCGCATGCGGACCATGCGGGCCGGGCCGCCCCAGCATCCGTGACAGCACCTCGTCACGGCGGACGAAGTGATGGTAGAGGGCGGCTGCGGCGTGGAGGGCGGCGAGCGCCAGCAGCAGGTAGGCGGCGCCGGCATGGACAAGCGACCAGAAGCCCTCGCCCGCCTCGCTGCGCCCGAGCGGCAGCGGCGGGATCACGACCAGGTCGAAGAAGAAGGTCGGAATGTTCAGCGGCGTGGTGGAGGCGACCGCCCAGCCGGCCAGCGGCACGACCAGGCAGAGCAGGGCGAGCGTGAGATGCGTCGAAAGCGCCGCCCGCCGCTCGACCGGGCCCAGGCTCGCTACCGCTTCGGGATGCCGGCCGACCAACCAGATCAGTCCGCGCAGCACTGCCAGGCCCAGGACCACAAACCCGACCGATTTGTGCCACTGGTAGAGCGAGAACTGCAGGGCGGGATCGACCGCCGTCCGGCGCATGACGAAGCCGAGGCCGACGAGACCGAGGATCAGAACCGCGATGAGCCAGTGCAGGCCGATCGCCCAGAACCCGTATCCATTCACCCGATCACGCCGCATGATACCGGCCTCCAATCGCATCTACAGACACCGCGGGGCTGCGGATTATTCCGCCGGAGCGCAGCACGCCCCACAATTCCCATGCGCCTGTCATCCGAAAGGCCATGGTCCCGGCGCTTTCCTGCCTGAAAGAGGAATTGATCGCCTGCGCTCGATCGCCAACAATGCTTGCCAGCCTTTCCGAGCACCCGTAACAGCGTACGCACTTGTTCCTGCTTCACGCCCCGAGGGCTTCGCTCCATGAAAAGCCTTTTCATTTCCTTCGCCGTCGCGCTGTCGATCTCTACTTCCGCGGCTTCTGGGCCCAGGCTGGTCGAGCCTGTACTGCACACCGGCAAGGACCGCGGTGGGCCCGCGCACGTCGCGCTGACCTTCGATGCCTGCATGGGCCGGGTCGACATGCGTATCCTCGACGTGCTGCTGCGCGAAAGAATTCCGGCGACCATCTTCGTTACGGCGCGCTGGCTGCAGTATAACCCTCAGGCGACCGCTATCCTGCTCGCCCATCCGGACCTGTTCGAAATCGAGAACCACGGCGCCATGCACGTGCCGGCGGTCGACTATCCCACCTCGATCTACGGCATCACTGCGGCGGGCTCGCCGCAAGCGGTGGCGCGGGAGGTCGAGGGCGGTGGTGCCGCCATCGTGGCGGCCGGCGCGCCGCAGCCTCGCTGGTTCCGCGGCGCCACCGCCAAGTATACGGCCGCTTCGATCACCGAGATATCCAGGCTCGGTTACCGGATCGCCGGCTATTCCATCAACGGCGACGACGGGTCGCTGCTTGGGGCGGGGGCGGCCGAACGGCGGGTTGCTTCGGCCCGCGACGGAGACGTGGTGATCGCGCACATCAACCAGCCGGGCCATGCGGCCGGCGCCGGCGTCGTCAGGGGTATCCTGGCATTGAAGAAGAGGGGCGTCCGCTTCGTGCGGCTGGCCGATGGCGCCGCCCCGCCTCCGGCGCCGGTGCTCTCGGATTGAGCCCGATCCAGGGGGTCTGAAAGGCTCAGCCCGGCAGATCCGGCTGTATTTTGTTGGACGGGCGCAACTCCTCCGCGATAGTCATGCCGATGATCGACAGCGGCAGCGCCAGCATTGCGCCGGCGGCCCCCCACATCCAGCTCCAGAAGATGATCGCGGTGAAGATGATGAAGGCGTTGACCTCCAGTCGGCGGCCCATGATCGAGGGCACCACGAAGTTCTCCATGACGAGGTGCACGCAGAAGAAGGTGAAGGCCGGCGCAAGCCCCGCAAGGGTCGTCTCGTGCGCCAAAAGTCCGCCGGTCGCGAGCGCCAGCAGCATCACCGTCACCCCGAGGAACGGCACGAAGGAGGTGACGAAGGCGAACAGCCCCCACATCCACGGCAGGCCGAGATTGCCGACGAAGGCGATCAGCGTGGTGATGACGCCGAGCGAGCCATAGGTCAGGGCGGCGGTTGCGAAGTAATAGCCGAGCGAGCGGTCGATGGCGTTCAGGACGCGAATGGCGGTCAGGCGCTGAAGCCGGTGCGGGAATGCCAGGATCAGCATGCGGCGCAGCTTCAGCCGGCCGGAGAGGAACAGGATGAGGGCGGCGAAGAAGATCAGCAGCTGGATCAGCGCCGGCGTGACGCCGGCCGTGACGATGGTGAGCACGCTGCCTGTCTTTTCGAGAAGGCTGTCGATCGTCACGCCGCCGGTAAGGCTCTGTGTGCGCACGTGCAGCCATTCGAAGCGGCTAAGCATCGGGGTGATGCGCTCGACCGTCGCATTGACGATGTTCGGCGCTTCGCCGACCAGGCGCAGCAGCGGACCGGATAGGGTGACGACTGCGAAGAAGCCCCCCGTCGCAAGCGCGGCCGCAAGCAGCAGTGCCGTTGGCAACGGCGGGATGCCGAGGTCGTTGAGCTTTTCCGCCGCGACGGCGAGGGTCAGCCCGGTGACGACGGCGAGCGTCAGCGGGATCAGGATCGGCGCCATCATGTAGATTGCGCCAAGCGCCATGATGACGAAGATGCCGATAATCGCCCAGCGCGACGCCAGCGTCAGCCCGTCGGGCAGGAATGCGTCGTCGTCATCGTCCGGGGCTGCGACCGGAAGCCTCGACGTATCCTCGTTCAACAGGTTGTGCATGGGCGCAATCCCCCTCGGTGCGCAAGTAACGCACGAGGGGGGATCCGGTTCCTGCGGCGCTGCGGAAGCCGTTTTCAGCGGCCGTGCCGCCGGTGGACCCTCAGGCCGACAGCTTCAGGCCGATCCCCCAGGGATCGGTGAGCGAAACGACGCCGCCTTCCTTGGTGGTCGGAATTCCCAGCTCGTCGAGCTTCTCCACGGCCTTCTGCAGCCTCGCGGCGTCGCTGAAGCGGATCGTGTAGTCGGAAAGCCCGGTCATGTGGGGCTCGCGCTTGGCTGCGCCGCGCGAGTTCCAGACGTTGGCGCCGATATGGTGGTGGTACTTGCCCGAGGCGAAGAAGCTGGCGCCCGGATAGCGCGCCATGAGGTCGAGGCCGAGCACGTCGCGGAAGAAGGCGTCGGCCTGCGGGATGTCGGACACCTGCAGGTGGATGTGGCCCATGGTGGATTCTTCGGAAAGCCCCGCCCAGGCGTCCTTCGGTGCTTCGTCATAGAGCTTCTGCAGGTCCAGCGGCAGCGTCGCCATCTCGACCATGCCGTCGTCCAGGTAATGCCACTCGTCGCGTCCACGATCGCGATAGACCTCGATGCCGTTGCCTTCCGGGTCGTCCAGGTAGATCGCCTCGCTGACCAGGTGGTCCGACGCACCTGTCAGCCTTGCGCCGCTATGAGCGGCGTGGGCCAGCCAGCGCGAAAGCTCCTTGCGGCTCGGCAACAGGAAGGCATTGTGAAACAGGCCGGGCGTGCGCCGGGAGGCGCGCGCGACGTTGCCTTCGGTCGTCAGCGTCAGCAGTGGACGGCCGCCGACGCCGAGCGTCTGGCCCGAGGCGCTGGTGTCCAGGACGGACAGGCCCATCACATTCTGGTACCACTGCGCCGTCAGCGGCAGGTCTGTCACGACGAGGTGCGAATGGTCGACATGGGCCGGCATGTTGACGGCGTGGTCGGGCGAGGAGAGAGGCGTGCCATCGGTCATCGGGGGTCTCCAAACGGATTACGGCAAGCGCCGCCCGCGCCTTCGGGGCGGACTGCGCGGGTCGGCTCACGATAAGCCGACGATTGTCCATCAATATGGCTGTCCGGGATCGTTCGGCAAAGACGGCGGTTTAGAGAAAAGTTGTCAACAGTGCATTGACAATCGATAGCCCGCCGCAGCCTGAGCGATCCCGGAGGCGGTCTGCAACCCACCGTTTAAATTCGTGACTTCGACGCCACAGATTTGTCTTGATCCTTATCAATGCGGCGCGCAGTCTCCAAGAGCAGCGTCGCTGAACAGGATGGTGCCAGGAAGGAGCCAGGCATGTACAGCAAGATCGTCGTACCCGTCGCCATGGACCAGGTGGGGCGCGGGCAACAGATTTTGCAACGCGCCCGCGATCTGCTCGCCGAAGGCGGCGAGATCGTGCTCGTTCACGTGGTCGAAATCGCCACCGGCTACCTGTCGATCGAGTTTCCGGCCGCCATGCTCGACATGGAGATCAGCCAGGCCGAGGAGCGCCTGAACCGCATGAAGGGCGAACTCGGCATTTCCGCGCTGGTCGACATCCGTTACGGCGGCAGCGCCCGCCAGATCATCGCCGCGGCCGAGGAACATGCCGCCGACCTCATCATTATTGCCTCCCACCGCCCCGGGGTAGCAAACTATCTTCTCGGTGCAACTGCGGATCGGGTCGTGCGCCATTCTCCGATCTCCGTTCTCGTCGACCGCGAGCTCCGCCAGCCTTGAAAATCCCGTCACTGCCGGGCCGGCTCGCGCCGCCACGACGCCGCTTATTCGAAAGGACAGCCCATGCTCGATACCCATAGTTTCAAGACCAGGCTCATCGGCCGTAAGGCCGAACTGTACCGGCGCCTGCACAAGATCGAGGGCGACCTTCTGGAAACCCCCAATCCCGATGCCGAGGAGCGGGCGACCGAGCGGGAGAATGACGAGGTGCTGGAGGGGCTCGGCAACTCGGGGCTCGGCGAACTGGCGGCGATCGAGGCCGCGCTGAACCGCATTGAGGCCGGCACCTTCGGAACTTGCGCAAAATGCGGCGACCCGATCTCGCCCAAGCGGCTCGAGGCGGTGCCGCACGCCGCACTGTGCGAGGAGTGCATCAGGGGGTAGGAGCTCTCGGCGTTCTACATGCCCGGCGAGTGCATCGAGTGGCAGGTGCGGCAGGTGCGGCAGGTGCCGCAGGTACCTGCCCGGAGCCGCCACGGCGCCTGAACCGTTACGGCCAATTACCAAAAGTGAAGCCGCTTCTGGCGCTTGGCCACGACGCCGGCCTTGATGGTGGCGTGGTGAATTGGCACCATGACCGTGCCCGCAGGTCCTTGAGGGGCGCTCCCGGCCGGGGAATGGGGCGCGGCAACGCACCGATCCTGGCTTTCCGACGCCCTGAAGCCTGGGACGGGCGGCTGTCCCCCGCGCGGAGCGGTTCGCATGGAACTCGAAGGATTGCGCTGGCAGTATGATCGTCATGAACTGATTGCCGACGGCATCGTGCATGGCATCGGCGTCGTTCTGGCGCTTGTCGGCGTCACGGCGCTGATTTTTTACGCCACCGTCTGGACCAGCCGCGGCCAGCTCTTTGCCGCCTCGATCTATGGCATCGGCCTTCTGCTGTCGCTCGGCATTTCCTTCGCCTACAATCTCTGGCCCATCACCAACCTGAAGTGGCATCTGCGTCGCCTCGACCACTCCGCCATCTACGTGCTGATCGCGGCGACCTATACGCCATTCCTGCAGCGCGGTTGGCAGAACCCGACACTGGCCGGGCTGCTGGTCGCCGTCTGGCTGGTCGCGGCAGCCGGCATCGCCCTGAAATTCCTGCGGCCCGGCCGCTATGATCGCCTGGCGGTGCTGCTCTACCTCGGCATGGGCTGGAGCGGCGTGCTGGCAGCCGAATCGCTGCGCGCAACGCTGCCCGGCACGACGATCCTGCTGATCCTCGTCGGCGGCCTGCTCTACTCGCTCGGCGTCGTGTTCTACGTCTGGCAGAGCCTGCGCTTCCAGAATGCGATCTGGCACGGTTTCGTCGTCGTGGCAGCTGCCGTCCACTACACCGCGGTCGTCACCTGCGTCAGCGCATGACCGTGGCCGACGGGCCCGCGCCCGGCATCCGGCTCCCGCCAGTCTGGATCCGCGTTAAGCCTTGTGAGGCGAAGACACTTCGCGCTGCTCTTTTCAGCCGAGAGGGTTTATCTGTAGCCGAGATCATCTGTTAAGCTCGGCATATCGCAACAATGGTGAACAGGATGGAACAGGCGACGCTGATCCGCGACGCACGTGAAGAGGACATGGCGGCCGTCATGGACATCTACAACGACGCCGTCGCCAACACGACGGCGATCTGGAACGATACGCTTGTCGATCTAAACAACCGCCTCGAGTGGTTCCGGACGCGGCGCGAGCGCGGCTTCCCGGTGCTCGTCGCCGAGCGGGACGGCCGGGTCGTGGGCTATGCGACCTATGGCGACTGGCGCGCCTTCGACGGTTATCGCCACACCGCCGAGCATTCGATCTACGTGCATGCTGACATGCGGGGGCAGGGCATCGGGCGCGCCATGCTGAAAAGCCTGATCGACAGGGCGAGGGCCGCCGGCATCCATGTCATCATCGCCGGGATCGAGGCCGAAAACGAGGCCTCGATCCGCCTGCACGAGAGCCTCGGCTTCCGGGTGGTCGGCCGATTCAGGGAGGTCGGCATCAAATTCGGTCGCTGGCTGGACCTCACCTGCATGGAGCTCTGCCTGAACGGCAAAAGCTGAGCGGCAGCGCCGGAGCGCTGGCGAGAATGACAGCAGGTCGGCTGCGTCACTGTTCCTTGAAGCTCAGCGCCACGCCGTTCATGCAGTAGCGCAGCCCTGTCGGCGGCGGGCCGTCCGGAAAGACATGGCCCAGATGCGCGTCGCAGTCGGCGCAACGGATCTCGGTTCGGTCCATTCCGTAGGAGAGGTCGCGATGGCGCGTCACCGCTCCCGTGTCGATCGGCTGGGTGAAGCTCGGCCAACCGGTGCCCGAATTGAACTTGGCCGAGGAGCTGTAGAGCGGTCGGTCGCAGCAGACACAATGATAGGTGCCCACCTTCGAACTGTCGAAGTCGGGACTGGAGAAGGCGCGCTCCGTGCCGTGCTGTCGGGTTATCCGGTATTGCTCCGGGGTCAGCAGCCTGCGCCACTCCTCGTCGGTCTTCACGACCTTTAGCCCAGCGGTGTCGGTCATGGCAGATCTCCTTTCCGTCAGATGTAGGGGCGTGATCGGCCGAATGCAACCGATCGCAAGGCGTTGATCTTGGCCCGACCGGCGATGCCGCTGAGGATCGGCGATGGTGCCGCGGATGATCTCTCCCGGTATCCGCGGTTGCGATCTGTGTTGATTGCTTCTCCAATGAGCGAAAAAGCGACGCCAATGCTTTTCAAGGGCTGTGATTTCGGCCATAGGGACGTAACGCCAGCATATTGACGAATCGGAAATCTGCCCTGTGCAGGGGCGGAAGGATTGGCAACGATCTTCGGGCGGGCGTCGGTTTGAGATGGCTGTTGCGTTGCTTGGGTTTCCCATCAGCCGCGGACGCAGGAGCGCCACGAAGGAGAGGGGACATGCAGCCGGGCACAATGGTCATGACGTTCGCCGCCTTCTGTCTGCCCTTCCTGGGGGCGGCCGCCGCTCCCGCGCTCACCCGTCTCCTCGGCCACCGTGCCGCCTGGCCCCTGGCGCTGTTTCCGGCCGCGATCTTCCTGCACTTTGCCGGCTTCCTGCCCGAGGTCGGACGCGGCGAGGTGGTCACCGGCGGCTTTGCCTGGGTACCGTCCTACAATGTCAGCTTCTCCTGGCTGATCGACGGGCTGTCGCTCGCCTTCCTGCTTTTGATTTCCGGCATCGGCACGCTGATCGTCCTCTATTCCGGCGGCTACCTGAAGGACCACCCGCACCAGGGGCGGTTCTTCGCCTTCATCCTGATGTTCATGGGCGCCATGCTCGGGCTGGTCGCCTCCGACAGTTTCCTGATGCTGTTCGTCTTTTGGGAACTGACCTCGATCACCTCCTTCCTGCTGATCGGCTTCGACCATGCGCGCGAGGCCGCGCGCCGCGCCGCGCTGCAGGCGCTGATCGTCACCGGTGGCGGCGGCCTGTTGCTTTTGGCCGGCCTGCTCGTCTTGTGGAACGTCACCGGCGTCACGCAGCTGTCGCTGCTGTTGGCCTTCGGCGCCGAGGTGCGCGCCAGCCCCTTCTATCTTGCCATCCTTTTGCTGATGCTCGGCGGCGCGTTCACCAAGTCGGCCCAGTTCCCCTTCCATTTCTGGCTGCCGAACGCGATGGAGGCGCCAACGCCGGTCTCCGCCTACCTGCACTCCGCGACCATGGTGAAGGCCGGCGTCTACCTGCTGATGCGGCTCAATCCGGTGCTCGGCGGCACGACGCCGTGGGAGACGATCCTGCCGGCCTTCGGCGGCCTGACCCTGCTGGTCGGCGCGGTGCTTGCGATCCGGCAGACCGACCTGAAGCTGATGCTCGCCTACACGACGGTCGCCTCGCTCGGGCTGCTCGTCATGCTGACCGGCCTTGGCTCGGAGCACGCCGTCGCAGCGGCCGCGCTCTACCTGGTCGCCCATTCGCTCTTCAAGGGCGCGCTGTTCATGGTTGCCGGCATTGTCGACCACGAGACCGGAACCCGCCACATCACCGGGCTCGGCGGGCTCGGCCGGGCCATGCCGATCACCTTCGCCGCCGCCGTGCTCGCCGCGCTTTCGATGGGCGGCCTGCCGCCCTTCTTCGGCTTCCTCGCCAAGGAGGAGGTATACGCGGCGCTCGAAGGCGACAGCCTACGGTCGGTCGCCTTCACCCTCGCCGCCGTGGCCGGCAACGCGCTGATGTTCGCCGTCGCCTTCGCCGTGGCGCTGAAACCCTTCCTTGGTGCAAGGGTCGAGACGCCTAAGGCGCCGCACGAAGGACCGCTGCTCTTGTGGCTCGGCCCGCTCGTCCTTGCCGCCTGCGGCCTTGCGGCCGGCCTGTTCAGTGCCGCCGTCCATCCGCTCCTGTCCTCGCCGCTGGCGAGCGCGATGGCGGGCGCCCCCACGACGGTGGACATCGGACCGGTCCCGCACGCAAGCCTGGCGCTTCTGCTTTCAGCCGTCACCATCGCGCTCGGCGTCGCCGTTTTTGTCGCGCTCGATCGCGCCCGGGCCGCCGCCGACCGCCTCGTTGCCGACATCGGCTGGGGACCGGATCGCGGCTTCGACCAGGTCATCAGCGGCCTCGTACGGCTCGGCCACCGGCTGGCACGGTGGCTGCAGCCGGGCCTCATGGAGGTCTATCTCACCGTCACCTTCGTCGTCGTGGCGCTGGCGCTGCTCGTGCCGCTCGCCTGGTATGACGAGTGGCCGCGCCCGCCGCTGTGGCCGGCGGACGCCCAGTTCCATGAACTGGCGGTCATGGCGCTGGCCCTCATCGGGGTCGGCGGCGTGCTGACGGCGAGCAACCGGCTGAACTCGATCCTCGCCCTCGGCATCCAGGGGTTCTCCGTGGCGTTGCTGTTTTTGCTGTTCGGCGCGCCGGATCTTGCCTTCACCCAGTTCATGGTCGAGACGCTCTCGGTGGTGATCCTTACCCTGGTCATGACGCGGCTGCGCCTGCAGCCGCGCGACGCCCGGCCGCTCGCCCAGAAACTGCCGGATGCCGCCATCGCCATTGCCTGCGGGCTCGGCTTCTCGCTCTATCTGCTGCGCGTCACGCAGAGCCGCTTCGATCCGGTGCTGACCGACTTCTTCAACCTCTATTCCAAGGCGATCGCCCACGGCGCCAACGTCGTCAACGTCATCATCGTCGACTTCCGCGGCACCGACACGCTCGGCGAGATCGCCGTCGTCATGATTACCGGACTGGCGATCCTGTCGCTGATCCGCATCCGGAAATCCACCACGGCACCCGCCGGCTCGGCAGCCGAAGGCAAGCCCGCCATGCGGCCCGCCGTGAACGTCGGCAAGGAGAAGCAGCGATGAACACCGTCATCTTCCGCACGCTCGCCCCCTTCCTGACCGCGCTGATGCTGCTGTTTTCGCTATTTGTGCTGCTGCGCGGCCACAACGAGCCGGGCGGCGGCTTCATCGGCGGACTGATCGCCGCCTCGGCGCTGGCGATCTACGGCATCGCCCGTGGCATCCGGCCGGTGCGCCATGCGCTGTGGTTCCATCCGATGACGATCGCCGCCACCGGCCTGTTCCTTGCCTGCCTCGCCGGCCTCGTCTCGATGGTTGCCGCCGTGCCCTTCATGACCGGGCTGTGGATCTATCCGAGCCTGTTCGGCGTCGAGATCCCGCTGTCGACGGTGATGCTGTTCGATTTCGGCGTCTATCTCGTCGTCGTCGGTGCGATCACCTCGATCGCACTTGCCCTTGAACGGGAGGATTTTTGATGGAGGCGCTGTTCTCGATCCTGATCGGCGTCTTCTTCGCCGCGGCCGTCTACTTGATGCTGTCGAAGTTCCTGGTGCGCATCCTGCTCGGCGTCGCCATCTTCGGCAATGCGGTCAACCTTTTGCTGTTTACCGCCGGACGGCTGGTGCCCGAGGTGCCGCCGATCATCGCCGCCGGCCTCGACCGGCAGTTGGCGGTTACCGCCAATCCGCTGCCGCAGGCGCTGATCCTGACGGCGATCGTCATCTCGTTCTCGTTCTTCGCCTTCCTGCTGGTGCTGTCCTACCGTGCCTTCCAGGACCTCAAGACCGACAACGTCAACGAAATGCGCGTTGCCGAGCCCGCAGCCGAGGCTGCGCCCCCGACCGGTTACTAGGACATTAGATGGCCACCCCCGCAGCTTCCGCGATCGATCTCTCAAAGGCGCTGGTGCTGGCGCCGGCGCCGCTGGACTCCTGGCTGGTCGTGCTGCCGGTCGCCTGGTGCCTGCTTGCCGGCGCCGTTCTCCTGATGCTGCGCAAGAAGGTCGCCGCCCAGCCCTTCCTCGCCGTTGCCGCGCTGCTCGTGCTCGTCGTCCTCGATGCGCTGCTGTTGTGGACCGTCGCCACGGGCGGACCCGTCACGATGGTCATGGGCCGCTGGCTGCCGCCGTTCGGCATCGCCTTCACCGTCGACCTCACCGGCGCGCTGTTCGCCCTGACTTCGTCGCTGATCGCGCTGGCGGGGGGGCTCTATGCGGCCGGCGACATCGGCGCCTCCGGCCGCCGCTACGGCTTCTACCCGTTCCTGCTGCTGCTGATGGCCGGCGTCTCCGGCACCTTCCTGACCGGCGACATCTTCAACCTCTATGTCTGGTTCGAGGTGCTGCTGATCGCCTCCTTCGGCCTGCTCGTGCTCGGCTCGGAGCCGCGGCAGATCGACGGCGCGGTCAAATACGCTTTCCTCAATCTGGTCGCCACGACGCTGTTTCTGATCGCCGTCGGCTATCTCTACGGCCTGTTCGGCACCCTCAACATGGCCGATATCGCGGTGAAGGCGGCGGAACGGCGCGCCGAGCTGCCGCTGATGGTGCTGGCGACCCTGTTCGTGCTCGCTTTCGGCATGAAGGCGGCGGCCTTTCCGGTCAATTTCTGGCTGCCCGCCTCCTACCACACCCCGCGCATCGTCGTCGCCGCGCTGTTTGCCGGGCTTTTGACAAAGGTCGGCGTCTATTCGCTGGTCCGGGTGATGGTGATGCTGTTCCCCGTCGAGGGCGAGGCGCTGAGCTTCGTCGTCGCCGCGGTGGCGACCGCGACGATGATCTACGGCGCCCTCGCTGCGATCGGCCAGAGCGACATTCGCCGGCTGCTCGGCTACCTGGTGATCTCCGGTATCGGCGTGATGCTGGCCGGGGTCGCCGTCGGCGGCCCGGGCGGGGTCGGCGGCGCGCTGTTCTACGCGCTGCATTCCATGGTGGTGATGACGGCGCTCTACATGGCCGCCGGCGTCGCCGGCCGGCTGGCCGGCACGTTCGACCTGAACGCCGCCGGCGGCCTCTACGGCAAGGCCGCCTATTTCTCGGCACTGTCGCTGGTGCTGTTCCTCGCCGTCGCCGGCATGCCGCCGTTCTCCGGTTTCTGGCCAAAGGTGATGGTGGCGAAGGCTGCGATCGACATCGGCGCCTGGTGGCTGGCGGCTGCCGTCCTCGGCTCGGGCTTCCTGACGACGATCGCCGTCGGGCGGGTCTGGACACTCGCCTACTGGCGGCCGTCCGCCCGTTCCACCGTCATCGACGCGGCGCCCGGCGCCAGCGCGCTCGTGCCGCTGTCGCTGCTTGCGGCCGTCTCCGTGCTGGTCGGGCTCTTCCCGGACCTGCTGCTGACGCAGATCCAGGCGGCGGCGGCCCTGCTGTCGGAGCCCTCGGCCTATGTGAATTCGGTGTTCCCGGAGGCTGGGCGATGACGGTTCTGATGTTCACCGCGGTTGTGTTTTCGATCGTCTGGGCGGCGATCACCGGCAGCCTCTCGCCGCTCAACCTCGTCCTGGGTTTCCTGCTCGGCCTGCTTTCGCTGTGGTTCATCCGGCGCGATTTCCGGGGCAGCCGCACCGCCTTCCGGCCGCTCCGGCTCCTGTCGCTGGCCGTGCTGTTCGTCAAGGAACTGGCGCTGTCGGCCTGGCGCGTCGCCGTGCTCGTCGCAAGGCCCAGGATGGACCTGAAGCCCGGCATTCTGGCCTTCCCGCTGACGGTGGACCGCGACATCGAGATCACTCTGCTCGCCAACCTCATCACGCTGACGCCCGGCACCCTGTCCGTCGACGTCTCCGAGGACCGCCGCTTCCTCTATGTGCATGCGCTCGACTGTTCCGACCCGGTCGGCACCAAGCGTGACATCGCGGCCGGCTTCGAGCGCAAGATCCTGGAGGCCCTTCGCTGATGACCGCGCACGCCATCGTCCAACCCGCCGCCACCTTCGCGCTGTTTCTGATGTGCCTGGCGTTCTTCCTCACCGCCTACCGGGTGATCACCGGGCCGACGCTGCCGGACCGCATCGTCGCACTGGATATGCTGGTGGCGATCGCGATCGGCTTCCTTGCCGTCGTGGCGATCAAGACCGGCTTCAACCTCTATGTCGACATCGCGATCGCGCTCGGCCTCGTCGGTTTTCTCGCCACCGTCGCCTTCGCGCGCTTCGTGCTGACGCAAGGAATGCCGGAGGACGAGAAGGACCCGATGGCCGCCTCGCCGCGCGCAGGATCGAGACGCGCAGGCGAACGCTCCGTGGCCCAGCGCACCGCCAGACGGAAGACGCGGGGGAGGGCACGCTGATGGAGATCCTTCTCGCCCTTGTTGTCGCCGCCATGCTGGTATCCGGCGGCATCTTCACCTTCCTTGCGGCCGTCGGGGTGGTGCGCCTTCCAGACGTCTATACGCGCATGCATGCGGCCTCGAAGGCCGGCACGGTCGGATCCGGCCTGATGCTGATCGCAGCCGGCCTCTACGCCGGCGAATTCGCCACGCTGGCGCGCGCCTTCGCCGGCTTCGTCTTCTTCATCCTGACGGCGCCGGTGGCGGCGCATCTGGTGGCAAAGGCGGCGCACCAGGCCGGCTATCGGCTGTCGCGCCGGACCGTCTGCGATGAAATGCGCCTTCCGCCCAAGAAGTGAAGCCGATGTCGTCGTAACGACGTCGGCCCGAGTTCGAACGTTTCACCCCAATTGCGGCATGTACGACACGTCACTTTCTGATCGCCAAAATATTATTGGACTTTAAGGCGAACAATGTTATGCCAATTCAAGTAAAGCATTTGCATTGAATTTGCCTACGTGGTGAACTCCAGTCTAAGTTGCGGCCATTCTGAAGTGCTTCTTATAAGGGGTAGTGGTGGTCAAGCTTTGGATGCGATAGGGCGCTCCGGAAACGGAAGTAATATTAGCGCTTAATGATATCGGTCCCGCGAGGCGCATCCTTTGACGGATGCGGACAGTTCACTCAATCGATGCAATGTAAGCTTTAGCAAGCATCGCAGTTTGGTTCCGCCTGTCACCGGAGTGACGGGCGGTTCGTCCGACAGGAGAAGAAGAAAATGACCGAGACTTCCGACGGCAACGGCTCAAATCTGCTGGTCGAACTGACCGCCGATATCGTTGCCGCCTATGTCAGCAACCACGTGGTGCCGGTATCCGAACTGCCGGCCTTGATCTCTGACGTTCACGCTGCCCTGAACAACACCTCGCAGCCGCAAGACGTCGTCGAGGCGCCGGTGCAGACCGAAAAGCCGAAGCCCCCGGTGCCGATCCGCAAGTCCATCCAGCACGATTACCTGATCTGCCTGGAGGACGGGCAGAAGTTCAAGTCGCTGAAGCGGCACCTGATGACCCATTACGGCATGACGCCGGAACAGTATCGCGAGAAGTGGGACCTGCCGGCGGACTATCCGATGGTCGCTCCGTCCTATGCCGAGGCGCGTTCACGCCTGGCCAAGGAAATGGGCCTCGGTCAACGCCGAAAGGCCGCCAAGAAGTAGGCGCCAGGTTCTGGGGGAAGGCTCCGGACAGTGACCGGGTCGCGGTGGCGACCCGGTTTTTTTGTGTTCAGACGAAGGAAAAAATGCCTATTTTGGGGACGCTCGCCTAGAAATCCTGTGCAATATCAAAGCGAGACTTGCCGAATGTGCTTTACTCGTCCCCGCCTCCTCCGTAGGGTATATGAATAAATTCCTATAAACGGAGTGAGTGCCATGCCTGACAGCCGCCCATCCGCTGCACCGACCCGGCGCCGGACGCCGAGACCGTTCCGCCCCCATGGCACCGGCCGGTTGCGCGCCAGGCGCAGCCGGTTGCTGGCGCTTGCGTTCAGCGGCGCCGGCGTGTTCCACCGATCCGAGCCGACGCCGCGCTCGGTCTGCCGCATCGTCCGCCAGCTGGTTGCCGAACTGCTGCTGCTGTCGAGCGAGCGGGCGCCCGGCCGGCGCGAGCGCCGCCGTCCCGCCGCCCATGTCCGCCAGATCGCCATGTATGTCTGCCACGTCGCATTGCAGATCCCGCTGGCCGAGATCGGGGCGGCTTTCGGGCGCGACCGCACCACCGTCGGCCACGCCTGCAACGTCGTCGAGGACCGCCGCGAGGACCGGGCCTTCGATGACTTCGTCGCGACCGTGGAGCGCATCACCCTGGCGGTGTTCGGAACGACGGGGGTGATCGACCATGAATGAACCCAATTGCCTGCCGATCCCCGCCGCCAGGCGCCCGCTTGCGGCGTTGCTCCGCTTCCTCGTCGCCGCCGGCGGCGAGGTTGCGGTCTCGGGGGACGACCCCGTGCATCTGCGCTGCGGGCAGGGCCGGACGGCCGCCGTCGACCGGTCGACTGTCGCGGCGGCGATCCGGCTCGGCCTTGCCGTGCAGCGTGGCGAGACGTTGCGTGCAGCGACACAGGCCCGCAACCACCTGAAGCGGCTCTTGGCCGGCGGTGACGCGTTCCAGGACCAGCACCGCGACCTGGCCGCCCGCAGCCTCGACACCGGCGCCGGCCGCCAGATGGTAAGCATCAACCGGCTGGAATCACCGCTTGCGGCCCTGGCGCGACTGAAGGACAAGGCCGGCGCGGCCTTTCTGCCCGAGCAGGCGATCGCCGCCGGCGAGCGGCTGGGGCGCGATTTCACCCGCGCCGGCCTGCAGCCGCGTCTGACGATGGCCTGGGAGCCGCGCCTGGCGAGCCGCGCCAAGGGCGAGATGGGACAGGCGCGCGAAATCTCCGACACGGCGGTTGCCGCCCGCCTGCGGCTGCAGGCGGCGATCGAGGCGATGGGCCCGGAGCTCGCCGGCGTTGCCCTCGATGTCTGCTGCTTCATGAAGGGGCTGGAGGCGGTGGAGCGCGAACGACAGTGGCCGGTGCGCTCGGCAAAGCTGATGCTGCGCGCAGCACTGATGGCGCTATGGCGCCATTACGAGCCCGAGCGGCCGGCCGCGCGGCGCCGCCACGTGTGGGGCGCCGAGGGATACCGCCCCGACATGGCAGCTCGCTTCGGCAATGGGGATTCCGGCTGAATGGCACGAGGCGCGGGGCGGCGTGACGAAACCGCCGCTTCGCCTTGCTCAGGCGGCTACGCGGACGGTCGCTTCCTCGCGGATGCGCTTGACCATCGAGCGCAGGCCGTTGGCGCGCTGCGAGGAGAGATGCTCGACGAGGCCGATCCGGTTGAACACGTCGAGCGCGTCGGTGCGGGCGATTTCCGAGGCGCGCTTGCCCGAATAGATGGCGAGCACGATCGCCACCAGGCCGCGTACGATGTGCGCGTCCGAATCGCCTTCGAAGGTCAGGACCGGATCGCCGCCGCCGTCGGAATGGGTGACGAGCCAGACCTGGCTTGCACAGCCCTGCACCTTGTTCTCAGCGGTACGCTTGTCGTCGCTCAGGTCGGGCAGCGCCTTGCCGAGTTCGATGACATAGCGGTAGCGATCCTCCCACTCGTCGAGAAAGGTGAAGTCGTCGATGATCTGCGCTAGGTCCGTCATGGCGTGTCCGATTTGTTGCTGCCTGAGATATAATGCAGCCGGCCGCGGATTTGAACCGTCGGCATCGATTTGCCGCCCGCCGGAACGGTTCTGACGGGCAGCGACACGTCTGCGGCATCCTCGTGGCAGTTGCGGGACAAACAGCCCGGGCAGATGGCCGCAGAAACTACAGCGCCGGGTCGGGGCGGCGCGAGGGAACGGCGATGGTGCCAGTGACGACGGTGTCGGCAGCCTCATCCTCTGCCGCGGCAGCCAGCGCCGGCAGCGGCTGGTCGAGCGCGGCCCTGGCCGCATCGGACTCTTCGGCCGGGTCTGCAAACTGCGAGTCGAGCAGCTTGTAGGCGACGCGGGCGCCTTCGCGGGCCCGGTGGCCGAGCGCCACGAAGGTCTCGGCACCCTTTTCGCACACGTCGGGCTTGTGCATGCAGATCGCGGTGATGTAGCCGACCGCCTCACTCGCGGCGCTGAACGTGTCGCCGATCTCGACGGTCGGACCGTGCTCGAGCGTCTTGGCCGCGTCGGTGTCGAACAGCGGCAGCAGCACCAGCACCAGCGAGAACCAGAACGCTCCCTTGATCAGAAACCACATCGCCTTGCCCATCCTCTGCTGCCCGATCGCTGCAATCAGCTGTCGGAGGCGGCGCGGCTCTTTGCGGCCGCTGCCGTTCGTTCATTGATGCGACAATAGCGGTTACAGGAAAATGGCGCTTTGCGGGAATCACTCGGGTTTTCCTCAAATTTGCATAAAATTTGAACGTTCCACCGTCGCTGGGCATTTTGCGCGAATTTTAGTGACCCCCGTTAAGCATAATGGCGGCGCCGCGTGGGCAAGGGCCCTCTGTTTGCGGCTTTCTGCTTCGAAGGGACTTGCCCAAAAGGTTAATGCGAACGGGAAAATGCCGCATTTTGAAGCGCTTACCCGCCGTTAACCACGAAATTCAAATGCCGCCCGCGTCGCTTTGAAACAGCCTTTTCCGGGCCATTCGAGCCCGTTCCGACGGGAAGCGTTTATCCTTTTCTAAGCCGGCGATGCGATTCTGAGGCCGACATAAGAACGAATGACGGCAGGGTATTGCGTGCGTTTTCTCAATAACATCGCTGACCGGATGGCGGCCTCCGCGGCCTCTGTGACGGGTGACGCGTGGACGTCCGGCGCCTCGGCGCCGGCGGGCCTGCGGGCGATCCTCCTGACGGCGCTCGTCGCCATCCCCGTCCTGCCGCTCGCGCTGACCGCCGTCATGCCGGCCTCTGCGGCCCTTCCGGCCGGGGCGTCGCTGGCGGCCGCCGGCGGGCTTCTGGCGACGGCAGCCTCGGCCGCCCTCGGCCGGCGCCGCGAGCGGCGTGCCGCGCATCAGGCCGCCGTGGCCGACCCGCTGTCGGACGCCGTTCCCTATGATCTGTTTGCCGGCCTCGTCACCCTGCACGATCCGCGCGGCCATGTGACCGCCGTGCACGGCCGCGACCGCCACGCCATGCTTTCTTCGATGCGCGACCCGCTCGGCCGGGCCTTCATCGACCAGATCCACGTCTCCGACCGGCTCGGCTTCCTGCAGGCGATCGACCGCCTGCGCCAGGGCGAGGCCCATGTCAGCGTCGACATACGGCTGGAGCAGCGCCGCTTGGCCGAGGCGGGCGAACAGTTCCTGCACGTGCGCACCGACATGACGGCGATCCGGGATGCGGCCGGTCTGCTGGCCGCCATCGTCGCCCAGTCGCGCGACATCTCCGCCGAGGCCGAGCTTCGCAGCGACAGCGCCCGCAAGGCCGCCGAGGCGGAATCGGCCAATGACGCCAAGACCCGCTTCCTCGCCGCCGTCAGCCATGAACTGCGCACGCCGCTGAACGCCATTCTCGGCTTTTCCGACATTCTCGCCGGCGAGTATTACGGCCGGCTGGAGAACGAGCGCCAGCGCGAATATGTCGCCCTGATCCACCAGTCGGGCGGGCACCTGCTCTCCGTCGTCAATACCATGCTGGACGTCAGCAAGATCGAGGCCGGCCGCTACGAGCTGGTGCTCGAGCCCTTCGCGGTTGCCGACAGCGTGCGGACCTGCGAGCAGATGCTGGCGCTCCAGGCCCGCCAGAAGGGCGTGCAACTGACGAGCCGGGTGCCGCATGACGTGGGCGAGGCGATCGCCGACCAGCGCGCCCTGCAGCAGATCCTGATCAATCTCGTCGGCAACGCCGTCAAGTTCACCGACCGGGGCGGCATCGTCACGATCGACGCCGCCCGCGTCGGCGACGATCTGGTGCTCAGCGTCAGCGACACCGGCATCGGCATCCCCGCCGAGCAGCTCGACCTGATCGGCCGCCCCTTCGTCCAGGTGCAGAACCAGTACACCCGCAAGTACGAGGGCACCGGCCTCGGCCTGTCTCTGGTCAAGGGCCTGGTCGCGCTGCACGGCGGCAGCATCGCCATCCGCAGCAATCCGGGCGAGGGCACCCAGGTCACCGTGACCATTCCCGCCGACGGCACCGGTGTCGCGCAGTCCGGCGCGCGCTCCACCGCCACCTTTGCTGAGGAATTCCCGCCGCGGCTGTTTCCTCGCGCACGGAACGATGCGATACCGATGCGGCTGAAGGAGGGGCGCGGCCCCGACGGCGATGAGGGTAGGGACGAGGACCGGATTTATGACGGCACGCGCGCGAAAACAGCCTGAGCGGGGCGGCCGCGGCCGCAACACCCGCAAGCGGCAGGCGAGCGGACCCGGCATCGTCCAGCGCTCGGTCCTGGCGCTTGGCGCCTTTGCCGCGCGCCATCCCTCGGTGATCGGCGGCGGCGCCGCCTTCGCCGTGGTCTTTTCCTTCGTCGCCGCCAATGCGCTGTGGTATCAGCCGGGCGGCCATCCCTCGCCGATCCTGAAAACCCGCTCGGCGCAGAATTCGCTGGGCTTTTCGGCGCTGCGCAAGCCGCCCGCCGACGTCACCACCTTCGTCATTGAGAGGGAGGGCGATGCGGGCACACGAACCGCTTCGCAGGCTAACCAGCCGTCCGAACTCGTCCTCGATATCCAGACGCAGCTGGCGCGGCAGGGTTTGTATGCCGGCGATCCGGACGGGCGGTTGAACGGGGAGACGGTCGCCGCCATCCGCCGCTTCCAGGAGCAACGCGGCCTTGCCGTCACCGGCGAGCCGGACACTGCGCTGCTCACCGCCCTGCATGGCAACCTGCCTGCCCAGATCGCGGTGCTGCCGACCGAACGGCCGGTGCAGGAGGGGCGGGCGAGCGACAGCGAAGGCATCGATCCGATCGCAGCCGCCATTCGCGCCGCCGAGGCCGACCCGGCCATGGTGCCGGCAAGGCGCCCGGCCGCCCCGAGCGATCTCGTCATGAAGATCCAGAAGGGATTGAGCAACATCGCCTATGCCGACATCGTCGTCGATGGGGTCGCCGGCGAGCAGACGCGCCAGGCGATCCGGGCCTTCGAGAAGCACTATCGCCTTCCGCCCACCGGCGAGCCGAACGAACTGGTCCTGAACAAGCTGAAGGAGATCGGCGCGCTTTAGTGTTCGCCGCCATTCTCATCTGCCCCGGTTTGGGTCTTTGCTCTTTCGCATGCTGCGAAACAGGCGCACTCTCGGAACCTTGCTCCTGCGTGCGTCAAAAAGGTTTGAAAATGGGCGGCATCTCTCGCACCTTTCCATCTGCTCAGGCCCAAGATACGGCCTGCAGAACATGCACCTGAACGTGTCTTGACCCTGATGCGCCTGAAGTCCGAAATTTTCGCCTCGGCCCTGGTCCGCAACGTCTTCGCCCGCGGCGATTTCGCAGCGATCGAGCGCAAGGGCGCCGCCGAAGGCGGCGCGGTTTTCGTCCGGCAGTCGTTCCGGGACGGGACCGAAACGCTTTATGCGCCGGCGCCGCAGAGCTTTTTCGACGATGAGGACACCGGCAAGCGGCTGTTCGAGCTGCGGCTCGAGCGCCAGACGCGCGACACCGTGTCCGAAGCCCTTGCCCGCGAGATCCGTTTCGATCCCGATCTCTGGATCGTGGCGCTGGAGACCGACGAGATCGGCGACCTGATCGAGCTGGGGCAGGGGGACCGCGAGCGCGACGATCCGCTGGATTCGCTGTTCCGCAGGTGAGCACTCAGGCGCGGCATGTCCCTGCGATAGACGGCTGCCGATCGCCGCCGGAGCCCGTGCCCATCACTGACACGAGCCGGCGGCCGCTACGCCCAACTCCGGCGAGGGGCGTGCGCAGGCCCATCGCCGGGAACGACCCCGCAACGTGCGGGGGGAGGGTGGATTTGCGTTACGGCCCCATCCGGTGCGGCGGCATCATGAAGCGCTCCAGCGTCTCTCGCTGCCCCGGTTCGAGGACGGCTTCGAGCTGTGCCTTGGCGGCCTTCAGACGTTCCGCCTTGACGGCGCGGTCCTCGGCGCGGGCGATGATCCGGTCCAGGATGTCGGAGGACCGCATGCCGTCCGGCCGGGGCGCACCGCCCGAGCCCTGCATCGGCGCTTGCTGCCCTGTCATGTCGGGCGGTGCCTGCTCGGCCGCGCCGGGCGGCGTCTCCGCCTGGTCCGGGCCTGATGCGCCCTGTTCCATCATCTCCTCCTCGGCTGCATCGGCGGCGGCCTCGCCGGGCCGCAGCGGCATTGGCGTGACGAAATCGATCAGGGCAGCGGTAAATGTGCGCCAGGCGTCGAGCTGGCCGGTTTTGATCCCGGCTGCCTGCTCGGCCCCGGCAAGGCGTATCGCCAGCCATTCGCCCCTGAGGCGGCCATGCCAGCGCGCCGCGCGGTCTCTTTGCCAGCCCGGCGCATTCATGTGGCTGCGTTCCATGCCGTCGCGGTTCTGGTCACGCCCCATCGGATCGCCGCCCTGAACGTTCGGGCGCTCGGGAGGGCCCGAGTCCTGGGCATGCGCCAGGGGCGGCACAGCGGCGAGCGGAAGCGCCAATGCCAATGCCAGCGCAAATGTCGTCCGCAACGCTCTGGAACGGTTCTGGATAACATCGCTTATCATGTCTTCTCCCTTCGGCGTCCCTTCGGAAAAACGACAATAGGTTGCAGACGTGTCCGGCATAAGGCCTGCGCCGCCGCCGCCCTTCAAGCAGGATGACTTTTCCGTGATCGCACACTGCCGCCCCGTGGGGCAGCGGATCGTCCATCTATCGTCCGCCTGCCTTGGGGTTCGGCAGGCAGATGGCTGCACGACACAGAGTCTAGCGGCCGCTGCCCTTGCCCACCTCAAGCGGCCAGGTCACGAGATAATCCTCGTAGTCGTCGATATCGATCCCTTCTTCGCTGACGGTGCGGCCGCGAACGGAGATGCCGGCCTGATGGACGGTGTCGCGATCGCCGGAGACGAGATAGTGCCACCAGTAGAGGTCCTGACCGTCCCGGACCAGCCGGTAGGCGCAGGTCGGCGGCAGCCAGCTGATCTCGTCCACCGATTGCACCGTCAGCCGGATGCAGTCGGGCACCGTCGCCTGGCGATTTTCGTAGTCCTTGCAACGGCAGCTGTGGTCGTCGAGCAAGCGGCAGCGGATCGAGGTCCAGACCACCTCGCCGGTGTCCCAGTCCTCCAGCTTGTTCAGACAGCAAAGCCCGCAGCCGTCGCACAGGCTCTCCCATTCGCCGTCGGACATTTCGGCCAGCGTCTTGGTCCGCCAGAACGGCAGATCCTCTTGCATTTCCTCGGCCGGCGGAACCTTCCGCATTTCGTTCTTCGCGCTCATGCCCGTCAAGTGGACCCCGCAGGGCCAAAGGTCAAGCAAAAGCGGCAGCACGGGCCGGACGGCCGCCGCCCATGCGCGCGCGGCAGCGGCAAGTGCTCGCCGGACGCTAGTTGAGCGGTTGCGGCTGGCGGGGTGGGGGCGGACGAAACCATGTTGTTTTATCGTTCGCGATTGCCTGATATCGTCGCGACCGCGACCAGCATTTCGCCCGCGGTCGAATGAGGGAAGAAGTCTTGCAGGACCAGGATCAGTTGCCCGAGGAGCAGCCAGGGAGCTCGCCGGCGGAAAGGCCGCGTCGCCGGAAACGGCACTGGCTGCTGCGCATCGATTCCTGGATCGATTCCACCGTCTGGAACGCCGGCTTCCGTCTCGCCGAGCTCTGGGAAGAGATCACCATCTTCTTCCGCCGCTTCCATGTGAAGGGCTGGAGGCGGGCCCTGTTCGAACTTGCCGGCGAAGGCATGAACCTCGGCACCGCCGGCTTCGTGCTGCTGCTGGCGCTGGCGCTGCCGGCGTTCGAGGAGACCAAGGGCGACTGGCGCAACAAGGGGGATTTCGCCGTCACCTTCCTCGACCGCTACGGCAACGAGATCGGCCATCGCGGCATCATCCACGAGGATTCCGTGCCGATCGACGAGCTGCCGGACCACCTGATCAAGGCGGTGCTGGCTACCGAGGACCGGCGCTTCTTCGACCATTTCGGCATCGATTTCCTCGGCCTTGCCCGCGCCATGACCGAGAATGCGCGTGCCGGCGGCGTCGTTCAGGGCGGCTCGACGCTGAGCCAGCAGCTCGCCAAGAACCTGTTCCTCAACAACGAGCGGACGATCGAGCGCAAGATCAAGGAGGCGTTCCTGTCGCTGTGGCTGGAGGCGAACCTCTCCAAGAAGGAAATCCTACGCCTCTACCTCGACCGCGCCTACATGGGCGGCGGCACATTCGGCGTCGCGGCCGCCTCGCAGTTCTATTTCGGCAAGGACATCACCGATGTCGACCTCGCGGAATCGGCGATGCTGGCCGGCCTGTTCAAGGCGCCGGCCCGCTATGCCCCGCACGTCAACCTGCCGGCGGCGCGGGCTCGCGCCAACGAGGTGCTGACCAATCTCGTACAGGGCGGGATGATGTCGGAGGGACAGGTGATCGCCGCCCGCCGCAACCCGGCCAGCGTCATCGACCGCCAGGAGAAGACCGCCCCCGACTTCTTCCTCGACTGGGCCTTCGACGAGGTGCAGCGCATCGCGAGACCCTTCGGCCAGCACTCGCTGATCGTGCGCACCACCATCGACACCGGCCTGCAGGCGGCCGCCGAGGAGGCGATGGAGACCAGCCTGCGGCAGTATGGCGACAGTTACCGCGTCAAGCAGGGCGCGCTGGTGATGATTGAAAACGGCGGGGCCGTGCGCGCCATGGTCGGCGGGCGAGACTATGGCGAAAGCCAGTTCAACCGCGCCACCAAGGCACTGCGCCAGCCGGGTTCGTCGTTCAAGGTCTACACCTATGCGGCGGCGATGGAGAAGGGCAAGACGCCGGAGTCGACCATCATCGACGCGCCGATTACCTGGCGCGGCTGGTCGCCGCAGAACTACGGCCGCAGCTATGCCGGCCGGGTGACGCTGATGACGGCGCTGGCGAAATCGATCAATACCGTGCCGGTGCGCCTCGCCAAGGATTTCCTCGGCACCGAGGCCATCGCCGACATGGCCAAGGCCATGGGCGTGGAGACACCGATCCGAACGGACAAGACCATGCCGCTCGGCACCTCCGAGGTGACGGTGCTCGACCAGGCGACCGCCTATGCAGTCTTCCCCGCCGGCGGAGTACAGACCCGCCGGCACGGCATCACCCAGATCCTCAATTACAACGGCGACATTCTCTACGACTTTGATCGCGACGAGCCGGCGCCGAAGCGGGTGTTGTCGGAAACCGCCAACGCCGACATGAACCGGATGCTGGTCACCATCCCGGTCAATGGCACGGCGCGGCGGGCCGCACTCGACGGCGGCATCGTCACCGGCGGCAAGACCGGCACTACCCAGGCCTACCGCGACGCCTGGTTCGTCGGCTTCACCGGCAACTACACGACGGCGGTCTGGTTCGGAAACGACGACTATACCTCCACCAACAAGATGACCGGCGGCTCGCTGCCGGCGATGACCTTCAAGCGACTGATGGACTACGCCCACCAGGGCATCGAACTGCGGCCGATCCCCGGCATCGACAACCCGCTGCCGAGGCCGAAGGCGACGGAAGCCGTCGCAAGCGCGGCAAAGTCGGAGGACGCGCTGCCGCCGCTCGTGCGGCCCCGGACGCTGTCGGTCGGCGCGACGAAGCTGTTGCGCGAGATTGGCCGGGAGTTGCGCGAGGCCACGCCGCTTTCGTCGGGCGGACGGGTCGCGGCGCTCTGAGCGCTGTCGGATGGTGCCAACCGGCCGGCCGCCGGCGGCGGCCCCCACCGGCACACCAGAGCTTTCGGCCGCTGCAATCGAGATGGGAATCGATTTCGGCGCGGAATCATGCAAGGTTCTGGCGGGCGCGTCCGGACGGGGGTCTCTCCGGCCAGCGCCTGCAGTCAAGTCCAACCGGAAGGCCGCCTTGTTCCGAATTCCCCTTCTCGTCGCCCTTGCCCTGGCCATCACCTTCGGCTGCGGCACGCTCTCGGCTGTCTGGGCGCTGAAGGCGACGATCGGCTTCGGATCGATCGCGCTCGGCCCTTGGGTCGCCTTTCCGAACGCGCAGACCGACCGCGCCGACCCCTATGCAAAGGCCCACCGGGCTCGCGACGGGGCGCTGTTGTTCGGCAGTGCCGAGGGGCTGATGTTCCGGGCCTCGCATGACAGCAACGGCCGGACGCTCTCGGGGCGCTGTGCCTACGACATCGTCGGGCTGACGCCGCCCGCCCGTTTCTGGACACTGCACGCCACCACACCGGAGGGAAGGCCGCTGCCGCTTGCCTCCGTTCTGCCGGCCGGGCTCAATTCGTGGACGGTCCTGCGCGGTGCCGACAACAACGCCACGATCCATGTGGCGGCGTCGGCGCGGCCGGGCAACTGGCTGGCCGTCGCGCCGGACCAGCCGTTCCGGCTGGTGCTGACGCTGCTCGACACCCCGACGGCCGGCAGTTCCGGCGTCATCGACCTCACCATGCCGGCCATCGTCCAGACGGAATGCAGCGATGCGTAGCGTCCTGTTCGCCGCCGTGGTCGGCCTTCTCGGCGCCGCCGCCCTCCATATTCTGATCGTCCTTGCCGTTCCGGGCTTTACCGGCAATGACGCCTATACCCGGATCGCCAGTCTCGGGGACGTGCAGCGCTTCTATCCGCTGCCGGCGGCGCCGGCGCGCAGCGGCGCACCCTTCAGCGACGATCCGGCTCTTCGGATCGCAGTCTGCGCGCTGTCGATCGCCGAGCGTCCGGTCCGGCTGTATGCGCCGGACACGGTACCGTTCTGGTCGCTCGGGTTGTTCGACCGGGCCTCGAACGAGGTGTTCAGCATGAACGACCGCACTTCTGTCGGCGGGGCGCTCGACGTGGTGGTGGCGACGCCGGTCCAGTTGAACGCGATCCGCAAGGCGCTGCCGGCGGAGCTTTCGCAATCGATCCTGGTCGAGATGGCAGACCAGGACGGCTATGCGGTGCTGCGCACCTTCGCGCCGACCGCGACCATGGAGGAGGGTGCCCGCGCCTTCCTGGCCGATGCAGGATGCGAGACGATAGACACCGGCGCGACGGAGTGAAGCGCTCACGCGACTACTGCAGCGCGACCCCGATGGAGGCATATTGTTCTGGAAATACCGCGTCCGGACGGAATGTGCGACCGTATAAAGACCACGTGCTGCCACCGCCCTCCTTTTGGGGCGGTGGCCCAGAGACTAGCGCCGCGCGTCCTGCCCGGCCTCGCCGGCGCGAAGGCTGGCGTCGCGGGCCTTGGCTGCGATCATTGCGGGCGTCAGGCGTTCGTAGCGGACGCCCGTGAAAAACAGAACGGCGGCCGGGGCTTCGTGCCATACCCTTGCCCGTCGCGGCCGGCGCCTCAAACGTTCCTGCAATCGTACCACGTCTGCCATTCTCGCCTCCTGATCACGAATCGAGATGGTCCAGCCCAGTTTCCCTGGCCCGTGCCACGGATCCCGACCTCGTTTTGCGGCTCTGTAACGCAGTACTCTCATCGCCGCAGTCGGACATTGAACGGGTGACGGCATTGAAGGTTTCCCCGGCGGGGAAAGAAATTCGCGCCGCCTCCATCCAGGCATTCGGTGCATCGCACCTTGCCTTTTCGATGGCCACGAACCCGTCGCAGGCCATCGCGCGCATGCGGGGAACATAGCACGGCGCTGCGGTTTGCCCATGCCCCTCCCACGCTCGATAGGTAGCGTCAATACGGTTAACATGTTGCTAATTCTTTTCGTCTAATTGTCGGCGATCAATGGTTTCAAGCGGCGGTGGTTCGATGCGAACCGCCGCAGACCTGCCGCATCCGAAAGCCGTAGGCTCGGCATGGGCATGGCTGCTGTCGCATAAGAGTGGTGCGTCGTGGGGGACAGGTTTCGCGAGCTGGAAAGACCGCAGGGCGGCCGGCAGAAGGACATTGTCCTGATGGCCACCGTCACCGGCTTCGAAAGCCTCGCCCGTCCGTCCCGCACCGACCTGAAGCAGTTCCACGACCTGTTCGTCGCCACCTATCTGGCCTCCAGCGACGAGGCCCGCCGCCAGGCGGTCGCGGCGCTGTCGCAGTGTCCCGTCGTGCCGGAGCCGACCGCACTCTTCATCGCCGGCCAGCCGATCGCGGTCGCCGCGATCTTCCTGACGCGCTCGCCCGCCATTTCCGAACGGACGCTGCTTGAGATCCTGCGCACCGCTTCGCCCGCCCATGCGCGGGCCATCGAGCGGCGCGACAATCTCACGCCGAAGATGATCGAAAGCCTCGTCGGGCTGCATCAGGCGCACCGCAGCCGGGCCGTCGGTGACGACGACCGCGCGCGGGCCGAACGCAGCCGCCAGGCACGCGAGGAAGAGCTGCGCGATGCGATCCGGGCGCTGGCGCGCGCGCAGGCATCACAGGCGGAAGCCCCCTTGCCGCTCGCCGCCATCGGTGACGTCCATCTCGCCCTGATCGTCCGCTTCGCCCGCGCCGGCGAGACCGGCATGATACCGGTCGTGCTGGCCGATGCGCTCGGCGCCAGCCAATGGCTCAGCGAACGCATCCTGCTCGACCTTTCCGGTCGGCAACTGGCGACCACGCTGGTGGCGCTGCAGGTGCCCGATCGCGACAGCAAGTTCGTGCTCGCACGTCTCTATCCGCATCTCGCCGCAGACGATGCGACCGGCAGCCGCGCCGAAGCGCTGCTTGCCGAACTCGAGCCCGCTGCCTGCCGCGAGCGCGTGGAAAGCTGGCGCCGCGCCGACGCCTATACCCGCCAGGACCTGCCGCGCACGGCCGCCAATACCGACAGCCGCGGCACCACGGGCGACTGGGGCAGGGGCAGCAAGAGCGCTTAGCCAGACCGTGTCCAAAGTTGCATCTAAACCATGCGATGGCGACGGGGTGGCTGAACGATGGCGAGCATGCGCATGGATGCCTGCCTTGATTCTGCAGCGGTGGTGCAAGGCGCGGTAACAGGCTTGGCCGGCTGCGGGCGCAAAGCAAACGCTGTCGGCCCGCGCAGCCGAGCTTGCCGTTGACGCCGGTCCGTCTTCCGCGCTAGCCCATTGCGGAGACGTGCCGGACCGGCGGCCGGCGATGGGGTGGCCATGGCGGACAAGGACAGCTTCAAGGCACGGCTGAAGGAGGCGGAAAGCCTTCGCGATCAAGGCCGGTTCGATGCGGCGCTGGCCGTGCTCGAGGCGATCGCCGCTGATCCCGAAAACCGCGTCTTCGGGCCGCTGACGGTGCTCGGCCTGCCGCGCCAACTGCATTCCGCCTATCTGAAGATCGCCAAACGAATGGGCGACCCGGTCCGCCGGATCGGTTTGCAGCACACCCTCGTTCCACCGCCTGAGGTTTTGGCAGTCCACGGCCGCTTCTCCGCCGCCGAGCGCACAGAACTGGCCGAGGCCGGGCGGCAGCCGGTGCCGCGCATCCTGCACCAGATCTGGATCGGCCCGGCCGAGCTCCCGGCCTCGACGGCCGCCTGGGCCGATCACGCGGCGCGCCACGGCTACGACTACCGGCTGTGGCGCGAGGCTGAGCTTTCGGCTGCCGGCATGGACGAACATCCGGTCTTCAAGGCGATGGTCTCGATCGGCGACATGCCCGGCGCCGTCGACGTCGCCCGCTACCTCGTCCTGCAGCAGTTCGGCGGCATCTATCTCGACTGCGACTGGTATCCGGCCCGGCGAGATCTGGGCTTCCACGACCGCCTGCCGCTCGTGGGGCTGTCGGCGCTGGCGGAGAAGACGCCGCGCGACCTCGGCTCCGGCAGCCTGCTTCTGACCAATTCGCTGATCGCGGCGCCGGCCGGCCATCCGGTGTTCCGGCGCATCCTCGACGCACTGCCGGCGTCCGCCGCCGCCCTGCCGGGCGCGCCGGCCTGGTGGTCGACCGGGCCCTTGCTGTTCAGCGTCATCTGCCGCGGCGGTGCGGTGACGATTGCCGATGCGGATCTGGTGGCGGGCGAACTGCCGCGCCGGGCGCCGTTTTCCGCCGTACAGGCTCTGTGCGAAACGGCGGAGCGGCAGGACGGTGGCCTGCTGGTGGCGTGGAAGTCGTGGTAGCAGCCGGCGCCGGCACGCGCTGAATTCCCCGCGCCCCGGTCAGGTGCTGCATCTTTTCGCCAGCGGTGGCCCGGTGGAGGGATGAAGGGCGAGCGAAGGGCGGCCGTGCGTGCAACTGCCTGTTCGCCTCGCAGACGTCCGGCACTTCTTCCGCGTGAAGGGCCATGGGCAAGCTTATCGCTTGCGCATATTCTTCTGCCATTGTTCCGTTTCCCGCCCCGATGCCGTAGAGCGGTTGATGATGAAGATCGCCTTCCATTCCCCGCTGAAATCGCCCGATCACCCGGTTCCTTCCGGTGACCGGCTGATGGCCAGGCTGCTGGTCGACGCGCTGAAGCGCGCCGGACACGCGGTCGAGGTCGCCTCGCAACTGCGGAGCTTTACGGCCGATCCGGAGGGGAGGGACCGCGCGCTGATCGAGGCTGAAGCGGCGGCGGAGATCGACCGGCTCGACGGTTTGTGGCGGGCCGGCGGGGTGCCGGACGTCTGGTTCTGCTATCACCCCTACTACAAGGCGCCGGACCTGATCGGCCCGACGCTGGCGAGGCGCTTCGGTCTCGCCTACGTCACCGCCGAGGCTTCCTATTCGGCGCGCCGCAACCAGGGAATCTGGGCGAACGACCAGGCGCGGCTGATCGAGGCGGTGCGCGGCGCAGCACTCAACCTCTGCTTTACCCGGCGCGACCGCGACGGCCTGGCCGCGGCTGCGCCGGAGGGCCGCTACCTGCTGCTGCAGCCCTTTATCGACCCTTCGGCCCTTCTGGACCGGGCGCCGCAGCCGCAACCGGGCCGTCTCGCCGCGGTGGCGATGATGCGGGCCGGCGACAAGATGGCGAGCTACCGCATGCTGGCGGCGGCGCTCTTGCAACTGCAGCATCGGCCATGGACGCTGTCGGTAGTCGGCGACGGGACGCTGCGCGAGGAGGTGCGGGCGCTGTTTTCGCCGCTGCCGCCGGAGCGGATCACCTGGCACGGCCAGAGCAGCGCGTCGGAGATCGCCGCCATATTGAGGCAATCGGCGCTCTATGTGTGGCCCGGCACCGGCGAGGCCTATGGCCTGGCCTATCTCGAGGCGCAGGCAGCCGGGCTTCCGGTCGTCGCACAGGCGGTGGCCGGCGTGCCGGAGGTGGTGCGCGACGGGGTGACGGGCCTGCTGACGCCGGCCGGCGACGTACATGCCTTTGCCGTGGCCATCGAACGGCTTCTGGCAAACGAAGGCGAGCGACGTCAGATGGCCTTGGCCGCGCGCCGCTTCGTGGCCGAGGAATGCTCGATCGACCGGGCCTCGCTGCGACTGGACGAAGCGCTGAAACGCCATGTGGGGGGAAGCCGATGAGTGTAGACGCAGTCTGGCAACCGCTTCTGGACGAACTCGACCGCTGGCGGGCCGCGGGGCGGCAGGCGACGTTCTGGCTGCGCGACGACGACGCCGTCGAGCCCACCGCCGCCCTCGACCGGCTGCTGGACCTGACGGCCAGACACGCCGTTCCCACGGCGCTTGCTGTCATTCCGGCCTTCACGGGCGAGGCGCTGGCCGACCGGCTCGCCGAGGCGCCGCATGCCGAGGTGATGGTGCACGGCTGGTCGCACGAGAATTTCGCGGCCGAGGGCGAGAAGAAGCAGGAGCTCGGTGACCATCGTCCCGCCGACGTCGTACTCGCCTCGCTCGAAAAGGGCCTCGTCCGTCTGCGCCAGCTTCATGGTTCGCGCCTGTCGCCGGTGCTGGTACCGCCCTGGAACCGGATCGCCCCGGCGCTGGTGCCCCGGCTCGGCGGGATCGGTTTCCGCGCGCTGTCGGTCTACGGCCCCGAGAGGAATGCCGGCCTGCGCGCGATCAACACCCATGTGGACGTGATGGACTGGCGCGGCACGCGCGGCGGCCGGGAGACGGCAGTGCTGGTCGGGGGCATGGTCGCGCGCCTGCGGGCGATCGAGGCCGGCCATGGCACGCTTGGTCTGCTCACCCATCACCTCGTTCACGATGCGGCGGTATGGACCTTTCTGGAGGGCCTGTTTGAACGGACGGCGCACCATCCGGCCTGCCGCTGGGCGCCGATTTCGGCAATTCTCGGCGACTGAGGCTTCGACGCGCGGCCCCGATCGACCTCCGGCTGATTGAGACCGCGCGGCAGCCGGCCGTGGCAAGGTCCACGCTTCTGGAGGAAAGTGGGCGCTGAGAGTTCGGGATCCGGGCCTAGGCGGCGACCGTCGCATATTCCAGCATCTGGCCGTCGCGGGCCGAGAAGGCGTTGGGGAACTCGGCGGCGGCGAGGCGGTCGATCGCTTCGAGCTCGGCGTCGGAGCGCCATGGGGCATGGTGGATGAAGGCGATGGACCTGGCATTGCCGGCCCTTGCCAGCCGGATCGCCTGCTGCCAGGTCGAGTGGCCGAAGCCACGGAAGACTTCCATCTCCTCGTCGATGTAGCAGCAGTCGTAGATGAACAGGTCGACGTTCTCGATCAGCCGCAGCACCTCGGGGTCCAGCGTGCCCGGCACATGCTCGGTGTCGGTGATGAATGCCACCGAGCGGCCGCGCCATTCGAGCCGGTAGCCGATTGCGCCGCCGGGATGGTTGAGGTTGCCGGTGCGCACCGTGATGCCGCGGCGCGGCTCGAGCACGTCACCGGCGCGGAAGTCGCCGAAGGTGAGGGAGGCTCGGCAGATCCTGGGGTCGACCGGGAACCATGGCGGCCGCATGAACTCGCACAGCATCTCGCCGGTGGTCATCGTCCCCGCCAGGTGCCCCGACCAGATCTTGATGGCGCATCCGGGGTCGTAGAGCGGCTTGAAGTAGGGGATTCCGATGATGTGATCGTAATGGCAGTGACTGAAGAAAAGGTCGACCTGCCGCACCCCTTGGGCCTTCAGCGCCATGCCCGCCGGGGGTATGCCGGAACCGGCGTCGAACAGCAGGATGTCGTCGCCGCAACGGATCTCGACGCTTACCGTGTTGCCGCCATACCGGCTGAACTGCGGACCCGAGACCGGGATGCTGCCGCGCGTGCCCCAGAATTTCACCGACAGCGTGCCGTTGGCGCCACTCGGTCGAGGAGGGGCTTTTGTCCGGTGCCTGGCCTGCGGTGGCATTTCCAGCAAGTTCATCTCTGCCCGACCTCGTCGAGTGCGCCGGGGCGACCGGGGCTTCTATCGCGCCCAGCCTTCCATGGTTCCAAGCGGTGCCCCAGGTACAAATGGTGCGTCAAGCGTAACGAATGCGTAACCTTTTTGCGAGTGCCAAGTTGACGCGGAAAATTCACGCCCTTCGGATGCACCATGTTCAACGTTCGGGCGTTCGAAACGTTCCCGCAACCGGGCGGCCCATGCGGTCGCCGCTCCCGGGCCGTTTCGGCCTTGTCGGTCTTCATCAATCCGGCTTCCGCGCCCGGGCCCGCTCGTCGGACAGATCAATGGTGGTGCGGCTGAGGCGGTCGGCGAGCACCCGCACGATCTCGATGGTGATTTCGGGAAAGTCGGTCAGCAGCTTGAGGAAATGCTCCTTGCTGATCCGCAGGGCCTCGAGATTGGTCGCTGCTTTCACGGTGGCGGTTCGCGACACGTCGCAGAGGATCGCGATCTCGCCGACGATCGAATTGTCCTCGATCTGGGCCACCTTGATCTGGCCGCCCGGCGTCTCCACCAGGACGTCGGCCTTGCCGGTCAGGATCACGTAGGCGGCATCGCCGGTGTCACCCTGCCGGAACAGGGTCTCGCCGATCCCATAGGTCACCCGGTCGGAGGTGAAGGCCAGAAGCTTGAGCTTCGTGGGGTCCACGCCGGCAAACAGCGGCACCCGCCGCAACATCTGTACCTCGTCCTTCAGAAGCATGATCTCGTCCGTCCCCCGGTCTGGTGGCGCTTGTTCGATATATTTCGATTATGACACCAATTCCCTGAATGTCGCATTGTCCGCAAGGTCGGCATGTTTGCCGTCTCCCACGAGCTTGCCATTGTCGAAGATCAATACGCGATCGAAAAGATCGGTCAGCGTGGTGTTGGACAGGACCCAGACGACGCCGGGCCTCTGCCCCTTTTCTTGCAAAAGCTCGAGCGCGTTGCGGCAGACCTGCTCCTGCAGTCGGGCGTCGAGCCCCGGCAGTGGCCGGTTGAAGACATAGAAGTCCGACCGCCGCAAGAGCGCCCGGGCCAGGTTCAGTTTCTGGCGCTGAACCTGGGTGAGGCGGCGTCCGCCGGCGCCGAGGTTGAAGTCCAGTCCGATCGACAGGACCTGGTCGTAGATGCCGGGTTCGCTGAGCAGCGAGATCACCATGGCACGCACCCGCTCCGGGCCGTCGGCCTGGCGGTGGCTGACGCGACCGAACAGAACGTTGTCCAGGATGCTTGCCGACGCCGTGTAGCTATCCGGATCGTAGCGCTCGATCGCGCCCTTCATCGTGTCCGGCATGCCCTCGTGGAACTGGCGGCGCGCGTCGACGATCTTGGCCATCAGCTGATCCGTCAGGAGGCCGAAGCGGTGCCGCGGCTCGATATAGGCGAAGCTGAGGCGGATGATGTCGTGCTTGTCGTCCTCGGTGGTCTCGGAAAAGTCCTTGCCCTTCAGCCTCTGCAGCAGTTTCTGATAATACGGGAGGTCGTCCGGGGTCATGAAGGTGAGCTGCTGGAAGAACGGGTGGTCCGGCGGCAGCCCGGCAAAGAGCTCGACCGCGTTCTCGGCGATCTCATAGCCCATCCGGTAGAGAATCCGATCGAGGCCGTTGCGGCTGACCACGTCAACGAAATACGGGTTGCGGCCGATGGCGGGGCCTGTCAGCTCCTCGCCGATCGCGGTGCCGAACAGCAGGTTCTCGCCAACCGTGGCCTCGATGTTGTAACGGTCGGGTTCGAACGGCACGACGAGGTTGCTCAGGCCTGCCTTGTCCAGTTCGTGGCGGAGGGTATGGCACAAGGCGACGATGTGCGCGGCCAGCGCTCCATGCGAGCGCGGTGTGATGGTGGAGCGCAGCGCAAGTTCGAGGATGTCCCTGGTCAGGCAGACGCAGTCGAGGACGGCGGCGATCGAGGCGAAGAGGTCGTCCGGGCCGGTCGCGCCCGCCGCCTCGTAGTCGATCCAGTCGCCGTGGATGTCGAGATCCGGATTGCCAGCGGCCCGCGCCTCGCTGATCTCCCACTTGCGGGTGGCCTTGTGGTCGTCGTCGTACTCGGGGACCCGCAACGGCGCGTGCTTGAGGCCGTAGAGCAGGTTGTCGCACAGCGAGCCGAAGAAGAAATAGCCGTCCGAGGAGACATAGGTGATGCGGCGGCCGGCCACCGATTCCGGCAGCTCGAGCAGATCGGTCTTGCCCACCGTGAGGCGCCCCGATTCCGGCCACACGATCCGGCCGAGGGCTTCGGCCAGCGCCTCGCCGCCGGCCGCCGCCCCGCCGATGATCGCGGTGAACTCGCCCCGCGCGAACTGGATCGACAGGTGCTCCAGCGTGCGGGCGCCGCTGTCGTCGGCAACCGTCAGGTTGATCGCCGAAAGCGGTCCGTCGAGCGGCGCCGTCGCTTCGAACGACACCGCCTGGATGGCGGGGTCGATCAGGTGGTCGACCTTGAACTGCTCGACCACCTGGGTGAACTTGACCTGGACGTCCTGGCGCGCCTGGTCCCAGTCGATCAGTTCCTTCAGCGGTCCCGGCAGGTCCTTGTAGGCGGCGATGACGGCGACGAGCTGTCCGATGTCGAGCCGCCCCTGCAGCGCCAGGTAGCCGCCGATCAAGTAGAACAGGAACGGCGTCACCGAGGCCAGGAAGTTGTTGATGAACTTGACCAGGAATTTCCACTGGTAGAGGTCGTAGCGGATCTTGAAGATCCGCCCGAGCCGGCTCGCGATGTCGGCGCGCTCGAGGTTGGACGTATCGAAGGCGTGGATCGTGCCGATGCCATCGACGATCTCGCTGACACGGCCGGCCAGTTCTCGTGCGGTCAGCTGCCGCTCGCGCCCGAGAATCAGCAGCCGGCGGCGCATGCGCGGAATTACCACCGCCTGTACGGCGACGATGATGCCGGCGATCATGCCGAGCCAGACGTTCTGGACGAGGATGAAGAACAGCGCCGTCGCCGCCTGGCCGCCGAGCAGGGCCGGGGCTACGAAAGCGTCGCCGGTGAAGCCGCCGAGCGGCTCCACCTCGTCCTTCACCATGCTGGCGATCTCCGCGCCCTTGACGCGCTTGAACTGAGCAGGCGGAAAGCGCAGCACGCGGTCAACGAGTTCGAAGCGGATCCGCCGCAGGAGGCGCTCGCCGAGGCGGCCCTTGTAGGTGTTGATGTAGAGCTTGAACACCCCGTTCACGACGACCAGCGCCAGGAAGACCAGGCTGAGCCCGACCAGCATCTGCAGGCGGTTCAGCTCGACGCCGGGGAAGAACACGACATTGCCGAAGAACGGCAGGTCGTAGGCGATCCGCATGAAGGTCTGCGTCGCCGCCTCGCCCTCGAAGCCGTGGCCCTGGATCGGGCCGTTGACGATCTGCTTGGGCAGGTCGAAGGACAGGAAATAAGGGATCATCGAGGCCGCGACGACAAGCAGGATCCATAGCTGCTGCTTGCGCGTGTGCGTCCAGATGTAATGGGCCAGGCCTTTTTCCATCAACCGTTCAGACCGTGCAGTTTGCAACGAGCCGCGTCCGATGGCGCGTGCCCGGGGCCGGCGCCCACGTGGCGTGAAGCGGCACCGTCACGATCTCGAACCGCGATATGGGCATCGCGAACGCTCCGCAAAAGGCTGGCCCCAAGACAGTGAAGAGCGTTTCGGCTCTTATTGCAAGCTGCCTGGGCCTGACGCGGCGCTGGTCGTGGGCGAACCCGGCCACTATCGCCGCACCGCCGTTTCACTGGCCAGCGTGGCGACCGGCGTGCCGGCCAAGAGCGCGCGCAACAGCCTTGCCGTCGTGCGGGCGCCGTCGAGATCGAGCGGCGGCGGTGGCGGGCGTGGCCGGTCGAGCGTGGTGGCGATCGCCTCCGTCAGGGTTTGCGGCGTCAGCGACCGCTCGCCGACCACGGTGGCAAGCCCCATCTGGCGCAATCGCTCGGCACGGGCGGCCTGCTCGGTCTCGCCCCCGGCCGTGAACGGCACGTAGACCGCGCGGCAGCCGGCGCGCAGGACGTCGCAGACCGTGTTGTAGCCCGACTGCGAGACCGACAGCCGCGCCCCCGAAAGCAGACCGGGGAAATCCGCACGGAACCGCTCGACGACGACGTTGTCCGGGGCTGCCAGAAGAACTGCCTCGAAGGCCGGCTGCGGCAGGTTCGGCCCGGCCACCAGGCACCAGCGCAGCGTCGGCGGCAGTGCGCGTGCGGCGGCGATCGCCGCCGCGTTCAGCGCCGCTCCCACCGCGCCGCCGCCGGCGGAGACGAGGATGTCGAAGCGTTCGGCGGCGGGCGCCTGTGGCCGAGCCGCGACGAGGCCGGTGTAGAGGAGGCGATCGGCGATCTGCCCGGCGAGCGGGAAGCTGTCCTCGAGCCGCGCGAAGGACGGATCGCCATGGACGAAGATGCCGTCGAAGTGGGCGCTCGCAAGCGCGACGCTCTCCTCGTCGCGGCCGGGCTTGCGGCGCTGCTGGAGGATGTCGCGCACCGACGACAGCACGATCGGCGGCGCCGCCCGGGAGGCGATCGCCTCGAGCAGCGGCATCAGCTCGAAACGAACCTGGCGGCGGCCGAACGGGAAGGCCTCGATGATGACGACATCCGGTCGGGCCTCGCGGAAGACGGCCAGCAAGAGGTCGCGGCGACGGTCCTTGAAGGCGTCGTCGACCGGCGTGCCGGTCAGGTCGACAAGCCCCGAGAAACCGGCATCGCCGGCTGCCATCGGCGGCAGTTCGACGTGCCGGATGCGAGGGCCGGGAAAGCCTGGAACCGGCGTGCCGCCGGTGACCATCGTCACGTCGAAGGCGTCGTCGGCGAGCGCCTGCGCGATGCGGCTGGCGCGGGCGAGATGACCGATGCCGAGCAGGTGCTGGACGTAGAAGAAGACGCGGGGGGAGGGACTTGCGATTCCGGCCATCAGGCGACCTGCCATTCGTTCTCGAACAGGGCCGTCAGTTGGCGGATGCCGACATGGTGATCGAATTCGGCGCGCACGCGGCGCTCGGCCGCCTCTCCGAGGCGTGTGCGCAATGCCGGGTCGCGGATCAGCCGCTCGATCGCGCCGGCGAGCGCCTTCGGGTCCTCCGGCGGCACGACGAAGCCGTTCTCGCCGTCCTTCAGCAGTTCCGGAATCCCGGAGATGTCGGTGGAGACGCAGGCGAGCTTCTGGCTCGACGCCTCGACCAGCACGTTCGGCAGGCCGTCGCGGTCGCCGTCGGCGGTGATGCGGCAGGCGAGCGCGAATAGGTCGGAGCGCCGGTAGGCTTCGAGGCAGTCATGCTGGTCGAGCGCCCCGTGCCAGGTGATGCGGCCGGCGAGGGCGAGCCTGTCGGCCAGCGCCTTGAGTGCCTCGAGGTTGGGTCCGCCGCCGATATGGACGAAGCGCCAGCAAACCCCGGCGGGCAGCAGCGCCAGCGCCTGGAGCAGTATGTCGTAGCCCTTCTTGTCGACGGCGCGGCCGACGCTAAGAATCGTCACCGGGTCTTCCGGATCGGAGCCGTCGCGCAGCGAATGCGCGCCCGCAAACGGCCCGAACCGGTCGAGGTCGAGGCCGTGGTAGCTGAGGTGAACGTGGTTTTTGCCGTTTGCGAGGCCCCGTAGCCGGTCGAAGCCGGTCTGGTTGCAGGTGACCGTCCAGCGCGTGTCGGAGAGCTTGCCCTCCAGCTCCCAGTCCGGCGAGGTCCAGATGTCCTTGGCATGGGCCGAGCAGGTCCAGGGCGTCCCGTTCATCAGGCTCGCATAGCGGGCCACGGACGCGGGGGTGTGGATGAAGTGGGCGTGCAGCCAGTCCGCCCCTTCCGGCCATTCGGCACAGAGCACCGCCGCCTGCCCGAACCGGCGGATGCGGTTCGGCGTGAGGTCGCGGCGCAAATCCTTCAGGAAGGCGCGCCAGGCGGCGCGAAAGCCGGGGAGGCGGGAACTCCTGACGAGCCCGCGGACCACGCGCAGCGGCTCCTGGTAGAGATATTCCGGCAGGTAGTGCACGGGGGCGCGGATCTCGTCATGGACCGGGTGGCGCTTGCGATCGGTCGGGTGGCGCATGGAGATCAGCGTCAGCTCGAAGCCGGCCCGTTCCAGCCCGAGCAGTTCCTGGGCGATGAAGGTCTCGGAAAGGCGCGGATAACCCTTGAGGATGACGGCGATTTTCTTCTGCTGTGTCACGTAGTCAGCCCCGTACGAGGGAAAGGTGCCGGTCGCCATGGACGTCCAGCAGGTCGCCGACGATCCGGGAAATGCGCGGCAGCCCCTCCAGCCGCAGCGCCGACGAAGTCTGCGAGGGCGGCGCGCGGTAGGGCAGGGCCTTCAACGCCTTTGCCAGCACCAGCGGGCGGCGCGATTGCTCCGGCGACAGCATCTGCACCAGGCCGAGTTCCTCGGCCCGCCGGGCACGGATCAACTGCTCCTCGCGCGGATTGACGCGGGGCACGACGATCGCCGGCTTGTCGAAGGAGAGGATCTCGCAATAGGTGTTGTAGCCGCCCATCGCCACGACGCCGGTGGCGCCGGCGATCAGTTCCTCCATGCGGTTGTCGAATTCGATCACCTCGACATAGGGGATCTTCGCGGCCTTGCGGATCAGCTTCTGGCGCTGCTCGGCCGGCATGTAGGGGCCGAGCACGATCAGCGCCTTGTGGGTCAGTTCGCGGTCTTCCTTGTAGGCGTGGAGGACGTCGTGAATGAGCGCGGCGCCATCGCCGCCGCCGCCCGGGGTGACCAGGATATAGTCCTCGCGCGGGCGGTGGTCGGAATGAGGCTCATGCGAGACGCTGCGCTGCAGGAAGCCGACGAAATTCATGCGGGTGCGCACGGCCGGCGGCGTGTCGAGGCCGATCAGCGGATCGTAGAAATCCGGCGGCCCGTAGACCCAGATCCTGTCGTAGTATCTGGCGACCTTGCCCATGACGTCATGGCGCTTCCATTCGGCGTCGAGCAGGTGGGGCGCGTCCATGACGTCACGCAAGCCGAGGACCAGCGTCGTGCCGCGGGCCTTGAGATAGGCGAGCGTGTCCTCGACCTCGCCGCGGAGGCCCATCGGCTCCTTGTCGACGATGAAGATGTCCGGCTGGAAGCTCTCGGCCGTGTGCCGGATGATCGACTGCCGCATCTTCAGCGTCTCGTGCAGGTCGATATGCTGTTCCATCGAGGTGTATTCGCCGTTGCGCAGCTTGATGACGCTCGGGATCTTCACGAAATCGACGCGGGCGCGGTAGTCGAAGGCACCGGCGATCGGCGAGCCGGAGATGATCAGGATGTTGAGGCCGCGGAAATCCTCAACCAGCGAATGGGCGATGGTACGGCAGCGCCGCAGGTGGCCAAGGCCGAAGGTGTCATGGCTGTACATCAGGATACGGGCGTCTTCCAAACGTCGTGCCATTGGATACTCCACACAGGTCTACCGACAGAACTGAGAGGCCGTACTAGGATTCGCTATTGGTGCACCGCACACATTTTCGTTACTTGTAGGGATCGGCCGCATCGCGCAGCCCGTCGCCCAGGAAGTTGAACGCCAGAATCACCAGGATGACCGGGATCATCGGAAACAGCAGCCAGGGATAGAAGGCGATGACGCTGACGCTGCGCGCCTCGGTGAGCAGGATGCCCCAGCTGGTGATCGGCGGGCGCAGGCCGAGGCCCAGGAAGCTGAGGGCGGTTTCACCGAGGATCATGCCGGGAATGGTGATCGTTGCGCTGGCGATCAGGTGCGACATGAAGCCCGGCACCAGGTGGCGGCCGATGATCCGGCTGGTGCTCGCCCCCATCAGCTGCGCCGCCAGCACATAGTCCTCCTCGCGCAGCGCCAGCAGTTTCGAGCGCACCGCGCGCGCCAGCCCGGTCCAGTCGAGCAGCCCGAGAATGACGGTGATGCCCAGATAGACGAGGATCGGGCTCCAGCTGACGGGCATGATCGCGGCGAGCGCCAGCCACAGCGGGATGCTGGGGATCGACTGCAGCACCTCGATGACGCGCTGCACGGCGAGGTCGATGTAGCCGCCGTGATAGCCGGCGATGCCGCCGATGACGATGCCGAGCGTGAAGCTCACCGCAATGCCGATCAGGCCGATGGTCAGCGAGATGCGGGCGCCGTAGATGATGCGTGACAGCACGTCGCGACCCAGCCGGTCGGTGCCGAGCAGGAACATCTGCCCGTCCCTCGCCGGGCAGACGAGGTGGAAGTTGCTCTCCCAGATGCCCCAGAAGCGGTAGGGATCGCCCGCGCAGAAGAAGCGCAGCCGCTGAACGTCGTTGCGGTTGTCGGTGTAGATGCGGCGCAGCGTGTCCATGTCGAGCGTCATCTGGCGCCCATAGACGAACGGGCCGACGAGCTGGCCCTCGTGGAAGAGGTGCACGCGCTGCGGCGGCGAATGGATGAAATCCATGTTGCGGGTGTGCAGGTTGTATGGCGCCAGGAACTCGGCGACGACGATCGCCAGGTAGAGTGCCAGCAGGAAGATGCCGGAAACCAGCGCGATCCTGTGCTTCTTGAACTTCCACCACATCAGCCGCGTCTGCGAGGCCTGGAAGATCTTGGCCTGGCCCGCCGTCATCGCCTCCACCGAATAGGGGTCGAAGGGCGCGGTCGAGACGTAATGCTTCAGGGGTGCGCCGGATTCGGGCAGGGACACGGTCATTTGGTGCTTCCCCCCTGAAGCCGGATGCGCGGATCGAGAAGGGCGAGCGCGATATCGGAGATCAGCACGCCGATGACGGTGAGGAAGGCGAGGAACATCAGGAACGAGCCGGCCAGGTACATGTCCTGGCTCTGCAGCGCCTTGATCAGCATCGGGCCGGTCGTTTCCAGCGACAGCACGATGGCGGTGATCTCGGCGCCGGAGATGATCTGCGGCAGGATCGAGCCGATATCGGAGATGAAGAAGTTGAGCGACATGCGCAGCGGGTATTTGACCAGCGCCCGGAACGGGTTCATGCCCTTGGCGCGGGCCGTCACCACATACTGCTTCTGCAGTTCGTCGAGCAGGTTGGCGCGCAGCCGGCGGACCATGCCGGCGGTTCCCGCCGTCCCGATGATGATGACCGGGATCCACAGGTGCTCGAGGATCGACTTGGCCTTTTCCCAGCTCATCGGCTCGTTGAGGAACTTCTGGTCCATCAGGTGGCCGATCGAGGTGCCGAACCAGATGTTGGCGAAGTACATCAGGATCAGCGCCAGCATGAAATTGGGGATGGCCAGGCCGATCAGGCCCAGGAAGGTCAGGCCGTAGTCACCCCAGCTGTACTGGTGGGTGGCCGAGTAGATGCCGATCGGAAAGGCGATCAGCCAGGTGAACACGATGGTGACGAAGGAGACCAGCACCGTCAGCCACAGCCGGTCGCCGACCACCGAGGAGACCGGAAGCTGGTATTCGAACGAATAGCCGAAATCGCCCCTCAGCATGCCGCCGACCCAGTGGAAGTAGCGGATCGGCGCCGGCTTGTCGAAACCGTAGCGCTCCCGCAGCGCCGCGATCTCCTCCATGTCGGCGGCCTCGCCCATGGCCCGCAGCTCCGACACGTAGCTCTCGAAGTAGTCGCCCGGCGGCAGCTCTATGATGGTGAACACCAGGACCGAAATCAGGAAGAGCGTCGGCACCATCACGGCAATGCGCCAGAGAATGTATCGCAACATCGGTCAGCCGCTCCCGTCTAGCCAGAACGTGTCGGGCAGGTAGACGCCCATGAAGGCGGTGGGGTCGTAGCCGTACAGCCCCCTGTCCGGCACGTTCTTCATGTTCCTTGCCGTGACGACCGGCTGCAGCGTGCCGTTGACGATGCCGATCGAGAAGACCTGGTCGGTGTAGATCGACAGCATTTCGGTCCAGATCGCCTCGCGCTCGGGCGTCGATGTCGATTGCTTCCATTGCTTCATCAGCTCGACCAAGCGCCTGGCCTCCGGAAGGTCCGGAGCCTCGCCCTTCTGTTCGGCGGAAAGATAGTGCAGGCCCCAGACCGGCCACTGCAATTGGTCGTCCCCGGTTGGCGCCAGCGCGGCGGGCGACATGTCCGCGGTCGGAATGCCGTTGTCGATGCCCTGCTGCACCGAGATCATGATCTCGCCGCCGAGCGCGCGGCTGCGGAACACGTCCCGTTGCGAGGTGCGCACGTGCAGCTTCAAGCCGATCTGCTGCCAGTGGTCGGTGACCAGTTCCAGCACGTCGGTCTCCAGCGTGCTTTCGCCGGCCGATTCGACGATGAGGGCCGCTTCCCGCCCGTCCGGCAGGATGCGCATCTCTTCCTGCTTGTTCCAGGTGAGGCCGGCTTCGTCGAGCAGCCGGTTGGCCAGCTCAGGGTCGAACTGTGCCCAGGCGTGCTGATACTCGGCCTTGAACAGCGGGCTCTCCGGCAGGACCGTATCGGCGCTTTCGCGCGCCAGGCCGAAAAAGCTCGCCTTGTTGATCTCCTGGCGGTTGATCGCCACCGACAGCGCCCGTCGGAAGCGGACGTCGTGGAACAGATCGCGCCAAACCTTATCGCCGCAGTTGAGGTTCGGAAGCAGCGCGATGCGCGAAGCCTGGATGCGTTCCCACAGTCGGACCTGGACCGGATAGCGTTGCTCCGCGTCCTTCAGGAAGGTGTAGTCCTCGAAGTCGAGGCCGTAGGACTGGATGTCCGCCTCTCCGGCGCCGGCCTTGGCGGGAATGATGCCGGATGACGAGACGTTCAGCAGAACCCGGTCGATATAGGGCAGCTGCTGGCCGGTCTCGTCGACGCGGTGGAAATAGGGGTTGCGCTCGAAGATGAACTGCTCGGCCGGCGGCGCGGTCAGGTTGCGCCACGGGTCGAGCGTCGGCAGGTCGGGGTTTTCCGGGCGGTAGGTGCGCGAGCGGTTGATGTGCAGCCCGGTCCAGTCGTCGGTGCCCTCCTTCTCGACCAGCTTCTTCAGCTTCTCGGGATCGGCATATTTTGGGTGGAACTGCTTCATGTAATGCGCCGGCAGCGCCAGCGTCAGCGGCTGCGGCGATGCCAGGCGCTGCAGGAAGTCGGGGTTCGGAACATCCCAGGAATAGCGGACGGTCAGCCGGTCGACCACCTCGAAGCGCGGCGGCTTGCCATCGGAGAGCAGGTCGAGCGGCAGGCCGCGCGGGCGCATCTCCTTGTTGTTGAGCACGTCGTACCAGTAGTAGACGAAATCGTCGACGGTGAAGGGATAGCCGTCCGACCAGCGATGCCCCTCGCGCAGCCGCAACGTATAGACGCGGTTTTCGACCTGCTCGAAGCTCTCCAGGATATCCGGTTGCAGCGCGAGGTGCTCGTCGATGCCGATCAGGCGGGCGTAGCCGTTGATCGTCATCAGGCGGATGTCCTTCTGGCCGCCGATGATCATGCGCACCGACCCGCCGTACTGGCCTGGGCTTCGACCCGTCGCGGCCAGGTTGACGACGCGCGGTACCTTCGGGATGCGCTCGGCCATCGGTGGCAGCGAACCGTCGGCAAGTTTCGTCTTCAGGAATTCCGGTTCTCGCAGCGCCGCCCGGGCGACCGGGGCGGGCAGGCAGGCGGCGGCCATCAGGCCGAGAACCGTCCTTCGCGTGATCACGGGCGCAACTCCCTCACATCGGCGTTCCGGCGGGCGAGCACCAGGTGTCCGGCGCCGAGATCGATCGGCGTCAGTCCTTCGCCGGCTTCGTCGCGCCGGAACTGGGGCGCCCAGTTGCGCATGTCGCTGGCGTTCGCCGCCTGCGACGCCGAGAAATCCAGCGGCCGGTCGAGGTCGGGGAAGGGGACCGCCGCCAGCAGCGATCGGGTATAGGGGTGGACGGGCGCGCGCATCAGGATCTCCCGCGGCGCGAGCTCGACGATCCGCCCTGCGCACATCACCGCGATCCGGTCGGCCATGTAGTCGACGACGGCGAGGTTGTGCGAGATGAACAGGTAAGTGAGGCCCAAGTCCTTCTGCAGGTCCTTCAGGAGGTTGAGAATCTGCGCCTGGACCGATACGTCGAGCGAGGAGACCGGCTCGTCGCAGATCAGGAGTTCCGGCCCGAGCGCCAGCGCCCGCGCGATGCCGATCCGCTGCCGCTGGCCGCCGGAAAACGAATGCGGATAGCGGTTCAGGTAACGGCTGTTCAGCCCGATCGCCTCCATCAGCGCGACGACCGTCTCTTGGCGGGACTTCGGCGTGCCGCGGCCATGGATCTCCAGCGGCTCGGCAAGGATGTTCTGCACCGTCATGCGCGGCGACAGCGAGGAAACCGGGTCCTGGAACACCATCTGGATCTTGGCGCGCAATTTCTGCAACTCGCCGCCCTCAGCCTTGAGGACGTCGATCGGGCCTTTGCGATCGTTGAAGACGATCGAGCCGGAATCGGGTGTTACGGCACGCATCAGCATCTTGCTGACGGTGGTCTTGCCGCAGCCGCTTTCGCCGACCAGGCCGAGGCACTCGCCGCGCCGGATGTCGAAGCTGACGCTGTCGACGGCGCGCAGTGGCGCCTCGTCGGGCCGCCGGAAGAACCCGGCCTTGCGGATCTGGAAGGACTTGGTGACGTCGCGCACCGAAAGCACGATCTCCGGGCCTGTCCGGTCCCGCGAGCCGACCGTACCGAGCAGGTGCGAGGCGTTGACCGGAACCTCGCGCAGCGCCTTCAGCCGCTCGCCCGGCTTCATGTCGAAATGCGGCACCGCGGCCATCAGGCCCCTGAGATAGGGATGGGCGGGGCGGCGGAAGATGTCCTCGACCGGGCCGGCCTCCATGATCTCGCCATGGTAGATGACCACCACCTCGTCGGCGACGTTGGCGACGACGCCGAGGTCGTGGGTGATCAGCAGCATCGCCATGTTGAGCTCGTGCTGCAGGTCGCGCAGCAGCCGGAGGATCTGCGCCTGGATCGTCACGTCGAGCGCGGTCGTCGGCTCGTCGGCGATCAGCAGCGCCGGCCGGCAGATCAGCGCCAGCGCGATCATGGCGCGCTGGCGCATGCCGCCCGACAGCTCGAAGGGATACATCCTGAAGGCGCGCTCGGGCTTGGCGAAGCCGACCAGCCGCAGCATCTCGATGGTGCGTTCGTAGCGCTCGGCCCGGCTCATGTCCTCATGGATGGTGAGCACCTCGCTGACCTGGTCGCCGACCGTGTGAAGCGGCGACAGCGACGTCATCGGCTCCTGGAAGATCTTGCCGATGCGGCGGCCGCGGATGGCGCGGATGTCGGGACCGTCCTGCGACAGGGCGAGGATGTCGGTCTGGCGGCCGGTCAGCGGGTCGTTGAAGAGGATGCGGCCCGAGGCGGTGGCGATGCGCGGCAGGATGCGCATGACCGACTGGCTGATGACGGACTTGCCCGAGCCGGATTCGCCGACGAGCGCCGTCACCTTGCCGGGCAGCACGCGCAAGCTGGCCTTTTTTACCGCGTCGACCCGGCCCCCGAGCATTGCGAAGGAGATGCTGAGATCCTCGATCCGCAACAGATCTGCCCCTCGGATCATGCGCGGTACATCCCCTTGGTTACTTTTGCGTCGTAACAGCGCGAGACTTGCGTCGTATCCAGTGCGGGAAAGAGTAGCGAAGGCACCCGCGGCTGTCCATGTTATTACACGAGCCAACGTTGTAGCGGCCTGATCGGTATGGCTTTTCGTCAGCCACGTGGCGGAGGATCAGCGGCGCTTGCGGTACGCAGGGCCGCCAGCGCCGCCGGCCGAAGCACATCCTCGGCGTGCATCGAACGGCGAAAATTGTCGAAGTAGAGGCTCCACTTGCCAAGCCCGGCCGTGCGGTAGGGGCCGAACTTGAAGTACTGCCGTGCGCCGAGCCCCGGATCGTCGTGGCCGACATCTCCGCGCACCGTCGCCACCCAGCGATCGTTGGCGAACAGCTCGATGTGGCCGCTGCCGTCCGGACCGGGCCGGGTCATCACGGCAAAATCGATCCAGCCCGAGTCCGGCGCCGGCAGCCGGTGGCCCCGGCCGATGACGGTGATGCGATCGGTGCGGTCGCAGAACAGCTGGCCGTGCCGCGGTTGCCAGTGCGGGTCGGTGGCGACGAGCGCCCGCATCTGACGCACCTCGGGCCGCAGCCAGACCGGCGTGAGGCCCGGTTGTGCCGCCACGGACGAGGGCAGCGCGTCTTCGGCGCGCCACGTCGTCTCGACGGTGGCGAACAGTCGACCTGCGACCAGCCGCAAGGCCAGGAATGGGCTGAAATCGCCCTTTGCCGCCGGTCCGATCTCGCGCTTCCACTGGGCGATCAGGTGGCGGCCGTCGTCTTGCGGGATCGGATCGGCGAACAGGACGGAAAAGCCGTACCAGACGGGCTCGTCGTAAGGCACCCGCAGCGCGGTTCTCTCCCAGACCTCGGCCCGTTCGCTGCCATTGCCCCTGCCGTTCCAGAGCGGTCGCACGGTGAGCTTCAGTGCGCCGGGGCTGCCGTGGGTGATGTCGCGCTGGAACTCGACGGTGCCGGCGCTCTGCTCGAGGTTGTCGCGGTAATAGAGGCCGCCGTCCGGTGAAAAATCGTCACCATCGAAGCCGTCGACGAGAAGCGCATCATAGCGTGGGAGGGCGGCTTCGTTCCTGTCGGACGAGCCGCCGGCCATCTCAGTTCAGCCCGCGCGCGATCGTCGGAACTTTCGAGCGCCCGTCCATGTCGCGCAGAGAGCGTGCATCGCGGTAGAGCAGCATGACCTGCTCGGCCTCGGACCGGCCGTCGCGGCCGTTGCCGTCCAGTGCCTCCGCCCGGTCGACCTTGAGATTGGTCTGGCCCGGCAGCAGTACCGTCAGTTTCTGGCGCACGCCGCGCAGCTTCTCCTGGCCGAGCGTCGTCCACTCGCCGCCGCAATAGGTGGCGAAGGTCTGGCTGGCGACGATCGACTGCGAATATTTCTTCGTCAGCCCCTGCAGGCGCTGTACCTCGTTCACGGCCGAACCGAAGGCGGAGAAGGTCAGCCGGTCCTTCAGCCCGACATTGCCGAACATGACGTTGCCGACGTGCAGGCCGATGCCGTAGCGGATGTCGACAAGCCCGTCCTTGCGGCGGTTGGCGTTGAGCTCGTTCATCCGCAGCGTGGCGTGGCGGACGGCGGTCATCGCCGCCTGCGCGGCCACCTGCGAGGGCTCGCGGTGGCGCCCGCACGGGTAGACGGCGAGGAAGCCGTCGCCGATGAAGCTGACGATCTCGCCGCCGTTGCGGTTGAACGGCGTGGCGATGGCATCGAAGAACTGGTTCAGCGTGTCGATATAGGCCTGCCGGCCCTCCTTCTCGGCGAGCATCGTCGACTGGCGCATGTCGGCCATCACCAGAGCGGCGCGGATCGTCTCGCCGTCGCCGCGGCGGATCTGCCCGGAGAGCACGCGCCGGCCGGCATTGCCGCCGAGGTAGGTCATCAGCATGTTGTCGGCGAGCTTGCCGAGCACCGCCATCTTGGCGGCGACGGCCAGGCTGTTCTGCACCCTCAGGAGAGCGTCGATGACGTTGTCGCTGAAGCCGCCCGGCGCATCCGTGGCCCACGATCCGACCATGCCCTGGCCGGGCGCCTCGCCGAACGACTGCACGAAGGCCATGTAGTCGGTGGCCCCGATCTCACGCAGATCGTTGAAGATCGGAAACTCGGCCGGAGCCTTGTGATCGATACGGCGGCGCAGGTGATCGAGGCTGTTGCTGAGGAGGTAGTAATAGGGACTGAGCAGAAAACGCGACGGTTCGCTGTCCTCGCCGGAGGCGCGGAAGCCCTCCACGGTGACGCCCTTGCCGCGCATCCAGGTGAAGCCCAGCGCATCGTAGAGCGGGTGCAGCATCGAGAAGCTGAGATGCACGCGCAACAGCGGCACGCCGGCAGCGGCCAGCCGCTCGCAGAAACCGGCAACGATGTGCTCCAGGGTTTCGCCGCCGAGCGCGGCGGTTTTCAGCCAGCCGGAGACGCGATCCAGCAGGATGTTCGAAACGTCGGCTCCATGCGTATTCATCGCTTGTCCCTCGTCGACGTGAAGCCAACCCGGTTCGATTGTTCACCCCGCCCGATCAGGTGGCAGGGGGAGGACGCGGCGCAACTATATATGTGGGCAGGCACGCCAAAACCAGAAGCGGGCTGCAAGAAATCTCGCCGGCGAAACCTGGAGGAGGGGCTATCGCCTCGCCGAGCCTGCTTGACGCGGCGGGGTTTAGCCGCGAAGGTCCAGCTCCGATCGAGGGGGCGCCGCCTTTGTCTTGCTTCCCCTTGCGCCGACGGGCCGCCGCATTGGCAGAGGCACGGGAGCGATGCAGGCGAACCGGTCGCCTGGCTTGCGTGGCCGCGGACCGGCGGTCGCCCACAGCGGGGATAAAGGAGGGATCAATGAGCCGCCTTGACAGTTTCATCGGCCGCGTGACCGCACAGCGCGATATCCTCAACCACATCCGCGATGACCTCGATCTGCCGAAGGACGGGCCGGTCCTGGAGATCGGGCTCGGCAACGGCCGGACCTTCGACCACCTGCGCGAACGCTTCCCCGACCGCCGCATCATCGCCTTCGATCGGGCGTGCGGCGCGCACGCCACCTCGGTGCCGGAGGACGGAAACCTGGTGCTGGGCGAAATCCGCGAGACCGGGCGGGGCTTCGAGACCGGCACCGCGGCGCTGGTCCATGCCGACATCGGCACCGGCTATCCCGAGAAGGACGCCGTGACGTTGACCTGGCTGCCGCAGATGATTGCGGGGATGCTCGCCGCCGGTGGCATCGCGGCAAGCGGGCTGCCGCTGGACGATCCCCGGCTGGAGGTGCTTGTCGGCCCCGCCGCGGTGCCGGCCGGCCGCTACTTTCTTTATCGGAAGAGGGGGTGAGGCGGCCGCGCCACCAGCTTCAGGCCTTCTGAGGCGCGGCGATGAAGCGCTGGCTTTCGGCCTCGGACACAAGGTAGACGCGGACCGGCGCGCTGCGGCCGCGAATGGCGACTTCGCAACTCTCCAGTTCCCCGACCTGCAGGCCGGAGCGCCTGATCGTCGGCTCCGACACGACGATGGCGATGTCGCGCTCCTTGGCGGTTGTTTCCAGTCGGCTGGCGACGTTGACGGTGTCGCCGATCGCCGTCAGCCCCTTGGTGGCGCCGTAGCCCATCACGCCGACGACACTGGGGCCGGTGTGGATACCGATCGCGATCTTCAGGCGGGTGGCGAAGGTCGGCGCAAGTTCCTCGTTCAACTGGGCCATGTCGCGCACGATCGCGGCAGCGGCGGACAGCGCCTGACGGCAGGCGTCGTTGCGATTTCCCGTTGGGCCGAACAGCGCCATGGCGCCGTCGCCGATGAACTTGTCGAGCCGCCCGCCGGCCTTCTCGACGGCCTGGCCGACGACGGCGAAGTAGCGGTTGAGCAGGAACACCACGTCGTAGGGGAGGCGCGCTTCCGACAGGACGGTGAAGTTCCTGAGATCGCAGAACAGTACCACGATCTCCTCCTCGCGGCCGGGCCGCACCGGTTCGGCCGCGACCGGAAGGCCGGGATCGGTGTTCGGCGCCGTCAGCAGCGCGACGCTGAGGTTTGCGGCGGGGTGCAACTGGCAGCCGAGCCGCACGTCCGGATCGGCATGGATGCGGGCAAGTGTGGCCGCCTCGATCGGCCCCGGCGGCGGCAGCGGGCCGTCGCTCGCGAGGATGCGGACGCGGCAGGTCGAGCAGCGGCCCTTGCCTCCGCAGACGGAGTAGTGCGGGACGTTGCCATAGCGGCTGCCCTCGAGCAGGCTGAGGCCGCGCGGCATGCGGACGAGGGCGCCGCTGGAATAGCTGACGGTGACCAGCGAGGGGCGCTCGGCGAGCATCCGCAGCCGGCGCAGGACGAGAACAAGGGCGACCGCGCCGGCAAAGACCAGGTACAGCGCAAGCTTGATCCGGTTGAGGCCGGCGGCGACGATGGCCGGTTCGACCGCCGGCGCCGCCTCGCGCAGGCCTCTCGGCAGGGCGGGGTCAAGGAGCGGCGGAGCGCTCCCCGGCAGATCCGCGAGCGTGCGGCCGGCCTCGGCGAAGCCCAGCAGGCCAAGGACGGGCACGAGGATGGCGGCGGTCAGCAGGTAGGGAAAGGCGCCGCGATACCAGCTGCGATAGCGCAGCCAGAAATAAACGCCGACGCAGCCATGCGCCCAGATCACCAGAAGCGCGATCGACTGCCGGACGCCGGACAGCGGGTTGACGACCCAGAGGCTGTGCACGACGCTTCGGTAGTCGACGATGATCCCGTAGAGCGGTTGCGACAGCCGGGCGGGCACGACATGCTCGATGATGAGGAAGGGGATCAGCAGGCCGAGCCCGATCTGTACCGCCTCGCGGGCCGGCATCCGCCACGTGCGGCGCAGATAGATCGAGCGCAGCACCAGGACCAGGTGGGTGACGAGCGAGCCGTAGAGCAGGATGGTGCCGGGGGGACTGCGCCACAGGGCGGCGAAGGCGCGCAGCACCCGATCGGCGCTGTCCAGTGAAACCAGCAGAACCGCGTGGTTGATCAGGTGCATCGTCACGAAGGTCAGCATGACGAGGCCGGAGGACAGCCGCAGCTTCTGAAGGGAACGTTCGGGGGAAAGCAGCGCCACTATGGCCCTTTTCATTGTCGGTCCCGCTGGGTCCCTGACGATTGCATTTTGCGGTCGGCGGAAAGCCGACAGAAGAGTCTGCCTGCTTTCGCCCGTTTCGGCAACGGGACGATAGCGGCGGAAGCGGTCCGGAAGGAGGCGGATCGCCTTAAAGTGGGGACACGCGATCTGCCTTCCGTGATCGTTGTCGTGCACGCTGCATCGGTTGCACGGGCCAGAGCAGGGGAGGCGGCGAGGGACGAAGGTTGGTCCGTGCCGCAAGGCCGGCGGCTGCCCCCCGAGTTTGCTCAGCGGGCAGCAGTCACCCCGTAGTGATCGCGGTACCAGTCGACGAAGTCCTTGACCCCGGCCGAAAGTGGCGTGGCGGGCTTGTAGCCGGTCAACGCCAGCAGCAGATCAGGGCTTGCATAGGTGCGCGGCGCCTCGCCCTGCTGGATCGGCAGGAGCTTGCGTTTCGCCGGCTGGCCGAGCGCCTCTTCCAGCGTGGCGACGAACTCGAGCAGGCCGGCCGGACTGCCGCCGCCGATGTTGACGACGCGGTACGGCGCCTGATGCGACAGCGTGTCAAGGCCGGCCGGGCTGGCGACGCGGTTGTCCTCCGACGGCACGACCGAGGACAGCCGCAGGATGCCTTCGACGAGATCGCCGACGAAGGTGAAGTCGCGGCTCATGCGGCCCTCGCCGTAAATCTCGATTTCCCTGCCCTCAAGGATGGCCTTGGTGAACTTGAACAACGCCATGTCCGGCCGTCCCCAGGACCCATAGACCGTGAAGAAGCGGAAGGCGGTGGTCGGCAGCCGGTACAGGTGGGCATAGCTGTGCGCCATGACCTCCATGGCCTTCTTGCTGGCGGCATAGATGTTCAGCGGCTCGTCCGTATGGTCGCTTTCGCGGAAGGGGATCGCGTCATTGGCGCCGTAGACCGACGAGGTGGAAGCAAGCAGGAGATGACGGGGCGCGACCGCCCGCGCCGCATCCAGCAGGTTCCACGTGCCGACAATGTTCGATTCGACGTAGGACCTCGGCTCCTCCAGGCTGTAGCGGATGCCTGCCTGGGCGGCGAGATGGACGACCACGTCCGGTTCTGCTTCCTCCATCGCCTTGCGCAACGAAGCGTGGTCCTCGAGCATGGCGCGATGGAAACGGAAGGAAGGGAACTGGTTGAGCGCGGCGAGACGCGCCTCCTTCAGGGCGACGTCGTAATACGAGGTCATGCCGTCGAAACCGACGACCGTGTGTCCTTCCTCCAGCAGACGTCGGGCGAGGTGGAAGCCGATGAAGCCGGCGGCGCCGGTGATGAAGTATCGCATGTCAGTCTCTGTGGCCGTCCCTGTCGCCGCCCTTGCCGATGCCGACATAGTGGAAGCCGTGGCGCCTGACCTCCTGCGGCGGATAGACGTTGCGCAGGTCGACCAGGTTCGGCACCTTCATCGTGGCGTGCAGGCGGCGGAAGTCCAGGGCGCGGAACTCGTCCCATTCGGTCACCAGCACGAGCGCCTCGGCGCCGGCGGCGATCGCATAGGGATCCTCACCGAACTCGACATCCGACAGCAAGGCGCGGGCGCCCGCCATCCCCTCGGGGTCATAGGCGGCGATCTCGGCGCCATGGTCCTGCAGGGCCTGGATGATCGTCAGTGCCGGCGCGTCGCGCAGGTCGTCGGTGTTCGGCTTGAAGGTGAGGCCGAGGACGGCGATCTTCTTGTGGCGCACCGAGCCGCCGCAGGCGGCGATCACCTTGCGGGCCATCGCCCGCTTGCGGTTGTCGTTGATGGCGACGGTCGTTTCGATCAGGCGCATCGGGCTGTCGGCGTCCGAGGCGGTCTTGACGAGGGCGAGCGTGTCCTTGGGGAAGCACGAACCGCCGTAGCCGGGGCCGGCATGCAGGAACTTGTCGCCGATGCGCTTGTCGTAGCCGATGCCCCTGGCGACCTTCTGCACGTCGGCGCCGAGCCGCTCGCACAGGTCGGCGATCTCGTTGATGAAGGTGATCTTCATGGCGAGGAAGGCGTTGGCGGCGTACTTGATGAGTTCGGAGGTGCGCCGTTCGCAGAAGAACAGCGGGCCCTGATTGAGGTGGAGCGGCCGGTAGACCTCGGTCATGACGGCAATGGCGCGCGGCTCCTCGGTGCCGACGACGATGCGGTCGGGGCGCTTGAAATCGCCGATCGCCGCCCCCTCGCGCAGGAATTCCGGGTTCGAGACGACGGAGATGTCGGCGTCGGGATTGGTCTCGCGGATGATGCGCTCGACCTCGTCGCAGGTGCCGACCGGCACGGTCGACTTGGTGACGACGACGGTATAGCCGCTGGCCGCCCTGGCGATCTGGCGTGCCGCCTCGTAGACATAGGAGACGTCGGCATGGCCGTCGCCGCGCCGCGAGGGGGTGCCGACGGCGATGAACACCACGTCGGCCCAGCCGACGGCCTTTTGCAGATCGGTGGTGAAGCTCAGGCGGCCGGCGTCGCTGTTCGACTTGACCAGTTCGTGCAGGCCGGGCTCGAAGATCGGGATGTCGCCCCTGCGCAGCGCCTCGATTTTTTCGGCGACGTTGTCGACGCAGATGACGTCATGGCCGAAATCGGCGAAGCACACACCGGAAACAAGGCCGACATAGCCGGCACCGATCATCACAATCCGCATGATAAACCTGTCGTTTGGCGGTTTTCGAAGGTCTCGGTCATTGCCGGCTTTGCGGCCGTCTGCATCGAGTTCTATTCATCCGGGCAAAGAAAGAAAGGCATTTTTTAATGGGGTGGACGGTTATGGACGGGGGGCGGCGGCTGGGAGGCGGGGAGCTGCAAGGGATCGTTTGCCGGCGGGGCGGGGGGCGACCGACTGGCGGAGCGCGTGGCGGCGAGGCCGGCAGGGGCGACGTTGCGCCAGGCGATCTCGACCACGTGGCTGACGGTCGCGATATCGGCGCTGTCGAAATAAAGCGAGGTCCAGCCCTTGTGGCCCCAACCGCCGGGCACCGCCGCACAGAGGCCCGGCTCGGTCTCGACCAGCATCGCCTGCTGGTCGCGCGTCAGCTTGCACACGGCCCGGCCGGGCTCGGGAAGGGTCAGGTAAATCCGTCCGCCCACACGGAAGTCGCGCTTGCCGAAGTGGGCGTTCTCTTCGGTGCCGGGCAGGGCCAGCGCCATCTGGGCGAGATCCTCGGACGTCATGCGAAAAAGTACCATGGTTCCCGCCGGTCCGGAAGGCAGCTCCGGCACGCCGGGGCGGCCCGGGGTTATCGCTGCCTGTTCAGAATATCATATAGGAAAAAAATCCTTGACAGCGTGACGGTGGTCTGATAGGGTTCAGCTACAGTCGGAAAAGTGCGGGCGGAGAACCGCCACACGGACCGGAAGCCGCAGCGAAGCCCCGGAAAAGACGAGATCGTGACCGGGCAGACACGCGGGCGGCGAAAGCATTCGCCCCAGTGGTTGCCAGGAGGTTTTCGGCGAGCCACGCGCGGCGAACAGCGACCGGCCCAATGAGGATGACGATATTCGCCCGCCGGCTGGCTGTTTGAGATCCAGTACAGTGTTGTGACACAGAGTTGCTGCAAGGCGCCCGTCCGCTCCGGACGAGGCGCCTTGTTTTTTGCGGAGCCCTGCGATGCATATCTTCGAGGACGTCGATGTCGGGCTGTTCGGCGTGCCGGCGACGGTGCCGGCCTATGACGGGCTTGCTGGCTGGCAACGCGGCAGCGCCGGCAGCGAGACGGCGGTGCCGGTGCTGGACCTGAAGGCGGCGCCTAATGGCGATCCGCTCGATCAGATGCAGACGATGCTCGTCGAGATGACGAAGGAACTGCGCGAGCGTTTCCAGCAGTTCCAGAGCCAGCGCCGCCGGGCCGAGGAGGCCGCCGGAGCGGCGGAGGACGACGCCGGCCGCAAGCTCGCCCAGGCGGATGCCAAGGCGGCGATCGAGGCGGTGTCGCTGATCGTGCGCACCCTGGAGAAGATCGACAGCCTGCAGCGCACCATCCTCAGCGAACGGCGCATGGCGCAGGACCTTGCCGGCGAGACCGCCGATTTCGAAGCGGTGGTCGCCGAGTTCGACCGCCGCGTCGAGGCCAAGGCGCAAGCCTATCACGAGCAATGGAAGGCGGAGCATGAGGCACGAGCGGGGCCATCGGCGGCCGACCAAGGCATCGACGTCGGCGGCGGTGAGAACGGCCCGGGATGAGCAAAGGTTTGCGGAAAAGATCAGGCGAGGATTGCGGAAAGCGAGCGATCGCATGGCCAGGGAGGCGGCGCTGATCGGCGAACGCCACGCAGACGCCGTGGCGCAGATGCTTCAGCCGATGGCGACGCTCGCCTGGCAGATCGGCCGGCACGGCGCCGGCGCCGGGCAGGTGGCGACAGCCGGGGAGGAGGCGATGGCCGCGGAGAGTGCCATGGCTGGCACCGCCGAAGGTTGCCCGATGGCCGACACTGCAGAAGCGCGCCGTGCCGTTGTGGAGCAGCCCTTCGTCGATGCGAAGCCGAGGGGCAAGGGCGATGCCCCTCATCCGCCTGCCGGCATCGTAGATCCGCAACCCAGCCGAACGGGTGATGCCGCTGCGCCGAATCAGGATTGGTCCGGGGGCGGCCGCTTTGCTCGGGATTCCCGGATGGGATGTACCGGGGAGGCTGGCGGCGCAGCAGTGTGCTGCACGGAGGTTGGTACGGCAGCGCCGCCCTGCGCGGAGGCTGACGAAGCGACGGAGGGTGCCGCAGGGCCAGGCCAAGCCGCAGAAATTGCCAGCGGGGACGGCAAGGTCGGCAATATGGCCGGCATTGCCGTCGGCGCGGACGGGAACGGTTCCCGCGACGTGCGTGACGCGCCGGCGCTGGAATGCTGCGGGCGGAAGATCGGCCGCGATCCCCTGGCGCAGTCGTTGCGGCGCTGGCCGCTGGAGCGCCGCCCGGCGCAGGAGCCGCCGGACGGCGACTGGCGCGTCTGGCTGCTGATGGGCGGGCGCGGCTCGGGCAAGACCCGGGCCGGTGCCGAATGGATCCACGAGACGGCGCTGAAGGTTGCGAACCTGCGCATCGCGCTGGTGGCGGAAACGCTCGGCGACGCACGCGAGGTGATGGTCGACGGCGTCTCGGGTATCTGCCGGATCGCCCGCGACCGGCGCCCGGAATTCGAGGCCTCGCGCCGAAGGCTGGTCTGGCCGAACGGCTCGATCGCGCAGATCTTCTCCTCGGAGGATCCCGAGAGCCTGCGCGGGCCGCAGTTCCACGTTGCCTGGTGCGACGAGCTCGGCAAATGGAAGCATGCGCAGGAGAACTGGGATATGCTGCAGTTCGGCCTCAGGCTCGGCGCGCGGCCGCAGGTGCTGGTGACCACGACGCCGCGGCCGATCCCGCTGTTGCGGACGCTTGTGGCAGGGCGGACGACCGTAGTGCGGCGCATCCGCACGAGCGACAATGCCGACAATCTCGCTGCCGGTTTCCTCGATGCGATGGAGGAACGCTATGGCGGCACGCGGCTCGGCCGCCAGGAGTTCGACGGCGAACTGATCGCCGATCGCCAGGACGCGCTGTGGAACCGCGAGCGGCTCGAGGCGGTGCGCCAGCGCCTGCCGGGGCCGATGGGGCGCATCGTCGTTGCGGTCGATCCGCCGGCGACCGCCTCGGCGCAGTCGTTCTGCGGCATCGTCGTTGCGGGGCTCGACGCGGCGGGGCGGGCGGTGGTGCTGGCCGACCTGTCGGTGGCCGGCGCAAGTCCGGCCGGCTGGGCGGCGGCGGTGGTGTGTGCCTTCCGGCGCTTCGACGCCGACCGGGTCGTCGCCGAGGTCAACCAGGGCGGCGAGATGGTGGCGGCGGTGCTGAGGAGCATCGATGCCGACCTGCCGGTGACGATGGTGCGGGCGACGCGCGGCAAGTTCTTGCGCGCCGAGCCGGTGGCGGCGCTCTACGAGCAGGGCCGGGTGGTGCACGCCGGGAGTTTTTCGGAGCTGGAAGACCAGATGTGCGACTTCGGGCCGGACGGGCTGTCGTCCGGGCGCTCACCGGATCGGCTGGATGCGCTCGTCTGGGCGCTGACGGCGCTGGTGCTGGAGCGACGCGGCGAGCCGCGGGTGCGGGGTGCGTGATCAATCTGAGGATGCAATAATATTTTCGTGCATTTTTTGCGTGCATTGAAATGGCGCCTGTGCTTGAATGCGGCACGCCCGCGGACTTGGTTGCGCGTTTCCGGCGGGCCCGGTGTCAAAAGCGCACGCTTCCGAGCGGCCGCGTCGGAGGGCCCGGCCGACATCCTCGAAACTGCGGCTATGGAGGGAAGAATGACGATCAACAGGAAATTCTTCTTCGACTGGGTGCGGGCACATCTATACAAGCAGGGGCTGGACCAGGCCGCTGTCGACGGTCATTCGGCGATCCTCGACCACTGGGAAGCCAACATGGCAGACGGCGACGACCGCTGGCTCGCCTAACCGCATCTCCGCCTTGTGAAGCGCCTTCGTCCCCTCGCGCGCCAGCCGGGTGGAGCGATGCAGGAGGCTGACCAGGTGAAAACCGTCGAGCGGCAGGTCGGCGCCGTGCAGCAGCGCCCGCAGCCTTGCCGCGATCGTCTGCGCCTCGCGATGCCCGCCCACCTTCGACCAGGCGACCAGCGTCACCCAATGCTCCTCGCCATCCTCCGTTGCGGTCGAGCGGTCGCGGCTCTCGATTGACTCGATCACAACGAGCGGGAGCCGCTGGCGGTCGAGCAGCCGGTCGCAGACGCCGTCGGCGCCGATCAGCGCCGTCAGTTCCGCATCGCCGGTCAGCCGCGCATGGATTGCCTTCTGCAGGGCCGAGGCAGCGCACATCCTTCCATCTCCTCGCACTCGCAGATCAGATAGCGTCCCGTCTCGTCCGGATCGCGGAAGGTCTTGAGATCGAAGACGCGCGCGCCCTTGCGCAGTCGCATGCCGCTCTGCAGGTCGGAGCGATGGCGCAGCCAGATCCGGTGCGTCACCGTCATCGCCTGCGCGCCGGCAGCCAGAACCACCGCGCATTCTTCACGTTCGAGACCCGCGCCGATGGCAGCATCGGGAAGGTCACGATCGAGATTTCCCACAAGTCGGCCTCGAGGATGCGGCGCACGCCGGTCGTCCGGTCGGTCCGCGAGCGCACCGTCTGGAAGCCGATCGACAGCCCATCGAGCGCGCCCGACTTCATCAGCTGGTGCACCTCGCGGGCCCGCGCCACACCGGGCGACAGCACCCCCTCGACATAAAGCCCGCGCCCGTCCTCGCGGATCGTCCGCCAGCGCCCGAGCGGCTCGGCCGGATCGTGCTGGAACAGCATGCGCACGCCCGCCGCCCCACGCTTCTCCAGCGACTTCACAAACGCTCCCGGCTGGATCGCGTCCTTGCCGAGATCGACCTCACCGAACAGGCTCGCATAGCCCGAAAACACCCCGTCGCCGGTCACGCCGGCGAGCGTCAGGTCCGCATATTTCTTCGTCCGCCAGACCGGCAGCCTGTCAGTGCTCATGGGGTTCTCCGATGTTGGAAGAATTCTGGCCTTGGCCGACGTGCCTTGGCCGTCGGACGAAGCGTTGCCGGCAACGCCGGATCCTGCGCCTCGCTCGGGACCTCTCCCGCGAACGCGGAAACCCGTCAGATCGCCGCCGACCATCGAGACGTCGAAGTCGGAAAAGCCATGATCGGCGAGGATCGCCGCGATTGCGTCGGCCACCGTCGTCGTGCCGAGCCGGCCGCTCAGCCAGTGACCGAGCTGCCAGTTTCGGCCGTCGGCCCAGAGGCGGGCATTTTCCGGGAAAGCCGGATAGGGACGCGCGTCCCAGGTCCAGACGAATACGTGATCGGGGTCGACCAGGCCCGCCGCCGCACCGCCTCCCTGCCACCAGCCATGATGGGCGTCGAGGAAGCGGCGCTGCATCGCGTCCGCCCGCCCGCCGCCGGAGAAGTAGGGCAGCGCGTTTTCCGCACTCTTCGGATCGGTGAAGACGTTCGGCTGGTTTGCTCCCTTGTCGACGGCCGGACAGCCGAGCTCGGTGAACCAGATCGGCTTCGAGCGCGGCACCCAGGCCGACGGCTGCGAAGCCTCCGCGCCGCCGGCGCGATCAAAATGCCGAGTGGACCACCAGCCCTCGAGGTCCTTGTAGCGGTAGAGCCAGTGCTTGCCGGCGAGGCCGTCGATGATCGGCGAGCGCACCCTCGCCTTCCGGTCCGCCTCACTTCCGTAATACCAGTCGTAGCCCTCGCCGCCGGTGATCATGGCGCGCATCGCCGGCTCGTCGTCCGCCAGCCGGAAGCCGTCGGGATTGCCGGACACCGCATCGCCGTCGCGCCAGTCGGCCAGCGGCATGTAGTTGTCGATGCCGACCGCATCGATCGCCGGCGAGGCCCACAGCGGATCGAGGTTGAAATGCACCTCGCCGCTGCCGTCCGCCGGGTGATAGCCGAAGTACTCGCTCCAGTCGGCGCCATAAGTCAGCTTCGTCGACGGCCCGATAACGTCCCGCACGTCCTCGGCCAGCGCGCACAGCGCCTCGACGAACGGGAAGGCGCCGGCATGCCCGCCGTCGCGATCGCGGTGCTGGCCGAGCAGCCCGGCGAGACGGCGTTCGAGGAGGTGCGCGGGCATCCGAGCGAGTTCGCCGGCGTTGCGATCATCGACCACTTCGACAACGCCGCCGCCTACCAGCGCGTGACGGCGCGTACTCGCCGGATGTCGGCGGACAACGATCGTGTGCTGCGGCTGTCGCTGCCGGCCGTGCTGCATGGCGGAGCGGCAGCGGCTGCGGCGGAAGCAGTTCTGCGCGACCATCGCGCCGGCATGCGCCGGCTGACGTTCCGGCTGCCGCCCAATGCGCTGGCCGTCATGCCGGGCGACGTGGTGCGGCTGCAGGGCGGGCCCGCCGGGAGCTTCCTCGTGACGCGGGTGACGGAGGGCGCGGTGCGCGAGGTGGAGGCGCAAAGCTTTGCCGGCGGTGATCGCGGCGGCCCGACGTCGCCCGCCGATCAGCCGTCGCGACCGGGCGATGGGCTCGAATCGGCGGCGTTCCTGCCGCAACTGCAGTTTCTCGACCTGCCTTGTTTCGAGGCGGGAGCCGAGGAAAGCTTTGCGCGGGTCGCAGCCTACGCCAAGCCGTGGCGACCGATCCTGGTCTCGTCGTCGCCCGGCGCGGATGGCTATGCGGCCCGCGTGCGGCTGGAGCGCCCGGCATGCATCGGCCGGCTTGCAAGCGGGCTCGGTCCGGGCGCCTGGGGACGGATCGACGATTTGAACGCCGTCGAGATCGATCTGCCCTTCGGCGCGCTGTCGTCGAAGGCGCGCGATGCCGTCCTCGGCGGCGAGAACCGCATCGCCATCGCCTCGCCTTCGGCGGGCTGGGAGGTCGTCGGGTTTCTCCAGGCCGAGGAGACGGCGCCGCGGCGCTGGCGGCTGAGCGGACTGCTGCGCGGCCTGGCCGGCAGCGATGACGCGATGGCCGAGGGCCACCCGCCGGGTTCGGCCGCGGTGGTGCTGGACGAGGCCGTGCGGCCGCTCGCGCTTTCGGCGGACGAAGCAGGTCGCAGCCTCAACTGGATCGCCGAGGCACGCGGCGCGACGGAGCCGGCCGGGCCGGTCGCCTTCGCCGGCGGCGTGCGGGCGCGCCGGCCGATTGCACCGGTTCACCTGCGCGGCCGACGGCTTGCAGGCGGCGGCATCCGGTTCTCCTGGACGCGGCGGGCCCGGCGGAACGCCGATGCCTGGGACGGCTTCGACATACCGCTGGACGAGCCGTTCGAGGCCTATCGCCTCGAGATCCTCGCCGACGGCGCGATCGTCCGGTCCGTGGAGACCGACCGGACCTTCCTCGACTACGCCGTCGCTGACGAAATCGCCGATTTCGGCGCGGCCCAGTCGGCCATCACCATTCGCGTGCGGCAACTGGGCCTTTCTGTCCGCGACGGGGTTGCAGCACAAAGAACGCTAGAGCTTTGACGGAAAGGAGATCGTTCCATGATTGCAGACACCAAGGCCTGGTACCTGTCGAAGACCGTGTGGGGCGGCGTGCTGGCGATCGCCGCCTCGCTCGCCAACCTCGTCGGCGTCGAGATCGGCGGGGCCGAGCAGGCCGAACTGGCCGACCGGATCACCGCCTTCCTCGCCGCCGGCGGCGGCATTCTCGCCGTTGCGGGACGGCTTTCAGCGCAGCGGCGGTTGCGGTAGCCGAGGCAAGGGGGGCGGCTGCCGGGAAAATGAAAACCACATTCATTTGCCATTCAGCGTGTCTGCGTTAATTCTGGCGCCACATTGTTTCCGGCATTGAAAGTGTGTTCATGACTTCGCCCCTCCTCATCGCCGCGGCAGCGGCCAGCCTGGCGGCATTCGCGCCACCCGCCGCGGAGCGCCCTGCCGACGTGCTGCTGGCTGCGGCTGACTGCAGCGAGGCCGCACGCCAGGTCGTCGCCGACACCGGTGGCGAACTCCTTTCCGCGCAGCCCAGAAACGGTGTATGCGTGGTGACGGTGCTGGTTCCCGGCAAGGGCAGCGCCCGCCCGCGCAAGATCACCGTGCGCGTGCCGATAGAATGACCCGCCGGTTCGGCCCGGAAGGGCCGTCCGGCTGACAGGAAGGGAAGTCGACAGATGCGCATTCTCGTTGTCGAAGACGACGAAAACCTCAACCGGCAACTGGCCGACGTGTTGAAGGAAGCGGGTTATGTGGTCGACCAGGCCTATGACGGCGAGGAGGGCCACTATCTCGGCGACGCGGAACCCTACGACGCGGTGATCCTCGACATCGGCCTGCCGGAGATGGACGGCATCAGCGTGCTGGAAAAATGGCGCGCCGATGGCAAGCGCATGCCGGTGCTGCTGCTGACCGCACGCGATCGCTGGAGCGACAAGGTGGCGGGCATCGATGCCGGCGCCGACGACTACGTGGCCAAGCCGTTCCATGTCGAGGAGGTGCTCGCGCGCATTCGGGCACTGATCCGTCGTGCCGCCGGTCACGCCAGCTCGGAGATCGTCTGCGGCCCGGTGCGGCTGGATACCAAGGGATCGAAGGCGAGCGTCAACGGCGTGGCGCTGAAGCTGACCTCGCACGAATACCGGCTGCTGTCCTACCTCATGCACCACATGGGGCAGGTGGTTTCGCGGACCGAACTGGTCGAGCACATGTACGACCAGGACTTCGACCGCGACAGCAACACGATCGAGGTGTTCGTCGGACGGTTGCGCAAGAAGATCGGCGTCGATCTGATCGAAACCGTGCGCGGCCTCGGCTACCGCATGCAGGCACCCGGCGATGGCCGCTAGAAGACCTTTGGGGCCAGGCGTACAGGCGGATATGAAGGCATGCGGCGGCGTGCCGTTGCCGTCTGAGCCGAAAAGGCGTTGAAAATGCCGGTCGCTGCCTGCATGGTCCCTACCAGTAGGACGGTCGATCCGTCACGCAGATTGGACGTACCCGATGGGTTCTGACGCCAGGGCACCAGGAGGCGCTCGGTCGCTAACCTTCCGCGTGCTGCTGCTCGCCTCGCTGTGGTCGATGGTGGCGCTGGTGGTGATTGCGCTGGTGATCTCGACCCTCTACCGGCGCAGCGCCGAGTCGAGCTTCCAGGACCTGCTGCGGGCGCAGCTGTACAACGTCATCAACTCGGTCTCCATCGACGAGAACCGCGCGCTCACCGGGGTTCCGCAACTGGGTGACCTGCGCTTCTCGCAGCCGCAGACCGGCTGGTACTGGATCGTCGAGCCGATCGGCGACAGTTTTCCGAGCGAGCCGCTGACTTCCACCTCCCTCGGCTTCGGCAGCATTCCGATCCCGGACACCGAGACCATTCCCTTCGATACGCGCTACGAGCGCTACTACACGGCCGAAGACACGTTCGGGAACACCGTCGAGGTCGTCGAGACCGAGGTGGTGCTCGACCAGGACGGTCGGACGGCGCGCTTCCGCGTCGCCGGCAACCGCAACGTCCTCGAGGACGACATCCAGGCCTTCTCCCGGAACTTCTATATCGCCCTTGCCGGCTTCGGTTTCGGCAGCCTCTGCCTGAACGCCGCTGCGATCCTGATCGGCCTGAAGCCGCTGGACCACGTGCGCAAGTCGCTCGAGCAGATCCGCGCCGGCCAGGCCGAGCGGCTCGGCGGCGTCTTCCCGCGCGAAATCCAGCCGCTGGCGAGCGAGGTCAACGCGCTGATCGACACCAATCGCCGGATCATCGAGCGCGCTCGCATGCAGGTCGGCAATCTCGCCCATTCGCTGAAGACACCAATCGCGGTGCTCCTCAACGAATCCCGCGTGCTGGATGCGCCGCACGGCGACCTGGTCCGCAACCAGGCCGAAGCGATGCAAAGCCAGGTGCAGTCCTATCTCAATCGCGCCCGCATTGCCGCGCAGCGGGAATCGGTGCTGGCGCGGACCGAGGCGGCACCGGTGCTGCAGCGGCTGGCCCGGGTGATGCGGCGGCTGAACGCCGATATCGACTTCCCCCTCACGGTCGAGCCGGAAGACCTGATGCTGGCGATGGAGCAGCAGGATATCGAGGAGGTCGTCGGCAACCTTCTGGAGAACGCCGCCCGCTACGCCAACAGAACGGTGGCGGTCAGGGCGACGCTGGCGCCGGAGGAAGGCGACGCCGGCGATCCGCAGCGGCGGCGCTGGATCGTCCTGGAGGTCGAGGACGATGGTCCCGGCCTTGAGCCGCACGAGATCCAGGAGGCGCTGAAGCGGGGCAAGCGGCTGGACGAGAGCAAGCCGGGTACCGGGCTCGGCCTTTCGATCGTCCGCGAGATCACGTCCGAATACCAGGGGACGCTGACGCTGTCGCGCGGCGAATCCGGTGGATTGCTGGCCCGTCTGGTGCTGCCGGCGGTGGCAAAGGATGTTGCCTGACAGGGCAGACAATGCAAGATAGAGACAGCGGTCGGATCGACCGGACACCAGCCAGAAAAGGCATGAAATGAAGCAGACCTGCCGGATGACCATGACCTCACGTATTGTCGCCATACCGGTGGTTGTCGCTTCGATTGGACTTGCAGGGTGCAGCACCACGTCCGGGCGAATGTTCATGAAGGGCTCCGCCGGTCCCGCTGTTTCCTCGGCCGCCTATATTTCTGCGCTGGAAGGCGGTCTGGTGTCCCGCAGCAAGGGCATCTCGCTGTCGGCGGCCGACCGCCAGCGGGCGCTGGAGGCGGAGTACCGCGCCCTCGAGGCGGCGCCCGGCGGCCAGCCGGTCGTCTGGCAGGGACGGGGCGTGCAGGGGTCCGTCGTCGCAGCCGCCCCCTATCAGGTGGGGTCGCAAAACTGCCGCCAGTACAGCCATACGCTCGTGGCGAAGGGGCGCGAAACGGTCAGCCGCGGCGCGGCCTGCCGGACGGCGGCCGGAACCTGGACGCCGCTGGGCTGAGGGTGGCTGCCGCCGCGGCGCGGCTTGCGGCGAAACGCCTCAAATCCTTGTTGCTTCCCGTTTTGCAATTGGAAAAACCGTGCCGTTGGACTAATTGAGCGGCATGTTATTTTGGATCCTCGTTGCCGTCCTGACCGCCGCCGTCGCGGCCGTTCTGCTCCTGCCGCTGCTGCGGGCCGGCCGGAGCGCCGATGTCGCCGAAGCGCGCGATGCCGAGGTCTATCGCGACCAGCTTGACGAATTGACGCGCGACGAGCGGGCAGGGCTGATTGGCGCTGCCGAGGCGGACCTGGCGCGTGCGGAAATCGCCCGCCGCCTGATCGCCGCGAAGGCGCGGGCGGAGCGGTCTGCCCCTGCCGGGCCGGCGCGGCGAAACCGGATGGCGCAGGCGGCGGTCATCGTGCTCTTGCCGGCTGCCGGTCTCGGCCTCTACCTTTCGACCGGCAGCCCTGACCTGCCGGCCAAGCCGCTGGCGGCGCGGCTCGCCAATCCCGGCAACGACCTCAACATCCTGATCGCCAAGGCCGAGCGGCACCTCATCGACAATCCCGACGATGGCGCGGGCTGGGAGCTTCTGGCGCCGATCTACCTCCGCAACGGCCGCCTCGAGGATTCGGCCAACGCCTTTCGCCAGACGATCCGCGTTCTCGGCGCCTCGCCGCAACGGCTTGACGGCTATGCCGAAGCTCTGATTGCGCTTGCCGACGGCGTCGTCACCAAGGATGCGCGCGAAGCGCTGCAACAGTCGCAGGCACTGGACCCGAACAACCCGCGCACGCGTTTCTACCTGGCGCTGGCGCTGGAGCAGGAGGGCAGGCGCGAGGAAGCGAAGGCTGCCTACGAGGCGCTGGTGAAGGATTCGCCTGCCGATGCGCCCTGGCTTTCGCTGGTCAACCGCCACATCGCCGGGCTTTCGGCCGACGTGCCCGGCAATCCGACAAGCCAGGACGTCGCCGCCGCCGGAGACCTCGACGCCGAAGGTCGTGCGCAGATGATCGCCGGCATGGTGGAGGGCCTGGCCGGCAAGCTGAAGGAAAACCCGGACAATTTCGAGGGCTGGATGCGTATCATCCGCTCCTACGTGGTGCTGGATCAAAGAACGGCGGCCGAGCAGGCGTTACAAACGGCGCTGAAGCAGTTCCCGCCGCAGAGCGAAAACGGCAAGCAGTTGCTGGCTCTGGCGGACGAGCTTGCGATCTCGGTCAAGGATGGCGGCAAATGACACGAAAGCAGAAGCGACTGGCGGTGATCGGTGGCGGCGTCACCTTCCTGTTTGCGGCGGTTCTCCTGGTGATGTTTGCCTTCAGCCAGTCGATCGCCTATTTCTATGTGCCCGGCGATCTCGCCAAGGCCGACGTTCCGCCGGGAACGCGCATCCGGCTTGGCGGGCTCGTCGAAGCCGGATCAGTGAAGCGCGGCGAAGGATCGACGGTCACCTTCACCGTGACCGACACGATCGGCACCGTGCCGGTGACCTATACCGGCATCCTTCCCGACCTGTTCCGGGAAGGGCAGGGGGTGGTCGCCGAGGGGGCCTTCGTCGCTGGCAACCGGGTGTTCGTCGCTGACACGGTTCTCGCCAAGCACGACGAGACATACATGCCGAAGGACGTGGCCGACCGGCTGCAGGCGCAGGGCGTCACGCTCAGCGGCAAGGAGACCATCAAGTGATCATCGAGCTCGGACACTATGTGCTGGTGCTGGTGCTGGCGACGGCGATCATCCAGTCTCTGCTGCCGCTCGCCGGCACACTGCGCAACGATCCCGCGCTGATGGCGGTGGCGCCGCCGGCGGCCGTCTCCGGCTTCCTGCTGACGGTCTTCTCGTTCGGCGTCCTCACGCTTGCCTACGTGACGTCCGATTTCTCCGTGCTGAACGTCTGGGAGAACTCCCATTCGATGCAGCCGCTGATCTATAAGTTCTCCGGCGTCTGGGGGAACCACGAGGGATCGATGATGCTGTGGCTCATCATCCTGACGTTCTTCAGCGCGCTTGTGGCGAGCTTCGGCACCAACCTGCCGGAGCGGTTGCGGGCCAATGTGCTGGCGGTGCAGGGCTGGATCACGGCGGCCTTCGCGCTCTTCATCCTTCTGACCTCCAACCCCTTCCTGCGGCTCGACCCGGCGCCTGGCGAGGGCAAGGACCTCAACCCGATCCTGCAGGATGTCGGGCTCGCCATCCATCCGCCGCTGCTCTACCTCGGCTATGTCGGCTTCTCCGTCTGTTTTTCCTTTGCGATCGCCGCACTGATCGACGGGCGCATCGACGCCGCCTGGGCGCGCTGGGTGCGCCCCTGGGCACTCGCCGCCTGGAGCTTCCTGACCGCCGGCATCGCCATGGGCTCGTACTGGGCCTATTACGAACTCGGCTGGGGCGGCTGGTGGTTCTGGGACCCGGTCGAAAACGCCTCCTTCATGCCGTGGCTCGCCGGCACCGCGTTGCTGCATTCCGCCCTGGTAATGGAGAAGCGCGAGGCGCTGAAGATCTGGACGGTTCTGCTTGCGATCCTGACATTTTCGCTGTCGCTGCTCGGAACCTTCCTGGTCCGGTCCGGCGTGCTGACCTCCGTCCATGCCTTTGCGACCGACCCGACCCGCGGCGTGTTCATCCTGGCGATCCTGGTGATCTTCATCGGCGGGGCGCTGTCGCTCTTCGCCTTCCGTGCCCCGACGCTCAAGGCCGGCGGGCTGTTCGCGCCGATCTCGCGCGAAGGCGCGCTCGTCTTCAACAACCTGATCCTGACCACGGCGGCGGCGACGGTGTTGACCGGCACGCTCTACCCGCTGGTACTGGAGGCGCTGACGGGAGAGAAGATCTCGGTCGGCGCGCCGTTCTTCAACCTGACATTCGGGCTTCTGATGGTGCCGCTGCTGCTGGCCGTTCCCTTCGGTCCGCTGCTGGCCTGGAAGCGGGGCGACCTGCTGGCCGCCGGCCAGCGGCTGTTTGCCGCCGTCGGCGTCGGGCTTGTGATCGCCGCGATCGTCCAGTGGGCGCATGGCGGCGGGCCGGTGCTGGCCTATTTCGGCCTGGCGCTCGGCTTCTACATGATGGCCGGGGCGGTCACGGACCTGGTCCTGCGCGCCGGCGTCGGCAAGGTGACCGCGTCCGTGGCGCGCAAGCGGTTGTTCGGCCTGCCGGGTTCGGCCTTCGGTACGGCCCTGGCCCATTTCGGTCTGGGCGTGACGGTGATCGGCATCGTCGCGGTGACCACATTCGAGACCGAGCATGTGGTGGAGATGAAGCCGGGCACCACGGTCGAGGCGGGTGGCTTCGTTCTGACCTTCGACGGCATGCGCCAGGGCCGTGGCCCGAACTACACCGAGGAGAGCGGGCATTTCACCGTGGCCCGCGGCGGCGTCAGGGTGACCGACATCTGGTCCTCGAAGCGGGTCTACACGGCGCGGCGAATGCCGACGACGGAGGCCGGCATTCGCACCTTCGGGCTCAGCCAGCTCTATGTGTCGCTCGGTGATCCGATGAATGACGGCGGCATCGTCGTGCGCGTCTGGTGGAAGCCGATGATCCTGTGCATCTGGCTTGGCGGGATAATTATGATGGCCGGGGGGGCGGTGTCGCTGTTCGATCGGCGGTTGCGGATCGGTGCGCCGCAGGGGGCGCGCAGGCCGAAGGCTGCGGCGATACTGGAGGCGGCGGAATGATACGCAGGCTGCTGCTCGCGGCGGTTGTTGCCCTCGCTGCCTCTCCGGCCTTTGCCGTGAACCCCGACGAGGTTCTCGCCGATCCGGCCCTTGAGGCACGCGCCCGGGCGCTGTCGGCGCAGCTGCGCTGCATGGTCTGCCAGAACCAGTCGATCGACGATTCGAATGCCGAGCTTGCCCGCGACCTGCGGCTCCTGGTGCGCGAGCGGATCGAAAACGGCGACAGCGACGAGGCGGTAATCAACTATGTGGTGTCACGCTACGGCGAATTCGTGCTGCTGAAGCCGCGGCTGAAGCCGGAAACGCTGCTGCTCTGGGGCGCTCCGATCATTCTCTTTCTCGGCGGCGGGGTGGCGATGGTGGACTTCGTGCGCCGGCGCGCCGGCCGCCCGGTCGGCGAGCCGCTGACGGACGAGGAACGGGCGGCGCTGGAGCGGATCGTCGGCCCGGATGCGAGCGACCGGAAGTAGCTCTCCCGCATTGCCTTTCCTTCGGTGTGGACATTACCAATAATTCATGTGGCGGACAGTGAACCGTAAGGTGTGAGCCCCTATCTCTGGAGCATCGAATTCCTTGAGGCATCAGAGAAAAGGCAACTGCGATGTTCAAGCAAAACTCCCTCCGTCCCTCCTTCAAGACGGTCCTGAAGACCTCAACCGTCGCGGGATTGGCCGCAGCCATGCTGGCGACCGGCATCCCGGCCCAGATCGCGCAGTCCTTCGCCGAGCCGGTGAAGGTGACAGCACCGCAGGTTGCGAGCTTCGGTGACGTCGTCGACGCGGTCTCGCCGGCGGTCGTCTCCGTTCGCGTCGCGTCCGACGTCAAGCAGGCCGAACAGGATGGCAACAGCTTCACGTTCAACTTCGGTGGCCGCGGTTTCGACGAGCTTCCCGACGACCACCCGCTGAAGCGCTTCTTCCGTGAGTTCGGCGGGCAGGACAATTCCCGTGGTGACCGCAACCAGCGCCAGTTCGGCGACCGCAATGGCGGCTCCCGCAAGGGCCACCTGCGCCCGACCTCGCAGGGTTCCGGCTTCTTCGTCACCGAGGACGGCTATCTCGTCACCAACAACCATGTGGTCGACAACGGCGCGGCGTTCACCGTCATCATGAACGACGGTACAGAGCTTGACGCCAAGCTGGTCGGCAAGGACAGCCGCACCGACCTCGCCGTGCTGAAGGTCGACAACAAGGACAACCGCAAGTTCACCTATGTCACGTTCGCGGACGACAGCAAGGCGCGCGTCGGCGACTGGGTCGTGGCGGTCGGCAATCCCTTCGGCCTGGGCGGCACCGTAACGGCCGGCATCATCTCGGCCCGTGGCCGCAACATCGGCTCCGGCCCGTACGACGACTACCTGCAGATCGACGCACCCGTGAACCGCGGCAACTCCGGCGGCCCGGCCTTCAATCTCAACGGCGAGGTCGTCGGCATCAACACCGCGATCTTCTCGCCCTCCGGCGGCAGCGTCGGCATCGCCTTTGCCATCCCTGCCTACGTGGCCAAGGACGTGGTCAACGATCTGATCAAGACCGGCAAGGTCGAACGCGGCTGGCTCGGCGTGCAGATCCAGCCGGTGACCAAGGATATCGCCGATTCGCTGGGCCTCGCCGAAGCGCAGGGTGCGCTTGTCGTCGAACCGCAGCCGGGCTCGCCGGGTGAAAAGGCCGGCATCAAGAAGGGCGACGTCGTTACCGCTCTCGATGGCGACACGATCAAGGATGCCCGCGATCTCGCCAAGCGCGTGGCGGCGATCAAGCCCGGCACGGACGTAGAACTGTCGGTTTGGCGCAACGGCAAGTCCGAGCCTGTCAAGGTCCAGATCGGCAAGCTTGAAGCCGACAAGCAGGCTTCCGCACCCGAGAGCCAGGCGGTGCCCGACGAGCAGGGGACGAGCGAGCAGGAGCTCGCCGACCTCGGCATTTCGGTCGTGCCGGCCGATGACGGCAACGGCGTGATGGTTGCGGCGGTCGCACCCGACTCCGATGCCGCAGACCGCGGCCTGAAGGAAGGCGACCGGATCACCTCCGTCAACAATCAGGAGGTCAAGTCGGCCGACGACATCACAAAGGTGATGGACCAGGCACGCAAGGACGGCCGCTCCAAGGCGCTGTTCCAGGTCGAGAACAACGACGGCAGCCGCTTCCTGGCGCTTCCGATCGCCCAGGGCTGATCGGCCAGAGCGATCCCGTGCGCCGCGATATCGAGAGATCTCGCGGCGCTCGTGTTCCTGGCGCTAGCGCGCCCGCGCCGGACTGTTGAAGCGCGCGACATCACGTGTAAGGTGCCGCCATGAAGATATTGATTGTCGAAGACGACCTGGATGCCGCCGCCTATCTCTGCAAGGCGTTCCGAGAAGCCGGCATCGTCAGCGATCACGCCTCGGATGGCGACAGCGGCCTGTTCCTGGCGACGGAGAACGCCTACGACGTGCTGGTGGTCGACCGGATGCTGCCGCGACGCGACGGCCTGTCGCTGATTTCGGAACTCCGGGCGAAGGGCATCCACACGCCGGCATTGATCCTTTCCGCGCTCGGTCAGGTCGATGACCGGGTGACCGGTCTGCGCGCCGGCGGCGACGACTATCTGCCAAAGCCCTATGCGTTCAGCGAACTGCTTGCCCGCGTCGAGGTGCTCGGGCGTCGCAAGGGCACCCCCGAGCAGGACATGACCTACCGCGTCGGCGACCTGGAACTCGATCGGCTCGCCCACGTCGTGCGCCGGGCCGGCAAGGAGATCCTGCTGCAGCCGCGCGAGTTCCGGCTGCTCGAATACCTGATGAAGAACGCCGGGCAGGTGGTGACGCGCACCATGCTATTGGAGAACGTCTGGGACTATCATTTCGATCCGCAGACCAACGTCATCGACGTGCACGTCTCGCGGCTGCGCTCCAAGATCGAGAAGGATTTCGACCAGCCGCTGCTGCGCACGGTGCGCGGCGCCGGCTACATGATCAAGGACGAGGTATCCGCCTGAATGGCTTCCGGACTGGTCACGCTGTTTCGAACGACGGCGGTCCGCCTGTCCGCACTCTACCTGCTGCTGTTTGCCGCCTGCGCGGCATTCCTCGTCTTCTACGTGACCTCGATGGCGGAAGGACTGCTGGAGCAGCAGACGCGCGCGGTCGTGGCGACCGAGGTCGCCGAGATCAGGCAGGTCTATGCCTCCAGCGGCATGAACGGGCTGTTGACGACGCTGGAGCGCCGGGCGCGGCAGCCGGGCGCCAATCTCTACATCATCGCAAGTCCGACCGGGGAATTGCTGGCCGGCAACGTACTGGCGTTACAGCCGGGCGTGCTCGACGGCGAAGGTTGGACGCGTTCGCCCTTCGGCTATCAGCGTTTCGAGGACGAGGGCAGTTCCGAACGCCACATCGCCCGTGCCGAGGTGTTCATTCTGCCGAACGGTCTGAGGGTCCTCGTCGGGCGCGACCTAGGCGAGCCTGAGAACTTGCGCAGCCTGGTGCGCCAGGCGCTGGTCGTGGCGCTGGGGATCATGGGCATCGGCGCGCTGGCGATCTGGTACCTGATCGGACGCAACGCGCTTAAACGCATGGACCGCATGTCGGACGCGAGCCAGCGGATCATGGACGGCGACCTGACCCAGCGCCTGCCGGTCGGCGGCTCCGGCGACGAGTTCGACCGCCTGTCCGTCTCCCTCAATGCCATGCTCGAGCGCATCGAGAAACTCAACGAAGGGCTGCGGCAGGTCTCCGACAACATCGCCCACGACCTGAAGACGCCGCTGACACGGCTGCGCAACAAGGCCGAGGCGGCGCTCGCCAGAAGCGCCAAGACCGCCGAGTCCCGTGAAGCGCTCTCCGAGATCATCGCCGAATCCGACCAACTCATCAGGACCTTCAATGCGCTGCTGATGATCTCTCAGGTCGAGGCGGGCTCTGTCGTGGCCGAGATGGGGCCTGTCGACCTCACGGGAGTGGTGGCCGATTGCGTGGAACTTTACGAGCCGGCTGCCGAGGAGGCCGGCCTGGCAGTCTCCTCCGATATCGCCGCTGGCGTCACCGTGACGGGCAATCGGGAACTGATCGGCCAGGCGCTCGGCAACCTGCTCGACAATGCGATCAAATATGCCGAGGGTGTTCCCGATGCGCGGATCAATGTGAGCCTCGTCGGGGGGCGCGACAATGCGGTCGTCTCGGTCTCCGACAACGGGCCGGGCGTTCCGGCCGAATCCCGGGACGAGGTGCTGAAGCGGTTCGTCCGGCTCGACAGAAGTCGCAGCAAGCCCGGCACCGGCCTCGGCCTGTCGCTGGTGGACGCGGTTATGGAGGTCCATCATGGCCGGCTCGAACTGGGACCGACGGTCGTGGGGAGCGAAGAGCGTGGATTGACGGCCTCGATGCGCTTTCCGATCGCGGTGGCCGGTAAAGCTTGAGCCGACGGTCTTCTCTCGCCCACGCGGGCACGCCAAATTTGCGTTCCGGCGGTTTTCGCCGCAGGCCCGGACTGGTAGACGGTGGGCTGACAGGGTGGACCGCGATCGCCGCGGCGAGCGTTGCCAACTCAGGGGAGAAGCGATGACCACTGCCGAGACCATGCGCCTGAGCGACATCGAGACCTGTCCGATCCGGCCCTTGAACCAGGCGGAGATGAAGTCGGCGCTTTCCGACCTGAAGGACATCGCGCGCGAACGGCCGGAAATCGCGGCACTGCTTGCTTCCGAGGGCGCGTTGAAGGATTTCGTCGTCGCCGCCTTCACGCTTTCTCCCTATCTGCGCGATACGGCGCGGGTCTGGCCGGAACTGCTGGTGCAGGCGATCGGCGCGCCGCTCCTGCCGCAGGTGGGTGACGCAATCGGGGAGGCCCGGGCGGCCTGGGATCCGGCGGCGCACGCAGACACCAGCGAGGCTGCGGTGATGACCCGGTTGCGCCGCGCCAAGCGGAGGGTCGCATTTCTCACCGCCATGGCCGACCTTGGCCGCCTGATCGACGGCCGGCGGACGACGCGGCTGCTCAGCGACCTTGCCGCCGCGGCAGTCGCCGCCGCGATCGACCACCTGCTGCTTGCCGCCGAAGCCAGCGGCAAGCTCAGGCTGAAGGACAGCCGGCGCCCGAGCGAGGCGTCCGGGCTCGTCGTACTCGGCATGGGCAAGCTCGGCGCCGAGGAACTGAACTATTCTTCCGACATCGACCTCGTCGTCTTCTTCGATCCCCAGGCTGATGTCGTCATCGACCGCTACGAAGCGGCCGAGACCTTCGCGCGGCTGGTGCGCCGCCTGATCCGCATGATGCAGGAGCGGACCGGCGACGGCTATGTCTTCCGCACCGATCTGCGGCTGCGGCCGGACCCCGGCGCCACGCCGCTGGCGATCTCGGTCGATTCGGCGATGCTCTACTACGAAGGGCGCGGCCAGAACTGGGAGCGCGCCGCCTTCATCAAGGCAAGGGCGATCGCCGGCGACATAGCCGCCGGTGAGCGGTTCCTGCGCGAACTGACGCCCTTCGTGTTCCGCAAGTATCTCGACTATGCGGCGATCGCCGACATCCACTCCATCAAGCGTCAGATCCACGTCCACAAGGGACACGGCGAAATCGCGGTGAAGGGGCACAACATCAAGCTCGGCCGCGGCGGCATTCGCGAGATCGAGTTCTTCGTGCAGACGCAGCAGCTGATCGCCGGCGGAAGGGTACCGGCGCTGCGGCTGCGTTCGACCGAGGCGATGCTGAAGGAACTGGCGGCGGCCGGCTGGATCGACGAGGCGACCTGCGTCGAGCTGATCGACGCGTACTGGTTTTTGCGCGACGTGGAGCATCGGGTCCAGATGGTGCGCGACGAGCAGACGCACGTGCTTCCGGAATCCGATGCCGAACTGAAGCGCATCGCCTTCATGATGGGATTCGAAGACACCGCCGGGTTTTCCAACGCCCTAGTGGAGGTGCTTAAGACCGTCGAACGGCGTTATGGCGCGCTCTTCGAGCAGGAGGCGAAACTCTCGATAGAGGGCGGCAACCTCGTCTTCACCGGTCAGCGCGACGATCCGGACACGCTGGACACGCTGCGCAAGCTCGGTTTCCAGCGCCCCGAGGCTATCTCGCAGACGATCCGGACCTGGCACTACGGCCGCTACCGCGCCACCCAGTCGGTCGAGGCGCGCGAGCGGCTGACGGAACTGACGCCCGAACTGCTCCGGGTCTTCGGCGAAAACAAGCGCGCCGATGAGGCACTGCTGCGGTTCGACCATTTCATTTCCGGGCTGCCGGCGGGCATCCAGCTCTTTTCGCTGCTCGGCAGCAATCCGCGGCTCCTGTCGCTGATCGTCAACGTCATGTCCTCCGCCCCGCGCCTAGCCGAGATCATCGCCGCGCGGCCGCACGTCTTCGACGGGATGCTTGACCCGGGACTGCTGGCGGAGCTGCCGACGCGCCGCTATCTCGCCGAGCGCATCCAGGGTTTTCTGGCCGGCGCGCGGCACTATGAGGAGGTGCTGGACCGCCTGCGCATCATCGCCGCCGAGCAGCGCTTCCTGATCGGCATTCGCCTTCTGACCGGGGTGATCGACGGCGGCCGGGCGGCGCGCGCCTTCACCCACGTCGCCGACCTGATCGTCGAGGCGGCGCTGGACGCGGTGCGCCGCGAGATCGAGGCGGCGCACGGCGCCTTTCCCGGTGGCCGGGTGGCGATCGTCGGCATGGGCAAGCTCGGAAGCTTTGAGCTGACGGACGGCTCCGACATAGACCTCATCCTGCTCTACGACTACGACGACGCGGCGGCGGCGGAATCGCTCGGGCCGAAGCCGCTCGATGCGACGCGCTACTATGCAAGGATGACGCAGCGGCTGATCTCGGCACTGTCCGCCCCGACCTCGGAGGGCGTGCTCTACGAGGTCGACATGCGGCTGCGGCCGTCCGGCAACAAGGGGCCGGTCGCGACCCGGATCACCTCCTTCGCCAAATACCAGCAGGAAGAGGCCTGGACCTGGGAGCACATGGCGCTGACGCGCTCGCGCGTAATCTGCGGCGACGAGAGCCTGGCCGACGAGGCGCGGGCGACGATCCAGCAGGTCCTCGACCGCAAGCGGGACGTTGCGGCGATCGCCAGGGACGTCGGCGAGATGCGGGCCCTGATCGAGCAGGAGAAGGTACCGAAGAACATCTGGGACCTGAAGCTCATTCCGGGTGGCCTCGTTGACATCGAGTTCATCGCCCAGTTCCTGGCGCTTGTGGCGCCGGCGCGTGGCGTCGAACTGCCGGACAGAACGCTTCCGACAGGCGAGGCGCTGGCGATCGTCGGCGAACGGCAGATGGAGCCGAACGATCTCGATACCGTCGGCGAGGCGCTGCGGCTCTATACGGAGATCTCGCAGATCGTGAGACTGTGCATCGATGGGCCGTTCGATCCCGAGGATGCACCCTCGGGGCTGATCGACCTCATCTGCCGGGCCGGCGACTGCCCGGACCTGCGCACGCTGGAAGCGGAGATCAAGCGCCTGTCGAAGGCGGTGCGAGAGGTGTTCAAGACCACGCTGAAGGCAGCGTGATCTTAGCGGCGGCGACCCGCTCCCTCTTCTCCGGCCGGGAAAGTGGCCCGGAGGACCGGATGAGCGGGCGAAGCGGCAAAGCACCCTGCGGCGCCTCGTCGCCTCGCATTCGCTCGGCACCTCTCCCACTGGGGATGAGAGGTGCTGCCGTCACGGCGGCTCGGATTTGATTTTGACCGACTATGCGCCGCAGCGCAGGCTGGCGCCGTCCCGGACGGGGATGCGGACCGAGATGATGGTGCCGCGGCCCTCTTCGGACTGGATGCGCATGCTGCCGCCATGCAGGCGGGTCAGCGAGCGGGAGATCGCAAGCCCCAGACCCGAGCCGCCCTTGCTCTTGGCGTACTGGCTCTGCACCTGCTCGAAGGGCTGGCCGATTTTGGCAAGCGCCGCCTTCGGGATGCCGATGCCGGTGTCGGCGATGGTCAGCGTCACGGCGCCGTTCAGTCTTTTCGCCCGCACCAGCACCTTGCCGCCGGCGTCGGTGAACTTCATGGCGTTGGAGAGCAGATTGAGCAGGATCTGCTTCATGGCGCGGCGGTCGGCGATCATCGACAGGCCCGAGGAGACTTGCTGCTCGACCTGGATGTTCTTCTGTTGCGCCTGCACGGCCGTAAGCCGGAGCGCCTCGTCGATCAGTGGCGCCAGGTCGATGGCGTCGCAGCTGATGCGCATGTGGCCCGCCTCGATCTTCGACATGTCGAGAATGTCGTTGATGACGTTTAGGAGATGCTGGCCGCTCTCGTGGATGTCGCGGGCATACTCGTCGTATTTCTCGGAGCCGAGCGGCCCGAACATCTGGTTCTGCAGGATCTCCGAGAAACCGAGAATGGCGTTGAGGGGCGTTCGCAGCTCGTGCGACATGTTGGCGAGGAACTCGGATTTGGCCCGGTTCGCCGCCTCGGCGCGCTCCTTTTCGGCCTGATAGTTGGCGTTGGCGATCGACAGCTCCGAGGTCTGCATCTCGAGCTTGGCGCGCGAGGCCGACAGGTCGCCGATGGTGGCGACGAGGCGGCGCTCGGATTCGCGCAGGCGTGCCTGATGCCGCTTGATCATCGAGATGTCGGTGCCAACCGAGACCAGACCACCGTCGCTGGTGCGGCGTTCGTTGACCTGCAGCCAGCGCTCGTCGGCGAGTTGAACCTCCGAGGTCTGCGTATTGCCGTTGCCCCCGGCATTGGCCACCCGGCGAGCGATCACCGGCCGGGCGGCGGCCGCGAGTACCACCAGGCGCTCCGTGCCCGGCACCAGCACTTCGTCCGGCAGCCCATAGGCCTGCTGGTAGTGGGTGTTGCACATGACGAGACGATCGTCCTTGTCCCAGAGCACGAAGGCTTCCGAGGTGCATTCGATCGCGACGGCCAGCCGCTGGTCGGCTTCCTGGTAGCGCTGCGCCAGCCGGTGCTGCTCGGTCACGTCCATGGCGATGCCGATCATGTGCGTGCGGCCTGAACCCATGCGGATCAGCTGGGCGCGGGCGCGAAGCCAGACGTAGTGCCCATCGGCATGGCGCATCCGGAATACCTGGTCGACCTGCCGCGCTTGTCCCTTCGCAACCGCGCGGGCGACCTGATAGATGCCATCGTCATCGGGATGCATCAGGCGAGCGGCCTCGCCGAAGGAGAGATAGTCCCCGCGCGGCGTCATGCCGAGCATCTCGTACATGGAGCGCGACCAGAACAGGCGTCGCCCGGACAGGTCGAAATCCCATAGCCCGCAGCGCCCCCGCGCCAGCGCCGTTTCGACCCGCAGATTGGATTCGGCGAAGATCGCGTCGGCATCGCGCGATCGCTTCGCCTGCAGGAAATAGGCGTAGAGAATGAACCCGAGAATGCCCGAAATGCCGGCGAACAGGGTGACGTTCAGCGACAGCTCGCGGCGCCAATGCGCCTCGACCGCGTCGAGTGGGCTGGCGACGAGCGCATAGCCGCCGTCATTCGGTCGCTCGATGATCGCAACATAGTGTTCGACTTCGTCGATATGCGTGCGCATCAGGCCGGACGGCTCGCCAAAGTACTTCGCGGCGGCTACCTCGGGCGCTATCCGGGCGAGCGACATGCCGACATAGCCGGCACCGGAGAGCGAGCCGGCAAAGATCCGTCCGCTCTTCTGCACGAAGAGCACCAGCGCACCGGCGGGGAGGCGATCCTGGGGCAGGTGCTCGGAAAGACGGCGTTCCGCCTGGACGCGGTCATCGCTGGAGATGAGTGCACCCGCCTCGGCGGAGACGAGCACGCCGACCGCCGCCGCCATCAGGGCCGTGCCGTCGCGGACGCCCGCATCCATCCGCTGGTATTCGAGCATCAGTCCCGCAAGCCGGGCGATGCCGACAACGAGCAGGAAGGCGATGACGAGGATCGGGATCGAGCGCTTGAGCACCGGCTCGGCTCCGGTGAGCCGCAACGATGCCGGCCCGGCAAAGATCCGGGCGTGCCCCGCCAGGCTCTCGTCCCAGGCCGCCACGCCTGGAAACTTGAGACGAGTCCGCTCCTCGGCTGCGCGTCCCCGCTGCGCGTCCGCCATATTCCAACACCCTGTTTCGTTTGGTGATTCAAAACACCGCTCGTCCGAATCTGAGCTAATGAATCATTCGCGATTCGCCTTGTCCAGCGGAAAACGCAACGATTTCTTAACCAGTTCTTGCGGGTGGGAAATTGTAGCCCCGACGTTCCGGCCGGGGAGCCTGCGTGTTGGCCTGGAGGTCAGCCGTTGAGCATCCGCTCGACGATGTCGGAGACATCCGCCGAGAGCTTCTCGCCGGCGGCGATCCGCCGCAGTGCATTGAGCGCATGTTCGCGCCGCACCGCCTCCAGCGACCGCCAGGAGCGCATCGAGGTGAGAATCCGGGCGGCCAGCTGCGGGTTTTTCGGATCGATCTCGAGGATCTGCGAGGCCAGGAAACGGTAGCCTTCGCCGTCGGCGCGGTTGAAGCCGGTGGGATTCGAAAAGGCGAACGTGCCGACGAGAGCGCGCACGCGGTTCGGGTTGCTTGCGTTGAAATGCGGGCTTTGCATCAGGTGCTGCACCCGGCCGAGCGCCGCCTCGCCGGGGATCGTCGCCTGGATCGCGAACCACTTGTCGAGCACGAGCGCGTTCTCTGCGAAGCGGGCGCGGAAGGTTTCGAGGGCGGCCTGCGTCTCCGGCGCCTCGGGAAAGCGATGGGCCAGAAGGGTGAGAGCCGCGCTGAGATCCGTCATGTTGTCGGCGGCGGCAGAGGCCTGGGCCGCCTGCGCCGGGCGATCTTCCGCGATGGTGAGATAGGCCAGGGCGGCGTTGCGCAGTGCGCGACGGCCGGCGCTGTCGGCATCCGGCGTAAAGCTGACCTTCGTCCGGTGCAGGTCGGACAGGCTTGCAAAGAGCGACGCTCCCTCGCCGGCGACGAAGGCGAGCACCGCCTCGCGGCCGACCCGGATGGCGTCCGGATCGTTGTTGCTGCCGAGTTCGCGGGCGATGTCGGATTCGCTCGGCAGCGCCAGCACCTGCGCGCGGAACGCAGGCTCCAGCGTCTCGTCGCCGGCGATTGCGATCAGCGTGTCGGTCAGCAGCGAGTTGACGGCGATGTCGGCGCCGCTGCGGGCGCTGCGCGCGGCTTCCACGAGGCTCGGCAAGGCGATGTCGTTCAATGCCTGCCAGCGCGCGAACAGGTCGGGGTCATGGCGGGCGATGTGGGCGAGGTCGGCCGGCGCCTGCTCGAAATGCAGGTTGACCGGCGCCGAGAAGCCGCGGTTGAGGGTGACGACCGGACGGGCCGGCACGCCGCCGAAGGTGACGGTCTGGCTGCGCTCAGTCAGGTGCAGGACGTCTCCGGCGACTTCGGCGCCGGAGATCGACGTCGGCCTTGCCTCGGTGCCGTCGGGCAGCAGCAGGCCGAAGCACAGCGGGATGTGCATCGGGTCCTTGGCGGCCTGGCCGGGCGTCGGCGGCACGATCTGCTCGAGCGACAGGGTGAACGCGGCATTGGCCTGGTCGTAGCTGCTGGAGACGCTGACGAGGGGGGTGCCGGCCTGATGGTACCAGAGCGAGAACTGCGTCAGGTCACGGCCGCTCGCATCCTCGAAGCACTTGACGAAGTCCTCGACCGTGGCGGCGTCGCCGTCATGGCGCTCGAAATAGAGATCCATGCCCGCCTTGAAGAGATCGGGGCCTAGGATGGTCGCGATCATGCGCGTCACCTCGGCGCCCTTCTCGTAGACTGTCGTCGTGTAGAAGTTGTTGATCTCGCGGTACTTCGTCGGCCGCACCGGATGGGCGAGCGGGCCGGCGTCCTCGGGGAACTGCTCCGACTTCAGGTGCCGCACCTCGGCAATGCGCTTGACGGCGCGCGAGCGCTGGTCGGCGGAGAACTCGTGGTCGCGATAGACCGTCAGGCCCTCCTTCAGGCACAGCTGGAACCAGTCCCGGCAGGTGATGCGGTTGCCGGTCCAGTTGTGGAAATACTCGTGCGCGATGATCGCCTCGATGTTGGCGTAGTCGGCGTCGGTCGCGGTTTCGGGGTCGGCCAGCACGTACTTGTCGTTGAAGACGTTGAGGCCCTTGTTCTCCATCGCCCCCATGTTGAAGTCGGAGACGGCGACGACCATGAAGATGTCGAGGTCGTATTCGCGGCCGAATACTTCCTCGTCCCACTTCATCGAGCGCTTCAGTGCGTCCATGGCGTAGGTGGCACGAGGCTCCTTGCCATGCTCGACATAGATCTTCAGCGCCACCTCGCGGCCGGACATGGTCGTGAACGTATCCTCGACCACGCCGAGATCGCCGGCGACAAGCGCGAACAGGTAGCTGGGCTTCGGATGCGGGTCGAACCAGGCGGCGAAGTGCTTGCCTTCGCCATAGCCGGCGCCGCCGAGGAAATTGCCGTTGGAGAGAAGCAGCGGGCAGCTCTGCCTGTCGGCGATGATGTTGACGGTATAGACGCAGAGCACGTCCGGCCGGTCGTAGAAATAGGTGATGCGGCGGAAGCCCTCGGCCTCGCACTGGGTGCAGTAGATGCCGTTTGTCCGATACAGCCCCATCAGTTGCGTATTGGCTTCCGGATTGATGACCGTCTCCACCGTGATCTCGAACGAGTCGGTCTCGGGAAGGTCGCGGATCGTCAGGACGTCGTTTTCCTCGGTGAAGCGCTCCGCGTCCATCGGCATGCCGTCGAACAGCAGGGCGGACATGGTCAATTCGTCGCCGTCGAGCACCAGCGGCGCATCGGGCGCGGCCCCGTCGCGGCGGTGAAGCAGCATCCGCGAGGTGCATTTGGTTTCGGTCGGATCGAGTTCAAAGGTGAGGTCGACGCGCTCGAGAACGAAGTCAGTCGGGCGGTAGTCTGCCAGATGAACGATCCGGCCGCTCTCAGTGCGCATGGTCTGTCCTGCTCATGTCCTTGTCCGTTCCTGTTCTAGTTCATGCTGGCAGGAGGCGAAAGGACGTATTGGTCTGCTACCGTTGATATTTGTCCGGACTTAACATCTCATTGCCGGCGCAGGCGTCTGGCGGCTCTGGTGTGATTTATTTTTCGACCCCCGGCCCTCGACTTTCGCCTGACCTGACCTAACATCTGGACGGCGCTTCGGTTCCAGGGGTTTCAGGACGCGACATGACCAACGCTACACCGAAATTCGGAGTGGGAGCTTCCGCCTTGCGCAAGGAGGATCTGCCGCTCGTCAAGGGCGAAGGCTGCTATACCAGCGACATCGCTCGTGCCGGCGAATTGCGCGGCTTCGTGCTGCGTTCGCCCCATGCGGCCGCCACGTTCGAAATCCTTTCCCTCGACGCGGCCCGGCAGGCCCCCGGTGTGCGGCTGATCCTCACTGCGGAGGACATCGGATCACTCGGAGACATTCCCTGCCTGGCCCGGGTCACGCAGCCGGATGGCAGCAGGCACGAGGTACGCAATGCGCCGCTGCTCTGCCGCGGTCGCGTGCGCCATGTCGGTGACGCCGTCGCCTTTGTCGTCGCCGACACGCAGGACCAGGCTGAGGACGCCGCCGAACTGATCGAGATCGACTGGCGGATGGAGGAGGCGAACGCTTCGCTCGCCGCCGTTGCCGCCGGCGAGGACGTGCCGCTGGTGTGGCCGGAACTTGGCAGCAACATCGTCTACGAACACCAGACCGGCGAAGCGGCACCGGTGGCGGAGGCCTTTGCGAAGGCGCGCCGTGTCACCGAGATCATCCTCGTCAACAACCGCCTTGTCGCCAACTACATGGAGCCGCGCGCAGCCCTTGGCGAGTGGGACGCGGGCACCGGCAGTTTCACCCTGACGAGCGGGTCGCAGGGCGTGCACGGCGTGCGCGATTCGCTTGCGAAGCACGTCTTTCGCATGCCGCCGGAAAAAATCCGCGTCGTCACGCCGGACGTCGGCGGCGGCTTCGGCACCAAGGCCTTCAATTACCGCGAGTATCCGCTGGTCCTGGAGGCGGCGCGCCGCCTCGGGCGGCCGGTGAAATGGGTCAGCAGCCGCGCCGAGCATTTTCTCGCCGATTCGCACGGCCGCGACAGCATCGTGCACGCGGCAGCGGCCATGGACGAGAACGGCAGGATCACCGCGCTGCGGATCCGCATGGACGCCAACATGGGCGCCTATCTCTCGCAATACGGACCGATGATCCCCACCATGGCTGCGATCATGGCGACGGGTGTCTACGACATCCCGCTGCTCGACATGCGCATCCGTGCGTTCTACACCAACACAACGCCGGTCGACGCATATCGCGGCGCTGGCCGTCCGGAGGCCGCCTATCTGATCGAGCGGCTCGTCGACAAGGCGGCGCGCGAGTGCGGCCTGTCGCCGGCAGAATTCCGACGGCGCAACTTCATCCGACCCGAGCAGTTCCCATACAAGACCCAGGGCGGGCGGCTCTATGACGTGGGCGAGTTCGACGGTCACATGACCATGGCGATGGAACTGGCAGGCTGGGACGGCTTTGCGGCTCGCGCAGAACAGAGCGCGTCCCGTGGGCGTATCCGCGGCATCGGCATGTCGACCTATGTCGAGGCCTGCGCCTTCGCCGGGTCGGAGCCGGCGAAGCTGAAGCTGAACGGCGACGGGACGATCACGCTCTTCATCGGCACGCAGACGAACGGGCAGGGGCACGCCACCGCCTACAGCCAGTTCATCGCCGACAAGATCGGCATCGACTTCGACCGCATCATCGTCCGGCAGGGCGATACCGCCGAGCTGGACGATGGCGGCGGCACCGGCGGCTCGCGCTCGATCCCGCTCGGCGGCGTCTCCGTCGCCTCCGCCGGCGAAGGCCTGGCAGCCAAAATGAAGCGCATTGCCGGCGAGGAACTGGAGGCGGCTGTCGAGGACATCGAACTGGTGGCGGGCGAGGCGCGCGTGGTCGGCACCGACCAGGCACTGGACTATGCCGCGATCGCCGCTGCTGCCAAATCGCCCGACGATCTGATCGCCGTTTCCGACATCGTGCAGGACGAGGCGACCTATCCGAACGGCACGCATGTCGTCGAGGTGGAGATCGATCCGGAGACCGGCCGGGTGGAGATCGTCAACTACCAGGTGGTCGACGATTTCGGGCTGACCGTGAACCCGGTGCTGCTTCTCGGCCAGGTCCACGGCGGCATCGTCCAGGGGATCGGACAGTGCCTCGACGAGGAGGCGGTCTACTCCGAAGACGGACAGCTCCTGACGGCGACCCTGATGGATTATGGGCTGCCGCGCGCCGAGGAACTGCCGTTCTTCCGATTCGAAACGCGCAACGTGCCCTCCACGACCAATGCGCTCGGCATCAAGGGGGCCGGCGAGGCGGCGACGATCGGCGCCTGTCCCGCCGTCATGAACGCGGTCGTCGACGCCCTGCATCGCGCACGAGGCATCGACCACATCGACATGCCGGCGACGCCGCAAAAGGTCTGGCAGGCGCTGAACGGCGCCGGAAGGCTGGGTGCCGGCTAGCTCCGACCCGTATTCATGCGCGCTCAAGCTCTTCATAGAGGGCGCATCTAGGCCCGGATAAAGCCCACGCGGCGTAATGGATCTGTGACGTTCGAAGACAAGCTGCGGCGGGAAAAGGCATTTCAGCCAAGCCGGGGCGCGTCCGGCCCGAAACATTGGCGCACTATCAAAACCTGTTCTGCCGCATCACGAAGTTTGATCGTACTTTCGGCGGATAGGGCGCTACTATCCCGTGAACCGATTTGCCCGCCTGTCCGAATCCGCCCGGCGTCGCCGCTGCGGTCGGGAGTGAAAGACTGCCCTTCCATGGAATTCGCCGAACCGCAGCCAATAAAGGCGATCCTTCTCAAGGTCTCCTCTGTCGTCATCTTCGTCTGCATGTCGACGCTGATCAAGGCGGCCGGCAAGGACATCACCACCGGCCAGATCACCTTCTACCGCTCCGCCTTCGCCATGGTGCCGATCATGGTCTATCTCGCCACGCGCGGCGAACTGGTCGACGCCTTCCGCACGCAGAACGTTTTCGGGCATCTGTCGCGCGGCTTCGTCGGCATCGTGTCGATGAGCTTCGGCTTCTACGGGCTCGTCCATCTGCCGCTGCCGGAAGCGATCGCGATCGGCTATGCCATGCCGCTGATCGCGGTGATGATCGCGGCGGTCTTCCTGAAGGAGGCGGTCGGCATCTATCGCTGGTCCGCCGTGCTCGTCGGCCTGGTCGGCGTGACGATCATCACCTGGCCGCGGCTGACGCTGTTCGACCAGGGCGGCGTCGGGACTGGCGAGGCGCTCGGCGCCGCCGCGGTGCTGATGTCGGCGGGGCTCGGAGCGGTCGCCATGGTGCTGGTGCGCCGGCTGGTCAGGACCGAGAGGACGCCGACGATAGTGCTCTACTTCTCGCTCTCGGCATCCGTCTTTTCGCTGGCGACGCTGCCGTTCGGGTGGGTGGACCTCAGCGGCAAGGCCTTGACGCTGCTGGCGCTCGCCGGCTTCTGCGGCGGCGTGGCGCAGCTGCTGTTGACGGCGAGCTATCGCTATGCCGACGTCTCGACCATCGCGCCGTTCGAATACACCTCGATCGTGCTGGGGCTGGGCTTCGGCTATGCGTTGTTCGGCGACATGCCGACGCTGACGATGCTGATCGGAACCGCGATCGTCATTTCCGCCGGCATCTTCATCATCCTCCGCGAGCACCGCCTCGGACTGCAGCGTAAGGCGGCGCGCCGACATGTGACGCCACAGGGGTGAGGGGCCGGCCGATCGTTTCGACGAGGGCGGATCGCATCAATCCAGGTCAACGCGCGGCTTCAAGCCGTTGTTTTTGATGGTATCCTGTCCAGAGCCGCCGCACCTCCCTCAAGGGAAGCGGGCATCAGGGATTGCTCCACTTGGGCGTTGTGGTGTCGGCGATCAGTTCCTCATCCGCCGTGTCGGCCTGGAGGGCGGCTGCCGCTTCGGCGCCGAGCGGCTGCACCGGCATCGCCTGGTAGTCGGTTTTCCCCACCATGCCGGTCGCAGCGTCACGGCGCATGATCCGCCAGCCGGCATATCCGCCATAGAGCGCGAAATAGATCGCAAAGACGGCAAACAGCGACGTCGGCCCGAACCGGTCCATCACGGGGCCGACCATCAGCGGTCCGGAAATCGTGCCAACCCCGTAGACGATCATCATGCCGGAGGAGACCTCGACGTACTCGTCCGGCTGGGCCAGGTCATTGGCGTGGGCGACGTTCAGCGCATAGATCGGAAACAGCACCGAGCCGACCAGAGCGGCCACCACGTAGAGAAGCGACGGGGAACTGCCCTGGACCGTGATCATCGCCAGGCTGGCGGCGACGCCGACCGCGCCGCAGACGACCATGACGATGCGGCGGTCCATGCGGTCCGAGGCCCGCCCGATCGGGATCTGCGCCAGCGTGCTGCCGACGAGCAGGGCCGCCAGCAGCGTCGCGCCCTGCGCGGTGGTCAGCCCGATACGCTGGGTGAAGACGCCGCCGAGGCTGAGCCAGGCACCGGAGAGCGCGCCGGCGATGAAGGCGCCGACGACGGCGACGGGCGAGCGCCGGTAGAGCTTCAGCACGTCGAAGCGCGCCCGCGTCGGCGGCGCCGGCAGCGGCGATGAAGTCAGCGCGGTCGGCAGCAACGCGATCGAAAAGATGATGGCGCACAGGATGAACAGCGACGTGTTGGTCGGATCGCCAAGCGGCACGAGGTACTGCCCGCCGACGCTGCCGACCATCGTCGTCATCACGTAGAGCGAGAACACCGAGGCGCGGTTGTCGTTCGTCACCCGCTCGTTCAGCCAGCTTTCGATGATCAGGTAGCTGCCGGCGATGGCAAAGCCGGACATGCCCCGGAACAGCATCCAGCCGCGCCAGTCGACCACCAGCGAGCAGAGCAGGATAGCGATAGACAGCAGCGTGATCAGCGCAACGAACACCCGCACATGGCCAACGGCGAGCACGAATTTGGGCGTGATGACGCAGGAGGCGGTGAAGCCGAGGGTATAGCCGGTGGCGATCCAGGTGATCGTCTGCGTCGACCAGCCCTCCGCCACGGCGCGGACCGGCACGACATAGCTCTGCAGACCGAAGCCCACCATCATCAATAGAGTGGACACGAGCAGGCTGAGAAAGGGAACGAGGCTCGGCAGCATGAGGCATTTCCGAAAAAAGCAAGACGCGGCCGGGCAGGCGCGAGGATCGGATCCACTGTGGCTTTAGCCGTGCTGCTTTGCGCCGTCCATTGCGACAGCCGCTGGCGCAAACGGGAACGCCGGGCGCGCCCATCCCGTCAGGTTCCTCAAGTTCTTGTTCCGTGCCTGTCTTCGTCGCGACATCGCCGCACACCGGGAAAGCGGTATCGGTCCCGCAAAGTGCCCTTTAAGGGGCCCTCGAGCGAGATGATGTTGCCGGCGCGTGTCGCGCGGTTCGGCCGGTGCGAACTCATCGGGGGGCCGGGGCTGCGGTGCCCAGGGCGAAAGGTGCTCAAGGCAAGGCACCGGCCCCGCGGCCGCAGCACTCAGCGCTGGATGAATTCGGCAAAGATGTGGGCTGGGCGGTTGATGCGAGCGTAGCCGGAGGCGGTCAGCTGCTCGTTGGCCGGAGCGCGTCGGCCGCCGAAACCATAAGCCGGACGATTGCCGGCCAGGCGCAGCGTCTCGAAGCTCGAATGGATGGGGCGAAGGCGGGCGGTCATGATCGTTAATCCTTGTCTGTCCTCCCTCCTCCTATATTGCGTTGCAGCATGCATTTTGCAATGCGACATTGTGCCTGCCTGAACTGCGCGATTCACATGGCTTCGTTAATATTTCATTCATCTTCGAGGTCGCGCGATGGGGTGCCAAGGGCGCGATTCCACACCGGCAAGCACGGCCTGTCAGTCTAATCTGATTTTCAGGATGCCCGAGCGCCGACGCAGGATCAGGGCTGCGAGCCAAGACCGGCGCGGAATGCAAGGAGGTCCTGCCAGGCCAGGCGCTTGCTGATCGGCGCCGCGGCCAGGTCCTGCGGATGCAGCGTCGCAAAGGCGGGGATCTTCCGTCCCGCCACGACCACGTCGCGCCACTGGCCGCGCAGCTGGTGGATGGTCTGGGTCGATCCGAAAAAGAAGCGGGCGGCGAAGTTACCGAGGATGAGCAGGTGGCCTGGTTCGGCCAGTTCGATCTGCCGTTCGATGAACGGCCGGCAGATGTCGCTCTCGGGGCCGGACGGCATGCGGTTTCCCGGCGGGCGCCAGGGGATGATGTTCGAAAGCAATATTTCCGTGCGGTCCAGGCCAATCCCGCCGAGCATCCGCTCCAGCATGATGCCCTGACGGCCGGAGAAGGGCAGGCCCTCGCGGTCGTCATCGGCGTTCGGCATCGGTCCGATCACCATGACGTCCGGGTTCGGATTGCCCTCGGCGAAGACGAGACCGCGGGCGCTGTGCTTCAGGTTGCAGCCGCCGAAGGCCTCCATCGCGGTCCGCAACTCGGCGAGCGAGCGCGCCGTGCTGGCGACGAAGGCGGCGTCGGCGACGGCCTGGCCGTCCGGGATCGCGACCGCGGGCGAGGGAGCTGCCGCTTCGCGGGCGGATCGGGACGGTGCGGGGCGCGACCGGTCGGCCGCGCCGGGTGCTGCGCTTGCCTCCGGCTGGCCGGCGGCCGCGCTGCCGGCAGATCGTCTGGCAGCATGGGCCGCGCGCATGGCCTCGAACTCGGCGATCCGGTCGACCGGCTCCTCCTCGAGCAGCCAATCGACCCCGGCCTCGGCGTGGAACGCGAGCAGGGCGGCCAGTTCGGCAGCATCGAGGTCGGCGGCGGAGATCATGCGACTAGCCATACAGGAAGGCCCGCTCCGGCCGCAAGTCCAGGGCGCAGGGGGCCGGGCGCCGTTGCCCGGCCTGGGTGCTGACGGCGCGTCACACCGATCGCGCGGCGCCACCGTCGCAGCGGACGATGCTGCCCGTCACGTAGCTGGCCCGCTCGCTGCAGAGGAAGGCGGCGGTGGCGGCGAATTCCTCCACCGTGCCATACCGGCGGGCCGGGATTGCCTGCTCCGATTCGGCCCGCACCGCCTCGACCGACAGGCCGCTACGCTCGGCTGCGGCCGCGTCCAGGCTCTTGAGCCGGTCGGTGAAGATGCTGCCGGGCAGCAGCATATTGGCGGTGATGCCGTATTCGGCGACCTCGGTTGCCAGCGTCTTCGACCAGCCGGCAAGGGCAGGCCGCAGCGTGTTCGACAGCGCCAGCCCGGGGATCGGTTCGATCACCCCGGACGAGGCGACGGTGAGAACGCGTCCCCAGCGCTGTGCCTTCATCTGCGGCAGGAAGCGGTTGGCGAGCGTGATCTGCCGTAGCACCATGGCATTGAAGTAGGTCTGCAGCGTCTCGGGCGTCATGTCCTCGCTGGAGCCAGGCGTCGGACCGCCGGAATTGTTGACGAGGATGTCGATGCCGCCGAGTTTCTCCGCCACGGCGTTCGCAAGCGTATCGACAACCGCGTCGTCGAAGAGATCCGCCACCACGAAGGAGGCGCGGCCCTGGCCGTCCGCGTTGATCGTCGCGCAATTTGCCGCCAGTTCGTCGGCATTGCGGCCGCACAGCAGCACGTCCACGCCCTCACTTGCGAGCGCAATGGCGATGCCGCGGCCCAGTCCCCGCGACGAGGCCAGGACCAGCGCCCGTCTTCCCTTGATGCCAAGATCCATGTGTCGACCCTCCTGCCGTCCAAATTGAACCGTCACAAGCGATGGCTCAAATCGCCTTGGCCGTCCAGTCTTCGATGTCGTCGCGCTCGCCGATCAGCGCCAGCCCGTGAGCGATGGAGAGCAGTTCGCTGCCGCCTGCGGCGATCCTGTCGCTGTCGAAGCGGCGTTCGAAAAGATTGCGGATCGCCGGCACGAAGGAGGTGCCGCCGGTGAGAAACACCTTGTCGATGTCATCGGGATCGGTGTTGGTGCTGGTCAGCACGTCATCGAGGGCTTCCTCGATCCGGGCCATCTCCGGGGCGATCCAGGCTTCGAACTCGCTCCGCTTCACGGTCCGCCGCGCCGCGTCGCCGAGCGGCGGGAAAGAAAACTCCGTTTCGTCTGCCGATGAAAGGCGCATCTTGGTGGCGGAGACCGCCTGGTAGAGCGGGTAGCCCTCGTCGTGCTCGATCAGGTCGACAAAGGCCTCGAGCTTTTCCGGCTCGAGGCTGACGCGCACCAGCTTCTTCAGCTCGGCGAATTCGCGCAGCGTCTTGAAGATCGACAGCTGGTTCCAGCGCCCGAAATTGGCATAGTAGCCGGATGGGACCTGGAGCAGCTTGTCGAAGCTCTTGAACAGCGTCCCCTTGCCGATCGCCGGAGACACGATGTTGTCGATGATGCGGAAATCGAAGTCGTCGCCGGCGATACCCACGCCGGAATGGCCGACCGGGGTCGCGGTCATGCGCCCGGCATGGCTCTCGAAGCGGATCAGTGAATAGTCGGTCGTGCCGCCGCCGAAATCAGCCACCAGAACCGTCGCGTCCCGATCGAGGTTCTGGGCGAAATAGAAGGCCGCCGCCACGGGTTCGTAGACGTGATGGACTTCCGGAAAGCCCAGGCGGGCCAGTGCCGCATTGTAGCGCTCGGTTGCCAGCGCCTCGTCCGGATTGTTGCCGGCAAACTGCACCGGGCGGCCGATGACGAGGCGGCCCGGACCAGTGCGGAGCGCGCCTTCGCCGGCATAGTCCCGCAGGCGGGCCAGGAAGGCATACATGACGTCTTCGAACTGGAAGCGCCGTCCATGGATCATCGTGCCCTGAAAGAGCGGACTGGCAGCAAAGGTCTTGATCGACTGCAGGAAGCGGGCCTCGCCCGGATTGTCGATGAATTGCCGGATCGCCGCCTGCCCGGCCTCGACCGACAGGCTCTGCGCGCCGGCCTTCAGGAAGGACAGGGCGGTGCGCAGGGTGTCCGTTTCGCCGACAGGCGTGTTCAGGACGACGGACTGCGTCGTTCTGCCGCAGGCGGTCGCGATCACCGAATTGGTGGTGCCGAAGTCGAGGCCGAAAGCGGTCGTCATCAGATGTTAGCCTTGGAAATTCGCTGCAAGCAGCCAGACAGGGGAAGGGCGGTTGGCGGGCGCGTATCGCCGGAGGGATCGTCCGGCCCACGTTTCGCCGGCGGATGTCACGTGCCCGGAGCCGGGCTATAGTCGATCGGCCCGCGCCTGCAAATGCCGGGGGTAACAAAAGAGCTATGCTGACTGCGCAGGACAGCCTTCTCTGGCGTGATCCGGGGAGCCAGTCGCGCGGCTACAATGAAAGTCCCGTATTTTGCGGTGACTTTTGCGCGAAGGACCGGGAGTTCCGCAGACGCATCAACTCATGCACAAAGCGGATATTCTCTGTCGCGCTTGTGCTCGACAAGTTCCTGCGCATTTGCCATGAGAGATCGCAAAATGAGGAAATTTGCCGTGGAGTGGCGGCAAGCGGAGGCAAGAAGAGATGACTGAGGCGATGGACCTTCCCGAGCGCGAAAGCATGGAATTCGACGTGGTGATCGTCGGCGCGGGGCCGGCCGGTCTCGCCGCCGCAATCCGGCTGAAGCAGGTCAATCCGGATTTGTCAGTCGTCGTGCTGGAGAAGGGCGCCGAAGTCGGGGCGCACATCCTGTCGGGCGCCGTCGTCGACCCGATCGGCGTCGACCGCCTCTTGCCCGGCTGGCGCGAGGAGGCAGACCATCCGTTCAAGACCGAGGTGACGGACGACCACTTCCTGTTCCTCGGCCCGGCCGGCTCGATCCGTCTGCCGAACGCCTTCATGCCGCCGTTGATGAGCAATCACGGCTATTACATCGTCTCGCTCGGCAATGTCTGTCGCTGGCTTGCGACCCATGCCGAAGCGCTCGGCGTCGAGATCTATCCGGGCTTTGCCGCCACCGAAGTGCTCTACAATGACGAGGGTGCGGTGATCGGCGTAGCGACCGGCGACATGGGCATTGGCCGTGACGGCGAACCCGGGCCGAACTACACCCGCGGCATGGCGCTGCTCGGCAAGTACACGCTGATCGGTGAAGGGGTTCGCGGCTCGCTCGCCAAGCAGCTGATCGCGAAGTTCGACCTACAGAAGGACCGCGAGCCGCAAAAATTCGGCATCGGGTTGAAGGAGCTCTGGGAGGTCAAGCCGGAGCACCACAAACCCGGTCTCGTGCAGCATTCGTTCGGCTGGCCCCTCGACATGAAGACCGGCGGCGGCTCGTTCCTCTACCACCTCGAGGACAATCTCGTCGCCGTCGGCTTCGTAGTCCACCTGAACTACAAGAACCCCTGGCTCTATCCGTTCGAGGAGTTCCAGCGCTTCAAGACCCATCCGGCCATCCGCGGCACCTTTGAGGGCGGCAAGCGTCTCTCCTATGGCGCCCGCGCCATTACCGAGGGCGGCTGGCAATCCGTGCCGAAGCTGTCCTTCCCGGGCGGGGCGCTGATCGGCTGCTCGGCCGGTTTCGTCAACGTGCCGCGCATCAAGGGCAGCCACAACGCCATTCTCTCCGGCATCCTCGCCGCCGAGAAGCTGGCCGACGCGATCGCTGCCGACCGCGCCCATGACGAGCCGATCGAGATCGAGCGCGGCTGGCGCGAGAGCGCCATCGGTTCCGACCTCAAGAAGGTCCGAAACGTCAAGCCGCTGTGGTCGAAGTTCGGCACCGCCCTCGGCGTCGCTCTCGGCGGTCTCGACATGTGGACCAACACGCTGTTCGGCTTCTCGCTGTTCGGCACGCTGAAGCACGGCAAGACCGACGCCGCCTCGCTGGAGCCGGCCGAAAAACACCAGAAGATCGACTATCCGAAGCCTGATGGCGTTCTCACCTTCGACCGGCTCTCCTCGGTGTTCCTGTCGAACACCAACCACGAGGAAGACCAGCCGATTCACCTGCAGCTGAAGAACCCCGAGCTGCAGAAGACCTCGGAGCTCGACGTCTATGCCGGTCCGTCGACCCGCTACTGTCCGGCGGGCGTCTACGAATGGGTGCAGAAGGACGGCAAGGATGTGTTCGTCATCAACGCCCAGAACTGCGTGCACTGCAAGACCTGCGACATCAAGGATCCGAACCAGAACATCAATTGGGTGCCGCCGCAGGGCGGCGAAGGCCCGGTTTATCCGAACATGTAGGGCCTTGCGCGGCTTCTATGCCGCGCGCGGCACGCCGCAAGACGCCTGTTCGGCGGCGGGATCTGTGCATCATGCCCAGCCTGATCCGCTGCGGGCCAGAGAAGAACCGGTCATCTGCCGGCGGCGTGCAGGGCGAGCCACGCAACCGTTTGGCCGCCGGCGCGGCTCGTCCGGCCCCGCGCTGGAAAAAACGGTCATGGCGCAAGCGGGCCAGTCTCGGGCGCAGATTGAGCGACATTCTTTCCCACTCCTGCAAAACTCCGATAAGCGGAACTGGTCCGCCTGCCGGCAGGAGTGTCCTGTCGTGTCCGCTTTTTGAATCGTGATGCCGGCAAGCGGCGGTGCAGTCGGACGCCGGGGGATCGATACCGCCGCGATAATAGAGGGAACCAAAATGAAACATCTGCTTGCAACCACCTGTCTCGCCATCGGCCTGTTCGGCATGGCGAGCGCCGCGTCTGCCTGCGGCGACGTGACCATCGCCAGCATGAACTGGCAGAGCGCCGAAGTTCTGGCCAGCCTCGACAAGATCATTCTCAACGAAGGCTACGGCTGCAACGCCGAAATCATCGTCGGTGACACCGTTCCGACGATCACGTCGATGATCGAGAAGGGCGAGCCGGATCTGGCGCCGGAGGGCTGGGTCGACCTGCTGCCCGACGTCGTCAACCGCGGCCTTACGGAAGGCAAGCTGGTCGGCGCGGCCGTGGCGCTGTCGGATGGCGCAGTCCAGGGCTGGTGGATTCCGAAGTACATCGCCGACGCTCATCCCGACATCAAGACGATCGACGATGCCCTGAAGCATCCGGAACTGTTCCCGGATCCGGAAGATTCCAGCAAGGGCGCCGTCCACAACGGCCCGCAGGGCTGGGGCGGCACACTGGCGACCACCCAACTGTTCAAGGCATACGGCGGCGCGGCGGCCGGCTTCAACCTGATCGACACGGGTTCGGCAGCAGGCCTCGACGGCTCGATCGCCAAGGCCTACGAGCGCAAGCAGGGCTGGATGGGCTATTACTGGGCGCCGACGGCACTCCTCGGCAAGTACGAGATGGTCAAGCTCCAGCACGGCGTTCCCTATGACGAGGCCGAGTGGAAGCGCTGCAACACCGTTGCCGACTGCCCCGACCCGAAGAAGAACGACTGGCCGAAGGACACGGTGCAGACGCTCGTCACGAAGGGCTTCTCCGAGCGCGCCGGCAACGACGTCATGGACTACCTTAACAAGCGCTCCTGGTCCAACGACACCGTCAACAAGCTGATGGCCTGGATGACCGACAACCAGGCGAGCGGCGAGGACGGCGCGAAGCACTTCCTCGAGGAGAATGAGGCGCTCTGGACGCCGTGGGTCTCGGCGGAAGCTGCCGAAAAGATCAAGGCCGCCCTCTGATGTGACGCTTGTGACGGCAGGCGGCGCGCCCCCGGCGCGCCGCCTGCCGTCTTTCCGGCCGCGGTTCGCCTTTGTCCGCGGCACAAGAACACCAAGAAAAAGGGGACGGGCATGGACTGGCTCACCAAATTTCCGCACATGGACGACAATTCCCTGCGCGAACTCAAAAAGGCGATCGACGAGGGCTTCCGGGCTTTTACGCGCGCCTACGGCGACGGCATCGAATCCTTCTTCGAGCCGCTGCAGTACTTTCTCATCCAATCCGAGCGGCTGATGACCCGCACGCCCTGGCCGATCGTGCTGATCGTGATCGCGCTGATCGCCTGGCTGGCAAGCCGCAATTGGAAGATCGTCGCCGGCAGCATCGGAACGCTGCTGGTCATCGGCTATTTCGACATGTGGGACGACACGATGAAGACGATCTCGATGATCTTCGTCTGCACCGTCCTGTCGATCGCGATCGGCATTCCGATCGGCATCATCATGTCACGCTCGGACCGGTTCCAGAACATGGTCAACCCGGTGCTCGACGTGATGCAGACGATGCCGAGTTTCGTCTATCTCATCCCGGTTGTCATGCTGCTCGGCATCGGCAAGGTTCCGGGGCTGATCGCGGTCGTCATCTATGCGATCCCGCCGATGATCCGCCTGACCAATCTCGGGATACGTCTGGTCGACAAGGACGTGCTGGAGGCGGCGGACGCCTTCGGTTCGTCGAGCTGGCAGAAGCTGAAGAACGTCCAGATGCCGCTGGCGCTACCGACCATCATGGCCGGTATCAACCAGACGATCATGATGGCGCTCGCCATGGTCGTGATCGCCTCGATGATCGGCGTCCAGGGTCTTGGGCAGCCGGTGCTGAAGGCGATCGCCAACCAGTACTTCACGCTCGGCATCTTCAACGGTCTCGCGATCGTCGGTATCGCGATCATCTTCGATCGGGTCAGCCAGGCCTACGGCAACCGGCTGCAGCGCCATCGCGAGGTCGTGCACGGCTGAGCGGGCATCGCTGCCGCATTTAACAAAAGGCCCCGGCGAGCGCGCGCCGGGGCCTTTCTTTTGCGGCGGTGGCGCTCACGCGCGCTTCGAAAGTATCCCGGTGGACAGCGCGACGCCGGTGCCGGTGACCACCGCTGCGAAAAGTTCGGTGAGGCCGAGCGGCTCGCCGAGCAGCAGCCCGCCGCCGAGCGTGACGAGCACGGGGGTGATCGCGGTGAAGGCGGCCGCCTGTGTTCCGCCAAGCGCCCGGATGGCCGTGCCGTAGGCGAAGGTGGCGACGAGGCCGGAGAGAACGCCCTGGCTCGTGATCTGTATCGCGAGTTCCGGCAGCGGCGCGGCGGCGAGCGAGGTGCCGAAAATCGCCGCCAGAACCAGATGTATCACGGTCGACCAGCCGGTGATCACGGCGGCGCCCTGAAGCGGCGTCAGGCCCGAGCGCCGGTACGCGTGCGTGTAGCCGGCCCAGAGCAGGCCGCCGAGCGGCAGCATCAGGAAGCCCGCCGGTGTCATGCCGCCGGAAACAAGTGCCTTGCCGAGCAGGATTGCCAGCCCGGCGACGATCGCCACCAGGCCGACAATGCGCATCCGGTCCGGGCGTTCGCCAAAGAGCACGACGCCGATCAGTGCGGTGGCCAGCGGCATCGATCCGCCGAGCAGGATGCCGCCGGCCGCCGCTGGCGTCGAATGCAGCGCGAATGCGGTCAACTGGAAGAACAGGGCGCCCGCCCCGGCAACCATCACGATAATCAGCCGCAGCGGCACGCCCTTCGGCAGCAGGCCGGTCCGCCAGCAGACGGGCGCCAGCACCAGCATCGGAACACCGTAGCGGATCAGTCCGGCATCGATCGCGGTCAGCGATGTAGAGGCGATATGGCGGGTGGCCAGCACCCAGATCGCCCAGATCAGCACGGTGACGACTGCCCCGGCATAACCGGCGGCGATCGAAGTCTGGGCTGGGCGTGAAAGGGTCGAGACGGACATGGCAGCTCCTCCAAAAACAGCCAGCTTCACTGCGATACCAAGCTCTACCGCGAAAGGGTCCGGCATGTCCTTGCTAAATGTGCCGGATAGAGGTTCAATTCTGCAATATTCTGCCAACAACAGCGGTGGATGTTCGCAAAAATGCCAAATCTAGACCGGTTCGACATTGCCATCCTGCGCGTCCTCCAGGAAGACGCCCGCGCCACCAACGTAGAGATTGCCGAACGGGTCAACCTGTCGCCATCGCCCTGCCTGCGCCGCATCCGCAACCTCGAGAAGTCCGGCATCCTGAAGGGCTACCGCGCCGATATCGACCGCAAGCAGGTCGGCCTCGGACTGACGATCTTCGTCGAGATCAAGGTCGACCGGCACAACCAGCACAACGCGCTCTCGCAGCAGGAGGCGCTGCTGGCGATTCCGGAGGTGGTCTCCTGCTTCCTGATATCGGGGAACGCCGACTTTCTGGCCGAGGTGGTGGTCGAGGACCTGGCGGCCTACGAGCGGCTTCTCACCGATACGCTGCTGACGCTGCCGGGTGTCTCGGACATCCGTTCCAACTTCGCCATCCGCACGATCAAGACCGGCGGTCCCTTGAAATTGCCCGACCTGCGATAAGGCAGAAGTCCGGGGGGGGGGCGCCCTGTTCCGCCGGGCAGGCGGTGAGCGGGCAGTAACGGCGCCTGCCGAAATTCCGGCCCGGTTCTTCTAAAACCGGCATCACTGGTGCGGTGCGCAAAAAAGATGACCGTAGGCTGCTGTTATTTCGCCGCTTTGCAACGATCTAATTGCTGAAAACGTTATGCGAGAGGGCCGGGGGCGGAGACTCGGAGAACGAGGATGCGGATCCAGGCGATATTCAACAAGGATGGCGGCACCTTCCGCACAACCGACATGGAGGTGTATGTGCGGCATGCCGAGGAGGTCTTCTCTGCTGCCGGGCATCACCTCGACTGCGACGTCGTCGAGGGCGCCGATATCGACATGGCGCTGCGCCGCTGTGCCGGCCGGACCGATCTCGACGCGATGCTCGCCGGTGGCGGTGACGGGACGATTTCGGCGGCCGCCGGTTTCGCCTGGGAAAGCGGCATTTCCCTCGGCGTGGTGCCGGCCGGCACGATGAACCTCTTCGCCCGCTCGCTCCGCATCCCCCTCAACATCTGGGAGGCGCTCGATGCGCTCGCCGTGGGAACCGTCGCCGATGCCGACATCGGCAGCGCCAACGGCCGTGCCTTCGTCCAGCAGTTCTCCGCCGGTCTGCACGCCCGCATGGTGCGCCTGCGCAACGCCATGACCTACAGTTCGCGCCCCGGCAAGATCGCGGCGACCTTCCGCGCGGCGGTCGGCGTCATGCTCGATCCGCCGGAGTTCGAGGTCGAGTTCGACGTCGATGGGGTGCGCGCGCATCGCAAGGTCTCGGCGATCAATGTCTCGAACAACCGCTTCGGCAACGATCCGCTGCTCTATGCCGACGATGTCACGGGCGGCCATCTCGGCTTCTACGTCGCCCAACCGCTGTCGAGCTCCGGCGTGGCAAGGCTCGCCTACGACATCCTGCGGGGGCGGCTACGGGAGAATACGGCGGTGACGGAGATGACCGGCAGCGCCGTCGACCTGCATTTCCCCAAGATGGACCGCGCGGTCAACTGCGTCATCGACGGCGAACTCCTGCCGATGGGACGCGACGTGTCGCTGCGTCTGCACGCAGGCGAACTGAAGGTGATCGTGCCGAAGGTGGCACGGCAGACCTCCCTGACACCGCAGGCCGCGGCCTAGCCCTATTCTCGCCTTCCCAGCCTGCATTGTGCCAAAACCGCTGCGCGCTTCCGTGAGGCAGGCATCCGCGATCCGGACAATTGACCGAGCCGGAAGGATTATACCCGCGGCAGGTAGGTCTGGTAGTCGAAGTCAGACACCGTGCGCAGGTAGGTGATCGCTTCCTTGCGCTTCGTGTCGCCATATAGCTTCTGGTAGCGCGGGCCGAAGACGTCGGCGATGAAGGGTGAGGCGGAAAAATCCTCGACCGCGGTCAGGAAGTCGTGCGTCAGTCGTCCGACGCCGACCGGGTCCTTGCCCGGTTCGGTGGCCGGGCCGGGATCGAGATCCTCGTCGAGGCCGAGCAGCATGCCGCCGAGGATCGCTGTCAGCAGCAGGTGCGGATTAACGTCGGCGCCGGCGACGCGATGCTCGATGCGGGCGGCCGGGCCGTCCTTGTCTGGAATGCGGATCGCCGTGCCGCGGTGGCCGAAACCCCAGTCGATGTCCACCGGTGCGAACGAACCCGGCTGGAAGCGGCGGTACGAATTGGCGAAGGGGGCGAAGATCAGCTGCGCATCGCGCATCGTCTTCAGCATGCCGGCGGTGACCGACTTGAGCTTCTTCGGATCGCCGCCCCTGGCGTCGAGGATGTTGCGGCCATCCTTGTCGAGAATGCTGGCGTGCACGTGCAGCCCCGAGCCGGCCTGGTTGGCATAGGGCTTGGCCATGCAGGTGGACTTCAGCCCGTGGCGGCGCGCTGCCTGTTCGGCAACCCGCTTCAGGTAGATGCAGTCGTCGGCGGCGGCGAGCGCATCCGGCCGGTGCAGGAGATTGATCTCGAACTGCCCAGGGCCGAATTCCGCCGTGGTTGCGTCGGCCGGGAGGTCCATCTCGCGCGCCCAGGCGCGCACCGTCTGCAGATAGTCGTCGAGCGCGTCGACGGCGCCCATGTCGTAGAGCTGGAAGCCGTTCGGCTGGTCGCGGTACATCAGCCGTTCGGGCGGGCGCGGCCGGCCGGTCACCCGCCAGTCGTCCTGCAACACGTAAAATTCGAGTTCGGTGGCGACCACAGGCGTCAAGCCGCGCTGGTCGAAACGCGTCAATAGCGCCGCGAGGATCGCCCGCGGGCACATGAAGCTCGGCGTGCCGTCGAGCTCGTGCATCGTCGCGAGCACCTGTTTGGAGCCCGCCGGCGCCCAGGGCAGCGCGGCGAGCGAACGGCGGTCGGGAATGCAGTTGCCGTCCGGGTCGCCGACCGAGATCGACAGGCCGGTGATGTCGTCGTTGTCGTCGCCCCAGATGTCGAGGGACTGGGTGGAGGACGGCAGCCGCACGGTGCCCTCCCAGACCTTCTTCTCCGCCTCCAGCGGGATCTGCTTCCCGCGCAGGTCGCCGTTCATGCCGACGAGCAGGATTTCGATGCGGGGCGGGGCGTTGGCGGGCGCGTTGCCGCTGGCCGCCGAGAATTCGTTGGACATGGTTCAGGCTTCACTCTGGCAGGTTGTTTCAAGCCGTCCGGCAGCGAGCGTTTCTTGCGCCCCTCCCTTGCCAAACGCCTGTGATGTGGGCAATTTCCTAGCCTATTCCGACCCGCCGTTCAACAAGCGGACCGGTCGCCGGTTTTCAGGAGGAGCCGGCGGGAGCCCCACGTCCACGAGGAAGCCCTTCATGTCGATTTCGTCTGCCGCCGTTTCCAATCTCGGTGCCCTCGATGCCGCCCACCATCTGCATCCCTTCTCCGACATGAAAAAGCTGAACGCGGCCGGCACGCGCATCATCGAGCGCGGCGAGGGTTGCCACATCTTCGACACTCACGGCAGGCGGTATCTCGACGGCTTCGCGGGCCTCTGGTGCGTCAACATCGGCTATGGCCGCAAGGAGATCGCCGAGGCGGCCATGCGGCAGATGAACGAGCTGCCCTATTACAACACCTTCTTCGGCACCACGACGCCGCCGACCACGCTTCTGGCGCAGAAGATCAGCTCGCACGCCGGGCCGAACATCAATCGCGTCTTTTTCACCGGCTCCGGATCCGAGGCGAACGACACCTGGTTCCGCATGGCGCGCGTCTACTGGGCGGCGCTCGGCAAGCCGTCGAAGAAGATGGTGATCGCCCGGCGGAACGGCTATCACGGCTCGACCGTGGTCGGCGCCTCGATGGGCGGCATGAAATACATGCACGAGCAGGGGGCGCTGCCGATCGAGGGCATCGTCCACATCGGCCAGCCCTACTGGTACGGCGAGGGCGGCGATCTCGCGCCGGCGGACTTCGGCCTGAAGATCGCCCGCGAGCTCGAGGCGAAGATCGACGAACTCGGCGCCGACAATGTCGCAGCCTTCGTCGCCGAACCGATCCAGGGGGCGGGCGGCGTGATCGTGCCGCCGGAGACCTACTGGCCGGAGATCGCCCGGATCTGCAAGGCAAAGGACATCCTGCTGGTCGTCGACGAGGTGATCTGCGGCTTCGGCCGCACCGGCCGCTGGTTCGGCCATCAGCATTTCGGCGTCGAGCCGGACCTGGCGCCGATCGCCAAGGGGCTCTCCTCCGGCTACCTGCCGATCGGTGGCGTCATGGTCAGCGACCGCGTCGGCGACGTGCTGGTCAATGAAGCCGGCGACTTCAACCACGGCTTCACCTATTCCGGCCATCCGGTCTGCGCCGCGGCAGCGCTGGAGAACCTGCGCATCATCGAGGAAGAGAAGCTCGTCGAGCGGGTCCACGACGATGTCGGACCCTACCTGGCCGAGGCGCTGCGATCGCTGGAAAACCATCCGATGGTCGGCGAGACCCAGAGCGTCGGGCTGATGGGGGCTGTGCAAATGGCCGAGGACAAGGCGAGCCGCAAGCGGTTTGAAGACAGGGAACGGGTCGGCATCGAGGTCCGCAACCACTGCCTGGAGAACGGCCTCGTCCTGCGCGCCACCGGCGACCGCATGCTGTTCTCGCCGCCGCTGGTCATCAGCCGCAGCGAGATCGACGAGATGATCGAGATCACCCGCAAGGGGCTGGACCATGCGTGGAGGGTGATGCAGGGATGAACCCTCGCCACCCGCTGGGCGGCCGCACAGTTAAGCGGCCAAGTCCGCAGACCGCGTGAAGGCGGATCGGCGCGGTCCGCCGGTCCAGCGCATGTGGTTTCTGCTGGAGGTCGCCATCCGCTTTCGGCGGCATGCATCAATCCGCCTTTGGATAGAGCCACGCGTACCCAAAACTGTAGCGATCCTCGGCCGTGCCGTGGTGGTAGGGCAGGGAGATCGCCTGCACGCTCGGCTCCTCGGCCGCGGCGCCTGAAGCGAAGTTGGTCGCAAAGGACATGAGGTCGGCCGGAACGGCAGGCTTGGCCCCCTCCTTGCTGCGCCACACCAGAAGCAGCGGCGCTTGCCTGCTCAAGACCGGATGCGGGGCGACGGCGGAGTAGGGCTCCGCAACGACCGGCACACCGGGAAACTGCAGGCGAAGGTTGCCGGCGAGATGCGTTTCGGTCGTGAGAATGGCGGCCGGCGCGACATAGTCCCCCTCGCGGACATGGGACGCGAATCCGGCGTAGGGGACGTTCAGCTTCTGATAGTCGCCCGTCAGGCCGGCGGCGGCGACGCGCCCGAACAGGATCACCGGCACGGCGACCATGATCAGCAAGGGTATCGGCAGCAAGCGCTTCAGGTGCAGCTCGTCGATAGCGCCGGCCGCTTCGAGCTTCAGGCAGAGATAGAGCGGCAGAACCAGCAGCAGCGGCGTCAGCCAGCGATCCTTAATGTGCGCCGCGCCGCCGAACACGACCAGCAGCACAAGCGCCAGGAGGAAGATCACCACCATCCGCTCGATCAGCGCCGTCCAGCGGTTGCCGTGCGAAAGCGACTTGCGCAGGCGGCTCCGGAACACCGCCGCGAAGACAACGATCGTCACGGCGGAGAAACTGACAGCCGCCAAGACCAGGGACGCCAGGCCGCCGACAATCTGCGACGACAGACCGGTGCTGTCCTCGCCGAGCTTCGTCATGGTTCCATTGGTGGCAAGGTCGAGATTGTCGACGAGCCAGAGCGCATGCGGCGCGACGATTGCCACGCTCGCGGCGATCGTCAGCAACAGCCGCCTGTCGAACACCCGCTGGCGCCATCCCTGGTCGAACAGCACTGCGAGGAGGGCGGATGCGGGCAGCAGGGCGAAATTGTACTTGGAAATCATTCCGACGCCGATTGCGATGCCGGTGAGGAGATAGGAGGCGGCGCTGGGGGCGGCGAGGGTCCGCAAGAAACCGTACAGGAAGAGGGCCGCGGCAAAGACGACGGCAACGGTGTGGGTGAGGTCGCGTTGCGCCTCGAAAGCGATTTGCGGGATCGTCAGGAGTGACAGCGTGGCGACGATGGCCAGATCCCGGCTCTTCAGCACGGTGCGGGCCGCAAGGCTATAGGTGAGGTAAGCTGAGAACAGAACGAGGTTCTTCAGCAGGCTGATTGCGAAGACGCTTGGCCCTGTGATCTGGATGACGGCATATTGCACCCAGTTGTAGAAGGGCGGCTGGGTGTCGTAGCCGGTCGCCAGCCATTGCGACAGCAGGATCTGCTGTGCCTCGTCGCGCTCCAGTGAATCAGGAAGCGCCATGCGCACGAGAAGGTTCAGCAGGAAATAGCCGGCGAGCAGCAGCAAGACCGCGTTCGGCGAACTGCGCAGGAACCGGCTCATCTCAACCGCGCCGGAAGGTCTGCCGGACGACGTAGTTCGGCGTGTCGTCGTTGCGGAAATAGGTGCGGGCCAGCATCTCGGCCAGGATGCCGGTGGTGATCAACTGGATTGACGCCAAAAACAGCATGAAGCCGATCAGCAGCAGCGGGCGCGTGCCGATGTCGTTGCCGAAGGCGATCTTGTCGATGAAGAGATAGCCGAGGATCAGGGCGCTGATCGCGCCGGCGGCAAGGCCAATCGAGCCGAAGAAATGCCCCGGCCGCGCCTGGTAGCGCATGAAGAACAGCACCGAGAGAAGATCGAGGATGACCCGGAAGGTGCGGGAGATGCCGTATTTCGAGGTGCCGAGCGTGCGGGGATGATGGGTCACCACCATTTCGCCGATGCGTGAGGAGGGCACGACGCCTGCCACCCATGCGGGGATGAAGCGATGCATCTCCCCCATCAGCTTGACCTGCTTGATGATCGAGGCGCGGTAGATCTTCAGGCTGCAGCCGTAGTCGTGCAGGCGCACGCCTGTGATCCGGCCGATCAGCGCATTGGCGCACCAGGAGGGAATCTTGCGCAGGAACAGCCCGTCCTTGCGGTTCTTGCGCCAGCCGACGAGGAGGTCCAGTTCGCGCTCCTCCAGCGCCTGCGCCATGGCGCGGATGTCGCGCGGGTCGTTCTGCAGGTCGCCGTCGAGGGTGGCGATCAGGCGTCCGCTTGCGGCGTCGATGCCGGCCTGCATGGCGGCCGTCTGGCCGAAATTGCGCTGCAGTTCGATGACCGCCAGATTGAGACCCGGTCGCTCCAGCCAGCTGCGAGCCTTCATCAAGGTGGCATCGGTGCTGCCGTCGTCGACGAGGATCAGTTCCCACGGCCTGGCGAAGCCCTCCATGGCTTCGCAGATGCGCTCGATCAGCGGTCCGATGCTCTCCTGCTCGTTGAAGACAGGCACGACGAGCGATATCTCGATTGCCGAGGGCTTCAGTTCGGCAGCGGCGGCGTTTTGCAAGTTCTCTGGCAACTCTTGTTTCTCCACTCCGGCGGAGTTCTTTCCTCAGGCGGATCGTGATACACGCATTCGCCGCGCACCGATCAGGGAAATCCAGCACTATATGACTTCAGCGCCGAATTCCAGACGACGGTCCTGGCTTTCCCGTCATGCCATGAGCCTGCTGGCGCTCGCATGCCTGGTCGCCTATCTGGCCTTCGTCGAGTGGCAATGGGGCTGGGCGCAGCTGTTGTCGCAATGGGCCAGGGTGGGCTTCGACACGGCGGTTCTCGCCCTGGCGCTGCTGACCGCCACCTATCTGGTCCGAGCGCAGCGCATCTACGACTATTTTCCGCGCGAGACGTCGGGAAAGGTTTCTGAAGCTCTTCCGCCTCACGCAGGTCCACAACCTCCTGAACATCATGCTGCCGTTCCGGACCGGCGAAACCAGTTTTCCGCTGTTGATGCGCTCGCAGTTCGCAGTTCCGCTCGCGCGCGCGACATCGGCGCTGCTGGTGATGCGCCTTCTCGACCTGCACGCCCTCTGTGCCGCCGCCGGTCTCGGCCTGGTGCTCGGCACCGAACACGGGTGGAGCGCGTGGCTGCTCTGGACGGCGTTCCTGCTGGCGCCATTGCTGCTCTTTGCGGTCAAGCGCCCGCTCCTCAAGCGCCTGAACGGCCGCCTGCCGGAAAGGCTGGGCGGGATACTGGAGGAAATCGAAGCCGGAATTCCCGCAGACACGACCGGCTTCGCCCGCGCCTGGGCCTTCACCGTGGTGAACTGGGCCGTCAAGGTGCTCGTGCTTGCCTGGGTCCTCGGGCTGCTCGGTGTCGCGCCGCTCGGCGCCAGCTTCGGCGGCGCGCTGGGGGGCGAGCTGTCCTCGGTCCTTCCCCTCCATGCGCCGGGCGGCGTCGGCACCTATCCGGCCGGGATCACGGCCGGTGCCGTCGCCTTCGGCGCCCCCGGCCACAGGGCCGCGGTTGCGGCGCTGGCCGAGGCGGCGATCAACGTCCATCTGCTGATCGTCGCGAGCGCCTGCGTCGGTACCGCGCTGTCGATCGTTCTGTCCTGGCTGCCGAAGCGGCGCTGAATCACTGGAACGCCGTCTCGTAGAAGCTCCTGAGCTTGCGCGAATGCAGTTTCTCGGTCGGCATGCCGGCGAGCTTCTCCAGGGCGCGGATGCCGATGCGCAGGTGCTGGTTGACCTGGGTGCGGTAGAAGGCAGTCGCCATGCCGGGCAGCTTCAATTCGCCGTGCAGCGGCTTGTCGGAGACGCAGAGCAGGGTGCCGTAGGGCACGCGAAAGCGGAACCCGTTGGCAGCGATCGTCGCCGACTCCATGTCGAGCGCGATTGCCCGCGACTGCGACAGCCGCTTGACCGGCCCGCGCTGGTCGCGCAGTTCCCAGTTGCGGTTGTCGATCGTCGCCACGGTGCCGGTACGCATGATGCGCTTGAGGTCGTAGCCTTCGAGCCCGGTCACCTCCGCCACCGCCCCCTCCAGCGCCACCTGGACCTCGGCGAGCGCCGGGATCGGCACCCAGACCGGCAGGTCGTCGTCGAGCACATGGTCCTCCCGCACATAGGCGTGCGCGAGAACGTAGTCGCCGAGCGTCTGGCTATTGCGCAAGCCGGCGCAGTGGCCGAGCATCAGCCAGGCGTGCGGGCGCAGCACGGCGATGTGGTCGGTGATCGTCTTGGCGTTGGACGGCCCGACGCCGATGTTGACCAGCGTGATGCCGCCATGGCCCTTGCGCTTGATGTGATAGGCCGGCATCTGCGGCAGCCGCGAAAGCGTGAGGTCGGTGTCCGGCTTGTCGTTGCCGGCCTGGGTGCTGATGTTGCCGGGCTCGACGAAGGCGGTGTAGCCGTTGCCGCCCTCGGCCATCTGCAGGCGCGCCCAGGCGCAGAACTCGTCGACATAGAACTGGTAGTTCGTGAACAGCACGAAGTTCTGGAAGTGGTTGGCGCTGGTGGCGGTGTAGTGGCTGAGGCGGGCGAGCGAGTAGTCGACGCGTTGCGCGGTGAAGGCGGCCAGCGGCGAGGGCTCGCCGGGGCCGGCCTCGTAGGAGCCGTTGGCGATCTCGTCGTCGGTGTTGGTCAGGTCCGGCGCGTCGAACAGGTCGCGCAGCGGCACGGTGACGTTCTCGGCAATCTCCGCCTCCACATAGGCGCCCTCGCCGAAAGCGAAATGCAGCGGGATCGGCGTCGACGACTCCGACACCGTGACGCTGACGCCGTGATTGCGCATCAGGTGTCCCAATTGTTCCCTGAGGTAATGGCGGAAAAGCTTCGGGCGGGTCACGGTCGTGGCATAGACGCCGGGCGATGCGACGTAGCCGTGCGACAGTCGCGAATCGACGTGTCCGAAGCTCGTCGTCTCGATGGTGACCTGCGGATAGAAGGCGCGGAACCGGCAATCCGGCAGGCCGCTTCTGGCGAAGCTGGCGAATGCCTCGGTCAGGAAGCGGACATTGCGCTCGTACAGCTCTTCCAGGCAATCGACCGCCTTGACCGGATCGTCAAAGGATTGCGGCTCGAAGGGGGCTGGCGTCGAAAAGGGAAGGACGGTGCGGGACAAGATGGTTCTGCTCATCGAATTATTATAGATCGCCGATCTTTCTACACAAACGACAAGATTGTAACCCCCCGCCCGCGGCACTGCCGCCGCTTTCGCATCGTTTGGGCGTTCAACGCGGTCCGGCGAGGATGACGATCGCCCCGCCCATGGCAATTGCAACACCGGCGACATCCCAGCGGTCGGGGGCAACGCCTTCGGCGCCCCAGAGCCACAGCAGCGACGCTGCGATATAGATGCCGCCATATGCTGCATAGGCGCGGCCGGCCGCGCTCGAATCGACGAGGGTCAGCAGCCAGGCGAAGGCCGCCAGCGACGCCATGCCAGGCACGAGCCAGAGCGCCGACTTGTCCATTCGCAGCCAGGCCCAGAAGGAAAAGCAGCCGGCAATTTCGGCAAGCGCTGCTGCGCAGTAGATCAGGATGGACTTCATTGAAGCTCCGGCAGGTGAAGCCGGAGACTTAGCGCACAACTGCAGAAAGCGATACCGGGTTCGTTGCAGCCTTGCGCCATTCGGGCCACACCGAATGGCTTCAACTCATCGCCTGCCGCTGCAACGTCACGAACAGCACGAGGCCGGCACCCTGCTTGGCCACGCCGTGGCTGCCGCTCGCGGCAAAGGAAATGGCGGCGAGCGGAGCAACCGCCAGCCCGGCAAGGACGAGTATCCGCAGGCTGACGGCTAGGCTGGCAACAAGCGCTGTCGGCATCACGGTCGTCCTTTCCGGTGGCGACTAGAGGGCGGTCTTGCAGACCTTGGAGATGTTGCAGGCAATGGCGGTGCCGTATTGCGGCTTCTTCTGGTGGCGGCGCGCGTCGGTCTCGACGGCGGCGGCGACGGAGATCGCAAATACCGTCATCAGCAGCGTGATGATCGTCAGTCGTCGGGCCATGATTTCCATTGTCGTCCCTGGGATTGTCCTTCAATGGCGCGGTTTTCGCATGCCGCTACTGAACGAGCCCTGAGGCATCTGTTCATCTGGCGTTCAGGAAAGTCGGGTCGCGGCTTGAAGGGCGACGGATCCGTATCTACGTTCCGCATCGAAGGAGAACCGAATGAGCAAACCCATCGACCTCTATTTCTGGCCGACCCCGAACGGCTTCAAGATCACCATCATGCTGGAAGAACTGGGCGTTCCCTACGATGTGAAATACGTCAATATCGGCCGCGGCGAACAGTTCGCGCCCGAATTCCTGAAGATCTCGCCCAACAACCGCATGCCGGCGATCGTCGATCCGGAAGGGCCGGGCGGCGAGCCGGTGTCGGTGTTCGAATCCGGCGCAATCCTCCAATATCTGGGTCGCAAGTACGGCCGGTTCTACCCGACGGAGGAACGAGCCCGCATCCAGGTCGAGGAATGGCTGTTCTGGCAGATGGGCGGGCTAGGGCCGATGGCCGGGCAGGCCCACCATTTCCGCCAGTATGCGCCGGAGAAGATCAGGTATGCCATAGACCGCTACACGAACGAGGTGAACCGGCTCTACGGGGTGATGAACACCCGCCTGGCGGAGAACGATTATCTTGCCGGCGACTACTCGATCGCCGACATGGCCTGCATCGGCTGGGTGCGCTCCTACGAAAACCAGGGTCAGACCCTGGAGGATTTTCCGAACCTCAAGCGCTGGTTCGACGCCGTGCTCGCCCGCCCCGCCGTCCAGCGCGGCATCGCCGTCGGCAAGGAGGAGCGGGAGCGGCAAAAGAGCCTCGCCGAGGACAAGGAAGCGCAGAAGATCCTGTTCGGCCAGCGGGCGCGCTGAACGCATGCCTTCGTAGAGGGGCCCAAACGACCGGTGTCTTCCTTCGCCCTGGCAGGTCCCTACCGGAAGTCTCGTCCGGTGCCGTCAAGACGGTTCGCAGTCCGGCACGCGCAAGGCTACGGGCCCAAAATCATCCTGCCGCGCCGCCGATCGGCGCGGGTAGCCCTCGTTGCATGAATTGATCTTCATCCCATCAAAGGCTTTGACTGCTCCGCAAACGTAAGGCTGGAGCGAAACGCAGCCCGGCGCGTTTGTGACCTTCTTCAAGCGGAAACCGGCGGCTGTGTTCAGTCCTCATGAAACGCAAGCCTGATTCCGTGGTTAGCGATGGTTGAAATCGCAAGTTGAATTTTCCGTAAACTTTGAAGCAGATCCGCGGCGTTCCAGACCGTTCCATGCTTAACGAAAAGCCAAGTTTACCAAGCGTTTGAACTTTGTTCGTCTCAAATTAAGCATGCATTTTAAACGACCGTTGAAGGCGCGCTGGCATAGTGAAGCCATAAGACGAGCACGGAAAAACACCGGCCGAAAAAACTTTCGGAGCCCAACGCCGCAGAAGACGGTGGGGCTCCGAAGGGGCGCAAAAACAGGGCGATACCAGAAAAGACGAACAGGACAGGGACAGGGACAATGGCACGCTTCGACAGTCAGAATTCCGAAATGGCCGCCATGACGGGCGGCGAGACCCGCGCCGACGCGTTCTGCGACATGGGTCTGATGTATGCGACCGGGCGCGGATGCGCCGTCGACCTGGTCGCCGCTCACAAGTGGCTCAACATCGCCGCCATCAAGGGTTGCGATCGTGCGGCCGAACTGCGCGCCGATCTCGCGGCGACCATGAGCAAGGCCGACCTGGCACAGGCGCTCCGCGCGGCTCGCGAATGGATGACCGTGCATTGAGTTCGGCCGCGCCACCAGACAACAAGGCCTAAAGCAGATCGCGTGAACCGCCGTTCACGCGATCTGCTGCAAGTGCTTTGCGTTATGCTGTCTTTCGCGGGCCTCGACTGCTGGACCGATCGGTAGGGCAATAAGGTTGCGCCCCGCCGTCTTCCTTACCGCACCGCGCTCAACACCTTCGGCAGCGCCTGTGCAAACAAATCCATTTCCGCCTCCGGGCCGACGCTCACGCGAATGCAGCGGTTCAGCGGCGCGGCGCCGGGCATGCGGATAAACACGCCGTGCTCCATCAACCCGTCGACGATGGCGCGCGCGTGGGTTCCGTCGCGGCCGCAATCGATTGCAACGAAGTTCGTGGCCGAGGGCAGGGGGCGCAGGCCGTTCTCGGTCGCAATCGCCGCGACCCTCTCGCGCGCCGCGGCAATCCGGCCGACGACGTCGCGCAGGTATTCCTGATCCCGAAGGGCGGCAAGCGCCGCGGCGGTCGAGATCCGCGCCATGCCGAAGTGATTGCGGATCTTGTCGAAGGCCTGCGCGTTGCCGATCGTGCCGATTGCGTATCCGACCCGCGCGCCGGCGAGCCCGTAGGCCTTGGAGAAGGTGCGCATCCGCAGCACGTTCGGCTGGCCGATCAGCGCATCCATCGATGGCGTCGATCCGGCCGGCGCCGTCTCGCAGTATGCTTCGTCGAGGATCAGCAGGCTGCGATCGGGAAGCGCGCGGGCAAAGGCGACGATGCTTTCGGCGTCCCACCAGCTTCCCATCGGGTTATCCGGATTGGCGAAATAGACGAGCGGCGCGTCCTCGCGCCTGGCGGCCTCCAGCAGCCCCTCGAGGTCCTCACGGTCGTCGACATAGGGAACCGTCACCAGTCGCCCGCCATGGCCGTTCACATGATAGTTGAAGGTCGGATAGCCGCCGAGCGAGGTCACCACCGGGGTGCCCGGTTCTACGACGAGCCGGACGATCTCGCCGAGCAGTCCGTCGATGCCGCCGCCGATGGCGATGTTGTCGCGCGAAACGCCGTGATGGAGCGCCAGCGCCTCGCGCAGCTCGAAGTTTTCCGGATCGTTGTACATCCAGGTCTCGCCCGCCGTGCGTCCGATCGCCTCGAGAACCGAAGGCGCGGGGCCGAAGCCGCTCTCGTTGGCGCCGATGCGCGCCTTCACCCTGACGTCGCGCTGGCGTTCGATCGCCTCCGGCCCGACGAAGGGAATGGTGGAGGGCAGGGCGTTGACGAGTGGGGTGAAGCGGGAAAAACCGGACATGGTGTGCGGGTACCTTGATGAAACAGCGATGGGAGACTGGCCGCAGCGATGACGCCGCGCCGGCACGGGCGCCGCACACTAGCGCATAAGAGCGGGAATCAAAATCGGGCGCCGGAAAAGATGATGCGGGGACCGCAACGGGCTTACGTTGTGATCGGCGCGGTATCCGACGAAAGGGACGGATCGTCCGCCGCGAGCGTCAGGAGCGCTGCAGGCCGAACTGCGGCCCGCGCATATAGGGCGCGGGGGCTTGCTTCTGCCGGGCGACGCCGCCGGTGAAGTAATCGGCGCGGACGATCTCGTGCAGCAGGTCTGCGTCGATCTCCTTGATGAACTGCACGCCGATGCGGTGACCGTTGCGGTAAACCTCGGCGCAGCCGACCTTGGCCATGACGCCGACGACACTGAGGTAATAGTGCAGGCCGAGGCCGATCGTCGTGTTGACGGAGAAACTCGCGCCGCCCTGCGAAATGTCGATCAGCTGGCAGGTCCGGACCTTCGGGTAGGCGAGATCGAACCCGACCGAGGTCAGCATGCCCTGGCGGTTGACCCTGAAACGCTCCCACTTGCGTTCGTACAGGCCGCCGCTCTGCCGCTTGTCTACCAGCACCACCATGAGGTTCTCCAGAAACCGGGCATCATGCCATGGCCGGAGTGTTGCAGGGATGTGTTGGCAATACCTGAAGGCGCCTTGTAAAAATTTAGGTAGTGCGGTCTGCAGGTCCGACCGCCGAGCCGCACCCTCTCGCAAATGAAAAGCGGCGCTCCGTCGAACGAAGCGCCGCAAACAGTCCGGTATCGAAAGGGCCTTACTGGAACGCCTGCAGGCCCGTCTGGGCGCGGCCGAGGATCAGCGCGTGCACGTCGTGGGTGCCCTCGTAGGTGTTGACCGCCTCCAGGTTCATGACGTGGCGAATCACGCCGTACTCGTCGGAGACGCCGTTGCCGCCGTGCATGTCGCGCGACTGCCTTGCAATGTCGAGCGCCTTGCCGCAGTTGTTGCGCTTCATCAGCGAGATCAGCTCCGCCGGTGCGCGGTGCTCGTCGAACAGGCGGCCGAGGCGCAGGGCGCCCTGCAGGCCGAGCGCGATTTCCGTCTGCATGTCGGCGAGCTTCTTCTGGATCAGCTGCATCTGGGCGAGCGGCTTGCCGAACTGCTTGCGGTCGAGCGTGTACTGGCGGGCGGCGTGCCAGCAGAACTCGGCAGCCCCCATCGCCCCCCAGGCGATGCCGTAGCGGGCGCGGTTGAGGCAGCCGAACGGGCCGGCCAGGCCGGAGACTTCCGGCAGCAGGTTCTCTTCCGGAACGAACACGTCCTGCATCATGATCATGCCGGTGATCGAGGCGCGCAGCGAGAACTTGCCCTCGATCTTCGGCGTCTCGAAGCCCTTCATGCCGCGCTCGAGGATGAAGCCCTTGATCTTGCCGTCATGCGCTTCCGACTTCGCCCAGACGATGGCGATGTCGGCGATCGGCGAGTTGGTGATCCAGTTCTTGGCGCCGGAGACCATGTAGCCACCGTCAACCTTCTTGGCCCTCGTCACCATGGAGGAAGGATCGGAGCCGTGGTCCGGTTCGGTCAGGCCGAAGCAGCCGACCCATTCGCCGGAGGCGAGCTTCGGCAGGTAGCGATGGCGCTGCTCGTCGGTGCCGTAGGCGAAGATCGGGTGCATGACGAGCGAGGACTGCACCGACATGGCCGAGCGATAGCCCGAATCGACGCGCTCGACCTCGCGGGCAACGAGGCCGTAGGAGACGTAGTTGGCGCCGACGCCGCCGAATTCCTCCGGGATGGTCGGGCCGAGCAGGCCGAGGGCGCCCATCTCGGTCATGATCTCGCGATGGAAGATCTCGTGGCGGTTGGCCTCGAGCACGCGCGAGGCGAGCTTGTCCTGGCAATAGGCGCGCGCCGCGTCGCGGATCATCCGCTCCTCGTCGGTCAACTGGTCCTCGAGCAGGAAGGGGTCTTCCCAGTCAAAGGCGGCCATCTTCGCGCGGGCCAGTTCCGGAGTTGCTTTGTGATGTACGCTCATCGCAGGGCTTCCTCTCGCAATCGTGTCGTTGCAAGAGTGCTACATCAGGACGGCACCGACTTGAAGGGGGCCGGCCCGGCGGCCGCGCTGGCACTCTGCGTCTTTCCGCATGGCTTCATGCGTGGGCAGAATGAGAGCCCGCAAGCACTGCGCGCAGATCGGCCCTGTTTGATCGCCTACGGGCTACGCGCAATGCCAGCGGATGCCTCAGGCCGAGCCCTCGTCGGTCTGGCGTTGCAGCAGCCACTCATGCTCCTCGGCATTGTGGAACTTCCACACCCGTTTCGGTCCGGCCATGACGTTCAGGTAGTAGAGATCGTAGCCGTGGCAGGTGGCGCAGGGATGATAGCCGCGCGGCACCAGCGTCACGTCGCCGTCCTCCACCGCCATCGCCTCGTCGAGCGAGCGGTCGTCGGTATAGACGCGCTGGAAGGCAAAGCCCTGCGGTGGATTGAGCCGGTGGTAATAGGTCTCTTCGAGCATGCTTTCGTTCGGCGGGTCGTCGCGGTCGTGCTTGTGCGGCGGATAGGAGGAGGTGTGTCCTTCCGGCGTGATCACCTCGACGACGAGCAGCGAATGCGCCGAACCGTCGTCCTCCGGCATGATGTTGGTGACATGGCGGACATTGCTGCCCGTGCCGCGGACGATCTGCGGATGGGTGCCAGGCGGGATCGCCTTGGCCTTGTGCTCGCCGCCGCCCGGCGCCGAGCAGACGGCGAGCTCCAGCTCGGTCTCCGCCGTCACCGACCAGTTGGAACCGGCCGGCACGTAGAGCGCGTGCGGCGGGCCCTCGAACGGGCTCATGCGGGCGCCGAGCACGCCGAAACTCTCGCCATCCGCCGTCGCCGTGCCCCTGCCGCTGACGAAGACGAGGCACACCTCGCGGCGCCCTGTCTCGGCGGCAGCGATCTCGCCGGGCTTCATCCGGTGCAGGTCGAAGCCGACATAGCTCCAGCCGGCAGTCTCCGGCGTCACATGCGTCACCCGGCCATGAGTGCCGTTCGGCTTGATGAGCAGATTGGGCATGGGGTTCTCCTAATTTGGCCTGGACCGGGGCAATCGCTTCCGGGATAGGTTATCTCCGATTCAGCCCCGCCTCCTTCGCGAATGCCTTCAGCGCCTGCAGCCCCATCGACTGGTATTCGAACGGGTTGCGCACCAGGGGGTCCTGTTCGGCCTCGATCACCAGCCAGCCGTCATAACCGTGCTCGGCAGCGCACTTCAGCACCGGCAGGAAGTCGACGCCGCCTTCGGGGTCGCCGGGCACGGTGAAGACGCCGCGGCGCACGCCCTCGAGGAAGGACAGCCGCTCGCCCTCGACTTGCCGGCGGATCGCCGGGCGCACGTTCTTGGCATGGATGTGGCGGACGCGGTTCATGTACTTGCGCGCCAGTTCGGCCGGGTCCGAGCCGCCGAACCAGGCGTGGCCGGTGTCGAGAAGAAGCTTGGTCGCGGGTCCGGTGTTCGCCATGAGGCGGTCGATCTCCTCGCCCGTCTGCACCACCGTTCCCATGTGGTGGTGATAGACGAGGTCGATGCCTTGCTCGGCGCAATATTCGGCAACCGCCTCAATATCGGCGCCGAATTTTTCCCATGCGCCGTGCGGCAGCACCGGCTTGTCGGCCAGCGCCTTGGAATCGTCGCCATGGATTGCATTGGAGGTCTCGCACACGATGCAGACCTTGCAGCCGTTCACCTTCAGCATGTCGAGATGCGGCTGGATCGCCCGTTTTTCGGCCTCGACGTCGTGGGCAAGCAGGTTCAGCGAGTGCCAGCCGGAGACGAAGACGAGGTTGTGCGCCGCCAGAACCCGTTTCAGCGCTTCGCCGTCGTCGGGCATCTTGTGGCCCTTCTCGATGCCGTCGAAGCCGATCGCCTCGCAGTCGGAAAGACAGTCCTCAAGCGTCAGGTGCGCACCGATCGTCCGGTCGTCGTCATTGCTCCAGGCGATCGGGTTGGTGCCGTAGCGGATCATGTCGGTCGTTCTCCCCATACCATGTGAAGTCTAATACCCCTTCCGCCCTGCCGGGCACCCTCCCCACACGCGGAAGGGAGAAACGCGGCGCCCGGCTTCCTCTTCTCCCCAGCGGGGGAGAAGGTGGCGCGAAGCGCCGGATGAGGGGGGCGATCCCTCGGCGTTTGCGATAGCCCCCTCATCGCCTCGCTTCGCTCGGCACTTGTCCCCGCTGGGGAGAAGAGGGTGTCCGGGGCGGCGCCACGCGCTTTCCTCCCCCTTGGGGGGAGGCCCGGCAGGGCGGGAGGGGGTTCCTTCTTTGCACGCGTCACCGCTGCGCCCTCCGCGCCGCGTCGTACTTCTCGCGGGCCGCGTTCACCTCGCCACGCGGGCTGACCTCGGGCACGGCGACGTCCCACCAGTGGCCGCCGGCTTCGGTGGTCGCCAGCGGGTCGGTGTCGATGACGATGACCGAGGTGCGGTCGTTGTCCTTGCTCTGCGCAAGCGCCGTTTCGAGGTCGGCGATCGACGACACCTTGACCGCGACGGCGCCCATGCTTTCGGCGTGCGCCCGGAAGTCGATGTCCGGCATCGTCTCGATCTGCGCGTCCTTCAGCAGGTTGTTGAAGTTCGCCCCGCCGGTTGCCATCTGCAGCCGGTTGATGCAGCCGAAGCCGCGATTGTCGAGGACGACGACGGTCAGCTTCTTGCCGAGCATCACCGAGGTCGAGAGCTCCGAGTTCAGCATCATGTAGGAGCCGTCGCCGACCATCACGACCACGTCCGCCTCGGGGCGGGCCATCTTGACGCCGAGCCCGCCGGCGATCTCGTAGCCCATGCAGGAAAAGCCATATTCCAGGTGGTAGCTGCCCGGCTTGCCGGCCTGCCAGAGCTTGTGCAACTCGCCAGGCAGACCGCCGGCGGCGCAGACGAGGATGGAATTCTCGCCGCCGATCGCCCGCTGGACCGCGCCGATCACCTGGGCGTCGGAGGGCAGGGCGGCGTTGCTCGGGGCGATGGCACGGTTCACGGCCGCCATCCATTCGGCCTTGCGCCTGGCCGCCGCCGCCTCGACGGCCGCCGGCGCCTTCCAGCCGCCGAGCGCCTCCGATAGCAGCGTCAGGCCGTCGCGGGCATCGCAGACGAGCGGCAGGCTGTCGTGCTTGGCGGCGTCAAAGGCGGCGGTGTTGAGGCCGACGATGCGGGCGCGCTCGTTCCGGAACAGCGCCCAGGAGCCGGTGGTGAAATCCTGCAGCCGCGTGCCGACCGCGAGGATGAGGTCGGCCTCCTCGGCAAAGGCATTGGCGGCAGACGTGCCGGTGACACCGATTGCGCCCATGCAGAGCGGATGGTCGTCGGGGATCGCCGACTTGCCGGCCTGGGTGACGGCGATCGGCACGCCGTGCATGCCGGCGAACGCCTTCAGTTCGGCGGTGGCGCGCGAATAGAGCACGCCGCCGCCGGCGATGATCAGCGGCCGCTCGGCCTGGCGGATCGCCTCGATCGCCGCGGCAAGCTCGTCGGCGTCCGGCCGCGGCCGCCGCACCCTCCAGACCTTCTCCTCGAACAGGCCTTCCGGGTAGTCGTAGGCCTCGGCCTGGACGTCCTGGCAGAGCGACAGCGTCACCGGACCGCAATCGGCGGGATCGGTGAGAACCTGCATGGCGCGCCGCAGCGCCGGGATGACCTGCTCGGGGCGGGTGATGCGGTCGAAGTAGCGCGAGACGGAGCGGAAGGCATCGTTGACGGAAACGGTGCCGTCGCCGAAGTCCTCGGCCTGCTGCAGCACCGGATCGGGGATGCGGTTGGCGAAGACATCGCCGGGAAGAAAGAGAACGGGGAGGCGGTTGACATGTGCCACGCCTGCGGCGGTCACCATGTTGAGTGCGCCGGGGCCGATCGAGGTACTGCAGGCCATGAAGCGCTGGCGAAAGCTCGCCTTGGCATAGGCGACGGCTGCGTGCGCCATGCCCTGCTCGTTATGGGCGCGATAGGTCGGCAATTCCTCGCGCACCTGGTAGAGCGCCTCGCCCATGCCGGCGACGTTGCCGTGCCCGAAGATCGCCCAGACGCCGGCGAAGATCGGCACCTGCCTGCCGTCGACGACCGTCCTCTGTGCCTTCAGGAAATGCGCCACGGCCTGCGCCATCGTCAGCCGGATCGTCCTGGCCATTCGTTCCTCCCGCGGTTGTCCTTCTCCCACCGCATTCTCCATATTCCCCTCCCCAACCCCTCCCCACAAGGGGGAGGGCTTGATCTGCCGCACCCGCATTCCAACCCGCAACCGTGCAGCCCAGGAGCGATGCTGCAACGGTGCCCATCAGGGCGGGGCGGCGCGCCCAATCAGCCCATCCCCCTTGAGGGGCGGGGAGGGGATTTTTCCACTATTCAGCGCGCGTCCCGAGCCACGCCTCAGTCAATTCGCGGAACCGCCTGGCCATGTCGGCGACCGCGGCCTCGTCTGTCATGTTCCCTTCGAGCCACTGCCGCGCCGCCTCGGCGAAGATCGTCCTGCCCACGGCAAAGCCCTTCACGCTCGGCGCTGCTTTCGTCGCCTCGAAGGCCCGGATCAATTCCGCCTTCGGTGCCTCGAGGCCGAGGAGCACGATGCCGCGGCAATAGGGATCGTTCCTCGCGATCACCGCCTCGATATTCTGCCAGGCTTCCGCCGAGGCTTGCGGTTCGAGCTTCCACCAGTCCGGCTTGATGCCGAGATCATAAAATTCCTGCAGCGCCGTCGAAACTGTCGTGTCGCTCAATGGGCCGTTCTTGCCGGCGATCACCTCGATCAGCAGCTCGCGGCCGACCCGTCGCGCGGCCTCGAAAAGCGTGCGCAGCTTCTGCTGCTGCTCGCTCTTCAACTCCGGCGGATCGTCCGGATGATAGAAGCACAGGCATTTGATGCAATGGTCGATCGGCCATTCGGCGAGCTGCGAGCCGATGTCCTGGCTGAACTCGAACCGCAGCGGCTTCGATCCGGGCAGTTCCACCGGTCGTCCGATCCAGCAAAAATTCTTGGTCGCCGCATCGAACAGGGCGTCGCGTCCGAAACGCTCGTCGATCAGCATGCCGTAGCCCGGCCGCCCGTCCGCGACCCGCGCGGCGGCCTGCACCGCCAGGCGCTTGAAGGCGGAAATGCGTTCGTGCGGCGCGCCGAGCCGGTCGACGATCTCGATGAATTGCGCGCGGTGATCGCAGGCAAGCGCCATCAGTAGCGGGATTTCGCTGCGGCGCGTCGTGGCCCAGTGGATATGATTGATCGCCTCGTCCTTGCGCAGCGCCCGGTGCTTGCTGCCGTTTTCGAGGAAGAACTGCAGTTCCGCCCAGGTCGGATATTCGGGCGAGCAGAGCAGGCGGGAGACGGCGAAGGCGCCGCAGGCGTTGGCCCACGTCGCCGACGTTGCGTGATCCTCGCCGGCGAGCCAGCCGCGCAGGAAGCCGGACATGAAGGCGTCGCCGGCGCCGAGCACGTTGTAGACCTCGATCGGAAAGCCCCGGCCGACGATGCCGTCCTCGAGATCGTCGCTGATCGGTCCGTCATAGACGATGCAGCCCATCGCGCCGCGCTTGAGCACGATCGTCGCGCTGGAAACGGAGCGAATCGCCTTCAGCGACGACAGCACGTCGTCGGCGCCCGCCGCGATCATGATCTCCTCTTCGGTGCCGACGATCAGGTCGCAATCCGGCAGCACCGATTTCATCAGCGCCGAGACCCGCTCGGACTTCACGTAGCGCTCGAAGCCTTCCGCGTGGCCGGCCAGCCCCCAGAGGTTGGGGCGGTAGTCGATGTCGAAGATGACCTTGCCGCCGTTTTCGCGGGCGATGCGGATCGCCTTGCGCTGCGCAGCCTCCGTGTTGGCCCTCGAAAAATGCGTGCCCGACACGAGCACGGCGCGCGCCGAGCGGATGAATGCCGCGTCGATGTCGTCCTCCGAGAGCGCCATGTCGGCGCAGTCGGTGCGCACGAAGATCATCGGCGAGACGCCTTCGGCCTCGATCGCCAGCAGCACCAGCGCCGTCAGCCGCTCCCTGTCGGTGACGATGCCCGCCGTCGACACGCCTTCGCGGGCGCATTGCTCACGGATGAAGCGACCCATCTGCTCGTCGCCCACGCGCGTTATCAGGCCCGATCTCAGCCCAAGTCGCGCCGTGCCGATCGCGATGTTCGCGGGACAGCCGCCGACCGACTTGGCAAACGAGGTGATGTCCTCCAGACGGCTTCCGATCTGCTGGCCGTAGAGGTCGACCGAGGAGTGGCCGATGGCAATGACGTCGAGCTGGCTGGCTCTCGGGGCCTCCGGATCATGATTCGGCATGGGTCCCTCCATCGCACGCGCGGATGTCCAGGCTATACGGCGCCCAGTCGGATGAAGCCTCAATTCCGAACCCGCAGTCAATTCGGAAGATTGGGCTCCGTCTCTACGCCCGGCGGGGCACCTGTGACCGGTCGAAGCGGTGTTGCTACTCGGGCGGCGCCACCGGCGGCGCCGCAGAGCGATCCCGGTGGTTGCTCGCGAGCGGGGTGAAACCTGCGGTGAAGCTGCCGGAAATAACGAGCGCCGGCCGGGAAGCCGTTAAAAAGTCGCATCTGGAGCTGAAACCAGTTGATAAGGGCGCCCGTTTTCTTTATCAGCCCCAGCGTGGACGGAGAGGTGGCCGAGTGGTCGAAGGCGCTCCCCTGCTAAGGGAGTATACCGGGAACGGTATCGAGGGTTCGAATCCCTTCTTCTCCGCCATCCACATCCGCTCCCGGGCCGGCTTCGTCTAGAACTGCAAAACGACCTGCTGATGCCACAAATCCGTGGCACATCTCCCATATTGCCATCTGTCGCGGAGACGAGGGTCGGATGCCGTACGAGCTTTTTTACTGGGACGGGATTCAGGGGCGGGGGGAATTCGTGCGGCTTGCGCTCGAAGACGCCGGCGCATCCTACATCGACGTCGCCCGTGAGCCATCCCGTGGTACCGGCGAGATGCTGGCCCTCTTGAGCGATACGGCAAGGGGAGACATTCCCTTCGCCCCGCCGTTTATCAAGGATGAGGGCGTGATCGTTTCGCACGTGGCAAACATCCTCATGTACCTTGGTCCCAAACTTGGTCTTGCGCCAAGGGAAGACGCGCTGCGCTGGTATGCCAACGGGCTCCAGCTGACGATCACCGACCTCGTGGCAGAGATACACGACACGCACCATCCGATTGCCGTCTCGAAATATTACGAGCAGCAGAAGACGGAGGCGAAGGCGCGTTCGACCGAGTTTCTGAAGAACCGCATGCCGAAATTTCTCACCTACTTCGAGCGGGTGCTGCAGCAGAATCCGGCTCACAGCGGCTATCTCGTCGGCAGCGGGACGACGTATGTCGATCTTTCCCTGTTCCAGGTCATCGAAGGCCTGGTGTACGCCTTTCCGAAAGCGATGAGCGGTTATGAAGGGCGCTATCCGGGCATTGCACAGCTTCACCATTCGGTCAGCCGCAGGCCGAAGCTTGCGGCATATCTTGCCTCGCCGAGGCGGCTGGCCTTCAACCAGGACGGAATATTCCGCCATTATCCCGAACTCGACATCGGCGGGTAGCGGCAGTTGCGCCGCATACGCTCGCGCGGAATCCTCCGCTTTCTCCCATGGCATTGATGATTTGAAGCAGTGTCGGGCACGGCGGCTCACGAAACATTTACCGCCGCAGCCCGCGCAAAGCTTGCACGGACCACCGCTGTCCGCAACCATAGGGCTGCTTTTGACGGGGCTCGGAGGCAATCAATTGAAAACCGGAACCGGACCGAAAAAGACCGTTACGATGTCCAGCAGAGCGGGAAATGGATCGTGACGGTGCGCACCGACGACAGCACGGCGCATAGGGCTTCGCCACCGAGCAGGAAGCACGGCATTTCGAGGAGATGCAGGCTCGCAAGCTCGGGTTGAAGTGACGTCGGCGCTCGGCTGACGTGATGGGGCACGCGTGTCGCGCACAAGCGTGGCCGACAGGCGCGCACGTGCCTGTGCATGCACGGAACCGCCGCCGAATTGCCGGCAGAAAGTCACAATCCCGGTTTCTTTTGCATCGGCAGCACTGCTGATTGGGAGACTTGGTGGCGTTCGTTTGCGGCGAACATCTGTTATCCACTATCCACGAAGGCAGAAGCGGTGATTCGCGGCGGCGGCTGTCTGCCGGGCGGATGCTTGCCAGATGCGACGAGGAGACGAAACATGACGAATGCCCGGGTCCACGAGATCGCCGAAATGCGACCCAAGATCACCGTGATCGGCGTCGGCGGCGGCGGCGGCAACGCCGTCAACAACATGATCACCGAGAACCTGCAGGGCGCCGAGTTCGTCGTCGCCAACACCGATGCCCAGGCGCTGACCATGTCGAAGGCGTCGCGGATCATCCAGCTCGGCACCGCCATCACCGGCGGACTCGGCGCCGGCGCCCATCCGGAGATCGGCCGGGCCGCCGCGGAAGAATCGATCGACGAGATCATGGACCACCTTTCCGGCACGCACATGTGCTTCGTGACCGCCGGCATGGGCGGCGGCACCGGCACGGGGGCGGCCGCCGTCATCGCCCAGGCCGCCCGCAAGGCCGGCATCCTGACGGTCGGCGTCGTCACCAAGCCCTTCAGCTTCGAAGGTCGTCGCCGCATGCAGATGGCCGACGAGGGCATCATTCGCCTGCGCGAGAGCGCCGACACGGTCATCGTCATTCCCAACCAGAATCTCTTCCGGGTCGCCACCGCCAACACCACCTTCGCCGACGCCTTCGTCATGGCCGACCGGGTGCTCTATTCCGGCGTCAGCTGCATTACCGACCTGATCGTCAAGGAAGGCCTGATCAACCTCGACTTCGCCGACGTCCGGGCGGTGATGAAGGACATGGGCCGGGCCATGATGGGCACCGGCGAGGCCACCGGCGAGGGCAGGGCGATCAAGGCCGCGGAAGCGGCGATCGCCAACCCGCTGCTCGATGAGGCCTCCATGCAGGGCGCGCAAGGGGTGCTGATCTCGATTTCCGGCGGCACCGACATGACGCTGTTCGAAGTCGACGAGGCGGCGTCGCGCATCCGCGACGAGGTCCATCCCGATGCCAATATCGTGGTCGGCGCGATCTTCGACCAGGACCTGGCCGGCACCTTCCGGGTGTCGGTGGTGGCGACCGGATTGGGCGCGGGCGAGGGAGAAGCCGTGCAGGACGCCTACGCCGCCGGCGCGGCCGCCGTCGTCAACTTCCAGCGCTGATGCCTGGCGCCCGAAGGCATGCGCGCTTTCGGGACAAACACGGCAGAGGACAAGAGCATCATAGAGCAGACCGCGCCAATCCATGTCGACGCGGTCTGCCTCGAACCGGATCAGAAATTCCGCTGCAAGCGGATCACGCCGCCCCAGTCTTCCGCCTCGGAACCGGCCTTCTCGTCCATGCGGTTGCGGTAGTTGAGTTCCGGCGTGACGGTGAAGCCGGGCACGATGGTATAGGTGAGGTTCAGCGCCGCCTCGGTGTCCCCGCCATCGTCGAAGTTGGCTGACGCGTTCATCGTCGCCTTTTCGGTCATGCGGATCGAGCCGCCGACCCACAGTGCCCAGTCGCCGCTCCAGCGCGCATAGTTGTTGGGCTGGTCTCCGTCGGTGTTCCAACCGCCCATGGCGAACAGCTCGACCGGGCCGAGGCTGCCATCGACCCGCAGCTTCAGGGCGCCCGCCTTCACCGATTCGTCGTAGCCGCCGACGGCGCGCACGCGGAACGAGCCGCCGTCATAACCGACGGCAGCCACCAGATCCGGCATGTAGCCGTCGGCTGCCCGGTTTTCATCGGGCAGCACGAACGGTGTGTTGTCGTCGGTGCCGTCTTCGGCCGCGGCGGCGAAGCTGAGGCCGCGACCGGTGTCATAGGTGTAGCGGATCTGGGTGCGGGCGAAATCGCCATAGTCGACATCGTAGTAGTCGTTGATGGTGTTGCCGGCATATCCGGTGAACTGTGCATAGAGGGTGTCGGAATAGCCGATGCGCAGCCCGCCGAGTTCGACAAAGCCGTCCTCAAGGTCGATCTCGGTCGGCCCGTTGTCGTCGTTTTGCAACCGCGCTTCCGCGAAAGTCGTGAGTGCTCCGAACTCTGTGTCTGTCGCCGTGCCGACGCGCAGGGCGAGTCGCGACCGCGTCGACCACGAATCGCCGCCGCCGCCAGGAGAGGTGTCCTGCCCGTTCGGATCGCCCGCCGAGGCCTCGACGCGCAGATAACCGCCGGTCTTCAGGCAGGTCTCCGTGCCCGGGATGTAGAAGTAGCCGGAGCCGAAGGCGTCGCAGACGCGCACATATTGCGGTTCCGGTGCCGCTGAGACGATCGCCTCGGCCGCGCTGGCGCTGGAGGCCGCCAGCGCGGTGGCCGCCAGAGCGGTGGCGGCAAGAAGGAAATGCACAGGGCGCATTTGCCTGCTCCGTCGAGGTGCCGGCCGCCGGCCAGTGATCTCAGTCGTCGCTACGTCGCTTGGTACGACCGATGTCGCCGCCTCCGATATCGACGCGGATCTCGCCGCCGATGCGCAGGCACGTCGCGCTGCCGGGAAGCTGCACGTAGCCCGGTCCGAAGGTGGCGCAGGGATTTTCCCGTCGCTCCTCCCAATGCGCGCCGTCCTTGATGGCATCCTCCGCCGCGGCGCTGCAGGCGCAGGCGACAAGTGCTGCGAGGGCCAGCGGCAGAAGCCTGGCAGCCGTGGATGACATCAGCCGACCTCCGTTTTCATGGCCGCCGTCATGTTCACCGATCCCGCACCTGCAGGCAAGGCAACATGACCGGCATTCGAAGCGCTTGCTTAGCCGGCGGACTGGGCAAAACCATGGCAAGAGCAGCACCGCCGGCGTTTGTCAGGGGGTATAATAGTTTATACCTTGTCGATAAGCGGCGTTATGATGCGGAAGCAAAGTAAAATAAATGCAGCATCGTAGGTAACTGCAGTAATACTTACGAACAGCAGTGTTACCGAGATCAAAGTTTGCATGTAATTTTCCAGCTAATTGGAGCGTAAAATCAAGAAGTTAAGAAATATATAAAAATTGTGACGTGTTAATATTGCAACAAGACTTCCTGTAGCCCCTCAAGGTCAGCATTTAATCTGAATTTGTCTGTTGCGTGGCGCCGGTCGGGCTGCAATGTGGCGCCGGCAGGCCGGGCTCCCAACCCGGGACTGCATCGGTCGGCGGGGCGAGCCAGGGTTTGTCCGTCGACGCCAACAGAGAATGTTTGACTGGAGGTCAACAATGAACATCAAGAGCCTGCTTCTTGGCTCCGCTGCAGCTCTCGCAGCAGTTTCCGGCGCCCAGGCTGCCGACGCGATCGTCGCCGCCGAGCCGGAGCCGATGGAATACGTCCGCGTCTGCGACGCCTTCGGCAAGGGCTACTTCTACATTCCCGGCACCGAGACCTGCCTGAAGATCGGCGGTTACATCCGCGTCGACTTCAATGGCGGCGACATCAACGGTCAGGACACCGACGGCAATGGCGTCGGCGACTCCTGGAAGACCCGTTCGCGTCTCAGCCTGCGCCTGTCGACGGCGTCCGACACCGAATACGGCGCGCTGAAGACCTACGCCGAAGTTCAGGCCCAGCGTGACGACAACACTGGTGGCGGAACCAACCTCGCACACGGCTACATCGAACTCGGCGGCGTTCTCATCGGTTACACCGGCACGCTCTACTCCGACTTCACCGGCGACGCCGGCAAGACCATCAAGGACTTCTACGACGTCGACTACGGCGACTTCGATCGGACCCAGATCCGCTACACCTACGATGCGGGCAACGGCTTCTCCTTCGCGTTCGCGGTCGAAGACGACAGCAACACCGACAGCAAGTCCGTCGCCGACTATCTCGTAGCGGACGACAACTACATGCCCGACCTCGTTGCCGGCATCGGCTACAACGGCGGCGCATGGAAGCTCCGCGCTGTCGGCGGTTACGACGAGTCGATGGAAGAGGGCGCAATCAAGGTTCGCGGCGACCTGTCGCTCGGCCAGGTTTCGCTGTTCGCGATGGTCGGCTGGAACACCGACGGCGACTTCAAGAACAACTACGCCCGTTGGGATGGTGACTGGGCTGCCTGGCTCGGCGCTTCCTACAGCCTGACCGAGAAGGCCACGCTGAACGGTTCGATCAACTTCGACGACGGCGACAATGTCGAGGCCTCGCTGAACGTTGCCTACCAGGTCGTTCCGGGCTTCACCATCACCCCGGAAGTCAACTACCGCAGCGATGCCGACGAGAAGCTTGGCGGCGGCGCAGAAGATTGGGGCGGCGTCATCCGCTTCCAGCGTAACTTCTGATCGGACTTCCTCGAATCGGAAACCCGGCTCCGGCCGGGTTTCCTTTGCGCCGATTCAGCGCGCGATTCTCGAATCGGTACAGGTGACGGCGGCGTCACCGATGTCGCCAGGCAGGTGCCGCAGCTCGCATGTGTGTCGCCTGTCGCCGCGAATCCGGTGGTTTTTGCCGCGAGTCCCGGATGAATCGACCTCCGCATGGCCTGCGTGCTATGTGAGATACGCTCGGCTAAGTGCCCGAATCGTAAGGCACTTTATTAACGGCTGGTAAATTTCGCCGTCCCCCGGTTACGTTTTTGTGTCCTTTGCGCAACAGGAGAACCGGAAGGGTGAGGCAAACGCTTCGTTCAGGCGGTTTGCCGATTGCCTCCGCATCCCCGTCTTGTATTTTCAACTCCGGAAGCAGGGGCGGTGATCGTCCGCTTCCTGAACTTGGGGATGGGGCAGGGAAACGCTGTCCTTCAGCAAAAAGACCCAGACCCGATTGAAACTTTTGACTGGAGGTCAGAAAATGAACATCAAGAGCCTTCTTCTCGGCTCCGCTGCTGCTCTGGCAGCAGTATCCGGCGCTCAGGCTGCCGACGCAATCGTCGCCGCCGAGCCGGAGCCCATGGAATATGTTCGCGTCTGCGACGCGTTCGGCACCGGTTACTTCTACATCCCGGGCACCGAAACCTGCCTCAAGATCGGCGGCTACATCCGCGTAGACTTCAAGGGCGGCGACGTCCTCGGTCAGGACGCAACGAATCCTGCCGCCTCCGACAACGGTGACACCTATGGCACCCGCACCCGGGCGATGCTCCGCTTCCAGACGGCAACCGACACGGAATACGGCGCGCTGAAGACCTACGCCCAGATCGAAGCCAACCGTAACAACAACACTGGCGTCGACACCAACCTGGCGCACGGCTACATCGAGTTCGCCGGCCTCCTGATCGGTTACACCGACTCGCTGTTCGCCGGCGGCTACATCGGTGGCGGCTACGCAGCCAACGACTACATCCTCGTCAACTACGATGGCTCGGCTCGCACCCAGATCCGCTACACCTACGGCGACGTTGACAACGGCTTCTCGTTCACCGCTGGCCTCGAAGATCCGTCTGATGCCAGCGGCCTCGGCTTCGACGGTGAAACCGCTAACACCTACGTCCCGAACGTTGTCGGCGGCCTGAGCTACTCGGCTGGCGGCTTCCAGGCGTTCCTCGTTGGCGGCTATGACGCCGTTGTCGAAGAAGGCGCCATCAAGGGCCGTATCAACGCCACCTTCGGCGCCTTCAGCGCATTCGTCATGGCTGGCTGGAACACCGACGGCGACACGCAGAACGCCTACGCCCAGTGGGGCGGCGACTGGGCTGTCTGGCTCGGTGCACAGTACCAGGCCACCGACAAGCTGGCGATCTACACCGACGTCAACTTCATGGATGAAGGCGTTCGCTCAGACGGCACCGTTGGCGGTAACGCCGGCACCGTCGAAGTCACGGTCGGCGCTTCCTACGCCGTCGTTCCGGGCTTCACCATCACTCCGGAAGTCGTCTACGTCTCCGACTACAGCGACTTTGGTGGCGAAGACGCCAACGATTGGGGCGGCTTCCTGCGCTTCCAGCGTTCGTTCTAATCTGATCTGACCTCGGTCAGTTTGGACGGAGCCCGGCTTTCGAGCCGGGCTCTTGCTTTTGGGCGGTTCGAATTCGGCGGGTCGCGGCCGCATGTTTCCGGCAATGGTTGCCGATACGGACACGGTTGCCGATCTCCAGATGTTTGCGATTGGAGGGCTGGCGTCTGCAGTGCGTTTCAGACGTCGCGTAGAAAATCCAGCAGAGCGGTAAAGACGTCCGGCTTGTGCAGCAGCGGGGCGTGGCCCTGACCGCGGGCCGTGTATCCGCGCAGGTGCGGCTGGCGCGTCGCCATCGCCGCAAATGTCTCAGCCGACAGAAGGCGCGAATGCTCGCCGCGGATCGCCATCAGCGGCATCGCCCGGAACGCATCGAATTGCGGCCAGAGATCGGGCAGGGGGCGACTCAGGTCGAGCGTTCGCAGTTGCGCGGCGATCGCCGGATCGAAGTCTGCGACAATCCGGCCGTCCCGTTCGGCGTAGATCGCCCTTGCCATATCCTGCCAGTCGGCATCCGTCAGTGCCGGGAAGGCGGCGCCGTGTGTCTTGCGCAGGATGCCCGCGGCCTCGTCCCAGCTCCTGGGCCGTTCGTCACCTCCGAGATAACGGGCGATCTCCCGCAATCCCTCCGCCTCGATCACCGGGCCGATATCATTGAGGACGACGGCCGCGACCGCCTCCGGCCGGGTCGCGGCGAGAAGGTGAAGGATCAGCCCGCCGCGCGAGGTGCCGATGAAGGCGGCGCGGTCGATGCCCAGTGCCGTCATCACCGCCAGGACGTCACTGCACTCCACGGAAAGGTTGTAGTTCGCCTTTTCGCCGTCCCAGGCCGACCTTCCGCGGCCGCGATAGTCCAGCGTGATCACGCGCCGGCCCGAATCGTCTCCGGCGGCGATCAACGACGCGAGCGGGTGGAAGTCGCGGCAGTTGCGGCTGAGGCCGGCAAGGCAGACGACCGGCGTCCGTCGCGCCGCAGCGGGATCGCGGGAGCGGTAATCGCGGGCGTAAAGCAACAGCCCGTCCGGCGCGGGAAGCTGGTGTTCGTCGAACATAACTTCACGATCCTGACTCATTCCGCTCGTTTCTCCGATCGGCCGCGAGGCAGACGCTCTCCTGGTCGGGGGGCGTCGCCTATCGGCCCATGCGAAGATCGTGGACGATGTCGGCGTTCTGGCCAAGCCGGGTCTTGTAGACCTGGTAGTTCTCCATCACCCGCTGCACGTAGGCGCGCGTCTCCGAAAACGGAATGCGCTCGACCCAGTCCACCACCTCGTCGATCGTCTTGCCGCGCGGATCCCCGTAGCGGGCGATCCACTCGTCTACGCGCCGCGGCCCGGCATTGTAAGCGATGAAGGTCAGGACATAGGACCCCTCGAACGCGTCGATCTGCTCTCCAAGGAAATGCGAGCCGAGCGTCGCGTTGTAGGCCGCGTCGCTCGTCAGTCGGTCCGGGGAATAGGCAAGCCCGTAGCGCTTGGCCACGCCCTGCGCCGTTCCCGGCAACAGTTGCAGCAGCCCCCTGGCGTTGGCCGGCGATATGGCGGCCGGGTTGAAGGCGCTCTCCTGCCGGGCGATCGCATAGGCCAGCGCCTTGCCGGAGCCGGTGATATTGGCGCTGGCGGGGATGACGCCGACCGGGAAGGCGAGGGCGGCGACATCGATGCCGCGCCCGAAGGCGATCTTGCCGACCTGCAGCGAAAGCTGGTGGTCGCCGGCGTCCTCGGCAAGGGCCGCAAGCAGCGCCAGTTCGCCCGGGCTCTGCAGTTCCTCCGCGAGCGCGCGGTAGAGGCTGGCCGCCCGCCAGCCGTGGCCGGCAGCGGAAAGCCTGGCGATCGCCTGCACCGCTTCGCGGGAGTAGAAGCGTTGCCGCTCCTCGGGCGAAGGCCGCGGATAGGCGACGTTCAGCGTCGTCCGGCCGATCCGGGCGGCGGCGAGTTGGCCGTAATAGGTTCCGCCGAAATTGGCGGCCTTCTCGTAATATTCGCGCGCCTGCGGGCCGCCGCCAGCTTCGGCAGCGCGCCCAAGCCAATACCAGGCGCGCGAGACCGCGAGCGGACGGTTCGAGACCTGCAGGATGCGGTTGAAGTGCGCTGCCGCCGATTTCGGGGCATCGAGGCCGCGCAGCGCATACCAGCCGGCATGGAATTCCGCCTCCACCACGTCGGTTTCGCTTCGGGCGGCATGGGCGGCGGCGAGGCGATAGGCCGCCTTGTAGTTGCCCTTGTCGGCAAGACCGCGGCTGGCGATGCGCTGCTCCACCCACCAGGCGGCGGCGGTGAAGCCGTCTGCTTCCTTCGGCAGGCCGCGGGAGAGAAGCTGGGCGGCGAGTTCATAGTCGTCGGCCCGGTTGGCCAGTTCGGCTCGGAGGAACGCATAGGCCGGGTCCTTGCGCCAGGACGAATCAACGGCCTTCACCAGCGCATCGGCATTCTTCGCCTTGCCGATCACCGCCGCCCAGGCGCGCTGCAGCGACTGCGCCCTGGCGAGTTCGCCGAAGCGCTCGGCCTGCTGCGCTCGATCGCGATAGAGCAGCATCTCCATCCGCCGGCGATGGTCGTCGGGCGTGAGGAGGGCTCCGAACTCGGCGAGGACCTTCGTCTCGATGTCCTTGTCGAGGATCTCGCCGTACCAGAACGGCCGCAGCGTTCCCGCGGCCGCGGCGCTGTCGCCGGTGGCAAGCCGGGCGCGGGCCAGCAAAATTGCTCCGTCCACTGTTTCAGCGCGCGTCGTTCCGAAGGCTGCAAGCACGTTGGGGGCAGAAGGGTTCTCGCGTGCCATGGCGCGTTCCGAATTGGCCCGCAGTACCTTCAGCCCCGGCCAGCCCCTCAGGACCTTCTGTGCCGTTGCGATCTCGTAGGAGGGCACGCCCGGCTGGCCGGAGACGGCGATCGCCCAGGTCAGGACGCGGCGATCGAGGCTGTCGGGCGGCATGGCGTCGCGGATCCTCAGCGCCTGCGCCGGATCCTTCCCGGACAGGGCGTCGAGGCCACTGGCAAGGCTGGCAGATGCCGGAGCAGGGGCGGTCGGCCCGGGTGTGGTCGGGAAAGGGGTGGTCGGGGCGGGCGTGGTCGGGACAGGGCCGGCCTCGCCGCGGTCGCTGGGGAAGGGGATGGCCTCGGTGCCCGGGCGCGCCGGCATGCCGGCCGCATAGCCCAGTGGCTTGAAGCGCGGCAACGGCACCTGTCCGTCAGGAAGCGATGTGGCGAGCGTCGCCGGAGCGATGCTGCACGCAGCCACCACCGAAATCACAGCCAGGCGTCTGTTTGTGGTCATGAAGCGATCGGCCCGTCGATTGTCCCCAAGCATGGCGCTCCGAAACCATGTGGACCGATTAACGGATCGTTGTGTTAACGAAGCGTTACCGGTCACTGTCAGCCCTGTGCAGGCGACACCGTTCGGGAGGCTTTCGCCTGCCGGACAGGATGTCACCAAATGGGTCGACAAGCACGAAAACGCTACCTCCGCCGCTTGCCGGGCGACCGCCACATGATTATGGTGCGCCAGTTTCTAACCATGGAATACGGCCAAAGATGGGTTCCGCCCGAACCGCTGGCCTCCAGGAGTTCTCTATGTTCCAGGGGTCCTTACCCGCCCTCGTCACCCCTTTTACCGAAGGTGGTGCGGTCGACGAGACCGCATTCGCCGAGCATGTCCAATGGCAGATCGCCGAGGGTAGCCACGGGCTGGTGCCGGTCGGGACGACCGGCGAATCCCCCACGCTTTCGCATGACGAACACAAGCGCGTGATCGAACTGTGCATCGAGGTTGCCGCCGGCCGCGTGCCGGTGATCGCCGGCGCCGGTTCGAACAATACCCGCGAAGCGATCGAACTGGCGCAGTACGCCGAAAAGGCTGGGGCCGACGCGATCCTGGTGGTGACGCCCTACTACAACAAGCCGACGCAGAAGGGCCTCTTCGCCCACTTCGCGGCAATCGCCGAGAGCGTCAAGCTGCCGATCGTCATCTACAACATTCCCGGTCGTTCGGTGATCGACATGACGCCGGAAACCATGGGGGCGCTCGCCAAGACCTATCCGACGATCGTCGGTGTCAAGGATGCGACCGGCAGGATCGAGCGGGTCTCCGAGCAGCGCATCGCCTGCGGCAGGAAGTTCATCCAACTGTCCGGCGAGGATGCTACGGCACTGGGTTTCAACGCCCATGGCGGCGTCGGCTGCATTTCGGTGACCGCCAACGTCGCCCCGCGGCTTTGCGCCGAGTTCCAGATGGCGACCCTGGCCGGCAATTACGCCGCGGCCCTGGAATACCAGGACCGGCTGATGCCGCTGCACAAGGCGATCTTCATGGAGCCGGGGGTTTGCGGGGCGAAATACGCGCTGAACCGGGTGCGCGGCATGAACCGCACCGTCCGTTCGCCGCTGCTTTCGACGCTCGAGCCGGCCACCGAGGCAGCACTCGACGCGGCACTCCGGCACGCCGGCTTGCTGGACTGAGGTACGCAATGGCAACCAAGGCCAGGCCGACGACGGTCAAGAAGATCGTGGCGGAGAACCGCAAGGCCCGCTTCAACTACGAGATCGTGGACACCTACGAGGCCGGTCTGGTGCTGACCGGCACCGAGGTGAAGTCGCTGCGCGAGGGCAAGGCCAACATTGCCGAATCCTACGCCTCGGACGAGGGCGGCGAGATCTGGCTGATCAATTCCTATCTGCCGGAATACCTGCAGGCCAACCGCTTCAACCACGAGACGCGGCGGCGTCGCAAGCTGCTGTTGTCCAAGCGCGAGATGCACCGGCTGCAGAACGCGGTCAACCGCGAGGGCATGACGCTGGTGCCGCTGAAGATCTATTTCAACGATCGCGGCCGCGCCAAGCTGGAACTGGCGCTTGCCAAGGGCAAGAAGCTTCACGACAAGCGCGAGACCGCCAAGGAACGCGACTGGAACCGCCAGAAGAGCCGGCTGCTAAAGGATCGCGGATAATTGCCCGCCACGCTTTCCCGGCGGGGCTGGTCGTCGCAGGCATAGGTGGGGGCTTCTGCGTATCTGCCTCTCTGCGTATCTGCCTCTGACCATGGCGGAGAGGGGACTTGGCGGCGCCGATCGCGTCTTGCCACGGATAACGATGCCGGCGCCAGCTGAACCATTGCAGTCGACTCGATCCCGACGGGACCGACACATTTTTCCCTGATTATCAACGACGCCGCAGGCCTGCCGCGGCGGTCTCAGAACTGGCGATAGAGCATCGTGATCAGCGACTGCTGCGGGGTGTCCGCCGCTTGCGCCAGATCGGCAGTGGCGCTGCTCGGGGCGGCACCTTCGGGCGCCATCAGCGACGACAGCAGCGCCGACAGCTCGGTGCTCTCCATCGCAAGCCGCGCCGGCGAAGGCCGTGACGCGGGCTCGATTGCTTGCGCCGGGACCGGTCCACCGGATGGCAGGCCGCTCGGGCCATAGAGAAAGCCGAAGCCACCGTCATCGACCGGTTCGGCAACCGAGGGCAACGGCTGGGCCGGCGTCAGCGCGGCGAGCGCGGCGGCTGCCGCCGCCGTCCGCTCGCGGCTGGGCTGGGCGCGGCCGGCCGCAACCTGGTGCGCGGTCGCGCTGATGTTCGATACTGCACTCAACATCGGCTGGGGTTTTCTCCTCGACAGGCCCGTCGTTACCACGAGCGAATTGAGAAACCCTGAGCAGAAACGGTCGAATTTTATGCAATATCACTGGGCGCCGGATGGCAGCGGTCAGGTCCTCAGGTCGCCACGTCGTCGGCGGAGTGTTCGGCCGGCCTCGCCGGCCGCTCGGAGGGATCGCGGCCGATCTCGGCCTTTAAGGTGACGAGGTCGATGAAGTAGTCGGACTGGCGGCGCAGGTCGTCGGCGATCATCGGCGGCTGCGTGGCCATCGTGGATACGACCGAGACCTTGCGGCCCTTGCGCTGCAGCGCCTCCACCAGCGTGGTGAAGTCGCCGTCGCCGGAAAAGATCACCAGATGATCGACCACCTCCGACTGTTCCATGGCATCGATTGCCAGTTCGATGTCCATGTTGCCCTTGATCTTGCGGCGGCCGAGCGAGTCGGTGAACTCCTTGGCCGGCTTGGTCACCACCTTGTATCCGTTGTAGTCGAGCCAGTCGATCAGCGGGCGGATCGAGGAGTATTCCTGGTCCTCGATCAGCGCGGTGTAGTAGTAGGCCCGCAGCAGGTAGCCACGTTTCTGGAAGGCCTTCAGCAGCTTCCGGTAGTCGATGTCGAAGCCTAGCGTGCGCGAGGCGGCATAGAGATTGGCGCCGTCGATGAATAATGCGATCTTTTCGCGGGGATCAAACATTCGGGCGTATCCTCTTTTACGCAAGCACTTGAAAAATCTCGTCCAGTCCGAAGGGGGAAGCAGGCCCGGATCGTAAACATTACGAGGCGATCATATAATCATATACGGCATTTAGGTCAGGGCCCACAATTTTCCAACCAAACCGCGGTTGAAAGCGGCGAAATTGTGGTGACACTCATTGCTTGTGCCGGCCCGTGCCGCGCCCGCCCATGAACGGACGGGATTCGAGGCGGGCGGTGGGTGCTGGGCAAGGAAAAACTTGAATTTGCGGCCCATTGATTGTATCGGGCATGCAAACTCCTGATATTTTCGACCGCAAAGGACAGGCAATGGCCCGTGTCACCGTTGAAGACTGCATCGACAAGGTCGAGAACCGCTTCGAACTGGTTCTCCTCGCAAGTCACCGTGCGCGCCTCATCTCGCAGGGCGCTTCCATCACTGTCGATCGCGACAACGACAAGAACCCGGTCGTCGCCCTTCGGGAGATCGCCGACGAAACGCTTTCGCCGGGCGACCTGAAGGAAGACCTGATCCATTCGCTGCAGAAGCACGTCGAAGTCGACGAGCCCGAGCCCGATGCCGCAGCCCTCGCTTCCGACGAGGCCGGCTTTTCCGTTGCGGAGGACGAGGACGAGCAGCCGGAGGTCGTCACCTTCGACCGCATGTCGGAAGAGGAACTGCTCGCCGGCATCGAGGGCCTTGTCGCCCCGGAGAAGAGCGACGATTATTGATGGCGGACTGACCATCTCCTATATGATGTGAAGCACAGTGCGCCGTCCCACGATCGGCGCACTTTTTCGTTGCTGCGCGGGTTCGCGAAGTCGCCGCCGATTTCGGCCTTGCGCAAGGTCAATGTGGTACTGCGTCCCTGACGTCCGGCCGGATGCACGGGGACGGTGGGAGCTGTAACCGGATGATGCGCCAATATGAACTCGTCGAGCGGGTTCAGCAGTACAAGCCCGATGCCAACGAGGCCCTTTTGAACAAGGCCTACGTCTATGCCATGCAGAAGCACGGGCAGCAGAAGCGCGCGAGCGGCGATCCCTACATCTCCCACCCGCTCGAGGTGGCCGCCATCCTGACCGACATGAAGCTCGACGAGTCGACGATTGCGGTGGCGCTGCTCCACGACACGATCGAGGACACGACGGCGACCCGCGCCGAGATCGATGAGCTCTTCGGCGAGGACATCGGCCGGCTCGTCGAGGGGCTGACCAAGATCAAGAAGCTGGACCTGGTCACCAAGAAGGCCAAGCAGGCGGAAAACCTGCGCAAGCTGCTGCTGGCGATTTCCGACGACGTGCGCGTGCTGCTCGTCAAGCTCGCCGACCGTCTCCACAACATGCGCACGCTCGACCACATGTCGGCTGAGAAGAAGGCGCGCATATCCGAGGAGACGATGGACATCTATGCGCCGCTGGCCGGGCGCATGGGCATGCAGGACATGCGCGAGGAACTCGAGGACCTGGCCTTCCGGCACATCAATCCCGAGGCCTATGAAACGGTGACGCGGCGGCTTGCGGAGATGTCGCAGCGCAACGAGGGCCTGATCCGCAAGATCGAGGCCGAACTCGGCGAACTGCTGGTGGCCCACGGCCTGCCGACGGCGGTCGTCAGGGGGCGGCAGAAGAAGCCCTATTCGGTCTTCCGCAAGATGCAGTCGAAGTCGCTGTCCTTTGAGCAGCTGTCGGACGTCTATGCGTTCCGCATTCTCGTCGACGACGCGCCGGCCTGCTATCGCGCCCTTGGCATCGTGCACACGCGCTGGCGCGTCGTGCCGGGCCGTTTCAAGGACTATATCTCGACCCCGAAGCAGAACGATTACCAGTCGATCCACACCACGATCATCGGCCCGTCGCGCCAGCGCATCGAACTGCAGATCCGCACCAGGCGCATGCATGAGATCGCCGAGTACGGCATCGCGGCGCATGCGCTCTACAAGGACGGGGAGTCGAACGGGAACGGCGAGAAGTCGCCGCCGTCCAACGCCTACGCGCTGCTGCGCCGTACGATCGAATCGCTCGCAGAGGGTGACAATCCGGAGGAATTCCTCGAGCACACCAAGCTGGAACTCTTCCAGGACCAGGTGTTCTGCTTCACCCCGAAAGGGCAACTCATCGCGCTGCCGCGCGGCGCGACCCCGATCGATTTCGCCTACGCCGTCCACACCAATATCGGCGACACCTGCGTCGGCGCCAAGATCAACGGGCGGATCATGCCGCTGGTCACCCGGTTGAACAACGGCGACGAGGTGGAGATCATCCGCTCCGGCATCCAGGTGCCGCCGCCCGCCTGGGAAGAGATCGTCGTGACCGGCAAGGCGCGGGCGGCGATCCGTCGCGCCACCCGCGCGGCCGTGCGCAAGCAGTATTCCGGGCTCGGCTACCGCATCCTCGAGCGCACCTTCGACCGGGCCGGCAAGTCGTTCTCGCGCGACGCGCTGAAGCCGGTTCTGCACCGGCTCGGCCATAAGGACGTCGAGGATTCGATCGCCGCGGTCGGCCGCGGCGAACTCTCCTCCCTCGACGTGCTGCGGGCGGTGTTCCCTGACCACCAGGACGAACGCGTCACCGTCAAGCCCAGCCAGGAGGAAGGCTGGTTCCCGATGCGCAGCGCCGCCGGCATGGTCTTCAAGCTGCCGGGCACGTCGAAGGCGCAGCTCAATGCGGCGATGGGCTCCGGCCCCGAAGCGCTGCCAATTCGCGGGCTGTCCGGAAAGGCCGAGGTGCATTTCTCCGAAGGCGGCGCGGTGCCCGGGGACCGCATCGTAGGCATCATGGAGAAGGACAAGGGGATCACCATCTATCCGATCCAATCGCCGTCGCTGCAGAAGTTCGACGACGAGCCGGAAAGGTGGATCGACGTGCGCTGGGACCTTGACGAGGCCAACAACACGCGCTTCATGGCCCGCATCATCGTCAATGAGTTGAACGAGCCGGGTTCGCTTGCCGAAGTGACGCAGGTCCTTGCCACCGGCGACGTCAACATCCGCGCGCTGACGATGAACCGCGTCGCAGCCGACTTCACCGAGGTGCAGATGGACCTCGAAGTCTGGGATCTGCGGCAGCTGAACCAGATCATCAGCCAGCTGAAGGAACTGCACTGCGTCTCGACCGTGTCGCGCGTCTTCACCTGAGGCAGAGCTCGGGCGGCGTGCATAGATGCCTGTTTCCTGGTCGGTCGGCATGCGCCTCCTGCATGGCTGAGCTTCGGTCCTGAGGCTGGTTGCCCCGGGCGGTCCTGCCTATCTTGGGGTGGGAGGTTCAACCGAAAGAGTTTTGCCGATGCTGAAGCAGATCAAGAATTTCGTCCGCGCCCTGCGCATTCCGACCGACGCCGAGCGTGAAGAGGCCTATCTGAACGGCGCCGTCAGCGGCATCGATCTCGAATATCGCCAGCGCCAGATCGATCGCGGCCAGTTCCACAAGCGCTATTACTGAGGCTGCGCTGCTCCGCGGCGCACCGGCCGTCTTTCCATTCAGCGATGCGCCCGGCGGGCCTGCATCAAGACGGGGCCGCAGGCGGCAGGACAAACAGCGTGAATGCGAAAATTGCATAGAGCGCCAGCGCCATGACGCCGACATACCAGGCGCCGTGCCCGCCATTGGATAAGAGGGCAGCGGCGAGCGTAGCGACAATCATCATGGTGACCGCGCCCCGCCAGAACTGGAGCGTCATGGGCTCCGGACCGACGAAGTAGCTGACGAGCACCAGTATCGGCGCGACAAAGAGGGCAATCTGCGCGGCACTGCCCAGTGCGATCCCGACACTGAGATCTAGGCGGTCGGCACGGGCTGCCGAAAACGCGGTGGTCATCTCTGCAGCCGCCCCCACCAGCGCGACCACGATGAAGCCCACAAAAGCCGGGGTCATCCCGAGATGTTCTGCGGCGACTTGGACCGAACCGACGAATATCTCGCTGACCAATGCCACCAGCAGCGTGACGACCAGCAATACGATGATCGCCGGACCAAGCGGCCATGTCTTTTCGTGGTCATCGGCGTGGCTGACGCTGGCGAAGAGCTCTCGGTGTGTCCTCAACGAAAACAACATGCCGAGCGCATAGACGACGACGAGCAGGATCGCCAATCCCAGGCTGAGCTTCTGCGAGACCTCGAGTGCGGGTGGGTGATCCACTTCGCTGATCAGCGAGGGGACCAGAACCGCGATCGTTGCAAGGAACAGCAGGCAGGCCTGGAAACGTGCGTTGATCCTGTTGAATTCCTGAATGTGATGCTTGAGCCCTCCGAGCAGGAATGCCCCTCCCAGCATGAACAGGGTGTTGGTGACAATGGCCCCGGCCAACGATGCCTTCACCAGTAGATATTGCCCGGCCTGCAAAGCAGCTAGCGAAATTACGAGTTCGGTCAGGTTTCCAAGGGTGGCATTGAGCAGGCCGCCGACGGCGTCTCCGGTCTTGGCGGCAACCGCTTCGGTTGCGCGGCTCAGGAGGGCGGCCAGGGGTATGATCGCCACGACCGAAAGCAGGAACAGCAGCGTGTGCGCATCGGGGGAAGTCCGTTCCAGCACAAGGACGACAGGCACGAAAACGATGAGCGCGATCACAGGTGTCTGATGCACTTCGTCCACAAGGGCTCTTCCCATGGTGAACGACGTGGGCGCGACCGAAGGCCCTTGCTCAGGATTCCCCATGCGCTTTCTCCGGGATCGGGGCGCCCCATGACGAAACGTACCACTCTTGCGGATGGCTGTCGCGGCCCGCGCCATGTCGGGACAAGCGGAAATGTCACGGAAACCAAGCGCCAGCGCTGGCCGACCGAAAAATTATTCCGGTTTGCCGGGAGATGCGCTATGTCAAGGCCCATGCTGTTCCAACGCCGCGAGCCGGCGACCTGGCGTGACCGGGCTCGCAACGTTTTCTGGCCCCGAAAGGGCCTCGGCCGGCCGTTCCGTTATGCCGGCAAGCGGATCCTGAGGCGATCGGCCTCTCCACACGCGGTCGCCACCGGCGTTGCCGTGGGGACGCTTTCCTCCTTCACGCCATTCCTCGGCCTGCATGTACTGATGGCGGTGGCCATTGCCCACGTTCTGGCCGGCGACCTCCTCGCGGCAGCGCTTGCGACGGTGCTCGCCAACCCGCTGACATTGCCGTTCATCCTGGCCGGCACGTTCCACGTCGGCGAGCAGGTGATGGGAACCGATTCCGGGCTCGCCGTCGACCTTGTCGACCTGAAGGGCCTGTCCGAACATTTGTCGTTTTCCGAACTGTGGGAGCCGGTGGTGCAGCCAATGCTCGTCGGCGCACTCGCGCTGGGCGTGCCGGCCGCCGCCTCCGCCTACGCGGTTACCCGGGTCGGTCTGCGGGCATTCCGGAACCGGCGACGCCGCGGCTCTGGCCGGACCGGAAGCGAAAAACAAAAGACCTGACGGGAGAACCCGCATGATCATCGGCATTGGCAGCGACCTCATCGACATACGCCGGGTCGAAAAATCGCTCGAGCGCTTCGGCGAACGCTTCACCCATCGTTGCTTCACGGAGATCGAGCGCAGGAAATCCGACGGCCGCAAGAACCGCGCCGCCTCCTATGCCAAGCGGTTCGCCGCCAAGGAAGCCTGCTCCAAGGCGCTCGGGACCGGGCTTGCGCAGGGCGTCTTCTGGAAGGACATGGGGGTCGTCAATCTGCCCGGTGGCAAGCCGACCATGCGGCTGACGGGCGGGGCAGGGGAGCGCCTGCGGCAGATGACGCCGCCCGGCCACGAGGCGCGAATCCACATCACCATCACCGACGACTTTCCGCTTGCCCAGGCCTTCGTAATCATCGAGGCGCTGCCGATCGGCACAAGCGGCTGAACCGCAACGGGCGTGCGGCATTTTCACGGCCGCGATTTCAATTCGTCGGAACATGCGCTAGAGAGTGCGTCATCGTTGTACGAGAGGACAAAACGGGCGTGGCAGAGAAGAACAAGAAGGCCGAGGGCGGCCTGTGGGAAAACGTCAAGGTCATCATCCAGGCCCTCCTGCTCGCGGTTGTGATCCGCACCGTCCTGTTCCAACCCTTCACGATTCCCTCCGGATCGATGATGCCGACGCTGCTGGTCGGCGACTACCTGTTCGTCAACAAGTTCTCCTACGGCTATTCGAAGTACTCGCTGCCGTTCTCGCCGAACCTGTTCTCCGGCCGCATCTTCGCAAGCGAGCCCGAGCGCGGCGATATCGTCGTCTTCCGCTTCCCGCCGAATCCGGACATTGACTATATCAAGCGGGTGATCGGGCTGCCGGGCGATCGCGTCCAGATCCGCGACAGCATTCTCTACATCAACGACAAGCCCGTGCCGCGCCAGCCGGATGGATTCTTCCGGGCCGACGACCAGTACGACACCGGCGAGAACGTCCCGGTCTTCCGCGAGACGCTGGACAACGGCGTCTCGTACGACACGCTCGACACCCGCGTCGGCACCATCGGTGACAACACGCGCGAGTTCATCGTGCCGGAAGGCCATTACTTCATGTTGGGCGACAACCGCGATAACTCCGCCGACAGCCGCTTCGACGTCGGCTTCGTCCCGGCCGAGAACCTGATCGGTCGCGCCAGCCTGATCTTCTTCTCGCTCGGCAACGACACCGCCTTCCGCGAGATCTGGAAGTGGCCGACGAACCTGCGCTGGGATCGGCTTTTCAAGGTCGTCGAATGAAGTCGGCCAAGCCGCTGAACGAAGAGAACCGCGCCCGCCTGGAGGCAGCGATCGGCTACGGCTTCACCAACAAGGAGCGGCTGGACCGGGCGATCACCCATGCAAGCGCCCGGCCTGCCAAGGGCAGCAATTACGAGCGGCTGGAATTCCTGGGCGACCGGGTGCTCGGCCTCTGCGTCGCCGAACTGCTGTTTGAGACCTTTCGCGAGGCGAGCGAGGGCGAGCTCTCCGTGCGCCTCAACCAGCTCGTCAGCGCCGAGACCTGCGCCAAGGTTTCGGACGACCTCGGTCTGCACCAGTTCATTCGCACCGGCGCCGACGTCAAGAAGCTGACCGGCAAGCCGATGATGAACGTGCGCGCCGACGTGGTGGAAGCGCTGATCGCGGCGATCTATCTCGACGGCGGCCTTGAGGCGGCGCGTGGCTTCATCTTGCGTAACTGGCAGAACCGGGCCAGCAGCGAGCACGGCGGCCGGCGCGATGCCAAGACCGAGCTGCAGGAATGGGCGCATGCGAACTTCGCCACGACACCGGCCTACCGTGTCGACGCGCGCTCCGGCCCCGATCACGATCCCCGCTTCACGGTGACGGTCGAGATCGCCGGCGTGGCGCCGGCGACCGGCACGGAACGCTCCAAGCGGGCCGCCGAGCAGGTGGCCGCGACCAGGATCCTCGAACGCGAAGGCATCTGGCCGAAATCCGGCGACTGAGCCGGCAATCACGGCCGAGCAGCACTTTTTCGCATCGGAAATGAATTGAGTAGGGCCGCCACCTGTGCGCATCATGCAAGGGCGCGGCAGAAACAGACGGAAACATCATGACAGAACAGGAACACGATGCCGCTTCGGGCGGCGCAGCCACGCGCTCCGGCTTCGTGGCGCTGATCGGCGCAACCAATGCCGGCAAGTCGACGCTGGTCAACCGCTTCGTCGGCGCCAAGGTCTCGATCGTCAGCCACAAGGTGCAGACGACGCGGGCGATCGTGCGCGGCATCGCCATCCACGACAACGCACAGATCGTCTTCATGGACACGCCAGGCATCTTCAAGCCGCGCCGCCGTCTGGATCGCGCCATGGTCACCACCGCGTGGGGCGGGGCCAAGGATGCCGACTTCATCATGTTCCTGATCGACAGCGAGCGGGGGCTTAAGGGCGATGCAGAGACGATCCTCGAGGGGCTGAAGGAAGTGCATCAGCCGAAAATCCTCGTGCTCAACAAGATCGACCGGGTTTCGCCTGAGGACCTGCTGAAGCTGACGAAGGCCGCAAACGATGTCGTCGCCTTCGAGCGCACCTTCATGATCTCGGCACTGAACGGTTCCGGCTGCGAGGATGTCATGGATTACCTCGCCAAGGCGCTGCCGGAGGGCCCCTGGTACTATCCGGAAGACCAGATTTCCGACCTGCCGATGCGGCAGCTCGCCGCCGAGATCACCCGAGAGAAGCTGTTCCTTCGCCTGCATCAGGAGCTTCCCTACTCCTCGCATGTGGAGACCGAGAAGTGGGAGGAACGCAAGGACGGGTCGGTGCGGATCGAGCAGGTGATCTATGTCGAGCGCGACAGCCAGAAGAAAATCGCGCTTGGCAAGAACGGCGAGGCCATCAAGGCGATTTCGATGGCGTCGCGCAAGGAGCTCTCCGAAATCCTCGAGCAACCCGTTCATCTCTTCCTGTTCGTCAAGGTCCGCGAGAACTGGGGCGATGATCCGGAACGTTTCCGGGAGATGGGGCTCGAGTTTCCGCGCTAAGGCAGGGCATTCGCAAGGGGCCGCGGCGCGCGCACTGCGTGACTGAACGTCGGGCCGACGCTATTCAGGCCGGCTGCGCCCTGCGGCGGCGGGCCCCTTCCTGCGCTTCGCGCTGCGCCTCCTTCATCAGTCGCTGCATGGCCCAGAGGCCGAGATCATCGGCTGTCAGCGGCTGGGTGATCAGGTAGCCCTGGTAGAGGTCGCAGCCTGCGGCGGCGAGAAGCGAAATCTTTGCAGGTGTATCGACGCCCTCTGCCACCACCCGCATTTCCCGCGCATGGCAGAGTGCGATCAGGGCGCGCAGCGTCGAAAGGGCGGCGGCGTCGGTCAGGCTCTCGACCAGCGAGCGGTCCAGCTTGATTGTCTCGGCGGGATAGTCGATGAGCTGCTGGACGGACGTATAGCCAGCTCCGAAATCGTCGATGGAGATGCGGAAGCCCTTCGCGCGCAGTGCGTCGATATTCCGTTGAGACTGGTCGCCGAGCTTGACCGCGAAAGTCTCGGTCAGTTCGATCTCGATCGAACGTGCATCGAGCCCGTAGCGCACGAGGCCATCGCTGAAGCGATCGGCAATCGATCTGGTGTAGAGTTCCGCAGACGAGATGTTGATGCAGAGCACCGTGTCCGGGCCGAAAAACTCCTTGATCCGGCCGCAACCGGCCATGGCCTTGTCGATCACCCATGAATCGATCTTGCTGAACAGGCCGGTCGTCTCGGCGATCGGGATGAATTCGTCGGGCGTCACGCGGCCGAGAACCGGCGAGGTCCAGCGCAGAAGCGCCTCGCAGGCGATGACCTTGCCGCGCCCGTCGACGATCGGCATGTAGACGAGGTGCATCTCGTCATCCGGGTTCATGACCCGCAACTCTTCCTCGATCCGCCGCCGGCGCGTGCGCATCTCGTGCAGCGAGCGCGAATAGCGGGCCGAGCCGTTCTTGCCCTGCGCCTTGGCCTGGTACATCGCCGCGTCCGCATGGGCGAGCAGTTCCGGCAGGCTGGCCGCGTCGTCCGGGAACACGGCGATGCCGATGCTGGCGGTGACAGGAAAGGACTTCTCCAACATCTCGAAACCGTCGGCGAACAGCTCGAGGATTGCCGTCGAGATGGCAGCGACGGTGCCGTCGCCCGGCTGGGACTGCACCATGATGGCGAATTCGTCGCCCGACAGCCGCGCCACGAGCGGTTCCGGGTGACCCTGCGCCGCGGTGATGTCGGCCACGATCGATCGCATCTGCGCGGCAACCGTCTTGAGCAGCTCGTCGCCGACCTTGTGGCCGTGCTTGTCGTTGACGAACTTGAAGTTGTCGACATCGATGAAAAGCAGCGTGCAGCTTGCGCCCGCAGCCTGCGCCTCGTTGAGGATCTGCACCGAGCGGAGGTTGAAATGCTCGCGGTTCGAGATGCCCGTCAGGGTGTCGGTCCACGATGCGCTCTGCACCAGGCCGAGCGAGGCAACGGCATTGTCGTGCAGCTGCTTCATGTTGACCGATAGCCGCCCGATCTCGCCCGCTTCACTGGTCGCGTCGATCTCGGAGCGTTCGCCGGACATCACCTCGGTCAGCTGCCGGTCCAGCCGTGCGACCGGATTGGTGATGAAGCGGCGCACCAGAATGTGCACGATGCCGATGGTGAACAGACTGAGACCGATTGCGCCGGCCGCCAGAAGAAGCTGCAGGTTCAGCAGCCGCGGGGCGAGATGCCCGGGCTTTGGCGTCAGTCGCGCATAAAGCGCCGGGCCGAGCCGGGCCGTTGCCGCGAGGTCACCCTCCGCCGCCAGCGGTTGCGTCGAGATTTCCAGTGGAACTCCATATTCCCGCTCAAGGGACGCCTTTATGCCCTGGAAGGCGCGCGGGTGTGTGGCGGTCTGGATGAGGATGGAGCCCGCCTTGGCGCTCGACAGCGGCCGTTTGAAGGTCAGCGGGTCGAGGAATTCGGAGTGGACGATCAGCGGATCGGCGCCCTCGCGCTCGATATAGGCCCAGTCCGACAGTTTGGGGCTGTCGACGAGTTTTCGTGCTTGGTCCAGCTGCTCGGACGGAATCGATGCGAACGGGTCCTGGCTGTTCTCGTAGTAGTACTCGACACTTCCCGGGCCGCGGATGATGGCCATCGACATGAAACGGGTGGCGTCATCCGACAGCGACGTGATGCTCTGCTGCAGTTGCGCGCCGATCGCCGTGCTGCGGTAGCCCGGATCCGCCTCCTTGACGAACAGGCGTACCGCGCCGCCTTCCACGAGCGAGTAGATCAGGCTCTTGTTCTGCGTCAGCTCGTTCTGGAAGGCGGCCGCGAGCAATCCGAGCTGCTGCCTCAGCCGGGCCTGTTCCAGGCCCACGATCGATGCGCTCTGGGTCAGGTAGAGCAGCGCGGCGGCGAGGACGTATCCCGCAAGCACGACCGGAAAGATGAGGAGGAAGGCGCGTTTACCGAGAGTCACGGAACTGGACCAGGCTGCTGATGATGCGTCTGCGGGCTTGAACCGACTCGGTGGTCAACTCCTGCTGATACTGGCTCCTGTCGAGAATATCCGGTGCGGTGTAGACGGCGGGATCATCACGCATCGCGGCCGGGACGAACGCGAGCGCCTCCCGGTTGGCCGTCGGCATCGCCAGCGCAACGCTGTTGCGGGCGGCGTTGGCGGCCTTGGCAATGTGGTCCACGAGCTTGAGTGCCAGCGCCTTGCGCGGCGACCGCTCGCTGACGGCCATGCAGTCGAGCCAGGACTGGGTGCCTTCGCGCGGAACGGCGTAGCGCCACAGATCCTCCGCGCCGACCTTGTCGTTCAGCACGTGCTGGTCGCCGCTGTAGCCCAGCGCCATGTGCACCTGCGGTCCGATCTCCGGGTTCTGGATCGAGGTGATGATATAGTCGTAGGTAAGGACGAAGGGCGCCTGGTCCTTCATCACCCGATAGGCGTCCTTCAGGGTGTCGTCGTCGCTCGCATTGATCGACTTGCCGAGCATCACCAGCGCCGGGACGAAAGCCTCGTGGTGATCCTGGTACATGGCTATGTGATCGCGGAGCGGTTCGGCGGGCTGCAGCAGGTCGGCCCATGAGCTCGGCGCCGTGGTGATGACGTCCGAACGGTAGAGGATGCCCATCGTCCCCCAGAGATAGGGAACGCCATAGCCGCCGCATCGTCGCGTCCAGCTGTCGTCGTATTCGGCAAGTGAAGGGACGTTCTCGGTTCCAAGCGCCGTCAGGATGCCGCGATTGCCGAACAGTTTGGCACCGTTCTCGCCGGTGACGACGACATCGACACCGCTTTTGGGATCGGAAAGCACCTCGTCGCGTGCATCGCCGCTGTCGTAATAGGTCTGCCGGACCTCGACGCCGGTTTCGGCGGTCCAGTCCTTCAGGATGGCCTCGTCGATATAGGCTTCCCAAATGAGGAGATTGAGGACGGAATGGGCGTGCGCGGGAGAGGCGGAGGGAGCGGACAGCGCCATTGCGGCCGCGATCAGTACAGATTTTCGCATCCGCATGCTCCCCGGTTGCCTCCAACGTATGAAGATAGGCAGCAACGATTGACGAACTGTTACAACGCAATGGTCGTTTCGACTGCAACGCAATGATGGGTTGTGCCAAGCTGGCTGAAGCGTAGTCTCGGAGGGGGCGGAAGATGGGAGGAACGTGTGGCTTCGGATCTTTCCGACATGCTTCGCAGAATGATCACGACCGGCCAGTTGTTGGTCGTCGATTCTTCCGGTGCCGTGTCGCGCTACGGGGACGGTGGCGGTCGGATGCTGCGGATCCGCCTGGCCGATGCGGTGGTCGGTCGCGAGATCGCCACCGATCCGGCGCTCAAACTCGGCGAAGCCTATATGGACGGGCGGCTGGTCGTCGAGGAAGGCGATATCTTCGACGTGCTGTCGTTGCTGCGCCGCAATGGCATCCGGCGTGCGGCGACGCCCGCTCACAAGGCAAGAGCGCTCATGAGGCTTGTTGCCTACCAGCTGAGTGCCCGGCTGCCGATCAACCGCAATCGCCGCAATGTCGCGCATCACTACGATCTGGATGCGCGCCTGTTCGATCTCTTCCTCGATCACGACTGGCAATATTCCTGCGCCTATTTTGAGCCGCGCGACATTTCGCTGGACGAGGCGCAGACTGCCAAGAAGCGGCATGTCACCGCAAAGCTGCTGCTGGAGCCGGGCCAGCGGGTGCTTGACGTCGGCTCGGGCTGGGGTGGGCTGGCCATGTACCTGGCAGAGAGCTCCGGCGTCGACGTCACCGGCATTACCCTCAGCGAGGAGCAACTTTTAGTCTCCCGCAAGCGGGCAGCCGAGCGCGGCCTTGCTGACCGGGTGCGTTTCAAGCTGATGGACTATGTGGACGTCGAAGGCGCGTTCGACCGTATCGTATCGGTCGGCATGTTCGAACATGTGGGGCTGGCCAACTACGGCAGGTTCTTCAACACCATGTCTCGGGTCTTGAAGAAGGAAGGCGTGATGCTCCTCCATTTCATCGGACGGGTTAGGCCCGCCCATGCAATCAACCCCTGGATCGACAAGTATATCTTTCCGGGCGGCTACCTGCCCGCCCTTTCCGAGGTGCTGCCGGCGGTCGAGCGCGCCGGTTTTCTCGTGAAGGACATCGAAATGCTGCCCATGCATTATGCCTGGACGCTGCGGGCCTGGCGCGAGCGCTTCGTCGCACGCTGGGACGACGCGAAGAAGATCTATGACGAACGGTTCTGCCGCATGTGGGAATTCTACCTTGCGGCCATGGAGGCGGCGTTCCGGCATGACCGCCTGCCGGTCATCCAGATACAGCTCGCCCGGCACCAGGGCGCCGTTCCTTTCGCCCGGGATTACATCGCCGAGGCCGAGGCGCGGCTGAGGGCGTTCGAGACAACCCGGGCGCCGCTCGCGCCGGTTCGCTTCTGAACGAGGTGTGCTTCGATATGTTGTGGACTCCGCGCCGCGTGTCGGTTGGCGGGGGACGGGGGCCGCATTATGGTCGCCGTCCGCCGATACGGGTGCCCGGAATCTCTGGGGCCGAAGCCGGTCGGCACGCATGCACAGGAGAGCAAGATGGCCGCAACCCCGCTGAAGATCGCCAACACGATCGCTGCCGAAATCAAGGCAAGCGCCGCCCAGGTGCAGGCGGCCGTCGGGCTCCTCGACGAAGGCGCGACCGTGCCGTTCATCGCGCGCTACCGCAAGGAAGTGACAGGCGGTCTCGACGACACCCAGCTGCGCATTCTCTCCGAACGGCTGGTCTATCTGCGCGAACTGGAAGCGCGCCGCGCCTCCATCCTCGACTCGATCTCGGGGCAGGGCAAGCTGACCGACGAACTGGCGGCCAAGATCGCCGCCGTGTCCACCAAGGCCGAATTGGAGGACATCTATCTTCCCTACAAGCCGAAACGGCGCACCAAGGCGGAGATCGCCCGTGAGCGCGGACTCGGACCGCTCGCCGAGCAGATTCTTGCCGAACGCGACAAGGTGCCGGCCGAATCCGCGGCCGGGTTCCTGTCCGCCGAGGTGCCGGATGCCAAGGCCGCGCTCGAGGGCGCGCGCGACATCGTTGCCGAGCAGATCACCGAGAACGCCGATCTGCTGAAGCGGCTGCGCGACTACATGAAGGACAACGCCTACCTGCGCTCGCGCGTCGTCGACGGCAAGCAGGAGGCGGGCGCCAAGTTCTCCGACTACTTCGACCATACGGAGCGCTGGTCCGGCGTGCCGAGCCACCGTGCGCTTGCCATGCTGCGCGGCTGGAACGAGGAGGTGCTTTCCGTCGACATCGTCGTCGACCAGGACAACACGGAGCCGGTCAAGCCGGTCGAGCGGATCATCGCCTCCTTCTACGCGCTCGGCACGAAGCCGGGCGACAAGTGGCTTGCCGAGGTGATCGGGTGGACGTGGCGGGTAAAGCTCTCCATGTCGCTGTCGCTCGACCTGATGCGCGAGATGCGCGAGCGCTCCGAAGAGGAGGCGATCCGCGTCTTTGCGCGGAACCTGAAGGACCTGCTGCTCGCCGCGCCCGCCGGCACCCGGGCCACCATGGGTCTCGATCCTGGCATCCGCACCGGCGTCAAGGTCGCAGTCGTCGACAACACCGGCAAGCTGCTGGAGACCACCACGGTGTATCCGTTCCCGCCGAAGAACGACATCCGCGGGACCCAGGCCGAACTCGCCTCTCTCATCCGCAAGCACAAGGTGGAACTGATCGCCATCGGCAACGGCACCGGCAGCCGCGAGACGGAGAAGCTGGTCGCCGACATGCTGACGCAACTCCCCGGGTCGAAGCCGACCAAGGTCATCGTCTCGGAGGCGGGCGCCTCGGTCTATTCGGCCTCCGAGACAGCGGCGGCGGAATTTCCGAACCTCGACGTGTCGCTGCGCGGCGCCGTCTCGATCGCGCGCCGCCTGCAGGACCCGCTTGCCGAGCTCGTCAAGATCGAGCCGAAGTCGATCGGCGTCGGCCAGTATCAGCACGATGTCGACCAGGGCAAGCTGTCGCGCTCGCTCGACGCGGTGGTCGAGGACGCGGTGAATGCCGTGGGCGTCGATCTCAACACCGCATCGGCGCCGCTCCTGGCGCGGGTCTCGGGCCTCGGCAAATCCTCGGCCGAGGCGATCGTCGCCCATCGCGACGCCAACGGCCCGTTCAAGAGCCGCAAGGAGCTGCTCAAGGTTTCCCGCCTCGGCGCGCGCACCTTCGAACAGTGCGCCGGCTTCCTTCGCATTCCGGACGGCCAGGAGCCGCTTGACGCCTCCTCGGTGCATCCGGAAGCCTATGGTGTCGCCAAGAAGATCGTCGCGGCGTGCGGCCGTGACGTGCGTGCCCTCATGGGCGACAGTGCCGCTCTGAAGAAGCTCGATCCGCAGCTTTTCGTCGACGAGCGCTTCGGCCTGCCGACGGTGAAGGACATTCTGGCGGAGCTGGAAAAGCCCGGCCGCGACCCGCGCCCGGAATTCAAGACCGCAACCTTTGCCGACGGCGTCGACGACATCAAGGACCTGAAGGTCGGCATGCTGCTGGAGGGCACGGTGACGAACGTCGCCGCCTTTGGGGCGTTCGTCGACATCGGCGTGCATCAGGACGGCCTCGTGCACGTCTCCCAGCTCGCCGATCGCTTCGTCAAGGATCCGCATGAGGTGGTCAAGGCCGGCGACGTGGTGAAGGTGCGCGTCACCGAGGTCGACGTGCCGCGCAAGCGCATCGGGCTCACCATGCGCAAGGACGGCGGCGGCGAGCATCCGGCGCGCGGCGAACGCCGCGATGCGCCGCGCGGCAACAACAACCGGATGCCGCAGCAGAAGCCGCAGGCCCCGAGCCAGGGCGCCTTCGGCGCGGCGCTGGCCGAGGCGTTGAAGCGGAAATAGGGTCGCATCTGCGAGGCAACGGCGACGCCGGTTTGCGACGTGGCAAAACTGGGCCACTCGGCGTCACGACCTCCCGCTACAGCCAACGCCCGACGCGCGCCTTATAGGCGAGATAGGCGTCGCCGAACTTCCGTTCGAGATAGCTTTCTTCGCGGGCGACGACGCCGTAGCGGATGACGAGATAGAACGGCACCAGCAGGACGACGAGCCAGAGGCTGTCGAAGGCGACGGCGAGGCCGATCAAGCCGAGGAACATGCCGATATAGATCGGGTTGCGCGTGTAGCGGTATGGCCCCGCGTCGACGATCGTCGTTGTCGGCTCGGTGGTCTGGATCTGCGTTCCCGCGCGGCGGAAGGTCGTCGCAGCCCAGAGCAGCAGCGCCACTCCGGCCAGGAACACGATGCCGCCGAGCCAGCCGGCCGGCACGCCTGACGGCAGGAATGGCAGCGGGTAGAACCGGTTGAGCGTGAGTCCGACGATTACCGCCAGCCCCCAGGCGATCGGCGGCCGGATTACCGCACCGGAGTTGTCGCGCAGATTCCCGTTTGTATGGTCCATGCCGCCGCCCCCCGATCTGTTCGCGCGGGCATTCTACCATAGCTGAACCGGCGCGATGAATGGCCGCTTTGGCAATCAGTGTCACGCGCCGAATGGCGCAAGGCGCGGGCTGTGCGGGACCGCGGGCAGGAGCGTGGTTCGGCACGCCGCTAAGGTGCGGTGAAAAGAGACCTTCTGCATTTGCCATTAGTGGCCCGCTGCTGGCGGTGATACGATGGGTGATCATGGAGGGTTGCGCGTCATGGAACAGACACATGCAGCCGAGTTGGCGACACAGTATCTTCGTCTTGGCGGGCGAAGGCTCTCGAAGGTCGATGACAACCACGTCACCACCCGCATCTGGGAAAGCGAACCGCCGGAGGCCGAAGCGTTCTGGAGTGAAAACATTGAGCCGTTGGACGAGCGGCAGCGGCGCGAGGTGATGACGTTGCTGCCGTCCATAAGCGAAATCTACGGTGCGCGCTGCCCGTCGGGCCGGTAGGTGGTGCCGTAACGCTCGGCCTTTGAAGCGGTGGCTCGATCATGGGCTCGCCGTAACAAGGGAGGCAATGATCAGTTTGCCGCATGGCGCGTCGAGGCTCTCTGGCTATCGCTCCACCTCTTCCTTCAACGCCTCCAGCACGTTGATCGCGTGGCCGGCATACTGGCTGATCCACCGGTCATGAATCGCCTTGATCGGCAGGGCGTCCAGATGGTTCCAGCGCTCGCGGCCCTCCCGGCGGGCGATCACCAGCCCGGCATCCTCAAGCACCCTCAGATGCTGCATCACCGTGCAGCGGTCCATCTCGGCAAAGGTCTCGCACAGCGACCCGGTCGTCTGCGGCGCGTCCTTCAGGGCGTCCAGCATCTGCCGGCGTTTTGCGTTGGCCAGTGCCTTGAAGACGGCATCGTCTCTCTGCTCGCTTGACATCATGTTATATTTTTATAACATTTCTCAGCGGCAGACAAGATCGTAGGGCGTTTGAGCTCCGAAGGAGGACGGCATGACGCTGGAATTTCGCGTGAACGGGCGCATCGGCAAGCCGGTGGAGGAGGTGTTCGATGCGGTGGTCAATCCGCAGAAGTTGAGTGGCTACTTCACGACCATCGGCGGGGCGAGCGCGCCGCTCGTCGCCGGCACGACGGTGACGTGGTGGGGCATGGCCCCGGTCATCGTCGACGAGGTGGAGCAGAACGCCCGCATCGTGTTTCGCTGGGACGCGATGGTCGATGAGGGCGAGGAGCCCTACAAGACGCGGGTCGAGATGCGGTTTGTTCCGCTGGACGACGGCGGCACGATGGTCACGATCGCAGAAACCGGCTGGCGCGAGAACGAGCGCGGGCAGAAATCGTCCTACATGAACTGCGAGGGCTGGTCGCAGATGCTTGCCTGCATGAAGGCCTATGTCGAGTACGGCATCAACCTGCGCGAGGGCTATTACCCGAGCGAGCTCAAGGGCGTCGTCGCCTCCGAGCAGCAGGATTTCACTTGAGGCGGGAGGTTGCAATGGCGGCTGAGATCAAGGGCGGCATCAACATCGCCATGAAGGTTCCCTCGCACCAGTACGAGGCGACACTCGCCTTCTACCGCGACGTGGTTGGGCTCGAGCCGTTCGACGACAAGGCCCCGGCAAGAGGCTTCCTGCTTGGCCCAAACCGGCTATGGATCGACGAGGCGCCGGGCTACAGCCAGGCGGAGGTCTGGCTCGAGCTCTTCACGCCCGACCACAAGATTGCCCTCGGCCATCTGGAGCAGAACGGTGTCGTCCGCTGCGATCCCATCGAGGATCTGGGCGCGGGCTTTCGCGGCGGCTGGGTGATGAATCCGGCCAATATCGTGCACATGGTGCGCGAGCCCGACGCCTGGTGATGGGGGCGGGGACGTGCGCAATGCCGTCCCCGAACCATGCCTCAGTTGGCGGCGGACGGGGCCAGGGTGTTGGCAGCCGCCACCGGCACCGGCTGGTCCAGCGGCGCCTCGTGCTGGAGTACGACGACACGGGAGCCGACCGGCACGCGGCCGTAGAGGTCGATGATGTCCTGGTTGAACAGACGGATGCAACCGCTTGAAACTGCCTTGCCGATCGACCACGGTTCGGAGGTTCCGTGGATGCGGAACAGCGTATCCTTGCCGCCCTCGAAGAGGTACAGCGCCCGCGGACCGAGCGGATTGGTGATGCCGGGCTCCATGCCGCCGGCCCACTGTGCGTTACGCTCCGGCTCGCGCTTGATCATGTTCTGTGTCGGGGTCCAGCGCGGCCATTCGGCCTTGCGTCCGACCCGCGCCGTTCCCTCGAACTCCAGCCCCGCCTTGCCGACGCCGATGCCGTAGCGCATCGCCATGCCGTTTTCCTGCACAAGGTAGAGGAAGCGGTTCTGCGTATCGATGACGATCGTGCCGGGGACCTCGTTGGTCGTATAGGGGACCTGCTGGCGGAAATACTTCGGATCGACTCCGGAGATGTCCATCGCCGGCAGCGGGAACTTTTCTTCCGGCTGCGCCCCGTACATCGCCAGGTGCATCGGATCGGGCCCCTTCTGGACTGGCTTGGACGTAGCGCAGCCAGCAAGCATGAGGGGAAGCAGGAGGAAGGCGATGGAACGCGCCCGAACGGCTGCACGACTGGCGAACACACACATAATGACTGACCTGTACGACTGACCTGTTGTCTTTTTCCTGCCGCCCTTTCTAGGGCCGATTCTGGCGGTGGCGCGGCAGGAAGAAAGCGAAAGTACGGCAGGCGGCCATGCAATGGCGCGGTGTGGCGCAAAGGTCACGCATTGACGGGCTGACCGCCCGCGCCTGTGACGCTTGCCCCTGCCGCCTGCCGGGCGTATGGCTTTGCCATGCAGTGGAACGACGAGGGCATCGTGCTGGGTGTGCGCCGTCACGGCGAGACTTCGGTGATCGCCGAGGTGATGACGCGCGTGCACGGCCGGCACCTCGGCGTCGTCCGTGGGGGACGATCGCGGACGATGCAGCCGGTGCTGCAACCCGGAAATTCGGTTGCGGTGACCTGGCGGGCGAGGCTTGACGAGCATATCGGTGAGTTTCGCGTCGAGCCGCTGCAATTCCGTGCCGGCCAGTTGATGGAGACGGCGATCGCCGTATACGGCGTTCAGGCCATGGCCGCGCTGCTGCGCTTCCTGCCCGAGCGCGATCCGCATCCGCATCTGTTCGAAATGCTCGGGGTGATCCTGGAGCATCTCGATGTGCCGGCCGACGCGGGCGAACTGTTCGTGCGCTTCGAACTGGCGGTGCTGGAAGACCTCGGCTTCGGGCTCGATCTTACCCGCTGCGCCGCGACCGGTGCGACGGAGCACCTCACCTTCGTATCGCCGAAATCGGGACGTGCCGTCGGCCGCGATGCGGGCGCCCCCTGGGCCGGCAAGATGCTGGCGCTGCCTGCCTTTCTCGCCGCCGACGACAAGCGCGCCGCCGATCGCCAGGCCCTTTCGGACGCCTTTCGCCTGACCGCCTTTTTCCTCGAGCGGCACGTTTGCGAGCCGCGCGGCCTGACCCTTTCCACCGCGCGGGACGGCTTCGTCCAGGCGACGTTGAAGGCGCTCGCCGCCGATCCCCCAACGGAGGCAACCGCATGAATATCGAACACGATCCGAGGCTCGGCGCTGCCGGCTTCGGCACGTTGCCGCTCGATGTCGTCGCACGCGACGGCGGCCTGAAAGTGCTGAAAGCAATGCTGGCCGGCGAGTTGCCGGCGCCGCCGCTGGCTGCGACGCTGGATTTCACGCTGACCGAGGTCGGAGATGGCCGGGTCGTCTTCAAGGGCGTTCCGAGCCGGCATCATCTCAACCCGCTCGGAACCGTGCACGGTGGCTGGACCGCGGCGGTGATGGATTCGGCGCTCGGCTGCGCTGTCTTCGCGACCACTCTGCCGGGCGAGGCCTACACGACGATCGAGTTCAAGGTGAACCTCGTTCGTCCTGTACATCCGGAGATGGGCGAGGTGCTTTGCGAGGGCAGGGTCGTGCATCGCGGCCGTACCATCGCCACTTCGGAGGCCTGGTTGCGCGACGGGAATGGCAAGCTGTTGGCGCACGGCACGGAGACCTGCGCCATCTTCCCAATCGCCAATCTGAGCCGCTGAAGCGGGAGCATTCGGAAAACCAGGGCCCGGCTTAAGATTGCTGGCGAACGCCGGGGGCGGTATTGGCACCGCAATCAGGGCAGGCGGAGACGACATGGCGGAAATTCTGGCGCTGATCGCGATCGTGCTGGCGATTGCCACGATGAACCGCAGTCGCAAGAGCACGGCGCAACTGGCTGAGGAGATTCACAAACTTCGAGGCGAACTCGAAGCCGCCAAGGCCGGCCTGCCGATGCCGAGCGAAACCGCAGCCGCCGTGGTCGGGACGCAGGAAGCGGCCGGCGTGGCGAGTGGGGAGTTGCAGGCCCCCGCCGCCTCGTCGCCGGTGCGTGGCGGGCAGCCGGTGGCGTCGACGCTCGCCGGAGAGCAGGGCGAGCCGGTAGCCGCCGGGGCCGGCGGATCTCTCCGGGAAGACGCAGTTGCCCGGCAGGGCGCAGCGGCCATGGACGGCGCCACGGCTGCACAATCAGTCCCGCACGAAGGCTCGCTGCCAGCCGACGTCGTTGCCCGCGAGAGCCTCGAAAGTCGCATCGGCGCTCGCTGGGCGGTCTGGGTGGGCGGCCTCGCGCTCGCGCTCGGCGGCATCTTCATGGTCCGCTACGCGATCGAGAGCGGCCTGTTGAGCCCTGCCGTTCGGCTGACGCTGGCGGCGCTCTTCGGCCTGCTGCTGGTCGCGGCGGGCGAACTGGTCCGAAGGCGGACCCAGCCGGCGATCGGCGAGGCTTTCCGCAATGCGATGGTTCCCGGCGTCCTAACCGCCGCCGGCGCGCTGACCTTGTTCGGCGTGACCTATGCTGCGCATGGCGTCTACGGCTATTTCGGCACGCCTACGGCCTTCCTGCTGCTTGCCGTAATCGCGTTGGCTACGGTGGCGCTGTCGCTGCTGCACGGCCAGGCGCTGGCGGGGCTCGGCCTGCTCGGCTCTATGATTACGCCGCTGCTGGTCTCGGTGGCCGAACCCGATCCCTGGCGGCTGTTCGGCTATCTCTCTCTTGCCTGGCTTGCGACGCTGGTCGCCTCGCGTCTCCGCCGCTGGCAGGCAGTGCCAACGCTCGCCAATGCTGGCCTCGGCCTGTGGGCGACCCTGTATGTCGGCGCCGCCGAGCCGCTCGAGACCTTGCCGGTGACGCTGGCGCTGTTCGTCATGCTTGCGGGGCTGGCGGTCGTCTGGCCCGGTGCCGCGCCGGATCAGGTGCCACCCTCGACAGCGGCCGTCGCCCCCGGTACGGCAACGGACCAGGCTTTGACCGAAGCGGCGGCCGGTGATGCCGTGCGGATCGACCACGACGCCGGGGTCGGCGCGCTGGACCCCGATGGCAGCGGACGCCGGCACGTGGCATTCTGGCGCGCAAGGTGGAAGGAGACGCTGGTTCCGGCCTCTGCGGCCATCGCCCTGAGTGCCGCCGTCGCTACCGTCCTTCCGGCGATCCTCCTGGCCATCCTGCATCCGCTGCCGCCATCGGCAGCAGTCGGGTTCGTGGCACTCATGCTGGCGCTGGCCGCACTCGGAGCGGCGCGGTGCTGGGCATCGTCCCCGGCAATCCTGGGCGGCCTCTGCGCGCTGTCCGGGACCATGGTCCTTGCAGGCTTCTCAACCGATCTGGTGCTGAACGCGCTGGTGCCAGTACAGAATTCAGGATTCGACGGCGCGCTGCCGGGGCCGGCCGGGTCTGCCGCATCCCTCGTCCACCTGTTTTTCCTGCTCGCGCTCGGCCTTGCCGCCGCCGGGATGGCCGCCCTGTGGCTCTGGAGGGAGCGTGCGCCCGATTATGCGGCCCTCTGGAGCCTGCTTGCGGCTTTCTTCCCCGTTGCCATTGCTGCCGTGAGCTTCGCGGCGCTCGGAAACTTGTCCGTTGACTGGAAGCACGGCCTGTTCACGCTCGCCTGCGGTCTCGCCTATCTGGCGGCAGCCGAGGTCTACTCGCGGGCGCTTCGGCGCGGTGCCGGGTCAGCGGTGCCGCAATGGGCTCTGGTATCCGGTGCTTTTGGCTTCCTTGTCCTGTCGATTTTCGCGCTCACCGACGGAGTTGTGACGACCCTCCTGGTCGCCGGACTCGGGCTGGCCATGGTTTTTGCCACGCGGGTGCGCAATTGGCCTGTGCTGCCCTGGATGATGGCGGCAGCCGCGGTCGTCGTGGCGATCCGCATCGCGTGGGAGCCGACCATCGTCGGCGCGGCTAACTTGTCGAAGACGCCGCTGTTCAACCAGTTGCTGGCCGGCTATGGCGGGCCGGCCGTCATGCTGGCGATTGCCGCCTATGAGCTTCGTGCCTGGCCGGGGCAGCGGGCGCGAAATCTGCTGCAGGCGCTTGCGAGCCTGTTCGCGCTGCTGACGCTCGCAATCCTGGTTCGTCACGCCATGACCGGCGGCGTGCTCGACAGCGCCGTCCCGACGCTCGGCGAACAGTCGATCTACACGCTGCTTGCAATTGGCGCCTCCGCCGTTCTGATGACCCTGGATCTGCGGTCGCCGAGCGCGGCCTTTGGCTACGGATCGATAATAGTCGGCTCCCTGTCGATGATCTCGATCCTCTCTGCGCACTTCTTTGCGCTCAACCCCTACTTCAGCGGGGAACTGACCGGGCGCTGGCCGTTCTTCAACCTGCTTCTTATCGGTTATCTGCTGCCGGGCCTCGCCTACGCCGGCCTTGCCTGGTACGCACGCGGTCGGCGGCCCGCCCTGTTTGTTTCGCTGCTGGGTCTCAGCGGCGCCATCATGGCCTTCGCCTGGGTTTCGCTGTCGGTCCGCCGTTACTGGCACGGCGAGAACATCGCGAGCTGGAAAGGATTTCTGCAGGGCGAGACCTACACCTATTCGGTCGTGTGGTTGCTGCTCGGCGTCGGGCTGCTGGCGCTCGGGTCGCGTCTGGAGGCAAGGAGCGTCCGCCTGGCGTCTGCGGCGCTCGTGCTGATCGCCGTCGTCAAGGTCTTCCTGTTCGACATGGCCAATCTCGAGGGCATCCTGCGGGCGCTCTCCTTCATAGGGCTCGGCGCCGTGCTGATCGGCATCGGCCTGTTCTACCAGAAGCTCCTGTCGGGCAGTGCCGATAACAGCGCTTCGGCCAGGCCGCGGCTTTTCCTCCGTCGCCCTTAACGCTGCATCAACCGGTTGAAGCGATCATGCGCCGGCTCCCGCGGGAAGCGTCACCGGGGCAGGCGGGGACGGATGGACAGGCCAGATCACATCGAAAGTCTCGACGGGCTGCGCGGATTTGCGGCCGCCGTCGTTCTCGTCTCGCACATCACGCTGGTCTTTCCCGAACTGGGACCGCTGCCCTGGCTCGACATCGGTACCGAGGCGGTCGGCCTGTTCTTCGCCCTCAGCGGCTTTCTCATGGCCTATCTCTACGGCAGCCGCCCAGTAACGCGCGAGACCGTGCTCGATTTTCTCGTCAGCCGATTTGCGCGCATCTATCCGGTCTATCTTGCCGCCGTCTGCGTGGTGGCGTTGCTCTCGGTGGTGCCGCCGCTCGCCTATCCGCAGCCGATTGCCGGACTGCCGGATTTCCTGCTTCACGTGGTTCTCCTTGGAAAAAGCGGGGTGTTCTGGTCGGTCCCCCCGGAGATCCAGTTCTATGTTGCCTTTCCGGTGATCTGGCTCTTTCTCAGCGATCCGCGCCGCTACCAGGCGATCGGGTTTGCGCTTCTCGCCGTCGTTGCCGTCGTCAGCCTGCTCGGCTTTCCCGGCCCCGGCATTTTGCTGCATGCGAAGCTGCCCTATTTCCTGTTCGGCGTACTGGCAGGGCGGATCCACGTCTTCATCGCCGCCCGCCAGCCGTCCGCTGCGGTTGGAGTCATGGCAATCCTGTTGCTGGCCGTCTTCTTCGCCGCCAAATTCATCATGGCCGTTCCCCCCGAACCCTTCTGGGGGCTGCACACCGCCTTCGCCTCGGCGATGATCGTCGCGCTGGTCGCCCGCGAGCATCCGCTGACCGCGCGCGTTTTCGCCTCGCCGCCGCTGCGCTTCCTCGGCATGACGAGCTTCTCACTTTACTTGCTGCACGTGCCGGTGATGTACCTGACGCGCGAGAGCTTGTCCGGCATGATGCCCACGCCGCTGCTGGTGGCGCTGACGCTGGTCGCCTCGATCCTCGCCGCCTGGATCGGCCATCGTGCCATCGAAGCGCCTTGCCGGCTGAAGCTGGTCGCGCTCTGGCGTGGCAGTCTGCTGCGGCAGGAAATGCTGCGCCGGCCCTTCGTGCTGTCCGGTAGGCGCGCGCCCGACGCGAATGCCTCCCGACGCTAGCGTGCGGGTGTTCCGATCCGCGGCGTTATCCGCTATGCAATTCCTTCGAAAAACCGGACGACCGCGATGAAGCCCCACGAAATGATCGTTACCGGCCTGAACATCCATCCGCTCAAGAGCGGCCGGGCAATCCAGCGGTCCGCAGTGTCGGTTCGGCTCGACGGGTTTGTGGATGATCGCCGGTTCATGGTGACCGACCCGGACGGCCGGTTCATCACCCAGCGCGAATTTCCACTCCTGGCGCAGGTCGAAGCCTATCCTCGCGACGGCACGGTTCGCCTCGTGATGCACGGGCGCGAGATCGTGCCCGCCTTCGCTCCCGACCGGCGGCTGCAGGTCACCGTCTGGGACAGCAGCGTCGATGCGGCACTCGCCGACGAAGCTGCCAATAAGGTGCTCTCCGATTGGCTCGGCCGTGACGTCCGCCTCGTTCACATGGACGAGCGCGCCAGCCGCAACGAGGGGGAAACGTGGGCCGGCCGGCCGGTACCGGTGGGGTTTGCCGATGGCTTTCCCGTCCTCATCACCACCACTGGTTCGCTCGCCGACCTCAACCGCACGCTTGTCGAAAAAGGGCAGGAGCCGGTCGGCATGGAGCGTTTCCGAACCAATATCCTGATCGCCCATGACGAACCGTGGGATGAGGATCTGTGGGAGGCCGTGGAGATCGGCGGCGTCGTCTTCGATCTCGTCAAGCCCTGCTCGCGCTGCATCATGACCACGCAGGACCAGACGACGGGCGAGCGCATCGGCGGCAATCCGATCCAGGGACTGGCCGAAAAGCGCATGTCCGCCGACCGGCGCGTCACCGGCGTGCTCTTCGGCTGGAACGCGGTCCCGCGCGGGGAGGGGGAACTGCGCCTTGGCGACCCGGTGCGAGTGATCGGACGACGCGGCGAGCGCTGGCCGATGAAAACCCGGGCCTAGGCTACTGAGTATGTTACAGGTCGTGCCAGTCATCGACGCGACCGCTGAAACGCATGGGGTGCTGCGAACCATCAACTTGGCTGATCGCGGGCTCAATTTAATTCACTTTTTTGGATAGGTGGCCGCCGCTATCTTCGCGGCTCGCTCACTCGGAGTCGCTCATGCACGCCCCATCATCGACCGCAGCCCGCCGCCACCAGATGCCCTGGCTGATCATCTCCGCCGGCTGCCTCATCGCCCTCCTGACCTTCGGCCCGCGTTCCGCCATGGGCTTCTTCCAGTTGCCGATGCTGCAGGACACCGGCTGGGACCGGACCACCTTCGGCCTGGCCATGGCGCTGCAGAACCTGGCCTGGGGCTTCGGCCAGCCATTCTTCGGGGCACTCGCCGACCGCTTCGGGACCTGGCGCGTGCTGTTGCTCTCCGGGCTTCTCTATGCGTCCGGCCTGTTCCTGATGTCGCTCGGCACCGTGCCGATGACCCTTCACATCGGCGGCGGTGTCCTCGTCGGCCTCGGCGTTGCGGCGGGATCTTTCGGGGTCATCCTCTCGGCATTCGCGCGCAACGTGACGCCCGCGCAGCGGCCGATGGCGTTCGGGATCGCGACGGCCGCCGGCTCGGCCGGGATGTTCCTGTTTGCCCCGCTCAGCCAGGGGCTGATCTCGAGCTACGGCTGGTCGGACAGTCTCGTGATCCTCGGCGTGATGATGCTCGTCATTCCGCTCATCGCCATCCCGCTGCGCGGCAACGCCTCCTCCGGCACGCAGAGCCAGACGGAATACAAGCAGACGATCGGCCAGGCGCTCACCGAGGCGCTTGGCCACAAGAGCTATCTTCTGCTCGTCGCCGGCTTCTTCGTCTGCGGCTATCAGGTGGCGTTCATCACCGCGCATTTCCCCGCCTATATCGGCGACATCGGCATCGACGCCCGCTATGCGGTGATCGCGCTCGCGCTGATCGGCTTCTTCAACATCATCGGCTCGCTCGCCTCCGGGGTGATCAGCCAGCATTATTCGAAGCCTTATTTCCTGGCGCTGATCTATGTCGCCCGCTCCATTGCCGTGACCGCCTTCCTGCTCCTGCCGCAGACGCCGCTGTCGGTGATCGTCTTTGCGATCGTCATGGGCCTGCTGTGGCTGTCGACGGTGCCGCCGACGAACGCGCTTGTCGCGATCATGTTCGGCACCCGCCATCTCGGCCTGCTCGGGGGCGTCGTCTTCCTGTCGCACCAGGTAGGCTCGTTCCTCGGCGTATGGATGGGCGGCTATCTCTATGACCGATTCGGAACCTACGATCCGGTCTGGTGGTTCGGCGTGGCGCTGGGAATTTTCGCGGCGATCGTGCACTGGCCGATCCGCGAGCAGGCGGTCGCCCGACCGGCCATGGCCTAGTCACACAAAACAGATTGCCCGCCGGAAATGGCGGGCAATCATCTTGCAACTTGGTTTGAATATCTCTACATCAGCCCGACCGGCTTTCGCCGGTTTTAATTGGCATGCGTTATGCTCAATCTGAGCAAAACAGAAGTGCCGCCGGCAGGCGGTGGGAAAGGCAAGGCTCATGACAAAGGTCGATCAGACCGCGAAAGCCGGCCACGCGGGTCCGCGCAGCGCCGCGGAGCGCTTCGGCGTGCTCGCCATGCCGGACCTCTCCTTTACGCCGGCGGTCGCCCGCGAGACCGAGCATCTCTACGAGCGGGTCAAGCAGTTCATTCCCGCGATCGAGTGGCCGGTCTATGCGCCCTATGTCCACGCCATCAACCGGCTGAAGAAGGAGCGCGGCGCCGTCGTCCTCGCCCACAATTATCAGACGCCGGAGATCTTCCATTGCGTCGCCGATATCGTCGGCGATTCGCTGCAGCTTGCGCGTGACGCCACCAAGGTCGATGCCGAGATCATCGTCCAGTGCGGCGTGCACTTCATGGCCGAGACCTCGAAGCTGCTTAATCCCGAAAAGACCGTCCTCATCCCCGACGCCAGGGCCGGCTGCTCGCTGTCGGAGTCGATCACCGGCGCCGACGTGCGGCTTTTGAAGGAGCGCTACCCCGGCGTGCCGGTCGTCACCTATGTCAACACATCTGCCGAGGTGAAGGCCGAAACCGACATCTGCTGCACCTCCTCCAACGTGCTGGCCGTCATCGAGAGCCTCGACAGCGACACGGTGCTGTGCATCCCGGATGAATACCTGGCGATGAATGTCGCCAAGCAGACGAAGAAAAAGATCCTCACCTGGAAGGGCCACTGCGAGGTCCACGAGCGCTTCACCGCCGCCGAGCTGCTCGCCTACAAGGAGGCCGACCCGTCGATCGAAATCATCGGCCACCCCGAATGCCATCCCGACGTGATTGCCGTCTGCGACTTCTCCGGCTCGACCTCGGGCATGATCAACTACGTCAAGGACAAGCGTCCGTCGCGCGTGCTGCTCGTCACCGAATGCTCGATGTCGTCCAACATCCAGGCCGAGGTCAGGGATGTTGACTTCATCAAGCCCTGCAATCTCTGTCCGCACATGAAGCGCATCACACTGCCGAAGATCCTCGACAGTCTGGTGAACATGACGGAGGAGGTCGTCGTCGACCCGGCGATCGCCGGTCGCGCCCGCCTGGCCGTCGAGCGGATGGTGAACTTGAAACAATAGGGTTTGTCCCTCCCCCTTGTGGGAGGGGTTGGGGAGGGGACGGGGTCGCGCCTGAGCCCCTCCCGGCCCTTCGGGCCACCCTCCCCACAAGGGGGAGGGACAATGCGGCCTGCCGGAGGAGAATGAAATGCCCGTTGACAGTTTCCGACCGCAATCATGGAACGCCATCGACGACATAATCATCGTCGGCGGTGGCCTTGCCGGGCTTTTCTGTGCGCTGAAACTCGCGCCCCGCCCCGTGACCATTCTTGCGGCCGCGCCGATCGGCCAGGGCGCTTCGTCCGCCTGGGCGCAGGGCGGCATCGCCGCGGCGATGAGCCCTGGCGATACCTTCGAAAAGCACGTCGCCGACACGCTGGAGGCGGGGGCGGGCATCGTCGATGAGAAGATGACGCGCTTCATGGTCTCGGAAGGGCCGTCGCGCATCCATGACCTGCTCGACTATGGCGTTCCCTTCGACCGCGACCTCGAAGGCCATCTCCTCCTGTCGCGCGAGGCGGCCCATTCGGAGCGCCGCATCGTGCGCGTGCGCGGCGACATGGCCGGCAAGGCCATCATGGAGGCGCTGATCGCAGCCGTCCGCAAGACCCCGTCGATCCGGGTGCTGGAAGGCTATGTGGTCGAGGAACTGGTGCGGGAAGGGCGCTTCGTCTCCGGTGTCATCGCAAGACCCGATTCCGGCCAGTCGAAAAACCGCGTGCACTTTCCGGCGCGCGCCGTCGTGCTCTGCTCGGGCGGCATCGGCCATCTCTATGCGGTCACCACCAATCCGTGGGAGGCCTGCGGGCAGGGCGTCGGCATGGCCGCGCGTGCCGGTGCCATCATTGCCGATCCGGAATTCGTGCAGTTCCATCCGACGGCGATCGACATCGGCCGCGACCCGGCGCCGCTCGCCACCGAGGCGCTTCGCGGCGACGGCGCCCAGCTCGTCAACTCCGCCGGCCACCGCTTCATGCTCGACATCCACCCTGACGGCGAATTGGCACCCCGGGACGTCGTCTCGCGAGGCGTCTTCGCGGAGGTCCAGGCCGGCCGCGGCGCGTTCCTGGACTGCACAAAAGCGATCGGCAAGCACTTCCCCGAGATGTTCCCGACCGTTTACGCCTCCTGCAAGGCTGCCGGCATCGATCCGGTCGCCCGGCCGATCCCGGTCGTGCCGGCGGTGCATTATCACATGGGTGGTGTGCTGACGGATGCGGAGGGCCGGACCTCGGTCGACGGGCTCTGGGCCGCCGGCGAGGTCACCTCCACTGGCGTCCATGGCGCCAACCGCCTGGCCTCGAACTCGCTGCTGGAGGCGGTCGTCTTCGCCGCCCGCATCGCCGAAAACATCAAGGGCATGCTGCCGGAGCCGAAGCTCGGCGATTGGGGCAAGAAGGCCGGCGAGAGCGACGATCTCGTGACGGTCGAGGACAGTCCGGCGCTGAAGACGTTGCGCAAGCTGATGAGCGCCCAGGTCGGGGTGATCCGCGACCGCGACGGTCTGCGGGCTGCGATCCGCGCCATCGCAGCTCTGGAGCGCGACAACAGCCGCATGCGCTTCCACAACATCGTCACCACTGCCAAGCTGATCGCGGTCGGCGCATACTTGCGCGAGGAAAGCCGCGGCGGCCACTTCCGCTCCGATTTCCCCGAGCAGCGCAAGGAATGGCAGCACCGCACCTACATGACGCTTGCCCAGGCCGACGAAGTCGTTGCCGAACTGATGGAGACGGCGGCTGCATAATTGGCAAAATTTGACAATTACCGAGGCGGCGATAGAGTCGTCGGCGACGAGAGGAATGCTATGCCGACGCTGAATGTAAGCCTCACCCCCGAATTCGCCGATTTCATCGAGGAAGCGGTCGCGAGCGGTTCCTATGTCTCGGCGAGCGAAGTGGTGCGGGACGCGCTTCGGCTCATGCGCGACGAGCGCGAAAGCGAGGCGGTTAAACTTGCCGTCTTGCGCAACGCTGTGGAACTAGGGCTTGCCCAATCGGATCGTGGCGAGTTCTCGCAGCGTTCAGTAAGCGAGATCTTCGCCTCGGTTGCCGCGGGCGACTGATGGTCTGGCGCCTCACCAAGGAGGCCGAGCGGGATCTTACGGAGATCGCTCGCTACACGCTGGGAGCGTTCGGAGCCGAGCAGGCGATGCGCTACGCGTCCCTGATCGAGAAAGGATTGGACATGCTGGCGGAAGCGCCGTTGCGACCGTCATCGCGCGCCCGCGACGAGCTGGCGCCCGCTGTCCGTTCTATGCACCTGTCTCACGCGGCGAAAAACAGGCATGCCGCCTCCCACATCATTTACTATCACCTCGTCGGCGACGCTCATGACGTGGTCGTGTTGCGCGTGCTCCATGAACGCATGGAGCCAAGGACGCGGCTCGTCGATGCGGTGCGGCGAGATGCAAAGCAGGAACGAGATAAATGACCCACCTTCCCGTACTTTCGCCGCTGCTGATCGAGGAGCAGGTGCGCGCCGCGCTGATCGAGGATCTTGGCCGCGCCGGCGACATCACCAGCCAGGCGACGATCGCGCCGGAGATGACCGCGACGGCGGAACTGAACGTGCGGGAAAGCGGCGTGATCGCCGGCATGGAGCTCGCCGCCGCCGCCTTCCGGCTGATGGACCCCTCCGTCCGTTTCGAGGCGCTGGTGAGGGATGGCGACCGGGTCGCAGCCGACGCGGTGCTCGCCCGCGTCTCGGGTCCGGCCCGCGCTGTGCTCTCGGCCGAGCGCGTGGCGCTGAACTTTCTGATGCACTTGTCCGGGGTTGCCACCTACACGGCCGCCTTCGCCGATGAGATTGCCCACACCAATGCAAAGGTCTGCTGCACGCGCAAGACCATGCCGGGGCTGCGGGCGCTGGAGAAATATGCGGTGCGGATGGGCGGCGGCTCGTCGCATCGCTACGGCCTCGACGACGCGATCCTGATCAAGGACAACCACATCGCCGTTTCTGGCGGCGTCACCGGGGCGATCCGTGCCGCCCGTGACTTCGCCGGCCATCTGGTCAAGGTCGAGGTCGAGGTGACGACGCTCGAGGAACTCGAGGAGGCGCTGGAGGCCGCGCCGGACGTGATCCTGCTCGACAACATGGTCCCCGAACTCCTGCGCCGCGCCGTCGAGATCAACTGCGACTGTGCCGGCCTTTCGGAGGAAACCTATTTTGGCGACCCGCGCCGGGTGAAACTGGAAGCGTCAGGCAACGTCAACCTGAAGACGATCCGCGCGATCGCCGAAACCGGCGTCGACTACATCTCGACCTCGAAGATCACGATGGCTGCGCCAACCCTGGACATCGGGCTGGACGTCGTGGTGCGGTAGTCGCCGGCGGGTTTGCTTCGGCGCAGCGAGGAACATGCAGCCGACGGGAGAGTTGATGTCCTGACGCCACTTGAGATGGGAAAGGACGTCAGATGATCCGAATTTCTTGCGTGCCGCTTGCAGCGGCTCTCCTCTTTTCCGCTTCAGCCTTCGCCCAGCAGAGCAATACCGCCGAGGCCGATTTCCTTGGGCTTGGCGGCACCGAGAGCGGGCGTGCCACGCTGACCGAGACCGATGGCGGCGTGCTGTTCGAGATCGAGCTGTCCGGCATGCCGCCGCGCAAATGGGTGGCGCTGCATATTCATGAGACCGGCACCTGCGACCCGACCACTGGCCACAAGTCCGCGGGCGCCCACTTCAACCCGGACGGCAAGGTCCACGGCTTCCTCGCCGCCGGCGGCCCGCATGCCGGTGATATGCCGAATCAGTATGTCTCCGACGACGGCATCCTGCGGGCACAGGTCTTCAACGCGGCGGTTCGCCTCGACGACGAAAAAACCGGCATTCGCGGCCGGGCGATCGTCATCCACTCCGGTTCCGACGACTACCGCACAGATCCCGCCGGCGGCTCGGGCGACCGGATCGCTTGCGCCGTGATCAAATAAAGGCGGCTGTGGCTTGGGCCTATCGGCCACCCACCTTCAGTCCCGGCGCCGGTCGTTCCTCTAAGATTTGCCGGCGGAAACGGAAGAGGGCAGCTGGACGGCCGCCGGTCGCCGCCGAGGAGCCGCCGGTCGGTTCGACCAGTTCCGCCCCCTCCACCAGGCGGCGAAAGTTCTGCTTGTGCAAATGGCGCCCGGAGATTGCCTCGACTGTCGCCTGCAGTTCGGTCAGCGTGAACTCGGCCGGCATCAGCTCGAAGATCACCGGCCGATACTTGATCTTGCCGCGCAGCCGCGCGACGGCGGTGGCGAGAATCCGGCGGTGGTCATGACGCATGGCGACGCCGACTGCCGGCCTGCCATCGGGCGCCCGGCCGTCCGTGACCGATTCGGCCGCAAGGCCGCCCTCGTAGAGCAGTTCGTAGCGTTCCAGCACGCGCTCCTCGTCCCAGGGGAAGTCGTCGAGGCCGAAGGCGATCCGCAGCCGCGTCCTGCGGCCGGGCAGCGAGCCGCTGTCCCTGGCCGCGGACATTGCCGCCCATTCGGTCAGGGCGGGAATGATCGTCTTGTCGAGGATCGCCGGCCGACCGTTGCGCCAGTCCTCCCAGGGCAGAAAGTCATACCAGTCGCACCAGTGGGCGCCCGCCGCTTCGAGCCGTTCGGTCGCCTCGATGTCCATGCGGGTCAGCGCCAGATAGCCGACCGAGACCATGTGTGTGCCGGCTTCATCGGGCGATTTCTGCCGGCCGCGGTCGCCGAACGTGTAGAGCTGCTCGATATAGCCGAGCTTCAGCGCCGTCTGTTCCTCGACGCTGGCGCGCAGGCTGGTCTCGAAGGTGCGGTATCGGGTCGGATCGAACGGGCCGAATGGCAGGGCGTCGCGCGCCTCCGAGCCGCCATTTAGGGTGAGGATGGCCGGGCCGCGGTTGAAGATCGCCACCACCGCCGCATTGAGGCCGATCTCAACCGGGGGCGAGGGTGGCTGGACGATCATAGGCGATCTCCTGCGCCGACGGGCGTCGGCTGCGGGGCAACTGTGAACGCGAACGGCTGGTCGCCGACATAGTCGGCGCCGCGGCCGATCTTTTCGATCGCCCGCACCAGCCGGCCGCCGCGCGATAGCAGTGCGTCGCCGATGGCGACGATGCGGCTGTTCGGTGTGGCCTGCCGCGAGGCGTCGCGAAGGCGGGCGGCCAGTGCCTCATCCTCCTGCTCCGGTTCGACGGCGAGCGCAGCGATCAGGGCTGCGGCCGGCGACCGCGACACTCCCATCATGCAATGGATCAGGAGCGGGGCCGCGCGGTCCCAGTTCCGGGCGAAGGCGATGATCGCCGCGACATGCGCCTCCTGTGGCGCGACCAGCCCGCCGGTGCCGGCAAAGGCGATGTCGTTGACGCCGAGGAGGAGGTGCCGGGACGGATCGATCACCGCCGGGCGGTGAAAATCCTGCTTCGGCGCCACGAGGCTGATCATCTCCCGACAGCGGTTCCGTACCGCCATTTCGGCGATCCGCGACAGTGGGGCGACCACGATGGTGCTCATGCCTGCCTCGTCTTCTGCGCGCCGGCGCGCTCTTCCTCGATCGTCTCGAAGCGCTCGGCGAAGCGGCGTTGCGCGTCGACGGCAGGAATCGGGGCGATCGGCAGCATGTCGAGCGTGATGCCGCGCGGCTCGCCGAAGAACTTTGCCGCCTCGGCATGCGAGAAGCCGGCCAGCGCGGTCGCCTCGAAGAAGGCGGCGGTGCGGTCAGCGCGCTTGATCTTCTCCTTGAGCAGCCGCGGCGTTTCGGCCGGCAGCCCGAAGCGCAGATGCACCGCGGCCTCGAGACGCTTCTCGACCGTCTTGTACCCGCCGCCGACGACCGCCTTGAACGGCGAGATCATGTCGCCGATCACATATTCCGGCGCATCGTGCAGCAGTGCCATCAGGCATTCATCGGGTGTGCCGCGGTTCTGATGGCGGAAGATCGTCTCGACGAGCAGGCAGTGCTGGGCGACGGAGAATGCATGGTCGCCGGAGGTCTGGCCGTTCCAACGAGCGACGCGGGCCAGTCCGTGGGCGATGTCGGACAGCTCCACGTCGAGCGGTGAAGGGTTCAGAAGATCGAGTCTGCGCCCGGACAGCATCCGTTGCCAGGCGCGAGGCTCGGTCTTCGGTCGGGCCGCGCCGCTCATGGGCCGGGCGCCTCTGTCTCGTCACCGGGAAACGAAAGGCTCGTCCATTCCGGCAGGCGGGCTGAGACCTCGACGTCGCCGGCGAGGATCGGCGCCCCGGCTCGCATGGCCTCCGCCGCACGGTCGATCCGGATGATCGCGAGCCCGTCGTTTCCGGCCACGGTGCCAAGCGTGCCGATCGCCTTGCCCTCGGCGCTGATCTCGGTGCCTGCGGCCGGCAGCGGCACGTCGGCCCGCAGGATCACCGGCCGCTTCCGGGCGGTGCTGCGGTGCTGCATGCGCGACACCACTTCCTGCCCAACATAGCAGCCCTTGCGGAACGACAGCCCGCCCGAAAGATCGAGCAGGACATCGTGCGGAAAGGCGTCCGAAAGGGCGTAGTCCCGTCCGGATTCCACGATGCCGCAGGATATCCGCAGCGCATCGTAGGTAGCTGTCGCGTCGGTGCCGCCGCTTCCGCGCCTGCGCAGCACCGTCTGGCCGGCCTTGGCGAAGCGCCCGTCCGCAACCCCCTCGGCGCCGTCGCCCCAGGACACGATCGTCTGTGTTCCCGGGAGCGGCGCGATCTCGACGGCGGCGCGCAGCTTGTACATGGTGAGCCGCTTGATCAGCGAGTCGCGCTGTTCCTCGGTTGTCTCGATGACAAAACCGCCGGACGGGAAGCGGCTAACAAGAAAGTCGAAGAGGATCTTGCCCTGCGGCGTCAGCAGGGCGCCGGCGCGTGCCTCGCCGGCCGGCAGCGAGGGCATGTCGGTGGTGATCAGGCCCTGCAGGAAATCCTCGGCATCGTTGCCGGTGACGGAAAAATAGGCGCGTCCGGGAAGGGTGACGGCGGGCATAGGTCCAGTGCTCCAGAGGGCGCAAGGCGCCGAAACGGTCTTGGAAGCAGAGGTAGAATGCCGGTGCGCGCCGCGCAAGTCCATGCGGACAGCCCGCATGGGCCGACCGGCCGGAATTGCCGCGCCTCAATCCCCGGCGACGAAGAACTTCCATTGGCCGTCGGGTGCAATGCCGACGCGGTAGAAATTGTAGCCGCCGAATTCCTGCATGTCGGCGAAGTCGCCGGCGGTGACGATCCGCAGCAGTTCCACCCTTTCCGGGGGCGAGAGCGCATCCAGCGACTTCTCGGCAAAGTACGGCCAGACATACATTTCGTTCGGCGTGCCGGCGTCGACCCGGACGAATCCGGTCGCCAGCACGTCGAGCAGGATCGCCAGGATCTCGATTCCTTCCGAATCCCCGGAGAGGCCCTTCAGCGTTGTCACCGGATCGTCGTCGCCTTCGGCGACGGAGACCTGTGTTTGCGTCTGCCCCTTGCCGAGCAGCGGACGCAGGCGCTCCATGTCGCCGGAAGCCGCCGCTTCGACGATCAGTTCGCGCATGCGGCGAACGGGGGCAGGGGCCTTGTCGATATCGTAGAGCACCTCGACCGGCGCCTCGGGCTCGCTGACGTTCTTTTCCGTGACCGGTTCGACGGCCTGCTGCTCCGCTGCGTCCTTGCGAATCAGCGGATCAGGCAGCGGCAGCTGCAGCCGGCGCTCGCCCTCGTCCGGCGGCGTTTCCGCCTGGGCGGCGCTATCGGCCGGCGGATGATCCACCGCCTTGTCCTGGCTCTGCTGACGTTGAATCTGCTGCAGTTCGCTAAGCGCGAAGGCGGGCCTGGTTGTTACGAAGGTCCCCGTGCCCGCCAAGAAAATCGAGACGGCGAACACGCTGCCGCGAAGCAGCCTGATGCGCGCTGAGAACCTGTGCATTGTCGTTGTCTTTCCGCCCTATTGCAGCGTGCGCTCAGGCGAGAACTCGCCGGCCAGCATCCGCTCCCGCAGGGATTTCAGCATCGCCTCAGCGCCATCCTCGCCGAGAAGGCGGATCGTCTCGCGCATGGCCAGCGCGATTGCGGCGTCGGCGATGATTTCCGGCTCGATGCCGTCCGCCATGCCGTCGGCCCAGGCCTCGGTCTGGTACTCCAGCGCCGCCTGCATCTTCTCGTGTACGATCATCTCGTCGATATCGTTGAGGCTTGGTTCCATCATATGATCCATGCGCGGCATCTACTCTTTACCAGACTGTTAACGACCTTAGCAGCCTTTTCCCAAAACGACACGGGGCCGCAAGGAAAGAGGTTAATCATCCACTAATTTCCGAAGCGGGCGGTAATTTCTGCCGCGAGTGTTGCACCTTCGTTACGGTATTTTTCTTCGGCGACCACTGCCTGCCCGGTGCAGGTGGCATAGACCGAGGCGAAGGAGCGATAGCCGTGATTGAAGGCGGCAGTGAGGCGCTCCCTGCGTGCCTGCTCGTTGCCGGCCTCCATCGAGATCAGGTCCTGCATCGCCTTTCGCCACGTGTCCTCGCCGTCCTCTAGGCAGAGGTTGCGCAGATACTGCACGGCGCCGAGAATCTCCGACAGCCGTTCCAGCCGGCCATCATAGGGCGCAGGTTTGGTCTCGGCGGCCGACCCGGCAGCATCGGTTCCGCTCGCCGCGGCGATCGGAGCCGCCTGCGTGGCGTGGATCGGCACCAGCAGCAACAGGGCGACGGCGAGGCGGGCGGCGCGATGTGTCATCCACTCATCCTGTCGCGGCTGGTGAAAGGGCCGCGTGTCGGTCCGCCTCCAGGCGGCGGAGGCAATCGCGCACGCTTTCGGGGGCGGGAAGAACTGCGATCTCCTCGGCGGTGAACCAGCCGAGGTCCGCCGCATCATCCGACGCCACGGCGACTGCGCCGGCATCGGCCTCGACGCGGAAAACCGAAAGGAAGTAGTGGCCGCCCGTCGTGCTGCTCTTCAGGTCGTATGTGGCGAAGAGGCGCGGTTGGCGGGCGACGATGCCGGTCTCCTCGGCGAACTCGCGCAGCGCCGTCTCGGCGGGCGTCTCGCCCGGCTCGCCGTGTCCGCCCGGAAAGGCGTACATGTCGGCCGCCGGCGGATTGCGCCGCCGCACGAGCAGATAGCGACCGTCGCGCTCGAGTACGGCGGAGGAGGCGGGTTTTACGGTCATCGACGGATCCGAATGGTTCATTTGCCTTTTATAAGTACTGCGTGTGGATTGTTCCAGACTGACGCGCCGGATAAGCGACCCGGGGCTTGGGTGTTGAAAACGGCAGCGCGGCCATCCATCTTCGGACTTCGACACGAAGGAACCAGGCGAACCATGTGCGGGCGATTTGCCTTGACCGAACCGGCCGCTCGGCTGGAAGAACTGCTCGACGTTGTGGACGTGGAGGAATTCCCGCCGCGCTACAATATCGCGCCGACGCAGCCGATTCTGGTCGTCGTCGCCGGCGATCCCCGCCGGCCCGGGAGCAACCTGCCGGAGCGCAAGGCGATGCTGGTCCGCTGGGGGCTGACGCCGTCCTGGGTGAAGGATCCGCGCGACTTCCCGCTTCTGATCAATGCCCGCGCCGAGACGGCGATCGACAAGGCGTCGTTCCGCGCCGCCATGCGCCACCGCCGCATCCTGGTTCCGGCGTCCGGCTTTTACGAATGGCGCAGACCGCCGAAAGGGACGGGCGAGCGGCCGCAGGCCTACTGGATTCGGCCCCGCAACGGCCGGATCGTCGCCTTCGCCGGGCTGATGGATACCTGGGCGTCAGCGGACGGCTCGGAAGTTGATACCGCCGCCATCCTGACAACGGCGGCGAATGCGGCGATCGGCAGGATCCATGATCGGATGCCGGTGACGGTCGCTCCGGAACACTTTTCGCGTTGGCTGGATTGCCGAACGCAGGAGCCGCGCGAGGTCGCCGACCTGCTGCGTCCGGTCGAGGACGACTTCTTCGAGGCCATCCCGATTTCGGACCGTGTCAACAAGGTGGCGAATGTCGGGCCCGACATCCAGGCCCCGGTCGCCGAACCGCTGGCCGCACGCCCGCTTTCTGCCAAAAAAGGCCGCGGCGGTGACGACAGCGGCCAACTGTCGCTGCTCTGAGCGGACGCCTGGAGCGCCTGCTCGAGGTGCGCCCACGAGGATCAGTTTCACGCGATGTGTTTTCGTGCCTCTGTCCCGGAACCGTGCACCCAGTCGAGAGGCATTCCTCCGCCGCCGCTTTGCTATGCTTCGATGTGCTTCAGGCCGGCCGGGAGTTCCGGCTTGACCGTCTTGGGCGTCTGCGGCCTGCGCTGGCTGGCGGCGGCGAGCACGGCCTTCAGCCCGAGAGGCTTGTATTGATCCACCAGCTTTCCGTCATCGTTGGTTTCCGGTGCAATCGAACGCTTCGCGCCATCAGTAAACATTATTGACTCCCATTTATATTGCAGGATCGGCCAAGATCATCTTTGAGCATTGCGGCCATTAACGAAATTTTATCGAGCGAATTCGGTCAAAATCTGTCGAAAGATCGAACTATCTTTGATGTTTCTGCGTCGTAGTTAACGCGGTGTTAAGACGTATTTAGCCGGTTCAAAATGTAGTCTTTGCGGCTGCGAGGCTTAGCGGCGACATCGTGCTCGGTTCTGCAAGCGCACAATGATGAAATGCTTTTTCGTGCCGCGGGCCGTACGCACTCCCTTGACCGCCGGAAATTCCGGCGCGATAAAGCAGGCCATGAAAACGGTACTCTGCATTATTTGCCGGAGCATTATTCGCTAGCTTGCCGCTGGCTTGGCCGTTTTCGTCTCCTGAAATCCCCAGATGACAAACGGGCCGGGCCGGCCGGACGCTTGCCCTTGGGAGATTTTCGATGGCCGCCGAACCGGTCCTGAACCTGTACAACACGCTGACGCGCTCGAAGGCGCCATTCAAGCCGATCGATCCGACGAACCTGCGCATGTATGTCTGCGGGCCGACAGTCTACGACTTCGCCCACATCGGCAATGCCCGGCCGGTCATCGTCTTCGACGTGCTTTTCCGCCTGTTGCGGCACGTCTATGGCGTCGATCAGGTCACCTATGTCCGCAACATCACCGACGTAGACGACAAGATCAACGCGCGGGCACTGCGCGATTTCGGCGCCGACATCACGGCCGGAACCATCACGCTGAACGAGGCGATCCGTCGGGTGACGGAAAAGACCGCCGACCAGTTCCACAGCGACGTTGCAACCCTTGGCACCCTGCCGCCGACGCAGGAGCCGCGCGCCACCGAATTCGTGCAGAAGCGGGCGGACGGTCGCGCCGACATGATCACGCTGATCGAGCGGCTTATAGACCGTGGTCACGCCTATCAGGCCGGCGGCGAGGTGCTGTTCGACACCTCCTGGGCGGAATACGGCCAGCTCTCGAAGCGCAACCTCGAGGAGCAGCAGGCCGGCGCGCGCATCGCCGTCGAGGGGCACAAGAAGAATCCCGGCGATTTCGTGCTGTGGAAGCTGTCGTCGCCGGAGGAGCCGGGCTGGGACAGCCCGTGGGGGCGGGGCCGCCCCGGCTGGCACATCGAGTGCTCCGCCATGTCGGCCGCCTATCTCGGCGAGACCTTCGACATCCATGGCGGCGGGCTCGACCTGATCTTCCCCCATCACGAGAACGAGATCGCCCAGTCGCGCTGCGCCCACGGCACGAAGGTGATGGCGAACGTCTGGATGCACAACGGCTTCGTGCAGGTCGAGGGTCGCAAGATGTCGAAGTCGGAGGGCAACTTCGTGACCATCCACGACCTGTTGCACACGGAAAACTTCGGCGGCCGCAAATGGCCGGGCGAGGTGCTGCGGCTTGCCATGCTGATGACCCACTATCGCGAGCCGATCGACTTCTCGGTGAAGCGGCTGGAGGAGGCCGAGCGGCTGCTCGCCCGCTGGCCGGCGGAGGAGGCGGGCAAGGGGAGTGTCGATCCGGCGGTGCTTGCAGCACTTGCCGATGACCTCAATACCGTCGAAGCGGTGCAGGCGCTGCATGCCCTGGCGCACAGGGCGGCCGGCGACCCGGCCGCCGCGGCGAGCTTCCAGGCGAGCGCAGCCCTTCTCGGCGTTTTGCCGAAAAAGGTTGAGATCTCAGACGGGTTGGCAGCGGAGGTTGAAGCAACGATTCAACGCCGCCTCGATCTTATCAGAGCGAAGAATTTTGCCGAGGCCGACAAGGTGCGCGATGACCTGCTTGCCAGGGGCATCCAGCTCAAGGACGGCAAGGACCCGGTCACTGGCGAGCGGGTGACGACGTGGGAGGTGAAGCGGTAGGTTTGCCACCGCTTCGCGGGTGGCATATGCTTGGCATATGCCAATCGTTTGGAGGCTGCGATGAATGTCATCCGCGCCGAAAAGGTGCCCGAGAAAGACGGTGGCGAGCGGATCGTCAAGCTGTTCCGCAACGGCCGCAACCAGGCCGTCCGTATTCCCGTGGAATTCGAGCTGCCGGGCGACGAGGCGGTCATGCGCAAGGAAGGCGACCGGCTGATCATCGAGCCGAAGGCGAAGAAAAGCAGCTTGCTGGAGTGGTTGGCGACGTTGGAGCCGCTAGACGAAGACTTCCCGAACCTCGATGAGAGTCTGGTGCCGCTGCGGGATGTCGACTTGTGACGGGGCTAAAGTACATGTTCGACACGAACACGGTTTCTCACCTGTTCCGGCAACCCACCGGAAGTGTCGCCGAGCGTATTGCCGAGGTCGGACAGGACAACATCTGCGTCAGCATCGTGGTCGCGGCCGAAATGCGTTATGGAAGTCGAAAGAAGAATTCAGTTCGACTTATCGATGCGGTAGAGGACTATTTGGCGCGGATTGAAGTTGTGCCTTTTGCGCCGCCGGCGGATCAGTCATACGCCAAAATTCGCTTGGCGCTGGAGGGAGGAGGCATTCCGATCAGTCCCAATGACATGCTGATCGCGGCACATGCGCTTTCGCTTGGCATGACACTCGTGACGGACAATGTGCGGGAGTTCGCCCGTGTCGAAGGTCTGTCGATCGAGAATTGGGTCCAACGCAAGGAGCCCACCCGATGACCGAGACCACCTACACCGGAGGTTGCCAATGCGGTGCGGTGCGGTTCCGCATCCGCGGAGCCCTGAAGGACAGTTCCATATGTCACTGCCGCATGTGCCAGAAAGCCTTCGGCGCCTACTACGCACCGCTCGTCTCGACCCGCGGCGCCGAGCTCGCCTGGACGCGCGGCGAGCCGAAGCGCTTCCGCTCCTCGAATTTCGTCAGCCGCGGCTTCTGCGCCGAATGCGGCACGCCGTTGACCTATGAGGCGCCGGACGGGGTGGCGATCGCGGCCGGCGCCTTCGACGATCCGTCGCTCGTGGCGCCGTCGATCCAGTTCGGCATGGAGGGCAAGATCGACTTCGTCGACCGGCTGCACGCGCTGCCGGGCCTCCGCACCGAGGACGACGCGGAGGCGGCGCCCTTCCTGCTGAAGATGGTCTGCTGCCAGCACCCCGACCACGACACCGCCGACTGGCCGCCGGAGCCGCAACCATGAGCATTGCGCGGATCTACACGGGCGGATGCCAATGCGGTGCGGTGCGCTATCGCGCCGAGGGCACGCTCGACGACCCGCGCCTGTGCCATTGCCGCATGTGCCAGAAGGCGGCGGGCAACTACTTCTTGCCGCTCGCCAACGCCGCGCGCGCGAGATTCCGCCTGACCCGCGGCGAACCGGCGTGGTTCCGCTCGTCCGACTATGTGCAGCGCGGCTTCTGCCGCGACTGCGGCACCCCGCTGTTCTACGACACCGCGGCATCAGATTGCATTCATATCGTGCTTGGGTCTCTGGACGATCCCGAGGATGTGCGGCCGCATTGGCAATCAGGCGTCGAGTCGCGCGTCCCCTGGTTTTCCAACCTTGCCCGCCTGCCGGGTCGGGAGACCGACGAGGAGGGGGCGGCCGGGCGCGAACATCACTTCGCCATCCTGGAATCGAACCGCCAGCATCCGGACTACGACACGGATCACTGGCCACCGGAGGGACTGACATGACCGATACCATCCGGACCGGAGGCTGCCAGTGCGGCGCCGTTCGCTTCCGCATCCGCGGCGAACTGGGCCGCGCGTCGATCTGCCATTGCCGCATGTGCCAGAAGCAGTTCGGCAGCTTCTTCTCGGCTCTGGTGACGGCGCCGAAGGGCGGGGTGGAATGGACGCGTGACGAGCCGAGCTATTTCCAGTCGTCGGTCAACATCGACCGCGGCTTCTGCCGGAACTGCGGCACGCCGATGACCTACCGCCACCCCGGCGGGCTGGAAATCGCCATCGGCACCTTCGACGACCGTTCCGATCTCGCGCCGCAGATCCAGGTCAACTACGGCGCGCGGCTGCCATGGGTGGAGACGATCTTCGACGCGCCGGTCCACGACGACCCGGACTACTATTCGCGGCAGGAGGCGATCATCTCCTTCCAGCACCCGGACCACGAAACCGACCAGTGGCCGTCGCACGGACTGAAGATCTGAGCCGGCCGACTGAAGCGGCAACCATGAAACAATGAACGTTGCGGTGATCGTCCCTTTGTGGGGTGATTTCCGGCCCCAAGGAATGAGAGCATGACCAAGGAACGCATCTACCTCTTCGACACGACCCTTCGCGATGGCCAGCAGACGCCGGGCGTCGACTTTTCGGTCGAGGACAAGATTGCGATCGCGGCGATGCTCGACGAGTTCGGCCTTGATTACGTCGAGGGCGGCTATCCTGGCGCCAATCCGACCGATACCGCCTTCTTTGACAAGAAGCGCACGCAGTACGCCCGCTTCGTCGCATTCGGCATGACCAAGCGGGCCGGCGTTTCCGCCTCCAACGATCCGGGCCTCGCGGCGCTGCTCGAGGCCAGGAGCGATGCGGTCTGTCTCGTCGCCAAGAGCTGGAACTATCACGTGCGCGTGGCGCTCGGCTGCACCGACGAGGAGAACCTCGAATCGATCCGCGGCTCGGTCAAGGCCGTCGTCGCTGCCGGCAAGGAGGCGATGGTCGATTGCGAGCACTTCTTCGACGGCTACAAGGACAATCCCGCCTATGCGCTCGCCTGCGCCAGGGCCGCCTATGGGGCCGGCGCGCGCTGGGTGGTGCTGTGCGACACCAACGGCGGCACGCAGCCGCCGGAAGTCCGCGATATCGTTTCCGCCGTCATCGCAGCTGGTATCCCCGGGGCAAGCCTCGGCATCCACGCCCATAACGACACGGGGCAGGCGGTCGCCAATTCGCTCGCGGCGGTGGAGGCAGGCGCGCGCCAGATCCAGGGAACGCTGAACGGCATCGGCGAGCGTTGCGGCAACGCCAATCTCGTCACGATCATCCCGACGCTGCTGCTCAAGGACAGCTACAGCTCGCGTTTCGAGTGCTCGATCGACCGGGAGCGGCTGCAGGGCCTGACGCGGCTGTCGCACCAGTTCGACGAACTCCTGAACCGCTCGCCGGACCACCAGATGCCCTATGTCGGCGCCTCCGCCTTTGCCACCAAGGCCGGCATTCACGCCTCTGCGCTCCTGAAGGACCCGCGCACCTATGAGCACGTGCCGCCGGAAAGCGTCGGCAACCTGCGCAAGGTGATGGTCTCCGATCAGGGCGGGCGGGCGAACTTCATCAACGCACTGAAACTGCGCGGCATCGTCGTCTCCAAGGACGACCCGAAGCTCGACCGGCTGATCGAGATCGTCAAGGAACGCGAGGCGTCGGGCTATGCCTACGAGGGGGCCGATGCCAGCTTTGCGCTGCTCGCCCAGCGTACGCTCGGCACGCTCCCCGAGCTCTTCCACGTCGACAGTTTCCGCGTGATGGTCGAGCGTCGCTACGATGCCAACGGCAACCTGAAGACGGTTTCCGAAGCGGTGGTGAAGGTCGTCGTCGACGGCGAGACGATGATGTCGGTTGCCGAGGGCCACGGCCCCGTCAACGCGCTGGACCTGGCATTGCGCAAGGACCTCGGCAAGTACCAGGGCGAGATCGAGGACCTGGAACTGGCGGACTACAAGGTGCGCATCCTCAATGGCGGCACCGGGGCGATCACCCGGGTGCTGATCGAATCGACCGATGCCACCGGCGCCCGCTGGTGGACAGTCGGCGTGTCCGACAACATCATCGACGCGTCGTTCCAGGCGCTGATGGACAGCATCGTCTACAAGCTGCTGAAGAACCGCGGCGAGGCGGGGAGGGCGGCGGCCGAATAGGGGTTGCCGCTCGATCGAGCGGGATCCCGCAAGGAAGTTGCAGAATTGTGTAGGCAATGTCATAATCTGCCTACACGGAGATGTTTTCATGGCTCTCAACATCCGTAGCAGACACGTCAATGAACTGGCTGACAAATTGGCAACGCAGAAACACGTGACGAAGACGGAAGCGGTGCGCATTGCACTTGAAAACGAGCTGCGCCGCTCGGTCCGGGACATCCCGCTGTGGGTACGGCTCAAGCCGCTTCGCGACCGCGTCGCTACGGCCCGCATCGCAGGGCCGGAGGCCGATAAAGCCTTTTTCGACGAACTCAGCGGCGAGTACTGATGTTCGTCGATGCCTCGGTGATCATTGCGATTTTGACTGAGGAGAAAGACGCGGAAGGCTACGCGCAAATTCTGGACACAAACAGAGAGTTCGCCAATGTGACCTCGGTTCTCGCGTCCTGGGAAGCGACCGTTGGATTGTTTCGCAAGACTGGCAAGTCGATGGACGAAGCGAAAGCGATCGTGCAGGACTTCCTTGAGATCGCCGGCATTATCGTCTTGTCGATCGGAGCCGAGGAGGAAGCGCTCGCCCTCGACGTTTTCCAGCGCAATGGGCGGCATCGATTCGGCGAAGGCGAGCGGAACCTGGCCCTTAACATGGCAGACTGCTTTCACTACGCCGTAGCGAAACTGAATAAAGTGCCGATCCTGACTATGGACATCGGGTTTGAGGCAGCCGACGTCCAGGTCGTACGCATCGCATGAGCCGGCGCATCAGCGCCGGTTCACCTAAAGTTCACCGAAATGAATTGGCCTATTCCCATTCGTTGGGGTAGGACGTCTGCAGAAATGCAGGCGGAGCATTCGTTTTTTCTCGCCGACGGCACACAAGCAGGATCCAGCATCATGGCCGAGCCCATCAACGCGCCCGAGGCGACGAACGGCGATTCTCTGAGCGGATTTCTCTTTGCGCTCACCGCCTATCTGCTCTGGGGCTTCCTGCCCTTCTTCATGAAGGCGGTCGCACATATTCCTGCGGCGGAGGTGGTCGCGCACCGCATCGTCTGGTCCGTTCCGATTGCCGGCCTCGTGCTCATCTGGCTCGGCCGCACGGCCGACATCAAGCATGCGCTTGCCTCGCCGCGAATGCTCGGCATGGCAACGTTGACGGCGGTGCTGGTCACCATCAACTGGGGCATCTATGTCTGGGCGATCAGTGCCGACCGCGCCATCGAGACGGCGCTCGGCTACTACATCAATCCGCTCTTTTCGATTTTTCTCGGGGCCGTGCTCCTGAAGGAGAAGCTGACGCGGGCGCAGGTGGCTGCCATCGCGCTTGCTGCGGCGGCCGTCGCCATTCTCGCCTTCGACGCCGGAGGCTTGCCCTGGGTCTCCCTCAGTCTCTGCTTTTCCTGGGGCTTCTACGCCTTTTTCCGCAAGACGCTGCCGATCGGCCCGAACCAGGGCTTCTTCCTGGAGGTGCTGCTGCTGAGCATCCCGTCGATCGGCTACATCATCTGGCTGGAGGCGACCGGACAGGGCCATTTCGGCGACACCGGAACGGCCGACGTGCTGTGGCTGCTCGCCTGCGGTATCGTCACCGCCGGCCCGCTGATGATCTATGCCAATGGTGCCAAGCTCCTGAAGCTCTCGACGATCGGCATAATGCAATACATTGCCCCGACCCTGATCTTCATCATCGCCATCTTCGTCTTTCACGAGCCGTTCGGACACGCCCAGATGGCGGCCTTCGGCCTGATCTGGGCAGCGCTGATCATCTACTCCGGATCGATGCTGACGAGCGCCCGCGCCCGTCGGGCCGAGGAGTTGAAGCCGGCCGAGTGAGCACTGGACCGGCGTAAAGGCGCGGGGATGCCCGCGCTGTGCAGGATCGTGGATCCTGCCGGCAATTACCGCGCTGGTGTTACAGCCTGGCGATGATCCCCGCCTCGCCGTCGCGGTCGACGGTGCCGGCCCAATGTTCGATCAAGGCCGGGACGACCTGCTCGGCGTCGTCGATGACGAGCGGCTGCACCAGATGAGCCTCATGCACGAAGCCGGCATCGGCCATGTGCCGGATCAGCTTCAGCATCGGATCCCAGAAGCCGCCGACGTTGACGAACACGACCGGTTTGCGGTGCCGTCCGAGCTGCGCCCAGGTCATAATCTCGACGATCTCCTCCAGCGTGCCGATGCCGCCGGGGAGGGCCACGAACGCGTCGGCGCGCTCGAACATCTTGTGCTTGCGCTCATGCATGTCGGCGGTGATGATCAGCTCGGAAAGCTGGCCGAGTGAATGACGGGTGGCCTCCAGGTCGACGAGGAATTGCGGTATAATGCCGGTGACCCGACCGCCGGCGGACAGCACACCGCCCGCCACCGCCCCCATGATGCCCTTGGTGCCTCCGCCATAGACGAGGTGCATGTGATTCGCTGCGATGGAGCGGCCAAGCGTCCGGCCGGCGTTGATGTAGGCGGAATCGCGGCCCGGCTGGGACCCGCAATAGACGCAGATGGCTCGAATTGGCATGGATTCTTCGTTCATGGCCCGATTGAGCCATCCGATGCCGGGCCGGGTCAAGAAAAATGACGAATTATCCGGCCAAATCCTGCCGGATCGAGCCCCACGCTTGCTGAAATCCTTGGAAATCGCTAGCAATTCCAAGGGGAATAGCGGCGTGGTGCCTGGAGACCATGAACATGACCTACAAGACCGGCCTGGTTGCTCTGGGCGTGATGGCGGCGGCGACCGCGCTGATGGTGTTTTTCGTCCTTCCGAATATCGAGGAAGACAAAAGTTCCGGGACCAAGGAAGCGACGACGCAGGCGGCGCAGCCGAGTGGCGGGCCCAAGCCGACTGACGGCGCGAGCGTTACCTCCGAACCGAACAAGCCGACTGCGGCGGCCGCACCTGAAACGGGCGGCCAGGCCGCATCGCAGGCCGCCGGGACCGATCCGGCAACCGGCTGGCAGACCCCATCCTTCGATCTCCTTCGGGTGGAGCCTGATGGCTCGACGGTGATTGCCGGCCATGCCGAGCCGAACAAGACCCTGCAGATACTTAACGGCGAGACGATCGTTGCCACGGCCGATGTCGGCCCCTCCGGCGATTTCGCAGCGGTGTTCGACAAGCCGCTGGCGTCTGGTGACCACGAATTGACCCTGCGGATCGTCGGTCAGGACGGCGCTGCCAAGTCCTCCGAGGAAGTTGCCACCGTCTCCATCCCGAAGGACAGCGCAGGTGAACTTCTGGCGATGGTCACCAAGCCCGGCGCCGCCAGCCGCCTGATCACGGTTCTCGGCCCCTCCGGCGAAAAGCTGGCAGTCCAGCCCAAGACGACGCGATCCCAGGCAGCGCAACCGCAGGTCGGGGCGGCCGAGACGGCGGCGGTATCCCAGCCTGATGCTGGCGCGGCCGAACAGCCGCCTCAAGAAACGGCAGGTGATGCGGCATCGGCCGGCACGCCTTCGGACAAAGTGGGCGTTCGCATCGCCGCGGTGGAACTCGAGGGCGACAAGATGTTCGTTGCCGGCAGCGCCAAGCCGGGCGCGCTGGTAAGGATCTATGCCAACGACAAGCTCCTCGGCGAGATCAAGACCGGGCCGGAGGGTCACTATGTCGTCGACGGGCACATGCCGCTGCCGGTCGGCCGCCACACCATCCGCGCCGACGTCATGAGCGCTGACGGCGCCAAGGTCGAGCTTCGTGCATCCGTCCCCTTCGACCGTCCCGAGGGCGAGCAGGTGGCCGTGGTGGCCCAGGACGACGGCGCAAACGCGGGCACGGCCCCTTCGCTCGGCCTGATCGACGATGGCACTTTCGACAAGCTTCGCGCCGAAGCGAACAAGGCAGTCTCGCTGCTAAGCGGCCTGTATGCGAACGGACGCCAGCCGTCGGCCGAGGAACTGGCTGCCGCGCGCTCAGCGACGGAAATCGCCCTGCAGTCGCTGGCGCAATACCGGGCGCCTCCCGGCGGAGCCGGCGAGGTGATCGCCTCGCGCACGGCGGAGGTGGCGGCGGAGACCCTCGCCAAGCTCAAGGCGCTGCCGACCGATGCCGCGACCGTCGGCAAGTCGATCGGCGCGATCGAGGCGGCGGTGAAGGATGCACTGACGCCGGCGACGAACGGCGCAGCCCCGGCCATTGCCGTGGCGACGGCGCCGGCCGTCGACATCGGCCAGCTGGAGACGCTGGCGCTCGACCTGAACCGCCAGTTCATCGGCCACTTCGCACCGGGCGCTGTCGCGAAGCCCGGCGAGATCCAGGCGACGCGGAGCGCGCTATTGGCCGTTCTGGAGAAAATCGCCGCTTACGCCGCCCCCACCGGCACCGACGCTTCGCGTCTGGACTTGGTCGATCAGCTGAAGGTCTGGGCGAAGTCCGCAGCCGATGCGCTGTCCAGCGTGCCTGCGGACGCGCCGCCGGAAAGCTATGCGGCCGCCCTGGCGACGCTGAAGGGCGCGCCGGCGCCTACTCTGGCAGGGTCTGACCCAGGCAGCGAGGTGGCAAACAACGCACCGGCTACGGCCGCGCCTGCCGTCGGCGGTACGGCAGCGGACGCGGGCGGCGCGACGGCGGCGCAGCAGCCAGGGCAAACGCAGACGGAAGCTGCGGTCGGGCAGCCGCAGACCGTCGAGCAGGCGCCGCTGCAGCAGAGCAAGACCTCCGTCATCATCCGCCGGGGCGACACGCTGTGGCAGATCGCCCGGCGCGTCTATGGGCAGGGCGTGCGCTACACGTCCATCTATGCCGCCAACCAGGAACAGATCGCCGATCCCGACCGCATCCTGCCGGGACAGATCTTCGGCGTGCCGGACGAGGCGATGCCCGAGGCCGAGGCAGAGGAGATGCACCGCAAGCGGCTGCAGGCGAGGTGACGGCCCCACGCCTTTTCGCATTGTATCGCCGGTCGATGCGTCCTATCTGATGCGTGCGGCGTCCTGTCGGGACGCCGCATTTTTCGTGAAGGACAGAGCCGGAGCCGATCCGGCGTTCGGAGGCATGCGTGACGGCGACAGCGAAGAAGACGGTTTCTGCCGATAGCAGCAACCCGCTCGGGACCATCGTCAATCTCTGGCCCTACATGTGGCCGTCCGACCGTCCGGACCTGAAGATGCGGGTCGTCTGGGCGACGGTGTTCCTGCTCGCCTCGAAGCTCGTCCTGCTTCTGGTCCCCTATTTCTTCAAATGGGCCACCGACGCGCTGAACGGCAAGATGGACATGGCCGACATCGTGCCGTCCTTCTTGCTCGGCGCCGTGATGCTGGTGATCGCCTACAACTTCGCCCGCATTTTCCAGGCCGGGCTGAACCAGCTTCGCGACGCGCTGTTTGCGAGCGTCGGGCAATATGCGGTGCGCCAACTCGCCTACAGGACCTTCGTGCACCTGCATCGCCTGTCGCTGCGCTTCCACCTGGAGCGCCGCACCGGCGGACTGTCGCGCGTCATCGAGCGCGGCACCAAGGGCATCGAGACGATCGTCCGCTTCACCATCCTCAACTCGGTGCCGACCATCATCGAGTTCCTGCTGACTGCGATCGTGTTCTGGGCCGGCTACGGCTTCAGTTATGTCCTCGTCACCGCCGTCACCGTCGCGCTCTACATCTGGTTCACGGTGCGGGCCAGCGACTGGCGCATCTCTATCCGCCGCTCGATGAACGAGAGCGACACCGAGGCGAACACCAAGGCGATCGATTCGCTGCTCAACTTCGAGACCGTGAAGTATTTCGGGAACGAGGAGATGGAGGCGCGGCGGTTCGACCAGTCGATGGCCCGCTACGAACGGGCGGCCACCCAGGTCTGGACCTCGCTCGGCTGGCTGAACTTCGGCCAGGCGCTGATCTTCGGCGTCGGCACCGCCGTTATGATGGTGATGTCGGCGCTTGCGGTGCAGCGCGGCGACCAGACGATCGGCGATTTCGTGTTCATCAACGCCATGCTGATCCAGCTGGCGATCCCGCTCAACTTCATCGGCTTCGTCTATCGCGAAATCCGCCAGGGACTGACCGACATCGAGCAGATGTTCGACCTTCTCGAGGTGGAGGCGGAGGTCGAGGACAGCCCGGACGCCCAGCCGCTCGCGATCAAAGCCGGGGCGATCGCCTTCCGCGACGTCCACTTCGCCTACGATCCCGCCCGCCCGATCCTGAAAGGGGTCTCCTTCGAGGTGCCGGCCGGCAAGACGGTGGCGGTGGTCGGCCCGTCGGGGGCCGGCAAGTCGACGCTGTCGCGTCTTCTCTACCGCTTCTACGACGTCCAGCAGGGCGCGATCACCATCGACGGGCAGGACGTGCGCGACGTGACGCAGAAGTCGTTGCGGGCGGCGATCGGCATGGTGCCGCAGGACACGGTGCTCTTCAACGACACCATCGCCTACAACATCCGTTACGGCCGCCCGGACGCCAGCGACGAGGAGGTCAGGGCGGCGGCCGAGATCGCCCAGATCAGCGGCTTCATCGAGCACCTGCCGGACGGGTTCAAGTCGATGGTCGGCGAGCGGGGGCTGAAGCTCTCCGGTGGCGAGAAGCAGCGCGTGGCGATTGCCCGTACGGTTCTGAAGAGCCCGCCGATCCTGATCCTCGACGAGGCGACGTCGGCGCTGGATACGCGCACCGAACAGGAGATCCAGGCGGCCCTCGAGATCGTGTCGAAGAACCGCACGACCCTGGTGATCGCCCACCGGCTCTCGACGGTGGTCGGTGCCGACGAGATCATCGTGCTGAAGGACGGCCGCATCGCCGAGCGCGGCACCCATGCCGGCCTGCTCCGCCAGAACGGTCTCTACGCCTCGATGTGGAACCGCCAGCGTGAGGCGACCGAAGCCGAGGAGCACCTCAAGCAGGTCCGGGAAGCCGACGAGATGGGCGTGGTCGTGCGCCAGCCGGCACCGGGGGAGTAACAGAGGACGGTAGCCGTGGCGATTTTGCTGCACAGGGCGGCCGACCGGCATTGCGGCCCGCATCCTGCAGGCTCTGCCGCATTGCTCCCGCTCCGGTTTCGCGCTAGGTGCAGGGCACAAAAAACACGGAGAAGCATAGCATGAACCTGGTCGATACGGTGCGCAACACCCTTGTCCCCATCCACCGCGACGGATGGAAGTTCATCGCCATGTTCTTCGTGGCGTCGCTGGTGCTCGGGCTGCTATGGGAGCCGCTGATGTGGCTCGGCTTCCTGCTGACCGCCTGGTGCGCCTATTTCTTCCGTGACCCCGAGCGTCTTACCCCGCAGGATCCGGATCTCGTGATCAGCCCGGCAGACGGGCGCGTCTCGTCGATCGCCATGGTCACGCCGCCGCTGGAGCTGGAACTCGGCTCCGAGCCGATGCTGCGCATTTCCGTGTTCATGAACGTCTTCAACTGCCACGTGAACCGCGCGCCGATGCGCGGCAGCGTCCGCCGGATCGCCTATCGGGCCGGCCGCTTCGTCAATGCCGAGCTCGACAAGGCCAGCCAGGAGAACGAGCGCAACGGGCTGGTTATCGACACGGCCCATGGGGAAATCGGCGTCGTGCAGATCGCCGGCCTGGTCGCGCGCCGCATCGTCTGCTGGACATCGACCTTCGACAGCCTCGATACCGGCGAGCGCTTCGGCCTGATCCGCTTCGGCTCGCGCCTCGACGTTTTCCTGCCGGCAGGCGCCGAACCGCGCGTCGCCGTCGGCCAGACGGCGATCGCCGGCGAGACGGTAATTGCGGAATTCGGATCCTCGAAGGGGCCAACGCTCGCGCGCCGGGGTTGACAGACGGACAGGATCGCACGATTTCCGGTTCGGTGATCTGCCGCACCGGATTCGATGCGCCCTGTCCCGCCAACAAAGCGAGCCGCAATGAAGATGCCGTTTCATCCCTATGAACCGAACGGGCCGAACGACGAGGCCCGCGGCCCGCGCCTGCGACAGATCCCGCTCCGGGTGATCATTCCGAACCTCATTACCATCCTTGCGATCTGCGCCGGCTTGACCGGAATTCGCCTCGCTTTCGAAAACCGTTACGAACTGGCCGTGGCGATGGTCCTGCTCGCCGCGTTCCTGGATGGCATCGACGGCCGCGTCGCCCGGCTTCTCAAGGCGACCTCGAAGTTCGGCGGGCAGATGGATTCGCTGGCCGATATCGTCAATTTCGGCGTCGCTCCGGCCCTGGTTCTCTATGTTTTCGTGCTCGACCAGGCGCGCTCGATCGGCTGGATCGCCGCATTGATCTTCGCCATCGCGGCCGGTCTGCGCCTTGCCCGCTTCAACGTCATGTCGGAGCGGGAGAACAAGGCGACCTGGCAGTCGGAGTATTTCGTCGGCGTGCCGGCGCCGGCGGGCGCCATGCTGGTGCTGCTGCCGGTCTATGTCGGCTTTCTCGGCGTGCCGCCGAGCCTGCCCTTTGCGCTCATCTCCGCCGCCTATACGGTGCTGATCGCCTTTCTGCTGGTCAGCCGGGTGCCGGTCTGGTCCGGTAAGTCCGAGGGTGGGCGCATCCGCAAGGACCTCGTCCTCCCGGTCATGCTGGCCATCGTCATCTATGTCGCCACCCTGATGAGCTTCACCTGGGAAACCATGGTGGTTACGGTAGCCGTCTATCTCGCCTCGCTGCCGTTCGGGGCGCGCGCCTGGTACCGAAAGTATGGCGGCTGGCCGGCAACGGACGCTTCCGTGGAGAACCAGTTCGCCGGCGAGGACGACCACGAGGCCTGAAGCCTGCGGGACAGCGGGTCCCGTCCTCTCACATATTCAAGCACCGATACGGGCAGAGGCGCGGCATGCAAATGGCGCGCGTCTGCCATGCATTGCATTGAGGCGTGTTGTGACTTGAAAAACGGCGCGCACGGCGTTATTAAGCATATTAATTACTAGCAAGCTAATTATGTTCAGGCTATGCAATGTCCGAAGCCAGCTTCCGCGATGTCATCCTCGACGAACTCTCCCGCGCCAGCCGCAAGATGCGCGCGCTGTTCGATGCACGGGTGAAGGAGAGGGGGCTGACGCTCTCGCGTGCACGCACGCTTCTCGTCCTCAGCAAAATCCCGGATCTGACCCAGCGGGAACTTGCCGAGGAACTCGACATCGAGACGCCGACGCTCGTGCGGCTCCTCGACGGCATGGAGAAGCACGGCTTCATCGAACGGCTCAGTGTCGAAGGTGACCGGCGCGCCAAGCGGATCGCGCTGACCCCCTACGGCGAACAGGTCGCCGGAGAAATCGCCTCGCTGGCGAAGGAGTTGCGACGTGATCTTCTGACCGGCGTCAGCGAGAAGGACATGGCCGCGGCCGTTCGCGTTCTTCGGACGATCACCGCAAGCGCCCTGACCTCCTGCCGGGAGAGTGTCTGACCATGCGCGTGGCAGCAGCTTCCAGCAACCTCGCTGCAGCGCCGTCGGCGGTCAATCGTCGCGCGGCTGCGAACGACGCAGCCGAAGCGCGCGAACTGCCGGGTTCTGCCGAAGCGGCGGTCAAGGGCGATGACGCGCCCACCGGATCAGATGCGTCCGGCACATCCGCCGAATCGGCAGCGCCGGCAGCGGCCCCGGTCGCCGCTCCGGCGGGAAGCATGCCCGCCGCCGCCTATATCGCAGCATCCTGTCTGTTGGCGCTGACGCAGGGCTTCGGCATGAACATGATCGCCGGAAACCTGCAACAGCTCCAGGGCGCCTTCAGCGCCACACAGGCCGAGGCGACCTGGCTGATCGCGGCCTATCTGGCTCCGAACGTCTCGCTCTCGCTCGCCCTGATCAAGGTCCGCGCGCAATACGGAATTCGCACCTTCGCCGAATGGAGCATCGTCGGCTTCGTGCTCGTTTCGATGCTGCACCTGTTCGTCACCGACCTGCCGTCGGCGATCGCCGTCCGCTTCGTCGCCGGCATCGCCGCAGCCCCGATGTCGAGCCTGGCTTTCCTGTACATGATCGAAAAGGTCCAGCCGCAGCACAAGCTGACCTACGGGCTGACGGCCGCGTTGACAAACATCGCACTGATACCGTCGTTGACCCGGATCATGTTCCCGACACTGTTCGAACTCGGTGGCGTGCACGGTCTCTACCTGTTCGAGCTGGCGCTCGCGATGGCGAGTTTCGGTGCGATCTACCTGCTGCCGCTCGCCTCTCCGCCGCGCGCCAAGGTCATCGAGAGGCTCGACATCCTCAGCTATCTCCTGGTCGCGGTCGGCTTCGGTTCACTGGCGATCGTGTTGACCACCGGTCGGACCTATTGGTGGCTGGAGGCGCCGTGGCTCGGCGAGCTGCTTGTCCTGTCCTTCACCTGCCTGACGATCGCCGCCCTGATCGAGCTTCATCGCAAGCAGCCCTTCCTTGACATTCGCTGGCTGGTGAGCCCGGAGATCCTGCATTTCACCATGGTGCTGCTCCTGTTCCGGCTGCTTCTCAGCGAGCAGACCGCGGCCGCCACCAATTTCTTCCTGGTGATGGGCCTGCAGACCGAGCAGTTGACGGGACTCTATACGGTGATCGCCATCGCGACTGTCGTCGGCGGCATCGCCTGCGCGCTCGTCGTCAGGCCGGAACGCGAGCCCTACATCCACCTCGTCGCCTTGACGCTCATTGCGGTCGGCGCCTGGATGGACAGCCGGGCGACCAATCTGACGCGCCCGCACGACGTCTATCTCAGCCAGGCACTTATCGCCGCCGCGAGCGCCATGTTCCTGCCGCCGTCGATGGCACGGGGACTGATGAATGCGCTGAAGAAGGGGCCGAACTACATCTTCTCCTTCATCATCCTGTTCCTGGCGACGCAAAGCCTCGGCGGCCAGTTCGGCTCCGCCCTGTTCGGTTCGCTGATCACGCTGCGGGAGAAGTTCCACTCAAACATCCTCGCCCAAGGCATCACCCTGACGGATCCGATCGTGGCCGGCCGCGTCGGCCAGCTTTCGGCAGGCTATGGCCACACGCTGACGGACACCGCGCTCCTCAAAGCCGAGGGTGCCAATCTGCTCGGCCAGCAGATCACCCGGGAGGCGAACGTGCTCGCCTACAACGACGTGTTCCTCCTGATCTCCATGCTTTCGGCGGGCGCGGCTCTGTGCCTGCTGATCCACCTGACACTCATCACCATCAAGACCCGAATCCAGAATGCTGCACCGGCCAATGCGCCGCTTGCCACCTGAGAAACCGTCATGAAGAAGACAATCGCCAACCTCGCTTCCGTCCTCGCCGTCGTCATGGGCGTCGCCGGCATCGCGCTTGTGCTCTACGCCTGGGACCTTCCACCGTTCCGCAGTGCCGTGCAGGTAACCGATAATGCCTATGTGCGCGGATCGGTGACGCTGATCAGCCCGCAACTTTCCGGCTACATCGTCGAGGTTCCCGTCAGGGACTATGAAGCCGTCAAGGCCGGGCAGTTGCTCGCCCGCCTCGACGACCGCATTTTCCGGCAGAAGGTCGACCAGGCGAAGGCGATGCTCGCGAGCCAGGAGGCGGCGCTGGCCAACTCGATCCAGCAGCAGCGGTCCGCCGAAGCCAAGATCGGCGCCAGCAAGGCGGCCGTCGACAGCGCGAATTTTGCGCTCCGCCGCGCGACCGAAAACTGGACCCGCGTCGAGGCGCTCGCAAAGAAGGGCGTGATGGCCGAAAGCGACCGCGAGCAGGGGCGTACCACCCTTGACCAGGCCGAAGCCGCCGTCACCCAGGCCAAGGCGCAACTGGAGGTCTCCAAGCAGGATCTGCAGGCGATCATCGTCGGCCGCGATTCGCTGAAGGCGGCCGTCGCCGGTGCGAGGGCCGCCGTCGAACTCGCCGAGATCGATCTTGCCAATACCCGCATCACGGCACCTAGGGACGGTGTCGTCGGCGAGGTCGGCGTCAAGCTCGGCCAATATGTCAGCGCGGGTTCGCAGCTGATGGCAGTCGTGCCGCAGGGCACCTGGATCATCGCCAATTTCAAGGAAACCCAGTTGAGCCGCATCCATTCCGGCCAGCCGGTGACCTTTACGGTCGACGCGCTCGACGACATCGAGTTCCACGGTCATGTCGAGCGCTTCTCTCCGGCGGCCGGTTCCGAGTTCAGCATCATCAAGCCCGACAACGCCACCGGCAACTTCACCAAGGTTGCCCAGCGCGTGCCGGTGCGCATCTCGATCGACGAGGGGCAGGAGCAGGCGAAATACCTGGCGCCGGGCCTTTCCGTGGTCGTCCGTACCGTGGTCCAGGATGGAACGGCCACGGCCGCCGCCGGCGCGGCGGAGCAGCCGAAGGGCTGAGCGCTTTTCCGGTGGCGCATACGAAGACCCCGCGCATTTGGCGGATGCGCGGGGTCTTTTGTTTCGAACCGGCTGGCAGTGCCGTCTTCAACTCGGCATGTGGTAGCCGACGATCTTTTTCTCGCGAACGATGAAGAGCTTGCCGGTCTCGGTCATGTCGGGGCCGACGAGCGGCATCAGTGCCTCGGCCACTTCGGAGGGATGCGGCACGGTTTGCGGATCTTCGCCGGGCACCGCCTGGGCGCGCATCGCCGTTCGCGTCGCGCCGGGATCTACGGAGAGGATGCGAAGCGCTGTGCGCTGCGTTTCGCCGGCCCAGGTCCGGGCGAGCGCCTCGACGGCGGCCTTGGAGGCGGAGTAGGGGCCCCAGAACGGCTTGCAGCTGTGGGCGGCACCCGACGACAGGATCAGCGCCCGGCCGGCGTCCGATTTCAGAAGCAGCGGCTCGACCGAGCGGATCAGCCGCCAGGTCGCGGTGACGTTGATGGTCATCACCTTCTCGAACACCTTCGCTTCGACATGGCCGATCGGCGAGATCGTGCCGAGCACGCCGGCGTTGGCGACGAGGATGTCGAGCTTTCCCCAGCGCTCGAAGATCGAGCCGCCGAGCTTGTCGATCGCCGCCATGTCGGCGAGGTCGAAGGGCACCAGCGTCGCCGAGCCGCCGACTGCCTTGACAGCGTCGTCGAGTTCCTCCAGCCCGCCGACGGTGCGGGCGCAGGCGATCACATGCGCGCCGCGCCTGGCGAGTTCGAGCGCCGTGAAATAGCCGATACCGCGCGATGCGCCGGTGACAAGCGCGATCCTGCCCTTCAGGTCGATGTCCATCATTCTCTTCCCGTGTGATGCCGGCCAAAAGAAAGAAGGCCGCGTTTCCGCAGCCTTCTAGCCTAAGCATTGCAGATTGGAAACCGCCGCGTCGCCTCAGCCGTTGCTGACGAGCACCGAGACTTTGCGGCCCATCGTCTCACCGTCCTTGTCCAGCAGCCGGGTCGGATAGTCGCCGGTGAAATAGTGGTCGGTGAACTGCGGACGGGCAGGGTTGCGGTCTTCGCCGCCGACGGCGCGATAGAGGCCGTCGATGGAGAGGAACTGCAGCGAGTCGGCGCCGATGAACTTCGTCATCGCCGCGACATCGGCATACTGGTTCGCGAGCAGCTTGTCCTTGTCCGGCGTGTCGATGCCGTAGAAGTCCGGGAAGAAGATCATCGGGCTGGCGACGCGGATATGAACCTCCTTGGCACCCGCATCGCGGATCATCTGCACGATCTTGACCGAGGTGGTGCCGCGGACGATCGAATCGTCGACGAGCACGACACGCTTGCCCTCGATCATGGCACGGTTGGCCGAGTGCTTCAGCTTGACGCCGAAGGCGCGGATCTGCTGCGTCGGCTCGATGAAGGTGCGGCCCACATAGTGGTTGCGGATGATGCCGTATTCGAACGGGATGCCGCTTTCCTGCGCGTATCCGAGGGCAGCCGGCGTGCCGCCATCCGGGACCGGCACCACCACGTCGGCCTCGACCGGCGCTTCCTTGGCAAGGTTCTTGCCCATGTTCTTGCGGGCGACGTAGACGCTCCGTCCGCCGACGACCGAATCCGGCCGGGCGAAATAGACGTATTCGAACAGGCAGAGGCGTTCCGGCTGCGGATTGCCGGACTTCATCGCCTCGATGGTGATCGAGCCGTCCGGCTGGATTTCGCAGACGATGATTTCGCCGTTCTCGACGTCGCGGACGAATTTCGCGCCGATGATGTCGAGCGCACAGGTCTCGGAGCAGAAGATCGGCTTGCCGTCCAGCTCGCCCATGACGAGCGGCCGGATGCCGGTGGGATCGCGGGCGGCGATCAGCTTGGTGCGGGTGATGCCGATCATCGAGTAACCGCCTTCCATCTGGCGAATGGCGTCAATGAAGCGGTCGGTCGTGTTGGTGTAGCGCGAGCGGGCGATCAGGTGCAGCACAACCTCGGTATCGGAGGTGGACTGGCAGATGGCGCCGCCCGCGATCAACTGCCGGCGCAGCGTCAGGCCGTTGGTGAAGTTGCCGTTGTGGGCGACGGCAATGCCGCCGACTTCGAGCTCCGCAAACAGCGGCTGCACATTTCTGAGCGCCACTTCGCCGGTGGTGGAATAGCGGGTGTGCCCGATCGCCATGTTGCCGGGGAGCTTCGCGAGCGTCGCCGGGTTGGTGTAGTGGTCGCCCACCAGCCCCATGTGCTTTTCGGTGTGGAACTGCCGGCCGTCGAAGGAGACGATACCGGCCGCCTCCTGGCCGCGATGCTGCAGCGCGTGCAGCCCGAGCGCCGTCAGCGTCGCCGCGTCCGGGTGGCCGAGAATGCCGAAGACGCCGCACTCTTCATGCAGCGTATCGCCCTCCAGGTCGCTTTCGAAACAGTGGGCGGAAACGGAAAGATCGGTCATGTGCTGCAAGCCTTTGCTCGGGACATTGTGGGGTTGCACGGTTTTCGCCTTGCGCGGCGGTGGGGGCGGCTTTCCGGCAATACGGCCCCGCCGCTTATATCTGTGCGCCTTAATGACATTACCACCGAAGCTGGGGGCTCCAGTGGCAATTTTTTACCAGATTTTCGCTGCCGCTGCGCACGCAAAATTGCGCGGCTGCCCTGCGGAATCAGCCGTTCGTCGGAGGAGCCTCCTCTGCCGGTTCGTCGCCGCTGGCGGGCGCCTGGCCCTCAGCCGGCGCTTCCGTGCCATCGGCCGGTGCCCGCTTGCCGAGCAGGCGGTCGCGGATCTGTGTGTCGGCGTTCTCCGGCAGCAATGCGATCAGCTTCGTGCCGAGATTGTCGAGCAGCGGCTTCGACTTCGCGCTGCCGACCCAGCCGGGCTGCTGCTGCGGCGAGACCAGCCAGTTGAAGAACAGCATGGCGACGACGACGAGCAGGATGCCGCGAGCGGCCCCGAACAGAAAGCCGAGCGTGCGGTCCAGCGCGCCGATGCGGCTGTCGATGATGAAGTCGGCGATCCGCATCGTGATGAGGGATATCAAGATCAGCGCGACCAGGAAGACGACCGCGGCCGAGCCGATGAGCGCGACCGTGTCGCTCGTCGTGTAATCCTTCGCGTAGGGAAGCAGCACCGGGTAGAGATAGTAGGCGGCCGCCGCAGCGCCGACCCAGCTTGCCACCGACAGGACCTCGCGCGAGAACCCGCGCACCATCGCCAGCACGGCCGAGAAAAGCGCGACGCCGATGACGATGCCGTCGAGAAGTGTGATGGGCATGTTGTCCTACTCCAGACTGGAATATCTTTCGACCCGGATGCGATTGGTCCGGCACCTTAGTCGATCGCGCCCCTGGCGTCTCATTTCGGTTCGTCGGCAACGAACTGTTTCCACAAAGGTTTGCCGAATTCGCGGCGAGCCCTTCAGCCGTCCTCCTCGCCGCGCATCAGTGCGCCCTTCGCGCCGGCGATCCGCGCCACCAGGTCCGGCAGGCTGTCGATCTCCGCCCATCGCCCGCCATTGCCCTTGGGCAACTCGGCAGAACCGGCCGGCAGGACGGCTTGCGCGAATCCGAGCTTTTCCGCCTCCTTCAGGCGTTGCGCGGTGTGCGAGACCGGCCGGACGGCGCCCGACAGGCTGACTTCGCCGAAATAGACGCAATCGGCCGGCAGGGCAAGGCCGGCAAGCGACGAAACGAGCGCCGCCGCCACCGCCAGATCGGCGGCCGGTTCGGAGATGCGAAACCCGCCGGCAATGTTCAGGTAGACGTCATGCTGGCCGAGCCGTACCCCGCAATGGGCCTCGAGCACGGCGAGGATCATCGATAGCCGGGCGGAATCCCATCCGACCACGGCGCGCCTGGGCGTGCCGAGCGAGGTCGGCGCCACCAGCGCCTGCACCTCGACCAGGACCGGGCGGGTGCCCTCCATGCCGGCGAAGACGGCAGCCCCAGGCGCCTTGGCGTTGCGCTCGCCGAGAAACAGCTCGGACGGGTTTGCGACCTCGCGCAGGCCCTTGTCCGACATTTCGAACACGCCGATCTCGTCGGTCGGCCCGAAGCGGTTCTTCACGGTGCGCAGGATACGGTAGTGATGGCCGCGGTCGCCCTCGAAATAGAGCACGGCGTCGACCATGTGCTCGACGACGCGGGGACCGGCGATCTGGCCCTCCTTGGTGACATGGCCGACGAGGACCACGGCGGCGCCCGTCTGCTTGGCGAAGCGGATCATCGCCTGGGCGCCGGTGCGCACCTGCGTGACGGTGCCGGGGGCGGATTCGACGATGTCGCTCCAGAGCGTCTGGATCGAGTCGATGATCGCCAGATCCGGGCGCTTGCCGTCGGCGAGCGTCGCCAGGATGTCTTCGACGTTGGTTTCGGCGGCAAGCAGCACGTCGGTCTCGGCGGCGCCGAGGCGCTGGGCGCGAAGCCGGATCTGCGCCACGGCCTCTTCGCCGGAGACGTAGATCACCCGCTGGCCGCGGCTGGAGAGGGCGGCGGCGGCCTGCATCAGCACCGTCGACTTGCCGATGCCGGGATCGCCGCCGACCAGCACCGCCGAGCCGCGCACAAAGCCACCGCCGGTGACCCGGTCGAGCTCGCCGATCCCTGTCGCGACGCGCGGCGCCTCCTCGATTTCACCGGAAAGGCTGGTGAGCGCGACGACGCGGCCCTTCTTCGGCGTCTTGCCCGGCCCGCCGCCGATGCCCCCCATCGGGTCTTCCTCGACGACGGTGTTCCACTCGCCGCAGCCGTCGCACTTGCCGACCCAGCGGGCGTGGACGGAACCGCAGTTCTGGCAGACGAATTGGGTGCGGGCCTTGGCCATCAGCTGTCACTTTCGGGAAAATCGCCGGGCGACAGGTCCTGCCGGCCGTGGAGGATGCGAAGTACGAGGATGTGTGTTTTGCGGACCCGCAGATAAATGCATCGGTCGTGATAGGGAAGAGCTCTCAGCCCCGGCGATATCCAATCTCGTGCGACGCCGGTATAGCCAGCCGAGGCCGCCGATTTGATCTTCTCTTCAATGGACCGCACGAATTTCCGTGCTGCTGCCGGATTGTCCTGAGCGATGAAATCGTAGATGTCGATGAGATCGTTGATGGCGTCTCTCGAAAGGCGATAGCGTCGAGGAGCAATCACTTGCGGGTCTTCGCCCGCTCGACGATGTAAGCCGTCAAGTCATCCCCGGTCGAGAATTCAACATAGTCGCCGTTGGCGATTTGTCGATCGCCCTCCGCGATCAGGCGGCGCAGCTCAGCTAGCTTCATCTCGTCGCGCTCCAGCAGCCGCAGGCCCGCCCGCACGACTTCGCTGGCGTTGTTGAAGCGACCCGAGTTTATCTGTTCGTCGATGAAGGCTTCGAAATGCGCGCCGACGACGATGGATTTCTTCGCGTTCGACATGGGACTCTCCTGAGTGGAGGCAACCTACCATATGGTGCGAACAATTCCTACCAGTCGGCGTCGATGTAGTCCCGCCGGTAGCGGGGACCGAGACTGGTCAGCAGCACGTAGTCGATCGTGCCGCCGGCCTTCGACACCGTCTCGATCGGCATGTTCGGACCAAACAGTTCGATGAAGTCTCCCGCCCGGACCGACCGCTCCGGCAGGTCGGTGACGTCGAAATGGGTCAGGTCCATGGTGACGCGACCGATCAGCGGCACGGCCCGCCCATGCAGGAAGCCGCTGGCGCCGGTTGCCACCGCCCGGCGCAGCGGCACGCCGGCGCCGGAGAGGCTGCGCAGGTAGCCGTCGGCATAGCCGATCGCGACGACGGCGATCCGGCTGTCGCGCGCCAGCATCCCGGCCGCGCCATAGCTGACGCCTTCGCCGATCTTCGCCTCGCGCACCTGCAGGATCCGAGCCTCCGCCTTGACCACCGGCCGCATCGGGTTCGGCTCGTCGTTAACGGCCGCGCCGCCGTAGAGCGAGATCCCCGGGCGGGTCAGCTGGAAATGGAATTCATCGCCCAGAAAGATGCCGGCGGAATTGGCAAGGCTCGCCTCGACGCCCTCGTAGGCCCGTATCGCGGCCCGAAAGCGGTCGAGCTGCATGCGGTTCATCGGATGCAGCGGTTCGTCGCCGCAGGCGAGATGGCTCAGGATCAGCACAGGACAGAAGCTGGCCGGCCGTGCCGGATCGTGGGCGAGGGCAAGGGCGTCGGCAACCGTCAGGCCCAGCCGGTTCATGCCGGTGTCGACCTGCAGCGCACAGGGATGGTCGCCGCGTTCAGATATCGCCGCCATGAAGACGGCGAGCTGTTCCTGCGAGGCGATGACGGGCACGAGGTCATGCTCGAAGAACAGCCTCTCGGAGCCGGGCCACATACCTGAAAGCACGAAGATGCGCCCATCCGGGACGATCGGGCGCAAAGCCACGCCTTCGGCGGGGCTTGCAACGAAGAAGTCGCGGGCGCCGGCCTGGTGGAAGGTTCGCGCCGCCGGTTCAAGTCCCACCCCGTAGGCGTTGGCCTTGAGCACCGCCGCGGTGCGGGCCCCGCCTGATTTCTTAGCCATGAAGCGCCAGTTGTCGGCGAGGGCCCGCAGGTCGATTGTCAATCGCGCGTGCTCTTCGCCGACCGGCGCGGTCGATGAGAAGGGCGAAGCGGAGGGGAAAGTGCTCTTCGTCATGGGACAGGCATACTCGCTAGCGCCGCCACCGGCAACAGGATTGCACGCGAAGGACGGTCCCCCGGGATGCGGTCGGCGCGCGCCGAGCCCGCTATCTGAGAACGACGGGTCGGGGCCAGGCGCCAGCCGTCCTCAGGGTTCCTCGTACTGCGAGAAGGACGGGTCGGCGAGGTCGGTGAAGCGGGTGAACTCCGACTGGAACGCGAGCTTGACGGTGCCGGTGGGCCCGTGACGCTGCTTGGCGATGATCACGTCGGCCGTGCCTTTTACCTTCTCGAACTGCATCTTCCATTCTTCGTACTTCGGGTCGAACTCGTCGCGCGGCTCGAGGTTCTTGACGTAGTATTCCTCGCGGAACACGAACAGCACCACGTCGGCGTCCTGCTCGATCGAGCCCGATTCGCGAAGGTCGGAGAGCTGCGGCCGCTTGTCCTCGCGGTTTTCCACCTGACGGGAGAGCTGCGACAGCGCGATGATCGGCACGTTCAGTTCCTTGCCGAGTGCCTTCAGCCCGGTGGTGATCTGGGTGATCTCCTGCACGCGGTTGTCGCTGGACTTGCCCGAGCCGGTCATCAGCTGGATGTAGTCCACCACGATGCAGTCGAGGCCGCGCTGGCGTTTCAGCCGCCGGGCGCGGGCGGAAAGCTGGGCGATCGAGATACCACCCGTCTGGTCGATATAGAGCGGTACCTTCTGCATCATCTGCGAGCAGGCGACGAGCTTCTCGAAATCGTGCTCGGAGATGTCGCCGCGGCGGATCTTCGACGAGGAGACTTCCGTCTGCTCGGAGATGATACGGGTGGCGAGCTGCTCGGACGACATTTCGAGCGAGTAGAAGCCGACGACGCCGCCGTTCTTCGCCTTGAACGAACCGTCCGCCTGCACTTCCGGCTCGTAGGCGGCGGCGATGTTGTAGGCGATGTTGGTGGCAAGCGAGGTCTTGCCCATGCCGGGGCGTCCGGCAAGGACGATCAAGTCGGAGCGCTGCAGGCCGCCCATGCGGGCGTCGAGCGAGAGGATGCCGGTGGAGATGCCCGACAGCGAGCCGTCGCGCTCGAAGGCCGCACCCGCCATGTCGATCGCCTGGGCCACCGCATCGTTGAACGACTGGAAGCCGCCATCGTAGCGGCCGGTCTCGGCGAGCTCGAACAGGCGGCGCTCGGCGTCCTCGATCTGGTTCTGCGGCGGCATGTCGAGGGGCGCATCATAGGCGATGTTGACCATGTCCTCGCCGATGGTGATCAGCGAGCGACGCAGCGCCAGGTCGTAGATGGCGCGGCCATAGTCCTCGGCGTTGATGATCGTCACGGCCTCTGCGGCGAGGCGGGCAAGGTATTGCGGGATCGTCAGATCGCCGACGCGCCCGTCGGCGGGAAGGTGCGTCTTCAGCGTGATCGTCGTTGCGATCTTGCCCATGCGGATCGTGTCGCCGGCAAGTTCGTAGATCTTGCGGTGCAGCGGCTCATGGAAGTGGATCGGCTTCAGGAAGTCCGAGACGCGGTAGTAGGCGTCGTTGTTGACGAGAATCGCTCCCAGCAGTGCCTGCTCGGCTTCGATGTTGCTCGGTGCCTCGCGGTGGTGCACGCCAAGGTCGTCGCGGCCTGGAGTGGCAAGCTTGCGCACGGCATCGTTCATCTCGTCCGATTCTCCCCGAATCCATCTGCGGTAATGCACCCTGATTGCAGCCGTGGGAGACGCGGGTCAAGCTCGGCATGGGAGCGTGGGGCAGGGCGGATGTACAGCCGGGCAGATTGGGCACGCTCTTCGACCTATCCACAGCAGGCTCCGTGCACAAAACCCACAGTGGCAGAAAAACGATGTGATTCCGCGCCGCAGCCACTCGAGCGGCTTGACGCCGCGCGCGGCAGATTCGGCCGGGGCCTTGTGGAGAAGGCGCGCCTAGAGCGACGCCTCCTGCGGGAACTTGCGCGCCCCGCCGAAGCGGCCCCTTCCGTCGCCCTCCCGTGCCTTCAGACAGTGCTCGTCCCGATCGATATAGGTGCGGGTCAGCGGCACGGATTGCTGGTCATGAGCGAGTTGCAACTGGAATACGACCAAGTTCTGCCAGCGGAAGGCGCTTTCGGAACTGGCGAGATAAAATTCCCAGATCCGGCAGAAGCGCTCGTCGTAAAGCGCCTTGGCCTCGTCGCGGCGCGCCATGAAGCGCTGGCGCCAGTGCCGCAGCGTTTTGGCGTAATGCAGCCGCAGGATCTCGATGTCGGTCACCGCCAGTCCCGATTTTTCCACCGCCCGCATTACTTCCGAAAGCGCCGGAATGTAGCCGCCGGGGAAAATGTACTTCTCGATGAAGGGATTGTTGCCCGTGGGCGTGTCGGTCCTGCCGATCGTATGCAGCAGCATCACCCCGTCCTGCTTGAGCAGCGCCGCCGCCTTGCGGAAGAAGGTCAGGTAGTTCGGCCTTCCGACATGCTCGAACATGCCGACGGAGACGATCCGGTCATAGGTGCCCGGGGCGTTGCGGTAGTCCTCAAGCAGGAACCGCACCTCGTTCTCCAATCCCTCTTCGGCGGCCCGCCGCCGCGACACCGCGAACTGCTCCTCGGACAGGGTCACGCCGGTCACGTGCGCGCCAAGATTGCGGGCCAGGTAGAGCGCCATTCCGCCCCAGCCGCTGCCGATGTCGAGCACCGACAACCCCGGACGGCCAATCGTCAGTTTTGAGGCGATGTGGCGCTTCTTGGCCAATTGTGCTTCGTCCAGGCTCTGCTCCGGTGTCTCGAAATAGGCACAGGAATACTGCTTGTCGGCGTCGAGGAAGAGATCGTAGAGCGCGCCAGTGAGGTCGTAATGATGCTGGACGTTGTAGCGCGAGCGGCGAATGTCGTTCTTCTCGCGCACCCAGCGCAGCAGGTAGCGCGCCCGCTCCAGGAAGTGGTTCCACCCGCTCTGGTAGTACTTGAAGTCGGGATTGCCGGTGAAGACCGTTTCGAGCAGGTCGAACATGTCGCCCTCGAGGAGGTCGATGTCGCCGGTGCCGTAATAGTGGCCGAGATAGAATGCCGGATCGAGGGCCAAGCCCCACTGGGCGCGCCTGCTGTTGAGCCTCACATGCACCGGCTTGCCGGTGCCGTCGCCGAACGTGCGCGTCTCGCCATCGGCGTATGTAAACTTCAGATTGCCGCGCCGGACCAGACGGGAAATCATCGAAGTCAGCATGATCCTCATATCGACACTCCATCGCAGGCTACGGCGGAGCGGGTCCGGTCGGAAACCGGCCTGGGAGCGGCCCAACCGCCATTCCAGTCTGATTTCCATAAAAGATAGCAAAAAAACCCGGATTTCAACCCGGGTTTATTGGCCTTCGCGTCGGATGGAGCGGCCGGATCAGGGCCGCCCCGTCCTGTTTACTCAGGCTTCTTCGCCTTCCTGGTCGGCTTCCGGATCGAAGAAATCTTCCGGCTTCAGGGCGTCCTCGTCGATGCCATAGATGGCGTCGGCCGAGGTCAGTGTCTCACCCTTGGCCTGGCGTTCGGCCTCGTCAGCCGAGCGTGCGACGTTCAGTTCGATCGCGATCTCGACTTCGGAATGCAGGTGCAGGACGACCTTGTGCAGGCCGATCGACTTGATCGGCGTGTTCAGCTCGACCTGGTTGCGGCCGATGTTGAAGCCTTCGGCTGCAAGCGCCTCGACGATGTCGCGGGCGGCGACCGAACCGTACAACTGACCGGTCTCGCCAGCGGAGCGGACGATGATGAAAGACTTGCCGTTGAGGCTTTCGGCAACCTTCTGGGCTTCCGACTTGCGCTCGAGGTTACGGGCTTCCAGCGTGGCGCGCTCGGATTCGAAGCGCTTCTTGTTGGCCTCGTTGGCGCGCAGCGCCTTGCCGAGCGGCAGCAGGTAGTTGCGGGCAAAGCCGTCGCGAACCTTTACGGTTTCGCCCATCTGGCCGAGCTTGGCGATGCGTTCGAGAAGGATCACTTCCATGTTCAGTTCCTTTCCTTGAAGTCTGATTGTTGGTCTATTTGGTCTGCGATTTCGGACCGGCCGGCGTCAGCGCGATCGTGCGCCGCGTGTCGGTCAGGCCGAGAACGAGAATGATCAGCACCGGCAGCGCGAAGAGCAGCACCGAAGCGTAAGCGAGCCAGAGCACGGCAAGGCGCCAGGCCTTGCCACGGGTCTTCTGGTGCAGGATGGCGAAGCCGGACAGCACGAAGCCGGCGCCGAAGGTGCCGCAGACCAGCGCGCCGATGATGGCCGGCAACCCGCCGGTGAAGCACAGCATGAGGCCTGCGAGGAATACGAAGATTGCATTGCGGTGCATCCGCAGCGACGTCGGCATGTCCTCGCGCGGCCGCAGGCCCTTGCCCGACAGCCGCACGATCGCGGAGGCGAGATAGTAGGCGGCAAACAGCAGCAGCACCCAGAGGGCGCCCTGCACCAGCGGCAGGCCGAACCCGAACAACGTCTTCATTTGCGCGATCGCGGCGGGATCGGGATTGTAGAGCGGTTCCTGCTGCTTAAGCGCCATCAGCATCAGGTCGACCATCTGGCCGGCAAGCTCGCCGCTGTAGCCGATGATCGCCCCGACGGCGATCATGCCGAGCGTGACCATCACCGCAAGGTGGGTCAGGATGTTCGACAGCGGGTACCAGGCGAGCGCGTCGTTCGGCCCGCCGATCTCCGAGGCCGGGCGGGCGAGATTGGCCAGATTGGAGAGCCAGCCTGCCGGGATCAGCGTGGTGATGACGATCAGCAGCGCAAAGTGCGACGACGCCACGGCGGCAGCTACCGCGCCTCCGGCGATGACGGCGATCAGCGCGCTGGCATTGCCCCAGCCGAGCCCGGCGATCAGGATGGGCAGCGCGGAACCGGCGAAGAAGAAGATCGCGAGCGTCGACTGCACGTTCGCGCTCAGCGAAAGCAGAGCGGCGGTGATACCGGCAACGAGCCCGGTCGCAATCGAGGTCCAGTTCAGGTTCTGCACGGCGCTGTCCTGTCTTATCAGACAGTTAGAGGAGTTTACTGCAGTCGTGCAGCAGATGCTCCCCAACATGGGTTTTGGCGCTCGCCCAATTCACGATCGGACGGTGGCCGGTGACTGTTCCGATCCGCGCCCAACGCGGAAGGGAGTGGAAGAAAGGCGATTGCCGCCTTTCTTCGATATTGGAGGCGTGTGCCCGGCTTGCGCCGGAACGCCAAGCCGTCAGATCAGGCGACGACGTAGGGCAGCAGGCCGAGGAAGCGGGCGCGCTTGATCGCCTTGGCGAGTTCGCGCTGCTTCTTCTGGGAAACGGCCGTGATGCGGGACGGGACGATCTTGCCGCGCTCGGAAATGTAGCGCGACAGCAGGCGTACGTCCTTGTAGTCGATCTTCGGGGCGTTGGCGCCGGAGAACGGGCAGGTCTTGCGACGGCGATGGAACGGGCGGCGAACCGGAGCGGAAGATACTTCAGCCATTGTCTTTTTCTCCTTCGGCTTCGATTAGGCGCGGTCTTCGCGCGGGGGACGGTCGCCACGCGGCGGACGGTCGCCGAAGTCGCGGCGCGGACGGTCGCCGAACTCGCGGCGCGGGCCACGGTCGTCGCCATCGCGGCGCGGACGGTCGTCGCGGTCGCGCTTCTGCATCATCGCGGAGGGGCCCTCTTCGTGGGCTTCGACGGCGATGGTCATGTAGCGCAGGATGTCTTCGTTGATGCGCATCTGGCGTTCCATCTCGTGGATCGCGGCCGGCGGTGCATCGATGTCCATCAGCGCGTAGTGCGCCTTGCGGTTCTTCTTGATGCGGTAGGTGAGGGACTTCAGGCCCCAGTTCTCGATCCGGCCGACCTTGCCGCCGTTCGCTTCGATCACGCCCTTGTACTGTTCGACGAGTGCGTCGACCTGCTGGGCGGACACGTCCTGGCGGGCCAGGAATACATGTTCGTAGAGAGCCATGTGGCTTTGCCTTTCTTGCGTTTGATCCACACCCGGAAACCGGCGCCAAGCCTCAACGACTGATCTTAGGGCCGAGCGGCCCGGGCAAGAAAAGCGTTTCATCTATACGGTCGAGAGCGGAGACACGGGAGGCCGGAACGCTTTGCGCTCCTGACGTTTCCTGTCGGAAACGGCCCTCCGTTCAGCCACCAGCCGATGCGACCGGGTGTTTTGAACAGCGCGCTTATACGGATTTCTGCGGCGAAAGCAAGGGGCGGGGCTATTTCGTTCGCGCCCGGCCTGTCGCCAGCCAGAAACGAGTCGCAACCCGCATTGCGCGTCTGTTCTCGTACAACGCCCGTGCTGCGGGAACCAGAGCCGATGAGAAGCGTTGTTCTGACCGATGGAAACAGAGGAGCGACTGCAAATGCAAGACCGTATTCCCGAGAATCGTCCGGTGGAGGACCGCAACACCGTTGTCAACACGAGCACGCGCGGAAGCGGTGGCGGCTGGGCCGTCGCCGTGGTCGTGGCACTGCTTCTGGCGGTCGGGGTTTTCTATTTCGCAAATAGCAGGAGCGACGGGGTCGATCCGAACGCCAATACTTCGTCGATCGGCACGCAGACGCCGGCTCCCGCCGATGTCCCGCCGACCGATGGCCAGGGCACCGGCACGCAACCGGCCCCGGCCCCGGCGCCGGCTCAGCCGGCTCAGCCGGCTCCCAGCCAGCCGGCAACCGGCGGCACCCAGTAACAGCCAGCACTGCAATATCTATAAGCAATACCAATACGAAAGCCCGCCCTGGTGGCGGGCTTTCGCGTCGGCCCCTCTGCTCGGGGCAGGCCGGCCGTCGTTCAGATCGGCGCCGGAAATTGGCGGTGCAGGCTGCGAATTCCCTCGACGACGTCCGCCGCAAGCGTCAGGTCCGCTGCGGCTATGTCTGAGCGCAACTGCTCCATCGTCGTCGCGCCGATGATGATGGACGCCGTGAAGGGCCGGCTGAGGCAGAAGGCGAGGGCCATCTGGGTCGGATCCAGCCCATGCTGCCGCGCCAGCGCGACGTAGGCTGCGACCGCCGGTTCCTGCAGCGGTTGGTAACGGCCGCCGAGATCGGGGTTCGTGATCAGGCGAGCGCCTTCGGGACGTGCACCGTCAAGGTATTTGCCCGTCAACAGCCCGGCCGCCAGCGGCGAGTAAGCGAGCAGACCGACCTCTTCGTGGTGGGCCAGTTCGGCAAGGTCCAGGTCGAAGGTGCGATAGAGAAGATTGTATTCGTTCTGGATCGTGGCCACCCGCGGCAGACCGCGCTCTTCGGCAAGCTTGAGAAACTGCATCGTCCCCCATGCCGTCTCATTGGAGAGGCCGACGGCGCGTACCTTGCCGGCCTTCTGCAATTCACCGAGCGTCTCGAGTGCTTCGGCCAGTTCCTCCGCTGTCCGGGCGCGGTCCTGGCTCGAGGGATCATAGCTCCAGGAATGGCGGAAGTGATAATGTCCGCGGTTGGGCCAGTGAAGCTGATAGAGGTCGAGGTAATCCGTGCGCAGGCGCTTAAGGCTGCCCTCGATCGCCTCCAGGATGCCGGCGCGGCTCATCGGGTTGCCGTCGCGGATATAGGGGCGTCCGGGACCTGCGACCTTCGAGGCGAGCACGACCTTGTCGCGGTTGCCGCGGGCGGCCAGCCACGAGCCGATGAAACGTTCCGTGTCGCCATAGGTCTCCTGGGAGAGCGGCGTTGTCGGGTAGAGTTCGGCGGTATCGACGAAGTTGACGCCGTGTTCCAGTGCGTAATCGAGCTGCGCATGCGCATCGGCTTCGCTGTTCTGTGATCCCCAGGTCATCGTGCCGAGGCAGATTTCGGAAACGCGGATGTCGGTGCGGCCTAGAGTATTGTATTTCATGAACGGTGTTTTTCTGCTGGAAGCGGCCGGCTGGCCGGCGATGATGAAGTGACCGGGGCAAGCCCGGCGGGCGCGGGGCGAAGGCTTAAACCGTCGGGAGTGAAATGCAAGGCTGTCGGACCGGATCCGGTGCCCGGACCGCGATGGCGCGGCGATCCCGGCGGTACGGTCAGGCTTCAAGTATCGGTGTGCCGATCTCCGTAATCTTGACTCCCTTGGGTATTCCGTGAATGGAGAGGAAAACTTCATGGGAGAATCCCAATGACCATTGCTTTCACCTTTCCGGGCCAGGGCAGCCAGGCCGTTGGCATGGGCAAGGACCTGTCGGACGCCTTCCCCGAAGCCGCCGCCGTCTTTGCCGAAGTGGACGACGCGCTAGGGGAAAACCTGTCAGCGATCATGTTTGACGGGCCCGAGGCCGAGCTGACGCTCACCGCCAATGCCCAGCCGGCGCTGATGGCGGTGTCGATGGCCATTATCCGGGTCCTGGAAGCCCGCGGGCTCATCCTGCGCGATACCGTCTCCTATGTCGCCGGCCATTCGCTTGGCGAATATTCGGCCCTTTGCGCCGCCGGCGCCTTCACGATCGCGGATACTGCCCGGCTGCTGCGCATCCGCGGCAATGCCATGCAGGCGGCCGTGCCGGTGGGCGAGGGCGCCATGGCAGCGATCATCGGGCTGGAGCACTCCGACGTGCAGGCGATCTGCGACGAGGCGCTGGTCCACGGCTCATGCCAGATCGCCAACGACAACGGCGGCGGCCAGCTCGTCATCTCCGGCGCCAAGCCGGCTGTCGAGCGCGCCGCCCGCATGGCGACGGAAAAGGGTGCCAAGCGCGCCCTGATGTTGCCGGTTTCGGCCCCCTTCCATTCGAGCATGATGGCGCCGGCTGCCGAGGTGATGCGCGAGGCGCTGGCCGCCGTCGACATCCGCGAGCCGGTCATACCGGTGATCGCCAACGTCATCGTCCAACCCGTGACCGATCCCGCGGAGATTGCCCGGTTGCTGGTGGAGCAGGTGACCGGCCAGGTGCGCTGGCGCGAGACGGTGGAGTGGTTTGCCGGCAACGACGCCACCTCGCTCTACGAGATCGGATCCGGCAAGGTGCTGACCGGCCTGGCCCGCCGCATCGACAAGTCGGTGACCGGCTATGCCGTCAATACGCCGACCGATATCGAAAATTTGCTGCAGACCCTCTGCGGCTGATACCCAGCAAGGGACACGACCATGTTTGATCTTTCCGGCCGCAAGGCCTTGGTAACCGGCGCTTCCGGTGGTATCGGCGAGGAAATCGCCAAGATCCTGCATGCGCAGGGCGCGATCGTTGGCCTGCACGGCACCCGGGTCGAGAAGCTCGAGGCACTGGCGAACACGCTGGGCGAGCGGGTGCAGATCTTCCCCGCCAACCTATCCGACCGCGCCGAGGTCAAGGCGCTCGGCGAGAAGGCCGAAGCCGAGCTCGGTGGCGTCGACATCCTCGTCAACAATGCCGGCATCACCAAGGACGGCCTGTTCGTGCGCATGAGTGACGAAGACTGGGATTCGGTCCTGGAGGTGAACCTCACCTCGGTCTTCCGCCTGACGCGCGAGCTGACCCATCCGATGATGCGCCGCCGCTTCGGCCGTATCATCAACATCACCTCCATCGTCGGCGTCACCGGTAATCCGGGCCAGGCGAACTACTGCGCCTCCAAGGCCGGCATGATCGGCTTCACCAAGTCGCTGGCCCAGGAGATCGCCACCCGCAATGTCACGGTCAACTGCGTCGCCCCCGGCTTCATCGAGAGCGCCATGACCGGCAAGCTGAACGACAGGCAGAAGGAAGCGATCATGGGAGCGATCCCGATGAAGCGCATGGGAACAGGCGCGGAAGTTGCATCGGCCGTCGCCTATCTCGCCTCCACCGAGGCCGGTTACGTGACCGGCCAGACACTGCACGTCAACGGCGGCATGGCGATGATCTGAACGCCGGGCCTGCAGCGCGAAAATAGCATGTTGACCGCCGCCGGTGGGGCGAATTTCGCGCTTTGCGGCGGAGTTAAACCGTGTTAATCGGCCATGACTGTAAGCAGTCGGCCGGGGAATAGAGGCTTTTTGCGGCGCTCTTTGATTGCGCCGGGGGGCATCTGCGGTTGAGAAAGAATTGCCCGGCATGCCGTGCATACCGGGCTTGGTTGAGTGCCCCGGTGCCGTCAAAGGCATCGAACAGAACAAAGGTCGAGGAATCCGACATGGGCGACATCGCAGAACGCGTAAAGAAAATTGTTATCGATCACCTGGGCGTTGACGCCGACAAGGTCAGCGAAGGCGCAAGCTTCATCGATGATCTCGGCGCGGACTCGCTCGACACCGTCGAACTGGTCATGGCCTTCGAAGAGGAATTCGGCGTCGAGATTCCGGACGATGCCGCAGACTCGATCCTGACGGTCGGCGATGCCGTCAAGTTCATCGAGAAGGCCCAGGCCTGATACTGATTTCCGGCGGGCCTTAGGGCCCGCCGCGACCCGCTTGCGGAGCGCCATGGCGTTCCGCCTCGGTCCAAGAAAAAGACATAGGGTGGTTCACCGACGATGAGACGTGTCGTTATCACCGGTACCGGCATGGTATCTCCTTTGGGCTGTGGTACCGAAGTGACATGGTCCCGGCTGCTCGCCGGACAGAGCGGCGCCCGTCAGGTAACCGGCTTCGAAGTCGACGATCTTCCAGCACGAATTGCCTGCTACATTCCGACCGGCGACGGCACCGACGGCACCTACAATCCCGACCAGTGGATGGAGCCGAAAGAGCAACGCAAGGTCGACTCCTTCATCGTATACGCGATGGCCGCCGCCGATATGGCGCTCGACGATGCCGGCTGGCATCCGCAGACGGACGAGGAACAGGTTTCGACCGGCGTTCTGATCGGCTCCGGTATCGGCGGTCTTGAAGGCATCGTCGAGGCAGGCCACATCCTGCGCGACAAGGGACCCCGCCGGGTCTCGCCCTTCTTCATTCCCGGCCGCCTGATCAACCTAGCCTCCGGGCAGGTGTCGATCCGGCACAAGCTGCGCGGCCCGAACAGTTCGGTCGTTACCGCCTGTTCGACCGGCGCGCACGCGATCGGCGATGCCGCCCGCCTGATCGCGCTCGGCGATGCCGACGTGATGGTCGCCGGCGGCACCGAGTCGCCGATCTCGCGCATGGCGCTCGCCGGCTTTTCCGCCTGCAAGGCGCTTTCCACCCAGTACAACGACGAGCCGACCAAGGCATCGCGCCCCTATGATCGCGACCGTGACGGGTTCGTGATGGGCGAGGGCGCCGGCATCGTCGTCCTCGAGGAACTCGAGCACGCCAAGGCGCGCGGCGCGAAGATCTATGCCGAAGTGGTCGGCTACGGCCTTTCCGGTGACGCTTTCCACATCACCGCGCCTTCCGAGGACGGCGACGGCGCCTATCGCTGCATGCAGATGGCGCTGAAGCGCGCCGGCCTGACCCCGGGCGACATCGACTACGTCAATGCGCACGGCACATCGACGATGGCCGACACGATCGAACTCGGCGCCGTCGAACGGCTCGTCGGCGAGCACGCGAGCAAGGTTTCGATGTCGTCGACAAAATCGGCGATCGGCCACCTGCTCGGGGCGGCCGGTGCGGTCGAGGCGATCTTCTCGGCGCTCGCCATTCGCGACAACGTCGCGCCGCCGACGCTCAACCTCGACAATCCTGATGTTGAGACCGCAATCGATCTCGTGCCACACAAGGCACGCAAGCGCGAGATCAACGTCGCGCTTTCCAACTCCTTCGGTTTCGGCGGCACGAACGCGTCGCTCATCTTGCGCCGCTACGCCTGAGGGCTGCGGCGGGCAGGGGCGCGCCGGCAGGTTGATACAGAGCCACCTCGGTTCCCGCCACAAGGCGGGCCCGATCCCGTTTTTGCCGCATTGGTCTGCCCTATTGCGTCGCGCGTCCGCAGGGGCTTCTATGGACGCAAGGCACTCGGTTTGACGCGTTATGCTGCTCCGGTTCGTTCACCGGGGCCGTTTGCAGCGGGCGGGGACCGCCAAGATCATTCGAGGATTGTCCGTGAACGAGAACAACGAAACCGCCGAGACGTCGCCCGACCGAGGCGAGAATGCCAACAAGGGGCCGATCGTTCCGAAATCCGCCAGCGAAGCGCTGCGGCCCGAACCCGTGCCGCAGCCGCCGCGCCGCTCCCGCAAGGCGCGCAGCCAGGTGGTGATCTTCCTGAACTTCCTGATGACCGCGCTGGTCCTTGTCACCATTGCTGCCGGCGGTTTGTTCTATTACGCGCTCGACAGCTACGAGAAGCCCGGTCCGCTGACCGCCAATACGAATTTCATCGTGCGCAACGGTGCCGGTCTCAACGAGATCGCCGCGAGCCTTGAGCGCAACAACATCATCACCGACAGTCGCGTGTTTCGCGCGTTGAGCCGGATCTACCTGCAGGACGCGGTGTTGAAGGCCGGCGAGTACGAGATCCGCGCCAACGCCTCGATGCACGACGTGCTGGAGCTTCTGAAGTCCGGCAAGTCTATTCTCTATAGCGTATCCTTGCCCGAGGGGCTGACGGTCAGGCAGATGTTCCAGCGCCTCGCCGATGACCCGGTTCTGGAGGGCGAACTGCCGGCCGAGTTGCCCGGCGAGGGCACGCTGATGCCCGACACTTACAAGTTCTCCCGCGGAACGAAGCGCGCCGAGATCGTGAAGCAGATGCTCGCGGCTCAGAAGGCACTGGTGGAGCAGATCTGGGAAAAGCGCGATGACGGCCTGCCGATCGCAACGCCGGAGGAACTGGTGACGCTCGCCTCCATCGTCGAGAAGGAGACCGGGCGGGCCGACGAGCGGCCTCGCGTCGCCTCGGTGTTCATCAACCGGCTCGAGAAGGGCATGCGCCTCCAGTCGGACCCGACGATCATCTACGGCATCTTCGGCGGCGACGGAAAGCCGGCCGACCGCACGATCCTGCAGTCGGACATCGACAAGCAGACGCCCTACAACACCTACGTCATCAAGGGCCTGCCGCCGACGCCGATCGCCAACCCGGGGCGCGCCGCCCTGGAGGCTGTCGCCAACCCGTCGCGCACCGCCGATCTCTACTTCGTCGCCGACGGCACCGGCGGTCACGCCTTTGCCGAAACCCTCGACGAGCACAACGCCAATGTCCGGCGCTGGCGCAAGATCGAAGCCGAGAAGGCCGCTCAGGCGGCCAAGGAGGCGCAGGCGGCCAAGGACGCCCAGGACGCAGGCCAGGCAACCAGCCAGTAACGAGAACGGAGAGGCGGCAAAGCCGCCTCTTTTTTCGAATTGTGCGGCGGAGATTGCATCCGTGCGCACGCTTTTCACACCGGAACAGGGTATATAAGCCGCAGCACGCCACCGGCGATTCCGGTGCGCGATGGCGCCTTCCGATCGGAGTTCGACATGCCACTGCAATCCATGACCGGTTTTGCGCGGACCGAGGGAACCAGCGGCCGCTGTCGCTGGAGCTGGGAGTTGCGCTCGGTAAACGGCAAGGGACTGGATCTGCGCATCCGCCTGCCGCAGGGCTTCGAGCACTTCGAGCCGGAGGTTCGGCAGAAAGCCGCGGCCGCCTTCACCCGCGGCAACATGCAGATCGGTCTCTCGGTCTCCATTACCGAGCCGCAGGTGCAGCCGGTCGTCAACCAGGCCGCCTTGTCGGCGATCCTCGCCCTTCGCGAGCAATTGTCGGAGGTGATCGATTCGGCACCGCTTCGGCTCGACACGCTGCTGGCGGTCCGCGGCGTCGTCGATTTTCGCGAGGCCGAGGAGAGCGAGGCCGAGCGCCAGAGGAGGGACGACGACATCGCGGCGGGTCTCGATGGCGCGATTGCCCGGCTGCTGGCGATGCGGCTCGGAGAAGGGGAGGCCCTTCGGCAGGTGCTGGGCACGCAGGTTGAACGGATCGCCCGACTGGCGGTGACGATCGAGGCCGATCCGAGCCGCAGCGTGGATGCGATCGCCGAGCGTGTGGCCGGCCAGGTCCAGTTGCTGTTGCAAGGCAGTGGCGGGCTCGATCGCGACCGCCTCTACCAGGAAGCGGTGCTGCTCGCCACCAAGGCCGATCTGCGCGAGGAGATCGATCGTCTCGGCGCCCACGTCCGTGCCGCCGAGGAGCTGCTTGGCGCCGATCACCCCGTCGGCCGCAAGCTCGATTTCCTGGCACAGGAATTTAACCGGGAAGCGAATACTATCTGCTCCAAGTCAAACGCTGCGGCTGTCACGGCGGCCGGCATCGAGTTGAAGGTCGTGATTGACCAGTTCCGCGAGCAGATTCAGAATCTGGAGTAACCATGACCGCACCGCAGCAAACCAAACCCATCGAAATTCCCCGGCGTGGGTTGATGCTGGTTATTTCCTCGCCCTCAGGGGCCGGCAAGTCAACGATCGCGCGCAATCTCCTCGAAGCCGATTCCGGGATCAGTCTTTCGATCAGCGTCACGACCCGCCAGCGCCGCCCCAGCGAGATCGCCGGCCGCCACTATCACTTCATCGATCGTGCCGAATTCGACATGCTGCGCGATTCCGACGCGCTGCTCGAATGGGCCGAGGTGCACGGCAACTTCTACGGTACGCCGCGCAAGCCGGTGGAGGAGGCCATGGCGGCCGGGCGCGACATGCTGTTCGACATCGACTGGCAGGGCGCCCAGCAGTTGCAGGAGAAGATGGCAGCCGACGTCGTCTCGATCTTCATCCTGCCGCCGTCGATGACCGAGCTGCAGTCGCGGCTGCATCGCCGCGCCGAGGATACCGAGGAGGTGATCGCGACGCGGCTTGCCAACTCGCGGGCCGAGATCGAGCATTGGCACGAATACGACTACGTCATCCTCAATGACGACCTGACGGCCGCCTTCGATGCCGTACAGAGCATCGTCAAGGCGGAGCGCCTGCGCCGCGATCGACGCCACGGCATGTTCGATTTCGTCTCGAAGCTCCTGACCGAGCAGCCGGTGCTCTGATCCTGCCGTCGCCCGAACCTAGTGACGGCACAAGCGGGGAACGCTTCAGAATATCCTCAGCATGGTGGGCACATAGCCGTTTGCCCGCAGATATTCGAGTACTTCCAGGATCGGGAAAAGGGCCAGCAGAAACAGTCCGTCGCGGAACGTCTTTGCCAGCGCGCGCTGCGAGAAGCTGACCTTCGCCGCGCCTCTGTAGAGGAACGGGTTCGGCAGGAAGAACGGTGTCCGAGCGGCATATTCGTCGTAGGCCGGCCCGAACATGCGCTTCAGGTCGGCCGCTTCGCGCCCGGCAGCGTATCGCATGACGATGTAGAACGCCGTCGTCATCGCAAGCGTCAGCACGAGCGAGCCGGACATCAGCCCCACGCCGCAAATTGCCAAGAGCGAGAAGAGATAGAGGGGATTGCGCGTCATCGAATATGGGCCGATGTCCACGACCGCCCGGTTCTTGAATGCGCCGATGTAGAGAATGCTCCACAATCTGCCCAGGATTGCGAAGAATACGAGCATCAGGCCGGTCACTTCGAGGGCTCCGTGAACCCCGCCGCGCCAGACGGGCTCGGTGACGGTGGCTGCGACAAGGAACACTGCAGCGAGCAGCCAGAGATAAGCGATCCGTTTTTTCTGCTTGAAAGGACGAATCTTCGGCTGCATCGGTGCCGCCCCAACAACACTGAGGCAACGACTGTAGCCAATTAGCTGTTGCTAATCCAGCGCGTTCGCCAGCGCCACGAATTCTTCGACCGAGAGCGTTTCGGCCCGCCGTTGCGGGTCGATGCCGGCCAGCGCCAGCAGCGCCTCGCCCCCGAGTGGCTTCAGGCTCTGGCGCAGCATTTTGCGGCGCTGCCCGAAGGCGGCCTGTGTCACGCGCTCCAAGGCCCCGGCCTTGCAGGGCAGGGGATTCTCGATCGGCTCGAGATGCACGACGGATGACGTGACCTTCGGCGGCGGCACGAAGGCCTGGGGCGGCACGTCGAAGGCGATGCGCGCGTTGGTGCGCCAGCCGGCAAGAACGCCAAGCCGCCCGTAATGGTCATCGTCCGCGCGCGCTACGATCCGCAGCCCGACCTCGCGCTGGAACATCAGCGTCAGCGACCGGTAGAACGGCGGCCAGCGTTTCGGCAGGAGCCAGTCGACGAGCAGTTGCGTGCCGACGTTGTAAGGCAGGTTGGCGATGATACGAACCGGCTCGCCCGGCGGGGTCAGGCTCTCGAAATCCACCTTCAGCGCATCGCCCTCGATCACCGTCAGGCGGCCGGGATAGTGCTCCGCAATTTCCTTGAGCGCCGGCATGGCGCGGGCATCGCGCTCAATGGCCACGACGTGCTTCGCACCCAGCGACAGGATCGCCCGGGTGAGGCCGCCGGGACCAGGCCCCACCTCGATGACCGTGCACTCTTCCAGCGGTCCGGCCGTCCTGGCGATCTTCTGCGTCAGGTTCAGGTCGAGCAGGAAGTTCTGCCCGAGCGATTTCTTCGCGTCGAGTCCGTGGCGTTGGATGACCTCGCGCAGCGGCGGCAGCCCATCGATCGCCGCCATCAGCCGGCGCTCCGCTCGTGCAGGGCCAGTTCGTGTGCAAGCCGGATCGCGGCGAGCAGGCTGTCCCGCCGGCCCCGTCCGGTACCGGCCAACGAGAAGGCCGTGCCATGGTCCGGGGAGGTGCGGATGAACGGCAGGCCGAGCGTCACGTTCACCGAATCGTCAAAGCCCAGGGCCTTGGCAGGAATCAGCGCCTGGTCGTGATACATGCAGATTGCCACGTCATAGGTTGCACGGGCCGCATCATGGAACATGGTATCCGCCGGCAGGGGGCCGAACGCATCGATGCCGGCAGCCTTCAGCCGTGCGATGGCGGGAGCGACCACGGTGTCGTCCTCGATCCCCAGCGCCCCGCCTTCGCCGGCATGCGGGTTCAGGCCGGCCACAGCCAGTCTGGGAGAGGCGATGCCGAAGCGCCGCTTCAGGTCGGTCGCCGTGATCAGCGCCGTGTCGTAGACCAGGTCTTCGGTGAGTGCCGTCGGCACCTCCTTCAGCGGGATGTGGATCGTCACCGGCACGCTGCGCAGCTTCGGCCCCGCCAGCATCATCACCGGCTGCACAGGACCACCCGTGGCCCGTGAGGCAAGGTCGGCGAGATACTCGGTGTGACCGGGAAAGCCGAACCCCGCATCGTACAGCACGGATTTCGCGATCGGATTGGTAACGACCGCGGCGGCGCGGCCGGCCATCGTCAGCGCCACTGCCGTCTCGATCGATGTGATCACCGCGCCGGCATTGCGGGAGGAGGGAGCGCCGGCTGTCGCCGGCTCCGCCAGCGGAACCGGCTGCACCGGGATCGCTGCGGCGAAGATCGAGGCGGCGCTTTCGGCGGTGGCCGTTGCAATGGGCGCCTCGAAGCCGCGCTGCTTTGCGCGTTGCCCAAGCGCCTCCGGGTCGCCGATGAAGAGAAAGGGCGGCAGCTTCAGGGCCGCCCGGGCGTTCCACAGGTCGAGCGTGAGGTCGAGGCCGATCCCGGACGGATCGCCCATGGTCAGGGCCAGCGGCGGAACGGCCAGGGCGGGATCGGGCGCGACGGTCATGGCGTGGGTCTTTTGTAGCGGGAGAGGCCGGCGCGCTTGACGCGCTGGCGATGAGCGGGCCGGTCAGCGAATGACGATCTGCGCCTTCTTGCGCAGCTCGTCGATATACTTCTGGCTGTTGCTGTCGTCCTTCTGGTCCTTGCCGAGGTCCTCGGCGCGGAACACCACCTCGGCGGCGACGTCGTCGTTCACTTCGCGCTTCTTGCAGATCGCGAGATATTCGACGCCGCGTTCGGTCACGCGCGTTCCGGTGGTGTTGCCCTGCGCCTTCTCGATCAGCGGCTTCCAATCCTGCGGCAGCTGCGGCGCGAGCACGCGGCCGAGGTTGCGGATCGACACGTCGTGCATAGTCGCAGCGAAGATCTTGGCGTCGTCGCAGCCCGGGAATATCGCGCGTGACGCTTCCGCTTCGGCCTGGCGCTTGCCAAGAATGGCGTTGCGACGCGCGGCCGGGACCACGAAGATCACTTGCTGCAAAAAGTATTCGGTCGTCGACGGCTTGGCGCCGCCATGCTCCTGCATGCGCGCCGCAAGCGTCTTGCCGCCGGAGGCATTGCTGTAGCGGGCGTTGACGACGCGCGGCCAGCTCATCTGCACGGCGATGTACTGCTTGAAATGGTCGGCGCCGACGCCGGCCTGGTCGAGAATCTGGCTGAGCTGATCCGTCGACAGCTTGTTGGAGGCCGCAAATCGCGCGAAGGAGGCATCCACGTCCGCGGTGCTGACGGACATCCGCAGCCGGCTGATCTCGGCGCGCTTCAAGGTCTCGTCGATCAGTTGCTCACGCGCGATCTGGCTGGAACTCTTGGCGTGCTGCAGCTTCAGAAATGCCACGCGCCGGGCGACGTCACCCGAGGTGATGGCGGTGCCGTTGACGACGGCTGACACGCCGCTTGCCGCCGCCGCCGGCGTCGCAACCGGCAGGATTGCGGTTCCGGCGGTCGCAAGAAGCGCCGCGCCAAGCGCCATGACCCGCATCACCGACATCGTGTACCTCATGCCCATCCCTTTCCGTCGCGGCTGCGAAAGCGGAGCGCGCCGAACTCTTGCGCCGGCATCCGCTGCGCCGGTTGCATCACCCGGATCCAGCCCCTGCGGGAACGCGGGAGCAGTCCTTCGAATTTGTCCCCTGATACCCTCTCGCGGCCATTTGCATAATACATGCGGCCAAACGATGACAAGCCTGCCCGTCAAAGGGGGACTTAGTAGTCGTCGAAGCCGTCGAGGGTGGTATCGCCGATATTGATATCCCCGAGCGTCCGGAAGCTCAGCCGCACACCGATGGTCCAGTCGTTGGCGATGGTCTGCCCGGTGTCCCGGGTGTTCTCGTAGACGATCGAGAAGAGGGTGTCGCGATCGTCGTAGGTCAGGCCAATGCCGCTGCGGGCGAGATTGCTTCTGTTGATGTCGTAGGTCAGCGATCCGAACACAGTCCAGTAGTCACGGAATTTCAGCGCCGCGATGGTCTGGAGTTCGTCATGGTCGCTGCGCGAGCCATAGAGCGGCTGGGCGGCAATCCGGGTATAAGTCATCGCCGCCTGGAAGCGGTCGTTCTCGAAGCCGACCCTCGTATCGGCGCGGCTCAGCGTCAGATCCTTGCGGTCCAGCCGGGCGCTATAGGCCAGATCCCATCCGGTCGGCGTTACGACGCCAGCCATGCTGACATAATCGGAGCTGTCATATTGCAGCCCGGAATTGGCGCCGGCATTGACGAGGTCCGGCGAGGCGAACGAGTTCTTGCCTGCCAACTGGTAAGATTGGCCGAACAGGCCGCGAAACGTGTAGCCGCTGTCGAGGGTGCCGGTGTAGCGCAGGCCGACATTGGCTCGCGTGCCGCCCTCGATGCGGTCGAAGCCGGAGAACTTGTCGCGTTCGAACAGGTTCGTCGCGTCGAACACGAAGCTCTGCGCATCTTCGTTCGGCAGGCCTCCGGCGTGCTGTTCGTTGGGACGCGCAAACACCTGCGCCACGGGCTCAAGAACGTGCGAGCCGTTGTCGGTCGAGATCAGGAACGGATAGCGCGCCTCCAGTCCGGCCGTCAGCATGTAGCGCGAGGCGCTGTCGTTGGTGTCAAAATTGCCGTCATATTGCGGACCGGGAGGGGTCATGTTGAGGCGCAGCGCGTCGCCGCGCGCGGCAAGCAGCGGCGTGACGACGAGGCCGCCCGGGACGACGAACTGCCGTCGCCACTCGAGTTCGCTCGTCAGGCGCGACGTGCCGCCTTCGAGCCCCGGGAAGCGGACCGAATCCCCGACTTTCGTTTTATCCAGAAGATCGCGGTTGACATTCGTCACGTTGACTGTGGCGCTCAACTGGCCACCGGCAATCGGCTCCGGCGCGAAATATTCGTAGTCGAGGGTTTGCGGGATCGCCTGCTGGCGTTCGTTTTTATCCTCCGGATCCGCATCCTGGATGTCGAAATAGAAGGCGCGCAGGTCGAAGTAGTTCCGCCGGCCGAGGCCGTTGAGGAAGACCTGGTTCCTGACGGTGCGGTTGTTGTAACCGGAGAGGTCGTAGGTTCGAGCGAAGTTGTTGTCGCTCTGCGCCATCACTTCCCAGCCGAACGCCCAGCGCGGGTTGATCTTGAATGCCCCCGTCGAGGCGACCATGCCGCGCCCGGTGACCTCGCGGTCGCTGGTGCCGCTGCTGAACACCCCCGGGCTCAACTGGTCAATACCGGCCGCGCGCAAGGTGACCATGCCGTTGTGGAAGGCTTTGCGGAACTCGCCCTCGAGCATGAAGCCCTGCTTCGTATAGGCGGTCGGGGTCAGCGTCGCGTCCATGTCGGGTGCGATCGCGATGTAATAGGGCACGCCGACGCCGAGCCCGAGCTTCTGCGCGTAGCGAATTCTCGGGAACAGCACGCCGGTCTTGCGCTTGACCGTATGGTCGGGGACTTCGAGCGCCGGGAAATAGGCGATCGGCTTGCCGAACATCTCGAAGCGCGCGTGCTCGAGCCGAACCGTGTGCGTCCTGCCATTCTGGATGACGCGCTCGGCCTTGATCTGCCAGAGCGAGCGGTGGGTCGGATCGGTGGCGCAGGGCGTGCAGGCGGTATAGACGCCCCTGTTGAGGATCAGTTCCTCCCCATTGACGCGCTCGCCGCTGGTGGCTGCGATCTTGGTAAGATCGGTGGTCTCGACGCGAAGCGCGTTGGCGAAGCCGTTCGCGAAGTCGTCCGAAAGCGTCAGCTCCTGAGCATAGACGCGGTTGCCGGTCGGCTCTACGAACTCGATGTCGCCGGCGGCATGCAGTTGCCCGGTCTTCTGGTCGTAGACGACCTGCCGCGCGACCAGTTGGTAGCCGCCGTAGTTGATCTGCACCGCACCGCGTGCAGTCACCTGCTGGGTGTCCTGATTGTAGACCAGTTCGTTGGCGGACAGGATGAGCTTGGCATCCGCGGGGATGTTCGACGCCAGCGTGTTGATGTCCGGCGCCTGCGCCCACGCGGGCGGGGCGGCCATCAGTGCGAGCACCGACAGCGCGACACCGGCGAACAGCGCGGTCGCGATCAAACTCTTTTGTCCGCGGTTGCCTGCCGCCACTAGCCGTCCTCCTGGTGCAGCAAAATCGTCGCCCCTAACGACATTGCTACGACAACTGGTAGCCATGCCGCAACGAATGGAGGAACTATTCCACTGCTTCCGAATGCTTTCACAAGCACGGTGACGACATAAAGCATGAACCCGGTGAGGATGCCACCCAGAATCACCGCACGTGATTGATTAAACCTGCTAAATTTTAACGAGACACATGCTGCGATGAGGGTCATCGCCACGAGCAGCAGCGGCAACGACAGCATCGAGTGGAACTGCGTTTCGAGCGGTTCGGTTGCAAAACCGAACGATTTTGCCGCCTCGATCTTCCGCGGAAGGCTGAAAAACGAAATGGAATCAGGTTTTTCGAGGCTCTCCTGCACGAACTCCTGTCTCAAATTGGTGCGCAGCTGTGCCGTCGGTGAGCGCTTGGGCAGTTCGCCGTTGCGCGTTTCCAGCACGTCGTTAAGAAGCCAGTAACCATCTTTGAGAATCGCTGACGCGGCATCCTGCCGGAAGCTGATTCGGCCATCCTTGTCGAAATGGATGATGCTGACGTTCAAAAGACGCCTGCCCTTGTCCTCAACAGCCTTGGCGCCGATGATCGCGTCGTCGCCGCGGTATCGTTGCCTGAGCCAGGGAATGCTTGACCCGGACGACTTGCGGTTCGAACCCCACTCCGCCTCCAGCACCGCGGCCTGGCGGGTGCCCCAGGCCGCAATCGGGTTCAGCGCCACGACGGCGAGCACGCCGAACAGGAAGGCGCCGACGGCGAACGGGCGCAGAAATTGCCACACCGACACGCCGGCCGCACGCGTCACGACCAACTCGTAGCGCCGGTTCAGGGAGATCAGCGCCGCCATGCCGGAAAAGAGCGCGACGAAAGGCACGGTCTGCATCAGGATCATCGGGATGCGCAGCGCCGTCATCGCCAGTCCGCTGAGCGGGGTGTATTTCGGCAAGCCCCCCATGCGGCTGGCGGTTTCGCTGAAATCGATGATGAAGACGAGCGCGAAGATGCCGACGAGGAAACAGATCGTCGTCACGACGTAGCGCCTGAAGAAGTAGAAGCCGAGCGTTGGGATCATGATCGCGGTCCATTGGTGGCCGTCGAGCGCCCGCTAATGCGTGCCACCACCCGGTCACGCAGGTCCAGCAGGCGCGTCCGCCAGGACGCCGGCATTTCCAGGCCCTTGTGACGCACCAGGAGCCGTATGGCGATGGCAGCGACGGTGAGCGGTATGAGATACATGAGCGCGATGAGATAGGGTGACGATTCGGCTGCGTTCCCGGCGTAGAAGACTGCCCATCGGATGGCAAATGCCGCAATCAGCGCCGTAACCATCGGATGAAGACGCGCCTCGCGGTGCGAACGGGCATCGACGCTGACAACCAGTGCGACGAGACCGAACAGGATCGGCAGCAGCCATTCGGTGAAGCGCCGGTGCAATTCGGCTCGGAAAGCCCCCGGATTGCGCTTCACCTGGGGATCGGTCGGATCGGGATTCAGCAGGAAAGGCAGGTCGCGATCCTTGGCGCGAAGCGTGGCTTCGCCGGCGCGTTCGGTGAGATCGGCGAGGTCGAACGCGTAGGAATCGAACTTGATCACCGAGACGTTGCCGGTGGGCAGTTTGCGATGCACTTCGCCATCCTGCATCACCAGCGCCGACGTCTGTTCGTCCACCGCACCTTCGCGGGCGTAATAGACGTACTCCACCTTTGGATCGCGGGTGTCGGCCACGAAGAGGCCCTCCAGAACGCCGCCGCTCTTGCGGCGGCTCACCTGGACATAGAGGCCGTCGGTGACCTTGCGGAAGGCATTTTCCTGGATGACCGACGAAAGCATGTCGGCATGGGCGGTAGCGATCATCTCGCGCACCGCCGTGCGCGAATAGGGTTCGACGAAGTTGTCCACGGCGAACGACAGGAAGCTCAGTGCAATCCCCAGATACATCACCGGCTTGATGATCATCATGCGCGAACTTCCGGCAGCGTTGAGCACCGTCAGTTCCGAATCGGCGTTCATCACCGTCAGCGTCTGGGCCACGCCGATAAGATAGGCGAATGGCAGGATGAGGGGCACGACAGACGGCAGCACGAGGGTGGCCAGCTTCAGGAAGGCCAGCATCGACTGGCCGCTGTCGGTGACGAGGTTGATGTTCGAAAGTGCCTGCGTGGTCCAGACGATGCCGAGCAGCGGCAACAGCGTTCCGATGAACATCAGCGACGCCCGGCGCAGGATGTAGCGTTCAATCAGCTTCATGTCTGGTCCCGAACCGTGGCCCTGTGCTCTTTGCCGCTCTTCCGGCCCGCCACCATTCGCGTCCGCCGGCCGTGTTGTCGCATATATGCTTTGGCGCCGCTTACGCCAGCGCGCGCTTTCGCCTGTACCGCAGAAAATCGTGGCGAACAAACATGCCGACGACTTCTAAACGCGCAGTGCTATCTTGCCAAGCGTCGTAAAAGCGACAAGGAATGCCGACAGTCAGCCCTGCACCCGCATTGTTCGTGTGCGGCGCCCAAACGACCGACCGCGCAGCCCGGAGTAGAACATGGCCCAGAAATTCGATGTCAGTTTCGTCAATGCGCCGAAGTCCCTCGGCGGTGTCGCCGTCGTCCTGCAGGTCCCCGATGGGATCGGCGCGCCGGCCGAAGCCGATCCTGCCAGCGTCGTCGCCCGGGCGGCGGAAGCCGGCCGGTTCAAGGGCAAGGCACTCAAGAGCCTCGACATCGTCGCCCCGCACGGCTCGCCTTTCGAGCGCATCCTGCTGCTCGGCCTCGGCGCGCCGGACAAGATCACCGCGCACGATTGGCTGAAGGCGGGCGGCGCCGCCGCCGCGAAGATCCGGGACGCCGAAACGGTCACCGTCTATCTCGACGCCGCCGGTCTCGAGCCCAGCGGGCAGGCGGCCGCCGACTTCGCGCTTGGCATGCTGCTCGGCGCGTATCGTTTCGATGTCTACAAGACCAAGAAGGAGGAGGACGACGCCGGCACGAACGCCAGGAAGGCAACCCGCGTCGCGATCGTCACCGCCGCTGCGAACGAGGCCAAGAAGGCCTATGCACAGGGCGAGGCGGTCGCCGACGGGGTTTTGCTCGCCCGCGACCTCGTCAACGAGCCTGCCAACGTGCTCGGCCCGGTGGAATTTGCCGAGAAGGCCAAAGACCTGGAAAAGCTCGGCGTCGAGGTCGAAATCCTGACCGAGCGCGAGATGAAGAAGCTTGGCATGGCGGCCCTTCTCGGCGTCGCGCAGGGTTCGGGGCGTCCGCCGCGGCTCGCCGTCATGCAGTGGAAGGGCGGCAAGCCGAAGGACCGACCGCTGGCCTTCGTCGGCAAGGGCGTCGTCTTCGACACCGGCGGCATCTCCATCAAGCCGGCCGCAGGCATGGAGGAGATGAAGGGCGACATGGGCGGGGCGGCGGCCGTCCTCGGCCTGATGCACGTGCTTGCCGCGCGCAAGGCGAAGGTAAATGCGGTCGGCATCCTCGGACTTGTCGAGAACATGCCGGACGGCAACGCCCAGCGCCCGGGCGACATCGTCACCTCCATGTCGGGGCAGACGATCGAAGTGATCAACACCGACGCGGAGGGCCGGCTCGTGCTGAGCGATGCGCTCTGGTACTGCATCGACCGCTTCAAGCCGCAGTTCGTGATCGACCTGGCAACCCTGACGGGCGCTATCATCGTGGCCCTCGGCAGCCATCATGCCGGGCTCTTCTCCAATGACGACACGCTCGCCGCAAGGCTGACGGCCGCGGGGCTTGCCACGAACGAGCGCGTCTGGCGCATGCCGCTCGGCAAGGAATACGACAAGATGATCGACAGCAAGTTCGCCGACATGAAGAACACCGGCGGCCGCCATGCGGGCTCGATCACCGCCGCGCAGTTCCTGCAGCGCTTCGTGAAGGACACCCCCTGGGCGCATATCGACATCGCTGGCACCGCGATGGGGTCGCCAACCGACGAGATCAACCAGTCCTGGGGCTCGGGCTTCGGTGTCAGGCTGCTCGACGAACTGGTCCGCGCCGAATACGAGAGCTGATCGGCATTGAGCGAGATCCTGTTCTACCACCTGACCGAATCGAAGCTCGAAGATGCCCTGCCGCCGCTGCTCGACAAAAGCCTCGAGCGCGGCTGGCGGGTGATCGTGCAGACCGGAACGGCGGAGCGGCGCGATGCGCTGGATACGCATCTTTGGACATATCGGGACGAGAGTTTCCTGCCGCACGGCACCGACGAGCAGCCGCAGGCCGCCGACCAGCCCGTGCTGCTGACGACCGGCCCCGAAAATCCGAACGCTGCCACCGTCCGCTTCATCGTCGACGGCGCCGACCCGCCGCCGCTCGACGCCTATGCGCGGGTGATCTTCATGTTCGATGGTCATGATCAGGACGAACTCGAGGCCGCCCGCGGCTACTGGAAGCGCCTGAAAGGCGAGGGGCACCAGCTGACCTACTGGCAGCAGAACCACGACGGTCGCTGGGTGAAGAAGGCCTGAGGCTTGCTCCGGAGCGCCTGGCGGCTCGGGGCAAGCGTCGATGAGACCAAATACTTACAGCAACACAGCTCGGATGCATTCACACGCATTGCCGTAGTTTGTCACGTATCGCGGATTGGGGTTTTCTTAAATCACCGCCCTGAAGGATCTGCGCCCCCCAACGCCATTTGCACCTCAAGACGCCGCAACTGGACTTATCCGGCCCAATGTTCCATAACCGGACCGGGTAAACGGACAGGCTTGGCGCTCGAACATTATGAACATCGTGATTTCGAACAAGTCGGCACTTTTTCCGCTCCTGATGGGCACCAGAGCACGCATTGCGTTCGGGTTGCCACGGCCCTGAAACGCCGGGCAACCCCGCACCTGTAGACGCAATTCCCTGCTCCTGGGTGGCTGCGACGCAGTGCGCCCCCGTGAACGTTAGGAACGACCGTGACACTCTGGGCCGAACTGGCGAGAGCCGGCAACGATGCCGGCGACGAAATCATGCTGCGCAGACGCGGCGACATCTACGAGATCCGTTACAACGGCCTGGAATTGATGTCGAACCGCAACCATGCGTCCGAGGACATCCTCGCCAACCACTCCATCGCGTTGATGGGGAATGCAGCGCGCAGGGTTTTCATCGGTGGCCTCGGCATGGGTTTCACGCTGCGCACAACGCTCGATCACCTTGGCGCGGACGCCGAGATCGTGGTCTGCGAACTGGTGCCGGAGATCGTCGAGTGGAACCGGACCTGTCTCGGACATCTCGCCGGCGATCCGCTGCGTGACCCGCGCGTCAAGGTGCGCGTCGGGGACGTGATGGATGTCATTCGCCGCGAGGCCGGCAGTTACGATGTCATCCTTATGGACACGGACAACGGTCCCGACTTCACCGTCCGGGCGTCGAACGGCGGGATCTATGAACGTGCCGGCCTGGAGGCGGTGAGGCAGGCGCTGCGGCCAGGCGGCGTAGCAAGTTTCTGGTCCGCTACCCGCTCGCCGGCGTTCGAGCGCCGACTCGATGATGTTGCGCTGAAATGGTGGCGGGACGAGGTGCCGCTGATCCCGGAGCGAAGCGACGCGATCCACTACATTTACTTTGCCACCGACAGCATCGCCGAGATCGACCTAAAGCGGACCGGGTGATCCTCCGTCTTCCGGACGAACAGACATGGGTCGAACTCGAGGCAATGAGGCTTTTGGTGTTAAAGGGTTTTGCGGCTTTGGTCGGGCCGCTGGTGGTGCTGCTCTCAATGCTTGCAGCGCGGCATTTCGTCGAGCTGGAGCGATTGGTAGGCAGCCCTGTCGTCGGTGAGGTGGTGCAGGCGGCCATCTATTTCTCCCTTGCGCTCTTGGCCAGCCGCATTGTCAAGATCATCTTCGCCCGCTCGCCAAAGAAGCGCCGGCGGGTGCCGAAGCTGCTGGCCGACCTCATCACCGCAGCCTTCTTCGCGGCGGCATTCGTCGCAACGGCGGGCATTTTTCTCGGCGATTCCATCGGGGGCGTGCTGGCCGGCTCCGGGCTCATGATTGCGGTGCTGGGCTTTGCGGTCCGTAACGTGGTAGCCGACGTGTTGTCCGGTGTGGCATTCGGTCTGGATGCGCCATTCAGGATCGGTGACTGGGTCGATTTCGACGGCGCGGTCAAAGGCCAGGTGGTGGAGATCGGGTGGCGGACGACGCGCCTGCTGCGACGCGATGCGACCTACATGATCCTGCCGAACAGCCAGATCGCCCGGCAGCGGATCACCAATTACAGCGCTCCCCGGCGGCATTACCGCGCACAGATCTCTGTCGTGCTCGATCACGAGATCGAAGTGGCCGTCGCCCGGCAGGTGCTGCTGGATGGTGTGAAGCTTGCAACCTTCATCCTCGATGATCCGTCGCCGGACGTCCGTGCCGTGTCATTCGGTCTGGACGGCATCACCTACGCGGTTCGCTACTGGGTGCCGAGCTTTGCCGAGGACATCGACTGCCGTGACGATGTGCTGCAATGCATCGATTCGGCGCTTCGGCGGGCCGGCATCGACGGACCGCGCCGGCACTTCCGTTTCAATGTCGGGGAGCTGCCGGCAGCCGCGCCCACAGACGTGGCAATATAGAGCCTTCACTCCCGAATCGAAGCGTTCCGCCCAAGCGGGGTCTCCAGATGCGCGACATCCGGTCCCAGCCGGTTCCCGCGGCTTGTAAACACGCTTGCAGCAACTACATGGCAGGTATGATCATCGTGGCCTTCAAACAGCTTCTTGCCCGCACGGAAGCACATGTCTCCGCCCGGAGCGCCCTGGCTTAGCCGAGGCCTCTCCGGGGAGGGACCCTTGTGATTTTTCATTGGGATAATCGCCGCCAGGCGATGAAGGAGCAGATATGATCAGAAGCCGCGAGAAGAAGAACTGCCGGACTTGCAGCCGCCCGATTCCCCGGGCAGCCATGCGATGTCCCTGGTGCGCCCATCCGCCGCCGATCCGCCCCAAGCCGGACGATATGCTGCCGGACTCGGGCGGAACAAGAGCCCGCGATGATTGAGGCGGTCGACGCGGCCGCTGCCTGAGGCGATCAGTCGTAAAACGCCTCCACGACCTTGCGCCGGCCCAGCATGAAGGCATCGGCGACATGCCTCAGCGGCGCAAGGTCGACGTCTGAGCGGCCTTTTCCGATGAGTTCGGCGAAGCGGCGGTAGAGCATCGGATATTCCTGCTCGGGCTCTTCGTGGACGAGCTTGCCGTCCAGCGCCAGCTTCGCGCCGCCTTCGGAAAGCAGCATCCGCCCCGCGTCGGTCTCCGCCGCGATGTCCCAGCTCTGCTTGCCCGTCTGCCGCCAGTCGAATTCGGCTGAAAGGTCGAGCCCAGCCGCATCGGTGAACCTGATGTCCGCCGCGATCGGCGCGTCGCGATTTTCCGGAAACTCAAGCGTCGCGGCGGTGATGAACACCGGCCGCGGCAGGATGTGAGTGACGATCGACAGCGCGTTGATGCCTGGATCGAAGACACCGAGACCGCCCGCCTGCCAGATCCAGTCCTGGTTCGGGTGCCAGTGGCGCACGTCCTCCTTCCACGTCACCTTCATCGAGCGGATCGTGGTGGAGGCGAGAAGGGCCCTTGCGGCTTCGACGGCGGGCGCATAGCGCGAGTGCCAGCTGGCAAACAGGGAAAGCCCGCGGGATGCCGCCTGAGCCTGCAGGTCCTCGACCTCGCTCAAGGTCGCGCCCGGCGGCTTTTCCAGGAATACGTGCTTGCCGGCCGACAGCGCCTTGTGCGCCGCCTCGTAGCGGTACTGCGGCGGCATGCAGAGCGATACCGCCTCGATGTCCGGCACGGCAGCCAACAGTTCGTCGATCGAGCCGAAAATGGCGATTCCCTCCACGCCGCCATGGCGGCTCGCGGCGGCGATCAGCTTGAAATCGGGGTTCTTTTCGATCGAGGGCAGGTGTTGGTCGCGGGCGATCTTGCCGACGCCGACGATGGCGAGATTGATCGGTGACATGGTGCTTCGCTCGATTTGTATGATGATTGGGAGGCTGTTGTAGCAGAATGCGGCCCGCCGGCAAGGCGGCCCTTTTAACTCAGCTGTCGGCGCCTCGACGCGATGCCGCCGATCTCTCCGCCTTTCGTCTAATGACGGCTAGCCACCCGGGAAAACCGCTGGCGGGCGCTTGAATCCGGCTTTGAAATGCGCACTCTGGCTGTGCACGGCAAAGAAAATCGACAAAAAGCCATGCGGGGAGGAACGATGCAGGCATTGCTTGGGCTCAGCCGACTGATTGATTTGATTACGGAGAGGATCGGCAAGGCGGTGTCCTGGCTGATCCTGTTCGCCGTCCTGGTCAGCGCCGGGAATGCGATCGTACGGAAGGTCTTCAACGTCTCGTCGAACGCCTGGCTCGAGGCACAATGGTACCTGTTCGGGGGCGCCTTCATGCTCGCCGCAGCCTACACTCTGTGCGAGAACGAGCATATTCGCATCGACGTCGTCTACGGCAAGTTTTCGCGCCGCACCCAGCACTGGATCGACCTGTTCGGTCACTGCGTCTTCCTGATGCCGTTCGTGCTCCTGATGATCTACTACTTCATCCCCTACGTCAGCCGGTCCTATCGGTCGGGCGAAGTGTCGTCGAGCGCAGGCGGCCTGATCCTGTGGCCGGCCAAGGCCATCCTGCTGGCCGGCTTCCTGCTTTTGGCCGCGCAAGGGATCTCGGAGATCATCAAGAAGATCGCCATCCTGCGCGGCGACCTGGATGATCCGACTACATATGTGCCGAACCTCCAAGCCCTCGAAGGGGAAGGCTCCGGGGAGGCTCGCTCGTGATCGAATTCATCGCCGAGAACCTTGCACCGATCATGTTCATGTCGCTGATCGTGTTCCTGCTTCTGGGATACCCGGTCGCCTTCTCGCTTGCCGCAAACGGCCTGCTCTTCTTCATCATCGGAGTGGAACTGGCGCCGCTGTCAGATTCGATCAACCTTTCCTGGCCGCTGCTCAGCGCATTGCCGGACCGGTTCTGGGGGGTGATGTCGAACGAGACGCTGCTCGCCATCCCGTTCTTCACGTTCATGGGGATCGTGCTGGAAAAATCCGGCATGGCGGAGGACCTGCTGGACACCATCGGCCAGCTTTTCGGCCCGATCCGCGGCGGTCTCGCCTATGCCGTGATCTTCGTCGGCGCGCTGCTTGCCGCCACCACCGGCGTCGTCGCCGCTTCCGTCATCGCCATGGGCCTGATCTCGCTGCCGATCATGCTGCGGTATGGCTATGATCGCAGCCTCGCATCCGGCGTCATCGCCGCCTCCGGGACGCTGGCGCAGATCATCCCGCCATCGCTGGTGCTGATCGTTCTCGCCGACCAGCTCGGCCGTTCCGTCGGCGACATGTATGCCGGCGCGCTCATCCCGGGGCTGGTTCTGACGGCGCTCTATGCCGGCTACATCATGACCATGTCGATCGTCAGGCCGAAGTCGATGCCGGCGCTTCCGCTGGAAGCCCGTACGCTCGGCTCCGGCGTGACCTCGCTTGGGATTGCCCTGGTGGTCGCTGCCTGCATCGCCTACGGCGCGCACGTCTACCTCTATCCGACCCACGGCGAGAACGCCGACATCCTGGGCGGAACGGTCGGCGTCATCTTCATCTACATCGTCGCCCTGCTCGACAAGACCCTGAAGATCAACGCGATGTCGCGGCTGGCCCAGCAGGTCATCATCGTGCTGATCCCGCCGCTGGCGCTGATCTTCCTCGTGCTCGGCACGATCTTCCTCGGCATCGCCACGCCGACGGAAGGCGGCGCCATGGGCGCGGTCGGCGCCCTGATCCTCGCAGCCGCCAAGGGGCGGTTAAGGCTCGAGGTGGTCCGTTCGGCACTCACCTCGACGACCAGGCTGTCGGCCTTCGTGCTGTTCATCCTGATCGGCGCGCGCGTATTCTCGCTGACCTTCTACGGCGTCAACGGTCACCTCTGGGTCGAGCACCTGCTGGTGTCGATGCCCGGCGGCGAGACGGGCTTCCTGATCGTGGTGAACCTGCTGGTCTTCTTCCTGGCGTTCTTCCTCGATTTCTTCGAACTCGCCTTCATCGTCGTGCCGCTGTTGGCGCCGGCGGCGGAGAAGCTGGGCATCGACCTGATCTGGTTCGGCGTCCTGCTCGGCGTCAACATGCAGACGAGCTTCATGCATCCGCCCTTCGGCTTCGCGCTGTTTTTCCTGCGGTCGGTGGCGGCGAAGGTCCCGTATATCGACAAGATCACCGGTAAGACGATCGCTCCGGTGACGACCGGGCAGATCTACTGGGGTGCGGTGCCGTTCGTCGGCATTCAGGTCCTGATGGTGGCGCTGACCATCCTGTTCCCGCAGATGGTGATGCACTACAAAGGTCCGGGCGCGGCCGTCGACCCCTCGACGATCAAGATCGAGGTGCCGGGCTTCGGCGGGCAGGGGGGTGGCCTGCCAGGGCTGACGCTGCCCGACAATGGTGGCGGGCTCGGGCTTCCCGGTGGCCTGCAGCTTCCCGGCGGCAACCCGCTCGACCAGCCGCCGGCCGGCGGCGGCGGGGCGGGTCAGCCGAAACAGCTGCCTGCGAACGACCTCAGCCAGCCTCCGTCGTTCGATCAGAACGACGTTGGCCACGCGCCTGAACCGGCGGCCAACGACCTTAGCGCGCCGCCGTCCTTCAATTGATGCCAGAACGGGCGACCTGCCAAGGTTGCCCGTTTTTTTATGACGGCGGCGCTGCCAGTCGGTCGAACGCTGTTGCTGAGTGAGCGTGTATGTCACCGCGGTGGTAGCTGTAGCGGTCGACGGACAGGCGCAAAAGGCGGTCGATCGTCATGAACGTTCAGGTTTTTGTCAGTAGAGTCATATCCGTCTAATCGTCACACGGGTGCGCCCGTTAACAGATCGAGCGAGATAGCATGATGAAGCTTACTGCGCTGACCAGGCTACTTTGGCTTCCGGTAACGGTGGCAATTCTGTATTTGGCCGCCGTTGGCTTCCGGCCATTGTTGCCGGTCGACGAGACACGCTATGTAAGCGTCGCGTGGGAGATGTATCTGCGCAGTGGCTGGTTCGATCCGTTGACCTTGAACTTCGAGCCCTATCACCACAAGCCACCCTTGTTGTTCTGGCTGATGAACCTTTCCTGGGCGATCTTCGGCGTCAGCCGCTGGGCCGCAACCATACCGATCGTGCTGTCGGCGCTCGCATGCGTATATCTCACCGGCATACTCGGTCGCCTGCTTTTCCCGCAGGCGCTGGAGGACACCAATCGCACCAGGCTGGTCATGGTCGCAGGCGTGCCGTTTCTAACCTACGGCACCATTCTCATGTTCGACATCACGCTGACCGCTTTCGTGTTGTTGTCATTGATCGGCGTCGTCCTTTACTCCCGGCAAAGAAGCTGGCGCCACATTGTTCTGATCGGCGTCTCGCTCGGGCTCGGTGGGCTCGCCAAGGGTCCCTTCGCCCCGTTCTGCATCTTCTTCCCCATCCTGCTTGCGCCTTACTGGGCCAAGAATATCGGCAACGTGCTCACCTGGTATGCCGGAAACGCGCTTGCCGGCCTGATCTCCCTTGCCATCGTGCTTGTCTGGCTGATCCCGGTCCTCACCCAGAGCGACTCCGAATTCGCCTACTGGCTGCTGTGGAAGCAGACGGCCGGCCGCGTGACCGGCAGCGTCGAGGACCACCTTGCGCCTTTCTATGCCTATCTTCCGCTCCTGCCGGCGATGTTCGTTCCCTGGGTCTTTGTGCCCGGTTTCTGGAAGGGGCTGGCCAAGCTTCGCAGCCACTTCCCCGACAGCGAAGGGAAGCGGTTCCTGATCTGCTGGCTCGTGCCGAGCTTCCTTGGGTTCTGCCTGTTCAGCAACAAGCAGCCGCACTACCTCATGCCGCTTATGCCGGGCGCCGTGCTTCTTGCGGCACTTTGCCTCCCGAGGGTCTCGACGGACATGCTGGCCAGGACGATGGTCCTCATGGTCACGCTGTTCGTGGCGGGGCAGGCCATTGCCTCAGCGACATTCCTGCACCGCTACGACCTGGCCCCGGTTGCCGCCTTCGTCAGCGCCAATCGGGACAAGGACTGGGCGTTCGCCCAGAATTACCACGGTGAGTTCGGCTTCCTGTCGCGACTTGAAAAGCCCGTCGACGATGTGCGCCTGAAAGACCTCGATGCTTGGTTCTCGAAGCACCCGGATGGTTTCGCCGCCGTCATCTACCGGAATCCCGCCGAGGTCGCCGGCTACCGGCAGATCATGGATGGTCCCTACCGGGGGCGGAGGATGGGTGTGTACGGCAGAAGCGAGGCTCAATAGGCCGAAGGACGAGGCTTGCCTGCATCCGCTTGCTTACCGTTCTGGTTGAGGGGCGCTCAAGCTTTGCCGTTGCAGGACAGATACAGACTAATCGCCATGTCACCAGATGACATCGGAACAGCAGGAGCGCCGACCGGCGAGAGCGGGAACAAGGGACCAGCAGGCGTGGAGTTCACCGAGGATTGGACCACGAACAAGCTGGATCTATGGCTGCCTGTTCTTGCGGAGATGCGGGATGAACCCACCGATATTCTCGAGGCGGGAACGTTCGAAGGGCGCTCCGCAATCGCCCTGCTGGACTACATGCCGAAGTCCAGGATCACCTGCATCGATCACTTCAAGGATGCCGATGTGGAGGGGCGTTTCGACCGCAATATGGCAGCGTACGGCGACCGGGTGACGAAGAGGAAGGGCTCCGCAGTGGTCATAATGGAGCAACTACGCCGCAAGCATGCATCCTATGACCTCATTTATCTCGACTGCGCCAAGGAGCGCACAGGCGCGTTCATCGTCTCCGCGCTGGGCTGGCACATGTTGAAGGTCGGCGGGATCATCATCTGGGACGATCTGAACTGGCAGAAGACGAGAAATCCCGCTAGGCGCGCCGAACCTGGCTCGAAGCTGTTCATCAAGACCTTCTGGCGCTCCATGAAGGTCCTGCATCACCCGGTCAGCAATCCGCGGTGGTCTGGTCAACTGATCGCGCGGAAGGTCAGCGACGATTGGCCCGACTACGAATTGCCCGACATGTGAACGCTGCGGCCCGCAAGCGGGAAGGTTATCGGGGTGCGCCGGAAACAGAAATCCCGGAGCATTGCCCCGGGATCCGCATTCCTCGTGGTATCCTTCTTACAGCTTGCCGTTGCGCTGCTGGATCATCATGAAGGTGTCATAGTTGTATTCTGCGATCTGTGCGTTCAGGTAGTACTCGCCGCGGAACGCCTTGATCGAATCCCAGATCTTCTTGAAGGTCGGGTTGTCGTCTTCCATCTCGGCGTAGACCTCGTCGGCCTTGTCGTAGCAGGCCGAGAGGATTTCCGGGCTGAACGGTGCGAGCTTCGCGCCGGCGGCGACGAGGCGCTTGATCGCCGGCGGGTTCAGCCAGTCGTACTTCTGCAGCATGTTGGCGTCGGTGGCCTGGCAGGCGATGCGCAGCAGCGACTGGTAGTTCTTCGGCAGGCTTTCGAAAGCGGCCTTGTTGAACATGGCGTGCACAGTCGGGCCGCCTTCCCAGAAACCGGGATAGTAGTAGTAGGGCGCGACCTTATAGAAGCCGAGCTTCTCGTCGTCATAGGGCGTCGTCCATTCCGCCGCGTCGATCGTGCCCTTTTCCAGCGCCGGATAGATGTCGCCGCCGGCGATCTGCTGGGGCACGACGCCGAGACGCTCGACGACCTTTCCGGCGAAGCCGCCGATGCGCATCTTCAGGCCCTGCAGGTCGGCAACGGTCTTGATCTCCTTGCGGAACCAGCCGCCCATCTGCACGCCGGTGTTGCCGGCCGGCAGGCCGACCAGGCCCTGCGTGTCCAGGAACTCGTTGTAGAGCTCGATGCCGCCGCCGTGGTACTGCCAGGCGTTCATGCCGCGCGCGTTCAGCGCGAAGGGAACCGCCGAGCCGAGCGCCCAGACCGGGTCCTTGCCCCAGTAGTAATAGCCGACGGTATGGCAGGCTTCGACAGTGCCGGCAGCGGCGGCGTCCGCCGCCTGCAGTCCGGGAACGATTTCACCGGCTGCGAAGACCTGGATCTGGAAATTGCCGTCGGTTGCTTCGGAAAGGTATTTGGACAGCGTTTCGGCGCCGCCGTAGATCGTGTCGAGCGACTTCGGGAACGAAGAGGCCAGGCGCCAGTTGACCTTCGGATTGCTCTGCGCCAGCGCAGGTGCGGCAAGTACTGCAGATGCCGCAGCGCCGGCGCCGGCCACCCCGGCATTCTTAATAAATGAACGACGATCCATTCTCTCTCCTCCCAAATGGGAGCGGACGTTGGGTCCGCTCGTCGTGATCACGGCGAACCTAACCATGCCGGGATAGGGGATTCAAGCACACGCGGCATTTGGCCAAGCGCAGGGCAATGCGACTTTCGTCTAATCGCAGCGGGGCGGTATCTCCATGTTTTTACGCGATTCCGGCGTCGGGGAGACGCGCGAGACGTGGAGGGCAGCGGGCGCTGGCATGCGCAATCGGCTGGCTGCGCGAAGGCATGCGGCGGCGCCGCCGGTCGAACCGCACCGCTCGCGAGCGGCGGAAGACGGTTCATGACCGGCCGGTCAGCCGGCCATGGCACCCTCGTATTCGGACGAGAGCTCCAGCCATTGTTCCTCCGCCGCAGCCAGTTTCGCAGCTGCATCGGAGCGCTCCTTCGCCTTCTGGGCGGCCTTGGCGGGGTTCTTCTCATAGAGCGAGGGATCGGCAAGCTCCGCGTCCAGCAGCTGGATCTGTTGCTCCAGTTTCGCCGTAAGCGCCTCGATGTCGTTGATCCTTTTCCGCAGCGGCGCCAGCGAGGCCCGCCGGTCGGCATTCGCCTTGCGCTGGTCGGCCTTGGAGAGCCCCTCGTCGGTGGCCACCGGCCGGGCCTTCTCCTCCTTCGGCTTCGGACCACCGACCACCAGCGTCCGGTATTCCTCGAGATCGCCGTCGAAGCTCGTCACGGTCCCGTCCTTGACGAGCCAGAGCCGGTCGACGGTCGCCTCGATCAGGTGACGGTCGTGCGAGATCAGGATGACGGCGCCGGGATAGTCGTTCAGCGCCTCGATCAGCGCCCGTCGGCTGTCGATGTCGAGGTGGTTGGTCGGCTCGTCGAGAATCAGCAGGTTCGGCGCGTCGAACGCGGCAATCCCCATCAGGAGCCGCGCCTTCTCGCCGCCGGAGAGGTCCTTGGCTGCCGTGTCCATTTTCTCGGTCGCAAGTCCCATCTGGGCAACCCGCGAGCGCACCTTTGCTTCCGGTGCGTCGGGCATCAGCCGGCGCACGTGCTCGACGGCGCTCTGGGTCGGAACGAGATCGTCCAGCTGGTGCTGGGCGAAGAAGCCGATCTTCAGGCCCGGTGCCGTTCTGACTTCACCGCTCCCGGCGGCGAGCTTGCCCGAGATGAACTTGGCGAAGGTGGATTTGCCGTTGCCGTTCGAGCCGAGCAGCGCGATGCGATCGTCGTTGTCGATGCGCAGGTTCATCCGCTTCAGGATCGGCTTGCCGGGCTCGTAGCCGACGGCACCGCCGGAAACGGCGATGATCGGCGAGGCGGGCTGCTTCTCAGGCTCGGGGAAGGTAAAGCCCTGGACGTGATCCTCGATCACGGCGGCGACGGTTCCCATCCGTTCCAGCGCCTTGACGCGGCTCTGGGCCTGCCGGGCCTTGGTCGCCTTGGCCTTGAAGCGGTCAATGAAGCTCTGCAGGTGTTTTCGGGCGGCCTCGTTCTTGGCCTTCGCCTTCATCTGCAGTTCGTCGGCCTCCGCCTTCTGGCGTTCGAATTGGTCGTAACCGCCGCGATAAAAGGTCAGCTTCTTCTGGTCCAGGTGGACGATCGCGTTGACAGCGGTGTTCAGGAGATCACGGTCATGGCTGATGATGATGACCGTGTGTGGGTAGCGCCGCACGTAATCCTCGAGCCACAGCGTGCCTTCAAGGTCGAGATAGTTGGTCGGCTCGTCGAGCAGCAGCAGGTCCGGCTCGGCAAAGAGAACCGCCGCCAGCGCCACCCGCATCCGCCAGCCGCCGGAAAAACTTCTCGCCGGCCGCTTCTGCGCCTCATGGTCGAAGCCGAGGCCGGCGAGGATGCTGGCTGCGCGCGCCTCGGCCGCATGCGCGCCGATGTCGGCAAGCCGGGTCTGGATCTCGGCGATCCGGTGCGGGTCGGTCGCGGTTTCGGCTTCCTTGAGCAGGCTGGCGCGTTCCTTGTCGGCGGCCAGAACGATCTCGATCAGCGGCTCGTCGGTGCCCGGCGCCTCCTGTGCGACCTGGCCGATGCGGGCGTTCTTCGGCAGCGAGACCGTGCCGGCCTCGGAGGCGAGGTCGCCGGTGATGACCCGGAACAGCGTGGACTTGCCGGCGCCGTTGCGCCCGACGAGACCCGCCTTCGTGCCTGACGGCAGCGATACGGAAGCATTGTCGAGGAGCAGGCGCCCGGCGACACGGGCGGAAAGGCCGGAAATCGTGATCATGGACGCGCTCTATAAGGTGCCGGAACGGTGGCGCGCAAGAGGTGCGGTGCGCGCCTCAGCCAGCATCGCGCCGGTACTGGCGTCCGGCGCGCTCGGTCAATTCGAGCGAATAGACACATGTACCGCCTTCGCTGGCCGCCTCCAGGGCCAGCAGCGCCTGGCGGTAGAGCTCGCCGCCGTTCGGTGCGTCCTCGGTGAAGGCGCAGCCCACCGTGAGCGTCAGCGTTCCCGGCAGATATTCGCGGCCGGAGATCCGGAACACTTCTGCCTCGATCCGATCGCGGATGCGCTCGGCGATCGAGACGACGCTGTCGCGGTCCACCTTGTCGAACAGGAAGGCGAAGCCGTCGCCGCCGACGCGCGCCACATAGTCGAGCTTCTTGATCGACTTGCGGAACAGGGTGGCGATCTGGCGGAGCGCATCCTCGCTGGCGCCGGGCGCATGGCTGTCGGAGATGCTCTTCAACCGTTCGACGCGCATCAGCAGCAGCGCGCTGCCGGCATTGTCCTCGGCATCGTAGGCGGCCATCAGCCGGTTCGTCAGCGCGGCGCGGTTGGCGAGCCCCGTCACCGGATCGTGGAGCAGCGCCGTCTCGCTCGCGCCGACGCCGGAAGCGATGTTTTCGAGCCGGGCCACCAGCGTGTCCATGCGGCGGCAATGGGCGCGTTCGCTGCCGATCATCGCCTCGACGGCGGCAACCAGCAGGTCCGCCTGGGCGGCGAAGTCCGACATGGCCATCACCGGGTCGGCCTTGAGCCGGCCGAGCAGGTGGCCGATCTGCGCGACGGCATTGGTCTTCTTCTGCCGCTCGGCCTCCGCCTCGGTCGCAAGCGCCTCGATCGTCCGCATCAGGTCGCTGGCGCTGTGGCCGAGGACGAGCGCGTTATGGTCGGGAACCCCGTTGCGCACGCCGATGGCGTCGAGCGCCTCCTGCGCGGGCGCCTTGCCGAGCGCGGTGATCTCGCGCCCCAGCGCCGTATTGCCGCCGGTCAAAGCCTCATGCAGCAGCGCGTAGTTGCGCGGGATCGGTGCAATCTCCAGCCGCGTGATGACCTGGGTTATCATCGCCATGACCGCTGCGGATCGGGCCAGCGTTTCCGGTGCATTCGCCTTAGCGTTCATTGTTCACCAGCTGTTGGAGGCATCGGCGAGAACGCCGCTTGATGCAACCTTTAGCTGATAAGACTTAAGAACCTGTTGAATGGCGCCGGCTGTGCGAACGCAATTGCGCGTTGTACGTGTCAGCCCGTTGCTCCGATCCGCTCGCTATCGCGGCGGTTGCTCAGAGTTTTCTTTGACGAGACGCGGCAGCGGGCATCATGTGGCGATCGCTCAGCACTTCAACCACTGGTCCCCGTCGCCACGGAGGAAATAAAGCAGATCCAGCACGAGGCTCGGCCGGCCGAGCGAGGTCAGGATCGTGTGGCACTGGCCACGGTGATGGGTCTGATGGTTGAAAAAATGCGCAAGTCCTGGCCCGAGCGGTTGGCTGATCGGCACCGGATTTGACAGCGTCACATAGCTGATTGTTTTCGCCAGGTCCTGCTCTTGCAGCGAGCCGATCCAGTCGATGATCTTCTGGTCTTCGGCGATACGCGCCTGGCGCAGTTCCTCGACATCCTCGAAAAGGATTGCGTCGAGGCGGACCGGCGCATCGCCGCTGCCGGTAAAGCGCTTCATCCAGATCCGGTCGGCCGCGAGAATGTGGTTGAGGGTTGCGTGCAGCGAGCCGAAGAAGGCTCCCTTGTTCTCGTGGAGGGCGGCGGGCGACAGGGCCGCCGCCTCGGCATAAAGGATCCGGTTTGCCCAGGCGTTGTAGGCGGCGAACATCTTGTAGTGATCGAGCATGATCTTCCGAAACCGTGATGGGAATGCACAAAGTCTAGCACCCGATTGCCGCTGCGACTGTGATGGCACGCATGAAATTTTCTGATCTGTCGCCACAAGGCACATGCAGGTTCGAGGCGATGCGCTCGACTGCTTGGTGCAGGTGCGGAATGGAAAATCGGATGGGTTTAGTGCAGTCGGCGGCGATCGCCCGTCAGAGCTCTTTGATCCATCCCCGGTCGACGCAGTACCGTGCCCCTTGTTTTGCGCCGAATTGGCGGGTATTGAACCGCCACTTTTCACTGAACCCAAGGAAACGGGACAATGGCGATTGAACGCACCTTTTCGATGATCAAGCCGGACGCGACGAAGCGCAACCTGACCGGCGCCATCACCAAGATGCTCGAGGATGCCGGCCTGCGCGTCGTTGCATCGAAGCGCGTCTGGATGAGCCGCCGCGAAGCCGAAGGCTTCTACGCCGTCCACAAGGACCGTCCGTTCTTCGGCGAACTCGTCGAGTTCATGTCCTCCGGCCCGACCGTCGTTCAGGTCCTCGAAGGCGAGAACGCCATTGCCAAGAACCGCGAAGTGATGGGCGCCACCAACCCGGCCAACGCCGCGGAAGGCACCATCCGCAAGGTTCACGCCCTTTCGATCGGCGAGAACTCGGTGCACGGCTCCGACGCTCCGGAAACCGCCGCCGAGGAAATCGCCTACTGGTTCTCCGGAACCGAGATCGTCGGCTGAAGCATAGCCTGAAGTTCAGCCTGCAACAGCTTGAATACGTTAAACGGGGCCTTGTGGCCCCGTTTTTCGTGCGTTGCCCGCAGCCCGTCACTGCGGACACTTCGTGGCATCGAAATGCCTCGGCAAAAGTCCACCGTTGCGGAACATCCGCGGGTTCTTCTCGTAGCCCGGGCCGATGACCAGCGCCTCGGCCGGAAGCACGCTCTGGTCCAGATCGGAGACGACGGTCGTCTCCAGCCGCTGCAACTCCGTGCCATCCGGAGCGTTGACGCGGATCGCCACGCGATAGGGCGTTTGCTTCTTTATGCAGGTGACATCGGGGCTCTCGAGCACCACCTTTTCCTGCCTCGGGAAAAGTGGCCGCGTCAGGGTCAGAGCGTCGCCGCCGGCCGGGTTCTGGAACTCGGCGGTCACGGTCGACCCTTCCGGCACCGGCTGGGTCCGGTTGAGCGTGACCATATAGGTGGCGTAAGCCAGGCGGTAGTTGAAGACGAACATCTTTCCGGTCAGTTGCAGCGGGTCCGGACCGCTGTCGCGCTGGCAGCCTGCAAGCGTCAGCGACAATGCCAGCAAGATCATGTTGCGAAAGCAGCTCATGACCGGGCCTCCTCCCTGCGGCGGCGATAGTGGCGGCTTGCCTTGGCGCGATTGCCGCATACCGCCATGTCGCACCATGCACGCGAGCGATTGCGGCTCCTGTCGAGAAACAGCCAGCCGCAATTCGGGCAGATCTTCAGCCGCTCCGGCTCGGCCTCTACTGCCAGCCGCAGCGCCGAGCGGGCGGTTTCGGCGTCGAGCGCGCCCGGTCGGCCGCCGGAATGGCGCAGCGTATCGGCGATCGCCTCCAGCAGTACCGCAAGCCCTGCCGGTGTCCCCGCGTTCGTCGCTTCGGCCCGAAAATGGCCGTCGATCGCCTCCCGCAGGTCGATGAAGGCGTCCCGACGATCGGCCGCGACCGGAATGAGGGGGCCGGTCCGCTCGCGCTCGGCGCAATGGGTGTTCGCGGCAGCCGCGAACGCGTCCATTGCCGCCACGTCGCCGTAACGGTCGATGCGCCGCGTCGGATCACAGCGCAGTACCACCGAATTGGCGACGTCGAGAGCCAGCGCGCCGCCGGCGAAACGATGCGGGGTCCAGGTGAAGCTCATCCCATCATTCTAACTGGCAATTTCAGTTTGACCAGTTACAATATGCTTGATCGACCGCGAGAGTGCCGATGGCCTATCTTCTGCAGCAAGTGGCAAATGCCGTGCCCATCGCCGCCCTCTATGCCGTGCTCGCTTTCGGCTATGCGATCGCATTCTCGGTGACGCGCCGCGCCGATGTCAGCTTCGGGGCAGTTTTCGCCTTCGCCGGCCAGATGTTCATCCTCTTTGCCGATTACGGCTGGAACCGGTTGTGGCTCGTCCTGCCGGCAGCGCTCGCCTTCGGTGCCGCGATGGCGCTTCTCTACGGCATCGGCGCGGGCCTCATGATAGGCCGCCACGTGATGCGCCCGCTGGCGTTCAACTCGGACAACACGGTCGTGGTGGCCGCCCTCGGCGTGGTCCTCGTGCTGATGGAGACAGCCCGCCTTGCGTCGGACACGCGTAGCATCTGGCTGCCGCCGCTGCTCAGCCGGCCGCTGGAACTATGGGGCGATCCGGCCTTCCCGGTGACGCTGACAGTCCTGCAGGTCATAAATTCGGTCGTGATGGTCGCCGTCGTTCTCGCCGGACATTTCGTCCTCGCCCGTTCCGATTGGGGCCGGCGCTGGCGGGCGGTCTGCGACGACCGGCAGGCGGCCGCGCTGTGCGGTGTCGACGCCGCCCGGATATTCCTTACGGCCTATGGCGCCGCCGCCTTCGTCGCCTGCATCGCGGGCATCCTTGCGGCCGGCTACTACGGCAACATGGATTTCGGCGCCGGGCTGAACTTCGGGGTCAAGGTGCTCTTCATAGCCGCGATCGGCGGCTACTCGACGCCGATCCTTTCCGCACTCGGTGGGGCCGCGCTTGGGGTGGTCGAGACGGTCTGGAACGCCTACGGCGAGTTCCTCTGGCGCGACTTCGCCATCTATTCGGCGCTGGTGCTGCTTCTGGTCGTATTCCGTCGGGACAAGGCGGTACCGTAGCCTGGAGGGCACCGGCAGTTGGCTGGTGGGCCGGCGCCGCCTTCACTGCGGCGGGGCCGGCCTGAAATCCAGCCGGGACGGCAAAGGCAATCTGCGCCGCCACTCAATCCTTGAACTTGGCGTAGTCCGGAAACACCGCTTCGAATTTTGCCAGGTAACGCTTCAGCTTCGGCCGGCCCTTCTGCCACTGACCGGCAAAGCGCAGTTCGATGTAGCGCAGCATCGCCGCAAGCGCGAAGTGGCCGCCATGCGGCTTCTTGCCGAGCCGCGGCATGTTCTTCTCGAGGTGGTCGAGCGCGCGCTCGACCTTGCTCCACTGCCGGTCGATCCACGGCTGGTGGAGCTTCTCCTCGGGACGGAAACGCTTTTCGTAGACGATCGCCAGCAGGCAGTCGCAGACGCCGTCGGCGGTTGCCTCCAGCACCTCGGCCTCGGTCCGCTTCGCCGCTGCCCGCGGGTAGAGCTTGCGGCCGGTCTCGCGGTCGATGAACTGCATGATGACGCGGCTGTCGAAAATCGCCTGACCGGTGTCGGTGACGAGCGCCGGGATTTTGCCGAGCGGGTTGACGGCGAGAAGTTCGGCCGGCTCGGCGTTGGTGTCGGTCGCGACGTGCTCGGCCTGCAGCCCGCAATAGTCGGCGGCCATGCGCACCTTGGTGGAGTAGGGCGAGGCCGAGGAATAGAAGATCTTCACGAAGTGTTGCTCCCTGTTGGAGGTCCTTGCAGCGTCGCTCATGCTTTCGCCGGCGGCTCGGCAGGTGGAATCGGCGCGCAAACCTTTCTTCAAATCGGCTCCGATTGAAAGGGTGGTGCGCTAGCGAACCGCAGGCCGGACGATGTTTTTCGCCTTGCAGCCGGCGCGGTCGACCTCCGGGCAGGCGCGGAAATCGAGGCCGGGCGTCATGCAGATGCGGATTTCCTCGAGCCGGCCGCGATCGCAGGTCACCGCGATGCCGGCTTCCATCAGGCCCGGGTTGGCGGTAACCAGCGCGGCCTCGATCTCGGCCGCGCCCAGGCGTTTCCCGGATGCGTTTGCAAGCGTGTCCGGCAGGTGGATGCGCTCGTAGGCCGCGCGGGTTGCGGCAAGATAATCGCGCTGGTCCAGCCCCGAGCAACTGCCGTGCTTGCGCCACTGATGTCCGATGACGCCCATCGACGGCATGATGTCCAGGTATTGCCGGCCGAGAGCCGCCGGCACGCGGCCGGGCTCGGCCGAGCGGCAGAATTCCGGATAGCCGCGCTCGAACTGCGGCCACAGCCCGTGCACCACGAAGCCCGCCTTGCGGCCAGCTTGGCATTGTTCGCTACGGCCCGCCGGGTCGTTGTCCATGCACCAGGTCGGCGACCAGGAGAGCGACAGCACGTAGAAATCGAAGCCGTGTCCCTGCGGCACCGGTGTCGTTTGGGTCGCTGGTTCGCCGGACGAGCCAGCCACCTGTCCGGCCTCCGACCTTGGCGCCTCTTCGCCGCATCCGGCAAGCGAAAATGGCAGGCTGGCGGCAAGCAGCAATGCGGCGAGGCGGGTGGACGCAGGCCGGTCAGGTTTGTGGGGGGCAGGCACGGCTTAGTAGGTCGGCTGAAGCGATGCGCAATGGGCGCCGTAGACATGCCACGGATCGAGGTCGGGAATGCAGAACTCGATCGAGCGCCCGACGCCGGCGAAGCCCCAGGGCCGCTCGATCAGGTAGAACAGCGGCCGATGGCTGCCGTCGGTAAGCGTCGCATTGGCGAAACAATATTCGCGCTGGACCGACGAAATGTACTGATTGAACGGTTCGAAACCGGTTAGCTGCATGCCGCGAATTTCATAGATGGACAGATTTTGCCGGATGTAGTGCGCCGCCTTGTATTCGAAGCGGTGGGTGATGAAGCGAAGCACGCTCGGATCGGCGCAGGCACCAGCAGAGCGGGCGGAAGCATATGCCGGTCGGGGCTCGACATAGGTGCCGTAGTCGGCGGCGTTCGCCGCAAAGGAAAGGCCGGTCGACAGGCATACTGCTACAGTTGCCGCGCGTGCGAACATGTTCCCCTCCGGCCGTCTCGCTCCAATCGCGATCGGCGCCGTTCGACTTGGCGTGCCGGCCGCCACCGGCGATCCTCGCACCTAAGCTGCAGATTGCGGCCCGCACCGGGGTGAGGTCAAGAGGCGAGTTGCGTCTCTCCGGTGAGCCAGAAGCTGCGCGCCGACGCAAAGCGGTCCTGCCGCAGCCGCTCCTTCAAAAACGGCAGCAGCTTTTCCAGCTCTGCCTTGAGCGTGTAAGGCGGGTTGACGACGATCAGGCCGGAGCCGGTCAGCCCCGTCGTCTCTCGGTCGCTGCGGACCGAAAGCTCCGCGCACAGCATCTTCGGTATGTCGAGTTCCTTCAGTGCCTTGTGGAAGTCGGCGATCGGCGCGCCCTTCTTCAGCGGATACCACAGGCAGTAGGTTCCCCCGGCAAAGCGGCGGAAGGCCTTCGCCAGCCCCTCGGCGAGCCGTTCGTATTCGCCCTCCGCCTCGAAAGGCGGATCGACCAGCACGATGCCGCGCTTCTCCTTCGGCGGCACATGCGCACCGAGAGCCAGCCAGCCGTCCAGACGGGTGATCCGGCTCTGGAAGTCGCCGTCGAACAGGCGGTGCAGGCTCTCGTAGTCGTCCGGGTGCAGTTCCATCGCCGACAGCCGGTCCTGCGGCCGAAACAGCATGCGCGCGAGCTTCGGCGAGCCGGGATAGAACCGCACCCCGCCACCGGGATTGAGCGCCTTGACCGCGTCGATGTAGGGCGCAAGCAGCGGGGCGATGTCCGCCGGCAGCTCGGTCTCGATCAGCCGGCCGATGCCCTCGCGCCATTCGCCGGTCTTCTGCGCCTCGTCGCTGGAGAGGTCGTACAGGCCGATCCCGGCATGGGTGTCGAGCACCCGGAAGGCCTTGTCCTTGCCCTGCATGTAGGTGACGAGCCGCGCCAGAACGGCGTGCTTGAGCACGTCAGCGAAGTTGCCCGCGTGGTAGATGTGGCGATAGTTCATTGCATTCCCGTGATGCGCCGATGAATTGTTGCGATGGAAGGAAGATTCTGCCTTCTTGGCGCATTCGTTCTGGAATATAGAAAAGCCATGACCCTTGCGACCCCCAATCTCGGCAAAACCACTGTCCGCCACTCGGTCTGTCCGCACGACTGTCCGTCCGCCTGCGCGCTCGACATCGAGATCGGCGCCGACGGGCGGATCGGCAAGGTGCGCGGCAGCGCCGACAACAGCTACACGGCCGGCGTCATCTGCGCCAAGGTCGCCCGCTATGCCGACCGGCTCTACCACCCCGACCGGCTGATGAAGCCGCTGCGCCGCAGGGGCGAGAAGGGCGGCGGCGACTGGCAGGACATCTCCTGGGAGGCGGCGCTCGACGAGATCGCCAACGCCTTCGTCAAGGCCGAGCAGGCACAGGGCAGCGAGGCCGTCTGGCCCTATTACTATGCCGGCACGATGGGTCAGGTGCAGCGCGATTCCATTGATCGTCTGCGCCACGCCAAGCGCTATTCGGGTTTCTTCGATTCGATCTGCACCAACACCGCCTGGACCGGTTACGTGATGGGCACCGGCAGCCTGCGCGGTCCCGATCCGCGCGAGATGGCGAAAGCCGATTGCGTCGTCATCTGGGGCACGAACGCCGTCTCCACCCAGGTCAACGTGATGACGCACGCTACGAAGGCCCGCAAGGAGCGCGGCGCCAGGATCGTCGTGATCGACATCTACGACAACCCGACGATGAAGCAGGCCGACCTGGCGCTGAAGCTGCGCCCCGGCACCGATGCCGCCCTTGCCTGCGCCGTCATGCAGATCGCCTTCCGCGACGGCTACGCCGACCGCGCCTACATGGAAAAATTCGCTGACGATCCGGCCGGGCTGGAAGCGCACCTGTCCACGCGTGGGCCGGAATGGGCGGCGGCGATCACCGGGCTTTCGGTGGACGAGATCGAGGCGTTCGCCCGCCTCGTCGGCGAGACGAAGCGCACTTTCTTCCGCCTCGGCTACGGGTTCACCCGCAGCCGCAACGGCTCCGTCTCGATGCACGCGGCCGCCTCGGTCGCGACCGTGCTCGGCTCCTGGCAGCACGAGGGCGGCGGTGCCTTCCACAACAACGGCGCCATCTTCCGGCTCGACAAGCGCGAACTGATGGGCCTCGACATGGTCGATCCGGATATCCGCGAGCTCGACCAGTCGCAGATCGGCCGCGTGCTCACCGGCGATCCGGTGGCGCTACGCCACCGCGGTCCGGTCACGGCCATGCTGATCCAGAACACCAATCCGGCCAACATCGCCCCGGAGCAGCGGCTGGTGAAGCGCGGCTTCCTGCGCGATGATTTGTTCGTCGCCGTGCACGAGCATTTCATGACGGATACCGCGAAGCTCGCCGATATCGTCCTGCCCGCCACCATGTTCGTCGAGCACGACGATCTTTATCGCGCCGGCGGCCACCAGCACATCCTGCTCGGTCCGAAGCTGGTCGAGCCGCCGTCGACGGTGCGCACCAACCTCTTCGTCATCGACGAGCTCGCCAAGCGCCTCGGCGTCGCCCATCTGCCGGGGTTCGGCCTCTCGGAGCGCGACCACATCACCCGCATGCTGCCGCATTACGAAATCGACTATGACGGGCTTGCGGAAGAAAAATGGATCGACTGCCAGCCGGAGTTCGAAACCGCCCACTACGCGAACGGCTTCGGCCATCCGGACAAAAAGTTCCGCTTCCGCCCGGACTGGACGAAGACGCCCGCGCCGAACCGCCCGCCAGCCTCGATCGGACCGCTCGGCCCGCATGCGGAGTTGCCGGAATTCCCCGACTACGTCGAGGTGATCGAGACGGTCGACGAGGCCCATCCGTTCCGCCTCGCCACGCCGCCGGCGCGCACCTACCTCAATTCCAGCTTCACCGAGATGAAATGGTCGCGCGAGCGCGAGGGCCGGCCGGAGGTGATGATCCATCCCGACGACGCCGAAGCCAACGGGGTGGTTGACGGCGACGTCGTCAGGCTCGGCAACGGGCGCGGCGAGATCCGCCTGCATGCGAAGATCACCGACGCGGCCAGGTCCGGCGTGCTGATCGCCGAGGGCATCTGGCCGAACGACGCCCACCTTGACGGCGAGGGCATCAACGTGTTGACCGGCGCCGATCCGGTGGCGCCCTATGGCGGTGCCGCCCTGCACGACAACCGCGTCTGGCTTTCGAAAGCGACGGCATGACGAAGTTCCGCGACGCGAAGATCGAGATCGTCTCGGACGAGACGCTCTCGGACAACTGGTATCACCTTCGCAACGTCACGTACGACTATACCGGCTCGGACGGGCACACCGTCCGGCTGAAGCGCGAGGTCTACGACCGCGGCAACGGTTCCACCATCCTGCTGCAGGACCGCAAGCGAGATACCATCATCCTCGTCCGCCAGTTCCGCATGCCGGCCAACCGGAACGGCCATTCCGGCTGGCTCCTGGAAACGCCCGCCGGGCTGCTCGACGGCGACCATCCCGCCGACGTCATCCGCCGCGAGGTGATGGAGGAGACGGGATACCGGATCGATGAGGTGAAGTTCCTGTTCCGCGTGTTCATGAGCCCCGGCGCGGTGACCGAAACCATCGATTTCTTCGCCGCCGAGGTCGACGCTTCGATCCGCGAAGGCGAGGGCGGCGGCCTCGACCACGAGCACGAGGATATCGAGGTGGTCGAGGTGAAGCTGGACGACGCCGCGCGGATGATCGAGACCGGCGAGATCTGCGACGCCAAGACGATCATGCTGATCCAGTGGGCGCTGCTGCAGCGGAAGTAGCGATGGTGCGGTGAGCTTGCGCACCCGGATTTCTCGTCATGCCGGGCTTGGTCCGGCATCCAGCGCGCTCAGTCCTTGAGCGAAGGGAGTCTTTCGCGCCGCAGACGCGCGCTGCTGGATCCCGGCTCAAGGCCGGGATGACGGGAAGCGGTCTTTCGAGAGTAGCTGTCAGAGACCGGAGGAGATGAGGGGGACAGATTCCGTGGCCCCGCCTGTTTCCGTCGCGACGGCCCTGCCGTTTTCCATCCGAACGCTGCCCTCGGCCATCAGCCGCAGCGCCAGCGGATAGGCCTGGTGTTCGACGGTGAGCACGCGGGCGGCGAGGTCGGCCGGCGTGTCGCCGGCAAGCACCGGCACCGCCGCCTGCACGATCGCCGGGCCTTCGTCCATCCCCTCGGTCACGAAGTGTACGGTGCAGCCGGCGATCTTCATGCCCGCGTCGATGGCGCGCCGGTGGGTGTCGAGGCCGGGGAAGAGGGGGAGGAGCGAGGGGTGTATGTTGAGGATCCGGCCCTCGTAGCGGGCGATGAAGCGCCCGGAGAGCAGCCGCATGTAGCCGGCGAGGCAGATGATGTCCGGCCGCTGGCGGTCCAGCTCGGCAAGGATCGCCTCCTCATGCGCTTCCTTGGAGGCGAAATCCTTGCGCGGGAAGACGAAGGTCGGGATGCCGAGGGCCTGCGCCTTTTCCAGCCCGCCCGCGTCCGGCTTGTCGGAGAACACCGCGACGATTTCGGCCGGAAAGTCCGCCGCCGCGCAGGCCTTTGCCAGCGTCAGCATGTTCGAGCCGCTGCCGGAGATGAAGGCGACGACGCGCTTGCGGGAGGTGCCCGAAATCATAGGGCGAGTGTGCCCTTGTAGCTGGTGCCGGGCGCGCCTTCCGTGCGGGCAACCATCCGCCCGAGGGTGAACACGGTCTCGCCCTCGGCTTCGAGCACGGCGCTGACCCGCTCGACGTCGCCGGCCGCCACGACGGCGATCATGCCGACGCCGCAGTTGAAGGTGCGCAGCATCTCGTTCGCGGCCACGCCGCCGATCTTGGAGAGCCAGGCGAAGACGGCCGGCGCCTTGACCGCGTCGAGGTCGATCTCGGCGGCAAGTTGCTTCGGCAGCACGCGCGGAATGTTTTCCGGAAAGCCGCCGCCGGTGATGTGGGCCAGCGCCTTGATCGCACCGGTCTCGCGGATCGCCTTCAGAAGCGGCTTCACGTAGATCTTCGTCGGCGTCATCAGCGCCTCGGCCAGCGTCTGGCCGGCCGAGAACGGGGCAGGGGCATCCCAGGCAAGCCCGGACAGCGCCACGATCTTGCGCACCAGCGAATAACCGTTCGAGTGGACGCCGGAGGAAGCAAGCCCAAGGATCACGTCGCCCTCGACGATGTCGCCGGCCGGCAGCAGCTTGCCGCGCTCGGCGGCGCCGACGGCAAACCCGGCAAGGTCATAGTCGCCGCCGGCATACATGCCGGGCATCTCTGCCGTCTCGCCGCCGATCAGCGCGCAGCCGGCTTGCCGGCAGCCCTCGGCGATGCCGCCGACGATCGCCGCACCCTGGTCGGGGTCGAGCTTGCCGGTGGCGAAGTAGTCGAGGAAGAACAGCGGCTCCGCGCCCTGCACGACGAGGTCGTTGACGCACATGGCGACAAGGTCGATGCCGACGGTGTCGTGCTTGTCGGCGTCGATCGCGATCTTCAGCTTGGTGCCGACGCCGTCATTGGCGGCAACCAGCACCGGATCGGTGAAGCCTGCGGCCTTCAGGTCGAACAAGCCGCCGAAGCCGCCGATCTCGCCGTCGGCGCCGGGGCGACGCGTCGAGCGCACGGCCGGCTTGATCTTCTCGACCAGCAGGTTGCCAGCGTCGATGTCGACGCCCGCATCGCTGTAGGTCAGGCCGTTTTTCTCAGACTGGCTCATGCTCGGCTCTCCGCTGGTCGGTGATCGCGCCCGATTGGCATGCCGGGGCCGCAAGTGCAAGCATTATGCCCGCATTTGCCGGGACCTTTCGAAGGAATCTGCCCATCAGGCCGGCTGTCCGGCCCGGGGACTTTAATTCGCCTCCGGTGAACGCCACATTGCGGGCGGACCTGGGCGGGCAAACCTGGGGGCTCGAGGAATCGGGAGGTCATGACGTTACCGAATGTGATCACTGTGGCGCGGCTGGCGGCGGTTCCGATCTTCGGATGGGCTTTGCTGGACGGCGCAATGCAGGTTGCCTTCCTCCTCTTTCTCGCCGCCGGCGTCTCGGACGGCATCGACGGCTTTTTGGCGCGACGCTGGAAGCAGGAAACAGCGTTCGGCGCCTGGCTCGATCCGATTGCCGACAAGCTGCTGATGGCGAGCGCCTATGGCCTGTCCGGCTACCTTGGCTTCCTGCCGGCCTGGATTGTCCTGCTCGTGGTCGGACGCGACGTTCTGATCGTCAGCGCGGTGCTGTTGTCGCGCAGCGTCGGAAAGCCTCTCGAAGCACGGCCGATCCTCGTCTCCAAGGCCAACACGGTCGCCCAGGTTCTTCTCATCGTGCTCGTTCTCGCCGATCGCGCCTTCGGTATCGCGGCGGGCCCGGTCATCTCGGCCATGGTCCTCTTGACCGCCACCTTGACCATCGTCTCCGGTGCGGCCTATCTCAGCATATGGATGCGCCTGATGCGGGGAGTGATGGCGCCGTGACCAATGGAAACAGCAGCGAGCAAAGAGGCAACATGCCGACGCCCATCAGCGGAGCGGGACTGAAGCGCCAGGTCACCTTCTGGCTGCTGGCGCTCGCCTTCCTCGTTCTATTCCTGCTGGTGTTCAGTTCGATCCTGCTACCCTTCGTGGCCGGCATGGCGCTCGCCTACTTCCTCGATCCCGTCGCCGACCGGCTCGAGCGGATCGGCCTCAGCCGCACCATGGCGACTTTCGTCATCCTGGTCGCCTTCATCGTCGTCTTCGCCCTGTCGCTGATGATCGTCATCCCGCTGCTTGCCACCCAGGCCTCCGACCTGCTGTCGAAGCTGCCGGGCTATCTGGCGCAACTGCAATCGCTGGTGACGAGCTTCAATCCCGACATCCTGCCGCCCTGGATCTCGAGCCAGATGGGCGCGATCAAGCAAGGCTTTGCCGGGGTTCTCGCCGAAGGCGCGGGGCTGCTCGGCACGATCTTCAAGCAGATCTGGAACTCGGGCCTTGCGATCGTCGACATCGCCTCGCTCCTGATCGTTACCCCGGTCGTCGCCTTCTACCTGCTGCTCGACTGGGACCGCATGATCGCCAAGGTGGACAGCTGGGTGCCGCGCCAGCATGTGGAGACCGTGCGCCAGATCGCCACCGAGATGAACACGGCGATCGCCGGTTTCGTGCGCGGGCAGGGCTCGATCTGCATCATCCTCGGCCTTTACTACGGCATCGGGCTCTCCGTGGTCGGTCTCAATTTCGGGTTGCTGATAGGGCTATTCGCCGGCGCCATCAGCTTCGTGCCCTATGTCGGCTCGATGGTGGGGCTGGTGCTTTCGGTGGGCGTCGCCATTGTCCAGTTCTGGCCGGATTACCTGTGGATCGGCGCCGTGATGGCGGTGTTCTTCTCTGGCCAGTTCGTCGAGGGCAACATCCTGCAGCCGAAGCTCGTCGGCTCGCAGGTCGGGCTGCATCCGGTCTGGCTGATGTTCGCGCTGTTTGCCTTCGGCGCCCTGTTCGGCTTCGTCGGACTGCTGGTCGCCGTGCCGGCCGCCGCCGCGGTCGGCGTGCTTGTCCGCTTCGGGCTGCAGCGCTACCTTGACAGCGACCTCTACCACGGCCAGAGCACTCTTCCTGTCGCCAAGGAAAAAGAAACGGCTTCGTCGCCGAAGCCATGACCCGAACTGACATGAAAACGCCGAAGGTCTCCGAACAATTGCCGCTGGAATTCCAGCACGTCCCGGCATCAGGGCGGGATGATCTGCTGATCTCCGACCCGTTGAGCGCCGCCGTCACCGTGGTCGACGCCTGGCCGCACTGGCCGTCGCCGGTGGTTATCCTGGCCGGCCCGGTCGGCTCCGGCAAGTCGCACCTGGCCTCCATATGGCGTGAAAAGTCCGGCGCTGTGGACATCCACCCGATCGAGGGCACCGGCGCCGAAGAGGCCGCGGCCGCCGGGCCTGTCCTGTTCGAGGACGTCGACCGCCAGGGCTTCGAAGACCGCTCGCTCTTCCACGTCATCAACAACGTCCGCCAGCACGGCCACACGCTTCTGATGACGAGCCGGCTGTGGCCGATGTCGTGGCCGGTCGAACTGCCGGACCTGCGTTCGCGGCTGAAGGCGGCGACGGTCGTCGAGATCGGCGAGCCTGACGACGAGCTTCTGACGCAGGTCATCGTCAAGCTCTTCGCCGACCGGCAGCTTTTCGTCGATGACCGCCTTGTCGCCTACATCGTTGCCCGCATGGAGCGTTCGCTCGATGCCGCGCAGAGGCTCGTCGAGCGCATCGATCACCTGGCGCTGGCGCGCGGCAGCCGCATCACGCGCGCCCTGGCGCAGGAGGTGCTGGGACGGATGGCGGCGGGAGAGGCTGTGGAACTCGAGGATTGACTGTCACGGAACCGACGTCAAACTGCGTTAGCAGCCGGAAAAGAACAACAGGGCGGTGATCGGAATGGATGCAACGACGACAACGGCGCCCGGCGCCGAAAAGCCGGCGAAGGACAATCCTCCTTCCGTCCAGGATCTGATGAGCAGCCCCGAACGCTTCGTGAACCGCGAGTTTTCCTGGCTGCAGTTCAACCGGCGCGTTCTCGAGGAAACGCTGAACGCGGCCCATCCGCTGCTGGAGCGCGTTCGCTTCCTGTCAATCTCGGCCGCCAACCTCGACGAGTTCTTCATGGTGCGCGTCGCCGGCCTCGAGGGCCAGGTGCGGCAGGGGCTTGCGATTCGCAGCCCCGACGGCAAGACGTCGGCCGAGCAGCTCGACGACATCCTCAAGGAGATCGACAACCTGCAGATGGAGCAGCAGGCCTCGCTTGCCGTCCTGCAGCAGTATCTTGCCGGGGAAGACATCGTCATCGTCCGCCCCGCGGCCCTGAAGCCCGACGACCGGATCTGGCTCGCCCAGGAATTCGAGCAGGCGATCTTCCCCGTCCTGACCCCACTCTCGATCGACCCGGCTCATCCGTTTCCCTTCATCCCCAATCTCGGCTTTTCGATCGGCCTGCAGCTCATCAGCAAGTTGGGGCGCGAGCCGATGACCGCGCTGCTGCGCCTGCCGACCGCGCTCGATCGCTTCACCCGCCTGCCGGACGACGGCGCGGTGATCCGCTACATCACGCTTGAGGACGTCGTCGGCCTGTTCATCGACAGGCTGTTCCCGGGCTACGAGGTGCAGGGGTCCGGCACCTTCCGCATCATCCGCGACAGCGACATCGAGGTCGAGGAGGAGGCGGAGGATCTCGTTCGATTCTTCGAGACGGCGCTGAAGCGCCGCCGCCGCGGCTCGGTTATCCGCATCGAGACCGATTCCGAGATGCCGGCATCGCTCCGCCACTTCGTCGTCAACGAGCTCGGCGTGCCCGAAAACCGGGTCGCCGTCCTGCCGGGCCTGCTGGCGCTCAACACGCTGTCGGAGATCACCAGGGCGCCGCGCAACGACCTGCGCTTCGAGCCCTACAATGCACGCTTTCCCGAGCGGGTCCGCGAACACGCCGGCGACTGTTTCGCTGCCATCCGCGAAAAGGACATGGTCGTCCACCATCCCTACGAATCGTTCGACGTCGTGGTGCAGTTCCTGCTCCAGGCCGCCCGCGACCCGGATGTGGTGGCGATCAAGCAGACGCTCTACCGCACCTCCAACGACAGCCCGATCGTACGCGCCCTGATCGATGCGGCCGAGGCCGGCAAGTCGGTAACGGCGCTGGTGGAGTTGAAGGCCCGCTTCGACGAGGAGGCGAACATCCGCTGGGCCCGTGACCTGGAGCGCGCCGGCGTGCAGGTCGTCTTCGGCTTCATCGAGTTGAAGACCCACGCCAAGATGTCGCTGGTCGTCCGCCGCGAGGAGGGCAAGCTGCGCAGCTATTGCCATCTCGGTACCGGCAACTACCACCCGGTGACGGCGAAGATCTATACGGACCTGTCGTTCTTCACCTGCGATCCCGACATCGCCCACGACATGGCCGATATCTTCAATTTCATCACCGGCTACGGCGAGCCCGAGGCGGATATGAAGATCGCCGTCTCGCCGCATACGCTGCGGCCACGCATGCTTCAGCACATCGAGCAGGAGATCGAGCATGCCAAGGCCGGACGCCCGGCCGCGATCTGGATGAAGATGAATTCGCTGGTGGATCCCGAGATCATCGACGCGCTCTACCGTGCCAGCCAGGCCGGCGCGGAGATCGATCTCGTCGTGCGCGGCATCTGCTGCCTGCGGCCGCAGGTTCCGGGACTGTCGGACAACATCCGCGTCAAGTCGATCGTCGGCCGCTTCCTGGAGCATTCCCGCATCTTCTGTTTCGGCAACGGCCACGGGCTTCCCTCCGAGAAAGCGCTCGTCTATATAGGCTCGGCGGATATGATGCCGCGCAACCTGGACCGGCGCGTCGAAACGCTGGTTCCCCTGACCAACCACACCGTGCACGAGCAGGTCCTGTCGCAAATCATGCTGGGCAATCTGATCGACAACCAGCAGAGTTACGAGATCCTGCCCGACGGGACGTCGCAGCGAATGCAGGTGCCGCCCGGTACCGAGCCGTTCAATGCACAGCACTATTTCATGACCAACCCGAGCCTGTCGGGCCGGGGTGAAGCCTTGAAGTCGAGCGCGCCGAAGGCGATCGCCGGCTGGAAGAGCCAGCGCAAACGGTAACTGGACTTTTATGGTTGAATCGGAAGCGCAGGGGCGCCTGCCGGGGATTGCCCCGGTATCGGTCGTCGACATCGGGTCGAACTCGATACGCCTCGTCATCTACGAGGGGATGATCCGCGCCCCGGCCATCCTTTTCAACGAAAAGGTCATGTGCGGCCTCGGCAAGGGACTGGCCAAGACCGGCCGCATGGACGAGGCCAGCGTCGAGCGCGCGCTGGCCGCCCTGCGCCGCTTCAAGGCCCTGTCGGACCAGGCCCGTGCGACGCAGATGTTCGCGCTGGCAACAGCGGCTTCGCGCGAGGCCGAGAACGGCCCGGCCTTCATCGAGCGGGCCGAGGCAATTCTCGAGCACCCGGTCCGGGTCCTTTCAGGCGACGAGGAAGCCTATTTCTCCGCCCTTGGCATCATCAGCGGCTTTCACGACCCGGACGGGATCGTCGGCGACCTCGGCGGTGGCTCTCTGGAACTGGTCGATGTCGCCGCTGACGTGATCGGCGACAGGATGACGCTGCCGCTCGGCGGCATCCGCCTGTCGGAGACGTCGGCCGGCTCGGTGGCGCAGGCGCGCGTCATCGCCCGCAAGTACCTCAAGACCGCCGGCCTGTTGAAGCACGGTGCGGGGCGAACCTTCTACGCCGTCGGCGGCACCTGGCGTTCGATCGCCAAGCTGCACATGGAGGTGAACAGCTACCCACTGCACATGATGCAGGGCTACGAGATCTCCTATGACGAGGCGATGGACTTCCTCACCTATGTCGTGACGACGAAGGATACCAAGGACCCCGCCTATGCGGCGATCTCCAAGCTCCGCCGCACGCTCCTTCCCTACGGCGCCGTCGCCATGCAGGAGGCGATCGCTCTGATGCGCCCGGCCCGGATCTGCTTCTCCGCGCAAGGCGTTCGCGAGGGCTACCTGTTCTCGCTGCTGCCCGAGGCCGAGAAGGTGCGCGATCCGCTGCTTTCGGCGGCCGGTGAACTGGCCATCCTGCGCGCCCGCTCGCCGGAACACGCGCGCGAGCTCGCCGACTGGACCGGCCGCATGATGCCCCTGTTCGATATTGAGGAAAGCGTCGAGGAGGGGCGCTATCGCCGGGCCGCCTGTCTGCTCGCCGACATCAGCTGGCGGGCTCACCCGGATTATCGCGGCCTGCAGGCACTGAACATCATCTCGCACGGCACGTTTACCGGCATCAGCCATCCCGGGCGTGCCTATATCGCGCTCGCCAACTACTACCGCTTCGAGGGGCTCTGCGACGACGGCGTCTCAAGTTCGCTCGCCACCATTGCGACGCCTCGCCTGCTGAGGATGGCAAAGCTGCTGGGTGGCCTGCTTCGCATCGTCTATCTCTTCTCGGCCTCGATGCCGGGAATCGTGCCCTGCCTCGCTATCCGCCCGGCCAAGGCGTCCGACCTGGACCTCGAGTTCGTCGCGCCGACCGGATGTTCGGAGTTCGCCGGTGAGCGCCTGGAGGGGCGGCTGCAGCAACTCTCGAAGCTGACCGGCAAGCGGATCGCCTTCGTCTTTGAATAGGCGAGCGGAGTATTTCGGCTGCCCATTACCGTCGGCTAGCGAACACCGGGCGGCAACCCGGCAGGTTCAGGGCGGCGATGACGCCGCCCCGTTGTCTTTAGACGCGCTCACTCCGCCTTCAGCAGTTCGCCCGCTTCGATCAGCACGAACTCATTGTCGTCGACCCTGTCGATGAAGCGCCCGGCGGAGAACGGCAGATTGTTGTCGTTGCCGACGACGATATGGGTCTCGTCAACCCGGTCGACGTTCTCGATCGTCAGGAACGGCATGTCGTAGAAGCCGTCGCCGCCGCCCTGGCGCTTCTTGTTGTCCGGATCGGCGATCTTCAGCAGGTCGATATAGCCGATCTTGCGCACGGCCTTGCCGACGTTGTTGTCGTTCATCTCGATCTTGTAGATTCGCTTGACCTTCGAGGCGACGGCGAAGCAGTCCGGCTTCGGGTCCTTCGGATCGCCGCAGGCCTTGTCCAGCGTGCCGACGCCGTTGTCGCGCTCGATCACGAGCGCCGTCGTCTCGTCCAGCATGTTGAAGTCGCCGATCGCCTCGCCGCCTTCGGCCAGCGGATAGAGCCAGCTGCGGCCGGTCCAGGCCTTGCCGGCGACGTCGAGTTCGATGATGCGCAGCGCCGGGCGGCCTTCTGCCTGTTCGACGGATTCGCTGTCGACCCAGAGCGGGCCTTCCAGCAGGCCGTAGAGCTTCGTGCCGTCCTTCGACAGCGCCAGACCCTCGTAGCCGCCGGAGCGCTTCAGGTTGAAGGCGGGCATCTTCTTGGATGGATCGGCCGGCACGGCGAGCGTGGCATTGTCCGGTGAGATGACCGGCTTGCCGTCGACTTCCGTGGCGATCACGTCGGTCAGCTTGCCGTCGCGGTCGAACTTCAGGATGTACGGGCCGAATTCCTCGCCGATCCAGAAACCGTCAGCCACCGGCTGGATCGATTCCACGTCGAAGTCGCCGCCGGTCAGGTAGCGGGCCGCAGACCCTTCCATGACGATCGGGAAGGGCGCCTTCTTGTCCGGATCGGAGAGGAACACGGTCTTGACCGGCTCGACCTTGCCGTTGTCCCAGTCGAACTTGATGTTGTGGATCATCAGCATCGCGTCGGTCGAGTTCAACTTGTTGCCGAAACCGTTGTCCGACAGCGTCCAGAAGCTGCCGTCGTCCATCGCCTTGATGCCGGAAAAGCCCTGCATCGGCTGGCCGTCGAACGGCAGCGACAGGCCGGTCGGGCGCACGCCGTCCTTGCCGGCAATAGTTCCAAGGGCTTCGGTGCGTTTGCGGTCGGCGGTGGTGAACTTGCCCGAGGTCTTCAGGTAGTCGGCGGCATCGGCAGGGGCGGGGAGAATGGTGTTGGCGGGCAGGATGGCGTGCGCCTTGAGGGTGGCCGGAAATTCCTTGTCGGCGGCGACAGCGGCGCCGGAGAGGAGAAGGGCGAGCGTCGTGCCGGCCAGTATCGCTTTCGTCATGAAATTCACCTCGTGTTGGAAGGATGAAGACGTCCTCCCGAGTAGAGGCAACGGATGACCCCGCCTTGACAGTTGGCTGAAGCTTTCGTGACTGAAGCCGGTGCTGGCCGGCACGGCCGCGCGGCACGCCGGGCGACGGCCGATCTAACGCGGCGCCGCTGCCCAGCGGTACTGCGCCTCGGTCTGCACCGCGCCGGGCCGGACGGCGCGGATGCGGCGGAGGGCGGTCTCCGGGTCCTCGCCGCGTTCGACGAGCAGCCGCAGCGCCACCATGCCGGAACGCCCGTGCCCGCCATGACAATGGACGAGCACCCCGCCGCCCCTGCCGAGGATTTCGTGCAGCCTGGGCGAGAGTTCTCTCCAGCCATCCTTGCATTGCTCGGCCGGGCCGCCGAAGTCGCGGACGGGCAGGTGGAACCAGTCGATCTTCATCGACCTGAGCCGAAGACCGAGATCACTGCAGCCGCGGGCCTCCATCTCGACCTGGTCGGTCGTCGAGACGACGGCATCCGCGCCCCAGGCGGCGATCGCCTTGAGGTCCGAGACGTATTCGCCGCTGCGTCCGGGTATCTGGCTGATGCCGAGCCGCCCGCCGCCGGCGAGCGGAACCGTGGCGATGGTGAAGGGTTCCGGCGTGATCATGCCGGTATTCTACACGCTACCTGGCGAGGCTGCGATAGATCGCCTCGGTCTCGGCGATCATTCGTGGCAGTCCGTAGTCGCCCTTGCGCTGCGCGGCGGCTTCGACGTAGCCCTCCAGCCTCAGCGGATCGGCAAGCCGCACCATCGCGGCGGCGAGTTGAGACGGATCGTCGTCGTTGGGTACGAGGATGCCGTTGCGATCGTCGTCGAGTACCGTCGAGGCGCCGCCGACCTCGGAAAGGATCAGCGGTTTGCCGGCGGCGGCGGCCTCGAGCATCACATATGACATCGCCTCGTAGCGGCTCGGCATCACCAGAGCGTCGATCGCGTCCATGGCCTGCGGGCCGGTGAACCGGTTGTTGAGATAGATCCGCCCGCCCGCCGGGCTCGCTTCGATCCGCCGGCGCACGTCCTCCTCCAGTTCGCCGGCGCCGACCATCAGAAGCCGGGCGTGCGGAAGGTTCGCTGCGGCGATCGTAAAGGCGTCGACCAGGCGTTCGGGCGCCTTTTGCCGGGTAAGGCGGCCGATGAAGCCGAAGACCAGCGCATCGGCGGGAATGGCAAGCTGTTCCCGGAGCGAGCTGCGCAGCCCTTCAGGCGGCGCTTCCACGCCGTTGACGACGATCGACAGCTTGCGGCGCGGCACGCCGATTGCCCGGGCGTGGGCATATTCGTCGGCCGAGACGCAGATGAGGCGTTCGGTGAAAAGCAGCGCAAGAAACCGCTCGATCATGCCGTAGGCAATGCGGCCGGCTTTGCCGAGCGTCGGATCCATCGTCCGGAAGGCGTGTGGCGTGTAGACTCGCGCGGCGCGGCGGCCGGGCAGGCGCAGCCGCGCCAGTGCACCGGCCTTGGAACTGTGCCCATGGATGATATCAAACGGCCCGTGCACACGGATCAGACGGCGCAGCTTTGCATAAGAGGCGATGTCGGACGCGCCGACCGAGCGCGCCATGTCGACCGCGTAAACGCCGTCCAGCCCGAGCGACGCCAGTTCGCTGACGAAGCGCTCCTCGGCGCGCCGCGGCGAGTAGACGGCGTGGACTGCGTGGCCGCGCTCCTTGAGCCCCCGGCAGAGGTCGATGAAATGGCGGCCGGAGCCGCCGCCGCTGGGCTCGAGCACCTGCAGCAGGCGCAAAGGCCGGATCCCCTTTTTCCGGTTCGGGCTCATGAAGACCGCCGATCGCAACCAGCGTATTGCCCGTGCCGCTGCTCGAGCGCGAAACAGCCCCACAGGATGCCCACGATCAGATAGAAGTGACGCCAGTGGTCGGTGTCGATGACGAAGCCGATCGCCGTATGACCGACGAATGCGATGTAGGCGATCATCAGGAACGGCTGCCACGGGCGGTCCCGCAGGAGGTAGCGCAAGCCGACCCAGAGCGTCCAGCAGACCAGCGTCAGGTAGCAGAGGAAGCCGAGCCAGCCATAGCTGGTCAGCGATTTCAGCCAGATGTTGTGCTCGTCCTCGGGAAAGATCGTGCTGAAGACCATTGGTCCGATGCCGAGCGGATGCTCCATCGCCATCAGGAAGCCCAGGCGATGGCGGGCGAAACGGCCGAGATGACCGCCGTCATAGTCCTGTACGAGCTGGGTGCGGCTGGAGAAGAGATCGGCGACCTGCGGCACCTGCAATGCGATGACCAGGGCGACGACCATCACGCAAACGGCCGAGAGGCTGAGGATCAGGATTTTCAGCCGGAAGGCGCTAGTGCGTTCCTTCAGCAGCATGAAGAAGACCATCGCGACGGCAGAAAAGAGGAAGAGCGCCCAGGCCGCGCGTGAAAAGGACAGAAAGAGACCGAGCGCGATCACGAGCAGCCCGGCGACCCGCAAAGGTGCCTGCGCGAGCCGATCCGCCAGGATTCCATGCAGAAGGTACAGGGCAGGGACGACGAGGAACGGGCCGAAGACGTTCGGATCCTGGAAAGCGCCTTTTGCCCGATCGTAGAGGGTGAAGGCCTCGCTGCCGGGAAAGGCGTGGAAATAGCCGAGAACGCCGAGGGTGGCAGTGATCAGCGCACTGGCCACCCAAGCCCGGAAGATCAGCAGCAGCCTTTGCGGCTTCGCTTCGACGACGGCGGCGAAGAAGACCGACGAGAGCGCCAGGAACAGGGAGACGGCGACGTACATCGGCCCGCCGGCCATTTCCTGCATGACGGTGAGTGACAGCATCCCGCCGACGTTGAAGGTGAGGGAGAGCACCAAGAGCGGCGCAACACTGCGGGAGATGCTAAGCCCGAGTATTGCCCAGACTCCGATCAGCCCGGCCATGAACAGCTCGTAAGGCGCCGGCTCGGCGATAACGAAACCGGACAGGAAGACCCCGAACGAGATCAGCGCCGAGGCGATCATGCCGATGGTCGCAAGCTGCGGCCGCAAGACCTGAGGTGTCGCGAGGGTGGCGCTCAATAGGCGTTTTCCGTATTGAGCAGCCGGAACGGCGTGAGGAACAGGATCTGCAGGTCGAACAGCAGCGACCAGTTTTCGATGTAGTAGAGGTCGAACTCGGTACGGTAGCGGATCTTGTCGTCATGATCGATCTCGCCGCGCCAACCGTTGATCTGCGCCCAGCCGGTCACACCGGGCTTGACCCGGTGGCGGGCGAAGTAGCCGTCGACAACGTCGACGTATCTGCGATCGTGGGACTGGGCCTGGATGGCATGCGGCCGCGGGCCGACCAGCGACAGTTCGCCCTTCAGCACGTTGAAGATCTGCGGCAACTCGTCGATCGAGGATTTGCGCAGGAAGCGCCCGACGGCGGTGACGCGCGGATCGCCCTTGGTGACGGCGGCCCTGGCGGTAGGATCGCCCTTGTCCGCATACATCGAGCGGAACTTGTAGACCTCGATGATCTCGTTGTTGAAGCCGTGGCGCTTCTGCCGGAAGATGATCGGACCGGGGGAGGTAAACTTCACCGCCAGCGCCGCGCCGATGAAAACCGGCCATAGCAGCAACAGCGCCAGCAGGCTGAAGACGATGTCGAAGGCGCGCTTTGCAACTGAATCCCAGTCGGCGATCGGCTTGTCGAAGATGTCGAGGAGCGGGACGGCGCCGACCTTGGAATAGCTGCGGGGGCGGAAGCGCAGCTTGTTGGCGTGCGCGGCGAGCCGGATGTCGACCGGCAGCACCCAGAGCGTCTTCAGCAGCGACAGGATGCGCGCTTCGGCCGAAAGCGGCAGCGAGATGATCAGCATGTCGATGCGCGCGAGCCGGGCGAACTCGACCAGTTCGGCGATGGTCCCGAGCTTGGGGTAACCGGCGATGACCGAGGGCGAGCGGTGCTCGCCGCGGTCGTCGAAGATGCCGCAGATGCGGATGTCGTTCTCCGGCTGGCGTTCGAGCGCGCGGATCAGTTCCTTTGCCGGCTCGCCGCCGCCGGCAATGACGGCGCGACGCTCCATCGTTCCGTTGCGCGCCCAGCGGCGGATCGCGTAGGCGATCAGTTGCCGCTCGACGATCAGATAGGCTGCGCCAAGCACGAACCACAGGACGAACCAGACCCGGGACGTCTCGTGCGCCGTCTTGAAGAAGAAGAGAGCGAGCGCCATCGTGGCAAAGGAGACGCCCCAGGCGCCGAGAAGCCGGGGTATCATGCGCCAAGCAGCGCGAAGAGACGGAATCTGGTAGGTATCGGCAAGGTGAAGGACCAGCACGCCGAGTGCAGCGCCGGCCGCGGCCTCGCCGATGTAGAGCAGCATCATATCGAAGCCGGGTGCGACGTAGAATACCGTGATGGCGCAACCGATTGCGAACAGCGCCGCGAATTCCAGCAGCCGCAGCAGCCCGGTGATCATCGTCGGGGAGTAGTTTTCCGCCCGGAACTGCAAAGCGATCTGTCGGGCCAGCGGATTAAGCTCAACCTCGGCGTTGTCATCTGCCTCATCGGCACGCTTGGCGGGTGCGATGGCGCGCAGTTCGGAAACCTTGCGCCGCATGTTGTTCGGATCGAAGGCCTCTGGCTTGTCGATGTGGTTCATGGCGGGCGTCCTTCTCCCGACAGCGCTTAGCAGGAAGCCCCTAATAAACGCTTACGCGAGATGTGCAGTGACGCTGCAACCGGCCGTAAGACCTTCGCGGGGAACCAATTCCCGGTAGAGCTTCATCATCGAGCTCGCCATTGTGGAGGCAGAGAATGCGTCCTTGAAGGCGGCAGGATCGGGCATTGCGTGTCGGCGCCAGGTAGGGTCGGTGATGGAACGCGCCATGGTTTGCGAAAGCGAATCCGCGTCGGCGGGCTCGGCAAGGGCGATGTTGCCGCGGCCCAGCGCCTCCGGAATGCCGCCGACGCTGCTTGCGATTACCGGGACGTTGGCCGCCAGGGCCTCAAGCACGATGTAAGGCATCGATTCCGCCCGCGACGGGACGACCACGGCACGGGTCAGGGCAAAGGCCTCCCGTGCCTTCATCGCCGGCATCATTCCGATCCGGCGGCCAAGGCCGAGTCGCAGCATCGTGCGCTCGTATTTTGCCTCATCCGGGCCGTCGCCGATCATCAGGGCCGAAAGCGGCCGGCCGACGCGCCGCTCGGTCTTGGCGAAGGCGTCGATGAAGACGTCCGGACCCTTCAGGTCGCGCAGCATGCCGATGTAGAGGAAGTCGACGGCATCCTCCTTGGGATAGACGGTGTCGAAATCCCGGTCGCTGATGCCGTTGTAGATGCGTTCGCTGCGGCAGCGCGGTTTGCCGACCTTCTCGACATAGGTGTCCCGCTCGAAGTCGCAGACGAAGACCAGCGCATCCGTGAAGAATTCGAGCAGGTGCTCGATACCCAGAATGGCCCGGCCGGCCAGCGTCGAGCGGGCGTAGTGCAGGCTGCCGCCATGCGGCGAATAGAGGCGGGCCACGCGATACCTGTTCACCCGCAGCGCTGAGCCGATCAACCGGGCGATCGCGCCACCCTTGGCGCCATGCCCATGAAGAACATCCGGCTGCAAGCTTCTTATTTCACGATAACTCTTCCATAGCGCCTTGAGATCGCCCGGGCTGATCGAGCGGCGGATCGGCAGCCGGAAGATCCCGAGCGTCAGGAACGGTCGGATCTCGTCGAACAGCGCATCCTCATAGACGCCGCCGGTGCTGCTGTCGCAGACGATGCCGACATCGTGGCCCTGCCGCGCGTGGTACTCCGCAAGATCGCGCACGTGGCGAAAAATCCCGCCGATCGGGGAGCGGAAGCAATGGATGATGCGCAGCGGACGGTCGGTCGCCATGGCCTCAGAACAGCCGCTCGCGCACGTAGATGGTGTCGCCGGCCATGACCGGATCGGAGATCGGGACCCGGCCGGTTATGATCTCGCCGTTGATCTTGCGGGTCACGTCGACATTGGCCTGGTTCGCCCGGGGGGAGAACCCGCCGGCAACCGCGATGGCATTCTGCACGGTCATGCCGGCCACATAGCTGTACTGCCCGGCCTGGCCGACTTCGCCCATGATGTAGATCGACCGGTAATTGGCCACCTCGATCGAGACGTCCGGATCGCGCAGATAGCCCTGCCGCAGCTTCCCGGCAATGATGCTCTCCATCTCCTGGATCGTCTTGCCGCGCGCCGGCACGGAGCCGATCAGGGGGAAGGCGATGTAGCCGGCCTGGTCGACCGAATAGGTGTTGGAGAGGCTGGCCTGCTCGAACACGGTGATGCGCAGCCGGTCGCCGCTGTCGAGCCGATACGGCTGAATGGTCGCTTCCTGGAACGCCTTGGGCGCCGGGTGATACCCGCTGCAGCCGGCGGCCACAGCGGTCACAAGGACCGCCACTGCGATGAACGCGCTTCTGGATCGTTCTGCGAAAGCCATCTGGCCGTGCCTGTAGGGAATGGGTCGTTTTCAGCGACGGTTATCGGTCCCTTAGGGTTAATGGCCGGTAAACACTGCAACGCGCGGCTGTCATTTTCTCCGCCACCCCTTGTGTCGTCGATGCCGGGTTGTGGTCGCTCCGCCATTAACGCTTGGGTTACCATGTGCGTTTACCGTGCGGCGGACATTGCAGTGTGTACGGAGTGAGCAATATGCCGGGCGGGTACGGGGTTCGAGACGATGTCGATATCGACCTCGGCGCGCTGGTGCGCGCTATTTGGCGCCGTCGGAGGCAGGTGCTGCTTGCGACCGTCGCGTCCGCCGGGCTTGCCTTCGGCATCGCAAGCCTGATCGCTCCGACCTACCGTAGTGAGACGCGCCTGCTGATCGAGGAACGCGAACCCGCCTTCACGGCGAGCGCCGGCGCGTCGCGCGAGCCGGCAATCGACGAGCTCGGCGTCGTCAGCCAGGTGCAGCTTCTGAAATCGGTCGATCTCATCAAGCAGGTCGCGCGCGACATGAAGCTCCACGAACTGCCGGAGTTCGATCCGACCGCAAAACCCTCGGCGATGTCGGACATCCTCGTGGCGTTCGGCCTGAAGAAGAACCCGCTCGACCTGCCGCCGGAAGAGCGGGTCCTGAAGGAGTTCCAGGAAAAGCTCATCGTCTATCAGGTCGAGAAGTCGCGCGTCATCGCGATCGCGTTCACCTCGAAGGATCCGCTGCTCGCCGCCGCCATTCCCAACGAGATGGCGAAAGTCTACCTTTCCTTGCAGAGCGGCGCCAAGCTCGACACCAATTCCGAAGCGACGCGCTGGCTGGAGCCGGAAATCGCCAACCTTCGCGAGAAGGTGAGGGAGGCCGAGCGCAAGGTCGCCGAGTATCGCTCCAGCAACGATCTGCTGCCGACCGGCGAGAACGCCACGTTCGCCGTAAGACAGCTGAACGACATATCCGCCGAGCTTACCCGCGTTCGCACCGAGAAGGCCTCGGCCGAGGCCCGGGCGGAGAGCGTACGCGCGGTGTTGAAGTCCGGGGGCGCAACGGACACGCTGAGTGAGGTTGTCGGCTCCCAGATGATCCAGCGGCTGAAGGAGAGCGAGGTCCAGATCCAGGGCCAGATCTCCGATCTGTCGACGTCGCTGCTCGACCAACACCCGCGCCTGAAGGCATTGCGCTCGCAACTCGCCAGCCTTCGCGCCCAGATCAAGTCGGAAACCGCAAAGATCCTTGCAAGCCTGGAGAACGAGGCCGAGGTCGCACGCCTGCGCGAGCAGCAATTGGTGCAGCAGCTTCAGATCCTCAAGGCCAGTTCCGCCCGGGCCGGCGAGGACGAGGTGGATCTCAGGGCGCTGGAACGCGAGGCGACAGCCCAGCGCCAATTGCTGGAGACCTATCTGGCGCGATACCGCGAGGCGACCTCGCGCACCGGCGCCAACTCGACGCCGGCCGACGCGCGGGTCATCTCCGCGGCGGTGCCGCCGACCGAGCGGCAATTCCCGAAGGTCGTCCCGATCACGATCGTCGGCGGCCTGTCGGGCTTCCTTTTGTCGGCGGCCGCCGTCCTGCTCGCCGAGCTGTTCAGCGGTCGGGCGCTGCGGCCGGTTGCGCCGGTATTTCCGGACCCCAATGGCGACGCTGCGCCGGAAGAGCGGCTCGAGCCGGCAGTACAGGCCCGTCCCGACGTGGTCATGGCGCGACGAACCCTCGCCACCGCCGCGATCGCGGCACAGGCGGAGATGGAAGAGCGGGAACCCCTGTTTGTCGAGCCTCTCGTTGACGCCTTCGCAGCACCGCTTCTGAACGACGAGCCGCCGATCGATGAACCCCAAGACATGGAGGAGGTGGAGGAAAACTTCACCGTCAGCGCGGTGGCGCGGCACCTCATCGAAGACGACGTTTCGCTTGCGATTGTCCTGTCGCCGTCCGGTGACCCGGGATCGTCGGCCACGGTTGCGCTGGCCCGCGCGATCGCCGACACGGGCCGCCGCACTGTTCTGGTCGACCTCACCGGCTCGGCTTGCCCGACGCGATTGATGACGGCCACGAAGCGGCTTGCCGGCATCACCGACCTTCTCGCCGGCGATGCCGGGCTGTCCGACATCATTCATGGCGACGAGGCCTCCGCTGCCCATGTCGTCGCCCGCGGCAACGCCAACATCGCACCTGCGATGCGCGGCTTCGACCGGCTGGCGATGATCGTTGCGGCGCTCTCGGATGCCTACGAGACGGTGCTTGTCGAGTGCGGCGCCGCCGAGGTCGAGGGCATCCGCCGCCTGGCGCCGGCCGGCGATGCCGAGATCATCCTGTCGATACCCGGCGCCAGCGAGGATCAGATCGTCGAGTTGATCGGGGCGTTCGGAGCCGCCGGCTACGACGAGATCATGCTGATGACCGGCGGCGCTGAAATGAGCGCGGGTCGCCGGGCGGCCTAGGATCCGCAGGCAGAAAACCTATCGGTGGCCGACGGCTGGATCAGCGTGCGCCGCCCGGCCCGAGCGCAGGCGCTGCAGGAAGGCATAGAGCTGCGGGTTCTGCTTGATGAGGCGCTTGGCGCCGGCCTTGGTGCGATGGAGCCGGGCAAACGCGCTGCCGGCAAGCGTGGTCGGCCAGAGCAGGTCGTGCTGCACCGTCTCGATGTTGCACCAGGAGCGCTTGTAGGCCTGGTCGCCGATTCCGAAATCGAACAGGGCGACGCCCTCACCGCAGAACCTGCGGATCATGAGGTAAAACAGGAACTCGCCCGGGCTCGTTTCGGGTGCGAATCCTTCGTCGATCGAGCCGAACTGACAGATGACGTGATCGCCCTTGCGCGACAGTCCGGCGATCGCGACGACCCGCCCCGCCTCGGGGCCGGTCGCGATCTTCAGGGAGTGAAGTTGCAGCGGGTAGGCATGGGGGCTCGCCGGCATCCGGGCAAGCGCCCGGAAGAACGCCTGCACCTCCTCGCTCCGGAATACGTTCGGCAGGCCCATGGCCTCGAAACGCATGGCCTTCTGGCGGAAGAACAGTGAGAGCGTTGCGCTGGCCGCTTCGGGTGATTGGGCCACGTCATGCTCATAACCGCCGAGCGCTTCCAGCCGGCGTTCGCTTTGCCGGAACTTCTTGCGCCGCCGCTTGGCGTTGATTTGCGCCAAGGTCCGGTCGAGATCGCCGAGCAGGCAGAGCTGGTAGGCGGCGTTCTGGTTCCGCACGGCCGGCAGTTGCGAGAAGGGATGCTCGCGTCCGCGCCACGACAACGGCATGTTTTCCAGCATGAAGAGGTCGACGTGACGCGCGAACTCAGCGCGCGCGGCGTCGAACGCGCGGCGCAGCGCCGGGGGCGTCGCAAGCGAGCGAAAGCTTTCCGTGTGGAGACCCGTGTTGATGTTGCTGAAGGGGGACCCAAGAAAGCGGGCTACGCGCACGGGCCCGTGGCGCACCACTTCCAGCGGCAGGAGCAGTTCCGTCCGCCCGGCATGGACACCTTCGACGATGAGCAGCCGGTTGTCATGCGCCGCCGCCCAGGCGCGGCACCAGTCGTAGCTCTGGTGAAGCGAGAGCTCGTTGGCCGCCTCGAGCGCCCGCCATGTCGCCTCGAGCGGCTCCATGCGATCGTGCAGCCGGACCGCAATGGGGACCACGGCTTCGCCGCGTCGCCGGCCGAGCGCGTAGTGCGCCAGCCTGCTTGACGCCTGTCCGTCCCCAAGCATGAGCTGGAAGTCAAGCTGCATCGCGCCTTTGTCCGGTCCTGTTGCGCTGTTGTGACAGTGCGCCGACCATACGGCGGTACGGTCGGAAACTGGTTTAAGCTGGCGAGGGCGGCGCCGGTTTTCCGTGGGTTTCTGCCGCTAGGGTTAGCGGACGGCTAACGCCTGGATGGAAGGCTCAATCCCGCCGCCTGGGCGCCTTCTCCATCCATTTGATGATCAGCATGGCCGGCAGGATCCAGAGCAGACCTGTGAAGAAGAAATACAGCATGTGCACCCACCAGGGCGAGGTCGCAAGCGTCAGCGAAGCGACCGTCGTGGCGACGAGCGCGTAAACCACGACCAGAATGATGATCAGGACGGTGCCGATCAGTTTTCGCAGGCGAGGGGGCATCGGTGTCTCACTTTGTTGTACGGCCCGGCGCGAACGCCGCGACCCCATGCCGCAAAGGCTTTAGGCTTGTTTTGCATGGCGGGGTGATGCAAATCAACGCCGAAGAATGAGGAGCCGACATGACGATCACCGCTGCTGCGACGGAACGACAGCTCTTGGACGACATGGACCGCATCGACCGCAACCGGCGGGCGGTGCGGCGCTGGCTCGGATTTGTGCTGCTGACGCTGTTCGTGCTCGTACTGGTCGGCGGCGCGACGCGGCTGACCGGCTCCGGGCTGTCGATCACGGAATGGAAGCCGATCCATGGCGTCATTCCGCCGCTCAACGACGTCGAGTGGCAGGAGGAATTCGAGCTCTACAAGCGCATACCGCAGTTCTCGCAATTGAACAGCGACATGACGGTCGAGAGCTTCAAGTCGATCTTCTGGTGGGAGTGGGCACACCGGCTGCTCGCCCGCTCGGTCGGTCTCGTCTTCGCGCTGCCGCTTGTCTTCCTGTGGGCGACCGGACGGATCGAACGGCGGCTTCGCTGGCCGCTCGTCGGCGTGCTCGCGCTCGGCGGACTGCAGGGCTTTATCGGCTGGTGGATGGTCTCGTCCGGCCTTGCTGAAAGGGTTTCGGTGAGCCAGTACCGTCTCGCCACCCATCTCGTCATCGCCTTTCTGATTTTCGCATCCTGCGTCTGGATCATGCGCGGACTGTCGCCGCACGGCGACGACCCGGCTCCGACGCGGAATTCAAAGGCGATGGCGGCCGTCATTGCCGGCGTGGCGCTGTTCCAGATCTATCTCGGCGCGCTCGTCGCGGGACTGCATGCGGGGTGGAGCTACAATACCTGGCCGCTGATAGACGGCGCGATCGTGCCCGGCGGGCTGTGGGTCCACCAGCCCTGGTGGCTCAACCTGTTCGACAATCCGAAGACGGTCCAGTTCGTCCACCGCCTCGGCGCCTACGTGCTGCTGGCGCTGGTAATGGTGCACATGATCGTGTCTTTGCGGGCGGCGCCCGAGACCACCCATGCCCGCCGCTCCGTGCTGCTGTTCGGGCTCGTCTGCCTGCAGGCGTTGATCGGCATCGTGACGCTGGTGTGGCAGGTGCCGCTCAGTTGGGGGGTGGCGCACCAGGGCGGCGCCCTCGTCGTCTTCGGCTTCGCGGTCGCCCATTGGCGCGGCTTCTTCGGCGAATACCCGAAAGAGGCTCGTATCCAGGTGGCGGGCTGAGAGGCGAGCCGGCAGGCAACTGACCGGGCGAAACGAACAAGGCTCGGACCGTATCCGGACCGCGCCTGTTTTTTTCAACGTTACGGGGCTGCGCAGCAAGGTCTCCCGGGCAGCCGCCGCTGCTTAGCCCCGAAGCATCAGGTCCATGTTCTGCACCGCCGCGCCCGATGCGCCCTTGCCGAGATTATCGAGCAGCGCCACGAGATTGACGTGCGGAGCACCGGCGGTTCCGAACACATACAACTTCATCCGGTCGGTATTTGCCAGTTCAACCGCATTGACGCGGGCGAGGTCGGCGCTTTCCTTCAGGCGGACCACCTCGACGATGTCCTGGCCGGCATAATGGTCGGCGAGGGCGGCATGGATCGAGCCGAGCGAGGCGTTGTCGTTGAGGTCCGCCAGGTAGAGCGGCACCTGGACGATCATGCCCTGCGCAAAATTCCCGACCGAGGGCGAGAAGAGGGGTGCGCGCGAAAGCAGGCCATGGACCTGCATCTCCGGCACGTGCTTGTGCTTCAGCGGCAGGCCGTAGAGGAAGTGCGGCGCATCGATGTGGTCGGGATGGCTGGCATCCTCCATCTGCGCAATCAGCTGCTTGCCGCCGCCGGTATAGCCCGAGACCGCGTTAACGGTGACCGGGTAGTCCTCCGGCAGGATGCCGGCGGCACGCAACGGCCTGATCAGCCCGATCGCGCCGGTCGGGTAGCAGCCCGGATTGGCGACATAAAGGGATCCGGCGATCCGGTCGGACTGGCGTGCATCCATCTCGGCAAAGCCATAGGCCCAGTCCGGGTTGACGCGGTGGGCCGTCGAGGTGTCGATGATGCGCACCTTGTTGTTGCCCGCCACCATGGCGACGGCTTCCCTGGCGGCGTCGTCGGGCAGGCAGAGGATAGCGATGTCGGCGCTGTTGAGCAGGTCCTCGCGCATCGCATTGTTGCGGCGTTCGGCTTCCGGGATCGACAGGAGTTCGACATCGGTGCGGTCGGCCATGCGCGTGCGGATCTGCAGGCCCGTCGTGCCGTGTTCGCCGTCGATGAAGATCTTCGCTTTCATGGGAGTGCCTTTCCGCCGGGCTGCGCATGTTTGGTCCGGAACGGCGGGGACGCCGCGCAGGTGCAGGGCCGCAGTCCGTCTTCAGCGGAGGCTATAGCGCCTCCGCCTGTGGCTTTCAATGCAGGGACCGGCGCGCCTATCGCCGCTCCGCCAGCCACCCCGCACGCAGTGCGAGCATGTACATGGCGATGGTCGAACCCGCGATCGCCGTGATGTCGGCATGGTCATAGGCGGGCGCGACCTCGACGACATCGGAGCCCTTGATGTGCAGCGGACCGAGCTTGCTCAGGACCGACAGGATTTTTGCGCTCGACGGGCCGCCGGAGACCGGCGTTCCGGTTCCCGGGGCGAATGCCGGGTCGAGGCAGTCGATGTCGAAGGTGAGGTAGCACGGCCGCTCGCCGACATGGCGCACGATCGTGTCGGCGATCTCGGAAGCCGTCATCTCCTCGACCTCGTAGCCGTAGACGATGCGGATGCCGCAATCCTCCGGCGCATGGGTGCGGATGCCGATCTGTATCGAGCTCTCCGGATCGATGATGCCGTCCTTGACGGCGCGGGCGACGAAGGAGCCGTGGTCAATCCGTCCCTTTTCGTCGGTCCAGGTGTCCTGGTGCGCGTCGAACTGCACCAGCGACAGCGGCCCGTGAACTGCCGCATGCGCCTTGAGGATCGGCCAGGTGACGAAGTGGTCGCCGCCGAGCGTGAGCATGTAGGCGCCCGATTTGAGGATCTTCGTTGCCTCGCGCTCGATCGTGGCCGGCGTCTTCTGGTGGTTGCCGTAGTCGAGCAGGCAGTCGCCATAGTCGATCACCGCCATGTTCTCGAACAGGTCCTGCTGAAACGGATACTGCGGATCGTTGTCCATGATCGCCGACGCCCGGCGGATCGCCTGCGGTCCGAAGCGTGCGCCGGGCCGGTTGGAGGTGGCGGCGTCGAAGGGAATGCCCCAGACGACGGCGTCGAGGTCCTTCAGGTTCTTGCTGAAGCGGCGTCGCATGAACGAGAGCACGCCGGCATGTGTCGGGTCCGAAGCGGCGCTCTTCAGCGCCTTTGCAGTGATTGCATGGTCGATGGTCTTGTTGGCCAATTTGTCCTCCTGAAAATCGCCGGTGACGGTGGACAATCGGCGGATGGAAGGCAAGGGGGAGTGGCGGATTTCAAGCGAGAAGCGGAACGGCCATCGGACTGCTCAAGACACCTGCAGGCGATCCCACTAGAGCCAGCCACATCAGATTTCGAACATTTCTGTGGGCCGGCCCCAAGGTTGTCTGCTTTCGTTCTTATCTGCACTTCGTGGCCGTGGGGACCGTGATAGGTTCCCCGCGCTTCGCATTGCATCATCACTGGAATACAAATGCATTATCGCAGGGAAATCGACGGGCTGCGGGCGGTCGCGGTCGCATCCGTCATTCTGTTTCATGCCGGCATCAGCTCATGGAGCGGCGGTTTCGTCGGCGTCGACATCTTCTTCGTCCTGAGCGGCTACCTGATAACCTCGCTTATCCTGAAGGATTTGCAGGAGGACGCCTTCTCCCTTGCGAGGTTCTATGAGCGCAGAGCGCGGCGAATCCTGCCGGCTCTGTTCCTGGTGATGTTCTGCTGTCTGCCATTCGCCTGGCTCCGGATGAACCCGGAAGACTTCGAGATTTTTTCGAAGAGCCTGATCACGGCGGCGTTCTCCGGCTCGAACTTCTATTTCTGGCGCAAGGCCGACTATTTCGCTCCGGACGCCGAAACGTCGCCGCTGCTGCACACCTGGAGCCTTGGGGTCGAGGAGCAGTTCTACCTGCTCTTTCCCTTGCTCCTCCTTTTCCTGTGGCGGAGGCGGCGTTCGTGGATGGCCGTTGCCGTGGCGGTTTTGGCCGTGGCCAGTCTGGCACTGTCGCAGTGGGCTTCTTCCCATGCGCCGGCGATGAATTTCTACCTGTTGCCGACGCGTACCTGGGAACTGCTGGCCGGTGCGCTCGTGGCGTTCAGGCAGTTCCACGGGCGGGCGGCGCCGCGGGCCGCGGACGACGTGCTCGCTGCGGCGGGATTGTCGCTGATCGTCTTTTCGATCTTCTATTTCGACGAGGGCACGCCGTTCCCCTCCGTCTACGCTCTGGTTCCGATCATCGGCACGGTGCTCGTCCTGCACTATGCACGGAGCGGTGGCTGGACCGCGCGGCTGCTATCCTTGCCGCTCCTGGTTGGTCTCGGCCAGATCAGCTACAGCGCCTATCTCTGGCACCAGCCGGTGTTTGCCTTCTTGCGTCTTTCCAGTCCGGCCTTACCGTCGAGTGGTGCAATTTTCGGCGCTTGCGGCCTGACGCTGGTGTTGGCCTATCTATCCTGGCGCCTGGTTGAACAGCCCTTCCGCAAGAACCGGGTTCGGCTTGTCGTGTCCCCCCGGCGCCTGTCCGGCGCCGTCGCGGCAGGCATTCTGGCATTCAGTGCGTTCGCCATGGCCGGGGTCTATACGGACGGCCTGCCGTGGCGCCTGCCGCGGTACATCCAGGAGTTCGCGGCTGATACCACCTGGAGCAGGAAGTGCCTGCACCAGCTCGGCACCGATTGGCAATTCCCCGAACGCGACTGCATCTACAATGCCGGCAAGCCGCAGAAATTCGCGATCTGGGGCGACTCCGTGTCCTCGTCCATCACGCCGGTACTGGCGCAGCGTCTGGCTGGAAACGGGATCGAGCTGCACCAACTGACCCACGGCTTTTGTGCGCCGATACCAGGCGTCAGCTCCGACGGAACAGAGGGCGCGCGGGAATGTGGAAAGTTCAACAGGGATGCCTATCGTTACATCATCGACCAGCGTATCGACACCGTCGTGCTGTTCGCCTCTTGGGCGGCATTCTTTGGCCAGGACCGCTTTCTTGTAGAAGGCACCGGTGCTATCGGTACCGCCTCAGTCGAGGAAAAATTCCACGCCACGCTTCGCGACCTGCGTCGGGCCGGGCTCAAGGTCATCCTCGTCTACCCGCATCCTTCACTGCCCGTCAGTGTCAAGTCCACGGCAATCGCGATGATGTTGCGCGGCGACGAGAAGCCCGACGTCGAACAGGCCTACGAGGAATTCAGGGATCGCACCGCGAATTCCTATGCGTTGCTGGACAGGGCAGCGGCGGGCCCGGGGCATGGCACTCTGGCGCGCATCTATCCTGAACGCGCATTCTGCAACAGCTTTGAGCCCGGCAAGTGCTTGATGATGGATGATGGTACGCCGTTCATCGCAGATCGCCTCCACTTCACCAATCATGGCGCCCGCCTTGTCGTCGACGAAATCATGCGTGCCGTGGAGGCGATGCGTGCCGACCACGCCACGGGGCGGACGGACCAAGAATCGTAATACTCGACGGGCGATCTGCGTTAGTTCGTCTGACCCAGTGAGCCTGCCGCTCGCGCTTCTGGCCACCGTGTGGTCAGGTCGGCGTGCGATCCGGCCGGCGAGCCCGACGTAACGCCAAAAGAAAAGGCGGGGCCGAAGCCCCGCCTTCCAGACGCATGATCCGAAGAAGCGCTTAGCGCTTCGAGAACTGGAACGAACGGCGAGCCTTGGCCCGGCCGTACTTCTTGCGCTCGACGACGCGGCTGTCGCGGGTCAGGAAGCCGCCCTTCTTCAGAACCGAGCGCAGGCCCGGCTCGAAGTAGGTCAGCGCCTTGGAGATGCCGTGACGAACGGCACCGGCCTGGCCGGAAAGGCCGCCGCCGGCAACCGTGGCGTCGATGTCGAACTGGCCGTCGCGGGCCGCCGCGACGATCGGCTGCTGCAGGATCATCTGCAGAACCGGACGGGCGAAGTAGTTCGAGAAGTCCTTGCCGTTGATGGTGATCTTGCCGGAGCCCGGCTTGACCCATACGCGGGCAACGGCGTCCTTGCGCTTGCCGGTCGCGTAGGAGCGGCCCTGGGCGTCAACCTTCTTGACGTGAACCGGGGCTGCGGCCGGAGCGGCCGCGACCGTGCCGAGATCCTTCAGGGAAGACAGGTCAGCCATTATCAGGCGCTCCTTACGTTCTTGCTGTTCAGCTTGGCGACGTCGAGGACGGTCGGCTGCTGTGCTTCATGCGGATGGTTCGGGCCGGCGTAGACGCGCAGGTTCTTCATCTGGCGACGGCCGAGCGGGCCACGCGGAACCATGCGCTCGACGGCCTTCTCGAGAACGCGCTCCGGGAAGCGGCCTTCGATGATCTGGCGAGCGGTGCGCTCCTTGATGCCACCCGGATAGCCGGTGTGCCAGTAGTACTTCTTGTCGGAGTACTTCTTGCCGGTCAGGGCGACCTTGTCGGCGTTGATCACGATGACGTTGTCGCCGTCGTCGACGTGGGGCGTGTAGGTGGCCTTATGCTTGCCGCGCAGGTGGTTTGCGATGATGGAAGCGAGACGACCGACAACGAGGCCTTCGGCATCGATGAGGATCCACTTCTTTTCCACCTCGGCGGGCTTCTGTACGAAGGTTGCCATGGTAAAGCTCTTTTCATCTTGACCCGAGGCGGCAGGCGCCCGGGCGTTTCTTGTTGCTTGGTTTGGCGGGCCTGAAACACGCCAAAAACGAAAGCGGCCCGAGGGGACCGCGATCTGTGACGGCTTATAAGCGGGGCATGGTTGGCCGTCAAGCAAGATTGCGCCGAGCTTCTTTTAAAAAAGCGTGTAAAATCAAACCGTTAGAGAAGCGGTGTCATAATACCACAAATCAGCACGGCGGAATCGAGTAGGTTGCGGTGGCATGGGCGACCATTTCGTCCTCCGGTCCTGCCCAGATTGCGGCCTCGATCACAGCGAGTCGTTTGCCGAGTTTCAGGAGGCGGCAGGTGCAGGAGAGGGCGCCGGGCTCGGGTTTCCGCAGGAAATTGATGTTCAGATTGGTGGTGACAGCGAGTGCGACCGGGCCGATGTGGGCCAGCACCGCGCAATAGGCCGTGACATCGGCGAGCGCGAACATCGTCGGTCCGGAAACGGTGCCGCCCGGGCGCAGATGCCTGGCCGACGGGGCCAGCCGCATCGTGACGGTCCCCGGTTCGACCGCCGTCACCTCGAAGAGCTTGCCGTCCGTATGGATCTCGGGAAAGTCGGTTTCGAGAAAACGGTTGAGTTCGGCAACCGTCATGACCGGGCTGAGTTTGCTTTCCATGGTAACGTCCATTCCTTTCAAGTCGCACATTCTTATGGGGGAATGTCGCCGGGCTCAATTGCCGGAAGTCTTTGCGCCCCGGCCGCAACTGCGTGCACTTGAAAGACGGCCATTGCGCGCGTACCACGAGACCGAGAGAGGGACGACAAGAGGAGATTGCCGCCATGGCTGACGTGGTTCACTTGCGCAAGGAGGATGCGGCCGGACTGGTGCTGAAGGAAAGAGCCGATGCGGTTCTTCGGCTGACCCTCAGAAATCCGCCGGCCAACGTGCTGTCGATCGCGCTGATGGAGGCGCTTGCCAGCGCGCTGGACGAGGCAGCGGCAGACAACTCCGTCCACGTCGTCGTCCTGGCGTCGACCGGCAACCTTTTCTCCGCCGGCCACGACCTGAAGGAAATGACGGCGCATCGCAGCGACGCCGACGGCGGGCGCGCCTTCTTCGAAAAGACCATGCGCCTGTGCGCCGACCTGATGCTGAAGATCGCCAGCCTGCCGAAACCGGTGATCGCCGAGATCGACGGTCTTGCGACTGCCGCCGGCTGCCAGTTGGTTGCCACTGCCGATCTCGCCATCTGCACCGACACCTCGACCTTTTGCACGCCGGGCGTCAACATCGGCCTATTCTGCTCGACGCCGATGGTGGCGGTGACGCGCGCGGCGCATCCGAAGCAGGCGATGGAGATGCTCCTCACCGGAGAGACGATCGACGCCTCGACCGCGAAGGATTTTGGCCTCGTCAATCGGATCGTCCCGAAACAGTACCTGCGCCAGGTCGTCGACAAGTATGCCTCGGTGATCGCATCCAAGTCGCCGGAGGCAATCCGGATCGGCAAGGCCGCCTATCGCGCCCAGGCCGGCCTGCCGCTCCCGGAAGCCTACGACAAGGCGGTCGCGACGATGGTGGAAAACATGCTGCGCGATGACGCGAAGGAGGGGATCGGCGCCTTCCTCGGCAAGCGGATGCCGGAGTGGAAGGCCGATTAGGTCACCCGTAATAGCCGGGCCGTACGGGGTGACCGCATCGTCGACCGACGCCACGGTCCGTCCGCGCGCGGATTGGCGGGAGGCATGATGCTCTGATTGCCGCCAGATCTTCTTGCGCATGACCAGTGCAGACCTGCATTCGCAACGGGCCAGGCTCGGGCAACGACACTTGCGCCGTCAGTCAGAAATGGGCCTACTTGCGGCCGACTGCCATCTCTTGCCTCACGGCTGGATCACTGTCGAGAAACTCCGGTTCGACCGTTGCACCCACGGCATCGAAGTAGCGGCTCATGAAGCTGCGGAAAGATGCAGCTAACGCGATATCGGCAATGTTGACGTCGGTTAAGCCTGCGTGTCGCAGCCGCTCTATGTCTGCCACAGTTATCTGCGATGCGTTGCGGCTGATCTTCTCCGCGTAGGCAAGCATCTCAACCTGCTGATCATCCAGCCCCGCGTTCCGGTAATCCCTTCTAACTGCAAGTGCCTGGTCGCGGCCAAGCATCTCGGAAAGGCTGCGGAAGTAAACATGGCAGCAATAGCTGGAAGGAACATGCTGGGCCGCGACAAAAGTAATGAGTCGAAAGTTCAGCAAGCCGAGCGAAAAACCGTCGCGGATCTGATGAAGCAGTTTCTCGACCGGAACGATGATGTCGGGGCGCGCGGACCAGCATTGCGTAGCCTCCATCACGCGTCCCGTCGCCTTCTTCTCGGCATCGTAAAGCGCTGCTATTTCTCCAGTTGCCTCTTCGGGCTCGATGGACTTGATGAACATAGCGGTCTCCCCTCCGGCGAGGCTCCACCATAGTAGAGATCAGGATGAAGCCTCAAGAGCGGCCGCTGTGACACGGTCCGGCGGTCAGGGGTGGAGCGGAGGGCGTTGCCGCCCGGTCGTCGTCTGTGGATTCCAGAGGCGAGATCCGGTCGTCCAACTCTCTACCCCAGGCGCAGCACCAGCACGCCCGCGGCGATGGTGGCGCCAGCGATGTAGCGCCAGACGCTGGCCTTCTCCTTGAGGATCACCACCGAGATCAGCAGGGCAAACAGGATGGCGGTCTCGCGGAGCGCGGCGACGGACGCCACCGGCGCCTTCGTCATCGCCCAGAGCGCCAGCCCGTAGGAGGCGATCGAGCCGCCGCCGCCGATCAGCCCACGCTTCCAGTTGCGGCGCACGTGACTGGCGACGACGTCGGAGCCGCGCTGGTAAACCGCCCAGCTGAACAGCAGCACCGGCGGCAGCAGTGCCATCCAAAGCGTGTAGGAGATGGCGTTGCCGGAGGCCCGAGCGCCGGCACCGTCTACGAAGGTATAGGAGGCAATCACGCAGGCGTTTGCGAGCGCCAGCAGGAAGGCGTGCCGGCTGCCGTGCCGCGATTCGAAGGCGAGCGTCAGGACGCCAGCGGAAATGATCAGGATGCCGGCGAGCGCGCCGGGTGAAAGATGCTCGCCGAGCACCAGTCCGCTGGTCGAGGCCACGATGAGCGGCGCTGCGCCGCGCATCAGCGGATAGACAAGACCGATGTCGCCGGCGCGATAGGCTGCGGCGACGAGCTGGAAATAGGCGAATTGGAAGAGCGCCGACACGGCGATGAAAGGCCAGGCGGCCGGCTTCGGCAGCGGGACGAAGGGGAGGAAGGCGAGGCCGAAGAAGCCTGCGCCGAGGGCGATCATCGCCGCATCCAGCGACTTGTCACTTCCGGCCTTCACCATCGCGTTCCAGACGGCATGCAGCGCCGCGCCGAGCAGTACAAGCGCAATTACGTCAATCGGCACAAAGAACCTCGGGCTTTGTCGGAAAGGGGCGGAGGGTTGGCGATCGCCACGCCTTACATCCGCCGAAACCGCGAACATTGCAATGCGCGGCGGCTCTGTCGCCGGACAATTTGGCAGGCAGCAGCGGTCGCAAAGAGCTTTCCGGCCCGTATGTGGCAAATTCGCAATTGCGGTCGGGATGACGTATCATGAAAACGGGAAACAGATCGGGAGCGGGGGCAACCGGCCCTGTCGCTCTGACGACCGTCGTCGGGAGGCTTCGATGGATCACGATCGCTATGCCAGTGCCTACATCTGCAGCATACTGCGCTCGGTCCACACGATCGCCGTGGTCGGTGCCTCGCCGAACCAGTCGCGCCCCAGCCATGGCGTGATGAGCTTCCTGCTCGGAAAGGGGTATCGCGTCATCCCGGTCAATCCGGGGCACGCCGGCAAGCGGATTCTCGGCCAGAGGGTCGTCGCCCACCTGGCTGACATTGCCGAGCCGGTCGACATGGTCGAGGTGTTCCGCGCTTCGTCTCGATTTTCGGCGGTGGTCGACGAGGCGCTGGCGCTGCAGCCGCGGCCGCGGGTCATCTGGGGAGAGTTCGGCGTCCGCGACGACGCTGCCGCTGAAAAGGCCGAGGCTGCCGGCGTCCGCGTCGTGATGGACCGCTCGCCGGTGACCGAGTATCCGAGGCTCGTGCGCCGCGCCTCCTAGAGGCGAACCCCATCAGGGTGCAGCTGGCTCGCAGAATTGCGTATTGACAAGAATCACCATCTCCAAGTGTAGTCTGTCGGGGCGAGGAGGCGGCATGAATCACGACAGCTACACGGACTATTACCTCGCGGACATCCTGCGGGAGACCAAGGTCATCGCACTCGTGGGGGCATCGCCCAATCCGGAGCGCCCCAGCAACCGCGTCATGGCTTTCCTGCTGCGTAAGGGCTACCGGGTGATTCCGGTCAATCCGGGCCAGGCCGGAAAGCAAATCCACGGGCAGACGGTCTATGCCCGCCTTGCCGACATTCCGGAGCCGATCGACATGGTCGACGTCTTCCGCGCGGCCGTCGCCTTGCCCGGATTGGTGGACGAGGTGCTCGCGCTCGATCCGCTGCCCAAGGCGATCTGGGGGCAGCTTTCCGTCCGCGACGACGCTGCCGCCCGCCGCGCCGAAGCCGCAGGTATCAAGGTCGTCATGGATCGCTGCCCGGCAATCGAGTATCCGCGGCTGGTCGGCTGACGCGCCGAGGTGAGCGACGCCAGACGGAGTTTTCCCTCCGTCGGCTGATTTCGCAAAATTCTTGCTTTGACCGGCCGGCATGCCTCTGAAATAGTGCCGGCCAGGTAGCAGACGCGTGCGTTCGCGCGCAGGCCACAGCACTGAAAAATCGAATGCAGGCATGGTAGCCCGTTGCCATCGGAACCATGCGCAATGGGAGGTTTTGCCATGACGAAGAACAAGCCGGGATTTGCAACGCTCGCCATCCACGCAGGGGCAGCGCCCGATCCGGCGACCGGGGCACGCGCGACCCCGATCTACCAGACCACCAGCTTCGTCTTCAACGACACCGACCATGCCGCCTCGCTGTTCGGCCTGCAGGCCTTCGGCAACATCTATACCCGCATCATGAACCCCACCCAGGCGGTGCTGGAGGAGCGGGTGGCCGCGCTCGAAGGCGGGACGGCCGCGCTGGCGGTCGCCTCCGGCCATGCCGCGCAGCTCCTCGTTTTCCATACGCTCATGCGCCCCGGCGACAACTTCGTCGCCGCACGCCGGCTCTATGGCGGCTCGATCAACCAGTTCGGCCATTCCTTTGCGAACTTCGGCTGGCAGGTCCGCTGGGCCGACACCGACAATCTGGAGAGCTTCGAGAGCCAGATCGATGACAGGACGAAGGCGATCTTCATCGAAAGCCTCGCCAATCCCGGCGGTACCTTCGTCGACATAGCCGCGATCGCCGCCGTCGCGCATAAGCACGGCCTGCCGCTGGTGGTCGACAACACCATGGCGACGCCCTATCTCGTGCGGCCGTTCGAGCACGGCGCGGACATCGTCGTCCATTCGCTGACGAAGTTTCTCGGCGGACACGGCAATTCGATGGGCGGCATCATCGTCGATGGCGGCACCTTCGACTGGTCGGTGTCCGGGAAATACCCGACGCTCTCCGAACCGCGGCCGGAATATGCCGGTGTCGTCCTGCACCAGACCTTCGGCAACTTCGCCTTCGCGATCGCCTGCCGGGTGCTTGGCCTGCGCGATCTGGGGCCGGCGATCTCGCCCTTCAATGCCTTCCAAATCCTGACCGGCATCGAGACACTGCCGCTGCGCATGCAGCGCCACTGCGACAACGCGCTCGCTGTTGCCAAGTGGCTGAAGACGCACGACAAGGTTTCCTGGGTCAACTATTCCGGCCTTGAAAGCGATCCCAACCACGCGCTGCAGACGCGCTATTCGCCCAAGGGCGCCGGCGCCGTCTTCACCTTCGGCCTGAAGGATGGCTACGAGGCGGGCAAGCGCTTCGTCGAGGGGCTGGAGATGCTATCGCATCTGGCCAACATCGGCGACACACGCTCGCTGGTGATCCATCCGGCCTCGACAACGCACCGGCAACTGTCGCCCGAGCAGCAGACGGCCGCGGGCGCCGGTCCCGACGTGGTGCGCCTGTCGATCGGCATCGAGGACGTCGCCGACATCATCGCCGACCTGGAGCAGGCGCTCGCCAAGGCGTAGTCGGGAGCGGCCATGGCTGCGGAGACCAAATCACCTCGTCTGGCAGTTCTCATCGATGCGGACAACACATCGTCGAGGATTGCCGACGGCCTTTTCGAGGAGATCGCGAAGATCGGCGAGGCGAGCGTCCGCCGGATCTACGGAGACTTCTCGAGTTCAAGGCTGAAGGGCTGGGCCGACATCCTTGCCAGGCACGCCATCATTCCGCAGCAGCAATTCGCCTACACCACGGGCAAGAACGCGTCGGATATTACGCTCGTCATCGACGCGATGGATCTCTTGCACAGCGGTCGCTTCGACGGTTTCTGCCTCGTATCCTCCGACAGCGACTTCACCCGCCTTGCCGCCCGCATACGGGAGCAGGGTACGGACGTTTTCGGTTTCGGCGAGCAGAAGACACCGGAGAGCTTCCGACAGGCCTGCCGGCGCTTCATCTATACTGAGAACCTGCTGCCCGAAGCGAACGAGGATCAGACCACGCAACCGGCGTTGCGCCCGCCAAGTGCGGCGGTTCCGCTGATCAGGAAGGTCATCGCGCAGGCTGCGGGCGAGGACGGGTGGCTGACGCTGTCGGCCTTGGGCAGCCAGCTTTCCAATCTGTCGCCAGACTTCGATCCCCGGACGTACGGCTATCGCAAGTTGAGCGATCTTGTTCGCAAGACCGGGCGATTCGAGATCGATCAGTCGAGCGGCGCCATGAAGATCCGCTATAAGGAGTGAGCGTTGCGGACGCCCGGTCGGGGCGTCGCCGGTGACGTCAAACGATCAACTGCTTGGTCGCCACGCAGGCCGCCAGCCTCTGCAATTGGAAACATCATGGTCAAGGCAATTTCGCTCGACATCTCGTCCATCCAGCCGGAAATCGGCCGCCCTGCCGAGGACCGGCTCATTGCCGGCGATCCGGAATTCCGCACCTGGAACCTGGAGCAGGCGGACGGGGGGATCTATTGCGGGGTCTGGGAATCGACGCCCGGCAAGTGGCGCATCCAGTACGACGAGTGGGAGTATTTCAACATCCTCTCCGGCCATTCGATCGTCACATCTGACGCCGGTGAGGTCATCAATCTCAAGGCGGGCGATCGCCTGATCCTCAGGCCGGGCTTCAAGGGGACCTGGGAAGTCGTTGAAACAACGCGCAAGGACTACGTGATCCGCCTCTAGGGCAGGACGCGAATTCGTCGGCCAAGCGTGTTCACAAGAAGGAGCCGCTCGCCGGCAAGGCGCGCGGCTTCGAGCCTGTCACCACACCAGATCGAGCCGTTCCAGTCCGTGGAAGTGGTAGACGTCCTTGACCACCGGCGTTTTGGCGAGGCGCATGCCGCGCAGCCGCTGGAACAGGAGCGGCAGGACGATATTGAGCTCCAGCCGGGCCAGCGGCGCGCCGATGCAGAAGTGAATGCCGGCGCCGAAGGAGAGGTTCGGGCCCTCGTCACGGTCCGGCCGGAAGGTGAGGGGATCGCTGAACTTCTTAGGGTCGAGGTTGGCGGCGGCCAGGATCAGTGCGATCTTGTCGCCGCGCCTGAAGGGGATGCCGTCCACCTCGACATCTTCGAGCGCGTAGCGCTCGAAGATGTGCACCGGCGCGCAGATGCGCAGGGCTTCTTCCACGGTGCGCTCGGTCGTCTTGTCGTCGGCGAACATGGCCTCCGGCGAAAGCCCGCTGTCGAGGATGCTGCGCACGGCGTTGCCGATCTGGTGCACCGTTGCCTCATGGCCGGCGTTCAGCAGCACGATCGTCGTCGAGATCAGTTCGTCCTCGGTGAGCAGCTGGCCCTTGTGCTCGGTATGGATCATGTGGCTGAGAAGATCGTCTCGCGGATTGGCGCGGCGCTCGGCAATCACCGACCGGACGTAATCGGCAAATTCGGCCGCCGCCTTGTCGGCGGCGTGCTCGTCGGCCTCGGTGCGGCCGAACATGTACATCCGCACGTAGTCGTGCGACCACTTCAGGAGCTGCGGCCCCATCTCGTCGGGGATGCCGATCATGCGGGCGATCATCGTCACCGGCACGATGTCGGCGAAGGCGGACAGCAGTTCCACCTTGCCATCCTTTTCGAAGCCGTCGATCAGTCGGTTCGCCAGCGCCGTGATTTCCGGCCGCAGCCGGTCAATCTGCCGCGAGACAAAGGCGCGGTTGACGAGCGTGCGCAGCCTTGTGTGCTCGGGCGGTTCCAATTCCAGCAGTGACCACGCCTCGGCGGCGTCGAAATGCTTCAGATGCGGCAGTGGCGCCGGCATGCCCAGTTCCTCGCGGCTTGCCACATGCAGGATCTGCCGGCCGAACCGCCGGTCGCGCAGCAGCGCATTCACCTGATCATAGCCGGTAAAATACCACTGCTTTTGTTCTTCCCACCAGAAGGTCGGGGCGTGTGCATGCAATTCCGCGTAGACGGGATTGGGGTTGCGGTAGAACGCTGGATCGCGGGCATCGAGGGAGACGCTGCGCGCGGCAGCATCGATGGAGAGAAAGGGAAAAGGCCTGGTCATGCCTTTGACCTAACGGATTTCGCGTCGCGGCAAAAGTGCCGGAAATTGCAGGAGCCGCCCCAACGCGCCCGCCGAGCGTTGGACTTCTTCATTATCGCCGCACGGCGACGATCGAACTGGCTCTATACCTAGACAGCTGAACCCGGTCCGACTGATTGCCGCCGAACAGGTAGACGTATTGGCGTCGCTCGTCGAAATGGTGGAAAAGGCTTACGTGAAAGCGACCCTTCCCGGTCCGCATCACTACGACGTCTCCCGGCCGCGCAAACCGGGCAAAGACGGGCCTTCCGAACTTCTTCCAGGACACCGCCATGTTCGGGTTGGTCGGCGGCTGTCGCCGCGCTAGCTGGGCGATGTAGGCCATGAACGCTCCGCACCACGACAACTTGCGGGGGTTGATGCTGAGGAAGGAAATCGAGCGCTCGTGCATGTTGTTGAATTTCGACGCGGTGGCGAGCATGTCGGCATGGGCCTGAACGGCGCCAATTGTGAGGATGATGGCCAGAACAACCCTCATACGATACTCACATTTTTTGGAACACGCGGCCCCGACAAGGAACAATACGGCAAAGAAGAGATATCGGTAAATAAAGGCCTAATTTAGGAAGGTGGCATACAGTGGCGCGCTTGCTACGCAAGTAGATGAAAACATGCCGCCGCTGCGAGTAACTGAGCCATCTTGGTCAGGCGAGGGGTGGGGGCCTTGGGCCATGCAACGTATGCGACGAGGGTGGACCTAGTCGGCCTTTCGCAGAGGCAATGACTTCGCGTTCTACAGGCGGAGAAGCAAAAGAGGCCTGCTGATCTGCCTTGCAGGAGAAAGTCGGTAAAATGACGACGGCGCAGCCGAACTCATACTGGGATATTGTTGTGAAGTATCATCATTAATACGGTGCGCCTCGACTTATATTGTTCTTCGATGGCCGGCGGGCAGAGCTGGTAGACAATGGCCATCCGTGGCCTGGTTCTGCCAGGCGGTCCTCCCTCACTCGCCGATTGCAACGCCTTCCCGCCTGGGATCGGCACTGCCTTTCAATCCGTCGGTAGTGATCTCTATGGCCTGGAGGCCGGAATTCATTTCCCCGACCTTGATCTCGTAGCCCAGCGCCTTCAGCGGTTCGGTGAGTTTTTCCGCATCCGTGCCGGCCTCGATTTCGAAGGTGCCGAAGCGGTTCAGGAGGTGCGGCATCGCAACGATCTGGGCGACGTCCATGCCCCAGTCGATATAGCCGACCAGCGCCTGCGTGACATAGCCGATGATCTGGCTGCCGCCTGGCGAGCCGATCGCCAGGAGCGGTTTGCCGTTCTTCATCACGATCGTCGGCGCCATCGAGGAGCGCGGCCGCTTGCCCGGTTCGACGCGGTTGGCGATCGGCACGCCGTTGTCGTGTGTCTCGAAGGAGAAGTCGGTCAGTTCGTTGTTGAGGAGAAAACCGTTCGTCATCAGCCGTGAGCCGAAGCCGTTCTCGATGGTCGTGGTCATCGAGACGACGTTGCCGTCCTTGTCGACAATGACGAAATGGCTGGTCGAGGGCAATTCGAGCGATTGGTCGCGGCCGAAGAGCAGGGCGTGGTCCCATTCCGGCTCGCCCGCCTTCACCGTGTCCTTGGCGAGCGCCTTGTCGCCGTCGAGAAGGGCCGCGCGCTTGCCGAGATAGTCCTTGTCGAGCAAGCCCTTGACCGGCGAGGGCACGTAGTCGGTGTCGGCGAGATAGCGGCCGCGGTCGGCGAAGGCGAGGCGCTGGGCGTCGCCGATGATGCGCCAGGCTTGCGCGTTGTCCCAGCCGAGACCCTTGATGTCGAAGTTCTCGAGCATTCCGAGCGTCTGGCCGATCGAAACCGCGCCGGAGGAAGGTGGCCCCATGCCGCACACCTGTAGCGCCCGGTAGGGCATGCACACCGGCGGGCGCTCGCGGACGCGGTAGGTGGCGAGATCGTCGAGTGTCAGAACGCCCGGATTGCCGGCCGCCATTCGCACCGTGTCGACGATCGCTTCGGCGATCGGGCCGGAGTAGAACGACTGGGCGCCGCCGTTGCCGATCGCCCGCAGCGTCCTGGCGTAGTCCGGGTTCTTCAGGATCGCGCCCGCCTTGAGCGCTGCGCCGGAGGCGTCGAAGAAATAGGCCTTGGTCTTTTCATATGTCTTCAATTTGTCGCCTTCGGCCGCAATCAGGGCGGCGAGGCGCGGCGATACGGCGAGTCCGGCATCTGCGAGTGCCGCCGCCGGCTCGAAGAGCGTCTTCCAGTCTAGCCTGCCGTAGCGCTTGTGTGCCTCCTGCAGCAGCATGACCGTGCCGGGCGTGCCGACCGAACGGCCGCCGACGACCGCATCGAAGAACCCCATCGGCTGCCCCTTGTCGTCGAGGAACAATCCCGGCGTGGCGCGCAACGGCGCCGTCTCGCGGCCGTCGAGCGTCGTCAACTGGCCCTTTGCCGCGTCGTAATAGACGAGAAAGGCGCCGCCCCCGAGGCCGGAGGATTGCGGTTCGACAAGACCGAGGATCGTCTGGACTGCGACCGCCGCGTCGATGGCGCTGCCGCCCTCCTTCAGGATCTGCGCGCCGGCGGCCGCCGCCACCGGATTGGCTGCCGCCACCATGTAGGATTTCGCGGTGACCAGCCTGGCCTCCGTCGTGCTGGTCGCCCGTTCCGGTGCCGCTGCGTCGGAGGCCTGCTGCGGCAAGGCGGGCAGGACTGTGATGAGCAGGGCTGCCAGAGTGCATGCGAACCGTCTCATAGGCATCTGATCCTCCCTCGAAATCGCCGCAATACTATGGATTGTAGGCGCCGAGGTGGCAATCGGCAGCGCGGCAGGGCCCTTTGCACAGGGAACCTTTGGCGCGCTTCAGGCTTCCTTTACGCTCGCGTTCCATTGCGTTGTGGATACCCGCCGTCAGCCTTCGCCGGGTTAACCGCAATCTGGCATTGAGCGGGGGCAATGTGCCGGCGTGTCTTGAAGTGAGGCACCCGGACACTCTATGTAGGGAAGATGACGAACTGTTGATTCCCGGCGCTTGGCAAGGTTTCGGGCCACACTGGATAGGGTTGATATGAGAAATCCCGTAGATACCGCACTGGGCCTCGTGCCCATGGTCGTCGAGCAGACCAACCGCGGCGAGCGCTCCTACGATATCTTTTCCCGCCTGCTCAAGGAACGCATCATCTTCCTGACGGGACCGGTCGAGGATTCCATGGCGACCCTCGTCTGCGCGCAGCTTCTCTTCCTCGAGGCCGAGAACCCGAAGAAGGAAATCGCGCTTTACATCAATTCGCCCGGCGGCGTCGTTTCGTCCGGCATGGCGATCTACGACACCATGCAGTTCATCAAGCCGGCCGTCTCGACGCTCTGCATCGGCCAGGCCGCCTCGATGGGGTCGCTGCTGCTGGCCGCCGGCCACAAGGACATGCGGTTTGCTACGCCGAACGCCCGCATCATGGTCCATCAGCCCTCCGGCGGCTTCCAGGGGCAGGCCTCCGACATCGAGCGCCACGCCAAGGACATCCTCAAGATGAAGCGGCGCCTGAACGAGGTCTACGTGAAGCACTGCGGCCGGACGTACGAGGAGGTCGAGCAGACGCTCGATCGCGACCACTTCATGAGCGCCGACGAGGCGCTTGATTGGGGTCTGGTTGACAAGGTGATCACCACCCGGGAAGCGATCGAAGGTTCGCAAGCCGATTGATTTCAACGAGTTGCGCCGGCTGGGACCGGTCCTCGCGCATTTGTAATGGTCCGAGGGCTTTATCCGGCCGGCAAAGACGATAATATGGCCGTTAATGCTATGTTGGCGTGGACCGAGCTAGCATGCGGTAAAAGTGGGGGATTCGTTGCCACCGGTCGGGGTACCGCTCGACCGGCAAGTACCCCAAAGAGCCTTCGATGGGCCGGCCTGGCGCCGGACCGCAGGGTGGGTTGAGTTGACCGCTTAGCCGAACGGCTATGCGGCGTGCCGGAAGGAAAGTGATATGAGTAAGGTCAGCGGCGGCAACGGCGGCGACTCCAAGAACACTCTCTATTGTTCGTTCTGCGGCAAGAGCCAGCACGAAGTCCGCAAGCTCATTGCCGGACCGACGGTGTTCATCTGCGACGAGTGCGTCGAGCTGTGCATGGACATCATCCGCGAGGAGAACAAGACCTCGATGGTGAAGTCCCGCGACGGCGTCCCCACGCCCCAGGATATCATCAAGGTCCTCGACGAATATGTCATCGGCCAGCAGCAGGCCAAGCGCATCCTGTCGGTGGCGGTGCACAACCACTACAAGCGCCTGGCGCATGCCGCCAAGGGCTCCGATGTGGAATTGGCGAAGTCGAACATCATGCTCGTCGGTCCGACCGGCTGCGGCAAGACCTACCTCGCCCAGACGCTGGCCCGCATCATCGACGTGCCCTTCACGATGGCCGACGCGACGACGCTCACCGAAGCCGGCTACGTCGGGGAGGATGTCGAGAACATCATCCTGAAGCTGCTGCAGGCCGCCGACTACAATGTCGAGCGTGCCCAGCGCGGCATCGTCTACATCGACGAGGTCGACAAGATCTCGCGCAAGTCGGACAATCCCTCGATAACCCGCGACGTGTCGGGCGAGGGCGTGCAGCAGGCGCTCTTGAAGATCATGGAAGGCACGGTGGCGTCTGTTCCCCCGCAGGGCGGCCGCAAGCATCCGCAGCAGGAGTTCCTGCAGGTTGACACGACCAACATCCTGTTCATCTGCGGCGGCGCCTTTGCCGGCCTCGACAAGATCATCTCCGCCCGCGGTGAAAAGACCTCGATCGGCTTCGGGGCGACGGTGCGCGCACCGGAAGACCGTCGTGTCGGCGAAGTGCTGCGCGAGCTGGAGCCGGAAGACCTGGTGAAGTTCGGCCTCATTCCGGAATTCATCGGCCGTCTGCCGGTGCTGGCGACGCTGGAAGACCTCGACGAGGATGCGCTGATCCAGATCCTGTCGGAGCCGAAGAATGCGCTCGTCAAGCAGTACCAGCGCCTGTTCGAGATGGAAGACGTCGAGCTGACCTTCCACGAAGATGCGCTGCGCGAGATCGCCCGCAAGGCGATCGTCCGCAAGACCGGCGCTCGCGGCCTGCGCTCGATCATGGAGAAGATCCTGCTCGACACGATGTTCGAGCTGCCGACGCTCGAGGGTGTCCGCGAGGTCGTCATCTCCGACGAGGTCGTCAAGGGATCCGCGCGCCCGCTCTACATCTACTCGGAGCGCTCGGAGGAAAAGACCAACGTATCCGCTTGATGCGACCGGCTCGATAGACCCGCCCCTGGCGGGTCTACGTGCGCAGGCATACGTGGGCTTTCGCGGCCATGAGGCATGCAGCGCTTGATGCCGCGTGTTCGGGGGCAGCTTTTCTGCGGGCTTGAAAACTGGTTAACAGAGCGCCACTTGTGGGTGGACGATAGGGCCGGACAAGCGCAGATGCGCCCGGCTATCAGCTCCCGGCGACGGGATGTTGGAAAGGACAAGACATGACGAATAAAACGTCCGGCGCGAACGAAAACATGGCCTTCCCGGTTCTGCCGCTGCGCGACATTGTGGTGTTCCCGCACATGATCGTGCCGCTGTTCGTTGGCCGCGAGAAATCCATCCGCGCGCTGGAGGAAGTGATGGGAACGGACAAGCAGATCATGCTTGCCACCCAGATCAATGCCTCCGACGATGATCCGGAGCCCGATGCAATCTACAAGGTCGGCACGGTTGCGAACGTATTGCAGCTTCTCAAGCTCCCCGACGGTACTGTGAAGGTGCTGGTGGAGGGCCGCGCACGCGCCGAGATCGAGAACTACACGGATCGTGATGATTATTACGAGGCGATGGCGCACATTCTGCCAGAGCCCGATGAGGATCCGGTCGAGATCGAGGCGCTTTCGCGCTCGGTCGTGTCCGAGTTCGAGAACTATGTAAAGCTCAACAAGAAGATCTCGCCCGAGGTCGTCGGCGCCGCCAGCCAGATCGAGGATTACTCGAAGCTGGCCGATACGGTCGCCTCGCACCTCTCCATCAAGATCGTCGAGAAGCAGGAAATGCTCGAGACGACCAGCGTCAAGCTGCGCCTGGAGAAGGCGCTCGGCTTCATGGAAGGCGAGATTTCCGTCCTGCAGGTCGAAAAGCGCATCCGCTCGCGCGTCAAGCGCCAGATGGAGAAGACCCAGCGCGAGTACTACCTGAACGAACAGATGAAGGCGATCCAGAAGGAACTCGGCGACGGCGAGGACGGCCGCGACGAGATGGCCGAACTGGAAGAGAAGATCGCCAAGGCCAAGCTCTCCAAGGAGGCCCGCGAGAAGGCGGATGCCGAACTGAAGAAGCTCCGGCAGATGAGCCCGATGTCGGCGGAAGCCACCGTCGTGCGCAACTACCTCGACTGGCTGACCGGCATTCCGTGGAACAAGAAGTCGAAGATCAAGACCGACCTGAACAACGCCGAGAAGATTCTCGACGAGGATCATTTCGGCCTCGACAAGGTCAAGGAGCGCATCGTCGAGTATCTCGCCGTGCAGGCCCGTTCCAACAAGATCAAGGGCCCGATCCTGTGCCTTGTCGGTCCTCCCGGCGTCGGCAAGACCTCGCTTGCGAAGTCGATCGCCAAGGCCACGGGGCGTGAATATGTCCGCATGGCGCTCGGCGGCGTGCGCGACGAGGCCGAGATCCGCGGCCACCGCCGCACCTATATCGGCTCTATGCCCGGCAAGGTCATCCAGTCGATGAAGAAGGCCAAGAAGTCCAACCCGCTCTTCCTGCTCGACGAGATCGACAAGATGGGCATGGACTTCCGCGGCGACCCGTCTTCGGCGCTGCTCGAGGTGCTCGATCCGGAACAGAACTCGACCTTCATGGACCATTATCTCGAGGTCGAATACGACCTGTCGAGCGTGATGTTCGTGACGACGGCGAACACGCTGAACATCCCGGCGCCCTTGATGGACCGCATGGAGGTGATCCGTATCGCCGGCTACACCGAAGAGGAGAAGCTGGAAATCGCTAAGCGGCACCTGCTGCCGAAGGCGATCCGCGACCACGCCCTGCAGGCACAGGAGTTCTCCGTCACCGACGGGGCGCTGATGGCGGTGATCCAGCAGTACACCCGCGAGGCCGGTGTTCGTAACTTCGAGCGCGAATTGATGAAGCTCGCCCGCAAGGCGGTGACCGAGATCATCAAGGGCAAGACGCCCAAGGTCGAGGTGACGGCGGACAACATCCACGAGTTCCTCGGCGTGCCGCGGTTCCGCCACGGCGAAGCCGAGCGCGACGATCAGGTCGGCGTGGTGACGGGCCTTGCCTGGACCGAGGTCGGCGGCGAGCTCTTGACGATAGAAGGCGTGAGCCTGCCGGGCGGCAAGGGCCGGATGACGGTGACGGGCAACCTGAAGGGCGTCATGAAGGAATCGATTTCGGCGGCGGCATCCTATGTCCGCTCGCGCGCCATCGATTTCGGCATCGAGCCGCCGCGCTTCGACAAGACCGACATCCACGTGCACGTGCCGGAAGGTGCGACGCCCAAGGATGGTCCGTCGGCCGGTATCGCGATGGCGACCGCGATCGTTTCGATCATGACCGGCATCCCGGTGTCCAAGGACGTGGCGATGACGGGCGAGGTGACGTTGCGTGGTCGGGTGCTCCCGATCGGCGGCCTGAAGGAGAAGCTGCTTGCGGCCCTTCGCGGCGGCATCAAGAAGGTGCTGATTCCGGAAGAGAACGCCAAGGACCTGGCGGAAATCCCGGACAACGTGAAGAACAACATGGAGATCGTGCCGGTGTCGCGGATGGGCGAGGTCATCGCGCACGCCCTGGTTCGCAAGCCGGAACCGATCGAATGGGATCCGGCGTCGGTTGAAACGAAGCCCGTTACAACCGCCGAATCGGCCGACGAGGTGGGCGCGACGCTTGCCCATTGAGATGGCTGAACGCCGAATCTGGTGTTTACGTCCAACGTAAAAATCGAAAGGCCGGCTTCAAAAGCCGGCCTTTTCCGTCGAAAAGGCTGTGAAAAGCCTGGAACCCCAGCGTTTGCCGCCGAAATCCGGTTGCGGCGGAAAAGGCGATGCGTATTCTGCCCCCGACTTGGTATGAGTCGTTTCGAACCGTATGAAAGGGGTGGAAACATGAACAAGAATGAACTCGTCTCCGCAGTAGCTGAGAAGTCCGGACTGTCGAAGACCGATGCAGCATCCGCTGTCGATGCCGTATTCGAGACGATCCAGGGCGAACTCAAGAACGGCGGCGACGTTCGCCTCGTCGGGTTCGGCAATTTCTCCGTTTCGCGTCGCGAAGCCTCGAAGGGCCGCAATCTCTCGACCGGCGCGGAAATCGACATTCCGGCCCGCAACGTTCCGAAGTTTTCGGCTGGCAAGGGCCTGAAGGACGCCGTCAACGGCTGATGCTTTCAACCGGCGTGACGGTTCTGTCACGCCACGGCCGGCCTGCCCGGCAACGCCATGGATCAAGGGCCCGTCTGGGTCCTTTTTCTTTATGGGGTGTCGTCTTCCAACTGTCATCGAGCCGTCATCGCGCTGTAACGGCAGGCGACCAAAACCCCGGAGTTCCTATAGGCCAACTCCGGAGGATTTCATGACGTCCCGCTCCCTCGTCGCGGCACTCGCCGCCGTCCTGGCGGCATCGGCCGCGCCGGCGGCCTACGCCGAGCCCATGTTCAACCGCATCGCCTCCTTCGCCGTCGCCGACAATCTTCCGGATGGCGTCGACCCCGCAGCTGTGACGTCGTCCGAGATCGTCGCGGCCACGGAAGACGGCAATACGCTCGTCTATTCCGACAGCCCGCTGCGGGCGATCGGCTTCATCGACATTACCGACCCGAGGACGCCGCGGGCCGGCGGCACGGTCACGTTCGGGGGCGAGCCAACCTCGGTTGCGATCGCCGGCGGCCATGCCCTCGTTGCCGTCAACACCCGCAAGAGCTTCCTCGAGCCGTCGGGCCTGCTCGCCGTCGTCGACATTGCCACGAGGAAGGTCGGCGCCAGCTGCGATCTCGGCGGCCAGCCGGACTCGATCGCCCTCAACAAGGACAAGACGATCGCCGCGATCGCCATCGAAAACGAGCGTGACGAAGACGTCAACGACGGCGATATCCCACAGATGCCGGCAGGCGACCTTGTGCTGCTTTCGGTCAAGGATGGCGCGGTTGATTGCGGCTCGCTGAAGCGCGTTTCGTTGACCGGTCTTGCTGCCGTTGCCGGCGACGACCCGGAGCCGGAATTCGTCTCCTTCAACGGTCAGGACGAGATCGCGCTTACCCTGCAGGAAAACAACCATATCGTCATCGTCGACGGCAAGACAGGCGCCGTGAAAAGCCACTTCTCGGCCGGCACCGTCGACCTGGACAGCATCGATACGAAGAAGGACGGTGCGCTGAAGTTCACCGGCGGGATGAAGGACGTCCCCCGCGAGCCCGACGCGGTGAAGTGGTTGGACGACAATCGCCTCGTCGTCGCCAATGAAGGTGACTGGAAGGGCGGCGCGCGCGGCTTCACGATCTTCGACACGACCGGCAAGATTCTTTATGAAAGCGGTGCCTCCTTCGAGCATGCCATCGCCGAGCTTGGCCACTATCCCGACAAGCGCAACAAGAAGGGCGTCGAGCCGGAAGGCCTGGAGGCCGCGAAGTTCGGTGACGACAACCTGTTCTTCGTGCTTGCCGAACGCGCCTCTATCGTCGGCGTCTACAAGGATACCGGCGCCGAGCCGCAGTTGCTGCAGCTTCTGCCGTCGGGCATCGGGCCGGAGGGCGCCGTCGCCATCCCGAGCCGCAACCTCTTCGTCACCGCCAACGAGACCGATCTTGTCGAGGATGGCGGCGCCCGGTCGCATGTCATGATCTACGAGCGCGCCGATGGCCCGGCCGCCTATCCGCAGATCCGCGCGGCGGAGAAGGAGGGGCTGCCGATCGGGTTCGGAGCGCTTTCCGGGCTGGCCGCAACCGATGAGCCCGGCAAGCTCCATGCGATCAGCGATTCAGTCTATTCCTCCGATCCGGCGATCTTCACCATCGACGCGACGAAGCAGCCGGCGGTCATCACCGACAAGTTGACCATCACCCGCGATGGCGCACCGGCGCAGAAGCTCGATCTGGAAGGCATCGTCGGAGACGGCGAGGGCGGTTTCTGGATCGCCAGCGAAGGCAATGCCGACAAGCTCTACGCCCATGCCATCCTGCATGTGAACAAGAAGGGCGAGATCAAGAAGGAGATCGCGATTCCGGCCGAGCTGCGCGCCGGCGAAACCCGCTTCGGCTTCGAGGGGATCACCACGGTCGGCAAAGGCGACGACATGGTGCTCTGGATGGCCGTGCAGCGCGAGTGGAAGGATGACGCGAAGGGTCTCGTGAAGCTTGTCTCCTACAAGCCGGCGACCGAGGAATGGGGCGCGGTCCATTACCCACTGGAGACGACGGAGAAGGGCTGGGTCGGCCTGTCGGAGATCACCGTCACCGGCGACTACGCCTATGTTATCGAACGCGACAACCTGATCGGCAAGGACGCCAGGCTGAAGAAGCTTTATCGCGTGGCGCTGGCCGAGCTGAAGCCGGCCAAGCTCGGTGAGGCTCTGCCGGTCGTGAAGAAGGAGGAGGTCCGCGACCTCATTCCTGAGCTGAAGGCGCTGAACGGCTACGTGGTCGACAAGGTCGAAGGCTTTGCCATCGACGCCGCCGGCAACGGCTATGTCGTCACCGACAACGACGGCGTCGACGACTCCTCCGGCGAAACGCTGTTCTTCGGCATCGGCCCGATCAACGCGATGTGATGCCGCCAGAATTAGGAAGGCCGGGAGCATGGCTCCCGGCCTTCGAACTGGAAATCGCCACTGAACACGTTTCTGTCACCGGCCAGCGCGGGGAGGCGCCGATCAGCCTGTTGCGCGAGACTCTGCGGCGCCGAGCCGGGCCTCGTCCCTTTCGCGCTGCAGTTCCAGGGTTCGCGCGCTGAGACATTCGAGGATTTCGCAGAGCTGGGCCTTCTGCCCATCTTCCAGAATATCGAAGATGGCCTTCACGGTCTTTTCCTTGGGCTCCATGGCAGCACTTATGACGGCGCGCCCCGTTTCCGTGATGGAGACGATCTTGGCGCGGCGATCCCGCGGATCCGGTTCGCGCGTGACCAGCTTGTCGCGCTCCAGCCCGTCGATCGCTTCGGTTACGGTCCGCGGTGCGAATCCCAGCGTCGCGGCGATGTCCGTAGAGCGCTGCGGTCCTTCGCAAGCAAGCAGAAACAGGAACTTGCTGCGCGCCAGCGAAACACCTTCATCCATCATGCACTCGTTCAACAGGCGGCTGACCTGATGATAGAGCTTGAACATGCCCTGTGCGAGTTCGACGGTGTCATTCATGACAGGACCATAGATTTATTGAGGGACCATGTCAACGAATCGGCACGGTCGACACGGGCCAGCCGTTCCGAACTGTATTTTGGACGAGGATAACCTTGCCGGCGCACGGATCGACCATTGACCGCCCTGCAATGGCGGGGGGAAGGTCACCGCATGCCTTTCCGTTTCGTTCACACCGCCGATCTTCACCTTGATTCGCCCATCGCCTCGCTCGCCCTGCGAAACCCCGAGCTTGCCGATCTGGTGCGGGGGGCGACGCGGCGGACATTGGAGCGGATCGTCGATCTTGCCATCGCCGAGCGGGTCGATGCGCTGCTGGTTGCCGGCGATCTCTACGACGGCTCTCAGACCTCGATGGCCACGGCGCTGTTCCTGGTCGCACAGATGCGGCGGCTCGAGACCGCCGGCATCGGCGTTTACATCATCCGCGGAAATCACGACGCCCAGTCGCAGATCACCCGCGAGCTGACCTTCCCGGCCAACGTCCACGTCTTTGACGGGCGCGGCAAGCCGGTCAGGGCAGGGGCGCTCGCGAACGGCCGGGATGTTTTCGTGCATGGCATCAGCTTCGGCCAGCCGCATGCGCCGGCAAGCCTGCTGCCCGGCTTCCGGGCGCCGGTGGCGGACGCGATCAACATCGGCATGCTGCACACGAGCCTCGCCGGTTCCGGCCGCCACGACAACTACGCGCCGGCGAGCGTCGCCGAGCTGGTCGCGCACGGCTTCGATTACTGGGCGCTCGGCCACATCCACCAGCGTGCCGTCCATTCCGAACGCCCGCTGATCGTCATGCCGGGAATCCCGCAGGGACGCGACATCAACGAGGGTGGCAACAAGTCCGTCACCCTGGTGACCGTCGGCGACCATGGTGCGCTCCTTGCGGAGGAGCATTTCCTGGCGATCGCCGCCTTAGAGCGTGTGACAGTCGATCTTGCCGGCGTCGAGGATTGGCCGTCGATGCTGACCCGCGTCCGGGTCGGGCTGGAGCAGGTCAAGGAGGGTGCGCGCGCCGATCATCTTGTCTGCCGGCTGACACTTTCCGGTCCCACGCCGCTCGCCTTCCGGTTGCGGCGAGACGACGACCTTCTGGCCGCCGAACTGCAGGCAATCGCGGAGGGTGTGGGCGGCTGCTGGATCGAGTCGGTTGAACTGTCTCTCGATCGCGTCGTGCCGCCACAGGCGCGGCAGGAGATCGGCGCGCTGCCGGAGCTTTCCGCCATCATCGAGCGCGAGGTGCTACCGTCCCATGCCTTCCAGGCGGAACTGCGCGATGTGCTGTCAGGTCTGGTATCGCAGCTTCCGCGCGAAGTCCGTGACCTGCTCGGCGCCGACGAGGAGGGCGAGGCTGCCCTGCTTGCGTTGGCGGCGGAGCGCGGCATTGCCGAGGTGCTGCCGCGGCTTGCGGCGGTGCACGACGGGGAGGCGAGCTGATGCGCCTCAACCGTCTCGACCTGGCCCGCTACGGCAAGTTCACCGACAAACGGCTCGATTTCGGCGAGGCGAAGCCCGGCACGCCGGACTTCCATCTCGTCTATGGGCCCAACGAGGCAGGCAAATCGACCCTGTTTTCAGCCTATCTCGACCTGTTGTTCGGCATCGAGACCCAGAGCGCCTACGGTTTCCTCCACCCCTATCCGACCATGCGCGTCGGCGGCGACATCACCGTCGGGGCTGACCGTAGCGAGGTCGCCCGGCTGAAGCGCCGGCAAGGCTCGCTGATCGGGCCGGACGAGCGGGTGCTGTCCGACGCGCTGTTCACACCCGTTCTCGGCTCCATGGACCGACAGGCCTACCAGATGATGTTCTCGCTCGACGACGACAGCATCGAGCGCGGCGGCGAGGCCATCCTTAAGAGCGAGGGCGAGCTCGGCGCACTGCTCTTTTCGGCCAGCTCCGGTCTCTCCGGCATTGGAAGCGGACTGGACCAGCTGAAAGCGGAAGCCGACCTGTTCTTCCGTCCGCAGGCGCGCAAGCACGAACTGGGCGCCATGAAGGCCGAGATCGAGGCGCTGCGCGAGGAGCGCAAGGCTCTCAACGTCGCCGCACGCGATTATGGCGCGCTGACGCGGCAGCTGGAGACCTCAACGGCTGCCTACGACAAGGCGCTCGAGGCGCGTGCCGCAACGCAGGCGGCGATCGATGAAATGGAACGCCGGCTGTCAGCCATGCCGCTTCTGAAGCGGCTTCGGGACCTGCGGGTGCAGCTCGGCGCGTTCGACCTCGCCGACACGCCGCCTAAGGAATGGACACCCCTCGTCAGCCAACTGATGGTTGAGGAGGCCGAGCTTTCGGCGCGTGCCGGACGGCTTGACGGGGACCTGGAGCGACGCCGCGCCGCGCTCGACGGAACGCCATCCGATCCCGAGGCCCTTGCCGCCGGCGCCGAGATAGCGGCGCTTGCCGGTTCGGCACTGGAAGCGCGCTATCGTACCGCCCAGATGGATCTCGCCGGCCGCATCGCCGAGCGCGATCGCATCGATGCCGAGATCGCCGAGAAGCGCTCGCTGCTCGGTCTTTCGCGCGACATCGATCCGGTGACCTTGGTATTGCCGCCGGACAAGGTGGCGAGGCTGTCGACCCTGGTCGCGGAGCGATCCGGGCTTGACGAGCGCCTTGTAGCGGCCCGTCGGGAGGCGGAGGAAGCGGTCCACGCCCATGAAGCCGCACGCGGCAAGCTGGCAGGAGTTGCCGAGGGCGAGCCGTCGCCCGACGCCGACGAGGAGCGCATCGCGCTGCTGGCCATGGTGCGTGCGGCGAAACAGGGCGCCCTGTCCGCGCGGCTGCGCGACGCAGAGCGGGAAAAGGCGATAGCGGAAGCCGGGCTTGCCGCAGCCCTCGGACGGCTGGCGCCCTGGCAGGGCAACAGCGAGGCATTGCTGAGGCTCGATGCACCGGGTCGCGATGCCATCGACGCCCTTCGACAGGCGATACGGCGTCATGCCGACGCCGCCGCGCGGACGACGGAACAGGTGCGCACCGTGACGCTGGAGCTCGCCGGCCAGCGCGCGGTGCTGGAGAGAATGCGCCGCAGCGAAGCCGTCGTCTCGGACGAGGAGGCAAGCGCGTTGCGCAGGGCGCGCGATGCGGCCTGGAACGAACATCGCCAAAGGTTGGATCCGGAAACAGCGGACCGGTTCGAAGCGGCCATGCAGCGCGATGACACCGCGGGACTGCAAAGGATGGCCCAGGCGGATCGGCTCTCGGAGATGCGGTTGACCGAGAGGTCGATCGCGGAAAACGAGGCCCGGCTCACCGCGTTGCAGATGCAGTTCGAGCGGATAGGAAACGACGCGACCGCTCTTGCCAGCCGGATCGAAGCCATCGCCATGAGCCTTGGAACTGGCGAGGCTGACATGATCGAGGCCGGCGCCGCCAGACCGAGGCGGCATGCTGCCGTTTCCCTGGGGGCGGCCGCGTCCTCTGGTCGCGCGCTCGCAGAGCCGGCCGATGGTGTCGTCGAGGTCGGGCCGTTGCTCGATCTTGACGAATGGCTGTCGGAGCTCGACGCAATCGAGGGCTGGGTGGATGACCGTGCGGCGGCATTGGAGGCGGCCGACGTGCTGTCGGAACGCAGGGCCGGCCTCGCGGTCTTGACGAAGGAGGCGCGGGAACTGGCCGGCCGCCTGTCGCACGCGCTGAAAAAACCTGAACGCATCGATGTCTCCGCGGCAGCGGTCGACGAACTGCTCGTGCAGGCCGAGGACCATGCGACGGCGCTGGGCGAGCGGCTGGCGCAGCGTCGAAATGCGCTGGAGGCCCTTGCCTTGGCGCAGGAACGCCGATCGGAGCGCGAGGCAGCCCGCCAGGCTGCGGAGGCTGCGGTGGCGGCATGGCAGGCCGCCTGGGATGAGGCTTGCCACGATACCTGGCTTTCCAGCACAGAAACAGCTGTCGATGTCTCACGTGCAAGCGCGCTTCTGCCGCTGATCCATGCCGTTTCGAGGTTGGTGGAAAGCCGGCGCGAACTCGATCGCCGGATCGAGGGCATGCGTCGCGATCAGGCCGATTACGCCCGCATGGCGGAGCGTCTTGCCGAGAGGATTGGCGGCGCGCCGGAGGAAGATCCGCTCGCCTTCGTTTCCGCCCTGTCGGACCGGGTTCGGCTGGCGAAGGAGGCCCAGGCACAGCGCGAGCGCCAGGGGATGGAACTGGCGAGGCTGGAGGAAGAGGCGGCGGAGCTCGACAGCCGGCTCGTGGTCCACGCTCGGCGGTCGCGTGATATCTGCGAGGCGCTCGGCTGCGAGACGCTGGCACAGGCGTCCTTTGCGCTTCAGCGTTACCGCGAGCGCGACGACCTGCGCGAACGGGCCGACGAGGCGGCGCAGGACCTTTGCCGCCGCATGCTGGCGGCGACGGCGGACGAGGCCGAGGCGGCGCTCGCCGCGACCGACGAGAGCGAGGTCACGTCGGAACTCGCCCAGCTTCGCGCCAGGCACGAGGATCAGGACCGAGAAGTCCGGGAGATGCATGCGGCCCGGATCAAGGCGGCGGACGCGCTGGCGGCGATCGGCGCGGACGGTTCGGTGGCGGCCCTTGAGGAACGTCGGCGCACCCTGATCCTCGATCTTGCCGAACGGGCGAAACGATACCTTGCGACCCGCGCGGGTATCGCCGCGGCCGAGGCGGCGCTGCGGCTCTATCGGGAGCGCCATCGCTCCGCCATGATGCGTCACGCGTCCGACGCATTCCGGACGATCAGCGGCGGCGAATACAGCGGGCTTTCGACGGTGGTGGAGAAGGATCAGGAGATCCTTGTGGCAACGGCCGCCGCCGGCGGTTCCAAGCTGGCGCGTGAGCTTTCGAAGGGGACCCGCTTCCAGCTCTATCTGGCGCTGCGGGTCGCCGGCTACCACGAGGTCGCCGCCAATCGCGAGATCCTGCCCTTCATCGCCGACGACATCATGGAGACCTTCGACGACAATCGTTCGCTGAACGCGTTCCGGCTGATGGCGGAGATGTCGAGAGTGGGGCAGGTGATCTACCTGACCCACCACCAGCACCTCTGCGACATCGCCAGACAGGCCTGCCCGCAGGTCGTCATCCACAAACTGTAGGCGACGTCGTTGTCGCCGATGGGCAAGTGCGGTGGACTGCGCGGCGGCCGGCTTGGAGGCTTCGGGGTTGACTTGAGGGGGCACCGGTGTTTCTTGGCACGATGCTTCGGACGGTGCCGGGGCGACGACGGGCAGATGGCATGACGGACTGGCAGCACAGCAGCGTGACGGAAAGGCAACGGGGTTTCCTCGGCGCCCTGTTCCTGATGCTTGCGCTCCTCGCCGGTCAGTTCGTGACGCTCGAACGCAAGATCTCCTTCCGTTCCGGCAACGAACAGGCGGTCACCCGCACGTCGCCGGAAAAGGTCACCAGACGGACAGGCGCACCGCGGCCGCTCTCGGCGGGCGGCGGAGCCAGCGGCAGCGATGCATGGCTGCTGTCTCCAGGCAGCGCCGAGCGACGCGCCGTCAAGGCGAGGGCCTCGGGTGCCGGCGGCGATCCGCCGAACGATCTTGCCTTCCTCGTGCCAGACCATCCTGCGGCCATTGCGCCGCAGTCCGAAAGAATTGTCGCGAAAGCGCCCGCCGAGATGGTGCCCGCCGGCACGCCGCGGCACGACTTCCAGGGCAGGGCGCCCCCGCGCATCTTTGAACGCGCCTGACAGGCCAGTGCCGGCGCCACGGCGCCGCTTAGACGATACCGGAGGATAGGGGCGATCGCCCGACTCCATCGCAATTGAAGCGGATTCATCCATGCGCACCTCAAAATGGGCCTTGCTGGCCTATATCGCCATCATCTTCTTCGGCGTCCTGACCGCCGTTCCGAACATCCTGACGCCGGCCCAGCTTGAGCGCTTCGGCCGCTACCTGCCGGCCAAGCCGGTCACCCTCGGGCTTGACCTGAAGGGCGGTTCCCACCTCGTCCTCGAAGTGGACTCTGCTGCCTTGACGAAGGCGCGCATGGACGTGCTGCTGAACGACGTACGCGGCATCCTGCGCACTGCCGGTGAGCGCGCTTCGGGCGCGCGGCTGAACGGCAACACGCTCGTCATCACGCCTTCCGACCAGGCGGCTTTCGACAAGGTGCTGCCCGAGGTGCGCAAGCTCGCCGCGCCAGCCGGTGCGCTCGGCTTCGGCGCGAGCACTCCGGACATCGACGTCCAGACCTCCGGCACGACCATCAACGTGAAGCTGACCGAGGCCGGTCTCAACGACCGCATGACGGCCGCCGTCGACCAGAGCCTCGAGATCATCCGTCGCCGCGTCGACCAGGTCGGCGTCGCCGAGCCGCTGATCCAGCGCGTCGGCGGCGACCGCATCCTCGTGCAGCTTCCGGGCCTGCAGGATCCGACGCGGCTTCGCCAGCTGCTCGGTTCGACCGCGCAGATGAGCTTCCACATGCTCGACGCCTCCGTCGATCCGAATGGCGTCGCCCCGCGCGGCGTCACGATCCTTCCGGGCGCCAACGACGGCCGGAAATATGCGATCGAGGACCGCGTCGCGATCTCCGGCGACCGTCTTGCCGACGCCAAGGCCGGTTTCGACCAGCGCACCAACGAGCCGATCGTATCGTTCACATTCGATACGACCGGCGCTCGCCAGTTCGCCGAGATCACCAAGGCCAATGTCGGCCGCCCCTTTGCGATTGTCCTCGACGGCAAGGTGCTGACCGCGCCGGTGATCCGTGAGCCGATCCTCGGCGGGCAGGGCCAGATCAGCGGCAATTTCACCCCGCAGGAAGCGACCGTGCTGTCGGCGCTGCTGCGGTCCGGCGCCCTGCCGGCGCCGCTCACCATCATCGAGGAGCGTACCGTCGGCCCGAACCTCGGCAGCGACTCGATCCGCATGGGCCTCTACACCGGCTTCGCCGGGCTTGCCTTCGTCGTCGCCCTGATGGTCGGTCTCTACAGCGCCTGGGGCCTGATCGCCGTCGTCGGCCTGGTCCTGCACACGATCATGACGATCGGCACGCTCGGCCTGCTCGGTTCGACGCTGACGCTGCCCGGCATCGCCGGTATCATCCTCGGCATCGGCATGGCGGTGGACGCCAACATCCTCATCAACGCCCGTATCCGGGAGGAAACGGCGTCCGGCTCAGGCGCGATGAAGGCGCTCGACGTCGGCTTCAACAAGGCCTACGCGACCATCGTCGACGGCAACATGACGACCATGGTCGGCATGATCCTTCTCTTTATGTTCGGTAGCGGCCCGGTTCGCGGCTTCGCGATCACCATGATCATCGGCCTCGCGATCTCGATGTTCACCTCGATCACCGTCGTTCGGTTGCTGATGCGCGAGGTGGTCGTCCGCCGCAAGATGAAGACGATCCAGATCCATTCGATCATCGGCGCAGTCCGCAGCATCCCAAGCTTCTCCTTCATGCGCGGCCGCTTCATCGCGATCGGCGTGTCGGCGGTGCTTTCGGTCAGCTCGATCATTCTGTTCTTCACCCCGGGCCTGAACTACGGCATCGACTTCGTCGGCGGCATCCAGGTCGAGGCGACGTCCAAGACGCCGATCGATCTTGCTACGGTTCGCGCCAAGATGGAGGGGCTGAACCTCGGCGAGGTGGCCTTGCAGGAGTTCGGCCAGGGCACCTCGGTGCTGATCCGCGTGCAGCGGCAGCCCGGGGGCGAGGAGGCGCAGACGGCTGCGCTGAACCAGATGCGCCAGGGTGTCGCTGAGGTGATCCCGGACGCGAGCTTCGAGCGTACGGAAGTCGTCGGCCCGACCGTCAGTTCCGAGCTTGCCCGATCCGGCTTCCTCGCTGTCGGCCTCGGCATGCTGGCGATCCTGTTCTACATCTGGTGGCGGTTCGAGTGGCACTTCGCGGTCGGCGCGATTGCGACGCTGATCCTCGACATCACCAAGATGATCGGCTTCTTCTCGCTCCTGCAGATAGACTTCAACCTGACGGCGATCGCTGCCGTGCTGACGCTGATCGGTTACTCGGTCAATGACAAGGTGGTGGTCTACGACCGCATGCGCGAGAACCTGCGCAAGTACAAGTCGATGCCGTTCTCCGACCTCATCGACCTGTCTATCAACCAGGTGATCATGCGATGCATCTTCACCTCGGTCGCCGTCGTCGTCTGCCTTCTGCCGATGGCGATCTGGGGCGGCGACACGGTCAAGCCTTTCGCCTGGCCGATGATTTTCGGCGTCGTCGTCGCCACGTCCTCGTCGATCTACATCGGCGGTCCGATCCTGCTGTTCCTGTCGCGCTGGTGGAAGGACCGCGAAGGCGGCCGCCTTCCCGCCGCGGCGGGTGCCGACGGAACGGCCATCGAGCAGAAGTAAAAAAGGGGCGCTTCGGCGCCCCTTTCCCTTTGATCCTGCCTCGAGATGTCAGCCGAACCGCCCCGGCGAAAAGGTAGCGGGCTGCACCCCCTCGGCGGCAAAAATTCTTGGCAGTGCCGAACCGGTGAGGAGCGCGGCGGCAAGTTGGCCGAGCCCCGGCGAGGTGAGTATGCCGTAACCACCCTGGCCGGCGAGCCAGAAGAAGGCCGGATTGTCCGCCGCGGGGCCGACGACCGGCAGGCGGTCGGCGGAGAAGCTGCGCATGCCGGCCCAGCTGCTGGCGATCCGGCCGACGGTCAGCGTCGTAGCTTCCTCGAGATAATGGGCGGCATAGGCGACGTCGAGCTCCTCCGGCTGCACGTCGGCGGGTTCGCAGGGCGTCTCGTCGGCCGGAGAGGCGAGCAGGCGCCCGGCGTCGGGCTTGAAGTAATAGGTTTCGTCGATCTCGTTGATCTCCGGTAGCGCGGAGACGTCGATGCCGGCCGGCAGGTCGACCGTGATCGCGGTTCGACGGTGTGGAACGATACCCACCGGTGCGACGCCGCAGCGCCCGGCGACCATGTCCGCCCAGCCGCCGCTTGCATTGACGACGACGTCGGCGCTCAGCGTGCCCGCGGACGTTTCGATCAGCCACCGGCCACCCTCCTGGCGGGCGCCGAGCAGCTCGGCGCCGGTCACCAGTTCGGCACCGGCGCGGCGGGCGGAGCGCGCATAACCCTGGAGCAGCGCGTCCACGTCGATGTCACAGTAATCCGGATCGAAATAGGCGGCGGCGACGTACTCGGGATCCAGGAAGGGGACGCGCACAAGCGCCTCCTCGACGGTCAAGCGAACGACGGCAACGCCCTCCGCCTCGGCCTTGCGGCGGGCCTGCGCGACGGCTTCCTCCTTGCCGGCGGTACCGATCCACAGGCTGCCGCGCGCCGTCAGGAGCGGCACGGCGACAAAGCCCTCCGGCGGCTGCGCCATGAAGCTGTGGCTGATCCGCGCCAAGGCGTTCACCGGCGGGGCGTTGTCGCGCAGGGTGAACTCCGCGGCCGAGCGCCCGCTGCTGTGATAGCCGTGCGCCGACTCGCGCTCGAGCACCACGACGGAGCGGTCAGGGGCCAGGAAATGGGCAAGCGACAGTCCGGCGATCCCGCCGCCGACGATTGCAACGTCATGGTGCTTCATTCTTCCGAACCCCGCGTTTCGCTCTTGGCCGGGTGCCGCGCATCGTGCCGCGACCGCATCCGAGCATGTGCTTCCTTGCGGACCGCCAGCGTGCGCGGCGCGCGCGGCGACAGCCCGGCGCCCTGTTTATGCGAGAGGATGCCATCGCTCAAATTTATAGTCATGAAACCGGCTATCAATCGGCCTTATGCATCGGAATGACGCCAGGGCGGGACGTCGGCCATGTGGGCGAGGAAGGCGCGCTCGGCCGGGTTCAGGGCTGCGCCCGGATTGGTGATGCGATAGGTTTCGGTCTGCGGCAGGTTTTCATAGGGCGGCAATTGCCAGAGGTCGCCGGAGGTGCGGGCCGGACCGGTTAGATGCACCGGCAGCATGCCGATGCCGGCATTGGCGATGACGAGGCGCATGACCTCCTCGACGTTGAAGGCGATGGCCCGGACCTGCTGGCCGAAGGATCCGATGGCGCGAACGGCGGTGACCGGCCCCATGTGGGGGCCGCCGAGCACGTCGGAGATGAAGCTGACATAGGGCTCGCCGCGCAGTTCCTCGATGCCGATCGCAGCAGTGCCGAACAACCGGTGACCGCGACCGCAATAGAGTGCATAGGTCTCGACGCAGAACAGTTCGCGCCCGAGACCGGCCGGAATGATGCCGTCCGATATGCCGAGCGTGGCGATGCCGCGTTCCACCGAGCGGATGACGTCCGAGGTGGTCTCGACCCGGACGCCGGCGGTGACGCGGGGATGCAGGCGGAAGAAGGCGGCGAGTGCCCGGTCCCATTCGGGATTGAGCGCATGGCTGACGGTGTGGATGGTGATGTGGCCGGAAACGTCCTCGCCGGTCGGCTCCATCGCCTCGGGCAGGCGCACCACCGCAGTGAAGATATCCCGGCAGAGCGCGTGCAGGCGCTCGCCGGATTCGGTCAGTTCGAAGCGTCGCGGCCGCCGGTCGATCAGCTTTTGGCCGACCGTCTGCTCCAGCCGCTTCAACGCCATGCTGACGGCGGGTTGCTGCAGCAGCAGCCGGTTCGCAGCCTTGGTGATGCTGCCTTCCTCGACGACCACGACGAAGGTGCGCAGCAGGTTCCAGTCGAGATTGTGGGCGAAGCGTTCGAGACGATTGATCGGCATGGCCGGACGTTAGCGCATTGCCGCCGAAACCGAAATCGGGCCTCACGGCTTGGCAGGGAGAAAAAAAAGACGAGGCCGAAGGCGCATCTTGCGCACTCCGGCCTCGCACCCGATGCAGGCGATCCTACTTCATCGTGTAGACGTCGATCGCGAAATACTTGTCGTTGATCTTCTGGTAGGTGCCGTCGGCGCGGATATCCTTCAGCGCCTGGTTCAGCCTTTCACGAAGGGCATTGTCCTCCTGGCGCACGGCGATGCCGACGCCGTCGCCGACGAACTTCTTGTCGGTGATCGGTTCGCCGATCAGTTCGCAGCAGGCCTTGCCGTCCTCGTTCTTCGTCACCCAGTCGAGCAGCGGGATCATGTCGCCGACCTGGACGTCGAGGCGGCCGTTGGCCATGTCGAGGTTGACCTCGTCCTGGGTCGGATAGAGCTTGATGTCGGCGTCGGGAAAGACGGCGGTGGCGTAGTTCGCCTGGGTCGTGCCGGACTGCGCGCCGATCGTCTTGCCCTTCATGCCTTCATTGGTGAAGTCAGTGATATTCGCGCCCTTCGGGGCGGCAAGGGTCATCGCGGCCAGATAGTAGGGGTCGGTGAAGGAGACCTGTTGCTTGCGCTCCTCGGTGATGAACATCGAAGCGATGATCATGTCGTATTTCTTCGCCTGCAGACCGGGAATGATGCCGTCCCAGTCCTGGGCGACGACCTCGCATTCGACCTTCATCTTCTCGCACAGTGCAAGGCCGATCTCGACGTCAAAGCCGCCCAGCTTGCCGGAGGCGTCCTGAAAGTTGAAGGGCGGGTAGGCACCCTCGGTGCCGATCTTCAGGGTTTCGGCGGAGGCGGATGCCGCAAGCAGGGTGCTGGCTGCAAGGATCAGCGCGGCTATGCTCTTGTTCATGTTGGTTCCCCTTGTTTTCGTTCGGTTGGTGCGGCGGAGCCTAGCGTTCGGCCGGGCATAAGCGAAATAGATAGCGGTGATGGCTGCTATTATTCGGGTTGATAATTATTCCCCGTGCTGCTGCGATTGCTACCGGTCAAACCCTGGTGAAGCGAATGAGATAGGCTTCCACCGGGATATCGGTTGTCAGCAGGACGAGCTCCTCGACCAGGATGGCGTCCTGGCGGCGCAACTCGACGGCGTGATGGCCTGCATCGACGCGCAGATTGCCGAGTGACAACAGTATCGTCACGCCGCCCGGCGCATCGAGATGATGTTGGCCTTCGAGATGCCGTCTCTCCACGCGGTGCCGCCAATGTTGGCGGCGGCTCATAACGTTGAGGACGACGACCGGTCCCTCCACCAGCGATACGGTTGCGGGTGCGTCGGCAGGAAAGGCAAAGGGCTCGCTGCGTGGCGTCAGCACGACAGGTGGCTTGCCTTCCACCGCGATATTGAGGCCGTTCCCCTCGATGACCGATATCGTCCGGTCCGTTCCCGGGAGCACGGAAAGCGCACCGGCGCTCGCGACGCTCGTCAGGCACACCTTCCATTCGAATTCGGAGGCATTGCTATCGGGCGGATCGACTGCGACTGCCGTCGTTTCGCCGCCGCCTTCCATCGAAGGAGTGCGCCTGCGATCGCTTGCCGGCAGGATCTTCGGTACGGTCTCGGGCATGGCATTCCTCCCCGCTGACGTCGTCGGCGCCGCCGAACAGCGCGGAACGCCTCTTCGGTACCGCCTTCAGTATACACGAGGCTTAAACGCGGGAGCGGCCGATGTGCCTTCCCCTGGCTCTTCCCTTTGGTCCGACCAATGTCTATACATAGAAAATGAGAACGGAACAGGGCATGCTCGGGATGATCGATCCAGCCACCGCGGTGAAGGAGCTGCCGTTGCACCGGCGCATCCTTGATGACGTCGAGGGGCGCATCCTGTCGGGCGAATGGCCGCCGGGCCACCGCATTCCCTTCGAGCACGAGCTCACCGAGCAGTACGGCTGCTCGCGCATGACCGTGAACAAGGCGCTGACGGAACTCGTCAAGCGGGGGCTGATCGAGCGCCGGCGCAGATCGGGCACCTTCGTCATCCAGCCGCAGGCGCAATCGGCGGTGCTGGAGATCCATGACATGGAGGCCGAGGTGCGCTCGCTCGGCTTGCCATACCGCTACGAAAGGCTGGCGCGCACGAAACGAGCACCCCGGGCCGTCGACCGGAGACTGCTGGACCTTTCGGCCGGCGGCAAACTTATCGACGTGGTTGCCGTGCACTATGCGGGGGCGCGCCCGTTCTGCCTCGAGGAGCGCATGATCAACTTGGCGGCGGTGCCGGAGGCCGATGAGCAGGCCTTCGATACCGAGCCGCCCAGCCAATGGCTGATCCGGCAGGTGCCGTGGAGCGCCGCCGAGCACCGCATCCGCGCGGTCGGCGCTGATGCGCGCGTCGCCGAGTTGCTGCACATTGCTCCGGGAGCCGCCTGTCTGGTCGTCGAGCGCCGCACCTGGAGCGGCGGGGTCTACATCACCCATGCTCGACTGACCTATCCTGGCGAGAGCCACGAGCTCGTCGCCGAATTCGCCGCGGCCCACCCGAAGGGCTGAGAAAGCAGCCCGGCTTCTGGCGGATCCCGCTGCTCCGCTATCGCCGGTCCTTGCCGAAGGTGTATCCCGTTTCGACGCTCTTCTTGCCGAACTTGTCGCGCACCGCGTTCATCGCCGCTTCCGCGGCGGCGCGGCGGCCGGCCAGCGGGTCGACAAGGTCGGGGGGATCGGCGCGCTGCGGGTCGCAGAGGTCGGTGACGCCGATGCCGATCAGGCGGAACTTCGTGCCGTCGGCCTCCTTCCTCAACAGCTCGATGCCGGTGCGAAAGATCCGGTCGGCGAGCATCGTCGGGTCCTCAAGCTTGCGGTTGCGCGTGCGGCTTTTGAAGTCGGCGGTCTTCAGCTTCAGCACGACCGTCCGGCCGGCGATGTCGGCCTTGCGCAGGCGCGCCGCCACCTGCTCGCTGAGCCCGCGCAGGTAAGCGACAAGGTCGTCGTAGGCGGCGATGTCGTCGAAGAAGGTGGTTTCCGACGAGACGCTCTTGGCGGCGTCGTTCAGGTGCACCTCGCGGTCGTCCTGTCCGCGGGAGAGCCTGTAGAGACGCTTGCCCATGATGCCGTAGCGCCGCATCAGGTCTGCCTCGTCCATGGTCTGCAACTGGCCGATCTCGCGGATGCCGTCGCGCTCCAGCGTCTCGGCGAAGGCCTTGCCGACACCCCAGATGAGCCGCACCGATTTCAAACGCAGGAACTCGACCGCCTCTGCCTGGCCGATGACCGAGAAGCCGCGGGGTTTCTGCAGGTCGGAAGCGACCTTGGCGAGGAACTTGCAATAGGACAGCCCGACCGAGATCGTGATGCCGATCTCATTCTCCACCCGCCGGGCGAAGCGGGCGAGCACCCGGGCCGGCGGATCGCCGTGCAGCCGTTCGGTGCCCTTGAGCTCCAGGAAGGCCTCGTCGATCGACAGCGGCTGGACGAGCGGCGTCAGTTCCTGCATCAGCGTCCGAATCTCACGGCCGACGCGGACATATTTTTCCATGTCCGGTTTGATAACCACGGCTTGCGGGCAGGCTTCGAGCGCCTTGAACATCGGCATGGCCGAGCGCACGCCATGAATGCGGGCGACGTAGCAGGCGGTGGAGACGACCCCGCGCTTTCCGCCGCCGATGATCACCGGCTTGTCGGCCAGATCAGGATTGTCGCGCTTTTCCACCGACGCATAGAAGGCATCGCAATCGATGTGGGCCAGCGTCAGGCGGTAGAGTTCGTCATGATAAAGCAGCCGAGGGCTTCCGCACAGGCGGCATCGCCGTTGCGCGGGCGGCTGCCCGGTAAGGCAGTCGCGGCAGAACCCCGGGTGACGTGTTTCATCCAGCTGCATCGTGAGAACAAATGTTGAACGTCGGGACGTTAGCTTCTAAGCTGGCGAGTCTCAAGTCCCCAGCAGCCGGGAAGGCATGGACGTGGCTCCTGAACTGCAGTTATTCACGCAAGCCGGATCCGGGCCGGCTTCACGGCCGCGCCGGCTGCGCAAAGTGCGCACGGATGATGCGTTCCGCCTCGCGCCAGTCGCTGGCACAATGAATGCTGTCGCCGGCCTCTGGCGCCATGGCGCGGAAGACCTGGTTCGCCATCAGGTGGACGAGCAGGGCTTCCGGAGCGCTCGCCTGCACGGAGCGGTGATTGCCGTGGATGTCGTCGACGAAAGCCAGTGGCAGCGGGCGGGAACGGTGCAGGGCGCTTACCACCGGTCCCTTCGGTTCCTCCGTCGCGAGCATCGGAAAGGGCAGTCCCAGACGGTCGAGCAGCCGCCGACGGGCTTCTGCATGGCGGGGTGGCATGGCAGTGAGGAAGACGACGTCGGCGTCGCGGCCGAGTGCCGCAAGCGTTTCGACGGCGAGGGCGGCCGGCGTTTGCCATGCCTCCTGTGCGGCGAAGAAATCCTCCTGCAACGCATCGACAACGGCATCGAGGACCGCCTGGCCCGAAGCGGTCTCGACGATGTTGCCATGCAGCCGGAACGACCGCGGCAGCAGGTCATGGCCGCGCGAGCGCAGATAGGCGGTGAACGGCGAGAGATATTCCAGCACCACCTCGTCGATGTCGCAGACGACGAGGCCGCGGTCCTTGAGCTGGACGTGGTCCAGCGGGATGACCACCGGCCTGGACATCACCAGCCGCCCTGCGCGGCGCCGGCGAAGCTCGCATGGGCGCGCACCACCTGCTCCGGCTTCGTGCCGGTCGCCTCGCAGAAGGCCATCAATGTCGGTTCGTGGCCCATCAGGAACTCGACGAGAGCGGCGAGAAAGCCACGGTTGCCGGCCGCGGCCCGCAGGTCCGACGGGTCGACGCCAGTCAGCGCCAAAAAACGGGACAGAAGCTCGGGTTCGCTCGCCAGCCAGGACAGTATGGCGATCGACAAGACTTCAGCGTCCTGGCCGGTTGTATCTTTTTGGCTTTGCATGGCAATTTCTCGGATAAGTTACCTTTTAGTCAACCAAATGCCGGTAGTCTGGCAAGGATCGCGCTGGGTGAATTCGGCCTTGCGGCAACTTATATCCCTGGTGGGCAGTTGCAAAGCCGGAGTGAGGGGCAAGGACGTGTAATGCCGAAACAGGTGATGATAGTCGAGGATAACGAGCTCAACATGAAGCTCTTCCGGGACCTCATCGAGGCCTCCGGCTACACCACGATCCAGACCCGCAACGGCATGGAAGCCCTCGACCTCGCCCGCCGTTATCGTCCCGACCTCATCCTGATGGACATCCAGTTGCCCGAGGTTTCCGGCCTTGAAGTGACCAAGTGGCTCAAGGAAGACGACGAACTGCATGTCATTCCGGTCATCGCCGTCACCGCGTTCGCGATGAAGGGCGACGAGGAGCGGATTCGCCAGGGCGGCTGCGAGGCCTATGTATCCAAGCCGATCTCGGTGCCGAAGTTCATCGAGACCATCAAGACCTATCTGGGCGACGCGTAAGGCGGGGCGGGGCGGATGACAGCGCGCATTCTCGTCGTCGACGACATTCCCGCAAACGTCAAGCTGCTGCAGGCGCGGCTGCTCGCCGAGTATTTCGACGTGCTGACGGCCGACAACGGCCATGATGCGCTGGCGATATGCGAACGCACCCAGGTCGACCTGATCCTGCTCGACGTGATGATGCCCGGCATCGATGGTTTCGAGGTCTGCGAGCGGCTGAAGGAAAATCCGCGCACCGCGCATATCCCCGTCGTGATGGTCACCGCTCTCGACCAGCCGTCCGACCGGGTGAGGGGGCTGAAGGCCGGTGCCGACGACTTCCTGACCAAGCCGGTGAACGACGTCCAATTGATGTCGCGCGTCAAGAGCCTGGTCCGGCTGAAGACCCTGAGCGACGAGTTGAGGATGCGCGCGGCTACGGCCCAGGCGCTCGGCATGGAGGGGTTGGGAGCGGCGCTCGGCGACGATCCCGGCGCCGTTCTTCTCGTCGACGGGCGCGGCAGTTCGCAGGAGCGGATCGCGCGCTCACTTGCCCCCATCGCCGACGTCACCTGCATGTCGGATCCGCAGGCGGCGCTCTTCGAAGCAGCCGAGAAGCCGTTCGACCTCGTCATCGTCAACGCCAATTTCAGCGACTACGATCCCCTCCGCCTGTGCTCGCAGCTGCGCTCGCTGGAGCGAACCCGCTACCTCCCGATCCTGCTGATCGCCGAGCAGGGCCATGACGATCTGGTGGTACGGGCGCTCGACCTCGGCGTCACCGACTACCTGATGCGACCGATCGAGCCGAACGAGCTTCTGGCGCGCAGCCTGACCCAGATCCGCCGCAAGCGTTACAACGACCGCCTGCGCGCCAGCGTCACCCAGTCGATGGAACTGGCGGTGACCGACGGCCTCACCGGCCTCCACAATCGCCGCTACCTCGACGGACACCTGAAGCTTCTGATCGATCGTTCCAACGCAAGGGGGCGGGAGATGTCGGTCTGCATCACCGATATCGACCGTTTCAAGCAGATCAACGACACCCATGGCCACGACGCCGGCGATGCGGTGCTGCGGGAGTTTGCAAACCGGCTCCGCACGGCCGTGCGCGGCGCCGATCTCGCTTGCCGGTATGGCGGCGAGGAATTCGTACTCGTCATGCCGGACACGTCGGCGCAGACGGCGGCAACCGTCGCCGAGCGGCTGCGCATGACAATAGAGCAGGAGCCATTCCAGGTCGGGCCCGGCGCGACGTTGCGGGTGACTGCCTCGCTGGGCATTGCCTCGCTGCTGCCGGGCGATGGCCCCGAGGCGCTGATGAAGCGGGCCGACGCCGCTCTCTACGAGGCCAAGCGAACGGGGCGCAATCGCGTGGTCGCCGCGGCTGCATGAGCCCTTGCGGCGATCAGGGCGAGATGCTGCGCGCGATTTGAACCGTGTCGATTATGCCACAGGCGCCGCCCGACATGAGTTATCCACAGCTTTCTGACGGCGTTCGTCCCGGAAACTGGTCGCGCCTCAATCACCCGAACTGATTGCGGTGGTGCAACCCGACCGATCACTCGACCAATAAAACCGGCAAATCCTCGCATTTTCCTTATTTATATTACAAATCAGCTTTGCTAATGTATTCAACGTGTTCTGTAGGCAAGGCGGGTGGGGTGCCTTGCGCTAGGGCGTTTCTTATAGGCGGGATGCGTCCGGGGGACACTGATTTCGCCTGAAAATTGGTTGTAGAACATAACGTTTTCTTCGCCTGGATCCCAGCGGTGCAGACAAACGGATTAACCATCGGCGCCGTCAGCATGTCGGTGGCGCGCAACATTTCATTGATTTTTTTTCAATTCCGCGCGATCCTTTTCCCTAAGGACAGGCTGTAAAGCAACACGCCTGTTTCGTTACCCCATGATGCTAGGTCCGCCGCATCTCCTGGGTCGTGGGGTCGGCCGGCTGGTGACGACATAAGCGGAATCCTCGTGCCGTGGTCTTCCCCAGCCGGCCCCCAGTCAAGCGCCGCTTCCGACGGGAGGCGGCGTTTTTCGTTTTGCGCCAGATCATGCATGCGCGATTCGGCAGGAATGAGCGCAAAGAAAAAGGGCGCGCCGCTTTCGCAGCACGCCCCCGATCTGCCGAAGCGACCAGATTACTTGATCTTGGTTTCCTTGAACTCGACGTGCTTGCGAACGACCGGGTCGTACTTCGTCTTGCTCAGCTTCTCGGTCATCGTGCGGCTGTTCTTTTTGGTGACGTAGAAGAAGCCGGTGTCGGCCGTCGACAGCAGCTTGATCTTGATGGTGGTAGCCTTGGCCATGGTCGTCCTGCCTTTACAAAAACGAAGCCGTGGACGACCAGTCCGGTTCCACGGCGTTGAACTCCAAATGTGGCGCGAAACTACAAATCACGCCCGAAAAGTCAAGTCTGTTTCGGCCGGAACACCATGCGCCCCAGCGATAGTGCGACATAGAGACCGAAAAAGAACACGATGGCCCAGGCAAACCCGTTCGTCCCGGCCAGGTCGATGGCCGCACCGATGGCCTGGGGACCGGCGACCGTGCCGACCGCATAGCAGAAGATGAAGGCGGCATTGGCAGCGGCGAGGTCTGCGCCGTGGAGGCGCGACCCGAGATGGCTCAGCCCGACCGTATAAAGACCGGCGACGCAGCCGCCCCAGAACAGCAGCACAGTCGCCATCAGCAGCCAGTTGTCGTCGAGCAGCGGCAGGGCGGCGGCGCCGATCAGGCCGATCAGCGCCATGATCGACAACAGGCTGCGGCGGTCCCGGACGCGATCGGACAGCATGCCCACCGGAATCTGGAAGATGACGTTGCCGATTCCCATGATCGTCAGAAGCAACGCCGCCTGCGATTCGGTAAAGCCGGTGCGGGTCGCATAGATCGGAAACAGGGACAGGCCACCGACCACCACGGCGCCGAAGACGAAGACCGCGGCCGTCGCGGTCGGAACGAGCGAGATGTAGCGCATGAAGTGCAGTTGCGGCTTCTCTTCGATGGTCGGGCTCTCCCGGCGCGCCATCAGGATCGGAATGGCCGCGACCAGGATGATGCAGGCGCCGACCCCGAACGGCGTCGCCCCATCGCTGCCGAGCAGCGAAAACAGCAGCGGTCCGGCCGCGAAGCCGAGCGACAGCACGGTGGCGTAGATGCCAAGTACCAGGCCGCGGCGGCGCGGTGGCGCGGCGGCGTTGATCCAGAACTCCGAGAGGATGAAGACCATGGTCGTGGCGCCGTGAAAGACAAGGCGCAGCGGAAACCACAGCCAGAAGTTCTGCATGTAGTAGAAGCCGAGCGAACTGCCCGCAGCAAACACGATGGCCACCACCATGGTCTGTGCCGTGCCGAACCGGTGCGCCAGCCGGGTCGTGAAGGGGGCGGCCAGCATGGCGGCGACGCCGGCCATCGCGGTATTGAGGCCAATCAGCGTCGAGGGGATGCCGCGCTTTTCCATGATGATGCTGAGCAGCGGCAGGCCGAGACCGATGGCGATCCCGACCGCCGAGATCGCGGCAATCGCGGCAAACAGCGAACGCCAGTGAATTCTATCCGCCGGAGCCGGGCTGCCGGACTGCGTGTTTGGCATGGGCGGGCGAGTCCTAGCGCAATGGATTTCCAGATTATCTTGGCTCAAATCGGCTTCTTCCCGCAGATGGTTGCGAAGAGCGATGCCGGGGCATTGGTCGAGGCGTCCGGCAGAGCGGTCTGTGGCTTTGAGCCACATCGTGGGGCTGGTTGAACCATTCCCACGAACCTTCCGCGTACCGCGCCATGATGTAGAGCGGATGAAGAACACCGATCTCCTGTGCAGAAATCAGGCCGGCGGAATGTTTCCATCTGGACGTCCATCGCTTTAAAGCATGTCCCGGAAGATTTGCCCGTTGCGGGTGCTGAACAGGGCAGCCTGCGTTCCGAACGGAAGGGACGGGTCCTGTCTTAGGCGATTGCCGAGTTCTTCCAGAACCCGCACGGTTATGATCGGCATTTCCAGGTCGGAGGTGCCGAACGGGTCGATCCACTGAAGATCCGAGAGCTCGTGGCTGTCCTGCGTAGCGTCCGGATCGATTCGGGCCTCATCTGCGAAAAGCGCGAAAAAGCGCGTGTCGAAGCGTCGCGTCTGGCCCGGCGGTGTGATGGCGCGCGCAAAGAAACGAAGTCCCGAAAGATCGGGACGGAACGGCAGGCCACCGGCCGCGTTGTCCGCAGCCGCGCCGACCGCAAGCCCTGCCTCCTCATGCAGCTCGCGCAGCGCAGCGACGCCGAGCCCGCGGACGGTCGCCTCGCTGGTCCGCGACGGTGTCTTCCGCATCAGCCACTCGGCGGCGGCCTGGTGCAGCGGTGCTGCGACGGGCACGCGCGAATCGCTCCTGTCCCGGCGGCCGCCCGGGAAAACGTAGACTTCTGGCATGAAGACATGCCGGCTGCTGCGTTTGCCCATCAAGACGCGGAACGCGCCCGCTCGGCGGTCGATCAGCACCACCGAAGCGGCGTCCACCGGCCGGAGCGGACCAGGCCTGTTCATGCGGCTGGTTCAACCGCCGGCAGCGTATCCGCCGGCCGGTCCGGCTCGCCGCCGAAGCCGTGCATCCGAAGCGCCCATTGCAGTCCGATGACGCCGCCCTTGACCGGTTGCATCAGCCCGAAACCGCCGATGAGCGTCAACGGTACCCAGATCGCCATGTGCATCCAGAGGCTGAGGGGCAGGACCAGATCCACCATCATGAAGCCGGCGATGATCACGTGGCCGACGATGGTGATGACCAGATAGGGCGGAAGGTCGTCGGCGCGCTGATGATGCATTTCTTCGCCGCAGGTCCCGCAGGCATCGACCGGCTTGACAAAGGCCCGGAAGAGGCGCCCGTCGCCACAGGCCGGGCAACGGCTGAGGAGACCTCGCTTGATCGCCTGGCCGACCTGGCGGCCGTTGCGTCGGGATGCGCCGCCACCGGCGGCGCTCTGTTCAAAGGTTGCCTGCATGTCCAATGTCCTCCCGCCGGGCCATCTGGCCGGCTTTGACGCATGGCACCGGCAATCCGGCCATGCGGGTTGAATTCCGGGCGACCTGGTGAACCCTATCGCCTCCCGCGCAGCGGCCGCGTCCCCGGCTGCCGCCGCGAGCCGGCGCTGACGCGTCGGCCTGCCTTGTGGAAGGAGCGCACGCCCGTCGGCATCTTGCGCCCCTCGCTCAACATCTCGAACCTCAGGGCGCCGGCAAGCGGCACCGCTTCTGCGAGCCGGACCTGCACCTCGTCTCCCAGCCGATAGCCGAGGCCGGTCTTCTCACCGGACAGCGCCTGATGCGCTTCGTCGAAGAGGTAGTAGTCGCGACCGAGCGTAGATATAGGCACGAAACCGTCTGCACCATAGGCCGGCAGAGTGACAAATAGTCCCGCCTTGGTGACGCCGGAGACGCGGCCGTCGAACTCCTCGCCGATGCGGCCGGCAAGGTGATGGGCGATCAGCCGGTCGACCGTGTCGCGCTCGGCCGCCATGGCGCGCCGCTCGAAGGTCGAGATCTCCGCGGCGATGTCGTCCAGCGCCTCTTCTTCCTCGCGCGTGATGCCGCCTTCGCCAAGTTTCAGTGAGGACACCAGCGCGCGGTGGACGATCAGGTCGGCATAGCGGCGGATCGGCGAGGTGAAGTGGGCGTACTTCATCAGGTTCAGGCCGAAATGGCCGATGTTCTCCGGGCTGTAGATCGCCTGGCTCTGCGACCGCAGCACCATCTCGCTGACCATCTGCTCGAACGGCTGGTCCGCGGCTTTCTTGAGGATGCCGTTGAAGTGGTTCGCGCGCATGTTGCCGCCCTTGGAAAGCGCGATGTCAAGGGTTGCGAGAAATTCGCGCAGCGTCTCCTGCTTGGCGAGCGAGGGAGCGTCATGCACGCGGTAGATCAGCGCCTGACGCCTGGTCTCCAGCGTCTCGGCGGCGGCGACGTTCGCCTGGATCATCATCTCCTCGATCAGCTTGTGCGCATCGAGCCGCGGCGGGACGAAAACGCGGTCGACCGTGCCGTCCTCCTTCAGCAGCAGCTTGCGCTCCGGCAGGTCGAGTTCGAGCGGCTGCCTGCGGTCGCGGCCGACCGTCAGGATGCGGTAGGCGTTCCACAGCGGTTTGAGGATGGTCTCGAGGATCGGCCCGGTCTTGTCGTCCGGGGAACCGTCTATGGCAGCCTGCGCCTGCTGGTAGGAAAGCTTGGCCGCACTCTTCATCATGATGCGATGGAAGGTATGGCTCGCCTTGCGGCCCTCCTTGGAGAAGACCATCCGGACGGCGAGGGCAGGGCGATCGACCCCTTCCTTCAGCGAGCAGAGGTCATTGGAGATCCGCTCCGGCAGCATCGGCACGACGCGGTCGGGGAAATAGACCGAGTTGCCGCGCCTCAGCGCCTCGCGATCGATGGCAGACCCGGGGCGGACGTAATAGCTGACGTCGGCGATCGCGACGGTGACAATGACGCCGCCCGGGTTCTCGGGCCGCGTGTCTGCTTCCGCATAGACGGCGTCGTCGTGGTCCTTCGCATCGGCCGGATCGATGGTGATCAGCGGCACGTCGCGCCAGTCCTCCCGGTGCGACATCGTCGCCGGTCCGGCGGCCGCCGCTTCCTTGATCACGGCATCCGGGAAGATGTACGGGATGCCGTGGGCATGGATCGCGATCATCGAGATCGCCTTTTCCGACGCCACCGAACCGATCACCGACTTCACCTGCGCCCGCGGCAGACCGTAGCGGCCGATCCGCGTGACGTCGATCTCGACCAGGTCGCCATCCTTGGCCCCGCCCGTGAAGTCGCTGTCGACGGAAAGCTCCTCGCCGCGCCGGTCGATCGGCAGAATCCGGCCTCCGCCGTCCGGCATTGAGCGGAAGACGCCCATGCCGGCATTCTTGCGCTTGTCGAGAATCTTGATGACGCGGGCGGTGTAGGCCGGTCCGCCGCGGTCCTTCGCCGGAAAGATCTTGGCCAGTACGCGATCGCCGAGCCCGGCGACGGGCGCCTTGCCGGACTGTTTCCCGACATTCGATTGCCGGATCGTCACGGCAGGTGCGACGCCGAGATCATCCAGCCATTCGGCCGGACGACCGATCAGGTCGCCGGTGACGTCGCGCGTGGTGATGTCGAGAACGGTGACGGGCGGAAGCGCGCCGGGGCGAACCAGCGACTTGCGACGCTTTTCCAGCAGCCCTTCTTCCTCGAAACTCTTCAGGATCTGCTTCAGTTCGACCCGCTTTTCCCCTTTCAGGCCGAATTCCTTCGAGATCTCGCGCTTGGAGGCCTTGTCCGGATTGTCGGCTATGAAGCGCAACAGCACGTCGCGCGGGGGAATTTCGCCGTGGATCAACGGCACATCGGCGCCGGGCGGCAACTCTCTGGCCGCGCGACCCGGGCGCTTCGTCTGCCTGGAGCGGTCGCGCGGGTTGTGGGTCATGCGTCTGCCTTCTTGGCCTTGCCGGTTGCCTTGGTCTTGGTGGCCGCGGCCTTGGCTTTCGTGCCCGCCGCCTTGGTGGTCTTCGCCGTCTTGGCCTTCGAGACCTTCTCGCCGGCGGCCTTGGTGGTCTTGGTGGCCTTGCTTGTCTTGGCCTTCGTCCCGCCGCCCTTGGCGGCCTTGTCGGCGATCAGGGCCAACGCCTCCTCGAGCGTCACCGATTGCGTATCCTTGCCCTTCGGCAGCGTCGCATTGACCTTGCCCCAGTTGACATAGGGGCCGTAGCGGCCGTCGCGCACGGTAATGGCGCCGCCGTCGGGATGGTCGCCCAGGGTCTTCAGCGCTGCCGGTGTTCCGCCGCGCGCCCGCCCGCCGCCCTTGGACTGCTTGTCGGCAAGCACGGAAACGGCGCGATTGAGGCCGATCGAGAACACGTCCTCGACGTTTTCGAGGTTGGCATAGGTGCCGTCGTGCAGCACGAACGGACCGTAGCGGCCGATGCCGGACGAAATCATCTTCCCGCTCTCCGGATGAGCGCCGATGTCGCGCGGCAGGGACAGCAGGGCGAGTGCCTTTTCATGGTCGATGCTCGCCGGCGCCCATCCCTTCGGCAGGCTGGCGCGCTTGGCCTCCTTGCCGTCGCCACGCTGGACGTAGGGCCCGAAGCGGCCCGAGCGCAGGGTAATCTCCTCGCCGGTGTGCGGATCCTTGCCGAGGCTCTGCGGTTCGTTTGACGCCTGCGCCTCGCCGTTGGCGGCTTCCGCACCGAATGGGCGCGTGTAGCGGCATTCCGGATAGTTCGAGCAGCCGATGAAGGCGCCGCTGCCGCGTCCGAGCTTCAGTGACAGCTTGCCGGATCCGCATGACGGGCAGGCGCGCGGATCGCCGCCGTCCTCGCGCTTGGGAAACGCCAGCGGCGCCAAGATATCGTTCAGGGCGTCGAGGACATTCGTGACGCGCAGTTCCTTGGTGTCGTCGATCTGGGCGATGAAGTCCTTCCAGAAGTCGCGGAGAACGTCCTTCCAGTTCAGTTCCCCGGCCGAGATCTGGTCGAGCTTCTCCTCCAGCGAGGCCGTGAAGTCGTATTCGACGTAGCGGGTGAAAAAGCTCTCGAGGAAGGCGGTGACGAGCCGACCCTTGGCTTCCGGGATCAGCTTGCGCTTGTCGATCGTGATGTATTCGCGATCTTCCAGCGTCTTCAGCGTCGCCGCATAGGTGGAAGGGCGGCCGATGCCGAGCTCTTCCATCTTCTTGATCAGCGAGGCTTCGGAATAGCGCGGCGGCGGCTCGGTGAAGTGTTGGGTGGCGTTGATCTTCTGCTTGGCGAGGTTCTCGCGGGCATTGATCTCCGGCAGGCGGCCGTCCTCGTCGCCGTCGTCGGATTGCTCGCCGTCCTCCTTCTGGTCGGTATAGGCGGCAATGAAGCCGTCGAAGCGGATGACCGAGCCGGTGGCGCGCAGGCCCGCATGCTCGCCGGCGTTGTCGGCATCGATCTCAACCGTCGTGCGCTCGATCTCGGCCGATGCCATCTGGCTGGCGATGGCGCGCTTCCAGATCAGGTCGTAGAGCCTCGCCTGGTCCGGATCGAGTCCGCGGCGGACATTGTCCGGAATCCGGTTGAAGTCGGTCGGGCGGATCGCCTCGTGCGCTTCCTGGGCGTTCTTGGCCTTGGTGGAATAGAAGCGGGCCTTTTCGGGCAGGTAACGGTCGCCGAACTGGCTGCCGATGGCCCGGCGTGCCGCATCGATCGCCTCCGGCGCCATCTGCACGCCATCGGTACGCATATAGGTGATCAGGCCGACGGTCTCGCCGCCTATGTCGATGCCCTCGTAAAGCCTCTGTGCCACCTGCATGGTGCGCGAGGCCGAGAAGCCGAGCTTCGAGGAGGCTGCCTGCTGCAGTGTCGAGGTGGTGAAGGGCGGCGCCGGGTTGCGCTTGGTGGGCTTGGCTTCGACGCTTTCGACGCGATAGCTCGCGCCGTCGAGCAATGCCTTCAGACGGTTGGCCTCATCGCCATTGGCAATCGACTTCGCCTGCAGCCGCTTGCCGTCGGCCGAGACGAGGCGCGCCTCGAACTCGTCGCCGCGCGGCGTCTTCAGGAGTGCGGAGAGATTCCAGTATTCCTCGGAGACGAACCGCTCGATCTCCGCCTCGCGGTCGCAGACGAGCCGCAGTGCCACCGACTGAACGCGCCCCGCCGAGCGGGCGCCCGGCAGCTTGCGCCAGAGCACCGGCGAGAGGTTGAAGCCGACGAGGTAGTCGAGCGCGCGGCGGGCGAGGTAGGCGTCGACCAGGTCGATGTCGATCTCGCGTGGAGACTTCATCGCGTCGAGTACCGCAGCCTTGGTGATGGCGTTGAAGACCACCCGCTTGACCGGCTTGTCGCCAAGCACCCGCTTCCTCTTCAGAAGATCCAGCACGTGCCAGGAGATCGCCTCGCCCTCGCGATCCGGGTCGGTTGCGAGGATCAGGCCGTCGGATGACTTCACCGCGTCCGCGATGTCCTTCATCCGCTTGGCCGAGGCGCTGTCGACTTCCCACGACATCTCGAAGTCCTGGTCGGGCAGCACCGATCCGTCCTTGGCCGGAAGGTCGCGGACATGGCCGAACGAGGCCAGGACCTTGTAGCCCGACCCCAGATACTTGTTGATTGTCTTGGCCTTGGCAGGCGATTCCACCACTACAACATTCATCGTCGTTCTCTAGTGCCGGCCGCCGCTCCCGGCGGAATGGCCCTGGGCTCGCGATGCGCGTCGGCGTTGTTCGCCTCGAAATGAACAGGGAAAGCGTCCCGGTCAAGAGGCGAGGGTAAAATAACTACTGTGAATGGTTGCAATCTGCGATAGATGCAATTTATTATTGCAATCTGAAGTGAAGGTTGTATCGTCAACCCAATGCCACATGACGAGGCAGGATTGTTTCCCGTGGCGGTATACGAACGGAAACACGAGATGAATAAAAACACCGTAATCCCGGTTCGCTCCGACAAACAGTCGCAGGACAACATCGCCTACATCCGGCAGATGCTTGCGGAGTTGCGTGCCGTCGCCAATATCGAGGGCGCGGAAATGCTGCGCTACCTGCTGGAGATGGCCTATATGGAGGCAAGTGACATCCAGGCGGGGCTGCGGCCGCTGTCAATCCGCAGCGAGGGCGACAAGTCCGCCGGGATAGCGATGCAGCCGGCCGGCAAGGTCAAGTTCCAGCAATAGCAGGTAAACGGTAGCGGCTGGGAGTTCGGCGTGGCGGATGATCTCGTCGATCTCGACGGGCGTGGGCCCGAGCGCCGAAGCAACGCGGTCGCGGTCACTGTCGCTCGGCGGCAGGGCAAGATCGTCATTCTCGGCAGGCGGCTCGTCCGCACCGAGGGCCGGTTGAAACAGTTTCGGCTCATGCAACGGCGCAAGCGCCTCCAGTACGTCGGCGGCGCCGGTCGTGACGATCGCTCCATCCTTGAGAAGTGCGTTGGTGCCATGGGCGCGGGGATCGAGCGGCGAGCCGGGGACGGCAAAGACCAGCCGGCCGAAGTCTGCGGCGTTGCGCGCGGTGATCAGAGAGCCCGAGCGGCTCGCCGCCTCGACGACGACCAGTCCCAGCCCCATCCCGGCGATCAGGCGGTTGCGGCGCGGGAAATCGCGGGCGCGCGGCTCCCATCCGAACGGCATCTCGCTGACGGCGAGGCCGTTGCCGGAGGTGATCTCGTCGAGCAGCCCGATGTTTTCGGGTGGGTAGGGCTGGTCCAGCCCGCCGGCCATCGCCGCGATCGTGCCGGAGGCAAGGCTGGCGCGGTGCGCCGCCGTATCGATGCCGCGCGCGAGACCGGAGACGATGGCGTAGCCGGCGGCGGCCAGGTCGCGCGCCAGCATGGCCGCGAACTTCGCCCCGACGATTGAGGCATTGCGCGAGCCGACGATGCCGACGGCGGTGTCACCGGCAATCTGCAAGTTTCCCTTCGCCGCAACCAGCGGCGGCGCTCCGTCGACCTTGCGAAGCAGAGCGGGATACTCGGGTTCGCCGATACCGACGAAGACCGCCCCATGCCGTTGGGCGATGTCCAGTTCCCGCTCTGCCTCCGCGCGGCTGGCAATGCGGATGGCCCGGCTGGCGCCGCCTCGACGGGACAGCTCGGGCAGCATCTCAAGGGCGGCTTCGGCCGTGCCGAAGTGGTTGATCAGGTCGCGAAAGGTGACGGGACCGACATTGTCGCTGCGGATCAGCCGCAACCAGGCGATCCTCTGTTTCTCCGAAAGCGCTATTCCCTGCCTGCCTGCGCCTTCGGACATATGTGCCCCCGAGCCTAGCCCTTGTCGCCGATCTTGCTTTCCGTCCCCTTCATGAGCCGCGCGATGTTGGCGCGGTGCTTCCACCAGGTAATGAGGGTGAGGACTGCAAAAAGCAGCGCCACCTTCTCGTTGCCGGTGAGCCACAATACAACCGGAGTTGCAGCAGTTGCAACCAGCGCGGAAAGCGACGAGTAGCGGCTCAGGTAGGCGACAGCCAGCCATACCGCGGCGAACACCGCCAGCATGATCGGCGCAAGGCCGAGCAGGATGCCGAGATAGGTGGCGACGCCCTTGCCGCCCCTGAACCCGAGCCAGACCGGGAAGAGGTGGCCAATGAAGGCGGCAAAGCCGGCGGCAATGCCGGCATCGAGGCCCCAACGGGCGGCGATTGCCGCAGCCGTGGTGCCCTTCAGCGCGTCGAGAACCAGGGTCGCTGCGGCAAGCTTCTTGTTGCCGGTGCGAAGCACGTTCGTGGCGCCGATGTTGCCCGAACCGATCCGGCGCACGTCGCCCAGGCCCGCCATGCGGGTGAGGATCAGGCCGAAGGGGATCGAGCCCAGCAGATAACCGAAGGCGAGGCTCAGTAGCGTCGGCAGCGGTTCAAGCTGCCAAGTCAGGATATCAGGCACTCTATCGTTCCCCCAAGATTGCCGTTCGGTCGTGGTCTCGCAGCCCTGTGCCGCCCTTCCTCCGCCTGCCAGGCGGCTCGGATGAGTGGCAGTTTTCACCGGCGCCGCCGTTCAGTCCCCCTGCACGGTGCGCAAGCCGAAGTTCTAGCGCGCCGAATGGACGCGTTTACCGTCAACATAGGTTTGAACGGCCCGTCCCGTAAAGCGGGCATCCTCGAAGGGCGTGTTCTTCGAGCGCGACACGAAGCCGTCCTTCACCGCGATCCAGGGCTCGTCGAGATCGATCAGTACGATATCGGCGGCTGCACCGGTCTTCAGCGTGCCGGCGTCCAGGCCGAAGATCCGCGCCGGCCGCGTCGACATGGCGTCGATCAGGCGCATCAGGCCGACATCGCCGCTGTGGTGCAGGCGAAGTGCTGCGGCGAGCATGGTCTCAAGCCCGATCGCACCGTCCGCCGCTTCCCCGAAGGGCAGGCGCTTGGTGTCGACATCCTGCGGGTCGTGGGAGGAGACGATGATGTCGATCGTCCCGTCGGCGAGCGCTTCCACCATCGCCTTACGGTCGTCCTCGCCGCGCAGGGGGGGCGAGAGCTTGAAGAACGTGCGGTACTCGCCGATGTCGTTCTCGTTCAGCGTCAGGTGGTTGATCGAGATGCCGCAGGTGACGTTGGCGCCGCGGTCGCGCGCAACGCGCATCGCCTCGGCCGATTCCGGCACGGAGATCTGGGCGGCATGATAGGCGGCGCGCGTCAGTGCGGCGAGCCGCAGGTCGCGCTCGAGCGGAATGATCTCCGCCTCGCGCGGCGTGCCGGACAGGCCGAGCCAGCTCGCCAGCAGCCCCTCGTTCATGACGCCGCCGGCGCCGAGATGCTTGTCGCGGGTCTCGAGCGCGACGACGGCGCCGAATTCGCGTGCATAGGTCATCGCCCGGCGCAGCACCTGGCTGTCGTGCATTGCATGGCGGCCGTTGGTAAAGGCGACGGCGCCGGCCTCGCGCAGCAGGCCGAACTCGGTCATTTCGGTTCCGGCCAGCCCCTTCGTCAGCGCCGCGGCCGGATAGACGTTGACGGCCGCCTTGTCGCGTGCGGTCTTGAGCACGTATTCGACGAGCGCGATGTCGTCGATCACCGGGTCGGTGTCCGGCATCATGATGAACGAGGTGACGCCGCCGACCGCGGCCGCGCGAGAGGCCGACTCGATCGTCTCGCGGTGTTCGGCGCCAGGTTCGCCGACGAAGACTCGGGCGTCGACGAGGCCGGGTGCGGCGACGAGGCCGGAACCATCAACGATCTCCGCGCCCTCAGGCGCCCCCTGGTTCTGCGCCGCCTTGCCGGCCGCGGCGATCCGGCCGTTCTCGATGACGATGGTGCCGGTCTCGTCCAGGTTCTGCGACGGATCGATGATGCGGACGTTCTGGATGACGGTCGGGCGGGTCATGCGCGCGGTCCCTGGTTCTGCGAGACGAGAAGGCTTTCCATCACCGCCATGCGGACGGCGACGCCCATTTCCACCTGCTGTTCGATCACGCTCTGGGGCCCGTCGGCGATCTCCGAGGCGATCTCGACGCCGCGGTTCATCGGGCCGGGATGCATGACGAGCGCATCCGCCTTGGCCGCCTTCAGTTTTTCCGCGTCGAGCCCGTAGTAGCGGAAGTATTCGCGCACCGAGGGGACGAAGGCGCCGGCCATGCGCTCGCGCTGCAGGCGCAGCATCATCACCACGTCGGCGTCCTTCAGCCCTTCCTCCATGGAATGGTAGACCTCGGCGCCCATCTGGGCGATGCCGTTCGGCAGCAGCGTCGCCGGCGCCACCACCCGCACCCGCGCGCCCATGGCGTTGAGGAGCAGGATGTTGGAGCGCGCGACGCGCGAATGCAGCACGTCGCCGCAGATGGCGACGATGATGCGCGACAGCCTGCCCTTGGCGCGGCGGATCGTCAGCGCGTCGAGCAATGCCTGGGTCGGGTGCTCATGCTGGCCGTCGCCGGCATTGACGACCGAGCAGCCGACCTTCTGGGCGAGGAGCGCGGCCGCACCGGCGGAGGAGTGACGCACCACCAGCACGTCCGGGTGCATGGCGTTCAGCGTCATCGCCGTGTCGATCAGCGTCTCGCCCTTCTTTACCGACGAGTTGCCGACCGACATGTTCATCACGTCGGCGCCGAGCCGCTTGCCGGCCAGTTCGAACGAGGCTTGCGTACGGGTCGAGGCTTCGAAGAACAGGTTGATCTGGGTCAGGCCGCGTAGCGTCGAGGTCTTCTTCTCCCGCTGGCGGCTGATGTTGACGGCGGCATCGGCCTTGTCGAGCAGGTAGGTGATTTCCGGCTCGGTCAATCCCTTGATGCCGAGCAGGTGGCGATGCGGAAAGGAATCCATTGGGGTCGCCTCGACTGTCTTGATATTGCGCGGTCTATAGAGGCTCCCAGCCCCCGCGGCAAGGCGCAAGGCCGGGTGTTGCCGCCGATCCGCGCGCTTTTGCCGGCATTCTTGCGGCCGGCGCGCAGCGCCCAGTTTCGCCGTGCGAACAGTTAGGATAGAACCGCGTTTATGACTCAAATGACCCGCACAGAACAAACCCTTGCCGACCTCAACCAGCCGAAGCTCTGGACGGGCATCAATGCTTATCGGTCCGACCCGTTGCTGGTCGACGGGACGGCGGCGCTGCCGAAGTCGCTGCGTGACGAATTCGATGCGCTCGGCCGCCACGTGACGGCGCCGGAGGCGCAGGAACTGGCGCGGATGGCTAATGAATCGCCGCCCCACTTGCGGACCCACGGGCCGCGCGGCGAACGGCTTGACGTGGTTGATTTCCATCCGGCCTGGCACGCGCTGATGCGCCGGTCGATGGCGAGCGGCTTGCATTCTTCGATCTGGGAGAACCTGCCGGATGAGCGGGGCAGGGCGCACAAGGCGCGCGCCGTCCGCTTCTATCTCACCGCCCAGCTGGAATGCGGCCACCTCTGCCCGCTGACGATGACCAGTGCTTCGGTCGCGGCGATCTCAGCGTCGCCAGTCGTGCAACGCGAGTGGGGCGGCCGCATCCTGTCGCGCAAGTACGACAGCACCAACCGGCCCGCGATGCAGAAGAGCGCGCTCACGATCGGCATGGGCATGACGGAGAAGCAGGGCGGCACGGACGTGCGCGCCAACACCTCGACCGCCGAGCGGGTGGGCGAGGGGATCTACCGCCTCAGCGGCCACAAGTGGTTCATGTCGGCGCCGATGAGCGACGCCTTCGTGATGCTGGCGCAGACGCGCGACGGCGTCGGCTGCTTCCTCGTTCCCAGGCTGCTTGAGGACGGCACCGCGAATGGCCTGCGCTTCCAGCGGCTGAAGGACAAGATCGGCAACCGCTCCAACGCCTCCGCCGAGGTCGAGTTCACCGACACCTTCGGCTTCCTGCTCGGCTCGCCGGACTCAGGCATCCGGACCATCCTCGACATGGTGACGCTGACGCGCCTCGATTGCGCGCTGGCGTCGAGCGGCATCATGCGCGCCTCGCTCGCCGAAGCCGTCCACCATGCGCGCGGGCGAAAAGTGTTCGGCAAGAACCTGGTCGACCAGCCGATCATGACGCGCGTGCTCGCCGACATGGCGCTCGACGTCGCGGCGGCGACGGCCCTGTCCTTCCGCCTGGCGGAGGCATTCGACCGGGCGCCGGTCAGCGCCGATGACGCGGCCTATGCGCGGGTCATGACGCCGGTAACGAAATACTGGTGCTGCAAGATCGCGCCGGCGCTGATCTACGAGGCAATGGAATGCCTTGGCGGCAGCGGCTATGTCGAGGAACGGCCGATCGCCCGCCATTATCGGGAGGCCCCGGTCAATGCGATCTGGGAGGGCTCCGGCAACGTGATGGCGCTCGACGTGCTGCGCGTGCTATCCCGCGGCAAGGACCTGTTCGAATCCGTGTTTGCCGGCATCGCCCGTGACCTGGGCCAGTCGGGACGCAAGGCCGTCGAGGTGCTTCGGGCCGCGACGGCGCTCTGCGAGCGCGACGAAGGCGCCGCGCGCATGCTGGTGGAACAGCTGGCATTGTCGGCTGCGGCGGCCGAACTCAGCCGGATCGGAGCCGGCAGAATTGCCGACGCGTTCGTCGAGACGCGGCTGGCGGCCGGATGGCGGTCGACCTACGGCATGCTCGATTCCCGCTTCGATTCGGCCTACATCGTCGACCTGCTCTATCCGGCAGCGTAACCCGCCAGCGTCAGCACCAGCGGGATCGTCAGGAACGAGACCGCCGTCTGCAGCGTGGCGACGGCGGCATAGAGCGGCGCGTCCCCGCCCATCTGTTTGGCCAGCAGGTAGCCGTTCATCGCCGTCGGCACGCTGGCGCCGAGCGCGACGGTAAGAAGCGCTTCGCCTTGGATCCCGGCAAGCCAGGCGGCGCCAGTCATCATCAGCGGCATCAGCAGCAGCTTCAGCCCGACCGGCAGGACGGCGATCGCCTGCGGCCTGAGCGCGTCGGCGATCCGAAGCCCGGCGCCGACCATGACGAGGCCGAGGCTCAGCGAGGTTTCGCCCAGAAGGTCGATCGATTGCATCAGCGGCGGATAGACCCGGATGCCGAGCAGATTGAATACCGTTCCGAGCACGGCTGCGATGATCAGCGGATTGGTGACGATCTTCGTCAGGAAGGCGCGGACATCGCGCGCGCCGCCGCCGAACCAGACCAGGATGGCGATGTTGTAGAAATTGATGGGGATGATGATGAGCGTCATGATCAGCGCCAGCATCGCCAGGCTGTCCGGCCCATAGAGCTTGCCGGCGATGGCAAGTGCCATGAAGCCGTTCCAGCGGGTCGCTGTCTGGAAGACTGTCGTGAACGAAGAGGCCGAGACGCCCGCGCTGCGAAAGAGCGGCCAGCAGGCCAGTACCGCGCCCGACATCAGCGTCACCGAGCCGATCGAGGTTGCGGCGAGTGTCGCTGCGGCCATGCCGCCGAAATCCGCCTGCGCCAGCGTGGAAAACAGCAGGGCGGGGAACAGCACATAGAAGCCCAGTTGCTCCAGTCCCGCCCACAATCCGACATCGATCTTCCGCCAACGCTTCAGCAGCGTGCCGAGGATCACGAGCAGGAAAACGGGCAGGGTACTTTCAAAGATGGGGAGCATTTCTCTGAACCGGCATAAAAGGCCGTCATTTCACGTGTCGTGCGGAACGGCAATCCCTGAGGGCTGGGGTTTGGAGTGCCGGGCCTGTCTGACTGTGGTCCCGTGGCGGCAAGATCGCCGCGGTGTGGAAATTAACCTTAACAAAGGCTTTGCATTGCGCCGGCGCGTCGGAGGACGGAAAGTGCGATGGTTAAGAGTTTGTTAACTATCCTGGCGCCGGCACCATGATGAAAGCGGTACCGACATTGGCCATGACGGCCTTCTTCGCCGCGCTGGCGCTGGACATCGCCACACCAGCCGTCGTGCTGCTTGGCCTGGCGGCCGTGCGCGAGATCGGGCTGGAGATGGGGAGCCTGCCGCTGGGCGAGAGGAGAACGGCATGAAGTGGTTTCTGGCCCTTTGGGCGGCGCCGATCGCGCTTCTCGGCAGTTGGTATGGTCTGTCCTACTACGACATGAACTTCGGCATCTTCATGCTGACCCGCGATGCGCACGACCTGGTGTTTCGAATCTACGGCCATGTCCTCGGAATTCCGCCGGAGAGCATCCCGCCGCTGGTCGCGCGCGCCATCGTCGTCGACAGCCTGCTGGTCTTCGCCATCATTGCCTTCCGCCGCCGCAAGCGCATCATCGCCTGGTGGACGGCGCGCCGTCAGCCAGCCTCCGACCTGCCCAGCGCCGACAGCCTGTCCAGTGCGCCCTGAAGGATGAAGGAGGCGGCAGCGGAATCGATCCGCTCCGCCCGTTTCTTGCGCGACACGTCCATCTCGATCAGCGTCCGCTCGGCCGCGACCGTCGACAGCCGCTCGTCCCAGAAGACGAAGGGAATGTCGGTCTTCTCGCCCATCGAGCGCACGAAGGCGCGCGTCGCCTGTACGCGCGGGCCGGCGCTGCCGTCCATGTTCATCGGCAGGCCGATGACGAAGCCGGCGATCTTCTCCTTGTCGGCGAAGACGAGCAGCGCCTCGGCGTCGAGACCGAACTTGACGCGCTTCAGCACCGGGCGCGGCGTCGCCAGCCTGCGGCCGAGGTCGGAAACGGAGAGCCCGATGGTCTTGGTGCCGAGATCGAGGCCGGCGATCGGCTGCCCCGGCTTCAGGGCGGCGGCGAGTTCCTCGATGGACATTGTCGCCATGCGATCGGTTCCTACCGCTTGCGGACGAATTCGGTGCGAAGCACGAGGCCCTTGATCGCCTCATGGCGGCAATCGATTTCTTCCGGGTTGTCGGTGAGGCGGATCGACTTGATCACCGTGCCCTGCTTGAGCGTCGTGCCGGCGCCCTTCACCTTCAGGTCCTTGATGAGCGTGACCGAATCACCGTCCGCCAGAACCGTGCCGGTCGCATCGCGGGCCACCGGCTGGCTGGCAGCGGCAGCGGCTGCCATTTCGGAAGCCGGGCGCCATTCGCCGGTTGCTTCATCATAGACGTAGTCGTCGTTCTCAGTGGTCATGCTCGTCTCCATCAGAAGCCCGCACATTCATCGTATGGCCGCTTCTCGGACTGGTCCCGGGAAAGCGCTGGGGCTTATCGCCATGGCCACGGTCCCACGCCGCCGGAACAGAACTGTGTTGCCCACGACCGCGCCGCTGTTTGGCGTGGCAACGCTCTATGGCATAAGATGGAGGAAGTCCAACGGGAGAGTACCATGAAGATCACCTGGCTCGGCCATTCGGCCTTTCGTATCGAAACGGCGAAGGCAAAGGTCCTGATCGACCCCTTCTTTACCGGCAACCCCGCCTTCGATGAGGCGACCCGCCAGGATGCGGCGGCCGGTCTGACCCACATTCTCCTGACACACGGCCACGGCGACCATGTCGGCGACACGATCGCGCTCGCCGGCGAAACGGGTGCGACGGTGCTGGCCAATGCCGACCTTGCCGCCTGGCTCGGCTCGAAGGGGGTGAAGAAGCTCGAGATGGGCAACACCGGCGGAACCATTCATTTCGACGGCTTCTCGACCACCTTCGTCAACGCCCTGCATTCCTCCGCGCAGATCACCGAGGACGGCGTCTCCCATTCGCTCGGCAATGCCAATGGGCTGGTGCTGCATTTCGAGGACGAGCCGACGCTCTATCACATGGGCGACACCGACATTTTCTCCGACATGGCGCTGATCCAGGAACTGCACCAACCGGAAATCGGCCTCGTGCCCATCGGTGACCGCTTCACCATGGGCGGCGCCGTCGCCGCGCTCGCCTGTCAGCGCTTCTTCACGTTCGGCACGGTGCTGCCCTGCCACTACGGCTCGTTCCCGATCATCGACCAAACGGCGGATACGTTTGTCGCCGCCATGGATGGCGCAAAGGGCAAGGTCGCGGTTCCGAAGGTGGGCGGCTCGGTTACGGTCTGATCGCTAGCTATGCGACCGCTTTCCCATGCCGTGCGGCCCCGGCCATGCGGGCCTCCCCGCTGGGGAGAAGAGGGTGCACGTCGATCCCGCTTCGTTCGTCGCCCCGTTGTGACAACAGCGCGGAGAGCATGCGGGGGATGGTGATGGTGCACCTTGCGTCTTCTCCCCAGCGGGGAGAAGTGCCGGAGCGAAGCGAGGCGATGAGGGGGACTACCGCAAACCGGGCGCCCTGGCGAAGTGCGGCCGCGCCGGCTTGCACACTTCCCCCGTTGCACAGCCGGTGCTTGGTCATTATAGCGGATAGGAAATTTCCGACCGGAGAATGCCGATGTCTGTCGATCTCGCCACCGTCAAGCGGGTGGCCCATCTCGCCCGTATCGCCGTCAGCGAAGACGAAGCCCAGCGCATGATGGGCGAGCTGAACGGTATCCTCGGTTTCGTCGAGCAGCTCGGCGAAGTGAACGTCGAGGGCGTCGAGCCGATGACGTCGGTGACGCCGATGGCGATGAAGGAGCGCGACGACGTCGTGACCGACGGCAACAAGGCCGAAGACATTGTCGCCAACGCACCGGTCTGCGACCGTAACTTCTTCCTTGTGCCGAAGGTCGTGGAGTAAGCCCTTGAGCTTTTCGATCGCCGTCGAGAGTCCGTTGCAGGACGAGGTACGCGAACTGGTCGCGGAGCTGAACGACGTTCTGCATTCGCTGTCGCCGCCGGAGGCCTGCTATCACCTGACGGTCGAGCAGATGGCCGAGGCGGGCGTCACCGTCTGGATCGCCCGCGAGAACGGCAGAGCGATCGGTTGCGGCGCGCTGAAGCGCCACAACGCCGAGATCGGCGAAGTCAAGCGCATGTATACCCGACCCGAGTGGCAGGGCAGGGGCGTCGGACGCCAGATCCTGTCGAGGATCATCGGGGCGGCCGAAGAGGACGGCCTTGCCGAACTCGTGCTCGAGACCGGCGACCAGCATCCCGCCGCCTGGGCGATCTACGAGAAGGCCGGTTTCACCCGTTGCGGGCCGGTGCTCGACTATCCGGACAGCCCCTATTCGATATTCTACCAGAAGCAGCTTGGACGCACCTCCGACGCTGCGTGACCGCGAAAAGATAGAATCATGACCGATCTGACCCGCCTGACCATTGCCGAAGCTCGCGAGAAGCTCGGCGCCAAGGAGATCACCGCCGTCGAGCTCACGGATGCCTATCTGTCCGCGATTGAGGCCGCCAACGGGGCGCTCAATGCCTATGTCGCGGTGACGCCGGAGAAGGCGCGGGCGATGGCCAAGGCCTCCGATGCCCGCATCGCCGAAGGCAAGGCCGGTGCGCTGGAAGGCATTCCGCTCGGCATCAAGGACCTGTTCGGCACCCGCGACGTCCATACCCAGGCCTGCAGCCACATCCTCGACGGCTTCAAGCCGAAGTACGAATCGACCGTCACCCAGAACCTCTGGAACGACGGCGCCGTCATGCTCGGCAAGCTGAACATGGACGAGTTCGCCATGGGCTCGTCGAACGAGAGCTCCTATTACGGTCCGGTGAAGAACCCGTGGCGGGCCAGCGGCTCCAACCTCGATCTGGTGCCGGGAGGCTCCTCAGGCGGTTCGGCCGCTGCCGTCGCCGCCTTCCTCTGCGCCGGCGCCACGGCAACCGATACCGGCGGCTCGATCCGCCAGCCGGCCGCGTTCACCGGCACCGTCGGCATCAAGCCGACCTATGGCCGCTGCTCGCGCTGGGGCATCGTCGCCTTCGCCTCGTCGCTCGATCAGGCCGGCCCGATCGCCCGCGACGTGCGCGACGCGGCCATCCTGCTGAAGTCGATGGCGAGCGTCGATCCGAAGGACACGACCTCCGTCGACCTGCCGGTGCCGGACTACGAAAAGTCGATCGGGCAGTCGGTCAAGGGCATGAAGATCGGCATTCCGAAGGAGTACCGCGTCGACGGCATGCCGGAGGAGATCGAGGCGCTCTGGCAGAAGGGCATCGCCTGGCTCAAGGAAGCCGGCGCCGAGATCGTCGACATCACGCTGCCGCACACCAAGTATGCGCTGCCGGCCTATTACATCGTCGCCCCGGCCGAGGCCTCCTCGAACCTTGCCCGTTACGACGGCGTGCGCTACGGCCTGCGCATCGACGGCAAGGACATCGTCGACATGTATGAGAAGACCCGCGCCGCCGGCTTCGGCCAGGAGGTCAAGCGCCGCATCATGATCGGCACCTACGTGCTGTCGGCCGGCTACTACGACGCCTACTACCTGCAGGCGCAGAAGGTCCGCACGCTGATCAAGCGCGACTTCGAGCTGGCCTTCCAGGCGGGCGTCGACGCGATCCTGACGCCGGCGACGCCATCGTCCGCCTTCGGCATCGCTGACGAGGACCTCGCCTCCGATCCGGTCAAGATGTACCTGAACGACATCTTCACGGTGACGGTGAACATGGCCGGCCTGCCGGGCATCGCCGTTCCCGCCGGCCTCGACCACAAGGGCCTGCCGCTCGGCCTGCAGCTGATCGGCAAACCCTTCGAGGAAGAGACCCTCTTCAAGACCGCGCACGTCATCGAACAGGCCGCCGGCCGCTTCTCGCCGCAGAAGTGGTGGTGAGCCGTCTCGCGTTTCCCCGCTTGTGATGGTTTGATGTAGCCGAGGGGAGGGGCGGCTGCATGACGACCATCCGTAACGCGCGCAAGGACGACGTGGCTGCTCTGGCCGAGATCGGGCTGCTTGCCTGGGAACAGGCGGTCACCGGCGTTGCCGACCTCGAGGCATTGCGCGGAAACGCCCGCACGGCCTTCCTGCAGTTTCTTGCTGCGAATTGGGTGACAGTGACTGTTGCCGAGAGCGGCGGTCACGTGGCCGGGTGGGCGGCGCGCGAGAGGATGGATGAGGAGATCACCGATCTCTGGGTCGAACCGTCGGCGCAACGGCAAGGCGTCGGCACCGCGCTGCTTGCTGCCCTCGAGCATGAGATGCGTCGAGCCGGCCACGAGGCGGCCGGGCTCCAGACCCATGCACGCAACGCGCCGGCGCTCGCCTTCTTCGGCAAGCACGGCTATTCGATAAACTGGCTTTCGGTTACCTATTCGCCCAGGCTCGACCGCGACGTCGAATCGGTCGGCATGCGGCGCCAGTTCGTTGAGGATCAAGGCTCGGGGTACGGGCCGGGCGGCTTCTGACCGCCGGGTTCGCAACTCTGCCGCTCTTCCCATCGCTCGTCGCGCACGGCTGTCCACTGCCGTCTTGGGCGGCGCTCAATGCATGCTTGCGACCATGCGCAAAAGCCACTGCGGCGCGATGATCCAGGCTATCGCCATCGCAAGCTGGCAGCCGATGATGAGGGCCAGTATGGATCGAAAGGGTTCCTTGCGCGTCTTGTGCCGCAGGAGCCGCTGGGCGAGGACGGCCCCGAGGCTGCCGCCGACAAGAGCCAGGCCGAGCAGCGTGCGCTCCGGCACGCGCCACTCGCCGGCGCCTGCCGCCGCCTTGTCGTGGCAGAAGGCGAGGAAGGTCAAGACATTCACCAGCAGAAGAATAGCAGCAACCAGCACGGCGTTCATGCTGCGAGCCTAACGGGATCCGGTTAAGAAGGCGCTATCCGGCAGTGCCCCAAGGCGTCTGGCCCGGATGGCAAAGCCTTGCGCCGCCTGCCCATATAAGCTACCGACACAGGACAAAATCAGGCATCCGAAGAGCTCACCATGACCATCGTCGACGTCCGCATCTCCGACCCGAAACGCTACATCCCCGGCGCTACCGGCGACTGGGAGGTGATCATCGGCATGGAGGTGCACGCGCAGGTCACCAGCAATTCGAAGCTGTTCTCCGGCGCGTCGACCGAATTCGGCAAGGCGCCGAATGCCAATGTCTCGCTCGTCGATGCGGCCATGCCCGGCATGTTGCCCGTGATCAACGAGGAGTGCGTCCGGCAGGCGATCCGCACCGGCCTCGGCCTGAAGGCGAAGATCAACCACCGCTCGATCTTCGACCGCAAGAACTACTTCTATCCGGACCTGCCGCAGGGCTACCAGATCTCGCAGTACAAGGACCCGATCGTCGGCGAGGGCAAGATCGTCATCTCCGTCGGCCCCGACCGGCAGGGCCAGTTCGAGGACGTCGAGATCGGCATCGAGCGCCTGCATCTCGAGCAGGACGCCGGCAAGTCGATGCACGACCAGCACGCCACCATGTCCTACGTCGACCTGAACCGCTCCGGTGTGGCGCTGATGGAGATCGTCTCGAAGCCGGACCTGCGCTCCTCCGACGAAGCCAAGGCCTACCTGACCAAGCTGCGCACCATCCTGCGCTATCTCGGCACCTGCGACGGCAACATGGACGAGGGCTCCATGCGCGCCGACGTCAACGTCTCGGTCCGCCGTCCGGGCGAGCCCTTCGGCACGCGCTGCGAGATCAAGAACGTCAACTCGATCCGTTTCGTCGGCCAGGCCATCGAATATGAGGCCCGCCGCCAGATCGGCATCCTCGAGGACGGCGGCGTCATCGACCAGGAGACCCGCCTGTTCGACCCGAACAAGGGCGAGACCCGCTCGATGCGCTCCAAGGAAGACGCGCACGACTACCGCTATTTTCCCGATCCCGACCTGCTGCCGCTCGAATTCGATGAGGCATATGTCGAGGAACTGCGTGTGCATCTGCCGGAACTGCCGGACGACAAGAAGGAGCGCTTCGTGCGCGAACTTGGCCTCTCCGTCTACGATGCCTCGGTGCTCGTTTCCGAAAAGGCGATCGCCGATTATTTCGAGGCAGTGGCTTCCGGCCGCGACGGCAAGCTCGCCGCCAACTGGGTCATCAACGACCTTCTCGGCGCCTTGAACAAGGCCGGCAAAGCCATTGAGGAAACGCCGGTTTCGCCCGGTCAGCTCGGCGGTATTATCGACCTCATCAAGGACGGCACGATCTCCGGCAAGATTGCCAAGGACCTGTTCGAGATCGTCTGGAACGAGGGCGGCGTGCCTGCGGAGATCGTCGAGAGCCGCGGCATGAAGCAGGTCACCGACACCGGTGCGATCGAGAAGGCCGTCGACGAGATCATCGCCGCCAACCCGGACCAGGTCGCAAAGGTCCAGGCCAAGCCCTCGCTCGCCGGTTGGTTCGTCGGCCAGGTCATGAAGGCGACCGGGGGCAAGGCGAACCCGCAGGCCGTCCAGTCCCTGGTCAAGGCCAAGCTCGGCATCGAGGACTGACGCGATGTTCTTCGTCCGCACGGCTACAGAGCGCGACCTGCCGCAGGTGAGCGCGCTCCTCGCCGAGGCCTGGCATGCGACCTATTATGCATTCTACGGCGCGGCTAGGGTGTCGGAGATCACGGCGAAATGGCACTCCGTCGAGGCGCTGAAGGCACAGCTTGCGCGCCGCGACGCCGAATTCGTTGTCGCAGACGACGGCAAGGCGCTTGGTGGCATGGGCTACGCGGCCATGTCTAAGAGCGAACCCGGGGTAGCCGTCCTGCACCAGCTCTACGTGCTGCCGCAATACCAGCGGCAGGGCATCGGCCGCGATATCTTCGCCGAACTGGAGACCTGCTTTCCGGACGCGAAGAAGATGCGGCTCGAGGTTGCCCCCGAAAACGCGCAGGCGGTCGGCTTCTACACGGCGCATGGCTTTGCCAAGATCGGCGAGACGGCCAGTTGCGGAGGCGAGCACTCCGGCATTGCCGCGTGGGTCTTGGAGAAGGCACTTCATTGAGCAGCGGCGCGGGACACCGGTGAATGTGACCCGGAGAACCCGTCTGAAACTGCGGGAATCGCTGGACATTCGGGACCCGCCGCGCCATAAGCGGATGGAAATTCGACAGCCGACCGGCCGACCGGCCGAGCGGTCCGGTCAAGGAAGTGGACCATGAACCTCCTCAAGCAGATCTTCACCTGGTGGAACGGGCAGACCCTCGGAACGCGGCTCCATACCTGGCGTTTTGGCAAGAAGGTCGGCGAGGATCAGTTCGGCAACGTCTACTACCAGGGTGGCACGGACTCCGAGGGCCGCACGCGTCGCTGGGTCATTTACAACGGCTATGCCGAGGCTTCGGCGATCCCGCCCGGCTGGCACGGCTGGATGCATCACCGCACCGACGTCTCGCCCGCCGACGAGGACTACAAGGCTCGCGACTGGGAAAAGAACCATCGCCCCAACGGCACCGGAACGCCACAGGCCTATCGTCCGCCGGGCTCGCTTGCCGCTGCCGGCGAACGTCCGCGCGTGACCGGCGACTACGATGCATGGACGCCGCGCGGCTGATACGCTTTCGCCACATTTGACGATTAGCGCAGGCTGTGCCGGCATCTCTAACCGGCTGGATTTACGCGGGAGACGGATGGGAATGAGCCTTGCCGGCAGTCTGAAGATCGCTTCGCGCGCCGCATGCGCTCTTGCCGCTGCCGGTGTGGCGGTTCTGACCGCCGCCGGGCAGGCCGGCGCCGCCCGCATCGAAAACCCCGTCGCCGTCTTCTCCGGTCTCGACAAGATCACCGGCCGCATTACCTCTTTCGACGTTTATGTAGGCGAGACGGTGCAGTTCGGCGCGCTGCAGGTCACCCCGCGCGTCTGCTACAACCGCGACGACACGGAAGCGCAGAAGGTCGATTCCTTCGTCGAGGTCGACGAGATCACGCTGGACCGCAAGATCCGTCGGATCTTCACGGGCTGGATGTTTGCCGAAAGCCCCGGCCTGAACGCGGTCGAGCATCCCGTCTATGACGTCTGGCTCGTCGAGTGCAAGATGACCTCGGACGTGCCGCCGCCGGCGAAGGTCAAGAGCCGGTAAGGCTGACGCCCGGACGGGCGGGCGGTTGTCAGGACTCCTTTATCCCTGAGTGTTGGGTAGCTGTCCGTTGCCGGCAGTGCTCAGAAGGGCAGGTTGGGCGAGGCCAGGGCGTTTGCCAGCATGGCCTCGTATTCGGCCTTGGGTACGTCGACGGCGCCGAAGGTTTTCAGGTGCTCGGTGGTGAACTGGGTGTCCAGCAGGCGGAAGCCGTTCCTTTTCAACCGCTCGACGAGGTAGACGAGGCAGATCTTCGACGCGTTGGTGCGCCGGGAGAACATGCTCTCGCCGAAGAACGCCGCCCCGAGCGAAACGCCGTACAGGCCACCGACCAGCTGGCCATCCTCCCACGCCTCGACGCTGTGGGCATGTCCCATGCGGTGGAGCGTGCCGTAAAGCGTCCGGATCTTGCCGTTGATCCAGGTAGAAGGTCGATCGGGCGCAGCCTCAGCGCAGGCTGCGATCACCGCGTCGAAGGCACTGTCGAAGCGGATCTCGAACGGTTCTCGCCGGATCGTCTTGGCAAGGCTGCGGGAAACATGGAACTGGTCGAGCGGAATGACGCCGCGCACGTCCGGCTCGACCCAGAACAGTTCCGGGTCGTCGGCCGAATCGGCCATCGGGAACAGGCCGATGGAATAGGCGCGCAGCAAGAGTTCCGGTGTGACTTCCGGGGACCTGCCGCGCCGCCCTGCCATGTTCGTGCCTCAGACCGAAGGCTTGGCCAGATAGTTCTCCAGCCAATGGATGTCGTAGTCGCCGTTGGCAATGTCCTGATTGCCGATCAGTTCCTGAAACAATGGTAGCGTCGTCTTGATGCCGTCAATGACGAATTCATCGAGAACGCGGCGCAGACGCATCATGCATTCGACACGGGTACGGCCATGCACGATCAGCTTGCCGATCAGGCTGTCGTAATAGGGCGGGATCCGATAGCCCTGATAAACGCCGGAATCGACGCGGACGCCGAGACCGCCGGGCGCATGGAAATGCGTGATCGTTCCCGGCGAGGGAACGAAGGTGCGCGGGTCCTCGGCATTGATGCGGCACTCGATCGCGTGGCCCGAGAACTCGATCTGATCCTGCGTCACCGAAAGCCCGGCGCCGGAAGCGACGCGGATCTGCTCGTGCACGAGGTCGATGCCGGTGATCGCCTCGGTGATCGGATGCTCGACCTGCAGGCGGGTGTTCATCTCGATGAAATAGAACTCGCCGTCCTCGTAGAGGAACTCGATCGTGCCGGCGCCGCGATACTTCATCTTCTTCATCGCGTCGGCGCAGATCTGGCCGATCTTCATGCGCTGGTCGACGTTCAGGGCAGGGGAGTTGGCCTCTTCCCAGACCTTCTGGTGGCGGCGCTGCAGCGAGCAGTCGCGCTCGCCGAGATGGATGGCATTGCCCGCGCCGTCACCGACGATCTGCACCTCGATGTGGCGCGGATGGCCGAGGAACTTCTCCATGTAGACGGCGTCGTTTCCGAAGGCGGCCGCGGCTTCCGTGCGGGCCGTGGCAACCGCGACTTCCAGCTCTTCCTCGGTCCGGGCGACCTTCATGCCGCGGCCACCGCCGCCGGCGGTTGCCTTGATCAGGACCGGGAAGCCGATCTTGCGGGCGATCTCGAGCGCGTTCTCGGGCTTCACCTCGCCGTCCGAGCCGGGAACGACGGGGATGCCGAGTTCCTGCGCGGTCTTCTTGGCGGTGATCTTGTCGCCCATCAGGCGGATGTGCTCGGCGGTCGGGCCGATGAAGGTAATGCCGTGGGCGTCCAGGATTTCCGCGAACTTGGCGTTCTCCGAAAGGAAGCCGTAGCCCGGATGGACCGCGTCAGCGCCGGTGATTTCGCAGGCGGCGACGATCTGGTGGATGTTGAGGTAGCTGTCTCGCGACGGCGGCGGGCCGATGCAGACGCTTTCGTCGGCGAGGCGCACATGCATGGCGTCGGCGTCAGCCGTCGAATGGACGGCGACGGTGGCAATACCCAGTTCCTTGCACGCGCGAAGAACGCGAAGCGCGATCTCGCCGCGATTGGCAATCAGGATTTTGGAAATCATCGCTCTGGCCTTATTCGATGACGATCAGCGGTTCGCCATATTCGACCGGCGCGGCGTCGGCGACAAGGATCTCGACGACCTTGCCGGAGCGCGGGGCGGGAATCTGGTTCATCGTCTTCATGGCCTCGATGATGAGGATGGTCTGGCCTTCCTGGACCGTGGAGCCGACTTCGACGAAGGGACGGGCACCCGGCGCCGCGGCAAGATAGGCGGTGCCGACCATGGGCGCGGTCACCGCGTTCTTGTTGTCACGGGCAGCAGGAGCGGCGGCCGGTGCGGTTACGGCTGCGGCGGCTGCAGGTGCCGCGAACTGGGCGGCCGGAACAGGGGCGGACACGTATTGGGGCGTGCCGGCGCGGGAAACGCGGATGCGAAGCTCGTCCTGTTCGACTTCGATCTCCGTCAGGTCCGTCTCGTTGAGGATGTTGGCGAGATCGCGGATCAGCCCCTGATCGATGCCCTGTTTCTTGTTGTCAGCCATTGGATGCAGCCTCTTTTTTTCTTTATTTCGTGATGGATTTCAGCGCGTTCAGCGCCAGGATGTAGCTTTGCTCGCCGAAGCCGCAGATGACGCCCTTGACCGCGGGCGCGATCATGGACTTGTGGCGGAATTCCTCGCGGGCATGGACGTTCGACAGGTGCAGTTCCACGACCGGTATGGCGATGGCGCGGATCGCGTCGTGCAAGGCAATGGAGGTGTGGGTATAGGCACCGGCATTGATGGCAATACCGGCGGCCGTCTCACCCGCCTCGTGGATCCAGTCGACCAGCGTGCCTTCGTGGTTGGTCTGGCGGAAGTCGATGGCAAAACCGAGCTTTTCGCCTTCGGTCCGGCACAGGACCTCGATGTCGGCAAGGGTGTGCCCGCCATAGATGCCGGGCTCGCGCTTGCCGAGCGCATTCAGGTTCGGGCCGTTGAGGACGAAGATGGTGGACGCCATTCAGATTTCCGCTTGCTGGATCGTGGGTTACCTATAGACCGGCGGTTCTTCGAGGAAAAGCCCCAAGGAAACGCACCTGCCTTGTCCACAACCTCCATGGCTGAACAGCAATGGAATGGCGGAAAGATGGCGGAGCCCGCAGGGTTGGAACCGGTGTGGGGCCGGTTCCGTCGCAAGACGTGTTCAGCAGGCGGCCTTGCCGCAGGAGCGGACATTGGCAACCTTGGCGCGGAGCTCATCCGCTCCGACGGCGCCGAAGACGGCCTCGTTCGAGATCACGTAGGAGGGGGTGCCGGTGATGCCGAGGTCCTGGGCGAGCGTATAAGCGGCGCGCACCGCATCGTCATGGGGCTTCTCTTCCATCGCCTTGCGGATGTCCGCCTCGCCGATGCCGAGCTTGCCGGCGACCTCGATCGCGCTTTCCTCCGTCGCCCGGCCTTCGCCGCCCAGCAGGTTGCGGTGGAACTGGCCGTATTTTTCCGGAGCCAGGTCGCGAACGGCCGCGCTGACCTTGTGGGCGGCGAGGGAGTCCGGGCCGAGGATCGGCAGTTCCTTCAGCACGAATCGCACGTTCTTGTCTGTTTCGAGGATCGCATCCATGTCGGCCAGCGCGCGCTTGCAGTAGCCGCAGTTGTAGTCGAAGAACTCGACGATCGTGACGTCGCCCTTCGGGTTTCCGAGCGAAATGTCGTACTTGGCGTCGAAAATCGCCTTCTTGTTCTCGGCGATCGCCGCTTCGGCCTGCTCCTGGTGCGCCTTCATCTGCTTCTGCTGCAGGGCTTCCTGCATGTCCATCAGGATCTCCGGATTGGCGAGCAGGTATTCCTTGATATAGGCGCCGAACTCCTCCTTCTGCTTGGCGTCGAGCGCCAGCGCGTTAAAGGGAAGCGAAACGGTGCCGGCGAGCGCGATTACGGCTGCGAGCGATTTGCACGTGAAGCGAAACATTCTGTCCTCGTTGTTTGCAGCGGCCCCCGTGGAGAGCACAACCAAGCTCTTCCGAACTCCGGCATCGAAGCGTTCGGCGCGTTGCGACGACCTTAGGCCGGGGTCGCCCGAAACGAAACAGCAAAAACGCGGATTTTCGCCCCTCCCGGCATTGTGAACGGACGTTTCTTGCGGCAAGGGAAGCCATGGGGCAGGCGGTCACGACAAGCAGCAAGGAAATGAGACCATGAAGATATCCAGGCGCAGTGCGGTCGAGCCGTTCCACGCGATGGATGTGCTTGCCGAGGCGGCGCGGCGGCGCTCGGCGGGGCAGCCGGTCATTTCGATGGCGGTGGGGCAGCCCGCCTATCCGGCGCCGCGTGCAGCACTCGAAGCGGCGCGCGCGGCGCTCGCCGACGGCCGCATCGGCTACACGGAAGCACTGGGGCTGGATTCGCTGCGCAAGGCAATCGCGGCGCATTATCGCACGCGCCACGGTGCCGAGGTCGACCCCGGCCGCATTGCCGTGACGACCGGCTCGTCCGCCGCCTTCAACCTGGCCTTTCTGACGCTGTTCGATCCCGGCGACCGGGTGGCGATCGCCCGTCCCGGCTACCCCGCCTACCGCAACATCCTGGCGGCCCTCGGCATCGAGACGATCGAGATCGAGGTGAGCGCGGAGAACGATTTCACCATGACCCCCGAAAGCCTGGAGGCCGCCCAGAGCGTGTTCGGCAAGCTGTCGGGCATCCTGCTGGCCAGTCCAGCCAATCCGACCGGCACCGTCACCGGCCGCGCGCACCTGAAGGCACTTTCCGACTATTGCCTGGCCAACGACATCACCTTCATCTCCGACGAGATCTATCACGGCCTCACCTTCTCGGGCGAGGAGACGAGCGCGCTCGAACTGACCGATGACGTCGTCGTGATCAATTCCTTCTCGAAGTACTACTGCATGACGGGATGGCGGATCGGCTGGATGGTGCTGCCGACCGCCGTCGTGCGTCCGACGGAGCGGCTGACGCAGAGCCTCTACATCTCCGCCCCGGAGATTTCGCAGGTCGCCGCCCTGGCGGCGCTCGGCGCGGGCGACGAACTCGACGCCCACCGCGATGCCTATCGCCGCAATCGCGACCTGCTCGCAAGCCGGCTGCCGGAGATCGGCTTTACGATCGCCTCGCCGATGGACGGGGCGTTCTACGCCTATGTCGACGTCGGCCGCTTCACCAATGACAGCATGGCCTTCGCCCGCCGGATGTTGAGCGAAATCAGCGTTGCGGCGACGCCGGGCCACGATTTTGACCCGATCAACGGGCACCGCACCATGCGCTTCTCCTTCGCCGGTGCCCATGATCAGATGATTGAGGCCACCGACCGCATCGCGGCGTGGCTGAAGTAGACGGGCGGGCGATCTTGCCGTTGCAGCCGGCGGGGGCGATCGTCCCCGCCGGCTGCGCCCGAATGCATACGCCATCGGTCAGGTGCGGTTGATCGACACGCCGGCGTCGACGAGCATTGCCGTCCCGGTGGTGAAGCTAGAGGCATCCGAGCAGAGGAACAGTGCGGCCCGGGCGATCTCCTCCGGCTGCGCGATACGCTTGAGCGCATTCAGCCCGGCAACAAATTCGAGCGCCTCCGGCGTGTTTGCCACGTGGCGGCCCATCGGCGTATCCGTCGCACCCGGCAGCAGCGCATTCACGCGAATGCCTTTCGGACCATATTCAGCGGCAAGCACCTGCACGAGGCCGACCAGGCCGGACTTCGACGCGGCATAGGCCGCAAGCCCAGGAAAGCCCGCGGTATAGCCCACGAAGGTCGAGGTGAAGACGATGCTGCCGCCGCCGCGCGCCTCCATGGCCGGCAACTGGTACTTGGCGGCGAGGAAGCCGCTGGTCAGGTTGACGTCGAGCACGCCCTGCCATTCCGTAACGGACAGGTCGGGCAGGGGGCCGAGCGGGCCGGTGGTGCCGGCATTGTTGAAGGCGATGTCGGTCCCGCCGAATTCAGCCCGTGCCGCTTCGACGAGCGCCTGGTGATGGGCTTCCTCGCTGACGTCGCCGGGCACGGCGATTACGTCGCCACCCTCTCGGCGGATTTCTTCCGCTACTTCATCGAGCCGTTCACGCCCCCGGGCCGAAAGCACCAGCTTCGCGCCCTGCCGGGCAAAGAGGATGGCGGCGGCGCGGCCTATGCCGGAGCTTGCGCCGGTAATGATGGCGACCTTGCTGTCGAGGCGGGTCATGGAGTTCTCCTTTGCTCGTTTCTGAGGACCGCGCGTGTCGCAGAACGGCAAGCCGGGAACCACCCGATTTCCGAAAACGAAAAAGGCCCGGACCATGCCGGGCCTTTCAATTCCTCTAGCAAGCAGGCTTCTTAGAAGAAGCCGCGGCGCTGCCACCAGCCGCCCTTCTTGGGCTTCTCCGGCTCGTCGTCGCCCTTGTCCGTCGATGACGACTTGACGACGGGCTCGGTTGCGATGGTGGAGAGATCGCGATTGGCGCGCGCCGGCTTTGCCTCGTCGAGTGCCGCGGCCGCTTCCTCGACCGGAGCCTCGGCGGGTTCTTCCGGCGTGGGCTGTCCCTCGACCTCGGCCTGCGCCTCGCCTTCGGTGACGGGCGCCGGCTCGGTCACAGGGGCGGGCTCGGCCGCAACCTTGGCCTTGCGGCTCCGCCGCGGCTTGGGAGCCGGCTCCGGCTGCACCTCGGCTGCGATCTCCTCCTCGCTCGGGGGGAGGGTCCCTTCGACGGCGGCCTCGGCGGCGAGGTCGGCATTCTCGACCTCGTCGGTATCCGATGCCTCCCCGGCCGCTACCTCGCCGGCATCTGCCTCGTCAGCCTCAGCATCCGCGCTCACGGCGAGCTCGTCGCCGCGATTGCGGCGTCCGCCGCGCTTGCCGCGGCGGCGGCGCTTGCGCTTGTGATCGCCCTCGACCGCGCTGGCAACCGCCTCGGCAACGACGTCGTCGGCCTCGTCATCGCCGTTGGCGTCCTCACCGTTGGCGTCCTCGTCCTCGTCACCCGGCTGCTCGCCGCCGAACGAGGCGGTGTCGCTGCCCTCGGCCTCGCGTCCGCCGCGGCCGCGGCGCCGCCGGCGGCGCTTGCGCTTGCGACCGGACTGGTCGTCGGCTCCGGTCGCGGGCGTTGCTGCAGCGTCGGCATCGACCTCGTCTTCTGCGAGTTCGTCCTCGATGACGATCTCGTCTTCCTCTTCCGGTTCGGGCGTGAACGGCACGAAATGCTCGATCTTGACCGGGTTCTCCACCGGCTCGCCGCGATCGATCGCAAAGTGCTGGGCGCCGACATGCGCATCCGCGTCGATGACGATGTGCAGGCCGAAGCGCGCCTCGTAGTCACCGATGGTGCTGCGCTTCTGGTTCAGCAGATAGAGCGCGATGTCCGGCGTCGTGCGGACGGTGATGTTGTGGGTGGTGTTCTTGAGCAGGTACTCCTCGATGCCGCGCAGGACATGGAGTGCGACCGAGGACTGCGAGCGGATATGTCCGGTGCCGTTGCAGTGCGGGCAGGTCTGCATCGTGCTTTCGAGCGCCGAGGCGCGAATGCGCTGGCGCGACATCTCCAGCAGGCCGAAATGCGAGATGCGGCCGACCTGGATGCGGGCGCGGTCCTGCTTGAGGCAGTCCTTCAGCCGCTTCTCGACGGCGCGGTTGTTGCGCTTCTCCTCCATGTCGATGAAGTCGATCACGACGAGACCGGCGAGGTCGCGCAGGCGCAACTGCCGCGCCACTTCCTCGGCAGCCTCGAGGTTCGTCTGCAGCGCCGTCTCCTCGATCGAGTGCTCGCGGGTCGAGCGGCCGGAGTTGACGTCGATCGAAACGAGCGCCTCGGTCTGGTTGATGATGATGTAGCCGCCGGACTTCAATGTCACCTGCGGCTGCAGCATCCGGTCAAGCTGCGCTTCGATGCCCGAGCGCGAGAAGATCGGATGGATGTCGCGATACGGCTGGACCACCTTTGCGTGGCTCGGCATCAGCATCTTCATGAAGCTCTTGGCTTCCTTGTAGCCTTCCTCGCCGGCCACGACGATCTCGCTGATGTCCTTGTTGTAGAGGTCGCGGATCGAGCGCTTGATCAGCGAGCCTTCCTCGTAGACGAGGCAGGGCGCGGTCGAGTTCAGCGTCAGGGTGCGAACGTTCTCCCACAGGCGCATCAGGTATTCGAAGTCGCGCTTGACCTCGACCTTGGTGCGGTTGGCGCCGGCGGTGCGCAGGATGACGCCCATGCCCTGCGGCACTTCGAGGTCGCGGGCGATCTCCTTCAGGCGCTTGCGGTCCTGCGGGCTGGTGATCTTGCGGGAGATGCCGCCGCCGCGAGCGGTGTTCGGCATCAGCACCGAATAGCGGCCGGCAAGCGACAGGTAGGTGGTCAGCGCCGCACCCTTGTTGCCGCGTTCTTCCTTGGCGACCTGCACCAGCAGGATCTGCCGGCGCTTGATCACTTCCTGGATCCGATACTGCTTGCGTGGCTTGCGCACGATGCGGTCCGGAACCTCTTCCATCGCGTCTTCGGCGCCGACCGATTCGATCACGTCATGTTCGTCGTGGTGATCGTCGTCGTCATCATCGTCGTTGGGACGCTTGCGGACCTCTTCGGAGATCACGTCGGTATCGACCGCGGCGGCCATGTCGCCGGACGGGGTCCGGTCGTCCTCGCTGTCGGCAACGGTCTCGCCAGCCTCTGCAGCCTCGTCCTTCGCCTCGGTTTTCTTGGCGCGCGGCTTGCGGGGCTTGCGGGCCTTCGGCTTGGCCTCGGCTTCCGCAGGCTCGGCCGCCGTGCTCTCGGCCTCGATGGCCTCGGCAGGGGCGTCCGTGGCGGGCGCGGAGTCCGCCTCCACCTCGACGGCCGCTACGGCGTCGGAGGCTTCCGCTTCGACCTCTGCAGCCGGCGTCATCGCCTCTTCTTCCGCAGCCACCGGTGCGGCGGATGTCGGCGCAGTTTCGACGTGCTCGATGTCCTCGTCGCGGCGCGCCTCTTCCGCTTCGGCGCGCAACAGCGCCTGCCGGTCGGCGAGCGGGATCTGGTAGTAGTCGGGATGGATCTCGGCGAAGGCCAGGAAGCCGTGCCGGTTGCCGCCGTAATCCACGAAGGCGGCCTGCAGCGAGGGTTCGACCCGCGTTACCTTCGCCAGGTAGATATTGCCGCGGATCTGTTTCTTGTGCTGCGATTCGAAGTCGAATTCTTCTATGCGGTTGCCGCGTACGACAACGACGCGCGTCTCCTCAGCGTGAGACGCATCGATAAGCATTTTGTCTGCCATGTAAGTAGAGCTCCTCGGCGCAGGCGGAGCCTGTCTGGCGAACGGTCCTCAGGGGACGAACGGTCGGAAGGCGGGAGCGCCGCGCCGGATAAGTGATTTCCCGTTGGGGTCGGGTGAGGGGGCTGCGGCCAGACAACGGCTGGCGCGGTCACGCACCGGAGCCTGTTAACTTCTGACACATACCGCAGCGACAACATCTACGTCCAAACGAGAATGCCAATGCCATAGACCGCAAGGGTCCGATGAAAGGGTCCGAAAAGGGACCCATGGTGGAAACCCACCGATGAATTGGTCCGGCCACCGCCGGATTTACCGCGATTCAAATGCCCGGGAAAAAGCAATTATGACGGCGGATGAAGGCCAGTTTCGGCGCCAAATCCAAGCGGTTGGCTGCCCGTCCGGGGCTCCTATCCCGTCTGTACTTTCTCCCTTAAAACGCTTTTATGTTCAATATGTCACAATGGCAAGGAAAAAGCCCGGACGGACACAATTATGATCCAATCGCGCAGGATGGAGGCCGCCGGTCCGCCCCACCAGAGCGGGCATAACAATTGATTAACCATGGGCCGGCATTTTCGCGGTGGGGATGACGGGCCTGGTTCGCGCGGTCGGCGCCCCCCTGCGATTCGTCATGAATGGCTATGCATTGACCATGCGCCAAGTTTGTAGAGGAGACGCCGGTTTGAAGGCATCGCGTGCCGGGGGAAGCAGGATGGCCAGAACCGCGGCGGCCTTGTGCCGGTTTGCCGTTGCCCTGATTCTGTCGATTTCCGTGCTGACCGGTACCGAGCCGCAGGCGGCGGCGGCCGAGACGGATGCTGCGGCAACGACCGCATCGATTCCGGCCTCGTCGCCGCTCCTGGCCTATGCCGGGCGCATGGCCGGGGACGACGCCCGGACCCGGCTGATCATCGACTTCGACAAGCGGCCCGAGTTTTCGGTGCATTACGTCGCCAAGCCCTACCGGATCCTCATCGATCTGCCCGAGACGATGTTCGGGCTGAAGGAGTCCGACATGGCCGCCCGCGGCCTCTTCTCGCAGGTGCGCTACGGGGCAATGGCGGCCGGCCGGGCGCGCATCGTGCTGACGGCGCGGCAGCCCGTCGCGGTCGTCGCCTCCGAGGTGCGTGCCGAGGAGGGCGGGTCGAGCTACAAGCTCATCGTCGATACGGCGGTCGTGAGCGAAGCCGCGTTCGCCGAACTTCTCGACGGACAGAGCTGGAAGCAGGCCGCGGCGGCACCGGCAGTCACCGGGGAACTTCTGGCCGGCGCCGCGGACGACGCAAACGGTCCCTTCGTCATTGCCGTCGATGCGGGGCATGGCGGCATCGACAACGGCGCTCAAGGGGCGGCGACGGGAACGCACGAGAAGGAGGTGACGCTCGCCTTTGCCCGGGAACTCACCGATGCGCTGAATGCACTGTCCTCGACCGAGGCCTTCATGACGCGTGAGAAGGATGAGTTCCTGTCCCTGCCGCAGCGTGTCCAGCTTGCGCGCAACCGCGGCGCCGACCTCTTCATCTCCGTGCATGCCGACACGTTGCGCCAGAAGGACATTCGCGGTGCGACGGTCTATACGATCTCCGACAAGGCCTCCGACAGCCTGGCGGCAAACCTGGCGGCGCGCGAGAACCTGTCGGACGAGATCGCCGGCATGGCGCTCGACGGCGAGCCGCCGGAAGTGGCCGACATACTGTTGGACCTGACGCGCCGCGAGACGCAGGCCTTTTCCATCAGCCTTGCCCAGGAGGTGGTCAGCTCTTTCGAAGGGCAGGTCAGGCTGATCAACAATCCGCACCGCCACGCCGGCTTCCGCGTCCTCATGGCGCCTGACGTTCCGTCCATCCTTCTGGAGCTCGGTTTCCTTTCCAACAAGGAAGACGAGAAGCTGCTGCTCGATCCGGAATGGCGCAAGAAGGTGGCCGGGCTGCTCGCGCAGGCCGTGCAGCGCTACCGCTCGGCCGTGGTAGCCAATGGCGGCTGATGACCCCTCCGGGGCTGACGCGTTTTTGCGCGCGACGGCGCGGGTTTCATGCTAGCCTTCGGCATGTGCCGAAAAAGTGACAGCACCGGCATTTGTGCCGTGGCTATCCGCTGTTGATTGCAGTAAGCCCTATTTTCCTCACATTCGCGGCTCTAGTCGAGCCCTTCCGTGAGACACTGATGGGCGAAATTTCAGGTCGCCGAGCATGCCGGCCAGGATCCAATTTGCATCCTCGCTGCATGCGGCCAGCCAAACTGCCCGGACGATGACAATAACAAGGTACCGGTAACCGGCATGATCAGACTGATTGGATATTTCTTCGGGATTGGCACCGTCTTTTTCCTCGGTGTGGCCGCGATCATCGCGGTCTATCTCGCCAATGTCACGAAAGATCTGCCGGACTACGAGGTGCTGAACAGCTACGCGCCGCCGGTGACGACCCGCGTCCACGCCGCAAACGGCGCGCTGATGGCCGAATATGCGCGCGAGCGCCGCCTCTACCTGCCGATCCAGGCAATCCCGGACCGGGTGAAGGCGGCGTTCCTTTCGGCCGAGGACAAGAATTTCTACAACCATCCCGGCGTCGACATCACCGGCCTGTTCCGGGCGATTGTCACCAACGTGCAGCAGATGGGATCCGGCCGCCGCCCGGTCGGCGCTTCCACCATCACCCAGCAGGTCGCCAAGAACTTCCTGCTGTCGTCGGACCAGACGATCGACCGCAAGGTCAAGGAGGCGATTCTCTCGTTTCGCATCGAACAGGCCTATTCGAAGGACCGCATCCTCGAGCTCTACCTGAACGAGATCTTCTTCGGGATGAACTCCTATGGCATCGCCGGTGCGGCGCTGACCTACTTCGACAAGGCGGTGACGGAACTGTCGATCGCCGAAACCGCCTATCTCGCCGCGCTGCCGAAGGGGCCGAACAACTATCATCCGTTCCGGAAAGCGGACGCGGCGATCGAGCGACGCAACTGGGTGATCGACCGCATGGTCGAGAACGGCTACGTCACCAAGAGTGAGGGTGACGAGGCCAAGAAGCAACCGCTCGGCGTCACGCCGCGTAATCGCGGCTCCTATCTCTTCGCCTCGGACTTCTTTGCCGAGGAAGTGCGCCGGCAGATCATCGAGCGCTACGGCGACAACGCGCTTTACGAAGGCGGCCTGTCGGTCCGGACCTCCCTCGATCCGCACCTGCAGGTGATCGCCCGCAGGGAGTTGCAGAAGGGGCTGATCAGCTACGACGAGCGCCGCGGCTTCCATGGTCCGGTCAAGACGATCGAGGTCGGCGGCGACTGGGGTCTGGAACTCAGCAAGATCCCGGCGCTTAGCGATGTGCCCGAATGGAAGCTTGCCGTCGTGCTTGCGACCGACGGCAAGGGGGCCGACATCGGCCTGCAGCCGCGCAAGGAGGTGTCGGGCAGCATTGCCGAGGAGCGCGTCACCGGGCGTATTCCGGCCGAGCAGATGAAGTGGGCCTACCGGTCGGCAAAGGGCGACCGCAAGACGGCGAAATCCCCCGAAGGCGTGCTGTCGCCCGGCGACGTCGTCTATGTGGAGCCGACGGAGAAGGCCGGCAACTATCGGCTGCGCCAGCCGCCGCGGGTGCAGGGCGGCCTCGTGGCGATGGACCCGCATACCGGTCGCGTGCTGGCGATGGTCGGCGGCTTTTCCTATGCCCAGTCGGAATTCAACCGCGCCACCCAGGCGATGCGCCAGCCCGGCTCGTCGTTCAAGCCGTTCGTCTACGCCGCAGCGCTCGACAACGGCTACACGCCCGCATCGGTCATCATGGACGCGCCGATCGAGATCGTCGCCGGTGGCCAGGTCTGGCGGCCGCAGAACTATGGCGGCGGCGCGGCCGGCCCTTCTACACTGCGTCTCGGCATCGAGAAGTCGCGCAACCTGATGACCGTCCGCCTCGCCCAGGACATGGGCATGGATCTGGTGGCCGAATACGCCGAGCGCTTCGGCGTCTACGACAAGATGTACCCGGTTCTGGCCGCCTCGCTCGGTTCGGGCGAAACGACGGTGCTGCGCATGGTCTCGGCCTATGCCGTGTTCGCGAACGGCGGCAAGCAGATCAAGCCGTCGCTGGTCGACCGCATCCAGGATCGCTACGGAAAGACCATCTTCAGCCATGAGGAGCGGACCTGCGAGGGCTGCAATACCGCCGAATGGCAGAACCAGGAGGAGCCGGTCCTGACCGACAATCGCGAGCAGGTGCTCGATCCGATGACCGCCTACCAGATCACCTCGATGATGGAAGGCGCCGTCACGCGCGGCACCGCCGCCGGCAAAGTCAAGCTCGATCGCGCGGTGGCCGGCAAGACGGGCACGACCAACGACGAGAAGGACGCCTGGTTTGTCGGTTACACGCCCGACCTCGTCGCCGGCCTCTATATCGGGTTCGACAGCCCCGCACCGCTCGGCCGCGGCGCCACCGGCGGCTCGCTGGCAGCGCCGATCTTCAACGACTTCATGCGGGCCGCCACCGAAGGCACGCCGCCGTCGAAGTTCCTCGTTCCCGAGGGCATGCAGATGATCGCGGTGAACCGCAAGACCGGCATGCAGGCCTATGAAGGCGAGCCGGACACGATCATGGAAGCGTTCAAGCCCGGCACCGGCCCGGCCGACGTGTTCTCGGTCATCGGCGGCGAGGAGTACATGGAGCCGGAGGAAATCCTCAGGAACTCGCCGCAGGCCAACCAGGCGGTTTCCGGCGGGGCGAGCGGGTTGTTCTGATCGCCGTGAGATTGGAGCTCTTTTTTGGGGCTCCAATCACCGCTGCAGTGGAAATATGCAGTGAGAAGTTCGGAGTTGAGATTGAAACGGAAAACCAGCAAGCGATGGGCGATCGCTGCAGTGATATTTCCCATTGGTTCTGCTCTCGTCGCTCAGGCCCTGTTCTTCGTCGGCATTTATGTGATTGGCATAGAATCCATGGAAGAAATGATGCGTAGCGCCCAGGCTATGTTGCAGTTCCTCTTGGGTTCGTTGCTCCTGCTCGAGGTCGCCCTGGGGATTGGCGCGTTTTTGTTCCTTTTTAATGCGGCTTGGGTGTCGCTGCGCCGTATCGCACCGCTCCAGTACGATAAGGCCATTTCCGTTTTCCCCGCGCTCTTCTGGGATGAATTGGTCGAAGACTACAAAACCAAAGCTTGAACTCGCCCATTGAGGCGGCTGGCATGCGGCCTATCGGGGCCGGTAATAATTCCCACACGGAGGGACGCAGGCTAACCGCGGTCTGCCCGTCGCAGGACTTTACATCGGCGCCCACCCTCTCTATTTCGAGGCCACCGAAACAGCATCGAAGAAAACGGACATGCGCGCGGAAATCGAGAACGTAGTCGACGAAATCAAGCAGGCCATAAGCCTGCTGAGGAGGCATCTTTGACTGGGACCAGGCGATAAGACGACTGGACTGGTTGAACAACAAGGCAGAGGATCCCAACCTCTGGAACGACGCCGCCGAGGCGCAAAAGCTGATGCGCGAGCGCCAGCAGCTCGACGACGGCATCAACGGCCTGCGCGCCCTGGAGCAGCAGCTCAAGGACAATATCGAGCTCATCGCACTCGGTGAGGAAGAGTACGACGCCGACATCGTCAAGGATGCCGAGAACGCGCTGAAGGAACTGCGCGCGGAAGCCAATCGGCGCCAGGTCGAGGCGATGCTGTCGGGCGAGGCGGATTCCAACGACACCTATGTCGAGGTGCACTCCGGGGCCGGGGGCACCGAGAGCCAGGACTGGGCGAACATGCTGCTGCGCATGTACACCCGCTGGGCGGAGCGCCAGGGCTTCAAGGTCGAGGTTCTGGAAATCCACGACGGCGAAGAGGCCGGCATCAAGTCCGCAACGATCCTCGTCAAGGGCCACAACGCCTATGGCTGGATGAAGACGGAATCGGGCGTGCACCGGCTGGTGCGTATCTCGCCCTACGACAGTAACGCCCGCCGCCACACTTCGTTCTCGTCGATCTGGGTCTATCCGGTGGTCGACGAGTCGATCAACATCGAGGTCAACGAGAGCGATTGCCGCATCGACACCTATCGGTCGTCCGGCGCCGGCGGACAGCACGTCAACACGACCGACTCGGCCGTGCGCATCACGCATATTCCGACCGGCATCGTCGTCGCCTGCCAGCAGGAGCGCTCACAGCACAAGAACCGCGCCAAGGCCTGGGACATGCTGCGCGCCCGCCTCTACGAGGCGGAGCTGAAGAAGCGTGAGGAAGCCGCGAACGCGGAAGCCTCCTCGAAGACCGACATCGGCTGGGGCCACCAGATCCGCTCCTACGTGCTGCAGCCCTACCAGCTGGTGAAGGACCTGCGCACCGGCGTCGAGAGCACGTCGCCCGACGACGTGTTGAACGGCGATCTGAACGAGTTCATGGAGGCTGCCCTGGCCCACCGTGTCAACGGCGGCGCCGATGCGATGGTCGAGGACATCGCCTGACGCGCAGATCAATGAGACCGGAGATGGGCCCCTAACGGGGCCTTTCTTATTTGCAGGGCCTTGGGTCCAAGCCTCCGATGACCAAGCTCTTATGAATCAGAATGCTAGTCGTGCCCGAGACCGGTAGGTCAAGCGGCCTGCGCGAGGTTTTTCGTGGGGCGACAGCTTCGGCTGCGACCTCTTCAATACTGAAATTGTTCGGACAAAATACGCTCGGACCAGGAGTGGTCGGGGTCGGAGAGGATGATCGCCGTGGAGTTCTCCGACTGGACGATACGGACCGAGGTAACCGACTTCACCTCGGTGTAGTCGGCGACCGCGTTCACGGGGCGTTTCTCCGGCTCCAGGATGTCGATCTGTACCTCGACATGGTCCGGCAGCAATGCGCCGCGCCACCGCCGCGGCCGGAACGGGCTCACGGGGGTGAGCGCCAGCAGCGGCGCCTCAAGCGGCAGGATCGGCCCGTGCGCCGAGAGATTGTAGGCGGTGGAGCCGGCCGGCGTCGCCAGCAGCAGCCCGTCGCAGATCAGTTCCTCGAGCCGGATGCGGCCGTCGACGACGACGCGCAGTTTCGCCGCCTGGTATGACTGGCGGAACAGATAGACCTCGTTGATGGCAAGCGCCTCGCGGCGGTTGCCGTCGGCGTCGATCGTGCGCATCTCCAGCGGCCGGCAGATGTTTTCCTCCGCCCTTGCCACCCGCTCCGGCAGGCCGTCGCAGCTGTAGCGGTTCATCAGGAAGCCGACCGAGCCGCGGTTCATGCCGTAGATCAGCTTGCCGGAGTTCATCATCGAATGGAGCGTCTGCAGCATGAAGCCGTCGCCGCCGAGCGCAACGATTACGTCGGCCTCGTCCGGATCGGCATTGCCGTAGCGCGCCACGAGTTCTTCCAAGCCTTCCTGCGCCTCGGGTGCCTGCGAGGCGACGAACGAAAGCGATCTGATGTTGCGTGTCATGTCGTTCGCAGCCCGTCTTCTCCACTGCCACTTGCGCCGGTTGCCCACCGGTCCGCGCCCGTCATGTCATTGCGCGGGCAGGTCTTTGTTGCATGCATCGGCGCCCCTTGCATCACAAATCGTCAGCGACGAAGCGTCGCCGCGAGCGCTCGACGCCGGAGGGGCAGGAGCGGAACGCTTGCGAGTTCCGGACGTTCTATGGGCATGTGGGCCGCCAATTCGGAAGGAGGAGACAAATGCTCGGAATCCTGATCGGCGCTGCCCTCGTTGTTTGTGGCATCCTCCTCCTTGTGCTGGAGGCACTTGGCCGTCGGCCGCTCAGCGATCCGCACCGCTCCGTTCCCGGCGCCCAGCCGACCCTGGAGCCGCGGGGGCAGGGGATGCGGTTCATGGGACTAACGAGGAACTGGTACGCTGCGGGTCTGATCGCCGTCGGACTGGCAATGCTTCTGATCTTCGGCTAGCGCAGCAGATGGTGCTCCTCGCCACAATTGGCTGATTGTCCGAGCCTTGCAACCCGAACGTTCCTAAGACAGGTGCGGCAAGCGAACCTGAAAAATCGTCCGTGTTTATGCCGGCATTGCCGTTTGGTCCGGCTTTCACCGGAACGCCGTGATACCAAGATGGGCATTGATTCTGAGTTCGTAGTTGTGCCCCAATGACCATCAAGACCCGCGGTTACGTTTTCGCCTTCCTGGCGATCTGCATCTTCGCCGGCCAGGATGCGATCACCAAATACCTTGGGGATCGCTACCCGGCACTGTTCATCACCATGATACGGTTCTGGGCGTTCGCGCTTTTCGTATTCTGCTTCGCCGCATCCTCGCCTGGCGGGGTTCGCGGCGCCATTGCCACGCGCCACCCTTGGCTGCAGATCATCCGCGGCGTTCTGCTCGTTACGGAGATTGTCGTCATCGTCTTCTCCTACGTGCATGCCGGGCTGGCCATGAGCCAGTCGATCTTCCAGGCGACGCCGTTGATCATCACGATTCTTTCCATTCCTCTTCTCGGCGAGACGGTCGGCTGGAGGCGCGGCGCCGCGGTTCTGGTCGGTCTGGTCGGGGTGCTGGTGATCATCAATCCGGTCGATATTCACTTCGACCTCTCGCTGCTCTTGCCGCTTGCGGCGGCCGTGCTGTTTGCGATGTACAGCATCGCCACCCGCGCCGTCAGTCACCAGGACTCGGCGGTGACAAGTATCTTCTATGCCGGTGTCGCGGGAGCGGTGGCGATCTCCCTGATCGGGCCGTTCTACTGGACAGAGGTCCAGCCGTCCGACTGGATCGCGCTTGGTGCGCTGTGCATCTGCGGCACGCTAAGCCACTATTTCCTGATCAGGGCCTATGGGCTGCTGCCGGCGGCCGAAGTCCAGCCGGTCACCTATTTCCAGCTGGTCCTCAACGTGGCATTCGCCGTGATCCTGTTCGGCGAAAAGATCACCGTCAACATGATGATCGGCGCTCTGATCGTCGTCGGCGCGGGCCTGTTCACCATCTGGCGGGAACATCAACTGACGAAGCGATGATCGGAAGCTTCGGCATCCATCGCCAAGGGTGATCATCGCGCCAGCATAGGCGGATCATCAGAGGGGCCACTGCTCCGAGCGCAGAATGTTGGCCGGGCCTTTCGAGCATCTATGTGCGCTCGGCAGCCGCGGGGCGGATCATCTGATCAGGTTGGTCGAGCCGCAGGTCACGGCTGGAAAGAAGGCCCGGCGATGGCCGCCGGGCAGTTCCGTTCTTCAGCGCAAGCTCTTTTCGTGTCTTAGAGCAGCCCCAGCCACCGCGGCAAAGCCAGCGACAGCGCCGGAATGAAGGCCGTCAGCAGCATTACGGGCAAGGCGACGAAAGCCATCATCCGCAGGGCAGGGCCGACCGCATGGTGGACGGAGACCTTTCCTATCCGGCAGGCCATGAACAGCACCGGCGCCATGGGCGGGCTGTTCGCCCCGATCACGACCGAAGTCGCGACGATGGCGGCGAAGTGGACCGGATGGACATCGACCGACACCATCAGCGGCAGCAGAAGCGGCGCGATGACCACCGTGACCGAGACATCGTCGATGAGAGCGCCTGCGACGATCAGGAAGATGTTGACAAGGACGATCACACCGATCGGGTTGCTGACGAGCGAGGTGACAAGTTCGGTCAGATCCTGCGGGATCCGCTCGGAAACGAGGATGCGGCCGATCACGAAGGAAAACAGCAGGATCAGCACGATCGAGCCGGTGGTCTCGGCTGCGGCAACGGTGCTGTCGCGCAGCCGCGCCAGGCTCATGTCGCGGTAAACGAAAAGGCCGATGCAGACAGCGGCGATCACGGCGAAAGCGGCCGCCTCGGTCGGCGTGAAATAGCCGCCGTAAATGCCGCCGATGATGATCACAGGCAGCGAAAGCGCGGGCAGGGTGCGTAGGGCGATGCGCCGCTTCTCAGTCCCCGTAAGCTTGCGCTCATCGTGGAGCTCATGGATGCGACGGCCGATCTGGCCGCGGTTGAAGAGCATGAGGCCGATCATCAGCATGATCCCCGGCACGATCGAAGCCGCGAAGCAGGCCGCGACCGACTGCTGGGTCGCCACGGCGAAAAGGATCATGGTGATGGACGGCGGAATAAGGATTCCGAGCAACGAGGAGATGCCGAGCAGCGCCGCCGAATAGCCGCGTGGATAGCCGCGCTCTGCCATCGGGTCGATCATCAGCGTCCCGATCGCCGCAACGGCCGCCGTGGCCGTGCCGGCGATCGCACCGAAGACCCCGGATGCCCCGACCATGGCATTGCCAAGCCCGCCGCGCCGCCGGCCGATGGCCATTTCGATGAAGGCGACCAGCCGGCTGGCGATGCCGCCCGACTGCATGAGATAACCCGCCAGGATGAACAGGGGCAGGGCCAGAAGGATGACGGAATTGAGCGATCTGAAACCCTGGAGCATCAGGGTGTTGAGGTTCACGTCGTAGATCCAGACCAGCGCCGCTACGACGCCGGCAAAGGACCATGCGACAGGAAGGCCGATCCCCAGAAGGACAAGCAGCAGCCCCAGAACGAGTAACGCCTCCATCTTAGCTGCTCCTGCCGGAATGTACGATCTGTAGGGCCGCGCGGACGAGGTCGCGCAGCGCGTAGAGGATTGCCGAAATCGCGGCGAGGGCGAGCGATGCCTGCGCCCACCACAACGGCAGGTCAAGGACCGGAATGGTCTGGGGACGTTTCATGCCCCAGGCCAGCATTTTCCAGACCCAGTGTGCGAAGAAGCCGGCAATGACGATGGTGAGGGCGGCCACGACGAGACTGTGGATCGCCCTGGCGCGGGGCGCCTTCAGCGAGCTTGCCAGGAAATCGACGACGAGATGCTCGTTGCGGCGAGAGGCCAGAACCGCCCCCACCATGTAAAGCCAGATCGCCGCGAGAAGGCTCGCCTCATGCATGCCAACCAAAGCATAGTTGAAAAGGACCCGGCAGATCACCAGAGCGACCAGCGCAAGCGTAACGATCGCGCTGGTCAAGAGGGCGATCGCGCGCAAGAGGCAGTCGAACGCCCGGTCGGCTATAGTCAGGAAGGCGATCACGTCGACCTCGTTGCGTCAGATGGAAAACATCAGTCGGCGGATGCGTGTTGCCTGACGAGGTCGAGCAGATCCGCGCCGATTAGCGCTTCCATCTGCGGCCAGACCGTCTCGCGCACGGTGCGCCGCAGCGAGGCGATTTCCTCGTCGGTCAGCTCGATGTACTTGTGGCCGAGCTTCTTCCATTCCTCGACATAGCCGTCGTCGGCCTGCTTGGCGGCGTCGAACTGTGCGAGCATGACTTTTTCCGCGCCGGCGGCGACAGCCTGCTGCTGTTCGGGCGAGAGCTTGTCCCAGCTTTCCATGTTGGCGGTCAGGATACCTGTCAGGAACTGCTGGCGGGTATGGACGTAGTCGGTCAGAACATCGCCGAAGTACTTGTAGTCATAGAAGATCACGTTGGCGCTGTCGCCATCGACGACGCCGGTCTGAATGGCGGAGTAGAGCTCGCCCCAATCGATCGTGGCGGTCTGGTAGCCCATGGCCGCGATGGTCTCGGTGAAGGGTGAAACCGGGGGCACGCGGACCTTGAACGTCTTGGCCGCCTCGAAGGTGGTCGCATGGCCGCCCTTGGTTCCAACCCCGTTGAAGCCTTCCGGCCAGGCGCCGAGATACTTCAACCCGGCATCGGCATAGACCCCGGCCAGAGCGCTGCTCAGCCAGCCGTCCTTGCCATAGGCCGTCAGGGCCTCAGACCAGTCGGTGAACATATAGGGCGTATAGATCAGCGAAATGCGCTTGTCATAGGAGGTCATCGGCCAGTTGAGCATCAGATCCACGTCGCCGGCCATCAGAAGGTCGAACACCTCCTGCTGGCCGCCAAGCTCGTTCTGATAGAAGATCTCGAACTTCAGATCGCCGTTGGTAGCGGCCTCGATCTCCTTCGCCCAGGTCTCGATCGCATTGCCGGCATCCGAGCCCTTGGCGCCCGAATCCGTCGCGATCTTCAAGGTCGCGGCCGCTGCCGTTCCGGCCCATGCCGCGCTGGTCATGAGTGCAGCCATCAGGGCCGCTTTTGTCAGGTTACGCATTGCATTCGTCATCATGTCTCCTCCCCGGGGGAAACTTCCCCTCAGGCCTCGTGTCGGTTCTTGAAAATCTCGTAAGCGAAGCGCGCCCTCACGCCGATGTCGAGGAACGGCCGCGGCGGGACGGGCGTCGGCGTGGCGAGGCTGATCATGTCGGCGATCAGCGGGTTGTCCTCGCCAAGCGCCATCTCAGCGGCAAGCCGCCCGCTGATCGTACCCTTCGCGACGCCGACGGCGTTCTGGCACACCGCGCTCCAGACGTTCGGGGCGACCTGGCCGAAGCCGGGGGTGCCGTTGCGCGACAGGCAGATAAAGCCCGTCCAGGTATGCTCCATCGTGACGCCACGGAGCATCGGGAAGCGCTCGTCGAACAGGCGCTGATGCTCCGCGCGGATCTTCAGGCGGCGCTCGTCGGATTGCCGCAGGCCAGGGCAGAAATGAATGTTCTGTCGGATGAGGATGCGGTTGTCGTTGGTGTAGCGCATGGTGATGCCCGCGAAGGCATTCGCCGGCGTCGAACCCCACGATGCGATATTGCCGAGCGCTGCCTGTTCCGCCTCGGTGAGCCGCCGCGAAAGGCTGGCGTGCGCGGCAAAGTTCAGGAGCTTTCCTTTCCAGAAGCCGAAGCGCATGGCGAGCCCGTTCACAGCCAGGATGGCCTTCGGCGCCTTGACGGAGCCACGCGCGGTCCTGAGCGTGATCGTCGAACCAAAATCCGCCTCGAGCACGGGGGAGTTCTCATAGAGCGTCACGTTCTCGGGCAGGTTTTCACCGAGACCGCGATTCAGTGCGGCCGGATTGATGAGGACCGTCCCCGGCGTGTAGACCGACGCGGCGAAATGGCGGGTGCCCAACCGTTTTGCGGTCTCTTCGCGCCCCAGCCATTCGTAAGGCTCGTTCAGCCGTTCCAACTCCTTGATCGTCGGCCTGAGGACCTCTTCCGCCCCTCTCTCCGAGCTGGCGGTGTGGTATTTGCCGACCTCGCTCCAGTCGCAGTTAATCCCGTAGCGCTGGACGCACTCGCGAAGCGAGGAGATCCCTGCCCGCGAGAGCCGCATGTAGGCATTTCCCTTCGCCAGTTCCTCAAGCGACGAACCGACATTGTGGGGCAGGTCGATGGCGAAACCCGAGTTTCGCCCCGATGCGTTCTCGCCAAGCTGCTGCGCGTCGAAAACGACGATCCTGGCGTTCGGGCGCAACTCGCCCAAACGCCGCGCCGCGCCGATCCCTGCAAAGCCGGCTCCGATCACGACGACATCGGTGCTGATATCTCCAGACAGCGGCGGTTGAGGCTGACGCGGCGGCAGAAGCGCACTCCAGCCGTTCGTGCGGTCGTCCTTGGGAAGCAGCGTAATCTGGGTCATTCGGCAGCTCCCTCAGCCCAGCTTGCCGGCTGAAGGCTGTAGAAGACGAGCGCATCCTTGGAGCGATAGCGAACCGGAGTGCCGGCCGGTAGCCAGATGGTGTCCATCGGCGCGGCCTCGAGCAGACCGGCGGGGGTCTCGACAGAAAATTCGCCGGAGATCACGAGGATCAACTCGTCATATTTGACCTGCCACGGAATGTCCGCATCCCGGAAACGGGCAAAGCCGCCGGCGAGCTCGCTTCGATCCGCCAGCCCGGCAACCTCCACGACATCCGCCATTTCGGGATAGGCGAAACGCGGCTGAAAATTCAGCGCCGAAAAGCGGTTCACGCGCGCCGGCGCCTTGGCTTGGTCCGTCATCTTTCTCTTCCACCTGGTCCTTCTGTCTGATCTAAAGGAATTATGATCACAAGACAGATATGTATGGACACATGCATTCCTGTATGGAGTTGTCAATGACGAACCGCGAATTGATCGAGCGCGTCAGCGCTGCCGCTGGGGAAAATCGCGCCGAGCCGCGACTGACGCGGGCCGACTGGCTCGACAAGGCACTGCATGTCTTGATCGAAAACGGTATCGATGCGGTCAGGATCACGCGCCTGGCGGATTTGCTTGGAGTGACGCGCGGCAGTTTCTACTGGCACTTCGCAGATCGGGGCGAACTGCTCTCGGCGATGCTGAGGGTGTGGGAACAGTCGAATACGGCCAGCGTCATCTGCGCCGCGACGTCGCCGGGCACGCTCGAGGACCGGGTCCTGGCGCTCTTCATGTGCTGGATCGACCCTGAACTGTTCGATCCCCGGCTCGACTTCGCCGTGCGAGACTGGGCGCGCGGCGATGCCGAACTTCAGGGCATCATCTCTGCATCCGATCAGCAGCGCATGGATGCGCTCGTCGCCATGTTCGCGGCTCACGGCTTTCCAGAGCGCCAGGCTCTGATCCGTGCGCGCAATTTCTACTACACGCAGATGGGATATTACGCACTGAACACGCGCGAGCCGCTGTCGACCCGCTTGTCCTATCTGTCGACCTATTTTGAGACCTATACGGACGAGAAGCTCAGCGCCGAAGCCGAGCTCGCCTTCCGTCGGCGGATCATCGCACGCAAGCACCTGTGGGGCGACGAACCAATTCCGCCCTGTTGAGACGCACTGGCGATATCCTGGGGGGCGCACGGCGGACGAAGAGGAGGATCGACCGTGGCTGCACGGATCGTCCCACGCAGACCCGTCACCGGCAGGCCGGCGCGGGGAGCGTTAGTGTCCCGAGGAATTCTTAACTGTGTCGGTGTCGGGAAGGGCCATAGCTTCCAGGACAGGGAACCGCCGCTTGAGCGTTTCCGTGCATTTTGTCGACTGAAATGTTCGGGGATCAGGTACTGCTCAAGGTGAGCACGCCGCTTCGAACTCGCCAATCACATCTGGAGAATTGTCGGCGCGAAGAACAGCGTCGGCGCCGACGAGGTCGGGGTCCAGTTCCGCCGCCTGCTTCGTGTACGAAGAGACGAAGAAAGCCTTCTTGCCCTCCCACACGGAACGGCCGTCGACAAGGCCCGGGCACGGCCGCGCGGTTTCAAAATCTGCCTGCAGGTCTTCAACGGTCGGCTGCGCTGCGGCCGCTGCAAGTGCAGCGGCGAATATGACCGGCAACATCACTTCATCTCCCTAAGCTGAACCTCTGGCACAGCAGATTCTGCGGTCCATGTCGACAGATTGCACCACGAGTACACACCCATATGAACCCAAACGGGCCAGCCACCCCAAATGTTCGGAGCCAACGACAAAACTTCAATACCATTGGGGAGAAGTAGGGGGTGCTCACCGGCCAAGAGATCCTGGCGTGTGGACATCAACGTCATGATTGTTAAGTAATGCCTCAAGGGCCAGTTACCGGATGGCGAAGAACCATTTTGCGTCTTCGGCTTCTTCATCGGTGGCGCGACGATTAACAACCCGGTTCCCGTCTCGCCGTCGCATCACCAGGCCGGATACGGGCGAGCCATCTTCGAGAGCGACTTCGTCGTCCGCCCAATATGGGCGCCATTCTCGCGAGACACCGAAGAGCCGGATCCATTCTGAGAACTTCGCCATCATGGTGGCCTCCCGGCACGACCATTGCACCGCCCGCAAAGGCGGTAGATTGCGGTAACGCTGACCGCGGCCCGTAGTTGCTACTTCGTTGATTGTTTTGTTGAATTTTGGTGAGCGCGCAGGGATTCGAACCCTGGACCTACTGATTAAAAGTCAGTTGCTCTACCGGCTGAGCTACGCGCTCCCTGGCGGGGCGGCTCCCGCGGAAGTGGGCGGACATATAGCAGGCGGCTCTTGCGGGTCAACCCGAAAAAGCGCTTCATCGGCGGGTACATGCTGCATTTCGCCGCGATCCCTAAAAGGTGATTGGCCCGCAAGCACTTGGGCGGCTAAGGAGCCAGCCGGATGTCCGCTCCCGCACCAACGGCTGCGGCGAGAAGCGTGCCTCCGGAAATATGTTTTGTGGGGCACATACACAGAGAAGAAGAAGATCTGAGGCGTGGTCAGGCGATTCTGAAGGATCGCGGAGCGCTTCAGCCGGGCCGGACGCCGTTCCGGCCGAACGTGTCGCGGAGAGCCTGTTTGTCCATCGCCGAAATATCCCTGTTCAGCGCGCTGCTCGCCGGAACCCTGTCCTTCCTGTCGCCCTGCGTGCTGCCGCTCGTGCCGCCCTACCTGTGCTACATGGCCGGCATCTCCGTCGAGCAGTTCCGGGGCGGAACGGCGGTCGTTGACGACGGGCGCGCGCGCAAGGCGGTGCTGCTGTCGGCGCTGTTCTTCACGCTCGGCTTCGCCACGGTCTTCGTGGCACTGGGGGCGGGGGCCTCGACGATCGGCATGGTGCTGAGGCGGCATCTGGACGTGCTGGCGCAGGTCGGCGGGCTCGTCATCGTCCTGATGGGCCTGCATTTCCTCGGGCTTCTGCGGATCGGCCTGTTCGCCCGCGAGGCGCGGTTCAAGGGCGGCGGCAAGCCGGCCACCGCATCGGGGGCCTATGTCATGGGCCTCGCCTTCGCCTTCGGCTGGACGCCCTGCATCGGGCCGGTGCTCGGCGCGATCCTCGGCGTGGCGGCGTCGCGGGACACGGTCGGCGAGGGGGCCTTCCTGCTCGCCGTCTATTCGCTCGGGCTGGCCGTTCCCTTCTGGATCGCCGCCGGCTTTTCCGGCGCCTTCATGCGGTTCCTGATGCGGTTCCGCAAGCATCTCGGCACGGTCGAGCGCATCATGGGCGTTCTCCTCGTGCTGACGGGCCTCGCCTTCATGTTCGGCTATATCAGTTCGATCGCCATCTGGTTCCAGCAGACCTTCCCGATCCTCTCGCAGATCGGTTGAGGGGTCCGCGGCCGTCCATCCGCCCAAAACGGGTTTCGAGAGACGCGGATTTCGGCTAGAGCGGCGCCTGCAGGCAACAGCGGCGGGGGCGCGCAACGGCATGGCGGAAATCACGGGACTGGTATTGCCGTTCTTCGGCATGATCCTGCTCGGCTTCGTGGCCGCCAGGATCACCCGACAGCCGGCCGAGGCGCTCGGCTGGCTCAACACCTTCATCATCTACATCGCGTTGCCGGCGCTGTTCTTCAAGCTGGTGTCGAAAACGCCGATCGAGCAGCTGACCCGCGTCGACTTCATCCTCGCCAATGTCAGCGCCACCTACCTCGTCTTCGGCCTGATCTTCGCCGCCGGCCTGTTTCTGAGGCGTGCCACCGTCGGCGAGGCCACCGTGCAGGGACTGGCGGCCGCCTATGGCAACATCGGCTATATGGGGCCGGGCCTGGCGCTGCTGGCCTTCGGCGAGCCGGCGGCGGTGCCGGTGGCTCTGGTGTTCTGCTTCGAGAACATGCTGCATTTCATGGCGGCGCCGGCGCTGATGTCGTTGTCGGGCGGAGAAAGGCGCCGCCTCGCCGTCGTCATCGGCGAGATCGTCCGGCGGATCGTAACGCACCCCTTCATCTTGGCGACCGCGGCTGGCTTCGTCGCCGCATTCTTCGCCTTCGAGGCGCCGGTGCCGCTGCAGCGGCTGATCGACTATCTCGCGCAGGCCGCCGCGCCCTGTGCGCTGTTCGCAATGGGCGTGACGCTGGCGTTGCGGCCGATCAAGCGCGTACCGGTCGAAATCGGCTACATCGTGCCGGCGAAGCTGCTGCTTCTGCCGGTGACGATGTACCTGGTGCTGGGGGCAGCCGGGAACTTCGATCCGGTCTGGCTCTACACCGCCGTCCTGCTGGCGGCGTTGCCGACGGCCACCAACGTCTTCGTCATCGGCCAGCAATACGGTGTCTGGCAGGAGCGCGCCTCGGCGACGATCCTGATCACGACGGTGCTGTCGGTGGCAACCGTGACAGCCCTGCTCTACATGATCAAATCAAGCCTGCTGCCCGGGGACCCGTTCCCGTAGGCTTTCCCGCAGCGCCTTGAGCGAGCCGCCCGGCTCGACGCCCTCGCGCATCACGACGCTGCGCAGCGGTCCGATCACCGACAACAGGTGAAGGCCGGCCGTGCGCAGGATCTGCACGGGCAGGAAGTTCGACAGCAATGAGCGGTTGAGCAGGTCCACGCTGGCGGTCCGGCTCTGGACGTCGGCGCGCCGTTTCCGGTCGAACGCCTCGCCGATGGTTTCGAGCGGATGGCCCGGCGTGGCCGCCAGTTCGCGTAGCGCCATCACGTCGCGCAGGCTGAGGTTGAGACCCTGGGCGCCGATCGGCGGAAAGGCGTGGGCAGCTTCGCCGACAAGCACGACGCAGCCCTTTCCGAACCGGACCGCCTGCATGCCCGAGAGTGGAAATGCCTGCGGGGGCGTGTCGATCGACACCTTGCCCAGCAAGGACTGCATGCGGTCCTCGACCGCGCGGCTGAGTTCTTCGAGCGGCAGCGAGCGCTTGGCCTCCGCCTCGGTTGGCGAGAGCACCCAGACGAGGCTGGAGCGCCGGCCGCCCGGCAGTGGCACCTGCGTGAAAGGCCCGCTTTCGGTGTGGAACTCCGTCGAGATGTTCCCATGCGGCAGTTCGTGGGCAAAGTTCAGCACCAGCGCGGTCTGCGGGTAGGTCCAGTTGCGCACGGCGATGTCGCTCTGGCGGCGGACTTCCGATCGGCGCCCGTCGGCGCCGACCACCAGACGGGCGCTGATCGCGCGGCCGTCGGCAAGCTGCAGTTCCGCGCCATCGGCCCGCAACGACAGCGTTTCCAGCGCCGTGTCAAACCGGCTGATCGCCTCGTGCTGCGCTATCCGCTGCTCGAGGTCGTCGAGGAACGGCGCATTCGGAATATTGTAGCCGAAGGCAGGAAGGCCTACCTCGCTCGAGCGAAAATTGACCGGCGGGGCGCGGAAAAGCCGGGACGTGCCGTCGAGGATCCGCATCGTCTCGAGCGGGGCTGCGACCTTGGCGATCTCCTCCCAAAGGCCGAGCTCCTTCACGAAGTCGATCGACTGGGCCATCAGGGCCGTGGTGCGGCCGTCGTGGGGGCGTGCCGCAGGGGCGATCAGCGCCACGCGCCGGCCCGAATCAGCGAGCGCCAGCGCTGCGAGACTTCCGGCGAGGCCGGCGCCGACGATGGCAATATCAAAGGCTTCCATGCGCAGTTCTTCTTTCAGGCCATGCTTACCCACAGAAATGCCGCGGGCTCTTTTCTGCAAGCTAAGCCCAGATTCGGCCAAAATCCATGGGCTGAAACGGCGCAGGCACAGCCGACGGCTGAAAGCGCACGGCGGTGCGGGCGATTTTCACTGGCAGCGACGGCCAATCGGTGCATATTACGAGCGAAAAGCGTGCGATGTCAGCAGCTTTCGACACGCACTCGATGGCAATGCCGGCCGGGGACGACAAGGGCAAAGGATGAAGTTCTTCAATTACAGGCGGGTGCCCTATGCGGAAATCCGCGCCTTTTCGGTGCACATCCTCACGGCATCCGGCTCCTTTCTCGCCTTCCTTGGCGTCGTGGCGGCGGCCGAACATCGCTTCGTCGACATGTTCTGGTGGCTGGGCCTGGCACTGCTGGTCGACGGCATCGACGGTCCGATCGCCCGTAAGGTGGGGGTCAAGGAAGTTCTGCCGAACTGGTCCGGCGACACGCTGGACAACGTCATCGACTACGTCACCTATGTGCTGCTTCCGGCGTTTGCGCTCTACCAGAGCGGCATGATCGGCGAGCCGTGGTCCTTCGTGGCCGCCGGCGCCATCGTTGTGTCCAGCGCCATCTACTATGCCGATATGGGCATGAAGACGGACGAGTATTTCTTTTCCGGCTTTCCCGTCGTCTGGAACATGATCGTCTTTACGCTGTTCGTAATCAAGGCGAGCGAGGTGACGGCGTCGATCATTGTCTTTGTCTCGGTGTTCCTCACCTTCATGCCGATCAATTTCCTGCACCCCGTGCGGGTCAAGCGGTTGCGGTCTCTCAATCTGATCGTCTTCTTCGCCTGGTCGGCATTGGGCGGCTATGCGTTGCTGCTGCATTTCGATACGCCGGAGTGGGTCGTGCTCGGCGTCGTCGGCACCGGCATGTATCTCTATCTCATCGGCGCGGTGTTGCAGCTGTTTCCGCGCCTCGGCAGGAAAGATCTGGGAGAATAGTGATGACGCAGGCCATCGTCGTCCGCTCGCTCGGCGGTCCGGAAGTGCTGAAGCTGGAGGAGGTAGAACTGTCGCCGCCCGGTCCAGGCGAGGTCCGCATCAAGCAAGCCGCGATCGGGCTGAACTTCATCGACGTCTACTTCCGTACCGGTCTCTACAAGGCCGATCCGCCGTTCATCCCAGGCAAGGAAGGGGCCGGAACGGTGACGGAACTCGGCGAGGGCGTGACCGATTTCGCGGTCGGAGACCGCGTCGCATATGCGACGGCCGATGGAGCCTATGCGGCGGAGCGCAACGTCGCTATCAGGCACCTGGTCAAGGTCCCGGACGAGATCTCGCTGGAGACGGCGGCGGCCATGATGCTGAAGGGCATGACGGCGCAGTACCTGCTGCTGCAAACTTATCCGGTGAAGCCGGGAACGGTGATGCTGTTTCACGCCGCCGCCGGCGGCGTCGGCCTGATCGCCGGGCAATGGGCGAAGGCACTCGGCGCGACCGTGATCGGTACCGCCGGCTCGCAGGAGAAGGTCGAGCTGGCGCTGGCGCACGGCTACGACCACGTCATCGACTACACCAGGGAAGACTTCGTAGAGCGCGTGCTCGAACTGACCGGCGGCAACAAGTGCGACGTCGTTTATGATTCCGTCGGCAAGGACACGTTCCCCAAGTCGCTCGACTGCCTGAAGCCTCGCGGCCTGTGGGTAAGCTTCGGCAATTCCTCCGGTCCGGTGGACGCCTTCAGCGTCGGATTGCTGGCGCAGAAGGGGTCGCTCTACGCTACCCGGCCGACGCTGTTCCACTACATCGCAACGCGCGCCGAGCTCGATGCGTGTGCAAACTCGCTCTTTGATGTTGTGCGTAACAACAAAGTGCGTATCAATATAAATCAGACTTATCCGTTGGCGGAGGCGGGGCGCGCCCAGGCGGATCTCGAAGCAAGAAAAACAAGCGGAACGACGTTGCTCATCCCCTGACGCACTGCGATATGGAAGAGCCACGAGAAAAGAGGGGCATAGTGTCAGTCGTTGGAGCGTCCGCGGGCAGCCCGTTGCTGGCTGTGCGAAACCTGACGAAACTTTTCGGCACGTTTGCAGCTTGCAACGGCATCGACCTCGAAATCCGGTCAGGCGAGATACATGCGCTCCTCGGGGAGAACGGCGCCGGCAAGTCGACGCTCGTGAAGATGCTGTTCGGCGTTCTGGCGCCGACGGACGGCCAGATTTTCTGGAAGGGACAGGCCGTTTCGATCCAAAGCCCCAGTGCGGCGCGCAAGCTCGGCATCGGCATGGTGTTCCAGCATTTTTCGCTGTTCGAGGCGCTGACCGTGGCCGAGAACATCGCCCTTTCGCTGCCGCCCGACATCTCGCTCGCCCGGGTCGCCGAGGAGGCGGCGCGCCTGTCGCAGGCCTACGGTCTGCCGCTCGATCCCAAGGCGCACGTCGCCGATCTCTCGGTTGGCGAACGACAGCGGATCGAGATCGTCCGGGCGCTGCTGCAGAACCCTGACCTGATTATCCTCGACGAGCCGACCTCGGTGCTGACGCCGCAGGAGGCCGACCGGCTGTTCGAGACGCTCGCCAAGCTGAAGGCGGAGGGGCGCTCGGTTCTCTATATCAGCCATCGCCTGGAAGAGGTGCAGCGCATCTGCGACCGGGCGACCGTGCTTCGCCACGGCAAGGTCACCGGCGCCTGCGACCCGCGCAAGGAAACGCCGGCCTCGCTCGCCCGCATGATGGTCGGCAACGACGTCGCCGCGGTGACGCCCCAGGGAACCAACACCAAGGGGGACGTGCTGCTCGAGGCCCGTAACCTCAGCGTTCCGGCCCGCACACCCTTCGCCGTTTCGCTGAAGTCCGTCTCGCTGAAGGTGCATGGCGGCGAGGTGCTGGCGATCGCGGGCGTGGCCGGCAACGGTCAGGGTGAACTGTTCGATGCCCTTTCCGGCGAGTTTCCGGTGGGCGACGCGGATGCTGTCCGGATCCGCCAGCGACCGGTCGGAAAGCTTGGAATCACTGCACGCCGCCTGCTCGGGGGGCGGCTTTGTCCCCGAGGAGCGTCATGGCCATGCGGCCGTCACCGGCCTGTCGCTTTCCGAAAATCTCGTGCTCGCCCGCAACCAGTCCGATCGGGCCGCGTTCCTCGGCGGCGGAATGCTGGGCATCATCAAGTATGTCGCGGTGCGACTGGCGTCGCGGCGCATTTCCGAGGCGATGGACGTGCGCAAGAGCGGCGACGATCCGCCGGCCGGGTCGCTGTCGGGCGGTAATCTGCAGAAATACATCGTTGGCCGTGAACTCGACCGCCAGCCCGCCGTCCTGGTCGTCAACCAGCCGACCTGGGGCGTCGACGCGGGCGCGGCGAGCCGCATCCGCCAGGCGCTCGTCGACCTCGCCAAGGCGGGTTCCGCCGTGCTGGTGATCAGCCAGGACCTCGACGAGATCTTCGAGGTGGCGACCGAGATCGCCGTCATCAGCGAGGGACGGCTTTCGCAAGCTTTCCCGGCACACCAGATGACCCGCGAAAAGATCGGCCTCCTCATGGGCGGCATGCAGGAGGCGGAAGAAGCGGCGGAGACTGCCCATGCGCATTGAACTGGAAAAGCGGCCGCGGCCGTCGACTTTCTACGCCGTGCTTTCGCCCTTCATCGCCCTGGCGCTGACCGTAATTGTCGGCGGCATCATGTTCTGGATGCTCGGCAAGGATCCGCTGGGTGCGCTCTACAGCTTCTTCGTCGAGCCGCTGCTCGACGTCTGGTCGCTGCATGAGATCGCCATCAAGGCGGCGCCGCTGATCCTGATCGGCGTCGGGCTGTCGGTCTGCTACCGCTCCAACAACTGGAACATCGGCGCCGAGGGACAATTCATCATGGGCGCGATCGCCGGCTCGATCGTTCCCGTCGTCTTCCATGACTGGCATTCGCCGCTGGTGCTGCCGCTGATGCTGATCTTCGGCATGATTGGTGGCGCGCTCTATGCAGGAATCCCCGCCTTCCTGAAGGCGAACATGAACACCAACGAGATCCTGTCGAGCCTGATGCTGGTCTACATCGCTCAGCTCTTCCTCGACTGGATCGTGCGCGGCCCCTGGCGCAGCCCGGAAGGCTACAACTTCCCGGTAACGCGCAATTTCGCGCCGGAGGCTGTGCTGCCGGAAATCCTCGCCTCCGGCCGCACCAATCTCGGCTTCGTCTTCGCTATCGTTGCGGCGCTGCTGATCTGGTTCATGATGCGCTATACCCTGAAGGGCTTCGAGATCACCGTTCTCGGCCAGTCGGAGCGGGCAGGGCGCTTCGCCGGCTTCTCTTCACGCCGGATGATCTGGTTCTCGATGCTGCTGTCGGGCGCGCTTGCGGGGCTCGCCGGCATTGCCGAAGTCAGCGGAAACATCAACAAGCTGCAGCCGATCATCTCGCCCGGCTACGGTTTCACCGCCATCATCGTCGCCTTCCTCGGTCGCCTCAACCCGATCGGCGTCATCGTCGCCGGCCTGGTGCTGGCCCTGACCTATGTCGGTGGGGAGGCGGTGCAATTGACGCTGAGTGTTTCCGACAAGGTGACCCGCGTGTTCCAGGGCCTTCTGCTCTTCTTCGTGCTCTCCTGCGACACGCTCATTCTATACAGGATCCGGATCGTCCTCTCCGGCAGGACGGCGGCGATGGCGCAAGGCGGGGCCGAGTGATGGGCATTCTCGAAGCAATACTGCTGACCGTCATCACCGCCGCGACGCCGCTGGTGCTCGCCTCCATCGGCGAACTGGTGACCGAGCGCGCCGGCGTCCTCAATCTCGGCGTCGAGGGCATGATGATCATGGGCGCGGTGCTTGCCTTTGCGGCGACGCAGGCGACCGGATCGCCCTATGTCGGCATCCTTGCCGGGATCGCCGGCGGGGCGCTGTTTTCGCTGCTGTTCGGCTTCCTGACGCTGACGCTGGTCGCAAACCAGGTGGCGACCGGTTTGGCTCTGACCATCCTCGGCCTGGGCCTGTCCGGCCAGATCGGCGAACCCTATGTCGGCATGTCCGGCACTAAGCTGCCGCAGATCGCCATTCCGCTCCTTTCTGACATTCCGTATCTCGGTCCCATTCTGTTCAAGCAGGACCTGATCTTCTACATCTCGATCGCCCTCGTCGTCGGCGTCAACTGGTTCCTGTTCAGAAGCCGGGCCGGGCTGAAGATGCGGGCGATCGGCGACAACCATGCCTCGGCGCACGCGCTTGGCATCGGCGTCATCCGCACGCGCTATCTCGCCGTGCTGTTCGGTGGCGCTTGCGCCGGCCTGGCCGGTGCGCAGCTGTCGCTGGTCTACACGCCGCAGTGGGTGGAGAACATGTCGGCCGGACGTGGCTGGATCGCGCTCGCCCTGGTCGTGTTCGCCTCGTGGCGCCCATGGCGGGTGCTCGCCGGCGGCTATCTCTTCGGGTTTGTCTCGATCAGCCAGCTCCATGCGCAGGCGCTCGGCCTCGGCATTCCCTCGCAGTTCCTCTCGGCTCTTCCCTACCTTGCGACCGTGGTTGTCCTCGTCCTGATATCGCACAATCGGCGCATGACGCTGGTCAACACGCCCGCATCGCTCGGAAGACCCTTCGTTCCCGATCGGTGAAGAAGAAAAGACCGGAAATCAGTGCTCTAACCTTACAGAGGTCGAAATGAAAAAGCTTCTACTCGCACTTACAACCTCGGCCGCCGTGCTCGGCTTTGCCGCCGCCGCAAGCGCCCAGGACAAGACCAAGATCTGCTTCATCTATGTCGGCTCGAAGACCGACGGCGGCTGGACGCAGGCGCACGACATCGGCCGCCAGGCGCTGCAGGCCGAGTTCGGCGACAAGATCGAGACGCCCTTCCTCGAAAACGTTCCGGAAGGCCCGGATGCCGAGCGCGCCATCGAGCGCATGGCCCGCTCCGGCTGCGCAATGGTCTTCACCACCTCGTTCGGCTTCATGGACGCCACGATCAAGGTCGCCGAGAAGTTCCCGGACGTGAAGTTCGAGCACGCCACCGGCTTCAAGACCGCCCCGAACGTCGCCACCTACAATTCGCGCTTCTATGAGGGCCGCTACATCCAGGGCCAGATCGCCGCGAAGATGTCGCAGAAGGGTGTCGCGGGCTACATCGCCTCCTTCCCGATCCCGGAAGTGGTCATGGGCATCAACGCCTTCGTCCATGGCGCGCAGTCGGTCAACCCGGACTTTAAGGTCAAGGTGATCTGGGCCAACACCTGGTTCGATCCCGGCAAGGAAGCCGATGCCGCCAAGGCACTGATCGACCAGGGCGTTGATATCCTGACCCAGCACACCGACACCACCGCGCCGATGCAGGTCGCCGCCGAGCGCGGCATCAAGGCTTTCGGCCAGGCTTCCGACATGATCAAGGCCGGCCCTGAAACGCAGCTGACGGCGATCGTCGACACCTGGGGCAACTACTATATCAAGCGCACCAAGCAGCTGATGGATGGCACCTGGAAGTCCGAACAGATCTGGGATGGCCTCAAGGACGGCATCCTGACGATGGCGCCCTACACCAACATGCCGGACGACGTGAAGAAGATGGCCGAAGAGACCGAGGCCAAGATCAAGTCGGGCGAACTGCATCCCTATACCGGACCGATCAAGAAGCAGGACGGCTCGGAATGGCTCAAGGAAGGCGAGACGGCTGACGACCAGACGCTGCTCGGCATGAACTTCTACATCGCCGGCGTCGACGACAAGCTGCCGCAGTAAGGCATGGACGAGGGGGTGCCGGTCCGTGCCGGCCTCCGAGTAAATCGAGGCCCCCGGAACTGTGGTTCCGGGGGCCTTCTTGCGTCACGGGCTGGCGGCATTCTCCATCTTGGAGTGCGGAAAGCGGACCGGCGCCACGTTCCACGGCTTCTTGGCTCGTGGAAGAAGATACTGATTGGACTTCTGCCTTTTGCGTTTATCCTGCTGCGGAAGGGATTCTCGTATCCGAAGGGCGGCAGGCCGATTGCCTCAGCCGCGAGAGGGGAGGAAAAAAGCGATTGCGCAAGGGACTGCTCGAGACCGCCATTAGCGGGGCAGCAACACGCACCAGCCATGCGCAGGTGGTCAACGAGCTCGGCCGCGCCATCGTCGCCGGTGAGTTTCCGGTTGGATCGATCCTGCCCGGCGACGCGGAGCTCGCCGCCCGCTTCAAGGTCTCCCGGACGGTGCTGCGCGAGGCGATGAAGACCTTGTCGGCCAAGGGATTGGTGGTGCCGCGCGCCCGCATCGGCACTCGGGTGACGCCGCGGACGCAGTGGAACCTCTTCGACAGCGATATCCTCACCTGGCAGCTCGCCGTCGGCGTCGACGAGGCATTCCTGATCGATCTTAGCGAGGTGCGCCTGGCATTCGAGCCCCACGCTGCCGCGCTCGCCGCCCGGTACGCCACCGATGCGGACATCAGCCACATGATGCGCCTCGCCATGGCGATGGGCGATCCCGAGCACACCGCCGAGAGCTTGGCGATGGCCGATCTGAAATTTCACCTCAGTGTCCTCGAGGCATCGCGCAACCCGTTCTTCCGCACCATCGGATCGCTGATCGAAGCGGCGCTGGTCGGCGTGTTCCGACTCAGTTCGCCGGCGCAGGATCGAGGCAAGATCGACGACGTCGCCGCATCGCATATCCGCATCGTCGAGGACATCCGGCGCCGGGACGAAGAAGCAGCGCGCCGCGCCATGGAAAACGTCATCCGGGTCGGACGCGATCGGGTGGTCGATGCGCTGGACGATCGCAGCCGCCGCACAAGGCCCTGAGTGCGGGCGCCTCTTAATGGCGGATCTGCAATGACCGGCTTCGAATGGCGGCGGGATTGCGCGTGTCCGCCGCAGCAAAATAAAGACCAAGTGGCGCCTTGAGGCGCAGCGGTGGGGGCTCAGTCGTCGTTGCTTGCGTTCAGGTCCTCGGGGCGCAGGCCATCGTCGCCGTGCGGCTCGATCTGTGCCGACCCCATCGACTGGTAGAGGTTGAACAGCGCCTCGCTGGCGTGGGAAGCATAGCGGAACCACTCTGGGTTTCCGGCAATGGCCGGATGATGCAGGAGGTGCTGGTCCAGCAGGTCGAGCACGATCGACGCCGTGTGGGTCGCCTCGTGGCAGCCGATGGTTCCGGGTGCGTTGCGGGCGAGAAGCGTGGCCGCGGTGGTCTGCTTCACCCGTGCAAGTTCCGCCACCAGCTTCAGCCGCTCGTCCTCGAGTTCCTGGTCGCTGCTATCGATCATGGGCGCAGTCTTGCACAGAGGCACCGGCAAGTCGAGCGCTGCCGGTCGGCGCGGCAGGTCAGGGCAGCAACCGGGCGAGATCGATGCCGATCGACAGGATCACGCCGGCCGACGTCAGCAGCAGGCCGATCGCGAACGTTCGGGTCGCCGACATGAAGATGCTCTGCCGCAGCGAATCCGGATGGAGCAGTCGCCAGAGCGCCCATCCCTGAAAGACTATTCCGGCCGCAATCAGCATCAGCGTCGGCAGGTCCTTAAGGCTCCACTCGTTCGGATTGCTTGACCAGGTATTGAGGAAGCCGAGCGAAAAGGAGAGCACGATGCCGAAGACGGTGATGTTGCCGTTCCGGAACAGGACGCCGATCTCCGGTTCGCCGTCGGGCTTGTGGTCGGGGTCCATTGCGCCGCTCAAGGCTTTTCGGGCACGGCCAACGTCGCCGGGCCAGCGCCGATCGGGCGCTGTTCGACAGGTCGGCGGTTCGGGTCAAGGCACCTGCCGGAGGTCATCGCAGCGGCTCCGCCTAGAAATGGGGGGAAGCCTCGTCGTGGTGGTGCGGGCGTTGCGCCTGACGTTGCCGCCGCATGCCGAAGGCAAGGCAGACGCCCAGCACGGCGGAGCCGAGAACAATTGCGAACAATGCGAGAAAATTCTGCATGGCATGCTCCTCCCTTTCAAAGGATAGCATGCCCAAGCCTGAACCGGGAAGTCGTGCGGCAACTGCGGTGTAACAGCGCCCGGCAATGCATCGTAGCTGCCGGAAGTGGGGGCATCCCTTGGCGCCGGATCCGTCATTTCGGCGGGCGGTGGACGTCCAGGAAGAGCCTGGACGCCCACGCATGCTTGCTCCGCGGGCAGCGTTATGGACCCTGCAGGAACATCTGCATCTCTTCCAGGGTCACCTTGCCATCCTTGTTGGCATCGATGGCGTCAAAGATGCGCTTGTGCACCGCCATCACCTCGTCGAAGGACAGTGCGCCGTCGCCGTTCGTATCAGCGATGGCGAACATGATCTTCATCATCTGCCCGCGCATCGCCATTCTGCCCATCATGCCATGTTGTCGCCCGCCCATCATTCCCGGCATGTTGTCCTGCATCTGCTGCTGGTCCCCGCCTTGCTCCGCATTCTCATCGGTCTGGGCGAGGGCCAGGTGGGCAGAACCGGCCGAAAGAAGCGTGGCTACCATCGCCACGCCTGCCAATCTTGCAGAAGCCATTTGCGTTCTCCTTCGATTAGGGAAAAGCGCGCGGCGCAAGCGGCGGCAATGCTTCTCCGCATTGCGCCGGCACCTGTAACAATAGCAGCAAAGCGCCCCCACCGCATTGCGCCCGGTCATTTTCTGGAGAGTTGCGGCGGGGCAGATCTGCCTCGGTGCGACGCGCGTCCTGCGATGTGTGCCCCGCGAGGAGACGGCCCGAATCGACTGTGCTGGTCCTGGTCGCCGGTCGAAAAGCGATTGCCCTTCGGAAGCTCCCGGCGCGCGCCGGCGGTGGAGGCCGCGCACCGGTTGGCCCGTTTGCCGCGATCAACGTCGAAAAGAGGAGCTGTCATGTCAGTTCTGCTCGACTTCACGAGGAATCCGGAACCAGGCGACGTAGAGCGCCGGCAGGAAGAGGAGCGTCAGCGCTGTTCCGACGACGATGCCGCCCATCATGGCGTAGGCCATCGGTCCCCAGAAGATCTCGTGCGAGATCGGGATCAGCGCCAGGGTCGCGGCCGCGGCGGTGAGCATGATCGGCCGCATCCGGTGTTCGGTGGCCTCCACCACCGCCTTCCAGGCCGACATTCCCGCGGCGCGCAGCGCCTCGATCTGCACGATCAGGATCACCGAGTTGCGGATGAGGATGCCGACGAGTGCGAGTACCCCGAGGAGGGCGACGAAGCCGAGCGGTGCATTGCTCGCGAGCAGAGCCACGACGACACCGATCAGCGCCAGCGGGGCGACCGAGAACACCAGGAACAGCCGGTGGAAGCTCTGCAGCTGGATCATCAGCAGCGTCGCCATGATGAGGAGCATGGCCGGCGCCACCTTGGCGATGGGACCCTGCGACTTGGCACTTTCCTCGACCGCGCCGGCGACCTGGACGGAATATCCGGCCGGCAGCGCCTTTTTAAACGCGTCGATCTTGCCGGACAGATCCTTCACGACGGTCGCCGGCTGCGTCGCATCGGCGATCCCGGCCTTGACCGTGATCGTCGGCACCCGGTCGCGGCGCCAGATCGTCGGCTGTTCCAGCTCGTAACGGAAGGTCGCGACCGACGACAGCGGAACCGACTGGCCGCTGCTGCTCTGCAGTTGCAGGTCGAGCAGCGTGTCGACCGACTCGCGTTCCTTTTCAGCCGCGCGGCCGACCACATCGACGAGGTATATGTCATCGCGGACCTGGGTGACGGCGTTCCCCTGCACGACGGTATTGAGCGCCATCGCGATGTCCTGGGACGAGACGCCAAGCTGGCGCGCCTTGTCCTGGAGCACGTCGATCTTCACGACGCGGGCCGGCTCGTTCCAGTCGAGGGCGAGGTTCTTCAGCGAGGGATGGGTGCCCACGATCGACGCCAGTTTCTGCGCCAGTTCGCGCACTGTCTGCAGGTCCTCGCCGGACACACGGTACTGGATCGGCTTGCCCACCGGCGGCCCGACCTCCAGGAGCTTCACGTAGCCGTCGGTGCCTGGAAAGGTCTTCTGGAGGTAGGATTCGATATCCTGCTTGAGCTTGTCGCGGACATCCAGCCCCTTTGTGACGATGACGGTCTGGCCGAAGGCAACGTCGGCCGGCTGGACGTCGAAGGAAAGGATGAAGCGCGGCGCGCCCCTGCCGACGTATGTCGACCAGTGGTCGACCGCAGGGTTGCCGGCCAGCATCTCGCGCTCGAACTGAGCCATCTGGCGGCTCGTTTCCGCAATCGAGCTGTTCTGCGGCAGGTTCCAGTCGACGATCAGTTCCGGCCGGTCGGAGCTCGGGAAGAACTGCTGCTGGACCAATGACAGGCCGGCGACCGATGCTGAGAACAGCAGGACCGTTGCCATGATCGTGATCCAGCGCCAGCGTAGGCAGGCTTGCAGAAGTTTCGAGAACGCCTTCGCAAACCAACCCTTGTGTTCGGCATGCTTCTTCATGGTCTTCGGAAGGATCGTCACGCCGATGAGGGGTGTGAACAGAACCGCGACGACCCAGGATACGACGAGCGAAACGGCGATGACGACAAAGAGAGTGAAGGTGAACTCGCCCGCGTTGCTCTTGTTGAACGCCACCGGTATGAAGCCGGCGACGGTCACGAGCGTGCCGGTCAGCATCGGGAACGCAGTCGATGTGTAGACGTAAGTGGCGGCCTTCCTGAGACTGTCACCCAATTCCAGCCGCGCCACCATCATCTCGACCGCGATCATTGCATCGTCGACCAGCAGGCCGAGCGCGATGATCAGCGCTCCGAGCGATATCCGCTGCAGCGAAATTCCTGAATATTGCATCACCAGGAAGGTGATGGCGAGGACCAGCGGGATCGCAAACGACACGACGAGGCCGGCCCGGACACCGAGACTGACGAAACTGATCGCAAGCACGATGGCGACTGCCTCGAACAGGGCCTTCGTGAAACCGCCGACGGCTTCCTCGACCACCTTCGGCTGGTCGGAGACACGTTCCACCGACACACCGACCGGCAGGTCGCTAATGACGCGGCCCATCGTTTTTTCGAGCGCCTCGCCAAAGTGAAGCAGGTTGCCGCCCGTCTTCATGCCGATCGCCAGCCCGATCGCGGGCTTTCCGTTGAAGCGGAACAGCGATGTCGGCGGATCGACATAGCCGCGGGTGATGGTGGCGACGTCGGTCAGCGGAAAGAAGCGATCGTTTACTCTCAGGTTGATGCCGCGCAGGGTCTCCTCGGAGATGAAGCGCCCGCCGACGCGCAGGGCGATGCGTTCCGGCCCCGTCTGGACGAAGCCCGATTGGGTGACGGCGTTCTGCGCCTGCAGCGTGGCGATGATGTCGGCGCGACTGATGCCGAGGGCGGCGATCTTGCGCGTGGAGAATTCGAGATGGATGACCTCGTCCTGGGCACCGACGATGTCGACCTTGCCCACGTCCGGAATCTTGAGGATCTGCGTCCGCGCCTTTTCCGCGAAATCGCGCAGTTCCCTGAAGCTCAACCCGTCGCCGGTAAAGGCGAAGATATTGCCGTAGACGTCGCCGAGCTGGTCGTCGTAGAACGGGCCGACCACGCCCTGCGGGAATTCGTGCTTGATATCGTCGATCAGGTTGCGCACCCGTGCCCAGGTGGGCTTCACATCCCGCGCGTTGGTATCCGGCAGCAGATCGACAAAGACGGTCGTCTGGCCGGCCGTGGTGATGCTGCGGGTGTGTTCGAGGTTGTCGAGCTCCTGCAGTTTCTTCTCGATGCGGTCTGCAACCTGCTCGGTCACTTCCTGGGCGGAAGCGCCGGGCCACTGGGCCTGGATGACCATGGTCTTGATCGTGAAGGAGGGATCTTCCTCGCGCCCGAGCCCGAGATAGGCGAAGGCGCCGGCGGCTGCGAAGATGATCATGAAATACCAGACGAGGGAGCGATGCTCGAGCGCCCAGTCGGAGAGATTGAACCTGTTCACGAGCGCGGCTCCTGATCTCGTTTGACCCTCTGTCCCTCGGCAAGTTCGTTCACGCCGGCGACGACGACTTCGTCTCCTTCCCCAAGTCCGGAGAGAACCCGGACGAAGGGGGCCCCCGCAGCGCGCCTCCCGAGCTTGACCGGCGTGAGTTTCACCGTGCCCGTCGACCGATCCACCACCCAGACGCGGTCGGCGCCGTCCTTGTTGCAGATTGCGGCGATCGGCAGGCGGATCGATCCCTTCGCTGGCTTGGCCATGGTGACCGTGACGACAGCGCCGAGACGGAAAACCTCGGGCGCCTCGTCGATTGCGAGCTTGATCCTGTAGGTGCGGGTGCTGGGTTCAGCCTGTGGCGCGATCTCGCGCACCTTGCCCAGTGTCTTTTGGCGGGAGTCCAGTTGGAGCGCGACGTTGAAGTTGTCGCCCACCCGGGCGGATGACAAAAGCGCCTCCGGTATGTCGACGACCACGTCACGCAGTTCGGGACGCGCGAGCCTCAGAACTGTTTGACCAGCTGCGACCGTCTGACCCGTTTCCGCGGACGTGGCCGTGACGACACCATCGAACTCGGCTCGCAGTTCCGAGTAGCCAAGCTGCTCACGCGCCTTGGCAAGGCTTGCGGTGGTCCTCGTAACGTTTGCCTCGGCCGACTTGAGCTGCTGCTGTGCAAGCTCGTAGTCGGCAACGCTGACGGCATTGCTGTTCGTAAGCACTCGCTTGCGTCTTTCAGTGACGGCAGCATTGTCCAATTGCGCCTGCGCGTCGCGCAGATCGGCTTCCGCGCTCCTCACCGCGAGCTGAAGGCTGAGCGGATCGATCTCGGCGACGACCTCGCCTTTGGAAACAAGGTCTCCGACCTCGACCCTGCGCGATACGATTCGTCCGAGTGTCCGAAAGGCCATGTCAGTCTCGACGCGGGCTTGCACGACGCCGGGCAGGCTTTCGATGTTCTCCGGTTCCGCGGTGGCCGTCACGCTCTTGACGGGCCGAGGGGGCGCCTGCTCACCGGCGACCGAGCTTTCATCGCAGCCGGCGAGGAGTGAGATCGACAGCAGAAGCGGAAGAGTTGCATACAAGCGTTTGACGGTCATCTCACATACCTTCCCAGCCAACGGCCTGGCCTTCCCTCAGAAATTTCCCCCCCTCCGTGACGATGAGGTCGTTCGGCGCGATGCCGCCAGCCACGACGAAGTCGCTCTTGCGGTAGCGATCGACAGAGATCCTGCGGAGGGTGACGGTGTGTTTTTCGGTGCCGACCAGCCAGACGGCGGGATCACCGTGGTCGGAGGCCATCGCGTTATAAGGCAGGACGATCCCCGAGCGAGGCGATGACTTGATCCTGCCTACGACTGCGGTGCCGAGGGGCCATCCGGCATCGTCCGGCAGAGCTGCCTTGATGCGGATCGTACCGGCTTTGGTGTCTATGACCGGGGACACCTCTCGGACATTGGCGTGCAGTTCGTGCACTCGGTCCACGAGCGGCGCGACCTCGATGTCCGCCGAGGGCCGCCCGTCGAGGAAGAAGGCCTCGAAGACGTCGAAGACGGCGTCCCTTTGACCATCGTGAGCGAGGGTGAACACGGATTGCGCCGGGGACACCACTTGTCCAACCTCGATGCCACGCGCGGTGATGATCCCGTCGGCGTCGGCTCTCACCTCGGTGTAGGACAGCGCGTCCTGGGCGGTTGCAAGCGCGGCCTCGGCTGACGCGAGCGCCGCCCGGGCGCTCAGCAACTCCTGCTGCGCCGCGTCGAAGACCTGTTTGGCTACTGCCTGCGACTGCACGAGGTGCTTGGCCCGCTCTAAGGCCAGGGCTTTCTGCTGGGCGACGGCCTTTGCCGACTCCAAAGCCGCTCGGGCGACACTTACGTCTGCCTGCTGCTCGGTATCGTTCAGCCGAGCAAGGATTTCTCCCGCGCGTACGTGCGATCCGATGTCGACCCGCCGCTCGATCACGCGGCCGCTGACGCGAAAGGAAAGCTCGGTCTGAATCCGAGCTTTCACCTCGCCTGTGATTTCTGCACTGGGCTGATACTGCGCACTGGCGGCGGCAACGACGCGGACCTGCTGCGGCTGCGGCGTTTGCACCGCCTTGTCTTCGCAGGCCGCCAGAAAAGCGCAGGCGAGACCAATTCCTAGCAATCGAAAGGACTGCATGATTGCTCCGGTTCGGTTTGTGGCCAAGGGGGCAGAGCCGCGTCGTCGCGGCCTTGCTCTGATGCAAAGGAGGGCATCGCTCAATGTTGACAGTGGCCACTTTAGTTGAAGGAGTGGACAGTGTCAACATGGTTAATGTCGGATCGAGAGAACAGCTGGATCGTGGTCGTCGCTTTTGAAGGATGCCGTGCAAATGCTCTGGCCAGGGCCGGATGCGGCGAGGTGATCCGGTTTGGCCATGCGGCAGCCTTCGGCGCGGAAGGATTCGCAGGGCAGGGGCGCGGTAGCAGTCCACAATCTGATCACTGACCGGGCGCTGCCTGCTGAAGCGAACAACGCCACAATCTCAACGCCGAAAAGTTGACAATAGCAACATTGAGCTCTAATGGATCGATTATGACCAACGAGAATTCAAATCCCGATCAGCGCCCCTACCACCACGGCGACCTGCAGCGCGCCATCGTCGATGCCGCGCTTGAGGTCCTCAGCGAATCCCAGAGCACCGAGTTCTCGCTTCGGGAACTCGCTCGGCGGGCGGGCGTCAGTCACAACGCGCCCTACAAACACTTCGCCGACAAGCGCGAGCTGTTGGCGGCCGTTTCGGCGGTGGGGTTTGAAGCCCTTGCAAGGCAGATGAGCGATGCAACAAGGGGACTGGCCAGTCCACGCGAGCGGCTCGCAGCCATGGCACGCGCTTACATTTGCGGTGGCGTCAACAATCCCGCGCTCTACAGATTGATGTTCGGAGGCTACCTCACCGATCAGCAAAGTGACCGTCCGGCTATAGAACGAACCGCCGCTTACAGGATGAAAGCGCTTGTGGTGGGCGCGATCAGTGACGGCGCCCTAGGGCGACTTATTCCGCACACCGCTGCCAACGAGCGGATGATCGATGGCGCCATTCTGATCTTCTGGTCGCAGATGCACGGTCTCACCTTGCTGCTGGTGGACCGCCTTGTCGGCCCCGGCGAAGCGATGCGCGAACTGAGCGACATCGTTCTGCAAGGCATCCTCGATGGGCTGGCCAACAGCATCCCCGTGTTACCGGAAGGGGCATGGGTGGGGCCCCCGCTTGCCGGCAAATGACTTGCGTGGCTCGTGTTCGGCAACGCCGACCTGCGTTGTCCCTATCGAAGCGGGCCGCCACGGAACTGGTTCGACCGCGCGAATACCAGACGATGCTGGTTCCAAGTCTGCACTGCGGCCGACGGCGCGAATCAGACAGTTGTTCACGATCTGAATAGTCGTTCTTGTAACTGAGCAGGTAACTGCAGCTTGCAGGGCAGGGCCCTTTGTTCTCAGATCGTCAATCTTGCAGGACTGCTTGTCGCCGTCACCCTTCGGCAGTTCCCAGCAGTTCTCGACGGGCGGGCAAGGACATTGCAGCATCGGCTGTTGTTGTTCCGGCCCTCCCGTTCAACGGCCGCAGCATGCACCACGATGCGCCCCATCTCCGTGCTGGAGCCGGCGTGACGCGACCTGCCCGGATTGCCAGTTCGCGCCAAACCTAGCCGAGAGGCCAGTTGGCCGGCGTGATGAAACAGTCCAGATTCCTCAAACGGATTGAGGAGAAAGACCATGCCGAAAGCCAGCCTTACAAACCTCTCTCGCGAGATCGCCGGCCTTGTCGCCGCCACCGCGCCGGCGATCGTCGCCGTCCAGGCCAGCCGCCATAATCCGTCGAGCGCCGTCCATTGGCGTGAAGGCCTGTTCGTTGCCGCGAGCGAGGCGATCGAGACCGAGGAAGGCATCACCTTGACTTTGCCGAACGGCAACGCCGCGGTGGCTGAATTCGTCGGGCGCGACCCGACGACGGGGCTCGCGGTGTTGAAATCGGAGGTTCCTGATGGCGCGCCGACCCTGAAACCTGCCGGGCAGGCGGAGGCAGGGAACCTTGTCGTCGCTGTCGGCCGGGACGAAGCTTTCACGCTGGCCGGCTTCGGGATTGTCAGCGAGGTCGGACCCGCTTGGCGCAGCATGCGTGGCGGCCTGATCGACCGGCGCATCCGCCTTTCCGCCAATATCGACCCGTGCGCCGAAGGCGGGGCGGCGATCGATGCCGAGGGGGGCTTCATCGGGGTCGTCCTGTTCGGCCCCCGCCGGCGGGCTCTCGTCATTCCGGCCGAAACGGTCGACCGGGTTGCGGCAACGCTTGCCGAAAAGGGACATGTGCCACGCGGATATCTCGGCGCAGGGTTGCACCCGGTGCGCCAGGAGAAGACGCGGGGCGCCATGGTAATGAGCCTCGAGGCGGGCGGTCCGGCGGAGAGGGCCGGGCTGGTGCTCGGCGACATCATAACATCCTGCAAGGGGGAGACGGTGGAGGGCGTGCGGGACCTGATCCGTCAGCTCGGTCCCGATAGTGTCGGCAAAACGGTGGCACTCGGAATATTGCGCGGTTGTGAGGCGCGAAGCCTCGACGTCCTCGTCGGCGCACGACCGCACTCTTGAGCGACAGGGAGGATGGATGGCTGAGCGTCCACTGACCGTGATGATAGCCCTGTCCGATCCGGAGCATGCGGTGGAACTGGAACATGCTCTGGAAGAGCGCGGTCATGTGGCCGTGACGTCGTTCCATCTCGAGCAGCCGGAGGATTTCGATGTGGTCGTGTCCGATGGCGAACTTCTCGACGCCATGACGCCGCATATCGTGCTTGGTGCAGCCTCGGGTAGCAACATCCATGCTGTGCTGCCGCTTTCCGCGGATGTTGCGCTCATTGCCGCGGCCACGACGGTCGTTGCGGCAGGATATCGCCTGTCAGCCGTCGATGCTGGAGATGCAAACGAGGCCGCTCATACGGACGAGACAGGGCTGCCGAGAGACGGGCCTCACCATCTGTCACTGAGCCCCCGCGAATTGGAAACGCTTGCATTGCTTGCTGACGGGGCCTCGAACAAGGTGATCGCCCGCCAGCTCAAAATCTCGGTGCATACCGCGAAATTCCACGTCTCTGCAGTGTTTGCCAAGCTTCAGGCGCAAAACCGCGCCGACGCTGTGGCCATAGCGCTAAGGCAAGGCCTGCTTTACGTATGAGCCAGCACGTATAACGCTCGGCCAATAAGGTGGTGTTGTTTGCAGGTTGGCGCGTTGCGGATGACGTGCGACGTCTGCAAGCTGCTCATTTCGGACATGGTAGGCCCCAATTCCCTGGGCTTTGCGCTTCGGTTCGGTCGTTGATAAGTCCGCAGCAAGATACCGAAGGCAGCCGCGTATTTATATTTTCCTTATGCCGCTAATGAACAATCCAAATCGATAACTGACCCCGCGAGGGTGCATCATCCAGGTGTCAGAGAAGCCTGGAGAACGCCCGTGTCCGACATCGTTTTTCTCGCCGCCGGCATCGGAGGCTTTGTCGTGCTTGCGCTCTACGCGCGCGCGCTCAGCCGCCTCTAGGAGGGATCGATGATCGAACCCTTGATCGGCCTGGCCGTCGCCATTGCGCTTGCCGTCTACCTCGTCGTGACCCTCGTCCGGCCGGAACGCTTCTGACCCGTCCTCTGCGGAGACTTTCCCATGATTACCATCGGATGGCTGCAGATATGCCTCCTCTTTCTTGCCGTCCTGATCGTCGTCAAGCCGTTGGGGCTCTACATGGCGCGAGTCTTTTCCGGCGGGCGCACCATGTTTTCACCCGTTCTCGCCCCCGTCGAGCGCGGCCTCTATGCCGCCGCCGGCGTCCATCCGGCGAAAGAACAGGGGTGGCTGGCATACACGCTTTCCATGCTCGCCTTCAGCCTGATCGGCTTCGCCTCGCTTTACACGATCCTGAGATGCCAGGCATGGCTGCCGCTGAACCCGCAGGGCTTCGGCAACGTCCCGCCGGACCTCGCCTTCAACACGGCTGTCAGCTTCGTCACCAACACCAACTGGCAGAACTATGCCGGTGAAACGACGATGAGCCATTTCAGCCAGATGGCAGGGCTGACGGTGCACAACTTCGTTTCGGCCGCGACCGGCATCGCGATGGCGCTCGCCGTGACGCGGGCCTTTGCGCGCTCGGCCGCCGCGACGGTCGGCAATTTCTGGGTCGATCTCGTCCGCGCGACCCTCTATGTCCTCCTGCCGATTGCCGTCGTCATTGCGCTCGCCTTCGTGGCGATGGGCCTGCCGCAGACGCTCGATGCGTCGGCGGTTGCGACCACGCTCGAGGGCGCAAGGCAGACGATCGCGCTCGGGCCGATCGCCAGCCAGGAGGCGATCAAGCAGCTCGGCACCAACGGCGGCGGCTTCCTGAACGTCAACGCCGCGCACCCGTTCGAAAACCCGACGGCGCTTTCCAATTATCTCAACATCTTCGCGATGCTGTCGCTCTCGGCGGCGCTGCTCTACACCTTCGGCCAGCTCGTCGGCAATCGCCGCCAGGGCTGGGCCTTCGTCGCCGTCACCTTCACCTTCCTGGTCGTCGGCGCCGGCGTCGTCTATTGGGCGGAGGCGGCGGGCAACCCCATCCTGACGGCCCTTGGCCTCGATCCGGCGCTTGGCAACATGGAAGGCAAGGAGGTTCGCTTCGGCGAGGCGATGACGGCGCTTTATGCTGCGGTCACGACGGGCCTTTCCGATGGCGGCGTCAATGGCATGCACGGGTCGTTCACCGGCCTTGGCGGCCTTGTCCCGATGTTCCTCATCCAGCTTGGCGAAGTCCTGCCCGGCGGCGTCGGTTCAGGCCTCTACGGCCTGGTCGTCTTTGCGATCCTCGCCGTGTTCGTTGCCGGCCTGATGGTCGGCCGCACCCCCGAATTGCTGGGCAAGAAGATCGAGGCGCGCGAGATGAAGTACGCGATGTTCGCCGTGCTGATCCTGCCGGTCGCGATCCTCGGCTTCACGGCCATCTCCGCGATGCTGCCGTCGGCCGTCGCCAGCATCGGCACCGCCGGGCCCCACGGGCTCTCGGAAATCCTCTATGCCTTCACATCCGCCACCGGCAACAACGGTTCGGCGTTCGGCGGGCTCAACGGCAATACGCCGTGGTACAACACCACACTCGGCATTGCGATGCTGCTCGGCCGCTTCGCCTACGCCGTCCCCGTGCTCGCGATCGCCGGCTCGGTCGCCGCCAAGACGCGCGTGCCGGCGTCGAAGGGCACGTTTCCGACCGACACGCCGCTCTTCGTCGGCCTGATGATCGGCATCATCCTCATCCTCGGCGGGCTGGTGTACTTCCCGGCGCTCGCCCTCGGCCCGATCATCGAGCATTTCGCCATGCTTTCGGGCCAGACCTTCTGAAGGAAACCAGGCAGATGTCCAGGAAACCCCTCGCGCCCAGCCTCTTCGATCCCGCGATTCTGCTGCCGGCAGCCAGGGCCGCCGTCGCCAAGCTCGACCCGCGCCAGCTCGTCCGCAATCCGGTGATCTTCGTGACCGAGGTCGTGGCGGCGGTGGTCACCCTATTCTTCGTCCGCGACCTCGTCGCACACGGCGGCAACCCATCCTTCTCGGGCCAGATCGCCGCGTGGCTGTGGTTCACCGTGCTCTTCGCGACCTTCGCCGAAGCCGTTGCCGAAGGGCGCGGCAAGGCGCAGGCCGATTTTTTGCGCCGCTCCAAGTCGGAACTGACGGCCCGCAAGCTCCTGTCGTCGGAGCGGCGCGAGACGCAGGACGTCCCGGCCACCATGCTGAAGGTCGGCGATCTCGTTCTCGTCGAAGCCGGCGAACTGATCCCCGGCGACGGCGAGGTCGTCGAAGGTATCGCCTCGGTCAACGAGAGCGCGATCACCGGCGAATCGGCGCCGGTGATCCGCGAAGCCGGCGGTGACCGGTCCGCCGTCACCGGCGGCACCCAGGTCCTTTCCGACTGGATCAAGGTTCGCATCACCACCGCTCCCGGGTCGACCTTCGTCGATCGCATGATCGCCCTGATCGAGGGAGCACAGCGCCAGAAGACGCCGAACGAGATCGCGCTCTCGATCCTGCTTTCCGGCCTGACGCTGATCTTCCTGATCGCCGTCGTCACCCTCTGGGGCCTCGCCGGCTACTCGGCGACCGTTCTGTCGGTGACGGTGCTCTCCGCCTTGCTCGTCACGCTGATCCCGACCACGATCGGCGGGCTGCTCTCGGCGATCGGCATCGCGGGCATGGACCGGCTTGTGCGCTTCAATGTGATCGCCACGTCCGGGCGCGCCGTCGAGGCGGCGGGCGATGTCGATACGCTGCTGCTCGACAAGACGGGAACAATCACGTTCGGCAACCGGATGGCAAGCGATTTCCTGCCCGTTCCGGGTGTCACGGACCACGAACTCGCCGATGCGGCGCTGCTGGCGAGCCTGGCCGACGAAACGCCGGAGGGCCGCTCGATCGTGGCGCTTGCCACCGGCGAATTCGGCCGGCACCCGCCTTCGGGCAAGATGGACGCGATCATTCCGTTTGCTGCCGAAACCCGGCTCTCCGGTGTCGACCATGCCGACCGCCGGCTGCGCAAGGGCGCGGTCGACTCGGTCCTGAGGTTTGCCGGCCTTTCCGAGGCCGATGTCCCTGCCACGTTCCGACAGGCGGTCGACAAGATCGCCCGCACCGGCGGCACGCCGCTGGCGGTGGCGGACGGCAACCGGCTGCTCGGCGTCATCCACCTGAAGGACATCGTCAAGCCCGGCATCAAGGAGCGCTTCGCCGCGCTGCGGGCGATGGGCATCCGCACCGTGATGGTCACGGGCGACAATCCGATCACCGCCGCCGCAATCGCCTCCGAGGCGGGCGTCGACGATTTCCTCGCCGAGGCGACGCCCGAGGACAAACTCGCCTTCATCCGCAAGGAGCAGAAGGGCGGCCGGCTCATCGCCATGTGCGGCGACGGCACCAACGACGCGCCGGCGCTCGCCCAGGCCGACGTGGGCGTCTGCATGCAGACGGGAACGCAAGCCGCCCGCGAGGCGGCCAACATGGTCGATCTCGATTCGAGCCCGACCAAGCTCATCGAGATCGTCGAGATCGGCAAGCAGCTGCTGATGACGCGCGGCTCGCTCACCACCTTCTCGATCGCCAATGACGTGGCGAAATATTTCGCCATCATCCCCGCGCTGTTCGTCACCACCTACCCGGCGCTTGCGACGCTCAACGTCATGGGGCTGGGGTCGCCGCAGTCCGCCATCCTTTCGGCCGTCATCTTCAACGCGCTGATCATCGTCGCGCTCATTCCGCTCGCGCTGAAAGGCGTCAAATATCGCCCCGTCGGCGCGGCCGCCCTGTTGCGCCGCAACCTGCTGGTCTACGGCCTCGGCGGCATCCTGCTGCCCTTCGTCGGGATCAAGGCCATCGACGTCGTCGTCTCCACCCTGAATCTGGTGTGACCATGCTCAGTCAACTCCGCCCCGCCCTTGTCCTCACCCTGGCCCTGACCGCGATCACGGGGCTTTCCTATCCGCTGGCGATCACCGGCATCGCGCAGGCACTGATGCCACGGCAAGCGAATGGCAGCCTGATCCTCAAGGACGGAGCCGTCATCGGCTCCGAGTTGATCGGCCAGAATTTTGCGTCGGAACAATTCTTCTGGCCGCGTCCATCGGCGACCGGCCCGGAACCGTACAATGCCAGCGCCTCCACCGGCTCCAATCTCGGCACCACCTCCGTCAAGCTCAAGGAGCGCGTGGCAGCCGATATCGCCCGGCTGCGCGCCGCAGGTATCGCCGGCGCCGTTCCGGCCGATGCCGGCACGGCGTCGGGATCGGGCCTCGACCCGCATATCTCGCCTGAATTCGCGAGGGCCCAGGTCGCGCGCGTCGCCAAGGCGCGCGGCCTGCCGGAAGCGGATGTTGCCGCTCGCGTCGAGCAGGCGACCGAAAGTCGCCTGTTCGGGATTATAGGCGAGCCGCGCGTCAATGTGCTAAAACTGAACCTCGCCTTGGATGCGCCAGGGAACCGATAAAGCTCGAGACATCGCATGCCCGAAAACGACCGCGAGCGAACGAGCCGCCCCGATCCCGATGTCCTGCTGGCGCTGGTTGACCGCGACAAGAGGGGGAAACTTACGGTCTTCCTCGGCGCAGCACCCGGCGTCGGAAAAACCTATTCCATGTTGATGCGGGCGCAGCGGCTTAAGAAAGCGGGCGTGGACATCGTCATCGGACTTGTTGAGACGCACGGCCGCAGCGAGACGATGGCGCTTCTCGAAGGGCTGGAGGTGCTGCCGCGTCGCGAGGTGGTCCATAGCGGCCGGACGTTTTCGGAATTCGACCTCGACGCCGCGCTGGCCCGACATCCGCGGATCATCGTTGTCGATGAACTCGCCCACACCAATCTCGGCGACAGCCGCCATCCGAAGCGCTACCAGGACATCGAGGAACTGATCGCCGCCGGCATCGACGTCTGGACCGCTGTCAACATCCAGCATCTCGAGAGCCTGGCGGATGTCGTCGCCCAGATTGCCGGCGTGCAGGTACGCGAGCGCATTCCCGACACGGTGCTGAACCGTGCCGACGACGTGCTGCTGGTCGACCTGCCGCCGACCGAGCTCATCGAGCGGCTGAAGGAGGGCAAGGTCTATCTGCCCGACAGCGCCAGCCGCGCCGTCGACCGCTTCTTCCGGCTGGGCAACCTGACGGCCTTGCGGGAACTGGCGCTCAGGCGCACGGCTGACCGCGTCGACGATCAGATGGTCGATTACCTCAGGCAGCATGCCATCGAGGGGCCCTGGGCGGCCGGCGAAAGGCTGCTCGTCTGCATCGGCCCCGATGCCCTGTCGGAAAAGGTGGTCAGGACCGCAAGTCGTCTTGCTTCAGGGCTCAACGCCGAGTGGATCGTCGTCTCCATGGAACGGGCCGACGGCGAGGACGGCGACCGCGAGGAAATGCGGCAGCTCGACGATACATTCCGGCTCGCGGAGCAGATGGGTGCCCAGACGCGCCGCGTCATCGGCAATGACTTCGTCGAGGAGATCCTCAGATTGGCACGGCGCGAGCACGCGACGCAGATCATCATCGGCGCACGACAGGATCGCTCTCCGCTACGCTTCCTTCGCCGCTCGCTGGCCGATGCCCTGGCGGCGCGGGCCTCCGGCATCGGCGTTCACCTGATTGCCGACAGCGACAAACCCTCCGCACGGCCGAAGCGGACGCGCGCCCGCGCATCAGCGAAGGAGATCGCCCGCTGGGTCGCCATCGCCGCCACTGCCGTGGCTTCGGCCACAGCCGCCGGTCTCGTGATCGAACGTTTCGTCATCCTGCAAAACATATCGCTTCTCTACCTGCTCGCGGTTCTGATCTCGGCCAGCTATGCCGGCTACGTCGCCGCAATCGCCGCGGCCCTGTTTTCCGGGCTGGCCTATAACTTCTTCTTCATCGAGCCGGTCGGCACCTTCACCATCGCCGAGCCGCACGAGGTCTTCGCCTTCTTCGTTTTCCTCGTAGTTGCGATCCTTGTCGGCAGCCTGGCCTCCCGCATCCGACAGCAGGCAAAGGCGGCGCGGCGGCGGGCAACGGACATACTGACACTTTACGATTATTCGCGTACGCTCTCCGGCACCGTCGATGTCGAGGACGTGCTCTGGGCTGCCGTCACCCAGACGCAGAAGATGCTGAGGCGCGGCGCGGTGCTGCTGTTGCCGGAGGACGGCGACATCGCCTTGAGCGTCGCCTGGCCGCCGGATATGGAACTCAGCGTGACCGACATGATGGCGGCCCGCTGGGCCTTCGAAAAGAAGGAGACGGCTGGCAACGGTACCGGCACGCTGCCGAACAGTCCGTTCCAGTTCAGGCCGCTGATGACCCCGCACGGTGTCGTCGGCGTCTGCGGCTACGTGCAACGGGACAAGCCGCTGGAGATCAACGAGGAACGGGCGCTCGCAGCAATCCTCGACCAGACGGCGATCGCCGTGGACCGGGCCCGGCTGTCGCGCGAAACCCTCGATCAGGCGGCCCGCCTCGAAGGCGAGAAGTTCCGCGCCGCACTGCTCTCGTCCATCTCGCATGACCTGAGGACGCCGCTGGCGACGATCACCGGGGCGGTGACGAGCCTTCGCCAGCTTGGTGACCGGATGCCGGAGGAGAGCCGCAACGACCTCCTGCAATCGATCGAGGAGGAAAGCGGAAGGCTCACCCGCTTCGTCGCCAACCTGCTCGACATGACCCGCATCGAGGCGGGAACCTTGAACGCCAGGCGCGACTGGGTCGACGTGGCCGACGTCGTTCGCACAGCGGTGGAGCGGGCAACGAAATACTTCCCCGAGCGCGCCTTCGAGACGAGCATCGCACCAGACCTGCCGTTGATGCGCGGCGACAGCGTGCTGCTCGGCCAGGTGCTGTTCAACCTTCTCGACAATGCCGACAGGTTCGGCGGCGACGATCCCGTCAGCATCTATGCCCGTCGCGAGGGAAACGAGATCGTGCTTTCCGTGACGGACCTCGGCAAGGGGATCGCCCCCGCCGATCTCAAGCATGTGTTCGACAAGTTCTTCCGTAAGGGAAGGCCGGATGGACGCGCGCGCGGCACCGGGCTTGGCCTTGCGATCAGCAAGGGGTTTGTCGAGGCAATGGGCGGGCAGATCAAGGCCGAGAGCCCGGCCGTCAAGCGCCGCGGCACGCGCATCTCGATGCGCTTTCCGGTCGCCATCGCCGAACCCTCCAAGAGGGGATGTGCATGACGGCAGAACGTATTCTCGTGGTCGACGACGAGCCGCAAATCCAGCGGTTTCTTCGGCCAGCGCTCGGGGCGGCGGGCTATGAGGTGGTCGAGGCCATGACCGGCGGTGAGGCACTCAAGGCAGCCGCGACGCGCGCGCCGGACGTCATCATCCTCGATCTCGGCCTCCCCGACATGGACGGCAAGGACGTCGTCGCCAACATCCGCGCCTGGTCGCAGTTGCCGATCATCATCCTGTCGGCGCGCGACCGGGAAAGCGAAAAGATCGCCGCCCTCGATCTCGGCGCTGACGATTACATCGAAAAACCGTTCGCCATCGGCGAACTGACCGCGCGCATTCGCGCCGCGCTCCGCCATCGTATCCAGATGCAAGGCGGACAAGCGCAGCTCTCCACCGACGGCCTGTCGATCGACATGGTCAAGCGATCGGTTAGCCGTGATGGGAAGGCACTGCGGCTGACGCCGAAGGAATACGATCTGCTCGTCATGCTCGCGCGGCATGCCGATCGGGTGGTAACCCACAAGACATTGCTGACCGCCGTCTGGGGCGCTGCTCACGGCGAGGACCTGCATTACCTGAGGGTGTTCATCGGCCAGTTGCGAAGCAAGGTCGAGCGCGACCCCGCCGCCCCGACGATCATCCGCACCGAACCGGGCGTCGGATACCGCTTTGTCAGGGATGACAACTGAGACAGGCCAATCCCGCTGCCGTTCGCCACGTCCTGATATTGGACGCGCTCAAACCTGAGATAGGTGCCTCCCATCAGAAAAACGCGATTGCGATCGAGAACCGCCACACACTGCCGGGCACCGATTCCCCGGATGTTGCATTCCATGTCGCATGGATTTGCCGAGTTCTCAGGGAAACAGCTGAAAATTAATGATAGCAGCACGCAACACGATGCGACATGAAATCGCCAAGAACTCTGGGTTTCGGCCGCTATGTTTTCATTTTGCTAAGAAAAGCTTGGTGCCCCCAGCAGGACTCGAACCCGCGACCCCCTGATTACAAATCAGGTGCTCTACCAACTGAGCTATAAGGGCATGCCAAGTGAGTGTGAGTTAGCACATTCCACCCGGCTGTAAAGAGGAAAAGGCCATCAGATCGACCAGTCGGCCGTCGTCGCCGGGCGGGGAATGACTTCGTTGCAGCTTTCCATCGATCTCGGCAGCGTCTCGGCGAGAAAGTCGATCAGCGCCCGGACCGCCGGCAGAATGCCGTGCCTGGACGGAAAGGCGACGTGCACCGACGATTCCGGCGAGCTCCAGCCGGTGAGCACGGGCACCAGCACGCCGCTGCGAACACCGCGCTCCACGATGCTGTCGGGCAGCAGGCCGAGGCCGATTCCCTCGATGACGGCGCGTTCCAGGATGCCGAAGTCGACGCATGACAGCACCGGATTGTGGGCGACGTCCCGGAATTCGCCTTCGCCGTTGACGAGCGTCCAGATGGCCCGGCTCGGCTGCTCCTGCATGGCGATCGTCGGCAACAGCGACAGGTTGTCGAAAGTGATCGGACCGTGCCGGGCGACGAAGGCGGGGCTGGCGGTCAGGTAGTGGCGCGTGTCGCAGAACTTCCGGACGACGATCGACTGCTCGCCCTCATAGCTGGCGCGCACCCTGAGCGCGACGTCGATGCGCTCCTCGATCAGGTCGATCGGTCGGTTCGTCGTCACGATCGCCAGCCGCACCTGCGGATATTGCTTCAGAAACCGCGGCAGTACGTCGGCGAGCATCGGCGCAAAGCCGAGCGGCATGGCGAGCCGCACCGGACCGGCCGCTTCGGCTTTTGCCGCGGCGACCACAGCCTCGGCCTCCTCGACGCCGGAAAGCACGGCCTCGCAGCGCTCGTAGAAGCTCTGGCCGATGTCGGTCACGCGGAGCTTGCGGGTCGAGCGCTCGAGGAGCCGGACGCCCAATTGCTGCTCCAACTGGGCGACGCGTTTGCTGATTTTCGACTTCGGTACGCCCAGCGCATTGGCCGCGGCCGTAAACCCCTTGTGTCTGACGACGGCGGCAAACAGCGCCAGATCGTTAAGGTCCTGCATGACGTGCACTCCTTGCCTGATGCTCGATTCCCAAAGGCCCGTCGAGGTCGCAGCGGCGGCATCTGCCCACAATCAAAGCCGGCAACGGCTTCTGCTGACGCTGTCCTCGTGCGGCCTTGTCCCAGCATAAGGTGAATTATTGTTTCCATCAGGAAACAGTCAATCGAATATCGGCCGTCTAATCGGGAGACTGTTTTCAATACATATAGGTTGCACCCGAACCCAACAGAGGTGCCCCACCATGAACGTTCTCCATATCGACTCCGGGATTCTCGGAGACCATTCCGTATCCCGCCGTCTGACCGCCGCGATCGTCGCGCAGGTCAAGAGAGACCATCCGCAGGCGCAGATTACCTACCGCGACCTCGTCGCCGATGCCCTGCCGCACCTGACCGGCGCCCACCTGATGGCTGCCAATGCGAAGGCAGGGGACATCGACGCCCGCATCGCCGCCGACGTCGTCACCAGTGCCACCGTGCTCGACGAGTTTCTGGCCGCCGACACCGTCGTGCTCGGCGCGCCAATGTACAACTTCTCGCTGCCGAGCCAGTTGAAGGCCTGGATCGACCGGATCGCCGTCGCCGGCAAGACTTTCCGTTACACCGAAACCGGTCCGGAAGGCCTGGCGCGCGGCAAGAAGGTGATCGTCGCCTCCACCCGCGGCGGTCACTACAGCAGCGGCCCGGCAGCGGTAATGGACCATCAGGAAAGCTATCTTCAGGCCGTCTTCGGTTTCCTCGGCATCACGGATATCGAGTTGGTCCGTGCCGAAGGCCTGAACGTCAGCGCCGCTTCGAAGGCGACGGCGATCTCTGAAGCCGAGCGTACCATCTCCGGTCTCGGAGCTCTGAGCCTAGCGAGCTGACTTCGCCGGAAAGAGCCAGGCGGCTCGCGCGGATTGCGGAGGGGCCGCCTTGGCCGGGTAACGGAGGACGGTGCCTGGCGCTCGACAGGTGCAAAAAACGGCCTAGAATTCTCCTGCCGAAAACGGCAACGGAGGCTTCCCATGCGGTCGTTGCTTGGAATTTTCGTCTTGATCCCGGTTCTGCTTTTGCCGGTCGCGTCTGATGCACTCGGCAAGTGCACCTGCCGCAACCGTGACGGCAGCCGCTACGAGCAGGGGGCCGTCGCCTGCCTGAACGTCGACGGACGCACGTATCTTGCCCGCTGCGAGATGGCGCTGAACGTGCCCAACTGGAAGAAGGTGCAGGACGGCTGTCCGGCTGCCGACCGTTCTCGGGTGGAGCGTCTTGCGGCAGCCCTCTGACCGTTACCGCCCCGTGCGGCGGGCGCCGGTGATCCTGCTTTACCGCGCCAGATACTGGCGCGCGGCGTAGAGGGCTATGGCCGCGGCATTCGAGACGTTCAGCGACTTGATGGCGCCAGGCATGTCGAGCCGTGCCAGCGCGCTGCAGGTGGCGCGCGTCTTCTGCCGCAGTCCCTTGCCTTCCGAACCAAGGACGAGAGCGACCTTGTTGCCCGAAAGCGTCGCCTCGAAGGGGGCCGGCCCCTCCGAATCGAGCCCGATCGAGTGAAACCCGAGCCCGTGCAGTTCCTCCAGCGCCTCGGCGAGGTTGGTGACCTGGATGTAGGGGATAAGTTCCAGCGCACCGGAAGCCGACTTGGCGAGCACGCCCGATTCGGTCGGCGAGTGCCGCATCGTGGTGACGACGGCTCCGGCGCCGAAAGCGACGGCGGTGCGCAGGATGGCGCCGACATTGTGCGGGTCGGTCACCTGGTCGAGAACCAGGATCAGCGGGCTTTCCTTCAGCGCGCCGAGCCGGCGCACGGGCAGGGGCCGGGTCTCCAGCATCACGCCCTGGTGGATTGCCTCCGGGCCGAGCAGGCGGTCGATATCGGAGGGCAGCACGGTTTCGACCGGGTAGGGCAGGGTCGCGGAATCGGGCAGGCCGAGGCGTTGGGCGGCGTTCTGCGTCACCGAAAGGTTGATGATGTGGCGCTCGGGGTTGTCGAGGGCGGCGCGCACGGTGTGCAGACCGTAGAGAAAGACCTGGTCGGGCGCCAGCGCCGGCGGCTTCCAGCCCTCGGCCTGCCGGCGGCGGCGATCGTCCTTCGGCGTCGGAATCTCGCCGCGCTCGCGCCGCTGGTCGCGGTGCGCCCGGCGCAGTTTGGCGTAATGGGTGTCCCGGGCGTTCTTGCCGCCTGCGTCGTCCTTGCTCATGCCGCCTTATAGCGTTCGGCACGAAATCCGCAAATCCAATGATTGGCGCTGGGGACTAAAATCCGGTCGCCGGTTTTCCCAACTTTTTCCAAAACTTCGTGTTGACAGGAGGCAAGGGCCCGGTCATATACCCGGCGCAGATCGAAGGGGCGCCTTGCTCCGGCAGGAACCGCGCTTCGCTCTGAAATGCCTGGTCGCTTGATCCCGACAGATAGCTGGAGGGATGCCCGAGTGGTTAAAGGGGACGGACTGTAAATCCGTTGGCTATGCCTACGCTGGTTCAAATCCAGCTCCCTCCACCATTCTGTCGCAACGGATCGAACGCCGCGGGTATAGCTCAATGGTAGAGCAGCAGCCTTCCAAGCTGAATACGCGGGTTCGATTCCCGCTACCCGCTCCAAACAGAGACAAAATTCTGTGGCTTTGGCCCGTCGATGCTCCGGTCGGCCCCCGTTCTTCCCAAATACCCGCACGCAAGGCGATCGCGCAGGCGGGACCACTTCTAGTTCAACCGGTGCCGGAACATCCAGGCGGAGACGGGCATGGTGACGGCGGCGATGGCCACCAGCGCCAGCATGTCAGGCAGCATCTCGGTGAGGTGGGCGCCCTCGAGATAGACGCGACGGGTGATCGAAATCGCGTATTTCAACGGGTTGATCACCGTAGCGTATTGCAGCACCTCGGGCATGTTGTCCACCGGTGACATCAGTCCCGACAGCAGCATGAACGGCATCAGGAACACGAAACACAGGATCATCGCCTGCTGCATGTTCGAGGCGAGCGACGACAGGAACAGGCCGAAGCCGATCGCAGCCGCCAGAAACAGCGCCAGCCCCAGAGAGAGCGTCGCCAGAGAGCCGGCAAACGGTATCTGGAACCAGAACAGCGCCACGATGAGAATGGCGGACGACTGGACGATGCCGACGATCATCGAAGGGACCGCCTTGCCGATCATGATCTCGGTGGGCGTGAACGGAGCGACGAGAAGCTGGTCGAATGTTCCTTCCTCCCGTTCGCGCGCCACCGACATGGCCGTCAGCATCATCGTCATCATCATGGTGATGGTCCCGATCAGCGAAGGGATCATGGTCCAGCGCGTTTCGAGCTGCGGGTTGAACCAGGCGCGGCTCGTGACCTCAACGACGGGTCCGGACAATCCCTGCCGCGAACGCCAGTCGTTAGCGAAGTCGGCGATGATCGTGTTCGCGTAACCCAGTGCGACGCCGCTGGTATTGGAATTGCGCCCATCTGCAATGACCTGCACCGCCGCCTTGCCTCCGCCCGCAAGTTGGCGTTCGAAGTCACGCTCGATGACGACGACAAGCACAACCTTTTGTGTGTTGAGCAAGGTCACCGCCTGGCCAATCTGGGCCAGCGTCGTCTGCCGCCGGAATATCCCGGACCCCTCCAGCTTCGATACGAGCTCCCTGGAAGTTGCGCTTCGATCCAGGTCGACGAGCGCGTAAGGGACCGTGTTCAGGTCGTAGGTGGCCGCGTAGCCGAAGATGAGACACTGGAGGATCGGCGGAAGGACGAGGCTGGCTCGGCTCTTGGGGTCCTTGAGAATGACCAGAAGTTCCTTGTGGATCAGGGTCAGGATACGCAGCAGCGAGGCCAGCATCACGCGATCCTCTTCCGGGTCAGCTTCACCGACAGGGCAAGCAGGGCGATTGCCATTCCGGCGAGAACCGCCGCATTCGGCAGAATGACGCTCCAGATGTTTCCGGCCAGGAACAGGGTCTGGAGCAACTTCACGAAATAGCGCGCGGGAAAGATGTAGGTGATGATCTGCACCGCCACCGGCATGCTGCGCGGGTCGAACACGAAGCCGGAGAGCATCATGGCCGGCAGGTACGTGACCAGCATGGTCACCTGGCTTGCGATGAACTGGTTCTTGGTCGCAGACGAGATCACCAGCCCGAGGCCGAGGGCGACCAGCAGGTAGAGCATCGACACGACGGTGAGGATGACGAGCGAGCCGCGAAGCGGGACGCCGAACAATAGCTTGCTGCCCGCGACACAGAGCGCTAGGCCGGCAAGGCCGAGCAGGAAATAGGGGACCGTCTTTCCCAAGAGTATCTCAAAGGCGTTCACGGGTGTGACGAAGAGCGCCTCGAACGTGCCGCGCTCCCATTCGCGCGCCATGACGAGCGCCGTCAGCATCGCGCCGATCAAGGTCATCACCAGAACGATCAGCCCCGGAACCAGAAAATAGGTGCTGTCGTTCGCCTCGTTGAACCATAGCCGCGACTCGACGGTGATGACTCCGCCCGAACTTCCGCTTCGGGCCGCCTCCTTGGCGGCCCAGACGCCGACTGCGCCCTGAGCGTATCCGAGCGAGATCCGCGCGGTGTTGGAGTCGGCGCCGTTCACGATCACCTGGACCTGCGCGTTTCCGGCTTTCAGGTTGCGTGCGAAATCCGTGGGAATTCTTACGATCGCATTGGCCCGGGACGACATCAGCATCTCTTGCGCCGCCGCCATCGTCTTGACCGGCATGGCAGAAAAATAATCGGACAGTTCGAAGGCAGAGGCGACACTGCGCGCTTCGGCCGAATCGTCTTCCATGACAATCGCTACCGGAACGTTCTTGACGTCGAGGTTGATGCCGTAGCCGAAGAGGATGAGCATCGCCATCGGCATCACGATGCCGATGGCGATGCTGCTCGGGTCGCGGAGAAGCTGCCAGCTTTCCTTCCGGATGAGCGCGCGGATCCGCCGGAGGGCGGCGAGCCTCCTGTTGGCGGCGCGGGTACTCATGCTCCGCCCTCCTTGTCCTTGCGGCGCTGCTTTTCCACGATGGCAATGAATGCCTGCTCCATCGTCGGCGCCTTGTCCCGATCGGTCTCGGCGTGAGCCCGGATGTCCAGGGGCGTGCCTTCCGCCAGGTTCTTGCCCGCGTCCAGGATGATGATCCGGTCGCAGTACTCGGCTTCCTCCATGAAATGGGTGGTGACGATGACCGTCACCCCACGCTCGGAGAGCCCGGTGATCCTGCCCCAGAACTGGCGCCTGGCGAGCGGGTCGGCCCCGGTGGTCGCCTCGTCGAGGAACAGGATCTCGGGCTGGTGCAGCAGGGCTGCTGCCAGGGCCAGGCGCTGCTTGAAGCCGCCGGGCAACTGGCCACTCGGCAGCTCGGAGAACCGGTCGAGCTCGAACTGCTCCTTCAGCGCCTTGATCCTCTCACGCCTGCTGCTTCCCCGCAGGCCATAGGCACTGGCGAAGAATTCGAGATTCTCGTCGACCGTGAGCTGCCCGTAGAGCGAAAACTTCTGCGCCACGTAGCCGAGCCTCTGTCGAGCCTTCGCCCCGGCGGTCAGGAGGTTTTCGCCTGCGACATGAAGCGTGCCGCTTGTGGCCGGCAGGAGGCCACACAGCATCTTGAACGTTGTGCTCTTGCCCGCTCCGTTCGGGCCAAGCAGGCCGTAGACCTCGCCGCGACGGACCTTGAAGCTCACATGGTCGACGGCCGTGAAGTTGCCGAACATTCTGACGAGATCGCGGACCTCTACGACCGTCTCCTCGTTTACGGATGCCTGGCCGGCGATGCCGGCGTGGCTCTCGCGTCGTTGATCGCCTGCGATCGCGTCGAAGAGCAGCATGAATGCGTCCTCGAACCGCGGTTCCACCGCTTCGGCCTCAAGGCTTTTGCCGTCGAGTTCGAACGGCGGCGGGGCTGCGGAGGACCTTCTGACGACCCGCACGCGGCCCGCTTCCGGCACCGCGTCGGCGATGTCAGGCAACCCGAACAGGCGCGCCTGGAGGGACCGCGCCGGCATTCCATCCGGCGCCCTGACCAGAAAGCAGCACCCCTTGGCGCTGGCGGTAATCTCGTTCGGGCGACCCTCCGCCAAAATACGCCCGGCATGCATCAGGACGGCCCGTTCACACCGCTCGGCCTCGTCCAGATAGGATGTCGAGACGATCACGGACAGACCGTCCTTGACGAGCTGGAACACGATCTCCCAGAGTTCGCGCCGGGAGAGGGGATCGACCCCGACGGTCGGCTCATCAAGAAGGAGGAGTTGCGGAGAGCGGACGAGCGTGCACGCAAGCCCGAGCTTCTGCTTCATGCCGCCCGACAGCTTTCCAGCCGGCCTTTCCTTGAACCGACCGAGCTGGGTCATCCCGAACAGGCGCGGATAAACCTCATTCCTCTCCACCTGCGGCACCCCGTGCAGATCGGCGTACAGATCAAGGTTCTCCTGGACGCTGAGGTCTTCGTAGAGACCGAATCGCTGCGGCATGTAGCTGATCTTGTCCTGAACCTGCTGCGGGAAGCGCGTAACGTCGATGCCGATGACGTCAAGGCTGCCGCTGTCCGGCACCACGAGTCCGGAGGCCAGACGCAGCAGCGTCGTCTTGCCCGCTCCGTCCGGTCCGACCAGCGCTGTCAGCGCGCCGCGTTCCACCTGCAGGGAGACGCCCGCAAGGGCTTCGACCACTTCGCCGGTGTTCCGCACGAAGGTCTTTCGAACATCCGTCGCGACAAGGGCTGCTTCACTGGCACTCATCGTCGGTGACCCTATTGCTGGGCGGTCGCGGTCTCGCCGTTAACGAGGATCGGTCTGACGGTCGCGGGCATGCCAAGCCTGAGCATGTTGTCGGGATCGTCGACGAAGACGCGTACCTCGTAGACGAGGCTGCTGCGCAGCTCCTCGGTCTGCACCGTCTTAGGCGTAAACTCGGCGACAGGCGAGATGAAACCGATCCAGCCCTGAAAAGGGCGTCCGGGAGCAGAATCCACCGACACGGAAGCCTTCATGCCGGGCCGTATCCGCCCAAGCTCGGCTTCGGAAACATAGGCGCGCGCCCACTTCGGACTGACTGTCGCCAGCGAGAACGCCGCGCGTGTGGGCGATGCCATCTCGCCAGGCTCGATCAGCCTCGACCGAACGACGGCATCGACCGGAGACTTCAGTTCGGCGTCGGCAAGCTGCTGATGCAGGAGGCTGACGTTGGCCTCTGCCGCATGAAGCTGCGCCTCCGCTTCCTGGATGTCTTCGATCCGCGGGCCGGCCACCAGCAGGTCCAGCGCTTCCTGATTTGCCGCGACCTTCGCATCGGCCATTCTGGAGGTCGCTTCCAGCGTTTCGAGGGACCGCTGGCTGGCGACGGCTCGCAAGGCCAGGTCACTTTGACGCTCATACTGTATCTTTGCATTCGCCGCATCGGCCTTCGCGGATTCGAGATTGGCACGGGCCTGCGCAATTTCCTCCGGCCGGCTGCCGCTCTTCAGGCGAGCGAGATTGGCGCGCTGGCTGGCGGCCTGCGCCTCGGCCTGGGCGACCTGCGGCAGAAGCCTGCTGGTGTCGAGCCGGCCAAGCACCTGGTCCTTCTTGACGCGGTCGCCTTCCTCGACAAGGACCTCGGCGACCCGCTCGCTTCCGTTGAAGGCGAGGCTGACCTGCCTGAAATCGACGTTGCCGTAGAGGACGAGTTCGTCAGAGGCGTTGTCACGGTAGATGTACCACCAGGCCGCCCCGCCGACGACGGCGGCCAGGAGTAAAAGAATGCCGACGAGGCATGGCGGTGCCGAGAAAGACACTTGTCAAACTCACATTTGAAATTAGAATTCAAACTATCATTGGTCAAGGGCTGGTTTGGTGAGACAGGCAACACGACAGGCAACACGACAGGCAACACGACAGGCACGCGTAAAGGAGCGCCAGGACGGGGCGAGCACTCGCATCAACCTTCTGAATGCCGCGGGAAGCGTTTTTGCTGAACTCGGGTTCGATCGGGCGACCGCAAAGGAGATTGCCAGCCGGGCCGAAACGAATGCGGCAGCCGTGAACTATCACTTTGGCGGCATTCAGGGCCTCTATGAAGAGGTTCTGGTGGAGGCCCATCGGCGGATCGTGAACTACAACGACCTTGCGCAGGCACTCGCTGCAAGCAACGATCCGGAGGAAAAGCTTCGCCGGTTGCTTGGCCTCGTCGTCAAGGTCATCCGTGCAGACGTGCAAGATGCATGGCCGATCAAGATCATCGTCAGGGAACTGATCGCGCCGACGCCGCACATCGAGCGGCTGCACCGCGAAGAGCTCGAGCCGAAGAAGGCGCTGCTGACAGGTGTCGTAGCCGAGATCATGGGAATTGCGCCGGATGATGCCCTGGCCGGGCAGGCGGTCTTCTCGGTCATGTCTCCTTGCCTCATGATGATGGTCGCGGAGAAACGGCTGTCGGAAATCATTCCCGTTATCGGCCGGCAGATGACGGGCGATGACGAACTGGTGGACCGGCTGGTCCGCTTCGCTCTCGGTGGTCTCGCAGGGCTGGCTAAGGCGACGGCCTGATCACGAGAGCAGGGGGCTTTGAAGCAAGTAGAGCGGCAGTGAACCGGTACCGGCGCCAAGCCGCCACGCGTGGCCGGAAGCCCCCGCATGCCGCATCTCATCCGGGAGTGATCATTCTGCCGGACCGACGCGTTGTGCGAGGGGCAAGCACAGCAGGGCGCAAGCCGTCAGCATCGCAACGACCATCCATGCCTCGTTGATTGCCTGGACGGTCGCGGCCGCCCGCAGCAATGGCTCGAGCAGCGCCATCGTCGTTTCATCCAAACCATCCTTGTGCTCCGCCATAGCTTCCAGCGGAACACCGATGAATGCGGCGACGTCCGTGTCGCCCGCCTGCAGGCGCTCCAGAAGCGTTCGCCCGAGGGGCTCGGCGCGGGAGTAAATGATCGTGTCAATCAATGCGATGCCGATTGCGCCGCCGAGATTCCGCATCAGGTTGAACAGCCCGCTTGCATCCGGAACCTTGTCCACCGGCAGCGTGCCGAGCGCCAGGCGCGTCGGCGGCAACAGACAAAACATGATAGCGACGCCACGCACGACCTGCGGCCAGAACATCGCGTCGTAGTCGGAGCGCGGGTCCTGAAACGCGCTCATCCCAATGCCGATCGCAAAGAGCGTAAAGCCCGCCGCCGACAGCAGACGGGCATCCAGTCGTTTCTCCATGGCGACGGCGATCGGGGCTGTCAGCAATTGGGCAATCCCGGTTATCAGCATCGTCATGCCGATTTCGAATGCATTGTGTCCTCTGACGAAGGCGAGAAAGACCGGCATGAGATAGACCGAGCCGAACAGCCCGATGCCGAGAATGAAGCTGAGGATCGACCCTGCCAGGAAGTTCCGATCGCGGAAATTGTCGAGGTCGACAAGCGGGCGGGCGCGGTGCGTGCACCGCCAGACAAACCCCATTCCGCAAACGCCAAAGACGCCCAGCAAAGCCGCCGGATAGGGCGATGTCCAGCCGCTCTTGGGCGCCTCCTTCAGGGCAAGCTCCAACGCGGCCAGGCTGATCGCCATCAGGACAAGGGACACGCCATCAAGATGGCGAAGTTCAGAGACCTCGATGCCCTGGCGCGGCAGCGATCGCCCTGCGACCAGGGCGGCAAGGATTCCCGGAAGAACATTGATCAGAAACAGCCAGTGCCAGGAATAGGTCTCTGTCATCCAGCCGCCGACGACAGGCCCGACGGTAGGCGCCAAAACCGCGAGCACACCCGCAATCGTGGTGGCGAGGGCCTGCCGCTCTTTGGGAAAGAGGATGAAGACGGCCGAAAAGACCGACGGTATCAGCGTTCCACCAGAAAAGCCCTGCAAAACGCGCCATAAAACGAGGCTGCCAAGACTGCTGCTCGCGGCGCACCCGGCCGATGCAATGACGAACAGGGTTAACGACGACACGAACAGCCAGCGCATCGTCAGGAACCGGGTCAGGAAGCCGGTCAAGGGTATGGCGACGACTTCGGCGATGAGGTAGGCGGTCTGAATCCAGCTCATCTGGTCGGGGCTGATCTCGAGAGCCGACTGGATGGTTGGAAGTGACGTCGCAACCACCTGAACATCGAGGATGGCCATGAACATCCCGAGGCACATCGCAGTAAAGCCCGTCCACACCAGGACAGGGCCACTGACAAAGGGCCTGGTCTCAGAGCTGGTCGGCATGGCCCGATCCTGACAGGGCTGCGTTCTCGGCCCTGATCCGCACCGTCAAGATCAGAGCGTTGGCGATCGAGAAGAGGAGCGCGAACCGCGTCAGGCCGAAGCACAGCGGGAGAACCGCAATCTCGCCTATAACCACAAGGTAGTTCGGGTGCCGAAGGAACCGATAGGGGCCGGCAGTCACAAGCCTCTCTCCCGGCACCACGATGATCCGTGTCGTCCAGCGCCGGCCAAGCGTCGACAGGGTCCACAGCCGCAGGATCTGCAACCCTGCGAACAAGCCGAGCCATCCCAGATGCAGCGGCGCGTTCCACCCGAGAAGCCAGAGACCAGCCAGCCAAGTGGCATGCAGGGCGACGATCGCCGCGTAATGCGATGCCCCCACCTCAACCGCTCCCTTTTGAATAAGAGCACGGGTGTTACGTCTCGCGAGCCAAAGCTCCCCCAGCCTTTCGAAAGTGACCGCTGTCAGGAGCAGCGTAGACCAGATCATGCTGCCGCCTTCAGCGACACGCAGCTCAAGGTAAACCCGGGTCCCATCGCGGTCAGCAACGTGCGGGGCGGCAATCCGTCTGAGATCAGCCGATCCAGCACGAACAATGCCGTTGGCGCGGACATGTTACCATAGTCCGACAGCACGGCGCGCTCGTGGTTCAGAGTTCCCTGGCCGAGTGACAATGCAGTCTCGAGCGCATCGATCACCTTCGCGCCACCCGGATGGCAGGCGAACCTGTCGATGTCGTCCAGGCTGAGGCCGGCGCGCTCCAGGATCGAAATAAGTGCTGGCCGGATGTTGGCCTCTGCGAAAGGTGGTATCGCGCGGTCGAATATGACCCCGAAGCCCTCCGGATCAACACTCCAGCCCATGATGTCCAGCGTGTCGGGCCATGTATGCTGGCCGCTCATTTCGACCTGGGCGAGGCCACCGTCGGTGGCGCTCAGGACACAAGCGGCGGCGCCGTCGCCGAAAAGCGCCGTGGCGACAATGTTGGCTTTCGTCAGTTTGTCCATCCGAAATGCCAGCGTGCAGGTTTCGACCGCGATGAGCAGCACCACTGTGCCCGGACGGGAGGCCGCCAGTCGCGAGGCGATCGACAAACCCGAGACGCCGCCGGCACAGCCTAGCCCGAAGACGGGAACCCGTTCGACATTGTCGCGGAACCCCATCTGCTGCTTTACCCGTGCTTCCAGGCTTGGCGTGGCGATACCGGTCGACGACACGGTCACGACGGTATCCACATCTGCTGCGGTGATGCCTGCCAAGGTCAGTGCGTTGCTGGCCGCCGAGACGAACAGGGCGCTCGCCCCTTCGATGTAAGCATTGTTGCGTTCGACCCAGCCTGTCGTGCGCAAGTACCAGTCGATCGGACGCACGCCGTAGCGCCGCCGAATGCCCGAAGTTTCGAAGACTTTTGCCAGCCGCTCAAAGTCGGCAAAACGAGAGGAGAAAGCATCATGCGAGGCGAGTGCCGCCTCACGCTGGTCGATAACATACGGCGGCACGGCAGTTCCAATGGACCAAAGCTCTGCCGAGTGTGCCATCGAATTTTCCTCCGGATTCGCTTTGTGGCTTTGAGCCGGCAGCGCGGTAGTAGGTCCGATAGGAAAACGCAGAGACCTTTTGGAAGTTGCACCTTGCAGCGGGGCAAATTCAGACAAACCTTCGCGGTGTGACGTCCGCTGCCGGAGGACCTGACCAGGACATCAAAATCGATTCGCGATCTCGCCAGGCGCGGCAGAAGCCGATTACACTCGCTTGGAATTAGGCATGCATAAGCGAATGCAGCGCCCAAGACCTTGCTGGTGGGGATAAACGCCTCATCGCTCCTCCCACGGTCATCCGGAAGGCTTGAACGCCCGTTGCTGGTCGTGCTACCTATGCTGGAAATAATGGAAAATTTCTCTAACGCCGAGAGTTGTCCATGTCTGTCGCAGCCCACACGGATGCATCGCAGGGTTCCTTTCAGACGGCCCAGGTCGTTGCCCACATCTTGGATGCGGTGAACCGCGCCGCGTTTGTGGACGAGCCGTTCTGGCATCTGGAGATGACGGAAGTCTTCCCGGCTGAACTTTATCGTCGCATGCGGGCGGCGATGCCGGAGGCGAGCGAGTATCGCGCCCTGAAGGGACGCTACAACGGAAACATCCAGGCGGACGGCAGTTCCACTCGGATCAAGATCGACCTTTTTCCGGAGTATATCCGGCATCTGCCCCCCGAAAAACGCGCCGTGTGGGATCTGGTCGGAAGCGCCCTGCAGGCGCCAGAGCTGAAGGAGGCGTTCATGCGCCGCCTTGCGCCGGGGCTGGAACGCCGATTCGGGGCGGACTTCATGAAGACCGATCTGTACCCCGTGCCCATGCTGACGCGGGACGTTACCGGCTACAAGATCCGCCCCCACACCGACACGCGGTGGAAGGGGATCACGGTGCAGTTCTATCTGCCCGAAGATGAGAGCGTCAGCCATATCGGTACGCGTTTCGATCGGCAGAAGCCGGATGGCAGCTTCGAGATGGTGCATCGGATGCCGTTTTCCCCGAACACGGGCTACGCATTCGCGGTTGGGACCGACACCTGGCACTCGGTCGATAAACTTGGCCCGGAAGTGCGCAGCCGCGATTCCATCTTGCACACTTATTTCGTCGACGAGACCGTGCAGCACAAGTTGATGAACCGGGGCAAACGGGTCGGCAACTTCCTGAAGAACGAGTTCCGGCACGCTGCCCGACTTCGGTGACCCTGCGTCGCAGCCGTTGCACGTCCCTGAGCGCAGGCCGATCGCCTCGCTTTATCATCTCCACTTCGCCCTCTGCTGCAATCAAGAATTGAGTGGCAGGCAGCAGCGGCCCCGCCGTGCGTGGTCGCTCCTCTGCGTCGTGCCTCGCAGGCGTGACGCCAGTTCACGAGTGCTGATGTACAAGATTAGAAAAATCCCGGAAGATACTGCAGTATAGGTGAAACGGTAATTCGCCTACACTGCGACGGGGATCGATCGAAAGGGACGATACACCTTGCCGGGCGCCGCTTCGCGGGCGCCTGTCACCGGTGTATTTAAGGCTTGCGCATTCCTTGCGAAAGCCTTAAACGGCTGCCAAACCGTACTGTCGGTTAGGCCCAAATTTCGTTCACAGGAAGAACAACATGGCAAAAGGTAAGTTTGAGCGCACCAAGCCTCACGTAAACATCGGCACGATCGGCCACGTTGACCATGGCAAGACGTCGACGACGGCGGCGATCACGAAGTTCTTCGGCGAGTTCAAGGCGTATGACCAGATCGACGCCGCTCCGGAAGAAAAGGCGCGCGGCATCACCATCTCGACGGCCCACGTCGAGTACGAGACGGCCAACCGCCACTATGCGCACGTCGACTGCCCCGGCCACGCCGACTACGTCAAGAACATGATCACCGGTGCGGCGCAGATGGACGGCGCGATCCTCGTCGTCTCGGCCGCCGACGGCCCGATGCCGCAGACCCGCGAGCACATCCTGCTCGCCCGCCAGGTCGGCGTTCCGGCGATCGTCGTGTTCCTCAACAAGGTCGACCAGGTCGACGACGCCGAGCTGCTCGAGCTCGTCGAGCTGGAAGTGCGCGAGCTGCTGTCGTCCTACGAGTTCCCGGGCGACGACATCCCGGTCGTCAAGGGCTCGGCGCTGGCCGCCCTCGAAGACAGCAACAAGGAAATCGGCGAAGACGCGATCCGCGCCCTGATGGCCGCCGTCGACGAGTACATCCCGACGCCTGAGCGTCCGATCGACCAGCCGTTCCTGATGCCGATCGAAGACGTGTTCTCGATCTCCGGCCGCGGCACGGTCGTCACCGGCCGCGTCGAGCGTGGCATCGTCAAGGTCGGCGAGGAAATCGAGATCGTCGGCATCCGTCCGACGACGAAGACGACCTGCACCGGCGTCGAGATGTTCCGCAAGCTGCTCGACCAGGGCCAGGCCGGCGACAACATCGGCGCGCTGCTGCGCGGCGTCGACCGCAACGGCGTCGAGCGTGGCCAGATCCTGTGCAAGCCGGGTTCGGTCAAGCCGCACAAGAAGTTCAAGGCCGAGGCCTACATCCTGACGAAGGAAGAGGGTGGCCGTCACACGCCGTTCTTCACCAACTACCGTCCGCAGTTCTACTTCCGCACCACCGACGTGACGGGCATCGTCACGCTGCCGGAAGGCACGGAAATGGTCATGCCGGGCGACAACGTCACCGTTGACGTCGAGCTGATCGTGCCGATCGCGATGGAAGAGCGCCTGCGCTTCGCCATCCGCGAAGGCGGCCGCACCGTCGGCGCCGGCATCGTCGCCTCGATCATCGAGTAAGCGACGGATCTCTTGCAGTAAGAAGGCCTCGCGGGAAACCGCGGGGCCTTTTTTCCGTTTGATGGCTTTGCGGGACGCTCGGTGGATCGGACTTCGCTAACCGCCCATCATGCAGGCATCTAGATTTTCTTCAGGCCGAGGCCGGTCCATCGGCGAAACGTTGCCAGCAGCGAGACATTCGACCCGGCGGCAACGCGGCTTTCGCCGATCTCCTTCCAGGTCTCGAGCAACGGAACGAGCACCTCGTTGTCGTTGAAGCAGGTCTGGGCGCGCTGGCGGGAGACACGCTCGGCGGCCGCCCACTGTTCTTCCGACCAGCCTTCCGTAGCGCGGACCAGTTCAACCGCCTCGTCTTCGTCCTTGTAAACTCGGCCGGCGTCGCCGAGGTACGCCTCAGCGCCGAAAACGTCGCGGGCAAGGATTGTGCAGCCGGCCGCCATGGCCTCGGCGATGGATACCGGCATTCCGAACGAGACGTTCGGATCATAGGTGTGCACGTAGATGCCGGCCTCGGCTAGGTATCCGGCAACCGTCTCGTAGGTAACGTCGCGGATCATCTCGACAGGGCTGCCGAGTTCGCGATTGAGTTCCTCGAGGTCGCGATAGAGCTGGTTCGGCCCGAGGCTGCAGAGAATCATTACGGCGCGGTAGTCTGGAAGCCGATGGGCGATCCGGATAAAGTCGGCTAGCCCCTTGGGCTTCTTGCAGGCCGCCGTCCGCATGATCATCTTGCGGTTCTTTTTGCAGGGCGGCGCTGCCCACTCCGGGTGGAAGCAGGAGGTCATCGGCAGGATCTTCGTGGTCATCGAGCCCCATTGCTCGGTGAGGTGGGGGAACATGTAGAGGCGCACGATCGTGTCCTCCCGCTCCACCCGCTCAATCTGCTTGGGAACGAAGTGCCAGTGGCCGCGGGCCGTCATCGGGATGCCGTAGCGCTTGGCCGCGTCCTTGTATTTCAGCGCAGTCTGCGTCCAGTGCGTGTGCACGATGTCCGGCTGTTCGCGGGCGATCGTGTCGACAAGGGTGCCGCGATGGATCTTCACGTCGACATGCCGGCCCTCGGTCTTCGGATCGTCCTTGGACCAGACTTCGACATGCACGCCCCAGCCGAGCATGCGCTCGATCTCGGCGTTGATGTAGGATTCGGACAGCTGCGGAAAGCTGTCGAGCGCGTAGAGCACTTTCAGCGGCGTGCCATCGCTCTTGAGGACGGGTGTGGTTCGCCGGGCCTGGGGGGTGACGCTGGGAGCTACTGCAAGCTGCACGGACATACGATCGCTCCCTGGCTGTGCGGGTCTGAATATCAGATGAAGTATAGGAAGTAGAGCGTAGCGGATGCAACTGGTGACCGCAAGGAGGCGCTCTAGTATTACTGTTGTTTGACTGGAATGCGCAGATCTTTCATGTAGCCCTTCGCGACGAGATTTTCCGAATCTGTAAAGCGGACGGATCCGGGATAACGCAGGTCCATTTCTTCTCCAAAGGCCACATGCGAGATGATTGCCTTGTAGAAACCGGCCTCCTTGGCGTGCGTACCCTGGTCGGCGATGCGATGAAATTCCCGCACCGCGTCGGCCGGGAACTTGTAGTGCAGCAGGACCGCGTGGACCGGGCCAAAATTGCGTGTGACGGGGATCGGCGCGTGGTGGCTTCCGCCGTTGAACTGCGTCATCCTGTCCACGAAGATGACCGGAAATTTGCTCATCCGCATGTCGGCGCCGAAAAGCCGGAGGCGCGGCCCGCCGCGCACGGCGGTGCTGTGGGAATCGTCGTACACGGTATAGCCGTCGCCGTCATGAAGCGGGCAGCAAAAGGTCGGCGGGGCGTCGATCGGATCGTGCGCCGCCTCCGTCAGCTTCCCATCCGGGTAGATGTCCAGCATGATGGCGAGGGTCCGCTTCAGCCGGTTGCGTTCGAGGTCGGCGGCGAATGCTGTAATTGGTCTGTTTTCACAACCGGGATAGATGAGGTACTCGTCGCAATCGACTGAAATGTACCAACGATCGTAGCCGTATTGCCCGACAAGCATGTCACGCCAGAGCAGGCCGCCGCTGGCGCGGCGGAAGTCGACATTCGAGGCGTAGAGGTCGACATCCGGCTGGGAGAGGAGGGTGCGCGTCTGATCGTCGGAACGGTCGTCGAGAAACGCGAATCGCGTGACGCCGAGGCGGCGATAGTGGGCTAGAAAAGAGGGGATGTATGTAGCGGCATTGCGCGCGACGCAGATGAGGATGATGTCACGAGGCCCAAGCGGCGCCGTTGCGGCATTGATTCTCTCGAATTCGACGCCCTGGTCGGACTTTGCGCGCTTGCGATAGCGGCGATCGCGCAGAAACAAACGGATCCGCTTCTTGAGTGAGAGGCGACCAAGTTTGCCCCAGTCCTTCACATTGCGCACAGGATACTGCATCAGGCACCACCCCTCGACTCACGTAACGTGACCGCATTCTTCATCGCACGTCCGCCGATGCACCGCAATCACGCGCCGATGCACGGCATTCTGTGCATCGGGATCAGGGTATGGCGCCAGCCGATCGCGGAATGCACAGGCTCTTCGCTCTTTTTGCATTGAAGCCGCTTGTCATTGCACATCAAGTTGAATAATAAGCCGCTGTCTCGATGCGCGGCCGGACATTCCCGGATGCGCGCGGCGGCACAGGGGTATAGCTCAGTTGGTAGAGCGGCGGTCTCCAAAACCGCAGGTCGGGGGTTCGAGCCCCTCTGCCCCTGCCATCACGCTGGTTCGCGCAGGTGACCTGCAGCGGCGCGGTTGGCAAAGGGCGATTTCGCCTGTTTTCGTTAAAAGCGCGCTTGCCTCTTGTGAAAAAAGGAATCGCGCTTTATGTAGGGCAAAACAGACACGCGGCGCGTGGGGCTGAGATTTCGGCTTTACGTGCCGTAATGGCGTGAGCATTCAATGGCATCCAAGACGAATCCGATAGCGTTTCTGCAGCAGGTCCGCTCCGAAGCGTCGAAAGTCACATGGCCGACGCGGCGCGAGACGATGATCTCCACCGTCATGGTACTCGTCATGGTCTTTTTCGCTGCGCTGTTCTTCTTCGCCGCGGATCAGCTCATGGGCTGGCTTATCGGCCTGATCCTGCACGTCGGCATGTAATTGGGTGGAGATGACTATGGCTTCGCGTTGGTACATCGTTCACGCCTATTCGAATTTCGAAAAGAAGGTCGCCGAATCGATCGAGGAGAAGGCCCGCCAGAAGGGGCTTGAGCACCTGTTCGAGAAAATCCTCGTGCCGACCGAGAAGGTCGTCGAGGTCCGCCGTGGCCGCAAGGTCGATGCCGAGCGCAAGTTTTTCCCCGGCTACGTTCTCGTACGCGCCAATCTGACCGACGAGGCCTACCACCTGATCAAGAACACGCCGAAGGTGACGGGCTTCCTCGGCTCCGACAACAAGCCGGTGCCGATCCCGGATCACGAGGCCGAGCGTATTCTTGGCCAGGTCCAGGAGGGCGTCGACCGCCCGAAGCCGTCGATCTCCTTCGAGATCGGCGAGCAGGTGCGGGTTTCGGATGGTCCGTTCGCGTCGTTCAATGGGATCGTTCAGGACGTGGACGAGGAGCGTTCGCGCCTTAAGGTCGAGGTGTCGATCTTCGGTCGTGCCACCCCGGTCGAACTGGAATACGGCCAGGTCGAGAAGATCTGATCATTGCCGCCGCCGGTGCATCCGTGGCGGCGGCTCGACAGTTCCGGCTCTCTCGTGAGCCGGTTGCGGGAAATCCCGCAATCCCGCGTGGAAGGGGTGGCGCCTGAGCCGGGTGCCACGTCCCCGCACCACGCAACCGCAGCCGCCGCGCCCCTTGCGGTCGCGGCATCATTGACCGGGTGACCGGTCGCACCAGAAAGGCAGAGAGAAATGGCTAAGAAAGTTGCAGGCCAGCTCAAGCTGCAGGTCTCGGCAGGTTCGGCAAACCCGTCCCCGCCGATCGGCCCTGCGCTTGGTCAGCGTGGCATTAACATCATGGAATTCTGCAAGGCGTTCAATGCCGCCACGCAGGAGATGGAAAAGGGTATGCCGATTCCGGTCGTCATCACCTATTACCAGGACAAGTCTTTCACTTTTGTGATGAAGCAGCCGCCGGTCACCTACTTCCTCAAGAAGGAAGCCGGTTTGAAGTCGGGCTCCAAGACCCCGGGCAAGGCGAAGGCCGGCACCATCACCGAGGCTCAGATCCGCAAGATCGCCGAAGCCAAGATGAAGGACCTGAATGCCGCCGACGTAGAAGGCGCAATGGCAATGGTCGCGGGCTCGGCTCGTTCGATCGGCCTGGAAGTGGTGGGCTGAGACCATGGCGAAGATTGCAAAGCGTATCCAGAAGATCCGTGAAGGGATCGACCCGACCAAGCTCGTCGCGCTGAGCGACGCGATCGCCCTCGTCAAGGAGCGCGCCACCGCCAAGTTCGACGAGACCGTCGAGGTGGCGATGAACCTCGGCGTCGACCCGCGCCACGCCGACCAGATGGTCCGCGGCGTCGTCAACCTGCCGAACGGCACCGGCCGCACGGTTCGTGTCGCCGTGTTCGCCCGTGGTGCCAAGGCCGACGAGGCCAAGGCTGCCGGCGCCGACATCGTCGGTGCGGAAGACCTGCTGGAAATCGTCCAGGGCGGCAAGATCGACTTCGATCGCTGCATTGCGACCCCGGACATGATGCCGCTCGTCGGCCGTCTCGGTAAGGTTCTCGGCCCGCGCGGCATGATGCCGAACCCGAAGGTCGGCACCGTCACCATGGACGTCGCCGGCGCCGTCAAGGCGTCGAAGGGCGGCGCTGTCGAGTTCCGCGTCGAGAAGGCTGGTATCGTCCACGCCGGCATCGGCAAGGCCTCGTTCGATGCCAAGGCTCTCGAAGAGAACATCAAGGCGTTCGCTGACGCCGTCATCAAGGCGAAGCCGACCGGCGCGAAGGGCAACTACGTCAAGCGCGTGGCGATCTCCTCGACGATGGGCCCGGGCGTCAAGATCGACCCGGCGAGCCTGACGGTCGCCTGATTGTTTCGCCGGGCTTCGGCCCGGCAGACCAAGAATTCCCGGCCTTGTCTGGCCGGGAATTTCCGGGGCAACCCGGAACTCCTGTCCGAGATTGCAGGTGGTTATCCCTTAATCACTTTGCCTGCATGAGACGGGTAAGACCTGGATTTTACCCCGCAGCGATGCGCGGAAGAGTTCGGTTCGAACCTACCTTGCCTTGTGCCCCGGCCGACAGGCCGAGCGCGAGGGGACAGGATCCTCGAGCGTCGCTCGGGATCTTCGACAGATGATCCCTGGCGGCAAAGGCAAACCCGATGGGGACTGCGGCACCCGTAGCCCCGTCAACTGGAGATAGGCAGTGGAAAGAGCGGAAAAACGCGAATTCGTCACGGAGCTGAACGAAGTCTTCAAGGCTTCCGGTTCGGTTGTCGTGGCCCGCTATGCCGGTATCACCGTTGCACAGATGAACGATCTTCGTTCGAAGATGCGTGCAGCGGGCGGAACCGTCAAAGTCGCGAAGAACCGCCTGGCCAAGATTGCCCTTCAGGGTACGGAGTCGGAAGGGATGTCAGATCTCTTCCAGGGTCAGACGCTCATTGCATACGCAAATGATCCGATGATCGCTCCGAAGGTTGCCATGGATTTCGCCAAGTCCAACGACAAGCTCGTTGTTCTCGGCGGCGCCATGGGTGCGACCACGCTCGACGCCGATGCAGTCAAGTCGCTTGCGACCCTGCCGTCGTTGGACGAGCTGCGTGCGAAGCTGCTGGGCCTGCTGAACGCCCCGGCAACGCGCGTCGCCACGGTCGTTGCAGCACCGGCAAGCCAGCTTGCTCGCGTGTTCGCCGCCTACGCCAAGAAGGACGAAGCCGCTTGAGGCGGTTTTTCGCTGTAAATCAAACAACCCAGTTCGAACTGAACAAAAGGAACTATCAAAATGGCTGATCTCGCAAAGATCGTTGAAGACCTCTCCTCGCTGACCGTCCTGGAAGCTGCTGAGCTGTCCAAGATGCTCGAAGAGAAGTGGGGCGTTTCGGCTGCTGCTCCCGTAGCTGTTGCTGCCGTCGGCGGCGGTGCTGCTCCGGCTGCTGCTGAAGAAGAAAAGACCGAGTTCGACGTCATCCTCGCGGATGCCGGCGCGAACAAGATCAACGTCATCAAGGAAGTCCGCGCCATCACCGGTCTCGGCCTCAAGGAAGCCAAGGACCTCGTCGAAGGCGCTCCGAAGGCTGTCAAGGAAGGCGTTTCGAAGGCTGAAGCCGCTGACCTCAAGAAGAAGCTTGAGGAAGCCGGCGCCAAGGTCGACGTCAAGTAATACCGGAATGCGTCCGGGGGAGTGTGTCCTCCCCCGGTCATTTCCTCCGAACTGGTTACCCAAGAGCCGTCGAAACGGCTCTTGGGTAATGGGTTCTCAAGAGGATGGTCCCAAACCCGACTGCTTCAGGCAATCCGGCCGGCGTGTCGGGAGAGGGGACGAGGTTGAGAATACCCATTGATCGACGGGATCGACTGGCCAGCGAACCCCGTCCGTTGCAGGCCCGGATGCACATTTGAAGGAGCGACGATGGCTCAGACCCTTTCGTTTAATGGTCGCAGGCGCGTACGCAAGTTTTTTGGTAAGATCCCCGAAGTCGCCGAGATGCCGAACCTCATCGAGGTTCAGAAGGCCTCGTACGACCAGTTTCTGATGGTCGAGGAGCCGCAGGGCGGCCGCCCGGACGAAGGCCTTCAGGCCGTTTTCAAGTCGGTTTTCCCGATCACCGATTTCTCCGGCGCTTCGATGCTCGAGTTCGTCTCCTACGAGTTCGAACCGCCGAAGTTCGACGTCGAGGAATGCCGCCAGCGCGATCTGACTTACGCTGCGCCGCTTAAGGTGACGCTGCGCCTCATCGTGTTCGATATTGACGAGGATACCGGCGCCAAGTCGATCAAGGACATCAAGGAGCAGAACGTCTACATGGGCGACATGCCGCTCATGACCGACAACGGCACCTTCATCGTCAACGGCACCGAACGCGTCATCGTCTCGCAGATGCACCGTTCGCCGGGCGTGTTCTTCGACCATGACAAGGGCAAGAGCCATTCGTCCGGCAAGCTGCTCTTTGCCGCCCGCGTCATTCCCTATCGCGGCCCCTGGCTCGACATCGAGTTCGACGCCAAGGACATCGTCCATGCGCGCATCGACCGCCGCCGCAAGATTCCGGTGACGTCGCTGCTGATGGCGCTCGGCATGGACGGCGAGGAGATCCTGTCGACCTTCTACACCAAGTCGCTCTACCAGCGCGACGGCGAAGGCTGGCGCGTGCCGTTCCATCCGGAGGCGATGCGCGGCCAGAAGGCGGTTGCCGACATGATCGACGCCGACACCGGTGAAGTCGTGGTCGAGGCCGGCAAGAAGCTGACGCCGCGCCTCCTCAAGCAACTGACCGAGAAGGGGCTGAAGGCGCTCAAGGCGACCGACGACGACCTTTACGGCAACTATCTGGCCGAAGACGTCGTCAACTTCTCGACCGGTGAAATCTACCTGGAAGCCGGCGACGAGATCGACGAGAAGACCCTTCCGGTCATCCTGTCGGCTGGCTTCGACGAGATTCCGGTCCTCGACATCGACCACATCAACGTCGGTGCATACATCCGCAACACGCTTGCTGCGGACAAGAACGAGAACCGTCAGGACGCCCTGTTCGACATCTATCGCGTCATGCGTCCGGGCGAGCCGCCGACGATGGATTCGGCCGAGGCGATGTTCCAGTCGCTGTTCTTCGATGCCGAGCGCTATGACCTGTCCGCGGTCGGTCGCGTGAAGATGAACATGCGCCTCGACCTCGACGTCGCCGACACCGTCCGCGTGCTGCGCAAGGAAGACATCCTCGCGGTCGTCAAGATGCTTGTCGACCTGCGCGACGGCAAGGGCGAGATCGACGACATCGACAACCTCGGAAACCGCCGCGTCCGCTCGGTCGGCGAACTGATGGAGAACCAGTATCGTCTGGGTCTGCTGCGCATGGAGCGCGCCATCAAGGAGCGCATGTCGTCGATCGAGATCGACACCGTCATGCCGCAGGACCTGATCAACGCCAAGCCGGCGGCTGCCGCGGTTCGCGAATTCTTCGGCTCCTCGCAGCTGTCGCAGTTCATGGACCAGGTGAACCCGCTTTCGGAGATCACCCACAAGCGTCGTCTGTCGGCGCTCGGCCCGGGCGGTCTGACCCGCGAGCGCGCCGGCTTCGAAGTCCGCGACGTTCACCCGACCCACTACGGCCGCATCTGCCCGATCGAGACGCCGGAAGGCCCGAACATCGGTCTGATCAACTCGCTTGCGACCTTTGCGCGCGTCAACAAGTACGGCTTCATCGAAAGCCCGTACCGCAAGATCGTCGACGGCAAGGTCACGAACGACGTGGTCTACCTCTCCGCGATGGAGGAGGCCAAGTACCACGTTGCGCAGGCCAACTCGATCCTCAACGCCAACAACGAGTTCGAGGAAGAGTTCGTCGTTTGCCGTCACGCCGGCGAAGTCATGCTGGCGCCACGCGACCAGGTCGACCTGATGGACGTCTCGCCGAAGCAGCTCGTTTCGGTGGCGGCGGCGCTCATTCCGTTCCTGGAGAACGACGACGCCAACCGCGCGCTCATGGGCTCGAACATGCAGCGTCAGGCTGTGCCGCTGCTGCGTGCGGAAGCGCCGTTCGTCGGCACCGGCATGGAGCCGGTGGTTGCGCGTGACTCCGGTGCTGCGATCGCGGCGCGCCGCGGCGGCGTGGTCGACCAGGTCGACGCGACCCGTATCGTTATCCGCGCCACCGAGGACCTCGATCCGGGCAAGTCCGGCGTCGACATCTACCGGCTGCAGAAGTTCCAGCGCTCGAACCAGAACACCTGCGTCAACCAGCGTCCGCTGGTCAGCGTCGGCGACGTTCTGAACAAGGGCGACATCATCGCCGACGGTCCGTCGACTGATCTCGGCGACCTGGCGCTCGGCCGCAACGTGCTCGTCGCGTTCATGCCGTGGAACGGCTACAACTACGAAGACTCGATCCTGCTTTCCGAGCGGATCGTTTCCGACGACGTCTTCACCTCGATCCACATCGAAGAGTTCGAGGTGATGGCCCGCGACACCAAGCTCGGCCCGGAAGAAATCACCCGCGACATTCCGAACGTTTCGGAAGAAGCGCTGAAGAACCTCGACGAGGCCGGCATCGTCTATATCGGCGCCGAGGTTCAGCCGGGCGATATTCTCGTCGGCAAGATCACGCCGAAGGGCGAAAGCCCGATGACGCCGGAAGAAAAACTTCTGCGCGCCATCTTCGGTGAGAAGGCTTCGGACGTACGTGATACCTCCATGCGCATGCCGCCGGGCACCTTCGGCACGGTCGTCGAAGTGCGCGTCTTCAACCGCCACGGCGTGGAGAAGGACGAGCGCGCGATGGCGATCGAGCGCGAGGAGATCGAACGCCTCGCCAAGGACCGCGATGACGAGCAGGCGATCCTCGACCGTAACGTCTACGGCCGTCTGATCGACATGCTGCGTGGCCACGTGGCTGTCGCCGGTCCTAAGGGCTTCAAGAAGGGCACCGAGCTCTCCAACGCCGTCATCTCCGAATATCCGCGCTCGCAGTGGTGGATGTTCGCCGTCGAGGACGAGAAGGCGCAGGGCGAGATCGAGGCGCTTCGCGGCCAGTACGACGAATCCAAGTCGCGGCTCGAGCAGCGCTTCATGGACAAGGTCGAGAAGGTCCAGCGCGGCGACGAGATGCCTCCGGGCGTGATGAAGATGGTCAAGGTCTTCGTCGCCGTGAAGCGCAAGATCCAGCCGGGCGACAAGATGGCCGGCCGGCACGGCAACAAGGGCGTCGTCTCGCGTATCGTTCCGGTCGAGGACATGCCGTTCCTCGAGGATGGCACCCATGTCGACATCGTGTTGAACCCGCTGGGCGTGCCTTCGCGCATGAACGTCGGCCAGATTCTCGAGACGCATCTCGGCTGGGCCTGCGCCGGCATGGGCAAGCAGATCGGCGAGTTGTTGGACGCCTACAAGGGCGGCGGCGACATCCAGCCGCTGCGCCAGAAGATCGACAGCGTGATCGGGGCAGGTCCGAAGGGCGAGCCGATCAAGCACTACGACGACGAGTCGGTCGTTCGGCTTGCCGAACAGACCCGCCGTGGTGTGTCGATCGCGACGCCGGTCTTCGACGGCGCCGTCGAGAAGGACGTCAACGAGATGCTTGCGCAGGCCGGTCTTAATGTCACCGGTCAGTCGACGCTCTATGACGGCCGTACCGGCGAGCAGTTCGACCGGCAGGTCACTGTCGGCTACATCTACATGCTCAAGCTGAACCACCTGGTGGACGACAAGATCCACGCCCGTTCGATCGGTCCTTACTCGCTCGTGACCCAGCAGCCGCTGGGCGGCAAGGCGCAGTTCGGCGGTCAGCGCTTCGGGGAAATGGAGGTCTGGGCACTCGAGGCCTATGGCGCCGCCTACACCCTGCAGGAAATGCTGACGGTGAAGTCCGACGACGTAGCCGGCCGTACCAAGGTGTACGAGGCGATCGTGCGCGGCGACGACACCTTCGAGGCCGGCATTCCGGAGAGCTTCAACGTTCTCGTCAAGGAAATGCGCTCGCTGGGTCTGTCGGTCGAGCTGGAGAACTCGAAGGTAGAGCCGACCGCCGAAGCCCAGCTTCCGGACGCCGCCGAGTAAGCCTCAAGGGTGCGCGCTGCGATGTGGCGCGCACCGTTCCCGCTCCGCCGACAGGGCGGGGCAGGGGCTTGGCCGCTTCTTCGGAAGCGGCATTATCCGATTCAAGCGGCATTGCGGCACCCGGGTATCGCCGCATTCGCCCGCTAAGCTGAGGGCCTCAGGCCCACAAAGGAGACAGGCATGAACCAAGAGGTCATGAATCTTTTCAATCCGCAGGTGCCTGCACAGACCTTCGATTCCATCCGGATTTCGATTGCGTCGCCGGAGAAGATTCTTTCCTGGTCTTATGGCGAGATCAAGAAGCCGGAGACGATCAACTACCGCACGTTCAAGCCGGAACGCGACGGTCTCTTCTGCGCGCGCATCTTCGGGCCGATCAAGGACTACGAGTGCCTGTGCGGCAAGTACAAGCGCATGAAGTACAAGGGCATCATCTGCGAAAAGTGCGGCGTCGAGGTCACGCTGTCGCGCGTTCGCCGCGAGCGCATGGGCCACATCGAGCTCGCAGCGCCCGTTGCCCACATCTGGTTCCTGAAGTCGCTGCCCTCGCGCATCGCGACGCTCCTCGACATGACGCTGAAGGATGTCGAGCGCGTTCTCTATTTCGAGAACTACATCGTCACCGAGCCGGGTCTGACGGCGCTGAAGGAGAACCAGCTCCTCAGCGAAGAAGAGTACATGATCGCGGTCGATGAATATGGCGAGGACCAGTTCACCGCCATGATCGGCGCCGAGGCCATCTACGAGATGCTCGCTTCGATGAACCTTGAGAAGATCGCCGGCGACCTGCGCGCCGAGCTTGCCGAGACCACGTCGGATCTCAAGCAGAAGAAGCTGATGAAGCGCCTGAAGATCGTCGAGAACTTCATTGAGTCCGGCAACCGTCCGGAATGGATGATCATGAAGGTCGTGCCGGTCATCCCGCCCGACCTGCGTCCGCTGGTGCCGCTGGACGGCGGTCGTTTTGCGACCTCCGACCTGAACGACCTCTATCGCCGCGTCATCAACCGCAACAACCGCCTGAAGCGGCTGATCGAACTACGCGCGCCGGGCATCATCATCCGCAACGAGAAGCGCATGCTTCAGGAGTCGGTTGACGCCCTGTTCGACAACGGCCGCCGCGGCCGCGTCATCACCGGTGCCAACAAGCGTCCGCTGAAGTCGCTGTCCGACATGCTCAAGGGCAAGCAGGGCCGCTTCCGCCAGAACCTGCTCGGCAAGCGCGTCGACTATTCCGGCCGTTCGGTCATCGTGACCGGTCCGGAGCTGAAGCTGCACCAGTGCGGCCTGCCGAAGAAGATGGCGCTGGAGTTGTTCAAGCCGTTCATCTACGCCCGCCTCGACGCGAAGGGCTTCTCCTCGACCGTCAAGCAGGCCAAGAAGCTGGTCGAGAAGGAAAAGCCGGAAGTCTGGGATATCCTCGACGAGGTCATCCGCGAGCATCCGGTGCTGCTGAACCGCGCGCCGACGCTGCACCGCCTGGGCATCCAGGCCTTCGAACCGATCCTGGTCGAGGGCAAGGCGATCCAGCTGCATCCGCTCGTCTGCACCGCCTTCAACGCCGACTTCGACGGCGACCAGATGGCCGTCCACGTGCCGCTGTCGCTGGAAGCCCAGCTCGAAGCCCGCGTGCTGATGATGTCGACGAACAACATCCTGCATCCGGCCAACGGTGCTCCGATCATCGTGCCCTCGCAGGACATGGTTCTCGGCCTGTACTACCTGTCGATCATGAACCAGAACGAGCCCGGCGAAGGCATGGCCTTCTCGGATCTCGGTGAGCTCCAGCACGCGCTCGAGACCAAGACGGTGACGCTGCACGCCAAGATCAAGGGCCGCTACAAGACCGTCGACGAGGAGGGTAAGCCGGTCTCGAAGATCTACGAGACGACCCCGGGTCGCCTCATGATCGGTGAGTTGCTGCCGAAGAACCCCAACGTTCCGTTCGACATCTGCAACCAGGAAATGACCAAGAAGAACATCTCCAAGATGATCGACACGGTCTATCGTCACTGCGGACAGAAGGACACGGTCATCTTCTGCGACCGGATCATGCAGCTCGGCTTCGCCCACGCCTGCCGTGCCGGCATCTCGTTCGGCAAGGACGACATGGTCATTCCGGACACCAAGGTGAAGATCGTCGGCGACACCGAGGCGCTCGTGAAGGAATACGAGCAGCAGTACAACGACGGCCTGATCACCCAGGGCGAGAAGTACAACAAGGTCGTCGACGCCTGGGGCAAGGCGACCGAGAAGGTCGCCGAAGAGATGATGGCGCGCATCAAGGCGGTCGAGTTCGACGACAACGGCCGTCAGAAGCCGATGAACTCGATCTACATGATGAGCCACTCCGGTGCGCGTGGTTCGCCGAACCAGATGCGCCAGCTGGGCGGCATGCGCGGCCTGATGGCCAAGCCATCGGGTGAGATCATCGAGACGCCGATCATCTCGAACTTCAAGGAAGGCCTGACCGTGAACGAGTACTTCAACTCGACGCACGGCGCCCGTAAGGGTCTGGCCGACACCGCCCTGAAGACCGCGAACTCCGGCTACCTGACCCGTCGTCTCGTCGACGTGGCGCAGGACTGCATCGTCAACTCCGTCGATTGCGGCACCGACAAGGGCCTGACGATGACGGCGATCGTCGATGCCGGTCAGGTCGTGGCCTCGCTCGGCCAGCGCATCCTCGGCCGTACGGCCCTCGACGACATCGATCACCCGGTCACGGGTGCGCGCATCGTCGATGCCGGCAAGATGATCCTCGAGCCCGACGTCATCGAGATCGAGAAGGCCGGCATCCAGTCGATCCGCATCCGTTCGGCGCTGACGTGCGAAATCCAGACGGGCGTCTGCAGCGTGTGCTACGGCCGCGACCTGGCACGTGGAACGCCGGTCAACATGGGCGAAGCGGTCGGGGTCATTGCGGCCCAGTCGATCGGCGAGCCGGGCACCCAGCTCACCATGCGGACGTTCCACCTCGGTGGCACGGCGACCGTGGTCGACCAGTCGTTCCTGGAAGCCTCGTACGAAGGTACGGTGCAGATCAAGAACCGCAACATGCTGCGCAACTCCGATGGCGCGCTCGTCGCCATGGGCCGCAACATGGCGATCCAGATCCTGGACGAGCGCGGCGTGGAACGCTCCTCGCAGCGCGTCGCTTACGGTTCGAAGATCTTCGTCGACGACGGCGACAAGGTGAAGCGCGGCCAGCGTCTCGCCGAATGGGACCCCTACACCCGTCCGATGATGACGGAAGTGGAGGGCATCGTTCACTTCGAGGACGTGGTCGACGGCATCTCGGTTCTCGAGGCGACCGACGAATCCACCGGCATCACCAAGCGCCAGGTCATCGACTGGCGTTCGACGCCGCGTGGCACGGACCTCAAGCCGGCCATCGTCATCAAGGACAAGAACGGGGCGGTTGCCAAGCTTGCCCGTGGTGGCGAAGCCCGCTTCCTGCTCTCGGTCGATGCGATCCTGTCGGTCGAGCCGGGCCAGAAGGTCAGCCAGGGTGACGTGCTCGCCCGTTCGCCGCTGGAAAGCGCCAAGACCAAGGACATCACCGGTGGTCTGCCGCGCGTTGCCGAACTGTTCGAGGCGCGTCGTCCGAAGGACCACGCCATCATCTCCGAGATCGATGGTACGGTTCGCTTCGGCCGCGATTACAAGAACAAGCGGCGCATCACGATCGAGCCGGCGGAAGACGGCGTTGATCCGGTCGAGTACCTGATCCCGAAGGGCAAGCCCTTCCACCTTCAGGACGGCGACTACATCGAAAAGGGCGACTACATCCTCGATGGCAACCCGGCTCCCCACGACATCCTGGCGATCAAGGGCGTGGAGGCGCTGGCTTCCTACCTCGTCAACGAGATCCAGGAGGTCTACCGCTTGCAGGGCGTGGTGATCAACGACAAGCACATCGAGGTGATCGTTCGCCAGATGCTGCAGAAGGTCGAGATCACCGATGCAGGTGACAGCACCTACATCGTCGGCGACAACGTCGACCGGATCGAGCTGGAAGACGTCAACGATCGCCTGATCGAGGAAGGCAAGAAGCCCGCCTATGGCGAGCCGGTCCTGCTCGGCATCACCAAGGCGTCGCTGCAGACCCCGTCCTTCATCTCCGCCGCCTCCTTCCAGGAGACGACGAAGGTGCTGACCGAAGCCGCTATCGCCGGCAAGATGGACGGCCTGCAGGGTCTCAAGGAGAACGTCATCGTCGGCCGTCTGATCCCGGCCGGCACCGGCGGAACCATGACGCAGATCCGCCGCATTGCGACCTCGCGGGACGAGATGATCCTCGACGAGCGCCGCAAGTCGACGGGGGCCGCCGTCGCCACGCCGATGCTGGCCGAAATGGCCGAAGGCGAGAACGTGCCGGCAGGCGAATAAGCCTAAAGGCGTAGGGCTACGCCGAATGATTTGGGGAAGCCGCCCGGAGTGATCCGGGCGGCTTCTTGCGTCCGGGTCCCGCAGCGGATGAACTCCCGACACGGCAGCGTGGGGAGCTGCCTTGGCTACAATAGAGACCTGGAGGGGAATGAATGGCAGCGTTGAAGGAACATTCAAGCTTGCATGCGGAACCGGTTCAGTCGGCATTTGCCGACACTGGCCGGCACATCCTGATCGAGGCAAGCCCGACATTGGCGGTGTACCGGGATCCGAGCGGCGGCCGCATCGTGCTGACGGGCAGGGCGTTTGAATTTGACGAGGGCGCCGCGACCGGGGGGACCGTGACGGGTGCGACATTCATCGACCAGTCGGGTGCCCCCTATCTGGCGTGGGGGCCTGATGGCCCGGGCAGGCGGGCGGGGTAATCCAAGCTCAGGCGGCCGCGGCCCGGGGCACGCGGCGGCCTTCGCCTCGTGGGCGCGCTTATGGGCGGGCTTTGTCAGGCGAACCGGATGATTGCTACCTCGCCCTCGAGAGCGCCCTGGTAGGCCGAGGCATGCGGTTCATCGTCCGGCGCCTCGGTCAGCATCCCGATCTGATCGAGGTCAGCCTCGAGGAAGCCCTCCTCGGCAAGGGCGTTCAGAGCCTCGCGCACGGCAGTGTCGTCGTCCGGCGCCCGCAGTATGACATGGATGTCGACGCCCTCGGTGTCGCCGTCGCGCTCATAGGCCTTGCCGATGATGATGAAGACCATCGAGTCTTCGGCGTTGTTGTCGTTGTCCGGAGAAATGGTCATGCCGCTGTCCTTCGTGATGCTTGGGCCCATCTCAATACGCCCCATGCAGTCAAATGGAAAGCGGCCGCCGCTGGTGCGAACGCGAAAGGGCAGCGCCGTAAAACGATGAACATAGACATTGATTCTTTCTTCATGATTCTTTAATAATGCCCGTGCAAGTGGATGCGCGCTGGCCGTGGTGGCTCGGCAGAGAAGCCGTGCTATAAAGTGCCGCCGACCCCTGTAATGCAGGGGCCTGGTTGCCGTTCGGGCAAGATAAATTCGCCCATCCCCTTGACGCACGGGGCTTAAACCAGTAGATGGCACCCGCATCGGAGCCCATGTGAGGCTGGCTGGTTCGGTACGACTCGTTCTGAAGTTCGCCTCAAACAAGGCTTCAACGCACGTTGAAGACATGAAAGCTGCACGCATGACGCGGGAATATCGCGTCCTCTGCCTTCGGGGGCCATCTGCCACAAGCGGATCGGTCCTGTTTTGCGCATGGACGACAGGTGTGCGGCAGGTGCCGGAAACGGCACATTTCCGCCCGCAAGGGTAACGAGACAAAATTGCAAGGGATGGTTATATGCCTACCGTACAACAGCTGATCCGTAAGCCGCGTCAGGCACAGGTAAAGCGAAACAAGGTTCCCGCTCTTCAGGAGAACCCGCAGAAGCGCGGCGTATGCACCCGCGTCTACACGACCACGCCGAAGAAGCCGAACTCGGCTCTCCGTAAGGTCGCCAAGATTCGTCTGACCAACGGCTTCGAGGTCATCGGCTACATTCCCGGCGAAGGCCATAACCTTCAGGAGCACTCCGTGGTCATGATCCGCGGCGGCCGCGTGAAGGACCTTCCGGGTGTGCGCTACCACATCATCCGCGGCGTTCTCGACACCCAGGGCGTCAAGAACCGCAAGCAGCGCCGCTCCAAGTACGGCGCGAAGCGTCCGAAGTAACACGGCAACCGGCGCCATTTCGCTGGTCAGATCATTCAAAGTTGAGAGACAAAAAGTATGTCCCGTCGCCATAGAGCAGAAAAGCGCGAGATCAACCCGGACCCGAAGTTCGGCGACCTCGTAGTCACCAAGTTCATGAACGCCATCATGCTGGACGGCAAGAAGTCCGTCGCCGAAACCATCGTTTACGGCGCCTTCGACGTTGTCCAGGGCAAGTCCAAGCAGGACCCGGTGACGGTGTTCCACTCTGCTCTCGACAACGTTGCGCCGCACGTCGAAGTGCGTTCGCGCCGCGTCGGTGGTGCGACCTACCAGGTGCCGGTCGATGTCCGTCCGGAGCGCCGTCAGGCTCTCGCAATCCGCTGGCTGATCGCAGCTGCGCGCAAGCGCAACGAAACCACCATGGTCGAGCGCCTCTCCGGCGAACTCATGGATGCTGCGAACAACCGTGGCAGCGCCGTCAAGAAGCGTGAAGACACGCACAAGATGGCCGATGCCAACCGTGCGTTCTCGCACTACCGCTGGTAATCTCGAAAAGGCAGCTCCTTATGGCACGCGAATACAAGATCGAAGACTACCGTAACTTCGGTATCATGGCGCATATCGACGCCGGCAAGACCACGACCACCGAGCGCATCCTTTATTACACCGGCAAGTCGCACAAGATGGGTGAGACCCACGACGGCGCCTCGACGATGGACTGGATGGAGCAGGAGCAGGAGCGCGGCATCACCATCACGTCGGCTGCCACCACGACCTTCTGGAAGGGTCGCGACGGCAAGATGCGCCGCTTCAACATCATCGACACCCCCGGCCACGTCGACTTCACCATCGAAGTCGAGCGCTCGCTGCGCGTTCTCGACGGTGCTGTCGCGCTGCTCGATTCCAACGCCGGTGTCGAGCCGCAGACGGAAACCGTCTGGCGCCAGGCCGAGAAGTATCATGTTCCGCGCATGATCTTCTGCAACAAGATGGACAAGACCGGCGCGGATTTCTATCGCTGCCTGAGCATGATCAAGTCTCGTCTTGGTGCGATCCCGGTTGCCATGCAGCTGCCGATCGGCGCCGAGAGCGACTTCCAGGGCGTCATTGACCTGGTCGAGATGAACGCGCTGATCTGGCGCGACGAGGCGCTGGGCGCTCAGTGGGATGTCGTCGAGATCCCGGAAGACATGAAGGCCAAGGCCGAAGAGTATCGCGAGAAGCTGATCGAGACCGTGGTCGAGATCGACGAAGCCGCGATGGAGGCCTATCTCGAGGGCCAGATGCCGGACAACGACAAGATCCGCGAACTCGTTCGCCGCGGCACCATCGACGTCAAGTTCCATCCGGTGTTCTGCGGTACAGCGTTCAAGAACAAGGGCGTCCAGCCGCTGCTCGACGCCGTGGTCGACTACCTGCCGTCGCCGGTCGACATCCCGGCCATCAAGGGCATCGACGTCAAGACCGAAGCCGAGATCGAGCGTCACTCCGACGACAACGAGCCGCTTTCGATGCTCGCGTTCAAGATCATGAACGACCCCTTCGTCGGTTCGCTCACGTTCTGCCGCATCTACTCGGGCAAGCTCGAGAAGGGCTCCTCGGTGATGAACACGGTCAAGGACAAGCGCGAGCGCGTCGGCCGTATGCTGCAGATGCACTCCAACTCGCGTGAAGACATCGAAGAAGCCTTTGCAGGCGACATCGTTGCTCTCGCCGGCCTCAAGGAAACCACGACCGGTGACACGCTCTGCGACCCGTTGAAGCCGGTCATCCTCGAGCGCATGGAGTTCCCGGAGCCGGTGATCCAGATCGCGATCGAGCCGAAGTCCAAGGGCGACCAGGAGAAGATGGGCCTTGCGCTCAACCGCCTGGCGGCCGAAGACCCGTCCTTCCGCGTCAAGACCGACCAGGAATCGGGCCAGACGATCATCGCCGGCATGGGCGAACTCCATCTCGACATTCTCGTCGACCGCATGCGTCGCGAGTTCAAGGTCGAGGCCAACGTCGGCGCGCCGCAGGTTGCCTACCGTGAGACGATCACCAAGGCCTGCGAGGAAGACTACACGCACAAGAAGCAGACCGGTGGTACCGGCCAGTTCGCGCGCGTCAAGATCGTCTTCGAACCGAACCCGGAAGGCGAAGACTTCAAGTTCGAGTCCAAGATCGTCGGTGGTGCTGTTCCGAAGGAATACATCCCGGGCGTGCAGAAGGGTATCGAAAGCGTTCTGTCGTCGGGTCCGCTCGCGGGCTTCCCGATGCTGGGCGTCAAGGCGACCCTGATCGACGGCGCGTTCCACGACGTCGACTCGTCGGTCCTGGCGTTCGAAATCGCCGCCCGTGCCTGCTTCCGTGAAGCGGCCAAGAAGGCTGGTGCCCAGCTTCTCGAGCCGATGATGAAGGTCGAAGTCGTGACGCCGGAAGACTATGTCGGTGACGTGATCGGCGACCTCAACTCGCGTCGTGGCCAGATCCAGGGCCAGGAATCGCGTGGCGTGGCGGTTGTCATCAATGCGCATGTGCCGCTGGCGAACATGTTCAAGTACGTCGACAACCTGCGCTCGATGTCGCAGGGCCGCGCGCAGTACACGATGACCTTCGATCACTACGCGCCGGTTCCGTCGAACGTGGCACAGGACATCCAGGCGAAGTATTCCGGTCAGAAGTGACCGGAATACCCAACCCCAACCGATTTGAACGCTTCCCCGCCCGGGGAGAAATTATGGAGAGCCGGAAATGGCAAAAGGTAAGTTTGAGCGCACCAAGCCTCACGTAAACATCGGCACGATCGGCCACGTTGACCATGGCAAGACGTCGACGACGGCGGCGATCACGAAGTTCTTCGGCGAGTTCAAGGCGTATGACCAGATCGACGCCGCTCCGGAAGAAAAGGCGCGCGGCATCACCATCTCGACGGCCCACGTCGAGTACGAGACGGCCAACCGCCACTATGCGCACGTCGACTGCCCCGGCCACGCCGACTACGTCAAGAACATGATCACCGGTGCGGCGCAGATGGACGGCGCGATCCTCGTCGTCTCGGCCGCCGACGGCCCGATGCCGCAGACCCGCGAGCACATCCTGCTCGCCCGCCAGGTCGGCGTTCCGGCGATCGTCGTGTTCCTCAACAAGGTCGACCAGGTCGACGACGCCGAGCTGCTCGAGCTCGTCGAGCTGGAAGTGCGCGAGCTGCTGTCGTCCTACGAGTTCCCGGGCGACGACATCCCGGTCGTCAAGGGCTCGGCGCTGGCCGCCCTCGAAGACAGCAACAAGGAAATCGGCGAAGACGCGATCCGCGCCCTGATGGCCGCCGTCGACGAGTACATCCCGACGCCTGAGCGTCCGATCGACCAGCCGTTCCTGATGCCGATCGAAGACGTGTTCTCGATCTCCGGCCGCGGCACGGTCGTCACCGGCCGCGTCGAGCGTGGCATCGTCAAGGTCGGCGAGGAAATCGAGATCGTCGGCATCCGTCCGACGACGAAGACGACCTGCACCGGCGTCGAGATGTTCCGCAAGCTGCTCGACCAGGGCCAGGCCGGCGACAACATCGGCGCGCTGCTGCGCGGCGTCGACCGCAACGGCGTCGAGCGTGGCCAGATCCTGTGCAAGCCGGGTTCGGTCAAGCCGCACAAGAAGTTCAAGGCCGAGGCCTACATCCTGACGAAGGAAGAGGGTGGCCGTCACACGCCGTTCTTCACCAACTACCGTCCGCAGTTCTACTTCCGCACCACCGACGTGACGGGCATCGTCACGCTGCCGGAAGGCACGGAAATGGTCATGCCGGGCGACAACGTCACCGTTGACGTCGAGCTGATCGTGCCGATCGCGATGGAAGAGCGCCTGCGCTTCGCCATCCGCGAAGGCGGCCGCACCGTCGGCGCCGGCATCGTCGCCTCGATCATCGAGTAAGCGACGGCGGGAA
>NZ_PZZZ01000001.1:702286-756899 GCF_003046475.1 Mycoplana dimorpha
CCGATCGCGATGGAAGAGCGCCTGCGCTTCGCCATCCGCGAAGGCGGCCGCACCGTCGGCGCCGGCATCGTCGCCTCGATCATCGAGTAAGCGACGGCGGGAAGCCCCGGGCCGCAGTTATGCGGCCCCGGCATGGCCGTAACGAGAGATTTAGTCGGTCGCACCGCTTGCCGACGACAGCAAAATAGTGCAAATGGCGCGCACGCGTGATTTGTGCCCTGCTTCGTCATGGTGCGATCGCCACAGGACAAGGCCGGCCACGGCCGCTCAAATAGGAAGGGGCAGGGGAAACCCTGTCCCTCCGATCTTTGATAATCAAGCGGACTGGCCGAACGTTAATCGAAGTTCAATGCGTGTTCCTCTATGGGAGCCGCGAGAAACATGAACAAGGACAAGTCGTATGAACGGCCAGAATATCCGCATCCGCCTCAAGGCGTTTGATCACCGGATCCTCGATGCCTCGACGCGCGAAATCGTGTCGACGGCCAAGCGCACCGGTGCCGGCGTACGCGGCCCGGTGCCGCTTCCGACGCGTATTGAGAAATTCACGGTCAACCGGTCGCCTCACATCGACAAGAAGAGCCGCGAACAGTTCGAGATGCGCACGCACAAGCGTCTTCTCGACATCGTCGACCCGACCCCTCAGACGGTCGACGCCCTGATGAAGCTCGATCTCGCCGCCGGCGTCGACGTAGAGATCAAGCTCTAATCGGGTCTGAAAGTCCGGCGTAAGCCGTATAACAAGGAAGGTACGTGGCGGAAACGCCAACGGCTTCTAGGAACGGGAAACCCGAAGGCCGGACGGCCTCCGTGGAATCCTTAAACAAGAGGCATGTCGGGGCCTTGCCCCAACAGGACTTCTAAGAGGAATGAACCATGCGTTCAGGTGTGATTGCACAGAAGGTGGGAATGACTCGCGTCTATAACGACGCAGGAGAGCACGTTCCCGTAACAGTATTGCGATTGGACGGCTGCCAGGTTGTTGCCCATCGCACGGAAGAAAAGAACGGCTACACCGCAGTCCAGCTCGGTGCCGGCCGCTCCAAGGTAAAGAACACGTCGAAGGCGCTGCGCGGCCATTTTGCTGCGGCCAGCGTCGAGCCGAAGGCCAAGCTCGTCGAGTTTCGCGTTACCGCCGACAACCTCATCGAAATCGGCGCAGAGCTGTCCGCCAGCCATTTCGTCGCCGGCCAGCTGGTCGACGTTACCGGCACCACGATCGGTAAGGGTTTCGCCGGCGCGATGAAGCGCCACAACTTCGGCGGTCTGCGTGCCACGCACGGCGTGTCCGTCTCGCACCGCTCGCATGGTTCGACCGGCTCCAACCAGGATCCGGGTCGCGTCTGGAAGGGCAAGCGCATGGCTGGTCACATGGGCCAGACCCGCGTCACCACCCAGAACCTCGAGGTCGTCTCGACCGACGAGGACCGTGGTCTGATCCTCGTCAAGGGCGCCGTCCCGGGTTCCAAGGGTTCCTGGATCGTCGTTCGCGACGCCATCAAGTCCGGCACGCCGGCTGACGCTCCGCGTCCGGCCGCTGTTCGCGCCGCAGCCAAGTAAGGGAGCCTGGTTATGGATCTCAAAGTCACGACCCTCGAAGGGAAGGACGCCGGCAAGGTTTCCCTCTCCGACGCGATCTTCGGTCTGGAGCCGCGCGAGGACATCATCGCCCGCGTCGTCCGCTGGCAGCTCGCCAAGAAGCAGCAGGGCACCCACAAGGCCAAGGGCCGCGCGGAAGTCTCCCGCACCGGCGCCAAGATGTACAAGCAGAAGGGTACGGGCCGCGCTCGTCACCATTCGGCACGTGCACCGCAGTTCCGCGGCGGTGGCAAGGCGCACGGCCCGGTCGTCCGCAGCCACGAGCACGACCTTCCGAAGAAGGTCCGGGCGCTCGGCCTGCGTCACGCCCTGTCGGCCAAGCTGAAGGCCGAGGAAATCATCATCATCGATGACCTCGTCGCCAACGAAGCCAAGACCAAGGCGCTGGCCGGCAGCTTCGCCAGCCTCGGCCTGACCAACGCCCTCTTCATCGGCGGCGCCGAGCTCGACAACAACTTCAAGCTCGCAGCCCGGAACATCCCGAACGTGGACGTTCTGCCGATCCAGGGCATCAACGTGTACGACATCCTGCGCCGCGGCAAGCTCGTGCTGTCCAAGGCTGCGGTAGAAGCCCTTGAGGAGCGGTTCAAATGACGGATCTTCGCCACTATGATGTGATCGTCTCGCCGGCGATCACCGAAAAGTCGACGCTGGTATCCGAGCATAACCAGGTCGTATTCAACGTCGCCAAGCGCGCTTCGAAGCCTGAGATCAAGGCTGCTGTCGAAGCCCTCTTCGGCGTCAAGGTCACGGCTGTGAACACGCTCGTCCGCAAGGGCAAGGTAAAGCGTTTCCGCGGCTTCTCCGGCCGGCAGGGAGATGTCAAGAAGGCTATCGTCACGCTTGCTGACGGTCAGTCCATCGACGTCTCCACCGGGCTCTAATCGAGCAGTCGGCTACAGAGGACATAAAAAAATGGCATTGAAACATTTCAATCCGACCACTCCGAGCCAGCGTCAGCTCGTCATCGTCGACCGTTCGGGCCTGTACAAGGGCAAGCCGGTCAAGGCTCTGACAGAAGGTCTCTCCAAGAGCGGTGGCCGCAACAACATGGGCCGCATCACTGCCCGCTTTATCGGCGGCGGTCACAAGCGCACCTACCGTCTGGTTGACTTCAAGCGTCGCAAGTTCGACGTCGAAGGCACGGTCGAGCGTCTGGAGTACGACCCGAACCGCACCGCGTTCATCGCGCTCATCAACTATGCCGACGGCGACCAGGCCTACATCCTTGCTCCGCAGCGTCTTGCTGCCGGCGACAAGGTCATCGCTTCCGACAAGGCCGTTGACGTCAAGCCGGGCAACGCAATGCCGCTGCAGAACATCCCGGTCGGCTCGATCGTTCACAACGTCGAGATGAAGCCGGGCAAGGGCGGTCAGATCGCCCGTTCGGCTGGCACGTTCGTCCAGCTCGTCGGCCGTGACCAGGGCATGGCCATCCTTCGCCTGAACTCTGGTGAACAGCGCCTCGTACCGGGCTCCTGCCTTGCCACGATCGGTGCCGTTTCCAACCCGGATCACGGCAACATCAACGACGGCAAGGCTGGTCGTACTCGCTGGCGCGGCAAGACCCCGCATAACCGTGGTGTCGTCATGAACCCGGTCGACCACCCGCACGGTGGTGGTGAAGGCCGTACGTCCGGTGGTCGTCACCCGGTTTCCCCGTGGGGCAAGCCGACCAAGGGCAAGCGCACCCGTTCGAACAAGTCGACCGACAAGTTCATCATGCGCTCGCGCCACCTGAAGAAGAAGTAAGAGAGGTTAGTCAGAAATGGCTCGTTCAGTATGGAAAGGCCCGTTCGTTGACGGCTATCTTCTCAAGAAGGCTGAGAAGGTGCGTGAAGGCGGCCGCAACGAAGTGATCAAGATCTGGAGCCGTCGCTCCACGATCCTGCCGCAGTTCGTCGGTCTCACCTTTGGTGTCTACAACGGCAGCAAGCATGTCCCGGTCAGCGTCAACGAAGACATGGTCGGTCACAAGTTCGGTGAATTCTCTCCGACCCGGACCTATTACGGTCACGGTGCGGACAAGAAGGCAAAGAGGAAGTAACGATGGGCAAGGCAAAAGCCGAACGTCGGCTGAAGGATAACGAGGCGCAGGCCATTGCGCGCACGATCCGCGTCAGCCCCCAGAAGCTCAACCTGGTTGCCGCGATGATCCGCGGCAAGAAGGTCGACCGCGCTCTGGCCGAACTTGAATTCTCCCGCAAGCGCATCGCCGGCACCGTCAGGAAGACCCTGGAATCGGCTATCGCGAACGCTGAGAACAACCACGATCTCGACGTCGACTCGCTCGTCGTCGCTGAGGCTTTCGTTGGAAAGTCGATCGTCATGAAGCGTTTCCACGCCCGCGGTCGTGGCCGTGCATCGCGTGTCGAGAAGGCTTTCTCGCACCTGACGATCGTCGTCCGTGAAGTCGAAGCCACTGGGGAGGCCGCATAATGGGTCAGAAAATCAATCCGATCGGCTTCCGCCTCGGCATCAACCGTACCTGGGATAGCCGCTGGTTCGCCGACAACGCCGAATACGGCCAGCTGCTTCACGAAGACCTGAAGATCCGCAAGTATCTGATGGATGAACTGAAGCAGGCCGGTATCTCCAAGGTCGTCATCGAGCGCCCGCACAAGAAGTGCCGCGTCACGATCCACTCGGCTCGCCCGGGTCTGATTATCGGCAAGAAGGGTGCGGACATCGAGAAGCTCCGCAAGAAGCTTTCCGAGATGACCAACTCGGAGACGCACCTCAACATCGTCGAAGTGCGCAAGCCGGAGACCGACGCGACGCTGGTCGCCCAGTCGATCGCCCAGCAGCTCGAGCGCCGCGTGGCCTTCCGCCGCGCGATGAAGCGGGCGGTACAGTCGGCCATGCGTCTTGGCGCCGAAGGCATCAAGATCACCTGCGCAGGCCGTCTGGGTGGCGCGGAAATCGCCCGTACCGAATGGTACCGCGAAGGCCGCGTTCCGCTGCACACGCTGCGTGCTGACATCGACTACGGTACGGCAGAGGCAGAAACCGCCTACGGTATCTGCGGCATCAAGGTCTGGGTCTTCAAGGGCGAAATCCTTGAGCACGACCCGATGGCCTCCGAGCGCCGCGCGACCGAAGGCGACGCCCAGGGCGAACGCCAGGGTGAACGCCGCCGCCGCGAAAACGCTTAATTCGCTTTAGGCGAGCAGATCGGAGAATAGAAAATGTTGCAGCCAAAGCGTACTAAGTACCGCAAGCAGTTCAAGGGCCGCATCAAGGGCGTCGCCAAGGGCGGCTCGGAACTCGCCTTCGGCGAGTTCGGCCTCAAGGCTCAGGAGCCGAACCGCGTCAACGCCCGCGAGATCGAGGCGGCCCGCCGCGCGATCACCCGCTACATGAAACGTGCCGGCCGCGTGTGGATTCGCGTGTTCCCGGACGTCCCGGTAACCGCCAAGCCGACCGAAGTCCGTATGGGTAAGGGTAAGGGCTCGGTCGAATACTGGGCATGCAAGGTCAAGCCCGGCCGTATGATGTTTGAGATCGACGGCGTCAGCGAAGAGATCGCCCGCGAGGCTCTTCGCCTGGGTTCCGCCAAGCTCTCGGTCAAGACGCGCTTCGTTCAGCGCATTGCAGAGTAGGATTGAGCCATGAAAGCCGCAGATGTTCGCGCCCTCAGCGCCGACCAGCTCAAGGACAAGCTCGCCGACCTCAAGAAGGAGCAGTTCAATCTGCGCTTTCAGAAGGCGACCGGCCAGCTCGAGAAGTCCTCGCGTATCAACGAAGTCCGCAAGGACATCGCCCGCGTGAAAACCATTGCCCGCCAGAAGGCGGCAGAAGCCAAGGCCTAAGGACCAAGAAATATGCCGAAACGCATTCTGCAGGGCACGGTAGTCAGCGACAAGAACGACAAGACGGTCGTCGTTCGCGTCGAACGCCGCTTTGCACACCCGCTTCTTCAGAAGACCGTGCGTCGCTCGAAGAAGTACAAGGCGCACGACGAGAACAACCAGTTCAAGGTTGGCGACGTCGTTTCCATCCAGGAATGCGCGCCGATCTCCAAGGACAAGCGCTGGACGGTGGTTTCCGCCCAGGCTTGATTCAGCTCTTTTCGCGCAAGGGGTTGCCCTTTGCGCGAAAACCTGTATGAAGCAGCGCAAGGACGCTCGGAATCGCGAGCGTCTTTTGCTTTCAGCGCAGGGAAGGTCCCGGGTTTCGCCAGGCGGAACTGACGAGGAAACCACCTTGGCAAGACCCATCCCGCGCGAAAACATGGATTCTCATAAGCTGGAACAGGGGGCACCTGTGCCCAACCGGTCCGGTTACAACAAGAAGGCGACCTGACATGATTCAGATGCAGACTAACCTCGACGTGGCGGATAATTCCGGCGCACGTCGTGTCATGTGCATCAAGGTGCTGGGCGGCTCCAAGCGCAAGTACGCTTCGGTCGGCGACATCATCGTCGTCTCGATCAAGGAAGCGATTCCGCGTGGCCGCGTAAAGAAGGGCGACGTTATGAAGGCAGTCGTCGTTCGCACCGCCAAGGACATCCGCCGCGCCGACGGCAGCGTCATCCGTTTTGACAACAACGCCGCCGTCCTGATCGACAACAAGAAAGAGCCGATCGGCACCCGTATCTTCGGACCGGTTCCGCGCGAACTTCGCGCCAAGAACCACATGAAGATCATTTCGCTGGCTCCGGAAGTACTCTAAGGGGGCGATGGCTATGCAGAAGATTCGCAAGGGCGACAAGGTCGTCGTATTGACCGGTAAGGACAAGGGCCGTACCGGCGAAGTCATCCAAGTGATGCCGAAGGAAGACCGCGCGGTCGTGCGCGGCGTCAACATGGTTAAGCGCCACCAGCGCCAGACCCAGGCGCAGGAAGCCGGCATCATCACCAAGGAAGCCCCGATCCACCTGTCCAACATCGCGATCGCCGATCCCAAGGACGGCAAGCCGACCCGCGTCGGTTTCAAGATCGAAGGCGACAAGAAGGTTCGCGTGGCAAAGCGTTCGGGAGTTTCGATCGATGGCTGACGCTAAGTACGAGCCGCGGCTCAAGAAGGAATATGTGGGCCGCATCCGCAAGGCGCTGCAGGAGCAGTTCTCCTACGCCAACGAGATGCAGATCCCGCGTCTGGAAAAGATCGTCATCAACATGGGCGTTGGTGAATCGACGGGCGACTCGAAGAAGCCTTCGGTCGCAGCTGCCGATCTCGCCGCGATTGCCGGCCAGAAGCCGGTCATCACCCGCGCCCGCAACTCCATCGCCGGCTTCAAGCTGCGCGAAGGCATGCCGATCGGCGCCAAGGTCACCCTTCGCGGCGTTCGCATGTACGAATTTCTGGATCGCCTCGTGAACATCGCGCTGCCCCGCGTACGCGACTTCCGTGGTCTGAACCCGAAGTCCTTCGACGGCCGTGGCAACTTCGCCATGGGCATCAAGGAGCACATCGTGTTCCCTGAGATCAACTACGACAAGGTTGATCAGATGTGGGGCATGGACATCATCGTTTGCACGACGGCCACTAACGACGACGAAGCCCGGGCTCTCCTGAAAGAGTTCAGCTTCCCGTTCCGTCAGTAATCCGTAACGACAGGCGTAAAGAAGGATAACTGTTATGGCGAAAACGAGCGCAGTTGAAAAGAACAAGCGCCGCCGCAAACTGGTTGCCAACCAAGCCGCCAAGCGCGCGGCCCTGAAGGCAATCATCCAGAACCAGGCTCTTCCGATCGAAGAGCGGTTCAAGGCCACCCTGAAGCTTGCCGCCCTGCCGCGCAACGGATCCAAGACCCGCATCCGCAACCGCTGCGAAGTCACGGGCCGCCCGCGCGCATTCTATCGCAAACTCAAGATGTCGCGTATTGCGCTGCGCGAACTCGGCAATCTCGGCAAAGTGCCGGGCATCGTCAAGTCGAGCTGGTAAGGAGACGGGCACATGGCAATGACTGATCCGCTGGGCGATATGCTCACCCGTATCCGCAACGGCGCCGCACGCCGCAAGTCGAGCGTTTCCACGCCGGCTTCGAAGCTGCGCGCCCGCGTTCTCGATGTCCTGCAGGCCGAAGGCTACATCCGTGGCTATTCGGAGGTTGAATTCGGCAACGGCAAGTCCGAGCTGAGCATCGAGCTGAAGTACTATGAAGGCACGTCGGTGATCCGCAAGATCGACCGCGTCTCCAAGCCGGGCCGCCGGGTTTATGTCTCGGTCAAGTCCATTCCGCAGGTCGCGAACGGCCTCGGCATCACCATCCTTTCGACCCCGAAGGGCGTGATGGCCGATCACCAGGCACGCGAACAGAACGTTGGTGGCGAGGTTCTCTGCTCTGTCTTCTAAGGCAGGCAGGGAAACTCCATAGCGAACAGACAGGATAGAAAATGTCTCGTATCGGTAAAAGGCCCGTTCAGGTTCCCGCTGGTGTCACCGCGACCATCGATGGTCAGAAGGTCACTGCGAAGGGCCCGAAGGGCGAACTGTTCTTCGTCGCAAACGACGAAGTCTCGGTGAAGCTCGAAGACAACGCCGTTGTCGTTCAGCCGGTCAACCAGTCCAAGGACGCTCGGTCGAAGTGGGGCATGTCCCGCACGATGATCGAAGGCATCTTCAAGGGCGTGAAGGACGGCTTCGAACGCAAGCTCGAGATCAGCGGCGTTGGTTACCGCGCCTCCATGCAGGGCAAGAACCTGCAGCTGCAGCTCGGGTTCAGCCACGACGTGGTCTATGAGGCGCCGGAAGGCATCACGATTGCTGTTCCGAAGCCGACTGAGATCGTCGTCACCGGCATCAACAAGCAGCAGGTCGGCCAGGTCGCCGCGGAGATCCGCGAGTACCGCAGCCCCGAGCCCTACAAGGGCAAGGGTGTGAAGTATGCCGAAGAGCGGATTGTCCGCAAAGAAGGCAAGAAGAAGTAAGGAACGCGCGAAATGGCTAGCAGGAAAGAACAACTTGCACGTCGTGCCAACCGCGTGCGCCGTCAAATCAAGGCGGTCGCCAATGGCCGTCCGCGCCTGTCGGTTCATCGCTCGTCGAAGAACATCTACGTACAGGTCATTGACGACGTGGCCGGCAAGACGCTTGCGTCCGCCTCCACGCTCGACACCGATCTGCGCTCGTCCTTGAAGACGGGCGCTGACACGGCAGCCGCGGCTGCCGTCGGCAAGCTCATCGCTGAGCGTGCCGTCAAGGCAGGCGTCAAGGAAGTGGTCTTCGACCGCGGCGCCTTCATCTATCACGGTCGCATCAAGGCGCTTGCCGAGGCTGCCCGTGAAGGTGGTCTGAGCTTCTGATCGTTGTTGGCGGGCCCCGTGCCCGCCATTCGACGTTCAGTGGGTAGTGGTCGCCTGCCCGAAAAGGCAAGGCGACCGTTTGACAATCTGCCGATTGCACCCGGAAAAGAAAAAGGAAAAGGACAATGGCACAGGAAAGAAGGGGCCGCGAGGATCGCCAGGCCCGTGAAGAGCGCGACAGCGAATTTGTCGACAAGCTCGTAGCAATCAACCGCGTCGCCAAGGTGGTGAAGGGCGGCCGTCGTTTCGGCTTCGCAGCCCTCGTCGTCGTTGGTGACCAGAAGGGCCGCGTCGGCTTCGGCCACGGCAAGGCCCGTGAAGTTCCGGAAGCGATCCGCAAGGCCACCGAATCCGCCAAGCGCGACCTCATCTTCGTTCCGCTGCGCTCCGGCCGCACGCTGCACCACGACGTGCACGGCCGCCACGGCGCCGGCAAGGTGCTGCTGCGTTCGGCCAAGGCCGGTACCGGTATCATCGCCGGTGGTCCGATGCGTGCCGTTTTCGAAACGCTCGGCATGCAGGACGTCGTCGCCAAGTCGACCGGTTCGTCGAACCCCTACAACATGATCCGTGCGACCTTCGACGCGCTGAAGAGCCAGATGCACCCGAAGGACATCGCGGCACAGCGCGGCATCAAGTACGCAACGCTGCAGGCCCGCCGCGCTTCCGCCGGCGTCGCTTCCGAAGAATAAGGGAGCTTGAACAATGGCTAAGAAAGAAGCTGCAACCAAGACGGTCACCGTCGAGCAGATCGGCTCGCCGATCCGCCGTCCGGCCATTCAGCGCCAGACGCTGATCGGCCTCGGTCTCAACAAGATGCACCGGGTTCGCACGCTGGAAGACACGCCTTCCGTGCGTGGCATGATCCGTGCCGTCCAGCACCTCGTTCGCGTCGTCGACGAGAAGTGAGGGAGATAAGCTCATGAAACTGAACGAAATCAAGGACAACGAAGGCGCCACCAAGAACCGCAAGCGCGTCGGTCGCGGTATCGGTTCGGGCTCCGGCAAGACCGGTGGCCGCGGCGTCAAGGGTCAGAAGTCCCGCTCGGGCGTCTCGATCAACGGCTTCGAAGGCGGTCAGATGCCGATCTACCGCCGTCTGCCGAAGCGCGGCTTCAACAACATCTTCGCTTCCGAATTTGTTGTCGTTTCGCTCGACCGGCTGCAGAAGGCGGTCGACGCCGGCAAGCTGGATCCGAAGGCAACGGTCGATGCGGCGGCGCTTCAGGCGGCCGGCGTCATCCGTCGCCCGAAGGACGGCGTTCGCATCCTCGCCGACGGCGAACTGACGGCGAAGCTTTCGATCGAAGTCGCCGGTGCCTCGAAGGCTGCCGTCGAGAAGATCGAGAAGGCTGGCGGCAACGTAAAGCTGCTTTCGGCTGCTGCCGAGTAATCTTTCGAACTTTTGAACGCCCGGGGTGCTTCACGCCGGGCGTTCGCGCTCCCATATGTGAGCCTCACACTGGCAGGCGAAGCACGCTTCGTTTGTTTCTCGGGAGATTTGACCGCGGTGAGGCCTGGATTGCTTGACAATCCACGTTCCGCCCGGTTTACCCTCCGTTCCGCCTGCTTTGCCCTTGGCCTTGCCGGCGACAGAAATTCGAGCGTGCCACCAGGAGCCGGACGAGCGAGCCGGGGAGGGGCGCGCCGCAACGGTTCAGCCGTCGTCCGGGTCCGGCAACCAGTCCGCCCCGGCATGGTGACGCGGAGAAATGCATGGCTTCGGCAGCGGAACAACTCGCCTCCAACCTAAACTTTTCGACCTTTGCCAAGGCCGAGGACCTGAAGAAGCGTCTGTGGTTCACCCTCGGTGCGCTGCTGGTCTACCGGCTCGGGACCTACATCCCGCTTCCGGGCTTGAACGCAGATGCCTTCGCCCGCGCCTTCCAGGGGCAGAGCGGCGGTATCCTCGGCCTGTTCAACATGTTCTCCGGCGGTGCAGTCGAGCGAATGGCGATCTTCGCGCTCGGCATCATGCCCTACATTTCCGCTTCGATCATCGTGCAGCTGATGACGTCGGTCGTTCCGGCGCTCGAGCAGTTGAAGAAGGAAGGCGAGCAGGGCCGCAAGATCATCAACCAGTACACCCGCTACGGCACGGTGGTGCTCGGCGCATTGCAGGCCTACGGCATTGCGGTGGGTCTCGAAGGCGGCGAGGGGCTGGTGGTGGATCCGGGTTGGTTCTTCCGCATTTCGACAGTAATCTCGCTGCTCGGCGGCACGATGTTCCTGATGTGGCTCGGTGAGCAGATCACCTCGCGCGGCATCGGCAACGGCATCTCGCTGATCATTTTCGCGGGCATCGTCGCGCATCTGCCGACAGCCCTGGCCGGGACCCTCGAGCTCGGCCGCACCGGGGCGCTATCGTTCGGCGTCATCGCCGCCGTCGTCGTCATGGCCGTCGCAGTCATCGCATTGATCGTGTTCGTCGAGCGCGCGCAGCGCCGCCTGCTGATCCAGTATCCGAAACGTCAGGTCGGCAACCGGATGTTCCAGGGCGACACGTCGCACCTGCCGCTGAAGCTCAACACCTCGGGCGTGATTCCGGCGATCTTCGCCTCGTCGCTGCTGCTCCTGCCGGCCACCCTTGCCGGGTTCAGCAACACGGCGGATCTGCCATCCTGGGCGACGATGATCATCGCCTCCCTGGGCCACGGCAAGCCGCTCTACATGGCGCTCTATGCGGCGATGATCGCGTTCTTTGCCTTCTTCTACACGGCGATCGTGTTCAATCCGAAGGATACGGCCGACAATTTGAAGAAGCACGGCGGCTTCATCCCGGGCATCCGTCCGGGCGAGCGGACCGCAGAGTATATTGACTATGTGCTGACCCGCATCACGGTGCTCGGTGCGATCTATCTGGTGTTTGTCTGTATCCTGCCGGAGATCCTGATCGCGCAGACCGGGGTGCCGTTCTACCTTGGTGGTACGTCGCTTTTGATTGTTGTCAGCGTCACGCTTGATACTGTAGCACAGATTCAGGGTCACCTGATCGCACAGCAGTACGAGGGGCTGATCAAGAAATCGAAGCTGCGGGGAGGCAAGAGGGGAAGATGAGGCTTATATTTTTGGGGCCGCCGGGTGCCGGCAAGGGCACGCAGGCGAAACTCCTGACAGAGCGGTATGGAATTCCCCAGCTTTCCACCGGCGATATGCTGCGGGCCGCCGTCGCGGCCGAGACGGATGTCGGCAAGCGTGCCAAGGCGGTCATGGATGCCGGCCAGCTCGTCTCCGACGCCATCGTCAACGAGATCGTTTCCGACCGGATCGATTCGCCCGATTGCGCGAGGGGCTTTATCCTGGACGGCTACCCGCGCACCGTGCCGCAGGCCCAGGCGCTCGACGAGATGCTCGCCGGCAAGGGGATCAGCCTCGACGCGGTCATCGAGCTCAAGGTCGATGAGAAGGCCTTATTGAAGCGGATGGAAAACCGCGTTGCTGAGACGATTGCCGCCGGCGGCGTTGTCCGCCCGGATGACAAGCCGGAAGTACTGGAACGTCGCCTGGTGGAATATCGGGAAAAGACGGCGCCGCTGTCGAGTTACTATGCGACGACCGGCAAGCTGAAGACCGTCGACGGCATGGCTGACGTCAACACGGTCACCGAAGAGATCGGCAGGATCCTGGCCTAGGCCGGGGTTCGCCAATTGGATCGGCGGGGTTGACTTTCCCGGCCGATTCCCCTTAAGACAGCGCCAACTCGCGACATATAGGCGATCGGCGCGGATACTCATGAAGAACGAGGTCCGGGTGCGGTCGTTTTTCACGTGTCCGAACTATCAAGTTGAACGGGCGGCCCGTCGGGTCGCATGACGAAGAAACCCACTTGCCGGATGGCAACTGGAAGCAAGGAGAACAGGCGTGGCTCGTATCGCTGGCGTCAATATCCCGACTGCAAAGCGCGTCGTTATCGCGCTGCGCTACATCCACGGGATCGGTCCGAAATTCGCACAGGAAATCATCGAGAAGGTCGGCATTCCGTCCGATCGCCGCGTTCATCAGCTGACTGACGCTGAAGTGCTGGCGATCCGCGAAGCCATCGACCGCGACTACCAGGTCGAGGGCGACCTGCGTCGTGAGACGTCGATGAACATCAAGCGCCTGATGGATCTGGGCTGCTACCGCGGTCTGCGCCATCGTCGCGGCCTTCCGGTCCGTGGCCAGCGCACGCACACCAACGCCCGCACCCGCAAGGGCCCGGCGAAGGCGATCGCAGGCAAGAAGAAGTAATTACCCGCTAGGCGGGCACTGGAGGCTGGCGCCTGCGCCGGCCTCTTTTGGGTTTCGAGCGGGGCCGTGGCCGCCATGGCGGTGTCCGGCAAACAGGTCGCCCCGGTCGGTGGAGCTGCTGGTGTTACGGCAGTGACGATATCGCCGCACAGTCTCATGGGCCGTGCAAACAACAATGCAGGGCAGGGGCGGAAATGCCTCGACCCGGTGGAGCCGCTGGAACTACGGCGGTGTAGAGATCAACGAAAGGACTATCCATGGCCAAGGAAGCCGCACGCGTCCGCCGTCGCGAACGCAAGAACATCACCTCCGGTGTTGCTCACGTCAATTCTTCGTTCAACAACACGATGATCACCATTACCGACGCGCAGGGCAACGCAATTGCCTGGTCGTCGGCCGGTGCCAAGGGCTTCAAGGGTTCGCGCAAGTCGACCCCGTTTGCAGCTCAGATCGCCGCTGAGGACTGCGCCAAGAAGGCCCAGGAGCACGGCATGAAGTCCCTCGAGGTCGAGGTCTGCGGTCCGGGTTCGGGCCGTGAGTCGGCACTGCGTGCGCTGCAGGCTGCCGGTTTCATGATCACCTCGATCCGCGACGTCACGCCGATCCCGCACAACGGCTGCCGTCCGCGCAAGAAGCGCCGCGTCTGATCATCCGCAATCATCAAGCCGGTGAGCGCGGCCATCGCGCTCCTCCCGGTTCTTCAAGGCTCGGCCGCCACGATTGGATGGTGGTGGCGAACGGAAGGCAACAGATATGATCCAGAAAAACTGGCAGGAACTGATCAAGCCGAACAAGGTGGACTTCACGTCGTCGGACCGCACCAGGGCCACGCTCGTCGCGGAGCCGCTGGAGCGCGGCTTCGGTCTCACCCTCGGCAACGCGCTTCGCCGCGTCCTCCTGTCGTCGCTGCGCGGCGCGGCCGTGACCGCCGTTCAGATCGACGGCGTGCTGCACGAATTCTCGTCGATCCCGGGCGTCCGGGAAGACGTGACCGATATCGTGCTCAACATCAAGGAAATCGCCATTAAGATGGATGGCGACGATTCCAAGCGCATGGTCGTGCGCAAGCAGGGCCCGGGCGTCGTCACCGCCGGTGACATCCAGACGGTCGGCGACATCGAGATCCTCAACCCCAACCATGTGATCTGCACCCTCGATGAGGGCGCCGAGATCCGCATGGAGTTCACCGTCAACAACGGCAAGGGCTACGTTCCGGCCGACCGCAACCGCGCCGAAGACGCGCCGATCGGTCTCATCCCGGTCGACAGCCTCTACTCGCCGGTCAAGAAGGTGTCCTACAAGGTTGAGAACACCCGTGAAGGCCAGGTCCTCGATTACGACAAGCTGACGATGTCGATCGAGACCGACGGCTCCGTCACCGGTGAGGACGCAATCGCGTTTGCCGCCCGCATTCTGCAGGACCAGCTGTCGGTCTTCGTCAACTTCGAAGAGCCGCACAAGGAAGCCGAGGAAGAGGCCGTAACCGAGCTCGCCTTCAACCCGGCGCTGCTCAAGAAGGTCGACGAACTCGAGCTTTCGGTGCGTTCGGCGAACTGCCTGAAGAACGACAACATCGTCTACATCGGCGACCTGATCCAGAAGACGGAAGCCGAGATGCTGCGCACGCCGAACTTTGGCCGCAAGTCGCTGAACGAGATCAAGGAAGTTCTCGCTTCCATGGGCCTGCACCTCGGCATGGAAGTGCCGGCCTGGCCGCCCGAGAACATCGAAGACCTCGCCAAGCGCTACGAAGACCAGTACTAAACAACAAAAAAGGCAGGGTCTTTGCGCTGCCTTTCCCCGTCAAACAGCAGGCGTAATGCCTGTATGTGCCAGGAAACGGCAGGACCGATGCGATATCGGCAAGACCTGCATTGAAGGAGAATAGCAATGCGCCACCAGAACGCCGGCCGCAAGCTGAACCGTACCGCCAGCCACCGCAAGGCGATGTTCGCCAACATGGCTGCCTCGCTCATCACCCATGAGCAGATCGTCACCACCCTTCCGAAGGCGAAGGAAATCCGTCCGATCGTCGAGAAGCTCGTGACCCTCGGCAAGCGCGGTGACCTGCACGCTCGTCGTCAGGCGATCTCGCAGATCCGCGACGTCGCCGTCGTCTCGAAGCTGTTCGACGCGATCGCTTCGCGCTACGCCACCCGCAACGGCGGCTACCTTCGCATCATGAAGGCCGGCTTCCGCCAGGGCGACAACGCGCCGCTCGCCGTCATTGAGTTCGTCGACCGCGACGTCTCCGCCAAGGGCGCGGCCGACAAGGCACGCGTCGAGGCCGAGGCCGCTGCTGCCGAAGCTGCTTGATTTCAGGCAACGGAATGAAGGAAGGGCCGGGTGCGAAAGCGCCCGGCCTTTTCGCGTTGGGTCCACTACCCGGTGCGGAGTGGCCGGCGGCATTCGTGGCGTCACCGTCGGAGTTTGCCGGGCACCCGATCCTCTTCCTGTAAGGCGGGGAGAGGGGGGCCAGTCGGCCTGACCCTGCTGCCATTCACCGTCAGATGACGCCGGCAGCGGTTGAGGGTAGATTAGATAAGGACGACGAGTATGCCCGAACTGGGCGCCGTTTTTACCGGGCTCGCTCGAAGCTAGGCCGGCCGATCTGGGCCCGGCGCCACTGATTAAAGCGTGGCCTGAGCGGCCGCCAGAGCAACAGCACCATCACCATGCCGATGTAGATCAGTTGCTGCGGCCCGACGACTTTCACCGACATGGCGAAATGCACCGCCCCGGCGGCTGCGATGACGTAAGCGAGCTTGTGCAGACGATTCCAGCGCGAGCCGAGTCTTCGGATCGACCAGTTGTTGGATGTCAGTGCCAGCGGGATCAGCATGATGAATCCCGCCATGCCGATGGTGATGAAGGGACGCCTGGCGATGTCGGCGACGATCGTCGGAAAGTCAAGATACTTGTCCAGGATCATGTAGGTCGCAAAGTGCATGACGACGTACCAGAAGGCGAGCAGCCCGAGCGCGCGGCGATAGCGCAGCCAGTTGATGCCGAACAGGTCGCGCAGCGGCGTGATGGACAGCGTGGCGACCAGATAGCGCAGCGCCCAAAGGCCGAGCAGGTGCTCGAACTCCTTGATCGCGTCTCCCGGCAATTGCCCGGTCGCTCCCAGATAGAAGCCGAAGACGGCCGGGATGAAGCCGACCGCATAGAGCGCCCAGACGGAGGCGCCGTGGTATTTGCGGGGCAGGGCGGGGATGGCGGGGATCACGGTCATGGTCAGAAGTTTGCTTTCAGGTCCATGCCGGCATAGAGGCTTGCGACCTCCTCGCCGTAGCCATTGAAGGGCAGTGTCTTGCGGCGGCTGCCGCCGAAAAATCCGCCTTCGCCAATGCGGTTTTCCGTCGCCTGGCTCCATCGCGGGTGATCGACCGCGGGGTTCACGTTCGCATAGAAGCCGTACTCGGTCGGGGCTGAGATATTCCAGGTGGTCGGCGGCTGCTTGTCCGTGAGCGTGATCTTTACGATCGATTTGATCCCCTTGAACCCGTACTTCCACGGCACGACCAGCCGGACCGGCGCGCCGTTCTGGTTCTGCAACGTCTTGCCGTAAAGCCCAAGCGCCAGGATCGTCAGCGGATGACGGGCCTCGTCCAGTCTGAGCCCCTCCACGTAGGGCCACTGCAGCGGCTGGAAAAAGCCGGCCTGGCCGGGCATCTGGTCGGGCCGGAGCACCGTCTCGAAGGCTACATATTTGGCGCTGCCGAGCGGCTCGACCTTATCCAGCAGCTTTGCAAGCGGGAAGCCGATCCAGGGAATGACCATCGACCACGCTTCGACGCAGCGCATCCGGTAGATTCGTTCCTCCAGCGGAAACGCCATCAGTTCCTCGATGCCGAACTCCCTCGGGCTGGCCACCATGCCGTCGACCTTGATGCTCCAGGGCGTCGGCTTGAAACTGCCGCTGTTTGCGGCCGGGTCGCCCTTGTCCGTGCCGAACTCGTAGAAATTGTTGTAGTTGGTGACGTCCTTTTCCGGAGTGAGCGCCTCGTCGGGGGAGAAGGGGGACGGATTTGCCTTCAGCGCCGCAGCGCTGGCTTGGGCCCGCTGGGCCAGAAGCAGGCCGCCGGCGGTTGCGGCGATGAACCCGCGCCTGTTCAGGAAAAATTTCTCCGGCGTGATTTCCTTTGCGGCGATCTTTGGGGGACGGTAGGCGGACATGGGTGTTTCCTTGGCGGCGAGCGGGTTAGCGTCGGTGGCCATGACACCAAAGTTTAAATCACGAGGATAGGGGGTACGCAGCCACGTTTTCGTGTGCATTGCGTGAGTCATCTTGCGCTCCGGACGGCACTACCCGGAATTGCCTTTTCGCACGTCAAATCCTATCTGAAGGGGGCTGCTATGACAGGAGAATCTTTGATGAGAATCGGCCAGAGGCTCGCCACCGCAATTTTTCTTGTGCTCGCCGCTTCCGGCCCGTTGCATGCCCAGGACAAGACCGTCCCGTCGTCGCAAGCGGCGATGCAGTTGTCCTTCGCACCGCTCGTGAAGCAGACGGCAAACGCAACGGTGAACGTCTATGCGGAACGCATGGTCGAGCGGCGCTCGTTGTTCAACGACCCGTTCTTCGACGAGTTCTTCGGCCAGCGGATGCCGAACCGGAGCCAGAAGCAGTATTCGCTCGGCTCAGGGGTCATCGTCGGCAAGGATGGTATCGTCGTTACGAACAACCACGTCATCGAAGGCGCCGATGAAATCAAGGTGGCGTTCGCCGACGGCCGCGAATACCCGTCCAAGGTGCTGCTCAAGGACGACCGCGTCGACCTTGCGGTGCTCAAGATTGATTCGAAGGACGCGTTCGAGACATTGCCGCTCGGCGACAGCGATGCGGTCGAAGTTGGCGATCTGGTGCTGGCGATCGGCAATCCCTTCGGCGTGGGCCAGACGGTAACGAGCGGCATCGTCTCGGCGCTGGCTCGCAATCAGGTCAAGGCAGGGGACTTCGGCTTCTTCATCCAGACCGATGCTGCGATCAACCCCGGCAATTCCGGCGGTGGCCTGATCAACATGAAGGGGCAGCTGATCGGCATCAACACGGCGATCTTCTCGCGCGGCGGCGGCTCCAACGGCGTCGGCTTCGCGATTCCCGCAAACCTCGTCAAGGTCTTCGTCGCCAGCGCCACTAGCGGCCAGAAGACATTCGAGCGGCCCTTCATCGGCGCCACGTTTGATGCCGTCACGTCCGACGTCGCCGAGGCGCTCGGGCTCGACAAGGCCCGCGGCGCGCTCGTCTCCAGTGTCCTGCCGGGAAGTCCTGCCGAGAAGGCCGGGCTGAAACCCGGCGAGGTCGTGACCGCCGTAAACGGCATTACCGTCGAGCACCCGGACGCGCTCGGATACCGCCTTGCCACCGTCGGAATCGGCGGGGCGGCGAAGCTGACCGTCAGCGACGGCGGCAAGGACAAGACGCTGACGATCGCGCTTGACCGCGCCCCCGAAACGCCGCCGCGCGATGAGCGGCAAATCGAGGGCCGCAATCCGTTCTCGGGCGCCGTCGTGGCGAATCTCTCGCCGCGGGTCGCCGAGGAACTGCGCATGCCGGCGAACTCCGTCGGCGTGGTCGTCACTGACGTGACCCGCGGTTCACCGGCCGCCCGCATCGGCCTGCAGCCCCGCGACATCATCATCGAACTCAACGGCACGAGCGTCGCTTCGACTAAGATCCTCGATCAACTCGTCGCCGAAAATGCCTCTGTCTGGCGGGTCGAGATCGACCGCGACGGCCAGCGCATCCGCCAGTATTTCCGATGACCGACCTGTTCGCACCCAAGGAACCGGAGGGCATGGCAGCGAAGCGGCCGCTAGCAGAGCGGCTGCGCCCGCAGTCATTGAAGGACGTCGCCGGCCAGGAGCATCTGACGGGCGAGGATGGCGTGCTGTCGCGCATGATCGCGTCGGGCTCTCTCGGTTCGATGATCTTCTGGGGGCCGCCAGGAACTGGGAAGACGACGGTCGCGCGGCTGCTTTCGGGGGAAGCGGACCTGGCCTTCGAGCAAATCTCGGCGATTTTCTCCGGCGTCGCCGATCTGAAGAAGGTCTTCGATGCGGCCCGGCAGCGCCGCATGGGAGGGCGACAGACGCTGCTCTTCGTCGACGAGATCCACCGCTTCAACCGTGCCCAGCAGGACAGTTTCCTGCCGGTGATGGAGGATGGCACGATCGTGCTCGTCGGCGCCACGACGGAGAACCCCTCCTTCGAACTCAACGCCGCGCTCCTGTCTCGGGCCCGGGTGCTGACCTTCAAGTCGCATGACGAGGACAGCCTGGAGGAACTCCTCAAACGGGCCGAGGCGGCGGAGCAGAAGCCGCTTCCCCTCGACGCCGGCGCTCGCGCCTCGCTGATCCGGATGGCCGATGGCGATGGCCGTGCCGTTCTGACCTTGGCAGAAGAGGTCTGGCGTGCGGCGCGCCCGGCTGAAATCTTTGGCCAGGATGACCTGTTCCGCATCGTCCAGCGCCGCGCACCGGTCTACGACAAGGCGCAGGACGGGCACTACAATCTGATCTCGGCGCTGCACAAGTCAGTACGCGGTTCCGACCCGGATGCGGCGCTCTACTATCTTTGCCGCATGTTCGACGCCGGCGAAGACCCGCTGTTCATCGGCCGGCGCCTGGTGCGCATGGCGGTCGAGGACATCGGGCTCGCCGATCCGCAGGCGCTGGTGGTCTGCAACGCCGCAAAGGACGCCTACGATTTCCTCGGCTCGCCGGAGGGCGAACTGGCGCTGGCGCAGGCCTGTGTCTACCTGGCGACGGCGCCGAAGTCGAACGCGGTCTACACGGCTTTCAAGGCGGCTACCCGCACCGCCAAGGAGAACGGCTCGCTGTTGCCGCCGAAACATATTCTCAATGCACCGACGAAACTGATGAAGGGCGAAGGCTACGGCGACGGCTACCGCTACGACCACGATGAGCCGGATGCCTTCTCCGGCCAGGACTATTTCCCGGAGAAGCTGGGCCGCAAGACCTTCTACGATCCACCCGAGCGCGGCTTCGAGCGCGAACTCCGCAAGCGTCTGGATTGGTGGGCGAAGCTCAGGCGCGAGCGCGGCTGAGTCCGGGGCGATGCGGCGGTTTTAGTCGATCATGCTCCCCGGAAGTCTCGGGAATCTTGGCTTTCAAATGCGCGATCAAGTCGCGTTGGCGAAGCGCGGGCCGGTGGGCGTTTTGGGTTTCGGCACGACCCGGATCGACGATTCCGCCTTGCCGGGATGGCCTTCCATATCGACGACGACATGCCAGTGGGCATCCTTCGGGATCGTCAGCCGGATCGGTGATTTCTTCGCCACGCCGCCGAGAAACTTGTGCTGGCGCCCGTTCCTGAACAGGTCGAAGTCGGCATTGGTCATCAGGCGCACGTTGGCGATCGCCGAAAGCGTGATCTCGATGGTGACACCGGCGCGGATGTCCTTCAGGTCGTAGTGGGTATAGGGGAAGCTGATCTGCGCCATCTTGGGTCCGTCGTCTCGTTGCTCGGCGCCAATATGCTGCCCAGCCGTTAAGGATCGGTTGGCGAGATGCGCAGATTTCCCGTCACTTCTTCAGCTCGTCTGCGACTGTCTGCCGCAATGACCCCGACGCTCAGTTGGTGCTGTCGTCGAACTGCGGCGGGGCAATCGGATCGCTGGCCGGAAAGGTCCCCTTGAGCGCCTCGTTGAGGTATTCGTCCTCGGCCTTCTGCTTTGCCTTCTCATCGTCCGGCGATTTGCCGGGCTGCGGCTTGCCGGACTGCGGCTTCCTGGGCGGCTGCTTTGCTTTGCTCATGACGATCTCCCGGACTTTGAAGCCGATCGGGTTAGAACGGCCTTACGCGGGTTGGCTCGAAGTCAGTGTAGCCATGCATGCCCTGTGACGAAACCGCTGCCCGGTTTAAGAAGCGGCACATCGGGCGCTTCAGCGCCGATCCAGGGCTCGGTCGAGGATGCGCCGCTGCACCTCCTGGTCCTGGGTGCGGATCGCCTCCATCAATGCACCGAGTTTACCGCGAAGGCTGTGGACCTGGTCGAGGAGCTGCATGGCGACGTCCACGCCGTGCTCGTTCACGCCCATCGGCCCGACGAGGTCCAGGATCAGCCGGCCACGTGCGAGGTCGGCCTCGTGGAACGTGCGGATGCCGGCTTGCTCGTCGGGCACCAACCAGCGGTGCTCGACCCAAAGTTCGAGCAGCGTGCCTTCGATCTCGAGCGTGCGGCAGAATTCGGTGTCCCTCATCTCAGCCTCCCATGTGCCGCCGTGCTGCCTGTGCCTTGCCGGCCGTCCAGCCCTCCACGAAGGCCTTTAGCTCGGGGTCGGGCGGTTCCGGCAGGACGATCTGAAGCGACACATAGGCATCGCCATGCCCGCCGCCTGGTTTGCGCAGCCCCTTGCCCTTGAGCCGCAGCGTCTTGCCGGTGCTGGAGTTCGCCGGAATGGTAACGTTGACGGCGCCGTCGAGCGTCGGCACGCGGATCTTGCCTCCAAGTACCGCCTCCGAAAGCGAGATCGGGACTTCGTAGCGGACGTCATCGCCATCCTGTTTGTAAAAGGGATGCGGCCGGACCCGGATTTCGATCCGGGCATCGCCGGGGGGAGCTCCGTTCAGGCCGGGCTCGCCCTTGCCGCGCAGCCGCAGCGTCTGGCCGTCGCGCGTACCGGGCGGGACCGTCAGATCGATCGCCGGTCCGTCGGGCAGGTGGATCTGTTTGGTCACACCGTTGGCCGCCTCCAGGAAGTCGAGCTCCATCGAAAAATAGGCGTCACGGCCCTTCGCCTGGCGCTGACCCTGGCCGCGCCGGGAAAAGAAGCCGGAAAAGATGTCGTCGCCAAGACCGAAATCATGAAAGCTGTGCTCGCTTTCGTATCGTCCCGCCGTATCGCCAGACGCGGCATACTCGCGATAAAAGTGCCTTGGCGGCGTCTCCGCGCCGGTCTCGTCGATCTCGCCGCGATCGTACTTGCCGCGCTTGTCTTCGTCACCCAGCACGGCATAGGCCGCAGAGATCGCCTTGAACCTGTCCTCGGCATCCTTGTCGCCGGGGTTCAGGTCGGGATGCAATTTCTTGGCAAGCTTGCGGTAGGCACTCTGGATGTCCTTCTGGGTGGCATCCTTGCCGACTCCAAGGACCTCATAGGGGCTGCGGCTCATTCAGCTTTCCCTCGAACCATGACGCTTCGAAACGTGGCCGGCGCTCCGGTGAGGAAGCGCCAACGGAAGCGTTGCACGTCTTTCCATCGATCTCAACTGTCGAGCGGGGCGCGCGACCGGGAGCCACCCGACCATTGTGAGCATCGCCGCACTGCAGCGACCATCTCAGTTGCGCTGCAGGACGATGTCGCAGGTCGCAACTTCCTTTCCGGTCGACAGGTCCTTGTCGATCGTACGCAGCCTAAGCCCGTCGGCGCCGACCAGCTGGATTATCATTCGGGCGGTGCGGTCGCCGTTGACGTCCTTGCCCCAGCGGACCGACAAGTCGATCGCGTTGCCGCGGCGCGTTCCCGACAGCGCCGACTGGCCGCCGCTCGGGCCGATGTAGATGCCGCTGTAGCCTGCGCTACCGGCGTTTAATTCGGCGGAAATCCTGCGGGTGACGACGAGCAGTCCGCGGCAGGTGCCCTTCATGACCACCGAGGCGGCCTGCGCGGTGGAACTGAGGCTGCAGCTTACGTTGATCGGCTGCCTGCCGATCTTCATGATGACGGTTCCCTTGCCGCTCCACGTCCCGGCGAGCGACTGCAGGAAGGGGCCTTCGTCGGCCGCCGCCGGACCGCCTGACCAAAGAAGCGATATGAGGACCGGCAGAATTTTGAAAGAACGCATGGGATCCCCCGCCCGCCAGATCATGGAGAAAGCGCGAGGATAGCATCTTGTTCCCGATCCCTGAAAATCTGGCGGGTGGGTTCGCATATGTGGCGATGCTTCTCCATCGCGCTGGCATCGCTGCGCGCGGCGATCTGCTGCCCCTCAGGCTAGGACGTCGGACCAGGGCGGGCGTTATGCAGCGAGCCGGAGAGCGGGAAGCTCTCCAGCCTGAGGTGGGGCATGCAATCTGGAAATTTTTGCGCTGCAGCTTAGCTCGACTGACCAACGAGCCAGTCGTACCATTGCTTTTCACTGCCGTGGAACACGTTGAGGTCGATCTTGCCTTCGACGCCTTGCGACAGACCGGATCCCGAATACTGCCAGAACACCCATTTGCGTCCCGGATAGCGCTGGGACGGGTGGGCTGCGACCGACCGCAGCCAGAACGGATAGTTGAGGAATTCGCCCGTCAGGTTATCGGCATAGAAATCCGGCGCTGTATAGATGATCGGGCGTTTGCCGTAGTGCCGTTCCAGCTTGTCCATGAAGACCTGCATCTTCTCCAGCACCGTCGCGCGCGACAGGCGGCGCTTGCAGCTCGATTCGGCGTTGTACTCGACGTCGATTACCGGCGGCAGCGCATCCGGGTCGTTTGGAACGTTGCGGATGAACCAGTCGGCCTGTTCGCCGGCGGTGCGGCACCAGTAGAAGAAATGGTAGGCGCCGCGCTTCAGCCCGGCCTCCTTGGCCCGCTTCCAGTTCTGCCGGAACATCGGGTCGAGGTGATCGCCGCCGTCGGTCGCCTTGATATAGGCGAAGTTAGCGCCCTGCGTCCGCAGCGTCGCCCAGTCGATCTCGCCTTGCCACCGCGAGACGTCGACGCCGTGCACGGCATGGTGACGCGGCGTGACCTTGCCGAAATTGATCGGCTTGGCATCGCGGAAACGCTGGCCGTAGATCCGCGAGCGCTTGCCGGGCGCGGCCTGGGTGGCTGGCGCCTCAGGGACGAGCGTCTGCAACGGGCGTTGCGAGGGGATCGCCATTCCGGTGGTGCGCGTCACGGCCTCGAACGCTTGCTGGTCGGGAATCGGGCCGGCCCAGGCGAGCTCATGCGGTGCCGTGTCGGCCTCGTCGGCCGCAGCGACGCTCGCGGCCGGAACCGGCGCAGCCGGAACGGGCGCGGCCGGCCGAGCGATCGATTGCGTTGTCTCGCGGGAGGTCAGCCCGGCCTGGAGGACCTCGGGTCCCGAACTCGACGTGCAGCCGGCAAGGGCCAGGCCAAGGGCGAAGATTGCTGGAGCAGCCGAGAGACGCATGAGTACCCGTTACGCAAGACACCAACGGCCGCGATTTCGCGCCGTCTAAACCACCTGAAGGGCAAGGCTAACGGGAAATTACCAAGAAAGACTGAATCCAATTCTTTTCTCGCGGCGGCTTTCGTGTTGCGGCAGGATTGATCCACGGCGGGTGCCTGCGGGCGTATCGCCGAGCGGGCAAGATGCCGAGCGAAGGTGAGGCGATTAGGGGCATTGGGGCGCGCGCAAGAAGGCCTAGACCAATCCGCCCCGCCGGCACATTCTTCACGCGGCCGGGAATAAGGGCACTAGGCCGAAGCGGCTGCATTCACTATCCCCGGCCGAGCGGAGAGGGCAGGTCAACGGCTGCATCGCCGGCGGCCCCGCTTCCGCGCAGCCGCCGGGATTGGGCAGGATCAGACGGCGATCTTGCCGCCGCCGATCTTGGTGATGGCGACCACTGCGGGGCGTACCGGCATGTCGTCCTTGAAGTCCGGCCAGCGGGTGGAGAGGTCCTCGTAGTAGGACGGGCGCCCGTGGCCATCCCAGTCCTCGCCGCCGTCGCCCGGGTGTTGGACGGCGACGAAGGCCGTCTCGTCGTCCGGCGTGAAGAGCGGCCCGCACATTTCGGCGCCCACCGGCACGCGGAAGAACAGTTTCGAGGTGGCGCCGGCATCGCCTTCAGTGTCCACCGCCCAGAGCCCGTCGGTGCGGCCGGTCGCCTTGTTGGAGTTGCCGTCGGTCGAGACCCAGAGCCGGCCGGCGGCGTCGATTGCACAGTTGTCCGGCATGCCGAACCAGCCGTTCTTCGTTGTTTCCGTCGAGAACGTCGCGCCGACCTCGGCGATCGAGGGATCGCCGCATTTCAGCAGCACTTCCCATTTGCCGCTGGTGGCGGAGAAGTCGCCGCCATCCTCGGCAATCTCGATGATGTGGCCGAAGGCGTTTGCGGCGCGCGGGTTGGCGGCGTCGACCTGGTCGGCCTTGCGCTTGCTGTTGTTGGTCAGCATCACATAGACCTTGCCATTGACGCCGTTCGGCTGGACGTCCTCGGGGCGGTCCATCTTGGTGGCGCCGAGCAGGTCGCCGGCACGGCGCGTCTCGATCAGCACGTCGGCCTGGCTCGCAAAGCCGTTCTCGGCCGTCAGCGGCCCCTCGCCGTGGACGAGCGGCAGCCACTGCATGGTGCCTTCCTCGTCGAACCTGGCCACGTACAGCGTACCGGCGTCGAGCAGGTCCATGTTGGCGGCGCGGTCGTCCGGATTGAAGGTGCCGTCGGTGACGAACTTGTAGACATAGTCGAAGCGCTCGTCGTCGCCGAGATAGAACACCACCTTGCCGTTGGCAGCGACGATCGATTCGGCGCCCTCATGCTTGTTGCGGCCGAGCGCGGTGCGCTTCTTCGGCGTCGACGTCGGGTCCATGACGTCGACCTCGATGATCCAGCCGAAGCGGTTCGGCTCGTTCGGCTCCTTGGAGAGGTCGAAGCGGTCGTAGTAGTCCGCCCAATCGTAACCGTTGTCCGGAACACCGTAGCGCTTGTAGTTGGCGGCTTCGGCGTGGCCGGCCGGCAGTTCGCCCGAGAAGTAGCCGTGGAAGTTCTCTTCCGCCATGATATAGGTGCCCCACGGGGTCACCCCGCCAGCACAGTTGTTCAGCGTGCCGATCACCTTGGTCCCGCTGACGTCGGCCGCCGTCTTGACGCGGTCGTGGCCGGCGACCGGGCCGGTAAGCACCATCTCGGTGTTGGCGGTGATGCGGCGGTTATGCTTGCCGTCCGGCACGACCTGCCACTTGCCGTCGACCTTGCGGATCTCGACGATCGTTCCGCCATGGGCGGCCATCTCGACGTCGACCTGGTCCTTGGACAGCTTGCCCTGCTGGATCTTGCCATCGACGATCTCGACAAGGCCGGGGAACATTAGGTGCGGGTTGGTGTATTCGTGATTGACGACAAGCAGGCCGTGCTCGGAGGAACCGCCCAGCGGGATGAAGCCGACATAGTCGTTGTTGTAGCCGAACTGGCGCTCCTGCGCGGCGGCCGTCTGCTTCGTCGGATCGAACTGCGGCGAATCGGCAAAGATCGCATCGCCCCAGCGCAGCAGGATGTCGGCGTCGTAGCCCTCTGCGACGTGGTGGGTGGCATCGACGCCGGCCTCGACCTCGGTGAACGAGAAGGCCGAACCGCCGGCCGCGCGCGCCTTGTCGGCGCTCATGAGCGCTGCCGGGCCGACGGTCGCGGCGATCGCCGAGACGGCAAGCGAGCCCTGCAGGAAACCGCGACGCGAGAAACGCTTGCCGATGATCTCGCCCATGGTCGGGTTCAGGCTCGAATTATGGCCCTCGCCATCAGCATCCTCGAGCTGGGTCGTCGGGAAATTCTTCTGGGAATAAGGTTTGGTCATGACGCGGTCTCCATGAGCTATCGAACTCCCGGTCTGGAGTTCAGTCTAGCCATAGAGACGGCCTGTTTCGGTTTTGCGACGAGGCTGGGAGGGGAGCTTCGCGTCATGTCCCCCGTCATGCCTTCCTGGTTTCCACAGGTCAGTGGCTCGGAGTGGCGGTCCCGTCTGTTTTCTCTGAAGGGTCGCCGATCCGTCGTCCCGTGTCCGCGTCGAACAGGTGCATCATGTCTGCGTCGAATGAAAGCGGCAGCCCCTGTCCCGGTTCCACCCGTGAGCGCGAGGGCAGGCAGGCGACGAGCTGCTGCCCGCCCGCATTCGCCGAGACCACGAGTTCCGGCCCGGTGAGTTCCACCACTTCAGCGCGGGCATTGATGGCGATGCCTGCCATGCCGCCGAGCTGCAGTGTCTCCGGCCGGATCCCCAGGACAAGACGTTGGCCTTCCTTGAGAAGGGCGTAACGTTCGGCGGGCAAGGGCAGGGCGATGTCGCCGAGCATCAGCGAACCGCCTGCTGCTGTGACCTCCAGGAGGTTCATCGGCGGCGCGCCGACGAAGGTTGCCACATAGAGCGTCGCCGGCCGGTTGTAGATTTCCTCCGGCGTTCCGAGTTGCTCGATCCGGCCGTCGCGCATGACCGCGATCCGGGTCGCCAAGGTCATCGCCTCGATCTGGTCGTGCGTGACGTAGACCATCGTCGTCTGCAGCATCTGGTGCAGGCGCTTCAACTCGGTGCGCATCTCCATCCGCAGCTTCGCATCGAGGTTGGAGAGCGGCTCGTCGAACAGGAAGACCTCCGGCTTGCGAACGAGCGCCCGGCCGATCGCCACGCGCTGGCGCTGGCCGCCCGAAAGCTGGGAGGGCTTGCGGTCGAGCAGGTTTTCGATTTGCAGAAGCGTCGCCACTTCGCGCACGGCCCGGTCACGCTCGGCCGCCGGCACCTTGCGCATCTCCAGCCCGAAGCCGATGTTGCGGTGAACCGACAGGTTCGGATAGAGCGCATAGGACTGAAACACCATGGCAATGTCGCGATCCTTCGGATGCACGCCGCGCACCGAACGTCCGCCGATGCGCACATCTCCGCCGGTCGCTTCCGCAAGGCCGGCGATGATGTTGAGGAGTGTCGACTTGCCGCAGCCGGACGAGCCGAGCAGCACGAGGAACTCGCCGCTTTCCAGCGTGATGTCGATGCCCTTGAGCGTCTCGACGTCGCCGTAGGCCTTGCGGACGTTTACGATTTCCAGCGCGCTCAAGGCATCGTCTCCCCGAAGTGAATGGACCCGCCGTAGCTGCGCGGGAGGGTGGAAATCGCGTGCGAGGCGAGATGGGTTCCGGCTTTCAGACAGGCCGCGAGCGTCTCGTCTCTTGCGAGTGCGGCCAGGAAGCCGGCATTGAAGACGTCGCCCGCGCCGATCGTGTCGACCACGGTGACTGCCGGTGCCGCCTGCGACAGGAGCACGCCATCGGAGGCGAGCGCAATCGCGCCGTCCGGACCGCGCTTGATGACGACGGTCGCACCGTCCGGCATCAGCGCCTGGATCGCTTTCGCCGCCGCCACCGGATCTTCCGTATCGGCGAGCGTCGTCGACTCCACCTCGTTCATGATCGCGATGCGGCAGCGCGACAGCCAGCCTCGTGCGGCTGCCTTGTTCGCCTCCGTCCAGCCTTCCAGCGGCCAGCCTGTGTCGAGTGCGACAGCAATGCCGTGCCGGTCCGCCCAGTCGAAGAAGGCGGGATAGTCAACCGTCAGGTCGTCGGTGAGGAATGAGCCACAGAGAAGCGCATATCCGCCGCTGAGAGTGGGACCCTGCAGGACCGACAGCACGTCGGCAAGGTTGAGGCGTGCCAGATGGCCGCGCGTGGTGAAAAAGGTGCGCTCGCCGTCGGGATGGGTGATTCCGACCGACAGTGTCGTCCCCTCGGGCCGCACCGGCCACTTTTCCGCGCGCGCTCCGAACCCTTCCTTCAGCCAGCGGCCGAACTGGTCGGAACCGACATTGGCGGCGATTGCGAAATCGACGCCGAGTCCGTCCCAGGCGAGCGCGGTATTGCCGGCCGCACCGCCGACGCGAAGCTCGTCATGGTCGACGATAATCTCCGTCCCGGCCTTCGGCCAGGGCGCGGCAGGCCCGAGGATCAGGTCGACATTGACGTTGCCGACGACAGCAAGCGGTCGCATCATTCGCTCCGCGTGATCTTGGTGGTGCGCACCGGGGTGCCGACATCCTCCACCCGCTGCCAGGCGAAGGCGATCATCAGGCGCTGCGCGACGGGCAGCATGGCAAGCGTCGCTGCCAGGCCGGTTGCGGGCTTGAAGGCCAGCGTGACTGTTCCCGGAACCGCCGCCTCGCCGGATGCATCGAAGACCACCACCGGTGCGCCGGTCTGAACCGCGGAAACGGCCATCGCCGTGACGAGAGCGCCGGTCGCATCATTGCCGCGGAAAAGGACAACGCCGACATGCGGCCCCAGCATCTCCATCGGCCCGTGGCGCAGCTGGCCACCTTCGAGCGAAAAGCAGGGGCGGCGGGACAGTTCGGTAAGACCAAGCGCCAGCGCCTCTGCGGCGCCCTGGAGCCGGCGACCGGACGTGACGACGACGCCAACTTCGGCCAGGGCTGCAACAGCCTCGGAAATGTCCGGCTCCTGCGCATTCTCCAGAGCGGCAAGAGCGTCCGTCGGATCGTCTCCCAGCGCGGCGAGGATCGCGAGATGCAGGGCGAGGCTGATCGTCAGGCTCCGGGTGGCGGCAAAGGCGAGCTCCGTGCCGCCGACACCGACAAGGCAGGGAGCGCTTCTTCCAAGAAAGGAGTTCGCTTCCAGCGTCAGCCCGAAGCTTTCCGGCGTCCCCCCGGTCTCGGCGAACCAACGCAGCACCTCGGCGCTCTCGCCCGACTGGGATGTCAGCAGGACGGTGCTGCCGTCGACGCGCAGCGGCTGGCCGAGCTGCTCGGAGAGCGGCAAGGCGATGGCATCAATGCCGAGCGCGCGATAGAGCGGCTCGACGGCGCGGCCGACGGCATGCGAACCGCCCATGCCGAGCAGCAGCAGCCGGCCGGTCCGCCGAAGCGAGGCGGCAACCTTCATGGCCATGTCGCGGGCGTTTTCATAGGAGGCGATAGCATCGGCGCGCTGCCGCGCCATTTCGCGATCGATTGCGACAAGCCCGGCCGGGCGCGTTCTTTGTACCGTGGTGATCATCCCCTGGTCATCCCTTGACGCCGCCGCTGGTCAGCCCCGAAATCAGGGCGCGCTGCATGAGGAACCCGATCAGCACCGGTGGCAGGGCGGCAAGCACACCGGCGGTTGCGATCAGGCCGTAGTCGGAAACACGGCCGCCGGCGAGATCGGCAATGGCGACCGTCAAGGTCTTGGCGCGCTGGTCGGACGTGAACAACAGCGCGTAGAAGAACTCGTCCCAGGCCAGAAGGAACGCGAACAATGCCGAGGTCGCCACCACCGGCGCGGCGAGCGGTAGCGTCAGGATCCGCAGCGTTTGCCAGAGGCTGGCGCCGTCGATCATCGCGGCGGCTTCGATCTCGCGCGGGATCGTATCGAAGCCGGACTTCATCAGCCAGGTGGTGAAGGGGGCAAGGATCGTCAGATAGACGAGCGCCAGCCCGAAGACGTTGTTCAGCAGCCCGAGATAGGAGAGCCCCATGTAAAGCGGGACGGCCAGCGCCACCGGAGGCAGCATGTAGGTGGCGATCACCAGCGACAGCGACCAGTTGAGCGCGGGCGCGCGCGACACGGCCCAGCCTGCGGGGATGGCAAGGGCAATGGCGGCGACTGTCGCCATGCTCGCCACCGCCAGGCTGTTGCGCAGGGATGCGGTGAAGGCTGCGCCCGCGCTGTTCGCCACGGTCGACAACAGCAATTGGTAGCGGGAGAAATCCGCTGACTGCGGCCACCAGCGAAGCGGCTTGGCGGACAGATCGGCCGCCGGCGAAATGCTCATGACGAACAGCCAGACGAGCGGCGCCAGGATGACTGCGGCCAACAGCAGCGCGGCAAGGTGGACAAAGACCGAGAAGGCCAAGCTCTTTCGTTCCATCAGGCGGCACTCCCTGCGGTCTTTCGTACCAGTGCCGCATAGGCCACCGCCAGAACCGTCACCAGCAGGGTCACGATCAGCGCCAGCGAGGCACCCGAGCCGGCTCGCTGGAACGAGAACGCCTCCTGGTAGACGAGGATCGACAGCGTGCGCGTGCTGTTCGCCGGTCCGCCACGGGTCATCACCCAGATGATGTCGAAGACCTTGAAGGCCTCGATCGTGCGCAGCACCAACGCCACCATCAGGGGACCGGCGAGGTAGGGCAGGATAACGAAACGGAAGCGGGAAATCGGGCCGGCACCGTCGACGAGCGAAGCGGAGGTGATCTCACGCGGCACCGCCTGCAGGGCGGCGAGCGCGATCAGTGCCACCAGCGGGAAATTCTTCCAACAGTCCGCAACGATCAGCGCGGTCAAGGCCGAGCCGGGCTCGCCGAGCCAGGAGCGATAGCTGTCCAATAGGCCGATCTGCGTCAAGGCGGCATTGAGAGCGCCGTATTCAGGATTGTAGATGAGCCGCCACAGCGTGGCGTTGACGACGGTCGGCAGCGCCCACGGCAGGATCATCAGGGCGCGCAGGACGGTTCGGCCACGAAATTCCTGGTTCAACAGCAGTGCTGCGAGAACGCCGAGCACCATCTCGGCCGCAACGGAAATGATCGCGAACCATGCCGTCGTGACCAGGGTCCGCTGGAAGTTCCCGCTGGACAGCATCTTCGTGTAGTTCTCAAGGCCGACGAAGTTGCCGCCTGTGCCTACCAGTTTGGCATCCGTAAACGACAAGGCGACGGTATCCACCAGCGGCCAGCCAATCACGGCGATCATGACCGCGAGCAGGGGCGCCATGAGCAGCCATGCGCGGGTCGTCATCCAGGTGCCGGACATCGGGCAGCCTTCCCATTCAAGCGGCCGTTCGTGATCCGTCGGGACCATGCTGGCCCCAAAAAGAATTCACGTCCGGCGCGGTCTTATCAATTTCGCGCCCATTTACTGGATGAGGCGCGGTGCAAGGAGAGCGGGCGGCGACGAGCGCCACCCGCTTCTCCTTGGTTTGGCTCAGAGGCCGCTGTTTTCTGCGGCAGACTGCAACGCCTCTTCCGGCGAGGCCTGGCCAAGCAGCGCCTCCTGGATCGCCTGTTGCAGGGCGGTCGAGAGTTCCTGGTACTTTGGCGTCGTCGGGCGCGGATACATGGCGGCGAGGCCGAGCTTGGCGGCGCCGATCAGCTCTTCCTGGCCCTGCGTCACGGCCGGATCCTCGTAGGAGGAGGCCCAGATCGGCAGGCTGAGCTTGGCATACTGGTTCTGCGTGTCCTGCGAGGTCATGTGGACGATGTACTTCCAGGCCTCGTCCGGATGCTTGCTCACCGAGGTCACGCCGAGGCCCATCGAGCCGTTGACGGCCGAGACTTCGCTCTTGCCGGCAACGCCCGGGGCGGGGACGACGCCAACCTTGCCGGTGACCTTGCTGTCTTTGCCGCTATTGGCAAGGTTGTACATGTAGGTCCAGTTCAGCGCGAAGGCAGCTTCGCCGTTCTCGAAGACCTTGCGCACGTCCTCTTCCAGGAATTCCTTGGAGTTCGGGTTGGTGAGGCCGGACTTGTAGCTGGTGACCATGTAGTTCAGCGCGTCCAGACCGCCATCGCTCTGGAACGCCGGCTTGCCGTCCTTCAGGAACTCGCCGCCATAGGCGCTGACGAGGGTGGTGTAGTCGCAGATCGCGGCTTCCGCCTGCGCCCAGCTCCAGGCAATCGGGGTCTGCAAGAGGCCCTTGTCCTTGATGACCTTTGCCTGCTCGGCCAACTCGTCCCAGGTCTTCGGCGGCGCGGTGATGCCGGCCTTTTCAAGGATCTCCTTGTTGTAGAACAGGTACTTCGTATCGAGGATCCACGGCATGCCGTAGTACTTGCCGTCATATTGGACGGTCGTCCAGGCGCCGGGAAGAACGCCCTTCTTCATCTCGTCGGTGACGCGCGAAGAAATGTCGACGAGCACGTTGTTGCTGGCATATTCGGCCGGCCAGATCACGTCGAACAGCACCACGTCGTAGCCGCCGCCGGACCCTTGCGCCAGCACGGTCTTGTCGTGCAGGCCTTCATAGGGGACGAATTCGAGATTGACCTTGATGTCGGGGTTGGCCTTGGTGAAGGCGTCGGTCATGGCGCGCACGTCCGCCTCGCTGTAAGCGGCCTGGGCCATGAACAGCGCATTCAGAGTGGTTTCGGCAAAAGCGTGGTGGGCGAAGGACGCGCTCAACAGCGCTGCCCCGATGAGGGCTCTGGTGATGGAATTCGACATTTCTACCTCCGAGTTTTCAAAGCACGACAAACGGCTGCGCCGTAAAAGCGCCGACGACACCCGCGAGCGGAATGCCGAAACTTGCAGTCAATCCTGCCGGATCAGCCGGCACTGGTTCCCTGGAGCTCTTTTGACTCCCCATTAAGTCAAATTACTTGACTTAAAACATAAATCTTCCCTAGCCTTTGGGTCCTGTCAAGAGGAATTGCGGGATGACCGACCCACGGATGATCCGTGCCAAGAGCGGGACGAACCACGAAGGCACGAGCGCCCATAACCGCCGGGTGATGATCGATGCGCTGCGGGTGAACGGTGCGCTTTCCCGCGCCGATCTTGCCCGCGCCACACGCCTGACAAAACAGACGGTATCGAACATCATCGAGGAACTGGAACGTGATGGTCTGGTCGTGCCGCAAGCAACGGTTCGCAAAGGTCGCGGTCAGCCTTCCACACCCTACGCTCTTGTCCCCACCGGTGCGTTTGCGATCGGCCTGCAGATCGACCGGTACGTGACGCGGGCGGTTGCTGTCGATCTCATGGGCACACAATTGGCGCGTGCGGAGGCCGACCTGCCGGCGGGTGGCCCGGCGAACGGGATAATGGTCGTGCTTGAACTGATTGCCGGAGTGAGGGGTGAACTGGCGAAGGTCGCAGCGGAATCCGAGAAGCGCCTCGTCGGGCTCGGCGTCGCCATGCCCGGCCCTTTCGACGTGGAAGGGGCTGACAACGATCAATGGATGATGGAGGCGTGGCAGAAGTTTCCGCTGCTCGAAACGCTGGCCGCGCGCACCGGGTTGAATGTCGGCCTGCAGAACGATGCCGCCGCCTGCGCCACTGCGGAGCGGATGGTCGGCGCGGCCCACGGGCTGGACAATGTCGTGTGCCTCTACCTTGGCTACGGCATCGGCGCCGGGTTGATCCTGAACTCGGAACTCTATAGCGGCGCGAGCGGCAACGCCGGAGAGATCGGCATGGCCCTGCTTTCGGCGGGCGATCCGAAACGGACGGCGCTCGAGCATCGGGCTTCTCTCGCCTCCCTCTACCTTCACCTTGGTATCGATCCGGCCGCGCAGGGTGTCCATGACGAAATCGGCCGGCTCGCGGCCGAGGACAATCCGCGCCTCCGTGAATGGGTGTCGGAGGCCGCTGGCAACTTGCGTTGGGCGGTCCACCTGGTTGAGACGATCTTCGACCCCCAGACTGTGATCGTCTGCGGAGGCGCCCCCGAAGCGCTGGCCCGTCGGTTGCTCGCTGCGATGGAGCCCTTGCTGCCATCGATTGCCGACCGGCCTGGAAGAAGCCTCCCGCGGCTCACCCTTGGGATGACCGACCCCTGGTCGGTTGCGCTCGGTGCCGCTGCCGAGCCCATTGGCCGCGCTTTCGACCCGCGCTTCTGCGCAATCATGAAATAGGCCGCAATCTCAGTGCTGACAGGGGAGCACGCCGTAAAGCCTAGGTCTCTGGCCGACGGCGGATCCTACCCGGCATTTCGCTGCCGCTGGAGTGGATGGGAGTCAGGTAGAAGACCGGATAGATGAAGATGTGCTGCTCGGAAGGCTGGACGATGCGCGCACCCTGTTCGAGCGGCTTCTCTCGCTCTGCAACGACGTCGGGCTTCTCGCCGAGGAATACGGTCCGCGGTCCGGACGACAGGTCGGCAATTTCCCGCAGGCCTTTTCGCTCGCCCTGATCAACAGCGCCTACAACCTGGCTCATCACCGCGGGCCCGCCAAGGAACGCTCGAAAACGTGATCGCCCACGCCCGATATGGGCGGCGATTGTGCACCGGTGCCCGGGAACGATCGCGGCGCGCGTCAGTTCGTCCGGAGGCTGCGAACTGCGGAGAAATGCCATGTCCATGACAGTGGGGGACTTCATCGTCGAGCGCCTGCACGCCTGGGGCGTGCGCAGGATATTCGGCTATCCGGGCGACGGGATCAACGGGGTTTTCGGCGCCCTAAACCGGGCCAAGGGTTCGCTGGAGTTCATCCAGGCGCGCCACGAGGAAATGGCCGCTTTCATGGCGTCGGCGCATGCAAAGTTCACAGGCGAACTCGGCGTCTGCATCGCGACCTCAGGCCCTGGCGCCTCGCATCTGGTCACCGGGCTCTACGATGCCAGGCTCGACCACCAGCCTGTCCTTGCGATTGTTGGCCAGCAGGCGCGGACAGCGATCGGAGGTCACTACCAGCAGGAAGTCGACCTCGTGTCGTTGTTCAAGGATGTCGCCGGCGAGTTCGTCCATCAGGCAAGCGCGCCCGCCCAGGTCCGGCATCTGGTCGACCGTGCCGCCAGGATCGCGCTTGCCAATCGCACGGTCACCGCGCTCATCCTGCCCAACGACCTTCAGCAAATGACATATGAGGACCCGCCGCGCCGGCACGGGACGATCCATTCCGGGATCGGCTTCAAGGCGCCGAAAATCGTTCCCCATGCGGGCGACCTGAAGCGAGCGGCCGATATCCTGAATGCCGGAAAGAAGGTGGCGATGCTGGTCGGCGCCGGCGCACTTGGGGCCACCGACGAGGTGATCGCCGTCGCGGATCGTCTGGGAGCCGGTGCCGCCAAGGCGCTGCTCGGCAAGGCGACGCTGCCCGACGACCTTCCATGGGTGACCGGATCGATCGGCATGCTGGGCACCAAGCCCTCGTGGAAGCTGATGAGCGGCTGCGACACGCTGTTGATGGTCGGCTCGGGCTTTCCCTATTCCGAATTCCTGCCCGAGGAAGGGCAGGCCAGGGCGGTTCAGATCGACATCAACCCAAACATGCTGTCGCTTCGCTACCCGATGGACGTCAACCTGGTCGGCGACGCTGCCGAGACCCTGAGTGCGCTATTGCCGCTGCTCGACCAGAAGGATGCCGACTGGCGCCGCGAAATCGGCAAGGAGGTCGAGGCATGGTGGGAGACGCTTGAAGACCGGGCCCATGCGGAGGCCAATCCCATCAACCCGCAGCGGGTCACCTGGGAACTGTCGCCACGGCTTCCGGGAGATTGCATCCTCACCAGTGATTCCGGCTCCTGCGCCAACTGGTTCGCGCGGGACATCAGGATGAGGCGCGGGATGAGCGCTTCGCTGTCAGGAGGCCTCGCCTCCATGGGCGCCTGCGTTCCCTACGCGATCGCCGCCAAGTTTGCCCATCCCGGTCGCCCGGTCATCGGGCTTGTGGGGGACGGCGCCATGCAGATGAACAACATGGCGGAGCTGATCACCGTCGCCAAGTACTGGAAAAGATGGTCGACACCCGGTTTCGTCATCGGCGTCTTCAACAATGAGGACCTCAACCAGGTGACCTGGGAGCAGCGCGTGATGGAGGGCGATCCGAAGTTCGACGCCTCGCAGCGCATTCCGAACGTGCCGTATCACCGGTTCGCGGAGCTTATCGGCCTCAAGGGCCTCTATGTCGACCGGCCCGACGATGTGGGCCCGGCCTGGGACAAGGCCCTGGCGGCGGACCGGCCGGTGGTCGTCGAATTCAAGACCGACCCGGAAGTGCCGCCGCTGCCGCCGCATATCACCCTCACGCAGATGCAGCACCTGACGGAAGCGCTGGTTAAGGGCGATCCGCATGAAAGCGGCATCGTGACCGGCACCGCCCGGCAATTGCTCGGGGCGCTGCTGCCGGGCGGAGACGAGAAGTGAGGCCGAGGCACCGATCGATCGCCTCGAATGCGCGGCCTACTCGAAAGGGCAGGAGACAGACCGCCTTTGACACCAGCTTCTCCAGGCCGAGCTATGGGGCCGGTGTATCCGACGCGGCATCCCCTTCGGCTACAGTCGGCAATCCAAATTCAAGCCGTGCGCTCGCAAACTCTAGGTCAAGCACCTCAAGCAGTTTTTCGCCAAACTCTGCCGTCTCCTTGTTCGCGTCGGACCATCTAAAAAGACGTCCATCCTGTAATGACAGCACAGCAAAGTCATCCGGGCGGGCTTCAAGCGGATGGCGGTTCGCTACCATGCAAAGTGACGCGTTCACCAAGCCTGCGCTCAACGTTTGACGCGTGTTCCAAAGATGGACCGCAGTGCGACGGCCGTTCAACTCGATGAGAAAAGTCGGCGTGAATTCAACCTTGAAAAGACTTTTTGGACTACTGAAAAGGAAGCTCTCGCAAGCCGAGAGGTCGCCGACGTTCTTCTGTCTCCATACAAAGAATTGACGGAGGCCGCGAATGGCCGAATCGCGCTCAGCTTTTTTGCTGATCTCAGTCGCAGACGTCAGCGCCTCCAGAAAACCAAGGTTTTCGAATGCTATTTTCTGTACACGCTGACGAAGGCTTTTGTGAAAATCATATCCGCCGGTGCTCGGACGAAAGCGATCACGAACAAGGCGTTTCTGCGGCTTGGGATTGGAATTGATCAATTTTAAGAACGCGGAAAATCCGAACTTAGGCACTTGGCTCATTAGCTGAATTCCTATCGTCTATGGTCTGACCTGCTACGTAGTCCCGAACTGCCTTTCCTTTTTTGCGGTCCCGGGCAGCACTATGCTGTCCGGGACATTTCTTCTACCTAGTCCCGAGGATCAATCGGCCTGTCGACCGCATGTCACCGAACCCATAGAACGCCTCAGTAATTTTGTAAATAATTGAAATATATAGATAAAATAAAACATCTCGCCTCGGGAAGAGGGCGAAATAACCAATGAAACGCCTCAGGGCGATACCAATGAAATGCCTCAACTACTGCTGGGCAAAACAAAACCCGGCATTTGCCGGGTTTCAATGGGAATGCGATGGGTCCGCTGTTAAAGCGAAGGGAGGTCGGATCGCAGGTAAAACGTGGAACCGATCAGGCCTCTGTCCATCGCTAATGGAACGTCGCTCAACTGCTTTTTGAGATTGTTGAAATGGATGCCCGTCTCCTTGGCCAAAGTGAACAGCGAGACATACGTCTTCTGGAACCGCTCAATATCGGCATGGTCGATAACGGTCTGTGGGCACCGATTGATCGGATTCACCTCGATGCGGCTTCTGATGTGACCCTGTGAGAGAAGTGCGGTTAACACCCTCGTGTTGACCCTAAGGGCTTTCTCAGCTTTTTTCAGCGAAATCGCATTGTGATCTTTTAACTGGACGGCTGCGCGGAGTTGAGCGAGGTTGACCATGACGGAAAGAAAGCCACGTTCTTCGGGGTTCTTGCGCACGCAAAGTTTCCGGCTCAACAGGAGATCGAGGATCTCTGACAGAGCACAACAAGCACGCTTTCGGGCATCAAGGATCCCGATGAACTGCCGTTCGTCGGTGGTCCACGGTGCCGCATGTCCGAGCAACCGTTCCAGGAACTCGTCCAAGGCAGACTTTTCGTATGCATATTGAACAAGTGGCTGCCGCTCGCCACGTGTGACATCGACGAGTGGCTCGATATAGGATCCTCCAAGGACAGTCTTTTCATGTGGCCGCGGAACATTGAGGTAGGCCATGGCTTCCTTGAAGTTCAGCGACTGAATTGCTCGTTCGATGAAACTGTGCGCCGCGTCGGCGTCGAACAGTGCATGGTCGTCTACCTTCTTGTTGGCTTCTTCACTCAAATATCGTCCCATATAGAGGAGCTTCCGCAGTCGCTTCGGGTGAGTTTGATACGTCAACGAAGCTGTCCGAATTGAATGGAGTTTGCGGACCTCAACGGGCTTGCCAAAGAGTTCGTCGCCTGAGCCGAGCGGCATCGTTTCGATGCAATGAGTTGCGAAAACCTCTCGAAGGCGGTCGTACTCTGCGTCGTCTGACTCGTGAGCGAGCCATTCGTAGATCCGGTAGAAAGCCATCTTGGGACCCTGTCCCGGTTTCGTAGGATCAAGTCTACCTTGCAGTTCGCTCAACAACTCTCGAACGCCGCTTTCCCCGCGGCAGGCGTAGGAATATCCGCGATCGCCGCACTGATAGAGTTGATCATCGGTGAGGTCCGACACGCGGACACGGACCCCGAAGTCGTAGGCTGCGCCGAGCATCTCGCACATCTTCCCGACGGCATCGAACCGGAAGCCATCGAGCCAGGTCTTTGCGGCAGGGAGGTGGGTGAGGCGGCCCAAGAGATACTCCTCGAGCGAGGACACACCACGATTGATGGCCAGATGCTGCGAGTTCCCCAACTGCGGCAGGGTACCGTGCAGACTGAGCGAGAAGTCGTGCACGGTCTGCGGGTTGAGATCATTGGCCAGTTCGACCAGCGCCAACCGGTGGTGACGGCAAGTCCTGATGTGCGTAAGCGACCATTCTAACCGCTGATAGGGGCGGGCGGGCAAGGGGCAAGCAAACCTGGAGATATCGTCGTTTAGGCAGGCAAGGCACGCCCGTACACGACCACGGGCAAGCCCGGTGCGGTGTAGACGCTCGCCGCCCAACTCAAAGAGCCGATCGTCGATCCGCCGAATGGCTCTGAAATGCGAGGGGTCTGCTCGCCCACAACTTGCGAGTCTCGTCAGCGCATCGCTCTTGCCATCAACGACGTCTTGAAAACGAAATCCCATGTCAAGGCAGAACTGGCGTGCCGTGCGTCCATTGACCATGGCAGTTCTCGACGCAAAGCTGGATGCGAGTTCATCCTTGCCCAAAGGAACCGTCATGTTTCTCGGTAGCGGAGAGGCCATTACTTGTTCCTCCTGTCGCGAACCTTCTTCTCCTTCATCGGCGCAGGATCGGCGCTGTGCGCGTCATTGTGGGCGTCTTGGAGCGCCATTGAGACATCGATGTGATGCCAAACCTCTGCAGTGAAAACATTCCTATCAGCCGTGCAACCAGACCGTGCCTCATAGGCCTGGGCGAAGTGGGCTAGCGAGACAGCCGTCGCCTGATCTTGGAGAGCTTCCTGGATGGCGTCCTGGACAAATTCGATCGCGATACCGAGTTGGCCACCGGCCGCATGGATAAGGCGCGCTACGAAGGGCTGGTCTAAGGGCGCATCCAGCTCCATTTTGGCAATCTTCGTGATGATTCCGCGAACAGCCTTGGCCAAGAATTGGCCATCCGTTTCCAGATGCAGGTCACCAAAGTGAACAAAACGGCTGCGTCGCTTGAGTTGGGTGTCGTTTTCGATGAAGGACGCAAACGAAGGCTTGCCGGACAAGATGAGCCAGACTGGCCAGTCGGACTGCTGCAGGAGGCCCTTCAGAGTATCGCGTACCTTCTGGACCTCGTTCACGTTTGCTGTGTCGACAGCATGCTGGATCTCGTCGATATGGACGTAACGAACATTGCAGAGCTTCAGCCGATCGCGAACCATGTCCCAAACGACGTTTTCTCGCAGGTCTCTTTCCACTCTGTAGCCGAGTTGCTTCAGTAGGGTATGACCTAGCTGCCGCAGTGTGCAGGGTGATGGGGCCTTCACGGAAACCAGTTGAGAGCCTTCGTGATTACACGGAGCTCCCCAAGCGCTTGCACGCAACCGGAAAATTCGCTCCAAAGAACGGGTCTTCCCCGCGCCCGGTTTTCCCGTGACAGCAAGGATGCGACCCTCAGCAAGCCTACCGACCCGCGAAGAGTGATCGTCATCGATCGAGCAGCTTAGCTCGCAACTCTCGATCAGCCGATCGAGTTCCGACTCTAGTAGCTGGTCCCGGCTATGTCCGATGTATGCCCGTAATACGGCCCTCATGGTCTCCACACGAGAGACCCTCTCGGTCACTTCCGGCTGTTCAATGCAGATGTCAGTATCATTCATTTCAAAACTCCATAAAAAAATCATCGTCATCATCGTCATCATCGGCGTTTTCCGCGTTGATGGCAGTTGGTTCGTCTGCGAGACCTGGGACCATCCCAGAAACCAGCGCGGACGGGTTGGCGATCTCATCGATTGAGCCATCTTCGGCCAGGAAATCGCGCTCGTCGGGCGTGACGTCTTCGATGCGGCGGCGACGATCGTCCACACTTGCAAGCGACCGGATCTGTTCCGAGGAATACGTTGGTGGCAGTAAGCCCGCCCGTTCTGTCGCCGCTTCGGAGAACGCGAGGATGTCCGCAATCGCTCTCAGACGCACGTCGCGGCTCGCTTTTGCTTGTTCGCCATGCTCTCGGCGGATCTTCTCGTTAGCAAGCTTCAAAGTGTGGAGGCTGACGCCATCCATTCCATCTTCACGGCAGGGCACCATCAGCCAGCCTTCCTCGGTACGAACCGAGATAAAGCCAACGTCCGTCTGATCCACGCGAACGATCACCGCCTTCTTGCGGTTCCGCCTGCGAAGCCTCTGAAGCTCGTCATGGTAATAGTTCAAGCCAAACAGACGGACGCCATGCTTCTGGATTGTAGCCTCGATCGTCGTCCCAAAAATGGAACGAGCGATATCTGGATCCAGCGTGTCCTCCGTTCCAAATTGACGATTCAACCTGATCCACGCGTTCAGAGGCGTCTCCTTCTTCAAGCCTTCGTGAGGCGTGTTGTGATAGACATCCACCACATACCGAACGAGCACCTGATACAGTTCTTCCTTGTCGAGTACCGCCATCGCGTCTGGATCGTAGTCACCCTTGGCGACAACGTTTTCAAACGTCCGTCCGTGGAACCGAGCAATCAGTTGCTTGTGAAAGGTCGAGAACACCCGCTCAATCCGCGCGCGCATTTGGGGTACGCCCGCGGGCGGAAACATGATTTCGATCCCGAGGTCGGCGCACGCCGCGCGAAACTCCTGACTATACCAAGCCGAACCGGTGTCGGTGCAGATCGTCTGGATTTTACGACTGCCCATGTTCCACGGAGACTCGCAGCCTGCCGCTTTGGCAATGGCCGACTTGTCGCTGACGACTTGGCGGAGGGTGGCTACCGCCGACTCCGACGAGGGAGCGCCGTCGACGATGTGAAGGCCCACAATGGCGCGGGTGGCGCAATCGATAGCGACGGAAATCCAGAACCGGTTTCGCTCGATCTTTTCTTTGACCGCCACGGAAAGCTCCTGCCAAGCGGGATCCTTGTCCATCAGGGTTCGTAGGGACACATTCCATTCGTCGATCTCGATACGCTCGAGTGGCCTGGATACGCCCAAGCCCCCACGGACGATATAGAACGCCTTGTTGGCCTTTTCGTCCCCCTCGCGAGCTGCCATGACTTCGAAGTCATTAAGTTTCGCGATCTCTTTTGACAAAGTTCGCACGCTCGGGATGAGGTACGGCTCCAGTCCGTCAACCTTTCGTTCTTCGTTCAACGCCTTTACCAACAGCCCGAGAGCTACATGTTGGTCAGCAAGCGATGGCTTGAGGGAATCCGCGTAACCCTCCGCGGCTTCTCGGAGCAAGGCGCGGATTTCCTCTGGCAGTCGGCTCTTCCGATTTCCGCTACGGCCAAGGTGGTCGCGCAACGCCATCGGGTCGTAATTCCAAGCCTCATATGCGCGCAGCCACTTCCTCAACGCAGTGGGGCTGGGAGGGCGACGCGAGACCACCTTGCCCCCGCACCGCTTTGAGCCACCTCCCATTTTGATGATCTCGCCAGTAATGGTCGAGATCGCCATCGCCATCGATTCATCAGAACGGGTTGCCTTTCTCTGGGCTGCCATCCGCAGGAAACGGTCGCAGTACTCCTTTCGCCAAAGGATGGTTTCCTGTTGGGACATCTTCAAATTGGAGACGAGATCGCCCGCAGGTCTTGCTCGACGAGCACGCTCGGCACTTGCACGGTAGTAGCCGTTGGAAATCTGCAGAAGCCTTCCTTCCGAGCGAAGCTGATAAAGCTCTTCGTGGGACCGCCGGATCTCTTCACCACTCTCATACCGGCGAAGGACGTGGTGGGTCTGATCGCTGGACATTGGTTCATGACCGACGCCATCGATGACGATCTTGTCGTGATGGCCGAAGGCCAAACGGGGTACAAACTGATTCATCGTGCAATCTCCTCAACAAAAACTTCTTCGCCGCGTAACCGCACGGGGGTGTCATAGGAAATCAGACCGTTTCCGATGGGAACGAGCTCACCATCGCCGATCAGGCAGACCAAGGCACTGAAGCCTGCCGCTTCAGGAATACTTGCCTTCAGAATGTCCGAGATCTTGGCGCAGCCGCGAAGCGTCATCGTGAAGTTCCTCATCCGAGCGACATCGGCATCCACGCGAAACGAGTTCGAATGAAAGATCAGACGTGCATTCGCCGCCCTTGCCCGGGTGATGTGGCGCTCGGTGCGAAGGACCATTGCATCAGCGCATCCACGTGGCCGCTGTTCTCGCATCAGCTGAAGGTCATCAACAATTCCGCTCTTGGCGACCTGGTTCTCCTGTTTGATGGCAAAGGCAATGCGCTTGCCGCATCGAAGGCGAGCCTCAAGATCAAAGGTGTGAGAGCGCTTTCGTCGCTCCCTGTCGTGAAACGTCACCGGTGGTGGCTGGTCGATAAGGTCGACCACGTCAGGGCGGGCTAGCAGGATATACATGGCGTCCCGCTCCATGGTGCTTTCGTAGTGCATCTCTCGGTGAGAGAGCGGGTTCACGATGGTCCCGCGAAATGATCCTCTTCCGCGAAGACTGATTTTTCGCGAGGCCACGCTTGCGGATGGAGGAATCCAAAGCTGTCCCGCACGTTCCGAAGGCGGGGTTAGTCCAGCACTCATCATGCGCCGTTCCTGCTTGCGGCGGGGGCCGACAGGTGCGTCTCCTTGATACTTGAGGTGAGGGGGCAATTTATTGTTAGACAAGGCACAAATCTCCAGTTATCGGCGCGCGATTGCGGCCGATTGATCTCAATCGGGAGAGAATTCTCCGCGTGTCAGACCGCAGTCTGAGTGGTTACCTGGCTATTCGGAGATGTGCCGTTGTAAGGGAGGGCGCGATGTCGATTTTGATGCACATATGCGACCTCCTTTCTCGTCGGTGGTTTTCGCTGAGCCAGACATGCTCGCGCGAATGGGTGCTTCTGGCGCAGGCAGCGCTAGAAGGCGTCAGATCACACACGCCAGTTGTGACCTTAGTGATTTCTAATGTTTGAGAGAGGGAAGTTGGCCGATGGTTTTGGCATCGGATACATCCATACCGAGCCGTTAGGCGGTCGTGCCGAATTCCCGGGCCGATTTCGATATGGTTGTTATACGCATGTTCGCGATCCTACTTCGCCCGAACAGGGTCGGGGACTCGGGTTATCGCAGCCGTCGGTCCTGATTGCAATCTTGACAGACGCCAAGTCGAAAACATAGTTAACAGAGATTGCACTGTGATCGTTGCGTTTTAGGAACAAGGCACGATGCTGGCGAACTGCGAACGCTCGGGTGGATCTCCCCGTCGTTTGGTTGTTCGATGTCCCCGCTTGATGGCCTGGTACTCCTCGAGCATGATACCTGTCATCTTGGTGACAACATCGTCAGTCCTGTCCAGCGAGGAGCCAGCGGGAAGCTGCATTCAGGTTGTTAACGCGCTGCTGGAATGCCTTGATGGTCTCGAGGGTCGGGAAGGCGTCGTAGTCGTCGGAGCTACGAACAACTCTGATAACATTGACCCAGCAATCTTGCGCTCGGGGCGGCTGGATCGGCAGATTGAGATCCCGCTTCCATCGGAGCAAGATCGAATTGCAATCCTGGCTCAGCACATCGATCACTGCATCGAAGTCACCGAACTGGAAGGTCTGAAAGCGTGGACTGCTGGCATGAGCGGCGCAGACCTGGCCAAGGCCGCCAGAGATGCTCGTCGTCTAGCGAGGCGTGCCAAGCGTCCGCTTAATCTGGACGACGTGCGTGCCGTATTGCCTGCTCCTATCGACATCACGCCCGAGCATCGAAGAGCACTTGCTATTCATGAGGTAGGCCATACTGTTGTTGGATTAGCTTTGGGTCACGGCATCTACAGGGCACAAAGATCATCGGAACCAAGATCGCGCGCGCGGAAACGCAGCAAGGCGGCGCGGCCTACTTTGAATTGCCGCAGGCAAGTTATCGGGATCGGGAGTTCTTTCTGATTTATATCGCCGTGCTGCTTGCTGGCCTGGCTGCAGAGGAGGTTTGCCTGGGGCACCGAGGAGATGGTGCTGGACTCGGCAACACGTCAGATCTTGCCATGGCGACCCGGGTCGCCACGATGATCGAGGCAGTGTTGGGGATGGGGATCACATTGCGCCATAGCGCCGCGTACGATGATGGCGCGTTGGAAGGCATCCGTATTGCCGACCCGAGGCTATGTTCACGGATAGAAGTGATCCTTGCCGAGCAGTTTGCGCGGGCGAAAGCACTTATCGTCCAGTTCCGCCCGCTGGTAGATCGATTGGTAGAGGTTTTGGATGAAGTAGGTGAACTGACGCCTGAGGCCGTTGCGAAGGCAGTGCGGTCAACTGTGCTTACTCCGCTTCTGCGGCCGCCAAAGCAATCTTCGGCCAAATGAACGACCTGCGAAGGTAGTCACATTGACCAGAACTCCCTCTGCGAGGTGTGATAAGCAACGTGGCGACGGAGGCACTTGATGGGGCCACTGAGTTCAGCCTGGAATACAGCTTTGAGCAGCAGAATTCGCTTGCGTACCAATGTCCGCAGCTGCAGCGGCTCCACTTGCAGTGGGCCTTCGGATATTGAGGGAATTGAGGAGGACCCGCAGTCCTGTCACCACGGATCTCTCCAAGCAGATTATCGGTGATTTGTGATCTCGTTCTGACACGAGATCCGGCACTCGTGGCGCTAGGCTGCAGCAGCCTCTCGCTGCTCGAAAGCCCGCAACATGGCCGCGACGACAGATGCACGTCGCTCGAGCTTCGTGTCCGGCGCTCCCACCCAGCCCCAGTTCGTGGGGTAGTGGTACCATCCCATCCGGATCGCGCCGCCCTCAAAGTCTCCCTCAGCGCAGGAAACTCCCTTTAGACCGTTAAACGGGTGTCGAGGCATCGTTGAACTTGTAGGCGCAGCCATCATACCCGGCAAAGACATCCAGCGGGGGCGGCGTGCCTGATACAGCGTAGGGTCGATCAGCAGATCGGCTTCAGGAACACGGGTGACCATATGGCCGCTCCAATGTCCCGGCTTTTCTGGCTGATTAGAAAGTGGATCACCGATGGACAAGGGCTGCAGATACTCTCTGTCCCGTTTCGCCTCAATCTCCAGGTTTACGGAAACGACTTCCGCCGACTCAAAGCCAACCTCTTTCAGAAAGTCACGAACGGTCATAGAGGCCAGAATGCAGCGCTTTTTGGAATCTGGATTGCTGATCCACGGTTGGCGAGCAAACGTGGAATGCATCGTATTCGAAATAACCCAGAGAGCACGGCTTAAATCAGCGGGTAGGTTAGGGTGCAAGACGAGCATATCGTTGAGAAACATTCTGATCCTTTGAGTTGGCTCAACCTGCCAAGCGAAATGCATAGCCGGGCCGAGCAGAGGAAATTGGAGATGAAAGGCAATCGCCATACGCCCCGACGGGGCTGGCGCACGATTGCCTTTTTCAGGGGCGTACGATCTCGTTGCCAACGCAGTCGGCACGCTAAGCACATTGAACAAATTGTTCAGTGCCAGCATGTACAGGACGGTACCGGGCAGCGCAGTGATTGGTGAGGAATCTTAGGGTATGCAGTCGATGTCCACCGCTGCTCTGAAGAACTTGGTGGCATCCGGCCTTCGGCAGCGGAGGTGGATGACTCAGCGCGTCGACAGACTGCGGGATTCCCGTGTTTCTATTCGTATCGCTGACTGTTGTGTCATCGGACTTCCTTTTGGAGCGATGGCGTTATACCTGGGAAGTTCTCAATGCTCGTTAACGAAAACGTTAGAATTCTAAAGAAAGCAGAAATTGTCGTGTCGCCGGACTTTGGCAGGCCTGCACATCCGGCGCGTGCCGCGACGCTCATTGATCTCGCGACGCACCTAATGGACGTCCTAATGAGTAGAACCGCGACGTCGTCCGTGCGTATCCGAGTTTCGGTGCAAGTGCCCAAACCTCTGTCGTCGTGCAGTTGTCGCCGTCCTCAATGTGCGGGTGTCCGGAAACAAGTCCCGTCAGGCAAGGCACCGTTCTCCAGCGGAGCGCCCATCCTTCGAGGTGTGGTGCCGCTTGGAGCGCTTCTTCATTCGGTGGCTTGCCATCTCGAATGTGCACTAGATCTTCGACCAGCTTGGTTAGCCGACGGATTTCATGTTCGAGCTGAGATTTCGCATAGGATTGGCTCATAAGAACGACCATCTACTACTCCTCTCCCTGAGCCGTCGCTCGACTCATGGGGCAAACCAACGATGTTGCGGGTTTGTAGAGAGGGGTCAGCGTATGAGCGGCCCTAGCACGAGCCGGACTTTGTGCGGGTGTTTGGCGACTTGGAAAACGTATGTCATTTCATCCATCATGTGTGCTGGATTAGGCACCGCAAAACCTAGTCTCGCCATCGCTTCACCCTTGTTTCCGGACCCAGGATCGCTTCATCTAGATCGACATCGACGAAACGATGAAGGATCAGCGAAGCTAGGCCTGCCATCGGGTTGGTCTCTCGAAAAGCGGTCAAACACTCAGAGATTGTCAGCGATCCATGCTCGTCAAAAGCTGCGAGTAGGCGAACGCGGTCTCCTAAGGGACAGGTCCAACGGGCGTACCTCAGCAAGTCGCGTGCATTGCGGTACCGAAAGCTCTGGGGATCAACAGGATCTGCTACCGAGTATTGGTATCCCGCGGCCCTCGCGCGATCTGCAATCCAGGATGGCGTTCCAGAGTTAGCGTCCCGGACATCAATCAGGAAAGCTTGATCGCCTTTGAATACCAGGAAATCGGGCACATGAGCCTGAGGACCTGCCTGCAACTCCAAAGGAAGGCAGGACCAATTCGTCACCTCTCGATTGATTTCGAGTAGAACTGCGAACTCGAAAGCCGTCTTTCCGCGAAAGAGAGGCTGTCCCAAGCAACGAAGGGCTGCGTGCAGCTTGAATCCAGATGCGGCGGCTTGGCCTCTAGCGGCAACAAGTGGCGATTGGCATTTGCGGATTTTTGTCACACAGAAACTCCATAAGCAGACAGCCTAGTGTCGATGCCCAAGGGCACCGCCAATAGATCAGCGTATGAGAGTATTCTGGCTCATATGGAACAGATACAGAACAAACCGAGGCACGTCAACCCCAATGCGGCGGTGTTGTTACGTAACAGCAGTCGGAGAAAGCAAAGCCGACCGAAGGACTACTGATTTAGCTCAGCGAGATGATCAAAGACCACCGCGGATACCGCGACGGTCGGCTGCACACGATTGGCGAAGGGTACGCTATCTGTCCACACGGGCCGCACGAGCCACTTTGCGTCCATTGGGTTATAAAGGCCCGGGAGCTTGAAGTGCTCATGAATCTGAAGGAAATGCCTAATATTCATCGTTGCAATGGGCGCTTTGTGCACAATGGCCGAAGCTGCGATCGAAAGGTCTTCACCGAGCTTTGGATTTTTGGCGAAGCTTGATGGTAGCCATAGATTTCTCAGCGCGGGCAGAGACGTCATGTGCGCGTATAATTGGGCTGTCGGCAGATCCATTCCCAGGAAGCGAACGTTTGAGGCTAAAATTGAGTTAAGCCATTCCCGAAGAAATTTGCTTCTTTCCGGATTTTTCTCAGCGATATTTTTAATACCTCGCTCAATTTCAATGATCGCTCCAACAGGGATAGCCACAGGCGTCCCCAAATCATTCAACCAAGCAATCATTTGCGGACTCGGCCGCTTTGTCGCAAAATGACTCCATACGTTTGTATCGAGCACAAATAAGCTTGGATTCGAGACCATTATGGGAACCCTGCTGATACATCCTCGATGAGGGTGCAGCGATTCGTTGTAATTTTGGTTAACGAGTCTGATGAAATTGATCAGGGCTGAGGGGCGTCAAGATGGCGAGCAAGCAAACCGAGAAAGATTCGCTACGGGTTGCTGGTGTTTGGACCACCGAAGACGCGCGTGAGAATTTTGATGCACTCATTAAAGCTGCAATAAACCTTGGTCCTCAGAAAATCTTGCACCATGGTCGAGAACTAAGTTTGTCCCTTAGAGGTGCGCAAAAATTGCCGGATGTAAGAGAAATACTGCGGCGAGGGGGGCCATTAGATAATAGCGGCGAGCTGGATTGAAGTCGTGATGACGTAAGCGCTATTCCGCAGCGTAGAGTACAAAAGAAGACGTTTGATGAGAAGGCCGCGACGCAATTCCAGAATGCAACCAAGCTACAGTATTTGCCCGGCGTAAAGATCACCTACGCGCCAAGCCCCGTTCATGTCCAGCGCACGGCAAAGACCATCTCAACCTACGTTTTGTCGAATTTCAGTTCCGAAATTGACCTCGCGATAACGATAGCGGTGCAGAGCGCAGGAAACCTGCTGGGCATGGGCTCGCGACCCACGACCTCCGCATCGGCGCTCTGCCGATCATGCGCCCAAACCCGTTCGGTGAAGGTGCGGATTTCAGATACGACCGGTGGGAGATCATGAGCCTGGGCCTCCTTGCCGATTCCTGGTTGATCCCGTTTCTGTTATGGCAGCCGCCCGGACTTGGCCGGGTGCTCGATCCTCGGCTGCGGTGCTTCAGCCAAAGGCATCCGGCTTGCGTCTCTCGCTCCGCCTGGCACGCGGATCGTAAGAAGTCGAAGTCATCACGACAGATTTTCGTAGGGACTAGTCGGGACTCGGCCGAATAAGCTGGACGTCAAGGCTTCCCTGTGAAAGAGGACGCAGGAGTTGGTCTTCTGGTTTGGATAGGTCCAGCCAATGTCGCCAGTGGTCCGGTCTCAAGACAACCACCTGCCGATCATGTATGGGGGCGACATCGGGTCCTGGTTCCGTTGTCAGCATCGTAAATGATGGGGGCTCATTCCCTTCACCGTCACGCCACAGGCCTGCGATCGCCAGGAACGCCGACCCCCGAAGCGTGAAACGATGTTTCGCTTTCGGGAATTTCTTGCCCGTGAATTCGAAGAACGCGCTGGCGGGTATCAAACAACGCTTGCTGTTTCCGAAGTGCCGTCCCTCCGAGCGAAAATTGAAGACAGGCCCGCCTTTTCTTCCGGTGGGCGACGGGAAACCGAACCGCATTGGCGATAGCTCGACCACGGCCGCCGACGCCGCCCGCATCACGGGCCCGATGTCTCCGACCTTGATATCGTCGGCCCGGGGAAGATCGAGTTCGCTCTGGTGTGACGGAATCTCGAGCGCAAGCTCCTGCATCATCTTGCAGTACTCGGCGTACAAAATGTGCTGTTCGTAGTCGTTACACATAGTCAGGACTATAGAGCGGCACCAGCCGATTTAAATGGTCGCCGGACAAGCGGTCGGCGGAGGACGGCTCCTGCCGCAGGACCAGAGGCATTCTCATGAGGAAGCGCTTAAAAAAGAAGACTGCTGCCGATACGTCGGCCGAGGCCGATGATTGTAACTTTCCGCCTTTTCACGCGTTTGTCGGGCAAGCGCAAAAACGGAGGTTGTGATGTCAAAGCGAGAGCTCATCGATACCGGGACGGACAAGCGTTACGTTCGTCGTGACGAAGGCGGCAGGTTCAAGAAGTCGGTCGATGTCGGCCGTTCTCTGTCAGCCGACAAGCGTCACCGCGCCAAGCACGATGCCAAACCAGGAGAGGGCGACAGGGGCGACCATAAGCGATAATCGATGAAGATCGCGACCTATAACGTCAATGGCGTGAATGGCCGTCTCGACGTGCTGCTGCGATGGCTGGAACAAGCGTCACCCGATGTCGTGTGCCTTCAGGAGCTGAAATCACCGGACGCCAAGTTCCCGGTCAAGGCCATCGAGGCCGCTGGCTACGGCGCAATCTGGCATGGCCAGAAAAGTTGGAATGGCGTGGCGATCCTTGCCAAGGGAAAAGAGCCGCTGCTGACCCGCAAAGGCTTGTCGGGCGACGCCGATGACCCGCACAGCCGCTATATCGAGGCAGCCGTTGATGGCATGCTGTTTGGTTGCCTGTACCTGCCAAACGGTAATCCCTATCCGGGACCCAAGTTCAGCTACAAGCTCGCTTGGTTTGAGAGGCTGGCCGCCTACGCCGCCGAGCTTCTCGAACTCAAGGTCCCGGTGGTTCTCGCTGGCGACTACAACGTCATGCCAACGGAGCTGGATGTTTACAAGCCCGAACGCTGGCTCGACGACGCATTGTTCCGCGTCGAGGTCCGCGACGCCTTTCGTCGTCTTGTCGACCAAGGGTGGACAGACGCGTTGCGGCAACTGCATCCGGGCGAACGCATCTACACCTACTGGGACTACTTCCGAAATGCTTTCGCAAGAGATGCAGGGCTCAGGATCGATCACTTCCTGCTCAGTCCGCAGCTCGCTGCCAAACTAGTGAGAGCCGGAGTCGACAAGGAAGTCCGCGGATGGGAACACGCCAGTGATCATGCCCCGACCTGGATCGAACTGTCTGATGCCCCACACAGAAAATGAGGAATGGTCAAGAATGCCTTGGTTGATGGGATCGCCCAAGGGGAGCCGTCGAACGCCTGCGCTCGCGAGAACGGGCGAGTTTCCGGGCTAATCTTAGCTCGGCAAGCGTCGGCAGCCACCATCCCAGCCTCCGGTCGGGCTCGCTGCGCGCAGGCCAGGTGGAGACGAGTTCCTTCAACGAGGGTAGTCTCCACGACGCCCATATAAAGTCCATTAGGCTATTGGCCAGGTGCGGATAGAAGGAGGAAAAATCGGTGGTGACGAGTTCACCTGAGAGGTCCGTAAACAGGACAATGCCGTAGCGTTCAGTCGAAACTGGACGACCCAGCGGAGGCGGAAAGACGCTTGGGATTGGATAGCGCCGGCGGCGGCGCTCGCTGGCCAGCATTCGCGCTCTGCGCTCATCCTCCGAGCCATGCATGGTCATTCTTCGCATTCTGCGCACCTCGGGCTCGTTGCGCTGAGCGGCCGCCTCGATGATCGGCCAACGCCTGCGCAAGTCTTCATAGGATCGAAAGGGCACCCGCCACAGGCGATGTGTTTCATCCCAATGAGCCCACGGCACTTGACGCAGCTCCTGGATGGCCGTCTTCGAGTAGGGGGTGCGGACCCGCAGATCGTCGGCGACTTCAAGGTACTGGCTGACGATCGGCTCAAAGTCGTATGCATCTCTTCCTTTGTCGTCAGCAAATGCGTCAAGGCCTGAGGTCTGCCGATCAATCCAGCGCGCGATCCTTTGGTCAGCGGTCTTGCCGGGAACGAACCAGCTTCGCCGCTCATCGTCCCAGCGTGCTCTGGGGAAGCTCTCGCGGAACTGCTCCACCGTTGCGCGGTCGTACGGAAAAGCCACGAACGCTCCGGGTTGAGTTGAGGAGACTGAGATATGGCGCACTGGAAGCCTCATGCGTTCAGACAGAAACGCACCTGCGGGGTGCGGGTTCAAAACAATGGGTTCCGCAAGAACTAAAGCTTCAGCTTGATCGACAGGTTCGCCTCTAAGACGAAGACGAGGGCTGACCGAGAGCCTCTCGCTCCGCAATGCCATCGCTGCGCATTTCATACGGGCACACAAGAAGGCCTCAAAATGCTCTCAGATGGATCAGAGGGGGCAGTGTTCACTGTTACTGGCAATCGGGCCATCTTACCGTGGGGTCCGTACGATGCGGCTGCTTATCTTTCTGGCATTCTCGCTGGGTTGGTCTATCCGCTCCTGTAGCCACTTAACTAGCAGCGGTGCGGCGGCTCTCATTCACCTTGCTGGCTGACCATCAGAAGGTCTCGGACTTGCACCGGATCCCTGCTGATAAAGGCGAATGATTTTTCCGAGGGCATTGGCGTGTTCATTGCCCACCGAAGGGCGATCCGCCTCGACAGATCAAAAATGCTCTGCAGCGCTTTCATGTCTGCTGGCTCGAATGCACCGGACAGCGGAAACGCACGATTTAGCAAAATGGTGGCTTTGGTGTTGTACACAGCATACTCTTTCACCTCTCGCCTCACCGCCGTCAGCGCCTTACTTATATCTGACGATGTTGGGAGCATGCCCTCGAACGCTCCAGTTGTCTAAATATGTTTTGGTGACATGGCTGACGGTTCCGCTCACTTGCGAGCGCGGACTTTCGTGGCGTGGCGATCCAGCGTCAGGTCCAAGCGAATATGTAGACTGGCTCGATGATGTCTCGTATCTGCAACGAGCCGAGGATATTGAACGACCGCGCGACGGCCTGCAGCGGCCGGACTGCCTGCCTGAGGATCGGGATCCTGTTCCCGGATCGTGAGGCACCCAGCGGGGTGCAAACCCCCGTGGGGGGAGTGCCGAACGTATGATGCGATTGGCACCTGGATGCGAAGGTATCTGGCGCGGGGTCCGATAATTACTTGGACCGCCGGCCTCCAAAGATGTGACCGCCGTGTTGGACGTTGGACCTCAATATAAGGTGCCAAATCGCTCACCTTTCCCGTGTTTGAGCGGAACTTTTTCTAGTAGGCATGATTGTGCTCCCGAGAGACATGCCCCTTCAGGCCAAACCTTAGCGCCTGAGCCACCAAAACTAGTGCCGGGATGGGAAAGATGTCTGGCGAGGTAGGCACGACCCTCAAATGCTTAGCGGTCACGACAATGTGCGCATTCTGCGCATGTCCGACCTCCCAAGCCCCTGCCAAGGAGGGCGGCAAGGGGTACAACAATCATAAGGCACAGGTCGCGAAAGCGAGCGTGCGGACGTCCAATCGAAAGCAACTTCGTAAGGGTGGTGGCCGATATGTCGTCGGCAAGGCTTATGTGGTCAGGGGCAAGCGGTATAACCCGAAGCAGGACAGAGATTACGACTCAAAAGGGATCGCATCCTGGTATGGGGCGGGCTTCCATGGACGCCTCACGGCGAACGGAGAAATCTTTGACAAGGATCACCTTTCAGCCGCACACTCAACCCTTCCCTTGCCGAGCTATGTGCGGGTGACGAACCTCGAAAACCGTTCCTCGCTCATCGTGCGCGTCAATGATCGTGGCCCATTCCATAAGGGTCGTATTATCGACCTTTCGAGCAAGGCGGCCGATTTGCTCGATTTAAAAAAGCGCGGAACGGCCACCGTCAGAGTGCAGTATGTCGGCCTCGCCCGTATGGACGTTACGACATGCCATACCTGATGGCTTCATACGCCGCGGAGGGTGGACGCTTTCAACTCAATCCTCAGCTTCGAACCGGTATTGGGGTCATGGTCGCTTGGAACAGATTGTGAACCTTGCGCATACTGGCGGTCTGTTACGAGCTAGGTCCTAGCGGAGCAATGATCTAGGCGTCCCAGATGGAAATTACTTGCTTTCGACCTGGCCCAAAAATTCATGGATTGCAGCGTCAACTCGCAGGCCGCCGCTCTGTCAGAAGACCAGGCGTAAGTCTCGACCAACTGCGTGGTGTACCTGCTTGATATGCCAGGATGTCTTCTGCCGATCAGAAGGACGATCTGGAGGTTTAGAGCGCAAGGCTGTTACAATACATGCATCGGAATTCCCCGAGGGAAATTGCGCCGCTTTATCTTGGAAACGAAGATTGTTCATCTGCGAAGAAGCTGCGCCTCCATGCGAGAAGCTCTGGAGAGGAAAACATGATCACGGGTCCGCAATGCCGTGCAGCGCGAGCGCTGGTCGAAGTTACGAGGAGCAAACTGGCACTTCGCTCGGGTATCGATGAATCGGTGATAGAGGGATTTGAGCGCATCATCGATGAACCAGCGCCTGATGTGATCGCGACGCTGGAAAAGGTCCTGCAAGAGCTAGGGGCAATTTTTATTGAAGAGAACGGTGGCGGAAAAGTAAGCGCTGGTTTTCCCCCACCTTCCGGATCAGCGTGTGATTGTTGATGTTGTTGCCGAACGAGGCTTCGACATATGACGATTACAGGGTTTACGCATGGCACCA
>NZ_PZZZ01000002.1 GCF_003046475.1 Mycoplana dimorpha
GTTGATAGGCCGGGTGTGGAAGCGCAGCAATGTGTGAAGCTTACCGGTACTAATCGCTCGATCGGCTTGATCGTTCTCATTGTTCATGCTCATCGCATGAACAATGAACACTCTTTGTCCTGACGCGCTGAAGCGCTCCGGACGGGCCGCGCCACGAGGCGCGACGGCCGCTGGCCTTGCGAAGCGATGCTTCGACGAGTGCCCAGGGTGCCGCCCGAGGAAAGAGTTCATTGAAAGACGTGTTCAAAGACAAAAGAGGCTCCGCCTCGCCAGCTTCTCACATCAATTTGCCCTTAGCCGACCTGGTGGTCATGGCGGGGTGGCTGCACCCGTTCCCATTCCGAACACGGCCGTGAAACGCCCCAGCGCCAATGGTACTTCGTCTCAAGACGCGGGAGAGTAGGTCGCTGCCAGGTCTGCTAAAGGCAAATCGATGAACCAATCTTCTCGATCACCGACCGGTCCAGCCGGCACTTGAAAGGGCCGCGCACGCGGCCCATATGCGTTGAAGCGCAAAGAATAACGCGGGGTGGAGCAGCCCGGTAGCTCGTCAGGCTCATAACCTGAAGGCCGCAGGTTCAAATCCTGCCCCCGCAACCAGAACCACCATCCAAACCGCCTCTCAAAAGCTCCTCCGCATAAGCGCCGAGGAGTTTTTTTGCGTTTAAGCGCCAAGTCTGGCGCAGCGGCAGCTCGCGGCTGCCGCCCCGCCAGGCGAGTGTCCAGGTCATGGAAAAGTCAGGTGAGTTCGTCCGGGAGGTTTTACAAACTCGAGGCGGCGCTCGCCGGCCGATGCACGGCCGCCGTTTATTGGCCGTTTGATCAGCTCACGATCCTCGGGGCTGAGGAAGACCGGAATGGCCCACTCGCTGTCGCTGGCGTCAGCATCGCCGCCTACAGCGACAGGCGCCGGACGCGTCGGTAGCACTCGCAGCTTCTGCTCTCCAGAGCGTCGCGATTGAGTACCGCCAGCGAGCCGCGCCAATAGACGAGAATGCCGTCGTCCTGCAGTCGCGAACACACTTCGTTCACGGTGGCCCGCCGCAAGCCAAGCACCTCGGACAGCGCCTGCTGCGTGATCTGGAACGCATCGCCCGTCACCCGGTCAAGGGCGTGCAGCAGCCACCTGGCAATGCGCTGCTCGGCGACATGCAGGCTGTTGCATGCCACCGCCTCCATGGTCTGGGTAATGAGCAGCTTCGCGTAGCGGAGAATGGTTTCGCCCACGCAGGGGAACCGTTCGAGCGCCGCATCGAGGTCGGGGATGGGCATCAATGACGCATAGCCCGAAACCCGCACGATCGAGCGGCTGATGGCATTGCCGCCGCCCATCAGGAGCACGAACCCCAAAAAACCCTCAAGCCCGATCGAGGTTTTCTCGACGCCTCTGCCGTCCTGCATGACCGCCATCAGCGAAAGCACGCCCTCGTGGGGAAAGACGGCATGCGTGAAGGGCGCGCCATCCTCATAGATCATCTCACCGGCATGAATTTCCCGCGTGCTCGAGCGTTCCATCACGAACGTCTGCGCATCGGGGGGTAGCGCACGGATGATCCGGTTTCTGATTTCGAAGCTCCGAGAGATGTCGCGTCCTTTCCAAGCCAGCAAACATGACGATCGTCAAATATGACGATCGTATCGGAACCAAAAAGTATAATGAACGGTCCGCGGCCGGGCAGACACCTTCTCCCCAGGAAAAGGCGGCAAGGAACAAGCATCGGGCCAGATCGATGCGGGTATCCGGGGATCCGGTTTTTCGGGGCCGCCTTCGCGTCGGCTCCTCTCCGCTACCATTACGGTATTCGAGGGTTCGCTTTACCGAAAAATGCTCAGCCTCCGCGTGCCGAGAGCCTGTGGCGTTGGCTTGCATTGTCAACGCTGCTGTGTATACCTGATGTATACATCACTAATGAGTTAGGTGCATCGAGCCGAAATATCACCTTTGAGGAGCATGGGATTGAGCTTGCAAGACGGACACGACGAGATTGTTCTGGCGGTTGAGGCGGTGTCTGAACTGGCGATGCGGGTGCTGACGCGGAATGGTCTGTCGAGCGCGCAGGCAGAGCCGCTGGCTCGCGCAATGGCGGCGGCCGAGCGCGACGATTGCAGATCCCATGGCCTTCAAAGGCTGCTGGGCTGCCTGGACACGATGGCCCATCCACGCTTCAACAGGAACGCGGATCCACGGCCGCAGGAGGTCTCGGCCGCGGCCACCAGGATCGATGCCGATTTTGGCTATTCGCTGCTCGCATTCGAGCGCGGACTGCCGCTGCTGGTGCAGAAGGCACAGGCCCTCGGCGTGTCGGTTCTGGCGATCAACAACTGCTTTCACTCCACCGCGCTGTGGCCGGAAGTCGAAGCCATCACCGCCCATGGCCTGGCGGCGCTTGTCATGAACCCGAGCCACAGCTGGGTTGCGCCCGCCGGCGGCTCCAAGCCGGTGCTGGGAACCAACCCGATTGCGTTCGGCTGGCCTCGCCAAGGGCATCCGCCCTACGTCTTTGACTTCGCCACAAGTGCGGCCGCACGCGCCGAGATCGCCCTCCACCGCAGGGACAACAAGACGATCCCGGTGGGGTGGGGCATCGATTCCGATGGCAACCCAACCACCGATCCGCAGGCCGTCCTGTCCGGGGCGATGCTGACGTTCGGCGGGCATAAGGGGTCGGCGCTCGCCACCATGGTCGAACTGCTGGCGGGGCCGCTGATCGGGGACATGACGAGCATGCAGTCGATGGACTTCGATGCCGGGGCGAAAGCCGCCCCGTGCCACGGAGAGCTTGTCATCGCCTTCAACCCGGCTCTGCTGGGCCGCGACAGCATCGAGCGCAACGATCAGGCGGCCGAGGCGCTCTTTGGCGCAATTGCCGGTCAGGGAGCAAGGCTGCCGTCGGAGCGGCGCTACCGGGCACGGCTGCGAAGCGATGCCGAGGGTATCAGGGTTTCCCGTGCGCTTCACGACCGGATCCTCGCCCTCGCAGGCGGCTGAGGACCCGCGGGTTCCGATTGCGCCTCGGAGATCTCCAGATGGCCGAATTGCGCCGCGTTTCCGGCATGTTTTCACGCGGCTGAACCCTCCGGGTGGCCGCATAGCCGGTTGCGGCGATCCGTCGATCCCGTCATGATCCCGCAGCGACCGCGGCAATTATTGTGATCCGGCCAGACATCTTCGCTCTTGCAGTGAAGGTGCAACGGATGCAACCTGTCCCGCACAAGGATCCCAGCCATCCGGCCCGATGACCGTGGCAAGGAGGGACATCGATCGTGTTCGGACTGACCGCGCTTGAACTGGCCCGTATCCAGTTCGGTTTCACCGTTTCCTTCCACATCATTTTTCCAGCCATCACCATCGGGCTCGGCAGCTACCTGGCCGTGCTCGAGGGGCTTTGGCTATGGACGAAGCAAACCGTCTACAAGGACCTGTATTTTTTCTGGGTGAAGGTATTCGCCGTCAATTTCGCCATGGGTGTCGTCTCGGGGCTCGTGATGGCCTATCAGTTCGGCACGAACTGGAGCTACTACTCGGCCTTTGCCGGCAGCATCACCGGTCCGCTGCTTGCCTATGAGGTGCTGACGGCCTTCTTCCTCGAAGCCGGCTTCCTTGGCGTCATGCTGTTCGGCTGGAACAGGGTGGGTCCCGGTCTGCATTTCCTCTCGACCCTCATGGTGGCGCTGGGCACGCTCATCTCCGCCACCTGGATCCTTGCCTCCAACAGCTGGATGCAGACGCCGCAGGGATTTGAGGTCGTCGACGGGGTGGTGGTGCCGGTGAACTGGTTCTCGGTGATCTTCAATCCTTCCTTCCCCTATCGCCTCGTCCATATGACGCTCGCCGCCTATCTCACCACCGCGCTGTTGGTCAGTGCCTCCGCAGCCTGGCATCTTCTGCGCGGCGACGACAACGACCGCCTCCGCACCATGCTGTCGATGGCGATGTGGATGATCCTCGCCGTCGCGCCGATCCAGATTTTCGTCGGCGACCTGCATGGCCTGAACACGCTCAAGTACCAGCCCGCGAAAATTGCGGCGATCGAAGCACACTGGGAAAACAAGCCGGGCCAGGGCGTGCCGCTCGTCCTGTTCGGATGGCCGGACATGGCGGCCGAGGCGACGCATTACGCCGTCGAGATACCCAATCTCGGCAGCTTTATCCTGACGCGCGAGTGGAACGGCCAGTTCCCCGCGCTGAAGGAGTTCGCCCCCGAGGACCGGCCGAACTCCACCGTGGTGTTCTGGAGTTTCCGGGTGATGGTGGGGCTCGGCCTGTTGATGCTGCTTCTCGCCCTCTGGGCCCTGTGGCTGCGCTGGAGAGGTCGCCTGTACGACACCCGGGCGTTCCTCCACCTGGCGACATGGATGGGACCCGCCGGGCTGGTCGCCATTCTCGCCGGCTGGTTCACCACCGAGATCGGACGTCAGCCCTGGATCGTTTACGGCGCCATGCGGACGAAGGACGCCGTGTCCAATCATTCAACGCTGACGATGAGCATCACCCTCGGTGTGTTCGTGGTGGTCTATGTCTTCGTGTTCGGCATCGGCACCCGCTACATGCTGAAGCTGATCGGGAAGGGACCGGACAACAACGAGGAGGTTCCGCCCGAGAAGGACTCGCAGCCGCATCGCCGCCCGGCACGGCCGCTTTCAGCAGCACCCGACGATGTCGACGCGCAGCCATCGACCAGTTAACCAGGAGAGACCGGAGCAATGGGCATCGATCTTCCCGTCGTCTGGGCCGTCATCATTGCCTTCGGGCTGATGATGTATGTGGTGATGGACGGTTTCGACCTCGGCATTGGAATCCTGTTCCCCTTCATTCGCGATCGGGCGGATCGCGACGTCATGGTCAATACCGTGGCGCCGGTGTGGGATGGCAACGAAACCTGGCTGGTTCTCGGCGGCGCCGCCCTGATGGCGGCTTTCCCGCTGGCCTACTCGGTCGTCCTCAGCGCGCTCTATCTGCCGCTTGTGTTGATGCTGCTCGGTCTGATCTGGCGGGGCGTCGCGTTCGAATTCCGCTTCAAGGCCGACGAACATCACAAGTCGTTCTGGGACAAGGCGTTCATGGGGGGCTCCTATGTCGCGACCTTCTTCCAGGGCGTCGCACTGGGAGCCTTCCTCAGTGGCTTTCCGACCGACGGGCCGACCTATCTTGGCGGAGCGCTCGACTGGATCACGCCGTTCAGCCTGTTCACCGGCGTCGGCCTGCTCGTTGCCTATGCGCTGCTCGGCTCGACCTGGCTGATCATCAAGACCGAAGGTGACCTTCGCGCCCGGATGGTGGCGCTGGCGCGGCCGATCACCCTTGTGCTTCTCGCCGTCATCGGGGTGGTCAGTCTCTGGACGCCGTTCGAACATCCGGCGATCGCCGCACGCTGGTTCACCTTCCCCAATATCCTGTTCTTCTCGCCGGTTCCGATCCTGGTCCTGCTGACGGCCTGGGCAATCTTGCAGACCCTCGAGCGCGATCCGCATGCGGCTCCGTTCCTGCTTGCCCTGTTTCTGCTGTTTCTCGGCTATAGCGGCCTGGGCATCAGTCTTTGGCCCTACATCATCCCTCCGGACGTTACGATCCGCGCAGCAGCGGCTCCGCCCCAGAGCATGGGGTTCACCCTGGTCGGAGCGCTGTTCATCATCCCGATTATCCTCGGCTACACCGCCTGGTCCTATTACGTCTTCCGCGGCAAGGTGAAGGCCGGCGAAGGCTACCATTGAGAGATGCACCGATGGACCACCACCAAACGCCAGGATCCTGGCCGAAGCGGCTCGGCTGGCTTGTGTTGATCTGGGCTGCAAGCGTGCTCGCGCTCGGTGCGGTCGCGCTGGCCTTCCGCCTGATCATGAACATGGCGGGCCTCACCGCCTGACCATCCGGATGGCTCTGCAACGAGGCTTGCGGCATACGCAGATTGGAGCCCTAGAGGAGCCATTCGATCGGAAGCAAGCCGAGGATCCGAAGGAGCAGGCGCGACATGAAATTCGTGCCCGGCTCTGTCTGGTGGAAAATCCGCACGCCGTCGGTTCCGATTTCCGCCCATGCGATTGCAGCGTCTCCGGTCAGTTCGGGAACATAACTGACCTGATGGAATCGCTCCGAAAAGTAGGTGGAAAGATCCTTGGCCATGCGCGGACTGTCGATCAGGACACCCATTTCGGTATTGAGAAACACGGAGCGAGGATCGAAATTGAACGAGCCGATGAAAATCCGCTTCTCGTCGACGGCAAGGGTCTTGGAGTGGAGACTGGCGCGCGAGGATCCTGCACGGCCTTCCATGTGGGGCTCGTCCCGTGCCGAATACTCCGGCTTGAGCTCGTAAAGTGCCACCCCCGACCGCAAGAGCTGCGGCCGATACTTCGCATAGGCGCTGTGCACGACGACGACGTCGGTCGCCGCTTGCGAATTGGTGAGTATCCTCACCCGAATGCCACTACGCGCCAACGCTGCGAGCATGTCAGAGAAAGCCCTGCCGGGAATGAAATAGGCGGAAACGAGATCCACCGACTGCGAAGGCTTCGAGAGCAGTGCCATCAGTTGCGGGAAAAGCAGGTCTTTGTGCTCGGCTTCGCCCATTCCCTTGGCCGGGTCATCGCTTATCACGACAACCTCGGTCCACTCGAAGCTCAGCGTGCCCGCGACGATCTGCCTGACGAGGTTCGAGCTCCGCAACCGTTCGAAATAGAGCCGCCCATCCGTCGAGCTCGCGGCCTTGCTCGCATCGGACACCATCCGGTCGAGCGCGTTTTGATTCACTTGCCCAACAATGCGGGCAATGGGGTGAGAAGAGCGGCTCTGCCAGTAGCGATCGAAGTCTGCGCCGATGTCGACGGCTGCCTTCCCTGTGACCATAACGTCCGTGTCGAGGAACTGCACGCCGCTTCCGAAGCCGAAGTAAACATCGCCGATGTTGCGGCCCCCGAGGATGCTGACGGCGCCATCCGCGGTGAGCGACTTGTTGTGCATCCGCCTGTTCAGGCGGACGAAGTCGAAGGCATAGCCCAGTGGCTTCAATCTGCGGAAAATGAAGGGGTTGAACAGCCGAACCTCGACGTTGGGCAAGGCATCGAGTGCGGCGAGATCGTTGTCCAGTCCCCTGAGCCCGTTGTCGTCGAGCAGCAGGCGAATGCGGACGCCGCGTCCGGCTGCCTTGCGCAGTTCATCGAGCAGGATCAGCCCTGTCGTGTCGCGCGCCCAAATGTAGTACTGGACATCGAGGGCAACCTCGGCTTCTCGGATCAGCGCGATCCTCGCGGCAAGCGCATCCGGGCCGTCGAGCATGGATATCACGCCGCTGCCGCCGTTTTGCCGTGAAGGCGGCTCCAAGGCGAGCCGGCCGAGCACCGTTGAAGTCGATGCCTCGACAGCGCGGGTGATGGTCCGCCCCTCAAGCGATGGCGGCCTGAATGCAAAATGCGCGGTGGCCAAAACCGCGATGACCAGGGCCACCGTCATCCCGATTCTTGTCAGCACATTTCTCGCGCTCCCCCTCTGACCCCGGACCGGAACAGCCTGAAGGGAGCCCGGTCTCGCGAAAAGAATATCGGAGGATACCGCACCGATAGCATTCGCGAAATGACAACGATCCGGCGCGATCAGGCTTCATCCGTCTCTCATGGACGCCCAAGCAATGCGGATCGACAGGCCAGTTCATAAATGACCGGTTCTGCGGCTGCCTTGCGCAGCGGTCGAGATCGCGGTGGCCGAGGAGCGCGGACCGGTCGGCAGGGAGGCCTACGGATCGTGCGGGTCACGTTCAAAGGGCCAATTCGCGGTTCAGTTCACGACGCCAAGGTTTTTGGGCCGTTGAGCAACGCAGTTCGGGCACCTCAGCGCGCGACGAAGGCCACGAATGCATTGGTTTATCAACTGGCCATGGGCGTCAATTCTCATTCCGGGCAATCGACGCCTTCCCGCCCCGGCGCCTATTCCACGTAGTACTTGGCGTACTGCTTGCGGAACTTTTCCGCGCCGCCCTGATCGGCAAAGGCGGGGAGTTCCTCCATGTCGGTCTTGTTGAGCACGACGCCGAGGATCTTTGAATTGATGTCGATCTCGGCATCCAGCATCTCCCTTACCAGCCGCGCCGGCGTCTTGCCCCACTCCAGGACAAGGATGAAGCCGTCGGCGTGCTGCGCGAATGCCTTCGAGTCGACCAATGGGCCGAGCGGGGCAAGATCGACGATCGTGTAGTCGAATGTCTTGCGCGCGTTCTCCATCAGCGTCGCCATCCCTGGCGCGGTGAAGATTTCGTTCGTGTAGTGGAAGCCCACATCGTTGCTGTCGGTGGCGATCGGCAGGACGGCCAGCCTGGTCTGCTGGTCGACCTTGACCGTGGAGGACCAGGAAACATCATCGAGCACGGCCTCGACCAGCCCGGCCTGGGGCACCGGCTTCAGCATGCGGCTGAGGCTCGGATTGCGCAGGTCGGCGTCGACCAGAAGCGTCCGTTTGCCGGCCGAGGCGAGCAGCAGCGCGAAATTGGCCGCAACGGTGGTCTTTCCCTCGCCCGGTGCGGCGGAAATGATGCCGATCACCCGGTTTGTCCGCCGCTGCAGCAGCACCTCGCAAGCGTGCTTGGCGTGGCGCAGCGTCTCGGCGAAGGCCGATTTCGGCGCCTCGCGGACGATGCGGGTCATCTGCTCGAGCGGCATTGCGTCCTCGATTTCCCCGACCTCGCCGTCATCCACCTGCCGCGGCTTTAGAATGTCGCGCAACGCGAAGCGCTTCTTCGGCTTGCCGCCGATCAGCGGCAGATAGCCGAGCGAACGATGCCGCAGCAGCGAGCGCACGTCGCTTTCGAGCCGCAGCCCGCGCTCTTGCATTTCCAGAACGAACGCCAGTGCCCCGCCCGCCATCATGCCAAGCACTGCCGAAAGCGCCAGCACCATCGTTTTCTTCGGGCTGGAGGGCGCGACCGGCACGCCCGCCTCGGAGATCACGCGCGCCTTGGCGATCGGGAAGGAGCGTTGCTGGGACGCCTGCTCGTAGCGGTTAAGATAGGATTCGTAGACGGCCTTGATGGCCGTGGCCTTCTGCTCCAGCTCGCGCAGCTTGACCTGCGCCTCGTTGGCGTCGGAATTTTTGCCCGCCACAGTGTCGATGCTGTCGCGCAGCGAGGTCTCGCGCGAACGGGCGACCTCGTACTCGTTGCGGAAGGTCGCGGTCATCTGCTGCAACTCGCGGAAGATCTGTTGGGCGAGGTCCTGCTGCTCTGTCCGCAGCGCCACGGCCTGCGGATGATCGGCGCCAAAATCCTTCGTCACCTCCTGCTCGCGCTTGCTGACGGCGGCATGGCGCGTGCGCAGGGCCTGGATGGCGGAGTTGTCGATCTCCTTGGTGGCCATGGCCGAATTGCGGACCGCCCCCTCCGGGCCCTGATCGACGATCGACTTCAACTGCTCGTAACGCGCCGATGCGCTGGCGGCGTCCGCCTGGGCGATGATCAGCTGGCTGTTGAGATCGGCGAGTTGCTGTTCCGACATCAGCGCACCGCGTGTCGAAGTCAGCTTGTTCTCGCGCTTGTAGGTTTCTACCTCCATGGCGGCCGCCTGGGTGCGCTTGCCGAGTTCGTCGAGCCGCTCCTGCAGCCAGACGGAGGCGCGCTCGGAGGCTTCAAGGTTCGCGCTCAACTGGTCGGAGAGGTAGGCGTCCGCATAGGTGCGGGCGACCAGCGCCGACAGCTGTGGATCGGGGGAGGTGAAGGCGACCGACAGGACCGAGCTTCGGCCGACCCGCTCGACCCTAAGCGATTGCTGCAGCTTCGCCGCCGCCTTGTGCCGCTTGGCGTTTGCAGCCGCCTGCTCAGAAACGGGATCCCCTCCGGAGAAGATGCCGGCAACCGCCTTTACCCAGTCCTTGATGGTCGCGACCGGCGAGCGAGGCGGATCGACCAGGTCAGCTTCGCCGGAAAGGTCCGCCTGGTCGACGACGCGCAGCGCCAGCTTTGTGGATTTGAGCAGTTCCACCGTGCTGGCGATGCGCGTATCCAGTTGCTGGGCGTTCTGCGGGGAGGCGTTCTCCTCCTCGGCATAGCGGGACAGGCTGTCATCGAGCAGGATCTGCGTCATCGACGTGTAGAGCGGCGTGGCGATGCCGAGATAGCCGATGCCGCCGACGACGAAGATGCCCGTGCAGACCGCGATCGTCCTCAAGCGCCGCTGCGCTGCAGACAGCAGCCGGTCGATGTCGATAAAGGAATCGGAGCTTTCGGCCTGTCGCGGCAACGGTCTGGTCAACGGTAGACTTCTCTGGTTCATGACAACCTCGCTTTCCCGGATCGGGAAACCCGCCCCGGCGCGGGCCGGGACAGGTCGATAATCGGTTTGGCGTGCTTATGCCGCCTGTATGCGGCCTTGATGAGACAAGACCATGTCCCTAACGGACTCGAATACCGGCCCGCCGATGTCGTCCCGGCCGAGGGCGAGGGCGACGTTGGCTTCGATGAAGCCCTGCTTGGAGCCGCAGTCGAAGGTGCGCCCCTCATAGGGATGGGCGTGGAACGGCCGGCCCTTCGAGAGCCGCAGCATGCCGTCGGTCAGCTGGATCTCGTTGCCGGCGCCGCGCGGCTGGCGGGCGAGGATATCGAAAATCTCCGGCTGCAGGATGTAGCGGCCGTTCAGGTAGAAGTTCGACGGCGCGTCCTGGGGCTTCGGCTTCTCCACCATTTCCGTGACGGCGAAACCGTGCGCTACCGTGTCACCCCTGCCGACGATGCCGTATTTCGACGTCTCGGAAGGCGCACACTGCTCGACGCCGACGACGTTTCCGCCGACCGAAGAATAGAGGTCCATCAGGCCGGCCATGCAGCCGCGGGGACCGTGGCAAACCATGTCGGGGAGCAGCAGCGCGAACGGCTCGTCGCCGATCAGTTCGCGCGCACACCAGACGGCGTGGCCCAGGCCGAGCGGTGCCTGCTGGCGGGTGAAGCTGACCGAGCCGGGTGCCGGCAGCATCGCTTCCAGTTCGCAGACCTGGGCATCCTTGCCGGAGCGCGACAAGGTGGAGATCAGTTCCGGCGCGTCGTCGAAGTGATCCTGGATCGCCTGCTTGTTGCGGCCGGTGACGAAGACGATGTGCTCGATGCCGGCCTCGCGGGCCTCGTCGAGCGCATATTGCACCACCGGACGGTCCACGATCGTCAGCATCTCCTTTGGCATGGCCTTGGTGGCGGGCAGGAAACGGGTCCCGTTCCCTGCGACCGGAATCACGGCTTTGCGCACGGGTCTGAATACTTCCACGGCGTTATCCTTTGCTGCTATGTGGGCCCCTGCCCGAAATGGTTGATCCCGCCGCGCTCGCGCCGGCTCTCCTTGCCGCCCGACCGCCCCGCACGAGGCGGCGCAGGCGAGCTGCGATCGGCATGCGCAGATGCCGCAGCGCCGCCGGATCGGCGATTGCCGTGCGAAGCGCGCGGGCGAGCGCGCCGTTCTTCAGGTGCTCGACGAGGCTCAGGAAGGAATAGGCCTCGTTCAGGCTTCGGGTCCGCCGGCGCTGCGCGGCTGTTGCGGCCGGACCAAGGCTGTGATCGACGACGAAGCGCTGGTCGGACAGGATCATCGCCTCGACGTGGTGCTTCCGAAGTACCCGGGAAATGGAACCTTCCCGGACATGATAGACGTAGCCGGCCACCGGCTCGACGACGCATCGGCCGCCCCGTGCCAGCGCCGAGGCGAGCAGGATGTAGTCCTCACCGATCGAGAGCGACTGGTCGAAGCGTAAGCCATGTTCGACGAGGAAACTGCGCGCGAAGACGGGCTTCATGTAGCCGAAATTGTGCTCGCTGCGGAACAGGACGTTCGAGGCGATGAAGGCCGGCAGCGTCAATAGCGTCTGGCGCTCCAGTTCCGCCTCCGCGAACATCCGGGTTCGCGAACCGTCGGCAGCGACAACCTCGAGATTGTCGACGGCGATCTGGGCACCGGCCCTGGTAGCGCGCGCGATCAGCCGGGCCAGACGGTCGGGCTCGACAGTATCGTCGGAATCGAGGATGGCGACCCAATGCCCGCGTGCGATCTCCAGACCGGCGTTGCGAGCGCCGCCGGGGCCGCTGTTGCGCGGCAGCGCGACCAGGCGGACGCGCGGATCCGCTATGGCTGCGACGACCTCGCGGGTATCGTCGGTGGAGGCGTCGTCGACGACTACGACCTCGACGGCGACGCCTTTCTGCGCCAGTGCGCTGTCGATCGCGCGCACGACCGTTCCGGCGGAATTGTAGGCGGCGATCACGAATGTGACGTCGGGTATGTCGGTCATCGGGTGCTGGCCTCCGGCAGACCGTATTGCTCTATCTCGCGAACCCCCATGAGACCGCTGACGACGCCGGCGTGCATGATCGCGCGCAGGCCGTAGCCGTAGCGGCGCGCGGGGGCGAAGATCGTCACGACGGAAGCCGCGGCGCAGAAAAGCACCTTGGCGGCTGCAAGGCCCACCTGCGCCGGGCGTCCCCGGCCTTCCGCCTGCTGAGCGAGGAGGCGGCCATGGGTCTGGCCCATGCGGAAGCGGCGCTTGGCAAGCCAGCCGAGCGTGGCGCGGCCGGCAATCACCGGTTCGTATACCCAAGCGTCGGGAGCAAAGGCGATGCGGGCGCCGCCGCGTTTCGCCAGCGCAAAGAACTCCGTGTCCTCACCGCCGGTCTTTCCGAGCGCGAGGCTGAAGCGTCGGCCGGCAAGCCCACTCGCCGTCAGCCGCAGCAGGACGTTGCAGGTATAGCCGGTGCGAATCTCGCCGCGGACCCAGACCGGGCGGGTCGAGTGAAAATCGGCCTGCCGCATCCACTCCGGGGCAGGGTCGCCATACTTCGCCTTGACGGGGCCGAGCACCACGTCCGCATCGCTCGCTTTCATCTGCTCCATCAGGCGAAGCAACCAGTCCGGCGCGGCCGTCTCGTCGTCGTCGATGAAGGCGAGGAACTCGCCGCGGCTGTGGTCCAGGCAGGCATTGCGCGCGATCGAGATGTTCGACGCCGGGCAATGCACATAGTCGATCCCGAACGGCATCTCCGGGCGCAGTCTCTCGACCAGCGCCTCGGCGCTCGGCGTGATGTCGTTGTCGGCCACGATGATCCGCACGGAGCAGTCGTCGGGCACATCGAGCAGGGCGAGCGAGCGCAGCGTTTGCTCCAGATGCGGACGCCGGAAGGTGCAGACGGCGATGTCGACGCAGCAGAAGGGCAGGGCGGTCGTCGGGGTCATGGCGCCACCTGCGCGCCGGTTCCGTAGACCGGCGCCTGCCTGCGGCGACGATCCAGAAGTTCGCGCCAGAAACCCGCCGACCAGGCGAAATGCATCACCATGGCCGAAACTGCGGCAAGCGGGCCATAGGGATTGCGTTGGCCAACGGCCATCCACACGCCATAGCCAAGGCATGCGGCCACCCAGAGGCCGGCGGGCAGGACTGCGGCCCAGTTGATGAAGGCAAGCAGCGCACCCGCCGTCACCGGTACCACCGAAAGCGGTATCATCTGGCGCAGGCTCGGCCGGGTGCGATGCTTCAGCACGTTGCGGGCCCGGCCGCGGCCGTAGGCAAAATACTGCCTGAAGAGCGGGCCGACGCTGGCGCGCGGATAATAGACCATGCTCGTCTTGTCGGTCATCCAGATCCGGTAGCCGGCAGCGTTCAGGCGGAAGTCGAGCTCGGCATCCTCATTGTGGGTGAAGGTCTCGTCGTAACCGCCGACCGCCTGGAATGCGGCGATCCGCATCAGGGCGTGATGGCCATGGTCGGTCCAGTGGCTGGCAGCGCCAAGGCGATGGCGAGCGCCGCCGTTGCCGAGCTTGGAGTTCTGGGCGACGGCGGTCGCCTTCTGGAAGGCGCCGAACCCGACCGTCTGCATGGCGACGACGACAGAGTCGGCGCCCGTCGCCGTGGCCTCGTCGACCAGCTGCTGGCAATAATCGTCCGGATAGTCGCCATGGGCGTCGATCCGGATCAGGTAGTCGTGCTGCGCCCCGAAGGTGGCGACGGCGAGGTTCACCGCCGCGCTCTGGATGCGCTTCGGATTGTCCAGCAGCACGACCTGCGGCTTTTTAGCCGCGATGTGGCGGACGATATCCCGCGTCCCGTCGGTACTGCCGCCATCCACGACGACGAGCGTCGCCTCGAGGGCTTGCAGCGCGCCGCCGAGCCTGTCGATCAGCGGGCCGATATGAGCGGCCTCGTTAAGGCAGGGGATGACGATCAGGCAGCGCACGGAGTTGAGGGTTTCGTCAGTCATTCAGGTCCGCCTCCATGGCTGTGGTCTGCGCCGGCGTCCGAAGACGACGGGTCGGTCGCGGTGCGCCGGCCACTTGCGTCAGCCGACGCACCAGCGCCTCGCAGTCGCGGCGCCCGGCGGCCCATGGTCCGGTTCCCTGCCCGGCGATGCGTGCGAAACGCTCGAGGTAGTCTTCCTGATCGATTGTCGAGAAGAGCTCGACCAAGTTGTCGACGGTGGCATCCGCAAGAACCAGCCCGATGTCCCTGCCGGCGATGTAGCGGGCGGTTTCGGTTCCGGAGATAGCGATCGGCACGGTGCCGTAGCGGCAGCCCTCGTAGAGGCGGTTCGGCAGCAGCCAGGCCGAGTTCAGGCCTTCCTCGTAGAAGTCGATCGCCCAGCAGAACTGGACCTCGTCGTAGATCTCGGCGAGGTCTTCCGGATTGCGATAGGCGCCACGGAAGGTCATGAACGGCTCGCCGCGCATGAAGGTGTCGAAGTCCTTCAGCTCCGCATAGGCCGGCCGGCCGCGGATCACGACCTCGACCTGTCCTTCCATCGCCCGGGAGAAGCGCGACAGCAGGTCCAGCGACTTGCGGCAGCGCAGCGCCCCGAACCAGCCGATCCGCCAGGGTTCACCCGCCTCCGGGCAGCGCGGCTGCGGCGCCGAAGGACGATCGTCGTGCAGTTCCAGGACCTTGTTCTCGAGCAGCAGGATCGGCGCGTCGATGCCGGAGAGCGGCCGGAAGTAGTTTTCGATGAAAGCGGGCGAACTCGTGACTAGCAGCCGCGCGGTCCGCCCGAGCCCTGCTTCGGCGGCTCTCATTACCCGGCCCAGCCAGTCGCTGCGCAGGAGCAGGCGATGGATGTCCAGGCATTCGTAGACGATCGGCACGTCGCCGCCCATGACGGCCACGGCCCGGCGGGCGATGGCAAGCATTTCTAGGTTGCGCGCGATGATGAGGTCGGGTCGTTCCACGCCCTTCAGAGACTGGCGCAGCCTGTAGCAGGCCTTGGCGACCGCTCCGGCGCGCTGCAGGAAGCGGGCATCCTCGGTCGTGCCGAGATCAATCGGCGCCACGTCGTTGATCGCAGCACCCGACTTCCCGCCGCGCCGAAAGCCGGCAAGCGTAACGCTTGCATTGCCCGCCTGCAGGCCGAGCACCCGGCGCCGGACCGCGGGGTCGGCAAGGTCGTGCGCCAGATAGAGAATTCGCAGCATCGGGGTTCCGTCTTCTGGCCCGAACGGGCCGGGCTGGTTGCGTGTAAAATCCCGGCTGGCGCGGCGTGCGCCTGCCGGGATCGACGATGGTGGGGTAGTGCTCAGTTCAGCGTGCACGCCACGGATTCGGAGAACTGGCACTTGTCACCGGGCGCAGTGAAAGCGATCCGGTCAATCTGCATGCTGGTCGGGGCGGTGTAGGAGAACGCGCCCATCCAGTTGCTCAGCGTGTCGGTGCCCCAGAGGCTGACAAAAATCTTCTGGGCGTTGACGGGGAGTTTCGTCGCGTCCGTCACCTCATGCACCAGTCGCCCGTTGACGTAGTAGCGCAGGCGCTCCTTTTCCCAGACGAAGGCATAGTCGTTGAAGCCGCGGTTGGCGCCGCCGGGCACGTCCGCCAGCGCCTCGTTGCCGCCCTTGCCGGAGACATACTGGTTGAGCTGCACCTTGGCCGGGTTCTTGCCGAGAACCTCGAAATCGATCTCGTCATGGGGCTTCTTGTCGGCCGGGCCGATATAGGTGAAGAAGGCCGAATTGAGCCCGGAGCCATCGGCTGTCTTCATCCGGACCTCGTAGGTGCCGTAACCGAAGCGCTTGCGCGTCTGGATCTCGCCGCAGGTGAAGTCCCGCTCGCCGAGCTTGCGCTTCTCGAAGGTGAGCGATAACACGCCATCCTTGACTTGCACCTGGTCCTTCGACCAGGTGCAGTTCTGGTGCGCGCCGTTGTTCCAGCCGTCGGAGACGTACCAGACCGATGTGTCGAGCCTATCGAAGTTTTCCACGAAGGAGGCGCCGGTCGCGCCTTCCTGAGCGAAGGCGGGGACGGAGAAGGTTGCCGCAAGGATCGCCGCAAGAGCGGGTTGGATGGTTCGTTTGATCATGGCCGATAACACCTTTCAGCGTTGCGAGCTCGCCGAGCAGCCTGCGGGCTGCGCGGAAGGGACCGCGCCACTGGCGGGCGATCCCATTGCGTTGCCGCGCCTGGCGCGGTTGCCCGTCAGGAGCGCGTGCAGGGTGGGGAGCCCTTGCCGCACCAGGGCGTGGGAGGGGATGAGGATCGCGAACGCCAGCAGCGGCGCTGCGAAATAGAACAGCGGGTAGTTCTCTGTGCCGAGCCGGTTCCACGCCATCCAGAGCGCGACCAGCAGCGGATAGTGGGCGCAGAAGATCCAGAAGCTGAGACCGCCACCGGTTGCCAACCGTCCGCCGAGGCGGGTTTGTACGAGAAATGCGGAGAGTGCCCAGGCACCGACAATGCCGGAAAGCGCCGTCGCCGAGCGCAGCGCGTCCAGCCACACCGGGAATTCAGGCCCGGTGACGTAGAGGCCGACGGACAGCAGCAGCGCAGCCGAAAGGACCGCGAGCACGATGGCGCCCGCATGCCGGTCCACGGCCTTGAGATCGATCCGGTGCAGCGCAACGGCAATTCCGACCCCGAAGCCGAAGAGGATCGACTTCTTCAGGAAAAGGCCGTTCGGCACCGGCAGAACGGCATAGGCGAGGAATGCCAGCAGGGTGGCGCGGGGATGGTGCATCAGAAGATAGCCCAGCACCGGCGACAGGAGCAGGCATAGCAGTAGATCGCGCAGGAAATAGAGCGGCAGGTTAATTGGCCAGCCTTCGGCGGCAAAGGCCAGGGTCGCCACCTCCCGCGGCGTGGCCCCGACGACGTCGGGCAGATACCCGGCGCCGATGCCGTTCTTCTGGGCGAGCCAGACGAGCACGAGGAAAGCGCCGTTCCAGAGCAGGAAGGGCACGAGAACCGTCCTTGCCTTCGAGCGAAGCATCGTGCCGTAGCTGAAGCCGTCCAGTCCGCGCCGGAACAGGAGATATCCGGAGATCGCGCTGAGGCAGGGAACGCCGACCCGGAACAGGCTGTCGCCGAGGAACACGCGCACCCAGTCGATCAGCCCGTTCGCACCCGTGAACGGGCTATTTGCCGGATCGTAGGGCACGTGCACGAAAACGATCCCCGAGATCAGCAGTATGCGCATCAGGTTGATTCGCGACGACACGTTCGCGTTCATTTCCACGATGTCAGCCACCTCTATCTGGGCCGTTGCCACAGCCGGTTCAAACAGAGCGGACCGGTACCGCTTTCCTACGAAGCGACGCCAAGTCCGCCGAGAAAGGGTAGGTCGCATCGGGCAGGAAAATATGGCAGTGCAGCAAAAAACGATTCGCATGGGGTTGCAGGGCGGCGTCGATCGGCGGTGAAATCCCGGTCTGCTGACCTCGATCCGTCCGCCGTCTGTCCGGAAAACGGCCGAAGGCACAGGGTTTTGCAGAATCCGCTTATAGAAGCGCAGGCAGGCAACGGCAGATTGCATTGAAAGCCGCGAATTTATTGGAGAATTTGCCGAAACTTGCGATTTGGCAGTTCAATCGCGCGGCGAGAACGGCGGAATATGGCGGACCTGTGGCAGCCGGACCGCGGTCTGCCGGCTTATTCGGCAGGTTCGGCCGCAGCGACAGCCGCAGGCTTGCGTGCGAGTTCGAGGAGCCTTCGCAGGAGGCGCCGCTCGGTGACGAGGAGGAGCGCGCCATAGACGAAGCCGCCGATCAGCGCTCCTGCGACGACCTGCAGCGCGGCGTTCGGCACCAGCGCGCCGAAATGGACAAGCAGCAGCCGCACCACCAGCGCCATCACGAGCGCCGTGAACATGGGGCGGCAGGAGAGCAGGAAACCGCGCCAGAACGGCGTGCCGTCAGCCCGGAAGACGACGTAGGAATAGCCGACGAGCACCAGGCCGTTGACGATGCAGAGCCACACCATCGCCTCGACCAGCGAACCCTGGTAGGCGCCGTAGGCCACCGCAACAGTCGTGACCGCCGCCCGCAGGATGGCCCACCAGAAAAGCGTGCCGCCGCGGCCGATGCCCTTCAGATAGGGGATAAAGGTGCTGCAGGGCGTCAGAATGCCTTTCGACAGGGCCAGCAGTCCCAGTACCGGCCAGGCATAGGCCCACTGATGGCCGAACAAGGTCATCATGGCCGGCTCGGCGATGGCCCACAGGCCGAACATCATCGGCGCCAGCAACACGGTCGTCACCTGGGTGCTGAGCATGAGCGCATTCGAGCGCCGCGCGCGGTCCTGCATCATGCTGCCGAAGGCCGGGAAGAGGACGCCCATGACGGCCGACAGGACGACCTGGTTCGGAATGCTCGAGAACCGGTTCGCCGCGGAATAGGCGCCGGCATCCGCCAGGCCGAGAAAGCGCGAGATGATCACCATCGGCGACTGGAAGCTGACGAAATTGGCGATCTCGGAACCCATCATGCCGAGGCTGAACCGCGTCATCCCGAGTACTTTGCGCATCGAGAATGAAAAGCCGGGCACATACCGTGAGACGGCAAAAAGGCCGGCGATACGGATCAGCGCGGACAGGAAGATCTGCGCCACGAGCGCCCAGACCCCGAGCCCGGCGAGCGCCAGCAAGACGGCTGCGAGCGCACCGGCCGATTCGGAGATCATGTTCCAGAACGCGTCCTTGCTGAACTGCATGCGCCGCGCCAGCAGCGCATAGGCGACGTCGCCACCGAGCTGCAGCGGCACCAGCAGGCTCAGGATGCGCACCAGATAGGCCGCGTCGGAGGCCCCGAGCAGCGTTGCGACCGGCTCCGCCCACACGAAAAGCCCGAGCGCCATCAGACAGGAGATCGCCAGATTCGCCCAGAAGACGGAGTGGATCGTCTGCATGTCCTCGTCGCGCTGGACGATCAATGCCGATGCCAGACCAGCCCCCGCGATCATGGCCATGAACTGCACGATCGTAAGCGCGACGGCGACCGCGCCGAACTCCTCCGGCGACAGGATTCTCGCCAGAATCGGCACCGTGACAAACTTCAGCCCGAATGTGCTTGTCTTGGATAGCACGCTCCATCCCACGTTGCGCGTGACCGATTTGGCATTGACGACGGTGGGCATGGCAGCATCCTGAGCAAGCTGAAGAGAGCGAAAACCGCTTGAGGATCAACGCTGTAGGTAAGGCCTAACCCGATGGGAAAAGACCAGGCACACCTCTTTTAGGAAGACCGCAAGGGCGAAAAGATGGCGAAGCTGACTGTTGCAATCCCATTCTACCAGAAGGAACCAGGCATCCTGAGGCGGGCGCTCGCCTCCGTGTTCGCCCAATCCTTCGCAGACTTCGACGTCATCGTGGTCGACGACCAGTCGCCCTTTCCGATCGATGAGGAACTGGCGCCGCTTGCGCCCGAGCAGCGCGCCCGCATCACCGTCATCCGGCAGGACAATGCCGGTCCCGGAGGGGCGCGCAACACGGCGCTCGACAATACCCCGCCCGGTACGGAGTTCGTCGCCTTCCTCGATTCCGACGACGTCTGGGCCCCTGATCATCTGCGCAACGCCTATGATGCCATGACCCGTTTCGGGGCGGATTGCTACTGGGCGTCGATCACCGGCGGCGAGGCATTCTATTATCATTTCGGCGTCGCCGATCTCGAAAAGACCGAGCGGGTCGAGCGCCTGCAGGACGAGCCGCTCTTGGTCGAGATCCCGGAGCTTTCCAGCGTCATGCTGAAGAACTGGAGCTTCCTCCACCTCTCCTGCATGGTGATCGGCCGAAGCCTGTTCGAGACGGTCCGCTTCGATCCAAAGCTGCGGCTTGCCGCCGAGGACGTGCTGTTCTTTTGCGACTGTGTGCTCGCGGCAAAGCGTGTCGTTCTGTGCGATGCGCCGGGTGCCGTGCGCGGCGAGGGGATCAACATCTTCCACGGGATTGACAACGATTCCCCGCAGTTCCTGAAACAGCAGTTCAATACCTGGGTGGCACTCGACACGCTTGAGGGCCGGTTTGCGCGCCGTTCGGCCGAAGCGGCCTCCATCCGCTCCTACAAGAGCACGGCGCGACGCCAGGCGCTCTGGAGCCAGGCCCGGCTCGTCAAGCGCCGCAAGCTGCCGCAGGTGGAGCTGCTCGCCAAATGGGTCTGGCGCGATCCCGCGCTGTTGCGCAGCGCCTTCGAGCTCGCCGCTGGCAAGTTCTCGCGCTGACTGCCGCCACCTTACAGACAGACCCATCGCGACAAGGAGACCTGCATGAGGCCCTATTACTGGGAATCGCACCATGGCAATTTCGGCGACGACCTGAACCTCTGGCTCTGGGACTTCCTGTTGCCGGGGTTCCGCGGGGTTCACCCGGATGTCCTGCTCGTCGGGGTCGGCACCGTGCTGAACCGCGCGCTGCTGCCGGAAGGCGGGCGCAAACTGGTGCTGGGGAGCGGCTTCGGCTACGGGTCGCTGCCGGACATGGGCGATCGGGGCGAGTGGGATATTCGTTGCGTGCGCGGCCCGCTCACCGCGCGCAAGATCGGGGTCGATGAAAGCCTCGGTATCATCGACCCCGCCGTGATGGTGGCCGAGATGCCCGAGTTCCGGCATCTGGCGAAGGCGCACCGCATGAGTTTCGTGCCGCATTGGGAGTCGGCCATCGCCGGGCTTTGGCCGGAGGTCTGCGCCACGGTCGGCGTCAACTTCATCGATCCGCGCGGCGATGCGAAGGAGGTGATCGCCGAGATCGCCCGATCGGAGCTGGTCATCGCCGAGTCCATGCACGGCGCGATCCTGGCCGACGCCTTCCGGGTTCCCTGGATCGCGGTGACCACTTCGCGCAACATCAACAGTTTCAAGTGGAACGACTGGGCGAGCACGGTGGGCGTGAACTATCGGCCGCGCCAGGTCCCTGTGTCCAGCCGGGCCGAGGCGATCATCAAGGGCACGCGCTTCTGGGGCGTCGGCTTCGAGTCGCGGTCGCCAGCCGAGGCGCCGGCGGAGCGGTCTGACGGCGAGCTGATAGTGCGGACGCCGGCTCGGACATCGCTGCGCTCGGCTGCCAAGCAGATGCTTGCCGCGCCCTCGGCGCTGGCACTGTGGCAGGCAAGCCGGGCCGAGCCGCAACTGAGCGCCGATGCGGTGCTCGCCGAGCGCAAGGATCGCTTCCTTGCCGTTCTGGACGGGGTGCGGCGCGATTATCTTTGACGCCTCACCGCCATGTCGATCGTGGCTTCCTATCCGGAGCGGGAGGGGGCGGCGAGCAGGTAGCGGACCGCGCCGGTCTCCGGCGCCGCAGGCACGGAGCGACGGAAGCGCGCCGTCTTGTCGGTGAATATGCCGCCGGCGATCGCCGGAAATGCCGCCGGATTGGTCGCCACATAGGCCAGTGCGCGCCGGAACCCGCCCTGCTGCTTCAGATCAAGAAAGTGCCGCAGCTCGTAGCGCGCCCGGATATGGCGCTCGTGGCGGCTGATCAGCGACCGCGCCCGCGGCGACAGGCCGGATTGCGACAGCATTGCGCGATCGGCCTCGTAAAGACGCTTCAGGTCGTCGGTCCGGTGGCTGCCGCTCAGCGAATCTCCGCGCACGACGGCGCCGTAGCCGCAGCTATGGATAACCTTGTAGCGTGCGCCCTGCGCAAGGGCGCGGGCATAGAGGTCGTAGTCTTCGCCAAGCCGCAGCTGTTCCTGGTAGCGAAGGGCGTGCCTGTCCAGGAATTCGCGGCGCATCAGCGGTTTCAGAAAGCCGATTTCGCCCCTGCGGACGCCGCGCCGGGAGATGTTGCCGGCAACGAAGCCCGCCAGGGTGAGGGAATATGGCCGCGGCTCGAGATCGGCGATTTCGAGGGCGCGTGAGGCGCTGGATTGATCGACGAAGGCGATGTTGTCGGCGATGAAGTCCCAGTCGTCTTCTGCGAGCAGGCGCGAAAACCGTCCCGGCAGCAGGAAATCGTCGGCGTCGAGCACGGCAAGGATCGGCGCTCGGGAAACACGGATCGCATGGTTGCGGGCGGCGGAAGGGCCGCGGTTCTGGTCGAAGCGGTGGACCTGCAGCCGCCCGCTCGAATCCGCGGCGGCAAGCGCGGCAGCGCCGGTGTCGTCGGTCGACCCGTCGTCGATCACCACAACTTCGCTGGTTTCCCGCTCGCCGAGCGCCGACGACACGGCGCGTCCGATGGTCAGGGCAGCGTTTTTTGCAGCGATGATGACGCATATTCCATTGTTCATCGTCCCGGGGGCCTCCGTTGCGTGTGCGTCCATCCAGACGCATGTCCTTTGGCGTGCCGGCGCCTGGGCGCGTCACGGCACGGCGGCAACATGGGGGACGATCGTGTCGCCATCGCGACCAAAGCTCGTCTGCGCACAGGCCGACGTGCTTGGACGGACCATGTCGTGGAGCGGCGGCAGGCTAGAGGTTGGGCTGCCCGGGCTCTTTCAGCCGGGATATGCGGAGGGATGCGGCAGAATTCTCCGCGGCGGTTCGGGCGGTTCCTTCGACCCTGCGTCGCCTCTGGACTTCCTTCCAGACCAGGAAGACCACCCCTGCAAAATAGCCGATTTGCAGCAGAATGGCGCACACAAGCGTCTTGACGAGCGTTTCCGCCGGCGAACCCGTCAGGCCGTAGGTTGCGGCTGCGAAGACCAGCAAGGCGCCGATCATGCTCACGAATACGCGCGGACCATACATCGGTTAGCCTGCAATCGTCTGCTGAGTGAAAAACATCATTTCGAGGTGAGCTCCTCCGGGGCGCCCCGGCTTTGTGCCGAGTATACCGACCGCATCGCGCCGGTTCAATCGCCGGCTGTTTTCATCGCAGGACCCGCCGGGTGCAATTCAACATACCGTTATCGCAGGAAAAATGCGGCGAATCGCCGACGCGACGGGCCCCCTCATTGCCGCATTCGTGCCGCAATGCAGCAATGGCGAGAGCCGGGAGATGGCCGGATACAGCCTGTGGTAGGCGCAGCCACCCCGACCCGATAACGTTTTATTACAGGCTCCTGCGCTGTTGGCTCCCTTCGATTTGCACGTTCAGGAAATGTTGCGGCGCATCATTTCGCGATAGGGCAAATTTAAACCACGGAAAAATCTGGAGTTCGATAGACCACGCAGGCCGCTTTATAGCTTGGACCAGTTTAGAGCGCCAGTTTTGCTCGTTTTTCGGCTATATGCGGGAATATCGGATAATAGTAGTAACTTTCAGTGGCCACTTCGTTCCTGGAACTACTAGAGATTACACCGCTGCAGGGCGCTATTCATATATAAGCGCCTTCTGAAACGATGCGGGCCCGCCGGCAGCTCGCAAAAATATCCTTTTGAAAACAAATTATGACCATACGCGACGGTTTGGATAGCGCCGCCCCAAGTGGGCTGGACCAATTCCAAACGGGTAACGGAGCCAATTCTATGAAATCCGCGACACAATCGGCCGGCACAACTTTACCGAGCGCCGCTGGCCCCGCAGTCCCGCCGCTCGGCGGCGTTTCAAAGCGCGGGTGCGACATCGTGGCAGCAGTGCTGGCCCTTGCTTTCCTGGCCCCGGTCTTTCTGCTGATCGCGGCGCTGGTCAAGGCTTCCGACGGAGGCAGCGTCTTCTATGGGCACCGCCGCGTCGGCCACAACGGAAGAAGCTTCCGCTGCCTGAAGTTCAGGACCATGAGGGTGGATGCCGACCGTGTTCTCCAGGATTATCTGCGGGCCAATCCGCGAGCGTACGAGGAGTGGCGCAGCACGCGCAAGCTGAAGGACGACCCCAGGGTCACTGCTGTCGGCGCGGTGCTGCGCAAGCTGAGCCTCGACGAACTGCCGCAGCTTATCAACATCCTGCGCGGCGAGATGAGCGTCGTCGGTCCCCGCCCGGTGGTCGAGGACGAACTGGACCTATACGGGGGCGCTGCGGCCTACTACCTGCGTACCCGGCCGGGGCTGACCGGCCTGTGGCAGGTCAGCGGCCGCAACGACGTCTCCTACGCCACGCGCATCGCATTCGACACGCAGTATGTCCGCACATGGTCGCTCGCAAGGGATCTGGCCATCGTCTGCCGGACCATCCCCGCGGTCTGCCTGTCACGCGGCAGCTACTGATCGAATCTGCACCGCTGGCCGTCGGCTCGCTCCGCAGGGAGCGGGCTCTTGCCTAGATAACGGAACCATCCATGAGAACAGTTGAAAAGCCGGCACTGTCCCGCCTTCGCACCGCCGCCGCGGGACTCGCCTTCGCCTTTGCGCTCGCCCTTGCAGGACAGGCGGCCGCCGAGGAATACCGCCTCGATGTGCTCGACAAGCTCCGCGTCCGGGTCGTCGAGTGGCAGACGGCGGAGGGAGCCGTGCGCGACTGGTCCGCGATCAGCGGCGATTACGCCGTCGGTGCGTCCGGCGCCATCTCGTTGCCGCTCGTCGGCGAATTGCCGGTGTCCGGCCGGACTACTGCCGAGGTGGCCGACGAAATCGCACAGCGCATGCAGAAGCTGTTTGCGCTGCGCGACCTGCCATCCGCCTCCGTCGAGCTGGCCCAGTACCGGCCGATCTATGTCGCCGGCGAGGTGCAGAAGCCAGGCGAATATCCTTTCGCGCCCTCGATGACGGTCCTCAAGGCCGTCAGCCTCGGTGGCGGCCTGAAGCGCGGCGATGCCGGCCAGCGTTTCGCGCGGGATTTCATCCGCGCGGACGGCGATGCCTCGGTGCTGGTTGCCGAGCGCAACCGCCTGCTCGTCCGGCGCGCCAGGCTGCAGGCCGAACTGGCGGACAAGGACAGCATCGCCCCGCCGGCGGAGCTGAAGGATGCCCCTGACCTGGCGGCTCTGATTGAAAGCGAAACGGCGCTGATGGTCTCGCGCGACCGGCGGCAGAAGGTGCAACTGGCTGCCCTGGCAGACCTCAAGACACTGCTGCAGACCGAGATCGCCTCCCTGAACAAAAAGGCCGAAACGCAGGCCCGCCAACTGTCGCTGGTGGAGGAGGACCTGCAGAAGGTCGACAGTCTCGCGGAGAAAGGCCTGACCGTGAGCTCCCGCAAGCTCTCCCTCGAGCAGCGGGTCGCCGACGTGCAGGCCTCGCTGCTCGACATCGACACCGCCGCACTCAAGGCCAAGCAGGACTTTAGCAAGGCCACCCAGGACGAGACCAACCTGAAGAACGACTGGGACGCGGCACTGGCCCAGGAGATGCAGAACACCGAGCGCGAGCTCGAGGCCGTGACCTTGAAGCTTGCGACCAACCAGCGGCTGATGTCGGAAGCGCTGGCGCAGTCGGCCGAGGCCGCCGCCATGAAGGAGAACGCCACCGAGGCGGAGATTGCGTTTGTGATCGTCCGCGAGAAGGACGGCCGCGCCACCGAAATCCCGGCGACGGAGACGACGCAGGTTCTGCCAGGCGACGTGATCAAGGTGCAGTACAACGTCGCCATGCGATGAGGATGCAATGAGGATCGCCAAGCCAAGTCTGGTGACGCCCGGAGCGAACGGCATGTACGGCGTTGCCGCCGTGGCTGCCTCGCTGTTCGTCTTCGCCTACTCGTCGCGGTTCGGCCAGGTGTCGATCCTTGCCTATTACGGGCTGTGGCTGCCGCTCGTGCTGGTCGACTATCGCCGCGTGCTCGGCAACTACACGCGCTATCTGTGGATCTTCGCCTTTGCGATCTTCGCCTGCCTGACGATGTTCTGGTCGGCGGCGCCCTCGCAGACGCTACGCACCGGAATCCAGTACCTCTCGCATGTGGTCTGTGCGCTGATTGCGATGCGCACCATCGACAGCCGCACGCTGGCGCGCGGCGTGCTCATCGGCGCCGGCCTCGTCCTTGCCTATTCCTTCGCCTTCGGCGTCTACCACGCCGATCCGCTCGACGGCACCGTCAGCTTCGTCGGCGCCTTTTCCTCGAAAAACCAGCTCGGCTTCTACGCCTCGCTCGGCGTCTATTTCGCGGTGGCCGCCATCCTCTTTCTCGGCGAGCGTCGCCTGTGGCTGGCGGTCGGCGCCGCCGTCGGCCTGCTCTCGGCCTATGCGCTCGTTCAGTCGCAGTCGGCGACCTCCGTCCTCACGACGGCTGCGATCGCCGGCTGCGCGTTCGGGCTTGCTATGCTGACGCGGCTTTCGCCGCAGCACCGGAAGGCGCTGTTCGTCGCCGGCTCGGTGGCTCTCGTCGTTGGCGGGGCCGCCTTCATATCCGCAGGCGGCTACGAAATGGTGCTCGGCGCCTTCGGCAAGGACGCGACGCTGACCGGCCGCACCTATCTCTGGCAGCAAGGCATCGAGGCCGCCGCCGCTACCCCATGGGTGGGGGTCGGATACCAGGCCTATTGGGTCCAGGGCTTCTCCGAAGCCGAGCGCCTATGGGAGGAATTCTATATCGGCACCCGCTCCGGGTTCCATTTCCACAACACCTTCATAGAGGCCGTGGTCGAAACCGGAGGGATCGGGCTGGCGCTGCTGTGCATGGTCGTCGTCGTCACGGTGGCCGGGCACCTCCGCCGCTTCCTCTCGGCCGACGGCGATCGCGAGGCAGCCGTGCTGCTTGGCGCGGGCCTGCTGCTGGCGATGCGCGCCTTCGTCGAGATCGACATCATGAACCCCTATCACGTCGGCTCCTTTCTCCTTTACTTCGCCGCCGGCAAGCTGACGCTTCCCGCTCGACGGAGTGGGCCGGTTTCGGTGCGATGGCCCGCGCCGAGGCTTGCGGCCGCCACGCTCGCCCGGACCTGGCGATGAGGACGCTCTACGGCATTCAGTATCTGCGCGCGGCGGCGGCGATTGCCGTCGTGCTGTTCCATGCCGCCGAGCGGACGGGTGGGCACTTTGGCATCGGCGCGGCCGGGGTCGACGTGTTCTTCGTCATCAGCGGCTTCGTCATGTGGCTGGTCAGCGAGCGCCGGCCGGTGACTCCGGGCCGCTTCCTCACCGATCGCATCGTGCGCATCGTTCCGACCTATTGGCTCGCGACGGCCGTGATGGTGTTCGGCGCCTTTGCGGGCCTCTTCCCGAATCTCTCGCTTTCGATCGGCCATTTGCTCGGCTCTCTGCTGTTCATTCCCGTCGCCTCGCCGAGCAGCGGCGAGGTCTGGCCGGTGCTGGTGCAGGGCTGGACGCTGAACTACGAGATGTTTTTCTACGCCATTTTTGCTTTGGCCCTGCTGCTGCCGAAACGGAAGCGTTTGCCGGCGCTTGCCTTGACGTTTGCGAGCCTGGTGGCGGCAGGCATGGCGCTGCAGCCGGACGATCCGCTGCTTCGGACCTACACACGGCCGATCATCCTGGAATTCGTCGCCGGGATGGCGTTGGGGCGGTTCTGGACGGAAGGACGCGTTCCGCCGCCGCCAATCGGCGCGGCGCTCGTGATCCTCGCGATCGCCGGTTTCGCGGCGATCGAGTTCTTCCGGCTGCCGTTTGACGAGTGGAACTGTGGGCCGCTGGCCATCGCCCTCGTGCTTGGCGTCCTGAGCCTGGAAGCCAAGGCACGGCTGCGTCTTCTGCCGCCTCTGGCCTTTCTCGGCGACGCGTCCTATTCGATCTACCTCTGGCACACCTTCGCGGTCTCCGTGGTCGCCAAGTTCGCGGCGCGGTTCGAGCTCGCAGCGCCTGCCGCCTTCGCACTGGCCTGCGTCCTCGGCATCCTTGCCGGCGTGGCCGCGTATGTGCTTGTCGAGCGGCCGTTGCTGACTGCGTCGCGCGGCCGACGAAACCGTGCAGCGGCCACCAGTGCCGCGCTCACCGCCGAGGGTAGGAGCTGACGTGATCCGGCTTCCGGCAGCCGGATTACGTCCTGACTTACCTCCGGATTGATCGCGCGAAGTTGCCGGTCACCGCGTGCCGGCCTTGTCGCTCCCCGTTCCAGTGCCCGATGCGGACAGGCTGGGTACGCCCTGGCAAGCTGCCCTCCACCCGAGGCCGTCCACGGTGCCGCCTTGGGGCCGGTACTCGCACCCCACAAAGCCGGTGTAGCCGAGGGCGTCGATCTCGGCGCAGATCTGGGCATCGTCGAGTTCGCCGGTGCCCGGCTCGTTTCGCCCGGGGACGGCGGCGATCTGGATATGGCCGATATGCGCCATCATCGATCGCAACGCCATGATCACGTCGCCGTGCAGGATCTGGCGGTGGTAGATGTCGAACTGCAGCCTGACGTGCGGCTGGTCGATCTCTGCGAGGAAAGCGAGGGCCCGGTCGAAATCGTTGAGGAAATAGCCGGGCATGTCGCGCCGGTTGATCGGCTCGATCACCAGCCCGACTCCGGCTTCGCCGGTCCGGTCAGCTGCGAAGCGGAGGGCATCGCGGTAGCTGCGGACGGCCGACGCATCGGATGCGTCGGCGATGCCCGCCATCATGTGCAGCAGCGGCGTGCCGATCACCCCGGCGTACCGGATGCCAAGGTCGACTGCGGTGCGGAACTCCTTCGAACGGTGGGGCAGGGCGGCGAGGCCGCGGTCTCCCTTCGACCAGTCGCCCGGAGGCATGTTGAAAAGCGCCTGCTTCAGACCGGCCGCCTGCAGCCGCGCCGCGACAACCTCGGCCGGGTGATCGTAGGGAAACAGGTACTCGACCGCCTCGAAACCGGCATCCGCCGCGGCCTGGAATCTGTCCAGGAAGGCGTATTCGTTGAACATCATGGTGAGGTTGGCGGCAAAGCGCGGCATGTCAGCTTTCCTGCCTGCCGCCGGGCAGGTCGATGCCGGCAATGTTTGCCAGCAGGCGGGCGACGGAGCTGTCGTCGTCGCGGCCCATGCCGGCGGCCTCGGTCATGACGAACAGCTGCAAGGCGGCGCTTGCGATCGGCAGCGGGAACTTCTGACGACGCCCGATATCGGAGACGATGCCGAGGTCCTTGGTGAAGATCGAGACGGCACTGTGCGGCGTGTAGTCGCCGGCCAGCACATGCGAAATGCGGTTTTCGAACATCCAGCTGTTGCCGGCCGACTTGGTGATGACATCGAACACGCGCGAGATGTCGAGGTCCAGGCTCTTGGCGAAGGTGATCGCCTCGCAGGCAGCAGCGATGTGAACGCCGGCCAGAAGCTGGTTGACGATCTTGAAGGATGAGCCGACGCCGGGTTCCGCGCCGAGCTCGTAGACGGTGCCCGCCATTGCCTGCAGCGCCGGCCGGGCGGCTGCGAAGGCATCTTCCGATCCGGAGGCCATGAAGGTCAGCTCGCCGCGGTCGGCCTTGACCCAGCCGCCGCTGATCGGCCCGTCGAGATAGAGAAGCCCGCTTTTCTCGGCACGGCGGCCGAATTCCCGTGCCTCCGTCGGCGCCATGGTCGCGCAGGATATGATAACAGATCCCGGCGTCAGGGAGGCGATGATGCCATCAGGGCCAAAAAGGACGGACTCCGTCTGGGCGGCGTTGACGACGACGACCACGACGATGCGGGCGGGCTCGACCGCATCGGCCGGATTTCGGCAAGCGGTTCCTCCGGCCTCCGCCAGCGCGGAAAGCGCATCGGGGTCGACGTCGAATCCGCGCACCTGAAACCCGCCGCGCAGCAGCGATCGCGCCATCCCGAGCCCCATCGAGCCGAGGCCGATCACGGCGACGCTGGCGGCTTCTTGGTCGGGCTCAGTTGCCGCGTTCTCGCGATCCAGTATCATCGACAGCACTCCGGAAAGATGTTGAGGCGAGTATCTCAGCGCTAACATCAATTTCAGAACACATCCCCTAGCCAAGATCAAGCGGTATATGTTAGCGCTGAGATCGGAACGACGTCCAGGGAGACGGGTGGATGCAGACGGCGACGCTGGCGCATGTGGCGCGATTGGCCGCGGTGAGCGAGAACACCGTCTCGCGGGTTATCCGCAACAAGGGACCGATCGCGGAAGAGACCCGCAGGCGCGTCCTGGCGGCAATAGAGCAGCTCGGCTACCTCCCGAACCGGGCCGCGGGCGCGCTGGCGTCGTCCTCGTCGCTGATCATCGGCGTCCTTTTGCCGTCGCTGTCAAATATCGTGTTTCCCGAGGTCCTGCGTGGCATCCATGCCGGGCTGGCCGACACGCTGTACCAGCCGATGATCGGCGTCACGGACTATGACCTCGACCAGGAGCAGCGGCTGCTGGCCTCCCTGCTGGCCTGGCAGCCGGCCGCGATCATCACGACCGGCTTCGAACATACCCAGGCGAGCCGGCGCATGCTGGCGAATGCGAGGGTCCGCGTCGCCGAACTGATGGACATCGACGCCAGGCCTATCGACGTCGCGGTCGGGCTATCCCATCGCAGCGCGGGCGTGGCGACCGCGCGGCACCTGGTGAGCCGGGGTTATCGTCGCATAGGCTATGTCGGGCACGACTGGACAGCCGACCGCCGCGCCGCCTTGCGCTACGAGGGCCTTTGCCAGGGATTGCAGGAGGCCGGCCTGTCGCTGGTCGCCGAACAGCGTTTCGATGGGCCGAGCTCGACGCTTGCCGGCCGCGATACGCTGGCGCGCCTCGTCGAGGGGGACGCCAGCGTCGACGCCGTCGCCTTTTCCAACGATGACATGGCGGTCGGCGGCTTCATGCACTGTCTGGCGGCCGGTATCGCGGTGCCGGGGAGGCTGGCGCTCTTCGGCTTCAACGGCCTCGAGATCGGCCAGGTTCTGCCGAAGCCGCTTGCGACGATCCGGTCCAACCGGTTCCTGATCGGCAGGGTCGCCGTCGAGAAGCTGCTCGAATCCGGCGAACGATCGGCCGAACCGCAGGTGATCGACACGGGCTTCGAAATCGTCGCGGGGGCAACCGCGTGAGTCTGAGCCAGGGGAGGAAAACATGCTTCTGGGCGCCATAGCCGACGACCTTACAGGCGCGACCGATCTCGCCCTGATGCTGTCGCGCGAAGGAATGCGAACGGTGCTTGCGGTCGGCGTGCCGCCGGACGATTTCGAATACCAGGGCGCCGACGCCGTTGTGGTGGCCTTGAAGTCGCGCACCAGTCCGGCGGCGGAGGCAGTCACGCTTTCGCTTCGCGCACTCGCCTGCCTGACCGGGTCGGGGGCCCGGCAGGTCATGTTCAAATATTGCTCCACCTTCGATTCCACGCCCGAGGGCAATATCGGGCCTGTCGCCGAGGCCCTGCTGGAGGCGCTTAAGACGGATATCACGATCGTCTGCCCTGCCTTCCCGGCAAACGGTCGAACCGTCTATCAGGGGCACCTCTTCGTCGGCGACCAGCTGCTGTCGGAAAGTCCGATGAAGGACCACCCGCTGACGCCGATGACCGATTCCAGCCTTGTCCGGCTGATGCACGCGCAGACGCGCCTGCCCGTCGGCCTTGTCGACCGCAAGACGGTTGCAGGTGGTCCTGCCGCTGTTCGGGATGCCTTCGAACGAGCCCGCGGCCAAGGAACGAAGCTGCTTGTCGTCGATGCGATCTCCGACGACGACCTGCGGGTGATCGGGGAGGCCGCGGCCGGACTGCGGCTCGTCACCGGCGGCTCGGGGATCGCAATCGGGCTTCCGGAAAATTTCCGACGGGCCGGTCTGCTCGGCGTTAGCCGGATAACGAGCCGGTTCGCCGCGCCGCCCGGCCGGGCGGTTACACTGGCGGGGTCCTGCTCCAGGGCGACCCGAGACCAGATCGCGACGGCGCTGGCAGCCGGAACGCCGGCCTTCAGGGTCGATCCTGTCGCGATCGCCGAGACACGGCTGTCGCCGGGCCAGGTGGTTGAATGGGCAGTGGCTACGGAGGGAGTGCCGCTGATCTATTCCAGCGCCGAGCCGCAGGCAGTGCGGGATGCGCAGCAGCGGCTGGGGCGGGATCGCGCCGGCGAGATCGTCGAACACTTCCTGGCCGATGCCGCTGCAGGGCTTCTGGACCGCGGCTTCTCCCGCTTTCTCGTGGCGGGTGGGGAGACCTCCGGTGCGGTTGTCGGGGCACTCGGCGTACCGGCGCTTCTGATCGGTCCCGAGATCGATCCCGGCGTGCCCTGGACGCTCAGCCTCGGCAGCGAGCGCCCGCTTGCGCTGGCGCTTAAGTCGGGCAATTTCGGCGGCACTGGGTTTTTCTCGAAGGCCTGGGAGATGCTGTCATGACGGCGATCCTTTCGGAAGAGACCCGCATGCGCGACGAGATCGTGGAGGTTGGCCGGTCGCTGTTCGACCGGCTCTTCACCTTCGGCTCGACCGGCAATATCAGCGTCCGGCTCTCCAGCGGCGAGACGCTGATGACTCCGACCAATACCTCGCTCGGCCGGCTGGACCCCGGTCGCTTGTCGAAATTTTCCGCCGACGGCGTGCACATTGGCGGCGACAAGCCCACCAAGGAAGCCTTTCTCCACCAGTGCATGTATTGCCAGCGGCCGGAGGCCGGCGCCGTGGTCCACCTGCATTCGACCCATGCGGTGGCCGTCAGCATTCTGGACGGCCTCGATGAGACCGACCTGCTCCCGCCGCTCACGGCCTATTACGTCATGCGCGTCGGGCGCCTGCCGCTCGTTCCCTACTTTCCGCCAGGCGATGCCGCGCTGGCCGAAGCCGTGGCGGCGAAGGCCCGGGAAAGCCACGCGGTGCTGCTCGCCAACCACGGGCCCGTTGTGGCCGGCGCGACCCTGAGGGACGCCCAGTACGCCAGCGAGGAGCTGGAGGAGACCGCGAAGCTGTTTCTGCTGTTGCGCGGCGAGCGCATCCGGCCGCTGACCGGCGCGCAGCGTGACCTGTTGCGGGAAAGGTAACCGCCTCGGAAATCCGGATTGCACGCGTGTCGGCCGATGCGCTGCACAATGCCTTTGCTGCACTGCCGCTACGATCTGCCGTTGACTAGTCATACTTTTGCCCGTTCTATGCAACTGATCTGGTGGACCAACCAGTAGTCAGTTAACGGCGAAAGGGCAGAATGAACGGGCGACCGATCCTCACGCAGATGCCGGAAGTCGGGCACAGGCTCGACCGCCGCACCGCGCGCGACGTGATCGCGGAAAAGCTCATGGTGCTGATCGCCACCAACATGCTCCGCCCCGGCGACGAGCTTCCCGGCGAACGCGAACTCGCCCAGGTTCTCCATGTCAGCCGCGAGACCGTGCGCGGCGCGATCCAGACGCTTGCCGCACGCGGCATCGTCGAGGTTTCGCAGGGCAGCCGGACGCGCGTCGCCAATGTCGATCTCAGCGATGTCACCGTGACGATCGCAACCCCGAATGCCATCGACAGCTACGATCTCGACAGCGTCCACGCCGCGCGGCTGCACATCGAGTTGAAGGTCGTCGGCGACGCGGCCGAGCGGATCGATGTTGCGACGCTGGAGAAGCTCGACAGCCTTCTCGAGGCGCAAAAGCTCTGCGGCAGCGATCCGATGCGCTTTTTGATCTGCGACCGCGAATTCCACCTGGCGATCTACCGGGCCTGCGGCAATACCCTGCTCGCCGATTTCGTCACCGATCTCTACACCTACATGATGAATCACCGTCGCATCGCCATGTCGCGCCCCGGCGCGATCGAGGCGAGCTACGAGGACCATGCCGGGATCGTCGCGGCCCTGCGGCGACACGACCGGACGGCGGTGGTCGATGCCTTCCGGCATCACCTGATGCGCATCTACGAGACGACGCGGGAGCTTTTGGGCGAAGCCGCGCCGGCGCACGAGCATACACGGGGAGATACGGCACGCTGATCCGGTCGGACCGGACGGCACAACGGGGAGGTTGGCCGCGCATGCATGTGATGGTGATAGGCGCTGCCGGAATGATCGGCCGCAAGCTGGTCCAGTCGCTGGCCGCCGACGGCACGGCGATCGGTGCCGAGATCGAGCGGCTGACGCTGGTCGACGTCGTCGCGCCGTCCGTGCCGCCCGCATTTCCGATGGCAGAGGCACTGGAAATCGATCTCTCCCAGCCGGGCTCGGCCGCGCCGCTTGTTGCCAGGCGTCCGGATATCATCTTCCACCTTGCCGCGGTCGTGTCCGGCGAGGCCGAAACCGATTTCGACAAGGGCTACCGCGTCAATCTCGACGGGACGCGGGCACTGTTCGAGGCGATCCGCCAGGAGGGGGAGCGCGAGCCCTATCGGCCGCGGGTGCTCTTCGCCTCGTCGATCGCCGTGTTCGGCGAGCCGTTCCCCGAAAAAATCGGCGACGAGTTCTTCACGACGCCGCTGACGAGCTACGGCACGCAGAAGGCGATCTGCGAGCTGCTGCTGGCGGACTACACCCGCAGGAGGTTCTTCGACGGTGTCGGCATCCGCCTGCCGACGATCTGCATCCGCCCGGGCACGCCCAACAAGGCGGCGTCTGGCTTCTTCTCCAACATCCTGCGCGAGCCGCTTTCGGGGAAGGAAGCGGTGCTGCCGGTCGACGAGAGCGTGCGGCACTGGTTTGCAAGTCCACGCTCTGCGGTCGGCTTCTTCCTGCACGCCGCGCGCATAGACACGGCGGCGATCGGGCCGCGTCGCAACCTCACTATGCCCGGGCTTTCCGCCCTCGTCGGCGAGGAGATCGAGGCGCTGCGGCGCGTTGCCGGCGACAAGGCCGTGAAGCTGATCCGCCGCGAACCGGATCCGGCGATCCGGCGGATCGTCTCCGGTTGGGCGACTGATTTCGACGCGAGGCGGGCCCTTGCGCTCGGCTTTTCGGCGGAGAAAAGCTTCGACGAGATCATCCGCATTCACATCGACGACGAACTGGGAGGAAGCATCTGATGGCGCGCGCAGGGCAGACAGGCAAGGGCAGGATTGCGCTTGTCACCGGTGGCGGCACCGGGGTCGGGCGGGCGATCGCCGAAGCGCTCGCGGCCGAAGGCTACGCCGTCGTTATCACCGGCCGGCGGATGGAGGTGCTGGACGCCTCTGCCGCCGCCATCGCCGGCAATACAGGCGCCACCGTTAAGGCGGTGCCCTGCGACATCGGCGACCCGCTGCAGGTGTCGAGCCTGTTCGAGACGATCCGCACGCAGTTCGGCCGCCTCGATCTGCTCGTCAACAATGCCGGCAGCAATACGCCGGCGATCCCGATGGAGGACCTGACCTTCGAGCAGTGGAACACGGTGGTAGCGGCCAATCTCACCGGCGCCTTCCTGTGCACGCAGCAGGCGCTGCGGCTGATGAAGGCGCAAGAGCCGCGCGGCGGACGCATCATCAACAATGGCTCGATCTCGGCGACCACGCCCCGCCCGCACTCCGCCCCCTATACAGCCACCAAGCACGCGATCACCGGGCTGACGAAATCGACGGCACTCGACGGGCGGCCGTTCGACATCGCCTGCGGCCAGATCGACATCGGCAACGCGGCGACAGAGATGACCTCGAAGATGAGCTCCGGCGTGCTGCAGGCCAACGGCGAGATCGCCGCCGAGCCGACGATCGCAGTCGAGCACGTCGCCAACGCCGTCATCTACATGGCAAGCCTGCCGCTCGATGCAAACGTGCTCACCATGACGGTGATGGCGACCAAGATGCCGCTGGTCGGCCGCGGCTAGCGGCCGGTTTTGAATGATCTGGATTGCGGCAGAAGGCCAGGGAGGCCCGCCGCAGTTGCCGGGTCGATGCGAATGAAAAGGTTCTGGGAGGAACGCATATGGCAGGTGTCGACTTTGTCGATGTGAGAAAGTCGTTCGGGGCCTTTCCGGTGATCAAGGGCGTCGACATCGGGATCGAGGATGGCGAGTTCGTCATCCTCGTCGGACCGTCCGGCTGCGGGAAGTCGACTCTGTTGCGGATGCTGGCTGGTTTGGAAAACATCACCGCAGGCGAGATCCGCATCGGCGGGCGCGTCGTCAACGCGCTGCCGCCGAAAGAGCGCGATATCGCCATGGTGTTCCAGAACTACGCGCTCTATCCGCACATGACCGTTGCCGACAACATGGCGTTCTCGCTGATGCTGGGCGGAGCGGCCAAGGCCGAGATCGACAAGCGCGTCAACGCGGCGGCCGGCATCCTCGGCCTTTCCAAGCTGCTCGACCGCTATCCGCGTCAGCTTTCCGGCGGCCAGCGCCAGCGCGTCGCGATGGGCCGGGCGATCGTGCGCGATCCGCAGGTCTTCCTGTTCGACGAGCCGCTCTCGAACCTCGATGCCAAGCTGCGCGTCGCCATGCGCTCCGAGATCAAGGAACTGCACCAGCGGCTGAAGACGACCACCGTCTACGTCACTCACGACCAGATCGAGGCGATGACGATGGCTGACAAGATCGTTGTCATGCACGACGGCATTGTCGAGCAGATCGGCGCGCCCCTGGAACTCTACGACCGCCCCGCCAACCTCTTTGTCGCGGGCTTCATCGGCTCGCCGGCGATGAACATGATCCACGGCCGGCTGGATCCGGACGCTCCGGGCCGCTTCCTGGCCAATGACGGCACCGCGCTGCCGGTCGCAAGCCCGCCGGCGGCTGCCCGCGGCCGCGATCTCGTTTACGGCCTTCGTCCCGAATACATGACGCTCGCCGACGACGGACTGCCGGCCGAGGTCGTGATCATCGAGCCGACCGGCTACGAGACCCAGATGATTGTTCGCCTCGGCGGAACCGACGTCACCTGCATCTTCCGCGAGCGCGTCAACGTCCGACCGGGCGAGGTGGTGCGTCTCAGCATCGACGCCGGTCACGTGCATCTCTTCGACGTCGAGACAGGCCGAAGGCTGTTCGACTGAATACCACCCGAGACGTCCAATGCGCGGGAAGAGGAGCCCGTCGCAGCGGTTCGATCGGGCGGGCCGTTTCCGGCGATGCCGGGAGCCGATGCCGCAGCATCCGCCACACGGGACGGCGGTTGCGCGGAACGCACATTCCCGTATTTCAAGGAGGAGCATTATGACAATCAAGAGACGTGATTTTCTTGCAGCTTCCGCCGCTGCGGCAGGCGTTGCCGGCCTCGGCATCCGTCCGGGTTTTGCGCAAGCCGCCGAACCGACCTACACGCCGGAACCGGGCGCGAGCCTCCGGCTTCTGCGCTGGACCCCCTTCGTGAAGGGCGATGAGGACGCCTGGCTCGCCAACACGGCGAAGTTCACGGAAGCAACCGGCGTGCAGGTGCGCGTCGACAAGGAGAGCTGGGAGGATATTCGCCCCAAGGCCGCCGTTGCCGCCAATGTCGGCTCCGGCCCGGACCTGGTGATGTGCTGGTTCGACGATGCCCACCAGTATCCCGACAAGCTCGTCGACCTGACGGAGCTCGCCAACTATCTCGGCGGCAAGTACGGCGGCTGGTATGACGGCATGAGGGGCTATGCCGCACGCGGCGACAAGTTCATCGCCATGCCGCTGACGGCGATCGGCAACGCCGTCGTCTACCGCGACAGCCACATGAAGGCGGCCGGCTTCAGCGAGTTCCCGAAGGACACCGACGGCTTCCTGGAACTCTGCAAGGCGATGAAGGCCAAGGGCACGCCCGCGGGCTTCCCGCACGGCAAGGCCGTCGGTGACGGCAACAACTATGCCCACTGGCTCCTGTGGAGCCACGGCGGCAAGATGGTCGACGAAAGCGGCGTCGTCACCATCAACAGCCCGGAAACGCTGAAGGCGATCAACTACGCCAAGGCGCTTTACGAAACCTTCATCCCCGGAACGGAAAGCTGGCAGGACATCAACAACAACCGCGCCTTCCTGGCCGGCCAGGTGTCGCTGATCGCAAACGGCGTCTCTGTCTATTACGCCGCGAAGAAGGACCCGGCACTGGCGGAGATCGCAGCCGACATCCGTACCACCAACTTCCCGATCGGCCCGGTTGGACAGAGCGTCGAACTCTGCCAGACGAGCTCGCTGCTTCTGTTCAATCACACGAAATATCCGGAAGCCGCCAAGGCCTACATCAAGTTCATGATGGAAGCCGACCAGATGAACGCCTGGATCTCCGGCTCCAGCGGCTATTGCTGCCAGCCGCTGAAGGCGTTCGCCGACAACCCGGTCTGGACCGCCGATCCGATCCACGCGCCTTACGCCAAGGCGTCCGAAATGCTGCGCCCGAACGGCTATGCCGGCCCGCTCGGCTATGCCTCGGCCGGCGTGATGGCGGATTACGTGCTCGTCGACATGTTCGCCGCGGCCGTGACCGGTCAGATGTCGCCGGAAGATGCGATGGCCGAGGCCGAGCGCCGCGCCAACCGCTACTACCGCGTCTGACCCAGAAGGGCGGCCCACAGGCCGACAACCGGGAAGGCGCGGTCATGCCACCGCGCCTTCCACCCCTGCTGCGAAAACGAGAGTTCTTGCAGCAGTAGCAGGCCGTCCGGCACGCGCACAGGCGCTGCCATCCAAGGAAGATGCCCCGGGAGAAGTTCGATGACGACCGTGCCCACCACCCAGATGACCGCTACGAGCACGTCCTGGCTGCAGAACAACAACGTGCTCGGCTTCCTCTTCATGCTGCCGGCGGCGGTCTTCCTCGTCTGCTTCCTGACCTACCCGCTCGGCCTCGGCATCTGGCTCGGCTTTACCGACACCCGGATCGGCCGCGACGGCATCTTCATCGGGTTCGAGAACTACGCGTTTCTCGCCCGCGACCACGTGTTCTGGCTGTCGGTGTTCAACACGCTGCTCTACACCTCGGTCGCCTCGGTGCTGAAGTTCGCGCTCGGGCTCTGGCTGGCGCTGCTCTTGAACGAGAACCTGCCGTGCAAGTCGTTCTTCCGGGCGATCGTGCTGCTTCCCTGGGTGGTGCCGACGGTGCTTTCGGCGCTGGCTTTCTGGTGGATCTACGACAGCCAGTTCTCGATCCTCTCCTGGTCGCTGATGAAACTCGGGCTGATCGACGGGCCAATCAACTTCCTCGGCGACCCGACCAACGCGCGCATCTCGGTGATCGCCGCCAATGTCTGGCGCGGTATTCCCTTCGTGGCAATCTCGCTGCTCGCCGGCCTGCAGACCATTCCCGCCTCGCTGCAGGAGGCTGCCTCGCTTGACGGAGCGACGAGCTGGCAGCGCTTTCGTTATGTGACATTGCCGATGCTGACGCCGATTATCGCTGTGGTCATGACCTTCTCGGTGCTGTTCACCTTTACCGATTTTCAGCTCATCTACGTGCTCACCAAGGGCGGGCCGGTGAACGCCACACACCTGATGGCGACGCTCTCCTTCCAGCGCGGCATTCCGGGCGGCCAGCTCGGCGAGGGGGCTGCGATCGCGGTTGCGATGATCCCCTTCCTGCTCGGCGCCATCATGTTTAGCTTCTTCGGTTTGCAGCGCCGCAAATGGCAGCAGGGCGGCCAGGATTGACTTTCGGAGACGACGATGACCTCGACCGCAAACGCCAAATCCGACGCTCTCACCGATAATGCCGAGGGCATGAGCTACCTGAACCGCCTGCCACGGCGAATCGTGACGCTCTACCTGCCGATGGCCGTGTTCGTCTTCGTGCTGCTGTTTCCATTCTACTGGATGGCGATCACGGCGGTGAAGCCGAACGCGCAACTGACGGACTACAACAACTACAGCCCCTTCTGGGTGGTCGAGCCGACGCTCGATCACATCAAGTACCTGCTGTTCGAGACCTCCTACCCGGGCTGGCTGTGGAACACGATGCTGGTCGCGGTCTGCTCGACCTTCCTGTCGCTCGCCGCCTCCGTCTTCGGTGCCTATGCGATCGAACGCGTCCGCTTCACCGGCGCCCGGCCGGTCGGACTGATGATCTTTCTCGCCTATCTGGTGCCGCCGTCGATCCTGTTCATTCCGCTCGCCTTCATCGTCTTCAAGCTCGGCATCTACGATAGCCGGCTGGCGCTGATCTTCACCTACCCGACCTTCCTGATCCCGTTCTGCACCTGGCTGCTGATGGGCTATTTCCGCTCGATCCCCTTCGAGCTCGAGGAAAGCGCGCTGGTCGATGGTGCGACGCGCTGGCAGATCCTTGTCCGGATCATCTTGCCGCTTGCCGTTCCCGGCCTCATCTCGGCCGGCATCTTCGCCTTCACGCTGTCCTGGAACGAGTTCATCTACGCGCTCACCTTCATACAGTCCTCGGAAAACAAGACCGTGCCGGTGGGCGTGCTGACCGAACTCGTCAGGGGCGACGTGTTCGAATGGGGGTCGCTGATGGCGGGCGCGCTGTTCGGCTCGCTGCCCGTGGTGATCCTCTACTCCTTCTTCGTCGACTACTACGTCTCGTCAATGACTGGCGCGGTGAAGGAATAGCAATCAAAGGGACGGGTCAGCCGGACTGCGCACAAAACCAAGCCGGCAGCGATGGTGTAACGCTGCCGCAGGACAGCGTCGCTGCGCTAACGGAACCGGCCGCGCGGCCGCCCGCATCGTGTTGCTCCGGCAGCGAACACTCCAGCTCCATCAATAACGCATGCCTCGCCTGCAGGCGTGTGCCTTCAAATTGTGCAGATGCGAAACCATATGATGAGTACCGCACAAATGGAGAGAAGAGATGAGCATCCGCAAGAAAATTCAGGACATCAGAGCGCGTCGTCGGGCTATTCGCGAGCTCAACATGCTCGATGACCATTCGCTCGCCGATATCGGCATTTCGCGCGCGCAGATTCGCACCGTCGTCCACGGCGGCCGTTGAGGCGGCCGGCTCGTCCCCGGGCCATCAAGCCTAAATATCACGCGTCCAGATCCATGTCCGTCAGCCCGCCGCAAGGCGGGCTTTGCGTTTGGGTCACGGACTCCGGAGGCAGTGCGACTGCCGCCTTCGCACCTCACAATCTGTCCCGAGCTCTCCGCGCCTGTGGTGTGGAGACTGAGGCTGCTGCATGCCGCCGGCAGGGCCTGTCAGGTAATCCGCGCAGAGCCAGCACGAGCAGCGCGATATCGGAGCTGCGATCCCTTGCTCAAGTCACGCAGGCCGAGCATCCATCAATTGGTTTAGCAGCCATACATTTGTCCAACTGGGATTCTGGTCGGTTTCGGTTAGAAACAACATAGGCTTAGGCCTTCATAGCGGCGATTGAGGCTGCCCTCCGATGCGGCTCGCGACCGACACAAGGAGACTTCATCAGAACTGTCTCGCAACAACTCTCCGAACCAGCCGGAACTGCATTTGTATATTTTCGCGTTCATGGGGGGCGAATGAATTCAGTCGAGTGCATGGCCGCCCATGGCAATGTCCGTGCGCCGCATGCCAGCCATTTGAGAGCGAGTTGACATGGAACGATCAGTAATCGCTGTCATCGTGACGTACAACCGTATCCACTCTTTGAAGAAAACTGTTCAGGCGGTGCTCAAGCAGAGTTTTCCGATCCGCGAAGTCATATTCGTCGATAACAAAAGCACGGATGAAACTCCAATATATCTGCGAGAGTTGGCGCAACGGGGAGCGACTTACCCAATCCGCGTCGTCAGCATGGAAAGGAACGAAGGCGGTGCGGGGGGATTTGCCAGTGGCGTCCAGGAAGCCTACGAACGCGGCGCTGATCTTATATGGCTGATGGACGACGACTGCATCCCAGACCCTGATGCACTTGAGAAACTCGTGCACGCTTTTGAGGTCTTGACCGAAAAGTTAACCGCTGCTTCGGCCACGCCGGCCGAGCTTACGGAACCCGGTTTTGTATGCTCCAACGTCAGATGGAGAAACGGCGAAGTCTGCGAAATGAATATCCCAAACCCGACAGGTGACTGGAGCCGATACTACGTTCCGGAGAATCCCTATGTCGGCGTCGATCAGTGTTCTTTCGTTTCAATGCTTGTAAATGCGCGCGTAATCGACGCGGTCGGCTACCCGGTCCGTGAATTCTTCATATGGTTTGACGACGTCGAATTTTCGAGGCGCATTGCGGAGAGATATGCAGGATTTGCAATTCTTGACAGCCTTGTCGTCCATGACATGCCTCACAATAGAGGTGTGCACTTTAGTGATGTGAGCACGGAGAACGTCTGGAAGTACCGCTACGGTATCCGCAACGAGGTAGCCTATCTGGCCTCCAGCCCCTTGGGCATGCTGAGGGCCGCTCGCTTTATTGCCGCGCAAGTCTCCCATATGTCCGCCAACAAGGTGCCCCTGTCGCTTCGGGCGCAGATTCTGTTTGCGGGACTGTCCGGTTTCACCTTCCGCTATCGGGCGAAGATTCGGTATCCGGCAGTCCGCTGTCAGTTGCGAAATAGTTCGACCATCAAATCTATTTCTCCTCACCCCGAAGGCGCGGAAACAGATGTATGATTGGCTGATTGTCGGAGCCGGATTTGCCGGAAGCGTTCTTGCAGAGCGTTTGGCGTCCCAGCGAAACGAACGAGTTCTCCTAGTCGACCGTCGACCTCATGTCGGTGGCAACGCGCATGACTATTATAACGATGACGGAATACTCATTCATCAATACGGGCCGCACATCTTCCATACCAATTCAAAGCAGATTTTCGACTATCTGTCTTCGTTCACCAAATGGCGGCCTTACTCGCATAGGGTTCTTGCCGAAGTGGACGGAATGCTTGTTCCGATTCCGATCAATCTCGATACGGTGAACCAGCTTTATGGCCTTGACCTCAACTCGGAACAACTGGCTGACTGGTTTAGCGCGCGCGCGGAGAAGGTGGACTCGATCTGCACGTCCGAGGATGTGGTTGTGTCGGTGGTTGGGCGAGAGCTCTACGAGAAATTTTTCCAGGGATATACGCGCAAGCAGTGGGGGCTGGATCCTTCGAAACTCGACAAGTCGGTGACGGCCAGGGTGCCCGTCCGCACCGATCGCAATGACCTATATTTTTCGGATGAATACCAGTTCATGCCGCGTCATGGCTACCACCGGCTCTTTGAAAATATGCTGCGCAGCAGCAACATTCATGTAATGACGCAGACCGACTATCGTGACGTTAAGGACAGGATACCCCACAGGCGTGTAATCTACACTGGTCCGATCGACGAGTACTTTGAATTCTGCTTCGGACGGCTACCGTATAGATCGCTCCAGTTTGAGCATGTAACCCGCGACGTTCCTTGGCACCAGCCGGTCGCTGTCGTAAATTATCCTCAGACAAAGGACTACACGCGCGTTACGGAGTACAAGCATCTTACCGGGCAAAGTCATCCTAAGACGACGCTTTCGTATGAATATCCATCGGACGTAGGTGATCCATACTACCCTGTTCCGAATGCAGAGAATCAGGAGCGGTTCAAGAAATACGAATGTCTGGCAATGAACACGCCTGACGTGTGGTTTGTGGGTCGTCTTGCCACTTACAGATACTATAACATGGATCAAGTCGTGGGGCAGGCGCTCAGTACTTTTCGGCGCATCTGCAACACTGTTGAGACCGGTTCATAGCCATGCGAACTCTAACCTCGTTGTGCAAAAAGGAGACGGCCGTGATCGCCCAGGCGGCTTCGGCCTTCAGGTGCTGCTAGCAGGTTGCAACGTGCTTCACGTTGTCGCCAAGCATCCCTTCTTGCCACGCAACTTGGCGCGTTAATCGACGGAGCGTAGCGTAACCGGTCCGGCCGACGCAATCGTGCAGGACAAGGGCAAACTCGCCGCTGGCCATCAGCGCCTCCGTCAGCTTTTGCCCGCCTCTCGAATTCGAACCATCGACGAACACAAGTCCAGCGAAATCTGCGAGGCGGTCCGGGTCGATCAGCAGGGCCGCTCTTGCCGTGACGTAGACGAGATCACCGGGGCGAAATGCAAAACCAGACTCCTTGCCGGTGACCTCTTTGGCACGAACCTGAATGAGTTTCGGGGACCAGGGACTATTTCTCAGGCTCTGCCTGAACGATCGCTGGCCCAGGTTCAGCAACGAAGGCTCCAGGATTACCCCTCGCAAGGCCGGCTCACCCGAGGTGACCCTGCCCACATGCAAGGTCCAGTCGTTCTCGGTAAGGCGCTTCTTCAATCCTCGCAATCTGGCTTTGGCGCGGTCCACGACAATGCTGGAAGTTGCCCTCGCGGCCCTCTTGATGGCGGCGATGCGGGTGCTAGGACGTGCCGCAGGTCCCATCTTTGACAGATCGTCGCCTGCCTGGACCGCCGCGGCGAGCGCATCCTGGCCGCAGGCTCGTAGCATCCGGTTCAATTGTTGTAGCCATTCATGCTCGTCGGAAGCTGGCAAGGGTGCAATCGATGCCCGCCAGGTGCCGCCGCTGGATAGCTGTGTGACGTCCAGTTTCAAGACGGCGCGGATTCGATCGAGTTCCTGGTGGACAAGGTGGGGGAACTGCAATGCCCTTTCTGTAGCTGAATCAACATCTCCGCTACACAGGGCAATCCTGATCCACATGGCCCATGCGACAGGATCCGGATCCTTGCATTTGTGATACGCAAACGTGAGGTCCAGCCATTTCTTCAGGCTTTGCCGGGCATCTTCGGTGCGCCCTTGCATCAACTGGCAATAGGCAAGACCGACAAGAGCCTCGGGAATGAACGCGAAGTTCAGGCACCGCAAGAAGCTCTCTTCTGCAGCATCCAGCGTGGAAGCAGCAATCGCCTCCCAGCCCTTCCGGAGCAGCATTCGGTCCAGGCCCCTGCCAACCACCTGGTAGCTGCTTTGACGAGCGAGTCCCGATACTATCCGAAATCCCCCGGTAGGGCTCTCCTGGACGATCGTCTCGCCTGCCTTGAGCTGACCCCTCAGATCGAACCACTCTCTGATCTGGCGTCTCTCTGCCATGGTGTGGCGAGCGTGCACCAGGTCGTGCCCGGCCTTCGCAATGTCGTTGCGCTTTTCCTCGTCAGCAAAGAGGGCGTCGAGTTTATCGGCGATGTCTTCAGGCGTGGCGAAAACGCAGTTCTCCATATCGCGAAAGCCGATATTCTCCAGTGCTGCAGTACGTTCAGCAACGAGACATGCGCCGGTTGCCGGGATTTCCAGGTGCTTTCGAACGAGATCCCGGGTAACTGAGCCGCAGGTCGGCACGAACCTTGCGGCACTGAGCAGTCGAGCATAGTTTTCGCCGAAAGGGGTCTGCGGCGCTCCGGACTGCACTTTCCAGCCGTTGTGTGGGCATATCATCGTCGGGTACCGTGCAGATACGGTGCGCGAGATCGCATTCCGCCATGGATAGAACCCGATCTGACTGCCCGTGATCAGGATCGGTATGTTCTTTTCTAGGCCGTAGTCGCGGAAAATTGCGGGATCGATGAAGTTTGGCCAAGTGTAGAGGCGGTCAGCAATCTCTGGAGTATATTCACCCATAGCGACTGAGTGAGTAAAAAAGGTTTCGACCCCCCATTCGGCCATATCGGCGATGAAGGTCGCTCTCGCCGAATCGAATGCGTCGGCATGAAGGAAGCCGAGCTTCGAGATTTGCGGATGAGCAGAAACATTGCGGAGCTGCCGCTCACCTGAATCTACGCCTGACTCGAATAGTACAACGTCTGGCTGAATCCGGTCGCAGATTTCGTCGTAGTCTCCAGCAGGAGGCAGTTCAATCACCTCAAAAAACTGACCAAGGCATCGACTTTGCTCGATTACGTGCGTCTTCAGGAATTCCGGCATGCCGGTGCGCAGTGACCTGAAGAAGATGAGTCTCGGAAGCGGCCTCTGCAAATCGGGCATGGACATTATGCGCGCGCTCCTTGTTCCGGGATTGTGACGCCGCTGCAGCGGCCACTTGCGCTCTGATTGAGGAGGTCGGCAGTCATCGCGCAATATGCGACAGCGTCGGGTGCACTTCCCCTATTCTGGTCCATTCGACGCAATTCGGCGGTGCCCCACACGCGTTGACAGTAGCGCCCATCAGGATGTTCTCCGAAGCGTGCCACTGCTGGGGTCGGGCGACAAGCGGTGCCTCGATCCTGTCAAGCAAGATACCAGGGATTCGCCCGGGCCCAGGCCACCGTTTGGGCGATGCCGGTTTCGACTTCGGTGGTCGCCTGCCACCCGAGCCGCTCGCGGGCCTTGCTCACATCGGGGACGCGGCGTTCGATGTCTTCGTAGACAGCGCCATATTTCTTGCCGGTCTCGATTGCGGTCGCGGTCAAGCTGCTTGCGCTGTGCCGGAGGCACATGTCGACGACCTCGGCAATCGTCACCTCGGCTGGGTTGCCGAGGTTGAAGACCTCGCCCACGGCGTTCGCGTTCGTCGCAGCGCGTATCACGCCATCGACGACATCGCCGACATAGGTGAAGCAACGGGTCTGCCTGCCCCCGTCGTAGATCTCCGGTGCCTCGTTCCTCAAGGCGCGGTAGATCGATTGCGAGACCACATAGATCGGGTTTTGCCGCGGCCCGTAGACATTGAAGAAGCGGACGATCGACATCGGCATGCCGCTCTTGCGGTAGACGCCAAACAGCATGTGCTCGATCAGAGCCTTGCTGGTGGCGTAACTCCAGCGATCGACGCTGGTCGCGCCGAGCACCCGGTCGTCGGTTTCCTTCCATGGGACCACGGGATTGCGGCCGTAGACCTCGCTGGTGCTGGTGAAGAGAATCCGCACATCGTGCTTTTCGCAGAGCGCGATGAAGTTGCGCGTGCCGATGATCGCGATGTCGATCAGGCTGAGCGGGTCCTCCATGTAGTGGCGAACACCGACCACCGATGCCAGGTGATACAGCGTGCTCGCCTCCGGACGGAAGAACCGCTCGATCGTCGCCTTGTCGCGGATGTCGCCCTGGATGTAGTGGAAATTGGCGTGACTGCGCGCCTCTCGCAGGTTGTTGGCGCGCTCCAGCGGCACGACGTCGAGGCCATGGACCACGACGCCGTCTGCGAGCAGGCGATCGATGAGGTGACTGCCGATCATTCCGGCGGCGCCGGTTACCATGACGCTGTTCAACGCCCCACTCCCTTGTAGGCCAATCCCAAAGTCTGCAGTTCGCCGATCTCGTCGCGGTTGAAGTATCGCCGCCCGTCGTAAACAAGTGCGCCGGGCGCCGCGAGGCTGGCGATGCGCTGGGGCGACAACGTCTTGAAGTCGTCGTGCCCGACCAGGAAAATGACGCCGTCGGCATCCCGCAAGGTGTCGTCCATCGACGGATTGAGCGCCACGCCCCAGCCGTCCGCGTCTTCCTTGCGCACCATCGGATCGTGGATCTCGACCGTTCGGAAACCTTCGCTATGCAGTGCATCCAGTAGCGGCATGACCGGCGTGAGGCGCACGTCGCCGGAATTGGTCTTGAATGCGAGGCCGAGCACGGCCAGGCGGAGGTCGGACAGGACACGGTCCTGGCGCCGGGCCCATTGGGCGATCTGCGAGGCGCAGTAGGCCGGCATGCCGGCATTGACCGCGCGCGAGGTCTGCGGCGTCAGCAGGTCGGCGCCGTGGCGCGCCCCGAGCGCGTGCACGAACCAGGGATCCTTGGTCAGGCAATAGCCGCCGACACCATTGGACGGGGTGAGGATGTTGACGTAGTGCTGGCCCTTCTTCAGGCTGTTGGCGCCGGCAATCACCTCGAGAACGTCGAGATCATGGGGGAGCGCATCGCAAAGCTTTGCCAATTCGTGCGCCAGGGCGATGTTCAGGTCGATCCAGAGGTTGTTCGCCAGCTTGACCATCTCGGCGGCCTCGGGCGAGCTGACGACGATAACGTCCACGCCGAGCGTCTGCCTCCAGAACGACTCGGCGGCCGCGTTGCTGGCCGCGTCGATGCCGCCGACGACGATCGGCAGGCTCTGCAGCTCGCGCAGCGCGTTGCCCTCGGCAAGTCGCTCCGGACTGAAGGCGACGAGCACGTCGGCCGACTGCCGCAGCCGATCGGCCACCAGCGAGCGCGTCACCCCGGGGGGCACCGTGCTCTTGACCATCACCAGCTGCCCGTCGTGCAGGTAGGGCGCCACGGATTCGGTCGCGGCGCGGATATGGCTGACATCCGGCGTGAAGTCTTCAGCAAGCGGCGTGCCGACGGTGATCAGGACGACGCTTGCTTCCGCCACGCGCGAAAAGTCGCAACTGAAGCGCAGGCGTCCGCTGGCCATCTGTTGTTCCGACAGTTCGCCCAGTCCGGGCTCCTTGATCGGCCGTTCGCCGTGCCGGAACGCTGAGATAAGGCGTTCATTGACATCGATTGCGTCGACGTCACATCCCTTGGATGCGAGAACTGAAGCGATGGTCGACCCGATGAAGCCCGATCCGACGACAGCAACTTTCCACATGAGACCCCGCGCCAGTACGGAAAGACGTGCCGCCATCCTTGCACTGGCAGCTCCGCATCGTAATTTGTCCTGTTGGCGGTTGGCCTAACCAATCCGGCGTAGCTCCGGCCGGGGGTTCGAAACGTTGCCCCCGTACATCGGCCAGTCTCCTCCCAAAGTCGGGTGCGACGTGTGAAGCGGCGCGGCCGCGTCACGTAGAGCGTGAGCCTCGGGCCGGCACGCGCGTAGGCAGAAGGCTAGAGCAGTCCCGGACCTAGCCCTTTTTGGTAAACGCGCTGCACTTCTTCTGCAAGGCGCCCCATGGGATACTGCCTTAAACGAGTGCGGGCGGTTTCAATGGGGCATTCACAACGCAGTTGAAACGACGACGGTTACTGCTCTCTAGCTGGTGTGCAGGCCTTTTCTTGGGGTGGAGATTATGTTCTCGAGCATCGCAGCCGTGTTCAAGGAGCGGCGCAGGCGCCCCCGAGGTTCATCGCAAAACCTTCCCCTTTCACCCGCACTGCCGGCGGCGCGCCGATATGATGCGAATTGCGTCGAAGTCGTGCCCATCAAACTTGACGCCCGTCATTCGGACCAGTGGGACGCCTTTGCCCAAGAGTGCGGCGCATCCTTTCAGTCCGCTCATGCCTGGCTTCGGGGCTGGTCGCTGAAAACCCGGTTTCGGCAACGCCTCGAACTTTTTGCGTTTTACCGATCCGGCGAGAAGATCGGACAATGTGCTGTCGGTGTTTCCAAGAGCGAGCGGGCCTTTCTCGACGCGCTGGCATTGAAGCCCGGGTGCGAGCCGCTGTGGGCGGACTGCATGGCCGCGGCTCTTGCTCATCTGGGCTCCGGGCAATATCGCTACGGCTGGCATCTCACCTTGGAAAAGAGCCGTGAAACGGATCTCCGGGCTCTGTCCGGCGTGACCATTGAGAGCGTGCGTCCACTGACCGTGCAGGCCATCGATTTTCGCCGATGGCCAAGCTGGGACGGGTTTTGGGCCAGCACGAGCAGCAACACCCGCCGAAACGCGAAGCGGGGCGAACAGGCTGGACTGAGAGTTGCGGTTCGAACGGGTCTGGCCTGCCTCCTTCACGTGGTGGCAGTCGCTCGATTGCGTTCGATGATGTATGAGCGAAAAGGGATCGAGTTTGATCGCGTGCGTACCGTGGCGGCCTATGTCGGCGGTCATCTTACGGCACCGCAATACCGTCTGGCCGCGATCGCCTCCGACGGCAAGCATCCGCTGGCCGGCTTCATCGGCTATGAATTCGGCATGCATACGTATTACCTTGCCGGCGGCTCGCGGGGTTCCAACAATGGCGCGGCGTGGTACCTGCAGAAGCTGATGCTGCAGCGGGCCTGGGAGCGAAGTGGAGGGCGCGCCAAATTTATCCTGGGATACGTCGACTATGCGATACACGACGAGGCGGTGGGGGGAGGGCTGCTGCGGTCGCGACGGTCCGTCAACGCGTCGGATCATGAAACAAGCGTTGTGACCTTCCGGTATGAGCCGTGAAGATAACAGGCATCCCGCCTAAGGTTGGGTGTCAGCGCCGCCGCAGGCCGACGGTAGAGGATTGTCCGGCGTCACCTCGCGGGGGCGGGGAGCCTTGTTCTTCGGGTACTCGATGTTGCCGGAAAAGGTAGTATCGGAATTCTGGACGGCGTAGTAGTTCCAGTGGCCCTTCTCGATATGGTTGTTGGTGATCTTGATGCCGGTGGTCGAATAACCGTTGACCCCGCCGTAGCTATAGATGGCGTAACCAGCGTCGCCGATCATCAGATTGTTGTTGACCCTCACGTCGTTGATCGAGCCGAAGTCGCTCTTGATGATGATGTTCGATGTCTGGCGGCTGTCGATCGTGTTGCCTTCGATCAATACGCCGTTCTGCCCACCCTGCACCGAAATGCCATCGTAATGTGGCTCGCCAGCGGCCTCGAGATCGTGAATGTAGTTGCCCTTCACCACGCTGGAACCACCCGACAGCACGATACCGTTCTCCGATTTGGAGATGTCATTGCCGATGAAGGTGCCGGCGCCCAAAATGGCGGCGTTGCTCTCGGCCCCATAACCGGGCCCGATGAATTTGCAGTTCTTTACGGTGATGTTCTTGCCGTTCTCGGCCTGGATGCCCCACCAGCCGTCGAACTTGACGACACAGTTCTTGATCACGACGTCCGGCGCGGCAACGTTTAACTGGCCGGTGATGATCTTGCCTTCGATCACCGTGCCAGGCGTCTCGATGGTCATCGGACCGGTATAGTCCGTCAGCTGCGTGCCGGGCGGAACGCCCGTATTGGAAGCGTCCGGAAAGCCCGCGCGTGTGCTGGCCCCGGCATCGCCTTCACAGGCGGCCGCATACAAGAATGCCTGTCGTTGCTGCGAAGACGACCCGGTGCCTGGAGCGGGCGGAACCGTCATGCCCAAGGTCACGAACAGCACCGCCACGGGCGCTGCAACTCGAATGCTGACAGCAAGGCAGGACATCGACCCATCTCCCCAACCAGCAAAAATCGGTGCTTCCACTATGCAGAGCGACGATACTGTAAAGCACTTTTACAAGCTTTGGGCCGGCGGACCCGAGCGTTGTTGCGGGATATCACTTCAAACATCTTCCTGGCTGGTCGTCTAAGGCTTCACCACCCCCGCTGGGCGGAGCCCGTTCCAGCAACCAGTAATACACGTTTGCGGCGGCCATGGGGCCGCCGCAAACAGGCTTTGACATTTGGCGATGAGCGCCGGCAGTGCCGGCGCTCATTCCATCTGAGGGCATGGACTTAGAGGATGAAGTCGCTTGCGGACAGCTTGACGATGCCCTGCAGCTCCAGTTCGAAGTCGTGACGGCCGTCCCCGTTGATGTCGCCCTGGATGATGGTGACATCCTTGTCGGTACCCGGGCGGTCTTCCGTCCGCCAGGCCAGTGCGCCGGGCTTGCGATCAAACAGGGCGTTGTCCTGGGCAATGAAATGGAAGGTACCGTTGCCCTTGGCCGATCCGTTCGCGTCGATAGCCGACAGGTCGATCTTGTCCTGTCCCTTCTGGAAGTCGGTGATGACGTCCCGGCTGGAGTCGGACCCCGCCTCTGCCGCCGACTTGAAGGCGAAGGTGTCGGCGCCAGCGCCGCCCGTCAGGAGATCCTTGCCCGGGCCACCGTGGAGCGTGTCGTTTCCGGCGCCGCCATCCAGCTTGTCCGCGCCGTACCCGCCCTTGAGGACGTTCTTGCCATCATCACCGATCAGCACGTCGTTGTACTTGGAGCCGGTCACGTCCTCGATGCCGATGAGCTTGTCGCCCTGCGCATGGCCACCGGAGGCGGTGCCCGCCTTCAGGTTGATCTGCACACCCGCCGGAGACTTGTCATAGCTCGCCCGGTCCGTCCCGCTGCCGCCGTCCAGCACGTCCGCGCCGGCGCTGCCCAACAGGACGTCGTTGCCGCCCAGACCCTTCATCGTCTCGTTGCCGCTGGTGGACTGGCCGGCGAGCGGCATCCTGTCGTTACCGTTGGTGCCGAGGTAGACCTTGTCCGTGGTCGGCGGGTTCGGATCCGTCGTCGGCGGGGTCGGGTCGGTCGTCGGCGGCGTCGGATCGGTCACCGGCGGCGTCGTCGGGGTGTCCGTATTCGTCGAGCCGTCCAGGAACAGGTCGGTGGGCTTGGGAGCCTGGTTGTTGGGGTATTCGATGTTGCCGGAAATGTGGGTGTCGGAATCCTTTACGGCGTAATAGCCGTAGTGGCCCTTCTCGACGTGGTTGTTGGTGATCTTGATGTTGGTGGTCTTGTAGCCGTTGACGCCGCCGTAGCTGTAGACCGCATAACCGGCATCGCCAATCAGCAGATTGTTGTTGATCGTGACGTTGTTGATGTTGCCGAAATCGCTCTTGATGATGATGTCCGACGTCTGAGTGCTGTCGATCGTGTTGCCTTCGATCAGCACGCCATTCTGGCCACCCTGAACCGAGATGCCATCATAATGCGGCGAACCGGCGGCCTCAAGGTCGTGGATGTAGTTGCCCTTCACCACGCTGGAACCACCCGACAGGGTGATACCGTTCTCCGACTTGGAAATGTCGTTGCCGATGAAGGTACCGGAGCCCAGGATGGCGGAGTTGCTCGAAGCTGAATAGCCCGGACCGACGAACTCGCTGTTCATGACGGTGATGTTCGGGCCTTTTTCAGCCTGGATACCCCACCAGCCATCGTACTTGATGACGGAGTTCTTGATCACGACGTCCGGTGCGGTAACGAGCAGCTGGCCCGTGATGATCTTGCCGTCGATCACGGTGCCGGCCTTGGTGATCGTCATCGGACCCGTGTAGGCCGTCAGCTGCGTGCCGGCCGGAACACCCGTGTTGGATGCATCCGGGAAGTGGTTGGCGGTGGCAGCAGCAGGCGCCGCGGCGGCGGCGGCAACCGGGGCGTCAACGGACGGAGCTGCGTCGATGCCATGCTTCGAGGTGCTGCCGAGGGGTGCAGTCGGCGCGGTTACATCAGAGACGCCGACCGGCTTGGTCGAAGAGAGTTCGGTCGACGACTGGAGGTCGGATTTGACGGAGGTTGCGTCGGTCTTATCGGAAACCGACAGATCCCGCCAATCAGCCTTGCTGTCGTGGCGGCCGGAGAACCGCGAGCCGAAGTCGTCGAGCATCTTGCTGACGCGTTCATTGTAGCCTTCGGCATCGATCTTGCCGGAAACGTTCGACAGAAGGTCGAATAGCTTGTCGAGCGTCAGAGCTGCAGTCTGGCCCTTTTCGTTGATGGCATTGTCGATCAGGTCGACATGCGTCTTCTCGGCCAGAGCACCGGCCTTGGTTACATCGCGAATTGTGCTTGTCACTGCTTTTTTGCCTTTCTCCCCACCCTAAACCCTTTGGAGACGGTGGTTCATCTTCGCTGGAAGCCGGAAGTAGTTTTTGTGTTGTCCGGCGTTACGGCGGGGATAATTAGTTTGACTTCTCCGGCGGCGCAACAGGTCAGGTAGGTAAGCAAAATCAATGCGATAGCCTTATTGCTGCCACATTAAGCCGTGGATTTTCGCCTTTACTTTTGAAATAGTTGCAAGAATCCGGGATGCCCAAATTGAGGCAAGGATTCACTCGTTCCTGACCGCCGGAACATCACTGCACAACTTGACGCGTCGGAAAAGCCACTGAAAACATTAGCGGATTCTTATTAAGGGTCGCCGCGCTGGGCGCTTATTTCCCGCAGGAGGCGAGTTCAGTGATTTTTTTGTGAATATCGCAATTTTACAATCCTGCGGAGCAATGGGGCGCGCTGCAATCGCCTCCTCTCGCCCGTGCCGTGCGCTTCCACGCGAATCACAATCGCGAATCCCGGGCCACCGAGACCAGCTTGTCCGTCTGGATCAGGCGGAAAAGGTCTCTGCGCTGCTCAAAATCACGGGCGGCGTCCCGCAAGGCATCCACGCCGCACCTGCGGGGCACGCTAAAGCAACGAATGTGCTGAGCGCGCGCGCGAGAAAGAGAAAGAGAGAGAGAGAGAGAGAGAGAGAGAGAGAGAGAGAGAGGCTCAAGATGGATCCGGATAGCCATCCATCCAGTCCTTTCGCCGCTGCCAGACGATCCGCCATTCGTCGCCAGCCCGCTTCCAGCGTTCGCGGCCGGTGAGCGCGCCGAGAACCGGAACGCCGGTCGCCCTCAACCACACCGCAATCCGCATGGCAATGCGGGCCAGGCTCAGCTGCCATGCGGGCCAGTGCTTTTCGGCAAGCGTCATCTTGCCGGCAAACAGCTTCACCATCTTGCCGGAATAGACCTGCTCCGATGCGCCACCGAAATGCACGATCTCTGACGTTGGCGTGAATCGCGGCCTGGCCCCGAAGGCGCGCGCCCGCAGACACAGGTCGGCCTCCTCGGCATACATGTAGAAGCGCCGGTCAAACCCTCCGAGCTTGCGCCAAAGGTCGGCATCGATGAGCAGATAGCAGCCGGAGACGATGTCGACCTCGCGTTCGCTTTGCCGGTCGAAGCCGCCATAGGCTTCCGAATTGAACAGCGCGGAGTGCGGAAACAGCTTCTGAAGCCCGAAGCCATAGCAAAAGACCGACCAGACCGACATCCGCGCCCAGATCGACGAGGGATCGAGCCGCCGTTCGCCGTCGTAGGTGCGGCCCCCCCAGATCCGCGCCTCGGGCGTGCGCTCGGCGAAGGTCAGCAGGCTTTGCAAGGCCCCCGGAAGAAGGATGGTATCGGGATTGAGCAGCAAGATGCGCCGCCCCCGCGCCCGTTCCGCCATCAGGTTGTTGGCCCGGGCAAAGCCGAGATTTTCGTCCGAGGCAAACACATGGAGCCGCTTGCCGAGTTGGTCGGCGAACTTGGCCTTGATCTGGTCGGCGGATCCATCCGGGCTATTGTTGTCGCACAGCAGCAGTTCAAAGCTCACGCCGGTACCGGTGTCGAACACTGACTGCAGGGCTGCGATGGTTATTGTGGCGGTGTTGTAGCTGACCATGATGATCGACAGGTCGGGGCTGGCCGGTGCGCCGGTCGTAGAAGCGGGTGTCTGCGTCACGTTGTTCACCTCAAGTCATCGGGCGAGTTGGTGCATTCACCGGTCCCAGTCGTGGCGATCGCTTGCCGGCCCGCGCACCAGGATGCGGGCCATCGCATAGCCGCGGTAGGTCCGCACCGCACAGAGACACGCAAAGGCCGTGGCGCGTTGTGTCAGGCCGGCCACGCGGGGTGACGTCAGGACCGTCGGAACCTCGATGAGGGGAGAACCGGAAACCGCAATTGTCCTGCCGATCCATTTGGCGATTCCCCACGGCCCCGGCGTCTTTCCCTCAAAATCATGAGCGATGAGGCGGTCCCACTTGCGGCTCAGTTCGGAGAATTTCTTGCGCGCCGGGTGATAGACGATCATCGGGGCGACATATTCGATGCGGTAGCCCAAGGCCTTCGAGCGCAGTCCCCAGTCTCGATCTTCGGCAATGCCGATACCAGCGAAGGGGCCGACATGACGCAGGACGTCCGGGCGCATGGCAAGATTGCCCGTGCCGGAGAATCCCTTCTTTATATAGTCTTTGTTGCGGTAGGAGTAGATCGCCTCGTAGAGCTCGAGGAATGTTGGTCTGGTCGGATCGGCAAACCCGACCTGTACATCGCCGCCGATGATCTGTGTGTTCGGATTGGCGAATGCCTTTTCTATGTGATGCAGCCAGTCCCGATGCGGGTAGCAATCCGCATCGATGAAGGCCAGCACATCGCCTTTGGCGGTCGCAGCACCCAGGTTTCGGGCAGGACCGGGCCCTGGCGTCTTCTCGGACAATAGCGTCACCCCGGGCCATTCAGCGCAGACGGCTTCCGGCATCCGGCGCGAGGCGTTGTCGACCACGATGATTTCGACACCCGCCTGCACGTCTCGCTGTGCATGCAATCTCGATAGACAGACTTGCAGCTGGTCTTCCTGATTGTAATGCGGAATGATCACCGAAATCAGCATGACACGGCCTTCAGAAGAACATCTGCAACCTCGGTGCGCCGTAGCTGGGGCAGGCCGGAGGCATATTCATCGATCCTGCTATCCATGACGATCACGCATCCTTCCATCACTTGCCGAAGTGCGCGCCACCGCAAACCAGCCAGCGAACCTGCCGACACTGGCTGGGGTGAAGGGGTGAAGGGTTTGTCGATCACGATGCAGAATAATGGCGCTGATCATGAGCCTCGAACCTTCGGCGGAACAGGTCGGTATAGGTCTTGAGGTATCGGGCTGCCTCACCCGTCCAGCAAAAGTCGCGTTCTGCCACGGCTCGACCAACCATGCTCATCTTTTGGCGCCTTGCCGGATCGTCGATGAGGGTGAGGATGCCGTCTGCCAGGGCCTTGGGAGAGTGTTCCGGCACCACCAGCGCAGCCTCGCCGGCTTCCTTCGTCGCCTGGCCCAGATTGAACTGAACGATAGGCAAGCCCAGCATCATGTACTCGAAGACCTTGTTCATCGACAGCTTGTCGTTGAGTTCGCCTGGCGGGTCGGGAATGACCCCGACCTCGAATGCCGACATATGAGCCAACAGTGTTGGACCGCTGAGGTAGCCTGTGAACTGCAGCTGCTGGCCAAGCCCGAGCCTGGCGGTCAACGCCTTCAGGCGGTTGAGTTCCGGTCCGTCGCCGATGATGAGGCAGTTGATGTCGGACCGCTTCCGCACATGCAAAATCTCGGCGAAGGCATGGATCAGCGTTTCCACGCCATCCTGCTGGCCCATGATTCCGAGGTAACCGATCAGGTGCTTGCCAGATGCAGTCAGCGATTGATCAGCGGCGGTAGGCCTGAACCGGGATGCCTCCGGGTAGCTCTTGACGACGACGACGCGATCCGGCGCCATTGCGCCTCGCTCTACGGCGATATCGCGAAAAGCCTCGTTCGTTGCGATGCTCGCGTCCGCCAGGCGAAAGGTCTGCTTCTCGAAGAAGCGCAGGAACCTGTAAAGCAGATCCTTTCGGCCGAACTTGCTGACATACAGCTCCGGGCTGAGGTCGTGGTGGTCGAACACGAAGGAGGTGCCGAACAGAACCTTGTGAAGAAGTGCCACCAGAAAAAGCAGATCGGGCGGATTGCAGGCCTGAATGACATCAATCCGCCGCCGCCGCCGGACCCGAAACGACAGACAGAAATGATAGGTGAGGGCCGTGAAGTACTCGAGGAAATATCCGGTCGCGGAAACTGCCTCCCGTAGCGGATGTCGATAGATGTGGACGCCGTTGACGACCTCATAGCTCTTGTCGTGACCGCGGCCTTTCGGACAGATCACCGACACTTCATAGCCCGCGTCGATAAGTGCAACAGCCTCCTGCCAGACCCGGCGATCAAAGGGAACCGGCAGGTTTTCAACCAGTATCAGGATGTGGTGCTTCATGGAAAACGGCTGCCTCCGGCTCGCGTCCGCGACCTGAAGGGCCAGAATAGGGCGGCCGGTACTTACCTCTCCAGTTGGCAAAGTGGATAGTTGCATGGCCTTTCGTTGACGGGGGAGCGTTCTTATTTGCCGAGCACCACGCCTGATCGCGGCATACGTAGAGGTGTGCCTTGAAGAACGCCGAGGCAATGCGGCGTCTTCTGGCCCTTCGCTTCATCCATGGCGGGACGTCTGCATCATGGACGCTCGCCGCAACCAGTTCGCCGCCCGTCTCGACGCAACCGGCGTTCTTCTGATTGCAGGCAGGTTGCGGCGCCTATCAACGCCATCGCTGCCACCATGCGAGAGATTGGAAACGGGCTAATTTGCTCTCAGCAGTGATCGATACAATGCCTCTTCAACAGCTGCTCCTGCTGTGTCCCAGGACATCGTTAGCACACTTGCTGCGGCCCTTTTCGAATGGGCGTCTGCATCCGGAGCGCAAACCACGTCATCCAGTGCTGCCGCCAGGCCACTGGGGGTGAGCGGGGCGTATCGGACATACGGGTTGTCCAGCACCATGCGATTGTGGCCGGCATCGTTGACCACCGGAATGCAGCCGCAGGCGAGCATTTCGTGTGGCACCAGCGAAACATTGGTCAACGACAGGGCGAGGCCCGCACGGCAGGAATTGTATACATCGTTCAGCTTTTCAGGGCTCGCCACGCCGTGATCGATGAACTTCAAGGAAGTGCCAGCCATGTCTGTGCCGAATAAATGCAGTTCGATTCCCGGCTGGCGCTTGGCAAACAGCTCCAACGCCAGAAGTCCCAACTCAACGGCTCGACGCGGTGTCTCCGGGCGGGCGTAAAAGGCAATTCCCGAACGTCTTGCCGATGCTTCGTAATGGTATCGGGCCGTGTCGCAGCCGAATGGAAAGCTGTCGGTGTCCATCCCGAATTCACGAGACAGCTTGTCAGCCAGCCATCGGCCTGCAGTGATCCCGTGAAAACCCATGCGATAGGTGTTTTCGGCAAGCGCGCTGTTCGTTCCGACCGGATAGAAATAGGGCTCGTAGTCCTGAACGAAATAGAACCGCTTTCCGGCCGTCCCCGCATTATAGACCGCGTAGGCGGACGGCCAGCTGGTCGCCACGACCGCGTGCGCGTCGCTCATCCCGTTTCGCACCCACCCGATCTCGCAGGTTATGCCATAGTGCTGGCGTGCCAGATGCTCATAATACTTCTGGTCGCCGCCATAAGGGTCATAAAAGTAGACGCGGTTTTTGTGGCCCTTGGCTTGCAGGTACCTGATGATACGCGAAATCGTCGTGTGGCCGCCTGAGCCCGGGCCGGCGGGGACCATCACCCAGTTGATCATGATCGGCTGATCGGCGACGATCGGGAGGAGGCAGTTGAGCGGGCGGCGCTCGAGGTCAGCGGCAATCACGTCCTCGGGTCGCACTTCCCAGGTGAACTTCCGAGGCTTGATCCAGTCCACTGCCTTGGCGCGGACCCGATCGGCGACGGCTGTGAAGCCCTCGTTTGTCAACAGATTATAGATCTGGCGCGTGCGGCGCTCGATCTGCAGACGGGTAGAGCTCAACGCGGAGCCGAGCGTCTTCCTTCCTTGCTTTTGCCAGCGAGCAACCTCAACGGCATCGACACTTGTCGTCAGCTTGTCAGCGACGCCTGGCCTGCAATGTGAATAATCGCTGCTGTTTCTTATCTTGTTGTCCATCAGCCGAATCCACCCAAACTGTCGATCGCTCGCGAGCCGTGTTGGAGGTAGAGAGCAGGCGCTATTCTGGTTTCGCGTCAAGCGCATCGGCCGTACTCTGTGATCGACACAGTTCACCTTCCATCGGCGAAATTCGGCGATATTTCCCGCACAGGCAGCGATTTGAAGGCCCGCTATCAACGATCTCGACACTAGCATGCAATGTTGCAGATCGCCGCTATTCATTGGTTTAGGGTGCAATCCCTCACTCGTTGCAACTCATCATTCCGTCTGCTGTCTTGGCGAACCTTGGCGGCGTGCTGGTGAATGGCTGGTGCGATCCGCGCGTGATGGCTGACTGCTTCTGGGACGTGGCCGATGAAAGCCTGTCTTGTCTGCTGCTTGCGATATCTTGCTCGCACGAGTTTCGCGTCCGCCGCGGCCGCCTGATGCTTCGCGGCCGAGCTTCGCGTCGAGTATCCAGGCGCCACTGCCCATCAGGAACAGGAACCACACATAGACAGCCGCCCAAAAGTGCACTGTCGAGCCGACGATCAGGAAAACTGTCATGCAGATCACATAACCGCTGCGATAGGCCGCCTCTCTTTCATCGAGTCCCTTCTTGAAGGCGGCTCCGAACAAAAGCGATCCGTAACAGGCAAGGAGCAGGATTATCGCCGGAATGCCGTGTCGCATGGCAATCAGCAGCCAGAAATTGTCGACGCTTTCCGGCATCCACCAGGGGCGTACCCAGGTGCCCAATCCGATGCCGAAGACGGGATGGTTGGCGACCGACGCTGTACCGGAATCCCATATCGCCAATCGCATCCAGCCCGTCTGAGGATCAAACGTAAAACGCGAAATGTAGAACTGGACGGCGGTTTGATTTGAGCCGATCTCGACGGCGAGATAGCCCATGAACAGTATTCCAAACAGCAGGGCCCATCTGTATCGGAATGCTCGCAGTGCCCTCTGCCATCCAACGAGTCCCCACTGCAACAGGAGGCCGGCGATCGGTGCCGAGGACAATGACAGGAATGCGGATAACGACATGACCGCAGGCAGCCAAAGTGCCCGCCCGCCCTTGCCATAGCCCAGAACCGCGTAGGCGAGTACGACGAGACTGCCGCAGAACGTGCCGTAAAGGATGGAGTGATTAAAGGGCCCCTGTACGCGCCAGAGCCCCATGCGGGGTTCCATCGTCGTGATATCGACGGTCGGAAAAACCAATGCCAGTGTGGTGAGCAACGGTTTGTGGCTCGTTAGCGATTCATATATCGCGAAGGGAAGCAAGATGATGATCAGTTTGCAAACGAACCTGACCATCGCGTGGAAGTCGTCTGCGGTGCGGATGTAGCATCGCGCCAGAAAATAGGCGCCCAAGGTTTCGATGTTCAGCATGCCGATCGCCTCGATCATGGCGAACGGGCCGCCAACGATGGCAAGGCTCAGCGAGCTCCAGAGGCTGAACAATATGACCGTGACGTCTGCGAAGCGGATGGGGCCTGCTTTCCCCCGGACCCACGCGAACAGGCACGGCAGCAGCATCAGCAGTAAAACGATGCGGTAGACCGACAGATTCATCGGCCCGATCGGGATGATCCACGGGGTGACCAGACCGACCAGGAAGGCCTGGACCGGCCAGGGAAGGCGAGTGTTCTTCGAACTGATCAAGCTTGCGCGAAGAGATCGAGGGCGACGTTTAGCAAGCGCCGTGCTCGGCATCCGCGCTGCCGGTGCGGGATCATCGGTCCAACCGGACGTATGACTTTGCATCGCGGGCTCCACATTATCCGTGTGCGTGTTGTGTCCAACGGCTTCTCGGCGGATCGCCACTTCTCAATGCGGGCTCCAGCGAAGAAGCTGCATGCCCAAACCCGGTGCAAGACGCCCACTCACGGCATTGATCGCCCGCCAACAGGAAAGGCCGAAAAGGTGTTTGAGCTCAACTTCGCCCATCTCAGCATTTCCAGATCCTGGGACACATCGTGCATAGAGGCGCAAATCTCTGGACAAGGCAGGTGAGTAATTGATCGATGATCAGGATGCGCGGCTGAGCATCGTTCTGACTCAATACACTTTCCACGCATTGCTCAAGATACCTCCCATACCGATGATTAGGTATGGGGACATCGAGCGCCGATGGACGTTCGCCGCTTCCAATCCCGTGCCTACCAGGCGGTGTGCTCGGCGGCACGTAATTTCCCCGTGTCTGTCGCTGCTGCGCTCTGCGCAGGCACACCGGTGCCGGCCGGGAAAGCTCGTCGCCTCCTTCGCGCGCAGGCGCGACTGCTGATCCATAACATCGCAACCGAACGAGCCAAACAACTTGCCAAGTTAAGCGCAAGCATCTCGCCAGCATCCGATCAATATGCGTTACGCACTTCCATATTCGGTGAGTATTGTAGGCTCTCGGGCACATTCGCCTTTTGGGGGATGGTGATCCGAAGGATCAGCGTCGAGCTGCGCGAAGCAGCCGAGAAATCAAGCTCGATTCAACAAAAGGTCAGCAAATCGCCGAGCCGATCTCATACTCCCAAGGAGGTAGGCGGGTGATCGTTCGGACATGCCAGCGGCTGAAAGCGGTACAATTACCGAGCGGCGGACCGCATCCGCGGGTTACGCCCCTGTGCGACGACTGCGCTAGGCAGGAACGTTATAATAGGGTAAATAAGCTATGTCTCATACGAAATCTTCCAGTTTTAGTAGCGGCAAATCACGGGGGAGTTTTTAGGCCTTTATGTACAATCGAGGCCGACACACGCCTTCCATCGTGTTCCTGCGATACAGGGATATATTGTGCGTTTGTAGGGAGTAACGTGGCTATGATAATGTCAAATGGCAACGAAATAGCAGGCAAACTCGACCACCCTATTGCAATCGGCACGTCCGGCACAATGAACAAGAAGAATTTCGGCGAGGTAAGCTCCGCAAGAGAGCGTTCGCTTTTGATCATCGACAACAGGGCGCTGGATCGAGAGTGCCTGGCGCAGTGCATATCCGCGCACAAGTCCGACATGGAAGTGGTGGCGTTCGGTTCTGTCGAAGAATGGAAGCGAAAGCGCCATGACTATCCACCGCTCGCCGCCGTTTTGCTCAACGTGGGTGGGAGAAAGGTAGCCGAAGCTGCCGTCGCCGACGAAATACGAAAATTTTCGGCCGAATTCGAGGCGCCTGTCATCGTCCTTGCCGACAATGATGACCTGGCGCAGATCATGAAGGCGCTGGAATGCGGCGCCAAGGGGTATATTCCTTCATCCGTCAGTATAGACGTCTGCATCGAAGCCATTGCATTGTCGCTGGCCGGCGGAATTTTCGTTCCCGCCAGCAGCGTCTTCGCCATGCGCCAGGTACTCGAGACAGGTAACCCGGTCGCGCGACCGCTGGCCGGCATGTTCACCGCACGGCAGGCCGAGGTCGTCGAAGCATTGCGGCGCGGCAAGGCCAACAAGATCATAGCCTACGAACTCAACCTGCGGGAAAGCACCGTCAAGGTTCACATCCGCAACATCATGAAGAAGGTCAAGGCCACCAACCGGACCGAAGTTGCCTACAAGATCAATGATCTGCTGCCGGCCGACATTCCCTCCGATACGTCAAGCCGACTGGAGCACTGAGCAAAGCATCCAGCCCTCATGTCTTTAGGCTCCACATTTTCGTGGAGCCTGAACTTTTTTGAGGTTGCCATCGGCGAGTTTCCCGGCAGCTCGCTCTCCACCCGCAACCTTCATCCTCCTCCCGGCACGTCAGTCATAAGCCAGTACCGCGCAGCACGACGAGCGGTGTCCGCGACAGGATCCACATGTCGGTGCTGAGCGACATCATGCGATAATAGCGTGTGTCATGCACGGCCCGCTCGGCGAAGGAGCAGGCGTTCCGGTCGCTGATCTGCCACAGACCGGTCAGGCCCGGGCGCATGGCGAAGTAGGCGGTTCCGGGATATTCGGCGCGCTGTTCGGGCAACATCGGCCGCGGTCCGACCAGGCTCATTTCGCCGCGCAGCACGTTCCAGAACTGTGGCAGCTCGTCGAGCGAGTATTTGCGCAGATATTTCCCCACGCGCGTTATCCGGGGGTCGTGCTCAAGCTTCTGCTTGCGCTCCCATTCAAGTCGCGCCGCAGGGTCGCTGTCCAAGTGCGCCCGCAGCTTCTCGTCTGCACGAGGCACCATGGTCCGAAGCTTCCAAAGCTGGAATATGCGGCCGTTCTTGCCGAGACGCGGCTGACAGAAGAAGGCCGATTCCCCGTCCATCCGCACCAGCAGCGCGAGCAGCCCGACGACGGGCAGGACCATCGGGCTGATCATCAGCACGAAGAGAACATCGATCAGACGCTTGGAGGGGAGATAGAGCGATCGCGAACCAATCGCCGGGATCAGATCTGGCCTGGAAGCAAGCCGATGGGAATGCGGCACGTGGTCTCTCGACATTACAGCCTCCGCATACGCTGAACAAAGCTGCAAGCGGCGACGTCACGGCGGCCCAGTAAAATGGCGTCGGCAAGCCAACGGCACTCAACGTCGTTGGCGGACGGCGTCTTGAATTCGGTCTCGCTTGAGCAACCTTATATTAACCTTATGAAATGGTGTCACAATAAATCGCTGATTAGACAATTCGATCTAGCCTGCGGGCCGTGCCGCGCTCCTCCAGGGGGGGAACTGCTGCGTGGGTGTGTGCTGCCGGCCGTGACCGGCAGACCGCCGCGTGCGGTCAGTTGGCGGCGTGATCCGTCCCGGCCGGCCTACTCTGGTCGTTTCTTTGCTGCGATGCCGCTCCTGCTACGGGAGACGGCGCAAAATGAGGCTGGCTCTGTTAGCGCCACAAAGGTTCGCTTGCGCCGGCAGCAGCCCTTGATAAGGCATTGGTCGGACAGTGCTACCCAAATGGATTAGCAGTGGTCGGATGCGGCTCACCCACCATTGACGATCTATCCTGCTTTGCAAGCGCCCTCGAAAATGGCCGCCATCTTGCACCGCAAGGAATGCTTTATGATCAGCAGCGCGGATTTGCGATTTTATCGATCTCTCCTGGTGAGACGGCTACCGCTGATTATCCTGAGTGCGCTGGTCGTGTTCGGCCTGGCGCTGGTCGCGGCGAATGTGATGTCGGAAAAATACAAGGCGGTCGCCAAGGTCTTGGTCGAGGCGCCGCAGATTCCCTCGGAGCTGGCGCGCTCGTCCGTGGCCATCGGCGCCATCGAGGAGATGCAGATCCTGCAGCAGGCGATCATCACGCGCGAAAACCTTCTCGACCTGGCACAGCGATATGGTCTTTACGCCGGAAGCGAGGTGAAGCCCGCGGACGAGGACATCGTGGCGGATCTGCGCTCACGAATATCGTTCGAGGAGCTGATCCAGGATTCTTCGGCACGGAGTCAGGGCACGACCATCGTGCAGGTCTCTGTTACCGGACGAGATCCGCAGCTTGCGGCTCAAATTACGAATGAAGTCGCCAGGATGCTCGTCGCCAAGAACCAGCAGCGGCGGACCGACCGTGCGGGCAATACCCTGCAGTTCTTCAACCAGGAGGTGGCGCGCCTTGGCACCGAGTTGAGCAGGGTCGAGGCGGATATCCTGAAGTTCAAGACGGACAACAAGGATACCTTGCCCGACAGCATCGAATTCCGTCGAACCCAGCAGAACAGTCTTCAGGAAAGAATAGTGGCGCTCGAGCGAGAAGAGGCCGAGTTGCGCTCAAGGCGAAGCAGCCTCATTGCTACCTACACCAACACCGGCCGCCTGTCGGACGCGTTGCCCCTCACCCCCGAGCAGCAGATGTTGGCGGACCTCAACAGGGCGCTCGTCGAGCAGCTGTCGATTTTCTCCGACAACAGCCCGAGCGTCGCCTCTCTGAAATCGCGTATCGCCGCTCTGCAGAGCAGGGTGCTCGAGCGCCAGCCACGGCAGGCGGAATTGCGCGACAAGGCGCAGCGCGATGCAACGGAGCAGGCCTCCTTTGGCCTTGATCTGCAATTGTCCGACATCGACGAGCGGTTGAAGGCCATCGATGGGGAGCGGGTGGAGGCTACCAAGCGCATCGACCAATTGACGCGTTCAATTGCTGCCACTCCGGCAAGCGAAACCGTCCTGAACGCTCTGGAGCGGAACCACGCCAACATCCAGACCCAGTACAACGCGGCAATTGCACGCCGTGCGGAAGCGTCCACCGGCGAGCAGATCGAGATGCGCTCGGAAGGGGGCCGTCTGACCCTGATAGAAGCGGCCATTCCCCCCCGTGACCCGGCAAACCTGCAAAAGGCGCGTATCGTCAGGCTGATGGGCGCGCCCGCCGGGCTGGCATTCGGAATTGGGCTGGTCATTCTGCTGGAGATACTCAACCGCAAGGTCCGTCGTCCAGCCGACGTCGAAAGGCTTCTCCAGGTCCAACCACTCGCCGTCATCCCCGAAATCGGCGCGAAGCGGCAGAAGGCCGGCGGCACGCGCGGCGGCTTCGCCTTCAGAACCGTGTCGGTCGGTGCCGTGCTGTTCGGATTGCTGCTGGCTGCTGCTCCGCTCGATACCAACCAAGCCGGCGTCAAGCCGCCGGAGAACGGCGTTTCCTTGAGCGCCACTCCCGCGGGCGACCAAGGTCGCGCCCTGCCAATCAGGATTGGACGATAAGCCCATGGAGCAAATCCCAGCACCACTGCAGGAGGCGATGCGATTTCGCAGCGGCGACCGTCTCGTTGAACAGGCCGTGGAAGTCTGCGCGCGCTTCGACCGCGAAATTGCCTGGGACGCCCTGCCGAATTTGACGCTCGACCCGAAATGGGCCGAGCAGAACCGGATAGTGACCTTGAATCACTCCGACCCCGCCCATGCGGCCTTCGACCTGCTTCGGACGAGACTGCTGCGGTGCCTGCAGCAGAACGGCTGGACGTCGGTGGCCATCACCTCCCCGAGCCCATCTTGCGGCAAGTCGCTCGTGGCGCTGAACCTGGCGTTCAGCCTCGCCAACCAGACGGATCGCCGTACCATCCTGATGGATATGAACCTCAAGCAGCCGCATCTAGAAGACCTGCTTGGGAGCCCGAGCGAAGCGTCGATGGAGGACTTCCTCGCCGGCAGGTGCCCGCCCGACGATGTGCTGCGCAGATTTGGAGACAATCTCGCGATCGGCACCAATAGCCGGCCGGTGAAATGCTCCGCCGAGCTGCTTCAGAGCCGGAGCGCAGCGGCGGCGTTGCAGAGCCTGCGCAAGCGGATGAAGCCGGACGTTCTTCTTTTTGATCTTTCGTCGATGCTGCCCAACGACGATGTCATCGCGTTCCTGGGAAATGTGGATTGCGTACTTCTGGTGGTGGCTGCCGAACAAAGCACGCTTGACGACCTGGATGCCTGCGAGCGTGAGCTGTCGGAGCAGTCGAACGTGGTCGGCGTGGTCCTCAACAGATGCCACTATGGCTAGCGGGTTCGGCCCACCCGACTTCATATCGCTGATCGGCGTGGATTGCGCGGCGCGCTGTTGTCGAATGGCGATAGGTGATCGCGACATAAAGGCATGATGAGTGCCGCCTCCGTCGCACAATTCCTGCCCTACCCGGGCGCACGAGAAAGGCTTTTGCTCGCAAAGCGCTGCCAGGTGTCCCGAGGGGAAGCGGACGCCGGGCTGGGGCTGCGAAGCCATTGCGGTTCGGCGCACCCCGATCAGGCGCGGCTTTTGGCAGTGCGAGTCGGCATCCATGAAGGTCGCTAAAAGATGTCCTCATGCCTACCTTTGAGCAGGGCGTTGACGTCTGAGCGCGGCTCGGCCTCCGCGACGCCGCGCCCGCTACACCTTTCGACGAGCCAGCTACTGCAATTTGTTTTCTTTACTCGCTGGCAGGAAAGAACTCTCCTGATCGGCGGAGAAGTCACCGGGGATGGTGTCAGGCCGGTTCAGTATCGCGTCTAGCTCGCGCCATCGCACACTAGCACAGGGGCCGTTGCTGCATGATCGCATCATCTGTTGCCTTGGATGACGGCGTGGTCATTCATCATCCCGATCTGGTCAATCTCTATGGCTGCACGGTCGGAGCCGGCAGCCGGATCGGAACGTTCGTCGAAATCCAGAAGAATGCTTCCGTCGGCCGCAACTGCAAGATTTCCAGCCATACGTTCATTTGCGAGGGGGTCACCATCGAGGACGGTGTCTTTGTCGGCCACGGCGTGATGTTCACCAACGATCTCCACCCGCGCGCGGTCAACCCCGACGGCAGCCTGCAGACGGACACGGACTGGGAGATGGTTCCGACGCTCGTCCGGCGACACGCCTCCATCGGCAGCAATGCGACCATTCTTGCCGGCGTGACCATCGGCGAAGGCGCGCTGGTCGGTGCCGGCGCGGTCGTCACGAAGGACGTGCCCGCCGAGGCGATCGTAGCCGGCGTACCGGCCAGGATCACCGGCCACGTCAAGGACGCGCAGTCCGGGTCTGTATCCGCCAGGAGAGCACGATGATCGGCATTGCGGTCGTGGGATATGGCTATTGGGGTCCCAACCTGGTCCGCAATCTCGCAGAGATTCCGGAAGCCCGCCTCACCCATGTGTGCGATCTCGACAAGGGACGGCTGAGGGCGGTGCAGGCGCGATACCCCACCGTGCAAATCACCGATAATCTGGAGGAAGTGCTGCGCGATCCCCGCGTCGACGCGATCGCGATTGCGACGCCGGTGTCGACCCATTTCAAGATCGCCATGCAGGCGCTGATGTCGGGCAAGCACGTGTTCGTGGAGAAGCCGATGACGGCGACCTCGGAGGAGGGTCGAAGGCTGGTCGAGGAGGCCGCCCGACGCAATCTCGTGCTGGCGGTCGATCACACGTTCATACACACCGGGGCAGTCCGGAAGATGCGCGAGATCGTCGATGATGGGCTCGGCGAGATGTACTACTACGATTCCGTCAGGGTGAATCTCGGGCTGTTTCAGCACGACGTCAGCGTGATTTGGGACCTGGCGGTCCACGACCTTTCGATCCTCGACTACCTGCTGCGGGAGAGGCCGGTGGCCGTCTCGGCGACCGGCATGAGCCACGTCCTCGGCGAGCCGGAGAACATTGCCTACCTCAACCTGTTCTTCGAAAGCCGGCTGATCGCTCACATCCACGTCAACTGGCTGGCACCGGTAAAGGTACGCCGCACCCTTGTCGGCGGCAGCAGCAAGATGATCGTCTATGACGACCTCGAGCCCAGCGAGAAGATCAAGGTCTACGACAAGGGCATTACGTTGAGCGACAACCCTCGCAACGAAGGGGAGAGGGTCTACGACATGCTGGTCGGCTATCGGACCGGCGACATGTATGCCCCGCAACTGGACATGACCGAAGCCTTGACCCGCGAACTCCGGCAGTTCGTGTCCTGCATCGAGCACGACGAGCAGCCCATTGCCGATGGCGCTGCAGGCCTCCGGGTCGTGCGGATCCTGGAGGCTGCAACCCAGTCATTGGCCCAGCGCGGCCGCGTCGTGGACCTCGGTCTGGCAAGGATGATCGCATGATTCCCTTTCTCGACCTGAAGGCGCAGTATGCGTCGATCAAGGACGAAGTCGACGCAGCCGTCCTGAATGTCCTCGCTTCCGCCCAGTATATTCTGGGCGACGAGGTGGCCGCCCTCGAGGAGGAGTTCGCCGACTATTGCGGCGTCGACCATGCCGTGGCGGTGAACACCGGCACCAGCGCGCTGCACCTGTCGCTGCTGGCGGCCGGCATCGGCCCCGGAGACGAGGTCCTGACGGTGCCGTTCACCTTCGTCGCCACCGCGTCGGCGATCTGCTACACCGGCGCAAGGCCGGTGTTCGTCGACGTCGAGCCGGTCACGCTGACGATGGATCCGGCAAAGCTCGAGGCCGCGGTTACCCCGCGGACAAAGGCGATCGTGCCGGTTCATCTCTATGGGCAGATGGCGGACATGGATGCCATCTGCGCGATCGCCGAGCGCCATGGGCTGGTGGTGATCGAGGACGCCTGCCAGGCGCACGGAGCAGAGTACAAGGGGCGACGCGCCGGCAGCATCGGTCTGTCCGGCAGTTTCAGCTTCTATCCCGGCAAGAACCTGGGCGCTTGCGGTGAGGGCGGCATGGTCGTCACCAACGACAGCCAACAAGCCGAAACGATCCGCATGCTTCGCGACTGGGGCCAGAGCCAGCGCTATCATCATGTCCTGAAGGGCTACAACTATCGCATGGATGGCATCCAGGGGGCGATCCTGCGCGTCAAACTCAGGCATCTCGACGCCTGGACGGCCGCCCGCCGCACGCATGCGGCGCAATACTCGTCGCTGCTTGACGGGTCGGCCGCCGTCACGCCCCCGATCGAGGTCACCGGTCGGCGCCATGTCTACCATGTCTATGCCGTAAGAAGTCACCAGCGCGCCGATCTGCAGCACCGCCTTCAGGCACAAGGCATCCAGTCGGGATTGCATTACCCCATACCGGTGCATCTGCAGGAAGCGCACCTGGATCTTGGCTACGCCGAGGGCGATTTCCCGGTGTCCGAAGCCGCCGCGCGCGAAGTTCTTTCCCTGCCGATCTATCCCGAAATGACGCCCAGGCAGGTCGCGGAGGTGGTTTCCGCGGTGGAGCAGGATAGCTATGTCTGTTGAACCGGAGCCGATGGTGAGGCTGGTGAAGGCGGTGCATGGACAGCGCGACATGGCTGCCGACCCATCTTACGAGCTGCAGCTGGCGGAAGAGCTGAGAAAGACTTACGGACCGGCCGGTCTGAGCGAGCTCTATGGGCGCTTTTCCTCTGGAACCGGTTTCATCGACGACCTCATGCGCCGGGTGATCTGTCGCGCGCTGGTGCGCAAATGTGGCTCGGGCCTCCGGATCGCCAGCGGCGTCGTCTTCAGGCATCCAGAGACATTCGAAATCGGTGACGGCGTACGCATCGAGTCGGGGGCCCACATCCAGGGGCGACATGATGGATCCTGCGTCATCGGCCACAAGGTGTGGATAGGTCCGCAGGCCTTTTTGGATGCACGTGATCTGGTCCTTGGGGACTATGTGGGATGGGGACCGGGCGCGAAGATCCTCGGGTCCACGCATACGGGCATGCCGCATGACGTGCCGATTATCGCGACCGATCTGCAGATCCGCCCGGTTCGCGTCGAGGCGTGGGCCGATATCGGCACCAATGCGACCATCCTGCCGGGCGTCACGATCGGAAAGGGCGCCATGGTCGGTGCCGGCGCCGTTGTCGTCACCGATGTTCCGCCGTTCTCGATCGTTGCCGGTGTTCCCGCGCGCTTCGTCCGCTGGCGAAAAGAAACTGACCCGGAGCCGACTTCATCATAGGGAGCATGTCATGAAGGATAAGCGGATCTTGATTACGGGCGGCGCCGGCCTGATCGGCTCGCACATCGCCGACCTGGTTTCCCTGGAAGGTCCGCGGGAGATCCTGATTCTCGACAATTTCGTCCGTGGTCGGCGGGAGAACCTGGCGCGAGCCGCGTCGATCCTGCCGTTGACGATTGTCGACGGCGACATCCGCGATCGCGACCTGCTGGCAAAGCTCGTCGAGGGCGTGGACGTGGTGTTCCACCAGGCGGCTATCCGCATCACCCAGTGCGCCGAGGAGCCGAGGCTCGCCTTCGATGTGCTGGCCGCGGGCACGTTCGACGTGCTCGAAGCTGCCGTGAAGGCGGGCGTATCGAAGGTGGTGGCTGCCTCGTCTGCGTCGGTCCTGGGGCTTGCCGAAGAGTTTCCCACCCGGGAATCGCACCATCCCTACAACAATCGGACGCTCTACGGGGCGGCGAAGGCCTTCAACGAGGGGCTGCTTCGCAGTTTCGCCGAGATGTACGGCCTGCGCTATGTCGCCCTGCGGTACTTCAACGTGTACGGACCGCGAATGGATGCCTATGGCGCCTATACCGAGGTGATGATCCGCTGGATGGAACGGATCGCGGCGGGGTTGCCGCCGATCATTCACGGCGACGGCCTGCAGACGATGGATTTCGTTCATGTCGCCGACATTGCCCGCGCCAACCTGCTGGCGGCCAAGGCGGACGTGACCGACGAGGTGTTCAACGTGGCAAGCGGCAGCGAGACCAGCCTGCGAGAGCTGGCCCAGATGCTGACACGCATCATGGGGGCGTCGTTCGAACCGCAATACCAGCCGGCGCGCAAGGTGAATGCGGTGTCGCGCCGGCTTGCGGACACGCGCAAGGCGGAACGGCGGCTTGGGTTTCGCACCGAGATATCACTGGAGGATGGCCTGCGCGATCTCGTCGACTGGTGGCGACACGAGGTCAAGCGGCAGGCCGGAGGAGAGGCCGCATGAGCGCGACCGGCACACAAATCCCGGTCGCAAGGCCGCTTCTCGGCGAATGGGAAATCGAGGCGGTCCGACGCGTGGTGCAGTCCGGATGGATCACCCAGGGTCCGGAGGTCGCCGCTTTCGAAGCGGAGTTCGCCGCGTTTGTCGGCGCCGGCCATGCCTGTGCGGTGTCGAACTGCACGACCGGGCTTCACCTGGCGTTGAAGGTCGTCGGCGTCGGGCCGGGCGACGAGGTGATCACCGTCAGCCATTCCTTCATCGCGACGGCGAATGCCATCCGGTACTGCGGCGCGGTGCCGGTCTTCGTCGACATCGAACCTGAAGGCTTCAACATCGATCCCGGCCTGGTGGCCGCGGCAATCACGCCGAAAACGAAGGCCATCCTGTGCGTGCATCAGCTCGGAATGCCGTGCGATCTAGCACGGATTGTCGCTCTCGGTCGCGATCATGGAATCCCGGTCGTCGAGGATGCCGCCTGCGCTTCGGGGAGCGAAATCCTGTGGGACGGCCGGTGGGAGAGGATCGGCAAGCCGCATGCGGATATCGCCTGTTTTTCGTTTCACCCCAGGAAGTTGCTGACGACCGGCGACGGCGGCATGTTGACGACCAACGTCGCTGAGTTCGATGCAAAGCTCCGCCTTTGGCGGCAGCATGGAATGGGCGTCTCCGACGTCGTGCGCCATGGCTCCCCGCGCGTGATCTTCGAAAGCTACCCGGAGCTTGGCTACAATTATCGTATGACGGATCTCCAGGCCGCCATCGGGCGCGTACAACTGGCCCGATTGCCAGGTCTCATCTCGGAACGGCGTCGGCTTGCGGATCTCTACAGGGATGGATTGAGCCAGATCGACGGGGTGACGGCACCTGCCGAGAAGCCTTGGACGCGGAGCAACTGGCAAAGTTATTGCATAACACTCCCGGAGCGGCTCGATCAGGCAAGTATCATGCAGACCCTTCTGGATCGCGGCATTTCAACCCGCCGTGGCGTGATGAACGCCCATCGTGAGGCGGCCTATGGCGAGCAGGGTTCGCACCGGGTCTCCGGCGACCTGTCGCGAAGCATCGCTGCGCAGGAAAAATCGATCATCCTGCCGCTTTTCGCGCAGATGACCGAGGCCCAACTGGCCTTTGTCGTGGAGAGCCTGCAACAGGCATGCAGCGCCTCGTCCACGCCGGCATCTCGTCTCCTCAGCGCATCCTGACGGCAGGGCCGATAATCTGGTCGAATGCTTGCAGCCGCGTCTTGCAACGAGCCTCTTTCGCCCAAGGCGGAGATTTGCGCTTTGAGCGGCCGAGCGGTCATTGACCAGCCGCTACCTGGACATCCTTGATCATTCGGACTTCGGGGCCAAGGCCCGGATCGGTGCCGGAAGCGCTTCCTTTGGCAGGATGGCAATCAGGCGCCATAATGAAAAGAGGCCGCTCGCGACCGTGGCCAGGGACCCGACGAAGACCGACTGCCACAGGGGCAGCCAAAGCGTCAGGCTGAAAATCGCGCCGCTGCCGGCGATGAAGACCGCTCCGAGCCCAAGATTGGCCTTGGACCAGCGGAATCCCGTCAGCCGGTTTGTAATGGCGTAAATCAAGCCACCGTGCCAAACGTAGAGACCGAAGAAGGCGATACCCGCTCCGACGGATCCGAACGTGCCGACCAGCATCCACGCCAGCCCGACATGAACGATGGTGGAGGCAAGTTCGGTCCAGAAGAACAGAGAGCGCGACCCTTTGGCCAGGAGGATGTAGCCGAGCGGCCAGGCAACGATCCGCAACATCATGCCCAGGCAGATCCAGCGCAGGATCACCGCCGCGGGGTGGAACTCGGGCGAGTAGAAAAGCCACATCGCGACCGGTGCAAGCGTCAATGTGGCAAGCACACCGGGTCCCGCCAGCAGCAGGCTGATATAGGTCTGATCATTGACGAGCTGGTTGCAGGCCTCATGGTCGAACGCGACTGCCGTCAGGCGCGGGTAGAAGTCAGTGCCCATCGCCTGCAGGATGAAGCCGGCGTATATTCCCCCGAGCGCCCACGCGGCCTGATAGAGCCCGGCCTCGGCAACGCCGCCATCGTGCAGGATGATGAGGCGGATCACGTAGGCCGAGCCGGCTGTCAGCAGGCCGCTGAACATGAAGACGATCCCGAGTTTCAGCAGCGGACTGACCTCGTCGGCAAGCTGGCGGGGGGACATGGCCGTCTGGCTGATGCGCACCTTCTGGCTGCAAGAGCGGGCAATCAGGAACATCGCGGCCGCCGACGCCACGATCGAGGGCGCTATACCGTTGATCCCAAAAAAGAAGACAAGCACCACCGTGATGACGGTCGAACAGAGGCCGGTGAGAATGCTGACTCGGGCGAGGCTTGCGATGTCTCGCACGCCCTGGAGTAGAGCGAGCTGTCCTCCCGCGACAAGTTGCAGGAGGACAGCAAGGGAAAGTAGGGCGACGCCGGCAGTGTGCTGTCCGTCGCCGAATGTAAAGTGGGCGACGGGCCGCGACAGGGTGGCAAGGAGAAACGCACCGATGACGCCCAGCAGAATAGATGTTCGCCGCAATGCCGTCGCGGTGTGTGCCATCCGATCGACGTCGCCTTTGCCGGTTGCCTCGGCAATCTGCCTTACCCCGCTGGATTGGACCCCCAGGCCGGCGATGACCTGGGTGAGGTCGACGATTGACGCGTAAAGCCCCATTTGCCCGACGCCGGTCGGGCCGAGCAGCACGGCCATTGCCTTGCTTCGCACGATGGAGAACATCACGTTGACCAGCGACGAGCCGCCGATCATGGCCATCGCCTTGAGGATCTGGAAATAGCTCTGTTCTGATGCCGCTGTGTCTTCTGTCGCCATCGACTTGCTCGCTGTCATTCAGAGGCCTGCATCATGAAGCCGCGATAGTCTGCCTCGACGATCCGCCGCACGACGGCGTCGGTGCTGGCTTGCCAGGCTGGCGCGCGCCATCCGAATGTCCGTTCGAACTTGTCGCACGAAAGCCGGGAGTTCGGCGGGCGCCTGGCCTTCGCCTTGTAGTCGGCGCTGGTAATGTCGCAGACGTCGGCGGCGGGACCACCCATCGCCCGGCTCGCCTGAAAAATATGTCGCGCAAAGCCGGCCCAGTTCGTTTCACCCGTCCCGGTGACATGGAAGACGCCAGTCGGCCGGTCTCTGGCGGAGTGGGTCGCCACATGTATGATGGCGCGAGCAAGGTCGAGTGCGTTGGTCGGATTGCCCCACTGGTCCGCCACGACATTGACGGTGCGGCGTTCGGCGGCCAGCCGCAGCATGGTCCTGACGAAGTTGGTTCCAAAGGGGCTGTAGACCCAGCTCGTGCGCAGGATGACATGTTTCGGATTGGCACTCGCGACGGCATGCTCCCCCCTTAGTTTCGTGTAGCCGTAGACGGTTCTGGGTTCCGCCTCGTCGTCTTCCAGGTAGGGGTCGGGCGCGTCGCCGGAGAAAACGTAATCCGTGGACACATGAATGATCGGCAGATGCAGTTGGGTTGCGGCTTCGGCAACGCCGGCGGCGCCGACCACATTGATGCGATAGGCAAGGTCCTGTTCGTCCTCGGCCCGGTCGACCGCCGTGTAGGCGGCGGCCGAGACGACGACGTCCGGCTTCGCAGCGGCTATGGCGTCCGGGATGGACGACGGGTCCGCAAGGTCGAGTTCCGGGCGCCCGGCCCTGATCAGCGTGACGTGGGGCATGCCATCGGCCACCTCCGCCAGGCTGGTGGCGAGCTGCCCATGTTTGCCTGTGACGAGGATCTTCATCGTGATCCAACCAGTCTGGCGCCGCAGTCGTCGTCATGCGAGGCTTTGCGTAGCGTGGCCACGGCCAAAACGTGCCGAGCTGCAGCCAGGCATGGCCGACGGGATAACCGGTATGTGCGGTTGACGCCGCTGACCCGAATTCTCAAGGCGTGACCTCCCGCGGGGCAGCAAAGACTTCCGAATCCGCCAATGATGGAGCGTTGCGATCCTTTTCCGAGAGCTGCAACAGGGACGGATCAATCGGCCAGGCGATGCCGATGTCCTTGTCGTCGAAGCGGATGGCTCGCTCATGGGACGGAGAATAGGGAGCGGTCACCTTGTAGATCACCTCCGTGTCGGGCTCGAGCGTCAGGAAGCCATGCGCGAAGCCCTTCGGGACGAGCATCTGATTCCATTCGGCCGCGGAGACGCGGACCGCGCACCATTGTCCGAAGGTGGGCGAGTCGCTGCGGACATCAACCGCCACGTCGAAGATCGAGCCCCTGGCCACTCTGACAAGCTTGTCCTGCCCATAGGGCGGCAGCTGATAGTGAAGGCCGCGCAGAACACCGCGCGCCGCCGAGTAGGAATGGTTCTCCTGCACGAATTGCAGGTGCAGCCCGGCCTGTTCGAATGTCTGCGCATTCCAAGTCTCTGAAAAGAACCCGCGATCGTCGTCGATACGCGCCGGCCGGATCTCCAGCACCCCCTCCAGTTCGAGCGGCCTGATATCAAGACGCATTGGATGTTTCCTCGACCAGTCTCAGGAGGTAGTCGGCATAGGCGGTCTTGCCGAGCAAACTGGCGCGGCGGCGGACCTCTTCCGGCCGCAGCCATCCTTTCTCGAGGGCGATCTCCTCCGGGCAAGCGATCTGAACGCCCTGCCGCCGTTCAACCGTCCGCACGAATGACGAGGCATCCTGCAGGCTGTCATAGGTGCCGGTGTCGAGCCAGGCGTGGCCGCGACCCAGCACGTAGACCTGCAGATCGCCTCGCGACAGATAGATGTTGTTGACGGTTGTAATCTCCAGTTCGCCGCGAGCCGACGGCTCGATCGAACGGGCGATGTCGACCACGTCATTGTCGTAGAAATACAAGCCGGTCACAGCCCAGTTGGACTGCGGCGCAACCGGCTTTTCCTCGATCGCGGTGGCCTTGCCGGTCTCCTTGTCGAAGGTGATCACGCCGTAGCGTTCTGGATCATCCACGTGATAGGCGAAGACCGAAGCGCCCTTCTCACGAGCCGCCGCCTTGCGGCACAAGTCAGGCAGGCCGTGGCCGAAGAAGATGTTGTCGCCGAGGATCATTGCCACGTTGTCCCGGCCGATGAAGTTTCGCCCGATGATGAAGGCCTCTGCCAAACCGTTCGGATGCGGTTGCTCCGCATAGCTGATGGCAAGGCCGAACTCCGATCCGTCCCCCAGAAGGGCCTGAAAGCAGGGAAGGTCGCGCGGGGTCGAGATGATCAGGATATCGCGAATACCCGTGAGCATCAGAACGCTGAGCGGATAGTAGATCATCGGCTTGTCGTAGATGGGGAGAATCTGCTTCGACACCGCGATGGTCAGCGGGTAGAGGCGCGTGCCGCTGCCACCCGCCAGGATGATCCCTTTCATCGCGACCGCTCCTTGTTTGTGGTCCGCCCCGTTGATCTTCTCCGCCGTCCGGTCATTGGCTCGCTTGTTCCGGCTCGCCGTCCTTGGTCTCGACGGCGGCGGCAGGCGCGTCGGAGGGTGCGTTTGGACGCCGGATCCGCGTGACGCGGACAACGTCGCCCGGCTGCAGGGCTGTTGTCTCCTCTGCGACGAATTCCTCGGTCTTGCCGTTCGTGCGCCGGGAGATTTTGAAGGTGGGCGCGGTCGAGGCCGCGCCTGACGCCTGGTTGCCATCGAGCATGTCCAGCAGCTGTTTCTGCCGCGTGGCGCGTCGCACCTGCAGCTGTTTCAGCGCTGCAGTCTCCCTCTGGATCTGGTCGGTGACTTCGACGCGGCGATTATCATCCAGACCTTCGAGATTGCGGGTCGCTTCCGAAATATTCTGCTGCGCCCTCATGATGGCGGTGACCATGTCGAGCCGCGCCGCCTCGTAGCTTCGGAGCGCTCGCTCCAGGTCCGTCTGGCGCGTCGGCAGCATGACACCCTTGTCCACCATGGTCTTGACCGTCGACAGTTCCTTGCGGACCGAGTTCACGTCCTCGTCGTTGTTGGCGATCTTCTTGTTCAATGTCTCGATCTCGCGCCCCATGAGTTCGCGCAGCTCCGAATAGGATCGTGATTGCCGTTCGGTGGCCGCAGCGCGGGCGGCGAAGATCTGCTTTTCCTGATTGTAGACCGTGGCCGCCAGGACGCTGTCCTGATCCGGCGCCGGTTCGAAGCGAAACTCGTTTGCACCCGCCATCTCGGTTTGCAGTCGGGCCAGCCTGATCGTGCTCCGCAGGATGGAGTCGTCGAGCTCGCGCAGTTCGCCGGTAACCTCGGTCGAGCCGCGACCGGACCCGTCGATCTGCCGGTAGGTGCCCCCGGCCATCGCCAGCGCCTGGATTACGGTCAGGCCTTCACGGAACTTGTACTCCCCCTGTGTGGTCACGTCGCCCAGGACATAGACAGGTGGATACTCGACGATCGCGACGGAGGCCTCTGGCCTCTCGCGCAGTCCTATCCTGGCCTTCAACTCATCGGCCACCTTGGCGGCGAAGGCCGATTCATCAAGGTCGCCCACCATGACTGTTCCCAGGATCGGCAGCGAAACCGTGCCGTCCTCGGCGACGATAAATTCCCCGCCAAGCGGCTCCCATCGCTCGTAGGTCCCTTTGGTCGGCATCCACTGGACGACGCTGAGGCGGATCTTGGTCTGCGGCAAGAGCTTGCCCGCTTCCGCAGTGGCGGGCGCGGCGGTGCCGCCCAGTGCGAGTGCCGCGGAAAGCATCAATGCAGTTCGAACGGGGCGACCGCAATCTCGGAAGACAGCCAGCATCGACTTCTCCAGCCTTCATCGTCGGATGCGCATGGTCCATGCGGCTGAGGGCCGCCCGTCCCGTCCGACCTGGCTCCAATCACGCGGTTCAGTGTGCAAATTATTGAAATATTGAGAAGGGGAAGCAGGTGGGCTTTGCATCATCAATTTGGTGAACTGCGGCAAAGGCGGTTTACCCGGGGATCGGTTCCACCCGCCCTTCTGCCGCCGCGCGTCCTTGGTTTTGCAGATGTGAAGGGCGACCGGCGGCTGCTTCGATAGATGGGGGGTGCGGTCGCGTCTTTCCTAGTTCGTTTGGATGAGAACGCGTGCGCGACACGCCCCAGTGCTTTGCCCTTCGGCGCCTTTCTCAGCCCTTTTGCCCCGTCGCGGTCGTTCCCGGGCTGAGCTAAGGTTCACACAGGTGATGCGCAGAACGCATCTGCTCCGCCAGCAGTGACGCCTGTTGGTCGTTCGAGCCCCGCGGGTGAAGGATATGGTGCTTTTGGACGGGAACGAGTATGCCGCCATGCGATCGGGCGCAGCGGGCGTTCGGGGAGGTGCCGAACCGCAGAGGGTCCTTCTGATCCTTACGAATACCGGCAGCGTCTCGAAACGGCTGATCGATGCCGTTGAACGAGAGTTTCCCTGGGTTGTCGTCGAGGAGGTCGATCACGTCCGTGCGGCCTGCCGCTCGTTCTCCCACCCGGTCGCCCTGATCCTCGTCGACATCGCCCTGGTGAAGGAGGCCGAGGCCGCCGCGGCGATCCTGACGCGCATCCATCCCAATGCGCTTGCCGCCATCATCGAGCCGTGCGACAGCCTCCAGGTCACCTCGCTGTCCGCCCTTGCCGATTCCCCGCTGATCCGCAGCGTCCTGCCGATGGATCTGCGTCTCGATGTCTGGCTCTCGATCATCCGGCTGATGCTGTGCGGCGGCGAATATGTTCCACCCGGCTCGATCATGCAGACGCGGTCGGACGGCACCGGACTCCCCGCTCTCGTCCAGGGCGGCAGGAAGCCGATCGCCTGGCGCAAGGCCGAGAGCGACGTTGCCGAATTGACCGCCCGGGAGATGCAGATCCTCGAAATGGTCTCGCGTGGCCTGCAGAACAAATTGATCGCTGCGGGGCTCGGCCTGTCCGAACATACGGTGAAGATTCACCTCCACAACATCATCCGCAAGCTCGGGGTTCACAACCGCACCGAGGCGGCGGCGCGGTTCCGCAATTCGCGGCAGGCCAGTTCGCTGTACGACTGAACTCGACATCGAACCTGTGCCGATCTTGCTCCATCGCCGCCGTATCTCGACGGCATTTCACCCGCCATGCGGCCGCCCCGCCGGCTACTCGGCGAAACCGCCTCGGGCAAACCGTTCGATGTGGCGGGCCGTCCATTCTTCCCAGTAATCGAGGCGCTCGCGATTGATCTCGCCGCGCGCGATTCCGGTTCCAGCGTCGGTCATCAGCGATCCGGGGCGGTGAGCGCCGAAGGAGAGGGGCCGATGCAGACGCCGCCATCCGCGCCAACCGAAGATCAGCTTGAGCCTTGCGATGTATTCGCTGTCGGCGCCCGTCCTGACTTCCTCGTAAAGCCCGGCGCGGGCCAGCACTGCCTCGCGCCGGAACAGCGGCGATGCCGGATTGAGGCGGGTCAGCGGATAGATTTGCCGCGCGTAGAACTGGCCCTCGTCCCCCAGTCGCACCCAGCTGGATAGCGTGAAGACGAGGCCCCCGTCCTTCAGGAGCGGCCGTACCTGTCGGGCGATCTTCTCGGGATGGGCCCAGTCGTCGGAGTCCTGGCAGGTGACGAAGCTGCCGCGTGCATGGGCGAGCGCCAGGTTGCGGGCGGCGTACGGGCCGCCATTGCGGTCGCGCCTCATCAGCCGGACGCGGTCATCGCGGGCGGCGAGCCGCTTGACGACCTCGAAAGTGCCGTCGGTGCTCGCGTCATCCACGACGAGCACCTCGATGTCGCGATAGGTCTGAGCCAGCAGGGATTCGATGGAGCGGCTGATCCGTGTCTCGGTATTGTAGGCCGGCATTGTGATGGTGACGAGCGGACCGCGCACGCTGCCGGCTGCGAGCCGCGAGGTCAGGTTGGCGGCTGACAACGGCCGGGCCGCGTCGATCGGTGCGACCTCTGCCAGCTGGTGCGCGGCCAGGAAGGTGTTCACCAGCCGAAGCCGGTCGCCAGGAGCGGCGGTGGCGTTGGCGAGCAGGAGGTAGAGGTCTGGCTCTTCCGCCGCCTTCCCCTTCGCGATCGCTGCCCTTGCTGCGCAGCGGGCCTCCTCCTCGCGCCCTTCGGCCAGTAGCAGCGCCACGCGCAGGCCGGTGCTTGCGGGCGAAATGGCTTCGGAAAGCGAGTGCGCCGCGGCCGGATTGAATGCAGCGATCGCCGTGGCGGCCTGAACCAGGTTTCTGCCGCGCAACAGCCGGTTACGCCGGGCCCGTTCCAGAAGACGGGTGCCTTCCTCGGTCCGACCCGAGGCGACGAGTGACACGCCGAGGGCCAGCGCTTCGCGACCGGTGGCGGGCGAGCGCAGAAGCGCGCTGGCCGACCTGTAGCACCCGAGCCGATAGAGCGCCCATGCCCGCTCGGATCGCAGCGTCTCGCAGGCAGCTTCAGGCATGGCCAGGGCTTGCGCGAACCGATGGGTCAATATGCGGTAGCGAAACAGAAGACGAGGGAAATGCAGCACCGAGCACCCGTCTGAAAAAGCCGCTTCGGAGAGCCGATGTCCGACTGCGGTCCACTGTTGACAGGCATTATAGCCCCGTGAAGACAGGTGGCCATTCGCCTTCGCCTCATGCGATCGGCGTAGCCGTCTCAAAGGTCGCGAGACCCGAGGAGTCTTCCTGAGTCGCCGGATCGTCGGGGCGCCCGCTTGCCGCCGGCCTATGCCAGCCGCGACAGCAGTTCGGCGAGCGTGGCAGCCTCCGCATCGTCGAGCTTTGCGCCGATATGCGCCTGTATCGATTTTGCGTAGACCTCCCACATGCCGGCACGGGCAGCACGACCTTTTTCGGTGATCACCACCCAGCGGCCGCGGCCGTCCTGGTCGAAGCTCTCCCGCATGACCAGCCCTTCCTTCTCGAGTCGATCGATCAGGCGTGAGAGATTGTACTGCGCCAGCAAGGTGCGTTCCTCGATCTCGTAGGGACGCAGTCGCCCGTCCGGGGCGCGATCGAGCTCCCAAAGAACATCATACCAGCCAAGCGGCGGCTGGTGCGCAGACCGCAAGTCGCGCTCGATGGCCGAAAGCAGACTGTGCTGCGCCCGCATGAGCTGGATCCAGGCACGTGTGACGCTGGCGGAGGGGACGGCGGGTGATGGTACGGTCTTGTTCGACATAGATGCAGTTACATCCATCTTGACGAAATTCGCAACCGGATTTATATGCATATGCATCTATTAACCGGAGATACCGGCATGCGACAGGAAACGCTCACCGCTTATGGTGCAACAGTGCTGCGCCTAAGCCTCGGAACCATGTACCTCTCCCACAGCGTCGTGCTGAAATTGCTGACCTACGGTTTGGGCGGCACCGCCGGCTATTTCGTCTCCATCGGCCTGCCGGCATGGCTGGCCTATGTCACTTTCGCGGCGGAGGCCGTGGGCGGCGCGCTGTTGGTGCTCGGCATCCACACCCGGATCGTGGCGTTGAGCCTGACACCTGCCTTGGTCGGCGCCATCATATGGGCGCATGGCGGCAACGGATGGGTCTTCACGGCACCTGGCGGCGGCTGGGAATATCCGCTTTTCCTCGTTGCCGCATCCATCGCACAGGCTCTGCTCGGCGACGGTGCATTTGCGCTGCGGCCGTCCCGCGCCCCTGCGGCCGTTCACGCGCAGTGACCGCTTGATGGAGACACCTCGATGACAGAGCGAACATTCACCCTCGTCAGCCATCATCTCTGCCCCTATGTCCAGCGCGCCGCCATCGTGCTTGCCGAAAAGGCAATCGCCTTCGAGCGCATCTATATCGACCTTGCGGCCAAGCCCGACTGGTTCCTCGCGGTTTCTCCACTTGGCAAGGTGCCGCTGCTGCAGGTCCGCGACGGAAACGGCGAGCATGTGCTGTTCGAAAGCGCGGCGATCTGTGAATTTATCGATGAAGCGCTGCCGGGAACGCGGCTGCATCCGGCAGATCCGCTGCTGCGGGCCCGCCATCGCGGCTGGATGGAGTTCGGCTCCTCCGTGCTTGCCGACATTTGGGTTCTGGAGACAACCCAGGATGCAGGCGCGTTTGCGGCCAAGCGCCAGGCACTCGCCTCGAAGTTCGCCCACATCGAAGCGGAACTGGGCGAGGGGCCGTATTCCGGCGGACCGGATTTTACCCTCGTCGACGCCGTTTTCGCGCCGGTCTTTCGCTATTTCGACGTCTTCGACGCGATTGCGGATCACGGTATTTTCCAAGGGCTGACGCGAACTCCGGCATGGCGCCGCCAGCTCGCGGCAAGGCCGAGTGTCCGCAACGCGGTCACCGGCGACTATCACGAACGGCTCATGGCTTTCCTTAGAAGGCACGATGCGATCCTGCTCAGGGGCGGTGCCATCGCCGCCTGAATCTTGCCCGCCATCTTCTGTTTTCCGCGGTTCCGTCTTAAAACAGGACGATGCAATCAACGACAGCAGGAAAAGCGATGAACGCACCCCCCGCCAGTGCCCCGGTCGATCCCGTCAGGCTGGATAAGCTCGCCCAAGTCGCCGTCCATGTCGGCCTGCAGCTTCAGAAGGGCCAGGACCTGGTTATGACGGCGCCGATTGCCGCCCTGCCGCTCGCCCGCCTGATCACCAAGCACGCCTACATGGCCGGCGCGGGCCTCGTCAGCACCTTCTATGCCGACGAGGAGGCAACATTGGCTCGCTATCGCCACGCGCCGGACGAGAGCTTCGACCGAGCGACCGACTGGCTCTACGAAGGGATGGCGAAGGCCTATGCCAACGGAGCCGCCCGCCTCGCCATCGCCGGCGACAACCCCATGCTGCTGTCCGGCGAGGATCCGGCCAAGGTGGCCCGCGCCAACAAGGCCAACTCGAAGGCCTACAAGCCCGCCCTTGAGAAGATCGCCAACTTCGACATCAACTGGAACATCGTCTCCTACCCGAACCCGTCCTGGGCGAAGCAGGTATTCCCGAACGATGCCGAGGACGTCGCGGTCGAAAAGCTCGCCAATGCGATCTTCGCCGCCTCCCGTGTCGATTGCGACGATCCGGTGGGCGCATGGCAGGCGCACAATGCCGGCCTCCACCGCCGGTCGGCCTGGCTGAACGGCCAGCGCTTTGCCGCCCTGCATTTCAAGGGTCCGGGCACCGACCTGACCGTCGGCCTGGCCGACGGCCATGAATGGCATGGCGGCGCGTCGGTCGCGAAGAACGGCGTCACCTGCAACCCGAACATCCCCACCGAAGAGGTCTTCACGACGCCGCATGCACTCCGGGTCGAGGGCCATGTCGCCAGCACCAAGCCTCTTTCCCACCTGGGCACGCTGATCGACGACATCCGCGTCCGCTTCGAAGGCGGCCGCATCGTCGAGGCGCACGCTTCCAGGGGCGAGGCGGTGCTCAACAAGGTGCTGGACACCGACGAAGGGGCCCGGCGGCTGGGGGAGGTGGCGCTGGTGCCGCATTCCTCGCCGATCTCGGCGAGTGGACTGCTGTTCTACAACACTCTCTTCGACGAGAACGCCGCCTGCCACATTGCGCTCGGCCAGTGCTATTCGAAGTGCTTCCTCGACGGCGCAAGCCTGACGCCGGAGCAGATCAAGGCGCAGGGCGGCAATTCCAGCCTGATCCACATCGACTGGATGATCGGCTCTGGACAGATCGACATTGACGGTGTCGCCGCCGATGGCGGGCGCGTGCCGGTGATGCGCGCCGGCGAATGGGCTTGATGCGATGCGCACGATCGGGGTTATCGGTGGTGGCGGCTGGTTGGCGGGGGCGCTGCTGCGCCCCGCGCTCGCCGACGGCGTCGTCCGGCCGGGGCACCTGATCCTCTCGTCGCGCTCCGGCCATGTGTCCGGCTTCGATGCCTGGCCGGATATCGGCATTACCAGAGACAATGTGGAACTTGCCCGGTCATCCGAAGTCGTCATGCTCTGCGTACGGCCACACGATCTGTCGGCAATCGATGTCGATCTCACCGACAAGCTGGTCGTGTCGGTGGTCGCCGGTGTCACGGTGGAGGTGCTAGCGCGCGAGTTCGGTGCCCGGCGGATCGTGCGCGCGATGCCCAATGCCTGCGCCGAGCAGGGACTGTCTTTTACGCCGTGGTTTGCCACCGACAGCGTGACCGACGACGAAACCGATTTCATCTTCCGGTTCTTCTCGGCTTCCGGCCGCGCGCACGGCATTAACGACGAGGCGCAACTCGACTATTTTACAGCGTTGACCGGCTCAGGCCCGGCCTTCCCGGCCCTGTTTGCCGACGCGATGATCCGGCATGCGATCAAGGCCGGCATCGACCCGGAGACCGCGGAGGCGGCGGTGCGCCAGCTCTTTCTCGGCGCAGGCGTGTTCATGGCGGGTTCGCAGGCGACCCCCTCGGAGCTCGTCGACACGTTCCTGGAATATCGGGGCACGACCGCAGCGGGTCTGGCTGCGATGATCGAGGCAGACGTGGCCTCCTCGATCTTCCGCGGCCTGTCGGCCGCCTGCCGCCAGGCTTCGAAAGGGCTGCCCTTGTCCTGATCGACGTCGCGATGAGACGCGATTGCCGCCTTGACCGCCGCATGGCCGGGTTCTATTTTTAGAATTATTCTAAACATAGGATCCCCGATGCTTCCCCACCTTTTCGGTCAGTCCAAACGATCTCTTGAGTCGCTCAGCGAGCAGGAAATCCTGGCGCTTGCCATTTCATCCGAAGAAGACGACGCGCGGATCTATCTCGCATATGCGGACGCACTTCGTGAAACCTCCCCGCATACCGCGCAAATGTTCGAGGAGATGGCCCGCGAGGAGAACGAGCATCGGAGGCTGTTGATCGACCTGCATGTCAGGCGCTTCGGTGAGCGCATTCCGCTGGTCAGGCGCGAGTATGTGCGCGATTTCCCAGAGCGCAAGCCTGACTGGCTGATCGCGAGGATGCCGGTCGAGACGGCGCGCGCGCAGGCGAAGACAATGGAGGAGGCGGCCCACCGCTTCTATCTGGAGGCGGCGGCGCGCGCGACGGATGCCTCGACCCGCAAGCTTCTCGGCGATCTGGCGCTTGCCGAGAAAAGCCATGAGGCCAAGGCGCGACAAATGAATGAAGGCGATGAGGGCAGGGCCGCCCGCGCCGAAGAGGACCAGGTGGAGCGGCGCCAGTTCATCCTCACCTACGTGCAGCCGGGCCTGGCCGGGCTGATGGACGGCTCGGTCTCGACGCTCGCACCGATCTTCGCTGCGGCGTTTGCCACCCAGGATACCTGGCAAACGTTCCTCGTCGGCCTGTCGGCCTCCGTCGGCGCCGGCATCTCGATGGGCTTCACGGAAGCCGCCCATGACGACGGCAAGATCTCCGGGCGCGGCTCGCCGCTGAAACGGGGCCTTGCCTCCGGCATCATGACGGCGATCGGCGGGCTCGGCCACGCGCTGCCCTACTTGATCCCGCACTTTGCGCTCGCGACGGCGATTGCCGCTGCAGTGGTGTTCGTGGAGCTGTGGGCGATCGCTTTCATCCAGAACCGCTTCATGGAGACGCCGTTCTGGCGGGCCGCTTTCCAGGTCGTGCTCGGCGGCGGCCTGGTCTTCGCCTGCGGCGTGCTGATCGGCAATGCCTGAAGCAAAAAAGCGACCGCCCTCTCGCGGTCGCTTTACCGTCAAACCGGCGCCCTGGCTTACTTGCCGACCGACGACACCATCACGGCGTCGCCATTCTCGATCGAAACCCACCGTCCGGGATTGAACGACGCCTGGCGTTTCAGGTAGCGGTAGGGCGTCTCGGTCCAGAGCCGCACGTCACGCTCGAGATTGTCGAGCACGAAGTCGCCCTCGGTGGTGCGAACGGTCAGCACGGCATGGCCTTCGCCGTCCGGCTTGCGCACGACGGTGATCAGCAGATCGGCCGGCGAGAAGCCGTTCTCGATCAGCTTGCGGCGCTTCAGCAGCACGTAGTCCTCGCAGTCTCCTGCGCCATCCGGATAGGCCCAGTGCTCGTCCTTGCCGAAGAGTTCCTTGTCGGTCATCGGCAGGATGGCGTTGTTGACTGCGTCGTTCACGGCCCGGATCGTTTGCCAGCCGAAGCTCGTTACCTTGGCGGCGCCGGTGTCGCGGCCGTTCGGAGCGCACTCCGCACGATGCGTTTGGCAGAACTCGTAATGGCCGATCGGCTGCGAGGTCACGGGGCCAGTGGCCATCGACAGCGGCGAAGCCGGGGCGGTCAATGCGGCTGACGACGATACGAACAAGGCTGTCATCGCCACAAAGATAGCCTTAGCACCGGTCATGCGCGCCATGGGGGTCCCCTCGAAAAGTTAACGAAACGTAAATTTCCGAGGGGGCCAAAGTCAATCAGGATGTTCCGCTATGCGACAACATGGTTAAAACGCGCCGCCTGGCGTGACGTTTATGACGCATCGATGATGTGCGACACCGCCTCGAGCAGCTTGTCGATATCTTCCGGTCGCGACAGCCGGTGGTCGCCGCCGCGGATCAGGGTCAGCACGGCGTCGTCGCAGGAAAGGTGCTCCATCAGCCGGATCGCATGGCTGTAGGGCACGTCCGGGTCTTCCATGCCCTGCAGCACATGGATCGGGCAGCCGGCGTCGATGACGCTGCCGAGCACCCGGTTGCGGCGGCCGTCCTCGATCAGCTTCAGGGTATAGATGTTCGGATCCGGCCCATAGGGCGTCGGCTCCTCGAAAAAGCCGCGTTCTGCGAGCGACGCGCGCTGCTCCGCCGTGAGATTGGGTTCAATGAGTTCGACGGTGAAGTCCGGAGCTGGCGCGATCAAAACCATGCCGGCGAGGTCACCACCGTGGCCACGCCGCTGCAGTTCCTGCGCCGCAAGAAGCGCCAGCCAGCCCCCCATCGACGAGCCGACGAGAAGCATGCGCCGCGTCCCGAGCCGGGAGCGGGCATGATCGACGACGGCGAGCGCCTCCTCCAGCCAACGCGAGATCGTGCCGTCGACGAAGGCGCCGCCCGAGGCCCCGTGGCCGGAATAGTCGAAGCGGATGCAGCCCGTGCCGAGCCGCTCGGCGAAGCGCGCCAGTTCAACGGCCTTCGTGCCGCTCATGTCCGAGCGGTAGCCGCCCAGCCAGACGAGGTGCGGCAGGGCGTTGCCCTGACGTTCCGGCAAGAGGATCATGGCGATGTCGCGGGCTTCCGTGTCGGTGCCGACCGTCAATCGCTCGGTGGCGCCGTTCGTTTCGTTCTGGCTCATGCGATGCTCCTGATTGTCGCGGTTCCCGGCCTTTCGGCCGGCTCGTTCCGCCCGTTTGCTGCCCGATCTAGACGATTTGCCGACAGCTGCGACAGGTGGTGATTTTTTCCGCGGGACGTGCTATTGACTTCGGCTCGGTGATTGACACATTGCCGCGAGTGGCGCCAGCGCAGCCCGCGGACGTCAATTCGCCTTGCTCACCCCATCGGAAACTATTCGAGGAGAATACGACCATTCGCAGACCCTTCAAAGCGGACGCCCCGGTCAAGGACGGCCCCCGCTCAAACCGAGAAATCCGGGTACCCCGGGTTCAGCTCATCGATGCCGACGGAACGAACCACGGCGCCGTTCCAACCGATCAGGCCCTCCGCATGGCGGAAGAAGCCGGCCTCGATCTGGTGGAGATTTCCCCGAACAACGATCCGCCGGTATGCAAGATCCTCGATCTCGGCAAGCTGAAATACGCCAACCAGAAGAAGGCGGCCGAAGCGCGCAAGAAGCAGAAGATCGTCGAGGTCAAGGAAATCAAGATGCGCCCCAACATCGACACGCACGACTACGACGTGAAGATGAAGGCGATGAGCCGGTTCTTCGAGGACGGCGACAAGGTCAAGGTGACGCTGAAGTTCCGCGGTCGCGAGATGGCGCACCAGGAGCTCGGCATGAAGCTCCTGATGCAGGTCAAGGAAGACACGACCGAGATCGCCAAGGTCGAGGCGGAACCCAAGCTCGAAGGCCGCCAGATGATGATGGTGCTTGCTCCGAAGTGAGGCCCGCCTCACCCGGCAGGCGTGGGATAAGCCGCCTTCGGGCGGCTTTCTTCGTTTCGGCGACGATCTCCGTGGCAAAAGGCAGGCGGTGCCCCCTGAACGCCCGGCTGAGCCGCCCGCGCGCCGCTGGCGGATTCCGATTGCGCTTTTCGGCATGTTCGGCTACAAGCCCCCCGTCCGAACGGTCCGGCAGGGCATGCCGTGGCCGTTCTTTACGCTGGAGATGCGCCTCGTCAGCCGTCTCGAAACCAAGAAGAATGGAGTAGCAAAATGCCCAAGATGAAGACGAAATCGTCTGCCAAGAAGCGGTTCAAGATCACCGCGACCGGCAAGGTCGTCGCCGCTGCCGCTGGCAAGCGCCATGGCATGATCAAGCGTACCAACAAGTTCATTCGCGACGCGCGCGGCACGATGGTGCTGGCCGAAGCAGATGGCAAGAAGGTCATCAAGAACTACCTGCCGAACGGTCTCTAAGACTTATCTGGCACATTGGACACGTTAAGGAGATCATGACATGCGCGTAAAAAGAGGCACTGTCGGCCACGCCAAGCACAAGAAGGTCCTCAAGGCCGCTAAGGGTTTCTACGGCCGCCGCAAGAACACCATCCGCGCCGCCAAGGCCGCGGTTGACCGTTCCAAGCAGTACGCCTACCGCGACCGCAAGGTTAACAAGCGCAATTTCCGCGCGCTCTGGATCCAGCGCATCAACGCTGCCGTCCGCGAGTTCGGCCTGACCTACGGCCGCTTCATCGACGGCCTGAACAAGGCCGGCATCGAAGTCGACCGCAAGGTGCTGTCCGACATGGCGATCCATGAGCCGGCGGCATTCAGCGCCCTCGTCGAGGCTTCCAAGAAGGCACTTGAGTACCTCAAGGACGCCGGCACGGCGAACGAGTTTGAAAGCGCGGTTCGTTAAGACCAGCGCTTCCCAAGCCTTTTGTACCTAAAGTTGGGAAACCCGCGCTGGCAGGCTGGCGCGGGTTTTTCTTTGAGCCAATGGATTTGAACGATGTCCGATCTCGATTCCCTGAAAAACTCCCTGCTGGCGGACGTCGCGGCCGCCGGCGATGAAGCGGCCATCGAAGCCGTGCGCGTCGCCGCGCTCGGCAAGAAGGGCTCCGTCTCCGAACTCCTCAAGACGCTCGGCACGATGACGCCGGAAGAGCGCCAGACGCGGGGCGCGGCGATCAATGCGCTGAAGACCGAACTGACGGACGCGATTGGAGCACGAAAGAACGAACTGCGCGACGCGGCGATCGCCGCCCGGCTTGCAGCCGAGACCGTCGACGTCAGCCTTCCGGTTCGCCAATCGCCGGCGGAGCGGGGCCGCATCCATCCGATCAGCCAGGTGGTCGACGAGATCACCGCGATCTTCGCCGACATGGGCTTCTCCATCGCCGAAGGCCCGGACATCGAGACCGACTATTACAACTTCACGGCGCTGAACTTCCCCGAAGGCCATCCGGCGCGCGAGATGCACGACACCTTCTTCTTCCCGCCGGATCAGAACGGCGAGCGCAAGGTGCTGCGCACGCACACCTCGCCGGTGCAGGTCCGCACCATGGAGGCCCAGCAGCCGCCGATCCGCATCATCATTCCCGGCAAGACCTACCGGCAGGATTCGGACGCGACCCACTCGCCGATGTTCCACCAGGTCGAGGGTCTCGTCATCGACAAGACGGCCAACGTCGCCAACATGCGCTGGGTGCTGGAGGAGTTCTGCAAGGCCTTCTTCGAGGTCGACAGCGTGACGATGCGCTTCCGCCCGTCCTTCTTCCCGTTCACTGAGCCCTCCTTCGAGGTCGACATCCAGTGCGATCGTTCCTCCGGCCCGATCGTCAAGTTCGGCGAGGGCAGCGACTGGATGGAGATTCTCGGCTGCGGCATGGTGCATCCGAACGTGCTGCGCGCCGGCGGGCTCGACCCCGACGAGTACCAGGGCTTTGCCTGGGGCATGGGCCTCGACCGCATCGCCATGCTGAAATACGGCATGCCGGACCTGCGCGACTTCTTCAATGCCGACGTCCGCTGGATGAACCACTACGGCTTCCGCCCCCTCGACATGCCGACCCTGTTCGGCGGTTTGAGTGCGTAAGCGGTGCGCGTAAGGATCTAGAACGATGAAATTCACACTCTCCTGGCTGAAAGAGCATCTGGAAACGGACGCCACGCTCGAACAGATCTGCGAACGCCTGACCTCGATCGGGCTGGAAGTCGAAGAGGTCGATGACAAGGCTTCATTCAAGCCCTTCGTGATCGCCAAGGTCGTTTCCGCCGAGCAGCACCCGAACGCCGACAAGCTGCGCGTGCTGATGGTCGACACCGGCGCGGGTGCACCCGTGCAGGTCGTCTGCGGCGCGCCGAATGCCCGCGAGGGTCTCATTGGCGCCTTTGCCGCGCCCGGCACCTACGTCCCCGGCATCGATGTGACCCTTTCGGTCGGCAACATCCGCGGTGTCGAGAGCCGCGGCATGATGTGCTCCGAACGCGAATTGGAGATGTCGGACAATCACGACGGCATCATCGAATTGCCGGCCGATGCGCCGGTGGGCGCGAGCTTTGCCGCCTATGCCGGCCTCGACGATCCGGTCATAGAGATCAACCTGACGCCGAACCGCCCCGACTGCACCAGCGTGTTCGGCATCGCCCGCGACCTCGCCGCTTCCGGCCTGGGCACCCTGAAGTTGCCCAAGCCGCCTTCGTTCCGCACGGAAGGCGAAACCCCGGTAAAGGTGACGCTCGACCTTGGCGCGGACACGCATCTGTGCCCCGGCTTCGCGCTGCGCCTCGTGCGCGGGGTGAAGAACGGCCCCAGCCCCCGCTGGATGCAGCAGCGGCTGCTGGCGATCGGCCTTCGCCCGATCAACGCGCTCGTCGACATCACCAACTACATGACCTTCGACCAGGGTCGGCCGATGCACGTCTTCGCCGCCGCCAAGGTGAAGGGTAACCTGACGGTACGCCGCGCCAGGGAAGGCGAAACGGTGCTGGCGCTCGACCAGCGCGAATACACGCTGTCGCCCGCCAACGTGGTGATCGCCGACGACAACGGGATCGAGTCGATCGGCGGCGTCATGGGCGGAGAGCATTCCGGTTGCGACGAGAACACGACCGACGTGCTGATCGAATCGGCGCTGTGGGACCCGATCAACATCGCCAGGACCGGGCGTATGCTCGGCATCATCACCGATGCGCGCTACCGCTTCGAGCGTGGCGTCGATCCGGAATACATGCTTCCGGGTCTCGAGCGCACCACCGAGCTGGTTCTGGAGCTCTGCGGCGGCACCGCCGCCAGCGCGAACGTGGTCGGTTACAAGGCCTACCAGCCGAAGGTGATCGATTTCCCGGTCTCCGAGGTCAAGCGCCTGACGGGCCTTGAAGTCTCCTCGGAGGAGAGCCGCGACATCCTGACGAAGCTCGGCTTCGGCGTGTCGGGCACCGGCGAGCGGCTGTCCGTCTCCGTCCCCTCCTGGCGCCCCGACGTCGACGGCAAGGCCGACCTCGTCGAGGAAGTCATGCGCATCCACGGCGTCGACAACATCCATGCGGTGCCGCTTCCAAGCCATAACAGCGTCAACGGCAAGATACTCACAACGCTGCAGATCCGCTCGCGCCTGGCGAAGCGGGCGCTCGCCGCGCGGGGCATGATGGAAGCCGTCACCTGGTCGTTCATTCCAAAGGCGCAGGCCGAGCTCTTCGGCGGCGGCGCGCCGGAACTGGCGTTGTCGAACCCGATCGCGGCCGACATGTCGGACATGCGGCCCTCGCTGCTGCCGGGTCTCCTGACGGCGGCCCAGCGCAATGCCGACAAGGGTTATGGCGACGTGGCGATCTTCGAGGTCTCCGGCACCTATGAGAACGACCGGCCGGAAGGCCAGCGCCGGGTCGCCGGCGGTGTTCGCCGCGGCACGGCGTCATTGGCCGGTGCCGGCCGACTGTGGTCGAATGCCGCAAAGGGCGGCGGCAAGCCGGTCGACGTCTTCGACGCCAAGGCCGATGCGCTCGCGGTGATCGAGGCCTGCGGGCTGCCGATGGGCAATGTGCAGATCGAGCCGGGCGGTCCCGCCTGGTATCACCCCGGCCGCTCCGGCACCATCAGGATGGGGCCGAAGATCGTGCTCGGCTATTTCGGCGAATTCCATCCAAAGACGCTGTCCGCGCTCGACGTTTCCGGCGCGCTATGCGGGTTCGAGGTCTTCCTGGATGCCATGCCGGAACCGAAGAAGAAGGCGACCCGCACCAAGCCGGCGCTCGAGCTGTCGCCCTTCCAGGCGGTCAAGCGTGACTTCGCCTTCGTGGTCGACAAGCAGGTCGAGGCGGGCGCGGTGCAGCGGGCTGCCCTCGGTGCCGACCGCAAGCTGATCACCGCCGTCACCGTCTTCGATGTCTTCGAAGGCGCGTCGCTCGGAGAGGGGAAGAAGTCCATCGCGATCGAAGTCGTCATCCAGCCCACCGACAAGACCCTGACGGAGGAGGACTTCGAGGCGCTTACGGCAAGGATCGTCGGCAACGTCGCCAAGGCGACCGGTGGCGTTCTTCGCGCCTGATATCTTAGAAGATTGGAAAAAGGGGATCGGTGTCGACCGATCCCCTTTGCGCGTCAGGCCACCTTGGTGGCCTTGACGTTGGAATTGGCGACCGCAAGCTTGGTGAGATCCTTGTCGGTCTGCTCCTCTTCCTTCAGCGTCATTTCGAGCAGCTGCACCACGTCCTTGTGGCCAAGCTGTTCGGCCCAGGTGCGCAGGGTGCCGTAGCGGGCGATCTCATAGTGCTCGACCGCCTGGGCGGCCGAAATCAGGCCGGCGTCGATCGCGGGCCCCGACTTGAAGGAGTCCATGATTTCCTCGCCCTCGGCGATGATGCCTTCGATCGCCTCGCAGGTCTTGCCCTGCGCCCGCCTGCCGAGCGACTCGAAGACCTGCTGCAGGCGCTCCACGTGGCCTTCGGTCTGTTCCCGGTGCTTTTCGAAAGCCGCCTTCAGTTCGGGCGACTGAGCACCGCGCGCCATCTTCGGCAATGCCTTCAGGATCTGCCGCTCGGCATAGTAGATGTCCTTCAGCGTGTCGTAGAAGAGATCGTCCAACGTCTTGTCTTTGGCCATCTGTCTGGTCCTCCTGGGGATGGGATGATCCGGGTGACCCATCTCAACGAAACGATTGGCCAGTTGTTCCTAGCCTCTCGGGCTGTTTTTGAATTGAGGGGCTTTGGACGATATCGGTTCGTGCTGCCACCCGGGCCCAGTCATATTTGGCGCCGGATGGCTCGCACTCTTCGGTGTGGCGCACCAGCGGCCGCGTCAGGTTCCGGCGGCGTCGAGATCGGCCATCTGCTCCGGCGACAGCGACACGTTTGCCGACTTTATCAGGCTATCGAGCTGATCCAGCGTTGTGGCACTTGCGATCGGCGCGGTCACGGCCGGCTTTGCCATGAGCCAGGCAAGCGCAATCTCCGCCGGCCTCGCGCCCGTCTCTGCGCTGACCCTGTCGAGGGCGGCGAGGATCCGCATGCCCTTCTCGTCGAGATACTTCGCAACGCCCTCGCCGCGCGCCTTGCCCTTCGTGTCGGCAAGCGACCGGTACTTTCCGCTGAGGAAACCGCGCGCAAGGCTGAAATAGGTGATGACGCTAATCTGCTCGCGCTGGCACAGCGCGGCGAGCGGCCCTTCGAAGCTCGCGCGGTCGTACAGATTGTATTCCGGCTGAAGTGCCGCGTAGCGCGGCAGTCCCGCCTTGTCGGCGGCATCGAACGAGGCCTGCAGTTGCGCCGCGTCGAGGTTGGAGGCGCCGAAGGCGCGCACCTTGCCGGCCTTGACGAGGGCGGCATGGGCCTCCAGGGTCTCTTGGTAGGGGGTGCGCTCATCCGGCCAATGCGAGAGATAGAGATCGATGTGGTCGGTCTGGAGCCGCTTCAGCGAAGCTTCCACTTCCTGCAGGATCCATTGCTTCGACAGGTCCCGATGCCCCTGTCCCATGTCTGAACCGACCTTGGTGATCAGCACGACACTGTCGCGCGATCGTCCCGACCGCCTCAGCCAGTTGCCGATGATGGTCTCCGATTCACCGCCCTTGTGGCCCGGCACCCAGGAGGAATAGACGTCGGCGGTGTCGATGGCGTTGAAGCCGGCGCCGGTAAAGGCGTCGAGCAAGGCAAATGATGTCTTCTCGTCTGCCGTCCAGCCGAAAACGTTGCCGCCGAAGACAAGCGGCGCGATGTCGAGGCCGGTGCGGCCGAGGGAGCGTTTCTGCATGGACGATCTCCGGGAGTTGGTGAGAAAGACCGGAGCATAGGATGACGGCGGGCCGATTGCACGCGTGAACCTGACCGATCTTTGCCGGTCGCCGCTCTTGCTCGCTGCCGGGCACGGGGCTAGGCTTCGCCAAAACTACGGGAGGTTCCTGCATGCTGCGCTTCGGTATTCTGTCCACGGCGAAGATCGGCCGCGAACTGGTGGTGCCCGCCATCCAGGACGCGGAGAATTGCGTCGTGACGGCGATCGCCAGCCGCGACCTTTCCAAGGCGCAGGCGATGGCGGAGCGGTTTTCGGTGCCACATGCCTTCGGCTCGTACGAGGAGATGCTCGCCTCCGACCTGATCGATGCCGTCTACATCCCGCTGCCCACCGCCCAGCATGTCGAATGGACGATCAAGGCGGCCGATGCCGGCAAGCATGTCCTCTGCGAGAAGCCGATCGCGTTGAAGGCCTCGGAGATCGAGGCGCTGATTGCCGCCCGCGACCGTAACAGGGTGCTGGTGTCGGAAGCCTACATGGTGACCTACAGCCCCGTCTGGCGGAAGGTGCGCGAGCTCCTGAGAGATGGTGCCATCGGGCGGCTGCGCCACGTTCAAGGCGCGTTCACCTATTTCAACCGCGATCCCGCCAACATGCGCAACATCCCTGCGCTCGGCGGCGGCGGCCTGCCCGACATCGGCGTCTATCCGACGATCACGACCCGCTTTACCACGGGCAAGGAGCCGCTCCGCGTGCAGGCGACGACCGAGCGGGACCCGGATTTCGGCACCGACATCTATTCCAGCGTCCGCGCCGATTTCGGCGACTTCGAACTGAGTTTCTACATCTCGACGCAGCTCGCCGCCCGCCAGGTCATGGTCTTCCACGGCGACAAGGGCTTCATCGAGGTCAAGTCACCCTTCAACGCCGATCGCTACGGCGCCGAGGAACTCGAACTGACCAACCAGAACCACGCCCAGTCCCAGCTTTTCCGCTTCCAGGATTCGCGCCAGTACAAGCTCGAGGTGGAGGCCTTCGCGCGGGCAGCGAAGGGCGAACCGGAGGAAGTGGTGACGCTCGAAAGCTCGGTAAACAACCAGAAATTCATCGATGCCATCTACCGCGCCAGCGAAGCCGACGGATGGGAGCCCGTCTGAGGATCGCCATCGGCCTCTACCCCGCTGGCACCGGACGCCCACGCGGCGCGCGGGCTCTTCGCGTCTTAGGCCGCCTGCCACGCTGGCCAACGCCCCAGCCGAGGAGGAACGGCTCCGCGCAAAAAAATGACCTGCGGCCGGGGGCGCCTTCCGGGGACGACAGCAGCGACCCTCTGGCCACAGGCCGCACCGCGGGCCAAAATAGGCCATGAGCATGTTCCCGGATAATGATTCGCCCACCAACCTTGCCGAATACTCGGTCTCCGAGCTGTCCGGATCGATCAAGCGCACGGTCGAGCAGGCCTTCGAACAGGTGCGGGTCCGCGGCGAGATCTCCGGCTACCGCGGTCCGCATTCCTCCGGTCATGCCTATTTCTGCCTGAAGGACGACCGGGCCCGCATCGATGCGGTCATCTGGAAGTCCAGCTTCTCCAGGCTGCGCTTCCGTCCCGAGGAGGGGATGGAGGTGATCGCCACTGGCAAGGTCACAACCTTTCCGGGCTCCTCCAAGTACCAGATCGTCATCGAGACGCTGGAGCCGGCCGGCGCCGGCGCGCTGATGGCGCTGCTCGAGGAGCGCCGGCGCAAGCTCGCTGCCGAGGGGCTTTTCGACGCCGCCCGCAAGCGGCCGCTGCCTTTCCTGCCGCGTGTGATCGGGGTGGTCACCTCGCCGACCGGCGCCGTCATTCGCGACATCCTCCACCGCATCGCCGACCGCTTTCCGGTCCACGTCCTCGTATGGCCCGTCAAAGTGCAGGGCGACGGTTCCGGCGAAGAAGTGGCAGCGGCGATCCGCGGCTTCAATGCCTTGGAGCAGGAAGGCGCGATCCCGCGCCCGGACGTGCTGATCGTGGCGCGCGGCGGCGGCAGCCTCGAGGATCTTTGGAGCTTCAACGACGAGGCGGTCGTCCGCGCCGCAGCCGATTCGCAAATCCCGCTGATTTCCGCAGTCGGCCACGAGACGGACACCACGCTGATCGACCATGCCGCCGACCGGCGCGCGCCGACGCCGACCGGAGCCGCGGAGATGGCCGTTCCCGTCAAGGCCGACCTCGACGCCGCCCTTGCGGCGCTTTCGGCCCGCCTCAAGGGCGCTGCGACGCGACAGATGGACGGCCGCCGCCAGGCCCTGCGCGCGCTGGCGCGGGCACTGCCCTCGCTCGACCAGCTCCTGGCCTTGCCGCGCCGGCGCTTCGACGAGGCGGCCGCCGGCCTCGGACGCGGGCTGCAGATGAACACGCTCAACAAGCGGCGGACGTTCGAGCGGGCGGCGGCGCATCTTCGGCCTGAGCTTCTTGCCGGGCGTATCATCGAGCGCCGGCAGCGGCTTGCCGACGCCCTGCAACGGGCCGAGCGGGTCATCGAACGCCGGATCGATCGGAGCAGGGCCCGGATCGGCACCCTCGATGCGGCTTTGGGTGCGGTGCCCTCGCGCATCGCCGCGAGGGCCGAACGCGCCCGCGACCGGCTGAGCGGCCTCGTCCGCCGCGCCGATACCGCGCTCGCCGGTGACGTGTCGCGCCGCAAGGCGCTGCTTGCCGCCCATGACCGCATGCTGCAGTCGCTGTCCTACATGAAAGTTCTCGAGCGCGGCTACGCGCTGGTGCGCGACGAGGAGGGCCACGCGGTGAAGCAGGCGGCGGGGCTCGGCCCGGGGGCGGCTGTCACCATCACCTTCGCCGACGGCACCGTCGATGCCGTCACCGGCCCGCCTCAGGCCGGCGGCGCCGTCCCACCGGCGGCTGCGGAACCGAAGCGGAAGATCGCTAAACCGGCGGCGACCGCAGACGGCCCGCCCAAGCAGGGATCGCTGTTCTGAGCCGCCGCTTGGCGCGGCAGCGGCCGCTCGGCGATGCCGCTTGACCGCGCGAAGGACGCCAAGCAGGGCAACCTGTCGATCGCGTGCGCCGTCCGGCGTCGTCGTGCAGCATGATGATTATGTCGTAGACAGGCTCAAGTCGGGTCGCTTCAGCCACTAATATCCGGCGCCAGAGCTAAACCAGGGTCGCAATCAATGGCAGAGTTTCCGCAACAGGCGAAGGTCGTAATCATCGGTCTCGGGGGCATTGTGGGGGCGTCCGTCGCCCATCACCTGATCGAGCGCGGATGGGACAATATCGTCGGCCTCGACAAGTCCGGCATTCCGACCGATATCGGTTCGACCGCCCATGCCTCCGACTTCTGCTACACGACCAGCCATGACTACCTGTCGGTCTGGACCACCCAGTACTCGATCGATTTCTTCGAGAAGATGGGCCATTACGCCCGCATCGGCGGCCTGGAAGTGGCCCGCACCGGCGACGATGCCTGGATGGAGGAGATAAAGCGCAAGCTGACCTCGGCCAAGGCGTTCGGCACCCGCGCCCATTACGTTTCGCCGGCCGAAATCAAGAAGCTGTTCCCGCTGATCGAGGAAGACAAGGTCCAGGGCGGCCTGTTCGATCCCGACGCCGGCCTCGTCATTCCGCGCTCGCAGACGGTTGCCGGCAAGCTCGTCGATGCCGCCGAAAAGACCGGCAAGCTGCAGGCCTTCGCCAATACTCCCGCCCAGTCGCTGATCGTCGAGAACGGCCGCATCAAGGGCGTCGTCACCCATCGCGGCACGATCATGGCCGACCATGTCGTCGTCTGCGCCGGCATCTGGGGCCGCCTGATTGCCGAGATGGTTGGAGAAGACCTGCCGGTCATGCCGGTCGACCACCCGTTGACCTTCTTCGGCCCGTACAACGAGTTCGAAGGCACCGGCAAGGAGATCGGCTATCCGCTGCTGCGCGACCAGGGCAACTCCGCCTACATGCGCGACACCGGCGACCCGAAGACCACCGAGGGCGGCCAGATTGAGTGGGGCTACTACGAGACTGATAATCCGCGCCTCTGCCACCCGCGCGACATCCTTGAAAAGCACGAGGCGCGCTTGTCGCCCTCGCAGCGCGACCTCGAGATGGAGCAGATCCTCGAGCCGCTGGAAAAGGCCATCGAACTGACGCCGATCCTCGGTGAGCTCGGCTACAACGAAGGTCACTCCTTCAACGGCCTCTTGCAGGTTTCGGCCGCCGGCGGCCCGTCGTGCGGCGAGAGCCAGAAGGTGCGCGGCCTGTGGTACTGCGTCGCCATCTGGGTGAAGGACGGTCCGGGCTACGGCAAGCTGATCGCCGACTGGATGACCGACGGCCGCACCGTGATCGATCACAACGGCATCGACTACGCCCGCTTCTACCCGCATCAGCTGGAAGAAAAGTACATCGAGGGCCGCTGCTACGAGTCCGCCCAGAAGATCTACTTCCCCGCCGTGCATCCGCGCGAGCCTTTTGCCAATGGCCGAAACGTCAAGCGCTCGCCCTTCTATGAGCGTGAGGTCGAGCTCGGCGGCTATTTCATGGAACTCGGCGGCTGGGAGCGTGCGCATGGCTACAAGGCCAACGAGCATCTCCTGGAGAAGTACGGCGATCGCGTGCCGGTCCGCGAGAACGAGTGGGACAACCGCCACTTCTGGCGCGTCTCCAACGCCGAGCATCTGGCGCTGAGCGAGGATTGCGGCATCATCAACCTCTCGCATTTCCACATGGTGGACATCGAAGGTCCGGACCATGTCGAGCTTCTCGAATGGCTCTGCGCCGCCAAGATTGGCGGCGATGCAAACATTGGCAAGGGCATCTACACCCACTTCCTCGACGACGAGGGCATGGTTCGCGCCGACTTCACGGTCTTCCGCATGGCCGATCGCTGCCGCCTCGTGAACGGTGCCGATGCCGGCCCGCGCGACTTGCACTACATGCGTCGCGTCGCGGAGGATCGCGGCCTCGACGTCACCATCACCGACGTTTCGGAAAAATTCATCACCATCGGCATCTGGGGCCCGAATGCGCGCACCACGCTGAAGAAGGTGGTTGCCGATCCGGCCGGCCTTGATGTCGAAAACTTCCCCTTCGCCGCGATCAAGCCGATCGAGATCGCCGGCAAGACGGTCAGCGCCTTCCGCATCTCCTATGTCGGCGAGCAGGGCTGGGAACTGCACATGAAATACGAGGACGGCCTTGCCGTTTGGGATGCGCTGCGCTCCACGGGCGTCATGGCGGTCGGCGTCGAGACCTATGCAAACTCGCGCCGCATGGAAAAGAGCCTGCGTCTGCAGAACGCCGACCTTCTCACCCAGTACAACCTCATCGAGGCCGACCTTGCCCGCCCGAAGGTCAAGGAGGCCGACTTCCGCGGCAAGGCGAAGCACCTGGAATACAAGGCGCGCGACCACCAGCCCGCCATGCTCTGCACGCTGGTGATGACGGAGAATACCGACCGGAACGGCGTGAAGCGCTATCCGCTCGGCAACCTGCCTGTCATGGATCCGGAAACCGGCGAGGTTCTGGTCGATGAGCTCGGCCGCCGCTCCTACACGACGTCGATCGCCTTTGGCCCGACGATCGGCAAGAATATTGCGCTCGCCTACCTGCCGCACGCCTATTGCCAGGAAGGCCGCAAGCTCAACATTCAGTACTTCGCCGAGACTTACCCCGTCGAGGTTGTCGGGATCGGCTACAAGCCGCTCTACGACCCGGAGAACCTGAAGCCCCGCACCTGATTGCGGTGCCGCTGCGGCGGCGAGGTCCTGTCTCTTGACGAAAGGCGTGCCGGTTCATAGCGGCGCGCCTTTCGCATTTTGGGAAGGCTTGCGCGGCCGCTGCAGGGGCCCAGCCCGCGATGCGACTCCACGTTATAGGTGCGCCGTCATTCGAAGGTGGCCAGCAGCTTTCGCAAAAGTGAGTCGAGCTCCTGGCGTTCTGCGGGGCTCAGTGCTTCCACGAGCCGGTGCTGATTCTCGACATGGGCGGTCACCGCCTCTTCGACCGCCGCCAGTCCCTTCGGCGTCAGGCCGACCAGCACGCTGCGCCCGTCGCCCGGGTTCTGGACTCGCTCGACCATACCGGTCTTCTCCAGCTGGTCGATGCGGTTGGTCATCGTGCCCGAGGTCACCATCGTCGCGGCGAGAAGATCCCCCGGCGAAAGCCGATAGGGCGCACCCGAGCGGCGCAGCGTCGCCAGCACGTCGAAGCTGGCGCGGGAAAGCCCGTGCTCGGCCAGCACGCGTTCGATTTCACGCGCCAGATGGGCCCGCAGGCGGCCGAAGCGCCCGAGCAGCCCCATCGGCGCTACGTCGAGGTCCGGCCGTTCCCGACTCCATTGGGCGAGGATTCTGTCCACGTGATCCATGGCAGGACTATCAGCAGGATTTCTCTTGACGTCAAGAGAAACTGAGATATCTTGAGGTCAAGATAAAAAGGAGAGTCCCAGTATGAGCAGATGGCACGATGTCCTCATCACCGCGATCGCACCAACGATCTGGGGCAGCACCTATATCGTCACGACGGAACTGCTGCCGCCGGGCTATCCCTTGACGGTTTCCCTCCTCCGGGCATTGCCGGCCGGGCTCCTTCTGCTCCTGCTCGTGCGCCGCCTTCCGGAGGGGATCTGGTGGGCGCGCACCGTCCTGCTCGGTGCTCTCAACTTCTCGTTCTTCTGGGCCATGCTGTTCGTCTCGGCCTATCGCCTGCCCGGCGGCGTCGCGGCGACGGTCGGGGCGATACAGCCGCTGATCGTCATCGTTCTGTCGCGGTTCGTCATCGGCACGCCGATCCGCGCCCTCTCCGTGGTGGCTGGGATCGGCGGCATTGCCGGAGTCGCCCTTCTCGTCCTGACGCCGCATGCGACGCTCGATCCGCTCGGCATCACGGCCGGCCTCGCAGGTGCCGTCTCGATGGCGTTCGGGACCGTCCTGTCGCGCCATTGGCAGCCCCCCGTTTCGCCGCTTACCTTCACGGCCTGGCAGTTGACGGCCGGAGGCATCCTGCTGATCCCGGTCGTCCTGCTGCTCGAACCGCCGCTGCCGCCGCTGACCGGCACCAACCTTCTCGGCTTCGCCTATCTTGGCCTGATCGGCGCCGCGCTTACCTATATCCTGTGGTTCCGGGGCCTTTCGCGGCTCGGGCCGCCGGCCGTCGCCCCGCTCGGCTTCCTCAGTCCGCTGATGGCGGTCCTGCTCGGCTGGGCGATCCTGGACCAAACCCTCACGCTGCTGCAGGCAGCCGGCATGGCGGTGGTGCTGGCAAGCGTCTGGCTCAGCCAGTGGGTCCAGACCACGGTGCGTCGAACCGACCAATTGCCAGGCGACGGCGGCCTTCCTATTTTCAAGGCATGGAACAAGCCGTAGAGAGCCGCCGCTCGCACTTCGAGGACATCCGCGCCAGGGCGCGCGACGAGATGGCCGCGATCGGCATCGGCGCCGAGTTCATTCCGATTCTCGTCGAAACCTTCTATGGCCGGGTGCGCGCGCATCCGGAGCTCGGGCCGGTATTCGACGCGCGCCTGTCCGGCCGCTGGCCGGAGCACATGGAGAGGATGAAGCGGTTCTGGTCGGCGGTGGCGTTCAAGGACGGTGGCTATGACGGCAAGCCGGTGATGGCGCATCAGGGGGTCGCCAACATCAACCCGCCGCTGTTCCAGGTCTGGCTCGGCCTCTTTTCCGCAACGCTCGACGACCTCGCGCCGACGCAGGAAGCAAAGACCTGGTTCATGGCGACCGCAGAGCGGATTGCCCGCAGCCTGGTGCTGTCGCTGTTCTACAATCCCGCCGACGACGATCCGGGCCGCGGCCGTGCCTGAAGCGGATGCGCCGCCCGGGCGCGCTCGTCAGGCCTCCGGCCGCACAGCCGCCGTGACGCCGGCGCTTGCCGCCACCACCAGCGCCGTTCCAAGCATCTGCAGCGCCGTCATCGCCTGGCCGAGGATCACAAAGCCGGCCAGCGCACCAATGGCCGGCTCGAGGCTCATCAGGATGCCGAAGGCCGCTGTCGGCATGCGCCTCAGCGCAATCATCTCCAGCACATAGGGAAGCAGCGGCATCAGCACGGCAAGGCCGAGCATCGTCGACAGCACGCCCGGCAACATCATCTGCGGCAATTGTGCTACTGCTGCCGGAGCGCAAACGCCAGCCGCGACGAGCAGCGCTATCGCCAGCCCTTCCAGTCCCGGAAGCAGCCGGCCCGTCTTCTTCATCAGGACGATGTAGGCGCCCCAGCCGATGGCGGCGCCGGCGGCCAGCAGCAGTCCTGCCGGGTCGCCCGTCCAGCTTTCACCGTCGTGGCTGAGGAGGACGACACCAGCCAGGGCCGCGATGGGCCAGGCGAGCCGCCGGCCGGTCAGGCCGCCAAAGGTCGCGACTGCGAGCGGCCCAAGGAACTCGATGGCAACTGTTAGGCCCAGGGGGATGCGCAGGATCGCTGCATAGAAGCAGACCGTCACCGCCGCGATCGCTATGCCGAGCAGTATCGCGCTCTTCCATTGGGCGCGGCTATAGGTGCGCACCGGCGGCCGCAGGATCGCCAGCAGAATGAGGGCGGCGAACAGCAGGCGCAGGAAGCTCGTCGCGAACGTGCCGAACGCGCCGACGACGCCGGTCGAGAGAGCCGATCCGATCTGCATGCCCGACATCGACAGGAGGCAGAAGACGACGCCGGTGAACAAGGCGGCGCGCCACGCCGGGCGGACCGGGCCGACGCCGGTCTCATCGGGAACGTCCGTCGCTGCGCTCGGATCCACGATACGATCTCCTCCGGGTATCACTCGTAACGGAAGAGTTGCCGTGCTTCAATTGATAGTGGTGGTGCTAAGTTTCAGCAGCTTGATGGCGGGCCGTCGCGGTCCGGCATCGCAGTGCCGGCGGGCGGAGGCGGAGCCGGGCGGGCTGCCCGGCTCCGCAGAAGTTCGGACGATCAGGCCTGGCGCAGCGGCGAGATCGAGATTTCCACACGGCGGTTCTGCGCACGTCCGGCCTCGGTGGCGTTCGACGCGATCGGCCGGTCCTTGCCGTAGCCCATTGCCGAGATCCGACGCTGGTCGACGCCGCGCGAGCCGAGATAGTTTGCGACCGAATAGGCGCGCCGCTCCGAAAGCCCCTGGTTGTACCCTGCCGAGCCGGTGGAGTCGGTATGCCCGTCGACGTCGATCAGCGACTTGTCGAACTTGCGGAGCACGATCGCCACCGAATCGAGCGTCGAATAGAAGCCCGGAACGATCTGGTCCTGATCCGTGGCGAAGGTGATGTTGGAGGGCATGTTGAGGATGATCCGGTCGCCGGCGCGGGTCACCGATACGCCGGTGCCCTGCAGCTGCGCGCGGAGTTCGGCTTCCTGGTTGTCCATGTAGTTGCCGATCGCGCCGCCTGCGAGCGCCCCGACGCCGGCGCCGATCAGCGCGGCGTTGCGGCGTTGCACCGGATTGTTGCCGACGAGAAGCCCGGTCGCGGCGCCGAGACCGGCACCGATCAGCGCGCCGCCGGCGGTGTTCGACATCTTCTGTTCACCCGTATAGGGATCGGTGGTCGTGCATGCGGAAAGATAGATTGCGGAGAGCGAGAGAATGGCGATTTTCTTGAACATGGAGACCGTTTCCGAGCGTTTGTCGTGATTCTGTTTCAATCTATGGATTACGGCAGGAACATGAACGGCGAGCGTCTGTCCCCAGCCTGCAAAATCTTCAGTCTTCGATGCCCTTGAGCACGTTGGCGACGTTCAGTCCGATTTCCGGAACGCCGTAGCCGCCTTCCATGACCACCAGCAGCGGTACCTTGCTGGCGGCGACCGTCCGGCCCATCGCGATGTAGTCGGGGGAGGTCAGCTTGAAGAAGGAGATCGGGTCCTTTTCGAACGTGTCGACGCCAAGCGAAACGACGATGGCCTCGGCCCCGAATTCGCCGATGCGTTTGAGTGATTCCGCGAGCGCCGCGCCCCAAATGCTGTAGGGCGTGCCACGACCCATCGGATAGTTCTGCGTCGTGCCCGTGCCCGCGCCCTTGCCGGTCTCTTCCGCATAGCCAAGGAAATGCGGGAAGGCCTCGGCGGGGTCGCCGTGCAGCGAGGCGAAGAAGACGTCGCCGCGTTCGTAGAAGATGTCCTGCGTGCCGTTGCCATGGTGAAAGTCGACGTCGAGCACCGCAACCTTCTTGGCGCCCTTATCGAGAAGGCGCTGTGCGGCGACGGCCGCGTTGTTGATGAAGCAATAGCCGCCGAACATGTCGATGCCGGCATGGTGGCCCGGCGGACGGCACAGCGAGAAGGCCGCCTTGTGGCCGGAAGCGACGAGATCGGCCCCGTCGATCGCCGACGACATCGACGACAGCGCCGCCTCCCAGGTTCCGGGCGAAATCGCCGTCTCGGCGGCGTTGCAGTAGTAGCCGAGTTGTCCTTCGATGTCGGTCGGGATGCGTGGCGAGGTCCGGCGCACGGGGAATGACGTGGCGATTGCCTCGCCCTGGTAGCCGGCCGCCTTCCAGCGCTCCCAGGCTCCTTCCAGGAACGTCAGGTAGCCGGCGTCGTGGACCTTGAGCGCCGTCTCGAGGCCGTGTCTGGCCGGGGCGACGACGTCGGTGAAACCGGCTTCCTTCACTGCCGCAAGAATCCATTCCGCACGGAAGGGTGCCTCGAAGGGCTGCACGAGTTCACCGCCGTGGAGTTCGGTCCTAGCGTTCCTGAGCTTGTGATCTTCCGAGAATACGACTCGCATGCAAGATTCCCCCGTTTCGGTGCGCGGACGTTATCCTCTAAGCGCCTCGTGAGGCAAGGCACCCCGAGCGGCCATCCAGCATCGCTGTGCGGTTGTGGCCCTCGTGGCCGGCCAGCCGATGTCGCTCAACCGGAGGGAGCAACCCCTTGAAGGGCGAGCGGCGCCAATCCGCCTGCGTCGAGCGCCTCGTCCGGTTTTCCACCCGCCAGACGCAGCGCCACAATTGGGGTGCTTGATCGATCGTGCCGAAGGCGATCTTCGACTTGTGTCGGCTGGGGCGGAGGCGCTTGCGCGAGGCGATTTCTCGCGGCCCGGTAAGGTCCGAACCGCATGAGGGGCAATGCAATCCTGACGTTCAGTATGCGACTTTGTCAGGCGCAATTGGCGAAATATGGCGTAAAACTCCTTGCTTTCGCGAAATAACTGGCATTCACTTCGCCATATCGATGCAAAACAACAAGGGGAAGGATACAACATGGCATCTCGGCTCCTCAACCTGCGTGCGGCACTGGTGCTCGGAGCAGTGCTCCTCGGTAGCAGCCCGGCGCTCGCCGAAGCGGTCCTGCATCGCGGCAATGCCGGCGAGCCGCAGACGCTCGATCAGGCGCACACCTCCATCAACATCGAGGAGTTCATCCTCAAGGACCTCTATGAGGGGCTGACGATCTATGACGCGGCGGGCAAGATCATCCCCGGCGCCGCCGAGACCTGGGACCTGTCTGACGACGGCCTGACCTACACGTTCAAGCTGCGCTCTGACGCCAAGTGGTCGGACGGTTCGCCGGTCACGGCGGAGGACTTCGTCTTCTCGTTCCAGCGGGTCGAAGACCCGGCGACCGCCGCCGGCTACGCCAATATCCTCTACCCGATCAAGAATGCCGAAAAGGTCAACAAGGGCGAGATGAAGCCGGAGGATCTCGGCATCAAGGCGATTGACGACAAGACCGTCGAGATAACGCTCGAGCGTCCGACGCCCTTCTTCCTCGAGCTTTTGGCACACCAGACCGCCCTGCCGATTTCAAAGGCGAGCTTCGAGAAGAACGGTACCGAATTCGTCAAGCCCGGCGTCATGGTGTCGAACGGTGCATTCAAGCTCGTCAGCCACGTTCCCAACGACAATCTCGTCGTCGAAAAGAACCCGAGCTACTGGGACGCCGCCAACGTCAAGCTGGACAAGGTGGTGTTCTACCCGATCGACGACCAGGCCGCCTCGGTCCGTCGCTTCGAGGCCAAGGAAATGGACCTCGTCTACAACTTCTCCGCCGACCAGATCGACCGCCTGCGCGGCGCCTATGGCGACCAGGTCCACGTGTCGCCGACGCTTGCCACCTACTACTATGCCTTCGACACCCGCCAGGAGCCCTATAGCGACGTGCGGGTGCGCCGGGCGCTCTCCATGGCGGTGGACCGCGACTTCCTGGCCAAGGAAATCTACAGTGGATCGCAGATCCCGGCCTACTCCATGGTTCCCCCGGGCATCGAGACCTACGGCGATCCGGCCAAGGCGGACTTTGCCACGCTCTCCCAGCTGGACCGCGAGGACAAGGCGACCGAGCTGATGAAGGAGGCCGGCTACGGCCAAGGCGGCAAGCCGCTGGACATCGAGATCCGCTACAACACCAACCCGAACCACGAGCGCGTAGCCACCGCCGTCGCCGACATGTGGAAGAACACCTTCGGCGCCAAGGTCTCGCTGGTAAACCTGGACGTGTCCTCGCACTACGCCTACCTGCAGGAGGGCGGCAAGTTCAACGTCGCGCGTGCCGGTTGGGTGGCCGATTATGCCGATGCGGAGAACTTCCTGGCACTCAACCTGAGCTCCAACAAGACGTTCAACTACGGCCATTATGAAAATCCGGAGTTCGACGCGCTGATGAAGAAGTCTTATGAGGAGACGGACCCCGCCGCCCGCTCCAAGATTCTTCACGAGGCCGAAGCGCTGCTGATGCGCGATCAGCCGATTGCACCCTTGCTGGCCCAGGCCGATCTCTGGCTCGTCTCCGGCCGTGTGCAGGGCTGGCAGGACAATGCCGCCAACCAGCATCTGAGCCGGTTCCTGAGCGTTTCCGAATAACGACAGGAGGCGGCGCGCGGGGACGTCTTCCCGCGCGCCGTTTCACGGGAGAACGGGCATGATGTCCTTCGTATTGCGCCGCCTTGCGAGCGCGGTGCCGACGCTTTTCATCGTCGTCACCATTTCCTTCTTCCTAATGCGGTTTGCCCCCGGTGGGCCCTTCAATCTCGAGCGTCCGCTGCCTCCCCAGACGATGGCGAACCTGATGCGGACCTACCAGCTCGACCAGCCGCTCTGGCGCCAGTACGTCACCTATATCGGCAACGCAGTCACCGGCGATTTCGGCCCGAGCTACGTCTACAAGGACAACACCGTTGCCGAACTCATCGGCAAGGGCCTGCCCTATTCAATGGAACTCGGGTTCTACGCGCTGCTGCTGGCGTTGATCGGCGGAGTGCTGATGGGCACGGTTGCGGCACTGCGCCAGAACAGCGCGCTCGACTTCTCGGTCATGTCGCTGGCTACGATCGGCACGACGGTGCCGAACTTCGTCGTTGGGCCCGTTCTGACCCTGGTTTTCGCCATCAGTCTGTCGCTGCTGCCGGCCGGCGGGTGGGGCGATGGCTCGCTGCGCTTTCTGATCCTGCCGATGATCGCGCTGGCGCTGCCGCAACTGGCGGTCTTCGCACGGCTTACACGCGGCTCGATGATCGAGGCGCTGCACGCCGATCACATCCGAACGGCGAGGGCCTACGGGCTTCCCGGGCGCGTCGTCGTCGTGACGCATGCGATGCGCGGCGCCCTGCTGCCGGTGGTGTCTTATCTGGCACCCTGCGCCGCTGCCCTGCTCACCGGCTCGGCCGTGGTCGAGACGATCTTCACCATCCCCGGCGTCGGCCGGTACTTCGTGCTCGGCGCCATCAACCGCGATTACACCCTGGTGATGGGCACGGTCATCCTGATCGCCATCTTCGTCATCGTCTTCAACCTGGTGGTCGATATCCTCTATGGCCTTCTCGACCCCAGGGTCCGCCATGACTGACATCACCGCCCCCCCGCTGCAGGGAACTCCGAAAACACGAAGCCGCAGCCTCTTCCAGTTGGCGCTCATCCGCTTCCGCCGCAACAGGGCGGCGATGGCCGGCTGCGTGATTCTGCTGCTGATCGCAATGTTCTCGTTCCTCGGGCCCCTGTTCGTGCCGCACACCTACGATCAGGTATTCCCGTCCTATGTGACGATCCCGCCGAGCCTCGAGCCGCGCCCCGACGCGTCGAAGCTGCAGGACGCGATCGAGGGCGTCGCCGCCCGGGCACGGGTGCGCCTCGACAGCTTTGCCGTGGAGGGCCAGAGCTTTACCGCGACGATCAGTGCCGACGAGCCGATTGATCCGCGTGCGACGCGCTATTTCGACCGTGCCAACGAATTCCGCGACACCAAGGTGGACAGCAGCCGCGACAACGGCCGAACGTTGATGCTCACCGGCAAGGTCGATCGAGACTATTTCGTCTTCGGCACGGACACCAACGGCCGCGACCTGCTGGTGAGGGTCATGCTCGGCGGCCAGATATCGATCGCCGTCGGCCTGCTGGCGAGCCTCGTCTCGCTCGGCATCGGCGTTCTCTACGGTGCGACCTCGGGCTACGTCGGCGGGCGCATCGACAACGTCATGATGCGGCTGGTCGAGATCCTCTATTCGCTTCCCTTCGTGTTCCTGGTGGTTGTGCTCGTCGTGTTCTTCGGCCGCAGCTTCATCCTGATCTTCCTCGTCATCGGCGCGGTCGAGTGGCTCGACATGGCCCGCATCGTGCGCGGCCAGACGCTGGCGCTGAAGCGGCGCGAATTCGTCGGCGCGGCAGAGGCGCTGGGGTTGACCGACTGGCAGATCATCCGCCGCCACATCATTCCGAACACGATCGGACCCGTGATCGTCTTTGTCACCGTGGTGGTGCCGAAGGTGATCCTGCTGGAAAGTTTCCTTTCCTTCCTCGGGCTCGGCGTGCAAGCGCCGTTGACGAGCTGGGGGGCGCTGATTTCGGAAGGTGCAAACAACATCCAGTCGGCGCCCTGGCTGCTGATCTTCCCGTCGATTTTCTTCGTCACGACCCTGTTCTCGCTGAACTTCGTCGGTGACGGCCTGCGCGACGCGCTCGACCCGAAGGACCGCTGAAATGGCAGAGACGAGCGACACGATCCTGGCGATCCGCGGCCTGAAGGTCGACTTCACGACGCCGGACGGCGTGGTCAACGCCGTCAAGGGGATCGATCTCGACGTCCGTGCCGGCGAAACGCTCGCCGTGGTCGGCGAATCCGGCTCGGGTAAGAGCCAGACCATGATGGGCATCATGGGGCTGCTCGCCAGGAACGGCACCGTCGGCGGCTCCGCCGCGTATCGGGGCAGGGAACTGATCGGGCTGCCGCCTTCGGAGCTGAACAAGATCCGCGGCGCCAAGGTGACCATGATCTTCCAGGAGCCGATGACGTCGCTCGATCCGCTCTATCCGATCGGCCGGCAGATTGCCGAGCCGATCGTCCACCACCGCGGCGGCAGCTACCGGGATGCCCGCAAGCGTGTGCTCGACCTTCTCGAACTGGTCGGCATTCCCGAGCCCGAACGGCGGATCGACAGCTATCCGCACGAGCTGTCCGGCGGCCAGCGCCAGCGTGTCATGATCGCCATGGCCCTGGCAAACGAGCCGGACATCCTGATCGCCGACGAGCCGACCACGGCGCTCGACGTCACCATTCAGGCGCAGATCCTCTCCCTCTTGCGCATGCTGCAACAGCGCTTCGGCATGGCAATCGTGCTGATCACCCACGACCTCGGGATCGTACGGCATTTCGCCGATCGCGTGGCGGTGATGCGGCGCGGCGAGGTGGTGGAGCAGGGGAGCACCGCTGCGATCTTCGAGCGGCCGTCGTCGGACTACACGAAGATGCTCCTGGCGGCCGAGCCGCGCGGCCATAAGGCGCCCCCGCTCGACTCTGCACCGATCGTGCTCGAAGGGCGCGACGTGAGCGTGGACTACCAGATCGGTGGAGGTTTGTTCTCCGGCGGGCACAGGATGTTCCGGGCTGTCGACCGGGTCACGGTCCGACTGCGGGAGGGCCAGACGATCGGCATCGTCGGCGAATCCGGTTCCGGGAAGTCGACGCTGGGACGGGCGCTCCTGCGGCTGATCCCCGGAGCCGGCTACTACCGTTTCGGTTCCACCGACATCTCCGGTTTCGACCGGGCGCGCATGCGCCCGCTGCGCCGGGAAATGCAGCTCGTCTTCCAGGACCCATACGGTTCGCTGTCGCCGCGGCAGACGGTCGGCGAGATCGTCACGGAAGGGCTGTTCGTGCATGAGCCGAGCCTGAGCAAGGCCGAGCGGGATCGCAGGGCGGTGGCAGCACTCACCGAAGTCGGCCTCGATCCCGAGGCGCGCAACCGCTACCCGCACGAGTTCTCCGGTGGCCAGCGGCAGCGCATCGCGATCGCCAGGGCGATGATCCTGAAGCCCCACCTCGTCATCCTGGACGAACCCACCTCGGCCTTGGACCGTTCGGTGCAGGGCCAGGTGATCGAACTGCTGCGCAGGCTGCAGGATAGCCACAGGCTGTCCTACATCTTCATCAGCCACGATCTGTCGGTGGTAAAGGCGATGTCGGACTACGTGGTGGTCATGAAGGACGGCCGGATCGTCGAGGAAGGCGAAACGGCTGCGATCTTCGAATCACCCCGCGAGGCCTATACGACATCGCTGATCAACGCCGCTTTCAATGTCTGAGCTCGAATAGCCCGGACGATCACGCACGGCGAGATCGCACTCCGTTTCTCGCCCGTATCCCTCTACCCAGAAGCCTCGGAAGGCCTTGGCGCGCTTACTTGTCGTTGCTGGCCGGCTCCGGATAGGTGTAGGGCTGCCGTGGCGGCGGCTCGTCGCTCTGGTAGAGCTTGAAGCTGAACGTCGAGCCGGAGCGCATGGCCCGGTGCATGCTGGTCTTCCCATGGACGATCGGCGGCAGCTTGTACGACGGTTTGTCGTCCGATTCGCGGGATTGGGCGTGAGCGTTGCCGGCTGCCGCAAGGATCAGGACGGTTCGCAACAGGAGTTTCATCTCGCACCCCTCGGCAAGAGCCCTTCAATCAAGGCATCATGCCAAAGATAGGCCCCGCGACGGCACCGCACTAGAGATTGCTCGTTGAATGGACTGTTTCCTGTCCCGGCGGTTGCGCCGTGCCCGAGCCGCCGGGCTGCGGCTTTCATGCGATCGCCAAATCCGTGTCGGGCGATCTTTCTCAGCCCTCGAAGAATTCCTTCATGCGCGCGAAGAAGCCGCTCGACTCCGGGTTGTTCTCCTTGGACGAGATTTCCTCGAACTCCTTCAGCAGTTCGCGCTGCCGCTTGGTCAGCTTCTGCGGCGTCTCGACCTGCACCTGGATGTACAGGTCACCGACCTGGCTGGAGCGCAGCACCGGCATGCCCTTGCCCTTCAGGCGGAACTGTCGACCGTTCTGCGTGCCCTCGGGCACGGTGACGCGCGACTTGGTGCCGTCCAGCGTTGTGACGTCGAAGGTGCCGCCGAGCGCCGCCGTCGTCATCGAGATCGGCACCCCGCAGTGCAGGTCGGCGCCGTCGCGCTGGAACAGTTCGTGCGGTTTCACCGAAAGGAAGATATAGAGGTCGCCCGCCGGCCCGCCACGAAGGCCCGCCTCGCCTTCGCCGGCCAGCCGAATGCGTGTGCCGTCCTCGATGCCTGCGGGAATATTGACGGACAGCGCGCGCTCCTCGGTGACCCGCCCGTGGCCGTGGCACTTGGTGCAGGGGTCGGGAATGATCGTGCCGCGACCGTGGCAGGTCGGACAGGTGCGCTCGATCGAGAAGAAGCCCTGCGCCGCGCGCACGCGGCCGGCACCCTGGCAGGTGCCGCAGGTCTGCGGCTTGGTGCCGGGCTTGGCGCCGGAGCCGGAACAGACTTCGCAGGTGATCGAGGTCGGCACCCGGATCTGCGCAGTCTTGCCGTTGTAGGCCTCTTCGAGCGAGATCTCCATGTTGTAGCGCAGGTCGCCGCCGCGCTCGCGACCGCCGGAGGAGCGCCGCTGACGCCCGCCGCCCATCATCTCGCCGAAGATGTCCTCGAAGATGTCGGAAAAGCCGCCCGCGCCGAAACCGCCGCCGCCAAAGCCGCCGCCGCCCATGCCGCCATGCTCGAAGGCCGCGTGGCCGTAACGGTCGTAGGCGGCCCGCTTCTGCGGATCCTTCAGGACTTCGTAGGCTTCGTTGACTTCCTTGAACCGGACCTCGGCCGCGGCATCGCCGGGGTTCTTGTCGGGATGATACTTCATCGCCATCTTGCGGAAGGCGCTTTTCAGTTCCTTCTCGTCGGCGCCCCTGGACACACCCAACGTTTCGTAGAAGTCAGTTTTAGCCATATCACTTCCGCGCCCGTCTCATGGACGGAGTCTCATTCGTTGAAAGGGAAACTGCCAGCCGTGCACTGATGTATCCGGCATCACGGCGAAAAGGCAAGATGGCGGGCCGCCGGCGGGCAAGGAAAGCCATGACATCGTCGCCGCCTTGAACGGGAAACATCATGGCCGTGTCCTTGTTCGTCGTCCGCCTCTTCTGCACCGGAAAGGCCGGCCGCGCGGGTCGCGGCCGGGTGATGGTCGTCAATCAGGAGGCCGACCGCTTGCGGTCGTCGTCGTCCTTGACTTCCTCGTAATCGGCGTCGACGACATTGTCGCCGCCCTCGGATGCCGAAGACGCGCCGGCTTCCGCCTGCTGGGCCTCGTAGATCGCCTGGCCGAGCTTCATGGAGACTTCCATCAGCGTGTTGGTCTTGGCCTTGATGTCCTCGGCGTCCGGCTCGGAGGCCTCGATGGCCGTCTTCAGAGCGGCGATAGCATCCTCGATGGCCTTGCGGTCATCGGCGGAGACCTTGTCGCCGTATTCCTTGAGCGACTTTTCGGACGAATGAACAAGGCTCTCGGCCTGGTTCTTGGCCTCGACCGCCTCGCGGCGCTTCTTGTCGCTCTCGGCGTTGGCCTCGGCGTCCTTGACCATCTTCTCGATGTCGGCGTCGGACAGGCCGCCCGATGCCTGGATGCGGATCTGGTGCTCCTTGCCGGTCCCCTTGTCCTTGGCCGAAACCTGGACGATGCCGTTGGCGTCGATGTCGAAAGTCACCTCGATCTGCGGCACGCCGCGCGGCGCCGGCGGAATGCCGACGAGGTCGAACTGGCCGAGCAGCTTGTTGTCGGCAGCCATTTCGCGCTCGCCCTGGCTGACGCGGATCGTCACGGCGGACTGATTGTCCTCGGCGGTCGAGAAGGTCTGGCTCTTCTTCGTCGGGATCGTCGTGTTGCGCTCGATCAGACGGGTAAAGACGCCGCCGAGCGTTTCGATGCCCAGCGACAGGGGGGTGACGTCGAGCAGCAGAACGTCCTTGACGTCGCCCTGCAGCACGCCTGCCTGGATGGCGGCGCCCATGGCAACCACTTCATCCGGGTTGACGCCCTTGTGCGGCTCCTTGCCGAACAGTTGCTTGACGGTCTCCTGGACCTTCGGCATGCGGGTCATGCCGCCGACGAGGACGACCTCGTCGATCTCGGCAGCCGAGACGCCGGCATCCTTGAGCGCGGCCTTGCAGGGGGCCATCGTCTTCTGGATCAGGTCGTCGACCAGCGCCTCGAACTTGGCGCGCGTCAGCTTCATCGTCAGGTGCTTCGGACCGGATGCGTCGGCGGTGATGAACGGCAGGTTGATCTCGGTCTGCTGCGACGAGGAGAGCTCGATCTTGGCCTTCTCAGCAGCTTCCTTGAGACGCTGCAGGGCCAGCTTGTCGTTCGTCAGGTCGATGCCCTGGTCCTTCTTGAACTCGCCAGCCAGGTACTCGACGAGGCGCATATCGAAGTCTTCACCGCCGAGGAAGGTATCGCCGTTGGTGGACTTCACCTCGAACACGCCGTCGCCGATCTCGAGAACCGAGATGTCGAAGGTGCCGCCGCCAAGGTCGTAGACGGCGATCGTCTTGCCGTCCTTTTTGTCCAGGCCGTAGGCGAGGGCAGCCGCGGTCGGCTCGTTGATGATGCGGAGCACTTCGAGGCCGGCGATCTTGCCGGCGTCCTTTGTGGCCTGGCGCTGGGCGTCGTTGAAGTAGGCCGGAACGGTGATGACGGCCTTCTCGACCTTTTCACCGAGGTAGGACTCGGCGGTCTCCTTCATCTTCTGAAGGATCATGGCGGAGATCTGCGAGGGGGAGTAATCGGTGCCGTGTGCCTCGACCCAGGCATCGCCGTTGCCCGCCTTGACGATCTTGTAGGGCACCATGCCCTTGTCCTTCTGGGTGGTCGGGTCGTCGAAGGTGCGGCCGATCAGGCGCTTGATCGCAAAAAGGGTGTTTTCCGGATTCGTCACCGCCTGGCGCTTGGCCGGCTGGCCGACGAGACGTTCGCCATCTTCCGTGAAGGCAACCATGGAGGGCGTCGTGCGGGCGCCTTCGGCGTTCTCAATGACTTTCGCGTCCTTGCCATCCATGACGGCGACGCAGGAATTTGTCGTTCCGAGGTCGATACCGATAACTTTTGCCATGTCATTCTCTCCTTGAAGCGAACTGCCCGGAACCCGATCAGGCATTCGTCTGGCAGCCCCTAGTGGGATGGTATTGCAGGAATTCGCGACGGAACGCCGCGGTTTCCGGCTATATAAGGATCAGCCTAGGTGACTGCAAGGCGTCAATCGTCTGGAAAACACGAGAGATCAAGGCGCTTCAGCCTCCGCAAATCGCCATCGCCAACTAGATGTGGGAGGGCGGCTTAGCTCCGTCAAGATCGGCCGGGCGGACGAAATGAAGAGGGGAATGGGCCGGCCTCAGCCGCCGATCAGCACATCGAGCAGAGTGGAGCGCCGCTTCGGCTGCTGCCCCACATCGGCGGGCGGGATTGGCAGTCCGCCCGCGTCGCCGTTGACCGGCCTGGGCGGAATGACCGCCTCCTCTATGGCGGTTTTGCGGCTGCTGGTGCCGAGGGCGCGCGCGACCATTTCGGCCAGCGTTTCGGCACCATCTTCCGTCGGCGCCGCGTTGATTCCCGCGACAGGAAGATCAGCGCCGCCCGAGGTGCCGAACAGCGGCGAGGGCGACAAACCCTCGTGCGCGGCGACCATGAACCGGCTCCAGGCCTTGGCTGGCAGTCCGCCGCCGGTCACCTTCTTCATCGACTTTCCGTCGTCATTGCCGAACCACACGCCGGTCGTGAGGTTTGCCGTATAGCCCACGAACAGTGCGTCGCGGAAAGACTGCGTCGTGCCGGTCTTGCCGCCAGCCTGCCAACCCGGCAGGCTGGCCCGCTTGCCGGTGCCTTCGGTCATGACCCGCAGCATCATGCCGTTCATCATCGAGACGATCTCCGGCGCGAGAACGCGGGGCGGGTTGTCGTACGCGTTCTCGTAAAGCACCTCGCCCCTTGCCGTCGAGATGCGCCGGATGATGTGCGGCGTGGCCTTGTAGCCGCCGTTCATGAAAGGCGCGTAGGCAGAGGTCAGTTCGAGCAGGGTCACCTCCGAGGTGCCGAGCGCGATCGACGCGTTGGCCTGCATCTCGGATTCGATCCCCAGCCGGTGGGCGAGCTTGACCACCTGGTCCGGGCCGACCTCCATGACAAGCTGGGCGGCGATGGTGTTCAGAGAGCTGGCGAGTGCCGAGCTGAGCGTTACCTGGCCGCGGTACTTTTGATCGTAGTTCTCCGGTGTCCACTTCCCGATCCGCACCGGCGCGTCGTTTCGGACAGAGAGCGGCGAGCGTCCCATCTCCAGCGCCGCGGCAAAGACGAACGGCTTGAAGGCCGAGCCGGGCTGGCGCTTCGCCTTCGCGGCGCGGTCGAACTGGCTCGTGGCATAGTCGCGCCCGCCGACCAGTGCGCGGATCGCGCCGGTGCCGTCCACCGAGACCAGGGCCGCCTGCGAGGCGTTGAGTTTTGCCCCCTCGGTATCGAGGACGGCGGTGATCGCCTCGTCCGCCTTCTTTTCGAGGTCGAGGTCGATGGTCGTTTCGACGACAAGGTCCTCGGTGATGTCGCCGACGAGCTTCGGCACCTGGTCCATCACCAGGTCGGCGGCGTAGTGCTCGGCGCCGGACCAGTAACTCTTGGCGCGCGTCGGCGGCTGCGACATCGCGGTGGTGATTTCCCGGTCGGTGACGAAGCCCTCGTCGCGCATGGCGGCAAGGACGACCTGCGCCCGCTCTTCGGCCGCTTCCGGATCGCGGGCCGGCGACAGCCGGGACGGCGCCTTCAGCAGTCCTGCCAGCACCGCCGCCTCGCCGAGGTTCACGTCGCGTGCCGATTTGTGGAAGTAGCGGCGGGACGCCGCCTCGACGCCGTAGGCGTTAGAGCCGAAGAACACCCGGTTCAGGTACATCGCAAGGATCTCGTCCTTCGAGTACTTGTGCTCGAGCCAGAAGGCGAGAAGCACCTCCTGGACCTTGCGCTCCAGGGTGCGCTCGGGCGAGAGGAACAGGTTCTTGGCAAGCTGCTGGGTGAGCGTGGAGCCGCCCTGCACCATGCGGCCGGTCGCCACGTTGGTGATCATCGCGCGGGCCAGGCCGAGCGGGTCGATGCCGAAATGCGAATAGAAGCGGCGATCCTCGATCGCGATCACCGCCTGGGGAATGTAGGGCGACATCTGCTCGAGCGACAGCGCCTCGCCGCCCGTGGTGCCGCGGTTCGCGATCGGGCTGCCGTCGCGAGCGACGATCTTGACGTTCGGCGGGCGGGCGGGAATGGACCAGGTCCGGGCGCTCGGCATCTGCGCGCCGTAATAGAGCACCAGGGCCCCGATTCCCATGCCGCCCCAGATGCCCAGCACGATGCACCAGTAGCCGACAAAACGGACCAGCCCGAAGAAGCCGCCCCCTTGGGACCGCCGGCGCGACGGTGTCTTTCTGCGGGGTGCCGCCTTCGTTTTCCGCGCGGCGGAATTCGCCTTGCGCTTGGCCGGCCGGGTCACGCGATCATCCTCGTCGAGGCGCAGGTCATCGTCGTCGTAATCGTCGTCGCCTTCGAACGAGGGCTCGATCCGCTGTGATTTGCGCCGTCCTGCCATACCTTCGGGAATGTGCCTTGTGTGAGCGTCGCCGAGGTGGACTGTAAATACGGCGATTTAAGGGGGCGTTAAGAGGTGGCCAGATGAAGTTACGGGTTTTCAAGAGGTTAGACCGCCCGTACTCGGTCCAAAGCTGCTGATCGGGCCTGACTGTCTTTCCGGGCAAAACCGTTCACACGCCTCTCCAGCCGCCGATGCAACAATCCCGATGTCGCTATGACAGCAGTCACATCAAGAGCTCATTTGCGGCTGCCGTGTGCATCTTCGGAACGGCTGCAGGACCGAGCCGCCTGATTCATGGTGGAACTCACTGCACACGTTGAGAACGCCGTTGGCGGAGATCTGCATACCAATCGCGAATGGCGGCGCGGCAGGGGTTTTCAATCTTGTTGTTGGCAAGCCATGCTGCAAGCATCGTTGATGAAAACAGGAGTATCGTCAGCGGGATGCCTTTCAATCCGAGGTATCCAGCTTGCTGCCATAAAAACATTACGATTCTGTGTAGCAAGTATATGCCAAACGACATCTCACCAAGCTGATGCGCAATTTTGCTCGACAATATCTTTCCGGTCGTTGAGGTGGGATTTGCTACCGAAGTTAAAACTAGAACTCCGCAAACCAAGCACAATAAAAGGTCCTCGTATACATCATTTTGATCGTATAGGATAGGAATAAAAAAGTATGAGGCTATGAAGTAGGAAATTGATACCGGCAGCGCAACGCTTGATGCCGTCGCAACAACGGTCGGGTAACGTCTCCAGGCGATGGATGCTATAACGCCGATTAGAAATATATGAGCGTACCGCAAGAATGCTATTCGCCCATCTGGATAACCGGCTGCAATTACATAAATTGTACAGGCTGCAAATAGAGAAAGGATTATTTGGTCAGCCCAGTCCGGCACACGTGAGACTGCCCACCAAACCAAAACAAAAGCCGCGTAAAACTGGAACTCGACACTTATGGTCCAGATCGTCGCGCCAGATCCGGCCATCAAGAAATGTTCGGGCACGCGTTCAAAAGTCATTCCAAATGGTCCAACTCCCTTCTTGGCAAGAAGCGAAAGTATGGCCGCCAAGCAAACGACGAATATGAACAGCGGATATATTCTTGCAATCCGCGCAATCGCGTACATCAGTCCGCGCTCAACCGTGAAGCGTTCCCGTAGGTAGATGTGCCCCATCAAAAAGCCGCTGAGCACAAAGAAGAGCACCACACCTATCGAGGTCGCCAGTTGCGGGTCTGGAAATTTCGTTTGACCGCGAAAATGGCCGAACAATACAGCAAGCGCAGCGAGCCCCCGCAATCCGTGCAGCGGGGCAATGTGGACATGATCGCGCATTTTACTTTCCGATTTCACTGCGACGGGCGCTAACATATGCGCCACGATAAGTGCAACAAGGCACATCCGTTCGTCTTGAAATCGCTGGTCAAACCTGTGAACCGGAATCGCCGTTCAGGCCAAGGCAGGTCAGCAAATGCGAACGCCAGTCGCTCAGCCTACGAGCGGAAGACGGGTTCTTCCCGCACGCGCTGAGCGTGTGCCGACGTTGCGAGCTTTTGCAAACGGTCACGGAGACGATCATGAAGCGCACTCTCGTAGTCGCCTGCGCGCTTGGCCTGTCCGCTCCGATGGAATTCGCCGATTGCGCCTATCACCAGGCCAGTTCGATAGGTTGCCAGAATTCCGCCGGCGCCAGCACCACCTCACCGGCTTGACGGCTGCAGCGAAGGGGCGGCCGCGAGGCCGCCCCTTGCATCTCAGTAGTACGGCGACAGGCACTGCTGGCGCGGCCCGCTATAGGGCTGGAACGTGTTGTCGAAGGCCCGGTACGAGCGGTATCGTGCCGCGCACCAATCGAAATGGCGCGGATTAACGGCGCTGTTGGAATAGCGCGGCGGCGGGGGCGCGGCGATTGCGCCGCCGATGATCGCGCCGGCGGTGAAGGCTGCCAGCGGATACCAGTAGCCGTCGCTATAGCGCCGATAGCCATCGCGATAGTGAAGAGAGCCACGATAGCCGCGATAGTACCCGCGGCCGTGAGAGTGGCGGTCTCTACCGCGGTAGTGGCGGCGGCCGTCACGATAGTCGACGTTCTCGATGTTGCTGGGAGCGGTAACGCCGGCACGCGGCATCGCGGATGCCTCGGCAGCCGGCAGCATGCCGGTGGTGAGCGTGGCTGCGGTCAAAGTGGCCGCCATGAGACCGCGGACGATCTTTTTCATCTGTCTACTCCATTCTGACTACTCGGAACACGATGCGGATCATGAACCATCGAGACTGAACGGACGATGAACCATTTCGTACACTACCCCTGGTCGTCCTTGCCGGTGCTTGCCTCTACATAGCGCGAGTGCTCGAACACGAGCACGGCGCCCAGTCCGAGCACGAACGGCACAAGCAGGTAGAACACACGGAAGACGGCGAGCGCCGCAAGGACGTCAGCGGGATCGAGCTCGGGCAGGGCGGCGATGAAGATGAGTTCGAGCACGCCGATTCCGCCCGGCGCATGCGAAAGAAGGGCGGCCGTAAACGAGGCCAGGAAAATGCCGAGCACGACAAGATAGCCCGGATTTTCCGCCGGCAGCACGAAATAGATGATTGCGGCGGCGGCAAGCAGTTCGACGGGAGCAATGAGCAACTGCCGCAGGGCGACTGACGGGCGCGGATATTCCAGATTCAGCCAGCGGGTGCGAATCGGCCGGAAGCCGACGAGGCTGCCGATTACATAAAGTGCGACCAGCAAGAGGATGACGATGCCGGTGGAAAAGGCCGCCTCGATCGGCAGGAAGCTGGCGAACCGCTCGATGATTTCCGGCTCGATGATCAGCACAAATCCGAACAGGACTGCGGTGCCGAGCGCGAAAGTGAAGGAGCAGAAGGCGACGAGTATGCCCACCTCGGTTGCCGACAATCCCTTTGACGTATAGGCGCGATAACGCACCACCGCTCCGGAAAAAACCGACGCGCCGATATTGTGCGCCAGGGCGTAGGCGGTGAACGAGGCAACGGTGATGAACCACAGCGAGACGCGGCGGCCCAGGTGCTCGAGCGCGAGGTGATCGTAGGCGGCGAGCGCGGCATAGGCGGCGATCGTTGCGGCTCCGGACAGCAGCCAGCCCGAGGGCGGGATCGCAAGCAGGCTTTGCCGGAATTCGTGGAAGGACATGCCCCTCAGTTCGTGATACAGGATCCAGAGGGAAAAGATGATCGCCGCAGCGCCAATCAGCGGCCAGACAAGGTTGTGAAGCTTCATGCGTCCGACGTCCGTACGCAGCGGTCCAGGCAGCTCAAACCCGAACGTAACAGGCATTCCGGACCGTAGTTCATCCGATGGGTCCCACCTCACATTTTCTCAGCCCAACCGTGTCGAACGGGCCTTCATCCGGCTTGTTTCGGATGAAGGTAACGCCATCGCCTGACCGGGACAATCGCAGCCGTTCCCGCCCGCGCAGGTTTGATCGATCGTGATCGCAGCTGCGCGGGGCGGGCGGCGTCATTCAGCGCGCCGCAAGCGCGGCCAGGATGCGAACCCAGGAACGGATACCCTTTTCAAAGGAACGCAGCTCGTATTTCTCGTTCGGCGAATGGATGCGATCGTCCGACAGGCCGAAGCCGACGAGCAGCGATTCCATGCCCAGCATCTTCTGGAAGTCGCCGACGATCGGGATCGAGCCACCCATGCCGATCATGACGGCCGGATTCGGCCACTCGTCCGACAGCGCTTCCTTCGCCTTGTTGAGCAGCGGCGAATCGTAGGGAAGCTGAATGGCCGGCGAGCCGCCATGAGCGTGAAACGTCACCGAGCAGTCCGCCGGAATTTTTGAGCGTACATAATCGCGGAACGTGTCGCGGATCTTCGCCGGGTCCTGCTTGCCGACCAGGCGGAAGGACACCTTGGCGCTGGCCTCCGCGGCAATCACGGTCTTGAAGCCGTCGCCCGTGTAGCCGCCGGTGATGCCATTGACCTCGGCTGTGGGCCGGGCCCAGGTCAGTTCCAGGACCGAGCGATTCTTCTCGCCCGCGGGGATCGAAAGGCCGATCTCGCCCAAGAATTTGTCCGCCGTCTGGCCGAGCTTGTCCCAGGTCGCCTTCACGTCGTCCGGGGTCTCCTCGACGCCGTCATAGAAGCCGTCCAGCCTCACGCGGCCGGTCTCGTCGTGCAGGCCGGCGAGGATGTCGGCGAGGATGTGGATGGGGTTGGCGGCGGCGCCGCCGAAATATCCGGAGTGCAGGTCACGGTCGGCGGCCTTGACGACGATCTCCTCGCCGACCAGACCGCGCAAGCCCGCCGAAATCGCCGGCGTGTCCGCGTCCCACATGTTCGTATCGCAGACCAGCGCATAATCGGCCTTGAGCTCGGCGGCATTGGCCTCGAGGAAGGGCTTGAGCGAAGGCGAGCCGGATTCCTCCTCGCCCTCGAACAGGATCGTCACCTTGCAGGGAAGCTCGCCGGCGGTCTCCTTGAAGGCGCGGCAGGCCTCGACGAAGGTCATCAGCTGGCCTTTGTCGTCCGATGTGCCGCGGCCTGTGATGATCCGCCGCCCGCCGCCGATGTCGCGCACCGCCGGCTCGAACGGGTCGTTCTCCCAAAGCTCGAGCGGGTCGACCGGCTGGACGTCGTAGTGACCATAGAACAAGACGTGCGGTGCGTCGGCGGTTGCGCCCTCATGGTGGGCGACCACCATCGGATGGCCAGCCGTATCGCGCACGGTTGCGTCGAAGCCGAGTGCGCGCAGCTCCGTCACCAGCCATTCCGCGCCGCGCCGAACCTCCGCCTTGTAGGCAGGGTCGGTGGAGATCGATTTGATGCGGACAAGCTCGAACAGGCGCTCCAGGCTGGCCGGAACGTTGGCGGCGGCGCGATCGAGTACGGGTAACAGATTGGTCATGGTCGAATCCCTCTTTGCCGGCGGACCTTAGCGCATGGCCCCGCAGTTCGGAATCAATTTCGAACAGAACAGCATCGGTACGCAGGCCACGACCGCCCTGAAAGGAGATGCATGAGAAAGAGAAAGCCGTTGCGGACGGGAGGCGCGTCCGCAACGGCTTTTGCGAATTGTGGACAAAGGCCCGGAGAGGGGGGATAAGGCCTTTGTCCTATAGTCTGGCGCGGCGGGGGACAGGCCGGGATGCCAGACCACGGCTTGATCAGGTGCCGATGGGAAACATTTGGGCCCGGGAATATGGCTTTTCAAGGGAGCCCGGACAGGGCCAGAATTACAAATTGGTAACGTTTGTGTGAGGCTTTCAACCCGGTAGAGAGGCAGCGCTAACCGGCAACGGACGATGGACGCCGGCACCTCGGCGCGCTATCCATGGCGCCATGAAAAACGGTGATCATCTCTTCCTCGTCGACGGTTCGGGCTTTATCTTTCGCGCCTTCCATGCGATCCCGCCGCTCAACCGCAAGTCGGACGGCCTGCCCGTCAATGCCGTGTCCGGCTTCTGCAACATGCTGTGGAAGCTGCTCAAGGACGCGCGCAGCACCGATGTCGGCGTGACGCCCACCCACTTCGCGGTCATCTTCGACTACTCTTCGAAGACCTTCCGCAACGAACTGTACGACCAGTACAAGGCCAACCGCACCGCGCCGCCCGACGATCTCATCCCGCAGTTCGGACTGATCCGCCATGCGACGCGTGCCTTCAACCTGCCCTGCATCGAGAAGGAGGGCTACGAGGCCGACGACCTGATCGCGACCTATGCCCGACTCGCCGAGGAGGCCGGCGCAGACGTCACCATCATCTCTTCCGACAAGGACCTCATGCAGCTCGTGACCTCAAAGGTCTCGATGTACGACAGCATGAAGGACAAGCAGATCGCCATTCCCGAGGTCGTCGAGAAATGGGGCGTCACCCCGGACAAGATGATCGATCTGCAGGCGATGACCGGCGATTCGACCGACAATATCCCCGGCATCCCGGGGATCGGACCGAAGACGGCGGCCCAGCTCCTGCAGGAGTTCGGCGACCTCGACACGTTGCTGGCGCGGGCCGATGAGATCAAGCAGCAGAAGCGTCGCGAAAACATCATTGCCAACCGCGAGCAGGCGCTGCTGTCGCGCCAACTGGTTACGCTGAAGACCGACACGCCGCTCGACACCCCGCTGGATGAGCTGCAGCTCGAGCCGCAGGACGGCCCGAGGCTGATCGCCTTCCTGAAGGCGATGGAGTTCAATGCGCTGACCCGGCGCGTCGCCGAGGCGTGCAACTGCGACGCATCGGCGATCGAGCCGGCTTTCGTTCCTGTCGAATGGGGCACCGATGCGCACGGTCCGGATCTCGACATCGTAGCCGGCCGACCACTCACCGACGACGCGCTGAGCGCAGCGCAAGCGGCCGGGACGTTGTTGCCGGACGCCTCTCCGGACGCGCCGACCCCGGCCGCCCTGGCAAAGGCGCGCGCCGCTTTCTTCTCCGGCCGGCCGTTCGACCGCTCGGCCTATGTGACGATCCGCGACCTTGCAACCCTCGACCTCTGGCTCGCCGCTGCGCGTGAAACAGGTCTTGTCGGCTTCGCCGCCGCGACCACGACGGCCGACGCCATGCAGGCAGAACTGTGCGGCTTCTCGCTGGCGATCGCCGACAACGCCAAGGATCCGGCCGGCGCGTCCATCCGGGCCGCCTACGTTCCAATGCAGCACAGGACCGGCGACGGTGACCTGCTCGGCGGCGGACTTGCGGAAGGGCAGATCCCCATTGGCGAGTCGCTGGCGCGGCTGAGGCAGCTGGTCGAGGATCCTTCCATCCTGAAGGTCGCACAGAACCTCAAGTTCGATTACCTGGTGCTGAAGCGGCACGGGATGGCCATCCAGAGCTTCGACGACGCCATGCTGATCTCCTATGCGCTCGACGCCGGCGCAGCCGCCCATGGCATCGACTCGCTTTCGGAGCGCTGGCTCGCCCACAAGCCGATCGCCCTGAAGGACGTGGCCGGCAGCGGCAAGGGGGCGCAGAGCTTCGATCTGGTCGACATCGACCGCGCGACCGCCTTTGTGGCCGAAGACGCCGACATCACGCTGCGCCTCTGGCACGTGCTCAAGCCGCGGCTTGCGGCCGAAGGGCTGACGACCGTCTACGAGCGGCTGGAGCGGCCGCTGGTGCCCGTGCTCGCCCGCATGGAGGAGCGCGGCATCACGATCGACCGGCAGGTGCTGTCGCGCCTTTCGGGCGAGTTGGGCCAGGGCGCAGCCGCGCTCGAGGACGAGATCTACCAGTTGGCAGGCGAGCGCTTCACCATCGGCTCGCCCAAGCAGCTCGGTGACATCCTGTTCGGCAAGATGGGGCTGCCCGGCGGCGCCAAGACGAAGACCGGCCAGTGGTCGACATCGGCGCAGGTGCTGGAGGATCTCGCCGCCGAAGGCGTGCCGCTGCCGCGCAAGATCGTCGACTGGCGCCAGCTGACGAAGCTGAAATCCACCTATACGGACGCGCTGCCCGGCTACGTTCATCCGCAGACCCGGCGCGTTCATACCTGCTATTCGCTGGCATCGACGACGACGGGACGGCTTTCCTCGACCGAGCCGAACCTTCAGAACATCCCGATCCGCACTGGCGAGGGGCGCAAGATCCGGGCTGCCTTCATCGCCTCGCCGGGACACAAGCTCGTTTCGGCCGACTACAGCCAGATCGAGTTGCGCGTGCTGGCGCATGTCGCCGACATTCCGCAACTGCGGCAGGCCTTCGCCGAGGGGATCGACATTCACGCCATGACGGCGTCGGAAATGTTCGGCGTGCCGGTCGAGGGCATGCCGGCGGAGGTGCGCCGCCGCGCCAAGGCCATCAACTTCGGCATCATCTACGGCATTTCGGCCTTCGGTCTCGCCAATCAGCTCTCCATCGAGCGCTCCGAGGCGGGCGACTACATCAAGCGCTACTTTGAGCGTTTCCCCGGCATCCGGGACTACATGGAGTCGACCAAGGCCTTTGCCCGTGAAAACGGCTATGTCGAGACGATCTTCGGCCGCCGCGCCCATTACCCGGAGATCAGGTCGTCCAATCCCTCCGTTCGGGCCTTCAACGAGCGCGCCGCAATCAACGCCCCCATCCAGGGCTCGGCCGCCGACATCATCCGCCGGGCCATGATCAAGATGGAACCGGCGCTCGAGGCCGGAAAGCTCTCCGCCCGCATGCTCCTGCAGGTGCACGACGAACTGGTGTTCGAGGTCGAGGAGACCGAGGTCGAGCGCACTCTGCCGGTCATCGTCGAAGTGATGGAGAATGCGGCGATGCCCGCACTCGCCATGAAGGTCCCGCTGAAAGTGGATGCGCGGGCGGCCGACAACTGGGACGAGGCGCACTGAGCCGGCGGCCGCCTTCTCCCGATCCGTTGCGGGACCGTTTACCACGCCGGGACCTTTTGAAAGGCGCGATCGTGCGATCCGTCGCGCCTTAACCCGCCCTTAAACCCCTGACTGCCTACCTGCGGGGACGCTTGGGGCGTGCTCTGCCGATCGACGGCCGCGCCTGAAACGATGCGGGTTTCCCGCGATCAAGCGGCACGGACGATCGCATGGATGCAATTCGACCACTCAGCCCTTCCACCAATACGGCCCGGCGCGCGCCGCTGGTCGTGCAGGTGGTCCGCCAATACGCCCCCAGCCGGGGCGGGCTGGAGGACGTCGTCGCCAACCTGTCGCGACGGCTCCATCATCACGGCTACCGGGTGCGGGTCGTCACGCTCGACCGCGTCTTCACGGCACTCGACCGGACCTTGCCGACCAGCGAGACGATCGACGGGATCGAGGTTGTTCGAATACCCTTCAGGGGCAGCACGCGCTATCCGCTGGCACCCGCGGTGTTCCAGCATATTCGGGATGCCGACCTCGTGCATGTTCACGCCATCGACTTTTTCTTCGATGCGCTGGCCTGGGGCAAGCTCCTGCATCGCAAGCCGATGGTCGCGACCACCCATGGCGGCTTCTTTCACACGCCAAGGCACGCGACGGTCAAACTGGCCTGGTTCAACGTGCTGACGCGCCTGTCGGCCCTTGCCTATCACCGGCTGATCGGCTGCAGCGCGCAGGATGCGCGGCGCTTCCGCAGCATCGCAGGCCGTCGTGTGGTGGAGATCGACAACGGGGCCAATGTCGAAAAATTCCGGGACGCCGGCTCGAAGAAGCCGCTCCGGCGGATCGTCACGATCGGCCGCTTCTCCTCCAACAAGCGGCTGGAGCGCCTGCTTGACGCCCTGTCGCGACTTGTCGTGCACGAGCCGGACTGGCGGCTTGCGATCGTCGGCGTGCCCGGCGACCAGTCCGAGGCCGCACTGTATCGGATGATCGGCGAGCGGGCGCTCGAGGACCATGTCGATGTTCACATCGGGCTTTCCGACGGCGCCATCCGTGACCTGCTCGGCCAATGCTCGCTGTTTGCCTCGGCCTCGGAATATGAAGGTTTCGGTCTCGTTGCCGTCGAGGCGATGAGTGCCGGCCTCATGCCTTTGCTGCATCCCAATCCGGCCTATCGGGATCTGGCATCCAGGCACTGCGAGGTGCGTCTCTGCGACTTCGAGAACGCCGAGATGGCGGCCCGAACGATCAACTCGGCCTTTCTGTCGCTGGCGAGCGATGTGGCAGGCCACCGCGTTGCGGCGATGCGCGCGTCGGAGCCTTACTCGTGGGACCACGTCGCCGGGCGCTACGCAGAGATCTACGAAGACATTCTTGGCGTCGCGGCGCCGGTTGCCGAGGATCAGCCGGTCAAGAGCGGTATGCGGAATGAAATCGCGGTTGGCGGTCGATAGGCACGTGCCCCACGGCAATCGCTCGCCCCGGCGCAAGGCGCTGCCGGCGGCTCTGCTGGCGGTTGTCCTCGCGATGCCCGGCGAACTCTCCGCCGCCTGCCTGCGCGGCATCAATCTCGCCGGCGCCGAATTCGGGACGCGGTCCGGCACTCATGGCCAGGACTACATCTTCCCCGCCGACGAGACGATCGGTTACTTCGCCGCTAAGGGCTTCAACGCCGTGCGCCTGCCGTTTCGCTGGGAGCGGCTGCAGCCGCGCCTCAGTGGAGCCTTTGATCCCGCCGAGCTCAACCGGCTGGTCGATGCGGTCGATCGCCTGCGTGGCGCAGGCCTGGCCGTTGTCCTCGATCCGCACAATTATGCCTACTACGACGACGGGCGGATCGGTTCGCCCGAGGTGCCGGTCGAAGCGTTTGCCGATTTCTGGCGGCGCTTGGCAGCCGAGTTCAAGGACGATTCCGGGATATACTTCGGACTGATGAACGAGCCGCACGATGTCGCGGCAGCCGATTGGCTGACGGCGGTCAACGCGGCGATTTCCGCCATACGCGGTGCCGGCGCCGGCAACCTGGTCTACGTCCCTGGAACGGCCTGGACCGGAGCGCACAGCTGGGAAGCTGACCGGCCGGGCGGAGCAAACGGCGCGGTGATGCTGGGGGTGGTCGATCCCACCCGCAACTACGCCTATGAGGTGCACCAGTATCTCGACGAGGATTTCTCCGGCACCCATGCGAGCTGCGAGGGCGCCGATGCCGCCGTGGCGGCGCTGCAGCGGTTCACCGCCTGGCTGCGCCAGCACAACGAGCGCGGTTTCCTGGGCGAGTTCGGCGCTCCGGCCACGCCGGTGTGCCTGGCTGGGCTGACACGCATGGTGGCGGTGATCCGTGCGGCGCCGGATGTCTGGACCGGGTGGACCTACTGGGCCGCCGGCGAATGGTGGCCCGAGACCGAGCCGCTCAATATCCAGCCGACCGCAAGCGGGGACCGGCCGCAGCTGAAGGCCCTGCAACTCGAAAGCGCCGGGGCCGAATCGCGGGGCAGATCCTGCCCGGCCCTCGAAGGCGGATGAGCAATCACGAGCGCCCGATCGCTCCGCGACGGCTGCCGAGCACCTCCGCCGGCGCTCGTGCCCCGACGCTCTCGGCGGGCTGAAGTCGCCGCGACTGCGCCGCGGTCCGGCACGCGCCGGCGGTGCCGACCAGGAACCACATCAGCGCGGCCGTCTTGATCGAATAGAACGAGTCGCTGATCAGCATCAGAAGCAGCAGGTAGACGATCATCATCGAATGGAACAGCCAGGCCCGCGCCTCGGCAAGCGGCGCATGGACGAAGACCGTCCAGAGCGCGACGAAGCCGAAGATGCCGAAAGCGGTGAGCGAATAGGCGAGGCCGGAATCGGCGGTGAACTGGTCGGTGGTCCCGATGCCCAGCACGACGCTGAGATCGAGCCGGGTCAGGATATGCGCCGTCACGGCAAATCGGCCGGCAAGGTCGTTGGGTCCCCCTTCCGAAAGCGAGGTAATGCCCCAGCTTGCCAGAACGGCAAGCAGGAAGAAGGGCAGGACGGTCCAGACGATCCGGGGCAGGAACCTGTAGAACGGATACAGAAGGGTGATCACCACGCAGGTGTAGAGGCCGAACCGCGCATCGGCGAGCGCGATGACGGTAAACGCCAGGGCGACCGCCAGCCACCGCCCGGCAAAGTCCCGGCCGCGGAACAGCGCCCAAGCATAGACGATCACGGCGAAGTTGCCCATCGACACCGGCTCCAGGAATACCGACGAGACCCGGTGCTGGCCGAGGAAGGGCAGGATGGTGCGCGGTTCCGGGCGCTGGCCGGAAATGAACAGGCCCTTCGTCTGCCCGAACACCTGGTCGAGCGTGACCGTTCCGCGTGCGAGGTAGTAGCCGATGACGTTGAAGTAGTCGAGGAACGTATCGAGCGCCAAATACTCGAAAAACCCGAAGCCGACGACGATCAGGGCACTTGCAAGCACCAGCCGGTCCGCAAGCCTGATATCGGCAAGCCGTATGGCCATGAAGTAGAAGGCGAGCGGGACGAGGATGTCGCGCACCGCCTTCGGATTGACCTGCCCGCGCAGCATGAATAGCATCAGCATGTAGCTCACGAACACCGCGACGAACACATAGAGCGCGGGCTTGCGCGTCATTGCCGCGAGAAAGGCGCACCCGACGATTGCCATTTCGGTAAGGATGACGTGCCGGTCGGCAGTGCCCATGAAACGGGTGTTTACCAGGCAGAGGAAAGCGTTGAAGACCAGCGCGCCGATCACCGTGGCGATCGCAAGAAGCCGGACATGGGTGGCGCAAGGGGCGGCCGCCTCCACTTCGGGTACAGGGCGGCCATCCCAAGTCCCGCTTCTAGGGGGGATGCCGCCAGGTACGGTCGATGCGCTCCGGGCCATCGCAAGCCTCCCTTATGGGGCCCGCCCGCAAAGGAGCGCGCTTCCCACCAGCTTGTCCCGCCAGGGACCGATGTCGGTCATGAGGATGTCGAGCGCGTCGCCGTGCGTGACGCCGGCGGCGGCGACGATAACGATGCCATCGACGTGCTTCAGAACGGCAGGCAAGACGGTGCGGGCCGGGGTGTCGCCGCAATCGACAATGCGGAAGTCCGGCGCCGCCAGTTGGAGCGCTGTGCTGACGCGTGAGGAGGAGAGCGCCGAAATCCGCTCCAGGATGCCGGAACCGATCCGTTCGAAATGCAGGACGTCCTCGATCGTCTCGGCCCGGGAGCGCGCCTGAGAGCCATGCAGCGGGATCGCGCCCTCGGTCCTGATGCGGACTGTCGGCGGCTTCGCCCCCCGCCGCAGGTCGCCGCCAGAGTAGAGCACTTCCTCGCCGAGCAGCCCCATTTCGCGGCCGAGTTCCGCCGCGATACCGTCGCTATCCCTGCTGTCGGGCGACAGGATGGCGATCGTCGCCGGCCGGGCCGCACCGAACTCAGCCTGCAGAAGCTGCGCGAGGCGGCGGATGCCCGTTGCGCGCGGCATCGCCTGTTGTTCTGGCCGCCTGGCCAGGGGGAAGAAACGGGATAGCCGTTGTGAGAGGGCCCGCTCGACGACCTTTTCCGCATCGCCTTGCATGGTGACCAGCACCGGCACGCCGGTCTTGGCCACAAGCATCCGTTCGAGACGGGTGACGCCGCCGAACAGTTCCCGGGCGACCGCGAGACTTGCACCGGCGGCAGCGCCGAACAGGATGGCGGCGATCAGGACCAGCATCCTCGGCGCCCGGACGGGCTTTTCGGACGGAACGGCCTCGGAGATGACGCGCGAGTTGCCGCTTGCCAGCCCCTGCTGGCGGCTGAGTTCCTCCGAGCGGGTCAAGAACGCCTTGTAGACGGCGTCGATCGCCTCCGCCTCGCTGACGAGCTGCGCCAGCTGGAAACGGACCGTGCCGTCGTCCTTGACCGAGGCCGCCTGCGAATCGAAGCGCTTTTCGAGCGATGCCAGGTTCGTCTTGGCCCGTTCGTAGGTGTTGGCGGTCAACTGCCGGATACGGCCGAGCTCCTTTTCGATCGCGCTGCGGACGCTGGCGATCTGCGAGCGCGCGGCGCGCATCTGCGGATGGCCACTGCCGAGGTTGGCGGAGAGCTCTGCCTGTCGGTCCAGCGCCTGGGCGTAGCGGCTGCGCAGCCCCGATAGCGTCGCGGAATTCAGCGCTTCTGGAATCGCGCCGGCCTCGACGTCGGATACGTTCAACTGCCGGGCCTGGTCATAGATCGTCCGCTGCTGCTCCACCTGCTGCTGTGCCGTGAGCAGCTGCTGGTTCAGGCCGACGAGCTGCTGGTCGGCGATCAGACCCTGGTCGCCGACGCTGATCAGACCATTGTCGGAACGGAACTTTTCCACCGCCGCCTGCGCGTCAAGAACCCGCTTGCGCAGTTCCTCGGCCTGCTCTGCGATTGTGTGCGTGGTCCGCATGTTGAGGTCGAGCCTCGCCTTGTCGGCGATGCGCAGATAGCTCTCGGCGAGCGCATTGGCGATCTTCGCGGCCATCGCGCTGTCGCCGTGTCTGGCGGTGATGGTGAAGACGAAGCTGTCGCCGTTGCGCTCGACGACGAGGTTCTGAAGCAGCGCATCGACGACGGCATCGGTCGCGTCCGCGGTGCTCGCGGCGCGGCCGAGAAGGCGTGCCGCCAGGCCGGGCGGCCGGTTGAAGTACGGATCCTTCACGAGGTCGAGCTTCTGCACGACGTCGCGCAGCACGTCCCGGGACTGGATCAGGTAGAGCTGGCTGCCGAGCAGCTGCTGCATGTTGAGCGTGGCGCCCGTGTCGTTTCCGACAACCGGACCGCGCCCGATGTCGACGAACAGTTCCGCAGTCGAGCGATAGAACGGCTTCTGGGTCAGCACAAAGCCGAGCGCCAGGACGGCGCAGGCGAGGGAAGCGAGAACCACGTAGTGGAGTCTCTTCCTCACGATCCCCGGCAGCTGAAATACGTCTATGTCCATCAAATGTCCGCCCCCGTCATGCGGCGCCCTGACTTGCACATGCAGCGCCCTCCGGCCGAGGGACTTGACCGGCTCTGGTCTGCGCAACCTCTCAGATCATGGTTAACAACGTCTCAACCCGACTCCGGAAAATTCGCAAGGCACGAGGACGAGGCACTCGCGACGGCGGCTGGTTTGCCCTTCACCGAATCTTATCCATTTCCCTTCAACCGTTCTTATCTCCCCTCCTGTATCCCTCTGGTTGAATTTGGCGCGATGCGGTTTTCCGCGTCGCGAGGAAGCAAGACGAGCTGGAGAGAATGCTATGAAACAGAAGATCCGTGAGCTGCTGGCCAAGCATGGCGGCCTGGCCGTCGCTGCCGACCAGATTGCCGACGATGCCGATCTCTACGCGGCAGGCATGTCGTCCTTCGCATCGGTCCAGATCATGCTGGCAATCGAGGAGGCCTTCGACCTCGAATTTCCGGACAGCCTTCTCAATCGCAAGTCGTTCCAGAGCGTTGCTGCGATCACGCGCACCGTGGAGGGGCTCGTGAGCGGGGCGGAGGCGGCCGAATGAACGTTTCCACCGGCACAAGCCTGGCGGAACGGGTGGCCCGCGTTGCCGCCGTAGCGGAGGCCCATGCCGATGAGGTCGACGTAAAGGGCCGCTTTCCGGCGGAAGCGGTCGCAGCCATGCGCGCTGAGCGGCTGCTGTCGATCCAAATCGCGCCGGAGCTCGGTGGCGAGGGCGCGGCACTTGCCGAGATCGCGGAGGTCTGTTCGCGCATCGGCCAGGCCTGCTCGTCCGCCGCCATGGTCTTCGCCATGCACCAGATCAAGGCATCGAGCCTCGTCTCCCATGGCGGGGACAGCCCCTGGCATCGCGCCTTCATGGAGCGGATCTCTGCCGAACAGCTCCTGCTCGGTTCGGCAACGACGGAAGGTGGCATCGGCGGCAACCTCAGGAACAGCATCTGCGCCATTGAGGTCGAGGGCGGCCGCTGCCGGCTCGAGAAGGACGCAACCGTCATCTCCTATGGCGCCAACGCCGATGCGATCCTGATCACCTCGCGCAGCCGTCCGGACGCCGCTTCGACCGACCAGGTAATGACGGTGTTCACCAGCGACCAGTACACGCTCGAGCGCACCCATGTCTGGGATACGCTCGGCATGCGCGGCACCTGTTCGGACGGCTACCTGTTCAGGGGCGAAGCGCCGGCGGAGCAGATCCTGCCGAAGCCGTTCGCCGAGATCGCCGCCCAGTCAATGCTGGCGACCTCGCATCTGCTCTGGAGTGCGGTCTGGTACGGCATTGCGGTCAACGCGATGGCCCGTGCGCAGGCCTTCGTCCGGACCGCTGCGCGCAAGACGCCCGGCCAGACACCACCCGGCGCGCTGCGGCTGGCGGAGGCTTCCAATCTCCTGCAGCTGCTCAGATCCAATGTGGTCGCGGGCCTGAAGGAGTTCGGGGCCGCCAAGACCGAGCCCGACAGGCTTTCGTCGATGGGTTTCGCTGTCGCCATGAACAATCTGAAGGTCGGCTCGTCGGAGACGATCCTGACGATCATCAACCACGCCATGCTGATCTGCGGCATCATGGGCTACAAGAACGGCACGCCCTACAGCCTCGGCCGACACCTGCGCGACGCGCATTCGGCTCAGTTGATGATCTCCAACGACCGGATCCTCGGCAACACGTCAAATCTCCTGCTCGTCCACAAGCAGGACACCAGCCTCCTGGGGTGAGCAACATGGACATGCAGACATCGTTTCTCGACCGGCTTTTCGATGCCGGCCTGCTGATCGATACCGGTGTTGACGGGCTCTACGGCCGCGGCGGCCGGTTTGAGGACGTGATCGTCGCCTTCGAGCGGCTCATCGACCGGGTCGGCGGCGCCGACGGCGCGGAAGCCATGCGCTTTCCGCCGGGCATGAACCGCGCCTTCTTCGAGAAGAGCGGCTACATGAAGAGCTTCCCGCAGCTTGCCGGCACCGTGCATTCCTTCTGCGGCAACGAGCTCAACCACATGAGCCTGCTGAAATGCATGGAGGTCGGCGAGGAGGACTGGACGAAGGGCCAGAAGGCGACCGACATCGTGCTGACGCCGGCAGCCTGCTACCCGCTCTATCCGACGGTGGCCCGGCGCGGCCGGATCCCAATGGACGGCGCGCTCTTCGACCTTCAGTCCTACTGCTTCCGCCACGAGCCGTCGCAGGACCCGGCCCGCCAGCAGCTGTTCCGGATGCGCGAATATGTCTGCATGGGCACCGAACAGCACGTCACCGACTTCCGCCAGCGCTGGATGGATCGCGGCGTGAAGATGATGCAGGACGTTGGGCTGGACGTTACGATCGATGTTGCCAACGACCCGTTCTTCGGCCGGGCCGGCAAGATGCTTGCCAACAACCAGCGCGACCAGAACCTGAAGTTCGAGCTGCTGATTCCGATCACCTCCGTCGCCCGGCCGACCGCCTGCATGAGCTTCAACTATCATCAGGACGCCTTCGGCGCGAAATGGGGCCTCCATCTGGAAGACGGCCGCGTCGCACACACCGCCTGCGTCGGCTTTGGCCTAGAGCGCATCGCGCTGGCGCTGTTCCATACTCACGGCCTGGACGTCGCCGCCTGGCCGGCTGACGTCCGCAACACGCTGTGGGGATGACATTGCCGGTGCGTTCCGTCATTTCCGGGCTCGATCCAGCCAGCTATCGGCCACATCCGCTCCACGACAGCGAGCGGATGTGGCCGGAGACTAATTGCTACGTGGACCTGTGGATCGAGGTCCTCAATGCGCTAGGACTGCCGCCCGAAGCGATGCTCGGCTTCACGCTGACGCAGGATTTCGAAGGCGACCAGTTCACCTTCTTCAAGGTGCCGCTGGAAGACCTCGAAGCGCTGTATGGCATTCGCTGCACCGAGCTTGCGATCTACGATCGCGTCGAGCGGCATGTTGCCGAGCAGATCGACCGCGGGCGGCTGTGCCTCATCGAGGTGGACAGCTTCTACCTGCCCGACACGCGCGGCGTCTCCTATCGGCTGGAACACGGCAAGACGACGGTCGCGATCAACAGGCTGGACCTCGATAGCCGCACCATGGACTATTTCCACAATGCCGGCTTCTTCCGGCTGGAAGGCGAGGATTTCGACGGGCTCTTCCACCTGCACGATGCGCAGGGTGCGCCGCCGTTCCTGCCCTACGCGGAGTTCGCGAAGTTTCCGCATGCCTACCCGTCCGAGGCGCACATGCGCGTCGAGGCCCGACGCCTGCTGCGCTTCCATCTCGGCCGGCGACCCAGGGAGAACCCGATCGCCGCCTTCGCCGCCGCCTTTCCGGCTCAGGTCGAACAGGTGGCGGAGCGGCCATTCGGCTTCTTCCACAAATACGCCTTCAACACGCTGCGCCAGCTCGGCGCGAATTTCGAGCTGGCGGCCAGCCATTTGGACTGGATCGCACCGGACGGTGCGCTGTCGGAGGCCGCCGCCGCGGCGAGCCGCATTGCCGAGGTCGCCAAGTCGGTCCAGTTCCAGCTCGCCCGCGCGGTAACCCGCAAGCGCTTTGATCCGCTCGCCACCTCCCTCGACCCGGCCGTCGAGGCCTGGGATGAAATGATGCGGATGCTTGCCGCCCGCATCGATTGAGGCCGGAGGGGCCATGGATCATACGGACGAGACTGGTCTGCGGCACAGCAGGAGACTGGATCGCGGCTGGCGCCTCTGCCTGACGGAAGCCGGTGCCTGGACGGACCCGACGATGCGCTCCGACGATGTCGAGGTGCTGGACGCGCCCGTGCCCGGTACGGTGGCGGGCGCACTTGAGCGGGCCGGCCGCTTCGACCGCGCCGACCCCCGGCCGCTGAACGATCTCGATGCCTGGTATTTCCTTGACCTCGCCGGTGAGGAACCCGGCCCGGCGGTGCTGCTTCTCGAAGGCCTGGCGACGATCGCGGAAGTCTACTGGAATGGCGAGAAGCGGCTCGTCTCCGATTCGATGTTCGTCGCCCATGATCTGGACGTCGTCCTCACCGGCAGCGATCGGCTCGCCATCTGCTTCCGCGCGCTTGCACCGCATCTGGCGCAGCGGGGCCCGCGGGCCCGTTGGCGGCCGGGAATGATCGTCCCGCAGGGACTGCGGCTCGTCCGCACGACGTTGCTCGGACACATGCCCGGCTGGTGTCCGCCCGTGCATGCCGTCGGCCCCTATCGCCCGCTGCGGCTGGAAAGGCCGAAGCAGGCCGTGCCGGGCGACGTGGCGATCCGTGCGACCCTCGATCCGGACGGCACCGGCCGGCTGGCCGTCTCGTTTCGTGCAGATGCGCTTGAAGGACCGGCCGAACTCCATTGCGCCGGAGCCAGCGTCAGGCTGGCACGGGCGGGCGACGGCCGCTGGAGCGCCGACCTCGCGATCGCTGGTGTGGAGCCGTGGTGGCCGCACACGCACGGCAAGCCGGCCCTGCATCAGGTCGAGGTTCGCGCCGGCGGGCAGGTCCATGTAATCGGCCGCACCGGCTTCCGGCACCTGCAGGTCGATCGCGGCCGGGATGGCAACGATTTTTCGCTGCAGGTGAACGGTATTCCGGTCTTCTGCCGCGGCGCAGTCTGGACGAGCGCCGACATCGTCGACCTGCCGGGGGAGCGTGAGCGATACGAGCCGCTGCTGCAACTCGCCGTCGAAGCCGGGATGAACATGCTGCGCATCGGCGGCACGATGACCTACGAGGCAAGCCCCTTCTACGAGCTGTGCGACGAGCTCGGCATTCTCGTCTGGCAGGATTTCATGCTAGCGAACTTCGACTATCCGGCTGCCGACCCGGAATTCGCCGCGCTTGTGCGGACGGAAGCCGAACAATTTCTCCGCCGCACCGCCGCCTCTCCGTCGCTCGCCGTGCTCTGCGGCGGCAGCGAAATGTTCCAGCAGGCTGCGATGCTCGGCCTGCCGCAGGCGAGCTGGAGCGGAACGCTGACGGATGCCGTCCTGCCCGAGGCCGTCACGGCCCTGCGCCCCGATGTGCCCTACGTCCCGAATTCGCCGTTTGGCGGGGCCATGCCGTTTTCGCCGAATGCCGGGGTGACGCATTACTACGGCGTCGGTGCTTATTGCCGTCCCATCGAGGATGCGCGCCGGGCGGGCGTGCGCTTCGCCGCCGAATGTCTCGCCTTCGCCAATGTGCCCGAACGGGCGACGCTCGACGCGCACCTGCCGGTTCCCGCCGTTCACGATCCGCGTTGGAAGGCGCGGGTTCCCCGCGACCGCGGCGCCTCCTGGGACTTCGAGGACGTTCGCGATAATTATCTGGAATTGCTTTATGGCTGCGACCCCACCCGGCTGCGACGCGAGGATGCTGCGCGCTATCTCGATCTGTCGCGCGCGGCGATCGCCGAGGTGATGGAGGAGACCTTCGCCGAATGGCGGCGGCCGCAATCGAGCTGCAACGGCGCACTGGTCTGGACATTCCTGGACCTGCTGCCGGGCGCCGGCTGGGGCCTAATCGATTCCACCGGACTGCCGAAATCGGCCTGGCACGCCCTTCGTCGCGCCTTCCGGCCGATCCAGGTTCTCCTGTCGGACCAGGGCACGAACGGGCTGGACGTCCACGTCCTCAACGAGAACGGCACTGCCCGGGATCTGGTTCTCGAACTGGCGTGCCTGCGTGACGGGCGGCAGCCGGTCGTCAGCGGACGGCGCACGCTGTCGCTCGGCGCGCGGCAGAACGTGACGATCGCCGCCACCGATCTGTTCGGCGCCTTCTTCGACACGACCTACGCTTTCCGCTTCGGTCCGGCCCCGCACGACGTGACGGTGGCGACGCTGCGTGAAGCCGGGACGACCTCTATGGTCGCGCAAGCCTTCCACTTTCCGCTCGGGCGTGACGGGGCGATGCAGCGCGGCAACGCCAGCGTGGCGCTGGAAGGGTCGGATGTTCGTTGGGCGCTGCGGATCGCCGCCGATCGGGTGCTGCAGTCGGTGCACATTGACTGCCCGGGGTTTCTGCCGTCGGACAACTGGTTTCATCTCGCGCCCGGCGAGGCGCGTGTGGTGGATCTGGTTCGGACAGACGGCCCGGAACGGCCGGCGGGCGAGGTGAACGCGCTCAACCTGGCTGCGCCCGCAAGCTTCTGACACTGCTGTCGGTTCGACAGCAGGCGTCATTCGGCACGAGACGGCCGCATCAATCGCCGGGACGTGCGTGCAGCGCCGCCTCGAGAACCCTCTGCCGCAACGCTTCTCGCGCGTGCGGCGGCGACATGTTGTGGTCGGCATCCGCTACGATCTCGACGGACACGTTCGGAAATTTCCGCATCCCCGAGCCGTCGACGCCGAAATAGGCGTGGTAACGCTCGAGGCCAACGTCGCCGTGGCTGTAGATCAGCCGCATCGGCACGCCGCGTTCGCAGAGCGAGCTGAAGGCGGCATGCACCGCATGCCTGAGGCGTCCGTCCTTGGTCAGACGCCCGAGCGTGCCGGGTGCAGCAAGCGCGATGCGGCGGCCTAGCTGCTTGCCGATGCTCCCGGCCGCACGCCGCAGGTCGATCTGGCCGGATGCCAGCCGACGGAAGGTTTCGAGCCGGAATGCGCGGCGGCGGTAGTCTTCCAGCGAGCGCGGATTGTGCCGCAGTGCCTCGTCCACGCTCATGTCTTTGTCCCACACGAAGGTGAAGGGATTGACGGAGACGACGCCCCGGCATCGGTGATCGTTGACCGCGGCCTGGAACGCCAGGTAGGCGCCGCTGCAGCGGCCGGCCAGCACCGCGGGCGCTAGTCCCCGCTCCGCAAGCAGGTCGAGCGCTGCGCGCACGTCGTCCTGTTGGCTTTCAGAGAACAGAACCTGACGGGGCGCTCCTGCAACCGGCGGACTGTCGCCGACATTGGCGCCATCGAAACGCAGTGACGCGACACCCTCGCTGGCGAGATAGCGCGCGGTCTCGACCGTCGAGCGGGCCCAGCCGGCCTGTCGATCATAGGCGGTGCCGAGCAGGATGACGCTTGCGCCGCGCCGCGCACCGCGCGGGCTGCAGAGCACCCCGAAAAGTCGGTTTCCGGGGCCGAAGCGCAGCGCCTCTTCGCTGAAACGTTCACCCTGCAACACCGCGGATACTGTTGTGGATGCGCTGCGAGCCTTTGGCCCCGGTTGCAGGGCGATCGACCCGACCCATTGCACGACGGCGTCGATGGCCACGTCCGGCTGGACGGCGATGGTCGGGTTCGACACCAACTCGTCGTAGCCAGCATAGGGCTCGTAAGCGATCCGTGCGCCGAGGTCTTTCAGGTGCTGCGCGAATTGGGTCTCCCTGTCGCGTGCCGGCCGGCCGACGACGAGTATGGACGCCGCCGGTGCCGTCGCGATGCCCATGAGATCGATCTTCCGCACCGCAGCGGCGACCGCCTCCGGCATCACCAGACCGGCAACGGAAACGACCGAGGCGAGACGCTGGTCTTCGGCGAGGCCGAGGCCGGCGTCGACCATCTTCGACCAGGCGGCCGTCTCGCGCAGGTAGGACCGACCGGTGATTACCGGGGCCATCAGCACGATGCCGTCGACGGCTCCCGCCAGAGCGGCATATTGCGCGGCAAAGGTGGCGCCCAGGCCATGGCCGACCAGGATCAGGCGCGATGCGCCCGACAGCTGGCGAAGCTCGGCGGCGGCGGCCGCGATGGCCGCTTCCCAGACCGGCAGCCCACCGGAAAAATCCATCCTGTCCAGGGAATCGCCTGTTCCGGGATAGTCGAAGCGCAGGCTGGCCACGCCACGTAAGGCGAAGCGTTCGGCCAGCTCGCGCCAGAGCTTGCGCGTGCACATTTCCTCAAAGCCCCAGGGGCTGAGGAACAACACCGCGGTGGCCGATGTGCCGGTGCCCTGTTCGGGCGCCGTGTAGAGGCCGATGGTCCGGCCGAAGGCGACCGGCTGCGCCGCGGATCCGGCAATCCAGTCAAGCGGCATCGGTAGCCTCGCGCCAGCCTTCCCAGCGTCCGAGCAGAATCTGGTGCGAGCGCCGCGCCATTCCGGGCCGTCCCGTCAGGGCATAGAAGCCGATCCCGGCGATCGGGCGGAGCAGGCGCGGCAGAAAGGCGCCAAAGCTGAAGCCGTGCTTGCGCATGACGTAGCCGAGCCCTGAGCTGTAGATCCGCATCTTTGCGATCTTGGCCGTCGTGGTCTGGTCGGCGATGTCTTTGGGATGATGGCCAACCAGCGCCGGATCGTAGTATCCGGAGCTGCCGCGCGCGACCAGCGCCAGGGCGAGGTCCTGGACCTCGTAGGCGCCCCGGCGCGTGCCGGAGCCCGGCCCGATGCTCTCGTCGAAGCCGCCGACGGCCTCGAATGCGGTGCGCCGCACCAGCAGCATCCATTCGACCAGCGTCGTCCAGACGTTGTCGCGCCCGATGTGCACCGGTGCCGCTTCGAACTTGCCCATGATCGTCCTGCCGCCCTCGTCGGCGGCGCGGCCGCAATAGAAGTCGCCGGCTCTGTTCTCCGTCATCTCCTGATAACGAGCCAGGAGGCCGGCCGGGTACCAGCAGTCGTCGTCCGGAAACATCAGCCAGTCGCCGCGCGCCTGCGACGCACCGAGATTGCGCGCGCGGCACACGCCCTTCAGCGGCGTTCTCAGATGATGGATCTCCAGCGTGCCGCGATACTGTTCGATGGGAGCGACCAGGCGATCGTCGTCGTTCTGGTCGACGATGATGACCTCGAAATCCCGCCAGGTCTGGGCGGCAAGCGACGCCAGCAGCCGGGCGGGTTCGTCCGAACGGCCAAGCGTGGCCACCACGAGGGAGAAGCGGATTTTGCGGGCAGGCAGCGACATGGAGAGCCTTGACGGATGCGCCGCTTCCCTCGGTTCGTCTGCGGCGGCCGCATTGTGGAGATCAGGCGTTAAAGTGTCATGAATCGTAAGGGCAAGCTGCCGCGTGGCAGGAGCAGGCGAGCCGATCTCGCGAGGTTGCGGGGCATCCGGCCTTGCCATCAGCGCCGCTTCGACATAGCTCTCTGACACAGCCGAACCCGGATTGCCGCATGCCCCGCAAAGTCACCATCTTCAATCTGAAGCTTCACGATTTTCGCAACTATGCGTCGGTCGGTCTCGGGCTCGATGGCCGGAACGTGGTGCTCACCGGGGCAAACGGTGCCGGCAAGACGAACCTGATGGAGGCGGTATCCTTCCTGTCGCCGGGCCGCGGCCTGAGGCGAGCCGCCTATGGCGACGTCGCGCGCGAGGGTGCGGCCGGAGGCTTCGCCGTCTTCGCGGCCCTTGACGGCATGCAGGGGGAGGTCGAGATCGGAACGGGCACGGAGACCGGCGAGGAGGGACAAACGCGCCGGCTTCGTGTCAACGGCACGCCCGCCCGGTCCCTCGATGAACTGCTGGATCACCTTCGCGTTCTCTGGTTGACCCCTTCGATGGACGGGCTGTTCACCGGTGCCTCGTCCGAACGTCGGCGGTTCCTCGATCGCCTTGTCCTGTCCCTCGATCCCGACCACGGCAGGCGCGTGGCCGATTTCGAGAAGGCAATGCGCGGACGAAACCGGCTGCTGTCGGAGCCGCGCCCCGACCCGCAGTGGCTCGACGCCCTCGAGCGACAGATGGCCGAGCTTGGCGTCGCGATGACGCTGGCGCGCCGCGAACTGGTCGGGCTGCTTTCGGGAATCGTGGAGGCGTCGCGCGACGAGGGGCCGTTCCCGTCGGCAGCCATGTCGCTGTCCGGCTTCCTCGACGATGCGCTCGAGCAGCCGGCATACGAGATTGAGGAAACCTACGCGGCGGTTCTGCGCGACGGCCGCTACCGCGACGCGGCCGCCGGCCGCACGCTGGATGGCCCGCACCGGGTCGATCTGCTCATCCGCCACCGCGAAAAGGACATGGACGCGGCGCGCTGCTCGACGGGCGAGCAGAAGGCCCTGCTGGTCGGCCTCGTCCTTGCCCATGCCGGCCTCGTCGCCGGCATGACGGGCTACGCACCGGTGCTGCTGCTTGACGAGATCACGGCTCATCTCGACGAGGGCCGCAGGGCCGCGCTGTTCGATCGGGTCGATGCACTGGGCGGGCAGGCCTTCCTGACCGGGACGGACCGTGCGATGTTCGAGGCACTGGGAGATCGTGCACGCTTCCTGACCGTCGCGAACGGAACGATCGCGGGCTGACGATGAACGACGGAGAAGAGTGGTGACGACGGCTGAACCCCTTGGCCCTGACGAGATCGAACGGTACCGGCGGCATATCGTGCTCGCCGAGATCGGCGGTGCCGGGCAGCAGAAGCTCAAGAATGCCGCCGTGCTCGTCATCGGCGCCGGCGGCCTCGGGGCGCCGGTCCTGCAGTATCTCGCCGCTGCCGGCGTCGGCCGCATCGGCATCGTCGACGACGACACCGTCTCCCTCTCGAACCTGCAGCGCCAGGTGATCCATAACACCGCCGCGATCGGCCGAAGCAAGGCGGAAAGTGCGGCCGAGGCGATCGCTCTGCTCAACCCGCATGTCGCGGTGAGCGGCTTCGAGACGCGCTTCACGCCGGAGAACGGCCCGACGCTCTTGCAAGGCTTCGATCTTCTGATCGACGGGACGGACAATTTCGCGACACGCTATGCGGCGGCGGAGGTGGCAGAAGCCGTGCGCGTGCCGCTCGTCTCCGGTGCCCTCGGGCGCTTCGATGGTTCGCTGACGGTGCTGAAGCCGTGGGAGACGGCCCCTGACGGCCGGCAAAATCCGCGTTATCGCGACCTTTTTCCCGCCCCGCCGCCGCCCGGCGTCGTTCCCTCCTGCGCCGAAGCCGGCATTGTCGGCGCCCTCGCCGGCGTCATCGGCACGCTCATGGCCATGGAGGCGATCAAGGTGATCACCGGCGCCGGAGAACCGTTGATCGGCCGACTGTTGCTCTATGACGGGCTTGCGGCCCGGTTCGAGGTGATGCGCTACCGCCGCCGTGAAGCGGTGTAGCCGTCCGGGTCGGATTCAGCCGAGCCTTCTCAGTCGCGTCTCAGGTGCGCCCCGGCAACACGCGGTCCGGTGGGCGATGGCCATCGAAGAAGGTGCGGATGTTGATCACCACCTTCTCCCCCATGTCGATGCGGCCTTCGAGGGTCGCCGATCCCATATGCGGCAGCAGCACCACCTTGCCCTCCATCGCAAGGCGCACCAGCTTCGGATTGACCGCTGGCTCGTGTTCGAACACGTCGAGCCCGGCGCCGGCGATCTTGCCTTCCCGCAGGCACTTGATCAGCGCCGCCTCGTCGATGATGCCGCCGCGCGCGGTGTTGACGATGTAGCTCGACGGCTGCATCAGCGCCAGGCGCCGCGCGGACAACAGATGGTAGGTGGCGGGCGTCGAGGGACAGTTGACCGAGACGATGTCGACGCGCGCCAGCATCTGGTCGAGGCTGTCCCAATAGGTCGCCTCGAGCGCCTCCTCGGTGGCCGGGCTGACGCGGTGGCGGTTGTGGTAGTGGATCGACAGGCCGAAGGCCTTGGCGCGGCGAGCGACCGCCGTGCCGATGCGTCCCATGCCGACAATGCCGAGCCGCTTGCCCCAGATGCGGTGGCCGAGCATCCAGGTCGGCGACCAGCCGGCCCATTCCCCCTTGCGGTCGGTCAGGAGGTGAGCACCCTCGGCGAGCCGGCGCGGAACCGACAGGATCAGCGCCATGGTCATGTCGGCGGTGTCCTCGGTGAGCACGTTCGGCGTGTTGGTGACGGTGATGCCGCGACGGGCGGCCGCGTCGACGTCGATGTGGTCGACGCCATTGGAAAAGCTGGCGATCAGCTTCAGTTGCGGACCCGCCTGCTCGATGAGCGCGGCGTCGATCCGGTCGGTGACGGTCGGCACGAGCACGTCGTAGGTCTTCACCGCGGCGACGAGTTCCGGCTGGCTGCGCGGCGCGTCCTCGATGTTGAGCTCGGCGTCGAACAGTTCGCGCATGCGCGTCTCGACAACGTCGGGCAGGCGGCGGGTGAGGTAAACCTTCGGCTTCTTCCTGTTCGTCATTGTCCGTGCGGGCGTCCTGTTGACGGGTTTTTAACCAAGTTGGGCAAGAGTTGCTTCATCAAGGGCATTTTCTACCAGACCCCGTCGCGAACACAATCCGCTCCGAAAGCCGGTCCCGTGATTTGCGCCGGCGAGGTCCGGCTGCCATTGCTCCAGGTTGGAAGTGGGATCCTGTCATGCGTCGCTTACGTTTCCGCGGTTTCTCCGTCGCCCTCGCTGCTCTTGTCGTTGCCGGCGTACCGGCCGCCTTCGCGCAGGTCGCCAAGGGGCCGAGCGGCCTTCCCCTGCCACGCTTCGTCAGCCTGAAGGCCAAGAGCATCAATCTGCGGGTGGGCCCGAGCGTCGACTATGCGGTTGCCTGGCGCTACATGAAGTCCGGCGTGCCGGTCGAGATCATTCAGGAGTATGACAACTGGCGGCGCATCCGCGATGCCGACGGAACCGAGGGCTGGGTAAACCAGGCCCTGCTTTCCGGGGAGCGGACGGCCATCGCCGCGCCGTGGATGCGTGGCAAGGGGACCGACGTCTTCGTCGAGATGCGCAGTGCGCCGCAATCGTCGAGCGCAATCGTCGCCCGGCTGGAGCCAGGCGTGATGATCAAGATCGACGAATGCAATGGCGACTGGTGCCATGCCAACGCGCAAGGCACCGAAGGCTGGGTGCCGCAGGGCGAGGTCTGGGGCGCCTATCCGGGCGAAGCCTTCAAATAGAGGCCGTTCAGGCCAGCCCCGCCTCGGCTGCCGCCTCGGCGAGCGAAACCATCGGCCGCGGACCGATCTGCTCGATGACGATGCCGGCGGCGAGGCTGCCGAGCTTGCCGCAGACCTCCAGCGAACGTCCCTGCGTATAGCCGTAAAGGAAACCGGCCGCGTAGAGGTCGCCGGCCCCGGTCGTGTCGATGACGCGCTCGATCCGGCTCGCGTGCACGCGGGTCCGCTCGCCGCCGGCAAGCACAATCGAGCCTTCCTCGCTCATCGTGACCGCGGCCAGACGACAATCGGCGGCGATCATCGAGAGCGCCTGCTCGAAATCTTCGGTCTGGTAGAGCGCCAGCAGTTCGGCCCTGTTGGCGAACACGATGTCGACGGTGCCCGAGCGCATCAGCTCCAGGAATTCGTCGCGGTAGCGGTTGACGCAGAAGCTGTCGGACAGCGTCATCGCCATCTCGCGGCCGTTGGCGTGGGCGATGCGGGCGCAGGCGCGGATCGCCTCCTTGGCGCGCGGCGGATCCCAGAGATAGCCTTCGAAATAGGTGACCTTGGCGGCCGCCACGACCGCTTCTTCCACGTCCTCCGGCCCGAGTTCGACACAGGCGCCGAGATAGGTGTTCATCGAGCGCTCCCCGTCCTCGGTGACGAAGATCATCGAGCGCGCGGTCGGCGGGTGCCGGTCGAGCGGTCTCGTGGCGAAATGGACGCCCTGGGCGTGGATGTCGTGGGTGAAGATCTCGCCGAGCTGGTCGCTGGCAACCTTGCCGAAATAGGCGGCGCGCCCGCCGAAGCTCGCAATCCCCGCCGCCGTGTTCCCGGCGCTGCCGCCGGAGGCTTCGACCGCCGGGCCCATCCGCGCATAGAGCAGTTCGGCGCGCTCCGCATCGATGAGATTCATCGCGCCCTTGATGATGCCGTTGTCGGCGAGGAAGCGATCGTCGCAGCGGGCGATGATGTCGACGATGGCGTTGCCGACCGTCAGCACGTCGAATTGGGTCATGCGGATTCGTCCGTTTTCAGGGGGCGCCGATTAGAGTTCCGCCCGGCCGGTGGGCCAGGCGGCAGGGGCATGTCAGTCCTTGGCGCGCTCGACGTAGGAGCCGTCTTCGGTGGCGATGACGACGCGGGTGCCGGCGGTGATGTGCGGCGGGACGAGCGTGCGCAGGCCGTTCGAGAGCATGGCGGGCTTGTAGGACGAGGATGCGGTCTGACCCTTCACGACAGGCTCTGTCTCGACGATCTCCAGGACCACGTTGCGCGGCAGATCCAGCGCGATGGCGACGCCCTCGTGGGTGGACAGGATGACAGCCATGCCTTCCTGCAGATAGGCCTTGGCATCGCCGACGTCCTCGGCCGACATCGTCAGCTGGTCGTAGTTTTCCGGGTTCATGAAGTGGAAGCCGTCGCCGTCTTCATACAGGAAGGTATGCTCGCGGTCCTCGACATGGGCGCGCTCGACCTGCTCGGTGGTGCGGTAGCGCTCGGAGACCTTCACGCCGTCGGAGATGCGGCGCATGTCGATCTGGGTGACCGGGGTGCCCTTGCCCGGATGGAAATTCTGCGCGGTGAGAACTACGTAGAGTTTGCCGTCGACGTCGAGCACGTTGCCCTTGCGGACGGAAGAAGCGATGATCTTTGCCATAAGTCTTCCTTGTAACTGGAGCGGCCGCGTCGTAGAGGACGGTCAAGTTATCCCCGGGCCGCAAAAAGCGGGATCGGGCCGCAACTAGCCTAATTTCCGGCAAAACGCCAGCGCATCCGCCGGAATCCGATAGAAACTTGCCATGACCAAGAGCAGTCTCGCCCCGTCTCCCTGGTGGACGCCCGATGTCCATGCCGACCGCCGCCCCTTCCTTCTCGCCCGCAACCGCATCCAGGTGGCGCTGAGGGGCTACTTCGCCGAGCGGGACTTCATCGAGGTCGATACCGCAACACTGCAGGCCTCGCCCGGCAACGAGGCGCATCTCCACGCCTTCCGCACCGAGGCGATCGGGCATTCGGGCGCCGTGACGCCGCTCTACCTGCACACCTCGCCGGAATTCGCCTGCAAGAAGCTGCTATCGGCCGGCGAACGGCGGATCGCCTGCTTCGCCCATGTCTATCGCAACCGCGAGCGCGGGCCGTTGCACCATCCCGAGTTCACCATGCTGGAATGGTACCGGGCACACGAGGGGTACGACGCGCTGATGGACGACTGCGCCGCGATCCTGGCGCTTGCCGCAAGGACCACCGGCACGAGCCGGCTCATCTACCGCGGCGGCGAATGCGATCCCTTCGCCGCTCCGGAGCGGCTGACGGTGGCTGACGCCTTCATGCGCTATGCGGCTCTCGACCTGCTCGCCACGATCCGGCCGGACGGCTCGACCGATCGCGATGCGCTGGCGCATGCGATGGTGGCCGGCGGCTTGCGGGTCGCCGCAGACGACACCTGGGCCGACCTGTTCAGCCGCGTCCTCGTCGAGCGCGTCGAGCCAAATCTCGGCTTCGGGCGGGCGACGATCCTGTGCGAGTATCCGGTTGCCGAGGCGGCGCTGGCACGCCCCGCGCCGAACGACCCGCGCGTCGCCGAGCGGTTTGAGCTTTACGCTTGCGGCGTCGAACTGGCCAATGCCTTCGGAGAGCTGACGGATGCGGCCGAGCAGCGCCAGCGCTTCGGCCTGGAGATGGCCGAAAAGCAGCGGGTCTACGGTGAGATCTACCCCCTCGACGAGGACTTTTTGGCGGCCCTCGAAATCATGCCCGAAGCGAGCGGCATTGCGCTCGGCTTCGACCGCCTGGTGATGCTGGCGACCGGTGCGGCACGCATCGACCAGGTTATCTGGGCGCCGGTGGTGGAGACCTCGCCATGACCCTTGCGCGCACGCTGCGTTCGGTTGCCGAGCTGGAGAAGGCGAGGCTGATGCCCGCGGGATCCTCCGGGAGCCCGGTCGCGCGTGTCGGCGAGCGCTACGCGGTTGCGGTCACGCCCGCGGTCGCCGCCCTGATCGATGGTAATGATCCCAACGACCCGGTCGCGCGACAGTTCATTCCGGACGTCGCGGAGTTGACGGTGCTGGCGGAGGAACGCGCCGATCCGATCGGCGACCTCGCCCACAGCCCGGTCGAAGGCATCGTCCATCGCTACCCCGACCGGGTGTTGCTCAAGGCCGTGCACGTCTGCCCGGTCTACTGCCGGTTCTGCTTCCGCCGCGAGATGGTCGGTCCAGCGGGACTTGGCACGCTCACGCCCGAGGAGCTGGACACTGCGATCGGCTACATCGCCGCACACCACGAGATCTGGGAGGTGATCCTGACCGGCGGTGATCCGCTGGTCCTGTCCGCTCGCCGGCTCAGGGAAATCATGGAGCGGCTCGCCGCGGTCGATCACCTGAAGGTCGTCCGGTTCCACACCCGCGTGCCGGTCGTCGAGCCGGAGAGGATCGATGCGGACCTGATTGAGGCTCTCAAGGCATCGGGCAAGACGACCTATGTCGCCCTGCATGCCAATCATCCGCGCGAGCTGACCGCGCCGGCGCGTGCCGCCTGCGCCCGCATGATCGATGCGGGGATCGCGATGATCAGCCAGACGGTCCTGCTGAAAGGCGTCAACGACGACGCAGGTGTGCTGGCCGAACTGATGCGCGCCTTCGTCGAGAACCGCATCCGGCCCTATTACCTGCATCATCCCGACCTTGCGCCCGGCACCAGCCACTTCCGGCTGGGTCTCAACGAGGGCAGGGCGCTGGTGGAACAACTGCGCGGCCGGATTTCAGGCCTGTGCCAGCCGACCTATATCCTCGATATACCGGGCGGTCACGGCAAGGTGCCCGTGCTTTCGCCGGCCGTGCAGGACAGCGGTGACGGCTGTTTTCGCATTGTCGACTTCCGCGGCGGACAGCACCTCTATCCGCCGCAGCCGGTGAGTGAACCGTACGAGGCGCAAGGCTAGCGCCTCCCGCCGGCAAGGGATCAGAATTCCTCCCAGTCCGCGTCCTTGCTGGCTTCCGCGCGCGCGCCGAGCGCACCGAGCAGCTTCTGCTTCAACAGGTTCGCCGGTGAGGTGACGGCCCGCGATGTCGCGCTGGCGGCCTTCACGTTCCATTGGCCGCCGGACTTGCGCGGCAGCTGCGTGACGGTTCCAGCCAGAGGCCTCGCCGTCGAGCCCGCTTTCGCTGTCGTGACCGCGGCCGGCACAGTCTCAGCCACCGGCATGGCCTGATGGCTGGGTGCGCGTGCCGCATCGCCGTTGGCGACGCCGACGTTGAAGCGCGCGATCAGGGTGTTCAGCGCCTGCACGTCGTCGGCCATGCCGTGGCTCGCCGCAGTCGTCTCCTCTACCATTGCCGCGTTCTGCTGCGTTCCCTGGTCGATGCTGGCGACAGCGGTGTTTATCTCCGACAGGCCGCTCGCCTGTTCGCGAGCCGCCACCACGATCGCCTCCACGTGGCCGTTGATTTCCTGGACCTCCTCGACGATCGTTTCCAGTGCCTGTCCGGTCTGGTCGACGAGTGCGACGCCGTTCTGGACCTGTCCGCTCGAGGCGGTGATCAGCGCCTTGATCTCGCGCGCAGCCGTGGCCGAACGCTGGGCGAGTTCGCGCACTTCCTGGGCCACCACCGCAAACCCCTTGCCGGCCTCGCCTGCACGGGCAGCTTCCACGCCGGCGTTCAGCGCCAGGAGGTTCGTCTGGAAGGCGATGTCGTCGATTACGCCGATGATGTTGCCGATCTCGCCGGAGGAGCGTTCGATCTGCTGCATCGCGGAGATCGCGCGGCGTACGATATCGCCGGATCTTTCCGCCCCGTCGCGGGTGCGCGCTACAAGGGCGCCCGCTTCCTCCGCGCGGCGGGTCGAATCCTTCACCGTCGTCGTCACCTGCTCCAGCGCGGCCGCGGTCTCCTCGACCGAGGCGGCCTGGTGTTCGGTGCGGCGGGCGAGCGCGTCCGCCGCTTCCCGGATCTGGCGGGCGCTTGCATCGATCGTGCGGGCATTGTCGCCGACCTCGCAGAGCGCCTCCCTGAGGCGTGCAACCGAAATATTGAAATCCTGGCGGAGCCGGTCCAGATCGCCCTCGAACGGCGTCTCGATGGTGCACGTCATGTCGCCCGAGGCCAGGCTTTCGAGTGCATGCGCCAGCGACGCCATGGCGGCCTGGACCCTGGCGCTTTCCCGGTTGCGCTCCGCCTCGTGCGCCATGCGCTCGCCCTCGGCCAGCGCCCGGTCGGATGCGGCCTGCCGTTCCAGGCGCATGCGCTCGCCCGCGTTGTCGCGGAAGACGGCGACCGCCGCGGCCATTTCGCCGATCTCGTCGCGCCGCTCGGAATAGGGGATGTCCTGGCCGATGTTGCCGTCCGCCAGTTGCTTCATCGCGCCGGAGATGCCGTTCAGCGGCCGGACGACGCGGCGGTTGACGATGAAGATCGCCGCCGTGGCGAGTCCGACGGAGAGCAGAAGAGAGGCGATCGTCAGCTGGTACGCCAGCGCCTGTTCGGCGAGCGCCGCTTCGAGACCGCTCGCCGTGGTGCGCTCGTTGCTGGCGATGAGGCTCGCCAGCGCCGTCTTGATCCGGTCGGCCTCCTGTTTCATCGCGCCGTGGAAGATCTCAGCGGCCACGCCCTTGGCGGCCATGGCGGAGGCCTGCTTCAGCTTCTCCGATTCCGCCAGGTAGGCGGCGAAGATTTCCTTGATGGTGCCGACCACGCTTGCCGCCTCGCGATCATCGGCAATCGTAGCCGCGTAGCTATCGAACTGTCTCGCCAGTGCGTCGGCGCGCTCGGTGATTGTGGCCTCGATCGCCGTCAGTTCATCCGGGGTTCTCGTCAGCATGTGATCGGAGTAGCTGCTTTGCAGTTCCGCAAAGTCATGATTGATCTGGAGGATCATACGCAACTGCGGCATGCGTTCATCGCCGATGCGCTCGAACTGGTCGGTGATGGTCGAGAGCGAGCGGAAGGCAATCGCACCTTGCAAGACACCGAGCACCACCATCAAAACGAAGAGCGCGGGAAGAAGCCTGCTGATCCTGATCGTGCGCATGAAGTGTCCCCAAATATGCCTGTATAAACGTTTGCGCGGATTCTAGTTTCGGTTGTTTAACACGCACTTAATCGCCGGGCCCCGACGTCGGCTTGCGGGCCGGTCCTCCGGACCCTACATCGGCGCGACCAACAGGGAGAATACGGATGATTCTCGATGCGGCGCGACTGGCGCTTGCCAATCTCTTCGCGCCGGAAACCCGGCGGGTGTTCTGGAAGGTGCTTGGGCTCACCCTGTTGGCCTTGGTGCTGCTGTGGTTCGCCTTGCGGGAGAGCTTTGTCGCCTTCGCGCTGCCCTGGTTTTCCGGCTACCTGCCCGCCTTTCCGGACTGGGCCAGCTGGCTGACTGTCGTCGCCGGCATTTTCGCAAGCGTCGGCCTTGCGCTCTTGCTTGCGCTGCTGCTCGCCCCCGTCACGGCCGTCATCGCCGGGTTTTTCCTCGATGACGTGGCCGACGTGGTCGAGCGGCACGACTATCCGGCCGATCCGCCCGGCCGGGCGCTGCCGCTCGGCGCGGCGATTGCCGGCTCCGTCAAGTTTCTCGGGGTGGTGCTCGTCGGCAATTTCGTCGCGCTGCTGTTGCTCTTCGTTCCGGGCATCAACCTGGTCGCCTTTTTCCTGGTGAACGGCTACCTGCTCGGGCGCGAGTTCTTCGAGTTCGCCGCGATGCGCTTCCGGTCGCCGCAGGAGGCGCGGCTCTTCCGGGCCAAGCACGCATCCAAGGTGTTTCTAGCCGGCCTCGCCGTCGCCGCCTTCCTGGCCGTTCCGGTCGTCAATCTGCTTACGCCGCTGTTTGCCGCCGGATTGATGGTGCATTTGCACAAGCTGCTGTCGCGCGCCGATCCGGATTTTCGCGGCTAGCGTGAGCCTAGTCCGGAAGCGCCGACGGCTCGTAGTGCCCGGCAAACTCCTCGCTCGGCGGGATCGGCTTGATCACGTCGATTAATACGCCGTTTGGATCGGCCGTGATGAAATGGCGCTGGCCAAAGGCCTCGTCGCAGATCGGCTTCAGGATGGGCAGGCCGGCGGCGCGGCAGGCAGCGTAAATGGCGTCGGCGTCCTCCACCTCGAAGTTCAGAAGCAGGCCCGAGACTTTCCCTCGGGCGACCGCGGGGATCGTTTCGTGCTGTCCGTCCAGGACCGCCAGCGTCACGTGTTCGTCTTCGGTCGACTGGAGATGGACGTACCAGTCGCTGGTGAACAGGGGTTGGAAACGAAAGTGCGTGCAGTAGAAGGCGGCCGTGCCGGCGAGGTCGTCGGTCATGATGACGGGATAATAGCTGGTGGTCCGCATGGCTTCTCGTCCTCGTGGGGATGACATACAATCTGATTGTTTTTCATTTAGCGTGCGTGCAGAATGTATGTAAAGGGGTGAATTGTGAGCCGCAACAAGGAACGGACGGAAGCGACGCGCACGGCTCTGCTCGACGCCGCGCAACGGCTTTTCGTCGAGAGGGGTTACGCGGAGACGGCGACCCCCGACATCGTCGCCGCGGCTGGCGTCACGCGCGGCGCACTCTACCACCACTTCGAGGACAAGAAGGCGCTCTTCCTGGCGGTGGCCGAGCGGGAGGCGGCCGCCGTCGCGGCAGAGATCGAAACGACGGCCGCACCGGAGATGGACGCGCGCCTGGCGATCCTCAGCGGTGCGCGCGGCTACTTCGACGCGATGGCCGTCAATGGCCGCACCCGGCTGCTGCTCTTGGAGGCACCCGCCGTGCTCGGCGCGGATGCGGCCGCGGCTGTCGACCGGGACAACGCGGAGCGTTCTCTTCGCGCCGGACTTTCCGCCTTTCTGCGAAGGGATGATGGCCGGGATGCTCTTGCCGGGCAGTTGACCACGTTGCTCTCGGCAGCCTTCGACCGTGCCGCCCTGGAGATCGCGGCCGGGGCCGACCGAAAAGCCTATGAGGCCGCCCTTGCGGAACTGATCGACGGTCTTGCCCGGTAGATCGCCCCGGATCCCGGGGCCTCGTTACTGCGCCGCGGCGATCGCCTGCGGCGGCAGTTCCACGAGCGGGGCGGGGATATCGCAGGTCTTTTCCGGCGACTTGCAGATGTCGGCGATCACGCAGCGTTCGCATTCGGGCTTGCGCGCCTTGCAGACATAGCGGCCGTGCAGGATCAGCCAGTGGTGGGCGCGGTAGAGGTAGTCGTCCGGAATGATCCGCATCAGCCGGTCCTCGACCTCGTCCGGGGTCTTGCCGGGGGCCAGCAGGATCCGGTTGGCGATGCGCAGGATGTGCGTGTCCACCGCGATCGTCGACTGGCCGAAGGCCATCGACAGCACGACGTTGGCGGTCTTGCGGCCGACGCCGGGGAGCGTCACCAGCTCCTCGCGGGTGCGCGGCACCTCGCCGCCGAAATCGTCGATGAGCTTCTGGCTGAGCGCGATCACGTTCTTCGCCTTGTTGCGGTAGAGGCCGATCGTCTTGATGTAGTCGCGCACCTTCTCCTCGCCGAGCGCCAGCATCTTCTCCGGCGTATCGGCGACGGCGAAGAGGGCGCGGGTCGCCTTGTTGACGCCGGCGTCGGTCGCCTGGGCCGAAAGCGCCACCGCGACGACGAGGGTGAACGGATTGACGTGCTCCAGTTCGCCCTTCGGTTCCGGCCGCTGGATCGCGAAGCGGCGGAAGATCTCGCGGATCTCGTCCGGCGAATAGGCACTCCGGGTCTTGGCGCTGCGGCGCTTCGGTGCCGCGCGCGCGGGGACAGCGGCAGGTGATTTCGGTTTCGCGTTCTTCATGATCCCTCTATATTCGTCGGCCATGAGCGATGGCAACGACGATATCAACCTCAACGAGCGGCCTGTGTTCTTCGCCGAACTGAGGCCGCATCGTTCGCTCGGCCGCAAGGGGCACCTGATCTTCTTTCTCGTCGCCGGTGCGCTGACCATCGCCCACATGGCCGTCTTCCTGATATCCGGTGCCTGGCCGATCATGATGTTCTTCGGCGCCGATTTCCTCATCCTGTTTATGGCCTTCTGGTTCAACAATCGCGCCGCGCGTGCCCGCGAACTGGTCGCGCTGTCGCGGACCAGCATCCTGGTCCGCAAGCTGGCCCCCTCCGGCCGCGAGACCGCGCACGACTTCAACCCGTTCTGGGCGCGCTTCCATGTGTCGCGACGCCGGGAGGTAGGCATCACCGACATGGCGATCAGCGGGCAGGGTCGGCGAACGGACGTCGGCGGATTTCTGCACCGGGAGGATCGCGAGCGCTTCGCGACCGAATTTGCCGGCGCCTTGGCCCGCGTCAAGCGCGGGCATTGAGAATGCCGCAGGTTTCGGGTGGCGTAGCAGCGCGCGGCGTGTTTTCCTGATGGCAACAGGAGAAGACCGATGAACATCGCCGCCACGCTGAAATCCGACATCACTCCCGAAGGGTCGGACTACGAGACCGTCCGCAAGGTCATCGAAATGATCACCGAGGACTATCGCCACCAGCCCTCGCTTGATGATGTCGCCATGCGCCTGGGGCAGTCGCCCACCCAGTTGCAGAAGACGTTCACACGCTGGGCCGGCCTCTCGCCGAAGGCCTTCCTCCAGGCCGTCACCCTCGACCACGCCAAGCGCCTGTTGCGGCAGGAATCGATGCCGCTGCTCGAAACCAGCTTCGAGGTCGGCCTGTCAGGTCCCGGCCGCCTGCACGACCTGTTCGTCACCCACGAAGCGATGTCGCCGGGCGAATGGAAGGCGCGGGGGGCGGGGCTGACGATCCGCTATGGGTACCACGTGTCGCCCTTCGGGCTGGCGCTGGTGATGGCCACCGACCGCGGCCTTGCCGGCCTTGCCTTCGCCGACGACAGCGACGAGGAGGCGTGCCTTGCCGACATGACCTGCCGTTGGCCGAACGCCGTCTATGTCCACGACCAGGAGGCGACAGCCGCCTATGCGCTCCGCATCTTCGACTCCGCGCGGTGGAACCCGCAGCAGCCGCTGCGCATCGTCCTGATCGGTTCGGACTTCCAGATCCGCGTCTGGGAGGCGCTGCTGCGCATTCCGATGGGCCGGGCCGTCACCTATTCGGATATTGCCGGGCAGGTTGGCCAGCCGACGGCGTCGCGCGCGGTGGGCGCTGCCGTCGGCCGCAACCCGCTGTCCTTCGTCGTGCCCTGCCACCGCGCCCTCGGCAAGGGTGGCGCACTCACCGGCTACCATTGGGGCCTCACCCGCAAGCGGGCGATGCTCGGCTGGGAAGCGGGCAGGGCCTGAACGAAAAAGGGCCGCAGCTTGCGGCCCTTTTCATCGGATTGACCGAGCGTTCAATGGGCGCCGGACATGTCGCCCAGCACTTCCTTCGAGGCGACGGTGGAATCGGCGTTCAGCTTGTAGATCATCGGCACGCCGGTCGCGAGGTTGAGGTTCAGCACCTGCTCCTTTGTCAGCCGGTCGAGAACCATGACGAGGGCGCGCAGCGAGTTGCCGTGGGCGGCGACCAGCACCTTTTCTCCCCGCAGCACGCGCGGCAGGATCTCCGTCAGGTAGTAGGGCCAGACGCGGGCGCCGGTGTCGCGCAGGCTTTCGCCGCCCGGCGGCGGCACGTCGTAGGACCGGCGCCAGATATGCACCTGCTCCTCGCCCCACTTGGCCCGCGCATCATCCTTGTTGAGACCGGAAAGATCGCCGTAGTCGCGCTCGTTGAGCGCCTGGTCGCGGATCGTTTCGAGATCGGGCTGGCCGACATTGTCGAGCACCATCTGGCAGGTCCGCTGCGCCCGGATGAGGTCCGAGGTGAAAGCGATGTCGAACTTGATGCCGTAGTCGGCGAGCGCCTTGCCGCCGGCATTGGCCTCTTCCACGCCGAGCGGCGTCAGGTCGGGGTCGCGCCAGCCGGTAAACAGGTTCTTCAGGTTCCATTCGCTCTGGCCGTGGCGAACAAGGACAAGGGTGCCGCTCATGTGGTCTTCGCTCCTCGATTGGGGATGTCAGTTGAGCCCGAGCACGTCGAGCATGGAATAAAGGCCCGGCTTCTTGTCGCGGGCCCACAGCGCCGCTTTCACCGCGCCGCGCGCAAAGATGCTGCGGTCGGCCGCGCTGTGCGAGAGCGTCACCAGTTCGCCCTCGCCGGCAAGAATGACCGAGTGATCGCCGACGACGGAGCCGCCGCGGAGCGTGGCGAAGCCGATCGTCCCGGCTTCCCGTGGTCCGGTATGGCCGTCGCGCACCCGCACCGAATGGCCAGCAAGCGCGATGCCGCGGCCGCGAGCGGCCGCCTCGCCAAGCAACAGCGCAGTCCCGGATGGCGCGTCAACCTTGTGGCGATGGTGCATCTCGACGATCTCGATATCCCAGTCGGCCGGCCCGAGTGCACGGGCGGCCTTCTCGGCCAGCACCGCCAAGAGGTTGACCCCGAGGCTCATGTTGCCGGACTTGACGACCCGGGCGTGACGGGCGGCGGCGGCGATCTTCGCATCGTCGTCGGCGGAGCAGCCTGTCGTGCCGACCACGTGGACGATGCGTGCCTGTGCCGCCAGCCCGGCGAATTCGATGGTGGCGGCCGGTGCCGTGAAGTCGAGGACACCCTCGGCATCGACAAAAGCCTCCAGCGGCCGGTCCGTGATCGTTACGCCGATCGGGCCGAGCCCCGCCAGTTCGCCGGCGTCCTTGCCGACGAAGGCCGAGCCGGTGCGCTCTACCGCAGCATAGAGCGTCACCCCATCCATCGCATGGATCGTGCGGATCAGCGTCTGCCCCATGCGGCCGGCGGCGCCGACCACGACCAACTTCATGTCCTGGGCCGTCATTCGCCCGCCTTTCTATCTTCCTCCTGCAGGGAGCCGCTCGGCTGCTGCAGATTGTTCAGCCGAGCGTAGAGGCCGTCCGGACGGGCGGCAAGCGTATCGTGCGTGCCCTCCTCGACCACCGTGCCCTCCTGCATCACGACAATCCGGTCGGCATTGACGATCGTCGAGAGGCGATGCGCGATGACGACGACGGTGCGCCCGCTCATTGCATGTTCCAGCGCCTGCTGCACCGCCTGTTCCGATTCCGTGTCGAGCGCCGACGTCGCCTCGTCGAGCAGCAGGATCGGCGCGTTGCGCACCAGCGCGCGTGCGATCGACAGCCGCTGGCGCTGGCCGCCGGAAAGCGTCACGCCGTTCTCGCCGACCGGCGTGTCGTAGCCCTGCGGCTGCGACAGGATGAACTCATGCGCATAGGCGAGCCGTGCCGCTTCCTCCACTTCGGCATCGGTCGCCTCGGGCCGTCCATAGCGGATGTTGTCGCGGATCGTGCCTTCGAACAGATAGGGCTGCTGCGAGACATAGGCGATGTTGTTGCGCAACGATTGCTTGGTGACACCGGCAATGTCCTGCCCGTCGATGAGGATCTGCCCTTCGGCTGGATCGTAGAAGCGCGGAATGAGGCTGATGACGGTCGATTTGCCCGCACCCGACGGGCCGACGAGGGCGGTCGTCCTGCCGCCTTCCGCAACGAAGCTGACGTTCCGCAGGATGGCGTTGCCGGTAGCGTAGGCGAACGATACGCCTCTGAACTCGATCTCCGCCTTCGTCACGGCGAGGGTCGTCGCGCCCGGCCGGTCGCGCTGGTGCGGCTCGATGTCGAGGACTTCGTAGATCATCCGGGCATTGACGATGGCACGTTCGAGCGAAACCTGCAGCCTGGCGAGGCGGCGGGCCGGATCGTAGGCCATCAGCAGCGCCGCGATGAAGGCGAAGAATGCGCCGGGCAGAACGCCGCCGTAGATCGCCTGATAGGCCGAATAGCCGAGCACGGCCGCAATTGCCACGCCCGCAAAGGTCTCGGTCATCGGCGCGGTGCGCTCCGACAGCCGGGCGATGCGGTTCGAGCGCTTCTCCGCCTGGTCGATGATGCCTTCGACCTTCGCGCGCAACTGGTCCTCCATCGTGAAGGCCTTCACGATGGTGATGCCGTGGATCGTCTCCTGCATGGCGCCGAGCACATGGCTGTTGATGAGGACCGCTTCGCGCGTGGCCAATTTCAGCCGCTTTGATATGTAGCGCAGGCCGAGCAGCAACGGCGGCGCGACGAGGAACACGATCGCGGTCAGAAGCGCGTCCTTCGAGATCATCACGCCGATCAGCGCGATCAGCGTCAGCAGGTCGCGCGCAATCGACGTCACGGTCATGTTGAGGACGTCGCGGATGCCGTTGATGTTCTGGCTGAGCTGCGCCGCAAACCGGGCGGAGCGGGCCTCGCTGTAGAAGCCGACGCTGAGCGCCATCAGGTGGGAATAGAGGCGGCGCTGATAGCGCGCGACGATGTTGTTGCCGATCTTGGAAAGCGTCACCGCCTGCCCGTAGGTGGCGAAGCCGCGCAGCACGAAGGCGATAAGGATCGCCAGGCAGATCCAGGCGACGAGATCGGCGCGCCGGTTGGCGAAGGCCTCATTGATGACCGCTTCCATGATCCACGCGGTGAAAGCGGTCGAGGCTGCGACGACGACAAGGCAGAAGATCGCGAACAGGTAGCCGCGAATGTGGTCGCGCCCGTTTTCCGCCACGACGCGCTTCAGAACGCCGGTGATCGTTTCGGCACTGACGTGACGATCGGTTCGGCTGTTCTTGCTCAATGCACCATCTTTCCTGCAGCGGCATGACACCCGACATGCGGACGCCCGTTGCGGGGCTCTATAGAGCCTCACTCATTGTTTGGCGAGTCTGCGCTTGCGGCGACGCCGAAACCTATTTCTGCCAGCGTCGTCCCTCGGTCGCCACGCCGAACCGATCCGGCATGCGGGCAAACGCGGCAAGGCCCGCAAGGGCAGCCATCGGATGCGTGACGACGAAGGTCGGGATCGACCGCAGCAAGTCGCCGTGCGGGGCCTTGTCCTCGAAGGCGGCACGGAATTCGGGGCCACGCAGCGCCGGCAGGATCTTTTGCGGGATGCCGCCGGCCAGATAGACACCGCCCCTGGCGATGAAGATCATTGCCATGTCGCCGGCGATGCGGCCGAGATAGGTGGAAAAGAGCGAAAGCGTTTCAACGGCCGCCCGATCTGTGCCGGCGAGCGCCGCCGAGGTGACTGCGGCCGGCACCTCGATCGGGGCATCCCGCCCGTCCGCGGCATTGATCGCGCGATAGATGTTGACGATGCCGCGGCCGCTCAGGATCTCCTCGGCCGAGACGCGGCCGTCGATCGTCTCAAGGAACGGCCAGATCTGATAATCGCGGTCGGTGCGCGGTCCCATGTCAATATGGCCGCCCTCGCCGGGAACGGGAATCCAGGTGTGCTGCGCGTGGATCAGACCGGCGACCCCAAGCCCGGTGCCGGGGCCCAGGACTGCCCGCGAGGCCGCAAAAACCTCGTCTCCGCCGCCGATCTGCTCGCGGTCCTTGTCGGAGAGCGCGGCTATGGCCAGGGCCTGAGCCTCGAAGTCGTTGACGAGCAGCACGTCCTCGAAGCCGAGATTGGCGATCATGTCGCATGGGCGGACGATCCAGTCGCAGTTGGTCAGCGGCACCTCGTCTCCCTGGATCGGGCCGGCCAGCGCCAGGATCGCCGATCGCGGCTGGATCGACGTCTTATCGAGAATGCAGCGTTGCAACGCGTCGTCGATGGTCGCGAATTCCGCCGTCTGGACCACCGGGAACTCCTTCGGCGCGCCGAAGGCATCGACCAGGAGCGCGAAACGGGCGTTGGTGCCGCCGATGTCACCAATCAGGACCGGAAAGTGCAGGGCTGTTTCGCCGTCATTCGACCTGGCCATTGTCTTTCGCTTTCATGCCCGCCGTTTGTGTCGATCCCGTTGTCGAACGGCAAGCTTGCGCCACCATTGCGTCAGGCGCGCGCCAGCAGCCGTCGGCGGTAGCCTGGTTCAATGCCATGGCATGTCATAGACGCCCGCAAGACAAATCAGCGCCTGCCGTCTACGTCGGCATCGCCATCAGCGGCTGCCGAGCATATCAGCATGCCGATCTCTCACGTCGCGATCAAGCGAGGCTGCGCCGCTTACTGCAACGGCCGTGGCAGCGGAACCGGGATGACACCGGCCGGCCCGCCGGCCGCATTGACGATCGCGGCTGCGGCTGCATCTTCGCCCGAGCGCGCGGTAAAGGCGAGCGCATTTCCGCCTCCGCCATAGGTGGCTTCCATCTCCGATGCCGGCGAAGGACCTGAGAGGACCGCGGCGCAGGCTCTGGGCAGGTCGGAGAGCTGGGTCTGCCTCGGCTTTACCGGCGGCGTCTTCTCCTGCTTCGGCGTCGGCTTGGCCCAGGGCTCGTCAGTGAACCACCAGGCAAGCGACTTGTCACAACCGTCGCCGACGGGAACCGCAGCCTGGCCCTTGCAGTCGCTCGAACCGGGCGGACACTTGATGCGGATATGGAAATGGTAGTCGTGGCCGTAGATCGGCCGGACCTTGCCGAGATCGGCCCGATCGCCGGTCCACGTGTCGCAAAGTTTTTTCTTGATCGCCGGGTTGACGAAGATCCGTTCGACCTGGGGATAGCTGGCCGCGAGCATGATCAACTGCGCGTGCCGGTCGCTCCAGGCGTTGGGGTCGATCGTCAGGAACTTGTTCTTCTGCAACATCGACGTTGCCTGGATCGTCTCACGCTCCGCATAGGTCAGGGTGCGGTCGGGCATGGGCGTCAGCCAGATGTCGGCGTCGAGGCCGATCTGGTGCGACGAATGACCGTTCAGCATCGGGCCGCCGCGGGCCTGCGCGATGTCGCCGAGAAGCAGGCCATTCCAGCCGACCCTGGCGCGGGCATCCTGCGAAAAGCGCTCGAGAAGTGCGATCATGTCCGGGTGCCCCCAGCGCCGGTTGCGCGACAGCCGCATCGCCTGCCAGGTCGGACCGTCGGTCGGGATCGCCACGCCGCCGGCAAGGCAGCCTTTCGCGTAGAAGCCGTGGGCCTGGGCCGGCATCGCAGCCGGCAGCGCCCTGGCTGCGAACAGCTCCTTGGCGGGGCGCTCCTCGGCCTGGAGTGGAGCCGCCGCAAACGCGGCGAGCAGCGCGGCAGCGGCACCGAAACGGCAAAGGAGGGAATTGAGCGTGGCAAACATGTCGTCGTCCGAGATCGGGGGTAGCAATCGGTCCAAGTAGCACGAAGCGCTTTCGCGGGGATGGATATTCGGCCGCAGGGTGGTCGCAAAAAATCGCCGCTTTCATGGCGGCTTCTGTCAATTGCCCGGAATTCGTCTAATCTTTCCGGCAGGTGAGTTTCGAAAACAACAATAAGGGACTTGGCATGCGGTTCGGATGGCGTGGGACATTTGCGGGCGTGATCTTCGTGGCTGCGGGCGCAACGGTGTCGACCGGAGCGGCAACCGCGCAGGAGGTTCCGCAGCAGTGGCATCACGGGATCTCGACCGTCGGGGAGCTCAAGTACCAGCCCGGCTTTGCCCGTTTCGACTACGTCAATCCGCAGGCGCCGAAGGGCGGCACGCTCAGGCTGTCCAACGACGGGACGTTCGATTCGTTCAACCCGCTGCTGGCTAAGGGCGAGGCGGCGGTGGGCATCGAACGTGTCTTCGATACGCTGATGAAATCGTCGGAGGACGAGGTCACAACCTCCTACGGCCTTCTGGCCGAGGGCGTCTCCTATCCGGACGACATTTCCTCCGCCACGTTCCGGCTGCGCGCCGGGGCGAAATGGGCCGACGGCCAGCCCGTCACGCCCGAGGACGTCATCTTCTCCTTCGAGAAGGTGGTCGAGCACAACCCGCTCTACACGAACTACTACAAGCACGTCGTCTCGGCGGAGAAAACCGGCGAACGCGACGTGACCTTCCACTTCGACGAGAAGAACAATCGCGAGCTGCCGCAGATCCTCGGCCAGTTTTCGATCGTGCCGAAGCACTGGTGGGAGGGCAAGGACGCGAACGGCAACCAGCGCGACATCTCGAAGACGACGCTGGAGCCGGTGATGGGGTCTGGTCCCTACAGGATCGCCTCCTTTTCGCCGGGCTCGGCAATCCGCTACGAACTGCGTGACGACTATTGGGGCAAGGACCTCAACGTCAATGTTGGAGAGAACAACTTCGGCCGCATCGAGTATTCCTTCTACGGCGACCGCAATGTCGAGTTCGAGGCGTTCCGGGGCGGCAATGTCGATTACTGGTTCGAGAACCAGGCCAGCCGCTGGGCGACCGGCTACGACTTCCCCGCCGTCAAGGACGGCCGCGTCAAGCGCGAGGAGATCGAAAATCCTTATCGCGCCACCGGCATCATGCAGGCGATGGTGCCGAACATGCGCAAGGCAATCTTTCAGGACGAGCGGGTGCGCCAGGCCCTGAACTATGCCTTCGACTTCGAGGAACTGAACAAGACGGTCTTTTATGGCCAGTACAAGCGGGTCAACAGCTACTTCTTCGGCACCGAGCTCGCCTCGTCCGGCCTGCCAGAGGGCAAGGAGCTGGAGATCCTCAACGAGTTGAAGGACAAGGTTCCCCCCAGCGTCTTCACCGAGCCCTACGAGAATCCGGTCGGCGGCGATCCGGCGAAGGCGCGCGAAAACCTGCGCAAGGCGGTCGCGCTGCTGAAGGAAGGGGGATACGTGCTCAAGGGCAACCGGATGGTCAACGCGGAGACGGGCGAGCCGCTCTCCTTCGAGATCCTGCTCTCCAGTCCGACGCTCGAGCGTGTCGCGCTTCCCTATGCCAACAACCTGAAGCGCATCGGCATCGACGCGCGGGTTCGCACCGTCGATGCCTCGCAATACACCAATCGCCTGCGGTCCTTCGACTACGACATGACCTGGTCCGTCTGGGCCCAGACCCTTCATCCCGGCAACGAGCAGGGCGACTATTGGGGATCATCATCGGTCGGGCGCGAGGGGTCTCGGAACTATGCGGGCATTGCCGATCCCGCCATCGACGCGCTGATCGACCGCATCATCTTTGCCAAGGACCGGGAGGAGCTTGTGGCGGCGACGCGGGCGATGGATCGCGTGCTGCTGGCCCACCATTACGTGGTGCCGATGTACTACCGCATGGCGGCGCCGATCGCCTATTGGAACCGGATCACCCGTCCTCCCGAACTGCCGAAATACGGGCTCGCCTTCCCGGATGCCTGGTGGTCGACCGAGGTGAAACAGCAATGAGAGCTTGCCTTGGGGCGCCGCGGCGCTCCAAATTGCCGGAACACGAATCACCGCCATCGCGGCGCGACACATCGGGATCTGGCGGATTGACGGCTTACAGCGGGACAGACGACGGCAAGGCACCCGTGCCTGAGCGGAGGCCTGGCTGATGGGTGCCTATATCCTGCGTCGCCTGCTGCTGATGATCCCGACGATCGTCGGCATCATGGCGATCTCCTTCGTCGTCGTGCAGTTCGCGCCGGGCGGCCCGGTCGAGCAGGTGATCTCCGACCTGACCAGCCAGGGCGGCGGCGACCGGCTGTCGGGTTCGGGCGACATGCTGCAGGACTTTTCGCAGGACGCGTCTTCCGGTTATCGCGGCGCCCGCGGCCTTGATCCCGAATTCATCGCCAAGCTGGAGAAGCAGTTCGGCTTCGACAAGCCGCCGCTCGAGCGCTTCCTGACGATGATGGGCAACTACCTGCGCTTCGACTTCGGCGAGAGCTTCTTCCGCAACACCTCGGTCGTCGACCTCATCAAGCAGAAGATGCCGGTGTCGATCTCGCTCGGCATCTGGATCCTGATCCTGTCCTACGCGATCTCGATCCCGCTCGGCATCAAGAAGGCCGTCTCCGACGGCTCGACCTTCGACGTCTGGACCTCCGGCGTCATCGTCGTCGGCTATGCGGTGCCGAGCTTCCTGTTCGGAATCCTGTTGATCGTCGTCTTTGCCGGCGGCTCGTTCTTCGACTGGTTCCCCCTGCGCGGCATCGTCTCGGACGATTTCTGGCAGCTGCCGTGGTGGCAGAAGCCGCTCGACTACCTCTGGCACATGACGCTGCCGATCATCACGCTGCTGCTCTCGGCCTTCGCCACGACGACGCTTTTGACGAAGAACTCGTTCATCGACGAGATCAAGAAGCAGTATGTGGTGACGGCCCGCGCCAAGGGCCTGACCGATCGCCAGGTGCTCTACGGGCACGTCTTCCGCAACGCCATGCTGATCATCATCGCCGGCTTCCCCGGCGCCTTCATCTCGGCCTTCTTCACCGGCTCGCTGCTGATCGAATACATCTTCTCGCTCGACGGCCTCGGCCGCCTCGGCTACGACGCCGTCGTCCGGCGCGACTATCCGATCGTCTTTGCGACGCTCTACATCTTCTCGCTGATGGGCCTGTTCGTCAGCCTGATCTCCGACCTCATCTACACCTGGGTCGATCCGCGCATCGACTTCGAGCGGAGGGACGTCTGATGGCCGCCCTGCGCGAGGCGGACACGGCGCCGTTCGAGGCGCCGCCGAAAGGCTTCCTGTCGCCCACCAACCGGCGGCGCTGGGAGAACTTCAAGGCGAACCGCCGCGGCTTCTGGTCGCTCTGGATCTTCCTCGTTCTGTTCGGGCTCAGCCTCTGCGCCGAGTTCGTCGCCAACGACCGGCCGATCGTCGCCTCCTACAAGGGCGAGATCCTGTTTCCGGTGCTCGTGACCTATCCGGAAGAAAAGTTCGGCGGCTTCCTGGCGGAGACTGACTACAAGTCCGACTTCATCCGCGACGAGATCGAGGCGAACGGCTGGATGGTCTGGCCGCCGATCCGCTATTCCTACCGCAGCACCAACTCCAACATCCCCCATTCCGCGCCGACCAAGCCCTTCTGGCTGATGAGCAAGCAGGAGCGCTGCTCCGGCTATCCGATGGGCGCCGACGATCCGGGCTGCATCGTCGGCAACCTGAACTGGCTCGGCACCGACGACCAGGCGCGCGACGTGCTCGCCCGCGTCATCTACGGCTTCCGCATTTCGGTGCTGTTCGGGTTGGCGCTGACCATTGCGTCGGCGATCGTCGGCGTCTCGGCCGGCGCCGTGCAGGGCTATTTCGGCGGCTGGACCGACCTTCTGATGCAGCGCTTCATCGAGATCTGGTCGTCGATGCCGGTGCTCTACATCCTGCTGATCATCTCGGCGATCCTGCCGCCCGGCTTCTGGATCCTCCTGTCGATCATGCTGCTGTTCTCCTGGGTCGGCTTCGTCGGCGTCGTCCGCGCTGAGTTCCTGCGCGCCCGCAACTTCGAATACGTCAACGCCGCCCGGGCGCTCGGCGTCGGCAACGGCACGATCATGGTCCGGCACCTGTTGCCGAATGCGATGGTGGCGACGCTGACCTTCCTGCCCTTCATCCTGTCCGGCTCGATCACCACGCTGACCTCGCTCGACTTCCTCGGCTTCGGCATGCCGCCGGGCTCGCCGTCGCTCGGCGAACTGATCGCCCAGGGCAAGCAGAACCTGCAGGCGCCGTGGCTCGGGCTGACGGCCTTCGCCATCATGTCGCTGATGCTGTCGCTTCTGATCTTCGTCGGCGAGGCGACTCGCGACGCCTTCGACCCGCGAAAGACCTTCCGGTGAGCGCCGCCATGAGAGATCAAAAGCCCGATCCGATCCTGACCGTGGAAGACCTCTCGGTCGCCTTCCACCAGGGCGGCAAGACGTCGCTGGCCGTCGATCGGGTCTCCTTCGAGATCGGCCGCGGCGAGGTGGTGGCGCTCGTCGGCGAGTCGGGGTCGGGCAAGTCGGTGACGGCGAACTCGATCCTCAGGCTCTTGCCCTATCCGGCAGCGAGCCATCCCTCGGGCGCGGTGACCTTCAACGGTCGCGACCTGATGGCGGCGTCCGATGCGGAACTGCGCGCCGTGCGCGGCAACGACATCACCATGATCTTCCAGGAGCCGATGACCTCGCTCAATCCGCTCCATTCGATCGAACGCCAGATCGGTGAGATCCTCGAGCTGCACCAGAACATGAAGGGGGCGCCGGCGCGGGCACGCATCCTCGAGCTTCTCAACCAGGTCGGCATCCGTGAACCCGAAAAGCGCCTCTCCGCCTACCCGCACGAGCTCTCCGGCGGGCAGCGCCAGCGCGTGATGATCGCAATGGCGCTCGCCAACCGGCCGGAGTTGCTGATCGCCGACGAGCCGACCACCGCCCTCGACGTCACCGTGCAGGCACAGATCCTCGAGCTTCTGAAGGCGCTGAAGGACGAGCACGGCATGTCCATGCTCTTCATCACCCACGACCTCGGCATCGTTCGCAAGTTCGCCGACCGGGTCTGCGTGATGACCGGCGGCAAGATCGTCGAAAGCGGGCCGGTGGAGGCGATCTTCACCGCACCGCAGCACGAATACACCCGCCATCTGCTCGCCTCCGAGCCGCGGGGCAGGCCGCTGCCGCCGGACGACACCAAGCCGGTGATCATGGAGGCGGACGACGTCAAGGTCTGGTTCCCGATCAAGGCCGGGTTCATGCGCAAGGTGGTGGACCATGTGAAGGCGGTCGACGGCATCGACCTGAGCCTGAAGGCCGGTCACACCCTCGGCGTCGTCGGCGAATCCGGCTCCGGCAAGACCACGCTCGGCCTGGCGCTCACGCGGATGATCGCCTCGCAAGGGCGCATCGCCTTCGTCGGCAAGGATATCGCGAGGTATTCGTTCAAGGATATGCGGCCCTTGCGGAACCGCATGCAGATCGTCTTCCAGGACCCTTACGGCTCGCTGTCGCCGCGCATGTCGGTGGCCGACATCGTGGCGGAAGGCCTGGAAATACACGAGCCGTCGCTCACCGCCGGCGAGCGCGACCGCCGGGTCGCAGCCGCGCTCGAGGAGACCGGCCTCGATCCCGCCACCCGCTGGCGCTACCCGCACGAATTTTCCGGTGGCCAGCGCCAGCGCATCGCCATTGCGCGTGCCATGGTGCTCAAGCCCCGCTTCGTCATGCTGGACGAGCCGACCTCGGCACTCGACATGAGCGTGCAGGCGCAGGTGGTCGATCTGCTCCGCGACCTGCAGGCCAGGCACGATCTCGCCTATCTCTTCATCAGCCACGATCTGAAGGTCGTGCGCGCGCTCGCCAACGACATCATCGTCATGCGCGCCGGTAAGGTCGTCGAGAAGGGGCCGGCCGCGCGCATCATCGCGGCGCCCGAGATGCCCTACACCAGGGCGCTGATGGCCGCCGCCTTCGATCTGGCCGCCGTCACCTCCGAGGTCGTCCATCAGTAACCGTTTTCCAGCAGTACAGGTTTGAGCATGAAATCGAAAAGCCCCGTCATCATTGACCTGAAGTTCGATCGCGAACAGGTCGCCGCCGCCCTCAAGGGCGCCTTTGCCGATCGCGAGGTGATCGACCTCGCCCACCCGGCAAACAAGACCCGGGATCTTTCCGGCATTGATTATGCGGTGGTCTGGAAGCCTGCCGCCGACCTGTTTTCGCGCGCGAAAGACCTCAGGGCTGTGTTTTCCGGAGGTGCCGGCGTCGATCACGTGATGACCCTGCCGGGATTGCCGGAGGTGCCCGTCGTGCGCTTCGTCGACCAGACGCTGACGACCCGGATGAGCGAATGGGTGGTGCTGCAATGCCTGCTGCACCTTCGCCAGTTCAGGGCCTACGAGGCGCAGAACCGGAAGCGCATCTGGCGGGAGCTCGACCAGCCGGAGGCGCGCGAGGTGACGGTCGGCATCATGGGCCTCGGCGTGCTCGGCGCCGATGCGGCCAGCAAGCTGAAGATGCTCGGCTTCGACGTCGTCGGCTGGTCGCGGCGCAAGAAGGCGATCGACGGCATCGAGACCTTCGACGCCGCCGGCCTGGACGATTTCCTCGCCCGCACCGACATCCTCGTCGGCCTGCTGCCGCTAACGGCTGAGACCCGCGGCCTCTTCAATGCCGGCCTCTTTGCGAAGCTGCGGCGCAATGGCGCGCTCGGCGCCCCGGTCTTCGTCAACGCAGGCAGGGGCGGCAGCCAGGTCGAGGCGGACATTCTTGCGGCGCTCGATAGCGGCGTGCTCGGCGGAGCCTCGCTCGACGTGTTCGAAAAGGAACCACTGCCGCTGGAAAGCCGGCTGTGGACGCACGAAAAGGTGTTCATGACCCCGCACGCCGCTGCCGCGTCCGACGTCAGGGCGCTGTTTGCCCATGTCGGCCGGCAGATCGAGCGGCTTGAGAACGGTCAGGCGCTGGAAAACGTCGTCGACCGCCAAGCGGGTTACTGAAGCATCCTGCGAAAGAGCGGCTCCGACAAACGTGCGAGGAACCAAAGTTCCGACGCATCGCAACCGGGTCTGAAGAATCGCGCAATGCTCCAGTGCGCGCCTGCAATATTTCGGATGCCGGCCTGAGCCGGTATCCGGCAAGCGCCCGCTCTGCGGCGCAAAAGTCAGGGCCGCCGATAGCCGGTCGGTTGCTGGTACAGCCAGCCGATGCGCGTGATGGCCTCCTCCAGGCCTTCGTGCGCGACGCTCATCGTGTGGCCGTTGGCGTGCAGGATGGTCTTCTCGTCCTGCATGATCGCCACATGGCCCTTCCAGAACACCAGGTCGCCGCGCACGAGTTCGTCGCGGCCGATCGGCGTGCCCAGCCCGGCGGCCTGCATGTCGGAATCGCGCGGTGCCCGGCGCCCGACCATCATCATCGCAAGCTGGACGAGGCCGGAGCAGTCGATCCCGAAGCCGCTGCGGCCACCCCAGAGGTAGGGCGTTTCCAGAAACCGCTCGGCGATCGCGACGTAGTCGTCGCCGATCGGATGGTCGACCGGCGCGCAATGGCCCGCGACGACAGACTGGCCGCTCTCCAGCGTGAGGTAACGCGTGCCACGGGTTTCGCTCTCGCCAAAGACAGTTAGCCGGCTACCAAGGGAGAGCGCAAAGGCCGCGGGTGTCCGAAGGTCGGCGCCGGTGTAGGCGAAAGTCCGTGGCGTGGCGATGACGTGGGTCGGCGCGGGGGCGCGCTCGGAGAGAGCCGTTTCCGGCAGATAGCCGACGTAGCCGTCGAAATCCGCCTTGACCCAGGCCCAGCCGCCGGCTCGGTCGAGCACCCGCACGGTCTCGCCGTACAGGAGTTCGGTGTCGATCCCGGCCGCCGCATCGGGGCGTGGCCTCAGCCCGATCACCGGCAAGGTGACCCGCGCCGGCGTCCCCATCGTGTAGCGAGGCGCGTCGACCGTGCCGCGCAGCGCCTCCTCTGCGAGGTCTGCACGATAGGCGTTCAGGCGGCGGTCAGGCGGAGCGTTCATGGCCTTCTCATGATGTCAGCGCCCGGCCCCGACCGATGATCAGGTCGCCGAGCTTTTCCAGATAGAGCGCGCCGTCGACGGTGCGCTTGACGAGGACGTTGCGCCGGTCGCGCTCATCGCGGCTGCGGTCGACCAATCCTTGCTCACCCATCGTGTCGAGCGCGCGCGTGATCACGGGCTTGGTCACCCCGAGCCGCTCGGCCAGTCCCCGCACCGTGTGCGGCGGCGGCACGAGATAGACTTCGAGCAGGATCGCCAGCTGGCGCAGGCTCAGATCCCGGCCGTCGTGGCGCACTTGTTCCAGCGAAACGGCATGCCAGAGGCCGAGCGCCTGCGAGGCCGTAAGTTCCACTGGCAAGTCAGCCTCCGCAAGGACAGGACGATGTCGTTACGCTAGCGTATCGTTGCACGCTTTGAAAGTCCGCAATGCATTTGGCCGCGTTCGCCGGTACGCCTGTCGGCGATGCTGTTAGCCGGCTGTCGATTTCAGGCTGTGGTAAAGGGCCCGGATCGCCTGTGCCTCGCCGCCGATCGGCGCATGCGGACGCTCGGCCGGCGTCCAGCCGTAGATGTCGAAATGCACCCAGCTCTTCGTTCGCGTCACGAAGCGCTTGAGGAACAGGGCAGCGGTGATCGAGCCGGCCATGCCGCCGGCTGGCGCATTGGTGAGGTCGGCGATGCGGGCCGAGACGTCCTTGTCGTAACCCATGTAGAGCGGCATGCGCCATATCGGATCGTCGACGGAGAGGCTCGCGTCGACCAGGTCATGCGCCAGGTCCTCGTCGTCGGTGAAGAACGGCGGAAGGTCGGGCCCGAGCGCGACCCGGGCCGCGCCCGTCAGCGTCGCCATGTCGACCAGCAGGTCGCAGTCCTCCTCGTCGGCATAGGCGAGCGCATCGGCCAGGATGAGGCGGCCCTCGGCGTCGGTATTGTCGATCTGCACCGTCAGCCCCTTGCGGCTGCGATAGATGTCGCCCGGCCGGAAGGCGTTCGAGGAGATGGAGTTCTCGACCGCCGGCACCAGCACGCGCAAATCGACCTTCAGCTTGGCGTCCATGATCATCAGCGCCAGGCCCATGACGTTCGCAGCACCGCCCATGTCCTTCTTCATCAGCAGCATCGAGGCGGATGGCTTGATGTCGAGGCCGCCGGTATCAAAGCATACCCCCTTGCCGACCAGCGTCACCTTGCGATGCCCTTTCTTGCCCCAGCGCATCTCCAGCAGGCGCGGTGCTTCGGCGGCGGCGCGGCCGACAGTGTGGATCAACGGGAAATTCTCCTTCAGGAGGTCGTCGCCCTGGATGACCGAGACCTTCGCCTTGTAATGCTCGCCGAGCGCGCGGAAGGCTTCCTCCAGTGCCTGCGGTCCCATGTCGTTCGTCGGCGTGTTGATCAGGTCGCGGACCAGGAAGACGCCGGCGAGCTGGCGCTTGACGTCGGCGGCATCGGCGTCCGTCGGAATCAGCAGGGTCGGCGCGTCGTTCGTTGCCGCCCGGTAGCGGTCGAAGCGGTAGCTTCCCATGCCGTAACCGAGCGACAGCCGGTTGGCCGTCAGCGGCGCCGTCTCGATGTGCCACTGGCCGGCCGGCAGGGCACGGGCGAGCTTTCCGGTCAGGAACGGCGCTTCGGAGGGCGACTTGCCGAGGCCGAACAGGGCTCCCCCGAGATGCCCGTCCGCGGTCGGAATCAGCAGCAGCGCGCCCGCTTCCGCCTTGAAGCCCGCCTTCCTGGCCCAGTCGAGCGCCACCGGGTCGATCGTGCCGGTCTCGATATGCGCCGGCGTGATCGCGAAGATCGGCAGGGTCTTTCCGGCACGGGTGGTGAACGGGGAGGGGCGATCGATGAACTGGTAGGGAGCCATGGCAGAGCCTTTGCGGTCGGTCCGGGATTCGGCGGATTAACGGTCTGTTAGGGTTAACAGAATATTTCTGGCGTGAGGATTGCGGCGTGATTCCGTCACACTCGCCGCAACGGTGCTCTGGGGAACATTTTCATGCTCTGCTCCACCCATGCAGGAACGTCTGGCCGCAAGCTGCTTTCAATGGTCACGGCCACGCTTTTGGCCGTGACACTCGCCGGCTGCGCCGGCGGCGGTCGTGACAATCTGCAAACGGGATCCATTCCGATGCAGTCGAAGCCGGTTTCGGAAATGAACGCCAGCGAACTGAGCCGGGCGGCGGAAAGGATCGGAAAGGCCTACGAGAAGAACCCCAAGGATCGCCGAGCCGGATTGGAATACGCCAATCTTCTGCGCATGACAGGCCGCAACGAGCAGTCGCTCGCCGTCATGCAGCAGGTCGCGATCTTCCACCCGACCGATCGCGAGGTGCTCGCCGCCTACGGGAAGTCGCAGGCCGCAGCCGGCCAGCTGCAGCAGGCGCTCGCCACCATCCAGCGGGCGCAGACGCCGGACCGCCCTGACTGGCGGTTGCGATCGGCCGAGGGCGCGATCCTGGACCAGCTCGGCCGCTCCGCCGAGGCGCGGGTGCGCTACCGCGAGGCTCTTGACCTGCAGCCGAACGAACCCTCCGTGCTGTCCAACCTCGGCATGTCCTATGTACTCACCCGCGATCTCCGCACGGCGGAGACCTACCTGCGATCGGCCGCGCAGCAGCCCGGCGCGGAGTCCAGCGTCCGGCAGAACCTCGCCCTGACGGTCGGCCTGCAGGGCCGTTTCGAGGAGGCCGAACAGATCGCACGGCAGGAGCTGAGCGCCGAACAGGCCGAGGCCAACGTCGCCTATCTGCGCGGCATGCTTTCGCAGCAAAACGCCTGGAAGCAGCTGGCAGATCAGGACAGGCCGACCTCCGCCACCAATTGAACGGTCGGGCCCACTATCCTAAAATCGCACAACCGCATATGATGACAGCCTCCACGAGCGAGGGGGTGTTCGATGCGCCGTATTCTGTTGCGAGCGAGTGCCCTGGCCGGCGCCGCCCTGCTGTCCATCGGACTGTACCTCGGCTACCTGAAGCTCTCCGGGAATTTCCACGAGGTCATCGCCGGCGAGTTTTATCGCTCCGGCCAGCCCACTGCAGCGCAGCTCGCCGATTACGCAAATCGCTATGGCATCAAGACGGTGATCAACCTGCGCGGTACCAGCGACGACGATTGGTACAGCCAGGAGATCGCAGAGTCCAAGCGCCTCGGAATCCGGCACGTGGATTTTAGGATGTCGGCCCGGAATCAGCTTTCGCCAGAACGAAGCAAAGCGCTGATCGCGATCATGCGCAACGCGCAAAAGCCCATACTCGTTCATTGCCAGGCAGGCTCGGACCGCTCCGGCCTGGCCTCGGTCATGTATCTGCAGCAGATCGCCAAGGCGGACGAGCAGACTGCCGAACGGCAGCTGTCTCTGATCTATGGCCACATCGGCCTGCCGTTCCTCGGTCCCTATGCGATGGACGAGACCTGGGAAAATCTGGAGAAGCTTTTCGGGCTTTCGAACTGACCGATCAGAAATTGTCGGCGACCTGGATGCCGGCGGGGCCCAGAATCACGGCGATCAACACAGGCAGGAAGAACACGATCATCGGCACCGTCAGCTTCGGCGGCAGGGCGGCGGCCTTCTTCTCGGCTTCGTTCATGCGCGTGTCGCGGCTCTCCTGTGCCAGTACGCGCAGCGCCTGGGCGATCGGCGTGCCGTAGCGCTCGGCCTGGATCAGCGCCTGCATCACCGCCTTGACGGTGTCGAGGCCGGTGCGCGTGCCGAGATTTTCATAGGCGACCCGCCGGTCCTGCAGGAAGGAGAGCTCCGCCGTCGTCAGCACCAGCTCCTCGGCAAGTTCGGGCGATGCCATGGCGATCTCGTCGGCCACCCGCCGCAGCGCCACCTCCATCGAGATACCGGATTCGACGCAGATCAGCAGCAGGTCGAGCGCATCCGGCCAGGCCCGGCGGATCGACAGCTGGCGCTTGGAAACCCGGTTGGAGATGTAGATGTTCGGCGCATAGAAGCCGAGATAGGCGATCCCGACGGCTGCCAGGATGCGGATCGACAGCGGCTTTTCGCCAAGATAGCCGAGGTAGAAAATGTAGAAGGCGCCGACGGCGAAGAAGGCGAACGGCAGCACGAAACGGGCGAACAGGAAGATGTTAAGCGCGTTCTGCGACCGGTAACCTGCCTGGCGCAGGCGGTTGACGGTGCCGGCGTCGACGAGTGCCTCGCGCAGGTTCAACCGTTCAACGATCTGGCGAACCGAGGTGTTGTGCTGCGCCCGCAGCGAACCCTTCCCCGTCCCTTCGGCGCTCAGCCGGGCGCGTTCGCGGGCCCGGATCTGGTCGCGCTCCAGCGCCACCGATTTCATTCGCTTGCCGAGGTCGCTGCCCTCGAAATACGGCGCAGCAAGCGTGTAGAAGGTCGCGAGCACCGCGACGGCGACGAACACCGGCAGCAGGAGGTCCGGATCTGTCAGCATCCTGGCAAAGTCCAACATCATGCCGCTCCTTCAGATATCGAAGTTGATCATGTTGCGCATCATCAGAATGCCCATGGACATCCACACGGCCGAGCAGCCGAGGATCAGATGTCCACGCGGATCGGTGAAGAGGATCATGATGTAGTCCGGCGAGGTCAGATAGACGAGCAGCATGACGATGAACGGCAAGGCGCCGATGATCGCCGCCGACGCCTTGGCCTCCATCGACATCGCACTGATCTTGGCGCGCATCTTGCGCCGTTCGCGCAGCACCCGCGACAGGTTGCTGAGCGCTTCGGAAAGATTGCCGCCCGCCTGGCTCTGGATCGCGATCACGATCGAGAAGAAGTTCACCTCCTGCAACGGGATGGAGGTGAACATGCGTGCGCAGGCGTCAGGCACGCTCAGACCCATCTGCTGCGATTCGATGACGCGCCGAAACTCCGACTTCACCGGCTCCTGGCCCTCCGCCGCGATAAGACGCAGCGCGTCGGTGAGCGGCAGGCCCGACTTGATCGACCGCACCATCACGTCGAGCGAGTTGGGGAACTCCTCGAGGAACGAGTTCATGCGGCGCTTGACCAGAAAATTGAGGACCCAGCGCGGAATCCCAAAACCAGCGATGACGAAGATTCCGGCCGCAAGAAACAGCGGCGCGCCGGCGACGAAGGCCGCGATCATCAGGAAGAAGCCGAAGGCGATGCCGATCGCCACAAACTTCGCAGGCGACAATGGCAGACCTGCCTGTGACAGCTTCGCCTTCAGGCTCGGAGAAGTCTTCTTGTGATGTTCCTGCTGCTTCTTCTCCAGATCCTTGAGCGAATCCTGCAAGGACTTCCGCCGCTTCGACATCTCCTGCATGCGGTCGCGCGCCGCCTTGACCTTGGTCTGGTCGGTCTCGGCGGCCTTCACCCGCTTGACGCGACTTTCCGCCTTCTTCTCGGTTTCGATGCTCGAAAACAGCAGGGCATATCCGAGCGTGCCGGCGGCCAGTGCCGCCAGGCCTATGATCGCGACGATGGTGATATCCAGTCCGAACATCCGCGCCCCGCTATTGCGGCTTTTCCATCATGTCGAGCGTCGCCGCCAGACGCTTGTCCTCGTTGAAGTAGCGCGCCCGGTCCCAGAAATGCGGCTTGCCGATGCCGGTGCCGGAATGGCGGCCGATGATCCTGCCATTGGCGTCCTCGCCTTCGATCTCGAAGCGCATCAGATCCTGGGTGACGATGACGTCGCCCTCCATGCCGACCACCTCGGTGATGTGGGTGATGCGGCGCGAGCCGTCGCGCAGGCGCGAGGCCTGGATGATGACGTCGACCGACCCGGCGATGATCTCGCGCACCGTCTTGGCGGGCAGCGTGTAGCCGCCCATCGCGATCATCGATTCCATGCGGCTCAGGCACTCGCGCGGCGAGTTGGCGTGGATCGTGCCCATCGAGCCGTCGTGGCCGGTGTTCATGGCCTGCAGCAGGTCGAAGACCTCCGGTCCGCGCACTTCGCCGACGATGATCCGCTCCGGCCGCATGCGCAGGCAGTTCTTGATCAGATCGCGCATGGTGATTTCGCCCTCGCCCTCGATGTTGGGCGGGCGAGTTTCAAGGCGCACGACGTGCGGCTGCTGCAGCTGCAGTTCGGCCGAGTCCTCGCAGGTGATGACCCGCTCGTCGGCGTCGATGTAGCGGGTCATGCAGTTGAGCAGGGTGGTCTTGCCCGAGCCGGTGCCGCCCGAGATGACGAGGTTGCAGCGCACGCGCCCAATGATCTGCAGCAGCGTCGCGCCCTCCGGCGTGATCGAACCGAACTTGACGAGCTGGTCGAGCGTCAGCTTGTCCTTCTTGAACTTGCGGATGGTGAGCGCGGTACCGTCGATGGCGAGGGGCGGGGCGATCACGTTGACGCGCGAGCCATCCGGAAGGCGCGCGTCGCAGATCGGGCTTGATTCGTCGACGCGGCGGCCCACCTGGCTGACGATGCGCTGGCAGATCGAAAGCAACTGGGCGTTGTCGCGGAACCGGATCTCGGACTCCTGGACCTTGCCGGCGACCTCGATGTAGGTCTTGCCGGCGCCGTTGACCATGATGTCGGCGATGTCGTCGCGGGCCAGCAACGGCTCCAGCGGACCATAACCGAGGACGTCGTTGCAAATGTCGTCGAGCAGTTCCTCCTGCTCGGAGATCGACATCGCGAAGTTCTTGATGGTGATGATGTCGTTGACGATGTCGCGGATTTCCTCGCGCGCGCTCTCGGTATCGAGCTTGGCGAGCTGCGACAGGTCGATCGTGTCGATCAGCGCCGAAAAGACCTGTGACTTGGTGTCGTAATAGTCCTCGGTGCGCGGCGAACGCTTGCGGGCGATCGGCGAAGGCGGCGGTGCCGACGGCGCCACTGCTACGGCGATGCTTTCCCGCACCGGCGCAGCCGCGTCCGTTACCGCGCGCTCGACGGGAACGGTCGCAGGCATGGCCTGCGGCACCGGGCTGTGCCCGCCACTCTTTCCGAAGCCTTCGTTTCCGCGTCTACCAAACATGCCATTTCATCCAGTTGTCTGCCGGGGCCTGGGTGGCCTCACTTTCGGCCGAGCATGCCCAGCATCTTGCCGAGGCCGCCCTTCTTCGGTTTCTTGACGGTCGCCCGTCCCGTGACCACGTGCGCGATCTGCGCGAAGGTCTCCGCCGCGGGCGATTTCTTGTCGACCTCGGCGATCATCCGTCCGCTGTTGGCAGCCGTTCCGAACAGCTGCGCATCAAACGGGATGATCGCGATCGGCTGGATCTCCAGGGGCTCGCAGAAGTCGCTGGGCGCGATCTCCGGCCGCTTCGGCATGCCGACCTGGTTGAGGATCAGGTGGGGCGGACGGTCGTTCGGGCGGAGCTTCTTCAGCGCGTCGAACATGTTCTTCGTGTTGCGCAGGTTGGCGAGATCGGGAACGGCGGTCACGACCACCTCGTCGACCTCGCCGAGCAGCGCGCGGGTCCACTCCGACCAGGCGTGCGGCACGTCGAGAACATTGACGGGGGCGCTGCGCTGCAGGACCTCCAGCATCGGCTGGAAGGATCCGCGCTCGAGATCGTAGCCGCGGTCGAGCGTCGAGGGCGCCGCCAGCAAGGACAGGTGTTCGGAGCATTTCGCCAGCAGCCGGTCGAGGAACACCTCGTCCAGCCGCTCGGGCGTATAGACGGCCTCGGCCATGCCCTGCGCCGGATCCTGGTCGAAGTCGATATTGGCCGTGCCGAATGGAAGGTCCAGGTCGGCGAGCACCACTTCGGTCGAAAACAGATTGGAGATGTCCCAGGCGCAGTTGTGGGCGATGGTCGACGAGCCGACCCCGCCCTTGGCGCCGATGAAAGCTATGGTGCGGCCGAGCGGCTCGGAGTCGGGATCGACGAAGATGGCGGCAATGGTGTTGAGGATCTCGGCCATGCTCACCGGCGCCACCAGGTATTCCGAGATGCCGTTGCGGATCAGCTCGCGATAGAGCGCGATGTCGTTGTGGTGGCCGATGATCACGACCTTGGTGCTCGGGTCGCAAACCTCGGCAAGCGGCGCCAGCTCGCCCAGCAGTGCGGCGGGATGGCTCGAGGTTTCCAGGACGATGAGGTTGGGCGTCGGCGCCGAGGCGAACATGTTGGCTGCCGCCTGGATACTGCCGTTGTTGATGCGCAGGCTGACCTTGGCCATGCGGCGATCGCCCGCGCAACGCTCCATCGTCTGCTGCATCTCCTCGCTCTCGCAGAACGCGTGGATCGAGATGCGCGGCAGCGGGCGCACGTGGTCGAGCTCGCCGGAGCGGCCGCCTTCGTCGGGGTAGGCGTCGAATGAAAGCCGCGCCTCAATGCCGTATTCGATGCTCGTCATCTCTCAAGCCCTATCCTCGTCGCCAGAACGATCGTGGCGACCGGTTCCCTCAGAAGCGCGTTCCGTCATCGCGGTAGTCCTGGATCGCCGTCGCCCGTCGCTCGGCGTCGATCGGCGTCATGCCGCGCGGGCCGACGAGATCCATCGGATTGGCGATCTGCGCGGCCAGGTTCGCCTGGGTGGCGCAGCCGAAATTGTAATACTGCCGGTTCTCGATCGTGTTGACTGCCAGATCCTCCGGCCACTGGCCGCAGGGGTTGGTCACGGCGGTGGTCGATACGAAGGCGAGCCGGATCGGGGCCGCGTCGCCCGAGCCGGCGGCTTGATAGCCCGTCTCGATGATGCGTCGGTTCGGCACACCCGCGTTCACCAGGGTCGCGCGGACATCCTTGCGCAGCACGGCGGCAGCCCCGGCATTCGCCGAACCCCTCGGCACCATGATCTGCACCGTTCCCTTCGATTTCGAGGCGTAGTCCTGGGCGAAGCCGCGAATGTTATCGCGCACCGACATGGTCAGCGCGCGGTCGCCGGAAGCGACCGGCACGTCCAGCACATGTTCGGCCTCGGTCAGCACGATCGGATGCCGGGTGCGGTAATCGTCGGGAATGGCCGCGGTCGTGACCGCATCCTTCGAGGCGCAGCCCGCCAGCAAGGCCGCCGAAAGGACGATTGCCGTCGGCAGCAGGCGGTTGAGGGACTGGCGGCGGAGCCTTTCGAGGCGGCCCTGGAAGCGTCTGGGTGCGGTCATGTCCTTGTCCCCGGTCACTTGTAGATGAAGCCGACGGCGCCGGCATAGTTGCCAACCGGCACGCCGGCTTCCCTGCGGCCATAGATTTCATTGACCCGACCGAGGAAGAAGCTCGCGGCATCGTTCGTCGGGTTGAAATTGTCGTCCGGGCGGTTGAGGGCGCTGCGGGCGACCGGGCGGACGAGATACGGCGTGGCGATGATGACCATTTCCGTCTCGTTGCGCACGAAATCCTTAGAGCGGAACAGCGTCCCGAAGATCGGGATCTTGGAGAGCCCCGGCAGGCCGGACATCGCCTGGCGGATGTCGTCCTTGACGAGACCGGCGATCACGATCGAGCCGCCCGAGGGCAGTTCGACGCTGGTGGAGGCCTGGCGGCGCCGGACGCCGAGCGCGGTTGCCCCGGGCACATTCAATTGCCCGAGCCAGGTGGCCGAACCTTCGAACGTCGGCTCGGAGACCTCGGTGTCCACCCTGAGGCTGATACGGCCGGCGGAAAGCACGACCGGCTTGAAGTTCAGGCGGATGCCGTAGTCGATCGTCTCATATTTGCGCTCGATCTCGGTCTTGCCGGACTTGTCGTCGTTCTTGATCGACTGCTCCTCGAGCAGCTTGAAGTCGCCGCCGACATAGAAGTTGGCCGACTCGCCGGATATTGCCGTAAGGCTCGGCTCGGCGAGCGTGCGCATGACGCCGGCCTGCTCCATGGCGCTCATGAAACTGGCGATCGCGGTGCCGCCGATCGTGCCGGACAGCGAGGCGTTGGCCGCCCAGTCGACGGCGCCGCCGAGATTGGTGGGGTTGCGGAAGGAGATGCCGCCGTCGTTGCCCTGCACCAAGCCGCTGAAGCCGAGCTGCTTGAGCACCTGGCGGCTGACCTCGGCAACGGTGATCTTCAGCGTGACCTGGTCCTCGCCGTCGATCTTCAGCATGTTGACGACCTGCGAGCGCTGGCGCTCCTCGCCGAAGATGGCGGCGTCGCCGTTGTTGCCCTGTGCCGTCACGGTTCGCGTCGTCGCCTCGCCGCCGGTGAGGAAGATATCGGCAAGCCGCGCCGCCTGCAGGGCATCCTGCGGCGTGCGCACCGTGCCGGTGAGCACGATGTTGTCCGAGATGATCTCGACTGAGATGTCCGAATCCGGAATGAAGCGGCGCAGATGCGCCTGGAGACCGGCGATGTCGCGCTCCACGGCGAGATCCAGGCTGACGATCTCCTCGCCGTTCGGACCGAAGATGAAGATGTTGGTCTGGCCGATCTGCTTGCCGAAGACATAGATGCGCCGCGAGGTGCGGGTGACGGCGTCGGCCTTTTCAGGATCGGCGACCAGAATGTCGTGAGCGTCGCTCGGCAGATCGATCACGATCGCCTTGTTGAGCCCGAGCTTCAATGCCCTGCGTGCTCCCGGGCCGGCCTGGGTGATTCGGATCACCGTGGAGGAGCTGGAGGCTGCCTGAGCGGCGGAGAAGGCGCTGGCACCGGTGACAACCGCCGCCGGGGTGCCAGAGAAGGCCAGGCAGAACGTCAACCCGCCGGCGACAGAGGCCCTAAATTTCTGACCGAATCCACGCACCTTGCGCCCCCGCATCATTGTTTGCCGGCGGACGAACCCGCCTTGACGATTTCGCCGGACTTGATGACCTGCACGATCGGGTTGCCGTCCCCGCCGCTAAGGAGATAGTCCGCGGCGCCGGTGTCCTGTTCCTGCGCGTCGGCGACGCTGCGCAACGCCAGCTGCAGGCGTTCGGCCATCTGCTGGGCGACGGTGATCACCTTGCTCTGGTCGGGTGTCAGCTCGAGCGTCGCCGTGGTGCCGACCACGCTCTTGGAGCCGTCGTCCTTCTCCTCGATCTGCTGGTCGATCGCGAGTACGCGGACATTGCTGAGGATGGTCTCGGTGAGCATGGCCGAATCGCTGTCGCCCTTGCGCACCATGATCACGTCGACCCGGTCGTTCGGCAGGATGAAACCGCCGGCGCCGGTGGCGACAGAAATCTCGGTCGACACCGCCCGCTTTCCGGCCGGAAGCAGCGACGACATGATCTTGCTGCTTGAATCGGCGATTTTCTCCTGGCGGATCGGCTCGCCGCTGAACATCGGCATGCGCACGACCGCGCCGTCGAGCTTCTCCATCGCATCGGGGCGGTTCCGGTCGGTGATGAAGCCGTCGACGACGCTATGTTCCGGCCAGGAACTCCAGCCGAGCGAGCTGGCGTTGATCCGGGCCCCGACCGGCAGGCTCTGCGTCGCCACCAGCACGTTGACGGTCGGCTCGCGCTCGACCACAGGCGCGCCCTGGGCAACCGATTTGCCGCGGGCGAGCTGCATGGCGAGGTAGCCTGCGCCGCCGGCCGACAGGACGGCCACTGCCAGAATGATCAATCGCGCCGGTTTCATGGTTGGCCCCTGGACGTGCAAGAATGCGTAGCGTCACGTTGACCACCAATTGGTGTATTTATGGTTAATGAGTTGCTTACGCTCGTGGTTAACGAATTCTGTGCGCGCACGCGGTGGGGGCGCGCCGACATACGCGCGAGGCGGTTGATCACGGTTTCAGTGAAGAGATGAGAGCGCGGCCTGCATCAGCGGGGAGGAGGGGTAGGCGGCAAAGGCCGCAAAACCGATGGCGATGCCATAAGGTACCTTTTTCGCCATGAGAATGTGAGCGGGAACCGGGACACCGGACGCTAGGATCGTATTCTCATTCCGGCGCAGCATCAGAATTGCAAGCGTCAGCACGCCACCAAAGACCGACACGTAAACGAGAAAGGTGACGAGCGAAGGCGTCAGCCCGAACCAGACGGCGCTCGCCGTCAGCACCTTGGCGTCACCGCCGCCCATGACGTTTGCCGCGAAGAGTGCAAAGCAGACGGCGAACACGACCAGGCCAGCCGCCAGGTGCAATCCAATGTCGGCGAGCGGGAGGCCGGCGATCGGCGCAACCAGAAGGAAGCTGGAAAGCAGAACCGCGGAGACGCGATTTGGGATGGTCATGGTGAACAAGTCAGAGAAGGCGGCGATCGCCAGGCACAACGGAAAGATGACGAAGATTGCAGCTACGGTCATTGCATCCTTCCGTTTCTGATTGTTGCTTCGCGGCGTGAATCGAGAATTGGGATGACTGCTTAAAAAACTAGAGCCGCTCAGGGGCGGCTCTAGTTTTTTCGTAAAAGTTGCAAGTTACTTGGCGGTATAGTCGATTTCCTTGGAGATTTCGCTGAACTGCTTATCGAGTGCGCCACCCAGAGCGGTCGCACCGGTGATCAGGGCAACGGAGATGAGGGCGGCGATCAGGCCGTATTCGATGGCGGTCGCGCCGGATTCGTCCTTGAGGAAGCGGGCGAAGATCTTGGTCATGGGAATTCTCCTAACTCCACGGTGTTGGTTCAGCACGTCCGACAACTGTTTGCCGTTGTTCGGATGACTGCAACCTACAGACGCCGCATTGCTGCCCGCTTAAGGAAGGCGGTTACCATTCTGTTAACGTTGGTTGCCAGATGTTGTGGTAAACAAAGGGCCAACACAGCGGATGATGGCGCAAAGCCGCAGTGGCCGGAATTGCAGGGCGGTGACCGTGCTTCCCAAGCGCCCAATCTCGGGACAAGCGTCGTGCCCTCCTTTTCACGCGAGCGACTCATGCCGGCCTGCGTTGCTGATTCGTCATCCGGCCAGGGGAGCCCAGCAATGGTGGCGCGAACTCGTTCTTCCCGTCTTAAGGCTTCATTCACCATTCCCGGCCATGCTGATTAGAGCGACAGCTTCAGGATATCGGGATGACGACCGTCGGAACACCTGCCTCCCCCATGACCGCGCTGGCCATCGGCATTCTGCTCATGCCATCGGTACTGGGCGCCGGCATGGCGCGTGCCGACGATAGCACGATGATGCGCGTCTACATGGATCACGCGCGCGTGCTCAAGCTCGACCGTCCGGTCAGCAAGGTGATCGTCGGCAATGCCGAGGTCGCCGACGCCACGGTCGCCGATGCGAAAACCATCGTGCTGACCGGCCGCAATTTCGGCACCACCAACCTCGTCCTGCTCGATGCCGACGGCAATGCGATCGTCGACGAGCGCATCCTAGTTTCCATCGACGAGGGCAACACGGTCCGTGTCTTCCGCCAGACGGAACGCTCGGTGCTCTCCTGCACGCCGATCTGCGAACAGCACGCCAAGCGCGCCACCGATACGGGCCCCTGACGGCCGGTCGAGTGGGCGATCGTGCGAAAGTGAGAAGCCGCTAAATTGCGGCGCTTCCCGCATACGAAAAATAAACGGTCTGCGAAGTAACCTTGCCGGGCGTCCTGTCTCGAGGGCGTGAAGCGGAAGGTGCATCGCTGCCATGAAGACAGTGAAGGATCACAAGCACGGGCGTTCCTGGTTCAGGCGCGTTCTCCGCGAACGGAGCGGTGCTGCGGCGCTGGAATTTGCAATTCTCGCACCGATGTTCTTCCTGATCGTCTTCGCCACCATCGAGACCTTCGTTGCCTATACCGCCGAGCAGATGCTGGTGAACGCCAACGAAGCCATGGCGCGCAGGGTCCGGATGGGCGAGATCACCTTCAACATGGGGCGCCCGACCGACATGAACGAAGCGCAGTTTCGCGCTGCGTTCTGCGCCGAACTGACCGTTCTTCTCTCCTGCTCGTCGACCGAACCGACAAAACCGTCGCGCCTTTATCTCGACGTCCGCAGCGCCGCTTCCTTCAGCGCCCTGCCGGCGAACACGATTCCGCGCATCGGCAACTCGAAGACGGGCCCGCTCGACACCAGTGCCTTCCGCTTCTCGCCCGGCGGCAAGAGCTCGATCAACGTCGTCCGCGCCTATTACCGCTGGCCGGTGATCGTGGACTACCTCCGGCCGATACTTGCCAATCTGCAGTCCGCCGACGGGTCGCTGCAGGACCACCTCATTGTGGCCGCGGCCGTTATTCAGAGCGAGGACTTCAAATGACGAAGCAGCGCAACGAAGGCAGGCATCGTATTTCCGGCATAACCGGCATTGGCGCGCAGTTGCGGCGCCTCTTCGGTGCGCGCGAGGGCGCCGGCGCCGTCGAGTTCGCCATCGTCGCGCCCCTGCTGATCGTCGGTTATCTCGGCGCCTACGAGATTTCGGTCGCCTGGTCGTTCGCAAACAAGGTCGGCCGCTCCGCAGCCACCATCGCCGACGCGATCGCACGCAGGACCAACGTCACCGGTGCGGTCATGGACGACATGACGAAGATTGCCTCCAACATCATGGCACCGTACACGGCCGACAATTACCGGTTGAAGATCACCGGCATCCAGGTGGACAAGGACGGCAACGCCACCGTCGCCTGGTCGCGCGACGAGCAGCGGGCTGCGCCCTATGTCAAGGGCAGCCCCGTGTCGCTGCCGGCGGCGATGCGCGAACCCGAGACCTTCATCGTCAGGGCCGAGCTGTCGCTGCCCTATAGAATATTGACGCTTATCCCCGGCGCCGACGCATCGGGAGAACGGATCTTCATCGACCGCACGAACTTCAGTCTGGAGCGACAGGGCAAGTCGATCACCTGCTCCGACTGTGGCTGACGGCCCCGATCTTCGCCACGTGTGCGACCGGCCCGCGGGCTGTGCGGCGACGATTCCGCTTGAGCGGACGTGCTTTTCCGTGTCATTTCCGAAATCCGCTGCTGCGCCCGCGTTGCATTACGGCGCGTGATCGTCCCGGCGGGCGAACCGGTTGTGGCGGCAGGATCGGCAGGTAACGGATGCCCAGAGCGTTTCTTTTCGTACTTGATTCCTTCGGCATCGGCGGTGCGCCCGACGCAGCCGCCTTCGGCGACGACGGTGCCGACACGCTCGGGCACATCGCGGAATTCTGCGCCGCCGGAGCCGCCGATCGGGCCGGCCTGCGCCACGGCCCTCTGAAACTACCCAACATGTCCGCGCTCGGCCTGGTGCACGCCGCCCGCGCTTCGACCGGCCGCTTTCCCGCTGGCATGGAAGTCCCTGCCCGGGTGTTCGGTCACCATGGCGCAGCGAGCGAGGTCTCGCATGGCAAGGACACGCCGTCCGGCCACTGGGAGATCGCCGGAACGCCGGTCATGTTCGACTGGGGCTATTTTCCCGCCGAGGGCGACGCCTTCCCGTCGGACCTGGTCGCCGCCATCTGCGACATCGGCAGGGTGCCGGGCATACTCGGCAACTGCCATGCCTCCGGCACCGACATCCTCGCCCGCTGCGGCGAGGAGCACATCCGCACCGGCAAGCCGATCTGCTACACCTCTTCCGATTCCGTCTTCCAGATCGCCGCGCACGAGAACCATTTCGGCCTGGACCGGCTGCTTGCCTTCTGCCAGGCGGTGCGGCTCATCCTCGACGAATGGCCGGGCGGCCGTATCGGCCGCGTGATCGCGCGGCCGTTTGTCGGCGAGACGGCGGCGAGCTTCGAGCGGACCGGCAACCGCCGCGACTTTTCCGTCCCGCCGCCCGAGCCGACGCTGCTCGACAGGTTGACGGAGGCCGGCCGCACCGTGCACGCGGTTGGCAAGATCGGCGACATCTTCGCCCACAAGGGCATCGGCCGGCTGACCAAGGCCAACGGCAACATGGCGCTGTTCGACGCGACCCTGCAGGCAATGGACGAAGCCAAGGACGGCGACCTGGTCTTCACCAACTTCGTCGATTTCGACATGCTCTACGGCCATCGCCGCGACGTCGCCGGCTACGCCGCAGCGCTCGAGGCCTTTGACCGGCGCCTGCCCGAAGTGGATCGCAAGCTGCATGCCGGCGATCTCGTGATCCTCACCGCCGATCACGGTTGCGATCCGACCTGGCGGGGCACGGACCATACGCGCGAGCGGGTTCCGGTCATGAGCTTCGGCCCCGGCATCCGCTCGCGCCTGCTCGACACCCGCACGACCCTCGCCGATATCGGCGAGACGATCGCCAGGCACCTCGGCATTGCGCCCGGCCCGCACGGAAGAAGCTTTCTGTGACCGCGAACCTGAAAAAGGCCGAGCTGCATTGCCACCTAGAAGGGGCGGTGCCACCCGCGCTCACCCTGTCGCAGGCCAGAAAGTACAACGTCGATACCGATGCCTTCCTGCGCGACGGCACCTATGTCTGGCACGACTTCACCAGCTTCCTCGCAGCCTATGACGCCGTCGCAGCCCTGTTTCGGAGCGAGGACGACTATGCGCTCCTGACCGAGACCTATCTCGACGAACTGGCCGCGGCCGGCGCGATCTACAGCGAGCTCTTCGTCTCTCCCGATCACGCCGAGACGGTCGGGCTCGGTGCCGACCGCTACATGGCCGGCATCGGACGCGGCATCGAGGCGGCGAGGGCGCGCACCGGCATCGAGTGCCGAATGGTGGTGGTCGGTCTCCGGCACCGCGGCCCGGAGCGCGTCGAATGGGCGGCGCGCTATGCCGCCAGCTGCGGGAACCCGTTTGTGACCGGCTTCAACATGGCGGGCGAGGAACGGGTCGGCGCCGTCGCCGACTACGCCCGCGCCTTCGCGATCGCCCGCGACGCCGGCCTTAGCATCACCGTTCACGCAGGTGAACTTTGCGGTGCCTCCAGCGTGCGCGACGCCCTCGACATCCTCCGTCCCGCCCGCATCGGCCACGGCGTGCGGGCGATCGAGGACGCCGAGCTCGTGGCGCGGCTGGCCGGGGACGGCATCGTGCTGGAAGTCTGCCCAGGCTCGAATATCGCCCTCGGGGTCTTTGCGGACCTTACCGCTCCCCCGCTGCGCCGGCTTCATGCAGCCGGCGTGAAGGTTACGCTGAACTCCGACGATCCACCGTTCTTCGGGACCTCGCTGCAACGCGAGTACGAAACGGCGTCCCGGGTGATGGGGTTCACCGATGCCGAACTGAACGAGATGACGCGAACGGCAATAGAGGCAGCGTTCGTCGACGAGAGGACCCGCGCGGATCTGCTCGCACGGCTCTGACGACGACACTGCCCGAGCCCGGCCGGCCAGCATGGCTCGGCTTGCGGTGCCCGGCCGGGGATGAAACGCTGCCGCCGCCGGCAATCCCTTGCAGCAGGCCGTGGGATCGTGGAAAAAGAGTTGGGGTTCAACACCAAGAAACGGAAGGTTTGTCCATGGACGGCGTCACAGTCATCGATCACCCGCTCGTGCAGCACAAGCTGACCATCATGCGCAAGAAGGAGACCTCGACCGGCAGCTTCCGCCGGCTCCTGCGCGAGATTTCGACGCTGCTCTGCTATGAGGTGACCCGCGATCTGGAACTGACGACCGAGCGCATCGAGACGCCGCTGCAGGTGATCGACGCGCCGATCCTCGAGGGCAAGAAACTGGTCTTCGCCTCGATCCTGCGCGCCGGCAACGGCCTGCTGGAGGGCATGCTCGAACTGGTTCCCTCCGCCCGCGTCTCGCATATCGGCGTCTACCGCGACCATGAAACGCTCGAGGCTGTCGAATACTTCTTCAAGGCGCCGGATCTTTTGGGCGAACGCCTGGTCATCGTCGTTGACCCGATGCTGGCGACCGGCAACTCGGCGATTGCGGCGATCGAAAAGCTGAAGGAGCGCGGCGCAACCAACATCCGCTTCCTCTGCCTGCTGGCCGCCCCCGAGGGCATCCGGAACTTCCGGACGGCGCATCCGGATGTGAAGATCTATACCGCGTCGATCGACAGTCACCTGAACGAGAAGGGCTACATCATGCCCGGCCTCGGCGATGCCGGCGACCGCATGTACGGCACCAAGTAGGCGATCTTAACGGACCGTTAGCCACTGCGTCGATTCGCTGTGGCAATAAAGAGCGGGCGGGACGGATTTTTCCGTTCCATCAACCGGACTGTGGTGTGGTCTGGGCGCTTCCTTGAAGGAGATGCCCATGCTCGCCCGCAGTCTGTTCGTGGTCGCCGCCGTCGCCGTCGCCGCGGTCTTCGCACCCGGCCTTACCGGCACCTTCCTTGCGACCGCGCCTGAAACCAAAAAGAGCGCCACTGTTGAGCAACCGCAACCGGTTTCGACGGCTCGCTACACCGGCAATCGCGGGGTGGTGCTCGAGGCGGACGGCACCGGTCATTTCTCCGGCCAGTTCACCATCAACGGTCGCAAGGAAAAGGGCATGGTCGACACCGGCGCCAGCATGGTGGCGATCAATGTTTCAACCGCCGCACGGCTCGGCATGGCCCGCAATGACCTTGATTTCCGCTATGCGGTCGACACCGCCAACGGCAAGACGCGGGCGGCCTATGTCCGCCTCGACAGCGTCGTGATCGGCTCCATCAGCGTCCCAAACGTCGGGGCCATGGTGCTGGAGGACAAGGCGCTTTCCGGAACGCTGATCGGCATGACCTTCCTGAAAGGCCTCAAGTCCTATCAGGTCGACGGCAATCGGATGCGGCTCATGCGCTGATTCTGTCGATGATCGGACTTTCCGGTACCGGTGCAGTATTGGCGATCGTATAAAGGCTGCGCAGGCGCAGGACGCCCGCCTGGGCCTCGTCCAGCGTCCGAGCGTGGACCCGGCCGATCTCGTCGCCCCTTTCGACCCAGGTGCCGAGGGGGCGAAGCCGGTCGAAGCCGACGCGATGGTCAATGGGCTGGTCCGGTGTTGTCCGGCCGCCGCCGAGCTCGATCATTGCCATGCCGATACCGCGCGTATCGCAGGCGACGAGATAGCCCGTGTGGTCCAGCGTGACCGGCAAGATGACCGGCGCCCTGACGAGCGTCGAACCGGGATCGTCGAGCAGGTTGCCCGGACCGCCGAGCAGAAGGACCATGCGCGAGAATGCCTCCGCGGCGCTGCCGTTCGAAAGCGCGCGCTCCGCCCTGGCATGCCCGGCGGCGGCATCCGGCTCGATTCCCGCGGCGACCAGCATCTCCGCAGCCAGCGCCAGCACGACTCGTTCGAGCCGCGTGCCCGCCTTCTCGCCCTTCAGGAACGCGATGCAGTTCTCGACCTCCACGACATTGCCGACCGCGTCAGCGAGCGGCTGGTTCATGTCGGTGATCAGTGCGGTGGTGGGCAGCCCTGCGCCATTGGCGACCTCAACGAGGGCGCGGGCAAGACGTTCGGCGTCGGGGCGGCTCGTCATGAACGCGCCATTGCCGAGCTTGACGTCCAGCACCAGCGACTGCAGCCCGGCCGCCAGCTTCTTCGACAGGATCGACGCGGTGATCAGTGGCGCCGAGTCGACGGTCGCGGTGACGTCGCGGATTGCATAGAGCCGCCGGTCTGCCGGCGCCAGATCGGCGCTCTGGCCGACGATCGCACAGCCGGCTTCCTTGACGGCGCGCCGGAACAGCGAGGCAGGCGGGTTGATCGTATAGCCGGGGATGGATTCCAGCTTGTCGAGCGTGCCCCCGGTGTGCCCGAGACCGCGGCCCGAGATCATCGGCACCGCCAGTCCGCACGCCGCGGCGAGCGGTGCCAGCATCAGCGAGACGTTGTCGCCGACGCCGCCCGTCGAATGCTTGTCGGCGACGGGGCGATCAAGGTCACGCCAGTCCAGTACCTCGCCGGAATCGCGCATCGCCTGCGTCAGCGCCACGGTCTCGCGCGCGTCCATGCCGCGAAACCAGACGGCCATGGCGAAGGCTGCGACCTGTCCCTCGCTGGCGCTGCCGTCGGTCAGCGCCGCGATGAAAGCCGAAATCTCATTCGACGTTAGCTCCTCACCATCGCGTTTGCGCCGGATGATTTCCTGCGGCAGCATCGTCAATAGGCCGCGCTCGAGCCGCCGGAGCCGCGGCCGTCGAGCACCGCGAGAATGTCGCCCAGAAGACCGGAGGCGCCGAATCGGAAGGTGGAGGGAATCGCCCAGTCCGGCCCGTGGATGGTCGCGGCAAGCCTGAGGTGGAGGGCGGCGTCTCCGACCGTGCGCACGCCGCCGGCCGGCTTGAAGCCGACCTTGCGCCCGCTCTCGCGGATGGCATTCAGCATGATGTCGGCGGCTTCCAGCGTGGCGTTGACCGCGACCTTGCCGGTCGAGGTCTTGATGAAATCGGCGCCGGAGGCGATCGCCAGGTGCGAGGCGTTGCGGACCAGGTCGGGGTTCTTCAGTTCGCCGGTTTCGAGGATCGTCTTCAGCAGCACCGGCGGTGCGCAGACCTCGCGTACGGCGCGGATCATCTGCCGCACCGCCGCCTCGTCGCCTGCCATCAGCGCCCGGTATGGGATGACCAGGTCGATCTCGTCGGCGCCATCGGCGATGGCCTGCCGGGTTTCGGCAACGACGTCGTCGACCGGCAGGTCGCCGGACGGAAAATTGACGACGGTCGCGATCCGGATCGGGCTGTTCTCACCCAGCAACGCACGCGCCTGCTTTACGAAGCGTGGCCAGATGCAGATCGCGGCGGTGTGCCCATGCCGCGTGGCCGCCTGCCGGCACAGCCGCTCGATGGCGGCCTCGTCGCAATTCTCGGTCAGGTCGGTCAGGTCGAGGAGCGACAGGGCCTTCGCGGCGGTCTGCCGGGGCGTCGTTTCATTCATCGTCCGTGCCTCCGGCCGCTATCATCTCGGCGATGATGGCGGCGAGCCGCGCCCCGCCGATCGGCGCCATGTCCTTGGTTTCGTGATGGCTGAGTTCGGCGCCGGTCATGCCCGCCCCGTAATTGGTAATGACGGAAGCGGCCGCCACCTTCAGCCCGAGGTAGCGGGCGATCAGCACCTCCGGCACGGTCGACATGCCGACCGCGTCGGCACCCAGGATGCGTGCCATCCGGATCTCGGCTGGTGTCTCGAAGCTCGGCCCCGAGAACCACATGTAGACGCCCTGGTGCAGCGGCGTTGCCGTCTTCTGCGCCGCCGCCTCCATCCGGTCCGCCAGGCCGGCATCATAGGCATTCGTCATGCCGACGAAGCGATCGTCGCCCTCGATGCCGATCAGCGGATTGGCGCCGGAAAAATTGATGTGGTCCGAAATCCGCATCACCGATCCCGGCGGCATGTCCTCGCGCAGCGAGCCCGCCGAGTTCGTCAGGATCAGCGAGCGCACGCCGAGGCCCTTGAGCACCTCGATCGGTCCGCGCATGGCATTGGCGTCGCCCTGCTCGTAGTAGTGGACGCGACCCGAAAGCAGAATGACCGGGACGCCGTTCAAAAGGCCGATGACCAGTTCGCCGGCATGGCCGGAGACGGAGCTTGCGGGGAAGCTCGGCAGTTCCGAATAGGGGATGCGCACGGCGCCTTCGACCGCCTCGACCAGCGAGCCAAGCCCGGAGCCGAGCACGATGCCGTATCGCGGCGAAAGCCCCCCGAGCCTCGGGGCGAGATGGTCGACGGCGGCCTTCATCCGATCACCTCCGTGGCGAAGCTGTGGGGCAAAAGCTCGTCCATCGTCATGGTCTTCTTCACGCCGGTCTCGTCGCACAGATAGATGCGCGTCGAAGGCGATGCGAACTCGGCGATCTTCTGCCGGCAGCCGCCGCAGGGCGAGCAGAGCGGCAGCTTCTCGGCGATGACAGCCATTTCGACGATCTTCTTAGCGCCGGCCATGATCATGTGGCTGATCGCGGTCGGCTCGGCGCACCACCCTTGCGGGAACGAGATGTTCTCGATGTTGGCGCCGGAATAGATCCTGCCGTCCTCGGCGCGGATGGCCGCGCCGACCGGGAACTTCGAGTAGGGCGCATAGGCAAATCCCATGGCACCGCGCGCCGCTTCGAACAGGTCATGCGACATTCTCAACGCTCCTTCACATAGGGCACGCCACCGGCCTTGGGCGGGATCGCCTTGCCGATGAAGCCGGCGAGCAGGATGACGGTGAGGATATAGGGCAGGGCCTGCATCAATTGTACGGGCACCTTGCCGACGAGCGGCAGCGGCGTTCCCTGGTAGCGTATCGCGAAGGCGTCAAGGAAGCCGAACAGCAGGCAGGCGAACATCACCGGGACCGGACGCCACTTGGCGAAGATCAGCGCCGCAAGCGCGATATACCCCTTGCCGGCCGTCATGCCCTTGGTCCAGCCGGCATTGGCGGCGAGCGACAGGTAGGCGCCGGCGACGCCGCAGAGAATGCCGCAGCAGATCACGCCGCGATAGCGCATCCACACGACGGAAATGCCGGCGGTGTCGACGGCGCCGGGGTTCTCGCCGACCGCGCGCAGGCGCAGGCCGAAGCGGGTGCGATAGAGGATCCACCAGGTGACCGGCACCATGAGAAACGCGAAATAGGTCAGCGCCGCATGGCCGGAGATCAGGTCGGCATAGATCGGGCCGATGAGCGGCACGCCGCGGAGCGCCTCGGCGAAGGGCAGGTCGATCTCCTGGAAACGGGCCGCTTCGGCCAGCGCCGGCGTGCGGCCGCCTTGCCTGAACCAGGCTTCGCCGAGGATGACGGTGGAGCCGGCCACGATGAAATTGATGGCAACGCCCGAGACGATCTGATTGCCGCGCTGGGTGATTGAGGCGTAGCCATGAACGAGCGAAAGCAGGATCGACACGACCACGGCCGCCAGCAGCCCGGCCATTGCCGATTGCGCGATGAAGGCGACGGTGCCGGCGGCAAAGGCACCGCCGAGCATCTTGCCCTCGAGACCGATGTCGAAAACGCCGGCGCGCTCAGTGAAGAGGCCGGCGAGGGCGGCAAGTATCAGCGGCGTCGAGAGGCGGATGGTCGACTGGGCAAGTTCAAGGAAGAGCTGGAGGAAATCCATCGGTCAGGCTCCCTTGACGGCCGCTTCCGTGCGCTCGCGCCCGGAGAAGGCCAGGACGGCGGCGGTGATCGCCGGGCGGAACATGTGCTCAAGCGCGCCGGCAAAGAGGATCACCAAACCCTGGATGATGACGATCATGTCGCGCGAGATGGAGGGCATCTCGAAGGAGATTTCCGCCCCGCCCTGGTAGAGAACGCCGAACAGGATCGCGGCGGGAATGATGCCGGCCGGGTGCGACCGGCCCATCAGCGCCACCGCGATACCGACGAAGCCGGCCCCTTGCACGAAGTCGAGCTGCATGCGGTAGGTCTCGCCCATGATCGGGTTCAGCGCCATCATGCCGGCGAGCGCGCCCGAGATCATCATGGTGATGACGATGATCCGCGCCTCCTTGATGCCGGCATAGCGCGCCGCCGCCGGGCTGTGGCCCATGGTGCGCATCTCGTAGCCGAGGCGGGTTCGCCAGATCAGCACCCAGACACCGAAGGCTGCTGCGAGCGCCAGGAGAAAGGTGACGTTGAACGGCGAGGTTCCGACGCTGAGGCCGAAGATCTTCATCAGCCAGTCGAGCTTCGGCAATTGCCCGCCGGTGTCGAAGGTGCGGGTCTCCAGCGACATCGAGCCGAGCGGCTTCATCACCCGGTTGAGCATGTAGTTCATCAGGCTCGCGGCGATGAAGTTGAACATGATGGTGGTGATGACGATGTGGCTGCCGCGCTTGGCCTGGAACCAGCCGGGAAGGAACGCCCAGGCGGCGCCGAACAGCGCAGCACCGAGGATCGCCACCGGAAAGACGACGTACCAGGGCATGATCCGGTCCAGCCACAGGCAGGCCAGCGCCACGCCGATGCCGGCGACATAGGCCTGTCCCTCGCCGCCGATATTGAAGAGCCCGGCATGGAAGGCGACGGCGACCGCAAGCCCGGTGAAGATGAAGGTCGTGGCGTAGTAGAGCGTGAAGCCGATGTACTCGCCGCGCCCGAAGGCGCCGTTGACCATGTGGTAGGCCGCTTCCAGCGGGCTTTCGCCCACCACCAGCACGACCAGCCCGGCGACCATGAAGGCCACGATCAGGTTGACGAGGGGGATCAGCCCGTATTCGACCCAGCCCGGCAGCTTTGCATAGGGTACGCTCATTCCGCGGCCTCCTTCCGGCCTTCCACGCCGGCCATCAACAGGCCGAGCTCGCCTTCAGTGGCATCGGGGCCGCGCTCGCCGACGATGCGGCCGGCAAACATGACGAGGATGCGATCCGACAGCGCGCGGATCTCGTCCAGCTCGACGGACACCAGAAGCACCGCCTTGCCCTGGTCGCGCATCTCGATGATGCGCTTGTGGATGAACTCGATCGCGCCGACGTCGACGCCGCGGGTCGGCTGCCCGATGATGAGCACATCCGGGTCGCGTTCCATTTCGCGCGCCAGCACGATCTTCTGCTGGTTGCCGCCGGAGAAGTTGGCGGTCTTCAAACGGGTATTCGGCGGGCGGATGTCGTATTTTTCGATCTTCTCCTCGGCATCGGCGCGGATCGCGTCAATGTCGAGCAGCAGTCCGCGGCGGTATTTCGGATCGTCGTGATAGCCGAGGATGGCGTTCTCGCTCTCCTCGAATTTCAGCACCAGGCCGACGTGATGGCGATCCTCGGGCACGTGCGCGAGACCGCGCCGGCGCAGCTCGGCCGGGTCGGCGTGGCCGGTCACGTCGATCGCCTCGCCGTTCAGCGCTACCGATCCCGAAACGGCCCGCCGGATGCCGGCGATCGCCTCCAGCAGTTCCGACTGGCCGTTGCCGGCAACGCCGGCGATGCCGACGATCTCGCCGGCACGCAGATCGAACGAGACGTTGTCGACCATCGTCACGCCGCGGCTGTCGCGTACCGTGAGATTGCTGACCGAGAGCTTGACGTCGCCCGGCTGTGCCTCGCCCTTCTGCACCCGCAGCAGCACGCGGCGGCCGACCATCAGTTCGGCCAGTTCCTCCACCGAGGTCTTATCGGTCTCGCGCGTCGCCACCATCTCGCCGCGGCGCATAACGGAGACCTCGTCGGTGATCGCCATGATCTCGCGCAGCTTGTGGGTGATGAGAATGATCGTCTTTCCCTGCGCCTTCAGCTGTTCGAGGATGCGGAACAGGTGGTCGGCCTCCGCCGGCGTCAGGACGCCGGTCGGCTCGTCGAGGATCAGGATGTCCGCCTTGCGGTAGAGCGCCTTCAGGATCTCGACGCGTTGCTGGAGGCCCACCGGCAGCTCCTCGATCACCGCGTCCGGATTGACCTCGAGTGCATATTCCTTTTCGAGCCGCTTCAGTTCGGCCCGCGCCTTGGCAATGCCGGCGTTGAGAATCCGGCTTTCCTCGGCGCCGAGCATGACGTTTTCCAGCACGGTGAAATTCTCCACCAGCATGAAGTGCTGGTGGACCATGCCGATTCCGGCGGCGATGGCTGCGTTCGGATCGCGAATCTGCACCGGGCGGCCGTCCACCAGGATCTCGCCGCTGTCGGCTTGATAGAAGCCGTAGAGGATCGACATCAGCGTCGACTTTCCCGCGCCGTTCTCGCCGATGATGCCGTGGATGGTGCCCTTGCGCACCTGCAGATTGATGTCCCGGTTGGCGTGGACGAGTCCGAAGCTCTTGTCTATGCCCTTCAGTTCTATTGCCAATTCGCCCATGAGGATCCAATTTTCACGAGATTGGAAGGCCGCGCGCCGACGGCGGATCGCTTTTGCGCAGTCTTGTTGCTTCGGCCCCGCTTGTCCAGCACCATTGCGGTCGGTTCCGCCGTTCGATAAACCCGCCGCAGGAGGCGAAAAGACGCCGTCCGATGGAGCCTGATCGAACCATGACCGATACTTCGACCCGGGATGACGACAGTGCCGGCCGCATCGCCGCGCTGGAGGAACATGTCGCCCATCAGGCCCGCACCATCGAGGAACTTTCCGACCAGCTGGCCGAGCAATGGAAGGTCGTCGAGCAGATGCGGGCGAAGCTCAACCAATTGGCGGAGCGCTTCCTTATCCTCGAGGAGAATTCGCTCGAGGCGCCGCCGATCACCCGTCCGCCGCATTACTGACTGCGCGCAGCATCAAACGGAAAGCCCGCCCGCTCGTGCGGACGGGCAGGCTCTCCTCGCATTATCGTCAGTAGGGGCAGTTCTCGTCCGACATGTAGTCATGGACGGTCACGGTGCCGGCGATGATGTCGGCCTTTGCCTTCTCGATGGCTGCCTTCATCTCATCGGTGATCAGAGAAGCATTGTTCTCATCAATCGCCACGCCGACACCGTCCTCCTTGAGGCCGAGCACGTTGATGCCGGGCTCGAAGGTGCCGTCGTTGGCGGTCTTGAATGCGTCGTAGACGGCGACGTCGACGCGCTTGAGCATCGAGGTCAGAACCTTGCCCGGGTGCAGACCATTCTGGTTGGAGTCGACGCCGATGCCGAGCTTGCCGGCATCCGCTGCCGCCTGCAGGACGCCGACGCCGGTGCCGCCGGCGGCGTGGTAGACCACGTCAGAGCCCTGGTCGAACTGCGACTTGGCGATCTCGGCGCCCTTGACCGGATCGTTCCAGGCGTCGGGGGTCGTGCCGGTATAGGCCTCCAGCACCTTCACCTCCGGGCCGGTCGACTTGGCACCGCCGATATAGCCGCAGGCGAACTTGTGGATGAGCGGAATGTCCATGCCGCCGACAAACGAGACGGTCTTCGTCTTGGACGCCATGCCCGCGAGGATGCCGGCGAGCCAGCCGCCTTCCTCTTCCTTGAAGACGACCGAGCGCACGTTCGGCTTGTCGACGACCATGTCGATGATCGCGAATTTCGTGTCCGGATATTCGGTGGCGATCTTTTCGAGCGTGGCGGCCCAGGAGAAGCCGGCCATGACGATCGGGTTGTTGCCGTCGCCGGCAAAGCGGCGCAGCGCCTGTTCGCGCTGGGCGTCGTTGGCGATCTCGAAGTCGCGATAGCCGATGCCGGTCTCGGCCTTGAACTTCTCCGCGCCGTTATAGGCTGCTTCATTGAAGGATTTGTCAAATTTGCCGCCGAGATCGTAGATGATCGCCGGCTTGATGTCGGCCGCAAGCGCCGTCGCCGACATGGCCGCAGTGGCAAGAAAAGTCAGTAAGGTTTTTTTCATCGTGCAGCCCTGTTGCTTTGATTATGTCGGGTCCTCCCGCACGTCCCCGAAACAACGGGTTTTTTGCGGAGCTGCCGACCCGGTTCCCCCCGGGTCAGGCGGCCGCGATCCTTGCACGGTTGCAGGAAAAATTCACCAGAAATTATTCAGGTGGTAAAGAAACGCTGGTTGCCCGCCTAGGCTGGCCTCTTCGGACGGCTTCGTCGTATCCGTCACCCGGCCGCGCAGGTGACGCCGGTGCCGCGCAGACCGCAGTAACCGCCGGGATTCTTGGCGAGATATTGCTGGTGATAGGCTTCCGCGAAATAGAAGGGGCCGGCCGCCGCGATCTCGGTGGTGATGCGATTGCCGTGCCCGGCCGCGTCGAGCGCCGCCTGGTACTGGTCGCGCATCCGCAAGGCCGTCTCAAGCTGATCCTCGTCGGTCGTGTAGATTGCCGAGCGATAGGTCGTGCCGATGTCGTTGCCCTGGCGCATGCCCTGCGTCGGATCGTGCTCTTCGAAGAAGACTTTCAGCAGTTCCTCCAGCGACACGATCTGCGGGTCATAGACGACCAGCACCACCTCCGCATGTCCTGTCAGTCCGGTGGTCGTCTCCTGATAGGTCGGGTTGGGGGTGTGGCCGCCGGCGTAGCCGACCGCCGTGACATAGACGCCGGGAATCTGCCAGTAGAGCCGCTCGGCCCCCCAGAAGCAGCCGAGCCCGAGCAATATCGTGCGGGTGCCATCGGGATAGGGACCCTTGAGCGGCCGACCATTGACGAAGTGGGCCTCGGCCGTCGGGATCGGCTCGGGACGGCCCGGAAGTGCGTTCTCCGGCGTGGGCATCGCGGTCTTCTTGTTGAACATGTCGAGCAAGAACATGTGAAACTCCTCTTGAGCTTGGCCGAGGCTGCCGCCTCAGGCGGTGAAGCGGCCGGCGGGGCGATGCCGGCGGTAGCCCGCCATCCACAACAGCAGCGAGACGCCGAGAAGAACGACCGAAGCCGGCTGCGACAGGAGCCACAAGGCCACCGGGTCCCACAGCTTCGGATGCAGCCGGTTCATGATCGTGTCGGCCACGAATGCGAGGCTCTCCGGGCTTGCTGCGCTCCAGGTGACGGCGAGCGGTGTGAACACCGGCTCCGAGGAGGCGACCGACTGGATGACATCCAGTGTCGCCGCCATGACGGCCATCGTCAGGACGGCCAGGCTCAACAGCCGCAGAAAGAAGCGCAACATCGACGCCTTGCCTCCAGGCCCAACAACACGGGCCAATCCACCCATATCTAGGATCGTCGGCGGTTCCTTGCAATCCGGCAGCCCCTGGCCAGTACGGGAGGACGTAGAAATTCTGTCAGAAAGCGGTTGATCCGGCCGCGATCATCGGTATATATCGCGCCGTCCGCTGACTGGAACCAGCACGGCGGACCGCACCGGATTGACCACCGGTCGTGTTTTGCGGACGGACAGGTGGCCGAGTGGTTGAAGGCGCACGCCTGGAACGCGTGTATAGGGGCAACTCTATCGAGGGTTCGAATCCCTCTCTGTCCGCCATTCATCATTAATTTATAACCATAATTTTCCAATCGGATCGTTTGGGCACTAATTGGGCACTAAGTCGTCGTGTGGTGGGCCATGGTTTCGCCGGTCGGCAGCGCCACGCTGGGCGCGGCTTGGTCCGCAGCTGCGCGCCCCTTACCGGGAAGCCCCAGCTGCCCCGCGATGCCGTCCAGCGCCGCGCACACGTCCGCCGCGGTGCGCAGTTCCCCCTGCCGGGCGTTGCGCTTGAGCTGCCACTCCGGCTCGGGCGCGGCCATCCGCAGAACCGCGCCCCGCTCCCGCTTCGTTGCGTTCGGCACGTTCACGGTGAAGGGCAGGCGGGCGATCCGCGCCGGGTCCGCCATGTTGTCGGCACCCAGCCGCGACATGGACGCGCCCAGAGGACCGGCAGAGGAAAGCACGTCGGCGGCGGACAGGTCTTGAATGGGCAGCCAAACATGGTAGCCGTTGCCGCTGTCAACGATGAGCATCGGGTCCAACCCCACCGACAGCGCGCTCACTGTCCGCGTCCAGTCCGTGTCCGTGGGCGGCGCGTCCTTCCGGTCCAGGTCAATTACCACGGCACGGCGCGCCACCACGTCCGCAGCCTTCCCTGGCCGGGACGATCCGGCCAAATCGGCACGACGTGGGTTGATGCCCGCATAGAGGTTCCGCTTTCCGTTATGCTCACGGATGAAAGCCTCCAAGGCTGCGCGCTGGGTGGGATTGTCCAGCGCGCCAGACAGGGACACGCCCCGCCCCCCTGCCGGGTCCAACGCGCGCAACTCGATCACATCGCCGGGTTTGAACGCTATGGAGATAGCGTCAAGCGCCATCGAGGGCGCGGGGCCATCGGCCAGCAGTGCGTTGAGTTTGTCCCGCAGCCCTGCGTCGGAGACCAAGCCGACGCGGTATTCCATACACGCTATCTCCGCCCGCTCCGGTGTGATTAGTTTGCGCGAGGCGCTGTCTTGCGCCAGGGCAAGCAGCTCGTTGCCAAGGCAGGCAGATTGCACCGCCGGGGCGGCTGGGGTAGTGATATTCATGTTGGTAATTCCTTTTCAGGGGCCGTTTCGCGTCGGGTGCGGAGCGGCACTTTGCTATGAGGGCATCCAGGCGGAGAGCCGGCGTTCCGCCTGCCGGTCAAACCACTCCTGAACTTCATCCGCCCGCCAGAAAGTCGCGCGACCAATCTTGAACGGTGCGGGGAGGCGGCGCGTCGTGTCCGGGTGGCGCAGCAGGTGGTAGACATAGCGCCGCGTCACCCCCAACCGGTCCGCCAAGTCTTGCGGGCGAATGGCGATTGGGTGCGGGTGTGGGTGCTTCTTTTCGCGATTGCGCATGTTGTCATTGGACATTTGTTGCCCCTTTCGTGTCTCGACTGTTCACGTCGAGAACATCGCAGGGGCGCGCGCATTCCACGGTATCAGAAACTGCCCGACTTTCTGATACCGCCAAAAGCCGTTCTAGTCGCGGTTGCGGCTACCGGGCCGGCCAAGCGCCAGCGCGATAATGTGCACCAATTCCTCGTTGGACTTGGCCCAAGGGATATCCATGACCCCAGCTTGCCCCGCCGCGAATGCCTCCGTGTAAAGCTCCCCGCCAGTGCCCCCAGCCTCCTTCTGCCAGCGGTTCAAGGACGCGATTTCCCGGCGTGTGCCCATGAGGTCGTGCCAAACCGCGTTGCGGGTCGCACCCGTTCGGCCCATGCGCCAGCGGATCACGCCAACCAGCTGCCGGCAGGCAGCCCCACGCAGGGCGGCGTTGCCATCCCTGGCGCTGAAGAGAATTTGCGGGTGACCTGCTCCCATGCCGTCGGACCCGCCAAGCATCACCCGGAGGTCATGTACAATAGCGGCCTGCCGGAAATTCCCCGGCAGCAACGACCCCAACTCCGACGGCATCAATCCTTGCCCCTCCGAGCGGCCCATGCTCAGCAGAAGCGCGTCCAGCAAGCCCAAGTGATACGCTCGGCGCTGCCGGTCGTTGAAGGTGTTGCGTGGACTGTCCGGTACGGCCCGAACGGCTTTCAGCCCGGCGTCGTGCAAGCCTTCGGTGATGCCCCGGCCAGCCGCCAGCATCCCGGCGAAATCCCAAAAGGCGTCCGGGTTCAGTCGCCCGTTGTCCTCCTCCCCGGTGTCCAGAAGCTTGTCCAGCGCATGGTGTAGCGCGGCCCGGCCAAACAATGACGCTGTCATGCCGTCCCCTCATCGCCATCGGTTACGAGGTCATCCCCCATGTCCCCTGCCCGGGTGGCCCCGGCACAGAGAGCGGCCCACGCCTCCATCATTGGCCTGCGCCGCTCATAGGCGGATTGGCGCATGTACGCACGTTCGACCGCGCCTAGTTGGTGCGCCAGTTGTTCCTCGATCAGTTCGCGCGGGAAGTCGGTGGCGGTGGCGGCCCAGCCCTTGAACGTCGCCCGCAGCCCGTGTGCGGTGTAGTCCTTGTAAGGCTCCATGCGCCGCATCAACATCAGCGCCGCCATTTCCGTGAGGGGCTTACCTTTGGGGGATGAAAACACATAGTCAGTGGGCTTCACATCGTGGCGGCGGATCTTGGCTTCGGCAAGGATTTCTGCCATGCGCGCCGTGATCGGCACTACATGGTCACGCCGCATTTTCATGCGCCCTGCCGGGACCGCCCATACGCGCCGCTCAAGGTCGATTTCATCCCATGTCGCAAAGCGGGCCTCACCTGTCCGGCAGGCGGCGAGGGTGATCCACTCCAGCATGAGCGCCGCCATGCTGTCGGCCTGCTTTGCGCGGACCGCCGCAACGAAGTCGGCAAGTTTGTCGTGGGGCACAGCTGGGTGGTGCCGGACCAATGTTTTGGGCGAGGGGAGGGTGGCGTCGAATTGCCGCCATGAGGCGGGATTGTCCCCCCGGTAGCGCCCGTTCTGGATTGCATGGGCGAAAAGGCGTTCGATCCGCTGGCGGCTGCGGCTGGCCGTCACCCCCTTTGTCGTCCATATCGGGTGCAGCACCGCCAGAATGTCCTCGCGAGTTATCTCCGCCAGCGGCTTCTCCCGCAAGGTTGCGGCGTGTGTGGCGAAGGTCGCCTGCCATTGCTGGATGTGGGCGGCGTTTGAAAAACCCGTCAGTGCGTAGGGCAAGAAGTGCTCGTCCGCGTACCGCCCGAATGTCATTGCCTGGTCGGACGCGGCGCGGGCGAGTTCGGCCCCCCGCTGCCGGGCCGACGCTTGCGCACGGCGGTCTGCTTCAATGGGGTCCACGCCCTTCGCCAGCAGGCCACGCGCTGCCGCAGCCTTGTCCCGTGCAGCTGCCAACGTGATGCTGGGGAATGCCCCCAGGCCCATCGCCCGCTGGAAGGAATTGCTGCCCTTCGCGGCCTGTTCGGCCCGGTAGTCCAGGTCAGGGCTCACGAACTTGAAGGACCATTTCCCGGCACCTCTGGCCGTGGATCGGTAGAGAAGGCCGCCCCCATCAGCGAGGGCGCTGCCGGGGGTGGTGGCCTCAATCTGCTTGACGGTCAGGCGGTGCAGGGACTTCGACATTACATTCCTCCATTAGTTCAGGCGGTGCGGATCGACCGGAGCGCGGCCCGGCAGGCGGCTGCATCAAGTCGTATGGCCGCAATCGCGCAGCCTCGGGGCAATGCAGGTCATGCCCGAAAGTTGGTCGGGGTCAGCGGCGGTAAGGCTGGTCGTTGTGGTGTGTGGGGCCGTCATCCATTTTAGTGCCTTGCCTTTCCAGGGCACTACATGGGCACTAAAATTGGGGTAGCTGTCAATGCCCAATTGTTCCCGCTAGATCCGTGCGCGTTAGATAATTTGTTGAAAAACAAATAGAAATTAGGATGCTAGTTCCGCGGGGTTCATGCCTGTTCCTATGAGTTAGGCGGCCTCTCTGTCCGCCATTCCTTTACCGCCATAGTTTATCAGCCATAAGCCGCCGACCGGATGCTCGACCACATAGTCAGGCTCTTCGCCAGGAACGGCTGAAGCGCGAGCTTATGGATGGCTGTTCAATTGGTGCAGGATCTCGATCAGCTTGGCGGGATCGAAGGGCTTGCTGAGGACCGGGGCAGCGTGGTGCTTCCCAATCGCCGCCTGGCCATAGCCGCTCATGACGATGAACGGAATAGCCTTTTCGGCAGCCGCATCGGCGATCGGCATGGCGTTTCTGCCATTAAGATTCATGTCGAGAACGATCGAATCCACGGGCTCGTTCTCAAGGATCGTCAATGCCGCCTCGACGGCTGCGACCGGGCCGACCACCTCCATGCCGGCATCGGTCAGCGCGTCCTCGATCAACATGGCGATCAGCATCTCGTCTTCGACCACGAGAACTCGGCGTCCTGTTGCCATGGTAGAGCGTGTCCCTTGCTATGATATTGTAAGGCCTGCACCTTGGCCGACAAAATCCATGCGGAGCGTGCATGTGACGCCGGCCGGCTGGAACTGCAGATCCACCGGGTACCCCAGCTCATTCGCCAGCGCCCGGTTCAGCACGCGGACACCGAAGCCCTGCCGGTGAGGGGAGGCGACTGGAGGACCGCCACGCTCTTCCCACCGGATCAAGCAGCCGTCGTCACACTCCCACGAAATGACGACCCGCCCTGCGGGAGATGAAAGCGCCCCGTATTTGATGGCGTTGGTCAACAACTCATTCAACGCCATGGCGAACGCCAGAGCCTGCTTGGGACTGACCAGCACATCGGGGCCCGTCAACGTCATTCGGCCGTATTCCACCCATGCTCCCAGGACCGAGTCGGCAACATCGGCCAGATGAACCGGTTCCCATGCAACGCGGGTCAGCAGATCGTGCGCCTCGGCCAGTGCGAGCAGTCTGCCGGTGAATGCGTTCGCAAAGGCTTTGGGAGACTCGGCGGTCTTCAGGGTTTGCTCTGCAAGCGACTGCACGGTTGCGAGCGTGTTCTTCACCCGGTGGTTCAGTTCGCCGATGAGCAGCTTCTGGCGTTGCTCGGCTTTGCGTTCCTCGGTGCGGTCCCGGAAAATTTTCAGATATCTGTCCGGGCCGCCTCCGTCCTTTACCGGAAGCATGACGCCCGACCCCCAGAAGCGCGAGCCATCCTTGCGATAGTGCCAACGCTCATTGTCCGCTCGGCCATCCTCTCGGGCCGCCCGCATTTCCTTTTCAGGCACGCCTTCGGCCCGGTCGTCCGGGCTGAAGAAAATCTCGCCGGACTGGCCGATAACTTCAGCTTCACTGTAGCCGAGAAGACGCTCCGCACCGTTGTTCCAGCTTGCAATGCAGCCATTGTCGTCAAGTGTGATGATGGCGTGTTCGTCGGCGCTGTCGAGGATGGCCCGCAGCCGCTCTTCACTCCGGCGGAGCCGTCCTTCGGCATGCTGATGCGCCTCGTTGATCCGGTTCCGCTCTATGCTGAAGCCCAACTGGCGAGCGATCGTAAGCGAAAGGGTCGCCTCCTCGTCTGTAAAACGGTGGGGCGCTTCATGATAGGTCATGAACTTCCCGATGACGACGCCAAAGGACGTGAGCGGAATAAATGCAAGCGCGCTGATTCCCTCGGCCTTGATGACTTGCTTGAGAGCCTCCGGTTGATCGGAATTGTCGATGTCTTCTATGAAGATCGGGACAGCATTCCGATCGCCCGGTTTCCACGGTGAGTGCCCGTCGACGGCGCTACAATAGGTTTCCGATAAGCCGCGCGAGGCCACAAACCGCATTACGCCCGCTTTGTCGAACAACAAGATTGACGCCCGCTCACATCTCAATGCAGTTCGGATCGCCTCGAACGTGGCGTCATACACGTCCGTTGTGGAGTTCGCGCGATACAATGCATCTGTGAACTGGAACAGGGCTGCCAGTTCATCGGCTTTGGTTATCGACGATTTGCCATGGCCGGCTGGGTTTCTGGTCACCTTCACCTCACATCCAGCGGAAACGAAGCCTATCACAAAGCGGGCGGCCGACGAAAGCGGGATGCAGTTGAGGCGTAGCAGCCTCCATTCCGACCGGCCGTGAGCGCCGGAATGCCGAGTTGCTGGGCAGCGGCTGACGTTCGCACAAAATTTTCCGAAGCGCCGCCTATGCGCGGAACCTCGAGGCTTTTGACCCGTTCCCCGCCTGTTGACCCTACGTGAGGAGAAGTGTGGTGACGGCGGCTTCCGAATGGGCTTTGGCAGTCCCGATCGACCTCAAGGGTGGGGGCGGCTTCTCCGTGATCCGAACGACGTTCGAGGCGGCGTTGGTCCTGACGAACTGTTGGCCCGTCAGCAAAGGGCCTGCATTCGCGCAGGCCTTGACGCTGGTGCCCTTCGCATTTCGAGGAGAGATCGGGGACGAAGCGATGCGGGTGGCCTTCACAGCGGCGGCCAAAGAAGCGGAGGTGCTGGTTCAGTTGCACTAGGAACAACGAGCCCGCTGTCGGAGCTTGGTCCCTTTGACAGCGCCGTGACCAGCACCTGCCGCCATTTCACCGCTAGAGATCGCAACGCGCAATGCCATAGCGCCAGCGGTGGCTCGTCGCTTCGATGCGACTTTGGTACAGAAGGACCAATTCGTTGCCCTGTATTATCACCGTCGAATGCCCGTTCTCTCCGCGCTGGGAAGGGTCAAGCACCGGGCCGACGGTCGTATAGGGCCCTTCCACGTTATCCGCCACGGCAAAGAACACCCGCTGACGCGTGCCGCGCTCTCCCGTCGGTAGGAAACACGTGGCGTTCAGAAGAACGCGTCCGTCAGGAAGTTCCACAAGCTGGCCGCCTTCGATGCCCCATTCGTAATTCGGGTCGTCGCGGTGGTTGTGGTGGGGAACGTCCGTGTGATCAAGGATCTTCCCGACGCGCTCCCACGGTCCGAACCACGTGTTGGAGACGCTGCGCGCCAGGTAGATATCCGGTTGCGGCACCCGGTCGAATTTCGGCATCGCCGAATAGACCAGATACTTGTGCCCCCTGATCTCTGCGGGGTGCGGGTCGTAGATACCATGTTCAGCGCTATCCTCGATTGCCAGAATGGCAGGCTCCAGGACCACCCAGGTGAACCCGTCGTTCGACACCGCGTGCTCGACCCGGCCGCCGGCTCGCATGAACTCGGTCTGAACGAACATATGGAAAACGCCGTCTGCGAAGATCACGCCAGGCGCTGCGATCCCTGATCCGTTGATCGGAAGTTCGATCGGCCTCTGTTCTGTCCAGGGCCCATCCAACTGTTCCGCGGTGGCGTGAAACAGCGTCCAGGTTTCTGTCGTCACCGTGCCGGCCGAGCCATACAGGTGCCAGGTTTTACCGTCGAACACCGCACAGGGATCTTTCAGGTCGTCCGTCTCCTGGGGATGGAACAGCGGAAACACGTTACTTTGGAATGCGATTTTCATTTTCCCTCTTTCGTTGGAGAGTTCTAGCTGAGAGGGCCCCCCGGGTTATCCCGGGGTTGCGCGTGCCATGCGCGCTTTCTGGGGCGGCCGGACGAATAACAAGTTGAGCCATAATCGCAATCCCTAAATTAGAATTTTACGCTTTAGAGCGGGCGATAGGGGAACTTTCCTCTTCACAATGCCGTTCGGCGGCTGAGAACGCGGACTTTTCCGCGCTGGAGAGGTTCGATGCTCTATATCGGCGATGGCACCAGCAGACGCATCCCGGGATCCGACAGAGACTGTCTACTTTGCTTTTCGCACCTGCGCTGGAGGTTCGTGTTCCAACGGCCGCAGCACTTGATGACCCTGGCGGCGAGACAGTACCGGGTGCTGTACATCGAGGAACCGATCTACGAGCCGAACGCCGAAGCCGGTCTGCGTGCGGAGCTTGATACCAGTGGTGTGGAGATACTGACGCCGGTCTTGCCCCTCGGCCTTTCAGAAGACGAAGCGGTGCGGGAGCAGGCCAAACTGACACGCCGGCTGTTGGGAGCGCTTGGTGGCCGGGTACGCGTATGCTGGTACTACACCCCCATGGCGTACGAGTTCAGCGATATGGTCGTCGCCGATATCCGTGTGTATGACTGCATGGACGAACTGTCAGCCTTCAAGGGCGCACCTCGCCGGCTTTCCGACAACGAACGCAGGCTGCTTGCCGCCGCCGATCTCGTCTTCACAGGTGGACAGAGCCTGTTTCAGGCCAAGCGACGGTTGCACCCTGCGGTCCACGCTTTCCCGAGTAGCGTCGACCAGCGCCACTTCCGCAAGGCCCGGCGCACCGACCTTTCTGATCCCAGCCCTCAGGCTTGTCTGGAAAGGCCTCGGGTCGGCTTCTTCGGCGTTATCGACGAGCGGATGGATCTCGAGCTCGTCGAGGCGGCCGCAAGGCTGCGCCCGGACTTCGAGTTCGTCCTGGTCGGGCCGGTGACCAAGATTTCCGAGGCCTCCCTTCCGCGGCTTGCAAACCTTCATTGGCTGGGGCGGCAGGAATACCGCGACCTGCCCGACTTCGTGTCAGGCTGGGACGTCGCATTCATGCCCTTCGCGTTGAACCGGTCCACGCGCTTCATCAGCCCGACGAAGACGCCGGAGTTCCTGGCTGCCGGCGTTCCCGTGGTCTCGACACCCGTGCCCGATGTTGTGCGGCCATACGGAGAGCTCGGACTGGTTAGGATCGCCCATTCGCCGGAAAGTCTGGTGACCGCGGTCGAGGCCTGCCTGAATGAGCCACGGCAGGCCTGGCTGAGAAAGGTCGATGATTTTCTTGCCGGCATGTCCTGGGAAAAGACCTGGGCCCAGATGCACAAGCTCGTGCTCTCAGCCCCGTCGGCGCTTGAAGAGGATCGCAGCAGCGCGATAGCCGCCTCGGGTCGAGCCGGCCATGCTTGATTGGTTCGTCGTTGGGGCTGGCTTCGCCGGCAGCGTCATCGCCGAGCGCCTCGCCAGTCAGCGGGGCGACAGCGTGCTGGTTATCGACAGACGCAGTCATCTCGGTGGTAATGCGTATGATCGCCTGGACGCCAGTGGGATACTCATCCACCAGTATGGGCCTCACATTTTCCACACCAACTCGGATGCGATCGTCCAGTACCTTTCCAATTTCACCGAGTGGCGGCCCTATGAACATCGGGTGCTTGCGTCGGTAGACGGTCAGCTCCTGCCGATTCCGATCAATCGCACCACCATCAACCGCCTCTACGGGCTTTCGTTGACGACCGAAGAGGATGTCGAGGCCTTTTATGCAGCCCAGGCCGAACAGGTCGCCGACATCGCAACATCCGAGGACGTGGTGGTCTCGCGTGTCGGCCGCGACCTCTACGAGAAATTCTTCAGAGGTTATACTCGGAAGCAGTGGGGACTGGATCCGTCGGAACTGGATAGGTCGGTGACCGCAAGGGTGCCCGCAAGGACCAACGACGACGACCGCTACTTCCTCGACAAGTTTCAGGCCATGCCACTGCACGGCTATTCCCGCATGTTCGATCGGATGCTGAACCACCCGAACATCGCGGTGATGCTTGAAACCGATTACGAGGAAATACGGCGCTCCATCCCCGCAAGAAACGTGATCTATACCGGCGCGATAGACGAATATTTCGGATATTGCTTCGGAAGATTGCCCTACCGTTCACTGAGATTCGAGCATCTTACGTGTGATTGCGAGTGGTACCAGCCCGTGGCAGTGGTGAACTATCCGCAGGACAAGCCCTTCACCCGTATCACCGAGTACAAACATCTGACCGGGCAGAATCATCCGCGGACAAGCCTGACATTCGAATATCCGTGCGACAGCGGTGACCCTTACTATCCCATCCCACGGCAGGATAATCAGGAGCTATACAACCGCTACAGACAACTCGCCGAGCAGACTGAAAACGTCCGCTTTGTCGGGCGGCTGGCGACATATCGCTATTACAACATGGATCAGATCGTAGGGCAGGCGCTGGCAGAGTTTCGACGCATCCAGGGAGAGTTTCCCCCATGCGCAGAACCGATCCTTCAGACGGGCACGAGCAGCCCGTAAACCGCGACGCTTATTCTGGCGCACCGAAACCCGGCAGATTGCGACCCGAATTGTGGGGAGGCATCGAGTGCTCGGTCGTGCGGGTAGGCGGCACGATCCGCAATCAGGTGGTAGAAACCGGCCATCATCTCCGCGACGATGATCTGTCGCGGATCGCCGAACTCGGGATAAGGACGCTCCGCTATCCTGTCGTCTGGGAGACCGTCTCGCCGAGGCACGCCGAGGAGGACGGCTGGGCATGGCACGACGAACGGCTTTTGCGAATGCGTCAGCTGTCGTTGGAGCCGATCCTTGGTCTGGTGCATCACGGCAGCGGCCCCGGTTACGGGCAGCTGCTGGGCGGCAACTTTGCCGAAGGGCTTGCGCTACATGCAAGAAGAGTGGCCGAGAGATACCCTTGGGTGAGGTGCTACACACCAGTCAACGAGCCGCTGACCACCGCCCGGTTTTCGGCGCTTTACGGGTTCTGGCACCCACATCTGCGCGATCACGACGCATTCTTGCGGGCTGTATTCGAGCAATGCATGGCGACAGTTCTGGCCATGTCCGCCATCAAGACCATCAACAGCGATGCCACTCTGGTGACGACCGAGGACATGGGCAGGTGCTTCAGCACGCCGCGCTTGAGCTACCAGGCAGACTACGAGAACGAACGGCGATGGCTGAGCCTTGATCTTCTATGCGGGCGTGTAGACCCGCATCATCCTTTTCATCAACCGCTGATAAGGGCCGGCATCACGGCAAGCGAGCTTGCGTACATGCGCGACCGGGAGCCGGTTGTCGACGTCATCGGGATCAACCACTATCTTACCAGCGACCGCTATTTGGACGAACGTCTGTCCCTGTTCCCGCCGGCAAGTCACGGGGGCAACGGCAGGGAGAGCTATGCCGACTTCGAGGCGTTTCGGTCGATTCTTAACGACGAGGATCTCGGTCCGTCCGCCCGCCTTGCCGAGGTGTGGCAGCGCTATCGGCTTCCGATCGCCGTCACCGAGGTTCACAACGGCGCGCCGCCGGAAGAGCAGGTGAGATGGCTGATGGAGGTCTGGGAGGCGGCCGGCGAACTGCTGTCGCGGGGAGCAGACGTTCGGGCCGTCACGGTGTGGTCGATCTTTGGGGCCGTGGACTGGAACAGCCTGCTCACCAAAGCGGAGGGTTCATATGAAAACGGTGTCTTTGACGTTCGCGGCGATAACGTAGAGCCCACCCTTCTAACGGACGCGGTAACCGCATTGGCCTCCACCGGACATTGGGACCATCCGGTCCTTCGTGAGCCGGGATGGTGGAGGCGTCCGCAGCGCATCTGCCCGTCGCTTCACCAGCAAGCTTCCTATTTCCGGCCAGTAAGCGCGGGAGCCGGCGTCAATATGCGCTCAGGTTGAGGCGGTCGGGGGCACCGTTGAGACAAGCGGCGCCTTTATGATTCCAATATCACTCCAGTGCGATCTGGAGGGCGGTGACAGCCACCAAGATCAAGATCCAGATTACGAACAGGGCATTGATTGCCGTTTCTTCAGTCATCGTAGCACACTTCAAAGCAAGCCGAATTCGCCCCAACAGCGTAGCAATTGTTTGGTTCCGACGAGCGGCTTGGAGGCAAGTGCTTCTTCAGAAAATCGCGTCAGCACGCTTGTGAGTGGCAATGGATCGGCCGCAGTTGCCAACTGCGTGCATTGAGCAGCGCTGCGAGAGAATTGCGCCAAGAAACGTATCGGCTCCGTGGAACCCGTCGAGCCGCGACAGGTTCGGAACCTGCCGTACAACTGCGGCCTATCCAAGGAGAAGACGATGAAGAAGATTATTGCAATCACGGCGCTTGCCGTATGTCTCGGCACGGCGGCGTTCGCGCAGAGCGGCGGCGGCGGCTCTGGAGGCTCTGGTGGGGGAGCCGGCGGTTCAGCCGGCGGCGGTGCAGCCAGCGGCGGAGGCGGCACTGGGGGAATGAGCGGCGGCAGCGCCGGCGCCAGCGGCGGGGGCGGCACTGGAGGAATGAGCGGCGGCAGCGCTGGCAGCATGGGCAGCGGTTCGGCCGGCATGTCCGGGTCTGGCGGGGGGGGCGCGGGCGCGCAGATGCCGAATGGCTGGTCCGGTAACATCGGGAGCGCCTTCTTCAAAGATCAAAACGGCTCCACTGCCCGCTCGGCCCGTGACATCAGGAAGAATTGGAACTCGTTGAGCCAGCAGGAGCAGGCTCAAGTGAGGTCCGACTGCCAGAGAATTGGCTCAGCCGGCTCGGGCAGCACCACTGGCACGGGCAGTAGTGCCGGAGGTGCCGTCAGCAACGAGACCACGTCCAGCACAACTCCGGGCACCGCACGCGGAAGCGGCGCGTCCATGAGGAAGGTCTGCGGCGTCGTCAACGGCATGTAAGTCGATGCGGACAGGCGGGTACGCAACTCTCGTTCCCGCCAGAGTCGGGCTGTCTTTCGTCGGCTTCTAACCATCACGTCGACGGAGCGCAGCCCGACTCAGCGTCAGCTGGTGCACCGGGGTGACAGTGGCTGACAGGAAAGTTTTTAGCGCGCTTTCGGGGGGGCAGCGCACCCCCTGGCACACAGCGTCTGGTTTAAAAAGCTACTGCTGGCCGGGCAGGGCACCTTTGTCGGCAGGGCCGGCCGGTTGCGTGTTTCGGTCTTCCTTACCCTCGACCGAAGGTGAGGGGACGGTGGACCGCGTAGCCACATAGTAGCCGATGGTGCAGCCGATCACTACGAACACGAGCGCAAAGACGAGCGGGCCGATCTTCGACCGGCGCCGATCGGCCGCTGCCGGGGATCGAACGCCGGCGGATCGGCTCTCGTTGCCATAGAGGCTTCGGACCCCTCTGTCTTGCCGGTCCCGTTCTGATGCCGAGAGCGGCTTTTGGCGCAGGATTCCGTAGGCGAGTGCTATCCCAAGAATGAGCACCCCACCCGCGATAGCAAACAACCAGAAATAATCGGCCATCGATCCCATCAGCCTTCCTCCAGCAATCTGAGCCTTCGAACAGGCCGAATGCGGCAAACGTTCCGAACCTGGTTGGCATCGGCGAAACAGGAGTGCCGGGTACCAAGAGGAGGGAACCTCACAGCCTCTCGAAGGTTCGCAACGCCGGAGCCCAACCGAAAGGAAGTCCAATGGCAGAAGAGATCGTTCGCGAGGTATTCGTAACCGGGTTGCGCAATGCCCATGCAATGGAAAGTCAGGCACTCTCGATCATGAAGCCGCAACTGGAGCGCATCGAGAACTATCCGGAACTTGCGGCCAAGCTGAACCAGCACATCCGCGAAACCGAGGGTCAGATCGCCCGCATCGAAGACGTTCTGGGCGGTCTGGACGAGGATCATTCCACTCTGAAGGATGTGGCCCTGTCGTTCACGGGGGCGATGGCAGCCATGGGCCATACGATGGCAGGCGACGAGGTTCTGAAGAACTCGTTCGCCAACTTCGCCTTCGAGAACTTCGAGATGGCGGCCTACCGATCGCTGATCACGGTGGCCGATGCCGGCGGCTTCACACAGGAGGTGGATGCATTGCGGGCCAACCTGGCGGAAGAGCAAGGGATGGCCGCCTGGCTCGAGGACAACCTTGCTGCTGTCACAAAAAAATTCCTGGCGTTGAAGACGACGGGGCAGTCCGCGAAGGTCTGACCGAGCACACCTATGCGGCACCTCTCGCGCAGCAGCGGGATTGGGGCAGAGGTGCCGCGGCGAAACAAGCGAGACCCGGGTCTGGAACGGGAGAGTCGATGAAGAAGACAGTCGCTTCAGGTCGGTCCAATCCCACCCAGGTCCGCGGCGATATCCAGGCAGGTCTGACGGGCGACAAGCGACCGGGCTTCGACCCGGCCCTTGCGCCTCTTGAAACGGATGCGGAAGCCGCCGGCACTCCCATGACCGCCGAGCAGGTCGAAACCGCTCGCCGCACCCAGCGCGCCGGCCGGCACCCAGAGGTTTCCGGGGATGAGGGCTCGGCGATGCGGCCGGTCTTTCCGGCCAATCACCCGCTCCAGGCGCGCATTCCGGTCCTTGCCATCGTGCTGGGCCTCTGCGCGATTGCATTCTTGCTCGTGGCCGTCCTGGGTGGTTTGGGGATGTTGTAAAAACCTCGCGGATGCAGCCTCGTTTCCTCCGGTCGCGTATGCCCTCCCTGGCATGGTTACGCGCCCTATCTATGCAAGCATAGGACCCGTTTCAGGCGAAGCGGCAAGGAGAGGCAAGCATCCCACCATGTCCACCATCACGTTCAAGCGGGTCAATCGCTCAGGCGTATTTTGGTCGCGGGCGCTCTGGTTGCTGTTCGGCGGGTTGCTCGTCGCAGCATTGTTGGGTCTGGGCCTTTGGAAGGTCACGCAGGCCGTCCCGCGCTTCATGCCGGGTGACGCGCGCCTGAACGGCGGTGATCCGGCCAAGGGCGCACTGGTTTTCGCCGCCGGAGATTGCGCCTCCTGTCATGCCACCCCGGGGCAACCGGATCGCCTGAAGCTCGGCGGCGGCCAGGCGCTGGCGTCGCCATTCGGCACGTTCAGGGTGCCGAACATTTCCCCCGACCCGGTCGACGGCATCGGCTCCTGGTCGCCATCCGACCTGGCCAATGCGCTGATCGCCGGCGTCTCCCCCGATCGCCAGCACTATTATCCGGTCTTTCCCTATACCAACTATACCGGCATGACGCTCGCCGACGTGCGGGACGTCTACGCCTATCTGCGGACATTGCAGCCCGTGCCGGGGCGCCCGCCGCCGCACGATTTGCCGCTCCTGTTTCGCTTCCGGCGCGGTCTGGCATTCTGGAAGCTGCTGTTCTTCAAGGAAGGGCAGTCGGAAGCTGTAGTCACCGGCGAGCCTGTCCATGACCGCGGCGGCTATCTCGTGGAAACGCTCGCACACTGCGCCGAGTGCCATTCGACGCGCAATCTGCTCGGCGCGATCAAGCCCTCCACCCGTTTCGCAGGCGGACCCGATCCGGAGGGCACCGGCTTCATTCCCAACATCACGCCAAGCCGGATCGGCGGCTGGTCGGAGGGCGATATCGTCAGGTTGCTCGAGACCGGGCAGACCCCGAACCACGGCCGGGTCGGCTCGTCGATGTCGGATGTCGTGACGAACACGGCCAAGTTGCCGCGCAGCGACCGGGAGGCGATTGCCCGCTACATCAAGTCGCTGCCGCCGCGGCCGACCCCGCACCCTTGATCAGTGGGCGTAAAGGTAGGCCGCCAGATGTCGCGCCTCGGCTGCGCTGACGCCCGTCGCCGGCATTGCGCAATTCGGAGAGAATTGTTGCGGCATGACGATCCAGGCAACCAGGTTTTCGGCCGAATTGTTCGCCACGCCCCCGATATAAACGCGTTGCGAAAGCCCTTGCAGCGGCGGGCCAACTTTGCCGTCGGCTCCCGGTATGCCGGGGATGGTGTGGCAGCCGCCGCAGCCATAGCGGCGAAAGATGGGTGGGGCCAGCGCGGGATCGCCACCCGTCATCGCCATGGCCATCGCCTGGTGTTTCGACCGCTCCTTGGCCGAATAGACGATAACGGCGACGAGCATCGAGGCCACCCCGATCAGCACAACGCCCGCAATTCTATACCAGGCGGAAACGGTGGGCATCCTCGCCTCCCTTGCTTGCGCCTTGAATCCAGGTGGCGAGGAACCACAGCGTCGCACCCGCATAAACGATGCCGCCCGGGACCCACATGATGACCCCGGCGAGCTGCTGGTCCTCCAGCGCGGTCAGGCCCCATTCGCCGGCGTATCGGGTCTGGGCGAGGTATAGCACGCTCGGCGCAACCGCGATCAGCGCGCCAAGGATGCTCGTATGCAGCATCGTGACGAACAGGAGCCAGGCGGAGGCGCCACGGCTGCAGCGCCAGATCACCGCCCACCAGAACAGAAGTCCGGTCAGGAAAAAGCTCAGGTGCTGCAGGCGGTGCAGCAGGACATCGCTGACCGTCGCATCGAACAGCGCCGGCGCATGCCAGACCCAGATCGCCAGGCCATGCAGCACTGCCGCGACGACCGGGATCGTCAAGGTCTGCCACGCCAGCCGGACGCCGCGGCTGGCAAGCCCGCTTCCGACGCGCCGGCGAACTGCCCCAGGCAGGCCCCACAGCAAAAGGGCGACCGGCCTCGCCAGCACCAGAAGCGGCGCGGCCAGCGCCATGATCAATTCGTGCTCGACCATGTGGACGCTGAACAGGTGCTCGCCAAGATCATGCAGAGGCGAGACGAGCGCGACCGCAAGCGTTGCAAGGCCGGCCCAGAACAGGACGGCCGACCGGATCGTCCAGGGCGGGAAACCATGACGCCGACGCGATAGCCGGATCGAGCCCAGCGCATGGAAAACGGCGATCGTGACGAGCGGAGCGAGGATCCAGGGATCGAATGTCCATCGAAGGGCATCGTGGCCTTCGTTGCCGTGCGCTGCCGCAGCGGGCGCCTCAAGGATCAGCAGGCAGATGGCGATCAATACAGGCATGGACTTATCAGCACGGTGGCTGCCCCCTGCATGAGGAGTGCGAACGCGAAGCACAGGCCGAGCAGGAAAGACATCCGGCTCAGGAACAACGCGGTGCGTGACGCGGTCACCACAGCACCCCGTCGCGACAACAATGCGCCGGCCGCCGCGAACGCTGCCGCAGTGAAAGCTGCAACCGCGGTCCAGCCTGCTCCCGCGCTGCAATCGCCATATGGCAGGATCTGGCCGAGCTGCGTGTTGATCGCCCAGGCTGCCGGGGGCACATACAGCCCCGCATATCGTGCAAGCGCAAAGTTCATAGGCGCGGGACCCAGTAGATGCAGGCGTAGAGCGGCAACCAGGTGACGACGACGAAATTCCAGTACATCGCATTGTCCTGCACGTCGCCGTAGCGGCGGGTATTGTCCGCATGGCGTGAGAACATCAGTACCGCCAGGACGATCGTATCGACGACGTCGGTCAGGATGTGGGTCGTATGCAGGCCGAGCATGGTCCAAACGATCGATCCGTAGCCGTTGTGGTCCCAGGTCAGGTGAAGCGCCGGGAACTCGAAGATGCGGAAGACCAGCGGCGCGATCCCGAAGAGCGTCATCACGATCAGGCCGACCTGCACGCGCCGCAACTGCCTCCGCTCGGCCCACCGCGAGATGAGGATATTCGGGACGACGCTGGCGAGGAGGATGGCCGTTACCCACGTTCCCGCCCACAGATCGGGCGGCGGCGCGTCGATGGGCCAGTGCGGCGCCAGACTCATCAGATAAAAGTACACCGCGATCACCAGCGCGAAGCCGGTGCCCTCGATCAGCATGAACGCGCATGTCCCCCACCATGTGGGACTCACCATGCCCATGCCGTGGAGCGGCAGCTTGGAGACGTCCAGTATGACGTTATCCCTCACGACTCGTCCTCCGGTGTTCCCTTCGGCCAGAACCAGCCGATCAGGGCGACGGCAATGGGGATGGATCCCCATACGACCGCCCAGGGCGAGAAGATCGACCAGATCAGCATGATCGCGGTGGCGATCGCCGTCCAGAACGGCCAGACGGAATCGCTCGGCGACGACTCTCTCGCCTGTGGCAAGGCTTCAACCATGCTGGTGACCAGAAGTTCGCGACGATGGGTTCGCATCCCCGCCGCGACCGGCAGGTCAGCGGCCTCCGACCAAAGAGGGTCCCGGCTGCCGACAACGGGGATGCGGCGGAAGTTGTAGGCGGGCGGAGGCGAGGAGGTCGCCCATTCGAGCGTCGATGCCTTCCACGGATTGGGGCCGGCCGGCAGTCCGTTTTTCCAGCTGCGCAGCGCGTCGATGAAGAACACCAGGAACCCGGCCGCCAGAATAACGGAGCTCAGGCTGATGAACAGGTTGAGACCGGCCCAGGGCAGCTCCGGCTGATAGGTATAGACGCGCCGCGGCATGCCCCAGAGCCCGAGGATGTGCATCGGAAAGAAGGTGAGGTGAAAGCCGGTGAAGATGAGCCCGAACGCCCAACGTCCAAGCCGTTCGCTCATCATCCGCCCGGTCATCTTCGGGAACCAGAAGTACACCGCGCCGATCAGCGGGAACACGGCGCCCCCAATCAGGACATAGTGGAAGTGGGCGACGACGAAATAGGTGTCGTGCACCTGGCTGTCGAGGGGAACCGAGGCCACCATGACGCCGGTCAGGCCGCCGATGACGAAGGTGACGATGAAACCCAGCACGAACAGGAGCGGCGTGCGGAAGACCGGCCGCCCGGCCCAAAGGGTTGCCAGCCAGCAGAAGATCTGCACGCCTGCCGGCACCGCAATGGCCATGCTCGACGCGGTGAAAAAGCTTTCGCCGACGCGCGGAAGCCCGACCACGAACATGTGGTGCACCCACAGCCCGAAGGAGAGCACGCCGGTGGCGATCAGCGCCATCACCAGCAGCAGATAACCGAAGAGTGGCCGCCCGACGAAGCTCGGCAGGATGGTCGACACCATCCCGACGGCGGGAAGGAAGATGATGTAGACCTCGGGGTGCCCGAAGAACCAGAACAGATGCTGCCAGAGCAGCGCGTCCCCGCCGAGCGCCGGGTTGTAGAACTGGGTTCCGACCAGCCGGTCGAGGATCAGCGTCGAACTTGCGACCATGATCGCCGGCATTGCCATGATGACGAGAAAGGACATCACCAGCATTGCCCAGACCAGTACCGGAATGCGATCGAGCGACATGCCCGGCGCCCGCTGCTTGAACACCGTGACCACGATTTCCACCGCCACGGCGAGTGCCGCGAGCTCGGTGAAGGTGATCATCTGCGCCCAGAGATCGGCGCGCTTGCCGGGCGCATACTGCGGGCCGGACAGCGGAACGTAGGCGAACCAGCCGACGTCCGGGCCCGTGTCGAGCGCGAAGGACAGCCAGAGCAGGAGGCCGCCGAACAGGAATATCCAGTAGGAGAAGGCGTTGAGCCGCGGAAAGGCGATGTTGCGGGTGCCGACCATCAGCGGCACGAGATAGACCGCCATGGCCTCCATGACCGGCACCGCGAACAAAAACATCATGTTCGAGCCGTGCATGGTGAAGATCTGGTTGTAGCGGTCCGGGCCGATGAAGCACGCCTCGGGGCGGGAGAGCTGCAGGCGCATCGCCATCGCCAGCAGGCCGCCGAGAATCAGGAAGACGAAGGCCGTGACAACGTAGCGACGCGCGATGACCTTGTGATCGACGGTGGCGATCGCCCCCCAGAAGCCGGGGCGGGAAGCCCAGGTCTTTTCGAGTTTCGCCGCCAGTTCGGCATCGTCGAGATCGACGTCAAGCGGCTCCTGTGTGTCGCGATCCCGCATCATCGCAAGCCTTCCATGTAAGCGGAAAGCTGCCGCAACTCCTCGCCGGTCAGCGGCACGAGCGGCATGTTGTTACCCGGCTTCAACGTCTGGGGATCGGCGATCCAGGCGGCAAGCGAGCCCCGCGTCGTCTCAAGCAGGCCGGCGCCGATGGTCTGTCGTCCGCCGACATGCGTCAGGTCCGGGCCCGACGAGCCGGTGGCCGGCGTTCCACGAACGGTGTGGCAGGCTGCGCAAGGCTTGCTCATGAACACCGCCTTGCCGGCCGCGGCTTCCGCGTCGGACGGCTCTGCGGCCGGCGCGGCCTGCGCCGCCACCCACTGCCGGTAACTGCTGTCGTCCTGCGCGATCACCAGGAGGGCCATGTGGCCATGCTGCAATCCGCAGAATTCGGCGCATTGGCCGCGATAGGTTCCCGGCCGATCGGCCCGCAGCGTCAGGACGTTCTTGCGGCCGGGGATCAGGTCCAGCTTGCCGGCGAGGCTGGGGATCCACAGCGAGTGGATGACGTCGATCGATTCCAGTTCGAGGCGGACGTCCTTGCCAACCGGAATGTGGATCTCGTTGGCGGTCTGGAACAGCGGCGCCTGGTTTCCGTCCCTGTAGGTGAACTGCCACCACCACTGCTGTCCCTTGACGCTGACGAACACGGGCGCGTCCGCGCCGCTGTGCAGGCTCTGGGTCGTATGGAAGCTTGCCACCGTCAGCCCGGCGACGATGACCACGGTGGCTGTCATCGATGCCCTGACCGCCACAGTCATCCTTCGCTCCGCCGCCGGGTCGCGGCGCGCCTCCGCCCGGCGGCGCATCACCGCCCAGAGGAGAAAGCCGGTGACGAGCAGCCAGATGACGGAACAGATGAGCGCGAAGAGGACGATCAGGTCCTTCAGCGCCACAGACGATGCGCCGTGCGGATCGAGCGCGGACTGGTTGCCGCCGCATCCGGCAAGCAAGGCGGCGATGATGATGACGACCGCGGCCTTCATCAAGGTGACGGCCCCTGCTTAGGATGGACCGGGATCGGCCCTTCATCGAACAATATGGCGGCCGGCGCACGATTTTCCGCCGGCCGGCTGGTCTTGTCATCGTTGCGGCTCGGCGCCACCACGCTGGCGGAATAGGCGCCCATCGACCTGACGTATCCGGCCAGCTGCCAGATCTGGTCGCTCGTCATCTTGTCCTTGAAGGCAGGCATGCCGTGCGGCCGCCCGTTGCGGATCGAGGCAACGATTGACACCATGGAAGGGCCATAGAGCCACCAGCCGTCGATGAAGGACGGACCTTTGCCGCCCCGCCCGTCCCCATGACATTGCGAGCAGCCGAACCACGAATAGAGCCGCTTGCCCTGGCTGAGGTCGAACCCCGTGCTCTCGTAGGGCTTTCCCATTGCGAAGTAGACCTCGGGCGACGTGCCGCCGATACCGTCCGGCATGAGCCGCAACTGGTCGAGTGCAGCAGAGACCGGGGGATCGGCGCGGTATTGCCGGGGCTCTCTTGCCCAGCCGATAACCGCGGCGATAGCGACGAGGCAGATCGCACCGAGCACGGTCAGCATCTTCACCGGCGCAACGCTGTCCATGGCCTACCCGCCATTCTGATGCGACGCCTATTGGATGGGTACAGTATGCGAGCGACTGAAGCGGATCGGCAAGAGCTTGTATGACGGCGTCTTGGCCTTCGGGTCATGATGAGAGAGCGGAAACAGTGGATTGGCCTCCGGGTAATAGGCCGCGCAACAGCCTTCGGGGATGTCGTAGGCGACGAGGCGGAAGCCGCGCACCTGGCGCTCCGTCTGCGGATCGATCGCCGTCGTCAGGTCGACGAGATCGCCGGGTGCAAAACCGAGCCGCGCAATATCTGCTTCATTGACGAAGACCACCTGGCGCGTTCCGTCGACGCCGCGGTAGCGGTCGGTGTAACCATAGATCGTCGTGTTGAACTGGTCGTTCGAACGCAGCGTCGCGAGGTTGAGCACACCATCCGCGACTGCTCCTTCGCCGAAGTCCGGAAACAGCCGCGGCGGCGTGATGAAATTGGCCTTCTTGTTGGAGGTGACCCACTTCCGCTCCCGCGCCGGCACAGGCCGCGGGATACCACCCGGCTGGAAAAGCCGTTCGTTGAACGCCTTCAAGGTTTCCGGATAGGTACGCTCGATGGCATCCCTTATCCGAGAGTAATCGGCCACCCACTGGTCCCATGGCACGGCGCCACGGGTCAGCGTGGCCTTTGCCATTCCGGCGATGATCGCCGGCTCGGAGAGAAGATGAGGGCTGGCGGGGGCGGCACGGCCCCGCGATCCGTGGAAATGCGCCACCGAACTCTCGATGGAAACCGCTTGCGGTCCGGTCGCCTGCTGGTCGATTTCCAGCCGGCCAAGGCAGGGGAGCAGGTAGGCTACCTCGCCATGGATCAGGTGGCTGCGGTTGAGCTTCGTTGCGATCTGCACGGTCAGGCGAAGTGTCTGCCAGGCAGCCTCCATCGCCTCCGTGTCGGGGATTGCCCGCACGAAATTGCCGCCGAGGCTGACGAAGCCGCGTGTTTCGCCCTTCAGGATCGCCTCGCACGCATCGACCGTCGAATGGCCCTCCCAGCGGGGCGGTTCGAATTGATAGAGCTCGGCCAGCTTGTCGAGCGGCACGAGGGACGCCTTTTCGGTGATGCCGACCGTTCTCTGGCCCTGCACGTTGGAGTGGCCGCGGACGGCGCAGATGTTGGCGCCCGGCTTGCCGATATTGCCACGCAGCAGCGCCAGGTTGGCCACCATCTGGACATTCTGGACGCCCATGACGTGCTGCGTCAGTCCCATGCCGTAGATCAGCAGCACCGCGTCCGACGCCGCATAGGTGCGGGCGGCCTGCGTCATCTGCCGCCGCGTCAGGCCAGAAACCCGCTCCAGCTCGTCCCAGGTATGAGCCCGCGCTGCAGCGGCGAACTCTTCGAAGCCCGCCGTGTGCTCGGCAATGAAATCGTGGTCGAGGACGTGTTTCTTGTCGGCTGCGGCCATGGAGGCCGCGAAGGCGACGGCAGCGGCACTTTCGTCCTTCGGCTCCGCGTCGGAGCCCGACACGTTTGTAGCGTGAACTGCACTCTTCGCGTCGTCGGCCTCGATCAGGGCCTTGCAGACGCCGAACAGCGCGGCCACGTCTCCGCCGTTCCTGACCTGGTAGTATTCGCTGGAGATCGGCGTCTCCTTGCCGGTCAGCATCTGGCCCGGCGCCTGCGGATTGACGAAACGCTCCAGCCCCGGCTCGCGCAGCAGATTGAAGGTAACGATCTTCACGCCCCGATCGACTGCGTCCTGTAGATCATGCAGCATCCTCGGCGAGGATGTCGCGACGTTCTGGGCGATATAGAAGATGCAATCGCAGTTTTCGAAGTCGGAGAGGACTGCGGTGCCGACCGTCGCACCGATGCTCTCCGGCAGGCCGACGGACGAGCTTTCGTGGCACATGTTGGAAGAATCCGGCAGGTTGTTGCTGCCGTAAATGCGCGCGAACAGCTGGTACATGTAGGCGGCCTCGAGGGAGGCGCGGCCGGATGTGTAGAATTCGACGGTCGCGGGATCCAGCTGCCGCAGCTCTCGGCCGATCTCTTCGAAGGCCGTTTCCCAGGTGACCGGCACGTACTTGTCGGAAGCGGGATCCCAGCGCATCGGCCGGGTCAGGCGGCCCTGTTCCTCAAGATTGTGATCCAGCCATCCCTCCAGTTCGCGCAACGTGTGTGCGGCAAAGAAGGCCTCGTCCGTGCGACGGTTGGTGATCTCCCAGGCCGTCGCCTTGGCGCCGCTCTCGCAGAATTCCAGGGGATGGGTTTTGGCGGGCTTCGCCCAGGCACAGCTCACACACATGTAGCCGTCGGGCTTGTTCTGCTGGAGCAGCAGCGAGGGACCGGATAGCGGTATATGTTCGCGAAGGACAATCCCGGTGACCGACTTCGCCGACCCCCACCCTCCGGCGGGGCCACTATCGAAGCCGATCCTCGGCTCAGCGCGCGGCTTCTCGGTCATGCCCTCCTCCTGCGACGGCGGGATGAACAGCTACATTAACATTGTTGCGCAGATTAAGTTCCGAGACCGCAGAGTTACATCAGCGTCCGGAGGCATGTCGTTCTTCCCGATCATGCCCCCGAAGCGGACCGGCCCAACCGGCTTGCCTTCGAGCGCGGCGGGAACAAGCTCTGGGCTCCTTTGTTCGACGGGTTTTCAAAGGAGAGAGCGATGCGACAGATAGGTTTGGCGGTCGCCGTCATGATGGCGGCAACATCCGCATTGGCGCAATCTGCCACCGAGAAAACCGGTGTGAACTCTTTGCTGGGAGTGGCGCCAAGCACGCAAGACTTCGTGAACGAGGCTTCCATGAGCGATATGTTCGAGATCGCATCGAGCAATCTCGCGCTGGAGCGAGCCGATGGCGCAACCAAGGATTTCGCACAGGAAATGGTGCAGGACCATCAGAAAACCACGACGGAACTGCAGCAACTCATCAAAGACGGCAAAGTTAAGGCTACCCCCGCGTCGGCCATGTCCGACGATCAGAAGAGCAAGCTGGACAACCTGAAGCAACTCCAAAGGTCGGATTTCGTGAAGCGATATCAGGACGACCAGGTCAAGGCACACAAGGATGCCGTCGATCTCTTCAAGCGCTATGCCGACGGCGGCGACAATCAGGATCTGAAAGCTTGGGCTGCAAACACGCTCCCGACCCTGCAGCACCACCTCGCGATGGCTCAAGACCTGGAGAAATGAACGTAAGTGAAGTACTTGGAGATGTCACCCTGAACCTGCCCACGCCCGGCCCGGTCGCATTCATTCGACCGGCTCGGGTGAAGGGGCTGCCGCCCGGCGATGGCGACACCCTCCGGGCGAGGATCAAGGCAGAAAGGTTTTTCCGATCGCCATCCGGGACCTTGGTCGGTCTTGCTCACCAGTTGCTCAGTTTCAATGTTTGACAACGAGCATCCGGGCGGACTGCGCGGCCGTTTTCCGGGCCGGTGCAGATTGCCGGTTTGACGTAAGGCAGAGGTCAAGCCACACTTGAGCTACGGTCGGTCTTCATCCGGCAAGAATGATCTTCGCCGGTGGCGCCGGGGCTGCAAGGTGAGAAGCAATGGAATGGTCCGTCAAGCTTGGAACCGTCGCCGGAACCGCCATCCGTTTACATATGACGTTCGTGCTGCTGCTGATCTGGATCTGGTTCATGCATTATCGGATCGGCGGGGCGCCGGCCGCCTGGGAGGGCATCGCCTTTATCATCTGCGTGTTCGGATGTGTCGTTCTGCATGAGTTCGGGCACATTGCCGCCGCGCGCCGATTTGGTATCAGGACGCCCGATATCATCCTCCTGCCGATTGGCGGCGTGGCGCGGCTGGAGCGCAACCCGAGCAAACCGCTCGAGGAGTTGCTGATCGCGGTTGCCGGCCCGCTCGTCAATGTGGTGATCGCGGCTCTGCTCGTCACAGCTATCGGCGGCGTCGTCGGCTGGGAGCAGCTGACGACGCCGCAGGACCCCGGCCTCGACTTCATGGTCCGACTGGCCGGCGTGAACATTTTTCTCGTCCTGTTCAACCTGATACCGGCTTTCCCGATGGATGGCGGCCGTGTGCTGCGGGCGTTGCTGGCCATGCACTGGTCCTGGGCGCATGCCACGAAGGTTGCGGCAAGGATCGGGCAGGGGGTCGCCTTGGCGATGGGCATCGCCGGCCTGTTCTACAATCCGCTCCTCATCCTGATCGCGGTTTTCGTCTTCCTCGCGGCACAGGCAGAGGCGCAAGGCAGCGATTTGCAGGCAATCTCCAAACAGGTGGCAGTTGGCGACGTCATGTTGACCGAATTCTCCGTGCTCGGCGGTTCGGCGAGCATCGACGAGGCGGTCGCACTCCTGCTCGCGACCAGCCAAAACGAGTTTCCGGTTGTCGGCCCGGATGGGGTAATCGAGGGCCTGCTGACCCGCGACGGCATCATCGGCGCGATGAAGGAGAGCGGGCCGCAAACGTCCGTCCGTGGCGTGATGCGGACTGACATTCCCCTCATTGCGGGAGATACGCCGATCGACGAAAGTCTCCGCATCATGCAAGCCGCAGGCGCGCCGGCCGCAGCCGTGGTCGACCGCAACAAGCGGCTGGTCGGCCTGATGAATCGGGAGACGATAGGCGAATTGCTGATGCTACGCGCGGCCGTCGAGGACTTCCGCTTCGATTCCCTCCGTCGCCACAAAAAAGGTTGGCGCGGTTGATGAGCGATCGGAACCGCGCCTGCTTCAAAGCTTCTGTGCAGCCGGGGGCGAGTACTACTTGATCGCCGCATTCGCGCCTTTGCCGGACGACCCGTTCAATGGGCCATCAGAACCGGGACCTTGGTTTCGTCCAGCATCGTGCGCGTGGCGCCGCCAAAGACGAATTCTCGCAGTCTCGAATGCCCGTAAGCACCCATGACGATCAGGTCGGCGCCGATTTCCAGGGCGTGTTTCTGGAGCACCGCGGCGACAGGTCGGCCGGTACTCGGCAGAACGTCAAGCGTAACCTCGATACCGTGGCGTGCCAGGTAGACGGCAACATCTGCGCCCGGCTCTTCCCCGCTGGCTCTCGGCGTGGAGACGGGGTCGATCATGGTGACATGAACAGCGCTCGCTCCTTTCATGATCTCCAACGCGTCGCGGACGGCAGCGGCCGCCTGCGGTCGAGAATCCCAGGCAAGCAGAACGGTCTTCGGTTTCAAGGTCGCTGCCCTGCCCGGCGCACAGAGGAGGAGCGGCCGCCTGGATTGGAACAGCCCCCCGAGAACGATCTGACGCTTCAGGTCGTCATCCTCGTATGTAGCCGGACCGATCAGCACCAGGTCGGCGTAAAGGGCGCGCTCGCCGATATCGTAGGCCACCCCCGCCAGCTCCGAAAAGATACTCTCAACGTCAAAGGATAGTCCGGTAGAAGCGAGCTGGGTCGCGACCTGTGCGACTAGTGTGGCGAGATCCTCGATGCACCGGTCCCGATGCTCAAGCCAGGCCGGTGCCAAGGTCTCGTAGCGCCCGGTGGGGGTGGGTGCCATCGCAACGATGAAGATGCTGAGATGAGCGCCGACCTCGCTGCACATCTCCGTGGCAGTCCTCAGATCCCGATCGCTTTGCGAGGCGCCCATGACGGTGAGAATGGTCTTGAACGACATTGCTTCCTCCATTTTTCGCGGATTCGATGCGGCAAACGCGATCTGCAAATGTCAGACGGCTCGGCGGACCGTTTCATGCGGCGCCTCGGATGAAGCATCCGTCCCCCGGTCGCCGATGCGCCAGCTATGGCGCGCCTGAGCTGAACCTGGCCGGCGGGCACGCGGGGGGATTATCTTTGTCAAACGGGGCCGCGGTGCTTGCTTTTGCCCGCTGCAGGTCGCCTCGGCCAAGTTCCGGTTGGCGTTGCTCAGGGTCGCAGATCGGAAGGCCGCGGATGCGATGAATGGTGGCGTAAGCCGGGCGCGGCGGCATTGATGCGCATCAAGGATGGGATGCCCACATGGGCTAGAATACACCAATCTTTTTCCAAGCATGGTGCGCAGGATATACTGTGAGAACTGGCGCGGCTCCGAGATCGGTGGGGCTCCGGATTGTCAAAGATCCGCGTTCGATGGTCGACCGGCTTTTGAGGAACTGATCCAGGAGGATGTCGAGATCAGCGCTGAACGCCGCAGTTGAGACATGTTTCAGGGACACGCCGCCTCCCGCAGATGAAGGCGGCACAATGGAGGGAACATCGCGATGAGCTGGAAGACCGTTCTGTATGTGACTGCGCCGGGTGAAGGCGACGCGGACCTGAAGGCTGCCATCGCCCTCTGCAATTCCACCGGGGCCCATCTGTCGGTGCTGGTGATGGCCACCGCAGCGCCGCCTCCGATCGGCGAATACGCTGCCGTGGTGTCCGAAGCATGGAACGAGGAGCGCCAGCTCGACATGAAGGCCCTGTCGGAGAGAGTGGCGCACGTATCATCCGTCCTCGGCGCATCCGAGGTTTCCCATGACGTGACCTCGACATATTGCGAGCTCGCATTGGCCGACGGCGAGGTCGGCGCTCATGCGCAATATGCCGACCTTCTGCTTGTCGGCGCCGGCCTGCCGGACGAGCGCAGGGTGCGGACCAGCGTGCTGGAGGGTGGTCTATTCCGCTCGCCGGCGCCGGTTCTTCTCGCTCCGTCCGACATGCCGGTCCGTGTCGATCCCGAGGTGATCGTCCTGGCATGGAACTCCAGCCTGGAAGCCTCGCGCGCCGCCAGACACGCGATCGATCTGATGAAGGCCGCCAGAGAAGTGCGTGTCACCCTCGTCGATCCCGATGCATCAGAAGGTGCCAATGGAGAAGAACCCGGCGCGGACATTGCCAGCTTTCTTGCCAGGCACGGTATCAACGTCACCGTGGACCTGCTGTCCAGCGGCCAGCGGCCGGTTGCCGCGGTATTGAAGCAGCACGCCATGGATGTTGCGGCCGGCATGATCGTCATGGGCGCCTATGGCCATTCGCGGCTGCGTGAATGGATCTTTGGCGGCGTGACCAGGGAGATGCTGAAACAACCGCCATCCGTTCCGATGCTTGTCTGCCATTGATCCTGCAGTGAGTGTTGCGTCGGCGGGATTTGAATCGAGGCTACAATGAGGGCGATGGTTCTTCGAAAGGTCCGAACGCCCCTGGTAGAAGAGGAGCGGCCGGACCCGCAGCCCGCGGCGGGCGAGATGCGGATGCGCGTCGAAGCCTGTGCGGTCTGCCGCACGGACCTGCACGTGGTGGACGGCGACCTCGACCAGCCCAAGCTGCCCCTGGTGCCGGGCCATGAGATCGTCGGCATCGTCGATGGCGTCGGAGCGGGGGTGGGCGTGGCGCGGCTTGGCTGTCGCGTCGGCGTGCCGTGGTTGGGGCATACCTGCGGGCGCTGCGCCTACTGCCGTTCCGGCGCCGAGAACCTTTGCGATGCACCACTGTTTACGGGCTACACCCGGGATGGCGGGTTCGCGACGCACGTGGTGGCGGATGCCGGCTTTGCCTTTGATCTCGACCCGCGGGCCGATCCGGTCGCGTTGGCGCCGCTGCTCTGCGCCGGCCTGATAGGCTGGCGTTCGCTGAAGAGGGCCGGGGAGGCGCGGCGCATCGGCATCTACGGCTTTGGCGCTGCCGCCCACATCATCGCCCAGGTCTGCAGCTCGCAGGGCCGGGAGACTTTTGCCTTTACGCGGCCAGGCGATGTGGACGCGCAACGCTTCGCCAAGGAACTGGGGGCGGTCTGGGCGGGCGGATCGGACGAAACGCCGCCGCAACCCCTCGACGCGGCGATCATCTTCGCGCCGGTGGGCGGCCTTGTGCCGGTTGCGCTGCGTGTCGTTCGCAAGGGCGGGCGCGTGGTATGCGGCGGCATTCACATGAGCGACATCCCGGCCATGCCCTATTCGATCCTCTGGGAAGAGCGGGAGCTCGTCTCGGTCGCCAACCTGACCCGCAAGGATGCCGAGGAGTTCTTTCCGGTCGCGCGGCGGGCGGGCGTCCGGACACGGACGACGACATTTCCGCTCGATCAGGCCAACGAGGCGCTCGCGGAACTGAGGGCAGGCCGGATCAGCGGCGCGGCGGTACTGGTGCCCTGACCCCAATTAACGCTTTTCATTGGCGCCCGTTGCGACACCGGTCCTGTCAGACTGGCCATGTCACTTCCCCGCCTTGCGATACGTACCAACGAGCTCCGTATTGGCGATGATATGGTTGTGCATCGTCGCTACGATCTGGTCCTTGCCGGCCGCCGGCGACACCTTGAGCCGTTCATTCAGCGCATAGAGCTTGAAGAAGTAGCGATGCGTCCCGATCGGAGGACAAGGACCGCCGTACGCCTTGCGATCCCACCCGTTCCTGCCTGCCTCGGCCCCTGATGGCAGGTGAGTGGTTGCCTCCGGCAGGCCTGGCAGGTCGGCGGGCAGGTTGAAGACGACCCAGTGCACCCATGTCGTCTTCGGATGCGCCGGATCAGGCGCATCCGGGTCATCGACGATCAGGGCAAGGCTCTTTGTTCCCGCCGGGACATCCGCCCACGCAAGGGGCGGAGAAATATCCTGGCCTTCGCACGTGTAGAGCCTGGGAATGGTTCCGCCGTTTTCAAAGGCGGGCGAGGTGATGGTGAAAGGCATGGGCGCCTCCGCAGGTTCAGTCTCGTTGCGGTGCTTCAGGACCTGGGCCGTTCAGGGCCTTCACCTCTTCAAGGGCATCCAGCACATTCTCGTCGGAAAGCTGAGGGAATTGCCGATAATACTGTCCGACGGCACGGAAGTCCGCAGGCACCTCGAGGCAAACGACAGCGTCGGCCTCCTTGCGCAATGTGTCCAGCGCTTCGACGCTTGCAACCGGGACCGCGAGCACGATCTTCCGGGGATGCCGCTTGCGCAGGCCGGCGACTGCGGCGCGGGCAGTCGCGCCGGTCGCCAGGCCGTCATCGACAATGATGACCGTCTTTCCGGCGAGATCCCGGTCAGCCCGGTCTCCGAGATAGAGGCGCCGGCGCCGGCGGATTTCCTCCAGCTCGCGCTGGCAGCATTTCTGAAACAGGGGCTCGGTGATTCCAGTGGCGCGGATCACCTCCTCATTGCGGACGATGGCCGGCGTCTGTCCATCGATGACCGCGCCCATCGCCAATTCGGGATAGGAGGGAATGCCGACCTTGCGCACAAGTGCAAGGTCGAGAGGCGCCTGCAGCGCCTTCGCGATCTCTACTGCAACCGGCAGCCCCCCTCGCGGCAGAGCATATACGATAACCGCGGCACCGGAGTATTCCTGAAGCGCTTGGCCGAGCATCCTGCCGGCCTCGGTGCGATCCTGGAAGGACATGGCACACCTCCAGATCGGTTTCGATCGTCTGAGGAGCAAACGCCAATGCGGTGCATCGATGCGCCTTGATAATGCCACGCCTGCAGGGTCGCTTTCAATAAATCAGCAGTACCGGGGACTAGTGCGCATCAAGATTTTTCTCCGGACGGGATTTTCGTCTGCTGCATGCGCCACACTGAAACGTGATCTGCCACGCTGAAATGCCGTGCGGATGATGGACGGCGAGGGTGCGGGAAAGTGCAGCTCAACGCCACATGACTTCCCGGCAATCCCTTGCGCCTGCAAGGTCTTACGCGTTCGGCAGTGGCGTCGATCATTCTGGTTTGCCCCTGCTTCGCCGGCAACGCGGGCGATCGGCCACGCAGCCGCCAATGCGGAAACAGCCTTTCCGCGTAGCATCCGGTAAGTTACGTCCGCCAGGGCCAAAGGCGTTGCAAAGTGGTGATTGGATGGGACACAGGCTCGATCGGAACGCCAATGGCTATCGCACAAGAGCATGTCTTTGTGGCGGAGGAACCCTCCGACAAGCTCAGCTTGTTGCCGCTGACGGCCCTCGTTGTCGGCTCGATGATCGGTGGCGGCGTCTTCAACCTGCCGTCTGACATGTCGCGCGCTGCCTCTGCGGGCGCCATCCTTATCGGCTGGACGATCACCGGCCTCGGCATGCTGATGCTGGCCCTGGTGTACCAGTCGCTGGCCAACCGCAAGCCCGACCTGAACGCCGGCCCCTATGCCTATGCCAAGGCGGGCTTCGGTCCCTTCATCGGCTTCAACAGCGCCTGGGGTTACTGGTTGAGCGCCTTTCTCGGCAATGTCGCCTACGCCGTCGCCATCTTCTCTGCGCTTTCTTTCTTCGTGCCTGCCTTCGGTGACGGGAACAACCTCCCCTCGATCGTGGGTGCCTCGCTCTGTCTGTGGCTGATTCACGCCCTTGTCCTGAAGGGAATCAAGCAGGCCGCGTTCGTCAACATCGTCACCACCATCGCCAAGCTGGTTCCGCTGTTCCTGTTCATCGTGATTGCGATCATCGCCTTCAATTGGAACAGGTTCACCTTCGATTGGGGACGTAGTGCGACGGGTGAAGGAGGCCCCGGGCTCGGCAGCATCCTCGATCAAGTCAAGAGCACCATGCTGGTCACGCTGTGGGTGTTCATCGGCATCGAGGGGGCGAGCGTCTACTCGGCCCGTGCGGCGCGGCGGTCGGATGTGGGCCGCGCCACCGTCATCGGCTTCCTCGGCGCGCTCGGCATCTATGTCCTGGTGTCGCTCCTGTCGACCGGCATCCTCAGCCAGCCGGAACTCGCCGGGCTGAAGGTGCCTTCGATGGCGGGCGTGCTGGAACCCCTGGTCGGACGGTGGGGCGCCTCGCTGGTTAACCTGGGACTGATGATCTCGGTCGGCGGCGCGTTCTTGTCCTGGACCCTGCTTTGCGCGGAGATCCCGTTCACTTGCGGGCGGGACGGGACCTTTCCCAAGTGGTTCGCGGCGGAGAACCCGAATGGCTCGCCGGTCAACGCGCTCTGGGCGACGAACATCCTCATTCAGGTGTTCCTGGTGCTCAGCTTCTTCTCAAAGAGCGCCTACCAGTTCTTCTATTTCATCGCGTCGGTCGCGATCCTGCCGCCTTACGTGTTCTCCGGGGCCTACGCGTTCAAGCTGGCGCTTTCCGGCGAAACCTACGGCGGCGCAGACGACCGGGTGCGTCGGCGTGATCTCTGGATCGGCCTGATCGCCACCCTCTACGGCCTCTGGCTGGTCTATGCCGCGGGGCTCAGCTACCTGCTGATGTGCTCGGTGCTCTTTGCCCCCGGCATCCTGGTCTACGCGTGGGCTCGGAGGGAACACGGCGAGCCGGCCTTCGTCGGCAAGGAACTTTTCATTGCGGCGGGTATCGGCCTGCTGGCCGTGCTCGCCGTCTATCTCATGTGGACGGGGACGATCACTCCGCTTTAGGCGCCACCGCCCGATTTGCATGTTTGCTGCCGTGGAGGTTCGACAATGCGCAGTTTCGGGGTCCATTCGGAAGTCGGCAAACTGAGAACGGTGATGGTCTGCAGGCCGTCCCTGGCCCATCAGAGGTTGACGCCGGGCAATTGCCACGACCTTCTGTTCGACGACGTGATCTGGGTTCACGAGGCTCAGAAGGATCACTACGATTTCGTGCTGAAGATGCAGGAGCGCGGCGTCGAGGTGCTCGAGCTCCATGATCTGCTTGCCGAGACGCTGGCCGACGCCGAGGCGCGCCGCTTTGTCCTCGACCGCCGTATCGTGCCCAATGTCCTCGGCATCCAGATCGCCGAGGCAATGCGGCCATGGCTGGACGAAATGCCGGCCCAGAACCTCGCCGCCTTCCTGATCGGCGGGATTGCGGTTTCCGATCTGCCGGAAATGCGTGGCAAGGGATTGATGCTGGAGGCGCTCGGCGCGCCCGAGTTCGTCATTCCGCCGATTCCCAACACGCTGTTCCAGCGTGACCCTTCCTGCTGGATCTACGGCGGCGTGACCTGCAATCCGATGTTCTGGCCGGCGCGCCGCGCCGAAACCCTCGTCCAGCGGGCGGTCTACAAGTTCCACCCGGACTTCAAGGGTGGCGATTTCCGCATATGGTGGGGCGATTCCGACGAACAGTTCGCCAATGCGACGATGGAAGGCGGTGACGTCATGCCGATCGGCAACGGCGTCGTGCTGGTCGGGATGGGCGAACGCACCACCTATCAGGCGGTCGGCCAGGTGGCGCAGGCGCTTTTCAAGGCCAAGGCGGCCACGCGCGTGATTGCCTGCCTGATGCCGAAGAGCCGCGCAGCAATGCATCTCGATACGGTGTTCAGTTTCTGCGACCGCGATGTTGTCACCCTGTTCGCCGACGTCGTCGACCAGATCCGCTGCTACAGCGTCCATCCGGTGTCGGATGACGGCGCGTTCGAGGTCCGCCCCGAATCAAAGCACATGCTGGAGGTCGTTGCCGAAGCGCTCGGCGTTCAGAAGCTGCGGACCGTCGCCACCGGCGGCAACGCCTACGAGGCGGAGCGCGAGCAATGGGACGACGGCAACAATGTCGTGGCGATCGAGCCTGGCGTGGTCGTCGCCTACGACCGCAACACCTACACCAACACGCTTCTTCGCAAGGCGGGCGTCGAGGTGATCACCATCCGCGGCTCCGAACTCGGCCGCGGCCGCGGCGGCGGGCACTGCATGACCTGCCCGATCTGGCGCGAACCCGCCTGAAGACGGCGACCCCAACGTTCAAAGGTTTGGAGCAGCATCATGAGCCTCAATCTTCGCAACCGCTCGCTTCTCACGGTGCAGGACTACACGCCGCGCGAGTTCCGCTTCCTTCTCGATCTCGCCCGCGACCTGAAGCGGGCCAAGTATGCGCGCACGGAACAGAAGCATCTGGAGGGCAAGGAGATCTGCCTGATCTTCGAAAAGACCTCGACCCGCACGCGCTGCGCCTTCGAGGTCGCCTGCTCCGACCAGGGCGCCAACGTGACCTACCTGGATCCGGCGGGCTCGCAGATCGGCCACAAGGAATCCTTCAAGGACACCGCCCGGGTGCTTGGTCGCATGTATGACGCCATCGAGTATCGCGGTTCGGCACAGGCAGGCGTCGAGACGCTCGCCAAGTACGCCGGCGTTCCCGTCTACAACGGCCTGACCGACGAATACCATCCCACGCAGATGCTGGCCGACGTGATGACGATGCGCGAGTTCAGCGACAAGCCGATCGCCGACATCAAGTACGCCTATGTCGGCGACACCCGTTCCAACATGGGGCACTCGCTGCTGATCGTCGGCTGCCTGATGGGCATGGATGTCCGGATCTGCGGGCCGAAGTCGCTCTGGCCGGCCGACGAATATCGCAAGATTGCCGAGGGCCTGGCTGAAAAGTCCGGCGCCCGCGTGATGGTCACCGAGGACCCGGCCGAGGCCGTCAAGGGCGTCGATTTCATCCACACCGATGTCTGGGTTTCGATGGGCGAGCCTAAGGAGGTCTGGAAGGAGCGCATCAATCTGTTGACGCCCTACCAGGTCAACGCGGCGCTGATGAAGGCGAGCGGCAACGCCCAAGTGAAATTCATGCATTGCCTGCCCGCATTCCACGACACCGAAACCGTGGTCGGCAAGCAGATCGCTGCGGACTACGGCATGTCGGACGGGCTGGAGGTCACGAACGAGGTGTTCGAGTCGGAGGCCAATATTGCCTTCGAGCAGGCCGAAAACCGCCTGCACACGATCAAGGCGCTGCTCGTCGCGACACTGGGAGACTGACCATGCGCATTGTGATTGCTTTGGGCGGGAATGCGCTCCTGAAGCGCGGCGAACCGATGACCGCAGAGACGCAGCGCCGCAATATCCGCGATGCCGCCATGGCGATCGCTCCCATCACCAAGGAACATCAGGTGGTGATCACCCATGGCAACGGGCCCCAGGTCGGCCTGCTGGCGCTGCAGGGCGCCGCCTACAAGCCGGACGAAGCCTACCCGCTCGACGTGCTCGGCGCCGAGACGGAGGGAATGATCGGCTACATGCTCGAGCAGGAACTCGGCAACCTCCTGCCCTTCGAAGTACCCTTCGCCACGCTGCTGACCATGGTCGAAGTCGACGGCGACGATCCCGGCTTCGCCAATCCGACCAAGTTCGTCGGCCCCGTCTACGCCAAACCCGACGCCGACCGGCTGGCGGCCGAGAAGCAGTGGATTTTCAAGCAGGACGGAGACAAGTGGCGCCGCGTCGTGCCATCGCCGATGCCGAAGCGGATCTTCGAGATCCGGCCGGTGAAGTGGCTGCTCGAGAAGGGGACGATCGTGATCTGTGCCGGCGGCGGGGGTATCCCGACCCTGTACGAGAAAGGCAAGGAGCGCTTGCTCGTGGGCGTCGAGGCGGTGATCGACAAGGACTTCTGCTCGGAACTGCTGGCGCGGGAGCTCGATGCGGACCTGTTCATCATGGCGACCGACGCCCAGGCCGTCTTCACCGACTGGGGCAAGCCGGAGCAGAAGGCCATCCATCGCGCCAACCCGGCATCGATCGGCGGTCACAGCTTTCCGGCCGGATCCATGGGGCCGAAGGTCGAGGCGGCGTGCCGCTTCGCCAGCAAGACCGGCAAGTCGGCGGCGATCGGCGCCCTGGCCGATATAGCCGCAATTGTCCAGGGGGACCGCGGAACGATCGTCAATGCGGCCTTCGAAGAGATGACGTGGCACTGAAATATGGGTCCGGGTCTGCCGAAACGTTCGGCAGATCCGGAATAGGACATGCGCACATCTAAGGGCCTGACTCGGGATCGCGTGAAGCACGTGACCCGCTTCGATGCCTGAGCGTGTGGCAGTTGCGGTTGTGGGGAGCCGTCATGGTCGATAGCGGTGAACTCAGGGCGTCCGGCAGCGTCAAGACGCCGTCGGTGCTGGATGCGGCCGTTCCCTGTTTCGCGCTGATCGTTCTTCTGGCGCTTTCGTACCTGCTGTTCGGCGACACGGCGGCGCAGGGGCCGAACCAGGTGGCGCTTGCCTTCTCGGCGCTGATCGCCGCAGGCATCGCCTACAAGAACGGCATGCCGTGGTCCGGCATCCGTGATGCGGTCGTGCAAGGGATCGCAACCGGCCTGCCGGCGATCATGATCCTGCTAGCGGTCGGGGCGCTGATCGGCACCTGGGCCTTGAGCGGGACGATCATGGCGATGGTCTACTACGGCCTGAAGCTGCTGAGCCCGACCTACTTTTACGCCACTACGGCCCTCGTCTGCGCGGTGGTCGCCTTCGGCATCGGCAGTTCGTGGACGGTTGCCGGAACGATCGGCATCGGCCTGATGGGGGTAGCCGCGCAGATGGGTCTGTCGCCCGCGATCGCAGCCGGCGCGGTCATCTCGGGAGCGTATTTCGGCGACAAGGCATCGCCGCTGTCCGATACCGTCAATCTCGCCGCCGCCACGGCCGGATCGGACGTCTACGCGCATATCCGGGAGTCCCTGTGGACCTCGGTTCCGGCGCTTGCCCTTGCGGTGGCGCTCTTCGCCTTGCTCGGCAGGCCCGGCAATTTTGATGCCACCTCCATTCTCTGGGCGATCGAGGCCAAGGTCAGGATTTCGCTTTGGGCCTTCCTGCCGCTGATCCTCGTCTTCCTGTTGTCGGTGCTGCGCGTCGCGCCGTTCGTCGCGATCTTTTCCGGAGCCCTGGCCGGAGCCGTTCTGGCGGTCATCCTGGATCCGGCGCGGGTGGTTGCCTTCGCCAATGCGCCGCAGCTTCCCACGGCGCTGGCGCTGCTGAAGGGCTGCTGGGCCGCTCTTGCCACGGGCCATACCGGGGCGACCGGTGAAAAGGCCATCGACGCGATCCTCAGCCGCGGCGGAATGGCGAGCATGATGAACACTGTCTGGCTCATCATAACCGCGCTGGCGTTTGGGGCAGTCGTCGAGCATGCGGGGTTGCTTGACCGGCTGATCGGCCCGCTCGTGGCACGGACACGTTCAAACACCGGCCTCGTAGCAGCGGTGGCGGGCACGGCCGTGCTTTCGAACGTGGTCACATCGGATCAGTACATCTCGATCGCGCTCCCAGGGCGCCTGTTCCAGAGCGCCTTCGCAGAGCGCGGACTGGCCCCCGCGATGCTGTCGCGGGTCATCGGCGACACGGCGACGGTGACGTCGCCGCTGGTGCCCTGGAACAGTTGCGGGGCCTACATGTCCTCCGCCCTGGGCGTCGGCACGCTGGCCTATGCCGGCTTCTGCTTCTTCAATCTGCTCAATCCACTGGTGACGATCGCCTTCACCCTGCTGGGCTGGCGGGTGATTACCCTGCCGCGGGCCGAGAGCGTCGATACGAACGAACCGCCAAAGCCCCGCCTGCGGGTGGTACGATGATCCGGCGCCGGCCGGCCGGCGGGTTATAAGGTTGCGCTTGGGTGCGGTCGATCTCGCCTGAATTCTCCGCCGCGAGGTCGACAGAAAGACCGCCCGGAACGTGGCTTGGCCGGCTCAGTCGTCAGCTTGCCCGAAACATCGCCTCGGATGCGTCCAGTGGATCGCGGGCGGAAAACCAGCGAGCAGCCGTCGTGGCGAGCTTCGACCCACCACTTTCGCCCCGGATCCGGTCGGCATAGACCACGCAGGCCCTTTGCCCCGAACCGTCGAAGGCGACCTCGAACCAGCCGTTCGGCTCGATCGGCGGATCATCGACGACCGTTGCGAACGCCTGATAGCCGGGCCCCTCGCAGTTCGAGAGCTCGCCTTGCAGGGCCTCGCTCAGTTCCGAGAAGGCAACCGGCACCGCCGGCGACCAGAAGCTCTGGCCGTGGGTCTGTGCCGCTCGTCCACGCTTGTTCGACATGGAATACTGCCTGTCGTCTGGGACTGGTCCAGGTTTAATGCCGCCTCCAAAGCGACACGACTTTGATCTGGCTCAAGGCGTGCTCGAGTTCGCCTGCCAGACTGTCCACGAGGTTCTCGAACTCGATGCGGCGGGACTCGCGAACCGCATCGGGCAACTGATCGACGGAAAGAAGGGCCTGCTCGGCGGCCGCAAGATCGTCGCACAGGCCGCGGAACGTCTCGTTTCGGCCGATCAGGTTTTGGATCTCAGCCGATTGCGTCGGAAAGCGCCGGAGCGCCGACGCCAACCCTGCAGACCCACCCGGGTCGAAACCAGAGCTCTTCTTCATGGTTCACCTCCGGGATCGTACCGAAAATACCTCGGTCTCATAGTATTGTGCAGCACGGGCGCGCTGACGTAAGATACCGAAACATACGGGCGTGTGAGACGATCGGTCCTGCCCGGAGGAGAGTGGACATTGACTCTTCCGGACTCTGCTCCGGCGGATGTCTCGGCACCGCCGACAAACAACGAAATCAGAGAGCAACTTGCCAGAATCCGGTCGAGCCCGTCGTTCGACGCACCGGACCGGGCGCAGCGATTCCTCACCTATGTGATCGAGGAGGCGTTGCAGGGGCGGGCGGATCGCATCAAGGCCTATTCGATCGCGATCGAGGTTTTTGGCCGCGACGCGACGTTCGACGCGCAAAACGATCCCGTCGTGCGGATCGAAGCGGGTCGCGTCCGTCGGGCCCTCGAGCGCTACTATCTTCTTGCCGGACAGAAAGACCCGATTCTTATCACCATGCCCAAGGGCGGCTATGTGCCGGTCTTCACGCGCTTCAACGAGGTCGTGGCCGGCACGGGACGACCGCCGACGGCGCCGCTTCGTTTGCGAGAGCGTGGGGCCCAGTGGCTGGCCGGAGGAGTGCTGGTTCTGGCGATCGGCGTTGTCGTGCTTGCCACTCTGCCGGGGCGCGGGCGGGAGGTCGGAAGTGGCGGGCATATTTCCGCATTGAGCCCGGACATGCCATCGGTCGTCGTGATGCCTTTCGAGGACATCACCGGCAGCCACAATACAGCCCTGTTCGCCAGGGGACTGACCGATGAGGTCATCGGTCAAATGGCACGCTTCAAGGAAATAGCGGTCATTGCCGGGCGGTCCACCGATGGTGCCGGAGCGGTGCAGACGGACCCGCCCAAGGCCGGCTTGCCGGTCTATGCCCTGGAGGGCCGGGTGCGGTCGGAGGACGACAAGCTGCGGCTTACCGCCCGCCTGGTCAGCCTGTCGGATGGAACGGTGATCTGGGCGAACAGCTACGATGCCCAACTCAACGTCCGCGAATTGCTGGATATCGAGGCCGATCTGGCCCGCGCGGTGGCGACGACGCTGGCGCAGCCCTACGGGGTGATCTTCCAGGCGGACGCGGCGCAGATGCTCCAGTCCCCGCCGGAGGATTGGAAGGCCTACGCCTGCACCCTGTCGTACTACGGCTATCGCGCCGCCCTGAGCCCGTCGACGCATGCATCCGTGCAGACCTGCCTGAAGGATGTGGTCGAGCGCTTCCCGAATTATGCGACAGCCTGGGCGTTGCTGTCGCTCACCTATATCGACGAGTTGCGGTTCCGCTATCGTCTGGAGGCGCCGTTCTCGCCGCCGATCGATCTCGCTGTTGAAGCAGCAGATCGCGCAGTCGAACTCGATCCCCAGAACGTCCGCGCGCTCCAGGCGCAGATGCTGGCCTATTTCTTCCGCGGCGATGTGCCCTCGGCGCTCGCTATCGGCGAGCGTGCCGTGGGGATCAATCCGAACGACACCGAACTCAGTGGCGAATATGGTTTTCGCCTGGCCCTGTCCGGGCAATGGCAGAAGGGATGCGACATGGTGGCCGATGCGGTCCGCAGCAATCCCGGGCCCATGGGGTACTATCAGGCGGCGCTGGCGATCTGCGCCTACATTGACGGTGATTACGAGCGAGCCGAAAGCTGGGCCCGCTCGACCGATTTTCACGACAATCCCCTCTACCATCTGGTTCTGATCGCAATCCTCGGACAGCGCGGCAATCTTGTTGACGCGGCGGCGGAACGGTCCTGGGTTGAGGAACATGCACCGGAGTTCCTGCACGATATCCGCAAGGAGATCAGCCTGCGGATTCACCGGAAGGAAGATCAGGACCGGTTCTTCGACGGGCTGCGCAAGGCCGGTCTGCAGCTTCCTCCGGCCTGACCCTCTGCGCCGGTACGTTCGTCGGCCCGAATCCGATGGAATTTACATGATGTTACGAGCCCGCGGGCCTCATGCGGGCTAGGATTGGGGTTAGCGGCCGCCGATCCGTCCCCGAACGGCGGGTCGCGTTGTGGCGGAGGTCTGGCAGTGTTCCTGGATTACTTTGCGCTTGGCGTCCTGCTTTTCATGGTGCTCACTATCTTCTACGGGATCATCGCGATCCATGACATTCCTCACCTGATTGCAAAGGCGCGCAACCATCCCCATCAGGACGCGATCCATATCGCCGGATGGGTGAGCCTCTTCACCCTCCATGCGATCTGGCCGTTCCTGTTCATCTGGGCGACGCTCTATCGGGAAGACCGCGGCTGGGGCATCCGGCCCGACGGCAAGCTGCAGGCCGAAAAAGAAGCAAATGCGGAAGTGGCGATTCTTCAGGCTCGCGTTCAGGAACTTGAGGAGCAATTGAAGCTGAAGACGAGGGAGCCTGCCTGATGGACCTGCTGCTCATCCTCACCTATGCAGCGATCTGCATCGCCGTTTTTAAGATCTTCCGCATTCCGATTACCCAGTGGACCGTGTCCACCGCCGTGCTCGGCGGGATTTTCCTGATATCCGCCTTGATTTTGTTGATGAGCTACAATCATCCCTATTCGAGTGACGGGCGGATCTACTTCACCTCGGCGCCGGTCATTCCGGCGGTTGGCGGTCTCGTCGTCGACGTGCCGGTCGCAACGAACACGCCGCTGAAGAAGGGCGACGTGCTCTTCCGCATCGACCCGCGGCCTTACCAGTTTGCTGTCGATCAGAAGAAGGCGGCGCTCGCGGAAGCCCAGCAGGCGGTCCTGCAATTGAAGGCCGCCCTGGATGCCGCCACTTCCGCCGTGGAGGGCGCGAAGGCGAATAGCGATCGGGCGCAGAAGAGCTACGAAAGCTATCTGCAGATTTTTGAGAATTCCAGGGCACGCACCGGCGAGACGGCGGTGTCCGAATTGGAGGTCGAAAACCGCCGCGGCCTCTACCTGGCGGCAATTGCAGCGGAGGGCACGGCCGAGGCGCAAGCCATGCAGGCGCGCCTTGCCTACGAATCCGATATCAATGGCACCAATCCGGCCGTCGCCCGTCTGACGGCGGATTTGCGCAACGCGGAATTCGAGCTCGACCAGACGACCGTGCGGGCTCCCAGTGACGGCTACGTCACCCAGGTTTTTCTCCGCCCGGGCATGATGGCCAATCCATTGCCGCTGCGGCCGGTCATGGTCTTCATCGACAGCGAGGACAGGATGCTCGCGGCCGCCTTCATCCAGAACTCCCTGCAGCGGGTCAGCGTCGGCGACGAGGCTGAGGTCTCCTTCAAGGCGGTGCCCGGCAAGATCTTCAAGGCCAAGGTGAGCGGCATTATCGATGTAATGGCGCAGGGCCAATTGCAGCCGACGGGCGCCCTGATCGACCCGCAGGCGCCCGAACGTGTCCAGCCCGGCCAGATGCTGGCAAAGATCGACATTCTCGAAGATACCAGCGCGTACCAGTTGCCAGGCGGCGTCGTCGCCGATGTGGCGGTCTACACGGAGCACTGGCATCACGTTTCGATCCTGCGCAAGGTTCTGCTGCGCATGAGCGCTTGGATGAACTACGTCTTCCTGGAGCATTGAGATGCCTCGAGACGGACGCCAGGATGAGCCTGGACGCAGGTGCCGGGTGAACGGAGGAAGGCGGGTTCCGGCGCATGCGCCGGTTGCTCACGTGCTTCCCCGCCGACGGGTGGCGACATGAGTTCCGGCTTCGAGCTGCCGATCTTCGCCGGTTTATCCGGTTATCGCTGGACCTGGCTGCGCAACGACGTCTCGGCGGGCCTTTCGATCGCCGCCGTCGGCCTGCCGAGCGCCATCGCCTACCCGGCGATCGCCGGGCTTCCGCCGCAGACCGGCATCTATGCCAGCATCGTCGCTCCGATCGCCTATGCCGTGTTTGGCAGATCACGGCGGTTGATCGTCGGGCCGGATGCGGGCACGATGACTGTCTTGGCCGCAGCCATGGCCGCGGTCATCACCGCCATGCCTTCGGGGGCGAAGCCGGATCCGGTCACAGTTGCCGCGATGCTTGCGATCGCCGTCGGCATCGCCTGCCTTCTTGCCCGTCTGTTACGGCTGGGCGTGCTGGCGAACTTCCTGTCCAGGCCGATTCTCGTCGGCTTCTTCGCCGGCATTTCGGTGTCGATACTGGTCGGCCAGCTTGGCCGCTTGACGGGCGTGAAGATAGAATCGGACGGTCTTGTCCCGCCACTCGTCGAACTGGCGGGTAAGGCGGCGATGATCAGTTGGCTCACCGTCGCCTTGGCGGTTTCGATGTTTCTGCTGCTGCAAGTAGCGACGCTGCTCAGGTCCCCGGTTCCGGGGCCGGTCCTGGTGGTCGTTGTCGCCGGCACGCTCTCGGCGCTGTTCGACTTCTCTTCCCACGGCATTGCCGTTGTCGGCGACGTGCCTCGCAGCCTTCCGTCCTTCTCGCTGCCCACCGTCACCGGGCTGCCGCTCGACAAGATTATCCTGGGTGCCGCGGCAATCTTCCTGGTCAGCTTCGGCTCCGGGATCGTCACGGCGCGCAGCTTCGGTGCGCGTACGGGCGAGCCTGTGGATGCCAATAAGGAGCTTGTCGGTCTCGGCAGTGCCCAGGTGGCGGCGGGGCTGTTCGGATCGTTCCCGATCAGCTTTTCCGACTCGCGCACGGCGATCAACCTGTCGGTCGGCGGGTTTTCGCAGCTTGCCGGGCTGGTGTCCGCGGCGGCGCTGATCGGAACCCTGGTGTTCTTCAACGACGCGCTGCGCATCATGCCAGTTGCCGCGCTGGCCGCGATCCTCGTCTCGGCCGCGCTCAGCCTGATCGACCTAGGCGAGTTGCGCCAGATCTGGCGCATCAGCCGCATGGAGTTCGCCTTCGCGATGATCGCGATGGGAGGAGCGATAAGCTTCGGGGTTCTGACCGGTGTGATCATCGCCATCGCCGCCACGCTCGTCTACCTGCTGCGCAACATGATGTTCCCTCGGGACGCCTTCCTCGGCCGCATTCCCGGCCGGGACGGCTTCTACAAGCTCCATCGTATAGCGGACGCCGCCGCGGTGCCCGGCTTCGTGGTCTGGATCTTGCAGGGCAACCTGCTGTTCTTCAACACGGATTACGTGCGGGCCCGGCTGCGCGAGGTCGTCGACCGCCTGCCAGAGGAGACGCGCTGGTTCGTGCTCGACGCCGGCGCGATCGCGCAGATGGACAGCACCGCCGCGGCGATGCTGGAAGAGGTGCGCGCCGATCTGCGGAAACGCGGCGTTTCGCTGTGCCTGGCCGAACTCCACGCCGAGGCCAAGGCCCTGCTGGGAAGGGCCGGCCTGGTCGATCGCATCGGCGCCGACCTTCTGTTCGAGGATCTCGATGACGCGCTCCATGCATATCAGGCCGCTGAGACGGAGAGCCGGGCCTCTCGCGCGCAATGACGAGCAGTTCACGTTTGCGGAGGAACGAGAGATGAACAAGAAGAATGACAACGACGCCGCACCTTCGTCCGTGCCGGACGAGAAGGAGAGCGGCAAGGTCAGGAACTACGAGAAGCAGATGGCGAAGCTCCAGGTTGAACTCGCCTACCTGCAGGCCTGGATCAAGAAATCGGGAGCGCGGGTCGTGATCATCTTCGAGGGGCGCGATGCGGCGGGAAAGGGCGGGATCATCAAGCGCATGACCGAACGCGTCAGCCCGCGCGTGTTCCGGGTCGCCGCGCTTCCGGCCCCCAGCGACCGCGAAAAGACCCAGATGTACATGCAGCGCTACATCGCCCATCTGCCTGCCGGCGGGGAAATCGTCATCTTCGACCGGAGCTGGTACAATCGCGCCGGCGTGGACCGCGTCATGGGCTTCTGCAGCGACAAGCAGGCGCGGCGCTTTCTCGAACTCGCGCCCCGCTTCGAGGCGGCGATCGTCGAAAGCGGAACCATCCTGCTGAAATACTTCCTCACGGTCAGTGAAAAAGAGCAGGAGCGCCGTTTCCGCAAGCGGATCGATGATCCCGTCAGGCAGTGGAAGCTCAGTCCCATGGACCTGGAATCCTATCGGAAATGGTGGGATTACAGCCGCGCTTACGATGAGATGCTGCGGGCGACCGATACCGACATCGTGCCTTGGTGGATCGTACCGTCCGGCGACAAGGAGCGGGCGCGCATTAATTGCATCTCGCACATCCTCAAGTCGATCCCCTATGAAAGGGTCAAGTTCGACGGGCCGGAACTCGGCAAGCGGCAGAAGCGGCCCGACGACTATGAGGAGGACAGGACCCCGCACAGGACGGTGCCGGACGTGGCCTGAGCCGAGCGACTTTCCGTCCCGCCTGGTCGGTCAGCGCGGGCGATCGGCCATGTCCCTGGTCTTGGCGCCGGGTATGTGCGCCCAGGCGACGAGCAGGTCGTAGAAGACGCTGAGTACGATCGGCCCGAGAAATAGGCCGATCAGCCCGTAGGATAGCGTGCCGCCGATGACGCCCATGAAGATTACCAGCATCGGCGTCTTCAGCCCCCGTGCCACCAGGATCGGCTTCATCACGTTGTCGATGATCGCGATCGGAATGAGCAGCAATGTCATGGAGATCGCATAGCCATAGTCCTTGGTCAGCCATGCCCAGATCAGGATCGGCAACAGCACGAGCGACGGTCCGAGCTGGATGATGCACAGGATCAGGATGACAAAGGTCCAGCCGCCGGCTGCCGGCACGTCGAAGATATACAGGACCAGGCCGATGAGCAGGGTTTGAACGACCGCGACGCCGATCACGCCCGTGGCGACGTTGCGGATCGTCGCCTGGGCCAAGCGCACGAACCCGACGCCTCTCAAGCCGGCCACCCGCTCGGCCAAGCGGTCGACGCCGGCGGCCAGTTGCGGTGCGGGTCCGAAGAGGAAACCGGCGATGATCACCGATGCCATGAAGCCGAGGAGGTCCAGACCGATTTTCGCGGCCTTGCCGAGAATGACGCCACCGGCTTGCAGCAGCGCCGGCTGCAGGCGCTCCATCGTCGGCGCAAGATTGCTGGAGAGTTCGGTCAGCGCGACATAGGCCCGCTCGCCGATCAGCGGCCATTTCCGCACGCTTTGCGGCGATATCGGCAGGGAAAGGGTTCCGGCCTCGATGTTCGTCAGCAGCCGGTGCACCGCCTCGATGAAGTTGAGCGCAATGGCAGCCAGGGGGCCGATGATGATGCAGAGCATCAGCAGCGTGATTACCACTGCCGCAAGGCGCTTGCTGCCGCCGAACGCCACGCGCAGGGCACGATAAAACGGATAAAGAGCCACGGCGAGAATGGCTGCCCAGATCACGATTACCGCAAACGGGGCGACCAGGGTGAGGGACCAATAGGCGAACAGGGCGACAATACCGATCTTCGCGAGATCGGTAATGCGGGTCTCGACCGAGGAGCGATCCTCGGGTTCGATTGACGGAGGCGACCTGTCGTTCATCGTGGTCCCACGAAGGCGAAGAAAAGCCGTGCTCGCCCGCCTGCCGCCGGTATGCGCATGCGAGCCTTCGCGCCGAACGCACCCAAAACTGTCCTGAGTGGGCGTTGCACTCCCACGCCACGCCCGATCGGCAAACCGGAAAACTGTGAGCCGGGCTGACCGGTTTCTAGCTTACGGGCGGCTCCCAGTTCAGATAGAAGCCGATGTCCCCCGGAACCCCACCCGGAAAGCTCACGACCATCGCCTTCAGCCGGTAGCCCTGGGGCTGGGCCAGCTCCTTGAAGCGGTCGTAGAGTTCCTTCGCCTTTCCCTGCAGCGTCTGCGGCCAGTCGGGATCGGCATTGTTGATCGCCCGCCCGCTGTCGGTGCAGAAGTCCGACGGGAACGTGTAGACGAGCGCCTCCATCTTGCCTTCCTTGACGGCTCTGGCGACGATGTTGCGGATCATCGACTGCTCCTGCGCGCCGACGTGCTTGTGGAAGAAGTCGTCGGTGAACTTGGACAGTTCCTGCAGTTTCCGCTCGCGGAGCTTGTCTTCCCGATCCATTTCGGCGAGCTGGGCCTCCAGCATTTGCCTGCGCAACTGGTCGGCGCTGAGGACAGGCTCATTGGGGTCAGGCTTTTGAGTCTCGCTCATATCAGAACTCCCGACATATCTATGGTCATGATATGCCCGGTGGGCGATGCCACAAGGTAAAATACAAGAGCGCGTTCGTAAGATACTCCCGGTCAGCCGGCGAGCTTTGCGCGGGGTGCTTGCGCCCTTTCGGCGTCACGGACACCAGGACTGGCGCTCGCCCGTCCATGGGCGTGCCAGCCCCTTGGCGACCAGGGCATCACCGATCGACCGACCGTTGCGGCGCACGATCCGCAGCTTGCGGCCATGCTGGTCTTCGTCGATCGGCTTCCACGCCGCGAGTTCGAATTCGCCCGCGTTCAGCAGGATGCGCAAAGCTTCCTTGGCGTCGCCACCGAGGTTGCGCTCACGGTCGCATTTCGCCTCCTTCGTGGCCGGCACATAGATGTCGGCCACCCGTATTTGCTCGCCGCGGTAGATGAAATTGCCACCGTCGATGATGCAATTGTCCTGCCGGATCCCGCAGTAGAAGAAGGTGGCGCCGCCGGCGCCAGGGTTTGCCGAGGCGGGGGGCCCGGGCTTGGCGGCGGCCGTCTCCGACGGCCTGCTATCCGGCGTGGGGGCAGCGATCCGTTGCGGTGTGGTCACGGGCGTGCGCACGGGAGTCTTCGTCTCGGTCCCGCGGCGCCAGAGCGCCTGCCAATCATGCATGGCGGGCAGGTGTTCGCGGCCCAGCATTGCTGCGATCAGCGCAGAGCCGAGCAGGTACCAGGGCAACATGCGGCCACGTCGGGAGGCGGGCTTGCGTGTTCTGCTCGACGGTCGTCTCTTGGTCTTGCGGGGGGCCATTTCGAATCCTTGGCTCTCCTGGCCGTAGTAGCCCCGGTTCGGTCGAGCTGTCAAAGCGCCGCGTAGCGCCGTCACCCGCCGGCCGGAACGGCGTCAGTGACAGGCGTAAAGATTTCTTTACTTCCAACGGTCACGGTTTTTTGTTCATCTGCCGTTCAGAAATCCCGCTTTCGTGCTGCGCCGTGGTGTAGCCTGACGCGGCAAAGGAGAGACGAGATGATTCGCACCACCCTGTCCGTGACGGTGTTTGTCACGTTCGTCGCCATCATGTTCGGCCTTGCGTTGCTGCCGGACCTGGTCGACGCGATGAACGATCCCGAACAGGTCGCCGTAGTCCAATAGGCGGCTGCGCCCGGCGGGTCGTCGGGCAGGACCTCGCGGTGCAAAGCATGATGGTGACGCGGGCGAAGTGTCCAGCGGCCAGCATCTACTTGAGCACTCGGCGGCCGTTCTAACCGTGCCGTGGCAGGAACCTCATTGGCGCTTCCTCGTTTCAGAGGACGAAGCTTGGGCCACTGATTGGCGATGCGGCGCCTGGAGCTTTCACGGCTTTTATAACCTGCTGAAAATGGAGGTTGTCATGGCAGAGTCCGATCCTCAGAAACAGGTCACGGCGCTTCGCGAAGAAATCGACAAGCTCCGCGCCGAACTTGCAGCGCGGACCGCGGAGACCTACGAGGGTATGCGCGAGCGCGCCGGAAAGACGGGGCAGTCCGTCCGGGCAGCGGCGAGGGAGGGTGCCGACTACGTCCGCTCCGAAGGGGCCGCTGTGGCAGATACCGCGCGAGCGCATCCGGCTGCCACGTCCGCCTTGGTTCTGACGGTCGGGTTCGCCGGACTGATCCTCGGCTATCTCCTCGCCAGTGCGACGGAGCCTGCGCCTCGCCGCTACTGGCGCTGAGTTGGCCTGCGGCCTGCGAGAGCGGGCCGCGTCAGGGTGTCAGCGGCCGCGCAGCCCGCACACGTAACCAACAAGTGCTGCACCGATCAGGGCGGTGAACGGATTGGCAACCACGGTGGCCCGTACGTCCTCACGCAGTGAATTCACCTGCGAGACGGCATACTGGCTGCTGCTCTCGGCGAGCAGCCCGAGCGTGGCGCGAAGCTGCGCCACCTCATCCTTCAGCGCAGCAACCTGTTCGGCGATCGCTTCCTTGGCGGCCTCTGCGTCCGGTGCCTCCATTTCCGCTCCGGTTGCAGCGGTCTCGCTGATCATGTCCTTGCCGGATTTCGCAGGCTTCCCATCGCCAACGACGCCGAGCGGCGTACGCAGGCTGCTTTCTTTCTCGTCTGCCATTGTGATTTCTCCCTGGAATGATGCCTCTGCGCCGTAGGAACTGGAAAGGCAGCCGTCCGGTTCCCGATAGAAACAGGCCGGTCGGAGGGAGCGCAAATCGGTGCGGCGGCATGTTTTCTTTTTGTTAACCATTCGCGCCGATGCTTGCGGCAACCGAACCTTCCTGGATCATGTCACACGGCTGTTACCCGGGCAATCTAGGAAGAGGGTGCAAGGCAGTTCGCTGCACTTGGCGAGTTCAGGATTGTCCTGCTGATGCTGACCACGGATGTACTGGCAGCGCAGGGGGCATCGCCCCGGTTTGCACCGGGCATGGGAAGCGGGGTCAAAGCCCCGCTTTTTCCATTTCCCCCAGTTCCCGTTCCGGACATTCGCCGGTCGCGGTCATTTCGCACAAACATCGGGTATGAAACAAAAAACCCGGCCGCGAGGCCGGGTTTGCGCTAGGCTGTGTGGTGAAAAGGCTTACTGCGCTGCCGGTGCCGCCGGAGCGGTCTCCGTAGCTGCGGGTGCCTGGCCTGCAGTACCTTCCGCCGGGGCCGGAGCAGCACCTTCGGCCGGCGCCGGAGCGGCACCTTCTGCCGGGGCCGGGGCAGCGCCCTCTGCCGGGGCCTGCGCAGCATTATCCGCGGCCGAGGGTGCGGGAGCTTCGCCGCCGGTGGCTGCTGCGCCGTCTGCCGAGGCTTCCGGCAGCGGAGCCGGGTTGTCGGAAAGCGTGCGCAGATAGGCGAGCAGGTTGGCGCGCTCGTCGTCCTTCTTCAGGCCGGCAAAGCCCATTGCGGTGCCCGCGATGTACTTCTTCGGTGCAGTGAGGAAATGGTTCAGGTGGTCAAAGTCCCAGACCTGCTTGCCGCCTTCGGAAAACGCCGTCATGGCAGCCGAGTAGCTGAAGCCCTGATGCGAAGCGATCGGGCGATTGACGATGTCCCACAGATCCGGGCCTACCTTGTTCGGGCCGCCCTTTTCTCCGCTGTGACATGCGGCGCACTTCTTGAAGACCGCCTCGCCGGCGGTTGCATCGGCACTGGCGAGCAGCGTCGCCACGGGCACGGCCGCCGTTTCGGCGCCGCCGCCCTGGCCGCCGGCTTCGGCGCCACCTTCTTCGGCCACGATCGCAAAGCCTTCCTTCTCCGGAGCCCCGGAGTGGAAGATGCCTTCCGATGCGATCGACACCGACATCAGCACGAACACGGTACCGAGAAGGGCGCCCATGCCCATGTTCACATAAGAGTTCATCCGCAGCTCCCCTGGAGCCGGCACATCTCAGCCGGCCAGTCTTGAAATCGCGCGGAACCTATGTCTTTTGCTGCTTCGTTGCAACAGTGATTGTGCACGTTGTGCTGAGACGTTTTGACACTTTTCGCGCGGTCCCGAAGGGTTGGCCATGAAACTTCCGAAGTTCGAAGAAACGCTGGTGCTGATCCCCGCCCGCATGGCCTCCACGCGCCTGCCGGGCAAGCCACTGGCCGACATTGCCGGAGTGCCGATGATCGTGCAGGTGGCACGGCGCGCAGCTGAATCCGGCGCCGGGCGCGTCGTCGTCGCCGTCGACCATCCGCAGACCTTCGATGCCGTCGCGGCCGCCGGTTTCGAGGTCGTCAAGACCCGCGAGGATCATCAATCCGGTTCCGACCGGATCTACGAGGCGCTGCTGAAATGCGATCCTGATCGCCGCGTCCAAGTGGTGATAAACGTGCAGGGCGACCTGCCTACCATCGATCCCGCAACGATCCGCGCCGCGCTCAACCCGCTCACCGATCCCGCGACCGACATTGCCACCCTGACGACGGAAATCACCGACCCGGATGAAAAGACCAATCCGAACGTCGTCAAGGTGGTCGGTGCACCGATTGGTGAGAACCGGCTCCGCGCTCTCTACTTCACGCGTGCGACCGCTCCGTACGGCGAGGGGCCGCTCTACCATCACATTGGGCTCTACGCCTATCGCCGCCAGGCGCTCGAAACCTTCGTCTCGCTGCCGCCATCGACCCTGGAGCGGCGCGAGTCGCTTGAGCAGTTGCGCGCGCTCGAGGCCGGTCTTCGCATCGACGTGGAGATCGTTGACACCGTTCCGCTGGGTGTCGATACTCCGGCCGACCTTGAGAAGGCTCGCCGGCTGCTTTCGGCCGTGCCCCGTTGATGGATCGGCCCATGATGCAGAAAAACAACAAGATCGCCTTTCAGGGCGACTTCGGCGCCAATTCGGACATGGCCTGCCGCGACATGTTCCCGCAGATGGAGCCGCTGCCGTGCCAGACGTTCGAGGAAGCCTTCCTCGCCGTGGAAAACGGCGAGGCCGATCTGGCGATGATCCCGATCGAGAACACGCTCGCCGGCCGTGTCGCCGACATCCATCATCTGCTGCCGGAGTCGCGCCTGCACATCGTCGGCGAATATTTCATGCCGATCCGGTTCCAGTTGATGGTCCTGCCGGGCGTGACGAAGGACGAGATCCGCACCGTCCACAGCCATGTCCATGCGCTCGGCCAATGCCGCCGGATCGTGCGGATGAACGGATGGAAGCCGGTCATCGCCGGCGATACCGCCGGCGCTGCCAAGCTCGTCGCCGAAACCAGGGACCGCAGCATGGCGGCGCTCGCGCCGCGCCTGGCCTCCGAACTGTACGGGCTGGAGATCATCGCGGAGAACGTCGAGGATTCGGAGAGCAACGTCACCCGGTTCGTGGTGCTTGCGCGCGAGCCGGTCCTCCCCGCACGCACCCGGCCGGACGAGGTCATCGTCACCACCTTCGTCTTCAATGTCCGCAACATCCCGGCGGCGCTCTACAAGGCGCTTGGCGGCTTCGCCACCAACAGCATCAACATGACGAAGCTGGAAAGCTACCAGATCGGCGGCCGGTTCTACGCAACCCAGTTCTATGCCGACATCGAGGGGCATCCGGACGATGCCAACGTGCGCCGCGCCCTCGAGGAACTCCGGTTCTTCTCGGAGAAGGTTCGCGTCCTCGGCTCCTATAGGGCCCACCCTATGCGGCTGAGCCTCTGACCTGCCGCCGGGCCGCAGAGCCGCAACTGAGCGGTTGCCTTTCGGACAGGATCAGGCGGGCCAGTCGAGCCAGTCGCGCATCAGGCGATGGGCGATTGCCCCCTTCGGCGGCGTCGTGGTCGCGCCGGTGGCGGGATCGACGATCGCGGTGCGGGCGAGCATCTCCAGCGTCTCCGCCCGCGTGAACCAGCGACAATCCTCGAGTTCCTGCTCGTCGCGGTGGATCTCGAAGGATTTAGCCTCCGCGTAGCAGCCGATCATCAGCGAATGCGGCATCGGCCAGGGCTGGGACGCGTGATAGCGCACCCGCCCGATGCGGATGCCGGACTCTTCCAGCGTCTCCCGCCGCACCGCGTGCTCGATCGTCTCGCCGGGTTCGACGAAACCGGCCAGGCACGAATACATGCCCTCGGGAAAGTGATGGGAGCGGCCGAGCAGGCAGCGATCACGCTGGAGATCGAGCGTCAGCATGATGGCGACCGGATCGGTGCGGGGAAACGTCTGATGGCCGCAGGCCGTGCACAGCCGCCGATAGCCGCCGAGCTCCATGCGGGTGGGCGCGCCGCAGCGCCCACAGAAGCGGTTGTTGGCGTTCCAGGTCAGCAGGCTGGAGGCCTGCGCGAACTGGCCAAGCAGGTCGTCGTCGAGCATCTGCTGGCGATAGAGCGTGCGGCCGTCGGCGGCCCTCAGTGGCTCGTGCAGTGCGTCCGGGTCGGCCCGGACCGGGATCGCCAGGCGTGGCTCGCCGTTCTTCAGATAGCCGAGCAGGACCGCCTCGTCGGCGATCGGGTCCAGCCCGGCAAGTTCGTACGGAGCAAAGAGCGGATCGATGATCTTCTCGTCGTGCTTGACCACCAGCTTGCCGCCGGCAAAGGCAAGAGCATGCACGCCATCCGTATCGAAAGCGCGGTCAACGCAGTCCTCGGCCCGATATTCCGAGCGCCGGTCCAGGCTGTTCTCGGCAAAGGCGACCATGGTGCTGGGTTCGGCGTGCGGCAGGTGCAGGTCGAAGATCGATGAGGTCATGAGCTCAGCTTTTCCAGGAGCTTGGCGGTGAAGGCCGCCTTGCTGTCCTCGTCCCAGGCTTCGGCTGCTCCGAAGCCCCAGACGGGACCCGGCCAGTTGGGATCGCCTTCGCTGCGAGCGATGACATGAATATGGAGTTGGCGCACGATATTGCCGAGTGCGCCGACATTGATCTTGGTGGCGTCGGTGGTGCGTTTCAGCGCTTCGGCGACCAGATTGATCTCGAAGGTCAGCATCGTCTGGTCGAGTGGGGTCAGGTCGAAGATCTCGCAGGCGTCGGCCCGCTGCGGCACCAGCACCAGCCAGGGCCAGCGCGCGTCGTTCATCAGCCGCAATTCGCAAAGTCCGATCTTCGTGAGCAATTCGCTGTCGCGTGCCAGCCGCTCGTCCGCCTCAAATCCACTCAAGTCCTGCCGCTCCTTCGTCGCGCCGCCCCATTGTGAGTCATGCCACGGCTACGCCGCCCGCTCCAACAGTTTTTTGGCGCTCCGGCTTGCATTCTGGCGCAATATTGCCGATATGGAAGCCGGGAGGTTGGTGGTGGACGAGCCACTCGCCAACCGGGTCAGGTCCGGAAGGAAGCAGCCCTAACGAGCCCGGCACGGGTCATCGTGCCAGCCTCCCACCCAACGTCCTGTCGGGACGCGATTTTCAGGCGATACGGCAGGGGCGATGAGCGACGACACTCCACTTCCGTCAGGCGAAAAGCCCGCCGCATACCGGGTCCTGGCGCGAAAATACCGCCCCAAGGATTTCACGGACCTCATGGTCGGCCAGGAGCCGATGGTCCGCACGCTGACCAACGCGTTCGAGACGGGCCGCATAGCGCAGGCCTACATGCTGACCGGCGTGCGCGGCGTCGGCAAGACGACGACCGCACGCATTCTCGCCCGCGCCCTCAATTGCAAGACCGCCGACGTCGACCGTCCGACGATCGATCTCAAGATCCCCGGCGAGCATTGCCAGGCGATCATGGAAGGCCGCCATGTCGACGTGATCGAGATGGACGCCGCCTCCCACACCGGCATCGACGACATCCGCGAGATCATCGAGCAGGTGCGCTACCGCCCGGTTTCGGCCCGCTACAAGGTCTACATCATCGACGAGGTGCACATGCTCTCGACGCAGGCCTTCAACGGCCTGCTGAAGACGCTCGAGGAGCCGCCCGAGCATGTGAAGTTCATCTTCGCCACCACCGAAATCCGTAAAGTGCCGATCACCGTGCTGTCGCGCTGCCAGCGCTTCGACCTGCGCCGGATTGCCGCCACGGATCTCGTCGGGCTGTTCACGACGATCCTTCAGAAGGAAGGCGTGCAGGCGGAGCCCGATGCGCTCGCGATGATCGCCCGCGCCGCCGAGGGTTCGGCCCGCGACGGGCTGTCGCTGCTCGACCAGGCGATCGCCCATGGCGGCGGCGTGGTCGAGGCCGCCGCGGTCCGCTCCATGCTCGGCCTTGCCGACCGCGCCCGGATCGTCGATCTCTTCAGCCATATCGTCCGCGGCGACGTCGCCGCAGCGCTTGCCGAGTTCGCGGCGCAGTACGAGGCCGGCGCGAGCCCCCCCGTGGTGCTCACCGACCTTGCCGATTTCACCCATCTGGTCACGCGCATGAAATATGTGCCGGATGCCGCCAACGACCAGTCGCTGAGCGAGATCGAGCGCATCCGCGGCGCCGAGCTGGCGCAGAGCGTCGCGGTTACGGCGCTGTCGCGCATCTGGCAGATGCTCCTGAAGGGCATTCCGGAGACGGAAGCCTCGAGCCGCCCGGCGGGTGCTGCCGAAATGGTTCTGATCCGCCTCGCCCATGCCGCCCATCTGCCTTCGCCGGAGGATGCGGCGCGCCGGCTGGCCGAGCTTGCCAACGGCGGTGGTGGCGGCGGCAACGGCCAGCGTCCGCCCCAGGGCAGCGACTATGCCGGCGGCGGCCAGGCCTCTGCGCCGGGTCCGGTTTCCGCGGTCGGGCGGGCTCCCGACCAGCCGACGATGCGTACCGCCGGCAATGCCGCCACCATGCTGCGCCCGTTGCCGGCGAGTGACGCACAGACGCAGCCCGCGCCCGTGGCCCAAGGGCGGGCGGAGCCGGCCGAGGCCGCGCCGCAGCCAAGGGTGCCGGTGAATTCCCTGGAAGATATCGCCGACCTCTGCACGAAGAACCGCGACATCCGCCTGCGGGCGCTGCTCCGCAACTTCGTCCGCCCGGTGAAGTTCGAGGCGGGACGCGCGGAAATCGGCCTTGCGGACGATGCGCCGAAGGCGCTCGTCGGCGATCTCCAGCGTCGCCTCGAGGAATGGACCGGCATCCGCTGGATGGTCATCGTCTCGCGTGAGGCTGGTGGCCTGACGCTTGCCGAAGCCGAGACGAAGGCGCAGGAAGAACGTGTCGCCGACGCCCGCCAGGATCCCGACGTCGCCGCGATCCTGCAGCGGTTCCCAGGCGCCAGGATCACGGACGTGCGCATCAAGGCGCCGGAGGTCGAGAGCGAGACGGTCGAGGTTGCGGCGGTCGCCGAGTCCGCCGAGGGCGACATCCTGCCCGGCGACGACATCGAGTTTTGACAGTTTCACAGCGAAGTAAAGAAGGAGCGGCCGATGCGCGACATCATGGGCATGATGGGCAAGGTCAAGGAAATGCAGGCCAAGATGGAGAAGATGCAGGAGGAGATCGCCGCGCTCTCCGTCGACGGCACCTCCGGCGGCGGTCTCGTCACGGTCACGCTCGACGGCAAGGGTCACATGAAGGGCCTGAAGATCGATCCCTCCCTGTTCAAGGAGGACGACGTCGAAATCCTCGAGGACCTGATCGTCGCCGCCCACAAGGACGCCAAGGACAAGGCCGAGGCGCTCGCCGCCGAAAAGACCAAGGCGCTGACGGCCGGCCTGCCGATCCCCCCCGGCTTCAAGATGCCGTTCTGAGGCATCCCGCGACGGCGTCGGGGCTGTCGCTTTGGGGTTGGTTCCGGCGCTGAGGTGGCATCACCGTAGCGCTCTGTGCCTACGGATCATCGATCGTGTCGATGCTGGCCACGACCCGGACGATCGCCCTTTGGTTGGACGCCCGGGGAAGCGGCTTGTTCGCCAGTTCCAGGCCAATTACGGCAAGCTGGTCGGCGAACTCGACCAGCCGTCGCCGTTCGCCGGGCGACACTTTGAGGCTGGTCGGTGCGTAGTTGAGCAGCAGGTCCCGGTAGCCATCGCCCCATACCTGCCCGAGCCGCTCGAGCGCCGCGCCGAGCGTCGGCAGGGCGGTAACGGCCCGGCGCCAGCGGTGTTCCGGAAACTGGAACTCCACCAGGACCTTGTTGCCGGCCTCATCGCCGAGGTCGGCGAGCTGTTGGATGACCGCCTCGTCCATGTCGAGGTTGAGGCCGCCTTCCTTCTCGTCATCGAGCCTGATTTCGACGATGCGCTCGCGATAGCCGTGCAGCCTGCTCTGCAGATTGTCCTGCCAGTTGCGTGCGGTCGTCAGGATGGCGCTGCCGAAATTCGCCAGCCCGTGGATCGCATGCGCGGCTGTTGCCGATCCGTCGCGCGCGAGCCTCGGCAACACCACCCGAGTTGCCGATGGATTCCGCCGGTCGACGCTGCCGAGCGAGATGCCGAAGGTCGGCCGCCCCGGTAGGATGCTATCGAAAAAATGGATCGGAAAGTTGCTCGTGATCCCGCCGTCGGAAAAGAGGCATCGGACGAGTACGCCCGGCCGCACGGTGTAGTCGAAGCGGTATAGGGGAACGGCGCTGATCAGAACCGGAAAGCTGAGGCTGAGGCGGGCCACCAGCAGAACGGGGAAATCCCTCCCCACCGGAAGCCGGTAGTAGTCCGAATTCTTTTGCGCGTCGACATATAGTTTTCCCTTGACTTCGAGCCGGCCGCCGGCCCTGACCAGATGGTCGACGACCTGCGGCGGAAACAGCTTCTCGAACTCGGATCGCCGGAACGAAAAGATCCCGGTGCCGAGCGGCAGCTGGTAGGGCCGGCCGGAAGACAGGTCGGTGGTGACGCTCGCGACCTTGATGCCCTTGCTCTCGAGATCGCCCGTGGTAAGGGGCGTGTACCCGGGATCGGCCGGGTTTCGCCCGCTGACCTCGTCGAGCTTGTCGGCGATCCAGTTGGTGAAGGCGGGTACGTCATCCTTGTGCGGGTTGAAGCCGCTGCAGAGGCCATAATCCTGCGCTGGCAACACCTTGGTCACGCCGTTCCAGAGACGAACGCCCAGCGCTGCCGCCGGAATGAGGAGCAGCAGCAGGAGGCCGAAAAGCCCTGCCCAGGAATTCACTTGGCCGATTGCCCGGGCGATCAGCGCCAGTCCTGGAAGGCTGGCGATCAGGGCCGAAAGCCAGTACGCACGGATCACGCCAGCGAAGAAAGGGCCGAGACGGCCCCCGGAAGCGATGACCGACATGGCGATGATGAACAGCGAGCGCGTCGCAGGCCAGGGCTGAAAGAGGCTCCTGAGGTTTCTGGCAAGGTCGCCCGCCATGCCGTCGATCGCGGCAAAGCCCTTGTCGGCCCCGCCGGACGCCCTCCGATATTCCGCGGCCGCAGCCATGATCGCTGCGATCGAACCGGCGGAGGTGCCGCCGACATTGACGAACCTGTAGCGGGTGGCGAGTCTCGTGATCGCCTTGGGGAAGACCACGCCCGAGGTGATGCCACCCCTCATGATCAGGTCACACTCCTGTGACGGATGCTGATGGTCCGCATTCTCACCCTGCGCTGCCATTGCTCTTCTCCTGCCCTGAAGAAAACACATGGTTGCGGAGCGACAGCTTGCTCTTGCATTCCGTAAATCGCAATAGGCGCTATCAGCAATCAAAAGTAGCAAGAGCGCCAGCTAGTCTCCAGAAACGCCGGAGGCGATTGTGCGAAGTTTCCCACCAGGCGCGATGCTTCCGCGTTCCGTTTCGACGGCATATGAGCTACAAGCCGCCCATGGCAAAGCGAGTCACCGGTCCCGAAATCGAAAAGCTGATCCAGTTGCTGGCCAAGGTGCCGGGGCTCGGGCCGCGCTCGGCCCGCCGCGCCGCGCTGCACCTGGTGAAGAAGAAAGAGCAGTTGCTCGGGCCGCTTGCCGAGGCGATGGGCGAGGCCCATCGCAAGGTGCGCATCTGCTCCTGCTGCGGCAACGTCGACACCATCGATCCCTGTACCGTCTGCACCGACGATCGGCGCGACCGCTCGGTGATCATCGTCGTCGAGGACGTCTCCGACCTTTGGGCGCTGGAGCGCGCCGGCGCCATGAACGCCGCCTACCACGTGCTCGGGGGCACCCTTTCGCCGCTCGACGGTGTCGGCCCGGACGACCTCAACATTCGCGGGCTGATCGACCGGGTGGCGAAGGGCGGTGTGCGCGAGCTCATCATCGCCGTCAACGCCACCGTCGAGGGCCAAACGACCGCTCATTACATCACCGATCAGCTGCAGGGCCTGGAGGTGAAGATCACCCGGCTTGCGCATGGCGTGCCGGTCGGCGGCGAGCTCGACTATCTGGATGAAGGCACGCTGACGGCGGCACTGCGGGCGCGCACGACGATCTGAGGGGAATTGCATGAAGCAATGGCTTTGGGGCACGTCCCCGCGCAATCGCGCTCGACGCAACGGCAACGCGCGAGCCGGCTTCCGGGCCGTGCTTGCAGCACTGAGCCTGCTGGCCCCGGCGCTGCCTGCCCACGCAGCCTCGAAGGCCGATGTCGAGAGCCAATTCCAATCCTGGCTGCAGAACGACCTCTGGCCCGAGGCCGCGAAATCGGGTGTTTCGCAGAAGGCTTTCAAGGCCGCCTTCGCGGATATCCGCCTGAATTGGGACCTTCCCGATCTCGTTCCGCCCGGCGCGGCGCCGAAGAAGGAACAGAAGCAGAGCCAGGCCGAGTTCTCCTCGCCCGGCGCCTATTTCTCCGAGAAGCGCCTGCAGGGATTGGCTGCGAGCGGTCGGACCCTGTCAAAGGTGCATGCGGCGACGTTGCGCAAGGTCGAGCAGGCCTATGGGGTGCCGGGCGAGATCATTCTTGCCGTCTGGGGCCGCGAGTCCGGCTTCGGCCGCGCCGACATCCCTCATCCGGCGATCGAGGTGCTGGCGACCAAGGCCTTCATGTCGACGCGCAAGGACATGTTCCGGCGCGAGCTGATCGCAGCCCTGCACATCATCGACGGCGGCGACCGCACGCCGCAACAGCTGAAGGGTTCGTGGGCCGGCGCCATGGGCCAGCCGCAGTTCATGCCGACCAGTTACCTGAAATACGCCGTCGACTTCGACGGCGACGGCGTGCGCGACATCTGGGACTCCGTCCCCGACAGCCTCGCCTCGATTGCCAACTACCTGCGCGGCAATGGCTGGGAGACCGGCCGCGGCTGGGGCTACGAGGTCAGCATTCCGGCCAACGTTTCCTGCGCGCAGGAGGGGCCCGACCTGGCAAAGCCGATCGGCGACTGGTCGGCAAGCGGCATAGCGCGCATCTCCGGCAAGCCATTCGCCAAGGCCGAGAGCCGCGCCGCGGGCATGATGCTATTGCCGGCTGGCACCCATGGTCCGCAGTTCATCGTCACGCCGAATTTTTACGTCCTCAAGGAGTACAACAACTCCGACCTGTACGCGCTGTTCATCGGCAACCTCGCCGACCGCATCGCCTTCGGCAGCGGCCCGTTCCAGGGGGAATGGGGTGATGTCGGCAAGATGCTCCGGTCCGACGTGCTCGCCATGCAGAAGACCCTTGTGAACAAGGGCTACGACGTCGGCAAGGTCGACGGCCTGCCGGGCTACAAGACCCGCCGCTCGCTCGGCGACTGGCAGGCCAAGGCCGGGCTGGCGCCCACCTGCTTTCCGGACGCCTCGCTGAAAACGAGGCTGCGGTAGCGACAGGCCACGGGGACGCTTCTAAACTGGCCCCGGACGGCGAGGGCCGGCGACCAGCGGTCAGTGGATGTCTGTCTGCCGCTTGTAGCGTTCGTATTCGGTCGGCAGGATCGTCTGCCGCTCGATCATGCGATGCACCCGCGGCGCCTCCTTGCTGCGATGGAGCGCCCGCAGCCGGTCGCCGTTTTCGGCATCCGCCTGGGTGCGGCGCTGGTTGTGGCGGACATACTCCACCCAAGTCGGCACGTGGTAGGTCTCGGTCCAGACCGTGGGGTTCTCGAGGTCCCGCATCAGCGTCCACTGCCCGGCCCCGTCGCGGATGCGGATGCGCCGGCGTTCCGTCATCAGCGTCAGGAAAGCGGGAATGTCCTCCTCGGCGATCTCGTAGTCGATAAGGATGACGATCGGGCCGCTACGCGGCTTGATGTCCAGCGGCAGCTGCGGTTCGCTGAAGCGGTTCAGCGGATCGAGGTTGAGCGATTCGAACTGGGGCAGGGGATAGCGCAGGCCGAGGGCGGCGCCGGCGATCATCGTCGCTGCGGCCCACACCAGCGCATTCGTGGCGCCCTTGTCCTCGGCAACGGTGCCCCAGAGCCAGCTCCCCCCGGCGATGCCGCCGAAAACCATCGTCTGATACAGCGACAGGGCCCGCGCCACGACCCAGCGCGGCGTCGAAAGCTGTACTGTCGTGTTGAAGAGCGATAGCGCCAGCACCCAGCACGCTCCGGCCAGGAAGAGGGCGGGTCCGGTGATCACCGCAAGCGGGCTGAAGGCGGTCACGATCGCGCTCGCGGCAAATCCTGAGAAGGACAGGCGGACGATCGCCTCGCTCGAGAGCGCATCGCGCATGCGCGCGCTGGCCAGGGCCCCGCCGATCGCGCCGATCCCGAAGCAGCCGAGCAGCACGCCGTAGGTGAACGGCCCGCCCTTGACGAGGTCGCGCGCGACCAGCGGCAGCAACGCCAGGATGGCGCTGCTCGACAGGCCGAAGGCGAAGCCGCGCAACAGCACCTTGCCGATGTTGGGCGACATCAGCACGTAGCGGAAGCCGGCGGAAATGGCCCGGCCGAACGGCTCGCGCGGCAATCGGCTTTTCGGAACCACCGGCCGCCAGCGCAACAGCGCGAAGATCAGCGCGAAATAGCTGAGCGCGTTGGCGGCGAATGCGCCCGCAGCGCCGGCGGCGGCGACAATGGCGCCGCCGACCGCCGGGCCGACGCTGCGGGTGATATTGAAGCCCATCGAGTTCAGCGCCACCGCCGCCGGCAAGTCGTCGCGCGGCACCATGTCGCCGACCGAGGCCTGCCAGGCGGGATTGTTCAGCGCCGTTCCGCAGCCGATGAGGAAGGTGAAGGCAAGAAGCAGCCAGGGCGTGATCAGCCCGTACCATGCAGCCACCGTCAGCGTGACAGAGACCGCGAGCATGAAGAACTGGGCCGTCAGCATGATCTTCTTGCGATCGAAGCTGTCGGCGAGCGCCCCCGATGCCAGCGAGAACAGCATGATCGGCAAGGAGGTCGAGGCCTGCACCAGCGCCACCATGTGGGCCGAACTGGATATCGATGCCATCATCCAGGCGGCGCCTACCGACTGGATCAGCCCGCCAAAATTGGAGATGAGGCTGGCAGCCCAGATGAGGCGAAAGGTTTCGTGCCTGAAGGGTGCAAGGGGGGAATTGCGATCGGGCACCGTTCAGTCTCACCTCTTCTGATTTGGGGTCGCCACCAAGATAGCGAGGAACGACGGGGCGGCAAGGGCAACCCGCAGTCGCGATCGGCGAGAGGCGTCTTTCATCGATGCGCCCGGATGGGGCATCAGTTCTCTCGCGCCATCAGGCCAGCGGTGAGGTGGGTGATCGTGGGTGGGGCTATTCCCCGTCGTGCCTCGGATCTCGCAGCGGCGTGCGGCTGCGGTCTTCGGTCGTCGACAGGCCAGGATGAGGCCGGTTGGCCCGGCCCCATCCGCTGAATCATGCAAGGATTGCCGAGAGCTTGCCGAGAATCTGGGTCCAGCCGGCGATGTGGCCGTCGCGGGCCTGCTCGCTCGCGAACTTGACCTGCCGCAGCGCGATCTCCGTGGTGCGGCTGTCGACTGCGGTGAAATCGATCGTCACGACGCTGTCGTCGAGCGAATGCGGCGATCCCCAGGTGAAGGCGAGACGGGAATGGGGATCGATCTCGAGATAGGTACCGGCATGGGGGACCTCCTTCCCGCTATCCAGCTTCATGACGATGGAAAAGCGGCCGCCCACGACGGGGTCGTTCTCGACCCGCGCCTCCATGCCCTCCCCATCACAAGGGCGCATGAACTGTGCGAGCATTTGCGGTGACAGCCAGGCGCCGAACACCCTTTCGCGCGATGCGGCGATCCTGTGGTTGACGGTGAGCTCGAGTTCATTGGTGCTTTCGACTGCGGTCATGGTCGTTTTCCTCTGAAGCAAGCAGTTGATCGAGCGCCGCGAGGCGCAGTTCCCATATCGACTTCAGCTGCCCGAACCATCGTTCCGTATGCTTGAGCGGTTCGAGCTCCGCCGCGATGAAATGTTCGCGGCCCAAAGTCCGGCGCGTGACGAGCCCAGCCTCCTCCAGCACCTTGATGTGCTTGGACACGGAGTTCAGGGACATGTCGAAATGGGCGGCAAGCCCGGTCACTCTCAGCGGCCCCTCCTGGACGAGGAGCGTGAGGATCTGTCGCCGGGTGGTGTCGCCGGCGGCCTTCAGGATGCGTGACAGGACATCGTCTTCCATTTGTTCACCCCTATGGGTGAATATTCCATTTCGACTCATTAGTCAACCATATGGGTGAATATCGCAGGCGGCAATTTGGGGGAAGCTTGCAATTCGCCCTGGGCCGGGCTATATAGCTGTCAAATTCTTGATCGGTTGATGAAGAGTGGGCCCGCGAGGACCCGCTCTTTTTTATTGGCCGGGACGAGCGCATCATGGTGGCCGGCAGGCCCCGGCGGCAAGGAATGCGAAATGACGGAAGAACAGAACGAACCGCGGCTGATCGTCGAGACCGGTCTTGACCGCCGCGTCGCCGACATCATCGAGCCGACGCTCGAGCAACTCGGCTATCGGCTGGTGCGCGTGCGGCTGTCGTCGCAGAACGGACTGACGCTGCAGATCATGTGCGAGCGCCACGACGGCACGATGACGGTGGAGGACTGCGAGGCGGTCTCCATGGCCGTGTCGCCGGTTCTCGATGTTGAGGATCCGATCGACAAGGCTTATCATCTGGAGGTGTCGTCGCCGGGCATCGATCGACCCATGGTCCGAAAATCGGATTTCGCGCGCTGGACGGGCCATCTCGTCAAGTGCGAGACGTCGATCCTGGTCGACGGGCGCAAGCGGTTCCGCGGCAAGATCGTTACGACCGATGCCGATGGTTTCACGATCGAGCGGGATCAGCCCGCTGATGGCGAGGAGGCCCTGGTGAAGATCCCGTTCACGGCTTTGGCCGAGGCGAAGCTGATCCTGACCGACGATCTGATCCGTGATGCCCTGCGTGCTGACAAGCTGGCGAAGGCCCAGGCAGCGAACGAGAACGACGCGGACGAAGAGTAGAATTCGGGTGTCGCATCGTGCGGGCGCCAGCCCGCTCGGCGTGGCGCAGAAATACGAACCGGGGGCTGCCACATCGCCCCCTCCAGCCGGCCAAGCAATCCGGCAAGACAATGGAGACTTGAGACAATGGCAGTCAGTGCTAACCGGCTCGAACTTCTGCAGATCGCGGATGCGGTGGCCCGCGAAAAGGTCATCGATCGCGAAATCGTTCTGGCCGCGATGGCCGACGCGATCCAGAAGGCGGCGCGCTCCCGTTACGGTTCGGAATCGAACATTCGCGCCGACATCAACTCCAAGACCGGCGAGATCCGCCTCCAACGCCTGCTGGAGGTCGTCGAGCACGCCGAGGACTATTCCACGCAGATCCCGCTGGAACTGGCCCGCGACCGCAACCCGGACGCCAAGATCGGCGACTTCATGGCCGATCCGCTGCCGCCGATGGACTTCGGCCGCATCGCCGCCCAGTCGGCCAAGCAGGTCATCGTGCAGAAGGTGCGCGAGGCCGAGCGCGACCGCCAGTACGACGAGTACAAGGATCGCGTCGGCGAGATCGTCAACGGCACGGTCAAGCGCGTCGAATACGGCAACGTCATCGTCGACCTCGGCCGGGGTGAAGGTATCATCCGCCGCGACGAGATGATCCCGCGCGAGAACATGCGCTACGGCGACCGCGTCCGCGCCTACGTCTACGACGTCCGCCGCGAGCAGCGCGGCCCGCAGATCTTCCTGTCGCGTACCCATCCGCAGTTCATGGTCAAGCTCTTCACCATGGAAGTGCCGGAAATCTACGACGGCATCATCCAGATCAAGTCGGTCGCCCGCGATCCGGGCTCCCGCGCCAAGATCGCCGTGATCTCGAACGACAGCTCGATCGATCCGGTTGGCGCCTGCGTCGGTATGCGCGGTTCGCGCGTCCAGGCGGTCGTCGGCGAACTGCAGGGCGAGAAGATCGACATCATTCCGTGGTCGCAGGATCCCGCCTCCTTCATCGTCAACGCGCTGCAGCCGGCCGAAGTCGCCAAGGTGGTGCTCGACGAGGATGCCGAGCGCATCGAGGTGGTCGTCCCCGACGAGCAGCTGTCGCTGGCGATCGGCCGCCGCGGCCAGAACGTCCGCCTCGCCTCGCAGCTGACCGGCTGGGACATCGACATCCTGACCGAACAGGAAGAGAGCGAGCGCCGCCAGAAGGAATTCAACGAGCGCACCAACCTGTTCATGGATGCGCTCGACGTCGACGAGATGGTCGGCCAGGTGCTTGCCTCCGAGGGCTTCGCTGCCGTCGAGGAGCTGGCTTATGTCGATCTCGACGAGATCGCCTCGATCGATGGCTTCGACGAAGACACGGCGACGGAAATCCAGACGCGGGCCCGCGAGTATCTCGACCGCCTCGAGGCGGAGGCCGATGCGAAGCGCAAGGAATTGGGCGTTGCCGACGAACTGCGCCAGATCGACGGCATGACCTCGCAGATGATGGTGGCGCTCGGCGAGGACGGCATCAAGACCGTCGAGGACTTTGCCGGCTGCGCCGCCGACGACCTCGTCGGCTGGACCGAGCGCAAGAACGGCGAGACCAAGAAGTTCGAAGGCCTGTTCTCGAAGTTCGAAATCTCGCGCGCCGAGGCCGAGGCGATGATCGTCCAGGCCCGGCTTGCCGCCGGCTGGATCACCGAAGAGGAACTCGCTGCCGAAGAGGCGCCGGTCGAGCCCGTGGAAGGTGCGGAGCAGGACGCCTGAGCAGGTGTCCCGCCTGACAGAAGCAGCAGCCGGAGATGCCGTTGCCCGAGGATAGGAAGAAGGACGACGGCGAAAACGGCCGCATGTGCATCGTGACCCGCGAGAGCGGCGATCCCGACGGCCTGATCCGTTTCGTCGCCGGTCCCGACGGCACCGTCGTTCCCGATCTGAAGCGGCAGCTTCCGGGCCGGGGATGCTGGGTCAAGGCCGAGCGGGCGCTGGTCGACAAGGCGGTGGCGAAGAAGGCCTTCGCCCGGGCCCTGAAAGCGGAGGTCAAGGCCTCAGCCGATCTCGGCGCCGAGGTCGACCGGCTGCTCGTCGGCCAGCTTGCGGGCATGATGAACTTGGCCCGCAAGGCCGGGCAGTTCGTCACCGGCGGCATGAATGTCGACAAGGCGGTCCGGACCGGCGCCGCCATCGCCGTCTTCCATGCCGCCGACGCCGCCGCCGACGGCGTGCGCAAGATCGATCAGGCGCGGCGGGCACGCATGTTCGCCGCCGACGAGGAAACCGAAATTCCGTCCTTCCGCTTCGTGAGCGCGGCGGAAATGGAGGGGCTTTTGGGCCAGAATGCGTTTATCCATGCTTGCGTGCTTGCAGGGCAGGCGGGTGAGGGTGTAGTGAAGCGCGCAATAATGCTCGAAAAGTACCGTGGCACGGACTCGGTTCGAGCGCATGGCGACGCTCGCCGACCGAAGCAATGACGCGGGTGACCGGCCGAAACCGGCATCAAGCGCGTCGCGCGAGAGAATTGAACGACAGGGTCCGATGAACGCATCCGGCCCTGATCAAAGGAACGGATACGGAATGACGGACAACAAAGACGACAAGACGATCAGCGTGGCGGGGAAGAAGACGCTGACCCTGAAGCCCCATGGGGTTCAGCAGGGTACGGTGCGTCAGGACATGGGCCGCGGCCGCACCAAGGCCGTCGTGGTCGAGACCCGCAAGCGCCGTCCGTCGCGGCCGGAGGACGAGCGTGCGCCCGCCCACACGCCGGCGCCGGCGCCTCGCGTCGCCGATCAGACCGCTCGCCAGCCGGTACCGCAGCCGCCGCGCCAGGAGCAGCAGCGGCCGCGTGTGGGCGTGGTCCTGAACCAGCTGTCGCCCGAGGAGGTCGAGGCCCGCCGCAAGGCGCTCGCCGATGCCCAGGTGCGCGAGGCCGAGGACGCGCGTCGCCGCGCCGAGGAAGAAGCCCGCCGCAAGGTCGAGGAAGAGGCCCGTCGCAAGGCTGAGGAAGAAGCCCGCATCCAGCGCGAGAAGGAAGAGGCCGAGCTCCGTGCCGCCGCCGAGGCGCGCGGTGAGACGCTGGTTGAGGCACCGGCTGTCGCCGAGGCCCCGGCCGCGGTGGCACCGCGTCCGCAGGCAGCACGACCGGGAGCAACCCCGGCTCCGGCGACGGCCGCGCCCGGTCTTCGCGGCCGGCGCGCAGGCGAGGACGAGGAGGAGGGCCGTGGCCCGCGCAGCGCCGGCGTGCCGGTGCGCGGCAAGGTCACGCGGCCCGAGCCCGCCAAGGTTCCCGCGCGCCCGAAGGGCGACGAGGGGCGCCGCCAGGGCAAGCTGACGCTCACGACCGCAGCGACTGACGAAGACGGCGCAACGCGCGCCCGCTCGCTCGCCTCGATGCGTCGCCGTCAGGAGAAGTTCAAGCGGTCGATGATGCAGGAGACGCGCGAGAAGATCTCGCGCGAAGTCGTCCTGCCGGAAACGATCACGATTCAGGAACTGTCACAGCGCATGTCCGAGCGCGCCGTCGACGTCATCAAGTTCCTGATGAAGGAAGGCCAGATGATGAAGCCGGGCGACCTGATCGATGCCGATCTGGCCGAACTGATCGCCGGCGAATTCGGCCATACGGTCAAGCGCGTTGCTGAGTCCGACGTCGAGGAAGGCATCTTCAACGTCGCCGACGACGATGCGAACCTGGAGCCGCGTCCGCCGATCGTCACCATCATGGGCCACGTCGACCACGGCAAGACCTCGCTGCTCGACGCCATTCGCCACGCCAACGTGGTGGCCGGCGAAGCCGGTGGCATCACCCAGCACATCGGCGCCTACCAGGTCGAGCAGGACGGCAACAAGATCACGTTCATCGACACGCCCGGCCACGCCGCGTTCACGGCCATGCGCGCTCGCGGTGCCCAGGCGACCGACATCGCGATCCTGGTCGTCGCGGCGGACGACAGCGTCATGCCGCAGACGGTCGAGTCCATCAACCACGCCAAGGCGGCCGGTGTGCCGATCATCGTGGCGATCAACAAGATCGACAAGCCGACGGCCGATCCGCAGAAGGTCCGCACCCAGCTCCTGCAGCACGAGGTCTTCGTGGAGACCATGGGTGGTGAAGTGCTCGACGTCGAGGTCTCGGCGAAGAACGGCACCAACCTGGACAAGCTCCTCGAAGCGGTCCTCCTGCAGGCCGAAATCCTTGATCTCAAGGCAAACCCGAACCGCACCGCCGAAGGTGTCGTCGTCGAAGCCGAACTTGACCGCGGCCGCGGCGCCGTCGCCACGGTGCTCGTCCAGAAGGGCACGCTGACGCCGGGCCAGATCATCGTCGCCGGTGACCAGTGGGGCCGCGTTCGCGCGCTCGTCAACGACAAGGGCGAGCATGTGAAGGCCGCCGGTCCCTCCATGCCGGTGGAGATTCTCGGATTGTCGGGCACACCGGCCGCAGGCGACAAGTTCGCCGTGGTCGAGAGCGAAAGCCGTGCCCGCGAGATCTCCGAATACCGCCAGCGCATTGCCCGCGAGAAGCAGGTGGCGCGCCAGTCCGGTTCGCGTGGCTCGCTCGAGCAGATGATGAGCCAGCTGCACTCGTCCGGCCTGAAGGAATTTCCGCTCGTTATCAAGGGCGACGTGCAGGGCTCGATCGAAGCCATCGCAAGCTCGCTCGAGAAGCTCGGCACCGACGAGGTACGCGCTCGTATCGTCCATTCGGGCGCGGGCGGCATCACCGAGTCGGACATCCTGCTCGCCGAGGCGTCCAACGCCGCGGTGATCGGCTTCAACGTCCGCGCCAACGCTCAGGCCCGCAGCCTGGCGGAGCGTCAGGGCATCGAGATCCGCTACTACAACATCATCTACGACCTGATGGATGACGTGAAGGCGGCGATGTCGGGCCTGCTGTCGCCGGAGCGTCGCGAGACCTTCCTCGGCAATGCCGAGATCCTGGAGGTGTTCAACATTACCAAGGTCGGCAAGGTCGCCGGTTGCCGCGTCACCGAAGGCAAGGTCGAGCGGGGCGTCGGCGTACGCCTGGTGCGCGACAACGTCGTCATTCACGAGGGCAAGCTCAAGACGCTGAAGCGCTTCAAGGACGAGGTCTCGGAAGTCCAGGCCGGCCAGGAATGCGGCATGGCCTTCGAGAACTACGAGGACATCCGCGCCGGCGATACGATCGAGTGCTTCCGCGTGGAGCACATCACCCGGACGCTGTAACGGCTCGTCCAGTCAGCTATTATGCGAGCGTCGGAGAGGTTCGGCGCTCGCATTTTTTTGAAGGTAACGACGATGACCAGAGCAACCTCCTCCGCCCCATCGCAGCGCATGCTGCGTGTCGGCGAACAGGTGCGCGCCGCAATCACCCAGGTGCTGCAGCGCGGCGAAGTCCGCGATCCGCTGATCGAAAAGACTGTAATCTCCATTTCCGAAGTGCGCATGTCGCCGGACCTGAAGCATGCCACGGCGTACGTCACGCCGCTCGGTGTCGCGGACCATGCCGGCGTCATCGAGGCGCTGAACCGTAACGCGAAATTCATCCGCGGCCGGCTCGGGCCGCAACTTAGGCAGATGAAGTATATGCCGGACGTGCGCTTCCGCGACGACACCAGCTTCGACAACTACAGGAAGATCGACGAACTCCTGCGCTCGCCCGAGGTCGCCCGCGACCTCGACGACAACGACGAACAATAACAGAAGAACCGATGTCCAAGCCACGCAAGCCCAAGGGCCGCCCGATCTCGGGCTGGCTCATCCTCGACAAGCCCTTTGACTTCGGCTCAACCGAAGCCGTCTCCAAGATCAAGTGGCTGTTCAAGGCCCAGAAGGCCGGTCATGCCGGCACGCTCGACCCGCTCGCCTCCGGCATGCTGCCGATCGCGCTGGGCGACGCCACCAAGACGGTTCCCTACGTCATGGACGGGCACAAGATCTATGAGTTCACGGTCACCTGGGGCGAGGAGCGTGCGACGGACGATCTGGAAGGCGACGTGACCCGGTCGTCGGACCTGCGTCCTGACGCCGAGGCCATCACGGCGCTGCTGCCGCGCTACACCGGCGCCATACAGCAGGTGCCACCGCAGTTCTCGGCGATCAAGATCGACGGCGAGCGCGCCTACGACATCGCCCGCGACGGCGAAACAGTCGAGATTCCCGCCCGCGAGGTCGAGATCCATCGCCTGACGCTTCTCGGGTGTCCGGACGACAACACCGCGACATTCGAAGTGGAATGCGGCAAGGGCACCTATGTGCGTGCGCTTGCCCGCGACTTCGGCCGCGATCTCGGCTGCTTTGGCCATGTTTCCGAACTGCGCCGCACCTATGTGGCGCCGTTCGGCGAGGAAAGCATGGTGCCGCTCGCCGAACTGACGGCGCTGGAGTCGATCGAGGACGAGGCCGAGCGGCTGGCGGCACTCGACGAATATCTGATCGATACCAGCGAGGCGCTTTCGATCCTGCCGCAGATCGTCATCACCGATGACCAGGCGCATCGGCTGCGCATGGGCAATCCGATCATTCTGCGCGGCCGCGACGCGCCGGTCTCCGCCGACGAGGCCTATGCCACGGCGCGCGGCAGGCTGGTGGCGATCGGCGAGATCGGCGGCGGCGAGTTCCGTCCGAAGCGGGTGTTCAACTGACGCATGGCGCGCGGCTCCTGGCCGCGCGCTTGCATCGTCGTTCAGGCCAGGCCTTCGGCTTTCAGCGTCGCCTGTACCGAAGGGCGGGCGGCGATCCGTTCTACATAGGCCTTCAGGTTGGGCCACGCGGCAAGCGAGATGCCGGTGAAGTTCGCCCAACTTGCGACGACGAAGGCATAGGCATCGGCGACCGTGAAGGCGGAGCCGGTCAGATAGGCCCGGCCGTCGGAAAGGCACGTTTCCAGCCACCCAAACTTCTTGCCGACCGCTTCGCGGGCTGCCTCTTTTTCCGCGTCCGACTTGCCGGGCTGGAAGAGCGGGCTGAATGCCTTGTGCAGCTCCGATCCGACAAAGCTCAGCATTTCATGAACCCGGGCGCGGGCGAGCGTGCCGGCCGGCGGCGCCAGCTCCGTCGCGCCGTTCGAGTCGGCAATGTACTGGAGGATGGCCGGTCCTTCGGTCAGGATTTCACCGTCACCGAGCTCGAGTGCGGGAACGGCTCCCTTGGGATTGATCGCCCAATAGTCCCGGCCGCTGTCCATCACCTTGGTCTTGGTGTTGACTTTCTCGATCTCGAAGGGCTTGCCGATCTCATGGAGGATCACATGGGAGGCCATCGAGCAGGCGCCGGGGGAATAGTACAGCTTCACGTCGTTTCCTTCCTGGAAGATTAACTGCAACGACCGAGGCAATACGCGCCCGGAGCCTTTTTGCAAACATTTCAAATGAGAGATGCTGCGTTTACAGATCGGCGGGATGGCCAGATATCCCGACTTGATTTCCCTTGGGGTGCAAGGCTGAATGGAAAGCTGGTAAGTAGGTGCGCGATGATCGCCTGAAGGGGAGCGGGCCACCAGTTGACGACGAGCACCCATCGCAGCCCGATTGCGCCAGCGCACGCCAGCGGATGTATCGGCTGGCGCGAGCGAATGTGCCGCCCTGTGGCCTTTTACCTTGTCTGCATCATCCTCGTGGTGCTTTTGCCTTCCTTCGTGTTTGCCACGATCGTCCTCAACCGGACGAATGAGGCGCAGAAGCGCGCGGTGGAAGCGCTTCTGCAGGCCTCCACCGGCTCGGTGAACAAGGTGATCGACCGCGAGGTGTCCTCGATGCTGTCGATGCTGGCGTTCTTTTCCACCTCGTTGCACCTGCAGAATGGTGATTACAGGAGCCTTCAGGAACAGGCCGACAAGGCGCTGGCGGGCACGGATGCGCATCTGGTTGTGATCGGTCCGGACTACCAGCTGAGACTGAATACGCGGGTGCCCTATGGCACCGAGCTTGGCGAGACAGCGGATCGGGTCACGGCCGAAAAGGCGTTTGCGACCGACAGGCCCGCGGTATCCAACCTGTTTTTCGGGCGAGCCGCCCAGAAATGGGTTTTCAATGTACATCAGCCGGTCCGGCTCGGTTCCGGCGAGCGGCTTCTCCTGACGCTTACCCAGGACGCCGACCATCTGCTGAAGGTCGTCAACCGGGATATCCTCTCGCCGGAATGGAATGCAGCGGTGCTGGATGACTCCGGCAATGTCATCGTTTCAACCGACCCAGGGACTACGACCGGCAAGCCCTTCTTTCTCCAGGTGGTTCCTGCGTTGCGGATCGGTATCGGCACGGCGCGCTACAAGGATGTCGACTATCAGGTCGTGACGGATTTCACGCCTCTGACCGGCTGGAAGGTCGTTGCCTGGGCGAAGACGTCGGATGTGCAGGCAACTGCGACGTCGTCGCTGATGTGGCTGGCTGCCGGAGGGGCGGTCATCGCGACTTTGGCGACGGCGGGCGCCGTTTTCATCGCACGGTTTCTTTCCCGGGACGTGCGTATGCTTGCGCGCGACGCCATGCGGCTTGGTCTTGGCGAGCGCGTGCCGCCCCGGCGCCACGTGATCGCAGAGTTGGACACCGTGTCCAAGGCGCTGTCTGAGGCGGCCGAAGCCCGCCTGCAGGCCGAGAACGAAATACGCTTCCTCATGCGCGAAGTGGCGCACCGGGCGAAGAACCAACTGACCGTCATCCAGGCGATGCTGAACCAGTCGGTCGGTGGCGCCTGCTCCGCAACCGATTTCGCCGAGGCCTTCCGCAAGCGTCTGGCCGGACTCGCCCGCTCGACCGACCTCATGATTGCAAACGCGGCGCAAGGGGTTGAACTCGGAGAGCTCACTCGCAACCAGTTGGCGCCATTCATGCCGGAGGACGGCAAGCGCGCGCGGGTCTCCGGCCCCTCGATCCGCCTCGACAGCCAGGCTTCGCAGACGCTCGGCATGGCCTTGCATGAGTTGGCCACCAATGCCGTCAAATACGGCGCCTTTGCCAACGAACGAGGCGTCGTCGAATTCTCCTGGTCCGTCGAGGGCGAAAGGCTGGCCCTGGTCTGGCGCGAGCGCAACGCGGATATCGCCCCGGACCACGCGGAGCATGCGCCGAAGGGATTCGGCAGCCTCGTCCTCGAGCGCATGCTCGGAATAGCGCTGCAAGCGCAGCTGGAGCGGCTGGTGCATGCCGATGGCATCGAGTGGCGGATGTCGATCCCGCTTTCCAGGTTGCGAAATGAGGAGGCCGCGTCGGCGGACGGTCACGGCGATGCCTGATGACCGGCTTGCCGCGCGGGCAAGGACGCGAGTGGAACCGAGCCGGAGGCGCCATCGTCTCTGGCCCTTCCATTTCCCCACCGGATGGTTTATAGGCAGCGCCAGCATGCGGGCCAGGTCCGTCATGCCTTCAAGGCCGTCGCTGGACGACATCCCGGCGATTGGCGACCGAAAGTCCTCCATTTCAAGAAAGGATCACTGATGTCGATTACTGCCGAGCGCAAGGCTGCGCTGATCAAGGAATACGCAACCGCCGAAGGCGACACCGGTTCCCCGGAAGTCCAGGTGGCAATCCTGACCGAGCGCATCAACAACCTGACGGAACACTTCAAGGGCCACAAGAAGGACAACCATTCCCGCCGTGGCCTGCTGACGATGGTTTCGAGCCGTCGCTCGCTTCTTGACTATCTCAAGAAGAAGGACGAAGCCCGTTACAGCAAGCTGATTGCTGCCCTGGGCATCCGCCGCTAAGGTTTTCTGGCGGGCGTTCCTCCGGAACGCCCGCCAGTCGCATTCGCGGACAAGTTCCGCTTAGTTCCGCTGACCGGAACGCGACACACTTCCAGCAGGCCGGATGGGCCGGTCCTGCGGAACCAACCGATGACTTGTCATGGGGCAGGATTGCAGGATGCTTCGGGCGCTTGCCCGAGATGGTGGCGCAAAGCGCCCCGTGCTGGACGGCTTGTCGCCGCCGCAACGCGAAGCCTCCCGGTGTCTTGCCCATGATGCGTCACGAAAAACGGATAGAGCCACCTGCGCCGGATAGGCGGCGGTGCGTATCTCCGCACAAGTAAGGACAAGACATGTTCGATACCCATACTGTCGAAATTGAATGGGCGGGCCGTCCGCTCAAGCTCGAAACCGGCAAGATCGCCCGCCAGGCCGACGGTGCAGTTCTCGCCACTTACGGTGAGACCGTCGTTCTCGCCACCGTCGTCTCGGCCAAGGCGCCGAAGCCCGGCCAGGACTTCTTCCCGCTGACCGTCAACTACCAGGAGAAGACCTACGCCGCCGGCAAGATCCCGGGCGGCTACTTCAAGCGCGAAGGCCGTCCGAGCGAGAACGAGACGCTCGTCTCCCGCCTGATCGACCGCCCGATCCGCCCGCTTTTCCCGGAAGGCTACAAGAACGATACCCAGGTCATCGTCACGGTCATGCAGCATGACCTTGAGAACAATCCTGACGTCGTCTCGATGGTTGCCGCTTCCGCCGCGCTGACGCTTTCCGGCATCCCCTTCATGGGCCCGATCGGCGGCGCCCGCGTCGGCTACATCAACGGCGAGTACGTCCTCAACCCGCATCTCGACGAGATGGACGAGTCGACGCTCGACCTCGTCGTCGCTGGCACGCAGGACGCCGTGCTGATGGTCGAATCCGAAGCCAAGGAGCTTCCGGAAGACATCATGCTCGGCGCCGTCGTCTTCGGCCAGAAGGGCTTCCAGCCGGTTATCGACGCCATTATCAAGCTCGCCGAAGTCGCTGCCAAGGAACCGCGTGAGTTCGAGCCTGAGGATCATTCCTCGCTCGAGACGGCCATGCTGGCGCTTGCCGAAGCCGAACTGCGTGACGCTTACAAGATCACCGAGAAGGCTGCCCGCTACGCCGCCGTCGACGCGGTCAAGGGAAAGGTGAAGGCGCACTTCCTCCCCGAGGGCGTCGAGAACCCGGAATACACCGCCGAAGAGATCGGCGCGGTGTTCAAGCACCTGCAGGCCAAGATCGTTCGCTGGAACATCCTCGACACCAAGAGCCGCATCGATGGCCGTGACCTCGTCACCGTCCGTCCGATCGTCGCCGAGGTCGGCCTGCTGCCGCGCACGCACGGCTCCGCCCTCTTCACCCGTGGTGAAACCCAGGCCATCGTCGTTGCCACGCTCGGCACCGGCGAAGACGAGCAGTACGTCGATTCCTTGACCGGCATGTACAAGGAAAACTTCATGCTGCACTACAACTTCCCGCCCTTCTCGGTCGGTGAAACGGGCCGCATGGGGTCCCCGGGCCGCCGCGAGATCGGCCACGGCAAGCTCGCCTGGCGCGCCATCCACCCGATGCTGCCGACCGCCGAGCAGTTCCCCTACACGCTGCGCGTCGTCTCCGAGATCACCGAGTCGAACGGCTCGTCCTCGATGGCAACCGTCTGCGGCACCTCGCTGGCGCTGATGGATGCCGGCGTGCCGCTGGCCAAGCCGGTCGCGGGCATCGCCATGGGTCTGATCAAGGAGGACGAACGCTTCGCCGTGCTGTCCGACATCCTGGGCGACGAAGACCACCTCGGCGACATGGACTTCAAGGTTGCCGGCACCGACACCGGCATCACCTCGCTGCAGATGGACATCAAGATCGCCGGCATCACCGAAGAGATCATGGATGTCGCCCTGAACCAGGCCAAGGAAGGTCGCCTGCACATCCTTGGCGAAATGGCCAAGGCGATCACCGAGAGCCGCTCGGAGCTCGGCGAGTTCGCCCCGCGCATCGAAGTGATGAACATCCCGGTCGACAAGATCCGCGAAGTCATCGGCTCGGGCGGCAAGGTCATCCGCGAGATCGTCGAGAAGACGGGCGCCAAGGTCAACATCGAGGACGACGGCACCGTCAAGATCGCCTCCGCCTCGGCCAAGGAGATCGAGGCAGCCCGCAAGTGGATCCACTCGATCGTCGCCGAACCGGAAGTCGGCCAGGTCTACGAAGGCACGGTCGTCAAGACCGCCGACTTCGGCGCCTTCGTCAATTTCTTCGGCCCGCGTGACGGCCTCGTCCACATCTCGCAGCTCTCCGGAGAGCGCGTTGCCAAGACCACCGATGTGGTCAAGGAAGGCGACAAGGTCTTCGTCAAGCTGATGGGCTTCGACGAGCGCGGCAAGGTGCGCCTGTCGATGAAGGTGGTCGACCAGGCCTCCGGCAAGGAGATCGCCGCCGAGAAGAAGAAGGAAGACGGCGAAGCGGCTGAATAAGCCTTTCCGTTTGAATGTGGGGGCGCGGAGCGGCAGGTTCCGCGCCCCTTTTGTATGAAGCATGCGGACGCCCCGCGCACGCCTGAAAGTATGATCCGATGAGCCGCGACGCGCTTAAGACCCTGTTCCATCCCTTCGCCGCCGGGCTTGTCGATATGCCGGCGCAAGGCCAGCGCTATCTGTTCCTCGGCGCCGAGGCGGGGCAGCGCCCGCCCGAGGGATTTGCGGCGGATATTCATGCGGTGCAGCCGCTGCGGCCGCTGTATCGCGCCCTCGAGGCGTCACGCACCTCTGTGACGCCGATCATCGAGGGCGAGGATTATGATGGCGCGCTGGTGCTGTGTGGCAAGCACAAGGGCGAGAACGAGAACCGCATCGCCGAAGCCTTGCGGCGTGTGCGCGAGGGCGGTCTGGTCGTGGTCGCCGGCGGCAAGGAAGACGGCATCCAGTCCCTTCGCAAGCGCATCGATCGCTACGGTTTCGGCGGCGACCACGCGCCGAAGTACCATGGCGTGGCCTTCTGGTTCATCCGACCGGAGGACGTCAATCCGGCCGTCGAGGCGCTGGCGGCCCGTCCGGTGCGCGTTGAGGGCCGCTTTACTGCCGCTCCTGGCATGTTCTCGCACGACCGTGTCGACGAGGGCTCCGAACTTCTGGCCGGTCGCATCCCGGCCGATTTTCGCGGCCATGCCGCCGATTTCGGCGCTGGCTGGGGCTACCTCTCTGTCCTGCTCGCAGAACAGGCGCCCGGCCTGAAAGGCATCGACCTGTTCGAGGCCGACTACGACGCGCTTGAGGCGGCGAAGGCGAACATGGCGGAGAACTGTCCGGAGGTGCCGGCCCGCTTCTTCTGGCAGGATCTGACTGCGGAAACTCCGCGCGACCACTACGACCTCATCGTCATGAACCCGCCCTTTCATGCGGGCCACGCCGCCGATCATGGCTTGGGTGCGGAAATGATCCGCATGGCGGCCAGATCGCTGAAGGTGGGCGGTCGCCTGATGCTCGTCGCCAATCGCGGCCTGCCTTACGAGCCGGTGCTGAAGGAGGCCTTCAAGGACAGCGGCGAAGTCTGCCGCAACGCCCGCTTCAAGGTGCTCTGGGGCCGGCGATAGCGCCGAACGCGAGTTACGGTCGCAGCCGCTCGCAAAAGCTTGAAGGGCGCGTCCTTCCCTTCCGGCGATACCCGTGATTCCTTCTGCCGCGATCGAATCAGTCGATCGGAACGGCAGGGACGGGACAATTGACCTACATCGCATCGAAATTCTTCTGGCTTGCGGCGCAGCCGCTGTCGCTGGCCTTCTTCGCCGTCGCCGCCGGGCTCGTCCTCGGCTGGCTTGGCTGGCGGCGCCTGCAGGCCACAGCCCTGCTCCTCACCGCTGCGATCCTGTTCGTCACCCTTTATACGAGCGCGGGCACGGTCATGCTCCAGGTTCTTGAGAACCGGATTGCGAGGGCCGCCCTGCCAGCAGGCGGGCCGCGCTGCATCGTGGTCCTCGGTGGCAGCTTCGAGGCGGAGGTGATCGCCGCACGGGGCGGGACGGAGATGAACCAGGCGGGCGACCGTTTCGTGGAGGCGCTGCGCCTGGCGCTGTCCTATCCGGAAAGCCGCGTTCTGATCTCGGGCGGAGACGGGTCGTTCAGCGGACGCTATGCCGGCGATGCTGCGGTCTCCGCCGAGTTCTTCCGGACGTTCGGGGTTCCCGCCGATCGCCTGATCCAGGAGACCCACTCGCGCACCACGTTCGAGAACGTGCAGAACACCAAGGCTGTTCTTGCCGAGAACGGCCTTGCCGACTGCCTGCTGATCACATCGGCGTTTCACATGCCGCGCGCTGTCGGCCTGTTCCGAAAGGCGGGATTGTCGGTCGTGCCATGGCCGACCGACTACCGCACGAGCGGCGTTGCGCACCTGAAACTGGACTTCACCCAGCCTTCCTCCAATGCGCAATTGACGACAACCGCGCTGCGGGAGTGGGTCGGCCTGCTGGCCTACCAGCTGGCGGGGCGAACCGATGCGCTGCTTCCGCAGTGGCCGTGATCATTTCTTGGAGATCGTGTCGAAGCGCAGGCCACGGACGCGGCTGGTTATGATGCAGTACTCGTCGTCGTCGCGACCGCAGGAGGCCGCATTCGCCTTCATCTCGAACACCAGGTTGCCGTACCGCTTCTTCAGTTCGTAACCATAGAGGTCGGCATTGGCGATGAAGACGTAGCCGCCTTCGGCGACGCCGACGTAGAAATTGTGCGGGCAGCCGACATTGCCGCAGAGCTTGCCGTCGACGCCGTCGCAATTGACTGCGCCGAGATTGGTGATCACGTCGTCGAGCCCGTCATTGTTGAAGTCGACGACGGTGGCGAAGTGCTCGCCATAGACAGCGGCTTTGCACTGATCGGCGACTGCCGCCTTCTCGTGGGCGATCGCGTCGTCCAGGATCTCTGCCGCCCGGCCGGACGTGGCATGGACCAGGAGCGCTGTCATCAGGACGAGGCGAGTTAGAGCACGGGAAATCATCATTCAGCCTCTTTCCATGCTGGCGGCTTCGGTCAAGATGGGCGCTGGCGCTGGACAAGGACGATAACGCGATAAACTGTCGCGAGGCTGGTCGGTTCGGCAGACACGGACCGGGAGAGGGAAAACGTGACGATACTGGGACTGCTCGATTACGCCGGCGTGGCGGTGTTTGCCGCGACCGGTGCGCTTTCAGCCTCCCGCAAGCAGCTTGACGTCATCAGCTTCCTCTTTCTTGCGGCCGTAACGGGGATCGGCGGGGGCACGTTCCGAGACGTCATACTCAATTCCGGTCCGGTCTTCTGGGTTGTGAAGCCCACCTGTCTCGTCGTCTGCATCTGCGTCGGGCTGCTCTTCTTCTTCACCGCGCACCTGTTCGAATCACGCTATCGGCTGCTGCTGTGGTTTGATGCCATGGGGATGTCGGCCTACAGCGTGATGGGGGCTGCCAAGGGACTGGCAGCGACCGGGTCGCCCACCGTCGCTGTCACCACCGGCGTCATGACCGCAACCGTCGGCGGCATCCTGCGCGACCTTCTGGCGGGCGAGCCATCGGTTCTGCTGCGCCCGGAAATCTACGTCACGGCGGCGCTGGCCGGGGCCGGTGCATTCACGACCGCGACAATCGTCGGGGTCCCGCTTCAGTTTGCCTCCGCCGTCGGGGTACTGCCGGCACTTGTCGTGCGCGGCGGAGCACTGCGCTATGGCTGGCGCATACCGGCCTACAAGGGGCGCCCGGGCAGGCACCCCGACGACGTCACGTAGGTCGCGAAAGCAAAGATCCCGATTTAGGTGGCGAGATGTCCGGGGCGGAGCCCGCCTCTTCAGCGGCGCTTTTTTCGGAGCCGGATGATGACGTCCACATGGGCTATTTCCATGCCGTCGGGCGGATCCGGCAGGTTGTCGATCGAGATGCTGCTCACTGGAATGTCCAGCACCTCGTTCTCGCCTTCGATGAAGAAGTGATGATGATCGGAGGTGTTGGTGTCGAAATAGGTGCGCGATCCCTCCACCGCCAGCACGCGCACGAGCCCGGCCTCGGTGAATTGGTGGAGCGTGTTGTAGATTGTTGCAAGCGACACGGGAACGCCCGCCTCGACGGCTTCCTCGTGCAGTTCCTCGACCGTCAGGTGACGGTCGCCCTTGGCGAAGAGAAGGTCGGCCAGCGCTATGCGCTGCCGCGTGGGACGCAACCCGCTGTCGCGCAACCGCGCCTCGATGGTGACTTCCCTTGCATGCGCCATGGCTGACGAACCCATTCGCCGATCTTGCAAAACAATCCTGACATTTCGATATAACTTTCAAAGCCGCCGGATTCAATAGTTTTAGACGGCACCGAACATGGGCAGTAGACGGAAAACCAATGCATTGACGAGCCCGCGGGTACTTTGGACTAGCTGTCGACGCGGTCATCATGTATGCGGAACGCGAATTTCGCGCAGGCGTTAGAGGGATGCCGCTGTCGAAGGCAGTGCAGGATCCGGCCGGCGCTTCAATTTGGCCTCATCCTGCTCTAAGGCTAGATGACAAGAAACCAGGACCGGAAGATACAGTTCATGACCAGGCAGTCCAGCTTCACCTATGAAGAAATCCTCTCCTGCGGCCGCGGTGAGCTTTTCGGCCAGGGCAATGCCCAACTGCCGCTTCCGCCGATGCTGATGGTTCATCGCATCACCGACATTTCCGAAACGGGCGGCGCCTTCGACAAGGGCTACATCCGTGCGGAGTATGACGTACGTCCCGACGACTGGTATTTCCCCTGCCATTTTCAGGGGAACCCGATCATGCCGGGCTGCCTCGGCCTCGACGGCATGTGGCAATTGACGGGCTTCTTCCTCGGCTGGCTCGGCGAGCCGGGCCGCGGCATGGCGCTCTCCACCGGCGAGGTGAAGTTCAAGGGCATGGTGCGGCCGCACACCAAGCTTCTCGAATATGGAATCGACTTCAAGCGCGTCATGCGCGGGCGCCTGGTGCTCGGCACCGCCGATGGTTGGCTGAAGGCCGACGGCGAAGTCATCTATCAGGCCACCGACCTGCGCGTCGGCCTGTCGAAGGACAAGGCCGAGTAAGGCCGAAGCGCATATCCAGCGACAAAATGAAAAGGTCAGAATCGATGAGACGGGTTGTTGTCACGGGTCTGGGGGTCGTGTCCTCGATCGGGAACAATGCGGACGAGGTGACGGCCTCGCTGCGCGAGGCCAGGTCCGGCATCAGCTTCTCCAAGGACTTCGCCGACCACGGCTTCAAGTGCCAGGTCTGGGGGGCTCCCAATCTCGACGCCACCGACCTCGTCGACCGCCGCGCTATGCGCTTCCTGTCCCAGGGCGGCGCCTGGAACCACGTGGCGATGAAGCAGGCGATCGCCGACTCCGGCCTCGAGGAAAAGGACTACGCCGAAAACGAGCGGACCGGTATCATCATGGGCTCGGGCGGCCCGTCTACGCGCACCATCGTCGAGGCTTCCGACATCACCCTGAAGAACGGCAGTCCCAAGCGCATCGGGCCGTTCGCCGTGCCGAAGGCGATGTCGTCGACGGCGTCGGCCACGCTCGCCACCTGGTTCAAGATCCACGGCGTCAACTACTCGATCTCCTCGGCTTGCTCGACGTCCGCGCACTGCATCGGCAATGCGACGGAGATGATCCAGTGGGGCAAGCAGGACATGATGTTCGCCGGCGGCCATGAGGATCTCGATTGGTCCATGTCGAACCTTTTCGACGCCATGGGCGCGATGTCGTCGAAGTACAACGACACGCCGGCTACCGCCTCGCGGGCCTATGACGTCAGCCGCGACGGCTTCGTGATCGCCGGCGGCGCCGGCGTGCTGGTGCTGGAGGAACTGGAGCACGCCAAGGCGCGCGGCGCGAAGATCTATGCCGAGATCGTCGGCTACGGCGCCACGTCCGACGGCTACGACATGGTTGCGCCCTCGGGCGAGGGCGCCGTTCGCTGCATGCGGCAGGCGCTTGCCACCGTGAACGGGGACGTCGACTACATCAACACGCACGGCACTTCGACGCCGGTGGGCGACTCCAAGGAAATCGCTGCCATCCGCGAGGTCTTCGGCGAGAAGATTCCGCACATCCAGTCGACCAAGTCTCTCACGGGGCACTCGCTGGGCGCGGCAGGCGTGCAGGAATCCATCTACAGCCTGCTGATGATGCAGGCCGGCTTCATCGGCGAGAGCGCGCACATCAGCGAACTCGATCCGGAGTTCGACGGTGTGCCGATCGTGCGCAAGCGGATCGACAACGCCAAAATCGAGATCGCGTTGTCCAACTCGTTCGGCTTCGGCGGCACGAATGCGACGCTCGTCTTCCAGCGCTACAACGGATGAAAGCAATGACGGGGATCATGAAGGGGAAGCGCGGCCTGATCATGGGGGTCGCGAACAATCATTCCATCGCCTGGGGCATTGCCAAGGCCCTCGCCGGTCAGGGTGCCGAACTCGCCTTCACCTACCAGGGTGAGGCGCTGGGCAAGCGCGTGAAGCCGCTCGCTGCGGAACTCGGCTCGGAATTCCTGCTGCCCTGCGACGTCGAGGACATAGCCTCGGTCGACGCCGTCATTGCTGCCATCAGGGAGCGCTGGGGCAAGCTCGACTTCGTCGTCCATGCCATCGGCTTTTCCGACAAGAACGAGCTGAAGGGCCTCTACGCCGACACCTCGCGGGAAAATTTCTCCCGTACCATGTTGATCTCCTGCTTCTCCTTCACCGAGATCGCCCGCCGTGCCGCTGACCTGATGAGCGAAGGCGGCACGATGCTGACGCTGACCTATGGCGGCTCGGTCCGGGTGATGCCGAACTACAACGTGATGGGTGTCGCCAAGGCCGCGCTCGAGGCTTCCGTACGCTATCTTGCCGGCGACTACGGTCCGCGCGGAATCCGGGTCAACGCCATCTCGGCCGGCCCGATCCGTACGCTAGCCGGCGCTGGCATTGCCGACGCCCGCGCCATGCTCTCCTGGCAGCAGAAGAACTCGCCGCTGCGCCGCACCGTCACCATTGACGACGTCGGCAATTCGGCGCTCTACCTGCTGTCCGATCTCTCCGCCGGCGTCACCGGCGAAATCCATTACGTGGATTCCGGCTACAACATCACCTCGATGCCGACGCTGGAAAACCTGATGCGGGCAGACAGCGACTGACGCAGTTATCCCGAAAGCGCACAGGCAGCTCCGGGATAAGACATTCATCAGGCCAAGCAAGCAAAGTTACGCCCCTGCTGCCGAGCGGGGGCGTTGTCTATTGGTCGATCGCTCATCGCATCAGCAGGATCGCAATCAGCACGACCATCGCGGCGAGCAGGCCGGTCAGCACCCAGCGCACGCGATCGTTCATCTCGACCGTCGTTGCCGGATCGGGATGCCTGATGAAATCGATCGGCGTTTCGGACGGCGGGCTGTGGCCTTCGCGCTCCCTGATGTCTCTGGCGATGACTTTCGCCACGTCTTCCGTGATGGGCGGCCTCGAAGGTCCGAACACCATGGCTGGTTCTCCCCAAAAAGACGGTTCCGAATGGTGGACCCGAAACCGCGAAATGGCAACGGTAAATTGCAATCGGTCCCGGTACGCCTTTGCGCCTTGGCTCGATCCGGCAGCTGCCGGGCCGAACCTCTATCGCTTGTAACGCGGGATCGCGCCGCCGCCGTTGCTGGGCGCCGCCGCCGTCCCGGAGCATGGGCGCCGGACATGGTAAAGCGGCGGTTCATTTACCGCTTTGCGGGCGTTGAAGCCGCTGCTATATGGCGGCCATGAGCACCAATTCCTCGACGCCCCTGGACCATATCCGCAACTTCTCGATCGTGGCCCACATCGACCACGGCAAGTCGACGCTGGCCGACCGGCTGATCCAGTCGACCGGCGGCCTGGCCGACCGTGAGATGTCCGAGCAGGTGCTCGACAACATGGATATCGAGAAAGAGCGCGGTATCACCATCAAGGCCCAGACGGTGCGGCTGCACTACAAGGCCAAAAACGGCGAGACCTACATCCTTAACCTGATCGACACGCCCGGCCACGTTGACTTCGCCTATGAAGTGTCGCGCTCGCTGTCCGCCTGCGAGGGGTCGCTGCTGGTCGTCGACGCATCGCAGGGCGTCGAGGCCCAGACGCTCGCCAACGTCTATCAGGCGATCGACAACAACCACGAACTCGTCACCGTCCTGAACAAGATCGACCTGCCAGCGGCCGAACCGGACCGCGTCAAGGAGCAGATCGAGGAAGTGATCGGCATCGATGCCTCCGAGGCCGTGATGATTTCGGCCAAGACCGGCCTCGGCATCGGCGACGTGCTCGAGGCGATCGTCCACAAGCTGCCGGCGCCGAAGAGCCCGGGCGGCGAGAGCGCCCCGCTGAAGGCGCTGCTCGTCGATTCATGGTACGACACCTATCTCGGTGTCATGGTGCTGGTGCGCATCATCGAGGGGCGCCTCACCAAGGGTCAGACCATCCGCATGATGGGCACCGGCGCGAAATATTCGGTCGAGCGTGTCGGCGTGCTGACGCCGAAGATGGTGGCGATGGACAGCCTCGGACCCGGCGAGATCGGCTTCATCACCGCCTCCATCAAGGAAGTGGCCGACACCCGCGTCGGCGACACCATCACCGACGAGAAACGCCCGACTGCCGAAGCGCTGCCGGGCTTCAAGCCGGCGCAGCCGGTGGTGTTCTGCGGCCTGTTCCCGGTCGATGCCGCCGACTTCGACGAACTGCGCGCGGCGATGGGCAAGCTGCGCCTCAACGACGCGTCGTTCTCCTTCGAGATGGAGAGCTCGGCGGCGCTCGGCTTCGGCTTCCGCTGCGGCTTCCTCGGCCTCCTGCATCTTGAAATCATCCAGGAACGTCTGTCGCGCGAGTTCGACCTCGACCTGATCGCAACCGCGCCTTCGGTCGTTTACCAGCTGACGATGACCGACGGCACCGAGAAGGAACTGCACAACCCCGCCGACATGCCGGACGTTGTGAAGATCTCGGAGTTCCGCGAGCCTTGGATCAAGGCAACGATCCTGACGCCGGACGAGTATCTCGGCGGCATCCTGAAGCTCTGTCAGGACCGCCGCGGCATCCAGACCGAGCTGACCTATGTCGGCAGCCGCGCCATGCTCAGCTACGACCTGCCGCTCAACGAAGTCGTGTTCGATTTCTACGACCGGCTGAAGTCGATCTCGAAGGGCTACGCGTCCTTCGACTACAACCTGTCGGACTATCGCGAGAGCGATCTCGTCAAGATGTCGATCCTCGTCAACGCCGAGCCGGTCGATGCGCTCTCGATGCTTGTCCATCGCTCGGCGGCGGAAAAGCGCGGCCGCGTCATGTGCGAGAAGCTGAAGGACCTGATCCCGCAGCACATGTTCCAGATCCCGATCCAGGCGGCGATCGGCGGCCGCATCATCGCCCGCGAGACCGTGCGGGCGCTGCGCAAGGACGTCACCGCCAAGTGCTACGGCGGCGACGCCACCCGCAAGCGCAAGCTTCTGGAAAAGCAGAAGGAAGGCAAGAAGCGCATGCGCCAGTTCGGCAAGGTGGAGATCCCGCAGGAAGCGTTTATCGCAGCGCTGAAGATGGGCGACGAGTGAGGGGCCGCTGAGGTCCTTCGCTTCCAAGCCGAAGGCGGCTGACCGCTCCTCCACTGCCCTGACTTGCTCATCCGGCCGAAGCGGCCTTGAAGACCGCCAACTGGGCGTCGAAGGCACGCTTGTACGCGGGGCGGGCTTCGCCGCAGGCTACATAGGCGGAGAGGTTCGGATATCCGTCCAGTAGGCCTGATCCTTTCAGCCTGAGCAGCACCGACACCATCTCGAGGTCACCGGCGCTGAATGCGCCGTCCAGCCAATCGGCATCGCCCAGTCGATTGGAAAGTTCGCGCAGCCGCTTGCGGATGCGTTCCTCGACGACAAGCAGGCGCTGGGTGAACCAGGGCTTGTCGCCCTCCAGGTACCGGGCGGCTTCGCGTTCGACGATCGGCTCTTCCATCGTGGTGAGCGCGGCAAACATCCAGCTGATCGCCCGCGCACGGGCATTCGCGTCGGTTGGCAGCAGGCCCGCATGGCGCTCGGCGATATGGAGCACGATTGCGCCCGACTCGAACAGGGTGAGATCGCCTTCTTGATAGGTCGGAATCTGCCCGAAGGGATTTAGCGCCAGGTGCGCGGGTTCCTTCATCGCCTTGAACGAAAGAAGCCGAACCTCGTAAGGCTGGCCCACCTCCTCGAGCGCCCAGCGAACCCGCATGTCACGCGCCAGCCCCTTGCCGCCATCGGGCGACCGTTCAAAGGCGGTAATCGTAATCATCCTCTCTCTCCCATGTCGCCTGACTGCCTTGAAGACGATCGGCCCAAGGCGGTTCCGACACCTCTCCGGGCGCGGCGTCAAAGGGCCGGGTGCCCTCCAGTTGTCAGTGCCGGTAGGCCGCGCTAGGAATATGCGCGCCACCGCCGATCGGCGATGGGTCCCGTCCTTACCGCATCCAGCCCGAAGTGATCTCCATGCCCAACATCGATCTCGCCGCCCTTGAGGCCACGGTCCAGGCTCTGCCCGAGCGCGTCAAAGGTCCAGGCGGCGTCGCCGGCGTGGTCAAGGATGGCGAAGTGATCGTCCGCCACGCATGGGGCTTTGCCGATCTCGACCGTCGCGTGCCGATGACCACGCAAACCCTAATTCCGATCTGCTCGATCACAAAGCAGTTCACGTGCGCCGCCCTGCTCGACGTTGTCGGCGATCCGGCCAAGCTCGACGCGGCACTGGCCCGCCACCTGCCGAACCTGAAGGATCGGCGGCCGAGCGTCGCCGACCTGTGCAACAACCAGTCGGGCCTGCGCGACTACTGGGCGCTGACGGTGCTGCACGGCGCGATGGCAGATGGTGTCTTTGCCCGGGAGGATACGGCACGGCTGTTCGCCCGCATGCGCAAGACCCATTTCGTGCCGGGCGCCCACTATTCCTATTCCAACGGCAGCTTCCGCATCCTTTCCGACCTGATCGAAGAGGCGGCCGGCAAGCCGCTTGCCGAGGTCTATCGCGAGCGCCTGTTCGGCCCCGCCGGCATGGACACTGCCATTCTCGCCTCCGATACCGCCGCCCCGCTCAACGGCGTCGTCGGCTACGAGGGCAACGAAACGGTCGGCTATTTCCCCGCCAGCAACCGCATCTTCTGGTCGGGCGATGCGGGGATCGCCGCCTCGCTGGACGACATGCTCGCCTGGGAGCAGTTCATCGACCGCACCCGCGACGATCCGGACGGGCTTTACAACCGCATCTCCGCACCCCAGCCCTTCGCCGACGGCACCCCATCCCGCTACGGCTTCGGCCTTGCGCGCGAAACGGTGGACGGGATCGCTCTGACCGGCCACGGCGGGGCGCTGCGCGGCTTCCGTGCCCGGCGGCTACACGCAGCGTCCGAGCGTCTTTCGGTGGTCGTCATGCTCAATCACGAGGGGGAGGCGCATGGGACGGCGACAGCGATCCTTCGTGCCGCCCTCGGATGTCCGGAAAGGAAGGCCGAACCTGCCCGTCCCGAGCCCGAGTGGAACGGAAACTACCTCGAGCCCTCGACCGGCTTGCTGCTCAGGATTGCCGCCGGTTCCGACGGTCTGCGGGCATGGTTCGCGACCTCGCCGGAGAATCTGACGGTGGATGCGGACGGCGTTGCCTATTGCCCCGCCATGACGCTGACGCGCGACGGCGATGTTATCCGCATGGAGCGGCCGGGCGAGAACCTGCGCGCCACCGCCCACCGCATCCCGGATGACTTGCGCGATGACATTGCCGGTCGTTTCGTGTCGGAAGAACTGGATGTATCCTTCGAGATCGTCTCGGCCGGCGGCGCCTGGTATGGCGCGTTCGCGGGCTTTCTCGGTGAGGGCGCGATGCACCCGATCCATCCGGTCGGCAAGGATGTCTGGCGGCTGTCCTGCCGCCGCTCGATGGACGCGCCGGCCCCCGGCGACTGGACGATCCTGGTACGCCGGGACGCAGCCGGCGAGGTTTGCGGCCTGACGGTCGGCTGCTGGCTCGCCCGCAAGGTCGAATACGTCAAGCAGCTTGGCTCCTGAGACGCTGGCTGCGCTTTCGGCGTAGCCAGTTTGGCGTGGCAAGGATCGGCTTCGCCCGTTGATTCCACGGGCGGCTCTCAACTGTTCCGCCGTGCCGGACTTGATCCGGCATCCAGCTCAAGCCATTGAGCGCGATACGTCCTTTCGTGCCGCAGACGCGGCGCGGCTGGACCCCCGGCTCAAGTCCGGGGTGCCGGAAGGGAATGCACTCCGCCCATCAGGCCATCGATTCTGTCGGGCGGCGCTTGATCGACTGGCCGCTGCTTCAGTCAGTTCAAATGTTCCGGCGGCGGCCTTCCAGCAAGTCGAGAACGGAGTTTGCCGCCTCGATGACGTTGGTGCCGGGCCCGAAGACGGCGGCAACGCCGTGATCTTCCAGGAACCGATAATCCTGCCGTGGAATGACGCCGCCGCAGACGACGATCACGTCGCCGCCGCCCTTCTTTTTCAGGTCTTCGACCAGTTGCGGCAGCAGCGTCTTGTGGCCGGCGGCCAGTGAAGACACGCCGATGACGTTGACCTTCTCGGACAGCGCGAGGTCGACGGCCTCCTCCGGCGTCTGGAACAGCGGGCCGGCCAGCACGTCGAAGCCGATGTCGCCGAAGGCCGAGGCGATCACCTTGGCGCCGCGGTCGTGGCCGTCCTGGCCGAGCTTGGTGACCATGATCTTCGGCCGGCGCCCGAGTTTTTCCGATACACCAGACATGCGGGATTTCAGCACCGCAAGTTCCGGCTCGTCGCGATAGGCCTCGCCATAGACGTCCCGGATCACCTCCGGCGTCGCCGCGTGGTCGCCGAAGGCCTCCCGCATCGCATCGGAAATCTCGCCGACGGTGGCACGCGCCCGTGCCGCTTCGACAGCGGCCGCCAGCAGGTTGCCCTTGCCGCTGCGGGCGACCTCGGCCAGGGCTGCTAGGGTGTCGCGCACCTTGGTGCCGTCGCGCCGGCGCTTCGTCTCCTCGATCCGCCTGATCTGGGCGGCCCGGACGGCGGAATTGTTGATCTCCAGGATGTCGATCGGCTGCTCTTCCTCGAGTCGGTACTTGTTGACCCCGACGATCACCTCGTCGCCCTTGTCGATCGCCGCCTGGCGCCGCGCGGCCGCCTCCTCGATCATCCGTTTCGGCAGGCCCTCGTTGACCGCCTTGGTCATGCCGCCGAGTTGCTCGACCTGCTCGATCAGCGCCCAGGCCTGCTTGGCAAGCTCGTCGGTCAGGCTCTCGACATAGTAGGAGCCGGCCAGCGGATCGACCACCCTTGTGATGCCCGTCTCGTGCTGCAGAATCAGCTGGGTATTGCGGGCGATGCGGGCCGAAAACTCCGTCGGCAGCGCGATCGCCTCGTCGAAGGAATTGGTATGCAGCGACTGGGTACCGCCAAGGGCTGCCGACATCGCCTCGAAGGCGGTGCGGATAATGTTGTTGTACGGGTCCTGCTCCTGCAGTGACACGCCCGAGGTCTGGCAGTGGGTGCGCAGCATCAGCGACGACGCCTTCTTCGGCTCGAACTCCTGCATGATGCGGGTCCACAACAGGCGCGCCGCGCGCAGCTTCGCCGCCTCCAAGAAGAAGTTCATGCCGATCGCGAAGAAGAAGGAGAGGCGGCCGGCGAAGTCGTCGACGTTGAGCCCCTTGGCGAGCGCGGCGCGCACATATTCGCGCCCGTCAGCGAGCGTGAAGGCCAGCTCCTGCACCAGCGTGGCGCCGGCCTCCTGCATGTGATAGCCGGAGATCGAGATCGAGTTGAACTTCGGCATCTCCTTCGTCGTGTACTCGATGATGTCGGCGACGATCCACATCGAAGGCTCTGGCGGGTAGATGTAGGTGTTGCGGACCATGAACTCCTTGAGAATGTCGTTCTGGATGGTCCCGGAGAGCTCGGCGCGCGACACGCCCTGTTCCTCGCCGGCGACGATGAAGCTGGCAAGGATCGGGATCACCGCGCCGTTCATGGTCATGGAGACCGACATCTCGTTCAGCGGGATTCCGTCGAACAGGATCGCCATGTCCTCGACGGAATCGATCGCGACGCCCGCCTTGCCGACATCGCCCACCACCCGCGGGTGGTCGCTGTCATAGCCGCGATGGGTGGCGAGGTCGAAGGCGACCGACAGGCCCTTCTGCCCGGCGGCGAGGTTCTTGCGGTAGAAGGCGTTCGATTCCTCGGCGGTCGAGAAGCCGGCATATTGGCGGATCGTCCAGGGCCGGCCGGCATACATGGTGGCGCGCGGTCCGCGCACGAACGGCGCCATGCCGGGCAGTGATTCGAGATAGCCGATGCCTTGCAGGTCCGCCGCCGTGTAGAGCGGCTTGACGTCGATGCCTTCCGGCGTGTGCCAGGTCAGCGTGTCCGGCGAGGCCTTCAACTCCTTCTCGGCCAACGCTTCCCAGTCCTTGATGGTCTTCTCGGTCATCGTTCCGCTCCGATATCAGTGTCCGCCGGCCGGCATTTTGGGTGTCGTTTATGTCGTCGGCCCCCCGATCGTCCGCCGGACCTACGCCTGGTAAGCGGGGAGGGCGGAGAGCAAGCTGCCGATATGCAGTCTACACCCGCTACTCGAACTCCATGATGATCTCGTCGACGGCCAGGCTGGCGCCGACCGAGACCGGTACCCGCTTGACCACCGCCTTCTTCTCCGCCCGCAAAATGTTTTCCATCTTCATCGCCTCGACAGTGGCGAGCGCCTGGCCGGCTTCGACCGTGTCGCCTTCGGAAACCGCAAGCGCCGTGATCAGGCCCGGCATCGGGCAGAGCAGCATCTTCGAAGTGTCCTGCGGCAGCTTTACCGGCATCAATTTGGCGAGCTCGGCGACGCGCGGTTCGCGCACCCGTGCGATCACGTCGAGGCCCTGCCAGCGCAGCCGCAGGGCAGGGCCGGTCTTGTTGACCTTCACGCCCATCGGCACCTCGTCGATGAAGAAGGTCGCATGCGTCTGGCCCGGCAGCCAGTCGCTCTTGATCGCCACGGTTTCTCCGTCCTCGAAGGTGATCCGCGAGGCGTCGCCTTCCTGTGCCAGCGTCACGTCGACGGTGTCACCTCCAAAGGCGACGACCCACTCCGCGCCGATGCGGCGGCGATGGTTACCGATCGTTCCGGAAATCTTCGTCGCGCGTCGCTGCAGGCGATCGTTGATCAGTGCCGCCACGGCCGCGATCTTCCGCGCCGCCGCCGCGGCCGGCTCCACACCGTGGAAGCCATCCGGAAATTCCTCGGCGATGAAGGCGGTCGTCAGGTTTCCTGCCCGGAAGCGCTCGTTCTGCATTACAGACGACAGGAAGGGCAGGTTGTGGCCGATACCCTCGACCTCGAAGTCGTCCAGCGCCCGGCCCATCGCGTCGATCGCGGCGGTCCGGTCCGGCCCCCAGGTGCAGAGCTTTGCAACCATCGGGTCGTAATACATCGAGATCTCGCCGCCCTCACAGACGCCGGTGTCGTTGCGGACGATCGTGCCATCCGCATGCTCGCCTTCCGCCGGCGGGCGGTAGCGTGTCAGCCGGCCGATCGAGGGCAGGAAGTTGCGATAGGGATCCTCGGCGTAAAGCCGGCTTTCGATTGCCCAGCCGTTGAGCGTAACGTCCCTCTGGCCGAAGGCAAGCTTCTCGCCGGCAGCGACCCGGATCATCTGCTCGACGAGGTCGATGCCGGTGATCAGTTCGGTGACCGGATGCTCGACCTGCAGCCGGGTGTTCATCTCGAGGAAATAGAAGTTGCGGTCGCCGTCGACGATGAATTCGACGGTGCCCGCCGAGTAATAGCCGACAGCCCTCGCAAGGGCGACGGCCTGTTCGCCCATGGCATGGCGCGTCGCTTCGTCGAGGAAGGGCGAGGGGGCCTCCTCGACCACCTTCTGGTTCCGCCGCTGGATCGAGCACTCACGCTCGCCGAGATAGAGCGTGCTGCCGTGCTTGTCGCCGAGCACCTGGATCTCGATGTGGCGCGGCTGGGTGACGAACTTTTCGATGAAGATGCGGTCGTCGCCGAACGAGCTCTTCGCCTCGTTCTTCGAGGACTGGAAGCCTTCGCGCGCCTCCTGGTCGTTCCAGGCGATCCGCATGCCCTTGCCGCCGCCGCCGGCGGACGCCTTGATCATTACGGGATAGCCGATGGAGGAGGCGATCTTCACCGCCTCCTCGGCGTCCTCAATCAGGCCCATGTGGCCGGGCACGGTGTTGACGCCGGCTTCGGCGGCGATCTTCTTGGAGGTGATCTTGTCGCCCATCGCCCGGATCGCGCCGACCGGCGGGCCGATGAAGGTGATCCCCTCCTTCTCCAGCGCTTCGGCGAAGGCGGCGTTCTCCGACAGGAAGCCTAGCCGGGATGCACGGCATCGGCCCCCGTCTGGCGGATCGCGTCCATGATCTTGTCGATGACGATGTAGGATTGGGCAGACGGCGCCGGTCCGATATGCACCGCCTCGTCCGCCATCTGCACATGCAGCGCGTCCCGGTCGGCATCCGAATAGACGGCGACGGTCGGGATGCCGAGCTTCCTTGCCGTCTTGATGACGCGGCAGGCGATTTCGCCTCGGTTGGCAATGAGGATTTTCTTGATCGCCAAGGCTAGATCTCCATCACGTCTTCAAACGATTCCGGGAACGAGGCCCGCGCCACCTTCTCGTCGATCACCAGCATTGCCTCGTAGGAGGTCGGGTCGAAATCCTTTTCCGCCGCCACGACCTCGCGTCCGAAGAGCAGGTTGAGCCGGGCCGCATCGAGATTGCCGCGCTCGAATGGTTCAGGCCCGAAATGGTGCCAGAGCGCGTGCAGGAAGGCGGCATCGATCCGGTGCTCGGCCGAGCCCGGTCTCGCGCGACGGGGCAGCGCCTTGATCGGTGTTACGCCTTTCGGGTTGGCCCGGCGGATGGTGAACTGCACACCCGTGCCGGGCATGCCGGATGGGAAACCGCGATGCTTTGTCATGTCGGGAAGATTGGCCATGGGTTCTGATCTCCCCTTACAATGGTATCGTGTCGTGCTTGCGCCAGCGGGTATCGACCTGCTTGTTGCGCAGCGCCGCAAAGGCCCGGGTGATGCGCTTGCGCGAGGAATGCGGCATGATCACCTCGTCGATGAAGCCACGCTCGGCGGCGACAAAGGGATTGGCGAAGCGCTCCTCGTATTCTGCGGTGCGGGCGGCGATCTTCTCCGGATCACCGAGTTCCGATCGGTAGAGGATTTCGGTGGCGCCCTTCGCGCCCATCACGGCGATCTCGGCCGTCGGCCAGGCATAGTTGACGTCGGCGCCGATATGCTTCGACGCCATAACGTCATAGGCGCCGCCATAGGCCTTGCGGGTGATCAAGGTCACCATCGGCACGGTCGCCTGGCTGTAGGCGAACAGCAGCTTGGCGCCGTGCTTGATGACGCCGCCATATTCCTGCGCGGTGCCCGGCAGGAAGCCCGGCACGTCGACCAGCGTCAAAAGCGGAATGTTGAAGGCGTCGCAGAAACGCACGAACCTGGCCGCCTTGCGGGAGCTGTCGATGTCCAGGCAGCCGGCCAGCACCATCGGCTGGTTGGCGACGACGCCGACCGTCTGCCCCTCCAGCCGGATGAAGCCCGTGATGATGTTTTTGGCGAAATTCTCCTGCAGCTCGAAGAAATCGCCCTCGTCGGCGATCGCCAGGATCAGTTCCTTCATGTCGTAGGGTTTGCTTGAACTGTCCGGAATCAGCGTATCGAGCCGCGCTTCCAGGCGCGCCGGATCGTCGTGGAAGGGCCGGACCGGCGGCTTCTCGCGGTTGTTGAGCGGCAGGAAGTCGAACAAGAGCCGCACATGCTCCAGCGTCTCGATGTCGTTGTCGTAAGCCGCATCGGCAACGGAGGATTTTTTCGTATGGGTGCCGGCGCCGCCGAGCTCCTCGGCCGTGACGATTTCGTTCGTCACCGTCTTCACCACGTCCGGGCCGGTGACGAACATGTAGGACGAATCCCGCACCATGAAGATGAAGTCGGTCATCGCCGGCGAATAGACCGCACCGCCGGCGCAGGGGCCCATGATGACGGAGATCTGCGGGATCACGCCCGAGGCCTCGGCATTGCGCCGGAACACCTCCGCATAGCCGGCTAGCGAGGCGACGCCCTCCTGGATGCGGGCGCCACCCGAATCGTTCAGGCCGATCACCGGGGCGCCGTTGCGCACCGCCATATCCATGATCTTGCAGATTTTTTGCGCATGCGTTTCCGACAGCGAGCCGCCGAGAACGGTAAAATCCTGGGAGAACACATAGACCTGCCGGCCGTTGATCGTGCCCCAGCCGGTGACGACGCCGTCGCCGGCAATCTTCTGTTCGGCCATGCCGAAATCGACCGCGCGGTGAGTGACATACATGTCGTATTCTTCGAACGAGCCGGGATCGAGCAGCACCTCCAGCCGCTCGCGCGCCGTCAGCTTGCCCTTGCCGTGCTGGGCGTCGATCCGCTTCTGGCCGCCGCCGAGATAGGCTTCGTCGCGGCGGGCCTGCAACTGTTCGAGTATGCGACGCATGCTTCCTCCCTGATCCGTAGTCGCCGGCATTATGCCGATCTTTCATGCTTGAAAACAGTTGAAGGTGTGCAAAGGCAGAAATATAAAACAGCAAAACTGAAATTGCGAACTTGCAAATCCGAGGGCGGCATGGCGATCGGCAAACTTTTCATCGGGCGCAAGGTGCGCGACCTGCGGCTGGCCGGCAGCATGACGCAGAGTCAGTTCGCCGAGCGCATCGGCATCTCCACCAGCTATCTCAACCAGATCGAGAACAACCAGCGCCCGGTTTCCGCCGCCGTTCTCCTCGCCCTGGCCGACAAGTTCCGCCTCGACATTGCCGAACTCTCCGTCGGCGAGAACGACCGGCTGTTGTCGGCACTCTCCGAAGCGCTGACAGACCCCTTGTTCGAGACGTATTCTCCGAGCCTGCAGGAACTGAAGCTCGTCACGCAGAACGCGCCCGGCCTGGCGCATGCGCTGATCGCCTGCCATCAGGCCTATCGCCGCAACAGCGAACGGCTGGCGAGCATCGACGCCACGCTCGGGCGCGCCGGCGGCCCGGCCGAGACGACGCCCTATGAGGAGGTGCGCGACTTCTTCCATTTCGTCGACAACTACATCCACGAGCTCGACGTTGCTGCCGAAAGGCTGGCAGGCGAGCTTGGCGTCGGAAAGGGCGACAACCAGTCGGCGTTGACCGAGCATCTGGAGCGGCACTTTGGCGTTCGGGTGGCTCGGGGTGCCGCCGGGGACGAGGCGATCCGTCGCTATGATCCGGAGACGCGCGTGCTGACGATCAATCCGTATGCCGCGGCGCCCACCCGCGATTTTCAGCTGGCGCTGCAGATCTCGCAGTTGCAGGTTGCCGACGAGATCGATGCGGTGGCCCAGGGAGCCGGCTTCCGGTCCGAGGAGGCGCTGGAGATCTGTCGCATGGGCCTGCAGAATTATTTCGCCGGCGCTCTACTGCTGCCATACGGCCCCTTCCTGGCGGCGGCGCAGGAACTGCGGCACGATCTCGAGCTTCTTGCCGCCCGCTTCGGCGCCTCGATCGAGCAGGTCTGTCATCGCCTCAGCACGCTGCAGCGCCCGGGGCACAAGGGCGTGCCGATCTTCTTTGCGCGCATCGACCGGGCCGGCAACATCACCAAGCGCCACAGCGCCGCCAAATTCCAGTTTGCCCGCTTCGGTGCTGCCTGCCCGCTGTGGAACGCGCACGAGGCCTTCGAGCGCCCCGGCCGCATCCTGCGCCAGCTGGCGGAGACGCCGGATGGCGTGCGCTATCTCTGCCTTGCCACCCATGCCTCGAAGGGCAGCGGCGGCTTCCGGGCGAGCCGGCCGGAATACGCCCTGGCGCTCGGCTGCGAGATCTCCTACGCGCGGGCCTTCGTCTATGCCGACAACCTGGATCTGGAAAACGCCGAGGCCTTCGACCCGATCGGCATCTCCTGCCGCATCTGCGAGCGCGCCAACTGCGCCAGCCGCGCCGTGCCCCCCTTCAAGCGCCGCCTGCACGTCGACCATCACCTGCGCCGGATCGTTCCCTACGGGCTGGAGAGCTGAGCGTCGGCGCGGTGCGAATAAGACCTGGCGGGGGAACTGTGAACAACCGACAGAAACGAAAAAACCCCGGAAAGCCGGGGTTTTTTCGTGCGATCCGAAGATGCCAAACAACATCCTGGATTGGAAATGGTGCCCAGAAGAGGACTCGAACCTCCACACCCTTGCGAGTACCAGCACCTGAAGCTGGCGCGTCTACCAATTCCGCCATCTGGGCGACGGAGGCCGATGTAAGGGGCGCCGCCGTTGCTGTCAACAGGCTATCGGAAGTTTTTGCGACAACCCCCAAAATTGCGTCATTTCGCCCGGCCGGCCCAGGCGCGGACGAGGTTAAGTCCCTGCGCGAGAAGCTGTTGTGCCGCTGCCTCGCTCTCCGCTTCGACATAGCAGCGCATCTCCGGCGCGTTGCCGGAGGGGCGGAAGTGAATGACGCGGCGATCCTCCAGCGTCACGCGCAGCCCGTCGATGTCGCTGATGCCGACCGGGACGCCGACGGGCGTCAGGAAGGCGGAGAGGGCATCCGGGCCGGAGCGCAGCATCGCCATCAGCGCGGCGCTGGTTTCGACCGGGAAGTGCTCGAGCCGATCGGCGGCGGCAACCGGCAGGCGGTGGGCGGCGGCGGCGACCGACAGCGGCTGGCGACGTCCGGCCGCAAGCGCGAGGGCGGCCAGCGCCGGCAGGAAACTGTCGCGGGTCGGAAGCGGCGCAAGGACCTTGCCGTTCACGCTAAACGAACTGGCCGTCAACGTGCCGCCGTTCGCCTCGAACCCGACCACGGCGCTCGCGCCCTCCGTCACCGCCTCGTCCATGGCGGCAATGACGAAGGGCGAGCCGACGCGGGTGCGCAGAACCCGGAACCGGCCGGCTGCCTCGATGCCCGAATTGGAGGTCACCGGCGTCGCCACGACATCGGCACTTAGGAAATTTGCGGCGATCAGGCCAAGTAGGTCGCCGCGTAGCGGCGTTCCCGTCTCGTCGGCGACCAGCGGCCGGTCGCCATCGCCGTCCGCCGACACGATCGCAGCGAGCCGGTGCTCGCCGGCCCATCGCCGCAGTTGATCGATCGTCTCGGTTGGGACCGCCTCGGTGTCGACGGGGATGAACACCTCGGAGCGTCCGAAAGCGATGCATTCGGCACCGAAACCGGACAGGACGCTTGCAAGAAGGTCGCGGGCGACGGTGCTGTGCTCGTAGATGCCGATGCGCATGCCATCCAGCGTTCCGGGTGCAAGGATACCGGCATACCGATCGATGAACAGTGCTGCAACCTGCGTCGAGGCGTCCGGTGCGGTGGCGGGGGTGGCGTCGATCGCTTCGCCTTCCAGCGTCGCTGCGATGGCGGTGATCGCCGCCTCGTCGGCCTTGTCGATCTCGCCGTCGGGCCGGTAGAACTTGATGCCGTTCCGGTCGGCGGGAATGTGCGAACCGGTGATCATCAGGCTTGCCGCATGGCGCGAAAGGCCGAACAGCGCCAGCGCCGGCGTCGGAACGGTACCGCAATCGAGCGGCGCCAGTCCGGCGCGCTGCAGGGCGCCGATGACAATGGCGGCGATCGCCGGGCTCGAGGGGCGGAAGTCGCGGCCGATAAGGACCATATCTCCGGGCTTCGCCTGACCGCTGCCGAGCAGATGGCGCGCAAAGGCTGTGGCATAGAGCGCGGCCGGACGGCCTTCCAGGTCGCGAGACAGGCCGCGCAGGCCGCTGGTGCCGAATTTCAGACTCATGCCTTGCTCCGAGTTGTAGTATTCTGTCATTCGCTTCCATGCCCGATTTTTACCGCCGTGTCCTCCTCGTTGAGGCAACGGGGCCGCCGCCGGAAACCGGCCGCCGAATCTGTCTTTGAGATCGGGGAACGAGGAAGCCCTGCCAGACGCGCGGAGGATTGAAATGTCCAGGTGTCGCAGTCTCGTTTATGCGGGTTCAATTGGCCTTGCTGCGGTTCTGGCGGCGGTTTGCAGCGCCAGCGCCGCACCGCCCATCATTCCGGCGGTCGTTGTCGGCTCGCAGGTCCAGCCCGCCGGGTATGCCTGCAACGCCTATAGCTGCTGGCACTATGGGCTTTATTACAATCCGGTCTATCGCCCCTATCTCAACTACTACCCGCCATACGGCGCGCCGGTATACGGGCCCTATGCCTATCGGCCCTATTACATGTACCCCTCCTATGGCTACCGGCCCTATGCCCTCTACTACCCGCCCTATGCGCCCTATTACCGTCCGGCTGCCCCGTTCTATCCCTATCGCCAATATTACCGTGTCTATCAGACGCCCTATTACGCGCCTTATGGCAACAGTTGGTGATTGAAACGGTCGGCGCCATGTGCCGTCGCCGGGCCCGGAGCCCGATTGATCGCAGCGGCGGTTGCTGCCGGCAAGCTCAATTGCGATCGACATGGCCGAGGTCACGCCCCGGCTCGATGATGTCGCGCAACCTTTGCTTCAGTTCCTTCGGGCCGGGAAAACCGCCGTCGCGCTTGCGCTCCCAGACAAGCTGATCATTGACCCGGATCTCGAAGTTGCCGCCGGTGCCGGGCATCAATGCCACCTCTGCCAGGCTTTCGCCGAAGGTCTGCAGCAGCTCCTGGGCCATCCAGCCGGCGCGCAGCAGCCAATTGCATTGGGTGCAGTAGAGGATGGTGACGCGGGGTTTTTGGTCGCTCATCGGCCGTTATCCTTGATCCAGGTGCACGGGCCGTTTTTCGACGGCGGTCACGGAGATGTCAACCAATGTGACCGAAGGTCCGCTTGCGCCGGCAAGATCGAGACGAGAAACGGTGTGCCGCGCAACATTTTCGATTGGACTGCACCATGAGCGACATCACCTCCCGACCGCCCCGACTGATCCTGCCGGCTCTCGGCCGCGTCTATGCCTCCCTCGGGGAAAGCGCCGAAACGCTGTTGCGCGTCGTCGCCGGCCTGCTGTTCGTGGTTCATGGCCATGGCAAGATCCTCAATCCCTTCGGCGCCACCGGCATGGTCGAAAGCCTGGGCTTCTATCCGGGCGTGATCTGGTCGCCGCTGCTGGCCGCGACCGAGTTCTTCGGCGGCATCCTGGTTGCAATCGGCCTTCTGACCCGCCCGGCGGCGTTTGCGTCGATGATCGTCCTGGCGGTGACGGTCTATTTCCACTGGATCGTCAAGGCGGAAGGACTGGTGGGGGCGGAGAAATCGCTTCTGTGGACGACCATCATGCTTTACTTCGCCGTCCGCGGCGCCAATAGCCAATCGGTCGACGCCCGCATCGGTCGTCAGTTCTGACGGTGCGGGAAAGCGGGCAGCACGCGCTGGACTGCCCCGAGCAGCTTGTCGCCGTCATACGGCTTCATCACGACAGGCACGCCGTCGAACGTTTCGATTCCGCGACGGTGGAATTCGGAAACCGTCGTGAAGAGTATGGGGCGCCCCAGCCGCCTCAGGCGCTGCCCCGATGCGATCGCCTGCGTCGGGTCGAAGGGCACATCGAGAAGACAGATGTCCAGCGTCGACAGGTCGGTGTCCGTCCAGCGATCGAACTGGTCGGGTCGAATGAGCGAGACGCGGCAATCCAGGGCTTGACGGATCAGAAATTCGGCATCGACGGCGATCAGGTATTCTTGTTCGACGATGCCGACATGCGGGAGGACTTTGTTCATACCGAGGGGTTCACAATGGATCGGAGTTGGCGTGGAAGCCACGATCCGGTCGGGGCATTGCCAAACCCCAATATCCACTGCGGTTTCCGATCCGTCATTTAAAAAAGACATAGCGTAAGCCCGGAACCCACCCGCGCCATTCGCGTTCACTTTCGTGCCTGTCGACAGAACTGGGCATGTGGACGGAAGGAGGGTTTATGGGACTGCCGATAAACGCGGCGCCAGAAAAATGGCAGACGCCTTGCACGAGGTGTCCCTTGCGCGGGCTCGCGCATTTCCGGCCGTTCACGCCAAGCGAACTGGAATTCGTCTCAACCTTCAAGATCGGCGAGCTGGCGGTCGAGCGCGGCGCGACGATCCTCGTGGAGGGGGCGCATTGCGCCCACATCTATACCGTCCTCACAGGTCTCGGCTTTCGCTACAAGCTGCTTGACGACGGTCGGCGCCAGATTATGAATTATATCTTCCCCGGCGATCTCATCGGCTTGCAGGGGATACTGATGGGCGAGATGGAGCATTCGGTCGAGGCCCTCGGCCCGGTAACGCTCTGCGTGTTCGAGCGGAGCAAGCTCGCAAGGCTGTTCGAGAATCATGTTTCGCTTGCCTACGACCTGACCTGGATCGCCGCGCGCGAAGAACGCGTCCTTGACGAACACCTGTTGAGCATCGGCCGGCGCTCGGCCCTGGAGCGGACGGCCTATCTCTTGTCCTATATCCATCAGCGGGCCACGACCGTCGGCGCGATCACCGATGCAAGGCGCGTCATCCCGATCACCCAGCTGCACCTTGCCGACACGCTGGGCCTGTCGCTGGTCCACACGAACAAGACGCTGCGAAAGCTCGCCGAGCGCAACCTGATCCGCTGGCGGGATGGGGGATATGAGGTCCTGGATGCGCCGGGGCTGCTGAGCCTGTCGAATTGGGAAGGGCTGAAAGAGACCGCCCGCCCGTTCATCTGACCCCCGTCAGGCGGCGACCTCCCAGAAAAGCGGGAACATCGGATCGAAGACGGTGACGGGACCCGCGCCGGTCTCGACCTTGGCCGGGAATGCCACGGGCGTTTCCCGCCGCACGAGCCGAATGGTCTCCTCGTTGGCCGGAAGGCCATACCAGGCCTGACCGTTGAGCGAGGTGAACGCCTCCAGCCTGTCCAAGGCATCCTCCTGCTCGAAGACGTGCGCCAGGCAGCTCATCGTGTTGATCGAGCTGTAGATGCCGGCGCAGCCGCAGGCGCATTCCTTCAGCGGATCGATATGCGGGGCCGAATCGGTGCCGAGGAAGAAGCGCGTGTCGCCGGAGGTCGCGGCGGCACGCAGCGCCAGCCGGTGATGCTCGCGCTTGGCTACCGGCAGGCAGTAGTAGTGCGGCCGGATGCCGCCGACCAGGATGGCGTTGCGGTTGATGATCAGGTGGTGGGTGGTGATGGAGCCGGCCAGATTGGCCTTCGATTCGCTGATGTAGTCGATGCCGTCCTTCGTCGTCACGTGCTCCATGGTTACCCTCAGCTCCGGCAGGCGCCGGCGCAGCGGATCGAGCACGGACTCGATGAACACCGCCTCGCGATCGAAGATGTCTACCTCGGATGTCGTCACTTCGCCGTGGACGCACAGTGGCAGCCCGATCTCCGCCATCCGCTCCAGGACCGGCATCGCCTTGTCCATGTCGCGGACGCCGCTGTGGGAGTTGGTGGTGGCGCCGGCCGGATAGAGCTTGACGGCGGTGATGAGGCCGCTCTCCTTGCCCGCCTGCACGTCGTCGGGGTCGGTGTGCTCCGTCAGGTAGAGCGTCATCAGCGGCTTGAAGCGATCGCCGACCGGCAGCGCCGCCAAGATCCGCTCGCGGTAGGCGCTGGCGTCGGCCGTCGTCACCACCGGCGGAACGAGGTTCGGCATGATGATGGCGCGGGCGAAATGCCGGCTGGTGTCGCCGATCACGCCTTTGAGCATCTCGCCGTCGCGCAGGTGCAGATGCCAGTCGTCAGGACGGCGAATGGTGATCGTTTGCATGCGCTGTAACTCCGCGGGGCTCGAATGGGGACCTTTGAAGCGCGCATTATCACCCCGATGCCGGCGGTGGCAAACGATTTGCCGGCGGCTCAGGCCGGCGGTGCGCCATACTGGTTCGTTCCCGGCGTGCCCTCGCTGGCATACCAGTAGATCAGCAGGATCCAGCCGATGACCGGAACCAGAGCGACGAGCAACCACCAGCCGGAGCGGTCGGTGTCGTGCAGGCGCCGGGCGGCGACGGCGATGCCCGGCAGGATTACGGCCAGCGCGTAGACGATGCCGAGCACGTCGCCGCCGAAGATCGCCTGGTCGATGACGCCGAGGATCATGGAGGCGATGATGTTGAACAGCGCGAACCACCAGAATTCGGGCCGGCCCGCGCGTCCGGTAAAGACGGCATATTTCGAAAAGACGGTCTGGACTGCTTCGGTAAAGCTCATGCGACTTCCCCTCGGGCGAACGCTTCATAGTTGCAATGGCGCGAACCTGCAACGATTCTCTCGGGGGATGCAATGCCGGCTTTCCGCGCAGGCGGCCACGGGGAGCGGACGGTCAGGCGTTGTCGAGCGTCAGGTCGGCGGGACGGCGGTTTTCGAGGATGAGGCGGCCGTTCGGCAGGTCGTTGGCGTAGACCTTGGCGCGGGCGGTATCGTCGGGAAGGCCGTGGTCGCGCCAACGGGCCCACAGCCGCTCTTCCAAGGTCTCGAAGCGCGGTGCCAGCATGATCGAAAAGTCGAACAAGCCGTCGAGTTCAGCCCATCGTCCCTGGTTCAGCAGCAGATAATTGCCCTCGACGATGATGAAGCGGTGCTTTGGCGACACCACGCGCGCCGCGGCGATGGCGATCTCGCGGGAACGGTCGAAGACCGGCACCAGAACGTCCTCGTCGGCGGCGCGGACGGCTCGAATGACGTCGAGGAAGCCGCGTACGTCAAAACTTTCCGGCACGCCCTTGCGCGCCAGCAGGCCGCGCTCGATCAGGATGGCGTTGTCCATGTGGAAGCCGTCCATGGGCAGCACTTCCGCCTGTTCGCCGCGCGCCCTCAGCGCCACCGCCAGTTGCTCGGCCATGGTGGACTTGCCGGCGCCGGGCGGGCCGGCCACGGCGACCAGGAAGCGCTTCGCCGCACCGGCCCGGGCGATGAGTTCGCCGGCGATGTCGGCGATCTTGTCGCTCATGCCGCCAGCGCTTCGGAAGGCGGCGCCTTCGCGCCGGTCATGAAGGCGACCGCATCCGACATCGTGTATTCCTTCGGATCGATGACGCAAAGCCGCCGGCCGAGGCGATGGACGTGTACGCGGTCCGCCACTTCGAAGACGTGGGGCATATTGTGCGAGATCAGTACGATCGGCATGCCGCGGGAGCGCACGTCGAGGATGAGTTCCAGCACCTTGCGGCTCTCCTTCACGCCGAGTGCTGCGGTCGGTTCGTCGAGGATGATCACCTTCGAGCCGAAGGCCGCGGCGCGCGCCACCGCGACACCCTGACGCTGGCCTCCGGACAGCGTCTCGACGGCCTGGTTGATGTTCTGGATCGTCATCAGGCCGAGTTCGGAGAGCTTGTTGCGGGCGAACTTCTCCATCGCCGAATGGTCGAGCTTGCGCAGCAGGCTGCCGAGCAGGCCGGGCTTGCGGATCTCGCGTCCGAGAAACATGTTGTCGGCGATCGACAGCGCCGGCGACAGCGCCAGGTTCTGGTAGACGGTCTCGATGCCGGCGCGCCGCGCCTCGATCGGCGAGCGGAAGTGGACCGGCTCGCCATCCAGCCGGATTTCACCCTCGTCGGGGGTCGTTGCGCCGGAGATCGCCTTGATCAGCGTCGACTTGCCGGCGCCGTTGTCGCCGATCACGGCGAGGATCTCGCCGGGATAAAGGTCGAAGTCGGCATGGTCGAGGGCGGTGACGCGCCCGTAGCGCTTGACGAGGCCGCGTGCGGTGAGGATGGGTTCCATCAGCCTGCTACCTTTCTGATCCATTGGTCGACCGCAACCGCGGTGATGATGAGCACACCGGTCAGGAAGACCTTCCATTGGGGGTCGGCGCCGAGCATGTTCAGGCCCATGGAAACCACGCCGACGATCATGGCGCCGATCAGCGTCCCGAGGATCGAGCCGCGCCCGCCGAACAGCGAGATGCCGCCGATCACCGCGGCCGTGATGGCCTGGAGGTTGTAGTCGGTCACGGCGGCCGAGGGCGAGATCGAGCCGTTGCGGCCGATCGATACCCAGGCGGCCAGCGAGGCGATCAGCCCGGCCAGCGTGTAGGCGCCGAGAAGCACCCGATCAACGCGGATACCGGAAAGCTTGGCGGCCTCGGGATCGTCGCCGACCGCATAGAGATGCCGCCCCCATGCCGTATGGTTCAGCGCATACCAGAGGCCGAACACCAGCGCCACCATCGCGACGACACCGAGCGTGAAGACCGCCGAGCCGACCTTGAAGCTGACGCCGAAGATGTGCAGCCACTGCGTGACGGCTGTCACATCGGCCTCGCGGATCGTCGCGTTGGCCGAGTAGATGAAGTTGGTCGCCATGATGACGTACCAGGTGCCGAGCGTGACGATGAACGGCGGCAGCCGCAGCCTGGAAACGAGGTAACCGTTGAGGAAGCCGCAGAGGCCGCCGACCGCGAAGCCGCTGAGGATGGCGATCGGCGCAGGCAGGCCGTAGGTGACGGCGAAATTGCCCATGATGACCGCCGAGAACACCATGATGACGCCGATCGACAGATCGATGCCCGCCGTCAGGATGACGAGCGTCTGTGCGGCGCCCAGCATGCCGACGATGGCGATCTGCTGCAGGATCAGCGTCAGCGTGTAGGACGAGAAGAACTTGCCGCCGATGGCGATCCCGAAGATGACGATGGCTGCGACGAGAACGATGAACGGGACGGCCGCGGGCGTCGAGTGCAGGAAATGCTGTATCTTGCGCACTGCCGTCTTGTCGTGGGTGTCGAACGAGGCGACATCGGTGGCGCTCTGTGCCAGGACTTTCTCGAATTCCTGGGATGGCTGTGCGGCTGCGTTTGGCTCGCCCATGGACCTTCCTCCCGTGAACCCCGCTCCCGATGGGGTTTGCAATGCGCTCCTCGCGCGACCCGCCCGGCCCGAGATTTTGGGCAAGTGCTTAAGGAAGGCTGCGCGGTTTTTGCCGTCTTGTCAAAGTCCGCGGCGCGTGGAGGGCGGCCGCAGCCGCCCTCGCGTCACTCCGCCTGACAGGCCTGCGGTTTCAGCCCCAGCACTTGTCCATGCCGGTCTTGACGTCGATCGAATCGACGCCGGCCACCGGCTTGTCGGTGACGAGCGCGACGCCGGTGTCGAAGAAGTCCTTGCCTTCGGTCGGCTTCGGCTTCTCGCCCGTTTCGGCATACTTCTTGATCGCCTCGACGCCGAGCGCGGCCATCATCAGCGGATACTGCTGCGAGGTGGCACCGATCACCCCTTCGGAGACCGCCTTGACGCCCGGGCAACCGCCGTCGACCGAGACGATCAGGACATCGTTCTCCTTGCCGACCGCCTTCAGCGCCTGATAGGCGCCGACGGCCGCCGGTTCGTTGATGGTGTGGATGACGTTGATGTCGGGATCCTTCTGGAGAAGGTTCTCCATCGCCTTGCGGCCGCCTTCCTCGTTGCCGTTGGTCACGTCATGGCCGACGATGCGCGGATCATCTTCATCGCCGATCTTGTTCGGGTCCTTCGGATCGATGCCGAACCCGATCATGAAGCCCTGGTCGCGCAACACGTCGACGGTCGGCTGCGAAGGGGTCAGGTCGAGGAAGCCGACCTTGGCGTCCTTGGCCTTGTCGCCCATGGTGGCTGCGGCCCATTGGCCGATCAGCTTGCCGGCCATCAGGTTGTCGGTTGCGAAGGTGGCGTCGGCGGCGGTTGCCGGGTCGAGCGGCGTGTCGAGCGCGATCACCAGCACGCCCGCATCCTGCGCCTTCTTGACCTGGTCGACGATGGCCTTGGTGTCGGAGGCGGCGATCAGGATGCCCTTGGCGCCGTCGGCGATGCAGGACTCGACGGCGGCTACCTGGCTGTCGTGGTCGCCGTCGATCTTGCCGGCATAGGCCTTCAGCGTCATGCCGAGTTCCTTGGCCTTGGCCGTCGCGCCTTCCTTCATCTTGACGAAGAAGGGGTTGGTGTCGGTCTTGGTGATCAGGCAGGCGGTAATGTCTTCAGCCGCTGCGGGTGATGCGAATGCCACGCCGAGCGCAAGTGCGCCGAGTGTGGCGGCGACAACAGTTTTCTTCATGTAATCCTCCCAAGGACGAAATGGCGATGCCATCAGGCGGACGCCGATGCCGCGCCTGCTCCTCCGCAGGTCCGCGATCGCGCTTCCACGCTCAAGGGAAACATCGAAGGGCGTTCCTGTCAATAAATAAATCGAATTGAATTATTAATTCGATATGGCATGCTTGTCGGAAACAGGGCATAGCCGAAAACGCTGCGACCGTCGGTGGAAGGCGTGGCGTCGAAGGCTCGAATGTAAAAACCCGCGCCCGGTTTCGGGAGGAGAATGACATGTCCGGAAGGACCGCACCGGTGCCGCCGCTGGCGGGTGATCTCGGCCCGTCCGGCGGGTCGAACCAGGTTCGGGTGCGCGCCTATAATGAGCGTCTGGTCATGTCGCACGTCCGCCGCCAGGGCGAGCTTTCGAAGGCGGAGATCGCCCGACGCAGCGGCCTTTCCGCCCAGACCGTCACCGTCATCATGCGTGCGCTCGAGGCCGACGGCCTGTTGATCCGCGGCGCGCCGACCCGCGGCAAGGTCGGCCAGCCCTCGACGCCGATGCGCCTCAATCCCGATGCCGCCTATTCCTTCGGGGTCAAGATCGGCCGCCGCAGCGCCGAACTTGCGGTCATGGACTTTGTCGGACAGGTGCGGCTGCAGGTCCGCCGCATTTATCCCTATCCGATGCCCGACGACATCGTTTCCTTCATCGTCGACGGCATCGCCGAACTGGAGGCGCGCCTGACGCCGGAGCAGCGCGAGCGCATCGCCGGCATCGGCATCGCAACCCCGTTCGAACTGTGGAACTGGGCGGAGGAAGTCGGTGCGCCGCAGGCGGACATGGACCGGTGGCGTGGCGTCGACCTCCAGCGCGAGGTGACCCAACGGGTTGCCCATCCGGTGTTCCTGCAGAACGACGCCACCAGCGCCTGCGCGGCCGAACTCGTCTTCGGTCTCGGCCAGCGCTATCCCGACTTCCTCTATCTGTTCATCGGCTCCTTCATCGGCGGCGGCGTCGTGCTCAATTCAGCGCTCTTTTCCGGACGCACCGGAACGGCCGGGGCGATCGGCCCGCTGCCGGTGCAGCGTCGCGACGGCAAGACGGTGCAACTGCTGAAAATCGCCTCGATCTTCGTCCTGGAGAACCATCTGCGCGCCCGCGGCATCGATCCCAAGCCGCTGTGGTACTCGCCCGACGAGTGGATCGACTTCGGCGAGCCGCTGGAGATCTGGATCCAGGATACGGCCGCGGCCCTTGCCCAGGCGGTGGTCGCGGCCGCCTCCATCATCGACTTCTCCGCCGCCGTCATCGACGGCGGCTTCCCGGCCTGGGTGCGCCGGCGGGTCGTCGCGGCGACCCGCGCCGCCCTCGACGGTCACGACCTGCAGGGCGTGATCATGCCGGAGATCCTCGAAGGCGAGGCCGGCAGCCACGCGCGCACCATCGGCGCCGCCAGCCTGCCGCTTTTTGCTCGCTACCTGCTCGACCAGAACGTGCTATTCAAGGAGCCGACGTAGGTCCTGGGCTTCAAATTGCGAAATCAGCGCCGGTCCCTCAGGGGATGCCGAAACCCGCTGCAGCCTTGGGACTTAATGCCGCACGGTGTTGCCGCCAGCTGGTGTCCATAGTACCCGGGCGCTGCATAGGACGACCTATGCCGCTGCGCTTCATCGGGGACGGCCCCACCAACACGGGGTGGATGATGGCAGGTCCTATCGCACAATTCGAAATCAAATCGCTTGTTGACGTTGCCGAGTTCGGTGCGATCGAAATCGCATTCACCAATTCCGCGGCCTACATGGTGCTGACGGTGGCCACCGCCGGTCTGTTCCTCATCCTCTCGACACATGGCCGTCTGCTGGTGCCTGACCGCTGGCAGGCCGCAAGCGAACTTCTCTACGAATTCGTCGCAAAGACGCTGCGCGACAACGCCGGCGAGAAGGGGGCGAAGTTCTTTCCGCTGGTCTTCTCGCTGTTCATGTTCATCCTGACCGCCAACCTCATCGGCATGTTCCCCTTCGCCTTCACGGTGACCAGTCACATCGTCGTCACCTTCGCGCTGGCGATGCTCGTCTTCCTGACGGTCACGCTCTATGGCGTATACAGGCACGGCTTCCGCTTCTTCCGGCTGTTCCTGCCTGCCGGCGTGCCACTCGTCCTCGCACCGCTGATCGTTCCGATCGAGGTGATCTCCTATCTGTCGCGCCCGGTCAGCCACTCCGTGCGTCTCTTCGCAGTCATGCTGTCCGGGCACATCACGTTGAAGGTGTTTGCCGGGTTCGTCGTCAGCCTCGGCAGCCTCGGCACGCTCGGCCTGTTGGCTGCGGTCGCCCCGCTGATGATGACCGTGGCTCTGACCGCCCTGGAAGTGCTGATGGCGGTGATCCAGGCCTATATCTTCACCATGCTGACCTGCATGTACCTGAACGATGCTCTCCACCCGGGGCATTGAGCAGCCGATGGAGGCGCCCGCAGGCCGGCGATGCGGGGTCAGTTCACGCTGACCGGCTTCGAGCGCATCCGCGAGACCGTCTCGCGTTCGGCGCGCTTGCAGCGCATCGGCGGCAGGTCGCGGTCCATCAGGTCCATGTCCTCCAGCACCATCTCGCCCATCTTCTTGAAGGCGCTGTCGAGCGCGCCGGCCCGGTGGGCCGAGCGGATGAAACCCTTCAGTCGGCGGACCGGGTGGTCGGCCGGCAACGGTTCCTGCGGGTAGACGTCACTTGCCGCAACGATGTGGTCGCCTTCGACTGCGGCCATGAGCGCGTCGAAATCGACGACGTCGGCCCGGCTGAGCAGGATGAACGCGGCGCCCTTGCGCATCCGGGCAAAGGCTTCCGCGCCGAGAAAGCCCCTGTTCTCGCTGGTAACGGCGGCGACGATGAAGACGAAATCGCTCTGCGACAAAACGGTGTCCAGCGGGGCCGGCTCGACGCCCGCCTCCTTCAGGATCGAGGCGGGCAGCCACGGGTCGAACACGCGAACGCGGGGGCGGAAGCCGGACAGCACCCGGTTCAGCGCCTTGCCGAGGTCGCCGAAGCCGACGATGCCCACCTCCGATCCGGATAAGAGGCGGGCCGACGCATTGCCTTCGCCGCCCCAGCGCTCCCGCCCCTCGCGAAAGTCGAGATCGGCATCGATGATCCCGCGCGCCAGGTTAAGCGCCATGGCGAGGCCAAGCTCGGCGACGGGCTCGGCGAACACCTGACCGGTGGTGACGACATGGATGCCCCGTGCAAACAGGATGTCATAGGGCATGTTGTTGATGAGATTGCTCTCGACATTGAGGATGCAGCGCAGTTTCGGCATGCGCGCAAGCGTCTCGGCCGAAAGTGGCGGCTGGCCGATGATGTAGCGCGCCTCCGACAGCACAGCATCACCGAGGCCCGCGATGTCCTCCGGGTCCGCCTCGACGACGCGATAGCGTGTCCGCAGTCGATCCAGCGCCTCCGGCGTGAAGATCAGGTCGAGCGTTCGTGGCTCCGGGGCGCTGATCGCCAGTGGCTTGGTCGTGTCCGTCATCTCTCTCCTCCCGCATGACAATGCTCGGTGCTTCCGACCGCTTGATAGCATGAAATGATAGAGTGAGCCTGCCCGCCGACCTACCAGCCGATGCCGCGGAGATCCCGCTCGCGCGAAGGCGGCGGATTGCGGCTGCTGTAGGTGAAGCCCCCTTGCGTGCAGGTATAGACCGGCTGGCGGAATTCTCCCCATCGCCTCGGCTCGGCGTCGTCATAGCGCTGCGAGCAGACGACCTCGTTCTTCTCGGCTCGTTCTTCCGGCTCCGTGACGCCGGGCAGGTCGGTGAACGGATAATTTCGCTGGCCGGAGAAGGCGCCAGCCCCTTGGGCCAGCGCCGGCGAGACCGCTATCGGCAGGCAAAGGGTGGCGGCCAGTGTGGTAGCTCGGAGTGTGTTGCGCAGTTTCATGTCGGTCCATTCGTCGCGCCAGGCGTAAAATCATGGATGCGCAGTACCCCGGCGGGCGAACTTGCGATATAGCGCATTCACGTTTGTGCGGTTTCATGTGGGGTTTTCGATGGCGAATGCAATCCGATATCACGAGGGCGACATTCCGGCCGCCGACGCGGCGCGCTATACCGGCGCGATCGCAATCGACACCGAGACACTCGGCCTGATCCCGCGCCGCGACCGGCTGTGCGTCGTCCAGCTGTCGCCCGGCGACGGCACGGCCGACGTCATCAAGATCGCCGCGGGGCAGACGCGCGCGCCCAATCTCGTCGCCATGCTGAGCGATCCGTCGCGCCAGAAGATCTTTCATTACGGCCGCTTCGACATCGCCGTGCTATTCCACACCTTCGGCGTCACTTGCGCGCCGGTGTTCTGCACCAAGATCGCCTCGCGCCTGACCCGGACCTACACCGACCGGCACGGCCTGAAGGACAATCTGAAAGAGATGCTGGACATCGATATCTCCAAGCAGCAGCAGTCCTCGGACTGGGCCGCCGAGACCCTTTCGCAGGCGCAGCTCGAATACGCAGCCTCCGACGTGCTGCACCTGCATGCGCTGCGCGACAAGCTGATGGCGCGGCTGGTGCGCGACGGTCGGCTCCAGCACGCCGAGGCTTGCTTCGCCTTCCTGCCGACCCGGGCCAAGCTCGACCTGCTCGGCTGGGAAGAGACCGACATCTTCGCCCACAGCTGAGAAGTCGCCCCTCCGGAAGGGGCAGTCGCTATGGCGCCTTCCGGACGATCCCGACCCGCGCCAGCACCTCCTTGGGAATGTCGTAACGGCGGACGACATCGCGCTGATCGCGCAGGCCGCAGATCTCGCGCTGGATGAAAAAGGCCCAGACGGCGTCCGCCGCCGCGTCGAGCATGTCGTTCCGCCGCTGCGGGTCGTTGCCGACATCGTCCGCCCGCAGGCGCTCGAGCGCCTTTTCGACTTTCAGTCCGTGGCGGCCGAGCGCATCGGCCCGCTCGGCCATCAACTCGTATTCGAGCACGTTGACGCCGGAGAAGGCCGGGCGGCCTAGCGACTGCGGTGGACGGACGGACATCGGGCTCTGCACTCCTTTGCGCGGGCGAAACGCCGGCAAGCCGGGGCAGTGGCGAATTGTCGATGATCCGCCCCCAAACGGCAAGGCCTTGCCGCCGGTTTCCGCCGCTGCCTGTTGGCGGCGACGGTTAATTTGAAATTAACCATGCGGTGCCATCTCTGGGCCGAAGCGCTCAACACGATGCAGACCGATATCACGGGTGCCGGGTCACCACCGCTCGTCCAATGGGCGGGCATGATGCCTTCCCAGCCTGATCATGGATCATTGGAGAGGTCGGACGGAGATGGCGATGCTGCCGCGCATTGCGATGCCAGTCACAGCCCCGGTCCCGCCACCGCAGGAGCCGGTGAGCAGCCCCCCGTCGGGCCAAGGTCGCATGACTCCCGAAGCGCTGGCCAATCTCCGCGCCGCGGTGCTGCTGCGGCTTCTCGAGGCGATGATGCGCCAGATCGAACGCAGTGGCGATGCCAACGATGCGGCGCTGCAACTGCTCGGCGTTCTTTTTGAGGCCTTGAAGGAGCTGCCGGGACGCAACGGCGGCGATGACGAAGCCTCCAGGCGCCTGACGAACCTGCTGGGGCGGCTTCCGCCCGAACTGCGGCCGCGAATGGAACGATTGCTGGCGGCGGCCTTCTCCGGCGTGCCGACGCGCGTGCTGATGGAGAGCATCCGCAATCCGGGCGGTCCGGACGCAGGCCGATTGGCTCAGACGCTGCTGAAGGCCGCGGACGGGATGGCAAGCGTTGAACGGTCGCCTGCGTCGCGCGGCAGTGACCTGTCCGCGGCCAGATTCACGCTGCCGGTCACCTGGGGGAAGGAGGGCACTTACCTGCCGCCGGAGGCGGCGAACGGCGCCTCGGGCGATGGCCGCGCCCTGCAAGCCGCCCTTCGCCGGCTGTTCGGGGGCGGAGCCGAGCCGCATTCGGGCCGAGTGAGGCAGGCTGGCGGTTCCGGCGCTGCCGCGCCGCCGACCGCCTTGCGCAATCCTCACGAATCCCCAGAGCGACCGCCGGTGGGCGCGCGGGTCAATGATCGGCAAGGGGAGGGGGCGAGGCCGGCCAACGCCAATCGGTCCGGCGGTGACGGCACTGTGCCTGCCGGCCGGAGCCTGGAGCCGGGCAGGCTGCCGCGCATGGGACTTGGCAGCGGCCGCGATGCCGGCAAGACTGCCGGTGCGCCCCAATACTTGCCCCCAGACGTCACGCCAGGTGCTGCAGCGCAAGTTCATGGCCGCGCAGGCCATGACGGGATGCTGCGCCTGATGGCTCAGATCGTGGCGAAACTCAGCGAAGACGACGCGCTGATCCTGCGCCTGATTTTGCAGGCACCCCTGCCGGAATTCGCCGCCTCGGCCGAACTGCCGTTGCCGGGCGCGAACGAGGAGTCCGAAGCCCGCCGCGCCGGCGCCGGAGCGCAGGCCGGTGGCGCAAAAGGATCCGACTTGCCGGCCGATCCCGCCTCGAAGGCGGCGCAGGGCAATGTGGACGCCGCCTCGGCGGCGGCGGTTTCGCGGCAGAAGGACAACGCCGAGCCACTGCCGAAGTCCGCGGCCGGGGCTGCGGCTGGGGAACAACCCGCACGAGCGGCTGCAGGCGCCCCGATCGGACCGGACCGTCCGGCAGAGCGTCTGCCGATGGCTTTCGTTGGCCGTGAAGCGATGCCGGTTCCCTTCGTGCCGTATCCACCCTCGCAGGACGACGTGATTACCCGCAAGGATGCGGGGCGCGACGAAGACGACGGGGCGATGCAGGATGACAGCGGCGACGAAGAGAATGAAAAGCAGGACGCGCGGCACGGCGAAGGGGATGAGCCGTCGCAGCAAGAGAGCCATGCCGGCGAGCCCATCGGCCTGGCCGACGAGCATGACGCGCCCGATCCGGGCTTCGCCTTCTACGGGAACCTCGGCGACGACTGGACCTGAGCACTCTCGTGCTGCGCTGACGGATCACCTCCCGAGAACGAAAAAGCCCGCGGGGATCGCTCCCCGCGGGCTTCTAAATTTGCGTGACGCAGCGATTACTCGGCGTTGCCGCGGTTCTTCAGGGCAGCACCCAGGATGTCGCCGAGCGAAGCGCCCGAGTCGGAAGAGCCGAACTGTGCGACGGCTTCCTTCTCTTCGGCGATTTCCAGCGCCTTGATCGACAGCTGGATCTTGCGGTCCTTCTTGGAGAAGTTGGTGACGCGAGCGTCGACCACCTGACCGACCGAGAAGCGCTCCGGACGCTGTTCATCACGATCGCGCGACAGGTCGGCGCGGCGGATGAACGCGGTGATGTCCTCGTGGTCGACCAGCTTCACTTCGATGCCGCCGTCGTTGACCGCGGTGATTTCGCACGAGACGACTGCGTTCTTGCGCAGGTCGCCGGAAGCGGCAGCGTCGCCGACCGAATCACGGCCGAGCTGCTTGATGCCGAGCGAGATGCGCTCCTTGTCGATGTCGACGTCGAGAACGACAGCCTTGACGACGTCGCCCTTGTTGTACTCCTCGATGACCTGCTCGCCCGGACGGTTCCAGTCGAGGTCGGAGAGGTGGACCATGCCGTCGACGTCGCCATCGAGGCCAATGAACAGGCCGAATTCGGTCTTGTTCTTGACTTCGCCTTCGACTTCGGTGCCAGCCGGATGGCTGTGCGCGAAGGCTTCCCACGGGTTCTCGAGCGTCTGCTTGAGGCCGAGCGAGATGCGGCGCTTGGTCGGGTCGACTTCGAGAACGACCACGTCGACTTCCTGGCTCGTGGACAGGATCTTGCCGGGATGTACGTTCTTCTTGGTCCAGGACATCTCGGAGATGTGGATCAGGCCTTCGATGCCCGGCTCCAGCTCGACGAACGCACCGTAGTCGGTGATGTTCGTAACCGTGCCGGAGATCTTCTTGCCGGTCGGGTACTTCGTGCCGATGCCATCCCACGGATCGCTCTCGAGCTGCTTCATGCCGAGCGAGATGCGGTGGGTTTCCTGGTTGATGCGGATGATCTGAACCTTGACCTGCTGGCCGATGGACAGGATCTCCGACGGATGGTTGACGCGGCGCCAGGCCATGTCGGTGACGTGCAGCAGGCCGTCGATGCCGCCGAGGTCGACGAACGCACCGTAGTCGGTGATGTTCTTGACGACGCCGTCAACAACCTGGCCCTCTTCGAGGTTCTGAACGATTTCAGAACGCTGCTCGGCGCGGGACTCTTCGAGAACCGTGCGGCGCGAAACGACGATGTTGCCGCGGCGCTTGTCCATCTTGAGGATTTCGAAGGGCTGTGGGTTGTGCATGAGCGGGGTGACGTCGCGGATCGGACGAATGTCGACCTGCGAACGCGGCAGGAAGGCAACGGCGCCGTCGAGATCGACGGTGAAGCCACCCTTGACCTGGTTGAAGATGACGCCTTCGACGCGCTCGCCAGCTTCGAACTTGACTTCGAGCTTGGCCCAGCTCTCTTCGCGGCGAGCCTTCTCGCGCGACAGGACGGCTTCGCCGAGTGCGTTTTCGATGCGCTCGACATAGACCTCGACCTCGTCGCCGACCTTCAGCGTGCCGTCCTTCGACTTGGCGCCGAATTCCTTGAGCGCGATGCGGCCTTCGACCTTGAGGCCGACGTCGACGATGGCGACGTCCTTCTCGATGGCCGTGACGATCCCCTTGGCGACATAGCCTTCGGCGAGATCGTGGGTTGCGAAGGACTCCTGCAGCAGGGCTGCGAAATCTTCGCGCGTGGGATTGGCTTGGGACATGAAATCTCCTGATGTGCCGAAAGGCACGGGCGCCGGGGGTTAGCGTTAACAACGAACGAGGCACGTCCGCTTCCTGTATGGAAGCAAAACCGGCGCGGGGACGGCAGTCGCTCTAGTGCTTAAGGGCGGCGTCGATGATCGCTTTCGCCGCCGAAAACGCCGCCTCTATACTCATTTTCGAAGTATCGAGCAAGTGCGCGTTGTCGGCCGGCCGCAATGGGCTGTCGGCGCGCCCCATGTCGCGTTCGTCGCGGCGGCGCACGTCCTCGTAGATGGCGTCGTACTCTGCCCTGCCGCCAGCGGCGATGATCTCGTCGTAGCGCCGGCGGGCGCGGACGTCGGCCGACGCGGTGACGTAGAGCTTGACGGTGGCATCCGGGCAGACAACCGTTCCGATGTCGCGGCCGTCGAGAACGGTTCCGGGCTGGCGCGCGGCGAACGCCCGCTGCGCCTCGACCAGGGCGCGGCGGACGGACGGCATGACGGCGATCCTTGAGGCGGCCTCGCCGATTTCGTGTGCGGAAAGGACGCCTCGATCGAGGCCGGAAAGATCAAGATTGCGCGCGACGTCGGCGGCGACCGCTTCGTCGTCGAGCGGCAGGCCCCGGTCGAGCAGGGCCTTGGCGGTCGCCCGGTAGGTCAGCCCGGTGTCCAGGTGATGGAAGCCATACGCCTCGGCAATCTGCCGGGACAACGTGCCCTTGCCCGCCGCCGCCGGACCATCGATGGCAATCGTCGTCATTGCATATCCCCGCGCCACATCGTCATCACGGAACCAGCTGAGTGGAGGCCGGGCACGATGCCATGCCGCGACCATCCCCGGCTTCAGAGTGGAGCATGCTGTCCGCTCCGCAATTCAACTGTCGATCCTGGCCCCGAGCCCGGCCATCAGGCCCATGAATTCTGGGAAGCTGGTGGCGATCATCGTCGCGTCGTCCACCGTCACCGGATGCTCCGACACGAGCCCCATCACCAGGAAGCTCATGGCGATGCGGTGGTCGAGGTGGGTCGCGACGGCTGCGCCCGATGCGTTGCCGAGCCCCTTGCCGTCCGGACGACCGCGCACGACGAGCGAACTCTCGCCTTCGTCGCAGTCGACGCCGTTGAGCTTGAGCCCGTCGGCAACGGCCGAAAGGCGGTCGCTCTCCTTCACCCGCAACTCCTCCAGCCCGTTCATCACCGTCGTGCCTTCGGCGAATGCGGCGGCGATCGCGAGGATCGGGTATTCGTCGATCATCGACGGCGCCCGGTCTTCCGGCACGGTAACGCCCTTCAGTGTGGAGTGGCGCACGCGCAGGTCGGCCACGTCCTCGCCGCCGGCCAGCCGTTCGTTCAGCACCTCGATGTTCGCGCCCATCTCCTGCAGCGTCAGGATCAGCCCGGTGCGGGTCGGGTTCATCAGCACGTTGAGGATGGTGACGTCCGAACCGGGGACGAGCAGGGCTGCGACCAGCGGGAAGGCAGTGGAGGAGGGGTCGCCCGGAACGTCGATCACCTGGCCGGTGAGCTTGCCCTGGCCTTCGAGCCGGATCGTGCGCACGCCGTCCGCATCGCTCTCCACCGTCAGGTTGGCGCCAAAACCCTGCAGCATCTTCTCGGTGTGGTCACGGGTCATCACCGGCTCGATCACCGTGGTGATGCCGGGCGTGTTGAGACCGGCAAGCAGCACGGCGGACTTCACCTGGGCCGAGGCCATCGGCACGCGATAGGTGATCGGCGCCGGCGTGCGCGGCCCGCGCAGCGTCACCGGCAGCCGGTCGCCGTCGGCGGCCTTCACCTGCACGCCCATTTCGCGCAACGGATCGAGCACGCGCCCCATCGGCCGCTTGGTCAGCGAGGCGTCGCCGATGAAGGTGGTGTCGAAATCGTAGACGCCGACGAGGCCCATCATCAGGCGGCAGCCGGTGCCGGCATTGCCGAAGTCGAGCGGTGCCTCGGGGGCCAGCAGCGCGCCGTTGCCGACGCCGTTGATGATCCAGGTGTCGCCGTCCTTGCGGATCTTCGCGCCCATCGCCTGCATCGCCTTGCCGGTGTTGATGACGTCCTCGCCCTCGAGCAGGCCGGTGATGCGCGTCTCGCCGCTGGCCAGTCCGCCGAACATGAAGCAGCGATGGGAAATCGACTTGTCGCCCGGAATGCGGACGGTGCCGGAAAGGGCGTTCGACTTGCGGGCGGTTGCGGGCTTTGCCGCGGCACCATGCGACATGGGCGGATTCCTCTTCAGAACGTGCGGTCGGCGGCCGGGCGCGGCCCCGTCCGCAAACGCGTCTGTGCCAGGTACTGTCCGGTTACCGGAATTTTCGGCTTGCTATCATAAAGCATAAGGAGCGTCATCCTCTCGCGGGCGAAATACCCACCCTGCGTGCAGTGCGTGCCGCAAGCCCCGCAAAAGTCGCTGCAGTTAGGCTTTGACAGCGGCAGGCAAGACGATTATGGGGACCGGCTAATTCATTTCGCCGATCATCTCGCCGGCTACCCGGCTTCGCCGAAAATATTCGGCCATTCAAGAGGCTTTGACTGTGGCAAAACCGGAACTTGGAACAAAGCGCATCGACCCGGAGACGGGCCGGAAGTTCTATGACCTCAATCGCGACCCGATCGTGTCGCCCTATACCGGCAAGTCCTATCCGCTCTCCTACTTCGAGGAGACCTCCGCCGCCGCCGTGCTCGAGAAGGACGAGGACGAAGAGGTCAGCGAAGTCGATACCGAGAACCCCGAAGTCGAACTGGTCTCGCTCGAGGATGCCGACGACGAGGCTGCGGGCGGCGACGACCTGCCGGACCTGGGCGACGACGACGTCGAGATGGGCGATGACGACGACGACACCTTCCTCGAGCAGGACGAGGACGACGACAACGACGACATGACCGGCATCATCGGCGTCACCGGTGACGACGAGGAAGCATAACCTTTTGATACTCCGGCCGAATCTAAAAATATTCGGCCGGAGCGGATTTTTCGGCTTGCCATCTTCGGAAACCAGAAGTATGAAGCCGCCACCGCCCGGGAACACCGGTCGGTATCCCGGAACCGGCCACGCCGGACCCTTGATGGGGCTATAGCTCAGCTGGGAGAGCGCTTGCATGGCATGCAAGAGGTCAGCGGTTCGATCCCGCTTAGCTCCACCAAAACAAGTTTCCCTCTCTCCGCAAGAACAAACCTGGTCCGAGACGATCTGGTGTCGCCTGACGGCAGTCGACGTCGTGTCTCAACGTATCGTGGCATAAGCCGCCGGCCTGCCATTCCTGCTGATCACCGGCCCGCGATTGCTGCGACACATCCTCGGGAGCGTCGGCAATAAGCCGCGTGTGCAGCCTCAGGAACTCGCTCCCACAAAGGGGCCGCCGTCGCTGGTCGGCTTGGGGGGCGGTCCAGGCGCGGCCCGCCGGCCGATCAGGTGGTCAACGCGTCGAGCCTCCCCAGGAAATCGCCCTGGCTGCAATGCCGGCGCACGAAATCCCGTCCCCTTGCGGCCTGCGCCAGATAGGCATCCTCGTCCATCCAGTAGCGGTGAACGGTCTCCAGGACTTCATCGGGTTCGCAATACACCGCCGCATCGCCGAACGTTTCCCAGAACTGATGCGGCAGGATGGCGATCCTGCCCATCGCCATCGCCTCCATCACTGTTCGGCCGAACTCCTCGATGTAGAGCTCGTGCGGGAAGTGCACCAGGAAATCCAGCCCTTCGAGAAAGGCCTCGACGGCGGTGGCACCAAAATTCCGCACGGCCCAGTTTTCCGGCGTGTATCCGAGCTGACGTATCGCGTGCCTGGCGCCGCCGAGGAAGCGCACCTCGACGTCGGCATCGACGCAGTAGGCCTTCTTGATGGCATCGACGTTGCCCGGCCACTTCGTGTACGCGTCCCGCCCGTGACGGCCGAGCACGGGCCGGTGGCTGCCGCTCGGCCGCCAGCGAATCGGGCCTGCACACCAGGTTTCGGTGTCGATCATCGGATGCCAGGGCTGCGGATGCGGTGGCGGATAGGTCTCGTCCTCGAGCATCAGGCGCCTCACCCAGTGCGAGATCGGAACCCAGGTGCCGGCCGAGCCGAACGCCTCGGTCAGATGCCGCCTCGCCACCTCCGGCTCGTATTGCCGGTCACTGCCGTCAACCAGCCGCGTCGCGAACTGGTTGATCACGACGATGACGTTTTCGCAGTCGACCTGCGGCAGCCGGTCCGGCAGGTGCTGCAGGATCGCCGGATACCCGACGATCACGTGTCGGCTGGAGACGACGTCCCCGTCCGTAAGCAGTTCGACGCCGTGCTGCAGACAGGCTTCGTAGAACAGCGGGTTCAGGGGCGAGTCCGTGTCGAGTTCGTACTTGCGCCAGTGCAAGGCGGCTATCTTGAGGCCGGCGCGGACGGCGGCGTTCATGTAGTTCAGCGTCGACACGAAGGCGCCGCCCTTCAGCGCGAAATCGGAGACGAAGACGATATCGAATGTGCCGACGCCCGTTCCGGCCCGCCGGTTGCCCAACGGCACCGGATAACGCCCGTTGCCGCGCGGCAAATGGGGATCACCGCCGTGGCGCAGGCTGTTGTGCCAGTTGCGGTAGGAGTCGCGGTAGAGCGCCCGGACGCCGAAGCGCAGCGAGCGTACGTGAGTGGCCGCCGAGCGCGTCAGCGAATCGTCGCGCACCAGCGAAAACGACAGCACGTTGTCGTGCCTCACCTTGCAGATCGCCTTTGGCCCGTAGACGGCCTCGATGCGGGCGCGAAGCTCCGCGTCGCCGGTCACCCTGACCTCGTCCCAGCCCCGCAACCGGTCGAAAACCTCGCGGCGCACGAGCAGCGACGACAGGTTCAGGTCGAGCACGCTTAGCTTCGGGATCCAGGGGCCGGCCAAGCCGAGGTCGTCGTGCACCCGCAGCCACTGCGACACCACGGCAACGTAGTCCGGTCGGTCGGCGAGCGCCTGCATCTGGCGCTCGATCTTCTCGGGATGGGACCAGTCATCGCTGTCGCAGACCGTGACAAGGTCGCCGGTCGCCGCCTCGAGGCCGTCGTTGCGGGCCGGATAGGCGCCACCATTCACCGTGCGCCGCACCAGTCGGATGCGGGAATCCTTGGCGGCGTAGCGTGCGACGAGGTCGCAGGTGGCGTCGGTGCTGACATCGTCGACGACGATGATCTCGAGATTGCGCCAAGTCTGCGCGGCAAGGCTGTCGAGCACCATCGCCAGCGTCTTTTCAGCGTTATAGGCGGGAATGATGACCGACACCTTGGCGTCCTGCACGCCCGTCCGGGTCGTCGGACGCGAAGCGATGTTCCAGATGCTCAGGGGCTGGTCCGGGTCGGCCAGTTCGATGGGGGACATGCCCGACGGCGCCATCGCTTCGTTAAGCGCCGCGAGGTAGAGGCGGTCGCATTGCCCGGCGGGCACGCCGTCCGCCAATGCCCGGCGCCGCAGGATCTCGGCGCCGACGAGCGCGAAATCGATGCGACGTTCGGCGGCGACGGGCGTTTCCTTCAGCCGGGCTTCGGCCTCGTGCGGCCGCCCGGCCCGCAACAGGCACAGGAGCTGGCAGAGCCGCTTTTCCTGAAGGTTGTCGCGGGACAGCGAAATGCTGCGTGCCATGAGCTCCGCCGCCTGCTCAAACGCGCCCTCGGCATAATGCCAACGGGCCAGCGCGTGCGCGGCTGCCGACCGCAGCCGCTCGCTTGCCGCCGCATCGTCGAGGCGGGCCTGCAGTTCGGGGAGGGCATAGCGGGCATAGCCGCCCCAAAGCCTGGTCTCGAGGCTGGCTATAACGCCAAGCCCGCGGTTTCCTCTGCTTGCCGAGCCGCTCCTGTCGCGTTTGAAACCGCGGTAGGCCCGATGCAGCGCAAAGGGGAGGCGCAGCGCGGAAAGCGGCGAACGCACGGCCACCAGTTCGGCACCGAGACGATAGGCCAGCTGCCCATGGAAAGGCTCTGCGACAACGATGCCGTTCGTACAGGGCGGTCGCGAGGTTTGCCTTGAGAGCTCGTGCGCTTGCATCGCCTGGCCATGCTGCCTGAAGGCACGGCGCAGCGCGAACGGCAAGCCGAGCAGGGCAGGCACGGAGCGGGTCGCCGCGATCAGTTCCGAGCCGAGCCGGTGGGCGAGTTGCTCCCTCAGCCCGTCCGCGATCGGATCGACGTCCCGTCCGATGAGGCCGTCGCCGTTCGGCAGCCGTCCTGCTGCGGTGGTCTCTTCCGCATTTCTCCGGTGCTGCGGCGGCATCCCGCCGGCACCTTGTTGGGGCGGAGGCGAGCCCGCTGGACTCGAACTCTCGGCCGGTCGCGGCGCAAGTTGCGCGTCGTCCGTGGGGGCGAACGCATCGCCGGCTTCAGTCGAAGGCTGCTCTGTCATGGACACCTCATCCGGACGGCGGCTTCGGGTGCGTTGACCTCACGTCTTCTTCTTGGGCTGCTGGGAGCCTTGCTGGAATGTGTTCGATCGTCGATGGCAGGCGGCTGTCGCGACTGCGACGGCAACAGTGTATCTTGCGGTGCGGGGGAGATCAAACCGCGGCATGGGACCGCTGCACACGCCAATCGGCTGCTTGCTACGCCATCCGTCGGCGCTTCCGTGTCTCGCCGACCTTTGCAGCAAGGTTCAGAAGCCGCCTGAACTTGGGGCATTCAAGGTGCGATGGCGCAGGGCAGTCCGCGACATGGCGCATCATGCTGCTCAAGGCCATGAGCTCTCGAATTTTCACGTCGATCGCATCGGCCTTCTGGTGCAGCACCGCGCGAGGCAGATCCGGCGCGCCATCCGGCCCGAACATCCCGGAAATCTCGTCGAGCGAGAAGCCGCCGAGTTTAGCCAGCTGAATAAGCTTGAGCTGCGGCAGGACGTCTGGCGCGAACTGCCGCCGCAGACCATGCCGTGACACCGAGGCAATCAGCCCGATCTCCTCGTAATAGCGGAGCGTAGAGGGCCGGATTCCGGTCTGCGACGAGACCTCGCCAATGTCCAGAAATTTCATACTTGACCTCAAGTCGACTTGAAGTGGCAGGGTATACCCGCAAGGCACACCGGACAAGAGGACAAGGACATGGAACGGAATCAGGCGCCTGGTAAGGATCAGGCAATCAGGAGACTTATGGTGCCGCTGGCGCTTTCGGTGCTGCTGGCCTCACTCGGCACCAGTATCGCCAACATCGCACTGCCGACATTCACCGCCGCGTTTTCCGCGCCGTTCTTTCAGGTGCAAGGGATTGTCGTCGGCTACCTGGCTGCGCTGACCGTTTCCACCATCGCTGTCGGCAGGCTGGGCGATATCTACGGGCTCAGGCGCACCTACCTTTTCGGACTCGCATTGTTTTCGGTGGCTTCCCTGCTTTGCGGTCTCGCGCCCAATTTGTGGCTGCTCATCGTGGCCAGGACGCTTCAGGGAGTCGGCGCCGCCTTTCTGATGACCCTGGCCATGGCGCTCATGCGCGAGATCGCGAGCAAGGACCGCATGGGCCGCGCCATGGGCTTGCTCGGCACGGTATCGGCGCTCGGCACGGCCCTTGGTCCGTCGCTGGGCGGCGGGTTGCTGCCGGTGGCCGGATGGCGCGCCATCTTCCTTGTCCAGGTTCCGCTCGCGTTGCTGACATTGGTCCTCGCGTTCACGTCCATGCCACGAGGCGTCGGTGGAAGAAATGAAACGTCCGAACCCCTTCGGGCAGTCCTGGACGGGGGCATCTTTCCCAATCTGGTGCTCAATGTTCTCGTCGCCGCCGTGATGATGACGACCCTTGTGGTCGGCCCGTTCTATCTGAATATCGGAGCCGGGCTCAGCGAGGCGCTGGTCGGCCTTCTCATGTCCGTGGGGCCGGCCGTCGCGATCTTCAGCGGCGTGCCTGCAGGGCGTGCCGTCGATCTATGGGGAGCGCGGCGGGTTCTTGGTGCCGGCCTCGCCCTGCTCGCCGCCGGTGCGTTGCTGCTCGCATTCCTGCCCAACCTAGTGGGAGTGGGTGGATACGTGCTCGCCATCGTTGTCCTGACGCCGGGCTACCAGCTCTTTCAGGCTGCCAACAATACGGCTGCCCTGGCGGATGTGCCCGTGCACCGGCGCGGCCTTGCTTCAGGGCTCTTGAACCTGTCGCGGAACATCGGCCTGATCACGGGCGCCTCCGTCATGGGAGCGGTCTTCGCCTTTGGTGTCGGCACCGGCGACCTGGCCCAGGCCTCGGCCTTGGCGATCGCCGACGGCATGAGTCTGACCTTCATCTTCGCCGCCGGCATGATGGCACTCGCAATCGTCGTCGCGTTCTGGAAAACCCTCGGGAGCGCCCTCCAAGCTGTGGACTGACGGGAGCGGCCGCGAAATCGGCAGGGTTCCCGATGCGGGGCCATCCCGCAGCTCCGCTCTCACGCGAGGCCGATCAGAATCCCGCCCGCAGCTGCGACGATCACCACCAGCCAGGGCGGGGCTTTCCACGCCATCAGCAGCACGAAGCATGACAGCGCCAAGGCGAACTGAAGCGGGCCGACGATGGCGCTGGTGAAGACGGGATCGTAGAGCGCTGCGCCGAGAATGCCGACGACGGCGGCATTGGCGCCGCGCATCAGGGCTTGCGCGCTCTCGCGCTTGCGAAAACTGTCCCAGAAAGGAATGACGCCGAGCAGGATCAGGAACCCGGGCAGGAAGACGGCTCCCAGGGCGATACAGGCGCCGGTCAGGCCGTTGGGCTCCGGTCCGAGCACGGCTCCCAGATAGGCCGCGAAGGTGAAAAGCGGCCCCGGGACCGCCTGCGCCGCGCCATAGCCCGCCAGAAACCGGTCGTGGCTCACCCAGCCGCTGCGCACCACTTCAGATTCCAGAAGCGGCAGCACGACGTGCCCGCCGCCGAAGACAAGCGAGCCGGCCCGGTAGAACGCATCGAAGACGGCGAGTCCTTGCGACGACGTCGCGGCAGCCACGACCGGCAGGCCAAAGAGAAGTGCACAGAAAAGGATTAGCGAAACCGCCCCGAATGTTCGCGAGACGGGAAAGTCGATGTGCCTTGAAATTTCTTCGTGATGATTGCGACAGAACAGCAGGCCGGCGGCCGAGCCAGCAAGTATTGCCGTCACCTGTCCGAGCGAACCCGCGACCAGGACGACGATCAGCACCGCGCCAAGGGTGATCGTAGCCCGCTCGCGGTCCGGACACAGGTTCTTCGCCATGCCCCACACCGCCTGCGCAACGATGGCAACGGCAACGATCTTCAGGCCGGCGATGACCCCGGTCCCGATCGGCCCGCCAAATGCCGCCGCGCCGAAAGCGAAGGCAACGAGCAGGATTGCAGAAGGCAGCGTGAAGGCTGCCCATGCGGCGAGGGCGCCGAGCGGTCCGCCGCGCAGGAGCCCGAGGGCAAAGCCAACCTGGCTCGATGCTGGACCGGGCAGGAACTGGCTCAACGCCACGAGGTCGGCATAGCCCTTCTCATCGATCCACTTGCGCCGCTGCACCAACTCGTCGCGGAAATATCCGAGATGTGCGATCGGCCCGCCGAACGATGTCAGGCCCAGCTTCAGAAAGGCGGTGAACACTTCACCGGCCGATCCTTTCGCGCCTTGCGTTTCATTGCCCGTCGCGGAGCCTGTCATCTTCTCATTGCCTCTGGTAATTTCGCGGATGCGCTCCTTGGCCAGGGCAGGGCCGGAACGTTTTTGGCGCGGCTGGTGGAGAACATGCAAGAGGACGAGAGCTGCGCGCTGGACCAAATGCTCGATTATCTGCGGGCGCCCTGTTCCGCGCGTTTCCCGGTTGCTCGTCATGCCTCCGTCGTCGGCCACTGGCCCGAGCGTTGGCCATATCCCGTGCGGTAGCGAATTTCGACAACAACCTGATGACATTTCCACGCTTGATTGCCGTCGCCGATGATCTCCGAGGGAAAGGTCCAGCCGAAGGATGCCTTATGCCTGGGTAGGGCCGACCTCGCGACGCAGAAGCCTTGCAACTTTCCGAGCTTGGGAACACGGTTTGGTTTGGGGCGCGCCGTTTTGGGTAATCGATGTGCATGCCGATGTTCTGACGCAACGTGTCCAGTTAGCAAAGGACCCCATCATGCCGGATAACCCCAAGGACGGTTTTGGTCGCCGCAAGTTCCTGATCGCGTCTGTTGCCACGTTGGGCGCTTCGGCTGCGCTCGCGGCCAACGGCGATGCTGCGAATGCGCAGAACAGTGCCGGATCCGGCGCCGACCCGACGTCACAAGGGACAGTCTATGTCGGCGATGTCATTGGCGGGAAGAAGGTCGTCAGCGCGCTAGACGTTGGCGACCTGGAGCCCGGCAAGATGCACTTTCTGTATTTCCAGGGCGTCGAGATGCCCACCGGGCAGCACTGGTATGTGTCTGTGACGGTCGCGAGCGGAGCAAGGCCGGGGAAGCGCGCCGTCCTGGTCAGCGGTGTGCACGGCGACGAAATGAGTTCTGTGCACGCGGTCCAGACCGTGATGAGCCAGCTCGATCCTGCAGAGATGTCGGGGACGGTGATGGCGGTCACGGACGTGTCCCGCCCGGCCATGGAAGGCATGCAACGCAGATGGCCCAATTCGGGCAGGGGCAATGATCTGATCGATATGAACCGGGAGTGGCCCGGCAACGAGAACAGCGCCACGGCGGCCAGCCGACACGCCGGGCTCCTGTTCAACCGGCTCCTCCGGCCGAACGCCGATTTCGCGATCGACTTCCATACCGGGACCACCGGGTTCGACGTCACTGCATTCAATATTGCGGCTATGGATGTGCCCGAGATCAAGGCTATGGTGGAACTGTTCCCAGTCGGCCAGATATTCGACAATCATGTGTACCCCGGTGTCTTGCACAACGCGTTTATTGACGCGGGAATCCCGTCCTTTACGCCGGAGATCGGCGCCGCGCGGGTCCTGGACCTCGACATGATCTCCCTGTTTGTGGAAGGCACGATGAACGTCCTGAAGCATCACGGCATCGTTGCCGGGCCGATGGGGCGCACAGGCAAGGACGTGAATGTCTTTGTCGGGAACAGTTCCTTCCCGATCCTGGCGACTGCGGGTGGGCTGGTCGAACATCTGATCAAGCTGAACGACAAGGTCGAGGCCGGACAGAAAGTGGCGATCCAACGCAACAGCTTCGGTCAGGTGGTAGCGGAATATGCAAGCGGCGTGGCCGGCGAGATAACCGGCCAGCGCAGCGATGCAATGGCCGAGCCGGGCAACCCCTTGGTGTTTGTTCTTTTCAACAGGACAACCCCGGAGGGCGCAGAGGTCTATCCCGAGTAATCAACGCGTGCGGATGGTGGCTTGTCCCGCGCAGCCTGGAGTCCGCAAGAGTTTCGCGGAAACGCCGACGGGTTGGAGCATCGAGCGACCCCATCGGGAAGAGAGGCGTGGATCTTCTTGTAGGTGCAAAGCGTAGGCGGCAGCAAGCTACCTTGGCTTGTTGACCAGCTGTGGCCTAGGATGGTGGAAGTAGATGGCGCACCCGAAGAGATTCGAACTCCTGACCCCCAGATTCGTAGTCTGGTGCTCTATCCAGCTGAGCTACGGGTGCGTTTTCAGCGTGGGCGTTGTGCCCGGCTGCGAGCGATCTCCTAAAGGGTCCGCCGCGCTAATGCAAGCGCCTTTCAAAAAAAATATGAAACTTTCCCGACAGCGAACCGGTGCCGGAAACCAGGTCAGGAGGCCCTGTTGCGGAAGGCGGCGAGCGGCACGGGGCGGTCGGGCAGTTCGATCCGGAACTGCGTGCCTTCGGTCGCCTTCTCGACGAGGGCGATCGTTCCGCCATGCGCCAGCACCAGTTCGCGCACGATCGCCAGCCCGAGCCCGGTGCCGCCGGAACGGGCCGAGCCGTGGAAGGCGGTGAACAGGTTCTCGCGCGCCTTCGCCGGCATGCCGGGGCCGGTATCGTCGATCGTGATCGAGACGACGCTGCCGGTGCGGCCCGCCGCGACCGTCAGCCGGCCGCGCTCGCGCCGCGGATGCTGCGTCAAGGCTTCGATGGCATTGCGGCAGAGGTTGTGGATGACGCGGAAGAGCTGCTCTCCGTCGGCGTCGACCTCGAGGGCCGGGTCGATCTGAATGACGAAGTCGATATTTGATTGCGGTTCGATCGCCAGCATCTCCGCCACGTCCGCCACCAGCGGCTTCAGGGCGAGGAACCGCCGGCGCGGCGCCGGCTCGCGCATCCGCCCGTAGGCGAGCACGTCTGTCGTGTAGCTCACCGCGCGGTCGATCGTCCGCAGAAGCTTGGGTGCGAAGCGCTTGACGACCGGATCGTCGACGTCGGCCAGCCGGTCGGACATCAGTTGCGCCGACGACAGGATGTTGCGCATGTCGTGGTTGATCTTCGATACGGCCAGGCCGAGGTCGGCGAGGTTCTTCTGCTCCTTCAGCGTATCCTGCAGCGCCCGCTGCATCTGGGCGAGATGGGCGTCGGCGACCGCCAGTTCGTCATGCCCCGCAGAGGGTTGCAGAATACGGGCCGGATCGGTCGGGTCGGCGGCAAAGTCGCGCATGCTGCGCGTCATCCGGCGGATCGGGCCAATCAGCATCCGGTTGAGTGCAAGAAAGATCACTCCGCCGGTGACCGCCGACAGCACCACCGTCAGGAACAGAACGTTCCGCGCATAGACCGGCATGGCCTTGCGTAGCGCCTGGTCAGCCAGCACGACCTCGATCGTCGCGCCGCTGTCGCCGAGCGGCCCATAGGCCCTGATGATCCGCTTGCCGCCGAAGATCAGCGTGTCGAAGGCATCGCGGATCGCGATGATCGGCGGTGTGTCCGCCAGGTCATACTGAGCGTCTACCTTCGGCGGCATGTCGGCGATGGCGATCAGGCGTGAGGCGTCATGGCGACGCAGCACGATCGCCTTGGTACCGGTTGCCATCAGCGTCTCGTCCTGCAGCGCGCGCGACAAGTCCTGTTGCGGAAAGCCATCGGCGACGATGGCGGCGGCCGCAGCCACGTTGAGCCGGTCGCTGAGCCAGCGGATGCGCATATTGGCAATCGAGGGGACGAAGATCAGCACCTCGGCGATCACGATGAAGACCACCGTCAGGAGCAGCAATCGGCCGGACAGTCCCGACAGCGCGCCCGGCATGGGCACATCGCCGAGCATGGGTGAGCGTTCGGTTTCCTTCATTACCCACTCCTTGCCAATCCGTGGACGTCTTGGCGCGGCATTCAAGAGACCAAACCCTTTCTTGTCCTCAAGATCGGTCATGGCCAGCCGCCCGATCCGACGCACTGTCACCGATGCTTCAGCGGCGAGATGGGGGAGGGCCTCAGCTTCGAACCGCCATGATAACGGATGAGGTCGGGCTTTCCAATCGCCGGCTCCCGCTGTCTGTCACGCACGACCGTCCAAGCGGGATATAACTGCTCTTACGCAGGCAGCAGGAAACGGATCATGTCATTTGCCGTGAGCCGCGAAAGAAAAGGGGCGGCGGAAGATCCGCCGCCCCTTTTGTCTTCGTCGTGAGGAACGGTTTCAGAATTCCTCCCAGCCCTCCTGGGAGACCGCCTGGGCGGCGCTGCCACGGCTTGTGAAGGCGCGCGCCACGTTACCCATCATGCGCCGGGCGGGCGATTCGACCGGGCGATGAATGGGTTGCGCCGCCACGACCTGACGGGCAGCCTCTCCCGTCTTGAACTGCGCGACGAGAGCCGCGAGGCTGTCGGCCTCAGCCTTCAGCTTATGGGTGGCCGCAGAGCTTTCCTCCACCATCGCAGCGTTGTGCTGCGTGACCTGGTCCATCTGGTTGACGGCGGTGGAAACCTCGTGGAGTCCGGTCGCCTGTTCGCGTGCAGCCGTGGCGATCGAGTGGATGTGGTCGTCGATCCTCAGGACCCGGGCCTCGATGTCGGCGAGCGACTCGCCGGTCGCCTGGACGTATTTGACGCCGACGGCTACCTCGTCGCTCGACTTGGTGATCAGCCCCTTGATGTCCTTGGCGGCGCTGGCCGCGCGTTGTGCGAGTTCCCGCACCTCCTGGGCGACGACCGCAAAACCCTTGCCGGCCTCGCCGGCGCGCGCGGCTTCCACACCCGCATTGAGCGCCAGCAGGTTCGTCTGGAAGGCGATCTCGTCGATGACGTTGATGATCTGGGTGATCTCGTTCGAGGCCTGCTGGATGCGGCCCATCGCATCGACCGCGTTGCGCACGACCTCGCCGGACTGCTTGGTGCTACGCGTCGCCTCGCCGACCATGACGGTGGCCTCCTGGGCCCGCTCGGTGGAGTTCCTGACGGCAGCGGTGATCTCTTCGAGCGCGGCAGAGGTCTCCTCCAGCGCCGCTGCCTGCTGCTCGGTGCGCTTGGAGAGGTCGTCCGAGGCGGTGCTCAGTTCGCCGGAATTGGCGTTGATCGCATCGGTCGAGGCGCGCACCTCCCTCATGGCGTTCTGCAGCGTGGACAGCGTGTGGTTGAAGTTGGCTTGCAGTTCGGCAAAGGCGCCCTGGAAGGAGCCGTTCATCGTGCCGGTCAGATCGCCCTCTGCGAGTGTCGCGATGACGCGACGGACCTCGCTGACCCCGGCGTCGACGCTGCCGAGCAGTTCGTTGATGCTGGCGGCGAACCGGTTCAGGTCGTCGTTGCCGTAATCCTTGGATATCCGCTGCCGGAAGTCGCCGGCGGCGGCCGCACGCACGATGGTCGCGATCGAGGATTGCAGGTCGGCGCTCTTTTCATGCAGGACCTGTTCCTGGGCGTTCAGGTCGCGCACTTCGATGGCGTTGCTGCGGAACACGGCGACGGCTGCGGCCATGTCGCCGATCTCATCGCTACGACCCGCATAGGGGACTTCCGTGGAAAGGTCCCCGGCGGCGAGCTGCTTCATGGTTTCCGTCACGGTCTGGATGGGCCGACTGATCTGCCTGGTGGCGACGTAGAAGGCGGCCCCGCCGCCCGCCGCAAGGCCGAGCACGATCGTGGAAAGCACCAGCGCCAGCGTCAGCTCTTCGAAGGCGTCGATGTCTACCTTGATCGCCTGCAGGTTTTCCCGGTCGGTGTTGACGACGGTGTCGATCTCTTCCTGGAAGGCCTTACGGTTGGCGCGGTTGGCCTCGTTGTTGCCTTGCTCGCTTGCGGCCTGCGGCGACACCTCTGTGCCGAGGCGCGCCGTCTCCGACCGGAAGGTGCGGAACTCGGCGGCCCGGGCGACAACCGCGTCGAACGCCGAAAGCTCGGCCTCGGGCACCATCGGGCGCCAGGCGGCGAGGGTCGCGTCGATGCCGTCGAGCTCCTTCAGGATGCCATCGGCGAACTTTTTCGCGGCTTCGCTGGAGGTCGCGCCGTAGACGCCACGCGCTTCCATGACGACGGCCGTAACCTGCCGGTTGAGGTGCTCGCCGAGTTGGGCCCTGTCGGCGGCGTTTTGGTATTGTTGGAACTTCTGGTCGTACTGGTAGACGACGCCGAGCGCCATGCCCCCGATAAGAATCGAGACCAGGCCCATGACCCCGACGATTAGGTATATCTTTGTTCTGATCTTCATGTGCGAACTTCCCCGATAGTCATGCACGTTGGAAAATGCGCCGAAGCCGCATTTCCTCTATCCCTGATGTACCCGCTAAAGATTAATGAGAATTGTAGCGAATGCGAATTGGCGAAGATGCGAATGAGTTGATTTTTATCAAGAAAACAGCAGAGGTCGACTGACCCAACGTAAGGCGAGTGTCGGCATTGCTCGCCCGTGCGCAATCTGTGGTTGTTGAACTTTGACGGTTGGTCCGGGCCCGGGCGGACCCAGGCGTGGAATTGACTCTTCCCGGGCTTTGCCCTTATAAGCCGCGCACGTCCGGAATGGCCGCCGATCGCGGCGTCCGAGCACGTAACGCTCCTTGCTTAAACGCAAACCCAAGAAGGGCCGCACACCGCGGTATTAAAATAAATGTCGAAGCGTACCTATCAGCCTTCCAAGCTTGTTCGCAAGCGCCGCCACGGCTTCCGAGCCCGTATGGCCACCAAGGGCGGTCGCGCGGTCCTGTCCGCCCGCCGTGCACGCGGCCGCAAGCGTCTTTCGGCCTAAGGCCCCGCTTGCCCGAAGCGAGATGCCGGGCAATGATCAAAGATGATGAAAAGATGACTGTCGGACGGCTGAAAAGCCGCCCGCAGTTTCTTTTTGTCCGGGAGGGTGAAAAGCGCAAGGGGCCGCTGTTCCTCCTGGAGATGCGCGACCGGCACCAGCCGGATGCGCCGCCGCGCGTCGGCTTCACGGTAACCAAGAAGCACGGCAATGCCGTCGAGCGCAACCGCATGCGCCGGCGCCTGAAGGAGGCGGTCCGGCTTTCCGCCGGGTTTGCAATGCAGCCCGGACACGACTATGTGGTTGTCGCCAGGCGCGACGTCCTTCATGCGTCCTTTGCAGAACTCGAGGATCGCCTTCGCGAGCGCATCAGCAACAGACAGAAAAGCAAGAGGCCGGCGACCGCGGGCCCCGGGAAAGAATGATGGAAAATAACCGCAATTATTTCGTGGCGATTGCGCTGTCCGTGCTGATCCTGATCGGCTGGCAGTTCCTCTACGTCAATCCGAAGATCGAGCGCGAGCGCGCCGTGGCGGAGATGCAGGCGGAACTGGACAAGTCCAAGCCGGCGACGGCGCCCGAGACGGCACCATCCGGCGCCGCGACCGCACCATCCGGCTCAGCGATCCCGGGCACCACCCCCGAAAGCCGCGAGGCGGCCGTTTCGCAGTCGGCCCGCGTGCCGATCGAGACCGATGCGCTGCTGGGCTCGATCAACCTGACGGGGGCACGCTTCGACGACCTGAAGCTGCGGGAATATCATGAGACCGTCGATCGCTCGAGCCCGATCATCACGCTCCTGAGCCCGGCCGAGGCCGAACACGGCTATTTCGCCGAACTCGGCTATGTCGGCAACGAAAGCACCGGCCAGGTGCCCGGCCCGCAGACGGTCTGGACCCAGGAAGGCACCGGCAAGCTCACCATGAGCACGCCGGTGACCCTGAGCTTCACCAATGACAAGGGCATCAAGTTCGTTCGCACCATCTCGGTCGACGAGCATTACATGTTCCAGGTGACGGACTCGATCGAGAACCCCACCGCCGCGCCGGTGTCGCTCTCCAGCTACGGCCGCATCACCCGCTTTTCCAAGCCGACGACTCCCAGCATCTATGTGCTCCATGAGGGCTTCATCGGCTATCTCGGCGAACTCGGCCTGCACGAGGTGACCTACTCGACTACCGAGAAGGAGACGACGGTGGCGCCAGGCAGCGCTACGAGTGGCTGGCTCGGCATTACCGACAAGTACTGGGCGACGGCGCTGGTCCCGCCGCAGACGGTTCCCTACCAGACGCGTTTCTCGCACTTCACCGACGGCCGGCCGCGCTTCCAGGCAGACTTCCGCCAGGATGCGATCACGATCGCCCCCGGTCAGAAGGGCGAAGTCAAGAACATGATGTTCGGCGGCGCCAAGGAAGTACCGGTCATCGACGGCTACAAGACCAGCCTCTCCATTCCCCGCTTCGACCTGATGATCGACTGGGGCTGGTTCTGGTTCTTCACCAAGCCGATGTTCCAGCTGCTGGACTTCTTCTTCCGCTATTTCGGCAATTTCGGCGTCGCTATCCTGATCACCACGATCGTGGTCAAGGGCGTCTTCTTCCCGCTCGCCAGCAAGCAATATGCCTCAATGGCGAACATGAAGCGGCTGCAGCCGAAGATGGAAGAGCTGAAGGCCAAGTTCGGCGACGACAAGATGGGCCTGCAGCAGGCGATGATGCAGCTCTACAAGGAAGAGAAGATCAACCCGCTGGCGGGCTGCTGGCCGATCCTGCTGCAGATCCCGGTGTTCTTCGCCCTCTACAAGGTCATCTACATCACCATCGAAATGCGGCATGCGCCGTTCTTCGGCTGGATCCAGGACCTGTCCGCGCCCGATCCGACCTCGCTGTTCAACCTGTTCGGGCTGCTGCCCTTCGCCGTGCCGCATGCGCTGATGATCGGCGTCTGGCCGCTGATCATGGGCATCACCATGTTCCTGCAGATGCGCATGAACCCGACGCCGCCGGATCCGACCCAGGCGATGATCTTCACCTGGATGCCGGTGGTCTTCACCTTCATGCTGGCGAGCTTCCCGGCCGGCCTCGTCATCTACTGGGCCTGGAACAACACGCTGTCGATCATCCAGCAGTCGATCATCATGAAGCGCCACGGCGTCAAGGTGGAGTTGTTCTCAAACCTGAAGGGCATGTTCGGAAAGAAAGCGGATCCGGCGAAATAGCCGGATCCCCGACCGCCAACCTTGAAAGCCCCGGTCTGCCGGGGCTTTTTCCATCCTGATTTCTCGCACCTTGCGACGCCCTGCCGTCGCTGCTAGGCCGGTTGCGGACCATTCGGTCTGCCACTTTCTCGCGTCACACGCACAATCGCACGAGCGCAATCATGTCAGCACCGGTGGCATCATCCGACAAGCCCGTCCCCGGCACGCGCAGAAACGGTTATGGCGCGGCCCTCGTGCTCGGCGCGGCCATCGCCTGGAGCTTCGGCGGTACGCTGGCGCGGATGCTCGAGGTCGAACCCGGCTGGACGGTGGTGTTCTGGCGGTCGCTTTTTGCGGCGATCTTCCTGCTCGGCTTCATGCTCCTGCGCGACGGATCGCGCGGAACGGCAAAGCTGTTTGCGCAGATGGGCCTGCCCGGCCTTGCGGTCGGCGTATGCTTCGCCACCGCCTCGACTTCGTTCGTTCTGGCGCTCGCGCACACCACCGTGGCGAATATTCTGCTGATCCAGGCGGCAGTACCACTGATCGCGGCGCTGCTGGGATGGCTGGTCTTTCGTGAGCGCGTCGCGCGACACACATGGCTCGCGATCGCGGTGGTGGTCGCAGGGATCGCCATCATGGTCTCCGGTTCCCTTACCGGAACCGTTTCGCCGGTCGGTGACGCACTGGCCCTGCTGATCGCCCTCGTATTCTCGTGCGCAACGATCATCACCCGACGCTTTTCCCACGTGCGCATGACACCTGCGGTCTTCACGGGCGCCGTTCTGGCGTGCAGCGTTGCTGCGACCCAGGCCGAGGGCTTGGCCGTCACCCTGGCGGATCTCGGCATTCTCTTCGTGTTCGGAGCGTTCAATTTCGGTCTCGGCCTCGCCCTGTTCGTAACCGGCGCGCGGCTGGTGCCTTCGGCACTGGCTGCGCTGCTCAGCACTGCCGAGACCGTGCTCGGACCGCTGTGGGTGGCGATCTTCCAGGCGGAGGTGCCTGGCGCGCGGACGATCGTCGGCGGCAGCATCGTGCTTGCGGCCCTGCTCGGCTACCTCGGCTTCGAAGCATGGCGGCAGCGCCAGCGGCGCTGAGCGCCTGTCAGCGTAACGGCAGGCTGGTTCTGCGTGCCGCCCGGGACCTTTCACAAACTGACGGCAGCGCCGCTGCGTGTGCTTGACAATGGCGGCCAAAACCGTGAAGCCGGACGAGACAGACCGAAAGGGCAGACGATGACTGCGACCGTACACGGCGATAACAAGCCGCTCTTCGGCCGGCCGTGGATTTTCATCCGCGGCGTTCCGGCGATGAAGTTCCTGCCGCCGGAGGGGCCGCCGGAGATCGCCTTCGCCGGCCGCTCCAACGTCGGAAAGTCGTCGCTGATCAACGCGCTGGTCGGCCACAAGGGGCTGGCGCGTACCTCCAACACGCCCGGCCGCACCCAGGAACTGAACTACTTCGTGCCCGACGGCTATTCCGGGGAGGCAGACGACCTGCCGCCGATGGCGCTCGTCGACATGCCGGGCTACGGCTTCGCGCAGGCTCCGAAGGAACAGGTCGACGCCTGGACGAAGCTGGTGTTCGACTACCTGCGCGGCCGCTCGACGCTGAAGCGCGTCTATGTGCTGATCGACAGCCGCCACGGCATCAAGAAGAACGACGCCGACGTCCTCGACCTCCTCGACAAGGCGGCCGTCTCCTACCAACTGGTGCTGACCAAGACCGACAAGATCAAGGAGGCGGGCGTCCCACGGCTGGTGGCCGAGACTGCAGAGGCGATCCGCAAGCGCCCGGCCGCCTATCCCGAGGTGCTGGCGACGTCCTCGGAGAAGGGCAGGGGCCTCGACATGCTGCGCGACGCGATCGAGGATACAATCGCGCGCTGACTGGTGCAGGTTCATCAAATTGATCGGTGTCACTACACCGTCGCGAAAGATGCCCTATGTCTTGAGGCGCTGGGCCGGCGCGCCTATCCGGCGCCCGCCTCACACTCTCACAGAGGAGCACGCTCATGTCCGATCTGATCGTCGTCGGTTTCGATACGCCCGACGAGGCTGACAAGGTCCTCGTCAAGTTGAACGGCCTGAAAAAGGAATACCTGGTCGACCTCGAGGATGCCGTCGTGGTCGTTCGCGACGAAGCCGGAAAGGTTCATCTCAAGCAGAGCCTGAACCTGACGGCCATCGGCGCCTCGTCCGGCCTGCTCTCCGGAGCGCTGTGGGGCGGACTGGTGGGGCTTCTGTTCCTGAACCCGCTGGCAGGATTTGCCATCGGCGGCGCTGTGGGCGCAGGGGCAGGGGCGCTCTCGGGCTCGCTCACCGACTACGGTATCGATGACAACTTCATCAAGTCGCTTGGCGAGACCATCCCGAACAACTCCTCCGCGCTGTTCGTCCTCGTCCGCAAGGTGCAGCCGGAAAAGGTGCTGTCCGAATTCGCCGGGCTACGCGGCCGCGTCCTGAAGACGTCGCTGTCGCCGGAACAGGAGAAGCGCCTGCAGGAAGCGCTGTCCGGATCGGTCATCCCGCCGGTTGCTTCCTGAGCAAACGGCACGGAGAGATACCGGAACGAGTTTCGCGCTTCCGGCGATGCTTCCCGGATCGCTCCGTGTGCCGAAGGGAGCCATCATTGGATTGCCCGGGTCGACTAGAATGCCCGGGCTTTGCCCGATGCGATGATCGGCCCGGTCGCGATCCCGGTCGGAGAGCCGCCGGGCGGTTCCACGCTGACGGCGAGGACGGCGCCCTTCAGTCTGGGGCGCATGGCTTCCGGAACGGTCAGCGTTCCATCGCCTGTCTGCGGCAAAACGCCGAGCGAGACCGGAGACTTGCCGTCCTCAAGGAGCCAGAGTTCGAGCGAGCGCGCCGCGTCCTGCCCTGCGGCGACCGGAGTCATCGTCAGTTCGCCGCTCTGCGCATCGTAGCGGGCCGCAAGGCTGATCGGATTGTCGGCGCCGGACAGTTGGGTAATAAGTTGCTTCGACGGCTGCCGAGACATCAGGCCGGGACCGGCGAGAGCGACCCCGGCGGCAAGCGAGAAAAGCGCCAGCGATCGCCACAGCGCCAGCGAGTTCCAAACCCCGTCGCGTCTCTGATCGGCCGGTGCTTTATCCTGCGCCGGCGCCTCGAACAGGCCTCGTTCGGCGGCGGAATAGACGTAGGCCGGCGGTGGCACCGTTTCGAGTTCCTGGTTGAAGGCTGAAAGGTTCTCCGCCCATCGGTTGACCATGGCGGCGAAGGCGCCGTCGCTTCGCAGGCGCGCCTCCACCTTGCGGCGTTCCTCGGGCGAAAGGGCGCCCAGCACGTATTCGCCGGCGATCACCTCGTCTCGGCGGGGATCCCTGCTGTTCTGGTCGGGCGATGTCATGATCCCGGGCATCCTTTCAGTAAAGAACGCTCCACCTTGGCCAGGTTGCATCGGTTCGAGCGGCACGCATAACCTGCGCGGGCGCCATGCATAACCTTTCGGGATTGCAATTCCCTGGGGACTGCGATCCGCTAGCGACATCATATGCTTCCTCGATGTCGCTTGCCACTGTTGTTCGCGGGCCTTCATCAAGGAAGATCGCCCGATCAGATCGGCTGTCTCTTCAAGCTTCCGCATTCCATCGCCGCACCACATGCGTTAAACAGCCCCCGACGAGATTTGCGAGGCCCCCATGTCCCAGACCGAAAGCGAAACCCAGGCCCGCCTGCTGGCGCAGGCTCTGCCTTACATGCAGCGTTATGAAAACAAGACCATCGTCGTGAAGTACGGCGGACATGCGATGGGCAATCCGGAACTGGGCAAGGCCTTTGCCAGCGACATAGCGCTTCTCAAGCAATCCGGGGTGAATCCGATCGTCGTGCATGGCGGCGGCCCGCAGATCGGCTCCATGCTGACGAAGATGGGCATCGAATCGCGCTTCGAGGGTGGCTTGCGCGTCACCGACCAGAAGACGGTCGAGATCGTCGAGATGGTGCTCGCCGGCTCGATCAATAAGGAGATCGTGGCGCTGATCAACCAGACCGGCGAATGGGCGATCGGCCTCTGCGGCAAGGACGGCAACATGGTCTTTGCCGAGAAGGCGAAGAAGACCGTCGTCGATCCCGACAGCAACATCGAGCGCATCCTCGACCTCGGCTTCGTCGGCGAGGTTGTCGAGGTCGACCGCACCCTCCTCGATCTCCTTGCGAAGTCCGAGATGATCCCGGTGATCGCACCGGTGGCCCCGGGGCGCGATGGCCACACCTACAACATCAATGCCGACACCTTCGCCGGCGCCATCGCCGGTGCGCTGAGCGCCACCCGTCTGCTGTTCCTCACCGACGTGCCCGGCGTGCTCAACAAGCAGGGCGAACTGATCAAGGAACTGTCCGTCGCCGAGGCCCGCGCCCTGATCAAGGACGGCACCATCTCCGGCGGCATGATCCCGAAGGTCGAGACCTGCATCGATGCCATCAATGCAGGCGTGCAGGGCGTCGTCATCCTCAACGGCAAGACCCCGCACGCGGTGCTGCTCGAGATCTTCACCGAGCGCGGCGCCGGAACGCTGATCGTTCCCTGATCGCCAGCTTCAGGTCGCGCCGTAGACCGTAGCGGCCTGCCGTCCCAGCCATTCGACCATGGCACGATAGGGGCCGGGCCCGTAGCTGACGCGGGCGACGCCGAGCCCGGCCAGAGTGGCGATATCCGGAACGCCCGGCCGCATCATGACGTTGACCGGCAGCGCGACCGCCGCGCAGATGCGCCCGATCAGGTCCGGATCGGCGAGCCCCGGCACGAAGAAGCCGCTGGCGCCGGCCTCTGCATAGGCCGTGCCACGCTCGATCGCGGCTTCGATCAGGCCCCCGTGCCGGTTCGCATCCGCCTCCTGCAGGAAGAGATCGGTCCGTGCATTGATGAAGAATGGCATGTCGCGTGCTGCCGTCACGCGCCGGATTGCGCGTATGCGTTCCGCCTGTAGCGCGATGGGGTGCACGCCCGTGGCCCCGACGATCTGGTCCTCGAAATTGATGCCCGCGGCGCCCGCATCGACGATCTGCGCCACGTTGTGGGCGACTTCATCCGGCTCGACCGCGTAGCCGCCCTCGAAGTCGATCGTGACCGGAAGATCGGTCGCCGCGACGATCACTCTGGCGATCTCGGTCAGCCGCGGGAGCGGGATCGCCTCGCCGTCGCGGTAACCGTTCGCGGCGGCAACCGACCAGCTGCCGGTGGCGATCGCCTTCGCGCCCGCCGCCGCGACGGCCCTGGCGCTTCCGGCGTCCCAGATGTTGTAGAGCACGAGCGGCTCGCGCTTGCGATGCAGTTCGGCGAAGATCCTCGCCTTTTGTGCCTGTTCCATGCCTGCTCCTCCCGCGAAAAGGCCCCACCGGCCGCATCTTCCCCTCGTGCCGCAGCAGTTACTGCTGGGACATCTGTCGCGCCGATGCAGTGTGGACAGGGACGACTTGGCGCCGCCTTTCCGATGAACCGGCGAGGGTCGACCGAACCTTAGCCCGCATGACGATGGCCATCAACGCCCGGGCCGTACAGGGAAGGTGCTCGTTACTTCCACATCAGCAGCAGCAGGATCCCGGTGACGATCAGCAGGCAGCCGGCCACCTCCATGCGGGTGATACGTTCGCGGAAGACGAAGACGGAAGCGGCGAAGGTGAAAAGCAGCTCGATCTGGCCGAGCGCGCGCACATAGGCCACCTGCTGCAGCGCCATCGCCGTGAACCAGCAGGCCGAGCCGGTCACGCCGGCAAGGCCGACCAGCGCGGAGGACCGCCAGGAGCGCACGACCTTGCCGATCTCCGAAGCATCCCTGAGCAGCATCCAGCCGAGCATGAACACCGTCTGGAAAGTGGTGACGCAGGCAAGCGTGACGGCGGCCTGCATGATCGCGTTCGGCCCCTCGAGGGACAAGGCCGCCGACCGGTAGGCAACTGCCGAGATGCCGAAGATTGCGCCGGAAGCGATGCCGATCAGCGCCGTGCGTCCGGTCATCGCGGCCAGAAGGTTGCGCCAGGACAGCGGCATGCGGGCAACCGAGATCATCATCACGCCGACCACGCCGACGACGATTGCCCCGACCGCACCGGGCGTCAGCCGCTCGCCGAGCAGGATCAGCCCGAAGATCGCCGCCTGCACCGGCTCGGTTTTCGAATACGCGGTGCCGACGGCGAAATTGCGCAGCGAAAACAGGTAGACCAGCAGGATAGTGGCGTAGATCTGCGCCAGGCCGCCGACGACCGCCCAGAAGGCGAAGGTCGCGTTCAGGGCTGGAAACGAATAGCCGGCGAAATGATGAAGCGCCGCCACATAGACGATGGCCACCGGAAAACCGTACCCGAACCGGACGAAGCTCGCTCCGGTTGTTCCAAGCGAACTGCGCAAGTGCTTCTGTAGCGCCGAACGAAGGTTCTGCATGAACGCGGCGCAGATGGTGATGATGACCCAGGCTTCCATGCCCGGCGGCTAGCACGCCCGCGCTCGCAAATCCATCGCGCGCCAACCGCCAACGATTCCTTTTTGCTTCTTGTTGCGTCCGTGTCATAACGGCGCCCATGACCGAGATGCTCAACCTTCCCCAGAGATCCGACTTCGCCCATGTCACCGACTGGGTGTTCGACCTCGACAACACGCTCTATCCCCATCACGTCGACCTGTTCGCCCAGGTCGACCGCAACATGACCGGCTACGTGTCGGCGCTGCTGGGGCTGTCACGCGAGGAGGCCCGGGCGATCCAGAAGCGCTACTATCAGGAGCACGGCACGACGCTGCAGGGCCTGATGCTGCACCATGGCGTCGACCCCGAGGACTTCCTCGAGAAGGCCCACGCCATCGACTACGAGGTGCTGTCGCCCGATCCGGAGCTCGGCGAGGCGATCAAGAAGCTGCCCGGGCGGAAGTTCATTTTCACGAACGGAAGCGTCAAGCACGCCGAGATGACCGCCCGCGCGCTCGGTATCCTCGATCATTTCGACGACATCTTCGACATCGTCGCGGCCGAATACGTGCCGAAGCCCGCCGGCAGCACCTATGACAAGTTCATGGCGCTGCATCGGGTCGACACCGCGCGCGCCGCCATGTTCGAGGATCTGCCGCGCAATCTGCTGGTGCCGAAGGCGCTGGGCATGAAGACCGTCCTCCTCATGCCGCGCGACGAGGGGCACGAGTTCACCGACGCCTGGGAGAAGAAGACCGAGGAGGACGTGCACATCGACTACGTCACCTCGGATCTCGCCGGCTTCCTCGTCCGCATCGTCGAGGGCTAGCAACACTGGATCGACGGCCGGCGCATACCGGCCGCCCGATCAGCGTCACTTCGCCGTGGCAATGACGGGTTCGCTGTCGAGATTCTCGTAGAACGTCTCGATGATGGTCCACGCCTCCTCGGCCGTGTCGACGAACTGCATCAGGTCCAGGTCGCCCGGCGAGATGGTGCCGAACTCGGCCAGCGCGTCGAGGTTGATGATCGAGCGCCAGAATTCCTTGCCGAACAGGATCAGCGGCACCAGTGCCATGCGCCCGGTCTGCATCAGCGTCACCGTCTCGAACAGTTCGTCCAGCGTGCCGAAGCCACCGGGGAACACCGTCACCGCCTTGGCGCGCAGCAGGAAATGCATCTTGCGCACGGCAAAATAGTGAAAGTTGAAGCTGAGATCGGGCGTCACATAGGCGTTCGGCGCCTGCTCGTGCGGCAATACGATGTTCAGTCCGATCGACGGCGCACCGGCCTCGGACGCCCCGCGATTGCCCGCCTCCATTACGCCCGGCCCGCCGCCGGTGACGACGACGAATTCCTTGAAGCCGGTCTCGGCGGAGCGAGCAGAGCACAGCGTGGCGAACTTCCGTGCCTCCTCGTAATAGACGGACGCGGCCTCGAGATTGCGGCGCTGCGTCTCGTTGCGGGCTGCCCAGGCCTCCATGCCGGGGGCGGGAATGCGGGCGCCACCGAACATCACCACCGTCGATTTGATGCCGCGCTCGGCCAGCATCATCTCCACTTTCAAAAGTTCGAGCTGCAGCCGCACCGGCCGCAGTTCCTCGCGGCAGAGAAACTCGTCGTCCACATAGGCGAGCCGATAGGCTGGCGACATCGACTGCGGCGTATGCGGAACTACCGACGCCCTGTGCTTGTCGAACGCGCTGTCGGCGAGGGGATCCCACACGCCGTCCTTGCGGCGGAGATTCTTTTTCTTCAGTCGTGCCATATCGCTTTCCATTTCGAAGACCTGCCGACAACCGAAAACAGTTGGGGCCGGCTGTTGTTCGCTGCCGTTCGGGCAATTTCCGGCTGTAGCATCTTGCCGGCGCCGTCGCGACATCATCGGCCGGAAAGGGGCTTCAACTTTCCGGGATCATGCACTAGGACTCGGCACCGGAAAAATTGTGTCCCCTCCGGCACCCTCCGCTACGGCAGGATAATGGCCGAAGTTTAAGGAATCCCGATGAACAGCTCAAATATCGCCTCCCTTGAAGCCACCATCGAGCGCGCCTTCGAGGAGCGCGATGCCGTCACCACCGCGACCCGGGGCGAGGTTCGCGACGCCGTCGAGGCCGCGCTGAACCTCCTCGACAGCGGCAAGGTTCGCGTCGCCGAGCGCGAAGCCGACGGCAACTGGAAAGTCAACCAGTGGCTCAAGAAGGCGGTGCTCCTGTCGTTTCGGCTGAACCCGATGGAAATCGTTCCTGGCGGCCCCGGCGCCTCGGTCTGGTGGGACAAGGTGCCCTCCAAGTTTGACGGCTGGAGCGTCAACGAGTTCGAGCGGGCCGGGTTCCGGGCGGTGCCGAACTGCGTCGTCCGTCGCTCCGCCTACATCGCCCCGAACGCCATCCTGATGCCCTCCTTCGTCAATCTCGGCGCCTATGTCGGCGAAGGCACCATGGTCGATACCTGGGCGACCGTTGGCTCCTGTGCGCAGATCGGCAAGAACGTGCACCTCTCCGGCGGCGTCGGGATCGGCGGCGTGCTGGAGCCGATGCAGGCCGGCCCGACCATCATCGAGGACAACTGCTTCATCGGCGCGCGCTCCGAGGTGGTCGAGGGCTGCATCGTGCGCGAGGGCTCGGTGCTCGGCATGGGGGTCTTCATCGGCAAGTCGACCAAGATCGTCGACCGCGCCACCGGCGAGGTCATGTACGGTGAGGTGCCGCCCTATTCGGTGGTCGTCGCCGGCTCGATGCCGTCCGGAAACACCATGGCCAATGGCCAGCCGGCGCCGAGCCTGTACTGCGCCGTGATCGTAAAGCGCGTCGACGAGAAGACTCGCTCCAAGACCGGCATCAACGAACTGCTCAGGGATTGACGCCATGGCGGATGCGGACCGGCCACCAAGCCTCACCTGGCTTTTCTTCGGCTGGTCCGGCCGCCTCTCGCGCTTGCCCTTTGCGCTTGCCTGGGGTTTCTGGATGGCGCTCTCAGCCGCCTTCCTGACGCGCATGGTGATGACTCCGCACGAGGAACCGGCCTTCGCCACCTGGACGCTGCTGTTCTTCGCTGTCGGGGTCGTCTCGACAGTCTCCTCGGTCATGCTGACGATCAAGCGGCTGCATGACATGGCGCTGCCGGCGCCGCTTGTGCTTTGCCTTTTCGTTCCCGCCATTTCGATCTTTGCGTTGATCGCCTTCCTCGTCTGGCCCGGCACGCCTGGAGCCAATGCGCATGGTGCCGTCACCGACCGACCGAAGGGCTAGGGCGGGGCGGCGCCTTGGCCTTTCGGCGGCGACGAAGGCATGATGACAGCGCCAGCCCAATCGGCTAGATCGGAAGGGAGCCCGGCGCCGCAATTCGCGCGATCAACCCGCCGGCAGGCAGTTGCATCATGACCGTGACCGATCCCGTCCAGAACCTCGCCACCCTGATCCGTTGCCCCTCCGTGACGCCGGCTGAAGGCGGCGCGCTTGCCGCCCTCGAGGCCATGCTTGCGCCGCTGGGCTTTGCCGTGACGCGGGTTGTGATGTCCGAGCCGGGAACGCCCGACGTCGAAAATCTCTATGCACGGATCGGCACCGAAGGGCCGCACCTGATGTTTGCCGGCCATACCGACGTGGTTCCCGCCGGCGATGAGGAGGCCTGGACGCACGGGCCGTTCTCCGCCGAGATCGCCGGAGGCGAGATGTACGGCCGCGGCGCCGTCGACATGAAGGGCGGCATCGCCTGCTTCGTCGCGGCCGTCGCCCGGCATATCGAGAGCCATGGCGCGCCGGGTGGCTCCATCTCCTTTCTCATTACCGGCGACGAGGAAGGGCCGTCGATCAACGGCACGGAGAAGCTTCTTCAGTGGGCGGCCGAGCGCGGCGAGCGCTGGGACGCGTGCCTCGTCGGCGAGCCAACCAACCCGGAGCGGCTCGGCGATATGATCAAGATCGGCCGGCGCGGTTCGGTTTCCGGCGCCATCACCGTGCACGGCGTGCAGGGCCACGCCGCCTATCCGCATCTCGCAGACAGCCCGGTGCGGGGCGTGATCGCACTGGCTGCGGCGCTGATGGACCCGCCCTTCGACGCGGGCACCGCTGACTTCCAGCCCTCCAACCTCGAAGTGACGACGATCGACGTCGGTAACCGCGCGGTCAATGTCATCCCGTCCAAGGCGACGGCCAGCTTCAACATCCGCTTCAACGACACCTGGACGGCGGAAACGGTGCAGGACGAGATCGTGCGCCGGCTGGACGAGGCGGCGGCCGACCAGCGGCTACGCCCAGGTCGGGCGCCGGTCCGCTATGAACTCAAATGGGCCGAACGCCCGAGCCACGTGTTCCTGACCCGAGACGACCGGCTGATTGCTTCCCTTTCGACGGCGATCGAGACGGCGATCGGCCGTGTGCCGAAGCTCTCGACCACCGGCGGCACCTCGGATGCCCGGTACATCAAGGACTACTGCCCTGTGGTGGAGTTCGGCCTTGTAGGCCAGACGATGCACATGGTTGACGAGCGGGTTGCCGTTGCCGATCTCGAGACGCTGACGAAAATCTATCAAACCTTCATTTCACGCTGGTTCGGCGATGCCGGGGCTTGACGAGGTCCTGCATTATCTTGGCGGCATCTGGCACCTGGTCCGGTACAGGCAGGACGGGTTCCGTTGGCTGGATCTCAGCTGGCACGGGCTGCTTCGGTCTTTCTGGGCGTTCGTCTGGTGCCTGCCGGCACTGGTGGTCATCTGGGCGTCCTGGCGGCTCTATTACCTCGGCCGCATGCCCGAAGGGACGACCGCGGGCGCCGACTTCATCCTGAAGATGTTCGTGATCGACGTGGCCGGCTGGCTGCTGCCGCTGGCGATCGTCACCCTGCTTGCCCGGCCGCTCGGCTATGCGCAGCATGTCGCGACGTTGATCATCGCCAGCAACTGGATCGCCGTTCCCTTTGCCTATGCGACGGCCGTGCCGTTTGCGCTTGCGCTCGTGGTGCCGGCATTCGCGGCGTTCTCCGGGCTGCTGCTCTATGCCGTCTTCGGGGCCAGCATCGTGCTCCAGTATCGCTTGCTGTGGATGTGCGTGGGCAAGCAGACGCTGCTGGCGGCGACGCTGACGGCGCTCTTCGTTCTGCCGCCCCTGCTGGCCGGGCAGGGGCTTCAGGTGCTGCTCGGTACGCTGCCCGGCTGACCGCGGATCAGTAGTCGACCTGCAGGAAGTAGAGGCCTTCCGGCGGCGCCACCGGACCGCAGGCCTTGCGGTCACGCGCTTCCAGTGCAGCGCGCACATCGTCCACGCTCCACTTGCCCTCGCCAGCCAGTTTCAGCGTCCCGGCAAAAGAGCGGATCTGGTTGTGCAGGAAGCTCTGCGCCGTGGCGCGGATCTCGATCAGGTCGCCGGTCCGGCTGACGTCGAGCCGGTCGATGGTGCGCACCGGGCTGTTCGCCTGGCATTGGGCGGCGCGGAAGGTGGTGAAGTCGTGCTTGCCGACCAGCACCTGCGCTGCCGCGTGCATCGCCTCGTGATCGAGCGGCTTCGCCACGAACCAGGCGCGGTGCGCCTCCAGCGCAAGCGGCGCCCGGCGACAGATGATCCGGTAGAGATAATGCCGCCGCAGCGCCGAGAAGCGGGCGTCGAAATCGTCCTCCACCTGGGCCGCGTCGAGAATCGAGATGCGTTCGTCGGCCTGTGCCAGATGCGCGTTCAGCGCATTGCGCAGCGTGTGGTCCTTCCAGGCGCGCGAGAGGTCGGCATGGGCAACCTGGCCCATCGCGTGCACGCCCGAATCGGTGCGCCCGGCGCCGCGGATCGAAACGGTTTCGCCGGTGAGCGACAGGATCGCCTTCTCCACCGCGCCCTGCACGGACGGGCCGTTCTCCTGCCGCTGCCAGCCGACATAAGGCGTTCCGTCATACTCGATCACAAGTCGATAGCGCGGCATCAGGACACCATCGTGCCGGCGGCAATCGGCGTGCCGCGCAGGAAGTCGGCGACGTCGAGCGGCTTGGCGCCGGCCTTCTGCAGCCGGGTCAGCGACACAGCGCCTTCGCCGCAGGCGATCGCCAGCCCGTCGCCGGCAAGGACCGTCCCCGCCGTTGCCGAGCCTCCGGCCAGACGCGACCCGAGCACCTTGATCCGCTCCGCCTTGCCGGCGACCGGCAGTTCGAACCAGGCGCCCGGGAAGGGCGAGAGCGCGCGGATGTGGTTGTGGACCTCTGCAGCGGGCCGGGAGAAGTCGATGCGGGTCTCGCCCTTGTCGATCTTGGCGGCGTAGAGCACTCCGTCACCGGATTGCGGCGTTAGCGGAAGGTCGCCGGCCTCGAGCCGTGCCATCGCTTCGACCATCAACTTGCCACCGGCGTCCATCAGGGCATCGTGCAATTCGCCGCCCGTGGTGTCGGCGCCGATCGCCACGCGCCGCGTGAGCGCTACCGGCCCGGTGTCGAGTCCCTTGTCCATCTTCATCACCATCATGCCGGTCTCCGCGTCGCCGGCCATGATCGCGCGCTGGATCGGCGCGGCGCCACGCCAGCGCGGCAGCAGCGAGGCATGCCCATTGTAGCAGCCGAGCTTCGTGCCGGTGAGGATCGCCTCGGGTAGGAGAAGGCCGTAGGCGACAACGACGGCGACGTCGGCATCGAACACGCGGAATGCGGCGCGGTCCTCCTCGGCCTGGAAGTTCGGCGGGGTCAGCACCGGAATGCCAAGCCGTTCTGCCGCCTGGTGCACCGGCGACTTCTGCAACTCGAGCCCGCGCCGTCCGCCCGGCCGCGGCGGCTGCGAATAGGCGGCGACGATGGTATGGCCGGCCTCGGCCAGCGCCGTCAGCGTCGGCACCGAAAATTCCGGCGTACCCATGAAGATGATGCGAAGCGCCATGCGGCAAGGCTCCCGTCTAAGCTATTGCGCCCCTTCAAACGGGTTTACGAGCTTCAGATCAAGCCCCTCGAAGTCCTTTACATTGCGGGTCGCCAGTGTCGCGCCGTGATGGAGGCAGATCGCGGCGATCATGGCGTCCTTTGTCTCCATCCGGCGGCCGGCCTTTTGCCGTCGCGCGGAAATGTCGCCGTAGATTGCTGCCGTGTGCCGATCGAAGTCTAGGATCCGATTGGCAAAGTCGTCTTCAAGCCGTCGGTACGTTTCCCGAAGCAAAAGCCGCCGTTGTTCGTCTACCACCAAGGCGATGCCATAACGGATTTCCGCGACTGTTATGACCGACAGGAAAACATCGTGGATATTCCAGCGGTCGAGCCAGTCGAGTATATGATCGCTGTGCCGGCGCCCGCGAAGCTCAGAGGCTACGTTAGTATCAAGGAGCAGCATACGAGGCTACTCGAAGGACGGGGGAGCACGATCGGGCGACTTGCGGAATGTTTCGATCGCCTGCAGTTCATCGTCTTCAAAATGCGCCTCCCCGAGGATGCGGCGCAAGTGCGTGCCGGCCATTTCGCGCTGGTCGCCTTGCGTTGAAAGCAGAACCCTCCGGAGCAGAGCGAGCGCCTCTTGCGAAAGACTGCGCCCGTTGCGTTTCGCCGCTTCCTGGAGCTTGCATTTCAATGCGTCGTCGAGACCGCGCAGCAGCAAATCGCTCATTGTTCGCTCCGCCGTGATATCGATGATATCATAGGCTTCCGAAGAGCCGATTGCAATAATCGCCGACTTAGATCGCCTTCGATACGCGCATTTTGGCCGACTTGGTGAATTTGCGGATCACCATGTCCCGCTTGAGCTTGGAGATATGATCGATGAAGAGCACACCGTTCAGGTGATCGATCTCGTGCTGCAGGCAGGTGGCGAGCAGCCCGTCGGCGTCGAGCGTCTGCTCCTTGCCGTCGCGGTCGATATAGCGCACGGTGATCTCCGCCGGCCGCTCCACCTCGGCATAGTAGTCCGGGATGGACAGGCAGCCTTCCTCGTAGACCGAGCGAGTATCAGAAGAGCTGACGATCTCGGGGTTGATGAAGACGAGCGGCGTCTTCTCCTCGCCCTCCCGAGATACATCGAGCACCAGCATGCGCCGCGGCACGCCGATCTGGATCGCCGCCAGTCCGATGCCAGGGGCGTCGTACATCGTCTCGAGCATGTCCTCGGCAAGGCGTCGTGCCTCGTCGTCGACGGTCCCCAGCGGCGTGGACACCTGGCGGAGAATGGGATCGGGAAGGATAATCAGCGGTTTGATCGTCATCCGCCTCACTTAGCGGTTTGCCGTGCGCCTTTCAATCGGCTTGCTCGCTGTCGAGTAGCTGTTTGTTCACGTTATGATCTATCTTCGCGCCGAATTGATGCTATGTTTGCCCCATGAATCCGGATGCTCCCTTCCAGACCGCGTTGATTCGACTCCGCGACGTAATCGCCGGCGATCCGGCCCTGCAGCTCGCCTGCATGGCGGTCGCCTTCATCGCAATCGGCTGGGTCGTGCTCGCCCGCCGCGCTGGCGTCAGCCGGCGTGAGGCCGCCGCGACGTCGGAGGCCCGCCTTGCCGAACTGCTGCGTGCCCAGAGCGAGATGCAGGGCCGCATCGCCGCAATGGCCGACGTCTTCGGGGCGCGGCAGGCAGAGACGAACCAGGCGATCAACCAGCGCCTGGATGGTTTGACGCAGCGCCTAGGCCAGTCGATCAGCGAGCAGACGCGCGCCACCCATGAAAACCTGCGCCGCCTGCAGGAGCGGCTGGCGGTGATCGACACGGCGCAGACGAACATCCAGTCGCTCGCCAAGGACGTGGTCGGCCTGCAGGCGATCCTGGCCAACAAGCAGACCCGCGGCGCGTTCGGCCAGGCGCGGATGGAGACGATCGTCGCCGACGGGCTGCCGATCGGCGCCTACCAGTTCCAGGCGCAGCTTTCAAACGGCGTTCGCCCGGATTGCGTGATCCGGATGCCGAACGGCCAGCCGCCGCTCGTGATCGACGCGAAGTTTCCGCTGGAGGCGTGGAACGCTATGGGCGGGGCTCCGAATGCGGAGGGTTCGAAGCTGGCGGCCCAGCAGTTCCGCCGTGACATGGAAGTGCACATCCGCGGCATCGCCGAAAAATACCTGCAGCCCGGCGAGACGCAGGACACGGCCTTCCTGTTCGTTCCGTCGGAGTCGATCTTTGCCGCCATCCACGAGAATTTCGAGGGGATCGTGCAGCGCGCCCACCGCGCCCGGATCGTCATCGTCTCGCCGTCGCTGCTGCTACTTTCCATCCAGGTCCTTCAGGCGCTGCTGAAGGACCAGCGCATGCGCGAGCAGGCACACGTCATCCAGGGCGAGGTGATCCGGCTGATGGAGGATCTGGGCCGCCTCGACGACCGGGTGCGCAAGTTGCACGGGCACTTCACCTCGGCACAGAAGGATGTCGACCAGATCCTGACCTCGACGGAGAAGCTTGCCCGTCGCGGCGCGCGCATCGGCGAGATGGAGTTCGAGGCGATCGCCCCGGCGGGACGGGAAAAGAATGCGCCGGCTGCCGCCACAGAACGCGCCGTCGAAAGCCGCACCGGGCAGCTGAAACTGAGGGTAGTTGACGAAGACTGATCGCCTCGGGCAGTTTCCGGCAGGGCCTTACAGAGGAATGCCGCACCATGATCACCGTCTTCGGATCCATCAACATGGACCTCATCGCCACGACGGCGCGCCTGCCGCAGCCGAGCGAGACCGTCCCGGGGCACAGCTTCAGCACGGCGGCCGGCGGCAAGGGCGCCAACCAGGCGCTCGCGGCAAGGCGCGCCGGCTCCATGGTGCGCATGGCCGGTGCGGTCGGTGGTGATGCCTTCGCCGCCGAGTCGCTCGTGTTCCTCACCCAGTCCGGCGTCAATCTTGATCTCGTCAAGGTTGCCGACGTGCCCACCGGCACCGCTCACATCATCGTCGCGGAGGACGGCGAGAACGTCATCGTGGTCGTCGCCGGCGCCAATGGCGAGGTAACGCCGGCGGATGCGAAGGCGGCGGTCGCGCAGATGTCGGCCGGCGACGTTCTGGCGCTGCAACTCGAAGTGCCGGCCGAAGCGGTGGAGGCGGCGCTGGATGCAGCCAAGGCGCGGCGCGTGACATCGGTCCTGAACCTGGCGCCGTTCACGCCGGATGCGCGGAGGCTCGGCGCCAAGGCCGACATCCTCGTCGCCAACGAGATCGAATTCGAGCAGTTCTCGGGAAAAACCAACCTTTCGGCTGCCGAGCGCGAGGCAGAGCTGCGATCGCTACACGAGCGGACCGGCCAGACGATCGTCGTTACGCTCGGCGCCGACGGCGTCATCGCCATCCGCAGGGACAAGGTGTACCGCGCTCCGGGGCTGAAGATCGAGCCGGTCGATACGGTCGGCGCCGGCGACAGTTTTTGCGGCTATCTCGTCGCCTCGCTCGATGCGGGGCTGTCCTTCGCCGACTGCCTCCGTCGCGCCGCGATCGCCGGCTCGCTCGCCTGCCTGAGGCGTGGCGCCCAGCCATCGATCCCGGGCGCCACCGAAGTCGATGCGCACATGCAGGAGCAATAGCCACGGCCGCTGGTATATCGGCCAGGCCGACGCCGGCCTGCATACGAGGCGCGCGGTATTCGCTGGTCCGGCAAGGTCCCGCAACGGAGCGCCGTGCGCGGCTACCCGCGCGTCAGCCGGCGAAGGCCGCCTCGTACAGGTCCGGCTTGAACCCTGCGACAAACCGGCCGCCGAGATCGAGGATCGGCCGCTTGATCATAGAGGGCTGCGCCACCATCAGCGCGATCGCCTTGGCCACGTCGAGATCGGCCTTGTCCGCCTCGGGCAGCGCACGAAACGTGGTTCCCGCCCGATTGAGCACCGTCTCCCAGCCGAGCGCATCGGCCCATCGCCGGATTGACGCCGCGTCGATGCCATCGGCCTTGTAGTCGTGGAAGTGATAGGTGATCCCGCGGTCGTCCAGCCAGGTCCGCGCCTTCTTCATGGTGTCGCAGTTCCTGATGCCGTAGAGGGTGATCGTCACTTCCTGCTCCTTGTCGATATGTCTCCACCATCCAGTCCCCGCAAGCGGCCGCCAGGATCGGGGCTGCGATGCCTCGCTCACTCAGAGGCTGAGGAATTTTTCCACCACCGTGTCGACCTCAGCGCTCTTCAGCCCGGCGATGTTGATGCGCCCGGAGCCTGGCATGTAGATCGCGTGGTCGGCGCGCAGCCGCATCACGTCGGCCTCCTCCAGCGGCAGGAGCGAGAACATGCCCTCCTGCTCGGCGATCGCCGTCAGCACCTGCCAGCGCCGCGCCAGTCCGGCGGCAAGCCGTTGCCGGATCGTCGCCACCCGGACGCGCATGGTTTCGAGCTCCGCGGCCCAGTCCGACTTCAGCGCCGCGTCGCCCAGGATCAGGCTGACGACCGCCGCGCCGTGATCCGGCGGCATGGAATAGCTGGTGCGGGCGAGGCCGGCGAGGTTGGTGCGCACCGAATGCGCGGCCTCCCTGGTGGCGGCAATGGCATAGATCGCCCCGGTGCGTTCGCGGTAGAGACCAAAGTTCTTCGAACAGGAAACGGCGATGAGTGCTTCGGGAACGCCGCCGAGCAGGGTGCGCAGGCCCGCCGAGTCCGCCTCGAGCCCCTTGCCGAAGCCCTGATAGGCGCTGTCGACGAGCGGCAGCAAACCGCTGTTTGCGATCAGCGCCGAGACGGCGGTCCATTGCTCGGGCGAAAGGACACCGCCGGTCGGGTTGTGGCAGCTCGCGTGCAGCAGCACCGCCTCGCCCGCTTTGGCCCCCTTGAGTGCGTCCATCATGCCGTCGAACAGGACCGTCTGCGACGGAACGTCGAAGAACGGGAAGGTGACGACCTCGAGGCCGGCCGCCTTGAAGATCGCCTGGTGGTTCGGCCAGGTCGGCAGGCCGAGCCAGATCCGCCTGACGCCTGTGCGTGCCATGAGATCGGCGGCGAGCCGCACCGCGCCCGACCCGCCCGGCGTCTGCACCGCGGCGGTGGCAAGGTCACGCCCGGCCCTCCCGGCGGTCAGGTCCCACAGGCGTTCGAGAAAGACAGGATCGCCCTCCGGCCCGACATAGGTCTTCGTCGTCTGGCCGTCGACCAGCCGACGCTCGGCCTCCTTGACGGCGCGGAAGATCGGCGTGGCGCCCTGCTCGTCGCGATAGACGCCGACGCCGAGGTCGACCTTGCCCGGCCTCTCATCGGCCTTGTAGAGCCCGATCAGGGCGAGAAGCGGATCGTCGGGCTGGCGAGCGAGCGTGTCGAACATGGCAGGATCCCTGGCAAAGAACAGCTGCGGACGGTTTACGAGAAATCGCTTGCGATTACGAGCGCGATCTTTCCCTAAATAGGCGGTGCGTGGAGCGCGATATGCCTCCTCCGGCAACCTTCCGCTGTTTATGCCGTTGCAGCGAGAGGTAGCGTCCCTTATCTTCTGCCTGCCTGACCGCGCAAAGGAAGGATCGTTGAAGAGACTGAACGAGAAGGTGAGTTCCGTAGCCCTGTCTGCGATCCGCAATCGCCGCGGGCACCGCCCGCTATCGGCAAATCGCGACGGCGGCGATACGGTCATCGCCTCCTACAACGTCCACAAGTGTGTCGGCGTCGACCGCAAGTTCGACCCCGACCGGGTCGCCGAAGTCATCTCCGAGATCGATGCAGACGTGATCGCGATCCAGGAAGCGGACAAGCGCTTCGGCTGCCGGTCCGGACTGCTCGACCTGGCCGCGCTGGAGCGCTACTGCGGGCTCGTGCCCGTGCCGATCACCACCCTGTCCAGCACCGGCCACGGCTGGCACGGCAACATGCTGATGTTCCGCAAGGGAACCGTGCTGAAAGTCAGCCAGCTGAAGCTTCCCGGCGTCGAGCCGCGCGGCGCGCTTGTTGTGAACATCGACTTCCCGACGGGCCGGCTGCGGGTCGTTGCCGCGCATTTCGGCCTGCTCAAGCGGTCGCGTGAGCTGCAGGCCAAGGCGATCCTGGCGTCCGTGGCTCAGGAGGAGGAGATGCCGACCGTCCTCATCGGCGACCTCAACGAATGGCGCGTTGGCCGGCGCTCCTCGCTTTCGCCGCTATCGCCGGTGTTCGATCCGGCGGCCGGTGCCGTGCCGAGTTTCCCGTCGCGCTTTCCGGTCCTGGCACTCGACCGCGTGCTCGGCCATCCGCATGATCTGGTCGCGGCCGTCGAAACGCACGACAGTCCGCTCGCGCGCGTTGCATCCGACCATCTGCCGATCAAGGCGCACATCGATCTCCAGTCGATCTGGGAGCGATCCTATCGCGACCGGCAGGAGCACGCGGGGGCCGCCTGACGCTCAAAGGTAGGGTGATCCGAGCCAGACGATCCGCTCGATCAGCCGGCGGAAAAACGGCCGTGCCCGCAGCGCGGCAAGATCCACGGGCTCGGCGTGTTCCAGTGCCTGGCCGATCCGCCTTTCGATGCCGGCGCCGAACGATGGGTCGAACACCTCGATGTCGATCTCGAAGTTGAGCCGCAGCGAGCGCGGGTCGAGGTTCGACGAGCCGATATACGACCAGACGCCGTCCACCACCGTCAGCTTCGAATGATTGAACGTGCCGCGCGAGCGCCAGATGCGACAGCCGGCCTCGAGCAACTGGTCGAACTGCGCGGTCATGGCGAGGTCGACGAGCTTGAGGTTGTTGGTCCCGGGCACGACGATATCGATGCGCACGCCGCGGCGCGCTGCCGTCGCCAGCGCGCTGATGAGCTCGCGTTCGGGTAGGAAATAGGGCGACATGATGCGGATGCGGCTCTTGGCGATCGAGATCGCGCCCATCAGTGTGCGCTGGTTGGTCTCCAGGCTTCGGTCCGGGCCGGACGGCACAACGCGAGCAAGCAGCCCCTTGTTCGCCTTCTCGACAGGGGGAACGATCTGCCAGGCCTCGCCGTCGAGGGCGGCACCGCCCGAAAACCGCCAGTCCTCGAGGGCAATATGGAACATGTCGCCGACGATCGGCCCGGTGATGCGGAAATGCGTGTCCTTCGCGCAGAATTCGCCCGAAAATTCGCTGGCATATCCGGCGCGGATATTCAGTCCCCCGGTAAACGCCGTCTCGCCGTCCACGACCAGGATCTTGCGGTGGGTGCGCAGGTTGGCGTAGGGCAGTCTCAGCCCCATGATGATGTTGCCGTTGAAGACCTCGACCGAAACGCCGGACTGCTTCAGGACGTGGACGATACTGGGTATCGAGTAACGGGCCCCGACCGCGTCGATCAGCACGTGCACCGCGACCCCGCGGCCGGCCGCTGCGGTGAGCGCCTCGACGAAGCGCAGGCCCATGCCGTCGCGGTCGAAGATGTAGGTTTCCAGCAGGATGCTGCGTTTGGCGGAGCCGATGGCTTCCAGCATCGCCGCATAGGCCTCGTCGCCCGTCTCGAGCACGTCGATCCGGTTGCCGGAGGTCAGCGGGAAACGGCCGACGTTGTCGCCGAGGTGTTTCTGGGCCGCCAACGCTGCCCCAAAGCGGGCATGCACGGCCTCGTCGGAAGCATCGTGGCGGGCGACGTGGTCGTATCGGCCCTTCTTCGCGATCGCTCCGGCGCGCCGCGTCAGCGTCTTGCGGCGGACGCGGTTGATGCCGAGGGCGTAGTAGATGACGGCACCGATGATCGGCGACAGCAGGATCACGCCCACCCAGCCGATCGCCGCGCGCACCTCCTCCTTCGTCATCGCAGCGTGGATCGCAGCGGGGGTGCCAAGGACGATCGACAGGACGATGAGGAGGTGCGGCCAGTAATCGGAAATCGCCTGCAGCATGCCGTTCCCGTGGGCACTCCATCGCTCTAGAAGGTTGAACGCAATTGCGATTCCACCTTAGAACGGTGCTGCCCGAAAGGAAATGGCCTCCGCAGGCGCGCGGCGATCTCGCCCTTAGTCCTCGAGCGTGCCGGGCTTGCGGTCCGATCGGGCGCGTGCGCCGCAGGCGATCTTCATCAGGTCGCCGCCGCGGCGGACCGAGCGGTCCGAACTGCGTGTCGCGATCAGCCCCGCCAGTTCGGCGCGGATCTCGACCGTGCCGTCCGCCATGCCCGGACGGGTGACGATCGTCGCCAGAAGGTCGCCCGCTTCGACGCGTTCGCCGACATCCTTGTGGAACAGCACCGTTCCCGGCTCGAGCGCCCGGACCATCGCGATGTTGTCGAGCGGCAGTGCCGGTCCATCGAAGCGCGGCAACTCGACGCTCGCGTCGCGAACCGCGCCGCGCGCGGCCAGGAAGCGCCAGAGGCCGTCCGCGTCCTCCTTCGCCATTTGCGGGTAGACGTCGCGCCGGCCGCGCAATTCCAGCGTGACGGCGAGCCGTCCCGGCACTTGCGCAAGCTTCTCTCCGCCCTGACGCTTGAAAGCGTAGCCGACGGCCTCCTCGAAAGCGGTGCTTTCGCCGTCGGACAGGAACACCGCTTCCATCTTAAGGGCGGCGGCAAGATCGGCGGCCTCGGGCCAGAAGGCCTCGTCGATATAGGCATACTGGACGGACTCGTCGTCACAATGAAGGTCGAGCACCAGTTCGGCGCCGAGCGCCATGTGAAGCAGCGTGCGCTTCAGTCGGTTGACCGCCGTTTGGCCCTGGAGGTTCTCGAGAAGGCTGTCCCTCTCGCCAAGAGCGACCAGCGGAAAGTCACGGTTGAAGTTGGTCCGCGAGGCCAGATCGAAGCGGCCCTGCAGTTCGCCGAAATGCGACTGCGCCGCGCCGATCGGGTTGGCCTGCGGTACGATGGTGACGTCACCGAGGATGTCGCCGTCGGCTTCTGCTTCGCGCAGGCGTTCGCAGAGGAAGTGGCTCACCGCCGTGCCGGGCAGTTCGTCGGCGTGCAACGCCGCCTGGATGTAGACGGAAGGCGCCTTCGCGTCGCTGCCTTTGAAGCGGAGGACGGGAACGCGCCACTCGATGCCGGGCGTATCGCCGCCGATGATGATCTCTGAAATCTGCACGTCGTGTCCTCTCTGAAAAAGTTCTCCCGACGGTTTATGCGAATTGGCAGCGGGGCGCGCAAGCCCCGGTAGGAAACGAGCAGGAAACGGGTTGAGAACGGCCGGGCAATGCCCGATATTTGATCAAACGGGAACAGGAGCCGCATCATGACCGGCAAGACCCATTACCTGATCTGCGACATCGATGGCGGTCCCTGCGGCATCGCCTGGACCGCGGCCGGCGTCGTCCGCTTCCAGCTACCGGGCAATGACGCCGCAACGACGCGCCGTCTGCTGCTTCGCCGCCTGCCTGAGGCAGAACCAGCCGAACCATCCCCGGCAGTGGCCGAGGCCGTCGCGATGGCAAGGCGCTATTTCGCCGGCGAGGAAGTGGATTTCTCGGACGTGCCGCTCGACCTTGCCGGCCAGAGCGATTTCTTCCGTGCGATCTACGAAGCGGCGCGGCGGCTGCACTGGGGCGAGACGACGACTTACGGCGCGCTCGCCCGTGAACTCGGTGCCGGGCCGGAAGCGGCGCGCGACGTCGGCGAGGCCATGGCGAAAAACCCCGTCGCCCTCATCATTCCCTGTCATCGGGTGCTAGCCGCCGGCGGCAGGATCGGCGGCTTCTCCGCCCCGGGCGGCGCCTCGGCCAAGCTGAAGATGCTGGCGCTCGAAGGGATTTCCTTCGCCCCGCCGGAGCCGGCACAGCAGTCGTTCGGATTTTGAAACGAACGGAAGCGCCAGCTTTAGGGCTCCGTCACCGTTTCATAGCCCGCAGCATGCGCAGTCCGGATGAATTTCCGATCGAAAGTCACCATGCCGTCGCATGCGGCCGCCTTGCGCAGATGCAAGGCATCAGCGAAATCCATACCTTCTTCCGCAAGATCCAAAGCGGCGGCAATCGCGGCGGCGTCTTCGAAGGTCACCGTCGGGAGGCCGGCGAAGGCGCGCAAGGCGCGTGCGACATCCGTCCGCGCATACCCATATGCACTACGCAGCACCCACTCGGCTTCCAGCACAACAGTTACCGCGACGAAAACAGCCGTTCCCTCGACGACAGCGCGAGCGCGCGGCGACTGGTCTGGATGATCGTTGGTGAGATAACGGACCAGAACATTGGTATCAATCGCGAGCACGGCGACGCGCCTCGTCGATGATGCTGGCCTCCATTTCTTCCAGCGTCTTCGGTGCGCCGCTCACGGGAAGCATGCCGAAAACCCGTCCGGGCTGGGTGGGAGCAAAGGTCGGCGCCGGCTTCAGGAGCACACCGTCCGCCGTTTCCTCCACGATCAGCCGTGTTCCGGCGCCCCATTCTTGCCGCTGGCGGATTGCCTTCGGCAGAATGACCTGTCCCTTGGTCGAGACGACGGTCGTGAGCTTTTCGGGGTGGGCCATGGCATCGTCCATTGGTAAGACAATGGTAAGATACCGCCAGCGGTGCCCCGATTCAAGCGTCTCGATGGAAGCGCCTTACTCCCACTCGATCGTGCCCGGCGGCTTGCTCGTCACGTCGTAGACGACGCGGTTGATGCCGCGGACCTCGTTGATGATGCGGGTCGCCGCACGGCCGAGGAAATTCATGTCGTAGTGGTAGAAGTCGGCGGTCATGCCGTCCACCGAGGTCACCGCGCGCAGTGCGCAGACGAACTCGTAGGTGCGCCCGTCGCCCATGACGCCGACCGTCTGCACCGGCAAGAGCACGGCAAAGGCCTGCCAGATCTTGTCGTAGAGGCCGGCCTTGCGGATCTCGTCGAGATAGATCGCATCCGCCTCGCGCAGGATCTCCAGCTTGTCGCGGGAGATGCCGCCCGGGCAGCGGATGGCAAGGCCGGGACCCGGGAAGGGATGGCGGCCGATGAAGCTGTCGGGCAGGCCGAGCTCACGGCCGAGCACGCGCACCTCGTCCTTGAAGAGCTCGCGCAGCGGCTCGACGAGCTGCATGTTCATGCGCTCCGGCAGGCCGCCGACATTGTGGTGCGACTTGATGGTGACGGACGGACCGCCGGTGAAGGAGACGCTCTCGATCACGTCCGGGTAGAGCGTGCCCTGCGCGAGGAACTCGGCGCCGCCGAGCTTCTTGGCCTCTTCCTCGAAGACCTCGATGAAGAGCCGGCCGATGATCTTGCGCTTGGTCTCGGGGTCGGACACGCCTTCCAATTCACCGATGAAGCGGTCGGAGGCGTCGACGTGCACGAGGTGCAGGTTGTAGTGCTCGCGGAACATGGCGACGACGTTCGCCGCCTCGTCTTTCCGCATCAGGCCATGGTCGACGAGGATGCAGGTCAGTTGGTCGCCGACGGCTTCGTGAATGAGGAGGGCCGCAACCGAGCTGTCGACGCCGCCCGAAAGGCCGCAGATGACGCGCTTGTCGCCAACCTGCTCGCGGATCGCCTCGACGGCGCGGGCGCGATAGGCCGACATCGACCAGTCGCCGGTGATGCCCGCGATCTTGTGCACGAAGTTGGAAAGCAGCTTCGCTCCGTCCGGCGTGTGCACCACTTCCGGATGGAACATGGTGGTGTAGTACTTCTTCGCCTCGTTGACGCAGACCGCGAACGGCGCGTTCTCGGACACCCCGATGACCTCGAAGCCTTCCGGGGCGACGGTGACGCGGTCGCCGTGGCTCATCCAGACCGGATATTTCTTGCCGACTTCCCAGACGCCCTCGAACAACGGGCTGCTCTTGAGGACTTCCACGTCGGCGCGGCCGAATTCGCGGGCGTGCCCGCCCTCGACCCTGCCGCCGAGCTGGGTGGCAAGCGTCTGCTGCCCATAGCAGATGGCAAGGATCGGCAGGCCGGAATCGAACACCACCTGCGGGGCGCGCGGGCTGCCGTGATCGAGAACAGAGGCGGGGCCGCCGGAGAAGATGATCGCCTTCGGCTTCATCCGGTGGAAGGCCTCTTCGGCAGACTGGAAGGGGATGATCTCGCAATAGACGCCTGCTTCGCGCACGCGCCGGCCGATGAGCTGGGTCACCTGGCTGCCGAAATCGATGATGAGGACGCTGTCGGGATGGGCTGTCTGGGTCATGGCGAGCCTTTAATGAAATTTGCCGCCGCGCGCAACCGGGCTGCCGGAAATAGGGCCCCTCAGAGCGGGATCGCGCCGTCAGCCAGGGCCTGCTCCAGCCGGTCGATCGCGTCGGCCAGCTTCTCGTCGATGATGTGCAGGTATTCGGTCCAGTCGCCGACGTGCTTCAGTTCGGCCTTGCCGTCGGAAATGCCGCGGAGGCCTATGAGCGGCACGCCGAAGGCCTGGCAGGCACGGAGGACGGCGAAGGTCTCCATGTCCACCATGTCCGCATCGATCGCGTCATAAGCCCCTCCCGAGACGATGTTCGCCCCCGTCGAAAGGCGCGCTTCGGGAATTCCGGGTACCCGCAGCGGCATCGGCACCACGATCGGCAGGTCGAGAAGCGGTGTGGCGCCCTTCGGAAAACCAAGGGGCGAGGCGTCCATGTCGCGATAGGAGACGCTGATCGCCTGGTAGATTTCCGTCTGTTCCAGCGTCGCGGAGCCTGCCGAGCCGAGGCAGATCACAAGATCGGGACGGCGGTGGCTTCCCTCCAGCAGGGTGAGCGCACGGGAGACCTGCACGGCTGCCTCGACCGGGCCGATGCCGGTCATCAATGGCGATATGCGGCTTCCGAGGTGCTCGCCGTATTCCGAGGCGACCGCCATCACATAGAGCAGGCTCTTGCCCGCGACCTGTTTCAGCACATAGCTCATCCTGCCACGTCCTCCCGGCCGCGCACCACCATCATCGTTCCGGTCATGGAGGCGATCAGCTTGGCCGGACCCTCGCCAACCGAATAGGCCCGCCCGTCGGCGACGATGATGTTGGAGCCCGGCTTCGTCACTTCGCCGCGAAACAGGAACCAGTCACCGCGTCCGGGCGACATCAGGTTGACCTTGAACTCGATCGTGAGGATCGATGCCTCCGGATCGATCACCGAATAGGCGGCATAGCCGCAGGCGGAGTCCAGCGCCGCGGAAATGATGCCGGCGTGCAGAAAACCGTGTTGCTGCGTCAGCTTCTCGTCGAAGGGCAGCTCGATCTCCACCGAGCCGTGCTCGACGCGCGTCAATCGCGCCCCGATCAGGTGCATGGCCGCTTGGCGGCTGAAGCTCATGGTGATGCGTTCGCGGAAGTCCGCGGGTGGAAAGTCTGTCATTTTCATTCGCTTTGCCGGTTCGCCGGAACGGCGCGAACCCTCGCATGCGCGCCTTCGCGCCGCAAGACGGCAATTACGCAGGCGATATCGCAGGAGCCGGCAGGCGGGATGATTGCAGTGCGCCAGCCGGCGCCCTACATCCATGCCATGGACCAGGCGATAGAAATCCGCCCGGGCAGGACCGCCGATGTCTTTGCGATCGGCCGGGTGCTCGTGGCGACCTGGAGGGCGACGTTCCGAGGGCTGCTCGACGACGCCTATCTCGACCGCATGTCGCCGGCCGAGCAGGCGGTTCGCCACATGAGCCGCCGCAACGCGGCGGACGTCGGCCACTTCGTCGCGATCGAGCGCAAGAGCGGCGAACTGGTGGGCTTCGTGAATTTCGGTCCCGCACGCTATCCCTCGCCGACGCCGGTGGGTGAGATCTACGCCCTGTACGTGCTGCCTGCCTATCAGGGCCGCGGCATAGGCGGGGCACTCGTGCGCGCGGTGGCGCGGCGGATGGTGGAGGGCGGTACGGTGACGATGTTTGCCTGGGTGCTATCGACCAATCCGAATAGGGGCTTCTACGAACGGATGGGGGCGGCCCCGATGGAGGTTGGCATCATCGGGCTCGGTGGCCGTCAATACGAGCAGGTCGCCTACGCCTGGCACGACCTGCAAATGCTGATCGCGCGCGACGCCGGCGCCGCGTGAGCGGTCAAAGCCTCCCAAATCGGACGATGTGCTGGTCCCAGGCGAGATCGGCGCGCACGCCATCGAAGCGCCCGTCATAGGAGGACACCGCGAAGCCTAGGGGGGAAGGCGCGATGCCGGCCGCCTCGCTGATCGCCTCTTCGCGCAGGATACGCCCGCTCGCTGCGTCGACTGTCACCGCCAAGCCGCCCTTTGGCGAGGTCAGGCCGACCAGCCCCCGGGCGCGATTGACGGCGATGGCGCCGACATAGTTGGCGAGCCGCGCCGTCGTTTCCGCCGGCAGGTCGAGGAAGCGGATGTCTTCGCCTGCGGAAAAGTGGCCCGCCAGCGGCGGCAGGTCGTCACGCCGCCCCTCGTATTGGCAGGCGAACCAGACGCGCCCCTTGGAATCGATGTCGACATGCCGGGTGGAAAGCTGGCGCAGCGCCGGCGGCAGGGCGTGGCGTTGCACGAGCGCGCCCGTCGCCGCCTCGATCAGCGCCAGCGACGGTTCCATGTGGTCGAGATTGAGCTTGGTGCGGCCGAAATCCGGATGCGTCTCGATCCCGCCATTGGCGACGACCAGCGTCCTTCCATCGTCCGACACCGTCATGTCGTGGGTGCCGATGCCGTAGCTGTCGAACTCGCCGATGCGACGGTAGCGGTCGGTGGCGTCATAGAGGCCGATCACCCCGCGATTTGCCTGGAAATCGTTCTCGCTCGCATAAAGCAGTCGGCCGTCCGGCGAGAAACAGCCATGACCGAAGAAGTGCCGGTCCGGGCCGGCATGGATAACGGTTGCCGCTTGCCGCCGCTGCGTGTCGAAGATCAGGGCGAACGTTCCCGGGCGCCGCGCGAAGGCCGCGGCCTGCCCCGTCGCCACGCAATGGGCCATGCCGTGGCTGCGCGCCGGCAACCGGACGCGTTCGATGACCGTGCCGTCTTCGGCAAGCGTCGCAAGGCCAAAGCTGCCGTCCCGGGCCATGAAGCCGGAGGCGAACACCGCATCGCTCCGCTCCAGCGCAAACAGCGAGGACGGCGACAGCGTTGCCGCCCAGGCGGCTCCCGCCATCTTCGTGAAACTGCGCCGATCGAGAAGCGGTGTGCGCATCCTGCGTTCTCCCGTGTAGCCCGTCAGTCTCCGTCCGAGAAGGAGAAGCCGGCGCCGAGCCCGATCGCGCCGCCATAGTCGTTGTTCAGTCGCAGCACCAGGTCGCGGGCGTTGATGACGAGAAAGTCCAGCTTGCGGCGCTCGGCCGGAACGCTGACTGCTTTCTCGATGTCTGGATCGATGGTCGGCACGATGTGCTGCAGCGAGTTCAGGACGAAGACAATGGACCCGGCGATCGAGCCCTGCGAGGGATCGAGCAGGCCTTCCATGCCGGATTTCGTAAACAGCGCCTTCAGCCCCTCGAGATTGCTCTCGATGGACCTCCAGGTGTTGCCCGAACGCCAATAGATCGCCGATTTCGGGCGGGCAGGGGCGTCCTCGCCCTTGTAGAAGGATTCGATGCGCTGGTCGCGCACGGTCTCCGCCCCATGCACGAGCACGCCGAGCAGTGCGGTGATTGCCTCCTTGCCGTCGCGGAAGACGGGATTGCCCGGCCCAGGATGCTTCCAGGCGCGCTGTACGCCGTCCGGCTGCTCCCACTCGGCGCTGAGCGCCCCGGCAATCGTCTGGAGATTCGCTGCAACGGCGGCACCATAGCGGCAGCGGAAACTGTTCGCCGCCTTGTCCAGCGCTTTCGCACCGTTGCCGTAGAGGACGTACTCCAGCGCCCCCATTCCCTGCACGGCGACGCTCTTGCCGGCCAAAGTCGTGGCGTCCGTGTCCTCCTCATCGGCCTTGGCCAGCAGCGCCTGCACCTGTTTCAGCCCGGTGCTCTTGCGATCGGGATAGAAGAGGATGCGTTCGAACCGGTTCTGGCGGAGCGCCGGCCCTTCACGGACGATTTCGATGAACGACCACTTGGCCACCGTGTCGTTAAAGGCGGCGCGGGCGGCGGTTCCGGTTGCTGCCGAAGGCGCTCTGCAATAGGCGGAGACGGCATCGGCAAGGTCTGATGCCGAAGCGTGGAGATCGCGATAGCCGGGCCGGATCACCTCGTCGACCGCGCGAGCCATGACGGCCGAAACCGCCTCGTCGGTCAACACGGCCGGAGGCGGCGGCTCGGATTCCTGCCCTTGGGCAGGCAGGGCAAGCGCGGCAAGCATGAGGCCGGCCAGAAAGCTGCGGGTGACGCGGTAAGGCAGTGGCATCAGAGCGACTCCAGGAAGGTCAGCAGGGCGTCCCGCTCGGTCTTTTCCAGATCGGCGAAGCGGTCACGGGCGGCCGCGGCCTCGCCGCCGTGCCAGAGAATGGCCTCGGTGAGGTTGCGCGCCCGCCCGTCGTGCAGGAAAAAGGTATGGCCGCTCACCGTCTCGGTCAGGCCAATCCCCCACAGCGGTGGCGTGCGCCATTCCTGGCCGTTCGCCAGCCCCACCCGCTGACCGTCGGCCAGGCCTTCGCCCATGTCGTGCAGGAGAAAATCGGAATAGGGCCAGATCAGCTGGAACGACTGCGCCTTGTCGTGCGCGTCCCGGCGGGTGACGAATTTCGGATTGTGACAGGCGGTGCAACCGATTTCATAGAACACCTTCTTGCCGGCAAGCGTCTCGGCAAAGCTCGCCCTGCGCCGCGCCGGAACGGCCAGGTTCTGGGCGTAGAAGGTCACGAGGTCGAGCACCGGGTCGGGTGCTTCCGTGTCCCCAAGGCGCTGCTGCACGCCGTCCGGCATCTCGAGGCAGGCCTTCTGCGCCGCGGTGCAATCGCCATGGCTATTGGGCACGTCGGGGTTGGAGATGCCGATGTCGCCTGCGAAGGCCTCCGCACTCTGCCGGCGCACCGAGGCGTTCTGCGCCTTCCAGCCGAACCGGCCGAGCAGGAGCTTGCCGGACGTGCCATCGCGCACCAGAGCCGCCTTGCCGCTGATGCCGTCGCCATTCGCATCGTCGGGATCGGCGAGCGCCATGATGTCGGCCTCGTGAATCGCCTCGATCAGGCCGAGGCCGATCATCGGCGGCGTCATGCGCGGTGAAAGCGTGGTCGTCGGATCGAGGTCGCCATAGCCGAGGTCGGTCACCGCATAGACCGGCCGCCGCAGCGATACGGTCTCACCGCCCCGCAGCGTCACGGGCTCTTCCGTGTAGGTGACGTGCATCCGTCCCTCGGCGGCAAGACCGGGCACGGCAAAATCCTGCAACTGGCCGCCATAGACGGGATCGGGAAAGTTCGCCACCTCGAGCGCTTCGAGCCTGGCCCGCTCGGCCTCGTTCGCTGGCGGGCGGGCGAGGCGGAGGAAGGTGGTGCCGCTGTCGTCGCCGGGTTCCGGCGGATGGCCGCGCCCGTCCTTCAGGTGGCAGTTCTGGCAGGCACGCGAGTTGAAGAGCGGCCCGAGACCGTCCGAGGCTTGGGTCGAGGACGGCGAGGAGACCCACACCTTGCGGAACAGCGCATTGCCGAGCTTGAAGCCTTCCTCCTGCTCAAAGGTCAGGTTCTCCGAAAAATGCGAAAAGCTGTCGGCGTTGACAGCGGCAGTCGAGGTCGCCGCCCCACCCGACATTGCCTCATAACTCTCGGGCTTGGAAAAGTCCGTCGTCGGACGCGTCACCGCCTCGACCCGCGCCTGGTCCTTCGCCGACAGGTCGGTGCGCCCTGCGCTGCCCGGCAGTTCCTCTGCCACGGCGAGAGCGCCGCAGGCGAGCGACAGCAGGAAAATGCCAAGGGCAGGCGTCAGGCGACCGGTCATGTGGGAATCGGGCCGCTCCTTGAACAGGCCGCCCGCCTTTGCATTTTCATTGGAAGACGGCGTTAGGATTATCCAGGCTGTCGGAACCTTCAAGCTCGATCGTGCCGAGATCCAGCGCCGAGATGACGCGTTCGATCGTCTTCGACTGAGCCACCAGGCCGTCGATCGCCGCCTGCACCGTCGCATTGCCCTCGGCATTGCCTTCGCCGATCATCTGGTCGTAGGCCTCGACGGTCTCGGCGCGCTTCACCATCGCCTGCATCGCCGCAATGGTGGTGTCGAGCTTCGCCTTCATCTCGGCGTCGAGGGCGGCATCCTTCGCAGCCACAAGCTCGGAAAGGGACGGGCCGGTCAATCTGGTGCCGTTGGGGCGGACGTATTCGCCAGTATAGGCGCTTCGGATGCCGACAGCATCGTAGTAATGCGAGTTGTGGGTGTTGTCGGAGAAGCAGTCGTGCTCCTCTTCCGAGTCGTGCAGCATCAGGCCGAGCTTCATGCGCTCGCCTGCGAGTTCACCATAGGAGAGCGAGCCCATGCCGGTGAGGATCGCGGAAAGCCCGGCCTTCGGATCGGCGCTGACCGTCTTCGCCGCGCCGCCCTGCGGCGCCCATTGGGCGACCATCTCTCCGAGATCGGCCACCAAAAGGCCGGTCGCCGCCTTCAGATAGGCGGCGCGGCGCTCGCAATTGCCGCCGGTGCAGTTTTTCGTATCGAAGTCGGTGGCCGGCCGCTTGCCGGCGCCCGGGCCGGTGCCGTTCAGGTCCTGGCCCCAGAGCAGGAACTCGATCGCGTGATAGCCGGTCGCGACGTTCGCCTCCACGCCTCCGGCTTCCTGCAGGGTGCCGGCGAGAAACTCGGGTGTGAGCTTCGTCGCGTCCACCTCCTTGCCGTCGATCCTGATCGTCGGATTGGCGATGACGTTGGCGACGAACAGCGCGTTCTCCTCGCTCTCGGATCCGTAGCTCGCATCGACATAGTCGATCAGGCCCTCGTCGAGCGGCCAGGCATTGACCTTGCCTTCCCATTCGTCGACCACGGCATTGCCGAAGCGATAGACTTCCGTCTGCTGGTAGGGAACGCGGGCCTTGATCCAGGCGGTGCGCGCGGCCGTCAACGTCTCGTCGTTCGGGTCCGCGATCAACTGGTCGACGGCAACGGCGAGTTCTTTGGCGGCCGCAAGCGAGTCTGTAAACTTGGCGTGGGCGACCTCGACATAATGCGCGACGATCGCCCCAGGCTCGGTCGCTGCGAAAGCGGGCTGGGCGGCAGGTGCGGCGATGGCGGCCAGAAGCGCCAGCGCGGTCGAGCGGAGAAAGGACGTCGTCATGTTGCCTTCAGGACTCCCGGCTATTTTTTTTGCTTTTTCCCGGCGCTTGAAAAGACGGCAAGGATGCCGGAACGCTGCCCACAACCGGGCGTGTGGGCCTGGCTGTCATTACGTAAAAATAAACTGGTGTCAAATAGTATAGTTTAGAACCGTTCGATCTTTGCGTCGCCGTTTGGCTGCCCTGACGGGCGGAGCCGCTTAGGCCTTGCGGCCCATCGCGCAGAAGAAGAAACCGTCGGTGTCGGTCGAGGCGGGCGTCAGAGTCACCGTCTTCATATCCGCCGACCAGGGCTTGGGCTTGTCGGTGCCGAACAGGTCTTCCCAGGCTTCCGCCGCGGACAGGATCTCGAAGTCGGGATTGTCCTCGCAAAACCCATAGACCTGGTTCTCGTTTTCTTCCGGCAGCACCGAACAGGTCACATAGAGCAGGTATCCGCCAGGGCGTACGAAATGCGCCGCACTTGCCAGCGCTTCCTCCTGTTGGGCCAGCCGCTCCTCGAGGTTCTTGTCGGTCAGCCGCCACTTGGTGTCCGGGCGGCGGCGCCAGGTGCCGGTGCCGGTGCAGGGCGCATCGACCAGTACGCGGTCGAAGCGGCCGGCGAGCGGCGAAAGGCTGGAAAAGTCCTCGTGCACCTGAACGTTGCGGGTGCCGGCCCGCTTCAGGCGTTCGATGATCGGCGCCAGCCGCTTCCGGTCGGCATCGAAGGCATGCACCTGACCCTTGTTGTTCATGGCAGCCGACATCGCCAGCGCCTTGCCGCCGCCGCCGGCGCAGAAGTCGAGCACCTGCTCGCCCTCCTGGGCGAACACCAGATCGGCGACGATCTGCGAGCCCTCGTCCTGCACCTCGAACCATCCCTCCTCGAAGGCGGGCTCGGCGGTAACATTCGGCAGGCGCGCCGGCCCTTCACCAGCCGGGATGCGGATACCGTTGCGGGCGATCGTCGTCGGCACGGCGCCGCAGTGTTCCAGCGCCCTGAGCACCTTGTCACGCGAGGCCTTCAGCGTATTGGCGCGCAGGTCGAGCGTCGGCCGGCTCGTCAGCGCCTGGGCCTCGTGCAGCCAGTCGTCGGAAAAATTCTCGACGAACGAGGCCTGAACCCATTCGGGAATGTCGCCCTGCACGTGCAGAGGGGCGTGCTCCAGCCGACGTCGCGCGAGCGAAGCGAGCCGCTCGGCGGGAATGTCGGGCGCGAACTTGTCGCCGTCGAGCTGTCGCGCCAGTGTCTCCGGGGTCAGACCCCACTGGCGAAGCATGACGCCGAGCGCCAGGGCATCGGCGCTATCGTCGTCCATCAGGTAGGCATGCGACAGCTTCATGCGCAAAGCGTCGTAGACGATGTTGCCGATCGCCGCCCGGTCACCGGAGCCGGCGAAGCGGTGGGCGAGGCCCCAGTCCTTGAGCGAGTCCGCCACGGGACGCTTGCGCGTCTCGATATCCGCCAGGACCTCTATGGCTCCCGAGAGCCGCCCACCCAGTCGCATTGCTCAACTCCGTTTTGACGCCGTGGTAACGGCAAGGGGCGGCGAGGGCAAGCGGACCGGCTAATTTGACTCAGCTGTTGATGATTTCGTAGCAGACCTTGGCGTGGCCGCTGCTGATCATGCCGATCTCCGAGGCGGCGGCCTTGGACAGGTCGAGCACCCGCCCGCGGACGAATGGGCCGCGATCGTTGATCCGCACGATGACGCTCTTGCCGTTATTGGCGTTGGTAACCTTGAGCTTGGTGCCGAAGCGAAGACTCTTGTGCGCGGCGGTCATGTGGGCCGGATTCATGCGTTCGCCGGAGGCGGTTTTCGAAGTCAGCGCATACCAGGAAGCGCGGCCGCAACCGGCCGCGTCGGCGACAGATGCGAAAGTAACGGGCGCAGCGATGACGAGTGCAGCGAGGGCCGCAGTAGAGGGCTTGACAGACATGGTGACCTCCCAGTGCTGGTGTCCATTTACTTCTGACAGCACTGTCTATTCGGGCCAAAGATGGCAAAACAGCGCCTTGTTCCACGCGGGCCGGGCGCCGAGCACGGCGTTAATACTCCATTAAGAATACCGGGTGCCTTGGGGACTTCGACGGAGGCGTCGCAAAAAGCCTTGAGAATCAGAGATAAACTTGAATGATCGCCGGCCGTGGAATTTGATGTTTCCACAGGTTATGCAGGCGGAAAAAAGTTGCACATACGCCGAAAAGAGTACCCTAAACCTGATCGGTCAAGGAGCGGTATCGCGCATAAGCTGTGAAAAATTGACGAAACTTAGGCGGGTTTCGACGCTCGCCACAATTGCAGGTTCGCCGGATTGACGCGTCAACCGCGCCAGACGCCGTCGTTCCACATCTGGGCCAGCGATATCCGGTAATCGGGGAAGCGGAAGAGGAAGCCGAGTGCGCGGATCTTGGCATTCGAGACGCGCTTGTTTTCGCCGTAGAAAGACCGTGCCATGGGCGACAGCTCGGCCGTCTCGAAGGGAACTTCGGGCGGCATCTCGGCGCCCATCAGCCGGGCCGCCTCGGCCACCACGTCTTGCGGCGGGGCGGGCTCGTCGTCCGTGATGTTGAAGATCCCGCCATGCCGGCCCTCAGCCAGGAACAGCGCCGAGGCGCCGATGTCCTCCACCCGAATACGGTTGAACACCTGGTCCTTCTTGACGAGCCGCCGCGCCGTGCCCTCGGCGACATTGCGCAGCGCGTTGCGGCCGGGTCCGTAGATGCCGCCGAGCCGCAGCACGGCGACGGGAATGCCGCTTTCGCGCGACAGTTCCAGCCAGCGGTTCTCCGCCTCGACACGCTCGATCGAGCGGGTGGAGACCGGATGGATCTTAGTTTCCTCATCCACCCAGCCGCCCTGATGGTCGCCGTACACACCCACGGTGGAGAGATAGCCGGCCCATTGCAGCTTCGGCATCAGGTCCGAAATCGGCGGCACACCTTCGCGAAACAGCGGGTCGCCCGCCTTGCCAGGTGCAATGGACTGCACGAGATGCGTGGTTTGCCGCATCGCTTCGCCGAGCGCCTCGGAGATCGCCTCGCCGTCAAAGAGCAAGGCCTCGATGCCGCACGCTGCGAGCGCTGCCGCCTTGTCCGCCGAGCGCGTGGTACCTGACACCGCATATCCCGCCGCCATGAAGGCCTGCGCGATGGCGCGACCGGAGAAGCCGGCTCCCAAAACCAACAGACGCATCATCGATCCTCCATTGCCAGTTCATATTCCGCCCGCACCTGCGGATCGGCCTCGCCTGCTGCTCTTGCCGCAAGGCGCTCAAAATCTTGTCTTTCCATCAGCTGGCCGAGCGCCCAGACGGCCATGCCGCGCACGAGGGGCGAGGGGTCCTCCGCCAGCCGCTCGCAGGCGGGGATCAACGCCGCATCGCCGCTGTTGCCGGCGGCGATCAGCACATTGCGCACGAACCGGTCGCGACCGATACGCTTGACCGGCGAGCCGGAGAACAGCGTGCGGAATGCCGTGTCGTCGAGCTCCAGCAGTTCGGCGATCCTTGGCGCGCGCAGGTCGTCGCGGGCGTGGAATTTCATCTCCGAGGCGGTCGCCGCGAATTTGTTCCACGGACAGGCAGCCAGGCAATCGTCGCAGCCGTAGATGCGGTTGCCGATCAGCGGCCGCAGCTCCCGGTCGATCGGGCCCTTGTGCTCGATGGTGAGGTAGGAGATGCAGCGCCGCGCATCGATCTTGTAGGGCGCCGGAAAAGCATTGGTCGGGCAGGAATCGAGACAGGCCCGGCAGGAGCCGCAATGGTCGCGCTCCGGTTCGTCGAGCGAGAGGTCGGCAGTGGTGAACATGCTGCCGAGGAACAGCCAGGAGCCGAATTCGCGGCTGACGAGATTGGTGTGCTTGCCCTGCCAGCCGAGCCCCGCCTGCATGGCGAGCGGCTTTTCCATCACCGGCGCGGTATCGACGAAGACCTTGACGTCCTCGCCGGCGCGCGCGGCGAAGCGCGTGGCGATCTCCTTCAGCCGGCCCTTGACGACGTCGTGATAGTCGCGGTTGCGGGCATAGACCGAGATCGCCGCCCGGTCGGGCCGGGCGAGCACGCTGCGGGGGTCCTCGTCGGGACCGTAGTTCAACCCGAACAGCACGATCGAGCGCACCTCACCCCAGAGCACGCGCGGGTCGGCCCGCCGCTCGCGCGTCTCGGCCATCCACTCCATCGTCCCCTGATAACCGGCTTCGATGAATTCTTTCAGTCGCGCCGGGGCGTCGGGGATGGCGTCGGGCCGTGTCACGCGGCAGACCTCGAAGCCCTTCTCCGCCGCTTCGGCGAGGAGAAAATCCTTCAGCTTTTCCCGCCGCTGCGTCTGTCGGTCCGTGCGTTCGGCTGCGCCGGGCATGGCTTCGCCTCAGAAATCGAGGTCCGCATAGTGCGAGACCGGGGTGACGCCGCGCACCCGTTCGGCAAGCAGCGGCCGGAACGAGGGGCGTGACTTGATCCGCTGGTACCAGTCCTTCGCCTGCGGCGCGTCCTGCCAGTTGATCTCGCCGAGATAGTCGAGCACCGAGACTGCCGCTGCGGCGGCGAGGTCGGCATAACTGAGCCGGTCGCCGGCGAGATAGGTACGCGAGCCGGCAAGCCACGAAAGATACTTCATGTGCTGGCGGATGTTTGCCCGGGAATTGCGCAGGATCTTGCTGTCCGGCGGCCCGCCGCCCTGGTCTGGCGTCATCTGCAGCTTGAAGATCCGCTCGCGCACGAGCGGCCGCGTCACGTCCTGCTCCATCTTCTGCAGGAACCATTCGACAAGCCTACGGATCTCCGCCCGCTGGAACGGATCCTCGGCCAGAAGCCGGCGGTCGCGCTTCAAAACGCCGTGCGTCTCGTCGAGATATTCGCAGATCACCGTCGCGCCGCAGAGCGCGCGCATGCTGTCGTCGACATAGACCGGCAGCGTGCCGGCCGGATTGAGAGCCAGGAAATCGCGCCGGTTCTCCCAGGGCTGTTCTTCCGCGAAGTCGGTCTGGTAGCCGTACTCGGCGAGGATCAGGCGAACGAATCGCGAAGCGGAGGACATCGGGTGATGATAGAGGGTCGGCATTTCTGGCTTTTCGTCTGAAGATTGTCGGAGGAAGCGGACCGGCCGGCAGATCGGGCAGGCGAATTACGCTGGTCACGACTCCTGACACAAAGCTATAGGAATATGGTTAAGCAAACACAAGCTTCGCGGTCGTTGCTTCACGCCGCCGCCTTTTCAAGGAATGTCCATGCCCGACCAGTCCATTGTCAGCGCGCTAGTCCTCGGTCTGATTGAGGGCCTGACCGAGTTCATCCCCGTTTCCTCGACTGCCCATGTGCTGCTTGCCGGCCATTTCCTCGGGTTTGAATCGCCCGGCAACACCTTTGCGGTGCTGATCCAGCTTGGCGCGATTCTCGCCATCCTGGCCGTGTACGCGACGAAACTGGTGCAGATCGCGCTGGCGCTTCCGACCAGTGCCGCCGCCCGCCGCTTCGTGCTTTGCGTGCTGATTGCCTTTCTGCCGGCCGCCCTGATCGGCGTCGTCGCCCACGGCTTCATCAAGTCGGTGCTGTTCGAGACCCCGCGTCTGATCTGCATCGTCCTGATCGTCGGCGGCTTCATCCTCTATGCGATCGACCGTATGCCGCTGAAGCCGCGCTACAAGGACGTCATGGACTATCCGCCGTCGCTCGCGTTCAAGATCGGCCTGTTCCAGTGCCTCGCGATGGTGCCGGGCACCTCGCGCTCGGGCGCGACGATCGCCGGCGCGCTACTGATGGGCGCGGACAAGCGCTCGGCGGCGGAATTCTCGTTCTTTCTGGCGATGCCCACGATGCTGGGGGCTTTCACCCTCGATCTCTACAAGAACCGGGACGCACTGACATTCGATGCTGGTGTGCTGATCGCCATCGGCTTCGTCGCGGCGTTCGTGGCGGCGCTCGTCGTCGTGCGATCGCTCCTCGATTTCGTATCGCGGCGTGGTTTCGCGCCCTTCGCCATCTGGCGAATCGTCGTCGGCGTGGCCGGCCTCATCGGCCTGTCCATATGGGGCTGACGCTTTGAGGCGCGGCCGGGTGTAGGCGCCCGGCCGTTGCGTTTATCGGCCGATCGACGAGGTCGTGCAGGGGTCGACGCCATAGGCGGGCGCGCAGCCGTGCTTGCCGGCGGCCACCGTGGTCGGGGCCATGAACGAGCCCGCCAGGATCACCAGCGCTGCGCAGCCGAAGAAAAGTGCAATTGCCTTGCCCATGTCGAAGAAGCCCCTAAGGAAAATTGCGCCCGGTCTGCCGGTTGCGCGAGGCGGTGTGTATGCCCGACCCTGGGAAACATCAATAAGCGAACATGCTGAAGGCCGGGTAAAGACCGACGGGAGTTTTCAACTGCGGCAGAACTGCAACGTCCGGCCCGGCGTGCGGCGGCGGCGCGACGGCCGGGGCGCCGTCGCATGCTGCTTCGGGGCCCGCAGCCGCATGCCTGACGGTCGGTCCGGTTGCCTACAGCGTGCGCAAAAAGGTCAGATCGTCCCGCGCGTAAATTGCCCCTTCGGGCGATAGCGGACCAGATAGGTCGGCAGAATGGCCTCGACCAGGGCCGGCGCGATGCCGAGCGCCTCGAAGGTGCGTCCGTCCTTCTTCGCCTCGTCGGAGACGATGTTGTCCAGTCGCAGCAGCTTGACCTGGTCGGCGGTCAACGGCGGATCGACGAAGGGAACGAGGGTCGAGAGGGATCCGATCAGCGAGGCGACGCCGAAGGGCAGCGAAACAAGCGGCCGCTTCCGGTCGATGACCTGCAGCATCAGCTCGATGCACTGGCGGAACGTCAGGATTTCCGGTCCGCCGAGCTCGTATGTAGTACCCTTGGCAACCTTGCCGTCGACGGCAAGCGCCACCGCCTCGGCGACGTCCGCCACGTAGACCGGCTGGAACTTGGTGTGCCCGCCGCCGACCAGGGGCAAGACGGGTGCGAAGCGCGACATGTCGGCGAACTTGTTGAAGAAGCCGTCCTCGGGCCCGAAAATGATCGAGGGACGCAAGATCACCGCCTCCGGCAGAACCTTGCGGATGGCGAGTTCGCCGCGCCCCTTGGAGCGGGCGTACCCCGATGGCGACTGTGCGTCCGCGCCGATCGCGGAAATGTGCGTCAGCGTGGCACCGCGCGCGCGGGCGGCCTCGGCAACGGCGCGTGCGCCAAAGTCCTGCACGGCGTCGAAGCGGTTGCGACCCTTCTCGAAGAGGATGCCGACGCAGTTGACCACATGGTCAGCGTCCTGCACGGCCCGGTCGACCGAGTCGCGGTAGCGCAGGTTCGCCTGGACGTAGGAGATCTGGCCGAGGCCGCCGAGCGGCTGCAGGAAGCCGGCAAGGTCGGGGCGCCGGACAGCGACCCGGATGCGATAGCCGCGCCTCGCCAGTGCCCGCACCACATGTCGACCGACGAATCCGGACCCGCCGAAGACGGTGACCTGCGGCGGAAGATTGGAAAGGCTCATGCGGGATGCTCCTGGAATAGGCACGGTGGGTGCCGCCTACATAGCCGAAAGAAACCGGCAGGTGAAGGCTTGTCTGTGGCGCCGTTCTCCGCGTCGTCCGTGCCGCTCGCGGCCGCTCGTCAGACGCCTTCGACCACCACCATTTCCGCGTCTGCGACCTCCTGGCGGATGGCCGCGGCGATCTGGTATTCGGGCGAGTTGTAGCAGTCGATCGCCGCCTGCATCGACGGGAATTCGATCACCACGTTGCGGGCGCGCACCTGCCCCTCCAGCTTCTGGAACGTGCCGCCGCGCGCCAGGAAGACTGCTCCGTACTTCTCGAACGCCGGCTTTGCCGCCGCGACATAGTCCTTGTAGCGCTCGGTGTCGCGGACATCGACGCGCGCGATCCAGTATCCCTTGGCCATGGTTTCCTCCTCGGTGTGCATTGTGGCTAAGATTGAAGCGCGGCCGACATTTCGGCAAGGATCGCCTCGGCCGCCGCAACAGGATCGTCCGCCTTTACGATCGGCCGTGCGACGACCAGGTGGCTCGACCCGGCCCTGAGCGCCTCGGCCGGCGTCATTACCCGCTTCTGGTCACCCTTTTCGGCGCCGGCCGGGCGGATTCCCGGCGTGACGATCGCCATGTCCGCGCCAACGACCTTGCGCACGGCGGAGGCCTCCTCGGCCGAGCAGACGATGCCGCCCATGCCGGCCGCGCGTGCCTGGTCGGCGCGGCGCAGGACGAGTTCGTGCGGGGAGCATTCGTAGCCGGCCTCGGCGAGGTCCTGCGCGTCCATCGAGGTCAGCACGGTGACCCCGAGCAGGCAGAGGCCGGAGCCTTGCGCCGCCTCGACGGCCGCCCGCATCGCCTTCGGATAGGCGTGCAGCGTCAGCATCGACATGCCCATCTTGGCAATGTTCTCGACACCCTTCGCAACCGTGTTGTCGATGTCGAGCAGCTTCATGTCGAGGAAGACCTTCTTGCCGTCCCGAACGAGATCACGGGAGAGTTCGAGCCCGCCGGCGAAGACGAGCTGATAGCCGATCTTGTAGAAGAGAACGCTGTCGCCGAGCGCTCGCACCTTGGCCTCGGCCTCGGCGACGGTCGGAACATCAAGGCCGACGATCAGGCGTTCGCGTGCATCCATGGTGACATACCTCTCCACAATTCCGTCGCCGTCCAGTCGCACGGGACGGGACTGTCCGCAAGCGCAGCGCAAAAAGATTGCGGGCCTTTCAATGCGTCCGGCGATAGGTCCAGAGTTGCGCCGGCGGAATGTTGCGAACCACGAAATCGAGATGGCTGATCTGGTAGCGGCCGGGCATGGCGGGAACCGGGGAAACGGGTCCGTAGGAGATCTGCACCACCGGTCGGCCCGCCGGAATGCGGTTCAGCAGGCCTTCGATCAACGCCACGCGGCGGTGCGCCGGGAAGTTCAGAAGCGGCACGGCGGAAATGACGCTGTCGAACTTCTGGTCCCTGAGGGTTCCGAGCGCGGTGTCGAGGTCAAACGCATCGCCGTTGACGAACTGCACGCCCGCGAAGCGTTCGACTAGGTGGTTGTAGAATTCCGTCGAGTACTCGACCGAGACAACCTTTTCTGGTGCGAGCCCCGTCTCGAGGATCGCCTTGGTGATCGCGCCCGTGCCGGGGCCGAGTTCGAGGACGGGGAGGCCTGACGTCGGATTGATGACGCTGGCCATCCGGCGCGCCGTCACCGAAGAGGTCGGGATGATCGAGCCGACAGCGCGAGTATTGCTGATCCAGCCCTTGAAGAAGCGGATTTCCTCGTCGAATTTCCTGCCGAGCCGTTCCTTGACCTTCCCGCGCAAATTCATGTCCACTCCCCCCGAATTGACGGCTGCTACCTATGCTTCTTCCGGATGATTCGGAAGACACTCCGGAAGTATTTGTTTCCGCATGCGGCAAAAACAAGTCATCTTGCGACGGTTTCAGGCTCCGCGGTTGTCGTTCTCGTGGCGACCGGGGCGGGAGGAATACCCAGCCGCCTTGCCAGCGACCGCGCATCGAACGGCGCCCTGAGCTTTACGTCCGTATTGTCGAAGTAGACGAACACATCGCGGCCCCTGTTGCGCGGCGCCGTTGCCGGCAGAAGACGTCGGGCATCGTCCGGCTCCCGGCCCTCGGCCCAACTGCGGACGCGATCGGCCCAGATGTCGAGCGCCGCGTCGTCGTAGCCGCTGACATAGAGCCTCTCCGACCCGTGCAGGCGGCAGTAGACGAAGTCGGCGGTGAGATCCATCAGCAGCGGCCAGTCCACCGTGTCGGCGCAAACGAGCGCCACCCGGTGACGGCGCAGCAGTTCGACGAATTCTTCCGTGCAGAAGCTTTCGTGCCGGATCTCGACGGCGTGCCGTATTGCCTGTGTCGCATCGGTTTTCAGCCACGCCCGTCCGTTGAGGCGCTCGTCATGGCGTTTTGCCAGCGCGACCGCCTCGTCGGGATCGTGCGGCAGCAGTGCGAGGAAAGCCGCGAAACGCTCCGCGTCGAACCGCATCCGCGGCGGAAACTGCCACAGGATCGGCCCGAGCTTCGGTCCCAGCCGCAGCACGCCTGATGCGAGGAAATTGGAAAGAGCCGCCTGCGCTTCCTTCAGTCGCAGCATGTGGGTGATGTAGCGCGATCCCTTGATCGCGAACACAAAATCGTCCGGCGTTTCCTCCCGCCAGTGGCCGAAGGCCTCCGGTCGCTGCAGGCCGTAGAAGGTGCCGTTGATCTCGATCGAGCGAAACTGTCTGGAGGCGTAGGCGAGTTCGTCGTTCTGGACGAGGCCCTTCGGATAGAACACGCCGCGCCAGGGCTTGTAGGTCCAGCCGGAAATGCCGATCCGAACCGTTCCTGTCCTTGCCATGCCTGCTCCTCCACCGCCGGATCGTCGGCGGCACGGGAGAAACCGGCGGGACGCGTCTTCGTTCCGCGGCGCGGATCAGACGCGCATCGGCATCAGCACGTAGAGCGCATCGTCACCGGCGAGATCCCGCACGAGCGTCGGCGAGCCCGGATCGGCGAGCATGAACACCGCCTCGTCACCGGAAAGCTGGGCGGTGATGTCGAGCAGGTACTTGGCGTTGAAGCCGATCTCCAGCGGATCGTTGTCGTAGCCGACCGGCAGCTCTTCGGTGGCGCTTCCCGAATCCGGGTTGTTGACCGTCAGGGTCATCTGTCCGTCGGCCAGGGCCAGCTTCACAGCGCGGCCGCGTTCAGACGAGATCGTCGAGACGCGGTCCACGGCCTGGGCGAAGGACTGGCAGTCGATCCGCAGTTCCTTCTCGTTGCTGGTCGGGATGACGCGCTGGTAGTCGGGGAAGGTGCCGTCGATCAGCTTCGAGGTCAGGATGACCGAGCCGATCGTAAAGCGGATCTTTGCATCCGAAACCTCCACGGTCACTACCAGGTCCGGATTGTCGACCAGCTTCTGCAACTCGCCGACGGTCTTGCGTGGGATGATGATGCCCGGCATGCCCTCCGAGCCGGACGGCGCCTCGACGTCGGCGCGGGCCAGGCGGTGGCCGTCGGTGGCGACGGCCCGCAGCTTCAGCTGGCCGGCGTTCTCGATCGTGTGGATGAAAATGCCGTTCAGGTAGTAGCGCGTCTCCTCCGTCGAGATCGCGAACTGCGTCCGGTCGATCAGCATCTTCAGGTCGGTCGCCTTCAGGCGGAAGGTGTGGCTGAAGCTTCCGGCGGTCAGGTCCGGGAAGTCCGACTGCGGCAGGCACTGCAGCGAGAACTTGGAGCGGCCGGAGGCAACCGTCATCGCCGCACCGTCCGGCGTGTTGGCGAGCAGCACCTCGGAGCCATCCGGCAGCTTGCGCACGATGTCGTAGAGCAGGTGCGCCGGAACGGTCGTGGCTCCGGCCTGTTCGATCTGGGCCGGCGTCGACTCGGTGATTTCCAGGTCGAGGTCGGTCGCCTTCATCTCCAGGTTTCCGCCGTCGGCGCGCAACAGGACGTTCGACAGGATCGGGATGGTGTTGCGCCGCTCGACCACGCGATGGACGTGGTTCAGCGATTTGAGGAGATTGGACCGTTCGATGGTAATACGCATGGATCTACCGCTCTCGACCGCTGCCTGCCGGGCGAGCCGGCGCGGCATCATTCTTGCTTTCCGACGGGCGCCGGAAGGATGTGGACGGGCAAATTGGCAGATTTTTGCGTTCGAATGCAAGGGGTACCGCGATCGCGGCAGGGGATATCGCGCCCATGCATCGCCTGTCCGGGCTTGCCGCCTGCCCGGGGCTCGCCCATAAGGAGACCACGCGTGCATGGCAACAGGAACGGACCGCTCGGAATGCAGGAAGAACCGCGCAAAGGCGGCGCAGCCCCCGCCCGCAGCTACCGTCTCCACGGCACGGTGGTGGAGGCGCGCCCGCTCGAGCCCGCCCTCTATCTGGTGGCGACGCCGATCGGCAATCTCGGCGACATCACCCTGCGCGCGCTGGAGACGCTCGCCGGCGCCGACGTGCTCGCCTGCGAGGACACCCGCGTCACCCGGGTGCTGCTCGACCGCTACGGCATCGCCACCCGCCCCTACGCCTATCACGAGCACAATGCCGACGAGGTCGGCCCGAAGCTGGTCGCGGCTCTCGACAACGGAAAGTCCGTGGCGCTCGTCTCCGATGCCGGCACGCCGCTCGTCTCCGATCCCGGCTACCGCCTCGGCCATCTGGCACTGGCGGCCGGCCACAAGGTCGTCCCCATCCCAGGCGCCTCGGCGCCGCTTGCAGCGCTTGTCGGCTCCGGTCTTCCGAACGATGCCTTCCTGTTTGCCGGCTTCCTGCCGGCCAAGGACAAGGCGCGGCGCGACCGGCTGGGCGAACTCGCCCGCGTGCCGGCGACGCTGATTTTCTTCGAATCGCCGCACCGGATCGGCGCGACCCTTGCCGCTGCCGCAGATGTTTTGGGGGGCGATCGGCCCGCCGCCGTCTGCCGCGAACTGACAAAGACCTTCGAGGAATTCCGCCGCGCGCCGCTCGCCGAGCTGGCGGCGCATTACGAGGCCAATCCGCAGGTCAAGGGCGAGATCGTGCTGGTGATCGGCCCGCCCTCGGCGGAGGTCCCGCCCGACAGCGCCGATGTCGATGCGCTGCTCGCCGCGCTTCTGCGCGACCTGCCGGCCGGCAAGGCTGCGACCGAAGCGGCGCGCCAGACCGGCCTGCCGCGCCGCGAACTCTACCAGCGGCTTGTCCGCATGAAGGCCGGCGATGGCGACTGAGGCGGAAAGGGGATTGCGCCGCAAGGCGCTGCGCCGCGGCCACGTCGCGGAATTCATCGCCGCCCTCTATCTGATCGCCAAGGGGTACCGGATCCTCGCCATCCGCCATCGAACCAAGCTCGGCGAGATCGACATCATCGCCCGCAAGCGCGACCTTGTCGCCTGCGTCGAGGTGAAGGCGCGGCGGAGCGAAGAGGCCGCGGTCCACGCCGTCACCGGCACCACGCAGCACCGCATCCGGGCGGCGAGCGATCTCTGGCTTGCCCGCCAGCCGGACGCACACCTTCTGTCGATCCGCTACGACATCGTCGCCGTCCGGCCCTGGCGTCTGCCCCGGCACCTGCCGGATGCCTTCTGATCAAGCCGCACCACCCATCCTATCGAGCAATGATAGCGACCGTTAAAATGCGAGCGAAACGCTGAACCTCGCCCTTACCTTCCGCCGCTATGATCCTCGCCTCGATCCGAAGGGGAAGTTCATGGCCTGGAAACTGATGCTTGCGAGCGCGATCGGCATGGCGGCGAGGACGTTGCCGGTGCGCACGGCGCTGCCGCCGCCGCTGATCGCGGCTTCGATTGGCGAGATGGAAATGGTCGACGCGCCGATCGAGCCCGCCTGGATCGTCGCGGGCGAACCGCGGGCGCGGCTGGCGCTGCATTCGCGCGGTCACGACGACCAGTCGACCACGGCGGTCTGGGACTGCACGGCCGGCACCTTCCGCTGGCATTTCGGCTGGGACGAGACAGTGATGATCCTGGAGGGCGAGGTGCACGTCACGGCCGAGGACGGCAGCGAACGGACGCTGCGTGCCGGCGATATCGCCTATTTCGCCGGCAGGACCTGGGCGACGTGGCGGGTGGACGACTACGTCCGCAAGATCGCCTTCTGCCGCAAGCAGTACCCCGCACCGGTGGCAATGGCCCTTCGCCTGCGTGCCATGATGCGTCCCGGCAGCGCCGGCGGCGGTCTGGCCGCCTGACCTCGGAGACGCAAGAGGCGCGGGGGCAAATCTGGCCATGTCTGCCCCTAACCGACCGTTGCGTTTACCGCATCGCGCGCCTAAATGTGGGCGGCAATTCCTGAGGATCATTCCATGGCAAACATCAAGAACGTCGCGGTCCAGATGGATCACGTGTCCTCCATCAACATCGGCGGCGATTCCACCTTCGCCATGAGCCTTGAGGCGCAGAACCGCGGCTACCAGCTCTTCCACTATACGCCGGACAAGCTCAGCCTGCGCGACGGCAAGGTCTTCGCAACGGTCGAGCCGATGCGGCTGCGCGACGTCCATGGTGACCATTATGAACTGGGCGAGCCGGAGCGGATCGACCTGTCGACCATGGACGTGGTGCTGCTGCGCCAGGATCCACCCTTCGACATGGCCTACATCACCTCCACCCATCTTCTGGAGCGCATCCATCCGAAGACCCTGGTGGTGAACGACCCCGCCTGGGTTCGCAACTCGCCGGAGAAGATCTTCGTCACCGAATTCGCCGACCTCATGCCGTCGACGCTGATCACCCGCGACCCGACCGAGATTCGCCGCTTCCGCGAGGAACTGGGCGACATCATCCTCAAGCCGCTCTACGGCAATGGCGGCGCCGGCGTGTTTCACTCGACCCGCGACGACCGCAATCTGTCCTCGCTTCTGGAAATGTTCGGCCAGATGTTCCGCGAGCCCTTCATCGCGCAGGCCTACCTGCCGGAGGTGCGCAAGGGTGACAAGCGCATCCTGCTCGTCGACGGCGAGCCGGTCGGCGCGATCAACCGCGTCCCCGCCGAGCATGACGCCCGCTCCAACATGCATGCCGGTGGCCGCCCCGAGGCGACCGAGCTGACGGCCCGCGAAATCGAGATCTGCAAGCGCATCGGCCCGTCGTTGCGCGAACGCGGCTTCCTGTTCGTCGGCATCGACGTCATCGGCGACTATATGACCGAGATCAACGTGACCTCGCCGACCGGCATTCGCGAAGTGAAAAAATTCGGCGGCGCCGATGTCGCAAGCCTGCTGTGGGACGCGATCGAGCGTAAGCGGTGACGGCTGGTTCAGGTCTCCCGAGGGTGTCAGCCGTTTCGGGCAAGACTTGAACAAGAACTTGCAGCAGGTCGCGTGCATCCGTTGTCACGCGACCTGCCGTTTCTCATTCGCAAGCCGCGAGTACGGTTTTTCTGCGGTCGGGGCGACACCACCACCGCGCCTGCCGGCTGCGGACGCCTCCAACCCTGCTGATCGATCCCAGTTGCCTTCTGCGGTTTGAACCGTGGGGCGGAACGCGCCAGCGGCGAACGCTTGCCGGATGCCCGGGCGTCATCACGAGCCGGTCCGTAAGCCGTCGGCCGGATCGCATGTTCGCCGGCGACGTGCGATGTGGCGACCGCCTTCAATCCATACCGTAATCTGTCGGAGGCCCAACAGGTCGCCGCCGCCTGTCTGTTCCGGGCTTGCAACCTGGTACAGCCTCTGCGGGAATTAATCGCGCGTTTGTTCGTTAATTGTTCTTGTTACATTCCGTGTTTCGTGCAAGATTGTCAACCGCAACTATAGGATGGGTTGTGTGGGGCGACAGAAGGCGCCCCGGAGTGCTGCGGCCGAATTGGATATCGATCGGTTGGTTCAGCGGCATGAGGCCGTTGGGGGGACGTTTCATGGTGGCACGGGTGAGCACGGTGGCGTTTCAGGGGATCGACGGCGTGCCCGTCGAGGTCCAGGTGATGGTTGCCCCCGGCAAGATCGGCATGCAGATCGTCGGGCTTCCGGACAAGGCCGTCGCTGAAAGCCGCGAGCGCGTCCAGGCGGCGCTGCATGCCTCCGGTCTTTCGCTCCCCGCCAAGCGGGTCACGGTCAACCTCGCGCCGGCCGACCTGCCCAAGGAGGGCAGTCACTTCGACCTTCCGATCGCGCTCGGCCTGATGGCGGCGCTCGGCGCCATTCCCGCCGATGCGCTCGGGGGATATGTCGTCATCGGCGAGCTCAATCTCGACGGCACGATCGCGGCAATCGCCGGTGCCCTGCCGGCGGCGATCGGCGCCAATGCGCTCGGCAAGGGGCTCATCTGCCCGGCCGACAGCGGCGCCGAGGCGGCCTGGGCCGGCGCGGATCTCGATATCCTGGCGCCGCGCAGCCTGATCGCGCTTGCCAATCACTTTCGCGGCACCCAGGTGCTGACGCGCCCCGCCCCCGCCATCCGGGCCGCGCCGACGAGCCTGCCGGATCTTGCCGACATCAAGGGGCAGGAGAGCGCCAAGCGGGCGCTAGAGGTTGCCGCCGCCGGCGGCCACAATCTTCTGATGGTCGGCCCGCCCGGCTCGGGCAAATCGATGCTGGCGGCCCGCTTGCCGTCGATCCTGCCGCCGCTGTCGCCGGCCGAGCTGCTTGAAGTCTCGATGATCCATTCGGTCGCCGGCCAGCTTTCGGGCGGCAGGCTGTCCGACCGGCGCCCCTTCCGGGCCCCACACCACTCGGCGACGATGGCCGCGCTTGTCGGCGGCGGCCTGCGCGCCCGCCCCGGCGAGGCCTCGCTTGCCCACCACGGCGTCCTGTTCCTCGACGAACTCCCCGAGTTCTCGCCGCCGGTGCTCGACGCGCTTCGCCAGCCGCTGGAGACCGGCGAGTGCGTGATTGCCCGGGCCAACCACCGCGTCAGCTATCCGGCGGCCATCCAGCTGATCGCCGCCATGAACCCGTGCCGCTGCGGCATGGCGGGAGAGCCCGGCCAGGTCTGCGCCCGCGGCCCGCGCTGCGCTTCCGACTATCAGGGCAGGATCTCGGGACCGCTCATGGATCGTATCGACATCCGCATCGACGTGCCTGCGGTGTCGGCCGCCGACCTGATCCGCCCGATGCAGGCCGAGCCGAGCGCTGCCGTGGCGGCGCGGGTGGCCCGCGCCCGCGAAGCCCAGCGTGACCGGTTCCACGTCCTGGGCAGCCCGCAGGTTGCGACCAACGCCCGTGCCTCGACCGCACTGATCGAGCACATCGTCGAGCCTGATCCGGGCGGGCTGCAATTGCTGCGCGACGCGGCCGAGAAGATGCGTTTTTCCGCCCGCGGCTATCATCGTATCCTGAAGGTCGCCCGCACGCTCGCCGACCTGGACGGCAAGGACACGGTCGGCCGCATCCACGTGGCCGAAGCGATATCCTATCGCATCGCCGGAGAGCGGCTGATGGCGGCGGCCTGAGGGGGGCTCAGGCGGCTTCACGGCCCCTGGCGCGCCTGCGCCGCTTTCGATGCCCGATCACCGGGCAGGGGCTCCGGATCCGGCGGCCGCGCGAACGGCCGCCTCGGAGGCTCGAAGATGCTAGCTGACCAGTCCCTCGAAGAGGGCGGTCGAAAGGTAGCGCTCGGCGAAGGAGGGGATGATCACGACGATGTTCTTGCCTTCGCTCTCCGGCCGGCGGCCAACCTTGATCGCCGCCGCCAGCGCCGCGCCGGCGGAAATGCCGACCGGCACACCCTCGAGCCGCGCCACCAGCCGGGCTGTGTCGAAAGCCTCGTCGTTGGTGATGGTGACGACCTCGTCATAGATCTCCGTATCGAGGATCGCCGGCGCAAAGCCGGCGCCGATGCCCTGGATCTTGTGCGGGCCGGGATTGCCGCCGGACAGGACCGGGCTGTCGGCCGGCTCGACGGCAACCACCTTGAAGCCCGGCTTGCGCGCCTTCAGCACCTGGCCGACGCCGGTGATCGTGCCGCCGGTGCCGATGCCCGAGACGAGGATGTCCACCTGCCCGTCGGTGTCATTCCAGATCTCCTCCGCGGTCGTCTTGCGGTGGATTTCCGGATTGGCCGGGTTTTCGAACTGCTGCGGGATGACCGCGTCGGGGATCGTCGCCGCCAGTTCCTCGGCCTTGGCGATCGCCCCCTTCATGCCCTTCGGGCCCTCGGTCAGGACCAGCTCCGCGCCGAGCAGCGCCAGCATCTTGCGGCGTTCGACCGACATGGTTTCGGGCATGGTCAGGATCAGCCGGTAGCCCTTCGCCGCCGCGGCGAAGGCAAGTGCAATGCCGGTATTGCCCGAGGTCGGCTCCACCAGCGTCGACTTGCCGGGGATGATTTTGCCCTGCGCCTCGAGCGCCGCGATCATCGCCACGCCGATGCGGTCCTTGACCGAGGCGATCGGATTGAAAAATTCCAGCTTGGCCAGCAGGTTTGCCTTGACGTCCTTCTCCTTCGCCAGCTTGTCGAGCCGCACGATCGGGGTGTCGCCGATGGTTTCGGTGATGGAGGCATACACGCGGCCGCGGCCGGGCTTGCGGGGTTCAGACATATCGAGCTCCCTAGTCTACAGTGTCGGCAGAATAGGTTCTCGGGCGTGCGGATGCCAGTGCCGATTCACCCATGGATTGCTCCGCGAGTGGAAAATTCGCTTGCCGATCCGCTTGCCGGCAAATCTTTATTTCACGCGGCGCGGATCGCGATATAGGCCGCGGTGCTGGCGAGTATGCCGGCGGCAAGGCGGTTCAGGGTGCGCAGCGCGGTCGGCTTCTTCAGAAGAACGCGGGCCCGCGAGGCCAGCGCCATATAGGGCATCAGCACCGTCAGCAGCACGACAAAGGTCGTACCGAGCAGCAGCCCGTACTCGTCAAGCCCGATGGCGCTGAGATCGATCAAGGTCGGCACCAGCGCGACGTAGAACAGCATCACCTTCGGGTTGCCGAGCGTCACCAGAAGGCCGGAGAGAAGTGACATCATGTTGCCGGAGGGCCGCCGCGATTCGACCTCCTGCGCCACCAATCCGGTCGTCCAGAGCTTGCCGGCGACATAGACGAGGTAGAGGGCGCCTGCGATCTTGATTATCATGAACGCGGTGGTGAAGGTCTGCGCTATAAAGGCCAGTCCGAGGATGACCGCGGTCAGATAGACGATGTCACCGAGGATGAGGCCCAGGCCCATGAAGAAGGCTTCGCGGAACCCCGTGCCGAGCGCCCGCGCGACGAGAGCGGTAATCCCCGGCCCGGGGATCGCCGCGGCGATGAAGAGCGCCCCGCAATAGGCAAGCAATGCGGCAAGGGTCATGGAAGGTCTCGCGTTTTGAGGTTGTCTACGCCACAGCCGTATCGCTTTCAAGCGGTCTCCACACTGTCGTTCTGCGGCGCTCCGGTGCTTCATCGGCGGGAGCCGCCCGGACAACCTGGCAGAGAGATTGTTGAAGATCGGGCGGGGCGCTCTAACTTTCGTTTCGTCATCCGCGGGCAAACGCCGGCCGCCCCATTCAGGCATCGGCAAGCCCGGGATGGTCGTCCGCCCGGATGGCGGCCACCGGGCTTTCCGCCTTGCCAAGGAGAGAACGCATGTCCCCGAATCCCGTCGAAAAGCACAAGCGTGCGCCCCTGACGACCCCTTCTGACCTCGGCTCGAACGCGATCACCGACATTTCCGCCGCCTTGAGGGCGTTGCTGGCCGACACGTTCGCGCTCTACATGAAGACCAAGAACTTCCATTGGCACGCTTCGGGGCCGCACTTCCGGGACTATCACCTGCTCCTCGATGAGCAGGCCCAGCAGATATTTGCCACCACCGACGACATCGCCGAGCGCGCCCGCAAGATCGGCGGCACGACGCTGCGCTCGATCGGCCATATCGCCCGCCTGCAGCGCATTCCCGACAATGATGCCGATTACGTCACCCCTCAGGACATGCTGGCGGAACTTCGCGAGGACAACCGGCACCTGATCTCGATCCTGCGGGAGACCCATGACCTGTGCGACGAGCACAACGACGTTGCGACCGCCAGCCTGATCGAAAACTGGATCGACGAGGCCGAGCGCCGCACCTGGTTCCTGTTCGAGGCGACGCGACAGTCCAAGTAGGCGATTGCTCCCGGGGCGGCCCGGCGCCGGGCGAAGCGGCCGGTGTATCTGGGCCGCTCGGGCCGGGGTTTCGAGGCTAGCTGGCGTTGCGGCGCAGCATGCGCATCGGCGACCAGCCGAGGTTCATGCCCATCGCGGCGATCAGGATCACGGCGGAGCCGACGACCTGCATCGGCTGAAGGGCGTGGCCGAAGGCGATGCGGTCGACAAGGATTGCCGCGACGGGATAGATGAAGGACAGCGCGCCGGTCAGATGGGTCGGCAGCTTCTGGATTGCCCCGTAGAGCAGCACATACATCAGCCCCGTATGGACGGTGCCGAGCGTCGCAAGGCTCGACCAGGCGGCCGGAGTGGACGGCAGGTCCGAAAAATCGGCGAACGGCAGCAGCATCACGACGCCGGTGGCGACCTGGATCAGGGCGATCAGGTGCGGCGGCGTGCCCTTCAGCCCCTTGGCGGCGATGGCGGCCAGGGCGTAGAAGAAGGCCGCGCCGAGCGAAAACGCGATACCAAGTGCATAGTCGGCGCCGCCGAGACCGCCGGCGGGCTTCGCCTGCACGATGGCGACCATCCCGGCAAAGGACATTCCCAGCCAGAACAGCTTGGCTGCCGTGACCTCCTCCTTGAAGAACAGCGCGCCGAGTGCCAGCAGCATGAACGGCTGGGTATTGTAGACGGTGGTGGCGATCGAGATCGAGGCCAGCGGGTAGGCGCCGAACAGCAGCAGCCAGTTGGCGACGATCGCGATGCCGCCGAGGACGGCGAGAGCAAAGCGCTTACGGGTGAGCAGGCCGGAGCGCAGCAGCCCGAGCATTCCGCAGATGACCGCAAGGGCGACCGTGCCGATCACACACCGCCAGAACACCACGTTCAGCGCCGGCTGGCCCGAGACCAGCACGAACCAGCCGATCGTTCCGGAAATCAGCATCGCCGCGATCATTTCGACCACGCCGGTCCGGGTTGTTTTGTCCATGAGGGGCCTCCTTCGAGCCAGGCGCGGAGAGTACTGGCCCATGCCAAGGATCTCAATGGCATTATTTAGGAGATATGCTAAGTTTGCCTAATTTTTTAAGGCAAAGGGAGCTGAAATATGATTCTCGATGAGATTGATCGACGCCTTTTGTCGATGCTGGCGGAGAACGCGCGCCTGTCCCTCAAGGAGCTGGCCGCTACAACGGAGCTGTCGTCGCCGAGCGTGGCCGAACGGCTGCGCAAGCTGGAGGAGCGCGGCGTCATCGACGCTTTTACCATCGACGTCAATCCGCAGCACATCGGTTATTCGCTGCAGGCGATCGTCAGGGTGCGACCGCTGCCCGGCCAGTTGCACATTGTCGAGCGGTTGATCCAGGAAATGCCGCAGTGCGTCGAGTGTGACAAGGTCACCGGCGACGACTGTTTCGTTGTCAGGCTCTACCTGCGCTCGATGGAGGAGCTCGATACCCTGCTCGACGGCATCGCCGAACGGGCGCAGACGAACACATCGCTGGTGAAGGCCACGCCCGTGAAGAGGCGTCTGCCGGGACTGTCCCCTTAGCGCGGCAACCGATCCCGGCCGGCGTCAGAACTCGGCCATCGGCGAAAGCCGGCCAGGCCGCGACGGCATGAGCCCGGTCTTGCCGCGCACCATGAACTGCAGGTCGACGGTTTCGGCCACCGCTTCTCCCTTCCAGTCCAGGCGGTCGGGCGGAAACGCCGCCTCCACCCTTTCCGGGCGCACGCCGAGCGCCTGCAGGATCGTGACGAGCGACGGCACCTCGGCTGCAACAACGTCGAGCAGTTCGAAGGGGCCATTGTCCGCGGCACGCCAGGCGATCACGGCATCCTGCGCGGGCAGGTAACTCAGTGTGAGGTCGTCCAGAAACAGCGCGTTGATTAAAAACATCGTCGCTTGACCGCAGACGGCGAAATGCTGCGAGACGGGCGAGCGTGCGCGCAGCAGACGCTGCAGCAGCGCAAGATCGGCCGCGTCGTGCAGGTCGAGCCGCCGCATCGACGGGGACGATCCCGTCGGAACGATAGGCGCGGGGCCGGAAAACCGGTGCTGCGGCACGACCTCAAAGCCATGGGGCTCGTAGAGGGCGGGCTTGTCGGTGTAGAGCGCAACCGCCTCGAACCCGAGCGCATCGCAGCGTTCGACGGTCCGACGGACGAGATCCCGGAAAAGTCCGCGGCCGCGGTAGTCGGTCCGTACTGCGCCCGATTGCAGGCCCGCGGCCTTGACCGTCCTCCCGTTGATCAGGAGCGGCATCGAAAAGGCGGTGAAGTTGGCGACGCAGCGCCCGGCCGCGTCGAAATAGGCCGATGGCAGGCTGCTCGGGTCGGGGCCGCCCAGCCGGTCGAGGGGGCCGAGATCGATGCCAAACACGTCCTCGAGCAGATCCTTGAGCGCTGCCCATGCCGCGGGATCGCCGAGAAAGTCCTCCCGGTAGACAAGTCCGCTGCGGTCGCTCATTGCACGCCGGTCGAACCGAAGCCACCGGCACCGCGACCGGTGCCGCCGGCGATGTCCGCCTCCCGCACCGCCGCCTGCACCACGGGTGCGATCACCATCTGCGCAATGCGCATGCCGCGCTCGACGACGAACTTTTCGTCGCCGAGATTGACCAGCAGAACCTGCACCTCGCCGCGATAGTCGCTGTCGATCGTACCGGGCGTGTTGAGGCAGGTGATGCCGTGCTTGAAGGCAAGCCCGGAGCGCGGCCGCACCTGTCCTTCGTATCCCTCGGGGATTTCAAAGACGAAGCCGGTCGGCACCAGCGCCCGCTTGCCCGGCCGGATCACCAGGCGCTCGCCTTCGCCGATGGCCGCGCGCAGGTCCATGCCGGCTGCGCCAGCGGTCTTATAGGCGGGCAGTTCGAGGCCGGTGGCATGCGGCAGGCGGACGAGTTTCAGGGTCGGATGGGGATCGTTTCGCATGTTCATCCCTCATTTGCGGATCGGTGGCCCGCCGGGTCAACGGCACGAAACGCGAATTGAAAGTTTTCCACGGAACCGTTACATAGCCCGCGATCAACAGGATTTTCACACGCATGGCCGAAAGTCTCGCCGAGGCGGTCTCCCGCCGCCGCACATTCGCTATTATTGCGCACCCGGACGCGGGTAAGACAACGCTCACCGAAAAGCTGCTCCTGTTCGGCGGTGCGATCCAGCTCGCCGGTGAGGTCAAGGCCAAGAAGGATCGCATCCAGACGCGTTCGGACTGGATGAAGATCGAGCGCGAGCGCGGCATTTCGGTCGTCACCTCGGTGATGACCTTCGAATACGAAGGCAATGTCTTCAACATTCTCGACACGCCCGGTCACGAAGACTTCGCCGACGACACCTATCGGACGCTGACGGCGGTCGACGCGGCCGTCATGGTCATCGACGCCGCCAAGGGCATCGAGCCGCGGACCTTGAAGCTGTTCGAGGTGTGCCGCATGCGCGACATCCCGATCATCACCTTCATCAACAAGATGGACCGCGAGAGCCGCGATCCCTTCGAGATTCTCGACGAGGTCGAGGAGAAGCTGGCGCTGGACTGCGCGCCCGTCACCTGGCCGATCGGCCGCGCCAAAACCTTCTGCGGCTCCTATCACCTAGCCACCAACGAGGTGCGCGGCGCCGACACGCAGGAGCGGCTGACCAAGGTCAACGATCCCGAAATGGCGTCGCATCGCCTGCCCGAGAACGAGCGCGAAGCCTTTGTCGAAGAGTTGACGCTGGCGATCGAGGCCTGCAAGCCGTTCGACAAGAAGGCCTTCCTCGAAGGCCACCTGACGCCGGTGTTCTTCGGCTCGGCCCTGCGCAACCTCGGCGTCCGCGACCTCATCAATGCGCTCGGGGCCTACGCGCCGCCGCCGCGCGACCAGGTGGCGGATATCCGGACCGTTCATGCGGCGGAAGACAAGATGACGGCGTTCGTCTTCAAGATCCAGGCGAACATGGACCCGAACCACCGCGACCGAATCGCGTTTGCCCGCGTCTGCTCCGGCAAGCTGGAGCGCGGCATGAAGGCCCGATTGGCGCGCACCGGCAAGCAGATCGGGCTCACTGCGCCGCAGTTCTTCTTCGCCTCGCAGCGGCAATTGGCCGATACCGCCTATGCCGGCGACGTGGTCGGCATTCCGAACCACGGCACCTTGCGCATCGGCGACACGCTGACCGAAGGCGAGGCGCTCGTCTTTGAAGGCGTTCCGAATTTCTCGCCGGAGATCCTGCGCCGCGTCCGGCTCGAGGACGCCATGAAGGCGAAGAAGCTGAAGGAAGCGCTGCACCAGATGGCGGAAGAAGGCGTCGTCCAGCTCTTCTCGCCGGAGGACGGTTCGCCGGCGATCGTCGGTGTCGTCGGCGCCCTGCAGCTCGACGTCTTGAAGGAGCGCCTGCAGCAGGAATACGGCCTGCCGGTTTCATTCGAGATGTCGCGCTTTTCGGTCTGCCGCTGGATCTCCGCCGACAATCCGGCGGATCTGGAAAAGTTTGTCACCGCGCGGCGGGGCGATATCGCCCGCGACCTCGACGGCGACCCGGTGTTCATGGCGCAGGATGCGTTTTCGCTGCGCTACGAGCATGAACGCTATCCGGCGATCAAGATGGTGGCGATCAAGGAGTACCACGTCGCCAAGGCGGCGTGAGCTCGAGGCCTCACTGAAGCCCTCTGAAGATGAACCAGGCGCCGACGCCGACGAGAAGCGCGCCGGCGATCCGCCCGATGCGGTCGCCGCCCGGCACGACCTTTTCGGCGAGCACCAGGATCGCGATGGCGGCGATCCAGAGAATGTTCATCACCCCGCCGACGAACAGAAGCAGCATCAGCGGCCAGCAGCAGCCGAGGCAATAGGCGCCATGCTGCACGCCCATGGCAAGCGCGCCGGCCGGATCGCGCCGGAAACCGCCGGCCGCATGCAGGAAGGCCACCGGCGCTCGGCACTTGCTCAGGCATGCGTGCTTGAGCGGCGTCCATTGGTAAAGGCCGGCGATGATGAGCAATGAACCGTTGAGGATGGTGCTGCTGCTTTCCATCATCGGCGTCAGCAGTAGCGCCCGATCGAGCAGGAACTGGGCCAGCGTCGCCGTCACCGAGAAGCCGAACCAGACCGCAAGATAGCCGGCGCCGAACACGCCGGTCGCCGCGAACGGCGCACCCTGCGCGGCGGCGTGCCGGCCGACCCGGGCATAAAGCAGGAGCATCGGTGCGGCCGAGGGCAGCATCATCCCGATCATCATGACGAACCACATGGTGAACACGAGCGCGGCGTCGCCAGGGCTCCAGGCGGGCGGGCTTCCCGTCGACCCTGCCATGCCGGACATGTCCATCCCCGGCGTGGCCTGCATACCCTCCATGCCGGACATGTCGTTCATGCCAGTCACCGGCATGCCGCCGTCACCCATTGAGGATGCCAGGGAGAGAAGGTAGAGCCACGCAAGCGCCGAGATCGCTGCAAGGGATAGCGCAACGATGACGCGGTCTCGCCGGAGAATCCTGTCGAGCGCTGAAACCGCCATGGCCTCACCGGACCATCTAATGGACGACACCGGTTTCGGTCATGTGGAGGCGGGCGAAATGGGCGTGGCTGTCGGCGAGCGACAGCGCCAGCGGGCCCTTGATTGCCGCCCAGCCGCGGCCGACTTCGCAGGTGTCATACTCGAATCCCTGCGGCAGGTTGACGCGAACACGGTGCTCGTCACCGGTTACCGGATTGCGGATCGGCTCGCCCCGCGCGTCGATCCACCCTGGAACGCTGACCCGCGCCGTCCGCTTCTCCAGGTCGACATCGAAGTCGATCTGCGCAAACACCGGGTCGTGCACCGTGTCGAAGGTCGTGGCAAAGACGGCGAAGAAGGTGGCACCGGGTTCGGTGTCCTGGCCGCTCATGATGCGTAGCAAGGCATCGCGCTGTTCCGGCGAGGCACGCTCGTCGATGATCGGAATGCACTGGCCATGGCCCTCGTGAATCGCGCCCGGCCAGGTCGCGATCATTGCGATCCGCAGCCCGTCCAGGCTGGTATCCCCATGAAAGCCGCTCTCGATGTCGATCACCCCGGCCGCTTGGCAATTGCCGTGCGAGGGAAGGCCGTTGAACTGGCAGGGACAGCTATAGTCGCAATTGCACTGGATGAATTCACGTCCCTGCAGCTTCCATTTGACGCTCGCCATGACGCCCTCCAGCCCGTGAAGATTAGAAAAATCTAATGTACGCCCCACGGCTTTCGGTTGTCCAGTCGGGTCTTCAGACCGGGACACCGATGCACTTCCACTATTCTTCGTCTCGCCTGGGAAGCCGGCCGATATCGTTAACCCATGCAAGGGACGAGCGACACCAGATCTGCTTGGTCGGCGAGAGCTGCCGGCGCTGGTCGATCGTGCCGACGCGGATCCCGACCTCCTCGGCATCCTCGCCCTCGCCGGTGCGATAGCAGGGGGAGCCGCATCTGGGGCAGAAATACTGGAGGCTCCTGTTGCCGCTGTCGCCGACCTTCACATAGATCGAAGGCGCACCGCCGGTCAGCCGGAAGTCCTCGGTCCTGGCGGTGGTGCTCACGCGATAGGCGGAACCGGTCAGCCGCTGGCAGTCGGTGCAGTGGCAGATCGAAACGCGCGTCGGATCGATCTCCGCCTCATATCGGATAAAGCCGCAATGGCACTGGCCGGTTATGTGCATCGGTACCTCCCGCCGTCTCCGGCAGGAGGTAGGTCGATGCGTCCAGGCGTCAATGCGCCGGTTTGATGAAGGTGCCGTTCCGCAGCTCTTCCATCGCCTGCTGCAGCTCCGCGCGGGTGTTCATCACGATCGGCCCGTGCCAGGCGACCGGCTCCTGGATCGGCTTGCCGGTGACGAGCAGGAAGCGGATGCCTTTCTCGCTGGCCTGCACGGTGACGTTGTCACCGGTATCGAACACCACCAGCGTCCTATTGCCGGAGAGATCGCGGATGTTCAGTTCCTCGCCCTGGAATTCCTTCTCGACCTTGACGCCGAAGGGCTTCGAGGCGTCGCGGAAGGTGCCGGAGCCTGCGAAAATGTAGGCGAATGCGGACCGGTAGGTGTCGACCGGAATGGTCTTCTTCTTTCCGGGCGGCACCGAGACGTCGAGATAGACCGGTTCGGCGGCGATGCCGTCGACCGGGCCCTGCTTGCCCCAGAAGCCACCGCTGATTATGCGCACCGCCGTGCCGTCGTCGTCGACCACGACCGGGATATCGGCGGACTTGATGTCCTGATAGCGCGGCGCCGTCATCTTCAGCGACGAGGGCAGGTTGGCCCACAGCTGGAAGCCGTGCATGCGGCCGGCGAAATCGCCCTTTGGCATCTCCTGATGCAGGATGCCGCTGCCGGCCGTCATCCACTGAACGTCGCCGGCGCCCATGGTGCCGCGGTTGCCAAGGCTGTCGCCGTGCTCGACCGTGCCTGCCAGCACATAGGTAATCGTCTCGATGCCGCGATGGGGGTGCCAGGGGAAGCCGCGGATGTAGTCGGCGGGGTCGTCGTTGCGGAAGTCGTCCATCATCAGGAAGGGATCGGTCATGGACGGATCGCCGAAGCCGAAGACGCGGTGCAGTTTCACGCCGGCTCCCTCCATGGCCGGGCGGGCGATGCTTTCATGCTTGACGGGGCGTATGGACATGCAAGGTCCTTTCAGAGGGGTTCACAGTGCCTCGAAATATAGGTTGTCCAGCCGAAGGTTGAAAACATCGCCGATCGAAACGCAGTGTTCATGAAAACGCCTGCACCGCACGGACCAGGCATCCGGACCATAGTGGTGCAGGCGGCTCGGCGGCGTTTACTTTCGTTAACACATTATTACCCTTTTTCGCTGATTCTGGTGGGAGCGGGGTCGATGCATTCGTTCAGGGCCGGCGACAGGCTGGCAGAAAGCGGGTCCAGCCAATGTGCCGATGGGCAGCCTATCGCGGTGAACCGATCTATCTCGAGGAGCTGGTCTCCTCGCCGGCGCATTCGCTGATCGAACAGTCCCACTGCGCGACGCGGGCGAAGACGGCGACGAACGGCGACGGCTTCGGCATCGCCTGGTACGGGGAGCGACCGGAGCCGGGGCGCTACCGCGACATCCTGCCAGCCTGGTCGGACTGCAACCTGAAGAGCATCGCCCGGCAGATCCGCTCGCCGCTGTTTCTCGCGCATGTGCGGGCCGCCACCGGCGGTGGCACCCGGCGCGACAACTGCCATCCCTTCGTCCACGGCGTCTGGTCCTTCATGCACAATGGCCAGGTCGCCGATTTCGAGCACCTCCGCCGTCCGCTGGAGATGATGCTCGACGATGAGCTTTATGCCGCCCGCACCGGGGCGACGGATTCGGAGCTGCTGTTTCTGCTCGCCCGGCAGTTCGGACTCGCCCGCGACCCGCTCGCCGCCATGGCCGAGGCGATCTCGGTCGTCGAGCAGCTAGCGCAGCGTCTGGGGTGCAGGGTGCTGGTGCGCTTTACCGCGGCCTTTTCAGACGGCCGCACGCTCTACGCCGTGCGCTACTCCACCGACGATCTGGCCCCGACGCTCTATGCGGCGCCGATGGGCGGGGCGGGCGGCTATTGCCTGGTCTCCGAGCCGTTGAACGACGACACCGAAGCCTGGGTGGAAGTTCCCGACGGCAGCGCCGTCGTGGTCGGCGCCGACGGTATCGACGTGCGGCTCTTCGCGCCTCACGGCCATTGTGTCGCCAAGGACCCGGAACTCGCCGCCATCGTCAGCTGACACCGCGCAGTTGCCGGAAGCCCGGATATCCCAGACCATGGAGCGGTGCCGCTCTTACGGACCGAGCCGCTCGGCGATCAGCGCCGCCAGGCGCGCTGCCACCTCGTTCTTGTCCAGGTCCGGCCAGGCGTCGACGCCGTCCTTGCTGACGATACTGACGCTGTTGCGGCTGCCGCCCATGATGCCGGTTTTCGGCGAGACGTCGTTGGCGACGATCAGGTCGGCGCCCTTCCGCTTCAGCTTCTCGCGCGCGTTCGCCTCCACCTCCTGCGTCTCGGCGGCGAAGCCGACGACGAGCTTCGGGCGCTGCGCATGGTGGCCGATCGTCTTCAGAATGTCGGGGTTCTCGGCCAGTTGCAGGGGCGGCGGCGCCTCGCCGGGTTTCTTCTTGATCTTCTGCCCGCCTGCGGTCGCCACCCGCCAGTCGGCGACGGCCGCGACCATCACCGCGATGTCGGCCGGCAGCGCCGCAAGGACGCCGTCCAGCATCTCTTCGGCCCGCTCGACATGGATGGTGCGTACGCCGGCCGGATCAGCGATCTCGACCGGGCCGGAAACCAGCGTGACGTCCGCGCCGAGCCGGGCCAGCGCCGCGGCGATCGCGTGGCCCTGCCGGCCCGAGGAGCGGTTGGCGATGTAGCGCACCGGGTCGATCGGCTCGTGTGTGGGGCCGGAGGTGACGATCGCACGCCGGCCGGCAAGCGGCTTGGGCCCTTCGTCCAGAAGGTTCTCGATTGCGGCGACGATCTCCAGCGGCTCGGCCATGCGTCCGAGACCGGCCTCGCCGCCTTCGGCCATCTCGCCGGCATTCGGCCCGACGAAGCGAACCCCGTCGCCGGCGAGTGTGCCGGCGTTGCGTCGCGTGGCAGCATGCGCCCACATCTTCGGGTTCATCGCCGGCGCGACCAGCACCGGCCGGTCGGTGGCGAGCAGCACGGTGGAGGCGAGGTCGTCGGCAAGGCCGTTCGCCATCTTCGCCATTAGGTCGGCAGTGGCAGGGGCCACGAGCACGAGATCGCAGTCGCGCGCCAGGCGGATATGGCCGACGTCCTGCTCGTCCTCACGCGAAAAGAGGTCGGTGAAGACGTGGCCGGACGACAGTGCGCCGACTGCAAGCGGGGTGACGAACTGCTGGGCGCCGGCGGTCATGATCGGGATCACGGTGGTGCCGCGCTCGCGCAGCCGACGGATCAGGTCGAGGCTCTTGTAGGCGGCGATGCCGCCCGAGACGATCAGAAGAATGCGCTTGTCCTTCAAGGTCATGAGCCGGTCCCATCCGTCGCGATCAGACCCCGCCGGGCGGGGGTTCGAGGTTCCTAGCGCATAACGGCGCAAACCGGAATGAAATTCCGCGGTTGGCCTGGGGCAGACCCATCACGTCCCCTCGTCGGGAATGTTCAGCAGGAGGCCGCAGGCCTTGCAATGCACCGCATCGGCGTCGTGGCGGCGCAGCCCGCATTGCGGGCATTGGAAGATGACCTTGTGCGGTCGGACGATCGTCTGCGCCAGCCGCACGAACAGCGAGATGCCGATGATCATGGTGACGATCGAGGTCAGCTTGCCGAGCGTGCCCGGGAGCGTGATGTCGCCGAAGCCGGTGGTCGTCACAGTGGCGACGGTGAAATAGAGCGCGTCGACAAAGCCGCTGACATTCTCGGCATAGAAGAAGGTCGAGTAGACAAAGCCGGTGACGAGGAACAGGAAGACCAGGAAGTTGATGCAGGCCTGGATCGTGTCCTCGTATTCGACAAGGCCCCGGCGCCTGAGGATCAGCGAGAAAAGCCGGCTATGGCTGATCGCCCAGATGCGCAGCGCGCGGAGGAAAGCGAAGTTGGCGAGCTGGTTCGGAAAGAGCAGGGTGCCGAGGATGGCAAGGTCCACCCACGTCATCGGCCGGCCGAGCCAGTAGCGCAACGTCGGCGCCACCAGCATGCGCGCCACGAGTTCGCAGGCAATGATGACGGCGACGACATAGTCGACGACAAGATAGGCCTGGCCGGCGCGCAGGTAGGGGCCGATCAGGAAGAAGGCGATGATGGCGAGATCGACCATCATCATGGCGAACTGGAAGGCGAGCGCGGCCGGATGGCTGCCGTAGTAGAGGCTTCGCAGTCGCCGGCGCAGCACCTCCATCAGCGGGGCGGATCGATCGGTGTGCGCTCGCTCATCCATGTCTATGCCTTGCCGCTTTCGGGTCAAGCGCGCCGGCCGTCGCGATCGTGGCTGCGCCGCACCATCGCCGGGGCGCGGCCGGATCGGGGCTGGTTGACCGAAGGCCGGCGCGGGAAAAGCACGTCAACCTTCCTGTTAAAGCGAACGGCGAGCGTCGCAGATGAGCCGATGAACTGCTGTCTCAGGTCTTCCGGGCAGGATCATCGGCCCCACCGGTCTTATTCGACCGCAGCCGTCTGTTCGGGCTGAGGCTCCGGTTGGATCGGCTGATCGACGACGTCCGTCGGCTGCTCGGTCTCCGGTTCGGTGGGCTGGTCGACGACATCCGTCGGCTGCTCGGGCTCCGGTTCGGTCGGCTGGTCGACCACGTCCGTCGGCTGCCGAGCCGCCAGTTCATCGCGCACCTGATCGATCTTGCCTACGGCCGGGCCGACGCCGAGGACGTCCTTCGCCCACGCCATTACCTCAGGATCAACCGCCGCCATTTCACCGGGCTGTGCCGTGTTGATGTTCTTGTTGGCGGCCGCAAGCAGGGCGGCGCTCAGCGCCTCGTCACTGAGAGCCGGATCGGTCGGCACGGCACCGACGCCGTTTTCAAGCTCGAAGGCCGCATAGGCCATGACATAGGCACGCACGGCGGCCATGCGCGGGCTCTTGGAGTTCATATAAGCGTGATAGTTGCGGTTGAGTGAGTTCAGGCTGCCGAGCTTTGCCGCGGTAGGTGCTGCCGGAACCGTCTTCAGCTTCGCGACTTCGGTCTTCGCCTTCAGCTTTGCCGTTTGGGCCGTCTTCCCTGCCGGCTTGGATTTGTGCTCCGCGGTCGACCTCGGCTTCTGCTTGGTCTCGTCATCCTTGCCGAAGAGCTTGCCAAAGGCGCTGGCGATCGGATCCTTCTTCTGCTTTGTGTCAGCTCTTGCACCGGCGGTTCCGGACTTGCCGTGACCGGCGGCCGCACCCTTGCCGGTGGCCCTATCGCCGCTCTTGCCGCCACCGTGGCCAGCGCCATTGCCGCCGGCCTTGCCGTTACCGCCGCCCTTGCCATTGCCGCCGCCGCCATTGCCGCCGCCGTTCCCGCCACCACCACCGTTGCCATCCTTGGCGAAGGCGGACGAGGCGGAAAGCGTTGATAAATCTTTGATGTCGATGCCGAACGGCGCCGCGGCGAGGGCCGCGGACACGCAGGCCGTCAGGGCGAAATTGCCGATTTTACGCATGAAATGTTCCTCCGAATAATCGAATCATCGGTACAAGTGGCCCCAGGTGCAGTGGGTTTGCACATTGGGGCGGATTTTTGGCGGACCGGAAGCCGGCCGGCGACGGGCGCGGCCGGCCGATTGAAGGAACTGCGTGCGGGACGCCGGGCTCGGTTTCCACCCGCTGGGCCAGCGCTGCTACTTGACGAGCCGGATCGCCCCCGGATTGTTGATGGTATTGTTGGCCAGCTCCGTCTTGCAATCCAGCTTGAAGCCGGCGTTGCCGATCATGGTGATCTCCTGCGCCACGATGCGAACGCATTCACCGCCCGTCTTGCCGTTGCCGGAAAACTGGATCTCCTTCGAGGCCGGCATATAGATGATGCCGGTCAGCGACGAGTTTGTGTTGCCGTTGATGACGGCCCGCGCGGTGTTGTTTCGATCCGCGACAATCGAGAAGCCCGCCCATTCGCCGGTCGTCGCCGCGGTGATTTTGAAGGTCGAGCCGCCGTGCAGGTCGAGTTCGGCTCCGTTCAGCAGGAAGAACGTCACGCCTTCGCCCGTGACCACGGATTGGCTTGCGAACTTCATTGTGCCGCCGTCGATGATGTAGTTTCCGGGCTGCAGCGACACCTTCCCCTTGATCTCCAGGTCGCGATAGGTGCCGGGCTTCAGGGTGACGGCATAGCTGTCGGCCACCTTGTTCGGCGTCTTGCCGGTACCGTTGCAGTCCCCGTTGCCACCGCCGCCGCCAACGAAACCGGTGCCGCAGCCGGCCAGGCTCACCCAGCTTCCGGCCGTCGGCATCTTTTTGTACTTGAACGGATCCGGGGTCGGGGCAGCGTCCTCCTGCCCCCTGCCGCAGGCAAGCTCGAGGTTGGCAAGCGTCGCCGAGATCTTGCCGACTGCGTACAGGCACTCGGCCTTCAATTTGGCGGAGCCGCCGAGATAGATCGATTGCGTGTCCCGGGAGTTCGACGTGATCGTACAGTTGGATGTATCGACCACGGCGCTGCCGCCGACTTCGATCGCGCGGCTGGCCGTCGGATGCAGCGCGAGGATGCAGGCCTCGATGCCGGGAATGCGGGCTGCAACGCTGTTGCGGGCGATCGTGTATGGGCTGAGGCCCCAGAAGATCGGATCGTACTGGAGCGAATAGCTGGCTGTGGCGGCCGGGTCGTCGTTGATCTTGGAAAAGGCAACCACGAGCTTTGTGCTTCCGTCGGCAGCGGCGCCGGCGGCCGCGGGCGCCTCCACGGTCGATGACCGGCCGAAATTTGCAAGGAAGACAGCGTTGGCCTTTTCGATGGCCTTGGCCTGGCCTTCGCCCTCGCCATACGATTTGACGGCTGCGATGGCCGCCGCATCGAGAGCGGCCTGCATCCTGCCCGACTGCTCCGTTGCCTTGCTCAGGTTCAGGGCGATGGAGGTGACGGCAAACAGCGGCACGAGCACGAGCGCCGTTAAAATGCCGAAGTTACCGCTTTCATCGGCGACAAGACGCCGAACCTTCTTTGCAAGAATACCGCGCATCGCTGGCCCCCACATTCATTGTGTGAGGCTAATATACACGTCGTTTATTGCTGATCCGTTGCTGCATTCGTTAGAAAAGTTTCGGTTTTTACCGCAAAATCGGCCGCGCAACGGCCAGGCGCAAGTCCAATTCCATGATCTCGTTTTTCGGTTGCAACTGTCATTTCGGCAGAGAACGGCCGAACCGGGAAGATCTCTAGCTTACCACAGCGGCGATGTAGACGAGGGCCGCGGCGATCACCCATAGCGCCACCCGTCCCCATCGACCATGCCGGGCCTCGGAGCGGCCGATCGCCTCGGCCGTGGCCGCGTCGAAGCGTAGCCCATGTTCGGCCATGGCGGTAAGGTCGCGGGAGAACTTTTCCGTCTTCGCGGCGATCTCCGGGACGGCTTCGGCGAGGCGAAGGGCGGCGTGCGCGCCGTCCTTCAGGTCGGCGAGAATGCGCTTCGGACCAAGATTGTCGCGGATCCAGCCGCCGACGACCGGCTCCGCCGCCTTCCACATGTTGAAGCGCGGGTTCAGCGTCCGCGCCACGCCCTCGACGACGACCATCGTCTTCTGCAGCATGACGAGTTCGGTGCGCGTCTCCATGTCGAAGAGTTCGGTGACCTCGAAGAGCAGCGTCAGGAGCTTCGCCATCGAGATCGTCTCGGCCGGCTGGCCGTGAATCGGCTCGCCGATCGCGCGGATCGCCTGCGCGAAGCTCGCCACGTCGTGGTGCGAGGGCACGTAACCCGCCTCGAAATGGACGCTCGCCACGCGCTCGTAGTCGCGGCTGATGAAGCCGTAGAGGATTTCGGCGAGGAAGCGGCGCTCCTTCTTGCCGAGGCGTCCGACGATGCCCATGTCGACGGCGACGATATGGCCTTGCGGGTCGACGAACAGGTTGCCCTGGTGCATGTCGGCGTGGAAGAAGCCGTCACGCAGCGTGTGGCGCAGGAACGACTGGATCAGCGTGTCGGCGAGCTTGTCGAGGTCGTGGCCGGCGGCGCGCAGGCCGTGGAGGTCGGACATCTTGATGCCGTCGATCCACTCCATGGTGACGACGTCACGGCCGGTGCGCTCCCAGTCGACCTTCGGTACGCGAAAGCCGGGATCGTCCTTGGTATTCTCGGCGAGCTCGGAGATGGCGGCGGCTTCCAGGCGCAGGTCCATCTCGACGCGAGTGGTCTGCTCGAGGGTGCGGGTCACCTCGACCGGCTTCAGCCGTCGTGTCTGCGGCAGGAAGCGCTCCTGCAGGTGCGAGGCGGCATACATCGCCTGGATGTCGTGGGCGAAGCGCTGGCGGACGCCGGGGCGGATCACCTTGACGGCCACGCGGCGCTCGCCGGCGGCATCGCGGACGATAGCCGGGTGCACCTGGGCGATCGAGGCCGCGGCGATCGGTTCGCCGAACTTCACATAGAGGTCGGAGACGGTGCGACCGAGCGAGGCCTCGACCGTGGCCACGGCTTCGGCCATCGGGAAGGTCGCCATGCGGTCCTGCAGTGCCGACAGGTCGTCGGCGATGGCGACGCCGACGACGTCCGGGCGGGTAGCGAGGAACTGGCCCATCTTGACGTAGGAAGGCCCGAGCCGCTCGATGGCGTGCGCAAGCCTGGCACTGCGATCCTCCTTGGCGGAGCGGCGGCGGGCGAAGAGGCCGGCGACCTTGCTGAGGAAACGGGCCGACGGCGGCATCTCCTGGACCGGCAGCGTCGAGACGACGCCCTCGCGCACCAGCACCCAGCCGACGCGAACAAGGCGGAAGTAGGCGGCAGGCGTGGTCATGCGCGCTCACCGGAGCCGGAAAGGCCACTGCACGCCCGGACGGACGCGCCGCGGTCGTCGAGAGAGCTGGGTGTAGCGGACGATGTCTCGGATCGATGCCGCATGCCTCAGAGCTTCCAGCCGGAATGCAGCGCCGCGATGCCGCCGGTATAGTTGGTGAAGCTGACGCGCGAAAAGCCGGCGGTGCGGATCATCGTGGCAAAATCCTGCTGGTCGGGGAACTTGCGAATGGATTCGACCAGATACTGGTAGGGCTCGGCCTCGCCGGTGACCATCTTGCCGAACTGCGGGATCGCCTTGAACGACCAGGCGTCATAGAAGCGGTCCAGCAGCGGAACTTCGACTTCGGAAAACTCCAGCACGAGCAGGCGGCCGCCGCGCTTCAGGACACGATAGGCCTCCGACAGGGCGACGTCGATGCGCGGCACGTTGCGTATGCCGAAGGCGATCGTGTAGGCGTCGAAGGAGTTGGCCTCGAATGGCAGTTCCTCGGCATTGGCCTCAACGAAGTCGAGATTGGCCGAAAGCCGCTTCTTGGCAGCGCGGTCGGCCCCGACCGAGAGCATCGAGCCGTTGATGTCGAGCACGGTGGCATGCGCCTGCCGATCCGACGCCTCGACGATGCGAAAGGCGATATCGCCGGTGCCGCCGGCAACGTCGAGCACCCGGTAGGCGGGCTCCTTGCGCGGGTTGAGGGCGGCGATCATCGCGTCCTTCCAGGCCCGGTGCAGGCCGGCGGACATGATGTCATTCATGATGTCGTAGCGCTTGGCGACCTTGTGGAAGACGTCGTTGACGAGCGCCTGCTTTTCGCCGGCTGCCACCTGGCGGAAGCCGTAGGAGGTTTCCATGCCGCCATCCGCCGCGGTTCGTTCCCGATCGCTCATGCCTGTCTCCACCTGGGGCGCCTCGGCCGAACGGACCGGGTGCCGGGATTGCCGCGAAAGGCCCGTTTCGGGCTGCGGCATCGTCGCGCTGGTATATAGGATAAAGATCGGCGATAGGGAATTGCGCAGCCGCGGCAAATGCGCCGCACGGTTAAATCTCCCAAGGAGTTGGCAATGCCGGAACTGCCGGAAGTGGAAACGGTCAGGCGCGGCCTGGCACCGGTGATGGAGGGGGCGGTGATCGCCCGGGCCGAGCTCCGCCGGCCCGACCTGCGCTTTCCCTTTCCCGCCCGTTTCGCCGAACTGCTGTGCGGGCAGAAGGTGCTGTCGCTCGGGCGGCGTGCGAAATACCTGCTGATCGACCTCGAAGGCGGCGACGTCGTCATCGCCCATCTCGGCATGTCCGGCTCTTTCCGCGTCGTTGACGGCACGGCGGCGGAGGTGCCCGGCGATTTCCACCACCCGCGAGGCAAGGACGAGCGGCACGACCATGTGGTCCTGCATCTCGACACGGAAGGCGGGCGCAAGCGTGTCATCTATAACGATCCGCGTCGCTTCGGCTTTATGGACCTGGCCCGGCGCGAGGCGCTGGCCGACCATCCCTATCTGCGCGACCTCGGCGAGGAGCCGACCGGCAACGCGCTCGATGCCGCCTATCTGGCGGCACGCTTCCGCGGCAAGAGCCAGCCTCTCAAGACGGCGCTGCTCGACCAGAAGACGATCGCCGGGCTCGGCAACATCTATGTGTGCGAGGCGTTGTGGCGGGCGCACCTTGCCCCGGAGCGGCCGGCGGGTAGCCTGGTGACGGCGGCGGGCAAGCCGCGCAAGGAGCTTCTGGCGCTGACGGAGGCAATCCGCGCTGTGATCGCCGAGGCAATCGAGGCGGGCGGTTCGACCCTGCGCGACCACATCCGCGCCGACGGCTCGCTCGGCTATTTCCAGCATTCGTTTTCCGTCTACGATCGGGAAGGGGAGGCCTGCCGCACGCCAGGCTGCCGCGGTACCATCGGCCGCATCGTCCAGGCCGGCCGTTCGACGTTCCAGTGCACGGTCTGCCAGAAGTAGGGGCGTGGATCGCCACGCAAGAACGGGTGGGCCCGGCTTGCCGTCAAAGCGGAGGCGGAGGGTTCCCCGCAGGGCGGGTGCGGCACGCGGATAAGGCGAATTCATCACCTGAAGCGCACTCGGCAATTCTTGAGCCATGAGAACCAGGCGCATCCCGGGGCGGCAGGGGCAAAGCCCCGCATTCTGAATCGTTCGCGCCGGATTTCGCTGCCGGATTCTTCACATTCCGCGTTGACGGGCCCCGCAATTCCCGCTATACGCCGGCCACAGTTTGGAAAGCCTCATCAAGGTTTTCCGAGATTGCTCCCGAATTGCTTGGATGACAGGTCGCAGTGACCCGGCACGGCGAAGGCGGAGTTCGTGTCCGGTTTCTGAAGAGAGGCATCCATGGCCAATACGACTTCGGCGAAAAAGGCGACCCGCAAGATCGCTCGCCGCACTGCAATCAACAAGTCTCGCCGCTCGCGCGTCCGCACCTTCGTACGCAAGGTGGAAGAGGCGATCGCCTCCGGTGATGCAACCGCCGCCGCCGCCGCCCTGAAGGCAGCCCAGCCGGAACTGATGCGCGCCGCCACCAAGGGCGTGCTCCACGCCAATACGGCGTCCCGCAAGGTGTCGCGACTCGCGAGCCGCGTGAAGGCGCTGTCCGCCTGATATTTGCGACAAGCTATGCGTTTTTAAGAGAGCTCGGCGGTTTCGCCGGGCTTTTTCTTTGCCTTTTTGTCGCCGTTATGGTTAACGCGCAAAGCTTCGGCATTGTTGTCCGTGTGACACAATAAAGCTAATAAAAACAAACGCTTGTGGGAGGATGGCGGCAGGATCGCCGCCTTCGGTGGGGGCAATTGAGGCGCGCTGCGAGTCAAGAAAATTATTATTCTTTGCGATTCGCGTGCCCCTGAAAACGGCCTCCAACAGAAAGCCATTGATTCGTAACAGATTCTTCGCCGGAGGCCGCCGTCTGAGTCAAATTGCGGCTTCGGAGTCAACGGTTGCGGCTTAATATTGCGTAAAATTGGCCATTGATCTTGCCGTTTGATCCTGCCTAAATGCCTTCCACAGGGGACACACAATACGTGTAGACGAATTGCAGAACACTGCCGGAGCGGGTGGTGCGAAGTGGTTCGACCCTGTAGCGGAGTGCATAGCTCCGCCTCATCTGACACCGGAAGCAGTCGACCGGCCGCCGCAAGGCTTGGCCGGAGCGGTATCCCTTGCCGTCGACGAGGTCCGGTGTTGCCGCGAGGACGGCAGCAGCAAACTGCCAGATGAGGGAATGCCCGCCTGCGCGTCTATACGAGGAGTTGCGCATCGGCGGGAAGGACAGGCAGGCGCGACGGCAGAAGCCGAGCGCCTACGGGTCCGAAATGCGGGTCGCGTTCGTGGGGGCGAGGCGACCGGCAAATCCGACACCGCGCCGCCGATGGCTCCGGCAGCGCGCGTAGGGGGCAATGCAAACGGTGCCGGCATGACCTGCCGGTGCAGCGACTGAACTTGAAAGGCGGCAAAATGCAAGCGAACACGGCCACGTCTGTTGGTGCATTCGGCAATGGGGACGATGCACTCAAAGCGATCGCAGAGACAAGCGACAAGCCAGGGGACACGACCGATACCAAGCATGACGTCCTTTTTGATCGGGTCAGCGCACGTCTGAAGGCGCAAGTCGGCCAGGACGTCTATGCAAGCTGGTTCGGGCGGCTCAAGCTGCACTCCCATTCCAAAAGCGTCGTCCGGCTCTCGGTGCCGACGACCTTCCTCAAGTCCTGGATCAACAACCGCTATCTCGACCTGATCACCTCGCTCTTCCAGCAGGAAGACCCGGAGATCCTCAAGGTGGAGATCCTGGTGCGCTCGGCAGCCCGCAGCGGCGGTCCGCGCGTCGAGGAGACCGTTGCGGTCGCCGCGACCGCTGCGGCATCCCAGCCGCGCCGCCCCGCCGGTCCGCAGCCGATCGGCCAGGCCGTCGCCGGCGTCACCCCGCAGGCGGCGCCGCAGCGCCAGCCCGCCCAGGGTCCGTTGTTCGGCTCGCCGCTCGACCCGCGCTACACGTTCGAAAGTTTCGTCGAGGGGTCGTCCAACCGGGTTGCGCTCGCCGCCGCCAAGACGATCGCCGAAGCCGGTGCCGGCGCGGTGCGTTTCAACCCGCTGTTCCTTCATTCAACCGTCGGCCTTGGCAAGACGCATCTTCTGCAGGCGATCGCCAACGCGGCGCTGTCCAGCGCCCGCAGCCCGCGCGTCGTCTACCTCACGGCCGAGTATTTCATGTGGCGCTTCGCGACCGCGATCCGCGACAATGACGCGCTGTCGCTCAAGGAGACGCTGCGCAACATCGACCTCCTGGTCATCGACGACATGCAGTTCCTGCAGGGCAACTCGATCCAGAACGAGTTCTGCCATCTGCTCAACATGCTGCTCGATTCCGCCAAGCAGGTGGTGGTCGCGGCCGACCGGGCGCCCTGGGAGCTGGAATCGCTGGATCCCCGCGTCCGCTCCCGCCTGCAAGGCGGCGTCGCCATCGAGATGGAGGCGCCGGACTATGAGATGCGCCTCGAAATGCTCAAGCGCCGTCTCGAACTGGCCCGCCAGGAGGACGCCTCCCTGGATATCCCGGCCGAGATCCTCAGCCACGTTGCCCGCAACATCACCGCGAGCGGCCGCGAGCTTGAGGGTGCCTTCAACCAGCTGCTTTTCCGCCGCACCTTCGAGCCCCAGCTCACGGTCGAACGCGTCGACGAGTTGCTGGCGCATCTGGTCGCCGCCGGCGAGCCGCGCCGCGTGCGCATCGAGGACATCCAGCGGGTCGTCGCCAAGCACTACAACGTCTCGCGGCAGGAGCTGGTGTCGAGCCGGCGCACCCGCGTCGTCGTCATGCCGCGGCAGATCGCCATGTACCTGTCCAAGACGCTGACGCCGCGCTCCTTCCCGGAGATCGGCCGGCGGTTCGGCGGCCGCGACCACACGACCGTGCTGCACGCGGTGCGCAAGATCGAGGACCTGATCGCCTCCGACACCAAGCTCAGCCACGAGATCGAGCTGCTCAAGCGACTGATCAACGAATAGCATCGGCGAACCCGCCAGGAGATGCGGCCCTTGAGCCCGGGGAGTACGAGACCCCGGGCTTCTTTTTGCCCAGGCGATGATTGCGTAGCCAGCTATGATGATGCGAGCGGCGCGTAAATCCGGGCAGCCGGCCGTCATGCTTCTGCGCCAAGATGGCGCCGGCGAGCATCGTCTCGGGCGCTTCCCGCTCTCATCGGAAATATGGTGCTTTCGAAACCCCGCGCGGTCGCCGGCGATTTTAATCACGCACGTCAACTGCGTGGTGGCGCTGTCGGCACCCAGCTCTCGTTTGCCCGCTGCACGAGGCTGGCACTTCTTGGCCGAAGCTTAGCCGGATTTTTATTGGAGCGCTGGGCTGGTGGAAGTCGCGACGGTCGGGCGTTGAGGACAACCCCAGTCAGCAGGCGAGGTCGGCCACCACCGCGTCGAGGATCAGCATGCCGGAAGGCGTGCAGCGCAGCCGCGAATTGCCGAGGCGCTCGATGAAGCCGTGATCGATCAGGAACTGCTCGCGGTCGGGATCCGGGCCGCGGCCGGAAAGCGACTGCCAGCGGGCGAGGTCGACGCCCTCGGTCAGGCGCAGGCCCATCAGCAGCAGCTCATCCGCCTGCTCCTCCATTTCCAGCACCGTCTGCTCGACCATGCCGTGACCGTTCTCCTCGACCTGCATGAGCCAGGTCTCCGGGTGGCGTTCGGTGGCGGTGGCGATCTTCGCTCCCTGCGTTGAGAGACGGCCATGGGCGCCCGGGCCGATGCCGGCATAGTCGCCGTAGCGCCAATAGGTGAGGTTGTGGCGGCTTTCGGCGCCGGGGCGGGCGTGGTTGGAGACCTCATAGGCCGGCAGGCCCTCGCGGGCGGTGATTTCCTGCGTCGCCTCATAGAGGATCGCCGATTGCTCGCCGTCGGGAACGACCAGCTTGCCGGCTTTTTGCAGGCCGTGAAAGGCGGTGCCTTCCTCGATGGTCAACTGGTAGAGCGAGAGGTGGTCGACGGCATAGGAAACCGCCTGGCGCAGTTCGGCGTCCCACTCGGCCACCGTCTGGTCGGGCCGGGCATAGATCAGGTCGAAGGACATGCGCGGAAAAATCTCGCGGGCAAGGCGGATCGCCTTCAGCGCGTCCGCGACGTCGTGCAGGCGGCCGAGGAATTTGAGGTCGCGGTCGTTCAGCGCCTGGACGCCGAGCGAGACGCGGTTGACGCCGGCGGCGCGATAGCCGCGGAAGCGCTCCGCCTCGACGCTGGAGGGATTGGCCTCCATGGTGATCTCGATGCCGTCGGGCACATGCCAATGACGGGCGATCCCCGACAGGATCGCATCGACGGTCGAAGGCGCCATCAACGACGGCGTGCCGCCGCCCATGAAGATGCTGGTGACGGTGCGCGGGCCCGATAGCGCGCGCATGGTCGCCATCTCCTTCAGGAAGGCGGCGACGAAGCGCTCCTGGTCGACCGCCTGGTGGCGGACATGGCTGTTGAAGTCGCAATAGGGGCATTTGGCGGCACAGAACGGCCAATGCACATAGACGCCGAAGCCGGGATCGAAAGGATCGCCGCCGATCGGTTGGCGCGGTGCGAAGGGGGTGACCGCCGTCATCGCCGTCTCACGCTTCCAGGCAGGTTTCAACGAAGCGCTTGAAGGCGCGGGCGCGGTGCGACAGTGCTTCGGCCTGGCCCGGCTTCCAGCCGTGCTTCTGCTCGGCACTCATCTCGCCGAAGGTGACGTCATGCTTCTCCGGCTGAAACACCGGATCGTAGCCGAAGCCCTGGGTACCGCGCGGCGGCCAGACGACGGTGCCCTCGATCTCGCCGCGGAAGAACTCGGCGTGACCGTCCGGCCAGGCGAGGCAGAGGACGGAGACGAACCGGGCGGCGCGGTCCGCCGGGGTGGCGGCACCTTTTTCCGCAAGCGCCCGTTCAACCTTCTCCATCGCCATGGAGAAGTCGCGGCTGCCGTCTTCCTTCTCCGCCCAGTTGGCGGTGTAGACGCCGGGGGCGCCGTCGAGCGCGTCGATCACCAGGCCGGAGTCGTCCGACAGCGCCGGCAGGCCGGCGGCCCTTGCGGACGCCAGCGCCTTGATCGCGGCATTCTCCTCGAAGGTGGTGCCGGTCTCATCGGGTTCGGCAAAGTTCAGGTCGGCGGCGGACTTCGCTTCGAAGCCGAGCGGGCCGATCAGATCCTGAATCTCGCGGATCTTGCCGGCATTGTGGCTGGCGACGACGATGGTCCGGGTATCGAGCTTGCGCATGTGTTGTCCTGTCAGGTCAGCCCCCAAAGGGCGGGTTCGGCGCATTCGAGGCTGTTTCCGGCGGGGTCGCGGAAATAGATGGATCGGGCGCCGGTCGGCCAGCGGAAATCCGCTTCGATGGCGATGCCCGCTTCTTTGAGCTTTTCCGCCCAGAAATCAAGCGCGCTGGCTGAGACGCGAAAGCAGGCGTGGCCGGGGCCGGTCGTGCCGTGCACCGGAACCGGCAGCGCATGCGGCGGCGGCGGCACGGCTGTCTCCTTGGGATTGAAGATCAGCAGCACGCCCGGACCGCAGCGGTAGAAGACGTGACGCCCGCCATGGCGACTGATCTTCTCGAGGCCGAGCAGGCCGCCATAGAAGGCTTCCGCCGCGTTAAGGTCTTCGGCGTAGAGGGCGGTTTCGAGGATGCCTTCCAGCTTTGCGGTTTCCATATCGCGCCCTCGGCCGCTCGCCCCCTCGGCCGGTCGCTTTAGGCCGGCATGGGCCACCCATATTGGCCGCCGGCCCGCTCGATGCAAGGGGCGTCCCGGCGTGGCCGACGCCATGTAGGGATTAAGTCTCGCCGGCGGTAAAGAAGCCGGCGAGGGGGCAAATTTCAGGCGATGGCCTGCTTCTGCATTTCCACCAGTTCGGCGATGCCGGTGCGGGCGAGCGCCATCAGTCCGGCAAACTCTTCCTCGGTGAACGGCTTGCCCTCGGCGGTGCCCTGGATCTCGACGATGCCGCCAGACCCGGTCATGACGAAATTGGCGTCCGTCTCGGCGGCAGAATCCTCGAGATAATCGAGGTCGATCACCGACTGGCTGGCGAAGATGCCGCAGGAGATCGCGGCGACATGGTCCTTCAGGACCTTCTCGACCTTGACCATGCCGCGGGCCTCCATCCACCTCAGGCAGTCGTGGAGCGCGATCCAGGCGCCGGTGATGGCGGCGGTGCGGGTGCCGCCATCGGCCTGCAGGACGTCGCAGTCGATGGTGATCTGCTTCTCGCCGAGCGCCGTCAGGTCGACGACGGCGCGCAGCGAACGGCCGATCAGTCGCTGGATCTCCTGGGTGCGGCCGCCCTGCTTGCCGGCCGCCGCCTCGCGCTTCATCCGCTCGCCGGTGGCGCGCGGCAGCATGCCGTACTCGGCCGTGACCCAGCCCTTGCCGCTGTTTCTCAGCCACGGCGGCGTCTTCTCTTCGAGGCTCGCCGTGCACAGCACATGGGTATCGCCGAACTTGACGACGCAGGAGCCCTCTGCGTGCTTCGAGACATTGCGCTCGAAGGTGACCTTGCGCATCTGGTCGGTTTTTCTGCCTGACGGCCGCATCGCGAACTCCGTAACTCGCCTTGAACGTTTCGCCCATGCTTCTAGACGAGTTCGCCCCGCGAGGAAATTGCCGAATGGCCGATCTGCTGGAAAATCAACCGGCCTATTGGCGCTGGGCCGCAGGATAACTATAGTCCTGCATGAAAGGATGCGTTTGGCGGGCATGGCATTGAAGAACCGTACGGAGACAGAAATCCACAAGGCGCTGGACGAGCGTTCCGGCGAGATCTTCCGCCGGATCGTCGAGAGCTACCTGCAGCACGGGGAGCCGTTGGGGTCGCGCAGCCTGTCCCGCATCCTGCCCATGTCGCTGTCGCCGGCGTCGGTACGCAACGTCATGAGCGACCTCGAGGCGCTGGGGCTGATCTATTCGCCGCATGTCAGCGCCGGCCGGCTGCCGACCCAGTTGGGACTGCGCTTCTTCGTCGACGCCTTCATGCAGGTGGGCAGCATCTCCGAGGAGGATCGGGCCTCGATTGCCCGGCACGTGCATCGCCCCTCGCATGGTCAGGGCGTCGAGACGATGATGAGCGAGGCGAGCCAGATGCTGTCGGGCATGTCCCGCGGCGCCGGCATCGTCATCACGGCGAAGAGCGACTCCGTGCTCAAGCACGTCGAGTTCATCCGGCTCGAACCGACGAAGGCACTGGTGGTGCTGGTCGGCGAGCATGATCAGGTGGAAAACCGCATCATCGAACTGCCGGTCGGGACGACGAATTCGCAGCTGACGGAGGCGGCAAATTTCCTCAACGCCCATCTCGCCGGCAACACGATCGGCGAAGCCCGCACCCAATTGGAACGGCTGCGCCACGACGTGCGCCGGGAACTGGACCAGCTGTCGCAGGACCTGGTCGAGCGCGGGCTCGCCGTCTGGTCGGGCGGGGCGGACGAGGCCAGGCCGACGCGGCTGATCGTGCGCGGCCGCGCCAACCTGCTGGAAGGCGTTGCCGGTTCCGACGACGTCGAACGGCTCAGGATGCTGTTCGACGATCTGGAAAAGAAGGAAAGCCTGATCGAGCTTCTCAACCTTGCCGAGACCGGTCCGGGCGTGCGCATCTTCATCGGGTCGGAGAACAAGTTGTTCTCGCTTTCCGGCTCGTCGCTGATCGTGGCCCCTTACCGTGACAGCGACGAGCGGATCGTCGGCGCGGTCGGCGTGATCGGGCCGACGCGGCTGAACTATTCGCGGATCGTGCCGATGGTCGACTATACGGCCCAGCTGATGTCCCAGCTTTCCCGTTGACGCGAGCCGACGGACTTGGCTGCGAACGCCGATCAAGCCTTGATTTTTTCAGTCCGAAGCTCGATATCGGCCTCAACTCCCTCTGCCGATGCGTACCCTCCAGGGCGCGGCAGCCGGGAACAACACGGGCGCCTGTCGCTCTGGCACTTTAACCCCGCGCATGGCCCGGCGGCGCGACAGAGCGGTCCCGGGCCGGCGCTCGTTTTCTCAATCCGGAGAAACCAATGACCGACGATACCAGCAAGCATGCACCCGACGCCCCAGGTGACGAGCCCGAGCCCGCCGCTGTGTCGCCCGAAAACAGCGAAGCCGCCGCGCAGCCCCAGGCGGATGCCGATCCGCTTGAAGCACTGAAGACGGAGAACGCCGAGCTGCGCGACAAATATCTGAGGCTCGCTGCCGACATGGACAATCTGCGCCGCCGCACCGAGCGCGACATCAAGGACGCCAAGTCCTACTCCATCGCGGGCTTTGCGCGCGACATGCTGGGGGTGTCCGACAACCTGCGTCGCGGGCTGGAGGCGATACCGGCCGAGGCGCGCGAAGCCGGCGGAGCCGGGTTCACCGCCTTGATCGAGGGCGTCGAGATGACCGAGCGCTCGATGCTGGCGGCGCTGGAGCGCCATGGCGTGCGCAAGCTCGAGCCGATCGGCGAGAGGTTCGACCCGCATTTCCACCAGGCGATGTTCGAGATCCCGAACGCCGAGGTGCCGAACGGCACGGTCCTGCAGGTGGTGCAGGACGGCTACGTCATCGGTGAGCGCGTGCTGCGCCCGGCCATGGTCGGCGTCTCAAAGGGCGGCCCGAAGGCGCCGGCCAACGGCGGCGACCAGCCCGAGCAGGCCTGACGGCCGGCTCTTCGGCTGGAACGTGATGACAGCCCGGCGCGATGGCGCCGGGCTTTTCGTTTTCCGGAGGTGTCGCAACGGATCGCGGAAGGGGCGTGTAAGCCGATCCGTGCGCCAGGGCAAAACGAAAGGCTGTTCTGGAGGAGCTTCCGGGGTTACCCTCTGGCGCGATCCGCGCGTTGCCGAATGGCAGCGGAAAGGGAGGTCTGGAATGAAGCAGCCGCTCACCGGGATCTCGCCCATCTCTTTCTACGGCTCGGCGATCATCTCGCTGGGTCTCATCATATTTGCCTCCGCCGCACCCGATGCGGCTGCCGCCGTATTCAAGCACGCCAACGACTGGATCATTGCCGAGGCTGGCTGGTTCTACATGCTTGCCGTCGGCGGCTTCGTCATCTTCCTGCTGGTGCTTGCCATCAGCCCGCTTGGCCGGATCAAGCTCGGCCCCGACGAAGCGGAGCCGGATTACAGCTACGGCACCTGGGTGGCAATGCTGTTCAGCGCCGGCATGGGCATCGGCATCGTCTTCTACGGCGTCGCAGAGCCGATCATGCATTTCAGCGCGCCGCCGGATGCTGCACCCCGCACCCCGCAGGCCGCGCGTGATGCGATGGAAGTGACCTTCTTTCATTGGGGCGTGCACGCCTGGGCGATCTACGCCGTGATGGGGCTGGCGCTCGCCTATTTCGGCTACCGCAAGGACGAACCGCTGGTGATACGCTCGGCCTTCCGTCCTTTGCTGGGGGACCGGATCAACGGGGCGATCGGCGACGTCATCGACATCTTCGCCGTGGTCGGCACGCTGGCGGGACTTGCCACGTCGCTTGGCCTGGGGGTCGCCCAGCTCAACGCCACCGGCGCCTACCTGTTCGGCCTGGCGCAGAACCTTCCAACCCAGCTCGTGCTGATCGGGATCGTCACCGGGCTTGCGACCGTTACGGTCGCGACCGGGCTCGACAACGGCATTCGCCGGCTTAGCGAGATGATCATCATCGTCTCCTTCATCCTGATGTTCCTGATTTTGGCGCTCGGGCCGACGCGCTTCCTGCTGCAGGCGTTCGTTGAGAACATCGGCCTCTACCTGAACGGCTTCATTGGGCGCACCTTTCACATCTATGCCTACGAGCCGACGGAATGGGTGGGCACCTGGACGTTGTTCTATTGGGGCTGGTGGATTTCCTGGTCGCCCTTCGTCGGTCTGTTCATTGCCCGCATCTCGCGCGGGCGCACCATCCGCCAGTTCCTGCTGGGCGTGCTCTTCGCCCCGGCGGGCTTCAGTTTCATCTGGTTCACGGTCTTCGGCGACGTCGCTATCTGGCTCGACATCCACGAGGCGAACGGCCAGATCGCCACGACCGTGGCGGGAAACATGCCGATCGCGCTGTTCACCGTCTTCGAGTACCTGCCCTGGTCAAGCTTCCTCGCCTGGCTCACGGGCCTGCTGGTTGCGGTCTATTTCGTCACCGCCTCCGACGCCGGCGCGCTGGTGATCGCCATGATAACCTCGCAAGGGAACGAGGAGCCGGTGCTGTGGCTCCGGGTGTTCTGGTCGCTCGTCTGCGGCGGGGTCGCTGCCTGCCTGTTGCTGGCCGGCGGGCTGGGCGCCGTGCAGATGGCAGCGGTGATCGCGGCTCTGCCGCTTGCCGTGCTCATGGTGCTGATGTGCTACGGCATCTGGAAGGCGTTGAGCGACGAGGTGGCGCTGACGACCAGCGCCAGCCTGCCGGCGGCGCCGATGGTGCCGCACGAGGCGGCGCGATTCTGGCGGCGGCGCATTAGCGCCATCATCGACCACCCCGGCAGGCTCCAGGTGGAACGGTTCATCGCCACGACCGTGGCCAAGGCCTTCGAAAGCGTGGCGCGCGAACTGGAGAAGCCCGAGCACATCGACGCCGGCATCGAAAAGACCTCGGACGGCCTGCGCTTCGTCATCAGCCATGGCGAGACGGTGCCGCCCTTCGTCTATGAGGTCCGCCCCGTCAGCAAGCCGATTCCGGCTTTCGTCGTCACCGACGCTTCCCGCAAGGAGGGCGGACGCAACCGCTATTATCGCGCCGAGGTGTTCCTCGCCCAGGGCAGCCGCGGCTACGACATCTACGGCTACGATCTCGACCAGGTCATTGCCGACATCGTCAACCACTATGGCCGCTACCGCCATTACCTGGCGATCACGGCATGAGAGACGCGAAAAGGGAAGGGACTTCGGCGCGCCGGCAGCTCGCCGGATCGGCTGCTCCAGAGAGCAAACCCGCTGCGTGTGGCCGGCTGTTCCAGTCGCTTGTGCCGATGTCCGGCGAAGCAGCCTGGCCCCCGGCAGCTATGCGTGAAGGGGCGAGGCCGCGCGCCGTGCCCGGCCGCAATGTCAGGCGGCGTTGGCCTGTTCTTCGCTGAGGCAGGCGTAGATCGCCGTCGCCGAATCCGAGGCGCGCAGCTTGGCCACCATGGTCGGATCACGCAGCACCCGGGCGATGCGCGAAAGGGCCTTCAGGTGGTCGGCGCCGGCCCCCTCGGGAGCCAGCAGAAGGAAGACGAGATCGACGGGCTGATCGTCCAGCGCCTCGAAGTCCACCGGCGCTTCAAGACGGGCGAACACTCCGGTGATCTGCGCAAGATCCTTGAGCTTTCCGTGCGGGATGGCGATTCCGTTTCCAACCCCGGTCGATCCGAGTCGCTCCCGCTGGAGGATGACGTCGAAAATCTCCCGTTCGGGAAGTCCGGTGATTTTTGCCGCCTTTATCGCCAGCTCCTGAAGCAACTGCTTCTTCGAGTTGGCCTTCATCGCCGGAATAATCGCACTCTGCTGCAGCAAACCTGCCAATGCCATTCTTCTGTCCTCGTGAGCCGCAGTGAAGGAACGAAGCAGGAAGCGCCCAGCCCGGATCGCTTCCTCCCCACTTTAGCCTTTAATACTGGCTGCATCTATCCAGCCAATATTGCCGTCATTACGCCGATAGACGATGTTGAGCTGCTCCTGGTCGACACTGCGGAAGAGTAGAACCGGCTCGTCGGTCATATCCAGAGCCATGACGGCGCTCGCGACCGACATGGTCTCGAGCTTCTTGGTGCTCTCCGCAATGATGGTCGGAGCGTAGTTCTCGGGGAGTTCGTCCTCATCCGGAAAGGAATCCATGACGGTGTATGCGACTTCCGCATACGTGTCCTGGCCGTTGCCGTTGTGATGGTCCTTCAGTCTGCGCTTGTACCGGCGAAGGCGTTTTTCGATCCGCTCCGAAGCCGCGTCGAAGGCCAGGATCGGGTCGTTCGCCTCGCCGGTGGCCTGCAGGGCGGCACCAGTGTCGAGGTGAACCTTGCAGTCGGCGCTGAATCGCGGACCGGACTTTTCCACGGTGACCTGGCTCGAAAATCCTCCATCGAAATACTTGGTTACCGACGCCCCGATCTGCTCTTCGATTCGCAACCGGAACGCGTCGCCAATTTCCATATGTTTGCCGGAGACACGCACACTCATGGAGTTTCCTCTCTCAATGTGATCTGCGCGTGACAGTCTATTCCAACCAACCCCTTCATCCAAGCACTTCGCGCTGGCAGCGCTCCTTCGTGCGTCCTGCCGGGGGAGGAAAACGGGGATACTTGGAGCCGGTTCTTAATACCCCTGAATTGGGGCGGGCATCTAGCCTGTCCCTGAGGGCAAGTCAACAGCGCCATCGATAGTCGTGCTGCTAACGTTTTGGCCAGGGCTTGGTTCCCCGGCCTTGAAGCCGGTCGCCTTGGCCAGGGCCCGCTTTTCGCGGCGGCGTTGGACGGAGGAGGGGATGTTCATCGCTTCGCGGTATTTCGCAACGGTCCGGCGGGCGATCTCGACGCCGCCCTTGTTCAGGATGTCGACGATGTCGTCGTCCGACAACACCGCTTCGGGCGCCTCGAGGGCGATCAGGGCGCGGATCCGATGGCGGACGGATTCGGCCGAGTGGCCGTCCCCTCCGGCGGTCGCGCCGATCGAGACCGTGAAGAAGTATTTCAGCTCGAAAAGGCCGCGCGGCGTCAGCATGTACTTGTTGGACGTGACGCGGCTGACGGTCGATTCGTGCATATTGATGGCATCGGCCACGGTCTTGAGGTTCAGCGGCCGCAGATGGTCGATGCCATGGAGGAGAAAGGCGTCCTGGCGGCGGACGATCTCGCTTGCCACCTTCATGATGGTTTTGGCCCGCTGGTCGAGGCTGCGGGTCAGCCAGTTGGCGTTCTGCAGGCACTCGCTCAGGAACGCCTGATTCTCCCCGGTCCGCCCGGCGTGTCGCGAGACGGCGGCGTAGTAGTCGTTGTTCACCAGCACGCGCGGCAGTGCCTCGGGGTTGAGTTCGACGAGCCAGCTGCCGTCGGGCGCTGCCCGCACGACGACGTCGGGTACGACGGCTTCCGACGGGCCGGGCTGGAAGCGGGCGCCCGGCTTGGGGTCGAGCTTGCGGATTTCCGCCAGCATGTCGACGAGGTCCTCCTCGTCAACGCCGCAGAGCTTCCTCAGCGTCTGGAAGTCGCGGCGCGCCAGGAGTTCGAGATTGCCGACCAGCGCCGCCATGGCCGGGTCGAATCGGTCGCGGGCGCGAAGCTGGATCGCCAGGCACTCCGCGAGCGAGCGGGCGAAGACGCCGGGCGGATCCAGCTCCTGCAGCGTACCGAGCACTCGCTCGACCTCGCCGATCGGCTTGGCCAAGTGTTGCGCGATCGCCTGCAGCTCGGCAGGCAGATAGCCGGCCTCGTCGAGCTGGTCGATCAGGTGGGCGGCGATCAGCCGATCGACCGGGGAGGCGAGCGCGAACGGAACCTGGGCGGCGAGATGGTCGCGCAGCGACATCGGGGCCGAAACGTAGTCCTCCAGATCGTAGCCGGCCCCGTCGGCCGCCCCCGGCATCGATTTCCACTGCCCCAGCAGTTCCGGCGCGTCCGCAGCGCGCGGCCCGGCATCGTCGGGAAAGACGTTTTCCAGGCTGGCATCGAACGATTCCGTCATGGTGCCGGCGCTGCCGGCAGTCGCCGTGTCGTAGAGGTCGCCGGCCCCGCCGTCTCCAGATGCTTTGCCCTCGACGGGACGCTCCTCATTGACGGCGTAGTAATCCTCCCCCGTCGAGCGGGCGTCGTCGCCCCCGCGCCCTGTGTCCTCGCCGGCGACGAGTTCGAGGAGAGGGTTTTTCTCCACCTCGTTTTCGATGAACTGCATCAGTTCCAGATGGGTCATCTGCAGCAGCTGGATCGACTGCATCAGTTGCGGCGTCATCACCAGGGACTGGCTTTGCCGCAGAAGAAGGCTGGCTGCGAGTGCCATGCGGACGCTCAAACTCCTCTACGCCGCCGCATGCCGTCCCGGTCGATCAGGACGCCACAGGCCGTTGGATTTGCCGGGGATGGCGGGATTTGCAGGAGGCTTGCCGCTGGCGTGAACCGGCGTTGACGCGGCATGCCGCCGGCCCGGCATTCGGACTGGTCCAAAAATTGCTTGTTTGTCGTGCCGGGTCAAGCGACCGCATCGCAAGGCGGTCAAATTCGCCGCCGCCGTGACGTCCTTGCCGCTAGAGGCTGAAATTGTCGCCGAGATAGAGGCGCCGCACGTCGGGATTGGAGACGATGTCGTTGGCGCGGCCGTGGGTCAGCACCTCGCCGGCATGGATGATGTAGGCGCGGTCTATCAGCCCCAGCGTCTCGCGCACGTTGTGGTCGGTGATCAACACGCCGATGCCGCGCGAGGTCAGGTGCCGCACCAGCGCCTGAATGTCGGAAACCGAGATCGGATCGACGCCTGCGAAGGGTTCGTCGAGCAGCATGAAGGTCGGGTCGGTGGCCAGTGCGCGGGCGATTTCGAGCCGCCGCCGCTCGCCACCGGACAGGGCGATCGCCGCCGATTTGCGCAGGTGTGAGATCGAGAACTCGTCGAGGAGGCTGTCGAGCTTGCGCTCGCGGCGCGTCTTGTCCCGGTCGTGCACTTCGAGCACGGCGCGGATGTTCTGCTCGACGCTCAGTCCGCGGAAGATCGAGGCCTCCTGCGGCAGGTAGCCGACGCCCAGACGGGCCCGACGGTACATCGGCATGGTCGTCACGTCGTTGCCGTTCAGCTCGATCGTGCCTTCGACGACCGGCACCAGCCCGGTGATCATGTAGAAGCAGGTGGTCTTGCCGGCGCCGTTTGGCCCGAGCAGCCCGACCGCCTCGCCCCGCCGCACGACGAGCGACACGCCGTCGACGACCCGCCGTCCCCCATAGGTCTTGGTCAGGTTGCGGGCGATCAGCGTGCCTTCATAGCGCGAGGCGTCGAGGGTGCGGACAGCCTCGGGCGCAGGCTTCTTTGCTCGGCGCGTCATGCGGGGCAGCGATACAAGTGTCACGGGCGTGGGTTCGTCGGTTTGCGGGACTTCGGGTCGAGCTGGATCATCACGCGGCCGCCGCAGGCGTCGAGCTTGGCCTCGCCGGTTTTCATCAGGACGGTCAGCTGGCAGCCGACGAAGACGTTCTTGCCCTCCGACAGCACCACCTTGTCGCCCTTCAGCACGAAGACCTGGTCGACCAGGTTGAACGTGCCGGTATCGGCGGTCGCCTCCTGGGTGCCCGACTGCAGGAAGACCTTGTCGGCCACATCGATCTTTTCGATGTCCGCGTCACCGCTGGAAATGGAGCCGCCGCCCTGGGCGGTGTAGTGCACAACCATGCTGCCGGCCTGCAACGTCGTGGTGCCCTGCACGACCTTGACGTTGCCGGAGAACTGGGCGGTATTCGACTGCTGCTGGATCTCCAGCCTGTCGCTCTGGATCTGGATCGGCTTATCGTTGGACAGCTGAAGCCCCTTCAGCTGGCTCGTGGTTTCCTGCGCTGTTGCTGCGCTCGCGGCCAGGACGAGGCCGGCGGCGAGAAGCGGGAGAATGGCATGTCTTTGCGCGGGTTCAGAAAATGCGGACATCGTGGCCCTACTTCTCTCTGTTGCGGATGGCGGCGGGATCGACATTGACGACGACGTCTCCCTCAAAGACGACGGTCTGCCCTTTATCCGTCATTCGCAGCGACTGCGCAACAATCGAAGCTTCCTTCGACTGGATGGTGACCGGCTGCTGAGTGGCCATCCGGCCGCCGTTGATGTCCAGATGCGCGTCGCGGAAAGCGGCCTCCAGGCCGGTGTTGAGGCTGATGGTGAAGGGCGCGGTCATGTCGAGGACGTTACGGCCGCGGTCATAGATGCCGGTGACGGCATCGACCTGGGCCATCAGATTTTCGTTGACCGGCATCTTGGCGCGAATGTTTTCGAGCTGGATGATGTCGGGGTTCTTCATGTCCTGCAGGGCCCGGTCGGCCCGCATCGAATAGCTGATGCCGTCCCGGTTGCGCCCCGAGATGGCCGGGTTCTTCATCACCACCTTGCCGTCCTCGATCGTCGCGCTTTCGACATCGAGTTCGTCGGGCAGGTAGGTGCTGACGATCGAAACGACGGCGAAGATGCCGGCGATCAGCAGCCCAAGCACCGGTAGGGCGATCTTGAGGGTGCGCACGCGCGCGGAATGGCGCGCGGCGCGGCGGTAAGCCTCCGTCGACGCCCGGGGTTCGGCGAGATACGTATCAGCGACTGTCGTCAGCATATGCCTATTCGTTGTTCGGGCCTCGATCGCAGGACCCGTGCCGGATCAGCCGCCTTGGGGAATAACGGGCCCGATATGGCGATTATTCCCTGAACAACCAATGGATGCCCAAAAACGGCTAGGATGAATTGCTATTTGTGCTGCTAATGCCATATCGAAGAGGCACTTGGCAAATGGGACGTGTCCCTTTGCTGCAGGAACGACCGCACGGGGACCTTTCGCGATGAACCAGTCCACCATTGCCGACCGGCGGCAGTTGCGCCGCAAGCTCACTTTCTGGCGCGTCTTCGCCTCGCTGATCGCGGTGATCGCGGCGTTTGTGGTGATCGCGTTGAACTGGCCGCCACAGGCGGCCACCCAGGAGCATGTCGCCCGAGTCTCCATCCACGGCATCATCACCGACGACCGCGAACTGCTGGAACGGCTCGACCGCATCGCCAAGAACGACCGGGCCAAGGCGCTGGTGGTTTCGATCAATTCGCCGGGCGGCACCACCTATGGCGGCGAGGTGATCTTCAAGGCGTTGCGCAAGGTGGCCGAGAAGAAGCCGGTTGTTGCCGATGTGCGCACGCTCGCTGCTTCGGCCGGCTACATGATCGCTGCGGCAGGCGACACGATCATCGCCGGCGACAGCTCGATCACCGGCTCGATCGGCGTCATTTTCCAGTATCCGCAGCTGAAGGACCTGATGGACAAGGTCGGCGTCTCGCTCGACGAGATCAAGTCGGCGCCGTTGAAGGCAGAGCCGTCGCCGTTCCACCCGGCGAGCGAGGAAGCCAAGGCGATGATCCGCCGCATGGTGGACGACAGCTTTGCCTGGTTCGTCGATCTCGTCGCCGATCGCCGCAAGCTACCGCGCGAGGACGTGCTGCGGCTCGCCGACGGCAGCATCTACACCGGCCGGCAGGCCCTGCAGGCCAAGCTCGTCGACACCCTCGGCGGCGAGGAAGAAATCCGCGCCTACCTATCAACGCGGTCGCTCGACAAGAACCTGCCGGTCATCGACTACGAGGCGCCGCGCCGCGCCGGCCTGTTCGGCTTCAGTCTTGACGGGGCCGACTGGATGAGGGGGCTGCTGGGTTTCGACGTGGCCCCTTCCAAGGCGCTCGAAAAGCTCGGCGGCGAAAAGTTGTTCCTTGACGGTCTTGTCTCGGTTTGGCAGGTTGGGCCTTGAAAATACACGCGTTTTGAGGGGGCTACAGTGATCAAGTCTGAATTGGTACAGATCGTCGCCGCTCGTAATCCGCATCTTTACCATCGCGACGTCGAGAACATCGTCAACGCGGTGCTGGACGAAATCTCCGATGCACTCGCTGCCGGCAACCGGGTCGAGCTGCGCGGCTTCGGCGCCTTCTCAGTAAAGAACCGCCCCTCGCGTTCGGGTCGCAACCCGCGGACCGGCGATTCCGTCTTCGTCGAGGAGAAGTGGGTTCCCTTCTTCAAGACCGGCAAGGAACTGCGCGAGCGGCTCAACCCCGACCACGCGGACAAGGACGCCGACTGACCTCGGCGCCGCGCCGCGGCCCACCCTAACATCCAAATGCGGGAGGCGGCTCCATGTTCAGGAAGATCGTCAACATCCTCGTGCTGGCGCCGGTCGGCGTCATCCTGATCGTCCTGTCGGTTGCCAACCGGCAACCGGTGCGGCTGGCACTGAATCCGTTCCGACCGGATGATTCGATGCTTTCGACGACGGCGCCGTTCTTCGTCTATCTCTTCCTCGCCCTGCTTATCGGCATGGTCATCGGCGCACTCGCCACCTGGGTCAGCCAGCACAGGTACCGCAAGCGCGCCCGCACCGAGGCGGTCGAGGCCATGAAGTGGCAGACCGAGGCCGACAAGCATAAGGCGCGCGCCGAAACGCTCGCCGCGCAGTCGCTTCTTCCGGTGCAGAAGTAGTTGTCGGCAGCGCCGAGCGGGCGCCACCGCCCCTGAACCACCGCAGGTACGTCCCGCCGTCTGTCAATCCTTCATCAGGCAGCCTGCTCCTCAATGGGGCGAAGACGATGGGCCGACCGGTACCCTCTCCCCGCTTGCGGGGGCGGATGGAGGTAAGGCGAGGGCAATGCAGGTACGCGGTGGGGCCTCGCCGATCGGCGGGGGCAGCCGCGATGTCAGGCGTTCGTTCCGCTATTCAGCCGCTCGCTGAGATCGGTGAAGAACTGCGCTGCAAGCTTCTTCGAGGTGGAATCGATCAGGCGGGAGCCAAGCTGTGCGAGCTTGCCGCCGACCTGCGCCTTGACGGTGTAGGACAGGATCGTGTCGTTGCCGTCTTCGGCGAGGGTGACGTCGGCGCCGCCCTTGGCGAAGCCGGCGATACCGCCCTTGCCTTCGCCGGAGATCGTATAGCTCTGCGGCGGGTTCAGATCGGACAGCGTCACCTCGCCGTTGAAGGTGGCCGACACCGGGCCGATCTTGATCTTGACGGTGGCCTCGAGCTCGGTCGGCGACTTCATCGTCAGCGACTGGCAGCCGGGAATGCAGGCCTTCAGGATCTCGGGATCGTTGAGCGCCGCCCAGACGGCATCGCGCGGCGCGGCGATCCGCTCTTCACCAGACATGTCCATGGCGTCCTCCTCCTGGCTCCGCTCGATTTATCGCAGATCGGAAAGCGCTTTGCCAAGTGGGTGAGCAATGCTATTTGGTCTCGCTTTCCCCGCGGATCTTCGTCCGCTTGCACTGAACCGAAGACGGACTGCGACGTGAAGGACAAGAACCGCCGGCAGAACAAGGGCACCGCCGCCACAGGCGTCGCACGAGCCCAGCGCCCGCGACCGGCTTCGGCGCCTCGCAAGGCTGACAAGGCGGCGTCCAAGACCGGCGCCCAGCAGGCGCCGTCACGTCGGCCCGCGCCGGGAGAAGTCCGCGGCGAAGCGAGGAACCGGGCTCCGGCTAGCGGAGCACGCGCACCGGCGGCCGTCGAATCGCAGCGCCGTCTCATCGTTCGCACCGGCGAAGTGCCCGCCGAGCGGGTGCCGCTGATCCTCGAGACGGCCGGCACGGACGACTATCGCCTCATCGACAGCGGCGCCGGCGAAAAGCTCGAGCAGTACGGCCCATACCGGATCGTCCGTCCGGAGGCGCAGGCGCTATGGCCGCGCAGCCTGCCGACCCATGTCTGGGACAAGGCGGACGCGATCTTCACCGGCGACACCGACGAGGACGGCATGGGCCGCTGGCGCTTTCCGGGCGCGGCCCTTGGCGAGACCTGGCCGATGCGGCTGCTCGACACCGACTTCTACGGCCGCTTCACCGCCTTTCGCCATGTCGGCGTCTTTCCCGAGCAATTGGCGCACTGGAGCTGGATGAAGGCGCGCGTCGAGGCGGCCGACCGGCCGCTGAAGGTGCTGAACCTGTTCGGCTATACCGGCGTCGCCTCGCTGGTTGCCGCCCGCGCCGGTGCCGAAGTGACCCATGTCGACGCCTCGAAGAAGGCGATCGGCTGGGCGCGCGAGAACCAGGCGCTGGGGCGCGGCGAGAAGCTGCCGATCCGCTGGATCTGTGAAGACGCAATGAAGTTCATCCTGCGCGAGGAGCGCCGCGGCAGCCGCTACGACATCATCCTCGCCGACCCGCCGAAATTTGGGCGCGGCCCTAACGGCGAGGTCTGGCAGCTCTTCGACAACCTGCCGCTGATGCTCGACGTCTGCCGCGAGATCCTGGCGCCGGCCGAAGCGGCGCTGGTGCTGACCGCCTATTCGATCCGGGCGAGCTTCTACTCGATTCACGAGCTGGTGCGCGAGACGATGCGCGGCCGCGGCGGGCTGGTCGAATCCGGCGAACTCGTCATCCGCGAGGGCGGCATCGACGGCCGGACGCCCGGACGCGCGCTTTCCACCTCCCTCTTCAGCCGCTGGACCTCCGCATGAGCGAACATCACCGCGAACACGGGCCCCATCGCGTCGGACAGGTCAAGGAGGTGACGAGCCTCGCCAATCCGATCGTCAAGGACATCAAGGCGCTGGCGCAGAAGAAGGCGCGCGACGAGACGAAGACCTTCATCGCCGAAGGATTGAAGCTGGTGATCGACGCGCTCGAACTCGGCTGGACGATCCGCACGCTGGTCTATGCCAAGGCCGCCAAGGGCAAGCCGCAGGTGGAGCAGGTGGCCGCAAGGACATTTGCGAAGGGCGGACTGGTGCTGGAGGTCAGCGAGAAGGTGATGTCGGCGATCACCCGGCGCGACAATCCGCAGATGGTGGTCGGCGTGTTCGAGCAGCGTTACGCGACGCTGAAGGACATCCGCCCGAAGGCGGGCGAGACCTATGTGGCGCTCGACCGGGTGCGCGACCCGGGCAATCTCGGCACGATCATCCGCACCGCCGATGCCGCAGGCGCCAGTGGCGTCATCCTCCTCGGCGACACCACCGATCCCTTTTCACTCGAAACAGTGCGGGCGACCATGGGCTCGGTCTTCGCGATGCCGGTCGCCAAGGCATCCGTCGGCGATTTCCTGCGCTGGCGAAAGGATGTCGGCGCAAAGATCGTCGCCACCCACCTGGCCGGTGCCGTCGACTACCGCACCATCGACTACGGCAAGCAGCCGGTGGTGCTCTTGATGGGCAACGAGCAGGCAGGCATTCCCGACGAACTGGCGCGCGAGGCCGATGCGCTGGCGCGCATTCCGCAAGCCGGCCGGGCCGACAGCCTGAACCTTGCGATCGCCACCGGCATCATGCTGTTCGAGGCCCGCCGCCACCTGCTGTCGCTGGAGGCTTCGGCATGATCGACCGGCCCCCCTTCTTCTCCCGCCCGCTCCCGGTCGTCACGTTCGTGCTGCTTGCGGTGGTCCTCGACCAGTTGGTCAAGCTGGCAGTGGAGACCTGGTTGCCGTTCGAACAGCCCGTGCATGTCGTTCCGATGCTGGCGCTCTACCGCACCTACAATTTCGGCGTTGCCTTCTCGATGCTGTCGGGCATGGAGGGCTGGTTCATCGTCGGCTTGCGGCTCGTCGTCGTCGCCTTCGTGATCTGGCTGTGGCGGCAGACGCCGAAGGCGCGGGGGCTGGCCCATGCGGGCTACGCGCTGATCATAGCCGGGGCGATCGGAAATCTCGTCGATCGGCTGCTGTTCGGCTACGTCATCGACTATGTGCTGTTCTACACCGCGACCTGGTCCTTTGCCGTTTTCAATCTCGCCGACAGCTTCATCACCATCGGCGCCGGCGTCATCCTGCTCGATGAGCTGTTGCTGACGCGGGCGCGCAAGAGCAAGGCCTGATCGTTAAAATCCGAGCGGATTGCAAAAGCCGTTCTGAACGGGTGGCGTGCTACATCGGCGCCATGAGCGAACCGGCGAAACTTCAGCGCCGGCTCCGGGCGGAATTTGCGCAGGAGCCGCAACAACGGCAAGGCCCGCATCGCCAGCAAGGCGGCGCGGCCGGTGCGGCCTCGCCTGTATCCACGTTGCGGGCGAGCGGGAAAAAGGTCCCAGCCGATCCGGCCATCCTGACCGGCATCATTATAGGCGTTGCGGTGCTTTCGGCGGGGCTCGTGCTGGTTGCCGGCTTGCTGGGGGGATTCTACGCCGCGGCGCCTGCTCTCGCCGTCGCCGGGATCGCGAGTGCGCTCATTGTCTTGCGTGGCGGGCTGAAGGCGGAGCGGCGCCTGCGCGGCCACGCCGAAGATCACCGCGACCGGACCTGGGAGCAGGACGAGACGGCGGCGGTCACCGCCGCGATCCACGACATGCTGCGCGACATCGTCGTGGTGCGGTCGCTGGATGGGCGCATCCTCCGCGCCAACGCCGTGCTCAGGGATCTCGTCGGCCCCGTCGATCCAACCGGGCTGACCTGCGCGCAGCTCGGGCTCGAGTTCCGCGCGCGTGAGCTGCCACATCGTCACGATGTCGAGATCGCGACCCCCGATGGCGCGCGCATCTACGCCTGGCACGACATCACCATGCGCGATCATGCCGCCGGCGACCTGGTGGTCCACAGCATCGCCCGCGACGTCACCGAGGAACGCAGGGCAGAGCAAGAGCGCGAGCTCGCCCGCCGCCGGGCCGAGATCGCAAGCGAGGCGAAATCGCAGCTGCTCGCCACGGTCAGCCACGAAATCCGCACGCCGCTGTCCGGCATTCTCGGCATGTCGCACCTGATCGGCCAGACACGGCTGACGGCCGAGCAGAAGAACTACCTGGCCGGTATCCGCCAGTCCGGCCATGCTCTCGTCCAGCTTGTTGACGACCTTCTCGACTTCGCCACTATCGAGGCCGGTCGCTTCCAGTTGCGTCCGAGCGAGGAGCCGTTCCGGCCGCTGCTCGAAGGCGTGGTGGAAATGCTGTCGCCGCGGGCGCACGAAAAAGGAATCGAGATCGGTTCCTTCGTGTCGGCCGAGGTCCCCACGGTGATGCTCCTCGACGGGCCGCGGCTGCGGCAGGTGCTCTACAACGTGCTCGGCAATGCGGTGAAGTTCACCCAATCCGGCGGGGTCTTTCTCGAGACCACGGTCGAGGCCGGCCATCTTGTCGTGCGGGTGGCAGACACCGGCCCGGGCATGAGCGCCGAGGACCAGGCGCGGATCTTCGATGCCTTCGAGCAGGCGGGAGCGCTGACGCAGCGGCGCGGCGGAGCGGGCCTTGGCCTTGCGATCTCGGCGCGCATCCTGCGCGAGGCCGGTGGCGCGCTGACGCTCTCGAGTCAGCCGGGGCGCGGTTCCGTCTTCACGATCCGCATGCCGGCGGCGCCGACGACAGCCGCCATGACGGGGCAGGGGGTACCGCTGCGGGGGTCCCGGGTGTTCCTTTATGCTCCAGACGGACCTGCCGCCAGGGCGCTGCAGCGGACGATCGAGACGCTGGGCGGGAACTGCCGCCACCTGGCCGACCTCGCCGGAGCGCTGGCCTTTGCGCAGGGGGCGGCCGCCGGGGAGCTGACCGACGTCATCGTCGACAACAGGCTTTCCGCCGAGTTCCGGCGCGAGCTCGCCGAGCTTCCAGCCTTCGCCGACCGGCGGGTCCGCCGGATCTACCTCGTCAACCCCGAGGAACGCACCGGCCGGGCGATCGGCAACGGGGAGGGCTACGACGCCTGGCTGATCCGCCCCTTGCGCGAGCGCTCGCTGGTGGAGGTGCTGCGCGGCCGCATGAAAGGCATCGAGATTCGCGACGCGATCAACGACAACCGGCCGCCGCCTGACGAGCCGTGCGCCGAAGTGGGACCGGTCCCGTCCGTGGGCTCGGGACGGATCCTGCTTGCCGAGGACGATCCGGTGAACGCCATGCTGACCCGTTCGGTGCTGGCAAGGGCCGGATTCGAGGTGAGCCTGGTCGAAGATTTTCCTGCACTCCTGCGCGCACTGGACCAGCCGGAGGCTCCGCCCGTCGTCGTGATCACCGATCTCCGCATGCCGGGCGGTGACGGGCATGCCGTCGTGCGCCGGCTCGTCGGCGACGATCGGCACCGCCTGCCGGTGATCGTGCTGACGGCGGAAGCGAGCCCCGAACTCAGCGCGGAACTGATCGCCTGCGGCGCCGCAGCGGTCCTTCTCAAGCCCGCCGACCTGCAGGTTCTGCTCGGCGAGGTATCACGGCTCATCGCGGTGCACTCTTAGCTTCCGAAGGGCTCGCTTCCCGCCTCCGGCTGCGGCGCAGGAAAGACGGGCTTGCCGGCCGCTGCGCCCGCCCCTATGGTCCCCCCGCCGATGTCACGGTGCTGTCGCAGATTCGTGTTCTAAAGCGCATAGATGACGTTGAACGGGATTCGCGAATGACCATCGAGATCGCAGAGGCCGAAGTGGCCGCCGAGGCTCTGGCTTCGGCATGCCAGGCTTCACTTTCCAAGGGCACCGATGTGCTCGGCCGGATCGGCCCGCTGGAAACACGGGTGGCTCGGACCGACGCCGAGATCGATGCCGCACAGGCCATCCGCTACCGGGTTTTCGTCCAGGAGATGGGCGCCCAGGTTCCGCCGGACGCGATGCGCCGCGGCCGCGATATCGATGCCTGGGATTTGGTCTGCGACCATCTCCTGGTGCTCGACACCTCGATTGAGGGCGATGCCGACGAGCAGGTCGTCGCAACCTACCGGCTGCTGCGCCAGGACGTCGCAAGGCACGCCGGCGGCTTCTACTCGCAGACGGAGTTTGATCTCGAGCCGCTGCTCGCCCGCCATCCCGGCAAGCGTTTCATGGAACTCGGCCGCTCCTGCGTGCTGCCGCAGTACCGCACCAAGCGGACCATGGAGCTGCTCTGGCAGGGCGCCTGGGCCTATGCGTTGAAGCACCGCGTCGATGCCATGTTCGGCTGCGCTTCCTTCGCCGGCTCCGTGCCGGAGGAGCATGCGCTGGCGCTGTCCTTCCTGCACCAGAACGCACTTGCCGGCGGCGACTGGGCCGTCGCCGCCCATGCCGAGCAGTACCGCACGATGGACCTGATGCCGAGCGAGGCCGTCAACGCCCGCAAGGCGCTCTCGGCGATGCCGCCGCTGATCAAGGGCTATCTGCGGCTCGGCGCGATGATCGGCGACGGCGCGGTCGTTGACCACGCCTTCCGCACGACGGACGTGCTGATCGTGCTGCCGATCGAAAGCATCTCCGGGCGCTACCTCAACTACTATGGTGCCGATGCGGGGCGGTTCGCCAGCTGAGCCCCCCGGAAGCGGCGGCGGGCCACATGGGCTTGCGCCAGTCCTTGGCGATGGGCCGGTCTTGAGCACGGCCGGACTCAGATGGTGCGACTGGCGAGCGTGGTGCGCTGCAGGAATGCAAGGAAGGCGTCGCGGAAGGCCGTTTCAGGTTCGGTGAGCTTGCGCTCGGAATTCCAGACGAAGAACACATCGATCTCGGCAACGCCTTCGTCCGGGGGCAGGCGCCGCAACAACTGCGCCTCGACATCCCGGGCGATCAGGTGCTCGGGCAGCCAACTCAGCCCCATTCCGGTGATCACCATTCGCCTGATCTCGTCGATGTTGGACGAGGTGCCCACGACCCGCCCGGTGAAGTCGCGTTGGTCGCGGAAGATCGTCAGCGGCGAAAGCGCATCGCCGATCTGGTCGCTGGCGAAACGCACGAAATCCTGATCGCGCAAGGCCTCGAGGTCGACGACCGGGCGCGAAAACAGCGGGTGGTGGCGGCCGCAGACAATGACGTAGCGCTGTCGCATGAAGAGATGCCGCTGCAGGTCTTCCTGGCTGCTGCGCGACAGACAGATGCCGAGCCCGGGCTGACGCTTGGCAAGGGCGTCGAGGATGGCCGAACTCGGCAGGACCTCGATATTGAATTCGATGCCCGGATGGCGCCGGTGGAACTCGGTCAGGAACTCGTCATAGGCCATGCTCTGGATGCGGCTCATCACGAGCAGGCGCAGCGGGCCGGATACCTCGTCGCGGCTCTCTCCGACGGCCGCATCGATCCGGGCGACCGCACTATAGGCGTCACAGGCAATGGCGTAGATTTCTTCGCCAAGGGTGGTGAGGCGGAATTCGCCGCCGCGTCTCACCAGAAGCCTGCCGCCGAGATTGTCTTCGAGTCGCTTCAGCGACTGACTGACGGCGGGCTGGCTGACCTGCAAGGCGAGCGCTGCCCGTCCGACGCCGTGCTCCTGAACGACGAACATGAAGGTGCGCAGCAGGTTCCAGTCGATGCGCTGGCGCGCGAGGCTGGCGGCGGGGCGGGGGCGATTCCTGGTCATGCGGAGCGGTAGGGAAGATGAGGACGGGAATCTCCCGCCCTCTGTTGCGGCCGAAAGCGAAGCGCCGAACCGCTGCCTTCGGAGGCGGCTCAGGAACGACGGCTCATGAAACCCGTAAAGAACCGCTCTGACAAGGCCTTGAGGCCATCGATGTAGTAACCCCCCTCCTGGACGATCAACGTCGGAAGCTGGAGGGTTCCGATGGCCTCGCCGAGACGCTGGAAGCCATTCTCGGAAACGGCAACCTTGGCCTGCGGGTCGCGCTCGAAAATATCGAAGCCGAGCGACAGGACCAGGGCGTCCGGCTGGAAGAACTCCAGCGCCCGAACGGCCTGCGCCAGGCGATCGAAGAATACGCTCTCGGGCGAACCGTGCGGCATGGGCAGGTTGAGATTATATCCCTCGCCTTCGCCCGCACCGCGCTCGTCCTCGTAACCGGCAGTCACCGGGTAGAAGTTGGTCGGGTCGCCATGGATCGAGATGTAGAACACATCCCGCCGATCATAGAAGATCTCCTGGATCCCCTGGCCGTGATGCATGTCGGTGTCGAGAATGGCAACCCGCTTGTAGCGGGAGCGGAGGCGCTCCGCGGCGATCGCCGCGTTGTTGAGATAGCAGAACCCGCCCGCAGCGTCGCGGCGCGCGTGATGACCCGGGGGGCGGCACAGGGCATAGGCTTCGAGCGTGCCGTCGGCCAGGGCATCCGCCCCCGCTACCGCACACTGCGCGCTGGCGTAGGCGGCCCGGAACGTGCCCGGGCCGATCGGCGCGCTGCCGTCCGCCAGGTAGCGGGCCGCCTTGGCGAGAACGCCGCGCAGTGCGTTCGGTTCGCGCACGAAGATGTTGGAAACGACCTCCTCGCCCCAATCCTCGCCCAGCGCCATCCATTCGGCGTGGGCGTCCTGCAGGAAGCGCAGATAGTCGAGCCCATGCACGCGGGCGATGGGCTCTCCCCCTGCGTCAGCCGGCGTTTCGACGCCGAAGCCGAGGCTCTTGACGGCCGCCAGCAACGCCTCGGTGCGCTGCGGCACCTCCTGCGGCTGGCGCATCTGGCCGCGTGAAAAATAGGTGCGCGGATGATGCAGGGTCTGGTCCGGATGGTAGAAAGTTTTCATGGGTCACGGTCTTCCTTCTTGTCCGCCTCAGGCAGTCGCCTGCTGCAGCTGACGCTGGCGCGGGCGCTGCAGTGCGATTACCGACACCAGGGAGATCAGCGAGATGGCGCTGAAGAGGATGGCGAGCGGCGTCCAGTCGCCCTTGGCGTTCTCGGCGAGGATGGTGCCGACGATGGGCGTCAGGCCGCCGAAGATCGCGCCGCTCAGCTGGTAGGCCATGGAGATGCCCGTGTAGCGGATGCGGGTGGGGAAGCTGTCGCTGACAAAGCCGGCGATCACCGCGTAGAAGGCGCCGAGGCCGGCGACCGCCAGGCCGACGCCGATGGTGACGCTCGTCAGCGTTCCCTGATCGACCAGCGTGAACATCGCAAACGGGGTCACGACCGAGATGGCCGCCGTCGCAATCAGGAACCGATGGACGCCGACGCGCTCGGCGACATAGGCCGAAAGCGGCGTGATGAAGAACTGCATGATCGAGACGAGCAGCAGGCAGTTCAGGATCAGAGCACGATCCATGCCGAGATAGGTCGTCGTGTAGGCAATCATGAAGGTGTTGGTGAAGTAGAAGCCGGCGATGCCGAGAACATTGGCGCAAATGGCCGTGATCAGCAGCAGCGGCGCGCCGCGCAGCACTTCCCAGAGCGGCGGCTGGGCGGCCTTGGCCTCCTTCAGGCGGCGCTGCTGCTCGGCCACGAATTCCGGTGATTCCTTGACGCCGATGCGGATGGCAAAGCCGATGACCAGCATCACGGCACTGAACAGGAACGGCACGCGCCAACCCCACGACAGGAAGTCCTCTTCGGGCATCGCGGTGACGATCATGAACATGACCATCGAGAGGATCAGGCCGGCCGGGCTGCCGAGCTGGGCGAAGGACGCGAAGAACGTGCGGCGGTCCGGGCTCGGCGAATGTTCGCCGGCCATCAGGACCGCGCCGCCCCATTCGCCGCCGACCGCGACACCCTGGACAAGACGCAGCAGTACAAGCAGGACGGGCGCCCAGATGCCGATCGACGCATAGGTGGGCAGGAGACCGATGAGGATCGTGACGGTGCCCATCATGAAAAGCGTGATGATGAGCGACTTCTTGCGTCCGATGCGGTCGCCGACATGGCCGAAGATGGCCCCGCCCAGCGGCCGTGCGAGAAAGCCGACGGCGAACGTGCCGAATGCCGCGAGCGTGCCGTAGAAGCCATCCACCTGCGGGAAGAATAGCTTGCCGAAGACCAGCGCGGCAGCCGTGCCGTAGATGTAGAAGTCGTACCACTCGATCATGGTGCCGATGAAAGCCGCGGTGGAAGCCCGTACGGGTTGGTGCTCGCCCCCGGCGGTCACAGATGTCGCCATGCCAAAGATCCTCCAAGCATGATGGGAAGTCGGCCGACTTTAATTAGTCGGCAATCATAAGCTAGGCGGAGATTTGTTATCTCCTACATTCGCAATGCTTATGATGGGCCCTTGGCGCCGCCGGCGTCGGCGCGAGCAGGGGCATACCCAAGGAAACGGCCGACCGGCCCCAGCGCTTAAGGGGGCATTGCGGCAGCCGCGTGGTAGCGAAGTTAAAATTCTGACGATCCGCGACGCCGGCACGCGGTGGCCGCACGTGGGCGGCAACTGAGGGTTGCTGGGTATCTGACGCATGCGGGCCGTCCGCTTACCCGACGCTACCGCGCCAGCCTCGAAGGCGACCACAGGGGCTGCGCCGACGCAGGGTTCAGCAGGGCCGACGCTTCAATCCGCGATGCGCGAGGGAAACCTTATGCCCAACAACGCCTCTGGGCACTTACTCCGCAAAGGGCCGCAATCAAGCAAGGGCGGCCCTTCGGGGACGGTCAGTTCAAACCCCGGCGTTATACGCCGCGAGCGCCGCCATGTTGACGATGTCGCTGTCCTTTGCGCCCATCGAGACGATCTGCACCGACTTGTCGAGGCCGACCAGGAGCGGGCCGATGACGGTCGACCCGCCGAGTTCCTGCAGCATCTTGGTCGAGATCGAGGCCGAATGGAAGGCGGGCATGACGAGCACGTTGCCGGGCCCGGAGAGGCGGCAGAACGGATACTGCTCCATGATCTTCGGGTTCAGCGCCACATCGGCGGCCATCTCGCCGTCATACTCGAAATCGACGCGGCGCTTGTCGAGCATCTTCACCGCCTCGCGCACCCGCTCCGAGCGCTCGCCGGACGGGTTGCCGAAGGTGGAATAGGCGAGCATCGCCACCCGCGGCTCGTAGCCGAGCCGGCGCGCCAAGCCAGCGGCTTCCTCGGCGATGTCGGCCAGCTCTTCGGCAGACGGCATGTCGTGGACGGCGGTGTCGGCGACGAGCACGGTGCGGCCGCGGCAGAGCGCCAGCGAGGCGCCGATCACCCGGTGGCCGGGCTTGGCGTCGATGCAGCGGCGCACGTCCTCCAATGCGGTCGAGTAGTTGCGGGTCAGCCCCGTCACCATGCCGTCGGCATCGCCCAGCGCCACCATGCAGGCGGCGAAATGGTTGCGGTCGTTGTTGATCAGGCGCTGGGCGTCGCGGAACAGGTAGCCATTACGCTGCAGGCGGGCGTAGAGATAGTCGGTATAGGCATCGTTGCGCTTGGAGATGCGGGCATTGAGAAGCTCGATGCCCGGCCGGTCGAGATCGATGCCGGCCTTTTCGGCGACGCTGCGCATCCGCTCCTCGCGACCGAGGAGGATGGCGGTGCCAAGCTGCTGGTTGGCGTAGGAGACGGCGGCGCGCATCATCTGCTCTTCCTCGCCCTCGGCGAAGACGACGCGCTTCGGATGTCGGCGCACGCGCGCATAGATGTTCTGCAGCGTCGAGGCGATCGGGTCGCGCCGCGCCTTCAGTTCGCGCGCATAGGCGTCGAGATCGAGCAGCGGCCGGCGGGCGACGCCGCTGTCCATCGCCGCCTTCGCCACGGCGACCGGGATCGCCGAGATCAGGCGGGGGTCGAAGGGCACCGGGATGATGTACTGGGCGCCGAAGCGCGGGCGGTTGCCCTGGTAGGCGGCCGCCACGTCGTCAGGCACGTCCTCCTTGGCGAGGTTCGCCAGGGCCTGCGCCGCGGCGATCTTCATCGCGTCGTTGATCGTGGTGGCGCGAACGTCGAGGGCGCCGCGGAAGATGTAGGGGAAGCCGAGGACGTTGTTGACCTGGTTCGGATAGTCCGACCGTCCCGTTGCGACGATCGCGTCGTCGCGGATGCGGGTAACTTCTTCCGGGGTGATTTCAGGGTCGGGATTGGCCATGGCGAAGATGATCGGCTGCGGCGCCATCGATTTGACCATCTCCGCCGTCAGCGCCCCCTTGGCCGACAGGCCGAAGAACACGTCGGCGCCGTCGAGCGCCTCCTTCAGGCTGCGCCGGTCGGTGTCGACGGCGTGCGCCGACTTCCACTGGTTCATGCCCTCTTCGCGGCCCTGGTAGATGACGCCCTTGGTGTCGCAGAGGATGACGTTGTCCGGGGCAAAGCCCATCGCCTTGATCAGCTCGATGCAGGCGATCGCCGCCGCACCCGCGCCGTTGCAGACGAGCTTGGTCGTCTTGAAGTCGCGGCCCGTCAGTGCCAGCGCGTTGATCAGGCCCGCGGCGGCGATGATCGCCGTACCATGCTGGTCGTCGTGGAAGACGGGAATGTCCATCAGCTCGCGCAGGCGCTGCTCGATGATGAAGCAATCGGGCGCCTTGATGTCCTCGAGGTTGATGCCGCCGAAGGAGGGGCCGAGATAGCGCACGCAGTTGATGAACTCGTCGACATTTTCCGTGTCGACCTCAAGGTCGATCGAATCGACATCGGCGAAGCGCTTGAAGAGGACCGACTTGCCCTCCATCACTGGCTTGGAGGCGAGCGCGCCGAGATTGCCGAGCCCGAGGATGGCCGTGCCGTTCGAGATCACGGCGACCATGTTGCCGCGTGCGGTGTAGTCGTAGGCGCGCGAGGGATCCTCGGCGATCGCCTTGACCGGGACCGCGACCCCTGGCGAATAGGCGAGTGACAGGTCGCGCTGGGTCGCCATCGGCTTGGTCGGGGTGATCTCCAGCTTTCCGGGCCGGCCGTGGGCGTGGAAATCCAGCGCCTCCTGATCGGTCACGCTTGCGACCGCCCGCTTCTTCTTGCCGGTCTCCGACATCTGTACTCCCCATGCAAATTGGATCACGCTTCTGTGGGCAGCGCCTATCCGCACTCCCCCGAGCTGTTGTCTTCTATAGCGACGCGCGGCTAGGGTGGCACCTGTTTTTTTAGGGTGAATTGTCTTTCCGTGAACGACCAAACTCTGCGCAACAGCGACATATTGACGACGGCCGAACTCGCCAGCGGCGCGAGCCGCGCATCGGCGACGCCGATGATGGAACAGTATATCGAGATCAAGGCGAACAACCCCGATAGCCTGCTGTTCTATCGCATGGGTGATTTCTACGAGCTGTTCTTCCAGGATGCGGTTGACGCTTCCCGCGCGCTCGGCATCACGCTGACGAAGCGCGGCCAGCACATGGGGCAGGAGATTCCGATGTGCGGCGTGCCCATCCACGCCGCCGACGACTACCTGCAGAAGCTGATCGCGCTCGGCTTCCGCGTCGCCGTCTGCGAGCAGGTGGAGGATCCGGCCGAGGCGAAGAAGCGCGGTTCGAAATCGGTGGTGCGCCGCGACGTCGTGCGGCTCGTCACCCCGGGGACGCTGACGGAAGAGAAGCTGCTCTCGCCGTCCGACGCCAATTACCTGATGACGCTGTCGCGCATCCGCGGCGGCGGGGAGCCGTCGATGGCGCTCGCCTGGATCGACATCTCGACCGGCGTCTTCCGGCTGGCCGAGACGACGCAGCAACGCCTTCTCGCCGACATCCTGCGGATCGAGCCGCGCGAGCTGATCGTTCCGGACACGCTGTTCCACGACCCGGAGTTCCGGCCGGTGATCGACGTGCTCGGCCGCGTGGTCGTACCCCAGCCGGCGGTGCTGTTCGACAGCGCCACGGCCGAGGGGCGGATCGCGCGCTATTTCGACGTCGGCACGCTCGACGGCTTCGGCACCTTTTCGCGCGCCGAGCTGTCGGCGGCGTCTGCCGCGGTCGCCTATGTCGAGAAGACGCAGCTTGCCGAGCGCCCGCCGCCCGAGCGCGAAAGCGCCGCCTCCACGCTGTTCATCGATCCGGCGACGCGCGCCAACCTCGAACTTGTGCGGACCCTGTCCGGGGAAAAGAGCGGCACGCTTCTGAAGGCCATCGACCGGACGGTAACGAGCGGCGGCGCCCGGCTGCTGGCCGAGCGGCTGATGTCGCCGCTGACCGACCCGGAACCGATCAACGAACGGCTCGATTCGATCGCCGCGCTCACCGATCGGCCATCCTTCGCCTCCGACCTGCGCGACGCGCTGAAGCTCTTGCCCGACATGCCGCGGGCGTTGTCGCGGCTGGCGCTTGGCCGCGGCGGGCCGCGCGACCTCGGTGCCCTGCTGCAGGGCCTGCGCGCCGCGGCGGCGGTCGCGCGGATGATGGCGCAGGAGGAACTCGACGGCGAGTTGGCCGCGGCGCTCGCCGATATTGCGGCGCTGCCGACCGAGTTGGCGCAGCGGCTGGAGGCAATGCTGGCTGACGAACTGCCGCTTCTCAAGCGCGACGGCGGCTTCATCCGCGAAGGGGCGGATGCCGAACTCGACGAGATGCGGTCCTTGCGCGACCAGTCGCGCCGGGTGATCGCCGGTCTGCAGCTGCAATATGCCGAGGAGACCGGCGTCAAGTCGCTGAAGATCAAGCACAACAATGTGCTCGGCTATTTCATCGAGGTTTCGGCGGGCAATGCCGCGGCGCTGACCGACGGGGACGAGGCGAAGGCGCGGTTCATCCACCGTCAGACAATGGCCGGCGCGATGCGCTTCACGACGACGGTGCTGTCCGAACTGGAGACCAAGATCGCCAATGCGGCCGACCGGGCGCTGGCAATCGAGCTTGCCGCCTTCGATGCTCTGACCGAGGCCGTCGTCGCCGAGGCCGACGCGATCAAGGCGGCCGCGCGGGCCCTTTCCGTCATCGATGTCTCGCAGGGACTGGCGGTGCTCGCCGAAGAGCAGGCCTATTGCCGTCCGGTGGTCGACCGCTCGAAGATGTTTTCGATCGTCGGTGGCCGCCATCCGGTGGTCGAGCAGGCGCTGCGCCGCCAGGCCGGCAATCCTTTTGTCGCCAATTCCTGCGACCTGTCGCCGACCGGCGGCAAGGGCGCCAGGGGCGACGGCGCGATCTGGCTGCTGACCGGCCCCAACATGGGCGGCAAGTCGACCTTCCTGCGCCAGAACGCGCTAATCGCCATCCTGGCCCAGATGGGCTGCTACGTTCCGGCCGAGAGCGCCCACATCGGCATCGTCGACCGGCTGTTCTCGCGGGTCGGTGCGTCCGACGATCTGGCGCGCGGCCGCTCGACCTTCATGGTCGAGATGGTCGAGACCGCGGCGATCCTCAACCAGGCGACCGAGCACTCGCTGGTCATCCTCGACGAGATCGGCCGCGGCACGGCGACGTTCGACGGGCTGTCGATCGCCTGGGCGGCGGTGGAGCACCTGCACGAGGTCAATCGCTGCCGCGGCCTGTTTGCCACCCATTTCCACGAACTGACGGTGCTGTCGGAGAAGCTCGGCCGCCTTTCCAACGCCACGATGCGCGTGAAGGAATGGGACGGCGAGGTGATCTTTTTACACGAGGTCGGGCCCGGCGCGGCCGACCGTTCCTATGGCATCCAGGTGGCGCGGCTCGCGGGATTGCCGCCGTCGGTTGTGGCGCGGGCGAAGGACGTGCTCGCCAAGCTGGAGGACGCCGACCGCAAGAACCCGGCGAGCCAGCTGATCGATGACCTGCCGCTGTTCCAGGTGGCGGTGCGGCGCGAGGAGGCGAAGAGTGCCGGCGTCTCGAAGGTCGAGGAGATGCTGAAGGGCCTGAGCCCCGACGACCTGTCGCCGCGCGAGGCGCTGGAGGTACTCTACGCGCTGAAACGGGAAGCAGGCTGAACGACTGTCGCCGCGACCCGAAAAGGGCTATAGCCCATCAGCACCGACGAGGTGAAGAGACCCGAGAGGCAGCAGGCGGCCGGCATTGATGGACAGCAAGCTGATGGTTCCGGCCCATTCGGGCCTGCTCGATGGCGCGGCGCTCAGGGCGCAATGCGAATTCATCGCCCGCGCCCATGCCGATCATCGCGACCAGATGCGCCAGGCGCTGCTCGCCGCTCTGAAGAAGGCCTACGTCGAGGGCCGCGAGCAGGCGCGCGAACTTCTGTTCACCGACGGCAGCGGCAGCGCCTGTGCCGCTCGCCTGTCATGGCTGCAGGATCAGATCGTCACGGTGCTGCATGAATTTGCGCTGAACCACGTCTTCGGAGCGGTCGCCACGCCGGAATCCGCCCGGATCGCCGTGACGGCGGTCGGCGGCTACGGGCGCGACACGCTGGCGCCAGGATCCGACATCGACCTGCTCTTCCTGCTGCCGGCGAGACCCGCGCCGTGGAGCGAGCCGGCGATCGAGTTCATGCTCTACATACTGTGGGACATGGGCTTCAAGGTCGGCCACGCAACCCGCAGCCTGGAGGAGTGCATCCGCCTCTCCAAGGACGACATGACGATCCGCACGGCGATCCTCGAGGCGCGCTATCTCTGCGGTTCGCGGGATCTGTTCGATGAGCTGACCCGGCGCTTCGAGCACGAGATCGTGAGCGGGACGGGGCCGGAATTCATCGCTGCCAAGCTTGCCGAACGCGACGAGCGGCACGGCAAGGCCGGCGACAGCCGCTACCTGGTGGAGCCGAACGTCAAGGAAGGCAAGGGCGGGCTTCGCGACCTGCACACGCTGTTCTGGATCGCCAAGTATCATTACCACATCCGCGATCCGGAGGACCTCGTCAGGCTCGGGGTACTGTCCCGCCACGAGCTCAAGCTGTTCCAGAAGTCGGAAGATTTCCTGTGGGCGGTGCGGTGCCATATGCATTTCCTCACCGGCAAGGCCGAGGAGAGGCTGTCATTCGACATCCAGCCCGAGATCGCCGCTTCGCTCGGCTACCAGCCGCATCCGGGACTTTCCGCCGTCGAGCGATTCATGAAGCACTATTTCCTGGTGGCAAAGGACGTCGGCGACCTGACGCGGATCTTCTGCGCCGCGCTGGAGGATCAGCAGGCCAAGGAGGCGCCGGGTATCTCGGGTGCGTTCAGCCGCTTCACCCGTCGCAACCGCAAGATCGCCGGCACCCTCGACTTCGTCGAGGACCATGGCCGCATCACGATCGCCGGTCCGGATGTCTTCAAGCGCGATCCCGTCAACCTGATCCGGCTGTTCCACATCGCCGACATCAACGAACTGGAGTTTCATCCCGACGCGCTGAAGCTCGTCACCCGTTCGCTGAAGCTGATCAACAACGCCCTGCGGGAGGATGAGGAAGCGAACCGGCTGTTCCTGTCGATCCTGACCTCGCCGCGCGACCCGGCGCTGATCCTGCGCCGCATGAACGAATCCGGTGTGCTCGGCCGCTTCATACCCGACTTCGGCAAGATCGTCGCGATGATGCAGTTCAACATGTACCACCACTACACGGTCGACGAACACCTCATCCGCTCCGTCGGCGTACTTGCAGCCATCGATCAGGGACGCGAGGCCGAGGCACACCCGCTCACCGCCCAGATCATGCCGGGCCTCGAGGACCGCGTGCCCCTGTATGTGGCCGTGCTGCTGCACGACATCGCCAAGGGACGGCCGGAGGATCACTCTGTCGCCGGCGCCAGGGTGGCGCGCAAGCTCTGTCAGCGCTTGGGGCTGTCGCCGAAGCAGACCGAACTGGTCGTCTGGCTTATCGAGGAGCACCTGCTGATGTCGATGGTGGCGCAGACGCGCGACCTCAACGACCGCAAGACGATCGTCGACTTCGCCGAGAAGGTGCGGTCGATGGAGCGGCTGAAGATGCTGCTAATCTTGACGGTTTGCGACACGCGCGCCGTCGGGCCGGGCGTGTGGAACGGCTGGAAGGGGCAACTGCTGCGCACGCTCTACTACGAGACGGAACTGCTGCTGTCCGGCGGCTTCTCGGAAGTGTCGCGCAAGGAACGGGCGAAGTTCGCCCGCGAGACGCTTGCGGAGGCACTGGTCGACTGGCCCCAAAGGGAGCGCAAGGCCTATGCGCGCCTGCACTACGACCCCTACATGCTGACGGTGCCGCTGGAGGACCAGGTGCGGCACGCCGCGTTCATTCGCGGCGCCGACAGGGCGGGTCAGGCGCTGGCGACGATGGTGCGGACCGATTCCTTCCACGCCATTACCGAAATCACCGTCCTGTCGCCGGACCATCCGCGACTGCTGACGGTGATCGCCGGCGCCTGCGCGGCGGCCGGCGCCAACATCGTCGACGCGCAGATCTTCACCACCTCCGACGGCCGCGCCCTCGATACCATCCTCGTCAATCGGGAGTTCCCGGACGATGCCGACGAGACGCGCCGCGCCGCCAGCGTCGGCCGGATGATCGAGGACGTGCTGTCCGGCCGCAAGCGGCTGCCGGAGGTCATCGCCACCCGCACGCGTGGTCGCAAGCGGTCGAAGACCTTCGTCATTCCGCCGGCGGTGACGATCTCGAACACGCTGTCGAACAAGTTCACGGTCATCGAGATCGAGTGCCTCGACCGCCCTGGCCTGCTTTCGGAGGTGACGGCGGTTCTGTCCGACCTGTCGCTCGACATTGCCTCGGCGCACATCACCACCTTCGGCGAGAAGGTGATCGACACCTTCTATGTGACCGATCTGCTCGGCCACAAGATCACCAACGAGAACCGGCAGAACAACATCGCCGCCCGTCTGAAAGCCGTCATGGCCGAGGAGGCGGACGAGGCGCGCGACCGGATGCCGTCCGGCATTCTCGCGCCGGCCGGCACACTGGCAGGGACAAGAACCAAGCAATGAGTCTGGTCAAGAAATTCGCGACCGTCGGCGGGGCGACGCTCGGCAGCCGCGTCCTCGGTTTCGCCCGCGAAACGCTGATGGCGGCAGCACTCGGCACCGGTCCGATGGCCGATGCCTTCTACGCGGCATTCCGCTTTCCCAACCTGTTCCGCCGGCTGTTTGCCGAGGGCGCCTTCAACGCTGCCTTCGTGCCGCTGTTTGCCAAGGAGATCGAGGCAGGCGGCATCGATGGCGCCAAGCGGTTCTCGGAGGAGGTGTTCGGCGTCCTGTTCACCGTGCTTATGATGATCACCATCGCCATGGAACTGGCGATGCCGTGGCTGGTGGCGTGGATCATCGCCCCGGGTTTCGTCGGCGAACCGGAAAAATTCGGCGTGACGGTGGAACTCGCCGCCGTGATGTTTCCCTACCTGATGTGCATGTCGCTGACGGCGATGCTGTCGGGCATGCTCAATTCGCTGCATCACTATTTCGCCGCGGCAATTGCCCCTGTCTTCCTCAATGTCGTGTTGATCGGCGCGCTCGGCTTGGCGCTGTGGACGGGTGCCTCGCCGCTTCACACGGCGTGGTATCTTTCCTGGGGCGTGCTGGCGGCCGGCGTCCTGCAGATGGCGGTGCTCTATGCCGGCGTGCGCCATGCCGGCATGCGCATCGGCTTCCGCCGGCCGCGGATGACGCCCAACGTCAAGCGGCTGCTGTGGCTGGCGCTGCCCGCGGCGGTGACCGGCGGCATCACCCAGATCAACCAGATCATCGGGCAGATGATCGCCTCCACCAAGGAAGGGGCGATCTCGGTGCTGCAATATGCCGACCGCGTCTACCAGTTGCCGCTCGGCGTCGTCGGCATCGCCGTCGGCGTCGTGCTCCTCCCCGAACTGGCCCGTGCGCTGAAGGCCGGTCACGAGAGGGAGGCGGGCAACCTGCAGAACCGCTCGATGGAGTTCGTGCTGTTTTTGACGCTGCCGGCGGCCGGCGCGCTGTGGGTGATTTCCGACGAGATTGTTCGCGTGCTCTACGAGCGCGGCGCGTTTTCGCCGGAGACGACCTCGGTCGTGGCGGGGACGCTTGCGATCTACGGCCTCGGCCTGCCCGGCTTCGTGATGATCAAGGCGCTCAATCCCGGGTTCTTTGCCCGCGAGGACACGAAGACGCCGATGCGCATCACGATGGTATCGGTGGCCGTCAATTGCGTGCTCGCCGTCTCGCTCTTTCCCTTCTTCTACGAACGCGGCATCGCCACGGCCGAGGCGGCTTCCGGCTGGCTGACGGCGATCGTCCTGTTCGTGACGCTGGTGCGGCGGGGCCACTGGCCGCTCGACAAGGCACTGGCCTGGCGCGTGGTGCGGCTCCTGATCGCGACCGTGGTGATGGCAGTCAGCCTCCATCATCTTGCCGATGCGATGGCCGACCGGCTCGCGCCGACCGCGCCACTGCTCGACCAGGTGTCCGCGCTCGGCATACTGGTGGCCTTTGCAATGACGGTCTACTTCGGGATTGCCTTCCTTATCGGCGGGGCCGATCTCGGCATGATCCGCCGCAACATCAGGCGCACCCCCGCCACGAGGACGGACGTGCCGGAGGGCGGCGAGTAGGGGCCTGATCGCCTTCGCCCTGCGTACACGGCTGCCTCAGCGCATGGCTACAACGGTGGTCGGCTTCGGCTTCTTCAGGCGCGCCAGGCCGCGATTGCAGTAATTCCAGCGTCGGCTCGGTCCGACATCGACATGAACGATGCCGTTGCAATAGGTGCCGATGCCGCCGATGCCCGGCGCCGTCCTGGCCGCGGCCACGATGCGACTGACGGCAACGCCCGGCACGCGGATGTCGGCCGCCATGCACTTGCGGTGATACGAGCCCCGCCGCCCGTTCGAGCGGTGGCCGGAGGTCACGAGCGGTCGCCGTCCCGTCTGCGCAGCGATGTGGGCGAGAACGACGTGCAGCGCCCCGGGAAAGCAGCTGTGCCGCACGCGCGGCGTCTGGGTGGCATAGGCCAGCGTAACCCGCGCTTTCTCCTTCTTGAGAATGATTTTCTGGACTTCGCCGTCAGCCTCCGCATCGAAGGCAAACAATGACGAAAGCGCGAACAGGCTGGCGAGTGCGATGGAACAGGCATTTCCCATGATACCCCTCCCTTTTTTCCCGTCTTGCGTGTTGGCATGGGTCTCCTGCTGTTCTTGCGGGAACTAAAATCCGAAAAAAGGCTTTTGTGGGGATAAAAATGCTAACAGTAGCTAGTACTTATGGAGGATTGCGGTGGCCCCGGTGATCCCGGCTGCGCGCGCGGGAACCATATCCGGCCGCGGCCGGACGGGGCAGCGCGGTTGCCTGGCGGTATTGATTGTGGCCCGGGCGGCGTGCATAAGCACGAGCGTGAACCAGTTGCAGCAGCCGCTGCTTGGGCCCTCCACCAGCCTCACGAGGACAACATGACCGCATTCAAGCCGCTCGTCTTTTCCGGCGTCCAGCCGACGGGCAATCTGCATCTCGGCAACTATCTTGGCGCGATCCGCAAGTTCGTCGCCCTGCAGGAGAACAACGACTGCATCTACTGCGTCGTCGACCTGCATTCGATCACCGCGCAGCTCGTTCACGAGGATCTGCCCGGCCAGATCCGCTCGATTGCCGCCGCCTTCATCGCCTCCGGCATCGACCCGGAAAAGCACATTGTTTTCAATCAGTCGGCGGTGCCGCAGCATGCAGAGCTCGCCTGGATCTTCAACTGCGTCGCGCGCATCGGCTGGATGAACCGCATGACCCAGTTCAAGGACAAGGCCGGCAAGGACCGCGAGAATGCCTCGCTGGGTCTGCTGGCCTATCCGAGCCTGATGGCGGCCGACATCCTCGTCTATCGCGCCACCCACGTGCCGGTCGGCGACGACCAGAAGCAGCACCTGGAACTAGCGCGCGACATCGCCATGAAGTTCAACCTCGACTTCCAGACGAAGATCCGCAGCGCCGGCACCGGCGTCGATATCGTCGTCGGCGAGGAGCCGGTGCACGCCTATTTTCCGATGGTCGAGCCGCTGATCGAGGGCCCGGCGCCGCGCGTCATGTCCTTGCGCGACGGCACCAAGAAGATGTCGAAGTCCGACCCGTCCGACCTGTCGCGCATCAACCTAATGGATGATGCGGACACGATCTCGAAAAAGATACGCAAGGCCAAGACCGACCCGGATGCGCTGCCGGGCGAGGTCGAAGGGCTGCAGGGCCGGCCCGAGGCGGAAAACCTCGTCGGCATCTATGCCGCGCTTGCCGATACGTCGAAGGCGAAGGTGCTGTCCGAATTCGGCGGCCAGCAGTTTTCCACCTTCAAGCCGGCGCTGGTCGATCTCGCCGTCAGCGTGCTCTCGCCGATCACCGGGGAGATGCGCCGGCTGATGGAGGACACGAGCCACATCGACGCGATCCTGCGCAGGGGCGGCGAGCGGGCGCGGGAGCGGGCCGAGAAGACCATGGCCGAGGTGGCCGACATCATCGGCTTCCTGCGGTAAGACGCCGGGCCCGTCGGTATGCGGCTCCTCGGGGCGCTGGGGAAGAGTCGTATGCCGCCCGGCGATCAGGTGGAACGTCTGCGAGCAGTGCGTACCACCTGCCGCCGATGCAGAGGGCGAAGCGGACCAGGAATGCCAATTCCCATCGTTCGGATTTGGTATAAGCTGAAGCAGAATCGACCGAAAGCGAACGTATCATGCTGTCTCGACGACTTTCACGCCTGGAAGGCCATCGCCGGAAGTTCCTGGCGATCGTCGACGATACGCCGGAGTGCCAGCGCGCCATGAATTATGCCGCGGCGCGCGCGAAGAACTCGGGCGGAGCCGTAGTGCTGCTCTATGTGATCCCGACCGGCGATTTTCGCGAGTGGCTGGGCGTCGAGGAGATCATGCGGGCGGAGGCGCGCGAGGAGGCCGAGTCCATTCTCGCCAAAGCGGCGCAGACGCTGCGCGAGTCGCTCGGCATCGAACCGGAGACGGTGATTCGCGAGGGAAATGTAAGCGAGGAGATCAATGCGCAGATCGAGGAGGACCAGGATGTGGCCATCCTCGTTCTGGCGGCAGGTTCGGCAAAGGAGGGACCGGGTCCGCTCGTCTCCTCGCTGGCCGGCCGCAGCGCTGCATTTCCGATCCCGGTGACGGTCATTCCGCAGAACCTGACCGATGAGGAGATCGCTGCGCTGAGTTGATCTGCCGGGGGCTTTGGCGATCGGCAAATCCGTCGCGATGCCTTGATGCGGCGGTCGTAAAGGCCTATGTTCCTTGGAACGGTTCTAAACAATTCCGCCGTGGCGCGCGCCCCGGCCGCAGGAGACGAGACGATGTTCATCCAGACGGAAACCACGCCGAATCCGGCAACGCTGAAGTTCCTGCCCGGCAAGGTCGTGCTGGAGGACGGCACCGCCGAGTTCCGCGACGCGACCGAGGCGGCCGCCGGCTCGCCGCTCGCTGCGCGCCTGTTCGCCGTGCCCGGCGTCACGGGCGTGTTCTTCGGCTACGATTTCATCACCGTGACCAAGGACAACGCCGACTGGCAGCACCTGAAGCCGGCGATCCTCGGTTCTATCATGGAGCACTTCATGTCCGGGCAGCCGATCCTTGCCGGCGGCTCCCAGGGCAGCGACGAAGCCGACGAGGGCGAGTTCTATGACGAGGGCGATGAGGCGATCGTCGCAACGATCAAGGAGCTGCTCGCCACCCGCGTCCGTCCGGCGGTTGCCCAGGACGGCGGCGATATCACCTTCAAGGGGTACCGCGACGGCCGCGTCTATCTCAACATGAAGGGCGCCTGCTCCGGCTGCCCGTCCTCCACCGCCACGCTGAAGCACGGCGTGCAGAACCTGTTGCGCCATTTCGTACCGGAAGTGCAGGAAGTTGAAGCGGTCATGTAATTTCCGGCACCCGCAGCCCGGGTGCCGCCGATGATCCTGCTGGCAATCGATACCTCCGGCAGCGGCTGCTACGCGGCCATCCACGACAGCGACACGGACCGGCCCCTGGGCACGGCCGGCGAAGTGATCGGCCGCGGCCACGCCGAGCGGCTGATGGATTTCATTGACCAGGCGCTGGATAATGCCGGCATGGAAATGACGGCGATCGACCGGATCGCCGTCACGGTCGGCCCCGGATCCTTCACCGGCATTCGCGTCGGTGTCGCGGCCGCCCGGGGGCTGTCGCTGGCACTCTGCGTTCCCGCCGTCGGCGTCAGCACGCTCGCGGCGCTTGCTGCCGCCCACCTGCGCGAACATCCCGGCGCACCGGTGTTCGTCGCCATGGATGCCAAGCGCGGCGAGGCCTATTGCCAGGCCTTCTCGGTCAACGGCGAGCCAGCAGGCGAGGCGACAGTCCTCTCCATAGACGATGCAAGGACGAGGGCCGCTCGTGTCGGCGGCACGGTGATCGGCTCGGCCGCGCCGCTTCTGTCCGGCGCCGAGGCGGCCGGTCCGCCCGACGCGGTGTCCATCGATATCGTCGCGCGCCTCGGTGCAATCGCCGACCCGCAGACCGCGCGACCGAAGCCCTTTTACCTTCGCGGCCCGGACGCCAAGCCCCAGGCCGGGTTCGCCATCGCGAGGGCCTGATTGCCGTGTCGCTGACCGATTTCATTCGCAAGCCGGTGTTCGAAATCTTTCCGCTCGAGGCGGGCGACCGCATGGTGGCCGCCGCCCTGCACAAGGCGCGTTTCACCCGACCCTGGAGCGACGGCGAGTTGCACGCGCTGTTGGCGCAGGACACCGTGTTCGGTTTCGTGGCCTGGCAGGTGAATGCCCTGGCCGGCCGCCCGGCCGGCGGCTTCGTGCTGGCGCGTGCGGCGGCGGGCGAGGCGGAAATCCTGACGATCAGCGTCGATGCACGCTTCGAGCGGAGCGGCCTCGGCTGGCGGTTGATGCAGGCGGCGCTGCGGGAGGCGCGCATGCGCGGCGCCGAGGAGATGTTCCTCGAGGTCGACGAGGGCAACATAGCAGCGCTGCGGCTCTACGACAGGCTCGGCTTTGCCAAGGTCGGCGAGCGCAAGGCCTACTATGAGAGCGCCGGCGGGCGGTCCACGGCGCTTGTCATGAGGCGCGATCTTCGCTAGTCCCGTTGTCACATGTCAGGGCATTCACATATGCCCGGCCGGACTGCGACGGGAAATGGGGCGAATGACAGAACTGGAAAAAACGCTGGAAGAGCTTTGCGTCGAGCGCGGCATGCGCATGACCGAGCAGCGCCGCGTGATCGCCCGGGTGCTGGAGAGCTCCGCCGACCATCCGGACGTGGAGGAACTCTATCGCCGCTCGGCCGAGGTTGATCCGCGCATCTCCATCTCCACCGTCTACCGCACGGTCAAGCTGTTCGAGGACGCCGGGATCATCGAGCGCCACGACTTCCGCGACGGCCGCTCGCGCTACGAGACGGTGCCCGAGGAGCACCACGACCACCTGATCGATCTGAAGAGCGGCCAGGTGATCGAGTTCCACTCGCCGGAAATCGAGGCGCTGCAGGAAAAGATCGCGCGCGAGCATGGCTTCAAGCTCGTCGACCACCGGCTGGAACTCTATGGCGTTCCGCTGAAGAAGGAGGGCGAGTAGGGCGGTCTGCTGATACGCCGCCTGCTCGCGAGACCCGCTTGATCGCCTGGCTCCGCATCGCCCTTGCCCTTTTGTGCCTGACGATCGTGACGCTGGCCTTGCTGCCGGTTCAACTCGTCGCATTGCGCTTCGACCTGAAACTCCGGCGGCGCGTCCCGCGCCTCTGGCATCGCGCCGCCTGCCGGCTGATCGGCCTGAAGGTGCGGGTGCACGGCACGCTGGAGAGGCGCCGGCCGCTGATGCTTGCAGCAAACCACGCCTCCTGGAAGGACATCCTCGTCCTCGGCTCGATCGCCGATGTCGTCTATATCGCCAAGTCCGAGGTTCGCGAGTGGCCGGTGTTCGGTGTCCTTGCCCGCCTGCAGGCGTCGATCTTCGTCGTCCGCGAGGAAAAGCGAAAGACCGGCGAGCAGGTGAACGAGATCGGCAGCCGGCTCGCCGATGGCGAGATCGTCGTGCTGTTCCCGGAGGGGACGACCTCGGACGGCAACCGGCTCCTGCAGATCAAGACCTCGCTGTTCGGCGCCGCGGCGAGCGCGGCCGCCGGAGCGCCCGGCGGCACGGTCTACATCCAGCCCGTATCGATCGCCTATACCGGCATCCATGGCATGGCGATGGGGCGCTTCCACCGGCCGATCGCCGCCTGGCCCGGCGACATCGCGATGGCGCCGCACCTGCTCGGCATCCTGAAGGAGGGGGCGCTCGACGTCGACGTCGATTTCGGCGAGATGATCGCCTACGGGCCCGGCAGCAACCGCAAGGTCGTCAGCCGCGAGGTTGAGGCACGGATTCGCGGCATGCTCGGCGATCGGCTGCGGGGCCGCTGACGGGGCTTCATTTGTCGGGCTTTTTCCACTAAAGAACCCGCCATGACCGACCAGAATTCGACAGGCGCGGTGGCCGGGCAGTCCGCACCCGCCGCAGGCGGCACCCGCAAGGTGTTCGTCAAGACCTATGGCTGCCAGATGAACGTCTACGACAGCGAGCGCATGACCGACGCGCTGTCGAAGGACGGCTATGAGCCGACGACCACGCTCGAGGACGCCGATCTGGTGCTTCTCAATACCTGCCATATCCGCGAGAAGGCGGCGGAGAAGGTCTATTCGCAGCTGGGGCGGCTGCGCGACTTGAAGAAGGCGCGCGCCAAGGAAGGTCGCGAGTTCATGATCGGCGTCACCGGCTGCGTCGCCCAGGCCGAAGGTGGCGAGATCCTGCGCCGCGCCCCGGCCGTCGATCTCGTCATCGGCCCGCAGACCTACCATCGCCTGCCTGAGGCGCTGAAGCGCGCCAAGCAGGGCGAGCGCGTCGTCGATACCGACTATGCGATCGAGGACAAGTTCGAGCACCTGCCGGCACCGAAGAAGGCGCAGACCCGGGCCCGCGGCGTCACCGCGTTCTTGACCGTGCAGGAGGGCTGCGACAAGTTCTGCACCTTCTGCGTGGTGCCCTATACGCGCGGCTCCGAGGTCTCCCGGCCATTGGCGCAGATCGTCGCCGAGGCGGAACGGCTGGTCGAGGCCGGGGTGCGTGAGATCACCTTGCTCGGCCAGAACGTCAATGCCTGGCATGGCGAGGGCGAAGATGGGGTCGAACGCGGCCTCGGCGCGCTTTTGACCCGCCTCTCGCAGATCGACGGCCTGGCGCGCATCCGCTACACGACCAGCCATCCGCGCGACATGGACGACGAACTGATCGCCGCCCATCGCGACCTGCCGAAGCTGATGCCCTATCTGCATCTGCCGGTGCAGTCGGGCTCCGACCGCATTCTCAAGGCGATGAACCGGCGCCACACGGCGGCCGAATATGTCGCGCTGATCGAGCGCATCCGCGCGGTCCAGCCGGATCTCGCCATCTCCGGGGACTTCATCGTCGGCTTTCCCGGCGAGACGGATGCGGACTTCGAGGACACGCTGGAGTTGGTGCGCCAGGTCGGCTATGCGCAGGCGTTCTCGTTCAAGTATTCGGTCCGGCCGGGCACGCCGGGCGCCGAGATGGACGGACAGGTCCCCGAGGGTGTAAAGTCGGAGCGGCTCGAAAGGCTGCAGGCTCTACTGTTCGAGCAGCAGACGGCATTCGCCGCCGGTTGCGTCGGCAAGGAGATCGACCTGCTTCTCGAAAAGCCCGGACGGATGCCCGGTCAACTGGTCGGGCGGTCGCCTTGGCTGCATCCTGTTAATATAGATGCAAATGGCTCCGAAATCGGTGACATTGTAAGAGCACGAATCACCGGAGCCGGCCCGAACAGCCTTTTCGCAGAGGCGATCGGTTGACGGGGCGGCCGACAAGGGAGCCTTGCCGCTTGAACGGACACGAATTGATGATGACATCGCCGCGCCAGTCGAAGCCGCCTGCGACAGACGCAAATCACTTCGTGCTAACCTTCGAGAACAACCGATACGCCAGCGAACTGTTCGGCCAGTTTGACCAGAACCTGAAGCTTCTGGAACAGCGGCTGCAGGTCGATGCGCGCGCGCGGGGCAATTCCGTCGCCATCTCCGGCGATGTGGTGGCGACGAACCAGGCCCGCCGGGCGCTCGACTACCTCTATGGCCGCCTGCAGAGCGGCGGCTCGGTGGAACTGTCCGACGTCGAAGGGGCGATCCGCATGGCGGTGGCCGCCGATGACCAGCTTTCGCTCCCGACGATGGAGCGCAAGGCCAAGCTGACCATGGCGCAGATCTCCACCCGCAAGAAGACGATCGCCGCCCGCACCCCGATGCAGGACGCCTATATCCGGGCGCTGGAGCGCTCGGAACTCGTCTTCGGCGTCGGTCCCGCCGGCACCGGCAAGACCTATCTCGCCGTCGCCTATGCCGCCCAGCTTCTGGAGCGCGGCGCGGTGGACCGGATCGTGCTGTCGCGGCCGGCGGTGGAGGCGGGCGAGCGGCTCGGCTTCCTCCCCGGCGACATGAAGGAGAAGGTCGATCCGTACCTGCGGCCGCTCTATGACGCGCTCTACGACATGATGCCGGGCGACAAGGTGGAGCGGGCGATCACCGCCGGCGTCATCGAGATCGCCCCGCTCGCCTTCATGCGCGGGCGCACGCTTGCCAATGCCGCGGTCATCCTCGACGAGGCGCAGAACACCACCTCGATGCAGATGAAGATGTTCCTGACGCGTCTCGGCGAGAACGGCCGCATGATCGTCACCGGCGATCCGAGCCAGATCGACCTGCCGCGCGGCGTCAAGTCCGGCCTGGTGGAGGCGCTGCACATCCTGCAAGGCGTCGAGGGCGTGTCGGTAGTCCGCTTCAAGGATGCGGACGTCGTGCGGCACCCGATGGTCGCCCGCATCGTGCGGGCCTACGAATCCCAGAGCGCCGTACAGGATGAAAGCGAGCACCTGGACCGCTGAGGCGGTCCTGATCTCCATGAGTGAAATCGATATCCAAATCAGCGTCGAGGAAGGCGCTTGGCCCGACGAGGCGACGCTCCGATCGCTGAGCGAGCGCGTCATCGGGGCCGCGGCGCGCCACCTTGGGAAGGAGGAGGGGCAGCCCTTTCCGAGCGAGCCGCCGGAACTGTCGCTGCTGTTCACCGACGACCCGTCGATCCGCACGATCAATGCCGAGTGGCGTGGCCAGGACAAGCCGACGAATGTGCTGTCGTTCCCCGGATCGCCGCTCCAGCCGGGCGGCATGCCGGGGCCGATGCTTGGCGACATCATCCTCGCTTACGAGACCCTGCAGCGTGAGGCGGGCGAGTTGGGCAAGCCCTTCGACGATCACCTGACGCATCTTCTGGTGCATGGATTTCTCCATCTCTTCGGTTATGATCATATGGAAACCGACGAGGCCGAAGAAATGGAGGGGCTCGAGACTCGCATTTTGGGTGAGCTTGGCCTATCTGACCCCTACGGGCACGACCCGGTTTGACAGTCTGGAACCATGAGCGATTTGAGAACACAGCCGCTTTCGGCTGAAACGAGCGAGGCCGGCGCCTCAGATCAGGACGACGGGGGCAGTACGCCCAGGCCGGAACCTCAGTCGAGGCCGGCCCCATCCTTCTGGGCGCGGGCGACGCGCTTCTTCCGCAACAGCGATGCCTCGACGCTGCGGCACGACCTTGCCGAGGCCCTCAAGACTTCCGACCCGGAAGGCGATGCGGCCTTCTCGCCCGAAGAGCGGGCGATGCTGCACAACATCCTGCGCTTCCGCGAGGTCAGGGTTGAGGACGTGATGGTGCCGCGCGCCGACATCGAGGCGGTCGAGCAGGACATCACCATCGGCGAACTGATGGTGATCTTCGAGGAATCCGGCCATTCCCGCATGCCGGTCTATTGCGACAGCCTGGACGATCCGCGCGGCATGGTCCACATCCGCGACCTGCTCGCCTATGTGACCCGGCAGGCGCGCAACAAGCGGCGCACCGGCGCAAAGAACGGCGCCGCCGCCAAAAACGGCGCCACACCGGCCCCGGCCGCGAGCGACAAGACCGTGAAGGCGCCTAGGGCCCAGTTCGATCTTGCCCGCGTCGATCTCGGCAAGACTGTGCTGGAAGCCGGAATCATCCGCCCGGTGCTGTTCGTGCCGCCGTCGATGCTCGCCTCCGACCTGATGGGGCGCATGCAGGCCGGTCGCATCCAGATGGCGCTTGTCATCGACGAATACGGCGGAACGGATGGGCTCGCCTCGCTGGAGGACATCGTCGAGATGGTCGTCGGCAACATCGAGGACGAGCATGACGACGACGAGGCGATGATCACTCGCGTCTCCGACGACGTGTTCATGGTGGATGCCCGCGCCGAACTCGAGGAACTGGCAGAGACGATCGGCAGGGATTTCGACATTCGCGAGCAGCTCGAGGACGCCGACACGCTCGGCGGCCTGATCTTCGGGTCACTCGGCCGCATCCCGGTTCGCGGCGAGGTCGTGCAGGCGATACCGGGCTTCGAATTCCACGTGCTCGATGCCGATCCGCGCCGGGTCAAGCGGGTGCGGATCACCCGCAAGCGGCCGCCCGCCCAGCGTCGCCGGCAACCGAGGCCGGAAGGAGAGATTGTCCCGGCCGTGCCGGAGCACGTGCTCACCGAAAGCGGCAAGACCGAGGGGAATGCCTGACGCGGCAACGGAGGCTCCGCCGTTTGCCCGCCCGGGTGCACAAGCGGGCTCGCCGACACTGCCGTCCCGCCTCCCGCTGGCGGCGGGCCGCCGGCGGGCCTGCTGTGGGCGACAAGCGTCCCTTTTTTTGAAAGACTTGCCGCGCTGATTCGCGAAAGAGCGAGAGGGGACGGAATGAAGCGTCTGTCAGGCAGGGTCATGCTGCTGTCCGGGTGGACGCGGGCGCTGGTCGCATTCCTTGCCGGCCTGTTCGGGGTGCTGGCACTGCCGCCGTTCGGCTTCTTCGCCGCCCTGTTCGTCTCCTTCACGGTACTGGTGTGGCTAATCGATGGGGCGAGCGGCGATCCGGACGCCGGCGTGCTGCGCCGGCAGGCGCCGGCTTTCCGCGTCGGCTGGTGCTTCGGCTTCGGTTACTTCCTCGGCGGATTGTGGTGGCTCGGCAACGCACTGCTGGTGGAGGCGGACGAATACGCCTGGGCGCTGCCGCTGGCCATCCTCGGACTGCCCGCATTCCTGGCGCTTTTCTACGGTCTGGCGACGGCGCTTGCCCGTCTGTTCTGGTCTGACGGAGTGGGGCGCATTCTCGCATTGGCAGCCGCGTTCGGACTGGTCGAGTGGCTGCGCTCCTGGCTGTTCACCGGCTTTCCGTGGAACGCGGTGGGCTATGGCGCCATGCCGGTGCCGTTGATGATGCAGCCGGCTCGCTTTCTCGGCATCGCTGGAATGAACGTGCTCGCTGTTTTCGTCTTTGCGGCTCCCGCGTTGGTGTGGACCGGTCGCGGCAAGCGCCTCGGCCTGTCGCTCGCCGGTCTGCTGCTCGCGCTGCAGGCGGGCTACGGCTTGTATGTGCTCCACGTCCTGCCGGATCCGGCCGACAGCGGCGTGACCGTCCGCCTCGTGCAGCCGGTGATCGATCAGTCGGCAAAGCTCGACGACGCGCAACGCGCCGCGGTCTTCGAGAAGCATCTGGCGCTGACGAGCGCCGCCGCTAGCGGCAAGCGCCCCGACATCGTGGTGTGGCCGGAGACCTCGATTCCCTTCATCCTCACCGACAATCCGGATGCGCTCGCCCGCATCGCCGAGGTGCTGGAGGACGATCAGGTGCTGCTGGCCGGTGCGGTTCGGGTTGAGGAAGCGGGCGCTGGCAAGCCGCCGCGCTACTACAATTCAATCTATGCGATCGACGGCCGGGGACAGATCCTCGGCGCCGCGGACAAGGTCCATCTCGTTCCGTTCGGCGAATACATGCCGTTCGAGGGCCTTTTCATGTCCTGGGGGGTCGATGCGGTTGCCGCCATGCCGGGCGGCTTTTCCGGTGCGCGGCTCCATCAGGTGCTGACGCTTCCCTCGCAACGTTCCTTCTATCCGCTGATTTGCTACGAGGCGATCTTTCCGGGCGAGATCGACGCCGCCGCCTTCGGCACGGATGCGCTCCTGAACATCACCAACGATGCCTGGTTCGGCAACACGCCCGGCCCCTACCAGCATTTCCACCAGGCTCAGTTGCGTGCCGTCGAGACCGGCCTGCCGCTCGTGCGCGCTGCCAATAGTGGCATCTCCGCGGTTGTAGATTCGAAAGGCCGCACTATATTAGGACTTGCTTATGACAAGGATGGTTTCATCGACGCAGCCTTACCGGGAACAAGCCCGGCGTTTCCTGATAAACTATCACAAAACCTCTGGTTTTGGGGTCTAGTTGCAATCTTTTTCACAGGGGCGGCGATTTCTCGCATTGGTTTTATCCGGTGGGCGAATTGACCGAAAACCCCTAAAATTGCATAGTGGCGGTCGCCGGTGTCTTTTTCGTATTATCAGTTCCGAGGCTATCTTCGGGTACAACGTGACGTTAGGTCTTATGATCGATGCCGGGCAATACGGGGCCATTTCGCACGTTAGGACACAGCAATGATTGAGAACAAGAAGAAGCCGAACCCGATCGACATTCACGTCGGTAGCCGGATCCGCCTTCGCCGCACCATGCTCGGCATGAGCCAGGAAAAACTGGGCGAAAATCTGGGAATCACCTTCCAGCAGATCCAGAAGTACGAGAAGGGCACGAACCGCGTCGGCGCCAGCCGCCTGCAGAACATTTCCAGCATTCTCAACGTGCCGGTTTCCTTCTTCTTCGAGGATGCGCCGGGCGATAGCTCGGGCAGCCAGCCCGGCATGGCCGAGGCCGCCAGCTCGAACTATGTCGTCGATTTCCTGTCGTCTTCGGAAGGCCTGCAGCTGAACCGGGCTTTTGTGAAGATCGCCGACCCCAAGGTGCGCCGCAAGATCGTCGACCTGGTCAAGGCGCTCGCCGCCGAGGCCGAAGTCGAATAGCGGCTCGCCGCCTGACAACCTGCGACTTTCAAGAAAACGGCTCTTCGGAGCCGTTTTTCTTTGCCTGCACGACTAAAAGATAATCGGACATAAACATATGTTTATGTCGTTCTGCGCTTGTTTTTGGGGCTTGAAATGACTAAGACGGGACATCTTCATTGAGGGGAATTCCCGTATGCGCAGCAACTACCTCTTCACCAGCGAGTCCGTGGCCGAGGGACATCCCGACAAGGTCTGCGATCGAATTTCCGACGAGATCGTCGACCTGGTCTATCGTGAGGCGAACAAGACGAAGTTCGATCCCTGGTCCGTCCGCATCGCCTGTGAGACGCTCGCGACCACGAACCGCGTGGTCATTGCCGGCGAAGTGCGGCTGCCGCCGAGCCTCCTGAAGAAGGACAAGGACGGCCGCGACGTCATCAATCCGGCCAAGTTCAGGGCCGTCGCGCGCAAGGCGATCCGGGATATCGGCTACGAGCAGAGCGGCTTCCACTGGAAGACCGTCAGGATCGACGTGCTGTTGCACGCCCAGTCCGATGATATTGCCCAGGGCGTCGACAACGCTGCCGACCACCAGGGCAACGAGGGTGCCGGTGACCAGGGCATCATGTTCGGCTATGCCTGCCGCGAGACGGCGGAGCTCATGCCGGCCCCAATTTACTATTCCCACCGCATCCTTCAGCTGCTCGCCGACGCCCGCAAGAAGGGCGACGGCGACGTCGCCAGGCTCGGCCCCGATGCCAAGAGCCAGGTGACGGTGAAGTATGTCGACGGCAAGCCCGACGAGGTCAGTTCGATCGTTCTGTCGACCCAGCACCTCGATGACAGCTGGGACTCGACCAAGGTCCGCAAGGTGGTCGAACCCTATATCCGCGAGGCGCTTTCCGACATCCGCATCGCCGACGATTGCAGATGGTACATCAATCCCACCGGCAAATTCGTGATCGGCGGCCCGGACGGTGACGCGGGACTGACCGGCCGCAAGATCATCGTCGACACCTATGGCGGCGCCGCCCCGCATGGCGGCGGTGCATTCTCCGGCAAGGACACGACCAAGGTGGACCGCTCGGCGGCTTACGCGGCACGCTATCTCGCGAAAAACGTTGTCGCCGCGGCCTTGGCCGAGCGCTGCACCATCCAGCTTTCCTATGCGATCGGCGTGGCCCAGCCGCTGTCGATCTATGTCGACCTGCACGGTACCGGCAAGGTGACCGAGGATCAGGTCGAAGCGGCGATCCGCAAGGTGATGGACCTTTCGCCGTCCGGCATCCGCCGCCATCTCGACCTCAACAGGCCGATCTATGCCAAGACCTCGGCTTACGGCCATTTCGGCCGCAAGGCCGGCCGCGACGGTTCGTTCTCCTGGGAGAAGCTGGACCTGGTGAAGCCGTTGAAGGATGCGCTGAAGGCCGAGACGCTGAAGGCCGCCGCCTGATCGCCCTTTACGGGTCGCCCGGGAAGACTGTAAAGCGGGTGCCTCCTTCAAGGAGACGCCCGCTTTTATCGTGAGAGACACAGCCATGACAGATCAGCAGCACCCGGTTCGCGCCACCGAAGCCTTCTTCGGGCGACGCAAGGGCAAGCCGCTGCGCGAGCGGCAGGCGCAAGGCATGGCTGCGCTGCTGCCGGCCCTGAAGCTCGATCTTGGGACGCCAGCGCCGTCCAGTCTTTCTGCACTGTTTCCTGTTCCGGTGGACGAGGTGCGTCTGGAGATCGGCTTCGGCGGCGGAGAACATCTCGTCCACCGAGCGCAGGAAAGGGCGAATACCGGGTTCATCGGCGTCGAGCCCTTCGTCAATTCAATGGCGAAGTTTCTGTCCCGCGTCGACGATCTGGGGCTGAAGAATGTCCGCGTCTATGATGACGACGCGACCGAGGTTCTGGACTGGCTGCCGGCGGCGTCGATCGACCAGATCGACCTGCTCTATCCCGATCCCTGGCCGAAGCGGAAGCACTGGAAGCGCCGCTTCGTCTCGGCGGTCAATCTGGACCGGTTCGCCCGGGTGCTGAAACCCGGAGGGCGGTTCTGCTTTGCGTCCGACATCGACACCTACGTCAACTGGACGCTGTTGCATTGCGGGCGACACCCGGCCTTCGAATGGATGGCGGAAAACGCCAGCGACTGGCTGACGCCCTTTGTCGGCTGGCCCGGCACCCGTTACGAGGCAAAGGCCCGGCGCGAGGGCCGGAGCTCGGCCTATCTCACCTTCAGGCGGGGGTGACCCGACCGTTCGATTTCAATGCAGGCTGACCGTGCGCAGTTCGTCTTCCGCTGCCTTGTAGAAGGTGCTGGAACGGTTGTCGGTCAGAAGGATGGGCGTGCCGTCGGCGCCGAACAGCGCCCAGAGGTCGAGGTTCGGATCGATGTCCGGTGCTTCCGGGAAGCAGCGCGACACCTCGTCGGCGCGCATCTTGCGGATATAGCCGAGTTCGCCGGCGCCCAGATGCGCAAGATCGGCCTTGCTGACTTTGGGGGTGATGGTTTTCAGTGCCATGTTCGCCTCCTGGGCAAATCGCCGGATTGGCTACCGGCCTGATCCGGATGCCCGCTGTCGTCATGACCCGTCGGTGCGTCCGGTTAAGATCAGACTATCCTTAACGCCGTCCGGCGGCTGTGCCCGCAGGAACGCACTTGGCCTAGTCTGGTACGGAAATGTTAATTTTTCTTACCATGCGCTCCGGCTCGGGACGCACGAGGTCGATCGAGAGAAGGCCGTTGCGCAACTCGGCACCCAGTACCCGCATGCCATCGGCAAGGACGAACATGCGCTGGAACTGCCGGGCGGCAATGCCGCGGTAGAGATACTCGCGCTCGCTCGCGTCGGTCTGGCGGCCGCGGACGATCAGCTGGTTCTCCTCCGTCGTCACCTCCAGTTCGTCCTCGGAAAACCCGGCGACGGCGAGTACAATGCGCAGCCGTTCCGGAGAGCCCTCCGCGCTGTCGGCGCGGATACGTTCTATGTTGTACGGCGGGTAGCCATCATTGCCCTTGGCAATCCGCTCGAGCGATTTCTCCATGGCATCAAAGCCGAGCAGCAAAGGGCTGGCGAAGGGCGTCATGCGGCTCATTTCATTAGTCCTTGCGTTCAAGCGACCGGTGGGGGACCCGAATTCGGCATCCCGACACGCGCAATATGGGTATTGCCAGTCGGGCGTGCAAGACGCTTGCGAAGCGGCGCCCGGCCAATATAGTCCCGCTTCGCCGGAGGGACGGCGCGCCGCCAAAATATTGATTCGCAACAGTGAGGCCCGATGTCGCAGCCAAGAAAGATAATCATAGACACCGACCCGGGGCAGGATGACGCGGCGGCGATCATGCTGGCGTTCGGCAGTCCGGAGGCGATCGATGTTCTTGGCGTCACCACGGTTGCCGGCAACGTGCCGCTGCCGCTGACCGCCCGCAATGCACGCATCGTCTGCGAGCTGTGCGGGCGTCCCGACGTCAAGGTTTTCGCCGGCGCCGACGCGCCGCTGAAGCGCCCGCTGGTGACCGCCGAGCATGTGCATGGCAGGACCGGCCTGGACGGACCCGATTTCGACGAGCCGACGATGCCGCTGCAGGAGAAGCACGCGGTCGACTTCATCGTCGACACGCTCCGCAGCGAGCCGGCCGGGACCGTGACCCTGTGCACGCTGGGGCCGCTGACCAACGTTGCGCTGGCGCTCCAGCAGGCGCCGGACATCGCCGGACGTGTGGCCGAGCTCGTCATGATGGGTGGCGGCTTCTTCGAGGGCGGCAACATCACGCCGGCGGCGGAGTTCAACATCTATGTCGATCCGGAGGCGGCCGAGGTCGTGTTCAGGTCGGGCATTCCGATCGTGATGATGCCGCTCGACGTGACGCATAAGGTGATGACGCTGAAGAGCCGGGTCGCGAAGATCCGTGCCATCGGCACGGCGCCGGCGATCGCTCTGGTGGAGATGCTGGAGTTCTTCGAACGCTTCGACGTCGAGAAGTACGGCTCCGACGGCGGGCCGCTGCATGATCCGACCGTGATCGCCTATCTGCTACGACCCGAGCTGTTCGGCGGTCGGGACTGCAACGTCATGATCGAGACAAGCTCGCCGCTGACCGCCGGCATGACGGTTGTGGACTGGTGGCAGGTTACCGGGCGCGCGCACAATGCGCGGGTGATGCGCGAGGTGGATGCGGACGGCTTCTTCGAGCTTCTGACCGAGCGCGTGGCGCGGCTGTAAGGCGGTGCGCTATCGGTAACCCTTACGCCCGCAAGACGGAGCGGCACAGGGTGCTCCCTGTAAACAAAAACGGCGCCGCATGGGCGCCGTTTGCATGTTTACGGGTTGCGACCTGGCTCAGAACTCTTCCCAGTCGTCAAGGGCGAGCGCGGTGTTGCCGGCGACCTGTGGGATCGCCCGGGTCGGGGCAGGGCGTCGGACCGCCGCGGTAGGTTGCGCCTGGGCCTGGACCGCTCGCTGCGGCTGACGGGCCGCAGCCTGCTGGGCCTGCGCGGTGCGGAAGCGGGCGACGAGCGACTGCAGCGTCTTGGCTTCTTCGTTGAGCGAAACGCTGGCCGCGGTCGCTTCCTCGACCATCGCCGCGTTCTGCTGGGTCACCTGGTCCATCTGGTTGACGGCCGAGTTGATCTCCTTCAGCCCGACGGCCTGTTCGGATGCCGAGGAGGAGATCTGGCTGATCAGGCTGTTAATCTGCATGACCTGCTCGGCGATCTTCTCCAGCGCGCTGCCGGTCTTGCCGACCAGGTCGACGCCCTCGCGCACCTGCGCCTCCGAGGCGTTGATGAGATTCTTGATCTCCTTGGCGGCATTGGCGGAACGCTGCGCAAGCTCGCGCACCTCCTGGGCGACGACGGCGAAGCCCTTGCCGGCTTCGCCGGCGCGGGCGGCTTCGACGCCGGCGTTGAGCGCCAGAAGGTTGGTCTGGAAGGCGATCTCGTCGATGACGCCGATGATATTCGAGATTTCGCTCGACGACTTCTCGATGCCCTTCATGGCGGCGATCGCCTTCTGCACCACCTCGCCAGACTTGACGGCATCGTCGCTGGCGGTGCCAACGGACTGTGCGGCGATGCGGGCGTTGTCCGCGCTCGAGTTGACCTGGGAGGTCAGCTGATCGAGCGCCGCCGCCGTCTCCTCGAGGCTTGCAGCCTGCTTTTCGGTGCGCTGCGACAGGTCGGTGGCCCCGGAGGATATCTCGTTCGTGCCGTTGCCGATGTTGGCGACCGACGCGTTGACGGTCTGGATCGTCTCCTCGAGGCTTGCCATGGCGGAGTTGAAGTCGGTCTTGATCTTGGCGTACTCGCCGGGGAACTCGCCGGACAGCCGGTAGGAAAGCTCGCCGGACGACAACCGGGCAAGCCCCTCGGCCAGCCGTGCGACGATGTCGCGCTGCAGCGCACCCGAGGCCTGGCGCTCGGCCTCGGAGCGGGTGCGCTCCGTCTCCGTCATCTGGCGCTGGCTTTCAGCCTCGGCTTCCAGGCGCTTGGTATCGGCGAGCTGGTGGCGGAAGCCCTCCAGCGCCTTGGCGACGGCGCCCGTCTCGTCGGTGCGCTCCTGTCCGGAGACCGGATCGGCATAGTCGCCGGCGCTCAGTCTCTCCACATCGCCGACGAGGCCCGAGAGCGGCTTCTGCACGAAGCGGCGGACGGCGAGCCAAAGGCCGGTGAGCACGGCAGCAAGCACGATCAGCCCGCCGACCACCATCATGAAGGTCTGCTCCTTGATCGGTGCGTTGATGACGCTGTGCGGGATATCCACCAGCACCACCCATGTCGTGTTCACGTCGGGGAGCGCGACCGGATAGACGACGCGGTCGAACGACTCGCCGTCAGCCATCGTGAGATCCGGGATGATGCCGGCCGTCTGCGAAGACAGTGCGGCTTCGATGACCTCGGCGCCGGTTCCGTCGTAAGCCTTCATCGCCAGGTCAGGACGCGGCGCAACCAGCCATTTTCCGGACTGCGTCAGGATCAGGACGCGGCCCGAACCGAAGGGCTTGAGCTGGGAGACGCGTTCGGCGAGCGTGGTCAGCCTGACGTCGACGCCCCCGACGCCGATCAACTTGCCGTTCGACATGACGGGATAGGCGATCGACGCGATGGAAATGGCCTTCCCGGTTCCCGTTTCCAGGTACGGTGCGGTCATCGCGCCTTTGCCGCTCTTTGATGCGAGCGTGTAGAACTCGGCATCGTATTCGGACTCGAATGTCGAAAACGAGATGCCGTCCGCGCCCTTGGTCCAGTAGGGATTGAAGGTGCCATCCTTGGCGCCGCCGAATTCGGTGTTCGCGACGTAGTCTGCCGCCTTGCCGTCGTAGGTGTCCTTCTCGGCGGCAAACCAGCTGCCGAAGGCGAAGTCGTTCTTCTCGACGTTCACCTTCAGGAGATCGATGACGCTCTTGCGCTCGGCGAACCCGCCCTCGTGAGCCTTGCCGATGATGCCGGCGGTGGAGCGCGCAGCGCTCGCCAACTCGCCGACGGCGCCGGCGACCTCGTTGGCAATCGCCCGCGCTTCGCTGTTTGCTTCGTTGCGAATCAGCGATTGGACGCGATCTTCAGACTGCGAGATCAGGACGAAATTCGACGCCAGCAGAACGAGGGCGATGGTGCCGCCCGTCACTGCGATCAGCTTCGTCGCGAGCGACTTTGGCTGGATGTTGAACATGGAATCCTCATGGGTTGTGCCACGCGCCGGAGACCGGCTGCGACATACGCTATCGAGACTGATGGATGGACTCCGTCATGGAGATGTCGAATGCCGGACCAGCATCCGGGGCTGGCCCCTGGCCCTGCGGGGTCGCCGTCTGATACAACCGGATATCGGCAAGACATTAAAAAAATCGCTATTAAGCAGCGATTCTCGGCCCCCGAGAGATGCGGGGCACCGGCGGCTATGCACTCAGGAAGGCGATGGTCCCCTAACGGGCGCAAAAAAACGGCCCGCAGAGCGGGCCGTCGCTGTTCTGTGGCAAGGCGGGCTTAGCGCACCCAGACCACCTTGCGGCTGCTGCGCTCGACCAGGATCGGCCGCTCGTCAACGTAGATGTAGCCGTAGTTCGGGCTGTCCGGGACGGCGACGAGATCGACGCTGTCGGGAATGACCGCACCCGTCTCGACCGGCCCTTCGAGCACGACCGGACCGACCGGGTGACGCTCGATATAGGTGATCGCCGTGTCTGGAACCGTCGCGGTAACGCTGCCGGTCGTCTCGACGTCGCCCTCGACATAGAGGACCTGACGGTCACTGGCGCGCACGATCACCGGCCGGTTCTCGACATAGACGTAGGCGAGGTCGGGATGGTTGGGGATCGCCGTCAGCGGAACGCTTTCAGCGATGCGGTGCTTCGGGGTGACCGGACCTTCCAGCACGACCGGCTCGACCGGGTTTGCCACGACATAGGTGCGGGCGTCCTGCGGTACCGACGCCGCGGCGCCAAGCGTTGCTCCTGCGACACCGCCGATGGCGGCACCGATCGGACCGCCGATCAGGCCGCCGGTGATGGCACCGGTGGCACCACCCGTTGCTGCGCCAAGGGCAGGGTTGGGCTTTTTCTCCTCCGCATGGACGGCGGTGGCTGCGATTGCGATTGCGGCGCCCGCCATGAGAATCCTCAACATCGTTCTCTCCTTCGAAAGTGTTTATCGAACCCCTTCCCGATGGCAAACGTGCGTTTTGCCGGAACGGTTCCGACGTTTGAAGAAGCGTACGGTAACGAACTGTTACGCGATCACGCAGTCGCGCCGGGCGATTTCGTAGTCTTCGGTATGCACCTGCAGACCCTCCGGCGTCAGAACGACGATGCCGTAGGCGCCTGGTTCGTCGACGGATAGTGACGGGTTCGGCGTGTCGAACGGCATCGGCTGCTGATGGACCGGGCTCTTGAAAATCGAGAACGGGATACCCCGATGTGATCCGCCAATCGTCCGGTGGACATGGCCGGCGAAGATGTGGCGAACGTTGCCGTGGCGCAGCACCGTTTCGTAGAAGGCGGCCTCGTTGACGAGCCGGATCGAGTCCATGCCTGTGAAGCCGGTCGGGTGCGGCGGATGATGCATGAACAGCAGCACCGGCCGCTCTGCCTCGGCAAGCCTGCGGTCTAGCCAGGTCAGCCGCCGTTCGCAGAGCAGCCCGGCATGGCTTGCCGGATAGTCGTAGGGCGGGGCGAAGAGCGTGTCGAGGAGGAGCACCCGGCAGTCGGGAAAGTCGATCGCCTGCTGCACGAAACCGTGCTCGTCGGGCGCGACAGCGTCGAACACTTCGAGGAAGCGTCCGCGGTTGTCGTGGTTGCCGATGGTGATCGCGGCGGGTGGCAGCAGCGTCGAGAGAAGGCGCTTGAGGCGCAGGTAGGAGGCGTGGTCGGCCCGATGCGTGAGGTCGCCGGTGATGATCACCCGGTCGGCATCGGCATGATGGAGATTGACGTGCTCGATGCCCTTGCGCAGCCGCTCGAACGGATCCAGACCGATAATGGTGGTGCCCTCGGCGGTCATGTGCAGGTCGGTGAAGACGATCAGCTTGGTCATGGTGCAATCCGGAAACGAGTCAGTGGCGTCGGAGAATTCCGCGCTTGCGCGCCATCGGTCAAGCGCCGTTGCCAGCGGGCATCGCCGGGCAATTGCCCAACCAGGCGCGCCTAGCTCCAACGCACCTCGAACAGTTGGTCGCCGTAGCCGATCTCCGCACCGTCCGCATGAAGGAGCCGGACCAGGGTCGCGTCGCGTTCGGCAACGATCGGCCGCAGCAGCGGACCGATCGCGGCGTAAGCGACGATCTCGCCCTGCCGAACCTTGCGGGGCAGGGACGGCGCGGGGGCGGCGCCTGCCGGGTGCGAAAGACGGAGGGTGCCGAAGGCGGTGGCGCGCAGGACGGCGGCCGCTGCGGCGGGGACGGGGTCGGCTGGCGGCCCCTCGGCGGGCGGCGCGCGGTGGCGCAGGTGCAGCCGGAAATCGCCTTCCTCGAGGTCGAGTTCGCCGATGCCGTAGCACACCATCAGCATCTCCAGTCGAGCGGCGATGTCATCCGTCATCGCTGCTCTCCATGCGACCGGCGCTCGCCCAGCAGCCGCTCCAGATGGTGGATGTCGAAGTCGCCACTCCCGAAGCCCGGCTCGTCTAGAAGCTCGCGGTGCAGGGGCAGGTTGGTGCGAATGCCGTCGATCGTCGTCTCGTCGAGCGCCCGCCGCATCCGGGCCATCGCCTCCTGGCGCGTGGCGCCGTGGGCGATCAGCTTGGCGACGAGCGAATCGTAGTGGGGTGGCACCTCGTAGCCGCAATAGAGATGGCTGTCGACGCGGATGCCGAAGCCCCCCGGGGCGACGAACCGCTCGACGCGGCCCGGCGATGGCGTGAAGCGGAACGGGTCCTCCGCGTTGATGCGGCACTCGATCGCGTGCCCGGAAAGGCGGATGTCTTCCTGGGCGAAGCCGAGCGGCTCGCCTTGGGCGATGCGCAACTGTTCCCGTACGATGTCGATGCCGGTCACCATCTCGGTGACCGGATGCTCCACCTGCACGCGGGTATTCATCTCGATGAAGAAGAATTCGCCATCCTGGTAGAGGAACTCGAAGGTGCCGGCGCCGCGGTAGCCGATCGCCCGGCAGGCGTCCGCGCAGCGCCGCCCGATCGCATCGATCAGCGCGCGATCGATGCCCGGGGCGGGGGCCTCCTCGATCACCTTCTGGTGCCTGCGCTGGCTCGAGCAGTCGCGCTCGCCGAGGTAGACGGCGTTGCCGTGCGCATCGGCAAGCACCTGGATCTCGACGTGGCGCGGGCGTTCCAGGAAGCGTTCGACATAGATGGCCGGATTGCCGAAGGCCCGGCCAGCCTCCTCGCGGGTGACGGCGACGGCGTTCAGGAGGTCCTCCGGCCGGCGCACGACGCGCATGCCGCGCCCGCCGCCGCCGCCCGCGGCCTTGACGATGAGCGGATAGCCGGTCGCGCCGGCGATCGCCACAATCTCGGCCGGGTCGTCGGGCAGGGCACCCTCGGACCCCGGCACGCAAGGCACGCCCGCCGCGCGCATTGCCGCCTTGGCCGAAACCTTGTCGCCCATCAGCGCGATCGCCTGCGCCGGCGGGCCGATGAAGACAAGGCCGGCCTCCTCGACCATACCCGCAAAGGCAGCGTTTTCGGACAGGAAGCCGTAGCCGGGATGGATCGCGTCGGCGCCGGTGTGCCGCGCCGCCAGCAGCAGCGCCTGCGCATCGAGATAGCTCGCCGTCGACGGGGCTGGGCCGATGCAGATCGCCCGGTCCGCGAGCCCGACATGGCGGAGCGTCCGGTCGGCCTCGGAGTGAACGGCGACGGTCTTCAGGCCCAGTTCGCGGCACGCCCGGAGGATCCTAAGCGCAATCTCGCCGCGGTTGGCGATCAGCACGGTGCCGAACGGACGGGTCATCGGCGGCTCCCGCCTCGTCCGGATCGGCCAGCGGTGCGCCACCCCCACCTCATGCGCTCGTCTTTCGCACGCGGAAGAGCGGGGTGCCGGCCTGTACCGGTGCTGCGTCGCCGACCAGCACTTCGAGAACGGTGCCGTCGCAGTCCGCCTCGACCGGGTTCATCATCTTCATCGCCTCTACGATGGCGAGCTGCTGGCCGTCCCGGACGGCCGCGCCCTCGCTGACGAACGGCTCGGCGCCGGGCGCCGGCGCGCGGAAGAAGGTGCCCGGCAGGCCGGAGACGATGATGTGCAGATCGCTGTTGGCGGCAGGGCCCGGCTCGGGTTCATCATCGCCTCGCGGCAGCCGTAACGAGTTCGCATCGTTGGCGGCCGCGGTGCCGGCGGCCACTTGGGCTCCGGCAACCTTGCTCCGGACCGCGGCTCCCTTGGCAAGCCGGATGCGCAGGTTGCCCTCGGTCACCTCCAACTCCTCGACCTCCGACTCCGCCAGCATCCGCATCAGCCGCTCGATCACGTCGAGATCCATCGTCATCCCCTCACTTCAGGAAATTCCGCACCGCGATGCCGTCGGCCTCGAGCGCGTCGCGGACGGTGCGGGCGATCGTGACGGCGGCGGGCGTGTCGCTGTGCACGCAGATCGAATCGATCGGCGTCTCGATCGCTTTTCCGGTGACGGTTTCGATCGCGCCGGCCCGCACCATGCGCACCACCCGCGCCGCCGCCTCGCCGGCATCGTGGATGACCGCGCCCGGCTGGCTGCGGTGCACGAGATGGCCCTCATCCGTATAGGCGCGGTCGGCGAAGATCTCCGAGGCCGTGGTCAGCCCCATCTCGGCTGCCTGGCGCTGCTGATGGCCGAGCGCGATGACGAGGCAGACAAGGCTCGGATCGACGGCCTTGATGGCGCGGTTGACGGCCATGGCGACCTCGGCGTTCTGCTGGGTGAGATTGCCGAGCGCCCCATGCGCCTTCACATGGGTGATCGGATGGCCGGCATAGGCGGAGAGCGCCTGGGCGGCGCCGATCTGGTAGGCGACCAGCCGTTCGATCTCGCCGGCCGAGAAGGGGATGTTGCGGCGGCCGAAGCCCCAGAGGTCGGGAAAGCCGGGATGCGCGCCGACCGCAACGCCGCGCTCGCGGGCCAGCGCGAAGGTCGATGCCATGATTTCCGGGTCGCCCCCATGGAATCCGCAGGCGATGTTGGCGGAGGTGACAATGCGCAGGATCGCCTCGTCGTCGCCCATGCGATAGGCGCCGAAGCCTTCCGCCATGTCCGAATTGAGGTCGACGCTCAGGGTGCTGTCGCTCATGTTCTCCTCCACAATGCCTCGTCACCGTTCTAGGGCTATTTGCGCTCGGTGTCTCCTGCCCACAACCGACCACGCAGTGTAACACGTTGAAAGCCGGTGGATTGCCGGCATGCCTGATGCTATCCATCGTCGATCCCGTCAGGCAACTCAGGATTGGACTACGCGTGGCGCCCAGAAGCGAATATCCGGTGATCAGCATGGAGGGCGCCGGCGCCGTGCTGCTCGATGCGGCGGACGCGGTGTTTTCGCCGCAGACGCAGGAGCGGGTCTGGGCGGTGGCAAAGGCCCTGCGCCAGGTGCCGGGCGTCATGGAAACGGTGCCGGGAATGAACAACCTGATGATCGTCTTCGATCCCGTCGCGATCGCGCCGGAGAAGCTGGAGCGCAAGCTCGACGCTGCCTGGCACAACATCGTACCGGACGCGGTGGCCGGGCGCGAAGTCGAGGTGCCGGTCCGCTATGGCGGGGCCGAAGGCGAAGATCTCGCCGCGCTTGCCGAGCATTTCGGCATGGCGCCGGAAGAGGTCGTGCGGCGCCATTCGGAGGCCCACTACTCGGTGGCGGCGGTCGGCGCCATGCCGGGCTTCGTCTACCTGTCGGGGCTCGATCCCAGCCTTGCCGTGCCACGCCGGGCGGTGCCCCGGATGAAGGTGGAAGTCGGCTCTGTCATCATCGGCGGCTCCCAGGCCGGGATCATGCCGGTGACCGCACCTTCCGGCTGGCACATCATCGGCCGCACCGACATTACGCTGTTCGATGCCTCGCGCGAGCCGCCCGCTGCCTTCCTGCCGGGCGACCGGATCCGCTTCCGTGTCGAAAGGATCCTGCCGTGATCGAGATTCTTTCGACCGGCGCGGTGAACAGCGTTCAGGACCTCGGTCGTCCCGGCTACCTCGACGTCGGCGTGGGCTGGTCGGGCGCCATGGATGCGCCGGCCCTGTCGGCGGCAAACCTGATGATCGGCAACGCGCCCGGCGCGGCCGGCATCGAGGTGTCGCTGTTTCCTTTCCGCGTGCGGTTCCTGCGCGATGCGCCCTTTGCCGTCGCCTGCGCCGATTGCCCGGTGACGCTCGGCGAGCGGTCGCTGCCCTCCTGGTGGGCGGAGACCGCGCGCGCGGGCGAAACGCTGACGCTCGGCCTGCCGCGCAGAGGCGCACGCGCCTATCTGGCGCTGGCGGGTGGTGTTGACGTGCCGCCGGTGCTCGGCTCGCGGGCGACCGACCTGAAGAGCGGGTTCGGTGGACTGGAGGGGCGGGGGCTCAACCGGGGAGATCGCATCGCGTTCGCCGAGGGTGGATCGAAGCTTCCGGCCGGTGGCATCGGGGTCGATCCGGCGGCACTGCGCGACGGTGCCGCAGCCGGAGAGAGCCCGATCATATTGCGTGTCCTGCCTTCGGCTGAGCACGCAGCCTTCACCGAAGCGGCGCTGGAAACCTTCTACGCTACCGCGTGGACCGTCGGCAACGAGGCCAATCGCATGGGCTATCGGCTGAACGGGCCGGAGCTTGCGCTGTCGCAGAGGCTCGAACTCTTTTCCCATGGCATCATGCCCGGCACCGTGCAGGTGCCGCCGTCGGGCCAGCCGATCATTCAGCTTGCCGAGGCAAACACCTGCGGCGGCTACCCGAAGATCGCCAATGTGATCGAGGCCGATCTCTGGCGGCTGGCGCAGGCGCCGGTCGGGGCGCGCCTGACGTTTGCTCGGGTCGACCGCCATGAGGCCGTCGCGGCGATCGTTCGCCAGCGCAAGGCGCTCGCCGACATCGCAGCGCTGACCGCGTTGGCGCGCAAGGACGGAGTTGCTCCGAGCGTCGCAGCCAGTCCGTCGAAGGCACAGGAACCGGCCCACGTCGGCGCTGAGCAAGAGTGAGATCGAAAGCCGGTCGGACGGCTGTCCCCGCGGCTTGCGGTCGAGGATCGCCCTCGCCGTAGATCAAGCCGGATCGCGCAGCGATCGTTCCTTGCGCGGCGGGGTGGCGGCGAAATCTTGGTGCGGCCGGACGCGCCGCGGGGACAGGGACTTCGTTTCAAGGTGCCCTATTGTTCATTTATGTTGAACGAATTGTCCATATTTTGCGGGCTTATGTGGACGATGCGTTCTGGTACAGTCGCCTCGATCAAATCCGCTCAACCGCCAGGAGCCCAGTCATGTCACAGAACGTCGTAGTACTCGTCGGACGCATCCTGCTTTCCGCCATGTTCATCCTCGCCGGCTATCCGAAGCTGCTCGATCCGTCCAGCACCGCCGGCATGATCACCGGCGCCGGCCTGCCGGCAGCCACCGCGCTCGCCTATCTCGCCGGTGTGTTCGAACTGGTCGCCGGCCTCTTCATCCTGGTCGGTTTCCAGACCCGGATTGCCGCTTATCTTCTCGCCGCCTTCAGCGTATTCACCGCGCTGGTCTTCCATGGCAGCCCGATCAACATTCCGGACTTCCCGGAAGGCGCCAACACGATGCTCAGCGTGTTCAACGGCCTGATGATGATGAAGAACCTGACGATCGCCGGCGGCTTCCTCGTGCTGGCAGCCTTCGGGCCGGGCGCCCTCTCCATCGACGCCCGCCGTGGTGCCGTCCCGGCCGCCGCGTAAGCAACGCGCGTCCATCCGGTTTGCGATACGCCTCCCCGGTTCGCCGGGGAGGTTTTTTGTTTTCAGGCCCGCTGCAATCGCCGGATCGTCTGGCAAATGCTACGTCTTGCTGGTATGCGCTCGCAAACACCAGCAGGAGAGTTGCCATGTTTTCCAATTCGTTTCCGGATCGCGACACGATGGCGGAACTGCTCGCCCGCATGCTGTGGGAGATCAAGGCGGTGCACTTCCGTCCGGAGGAGCCCTACAAGCTGGCCTCCGGCATGGCGAGCCCGGTCTATATCGACTGCCGCAAGCTGATCTCCTATCCGCGCATCCGCTCGGCCGTCATGGATTTCGCCGCAGCAACCGTCCTGCGCGGCGCCGGATTCGAGCAGTTCGACGTGGTCGCCGGCGGCGAGACCGCCGGCATACCCTTCGCCGCCCTCCTTGCCGACCGCCTCGGCCTGCCGATGATCTACGTGCGCAAGAAGCCGAAGGGCCATGGCCGCAATGCCCAGATCGAGGGCAACATGCCCGAGGGTGCGCGCGTGCTGGTGATCGAGGACCTGACGACGGCCGGCGGCTCGATGTTCACCTTCATCGACGCGATCCGCGCCGCCGGCGGCGTCGTCGATCACGGCATGGCGCTGTTCTACTACGGCATATTCCCGGAGGCCGAGGCGCGCTTCGCCAATGGCGGGGTTCGGCTGCATCACATCGCCACCTGGCGCCACGTACTGGCCGTGGCTCGCTCCGAGCGGCTCTTTGACGAGGCCACGCTTGCCTCCGTTGAAGCCTTTCTGAACGCGCCGCTGCTGTGGTCGGCGGATCATGGCGGCGTCAACGCGCTGCCGACCGGCTGAGCGATACGGTCTGGCGTTTTTCGCGGCGGTCGATTAAATCGATTGAAGGAACCTGGAGGAGAGTGCCGATGATCCTGTGCTGCGGCGAGGCGCTGATCGACATGCTGCCGCGCAAGTCGACGCTGGGCGAGGATGCCTATGCGCCCTATGCGGGCGGGGCGATCTTCAACACGGCGATCGCGCTTGGCCGCCTCGGAGTGCCGACCGCCTTCTTCACGGGGCTCTCCGACGACATGCTGGGCGACGTGCTGCGCCAGACGCTTTCGGCCAGCCACGTCGACTACAGCCCCTGCGCGACCCTATCCCGGCCGACGACCGTCGCCTTCGTCAGGCTCGTCGACGGCCAGGCGACCTATGCCTTCTACGACGAGAACACCGCCGGCCGCATGATCACGACCGAGAACCTGCCGGTGCTCGGCGACGACTGCGAGGCGCTGCATTTCGGCGCGATCAGCCTGATCCCCGAACCGTGCGGATCCACCTACGAGGCGCTGCTGGCGCGTGAGCACCAGAGGCGCGTGATCTCGCTCGACCCGAACATCCGGCCCGGGTTCATCCGCGACAGGCAGGCCCACCGGGCGCGGATCGAGCGCATGGCCTCGCAGTCCGACATCATCAAGTTCTCCGACGAGGACCTCGACTGGTTCGGCATGCACGGCAGCCATGACGAGCTTGCGGCGGAATGGCTGAAGCGTGGGCCGAAAGTCGTGGTCATCACCAAGGGTGCCGATGGAGCCGACGGCTACACCAAGGACCACAAGGTCTCGGTCCCGGGCGAGAAGGTCGCGGTCGTCGACACCATCGGCGCCGGCGACACCTTCGACGCCGGCATCCTGGCCTCCTTGAAGCGTGGCGACCTGCTGACGAAGGCGAAGGTGGCATCGCTCAGCGAGTCGGCGCTGCGCGACGCGCTCTCGCTGGCTGCAAGGGCGGCGGCGATCACGGTGTCGCGCGCCGGCGCCAATCCGCCGTGGGCGCACGAGATCGGCCTGTAATTCGCCTTTCTGTGCGGTCAAGCGCGCAAGCGAGCCGCTACCTCCTCTTCTCCCCGTGGGGGAGAAGGTGGCGCGTAGCGCCGGATGAGGGGAGCCGCAAACTCGGCATTCGCGGCGATGCTCCTCATCGCCTCACTGCGCCCGGCACTTCTCCCCCGAAAGGAGAAGAGGGAGATCGGCACCGCCTTCCACAGTTCCGCAGGCAGCACCCTCCAGTTGGCAGATGCGCGCCTACCGCGCCGCTTTCAGCAGCGCCGCCACCAGTCCGGCCGTGGACGAATCGTGCCCCGCTGCACTCTCCTTGCCCTCGATCACCGGTAGCAGGCCGGTGGCCAGTTCCTTGCCGAGCTCCACGCCCCACTGGTCGAACGAGTTGATGTCGAAGAGAACGCCCTCGACGAAGACGCGGTGTTCGTAGAGCGCGATCAGGCGGCCGAGCGCGAACGGGGTCAGTTCGTCATAGACCATGGTGATCGACGGGCGGTTGCCGGCGAAGACCCGGTGCGGGGCGATCCGGTCGGCCTTCGCGGCGTCCATTCCCTTGGCCGTCAGCTGCGCCCTGGCCTCCTCGAGCGTGCGGCCCTTCATCAGCGCCTCCGACTGCGCCAAGCAGTTCGCCATCAGCAACTGGTGCTGGTGGCGCAGGTCCTTCTCGTGACCGTTCGCGGCGATCATGAACTCGGCCGGGATAATGTCGGTGCCCTGATGGATCAGCTGGTAGAAGGCGTGCTGGCCGTTGGTACCGGGCTCGCCCCAGACGACCGGCCCGGTCTTGCCTTCGACCGGCTTGCCTTCCAGCGTCACGGACTTGCCGTTCGATTCCATGTCAAGCTGCTGCAGGTAGGCGGGAAAGCGCGACAGCCGCTGGTCGTAGGGCAGGATCGCGCGGGACGGATAGCCGAGCACGTTGCGGTGGTAGAAGCCGATGAGTCCAAGCAGCATCGGGATGTTCTGCCGGATCGGAGCGGTGCGGAAATGCGTGTCGATCGCGTAGCCGCCGGCGAGGAAATCGGCAAAGTCCTCCTTGCCGATCGCGATCATCAGCGGCAGGCCGATCGCCGACCAGATCGAGTAGCGGCCGCCGACCCAGTCCCAGAAGCCGAACACCCGTTCCGCCGCGATGCCGAAGGCGGCAACCTTGTCGAGCGCCGTCGAGACCGCGCAGAAATGATGACCGACCGCTGCCTCGCCGAGCTTCTCGACAACGAACCGCCGCGCGGTTTCGGCGTTGGTCATCGTCTCGATCGTCGTGAAGGTCTTCGAAGCGATGATGAACAGCGTCGTCTCGGCGTTAAGGTCCTTCAGCGTGTCGGCGATATGGGCGCCGTCGATGTTCGAGACGAAATGCAGCCGCGGGCCGTCATTGTAGGGCGCCAGCGCCAGCGTCGTCATGGCCGGGCCGAGATCCGACCCGCCAATGCCGATGTTGACGACATCGGTTATCTTCCGGCCGGTTGCGCCGGTGAGTGCGCCGGAGCGCACGCCATCGGAGAAGGCACCCATGGCGTCGAGGACGGCGTTGATCTCCGGCATCACGTCCTTGCCGTCGACCAGCACCGGCGTGTTGGCGCGGTTGCGAAGCGCGGTGTGCAGCACCGCGCGATCCTCGGTGATGTTGATGATCTCGCCCGAAAACATCGCATCGCGCTTCTTCTCGACGCCAGCCTGTTTCGCCAGCGCCTCAAGGCCGACGAGCACGCGATCGTTCACGGCGCACTTGGAATAGTCGAACAGGAGGTCGTCGAGCGTTGCGCTGAAGCGGGAAAAGCGGTGCGGATCGGCGGCGAAGGCGGCGCGGATATCGGTGGCGGCGGTGTCCTTCACGGTGGATTTCAGCGTTTCGACAAGCGCGTTCATGGCGGGCTCCTTGCATCGCAATAGGGCTGGTGGGCGCTAGCTAGGCGCTTTGTCCGCCGTAGATCAAGGGCGGTCGGCGGGCCTTCGCCTGAAGCCGGACGATTTCTCCGAGCTTTCAAATCGACCGGTATGTTCGGGGCATCAGCTTCGCAACTCCTTGCGCAGGATCTTGCCGACGTTCGATTTGGGCAATTCGTCGCGGAACTCGACATGGCGGGGGCGCTTGTAGTTCGTCAGGTTGGCCCTGCAATGCGCCCTGACGTCCGCTTCCGTCAGGTTAGGGTCATTCCTGACCACGAACAGCTTGACCGCCTCGCCGGAATGCTCGTCCGGCACGCCGACCGCGGCGCATTCGCGAACGCCCGGCATGGTCATTGCCACTTCTTCAATCTCGTTCGGAAAGACGTTGAAGCCGGAGACGAGGATCATGTCCTTCTTGCGGTCCACGATCTTGATCAGCCCTTCCTCGTTCATGAAGCCGATATCGCCGGTGCGGAAGTAGCCGTCCGCCGTCATCACCTTCGTGGTTTCGTCTGGCCGCTGCCAGTAGCCGGCCATCACCTGCGGGCCGCGGATGCAGATCTCGCCGACCTCGCCTAGCGGCAGGGAGTTGCCGATATCGTCGCGGATATCGACGTCGGTCGAGGGGAGCGGCATGCCGATGGTGCCGGTGAATTGGGTGCTGTCCAGGCGATTGGCCGTGGCCACCGGCGAGGTCTCGGAGAGGCCGTAGCCTTCGGCGATCAGGCAGCCGGTCATCTTCCGCCAGCGCTCGGCAACCGGCCGCTGCACGGCCATGCCGCCGCCGAAGGTGAGCGCCAGCGCAGAAAAATCCAGCTTCTGGAAGTCATGATTGTTCATCAGCGCGTTGAACAACGTGTTCAGACCCGGGAAGACGTTGATCTTGTAGGTGGCCATCTCCTTGACCAGGGCGGGAATGTCGCGCGGATTGACGATAAGGATGTTGTGGGCGCCGACCAGCAGCCCGGCCAGTGAATTTACCGTCAGCGCGAAGATGTGATAGAGCGGCAGCGCACAAAGGAACACCAGCCGCTCCGGGCGCGGCCGGCCGAGGAATGCGGTCTCCAGCCACATCACCATCTGCTCCATGTTCGACAGGAGGTTGGTGTGGGTGAGCATCGCGCCCTTGGCAGTCCCCGTCGTACCACCGGTATATTGCAGGAAGGCGATATCGCTTCCCTTGACGTTGGGGTCCGTCAGCCTCCCCGCACCCGCCGCCAGCACCGCTTTGAAGGCGTGATGGCCGGGCAGCGACCAGGCCGGCACCAGCTTCTTCACCTTGCGGACGACGAGATTGACGAGGACGCCCTTCGCGCCCAGCATGTCGCCCAGCCGGCAGACCACGATCTCCTTGACCGATGTCCGAGCGACGACCTGCTGCACCACATGGGCGAAGTTTTCGAGCACGAACAGCATCCTGGCGCCGGAATCGTTCAACTGATACTCGAGCTCGCGCGGTGTGTAGAGCGGATTGATGTTCACCACCGTGAAGCCGGCGCGCAGGATGCCGTGGACGACGACGGGGTTCTGCAGGATGTTCGGCAGCATCACCGCGACGCGATCGCCCTTCTCCAAGCCGCGCGATTGCAGCCAGGCCCCGATCTTCGCCGATTGGATCTCCAGTTCCCGGAAGGTCAGCGCCCGGCCCATGCTGGTGAAGGCGGGCCGGTCGGCGTATTTCGCGCAATGATGCACGAGTGCCGCGCCGATCGATTCATGCGCCAGCGGCGGAATCTCAGCCGGCATGCCGGGCGGGTAGGAGGCGAGCCACACCCGATCCGGGACTGTGGCGGGCTGGTCCTTGTTGGTTGCCGACATGAACGCAGGTCCTCCTCGGCCCGGCGTCTGCTCGTCCGGGCTACAGCGGCCGCCGCTGCTGCAGCAGCCAGCATGATGGCTTTGATCCACGGCTTCAAGCACAATCGCTATTGTTCATGGATGCCGTGACGAGCTTCCGCGCTCGAACGGCCGGACCGCCGGTGCGCCGGCAGCGGGCTGGAAATGGCTCGTCAGTCGTGAAAGAATGCAAGGCTGGGGCAGAGGAACAGAGATGAGAAAACCGACCGCCCTGCTTGTTGGAGCCGTATTCGCCGCGATCCTTGCCGCACCGGCGCCGGCGGCCGCCATCGACGGCTTGCGCCCGCGCAACGGACCGGTCGCGGTCGGCGACCCTCCGCCCGATGTGCTGACCGGCCAGGATCCGGTGGACGCGCTGCGCGGGCCGCCTGTTTATCGCGGCCAGCGCGGCTACCGCAATTATCGGGAAGGTTATTACCAGTACAAGGGCTACTGGTATCCGCGCTGGATCTTCGGGAACGGCGAGATGCTCGGCGATACCACGGTCGGGCCCTATGCCCCCGTCTACGGCATGACACGGGAAAACTGGTGCGCCACCCGCTATCGATCCTACCGCCTTTCCGACAACACCTACCTCCCGCGGACCGGCGGGCCGCGCATCCAATGCGTGCCGCAATAGCGCTCGGCGTCGGCCGACCGCCGATGGTGGATCAGGAAATGTCCGCGGTGATGATCCGGTCCATCGGGATGTCGTGCGGCTGCGGATGGATCGTCTCGATTGCCTGCGAGCCATAGCCGACGCCGATTACCAGCGGCTTGTCCTGTAGGGCAGCGAGCGTGCGATCGAAGAAGCCGCCGCCGTAGCCGAGCCGGTATTGCTCCGGGTCGAATCCGACGAGCGGCGCGATAACGACGTCAGGGTCGGCGGCCGTCCCGTCCGCCGGGATCGGAATGTTCCAGATGCCGCGGTCGAGGCGCTCACCATGGCGCCAACTGCGGAAGACCAGCGGCTGGCCCTTCTGGACGACAATCGGCAGCAGCGCCATGCCGCCGCCCAGCCAGATTTCCTCCATCCATGGGCGCAGGTCGGGCTCGCCGCGGAACGGCCAGTAGAGACTGATGCGCTTGCCGTGAACGTCGCCCACTGCCGCCCGCAGGCGCTCGGTGATCAAGCGCCCCGCTTGCGCCCGCGCGTCTGCCGGCTGCTGCAGCCGCGCCGCGATCAGCCGCTCCCGTTCACGCTTGCGCCAGCCATAGACGTTGTCCGGCACTTCCGGCCTTGGGATTTCGCCGCCGCTACCTTCCCCGTCCTGCATTAATCCCTCCCGGTCGCCGAGGTGACAATGTGCCCGTGTCTGCGCTTCCTGTCCTGCCGAATTGAGCCGAGGTTCCGGCGAAATTCCCTTATCTCATGCAAAGCACAAAAAAATCGTCACATACGCAAGGTTTTCTTTGCCGGGCCATGCGACACTGTTATCACGGTATCGAGGCGACGGAGCCTGAACGGTCAGGGCGCGGCGTCGACAGGGAGAATTGCGGTGCACGAGCCCCAATTTAGCAAAATACGGTCGGAACCCCGGCTCCTCGGAGCCGCGCGGCCGTCAGGGGTGGCGCTGATCTCCTCGATCTCGGCCGCCCGCTGGCTTCTCCTTCTCGTCATCGTGGCCGGTATCTACTTCTTCTACGGCTTCGTCGTGCCGGTGCTGGCGGCGCTGGTGATCGCCTCGGCGAGCTGGCCGCTGTTCTGCCGGCTGCGGCAGGCGATCGGCGGCAACCGCACACTGGCCGCGTCGATCGCGATCCTTTTCATCCTCGGCTTCATCGTCGTTCCGCTGATGTTCGCCATCACCTACGCCTTCCAGGAAGTGCGCGACTGGATCGGCTGGGCGGTGCAGACCAACAAGACCGGCGCTCCGGTGCCGGAGTGGATCCGTGCCCTTCCCGTCATCGGCGAGTGGACGGCAAAGCAATGGACGGACCTGCTGTCGCATCCCGGCGCCATCGGCGAAGTGACCCAAATCGTAAGCGGCGCGAACATCGCCAACATCTATCGGGTGGCGCTGGCAGCAGGCGGCGCAGCCTTTCACTTGCTGCTGACCATGCTGTTCATGCTGATCGCGCTGTTTTTCCTCTATCGTGACGGCGAGCCGTTCATGGCGCAGGTCGACAGCATCGGCGAGCGAATCCTGCCGATGCGCTGGGGCCGCATCTCGCGTATCGTCCCGGCGACGATCAGTTCCACCGTCACCGGCATGACGCTGATCGCCATCGGCGAGGGCATCGTGCTCGGCATCGCCTACTGGATCGCCGGGGTCCCCTCCGCCGTCACCCTCGGCGTGCTGACCGGCCTGATGGCGCTCTTTCCCGGCGGAGCGCCCCTGTCGTTCACGCTGGTGTCGATCTATCTCGTCTCCAGCGGATCGCCGTTTGCCGGCCTCGCCCTGTTCATCTGGGGATCCGTCGAGCTGTTCATCGTCGACAAGACGCTGCGTCCGCGGCTGGTGGGCGGTCCGATCAAGCTTCCCTTCCTGCCGACCTTCTTCGGCCTGATCGGGGGCGTGAAGACGATGGGCTTCCTCGGGCTGTTCATCGGCCCGGTTCTGATGGCGCTTCTGGTCGCCATCTGGCGCGAATGGGTGCGCGAGGTGGAACTGACCGAGGAGACCAGTGTCATCGTCGACAAGCGGGCGGCCGAGTAGCGGGCAATGCCTTTGCCTGTCAGCGAAGCGTGACCCGCCGCTCGAGCCCGATCGCCTCGTAGGGGAAGGCCTCTAGCAGTGCGTGGCGGTCGAACACCGGCCGCGGCAGATCCGCAGCGCGCAGCGCATCGTCGATCGACAGATGGAAGGCATAGTTAAACCTGCCGACGCCCTGAAAATAATCCAGGTATTTGAAGATCGGCTCGAAGGCGCTCAGATGCGCCCGGCACGGAATGCCGTAGGCGTCGGCCAGCACCATGCCGTGCAGCGAACTTGAAATCACCAGGCTCGACTGCGCGATGATCGCCGCCATCTCCACCGGGCTGATGCGCGGGGATAGCACCGTGACGTGGCGGGACGGCGAGCCCAGCCGCTCCGGCAGAAAGCGTTCGTCGTTCAGGTTGGGAATATAGACGATGTCAGGGACGCCATATCGTTGCCGCACGGCGGGCATTGCCTGCGCGATTTCGAGATGGAAGAGGCCCGGAAAGAGCAGGCCCGGATCGCCGAAGACGTCGGGCGCCTCGAGCCCGAAGCGGCGCAGCACGCCGCGGGTCAGCGGCCCGCGCACGGCGGCGACCCGAAGGCTGCGCACCTTGGCAAGCCGCTTCGGCCAGGACTTGCCGTTTACGCCCGCACCCCAGACCACGTCGCCATCCCGCGCCTGCTGCAGGATCGAGCCGACCGCGAGCAGGCGCGGGCGGTCGGGCGCCGCAGGTTCGACCGCAACCGATCCGAAGCCGGAATTGTCCAGGATGCGCCGCACGAGCATCGGCGACAGCTCGTCTCCGAAATTGCCGCAGCCGTCGCCCTCCGGCGGCGTCCAGTGGTAGAGGTTTACGGTTTTTCCGTCGAACCGCGCCTGCTCGGCTTCGGATGGGTTCGCCACTTGTGCGGTTTCTCCTCTTTTTGCCGTCGCTCACCCGTGCGCCAGCTGAGCAGCCATGCCGTCAGGCGCTTGAGCAGCGGAAGTCTGCGCGTGCTGCGGATGTTCTTCAGGTATAATTTGCGGTGCTGCGCGGCGATGCGCGGCCAAGCCAGCACCCGCGCGCTGTAGTCGAGAATGCGTCTGCGCAACCGCGCGCGCCGTTGCGGCGAGATCGACAGCGCCTTGCGGATCGCAGCAGCCGCACTCACGCGGTCGCCTGGCGTGTAGACCATTCCGCCGAACCTCCCGCTCATTTCGCCGATCACGCCCTCGTCCGGTGCGACGACGGGCAGCCCGAAGGTGAAGGCCAGCGGCACCACACCCGAGTTCAACCGGCCGGCTCGCGGGATGAAGACGGCCCGGCAGCTCTCGAACAGCGGAGCCACGGACCGGTCCTGTATCCGCTTGTGCAGCCGTACGACGGTGTCGGCCTTCTCCAGGCCTGCGCGGACCGAGGCCGGAAAGCCGCTGCGCGACAGCGGCCCGGCAAATACGAGTTGTGACCGCGGAACGTCGGCAAGGACGAACGCTTCCCGGGCGAGCGCCTCCTCCTCCACGGTGCGAAGCTCGCCGAAGACGAGCAGCCGCTTTCGCTTCGAAGAGACAGGGATGCCTTTTTCCGGCTCCTTGAAGTCCTTGTAAAAGTCGTAGTTGCCATGCGGTATGACGACGTGCCGTGCGCGCGTGGCCCAGGGAGCCTTCGCATGCTCGCGGCAGAACCATTCCCGCGACCGCTTGCCAAGGTGAAGGAAGACGTCGGTGTGGCGGAAGACCGACGCAAACAGCCGGATTCCGACTTCCCCCAGATCTTGCTTGGCGTCGTTGTTGTGGACGGTATGGACAATCAGGGCACGGCGGGCAAGCCGGTCGAGGGCGGCATCGATCTCTTCGACGCCCACCCGTCGCTCGTCCTTCCATCCGAGCAGGGCTTCCGGCCACTGGATGTGGACGACGTCCCAGTCGCAGGTTCCATGCAGGAGGTGGATCGGGCCATGGGCGACCAGTCCCACCCCGGGATCATCGAGAAGCGCCTGCATGAGCTGGCTGAGATAGGGATTGCGGGGATAGGTCGTCGACATGTCCACGGGGAACAGGATTCTGAGCTTCACCCTTTCTCCTCCCCGGTCACCGCGGACCTTCCGCACGGCTGCCGGAACTGTACCACAGGCGCATCTGCGGGAAAGCTCACCGAAAGGCGATGGGCCGCTCGCATAAGCGCGCCCGGCCTGACGGGCGCGCTAGCGATGCGGGTTGGGGAAGGCCTCCCGCAATGCCTTGGCATCGAAGCGCATGCTCAGTTCGGGAACCTCGTCGCGCATCGAGGCCGCGATGGTTCCGTAGGGCGACAGGTCGAGGGCGTGCTGCTTCTGCATGTCGACGGACAGGAAATAATCGTGGAACTTCGTTCCGTCGCCGGCGATGGCCGCTCCATCGCTATAGGTACACCAGCGCGCCGGGATGCCGTAGGCGTGCGAAACGATCAGCCCGTGCAACGATGTCGACAGGATCGCTTCGCATTCGTGCAATTCGTCGATGAAGTGCTCGATCTCCTTGTAGCCGCAACGCAGGATCGAGATCTCCTTGACGTCTGGTCCGAAGTCCTGCGCGCGGCGGTGGACGACGTGCCTGATGATCCCGAGGCGATACTTCTTTTCGTGTCTGCGCGGTGTGTAGAGCTGCGGCAGCAGCAGGGCAGGGTCGCCGAAGATTTCCGGACACTCGCCGCCTGATTTCCGCACGAGTTCCCAGGTCAGCGGCCCCCGTACCGCAAGGTAACGGGCATCGGGGGCGAGGGTGTCGGACATGCGCGGGGTGCCGCTGCCCCAGACGGGGGTATCTCGCCTGGCGAACTTGACGACGCTGCCGATGCACAACATGCCCTTGCCATGCGGTGCGTAGCGGGGTGGCACGCCGGTCAGGCGTTCGACCACATAAGGATTGAGGACGTCGCCGAAATTGCCCGGGTAGGGGGTTTTCATCCACCAGAGCTGCATGCGCCGCGACCGCCGGACGTGCCGTTCGCGGGCCCGCCGCTCGAGATCGAAATCGAATTGCAGCGATCTGCCATGATCGCGCCATGCCTCGTCAGTGGAGCCCACCAGTTCATCGATCGCCGCCTCGGCGCGGGTGTACCGACGCGCCTTGATGGCAATGTTGATGTACATCCGCCGCACGTCGATCGAGTCCGGGTTCTGTTCGACGGCACGGTCGAGAAGGTCCAGCGCCTCGTCGGTTCGGCCCAATGATCGCAATGTTCTTGCACAGTTCGCGACGATGCGCTCGTTGGCAGGGTCCAGCGCGTGGGCTTCCTTGTAGAGCCACAGGGCGCGCTCCTGATCGCCGCTCTTGCGGATGCCGCTCGCGACCTCGCTCAGCACGATCGCCTGATGACCGGGTCGCCGGCGCTTCGGGTCGTGCTGCACGACCTGGTCGCGCCATTCCGCGACGTTGCCGCTCGACCCGATCAGGATCGAGGCCCCGGCTGTCGCTTCGTCCGGGCCCCGCGCCACGGTTTGCGGGCGCAGGATGCCGATGCTCAACTGCTCCTCGAACCGCAGCCACGCCTCGTGCAGCACGTAGTCGTCGGTGACGTTCCCGGGCCCTTCCGCCTCGATGCTGCGCATCAGATCGACAAAGCGGAGTACCCGGTCGTTGTAGTTGAGGTACAGGATGCACGGCGTCCAGAAGCGCGAATTCGCCAGCGGATCGAAATCGCGAATATAACGGAAGGAACGGACATAGCCGGCGACGTCGAAAGCGCAGAATTTTAGTTCGTCCGGCAAACCATTGACGCGGGAGTCGACGTCGACCCAGAGGATCGGGCGCTGGTGCTTGCGCAGCATCTCCTCGAAGAACGCTATCTTGCGTTTGCAGATCTGGGCCCAGTTGAAGTCCGGCGGCAACTCCAACTCGGTAATGTCGTGCTCGATGCCCGCGCTCGCGCAGTCGGCCCGCAGCCGTGCTGCGGCCTCGTGATAATAGTTGTCCCCGCAATAGAAGCTGACAAGCATCGGTGCACCGGACCGATGCCCTGCCACGCCCGGTCCGGCGCGATCCAACATCTGGCTGCCCTCCCTCTCCGGCGGGGCGATCAGGCCCCGGTCGGTGGAGGCGCATCGTATTCCGCCAAACCCGTCCGGTCGAGAAAGCCTTTCGAGGTGGGCTTGGTGTCGACCATTCGACTGGCATGACCGCCCTGGAGGTAACGGCCCGCCGCCTGATCGCCGCGGGACCAATATCGTGGAGATCCGGTGACGGTGGTAGGCGGCAGAAGGGTAGTACGATGCCATTGCTCGCAATGACGCCTGCCTCCACGACAATGAAACCGTAGAAAATCCGCCGGAACTTTCCAGGCGCGATCGTGTTTTGCAGGTTTCCAGGACGTAAGCCGAGCCAGATGCCCCAATATTATTTCGCCATCACCGATAATGAGGGATCGCAGTCGCCGGACGATGCTTTCGATCTCTCGGATGATAACGCCGCCATTCAGCAGGCGCGCAAGACCCTGGCGGAAATGGCCGTGGATGGTTTGCCCAAAGATGCTGCCCATCCGCTCGCTGTGCGGGTGTATGGCCCCGATCGTGACCTGATCGCCGAGCTGCGCCTCGATTACAGTTCTGAAATCTACTGGTCCCGTTGCAAGAACCCACCGCGAAATCCGACGCCCGGGCGTTCGCGATAAAGCGAGCGAGCTATAAGGTGCGACCTTCTCCTGCGGTCGTCTTGGGATCACGGCTAAGAAGCGGTCATCGCACGCCCGGACCCGCACACGGCCGTTGTCATAAATGGTAATTGACTCGCCGAACTGGCCCCCGCAAAGATATCCTGTCACACGGAGGGCCCATGCTCGATTACGCTGCTGCTGCGCCTGTTAGATCAGGAGAAATGGCCGCGTTAATCCGCGGTTATGACTGGGCTGGCACCAGTCTCGGACCGATGTCGGCTTGGCCTGTCCATTTGCGGTGCGCCGTTGACATTATCCTTCCCGCGCGCGCTCAGATCGTCATGTTCTGTGGGCCCGAATTCGTCGCGGTTTACAACGATGCCTACGTGCCGACCATCGGTACCAAGCACCCGGCCGCGCTTGGCAGGCCGGCGCGAGAGAATTGGGGCGAACTCTGGGACGACCTGGAGCCTCTGCTCAGGCGAGTGTTGGAGACCGGTGAAACGATCGTCGCCAAGAACCGGCCGTTCTATATCGAAAGGGGCCGGGGGCCGGAGACGGTTTACTTCGATATCTCGTACTCCCCCGTTCCCGACGAGGCCGGACATGTCATCGCCGTGCTTTGCGTGGTCGACGAAACGACCGACCGGGTCGGATACGAAGCTGATCTTCAACGCCTGGCGTCGATCATCTCCTCGTCGGAAGATGCAATCCTCGGTATCGACCTCGACATGGTTGTCACCGACTGGAACGACGGTGCCGAGCACCTCTATGGATATGCCGCCGAAGAGATCATGGGTAAGTCGGTGACGGTTCTCATTCCAGGCGACCGCCTCGATGAAGAGAAGTGCATCATCGACCGCATCAAGGCCGGCCATCGGGTGGAACCACATGAGACCGTCCGGCGGCACAAGAGCGGACGCCTCGTCGAGGTGTCGCTGTCGGTATCTCCCATCGTCGCGCCCGATGGCCGCATCGTCGGCGCATCGAAGATCGCCCGCGATATAACGGCGCGCAAGGACGCCGAGCGGGTTCAGGGGGTCCTTGTCGCCGAATTGAACCACCGGGTAAAAAACGTGCTGGCAACCGTTCTGGCGATCGCACGCCAGACGTTTGGCTCCGCGACGGACATCGAACCGGCAAAGGCAACCTTCGATGCGCGGCTGCAGAATTTCGCCAAGGCCCATGACCTTCTCACCCATGGCAACTGGGAGAGCGCCAGCCTGGCCAAGGTTGTCGAAGAGGCCCTGTCTCCGTATTCGGGCAGTCATTTCGACATCGATGGCCCCGATCTGAACTTGCCCCCGAAGGGGGTCGTGGCGATCGCGCTCATTCTGCATGAGCTTGCGACCAATGCGGCAAAGTATGGCGCCCTGTCCGTCCAATCCGGGCGCGTAAGCCTCAACTGGATGACCGATCCCACTGACAGCACGCGGTTCCGCCTCTGCTGGAGAGAATCGGGAGGCCCGGAAGTCGCTTCTCCGCTTCGAAGGGGCTTCGGATCGCGCCTGATCGAGGGCCTTGCATCCGGCCAACTCCAGGGAAGCGTCGAGATTCGATACGACCCCGCCGGAGTTCGCTGCGACATCCATGCGCCGTTGGCATCGAATTGGCTGGACGATGATCATCACCTCTAGCGGCGGCTCATCACCCTGACACCGCAGCACGTGTCGGCGGTACTTTGGAACGCCTTGAAATGGCGCTCGGCTTCGCGACGGGATCACCGAGTCTGCAGGATGCGGAATTTGTCGGCGCGCCATGGATGAACACTTCTTCGAACGCGATTCGGTGATCGTGGCTGTTGAACTCCTCGGAGCCCGCCTTCTGGTCGCAGGTGTTGGCGGGTTCATCGTGGAAACCGAAGCCTATCGGCAGGACGACGAAGCATCTCATAGCTATCGCGGAAAAACGCTTGCGAATGCGGCCATGTTTGGCGCGCCGGCGGGGATTTACGTATATCGGATCTATGGTCTGCATTGGTGTCTGAATGTCGTCTGCGAGACGGGCAGTGCGGTGTTGATCCGTGGGCTGGAACCGACGTGCGGCATCGAGACGATGGTGGAGCGGCGCAGAACAATGGAGCGCCAAAGGCTGTGTGCTGGCCCGGGAAATGTATGCCAGGCACTCGCAGTCGACGGACGCATGAACGGCCTTTCAATCCTGATGCCGCCGTTCTCCGTGGAACTGCCAGCCGAACCTCCCCCGGTGGCGAAGAGCACGCGGGTCGGAATCAGCAAGGCCACCGAGCGCCTTTGGCGCTTCTCCGTGCAGGGCTCGAGCTATTTGAGCAAGAAGCGCTGAAAAGGCCTCGGGGAGGTCGGGCTTTTCCAGACGAAATTAACGAGAGAAAAATGGTGCCGCTTACGTGACTCGAACACGTGACCCCATCATTACGAATGATGTGCTCTACCGACTGAGCTAAAGCGGCCCGCTTCGGCCCTGCGAAAGGATCGCCGGGCGGAATGTGTGGGGCTGATAGCCGCATTGAGCGGAGATTTCAAGTCGTCAGTGCGACCTTTGTCGTTTTTCCGGGCGGCTTTCGAAATGGCGCCCGCCTTCAAGGGGCGGCGATGCGGGCGCGGGCCGCCCGGTACTCCTCCGCCAGGCGATCGACGAGCGTCTCTGTGGCCGTGATCTCGCGGATGGCGCCGATGCCCTGGCCCGCCCCCCAGATGTCGCGCCAGGCGCGGGCGCCGGTTGCGGTGCTCTCGAAATCCATCTTGGTCGGTTCCGCCGGCGGGAGATTGTCGGGGTCCAGCCCGGCGGCGCGGATCGACGATCTCAGGTAATTGCCGTGGATGCCGGTGAAATAGCTCGAATAGATGATGTCCGAGGCGCTGCCGTCGACAAGGGCCTGCTTGTAGGCATCGCCGGCGCGGGCTTCGACCGTGGCGATGAAGGGCGAGCCGATATAGGCCATGTCGGCGCCCATCGCCTGCGCTGCCAGAATCGCTCCCCCGGTCGCGATCGCTCCCGACAGCAGCAGCGGACCGTCGAACCATTGCCGGATCTCCTGCACGAGCGCAAAGGGCGAGAGCGTACCGGCATGTCCGCCGGCGCCGGCGGCAACCGCGATCAGCCCGTCCGCCCCCTTGCGGATCGCCGAGCTGGCATGGCGGTTGTTGATGACATCATGCAGCACGATGCCGCCATAGGAGTGGATCGCCTCGTTTACCTCGGGTACCGCGCCCAGCGATGAAATCACGATCGGCACCCTGTATTTGACGCACAGCGCCAGGTCGTGCTCGAGCCGCCGGTTTGACTTGTGAACGATCTGGTTGACGGCAAACGGGGCGGCCGGGCGGTCCGGATGCTTGCGGTCGTGGGCTTGAAGGGCCTCGGTGATCTCCGCCAGCCATTCGTCGAGCTGCGACTCCGGCCGCGCATTGAGCGCCGGGAAGGAGCCGATCACACCCGCCTTGCATTGCGCCAGCGTCAGGGCCGGATGCGAGATGATGAAAAGCGGCGCGGCGACGACCGGGAGCCGCAGGTTGTCGCGCAGGATGGCGGGCAGGGGCATGGTTCGATCCGATTTGCTTTGACGCTTACGCAAACATCAAAGCCGCTAGCAACATTGCACCGTCCTGGAAAGAGGGGCGGCCGGGCGCAATACTGTCATGCCGGTCGGACTGCCCGCAAGGTCGCCTGCACCGAAGGCCGGGCAACCGGCGTACCCGGCCGGCAGACTATCTGGCCCCTGCACCGGGCCGAGCCGCCGAAAGACCATGCGGCAACCGCAAAGGCCGCGGATCGCCTCCGAAAAGGCGAGCGCTGCTGCATGGCCGAGACTTGCAGAACGCGACGCCAACGTTTACCGAATTCTTAACGAATGACAACTGGACGCCCTGTGCGCGTCCGGGGCTGCGCGGTGCGATCTGCGCGATGCCGCCCGAGGAGGCAATGTGAGCGGACTGGAACAGGCTATCAGGAACGCTTTGGCGCGTGCCGAAAGCGACAACCCGGAGACGCGCGCGCGGATCTACCAATCGGCGCGCAACGCGCTCGAGGCGGGGCTGCGCAAGCAGGAGGTCAACGATCCCGAGGCGATCGCCGCCCAGCGCCACCGCCTGGAGATGCTGATCCGCCGCATCGAGGGTGAACAGCGAACCGCCCTGCAAGCATCAACGGCGCCGGCCGGGCAGGGCGACGAGCTGCCACAGGTATCGCCGGACGCGCAGGCTCGGCAGGTGCGTGGCGAACAGAGAACCGGGCAGGAGCCAGCGAACGGGGTCGAGGCCGGGTCGCTGCTGGGCGAAATCCGCCCCGAGCGCGCCGATGGGTTCGTAGCAAACGGAAAGGCATCCAACAACGAGGCCCGGCCACGCCGCGGCGAGAACGACGCGACCGTGGAGGCATCGCCGCGCATCGCCAAGCCGCCGCGGCGGCGCGGCCGGCTGTTTTCCTTCCTGCTCGTCGTTGCGACGCTTGTGGCAGCGATTGGCACGATCGGCTGGTGGGTGCAGAGCAGCGGCCTGCTGCTGCCGCCGGCCGCACGCGACGGCAGCGTCGCCAACCCGCCGGCCAAGGTGAATGCCGAGGATTTCTCCGGAACCGACCCGGTCAAGGAAGCGCTGGATACGCAGAACAGCTTTTCGGCAGAATGGCATGAGGTTTTCAGGCCGGACAGGACCGACGCGCTGACGGCTGGGGCAAATGGCCGATTTGAGACCGTCAGCACGGACGAGGGGCCGGCTGTGCGCCTGGTCTCGCAAGGCACCGGCCGTGACGGCGCGATTGCCGTAGCAGTCGAGCCGGAGGTGCTTCGGGCCATGGCGGGCAAGACGTCGATGATCGCCATCACCGTCGAGCCGGACGATGGAAAGCCGGTACAGGTGGCGGTCGAATGCGACTTCGCCGCACTCGGCAACTGCGATCGCCACCGCTTCGCGGTCTCCCATCGCACCGACCTGTTGTTCCATCTGACGTTCGACCGCACCCTGGCGCCCAACGAGACGGGGCGGCTGTTCATTACCAGCGATGTCTCCGGCGGTGGGGCAGGGGTCAACCTGTTCGCGGTCCGTGTCCTGCCCGGCGAGTGAGATCGCGGCCGCGTCGCAATCCGGCCGTTTCGGGGTTACAGGAATTTCGGCCCGGAGCCGATGATCTTTCCGTCGATCTCCCCGATGGCCTTCTTGGCCTTGCCGTCATAGTCGAGCCGATCGAGGATGTGGCGGATCGCATTCAGCCGCGCCCGGCGCTTGTCGTTGGCGCGCACCACCGTCCACGGCGCCCATGCCCTGTGCGTCTCTTCCAGCATGCGGTCGCGCTTTTCGGTGTAGTCGTCCCATTTGCTGAGGGCGGCGATGTCCATGGGGGAGAGTTTCCATGTCTTCAGCGGATCGTGGCGACGGTCGTGAAAGCGCTTGATCTGCATTTCGCGCCCGATGTCGAGCCAGAACTTGAAGAAGATGATGCGGTCCGAGATGACCATCTTCTCGAAGCTCGGCGTCTCCTCCAGAAACTTTTCGTACTGCTCCGGCGTGCAAAATCCCATCACCGGTTCGACACAGGCGCGATTGTACCAGGACCGATCGAAGAGCACGAATTCGCCGGCCGTCGGAAACTGCGCGACATATCGCTGGTAATACCACTGCCCCTGCTCGGTCTCCGAGGGCTTTGCCAGCGCCACGACGCGGGCAGAACGCGGATTGAGATAGGCGCGGGTGACGAAGATCGTGCCCCCCTTGCCCGCCGCATCGCGCCCCTCATAGAGCGCGATCACGCGTTTTCCGGTCGCCTGCAGCCAATACTGCACCTTGACGAGTTCGATCTGCAGCGCCTTCAGCGCGTCCTCGTACTCGTCCTTGTCGAGCTTGTCGTCGTAGGGATACCCGCCCGAGGACAGCGCCGCGTCGCTGATCCACGCCGGCAGCGTCTTGTCGTCGATGTCGACGTGGCGCGTCTTGCCGCCGACCTCGATTTCGACGGGCTTAATGTCGGGAAAGATCGCCATGCCGGGGGCCCTCCGCTCGCGCTCCTCCGAGCAGGACATATCCGGATTGCGAATTCAAGCGCGGCGTGAAAAACATGTCATGGAATCGCGCTATCACTGCCTGTTGCAGCAGCAATGGCAGGGGCGATGAAGATGAGGAAGGGGACGTTCGTGGAGGAGCGCGGGTCGGTTTTGCGGTGGCTCTTGGCGCAACTGTGGGACGACCGCGTGTTGCTGGCCGCGGTCACCTTCACCGCCTTCCTGATGTGGCTCGGGGGGCTTCCGGCCGGCTGGGTCGCCTTCGCGGCGGCGCTGCTGGTTCTTGCCGGCTTTGCCCGCGCCGAGCGGCTGGAAGGTCGGCCGTCGGCCTTGCCGGCTGCGACGCAGCGCGCCGATACCGAGCCGTCCGTCGCGCTGGCATCGATCGCGGCGCTGATCGATGCGCTCGACATGCCGGTCCTGATCGTCACCTCCGACGAAACCGTGAGGCTGCAAAATCGCGCTGCTGCCGATCTGTTCGGGCCGATCCCGCGCAACGCCGATCTTTCCGCCAGGATCCGTGCGCCGGGTATCCTCGACATGGCGCGCGAGGTGATTGCCACGGGCAGGCCGAAGGAAATCGAGCATTTCGGGCCGATGCCATCGGAAACCGTCTATATCGTGCGAGCGGCGCCCATGCCGGCGCTCGGCCAGCGCCTCGGCGGACGAGCCTTCCTGATTTCGTTCCGCGATGTGTCGCAGGCCCACAAGATCGAGCAGATCCGCTCCGACTTCGTCGCCAATGCCAGCCACGAATTGCGAACGCCGCTGGCCTCCCTGCGCGGCTTCATCGAGACCCTCCAGGGGCCGGCCAGGCAAGATCCGGACGCGCAGGAACGCTTTCTCGGCATCATGCATGAACAGGCCACGCGGATGAGCCGGCTCGTCGATGATCTGCTTTCCCTGTCGAGGCTGGAGTTGAAGTCGCACGTGCCTCCCGAACAGAGGCTGGAACTCGGGCCGCTGATCGGCCATGTGCGCGATAGTCTGCAGCCGTTTGCAAGCGAACTCGGTGTAGAGATCGTCCTTGATATCCCCACGCAGCCGATCGAAGTCGCCGGCGAACGCGACGAGTTGGTCGAAGTCTTCGAAAACCTGGTCGAGAACGCCTGCAAATATGGTCAGGAAGGCGGGCGCGTCGACGTGCGGTTGACGGCTGGTGACGACGGGCATGCCGAAGTCTCCGTGACCGATTACGGCCCGGGCATACCGCCCGAGCATGTTCCACGCCTGACCGAGCGCTTCTATCGGGTCAACGTGGAGGCGAGCCGCTCCAAGAAGGGCACCGGGCTCGGGCTCGCCATCGTTAAGCACATTCTCACCCGCCACCGCGCCCGCCTCGTCATCAAGTCCGAATTGGGCAAGGGCACGGTGTTCACCGTCAAATTCTGACACAAATCAGCGGGAAGTAGCGCTTTCACTTGAGAATAGCTTTCAGAATCAACCTCTTGGGCTGTCATAAATGTTTCGTGAAAGTGACATAAAAGCGATTGCGACGGGGCGCTAGATAGGGCCGCTGATCGGCGGCAGGCGAAGGCCGAGCGCCGGCATACCCACACAAGCCCTATCATGGGAGACAAGCAGATGAATTCTCTTAAGCTTACCGTAGCCGCTTTGGCCGCTTCGGTCGTATTTGCCGGCGCCGCCGTCGCTCGCGACCAGATCCAGGTCGCTGGCTCCTCGACCGTCCTGCCCTACGCCAAGATCGTCGCCGAGACCTTCGGCGAGACCTTCAGCAACTTCAAGACGCCGGTCGTCGAATCCGGCGGCAGCGGCGCCGGCCTGAAGGAATTCTGCAAGGGCGTTGGCGAGGCCACGATCGACATCGCCAATTCCTCGCGCAAGATCAAGGATTCGGAGCTGGACGCCTGCAAGGCGGCCGGCGTCACCGACGTCCAGGAAGTCAAGATCGGCTATGACGGCATCGTCTTTGCCACCGACGCCAGCAATCCGGACATCGCCTTCGCGCCGGTCGACCTCTACAAGGCGCTCGCCGCCGAAGTTGTTGTCGATGGCAAGCTCGTCGCCAACCCCTACAAGAAGTGGTCGGAAGTGAACCCGGCTCTGCCGGACGCCGAGATCGCCGCCTACATCCCGGGCGAAAAGCACGGCACGCGTGAAGTCTTCGAAGAGAAGGTTCTCGCCGTCGGTTGCAAGGACGCCGGTGCTGTCGACGTCATCAAGGCTGCGGTCGCCGATGAGAAGGAAGCCGCCAAGAAGTGCATCGCCGTCCGCAAGGATGGTCTTGCAGTCGACATCGACGGCGACTACTCCGAAACGCTCGCCCGCATCGCTGCCAACAAGACCGGCGTCGGCGTCTTCGGCCTGTCCTTCTACGAGAACAACGCCGACAAGCTGAAGGTCGCTACGGTCAGCGGCGTGAAGCCGTCGGTCGAGACGATCGCCTCGGGCGAATATCCGGTCTCCCGTCCGCTGTTCTTCTACGTCAAGAAGGCCCATGTCGGCGTCGTCCCGGGCCTGAAGGAATATGTCGAGTTCTTCGTATCCGACCAGATGATCGGCCCCGATGGCCCGCTGGCCGAGTATGGCCTGGTGGCCGCACCGGACGCCGAGCGCGAGGAAATCCGCACCGCCGTCGAAGCCGGCAAGACCATGTAATACGACGGGAACCGGCGCTATTCTGCGCCGGTTCCTTCCCTTTCTGAAACGCCCGCATGAGGCGGCTGGACAATCCGCATGAGCACGAAGCTACTACTTGCCATCCTTTTGGCCATCACAGCAGTCGCCTTCGCTCTCGGCCGCATGCGGGCGCTCTCGCTGTCGGGCGGAAAGCTCTCCACGCTCCATTCCCGGCCGAACTACTATGGCGCCTACGTGGCGCTTGTAAGCTTTCTGCCGCCATTGCTGCTGGTTGCCGTGTGGCTAACGGTGAGCCCGTTCAACGTCAATTCCGCCGTTCGCGATTCCTTCCCCGATAGCGTAAAGGCCCAGTCGTCGGCACAGCAGAGCCTCGCCTTCGGCATGGTGTCGACCCTCGCCCAGGGACTTCCGATGCTGTCCGAGGACGAGCTTGCTTCGATCAAGCAGGATCCCGCCAGGCTGCAGCCGGTCTTCGCCGGCAAGGGGTTGGCGATCGCCGCGGAGGCGCAGCCCTACATGCTTGATTCGGCTGCGACGCTCAACGCGATGCGGCAGCGGAGCCAACTGGCGCTTGTCACGGTCGCAATCGCGCTTGCAATCGCCGGCGCCTTCGTCGGGCTTCGGACCGTTGCTCCCCAGTTGCGTGCCCGCAACAAGGTCGAGCGCGTCATCCTCGGTTCCCTGGTCGTCGCCTCGTCGATCGCCATCCTGACGACGGTCGGCATCGTCGCCTCTATGCTCAGCGAGTCGCTTCGCTTCTTCAGCGTGGTGCCGGCCTCCGAGTTTTTCTTCGGCACGGTCTGGGATCCGCGCTTTGCCGGCGCCGGCGCCAGCTCCGCCGGCCAGTTCGGCCTGATCCCGCTTCTTGCCGGCACGCTGTATATCGGCCTGGTCGCCATGCTAGTGGCGGTGCCTGTCGGCCTGTTCGCCGCGATCCACATGGCCGAGTATGCTACGCCGCGCATGCGCGCCATCGCCAAGCCGCTGCTTGAAGTGCTGGCAGGCATTCCGACCATCGTCTACGGCTTCTTCGCGCTTGTCACCGTCGGACCGTTCCTGCGCGACATATCGGCGAGCCTCAACGGACTTGCGACCGGCAACTATACGAGCTTCATCCAGGCGCAGAGCGTGCTGACCGCCGGCATCGTCATGGGCATCATGCTGATCCCCTACGTGTCCTCGCTGTCCGACGACATCATCACGGCGGTCCCCCGTGCGCTGCGCGACGGCTCGCTCGGCCTCGGCGCCACCCGGTCCGAGACGATCAAGCGGGTGATCCTGCCGGCCGCGCTGCCCGGCATTGTCGGCGCGCTTCTCATGACCGCCTCGCGCGCCATCGGCGAAACGATGATCGTTGTGCTGGCGGCAGGCGTCGCCGCCCGCATGCAGCTCAACCCCTTCGAGCCGATGACAACGGTGACCGTCAAGATCGTCAACCAGCTGACCGGCGACCTGGAGTTCACCTCGCCGCAGACGCTGGTCGCCTTCGCGCTTGGCATCACGCTCTTCTGCATTACGCTGGCACTGAACATCTACGCGCTCTACATCGTGCGCAAATATCGGGAGCAGTACGAATGAACGAGATGATCAAACCGGCTTCCGGCGGTCTCGTTCCGACCGCCCCGACACGCCGCGACATCGGTATTCGGCGCCGTTACGCCGCCGAGCGACGCTTCCGCTTCTATGGGCTTGCAGCAATCGCCTTCGGCCTGGCGTTCCTGTTCATCCTGCTCTGGTCGGTCGTCAGCAAGGGCTACACCGCCTTCCAGCAGACCGAGATCACGCTGCCGATCGAGTTCTCCGAGAAGGTGATCGATCCCGGCAACAAGCGGGCGACCGATCCGAACGTGCTGGTCACCGCGAACTATCCGCTGCTCATGCGCAATGCGCTTGCCGAGAAGCTCGGCGTGTCTGCAACGGACCGTCCGGCCCTGAAGCAGATCTCCGCAATGGTCTCGGACAGCGCACGCGTGACGTTGCGCGACATGGTCGCGGCCGACCCTTCGATCATCGGCAAGACCGTTCCGGTGACGGTGCTCGCCAGCGCCAACGTCGACTCCGCCTTCAAGGGGCAGATCGACCTTTCCGTCGCCGAAACCAACCGCAAGGTCTCCGATCAACAGATCGGCTGGATGAACCAGCTCGCCGAACAGGGCGTGCTCGCCAAGGGCTTCAACACCGGACTGTTCGTCAATGGCAATTCCAGCCGCCCGGAGGCCGCCGGCCTCGGCGTCGCGCTGGTCGGTTCGCTCTACCTGATGGGGATCGTGCTGGTGCTGTCGCTGCCGATCGGCGTGGCGGCCTCGATCTACCTTGAGGAGTTCGCGCCGAAGAACCGGCTGACCGACCTGATCGAGGTGAACATCAACAATCTCGCCGCAGTGCCGTCGATCGTCTACGGATTGCTGGGACTTGCGGTCTTCATCAACTTCGCCGCGCTGCCGCGCTCCGCGCCGCTGGTCGGCGGTCTGGTGCTGACGCTGATGACGCTGCCGACCATCATCATTGCGACGCGCGCCGCCCTTCGCGCCGTGCCGCCGTCGATCCGCGCCGCCGCACTGGGCCTCGGCGCCTCGCAGATGCAGACGATCTTCCATCACGTGCTGCCGCTCGCCATGCCCGGCATCCTGACCGGCACCATCATCGGGCTTGCCCACGCGCTCGGCGAGACGGCACCACTGCTGCTCATCGGCATGGTGGCCTTCGTCGCCAACGTTCCGGCCACCCCGCTCGAACCGTCGACGGCGCTGCCGGTGCAGATCTACATGTGGGCGAACGAGGCCGAGCGCGCGTTCTCCGAGCGGACCTCGGGCGCGATCATGGTGCTGCTCGCGTTCCTGATCATCATGAACCTCGGCGCCATCATGCTGCGGCGCCGTTTCGAACGCCGCTGGTAGTGGACACAAGAGAGATGAACATCATGACCGAAGCCGCGGCTGAAGCAGCGCTGGAAAAGAAGATGAACACCGTACCCCTGAAAATGGTCGGCAAGGACGTGTCCGTCTATTACGGCGAGAAGCGCGCCCTGTTCGACGTCAACCTCGACGTACGCGAGAACACCGTCACGGCGCTGATCGGCCCGTCCGGCTGCGGCAAGTCGACATTCCTGCGCACGCTCAACCGCATGAACGACACGATCGGCGGCTGCCGCATCACCGGCACCATCACGCTGGACGGCGAAGACATCTACGATCCCTCGATCGACGTGGTGGAGCTTCGCGCCCGGGTCGGCATGGTGTTCCAGAAGCCGAACCCGTTTCCGAAGTCGATCTATGAGAACGTCGCCTATGGGCCGCGCATCCACGGCCTGGCCAGGAACAAGGCGGATCTCGACGTGCTCGTCGAGCAGAGCCTGCAGAGGGCCGGGCTCTGGAACGAAGTGAAGGACCGCCTGCATGAATCGGGCACGGGCCTTTCCGGCGGCCAGCAGCAGCGCCTCTGCATCGCCCGCGCCGTGGCGGTCAGCCCCGAAGTGATCCTGATGGACGAGCCCTGCTCGGCGCTCGACCCGATCGCCACGGCCAAGGTCGAGGAGCTGATCTACGAGCTGCGGTCGAACTTCACGATCGTCATCGTCACCCACTCGATGCAGCAGGCCGCCCGCGTTTCGCAGCGCACCGCCATGTTCCACCTCGGCAATCTCGTCGAGGAGAACGATACGGACAAGATGTTCACCAATCCGGACGACCAGCGCACCCAGGACTACATCATGGGGCGCTTCGGCTGAGGCGCCTGCGCTTCTGCGACTGCCCCCCCGGCGCCAGCGGCGCCATGTGAGGAAAGAACATGACACCGACCCATATCGTTTCGATCTACGACGAAGAGCTGAAGTATCTCACCCGCCGCATTTCCGAAATGGGCGGCACCGCCGAGCAGATGGTGGGCGACAGCGTGCGTGCGCTGGTCAATACCGACACCGCCCTTGCCCAGAAGGTGATCTCCGAGGACGTCATCCTCGACAACGCCGAGCGGCAGATCAACGAGAAGGCGATCATCACCATCGCCAAGCGTCAGCCGATGGCAGCCGACCTGCGCGAGATCATGGGTGCGATCCGCATCGCGGCCGAACTGGAGCGGGTGGGCGACCTCGGCAAGAACAATGCCAAGCGCGTCATCGCCATCCAGAGCCTGGGCATGCCGCGCGCCCTGGCGCGCGGCCTGGAGCATCTCGCCGAACTGGCGCTGACGCAGCTTAAGGAAGTGCTCGACGTCTACGCGACGCGCGACACCGACAAGGCCAAGGAAATCCGCGAGCGCGACGACGAGATCGACGCGATCTTTACGTCGCTGTTCCGTGAACTGCTCACCTACATGATGGAAGATCCGCGCAACATCACGCCCTGCACGCACCTTCTGTTCTGCGCCAAGAACATCGAACGCATCGGCGACCACGCTACGAACATCGCCGAGACGATCTACTACATGGCGACCGGTACGCCGCCCGAAGGCGAGCGCCCCAAGGACGATCACACCACCTCGGTCGGTGCGGAATGATCCGCCGAAAGGTGCATGGATCGTAAGACGCCAGGAGTTCGAAAAAGCATGGTTCCCAAGATTACCGTGGTCGAAGACGAGGAGGCGCTCAGCGTTCTCCTTCGCTACAACCTCGAGGCGGAAGGCTACGAGGTCGATACCATCCTGCGCGGCGACGAGGCGGAGATCCGCCTGCAGGAGCGCCAGCCCGACCTTCTCATCCTCGACTGGATGCTTCCCGGCGTGTCCGGCATCGAGCTTTGCCGCCGCCTGCGCCAGCGCTCCGAAACGGAGCGCCTGCCGATCATCATGCTGACGGCGCGCGGCGAGGAGAGCGAAAGGGTTCGCGGGCTCGCCACAGGCGCCGATGATTACGTCGTTAAGCCGTTCTCCACGCCGGAGCTGATGGCGCGGGTCAAGGCGATGTTGCGCCGGGCCCGGCCCGAGGTGGTCTCGACGCTGCTGAAATGCGGCGATATCGAACTCGACCGCGAGACCCACCGCGTCCATCGCCGGGCCCGCGAGGTTCGTCTCGGTCCCACCGAGTTCCGGCTGCTGGAGTTTCTGATGACCTCGCCGGGGCGCGTCTTCTCGCGCTCGCAACTGCTCGACGGGGTTTGGGGACACGACATTTACGTCGATGAGCGGACCGTCGACGTCCATGTCGGCCGCCTGCGCAAGGCTTTGAACTTTTCCAACATGCACGACGTTATCCGTACCGTGCGCGGCGCGGGCTATTCCCTCGAAGCCTGATCGCCGTCAGAACCGCATGCCACAGAAACGAAAAACGGGCCTGAAAGGGCCCGTTTTCATGTGTATCCGGCAGGTCGCCGATCACCGCATCCGGCGGCGCTCGGCCGACGGCTGGTAGGCCAGCCGCTGATGGTAGGTGCAGTAGGGCGAGTTGTCCGGCGACTCGTTGCCGCAGAAGTGGAAGTCGTCCGTCAGCGGGTCGCCATTCGGCCACTTGCAGGTGCGTTCGGTGAGTTCCGTCAGCTCCAGTCGGCGCGACATTGGCAGCACGACATTGGTGGCGATCAGGGAGACCGGCTCGTCATCATACTCGAAGGCGGTCTCTTCCTTGATGGCCGTTGCACCGGCGGGCCGGGCGATCGTGCGGGTGGCAACCCGAGGCGCGAAGTTTGCCGGGCGGGCGGGCGCTGCCGGCCGTTTCGGGCGGCTCGCCGCCGGCGTGCCGCCGGCTTTCGCGCGGCCGGGGAGGGCGAGACGGTGAACCTTGCCGATAACCGCGTTGCGGCTGACGCCGCCAAGCTGTGCTGCGATCTGGCTGGCGCTCAGTCCCTCGGCCCAAAGCTTCTTGAGCTTCTCGACCCTCTCGTCCGTCCAGTTCATCTCATCGCCTCCGTTCCGGCGTTCCTGGCGAGAATCCGTCGCCAATGCCCCGGATGGCTCCGGAGCGCGGAATGCCTTGATACTGTTGGTGACTAGTTCCGCCGCATGCAGTCTAGTAATTGGCCCTCAACCTACTGACAGGGGGACTCAGTGACAAGAGTCGCGGGAATCCGGCCGAATCGATTTCTCAGTTTTCCCCAACTTGATCGTAGCGTGTGACTCGGCTGCGACACTTCCAGTGAGTGTAATGAATCCTCACGTAGCGGTCGTTCAAGCCAATTTGACGCGGGCCCGGTTTTATTGACATCGGCCAGTGAAATGCTGATAGTGCCGGCGCCGCCGCCAGGCGGCATTTCATTTTTCCGCGACCGGAAAAGTCAAGGATGGCCCCGGGCTTCCGAATACGCTGTGAAGGAGATACGCGCCATGGCTGATGCCACGCCGCTCTACGAGACCTATCTGCGTGCGCCGCTGCGCTTCGAGCGCGGCGAGGGCGTATGGCTGATCGCAGAGGACGGGTCGCGCTATCTCGATTTCGCGGCCGGCGTCGCCGTCAATTCGCTTGGCCACGCCCACCCGCATCTGGTCGAGAGCCTGAAGGCCCAGGCCGACCGGGTCTGGCACCTGTCGAACCTGTACGAGGTTCCCGGCCAGGAAGCGCTTGGCAGGCGGCTGACCGAAGCGACCTTCGCCGACAAGGTGTTCTTCACCAACTCCGGCGCCGAGGCGCTGGAATGCGCGATCAAGACCGCGCGCCGCTACCATTTCGCCAAGGGTCATCCCGGCAAGTTCCATGTCATCACCTTCGAAGGCGCCTTCCACGGCCGCACGCTGGCGACGATCGCCGCCGGCGGCCAGGAGAAATACCTGGAAGGCTTCGGGCCGAAGGCCCCGGGCTTTTATCAGGTTCCCTTCGGCGACATCGCCGCTGTAAGGAACGCGATCACCGAGGAAACGGCAGCGATCCTGATCGAGCCGGTTCAGGGCGAGGGCGGCATCCGGGTAGTGTCGAACGAATTCCTGCGGGAACTGCGCGCGCTCTGCGACGAGTACGGGCTTCTGCTGATCCTCGACGAGGTCCAGAGCGGCGTTGGCCGCACCGGCAAGCTCTTCGCCCATGAATGGGCCGGGATCACGCCTGACATCATGGCGGTCGCCAAGGGCATTGGCGGCGGTTTCCCGCTCGGCGCCTGCCTGGCGACGGCCGACGCCGCCTCGGGCATGGTTGCGGGCACGCACGGCTCCACATACGGCGGCAATCCGCTCGCGATGGCCGTCGGCAATGCGGTGCTGGACGTCGTGCTGCAAGAGGGCTTCCTCGAGCACGTTCGCGACGTGGCGCTCGTGCTGCGCCAGGGGCTGGCCTCGTTGAAGGACCGCTTCCCCGAGATCATCGAGGAAATCCGCGGCGAGGGCCTCATGCTCGGCATCAAGGCGAAGGTGCCGTCGGTCGACCTGCTGAAGGCGGTCCGCGCCGAGCACCTGCTGCTCGTGCCGGCCGGCGAGAACGTGCTGCGGCTGCTGCCGCCGCTGATCACCACGGCCGAGGAGGCGCGCGAGGGCCTGGCACGGATCGAGCGTGCCGCCGAAAAGCTGCGTGCCGAAAAGAAGCAGGACTAAGGCATTTCACCGGGGGCCGGGAACGGCTTCGGGACCAGGACAGGTTAAAACAAAGCCCCTTCAGGCGCGAAAGCTATTTAGGCAAGAGCCCAGGCGAAACAGCAGGACTGAAAGCATGGCCGATACGAGACACTTCCTCGATCTTTCCGCGATGACGGCCGAGGACCTTCGCACGATCATTGACGATGCGAAGGTGCGGAAGGTAGCGACCAAGGCAGGTACGGCCGAGAAGCCGCTTTCCGGCAAGATGCTGGCGATGATCTTCGAGAAGCCGTCGACCCGCACGCGCGTCTCCTTCGACGTCGGCATGCGCCAGCTCGGCGGCGAGACGCTGTTTTTGTCCGGCACCGAGATGCAGCTCGGCCGCGCTGAGACGATCGGCGATACGGCAAAGGTGCTGTCGCGTTATGTCGACGCGATCATGATCCGCACCACCGATCATTCCCGCCTGATGGAGATGGCCGAGCACGCCACAGTGCCGGTGATCAACGCCCTGACGGACCTGACGCATCCCTGCCAGATCATGGCCGACATCATGACCTACGAGGAGCACCGTGGCCCCATCAAGGGCCGGACGATCGCCTGGACGGGCGACGGCAACAACGTGCTGCATTCGTTCGTAGAGGGTGCGGCCCGTTTCGGCTACCGCATGAACATGGCTGTGCCGCTCGGCTCCGAGCCCGAGGACAAGATCCTCAACTGGGCGCGCAACAACGGCGGCGACATCATGCTCTGCCATGACGCCGACCGGGCGGTCGCCGGCGCCGATGCGGTCGTGACCGATTGTTGGGTGTCGATGAACCAGGAGCACCGCGCCCGCGGCCACAATATCTTCCAGCCCTTCCAGGTGAACGGCGCACTGATGAAGCAGGCCGACAAGGATGCGCTGTTCATGCACTGCCTGCCCGCCCATCGCGGCGAGGAAGTGACGGACGAGGTCATCGACGGTCCGCAGTCCGTCGTCTTCGACGAGGCCGAGAACCGCCTGCATGCGCAGAAGTCGATCATCGCCTGGTGCATGGGCCTGATCTGAGGCAAGCCGGCGACTATTGAAAACGGGCGTTCGTGCCACGATCTAAGGCGGAACCGTAGCGTCGCCGCGGCGCCTTTTTGGGGCGCCGACCCGTCTGGAGCATCCGGGCGCGACGGCTCAGAATCACGAAAAAGCCGTTGTCGCGGGCCGATGGACCAGCAATCTGCCCGATGGTGCATGGCGTTGAAGGAGTGAATGATGGCCCAGCCAGCCCCGAAACTCGGCCAACTCGATTTTGCCGGCGATGATCATGTCGTGCCGTTCCATGTGGAAGGTCTCGACGTGCGCGGCCGTGCCGTGCAGCTCGGGCCGATGCTGGACGCGATCCTCGAACGGCACGATTACCCGCAACCGGTGGCGCGCCTGCTGGCCGAGGCGATCGTTCTGACGGTCCTGCTCGGCACGTCGCTGAAGTTCGAGGGCAAGCTGATCCTGCAGACCAAGAGCGACGGCCCCGTCGATCTGCTCGTTGCCGACTTTTCCACCCCTGAGAACGTGCGCGCCTATGCCCGCTTCGATGCCGAAGCGCTGGAGGCCGCGGTCGAGGCAGGCAAGGCAGCTCCGCATGAGTTGCTCGGCAAGGGCGTCCTGGCGTTCACCATCGACCAGGGTGTTCATATGCAACGCTATCAGGGTATCGTTGCGCTCGACGGCCACACGCTCGAGGAGATCGCCGGCGTCTATTTCCGGCAGTCCGAGCAGATCCCGACCAAGGTGCGCCTGGGCGCTGCCGAACTTTACGACCGGGACGAGGCCGGCAAGCCTCGTCACCGGTGGCGTGCCGGCGGCGTGGTCGCGCAGTTCCTGCCCGAGGCGCCCGAGCGGATGCGCCAGCCGGACCTGCCGGGCGGCGACGGCGAGCAGATCGGCCACAGCCTCGAGGAGGACGACAAGTGGGCCGAGGCCCGCAGCCTCGTCGAGACGATCGACGCCGACGAACTGACGGATCCGAACGTCGGTACCGAACGTCTGCTCTTCCGGCTCTTCCATGAGCGCGGCGTTCGGGTCTACCCGCCGCAGCAGGTGGCGGACCGCTGCTCCTGCTCGCGGACCAAGCTGAAGGCCGTGCTCTCCGGTCTGTCGGCGGAGGAGATCGAGCACGCAGCCACCGACGGCCACATCGTCACGACGTGCGAGTTCTGCTCGACGACATACCGTTTCGAGGTTGGTGAAGTCGCCGCCGCCTGAACGCACTCAGCCCGAATTTTCGGAAAACGGACGCCGGCCCCCGGCGTCCGTTTTTGTGTTAGAGTTGCGCCTGCTGGACAGTGCAATCGCGGTGGTTCTTGCGGCCGCTGCGCTCGTCGAGGAGGAGGTGGCCATGATGCACGCTTTTGCCTTTCTCGTGCCGCTGACAATTGGCGTCGTGATGGCGGCGGATATGCCGGTCGCGAATTCGGATGATGGCAAGCAGCAGATCATGAACAATGACGAGGCCTGGTTGAACGCCGTGGCGGCGAACGATCCGAAGGCGATCGCCGCCTTCTATGCCGAAGACGGGGCGATCCTTGCGCCTGGCATGCCGATCGCCAAGGGGCGAGACGCCGTCGAGGCGGCCTGGAAGGGCTTCGTCGGGATGAAGGATTTCTCACTCACCTTCTCCCCCTCGCTCGTCGACGTCGCCCAGTCGGGCGATCTCGCCTATGAGATCGGAACCTACGAGCTGGGATATTCGACCGACAAGCCCGTTCACGACAGAGGCAAATACGTCGTCGTCTGGAAGAAGAGCGACGAGGACTGGAAGGTGATGGCTGACATATTCAACAGTGATGGCGCGATGTAGGCGCCGCCGCCTTTCAGTTCAGAGTGCGGCTCTGGCCCGGTGCATCGAGCGAGAAGGCGGGAATGATCACGTTGAACTGGTCGCCCGCCATCGTCTGCATCTGGTAATGGCCGAACATCACGCCCGAGGGCGTATCGAGTGGGCAGCCCGATGAATATTCATAGGTGTCCCCCGGGTTGAGCACTGGTTGCTCGCCGACCACGCCCGGGCCGCTGACCTCGTCCACCAAGCCGTTCTGGTCGGTGATGTGCCAGTACCGCGCCATCAGCTTAACGGTCATATCCGAACGGTTGGCGATGACGATGCGGTATCCCCACACATAGCGGCTGTCGTCCGGATCGGATTGCTCCTCCAGAAAATATGGCTCGACGGTCACTTCGATGTCGCGGGTCAGCGCTCTGTACATTCTCGGTCTTGGCTCGCTTCAGCATCACGGTCGTTGTCTGCGGCCGTTCGGCTCGCGCAGACGCGCGAAGGCCGCGCCGGCTCGAAGCAATGCGCGGCCTTCCGCTTTTCGTCAAGCTCATAGCGGCCGCGCCGATCAAGGCAGTCGCAGCCCGATGTCAGGCCTGAACTTTCTCGAGCGCCCGAACGAAGTCGTCGACGAGGTCCTGGCCGTCCTCGATGCCGGCAGAGAAGCGCACGGTGCCTGGCGAAATGCCGAGCTCGGCGCGCGCCTCGTCGGTCAGGTTCTTGTGGGTCGTCGTGCCGGGATGGGTGATCAGGCTCTTGGCGTCGCCGAGATTGTTGGAGATCTCGACGACCTCCAGCGCGTTCTGCAGGGCAAAGGCGGCGTCCTTGCCGCCCTTCATCTCGATGCAAACGAGGGTCGAACCACCTGTCATCTGTTTGGAGATGATGTCCGCCTGCGGGTGGTCCTTGCGTCCGGGATAGATGACGCGCGCGACCTTCGGATGGTCGGCGAGGAGATCGGCGATGCGCGCGGCGTTCTCCGTCTGCTGCTTGACGCGCAGCGGCAACGTCTCGATGCCCTTCAGCAGTGTCCAGGCGTTGAATGGCGACATGGCCGGGCCGGTGTGGCGGAAATAGTCCTGCAGGCTCTCTTCGATCCACTGTTTGTCGGACAGCACGATGCCGCCGAGGCAGCGGCCCTGGCCGTCGATATGCTTGGTCGCCGAGTAGACGACCACATGGGCACCGAGCTCGAGCGGCTTCTGGAACAGCGGCGTGGCAAACACGTTGTCGACCACGACCTTGGCGCCGATCTGGTTTGCGAGCTTCGCCACGCCGGCGATGTCGACCACTTCGAGCGTCGGGTTCGTCGGGCTTTCGAGGAAAAAGACCTTGGTGTTCTTCCGGACCGCCTTTTCCCAGTTGGCAAGATCCCGTCCGTCCACGAGCGTGCATTCGATGCCGTAGCGCGGCGCGAGCGTCTCGACCACCCAGCGGCAGGAGCCGAACAGCGCGCGGGCGGCGACGATGTGGTCGCCGGCCCGGACCTGGCAGAGAATGGCAGCCGCCACGGCCGCCATGCCGGATGCCATCGCGCGTCCCTCTTCGGCGCCTTCGAGCAGGCACATGCGCCGCTCGAACATGTCGTTCGTCGGGCTGCCGTAACGGGCGTAGATGAAGCCCTCCGTCTCGCCCTTGAAGCGGGCCTCGGCGGCTTCCGCCGTGTCATAGACGAAGCCCTGCGTCAGAAAGATTGCTTCGGAGGTTTCGGCGTGCTGCGAACGGCTGGTGCCGCCGTGTACGAGTTGGGTTGCCGGGCGCCAGGACTTGCTCATTGCTCATCGCCTTCCAGAACAAAAAAACCGGCCGCAAATGCAGGCCGGTTCGACACCCGGCCTTTTTAGCTACTTGTTTAACGTGGCTGCAAGCCGACCGGCCAAATCACCACGGGATAGGCGGTCCATACTGCCTGCCGGCGCTTGCGTCAACCGGCCGTATTTGGTTTTGTCGGCCAGCTTCGAGGATGGATCATGGTACGAAAAACGGGAATTCTGGCCGATCGCGCTATTCGCGCGCTGTTCGATGCCGGCGGGCTGGCGAGCGAGGCTCCGCTGGATCCAGACCAGGTCCAGCCGGCGAGCCTGGACCTGCGGCTCGGCGCCAAGGCTTTCCGCGTCCGCGCGAGCTTTCTTCCCGGCCCTTCGCACCTGGTCTTCGACAAGCTCGACCGGCTAAAGCTGCACGAGATCGACCTCTCGGAAGGTGCTGTGCTCGAGACCGGCTGCGTCTATATCGTGCCGCTGATGGAACGGCTCGACCTGCCGGTGGATCTCGCTGCCTCCACCAATCCGAAGAGCTCCACCGGTCGCCTCGACATCTTCACCCGCGTCATCACCGACCGCGCCCAGGAGTTCGACAAGATTCCGGCCGGCTACACCGGGCCGCTCTACCTGGAAATCTCGCCGCGCACCTTTCCGATCGTCGTGCGCCGCGGCTCGCGCCTGTCGCAGATCCGCTTCCGAAACGGCAACGCCATCCTTTCTGATGCCGAACTGCTGGCGTTGCACGCCTCCGACACGCTGGTGGCGAGCGACACGCCGAACGTCTCCGGCGGCGGCATCGCGCTGTCCATCGATCTGAAGGGCACCGGCCCCGACGGGCTGATCGGTTATCGCGGCAAGCGCCACACGGCCGTCGTCGATGTGGACAAGAAGAACCAGCACGACGTCTTCGATTTCTGGGAGCCGCTGTTCAGCCGCGGCCGCAACGAGCTCATCCTCGATCCGGACGAGTTCTACATCCTCGTCTCCCGCGAGGCGGTGCACGTTCCGCCGCGCTACGCCGCCGAGATGACGCCCTTCGATCCGCTCGTCGGCGAGTTCCGCGTCCATTACGCCGGCTTCTTCGATCCGGGCTTCGGCCATGCCGCCGCCGGCGGCTCCGGCAGCCGCGCCGTGCTCGAGGTCCGCAGCCACGAGGTGCCGTTCATCCTCGAGCATGGCCAGATCGTCGGCCGCCTCGTCTACGAGCACATGCTGGAGCTGCCTCAAGGCCTGTACGGCGCGGGGCTCGGATCGAACTACCAGGCCCAGGGGCTGAAGCTGTCCAAGCATTTCCGGTCAGGCTGACGGCGCTTGACGCTCGGCCGCCGTCCGCCCGAGCGTCCAATGAACTTCAACATCGATGAAGCTTTGCCACCCAGCATGGCCACAAAGCCGCTGGCACGCTGCGACCGAGTTGCGGCACTTGGGTCTTGCCAACGCGTCTATCGGATTGTGCCTGCATGCATCGCTGCCTGCGCGGCGAGAGGCGGGTCGGTCTTTACCCTTTTGTATCGATTGTCGATTAACAGACCAGCATTCGAGCGATGCGGCGGTCGGCGTCTTGACGGGCTTCGCTGGATGGCCTGATGGATTCTCATCCCACCAGCTACGAACTCCATTGTGCCTTGGTTTGAAGTCCAGTTTCAGGCGGCCGCCCAGCCGATACCAGGCAGGACGGTTTAGAGCAAAGGCCATCCATGAGCAAAGCAGCTGCCGCAGCCCGCGATGCGGAACGATTTTTCGATTGCAATCGCCTTGGCCTCCCGGTCGTCGCTTTTCGCCATGACGGGGGCGTCCAATATGCCAACGAACCGGCAATGCAGCTGGCAGGAGCCGATCCGGCCGCGCAACGGTTGTTCTTCGACCGGCTCTATCGTGCACGACGGCTTCCAGAGGAGGCATCGGGCATACGACGCACAGGCACCATCGAGTTGGGCGATGGAAGCACCCAGGCAATATGGGAAACACCTGGCGACGAGCATGTCGTTGTAACCCTGACCCCATGGGACGAGCCGGGTCCGGAGCAGGGTTTGTTCCCCGTGGACGAACTCACGGGGCTGTGTGGTCGCTCCGAACTTTTGTTCACGCTCGAGGGCGCGGCAGCGGAGCAACGCGACGACATTGCCGTGTATGCCCTGGATCTCGACCGCTTCAAGTTTGTCAACGACACGCTGGGGCATCCCATCGGCGATGCCCTTCTCAAGGCCGTTGCCAAGCGCTTGCGCGGCGCTTGCCGGCAGGACGACCTCATTGCGCGGGTGGGCGGCGATGAATTCATCATCGTCCAGACGAATGTCAGCGACGTTAACGAAGCGATCAGACTAGCCGAAAGGCTGGTCGATCTTATCGGTCGCACGTATTTGCTCAGCGGTCATTCGGTGAATGTCGGCGTGAGCGTCGGCATCGCCTTTTCGGGAAACGACGCGCGAGATCCCGAGAGGCTGCTTCAGAACGCGGACCTCGCGCTTTATCGTGCAAAGAACGACGGGCGCGGCCGTTACGCCTTGTTCGACCCGGAACTGCACGAGAAGATGCAGCGGCGGCGGGCTCTGGAAATTGATCTGCGCAGGGCGCTTGCCTTCAGGCAGTTCGTGCTTGTTTATCAGCCTCAGGTCGATCTCGTCAGGAACCGTGTAACCGGATTTGAGGCGCTCATCCGGTGGCACCATCCCGAGCGGGGCGTGGTGTCGCCGTTGGAATTCATTCCGCTGGCCGAAGAGATCGGGTTGATCACGCAGATCGGCGAATGGGTTCTGCGAACCGCATGTAAGGACGCGGCCGGATGGCCGGACGACCTGTCGGTCTCGGTGAATGTGTCCCCTGTGCAATTCAGAGGCGGCAACCTGGGCGACATCGTCGTGTCCGCCTTGGGAGGTGCTGGCTTGCCGGCGCATCGTCTTGAGCTGGAAATCACCGAAAGCGCACTTCTGAATTACACCGACGAAGTTCTTGCCACCCTGAAGTCCGTCAAGGCGCTCGGGGTCCAGGTGTCTATGGATGACTTCGGGACCGGCTATTCCTCGCTCAGCTACCTGCAGAAATTTCCCTTCGACAAGATCAAGATCGACCAGTCGTTTATTCGCGGCGCGGACAGCCGGCTGGAATGTCAGGCTGTACTCCGAGCCGTTGCCGGTCTCGGCATGAGCCTCGGCATGAAGACGATCGCCGAGGGCGTGGAGACAGAAGAACAGTTGGAACGGGTGCGAGCCGAAGGATGCACTTCCGTGCAGGGCTATTTTACCGGCAGGCCCATCGCCGAGATCGACATCGACGCATTCTTGAGCTCGTGGAACCGCCAAAAGGAGGCTGGCAATGAGTAGGCAACTCTATCGGCTCGTCTATTACAGCCGAAACCGGATTTCCAAGGATGGCGACGATTTCAGGCAGGCGATCGAGGAGATCCTCGCGACCAGTCGCGACAACAATTCACGCTGCGATGTGACCGGTGCATTGATCTTCAATGCGGGTTGTTTCGGCCAGGTGCTCGAAGGGCATATTGAGGACGTCGAAGCAACCTTTGAACGGATCCAGCAGGACGAGCGTCACGGCGACGTGTCGCTTCTGGCCATCGAGCCGATCGAGCACCGCCATTTTGCCCAATGGTCGATGGCATTGGTTACCGCTCTCCCCAGCTTTGACAGCGTCTTGACCTCGATAGGACTGCAAAGCGGGTTCGACCCCAGCAAGCTGAACGGTGACGAACTCCATTCCGTATTGCACCGGCTGCTCTTGGAAGAGGAAGCCTTCCTGGCACAATAGCTGGAGTTGTCGTACGGCGCGCGGTTGGGATCGAACTGCCCGGCCCAGGAGCTGAAGCTGTCCCAGCATATTCGCCCCGCGTGATGGCGCGTTGCCCTCGGCCGCTGTCCGTCCGGGCCTGCGATGATTGAAAAATCGAGAAGCTGCGCCGTCCAGCATGGCAAAAAAGCCGCTGTCTGGCGCGCTGGGACCGGGCTGAGGCAGGCAGGCAGCGCCGTCTCCGTGCACCGGCACCTTGACACGTCTGCCAAACTCGTTGATGACTCCAGCGGCTCCATCAGCGGGTATGATGTAATGGTAGCCTGTCAGCTTCCCAAGCTGAACGCGCGGGTTCGATTCCCGCTACCCGCTCCAATTCTTACTCCTATAACCGTTTTCGATCGAGCGAGGCTCTGCAACGCGGCGTCAGTGGCCGTGAGATCGACGATCGGCTCCGGCGAAGATAAATCCCCAAATAAGCTTCGAGCACCTGGTCGAAGAACTTCAGCACTGCCGAACGAGGTGCCGGCTCTTTGTTGCTGACCGCCAGGCATGCCGTCCCGCCGGTTTGACCGGCTTCCCATTGAACCGATCGCCAGCCTCCAACGTAACAGGAGGATGGCAAGGACGTTGCGGGGAACGAACATGCACGAAAACAGGAACATGGATAAGCGCGCGCGGGCCGGTGCTGCACCCGAAGGGGTCGCGTGGGTCACCGGCGCCGGTTCTGGCATCGGCCGCGCCCTGGCGATCCGGCTCGCCCGCGAGGGTTGGAATGTCGCGGCGAGCGCGCGCACTGCCGGTGACCTCGTCACGCTTGCCGCCGAATCCCCCGGCCGCATCCGTGCCTTCCCGCTCGACGTGACGGATGCGGAGGCGGTGCGAAAGACCGTCTCCGGTATTGAGCAGGATCTCGGGCCGCTCGATCTTGCCGTCTTGAATGCGGGCACTTACGCGCGCGACTCCGCAGCTGATTTCGACGCGGCCGCCTTCCGCGCCACCATCGAGGTCAACCTGATGGGGGCCGTCCACTGCCTGGCCGCGCTGATGCCGGGCATGATGGCGCGCGGTTCGGGACACATTGCCGTCGTCTCCTCGGTTGCCGGTTATGTCGGCCTGCCCGGCGCCGCCGCCTATGGTGCGTCCAAGGCGGCGCTCATCAACATGTGCGAGGCGCTTCATCCCGAACTCACCGCCCGCGACGTCCGCCTCAGCCTCATCAATCCGGGCTTCGTCGATACGCCGCTGACGCGGAAGAACGACTTTCCGATGCCGTTTCTGATTTCAGCCGAGGCTGCCGTCGATTACATTATGGCCGGCCTGAAGAGGCAGCGCTTCGAGATCGCCTTTCCCTGGAAGATGGTCCTGTCGATGAAGTTCCTGGCGGCACTGCCTGCAAGGCTGCGCCTTGCCGCGACGCGCCGCCTTGTTCGCGGCCGACCGCAGCCCTAGCCCTCAGGCGCCAGCTGAAACTGGCAGACATCGATCGTTCCATGGCGAAAGCCTGTCGCGCAGTAGTGCAGGTAATAGCGCCACATCCGCTTGAAGCGTGCGTCGAAGCCAAGTGCCTCGATGCGATGCCAGGCGGCGACGAAGGCCCGGTCCCAGGCAAGCAGCGTCCTTTCGTAATCGGCCCCGAAGAATTTCCGCTCCAGCACCTTCAGCCCGCGCTCGGTCGCCGCGGCGGCGAAGGCTGTCGGCGAGGGCAGCATGCCACCGGGGAAGATGTAGGTCTGGATGAAGTCGGCGTTGCGACGGTAGTTGTCGAAACGCTCTTCGGCGATGGTGATGGACTGGACCATGGCGCGGCCGCCCGGCTTCAGCAGGGCCCGAAGTGCATCGAAATAGGTCGGCCAGTTTTCCTCGCCGACAGCCTCGAACATCTCGATCGAGACGATCTTGTCGAACCGGCCCACGCAGTCGCGGTAGTCCTGCAGCCTGATTTCCACCCTATCCGAAAGACCGGCGGCGGCGAGGCGCTCCCGCGCGAACCCGGCCTGCTCACGCGACAGGGTCAGGGCGGTTATCCGGCACCCCGCCTCGGTCGCCGCGTATTCGGCAAAGCCGCCCCAGCCGCAGCCGATTTCCAGCACGTGATCCTTCGGGCCGAGCTCCAGCGCCTCGACGATCCGCGCATATTTGGCCCGCTGCGCCTCGGCCAGGGTCAGGTCGTCGCGGTGGAACATCGCGGACGAATAGGTCATCGTCTCGTCGAGCCAGAGCCGATAGAAATCGTTGCCGAGATCGTAGTGGAAGGCGATGTTGCGACGGCTGCCGGCGCGCGTGTTGGCACGGAGCCGATGCTTCAGGAACGCGACAAGCCTGGCGAGGCCCGGGGCGTTAAGGACGGCGGCAAGCGCCGCCTCGTTAGCAAGGCCCAGTTGCAGCACCGCACCGAGATCGGGGCTGTCCCAGTCGCCATCGATATAGGCGCGGGCAAAGCCCAGGCTGCCGCCGGTTGCCAACTTCCATACCAGCCTGCCCGACCGCACGTGGATGATTGCGGACGGACCGGGCAGCGCTCCCTGCGCATGATGCGCGCTGCCGTCCGGGAAACGGATGGCGAGTTGGCCCGCGACGATCCGGTCGGCCCAGGCGCAAAGCGAACGCGCCCACAGTGGTCGGCGGAGCCTCCTCGTGGCGACCGACTTTCCTTCAACGTTGCTCATAGATGGTATGGTCCTGAAATTTCCCCGCCACGATGGTCGTGGCGACCCTGCTGGCTGCGGCGCGATGGCGGTGGACGGGAATGCCCTTGCGCCAGATCCGCAGCGCCTCCCAGTGAATGCCCGCCGTCACCTTGAGCGTCATCAGCGGGTATCGGATCAGCGCCCGCAGAAGCGCGCGGTCCGACAACGCTTCCCGCCGGCCGGAGAAAGAGGCGACGAGAACCCGACCGTCCGCGTCCGATTCATCGATGCGCAGCAGCACCCTGTCGTCCGGCGGCTCGATGTGAAAACGGTAGAAGCATGCCATCGGCATGAAGGGCGAGACGTAGAGTTCCTTGGCGCAGCCCTGTCGCACCGGCCCCTTCGCGCCGTGCTCGACCGGGATGACATAGGTGTGGCGCTCGCCGAAAGTATTGCAGACCTCGTAGAGCATCGCCCGCAGCTCGCCGTCCGGGGCGTAGCAAAAGTAGACCGTCAGCGGATTGAAGACGTAGCCAAGGATGCGTGGATAGCAGAGCACGCGGATGCTCATGCCCGGCTCCAGCCTGCCGGCTTGCCGCAGGCGCGCCTCGACCCAGGCCCGCAACCCGCCTGGGCTGCCGTCGCCGTGGTCGGCGTCCCAGAAGCTCAGCATGGCCCGGCGGTTATACCCGAACAGCCGCGAGGTCGCGCTCAGCACGTCCAATTCGTCAAGATCGAGCAGCATCGAAAAGACGCGGTAGCGGAGCCTGTGACGGCGCGGCCGAACGCGCATGTGCATGACCTCGCCGAGAAACAGCGCCGACTGTCCGGTCATTCCGCCGCCTCCAATCGGGGCGGGAGCGCGATCCGGCCGGATTCGTCGCGCAACCGCCATGGCCGCCGCACGTCGGCGACGCTCTCGGCGGCGGCAAGCCCGGATTGCAAGCCGTCCTCATGGAAGCCGAACCCGAAGTAAGCGCCACAGAACCATGTGTTGCGCCGGCCCTGCAACCGCCATAGCTGCTGCTGCGCATCGAGTGCTCGCTGGTCGAATAGCGGATGGGTGTAGCGATAGCTTCCGACGACCTTTTTATCCGCGATCGCGCGGGTGGGATTAAGCGTGACGAACAGCGGATGGCGCCTGTCGAGGTTCTGCAAACGGTTCATCCAGTAGGTCACGCACAGGGGCTGGACGCCTTCGTCGCCGCTTTCGCCGATATAGTTCCAGCTCGACCAGACACGCCGACGCCTCGGCATCAGGTTCTCGTCGGAATGCAGCACGGCCAGGTTGTCCGTGTAGCGGAAGGCGCCGAGCAGGTCGCGCTCCTCATGATCGGCATCGGTCAGCAGGCCGAGCGCCTGGTCGGCGTGCGTGGCAATGACGACATCGGTAAACGTATCGTCATTTCCTCTCATGTCCGTCACGACGACGCGGCCGTTCTTCCGCGAGATGCTGCGGACCCCGACACCGGCACGGACACCTTCGATGAAGCTCGCGCTCAGGCGGTGGACATATTCCTGGCTGCCGCCAAGAACGGTTCGCCATTTCGGTCGGCCGGCGAGGCTGAGCAGGCCGTGGCTGGCAAAGAACCGGACAAAGGCAAGCAGCGGATAGGCGCGCATCTCGCGCGCCGTGGTCGACCAGATCGCCGCCCCCATCGGCATGAGGTGATCCTCGATGAAGGCCGGCGCATAATCGTTGCGGTCGAGATATTCGCCCAAGGTGACCCCGTGGAGGTCCGGGCGAGCCAGCAGGGAGGGCGCCTCGCGGTAGAAGCGCAAAATGTCCCGCATCATCCGCCAGAAGCGGGGCCGGATGACATTGCCCCGCTGGCCGATCAGACCGTTCAGTCCCGAGCCGGAATATTCGAGCTTGCCGCCCTCGAGCGAGGCGGCGAAGGACATGTCGGAAGCGGCCGTCGGCACCCCTGTTTCCTTGAACAGGGCTACCAGGTTTGGATAGTTGCGCTCGTTATAGACGATAAAGCCGGTATCGACGGGGATCACTCCGTCGTCCGTCGGCACCATGACGGTATTCGAGTGGCCACCGAGGCGCCCGTCAATTTCGTAAAGCGTGACACTGAGCTTGCGGCTTAGCAGCCAGGCCGCCGAAAGACCCGAGATCCCCGATCCGACCACCGCCACACGGCGCGCATGGTCAGGCAACTCCCTGCTGGAATGAATTTGCACTATGCCTCTCCGATCCTGTAACGGCGTTGATCGTTGATACGCAGCCCAGGGTGTAGCGGATCGGTGGAGGTCGAAATTTGGTGTACCGGTGATCCGGTATCTGACTCGTGGCGTATCTCCGGCATGAACACAATCGTTCCCCTGAGCGCGCCGGCGTGGAAGAATCGTCATATAGTGGGGCATTGGCGCTGCGCGCCGTTGCGTAGCGAAGTGGGAACAATGGGTATGGGCCGCGAGACTGATGCCGGCACAGGTGCTGACATGCGCGAACTTCTCTGCGCGGTGGGCTCACGGCGCGACATCGACGCCTACGAGGTTCTCTTCCGCCACTTTGCACCCCGCGTGAAGGCGTACATGGCGCGGATGGGCGGCGACAGTCAGCTGGCCGAAGAACTGATGCAGGAGACAATGATCGCCGTCTGGAACAAGGCAGACCGGTTCGATCCGTCGAAAGGCGCGGCCTCGACCTGGATCTTCACCATTGCCCGAAACCTCCGCATTGATGCGTTTCGACGTGAAAAGCGCCCCGAATTCGATCCCAGCGATCCTGCCTTCGTGCCCGACGACATGGCCCCGGCCGATGCCGAGCTCGATGCCCGCGAGGCCTCCGAGCAACTGCACGAAGCCATCGCTGCCCTGCCGGAGGAGCAGGCGGCGCTGCTGAAATTGTCCTTTTTCGAAGACCAGTCGCACAGTGCGATCGCGGCGCGCCTCAACCTTCCGCTCGGGACGGTCAAGTCGCGCATGCGGCTCGCCTTCGACAAGTTGCGGGCCGCGCTCGCCCGTTCGGGAGACCTATTGTGACCATCCGTCACCATGTCAGCGACGACCTGCTCTTGAGCTATGCGGCCGGCAGCCTTGCCGAAGGCTGGAGCATAGCGGTTGCCACGCACCTTGCCCTCTGCCCCGCCTGCCGCCGCCGCCTGGCCCTGGCCGAAAGCATCGGCGGCGAGCTGCTCGAGACCGAAACCCTTGCCGACCATGGTTCCGTCGATGACGCCTGGGCCAGCGTGCGGAGACGCCTTCAGCAGCCCATGAAGCCCTCGGCACCCGCGCGCGAAACGCCGCCCGCACGCCAACCCGGCGGCTTGCCGGAGCCGCTCCGCTCCTACGTCGGCGGCGACATCGAGACGCTCGCATGGCGGTCGCTCGGCCGCGGCGCCTACCACATACCGATCAGGACCGCGGATCGCGAGACCAAGGTGCGCTTGCTGCGGATCCCGGCGGGCAAGCCGGTGCCGGAGCACAGCCATGGCGGCCGCGAGCTGACCCTGGTGCTCAGCGGCAGCTTTGTGGACGGTGACGAAATCTTCGCGCGCGGCGACCTTGAGGACGCGGACGCAAGCCTGACGCACCAGCCTGTCGCCACGCCCGAGACCGACTGCATCTGTCTTGCGGTGACGGACGCGCCGCTGAGATTCCGCAGTTGGGCTGTGCGGGCGATCCAGCCATTCCTGGGGATTTGAGCGGGCGCCCTCGCCCTTTAGAGCGCCGAGAGCATCGATGATCGCAAGCTACGTCACCGCCTATGCCGCAACAGCCGTTGTCTTCTTCGGTATCGACTTCGTGTGGCTGTCGACGATATCCACCAGCTTCTACCGCAGCCGGATCGGCAGCCTGCTCCTGGAACAGCCCAATTTCAGCGTCGCCGGTCTCTTCTATCTCGTCTATGTCGCCGGGGTCGTGCACTTCGCGGTGATGCCGGCAGTCAATGGCGCGAGCTGGACGACGGCGCTGGTCAATGGCGCACTGCTGGGGCTTGTTGCCTATGGCACCTACGACATGACCAACCTGGCGATACTCAAGAACTGGTCTGCCACGGTCAGCGTTGTCGACACGATCTGGGGTGTGGCGCTGACGGCTACTGCGGCAACCGTCGGATACCTCGTTACGACCTGGATGGCAGGCAAGCCTGTGTGACCTGTTTTGCCGCCCAGGCAGCAGCTAGACCTGGCAGTGACGCAAAATCTTTCACAACGCCTTTAGGCGCCCGTCAGTTCATAACCACCACGCCGGCTGTAAGAGCCGTGGCGAACGCAGTCCATGCCGCATAAGGCAGAAACAGAATGGCTGCGACCCGATCCCTTTTCCAGGCAGTCGCGATAAAGGCCAGCACGGCCGCCAATGCAGCAATCACCACGACCAGCGCCAGGCCCGGCTGGTGTGCCCCGAAGAAGACGGGCGACCATAGAAAATTCAGGGCCATCTGAACGAACCACAGCTTCATCGCTATGCTGTTTCGGTCGCGAACCCAGCAACGCCAGCCGGCAATTGCGATGACGATGTAGAGCACGGTCCAGACCGGCGCAAAGACCCAGTTTGGCGGCGTGAACGACGGCTTGTTCAGGCTGGCATACCATTCGCCCGGCAGGGTGACGTAGCCGATGAGCATGCCTGTCAGGACCACCGCCAGCACGAAGACCAACAGGGAGAAAGCTTTAGGCATCAGGTTTCCTTTCAATCTGAGCTTGACGACGACGACGAGCGACGGCCGCGGGCGGAGCGGATTCCTTATCAACGGCCTTGCCGCGTCCGGCGGTGGCGTCGATCTGCGCTCGTAGCGATCGTTGCGCGTCTTCGCCGAGCGGAAAATTCCACATGACCGCTATGGCAGCTGCCTTGGGCAGAATGGGAAGCCAGGCATAAAGCGCTGAGAGCGTGACGAGGGCCATCTCCGGCATCCGCTGACCGCCTGAAGTGTCGAAACCCGACCAGGCAAGGACGGGAAACACCAGCCCGACGCTGAGCGCGAGCGACAGCTTGGTCGCAAGGCCCCATGCAGCGAAATAGAGGCCTGAGCGCTGTTCCCCGGAATTTGCCGTGTCGTAGTCGATGACATCGGCCTGGATCGCCGGCGGCAAGGCGAGGTCGAAACCCAGCAGCAGGCCGGTTGCCGCGCAGATGATGGTGAAGGCGACGATGTCGCCCGCGCCGAGGAAACCTGCAAAGACGAAAACCGCGCAGGCGATGAGCATCGCCCAGCACCATGTGCGGTGCTTGCCCGCCTTCGACGAAAGCCAGACGGCCAGCGGCACGCCGAGGATCCCGAAAAGGAAATACAGGAACAGCAGAGGACCTCGCAGTTCGGCAGCATCGAGCCGTTCGGAGACGAAGTAGAGAAACAGCGTCGCCGGTATCGCATTGCCAAAGCCATTGAGCAGAAAGGCGACGACGAGCCGGGCGAATGGCCGGTTGCGCGCGACAAAGCGCAGGCTGTCCGCCAGGCTCAGCCGTGTCGTCGAGCGATTGGCCGGCTCCGGCACGGTCTTCACGGCGAGCACGCCGGCAGCAGGCAACAGCACTGCCGTCAGGACAGCGACGGCGGCGAGGCCATGGAAGCCGTCAATCCGGTCGAGCCCGACCGCGAAGGGCAGCACCACCGCAATCAATGTTCCGATCAGGGTCGCCCCTTCACGAAAGGCGGAAACGACCGAGCGTCCGCGATAGTCCGTCGAAAGTTCCGCGCCCCAGGCGGTGTAGGGCAGGAGCGTTGCAGTATAGCCGACCGAAAGCAATGCGCCCCAGAAGCCGAGATAGCCGACACCAGCGCCTGAAGAGGGCCAGAACACCATGAACGCGGCCAGTGCCGTCAGGGGCAGGGAAAGCAGGAAAAATGTCCGCCGCCGCCCGGACCCGATGAACAGGCGATCGCAGAGCCAGCCGATAATAGGGTCGCTCGCCGCGTCGAGGAGCCGGATCAGCAACAGGGCTGTTCCGACGGCAGCGATGGGGAGGCCGACATTCTGAGCGTAGAAGGTGGGCACGACGACGTAGAGCGGCAGTGCCACCGCTGCCAGCGGTATCGCCGGCAACGCATAGCACGAAAGCATCACCACCTGCGCCCACCGGCGCTTGTCGGGCTTGCCCATCTAGTCGCCGACGAGCGCTGTGCCGCTTGCGCCATCATCACGCAGCCATGAGATCTTTCGCTCGCCCAGCCGCCGGATCTTGAAGCAGAACCGGCGGCCGTTGTACCAACTCGGCCATTTCTGGCAAAGCGAGTTATCCTCGACCCACCAGCGGCCCTCTTCCTTCGGTGCAAACATGCTGGCCGCCGAAATGCCCGAGATATCGCCAACGACAACGCCGTCCGTGCGATACCGCAACGGCAGGGCAATACCGAAAGGCGTGTTCAGCCGAACCGTCTCTCCGGCAATCAGCTTCCTGATCTTCGGGCCGTCCAGTTCCTCGCTAGAAGCTGCCCCGGCGGTCAGGCACAGCGTGGACAGCGCGAGCAGCGACAGTCTTGTTGGCGCAGGATTTGACATGATCAAGGCCTTCCTCATGTTGCAGGTTCCGGCTTTGCTGGTCTGGTCGGTCTTTGCTGGTCTGGCCGGTCCGGCCCGGCTTCAGCGGCGTTGGAATTCCACACGGGTCAGGGCCACCGGGAACCCGAACTTGGTCACGAGCGCCGTGTTGAGCACCGTGCCGTCGTCTCGCAGCTTCATCGCGTCGTAAAAGCGCACGCGGTTGCCCTTTCCTTGCGGGTCGAGGTCGACAAGGTAGTTGAAGCGGGCCGTGTCGCCGCTGATCGTGACCAGGGTTTCCCCGATGACGTCCTCGCGTCTGCCGCGATACCGGTCGTTGCCGATCTTTTCGAAGCGCCAGGTTTTCCGATCGCGCTCGCCATCGTCATAGATGAAATCCTCGACCAGGGTCAGCGTCTTGCCGTTCCACTTGCCACGAAGATCGGCGGTGAACTTGCGCTTGACGCCATTGATGGCACTGAAGCTGCCGGCAGCAAATGTTCTGCCGGCAAAGTAACCTTCCAGCGAAAAGCCGCCTGCCGCCGCGGGTGCCAAGCCAAGCGACAGTGTCATCGCCAGGCCCGCCAGGCCGATTTTACCGCTGCGCATCGCATGCCTCCGCCCCTGAATGATCTGAGTTCAGCGGATGTTACGGTGCGAGAAGCCGGCTGGATCACCTGCGGTAGCGGACCAGCCTTGAGAATCGTTCGGCTTCGCCTGGTACCCGGCGAGCCGGTTTCCGTGCTCGGACCGTCCCAACCCGGCCCTACGCGGCGAGCTGCAGATACATCAGCCGGAGGTTACTGCGAGGGACGTGGGTATGACCCGCTGAGCACACGGGCGCTATGCCTCCATGCCTTACCGGGGCCTTCTGGCCTGCAACGACCGTCAGGTCTTCGGTTGTGCCTTGCCGGTTTGCGGACTTGTCAGTTGGTTCGACCCGTAGACGCGCGCCCCCCAGCTGCGCGGATCGGCGCCGGCCAAAGTCTCGACAGCCACCGGGAAGCCAACCTGCCGGCGCCTTGCGGCCGGGTTTCGCCCGGAGCAGGCGCCGTCGGTCGGTGAGCGGTCTTGTTCCAGAAGAACGGCTTTCGGCAAAGTTCGGCCACAGCCAGCCAGGCCGCAACCGACATCATCAGCCAGTACGCCCCGACCAGCAGCCAGCGCCAGCCGACGGACGCGCGCTCCTGCCGGCTCATCGGCATCAGGCCAAGAGCGATGAAGACGGCATAGCTGCCGAAGATATTGACGAAGTCCACGGCGAACAGGCCGATCGCCAGGCCGCTGGCGACGAAAGGCCCGTCGCCGGCCATCAGCCAGCCGAGATAGCCGACATAAAGCATGAGCAGCGGGTGGGCGAGCGACGACAGAAGCAATCCGCCGATCAAAACCTGCAACACGGCGAACGGCAGCAGGCCCATGTCGCCGGCCAGCTGACCCGGCCGGCGCATCAGCACGAGCCAGGTCTGTAGCCAGCCCTTGAACCAGCGGGTGCGCTGACCGGTCCAGGTGCGCAGGTCCTCCGGCGCATCCTCGAGCGTCGGCAGACGCAGGGTGGCAGAGCGATAGCCCATCCGATGAAGGCGCATGCCGAGGTCGGCATCCTCGGTAACGTTGAACGGGTCCCAGCCGCCGCTGCGTTTCAGCGCCGCCGTCCGGAAATGGTTCGATGTTCCGCCGAGCGGCATCGGCAGTCGCCCTGCGGCCAGGAACGGCAGCAGGCGGCGGAACAGTCCCGCGTATTCGAGCGAGAACAGCGCGCTCACCCAGGATGCGCTTCCGTTCGAGATGACGAGGGGCGCCTGCAGGCAGGCCAGTTGATCCGGCGCTGACCGGAAGGTCGCCCAGGCCTCGTTGAGCTGCCCCGGATGCGGGCGGTCCTCGGCGTCGTAGATAACGAGAAACTCGCCGCGGGCCGCCGGCAGCGCATAGGAAAGCGCTTTTGGCTTGGTGCGCGGCAGGCCGGGAGGCACCTCCACGATCTCGTAATGCGGCCCGAGCGGCAGCGAACGCAGCGCTTCGAGGGTTTCGAGGTCGTCCGCCTCGCAGATCAGCTTGATGTCGAGGCTGGCGCGTGGCCAGTCGAGCCTGTCCAGAACCGCCACCAGTTGGCGGGCGACCGCGGCCTCGCGGTAGAGGGCGACGAAGACCGAGTAGACGGGACGCGGTGATGTGGGGACCGGCGCCGTCGGCGTGGCCCCATTGCGTAAGGGGCGGACAAGCGCCCAAAACCGGATGCCCAAGGTGGCCAAGAAAAAAGGGGTCAGGACCAGGTGCAGGGCGAGGATGGTATTGGCGGGCGCCAGCGCGGCGGTGAACAGCAGTGCGGTGAGGCCGGCGCCGACATGGAAGCCCTGACGCCCCCAAAAGGTGAGACGGGCGCTGTGTTGCGGGGCCTCGTCGAACAGCCGGTTGACCGTTTCGCGTGAGCGTCGCGGCGCCCCGGCGCGCCAGACGGCGCTGCGGACCGCCTGCGGCGTCGCGACGACCAGGTGAGCGCGCAGCTTCGGCTCCCTTGCGAGCGCCGCCCGGAACTGTCCGATCCGCGCGGTGCTTGGCACGACTGCGGTGACCGGCGGCCGCGAGCGAAAGGTCATGCGAAGCATCTCCGGGCGGACCAACTGGCCGTCTATTTCATTGATGTCGAGAACCTCCCGCTCGTCGATGCTGCGCAGAAAGGGCAGGCCAAGAAGCTCGGCAAGCGCTTCGTAGTAGGTATCGCTCTGGACCATGCCGGAGGCGAGCAGTTCCGCCTCGAGGCTGGTCCCGTTCCGCGTCGCCCGCACGGTATGCTCCAGGATCAGCGGCTTGCCGAAGCCGAGCCCGCGCAACAGCCGCGCCTCTTCGAGAAGATCCGGACGGAGCGAGGCCGTCGCCGTCGCACCGGTTGCGGATGCGCCGTCGGGCGGTCGTTCCACGGCCGCCGGGATTGCGGTGGAAATGGACGACTGATCGGGATAGTCTGCCAATCGCATGCGGCTAGCACCGCATCCTCATGACGCGGCGTCCCCTCTAAACCCCAAGTTGATAATAATGCGGCAAACGCAATTTTCTTCAACAAAAATTTACGCTGTCATCGCGCTCTGCGTGTTGCAGGGGGTATGGACCGGCACGATCGCGGCAGCCGCGGAGCGGGGCTTGCCTGATTTCCCCACGAGTTTTGACAGCCGCGAGCGGCTTGCCAAGCCCGATCTCTCCACGCTGCAGCGACTGCGGTTTCTGACGACCGTCGACTTCCCGCCGTTCAACTTCATCGATCAGACGGGAAAGCTGGCCGGCTTTCATATCGATCTGGTGCGCGCCATTTGCCACGACCTCGAAATCGAGTCCAAATGCCAGATCCAGGCGCTGCCGTTTGCCGAATTGCGCGACGACCTTGAAAAGGACGCCGGAGAAGCGGTGATCGCCGGGATGGCGGTCACGTCTGGCCTGCGGCGCGACTTCACCTTCTCGCGGCCGTATCTGCGGCTGCCGGCGCGCTTTGTCGTACGCACCGCCGCTGCGCCTGCCGGCGACGGTGCGCGGGCACTTTCGGGCCGCCCGGTCGGCGTCGTGCGGTCAAGCGTGCACGAGGCGATGCTGAAGGCGTATTTTCCGGCGCTCCGACCCGTCCCCTTCGACCGGCAGGGCGACCTATTCTCGGCTTTGAAAAGCGGGGGCATCGATGCGGCATTCGGGGACGGCCTGCAGATGGCCTTCTGGATCGCCGGCTCGCAGGCCGAACAATGCTGCCGGCTGTTCGACGGCCCGTACTTCTCAGAGCCGTTCCTCGGCGAAGGGCTGACGGTCATGACCCGCAAGGACCAGCCCGCGGTCAGCGCTGCGATCGATCACGCCCTGCTGTCACTCACCCGCAGCGGACGACTGGGCGAGATCTATCTGCGATACTTCCCCGTCAGCATCTACTGACACGGGTTTTCCGGAAGGGTGGGAAGCGGTTGAAGGGCCGGGAGGTGCCGTGTCAGACGGGGACCTCTTCTACCCGAGCCGGCGAAAGCGGGCGATCGCGGCGCGCTCGATCGCCGCGCAGGTGAGCTTGTCGAGCCCTAGTCGGTCGCGCAGCATCTGCAGCAGGCGGATTTCCTCGTTGCGGATGCGGTGGTCGGCGGCGGCGATCTCCACGGCGAGCGCATAGGCGGTGTCGGCGAGCCGCGGCGGAATGCGCTCGCGGATCACTTCGAGCGTGACGTCGAGGCCCTCGGGAGCGGACAGCAGTGACGCGCATTCGCGTGCAATGTGAATGATGCTTTCGTCATCGAACCCGTCGAAAACCGGCAGCACGCGAGCGAGCCGGCCGATCCGGGCGAGTTCGGTGTCGGTCATGGCGTTGTCCACCGCCGACATCATCACCATCACCTTGATCAGGGCTTCCTGCTGTTCATGGCGTCCGGTCATTGGTTTTGATCCTCCGGCTGCTGCCGTGTTTCGCCGCCGCTTGTACCGGTGTTGCCGGACGCGGCGGCCTTGCGGCGGCGGGGGTCGGGACTGTAGAGCCCGCGCCCGGCAGCGCGCGCGGCTGCGGCATGCGTTTGGAGCGGAGCGCCCGGCGCCACCTCGGCCCAGCCGTTTTCAGCAAGCCATTGCGACAGGTCCTTGCCCGCCAGCGTGCAGTGCGCGATTGCGGTGCCCGACCATTGCGCGGCCGGCACGTCGCAGTCGATCGTGCGGCCACGAACGAGATTGGCGAAAGCGGTGCGCGCCATGCGGCCGCAGGGCCATCCTTCGCCGGAACTGTCCGTGCACTGCCGGGACACATCAACCGGCAGGATCCCGTCGAGCTGCAGCTCCTTGCCGCCGATGTTGAAGCGGCCGGCAGCGAGAACGATCGGCCGGGTCAGCGTGATCGGGGCGGGCGCAGGGGCGGAGGTGTGGGCGTTGAAGGATGGGACCGGCGCCACGCTCTTGTCCGGCGCCGGCGGGGCGATCAGAGCCTTTTCCGCCGCGGCATCGGCCTCTGCCTCCGGCGCGGGGCTTGTGCCGTCCGCGGTTCCGCTGGCGTCGGGGGGCAGGAGCATGGGAATATCCTCCTTGTCCCCATCGTTGGCGACAAGGCTGGCATCGGGAACTTCAAGGGCGAAGTCGCTGCCGCCCGCCGTCTCCCGGTTGCCGATCCGGACGGCGCCGAGGCCGATAATCACCGCTGTCAGGCCGACGCAGGCGAGGCCTCCGACAACGGCACGGACCGGCGACACGGGGGCAGGCGAGGTCGCGGCAATCCTCATTGGCTGGCCCAGATGATCCGGGCCATCCAGTCGATCTCCTGGATATCGAAGGACCGGTTCGGATGCTCGGGATTGAGCGACAGCAGTTCGATGGCGCGCGGGCTCTGCCGATGCAGCACCTTGGCCATCACCTCTCCCTCGCGTGTCCTGACGACGACCCGGTCGCCGCGGCGCACCTGCGCGCCCGGCTCGACGATCAGCACGTCGCCGTCGCGGTACAGCGGCATCATGCTTTCGCCCTGGACCTCAAGTGCATAGACGCCCTGTTTACGGTCCGGAGACGCCGGAAACTCGACCACGTCCCAGCCCTGTCCGGCGGGAAAGCCGCCATCATCGAAGAAGCCGCCGGCGCCGGCCTGGGCGAATCCGAGCAGCGGGATCGTGCCGGGCTGGGGCGGGAAGATCCCCTGCGGAAGGTTCGCCCCGCGGCCGCCCGCGGTCGCAAGGCCGATGAACTCGTCGATCGTGGCACCGGTTGCATCCAGCACCTTGGCGATTGATTCCGTCGACGGCCAGCGCAGCCGTCCGTCCGACCCCAGGCGCTTGGACTTGTTGAACGATGTCGGATCCAGCCCCGCGCGCCGGGCCAGCCCGGAAGGCGAAAGCCGATGGCGCTCCGCAAGGGCGTCGATCGCCGCCCAGATCCTTTCGTGGGAAAACATCGTCTCTTGTCCTGGTCCACGGCCGGTGACGCCGGTCCGATTGGGTTGCGAGCATAGCCGAACCGGCGGTCGCCGTAAAGAAAAAAGGAATATAATCCTGAATGCCGGCGCGCCGTTCAACCGGCGTCCACCCATGTTGCTCTGGCACGCCCCGGCAAGACCCCGCCACGGACAGAGAGAGCGAAGCGGCCGAGCGGCTGCAGGCGGCGCATCGGCGATTTCTAGCCTCTTTCGCAACGCGCCGGCCGGCGCTATCTAGAGGAAGGGCGCATCGGTCCGGCGCCCGGAGTCCCGCCCGTGCACAATCGCATCCTTTCCGGCATTTTGCTGACGAGCTTTTCGTATTTTCTGTTTTCCGTTCAGGACGCGTCGGTCAAGTGGCTCGTTGCGGCGCTGCCGGTCTGGCAGGTGCTGTTCGTTCGCAGCGTCACGATCCTGGCGCTTTGCACGGCTATCGGGAGAGGACCGCTCCTGCGCCGCGCCGCCGGCTCGCCGATCGTCAAGCCGATGTTTGTGCGCAACCTGCTCTTGCTGGCCGCCTGGCTCTCCTTCTACACGGCCTCGCGTGACCTCGGGCTCGCCGAGCTGACGACGCTCTATTATGCCTCGCCGATCGTCGTGACGATCCTGGCAATCCCGATCCTAGGCGAGACCGTGCCGTTGAACCGGTGGGTCGCGGTCCTGACCGGCTTTGTCGGCGTCCCGATCGCCTGCGACGTGTTCGGCAAGGGACTGAGCATATCGCTGCCGGTCTATCTCGCCCTGCAGGCTGCCGTCTTTTGGGGAATTGGCACCATCCTGCTGCGCAAGACGGCACTGGCGGAAAGCACGATGGTGCAGATGACCATTTCCAGTGGCCTGCTCGTGCTGTTCACCGGCGTCGTCGCCCCCTTCGTCTGGTCGCCGCTCGGCCTTGCGCAGACCGCGTTGATGGCCGGCACCGGCGTTCTCGCCGGCATTGCGCAGTTCGCGCTGTTCGAAGGCATGCGCCGGGCGGAGGTGTCGCTGCTGGCGCCCTTCGAGTATTCGTCTCTGGTCTGGGGCTTCGTGCTCGGATTCCTCGTCTGGAATGAGGTGCCGACCGGCAATGTCTTTTTCGGCGCGGCGCTGATCTTTGCTGCCGGCATGGTGATCATCGCGGCCGAACGTTTCTCGGGCCGCGCGGCGGCGGCCCGAGACGGGGCCTGAAGCGAAGTCGGCCGGGCGGCCTGCGCCCAAGCGGCTTTTGTTCCAGGCTATTGCAGGTTGCCGTCGCCGCTGCGGTCCGCGGCCGCGAAGTCGGCCATGACCCGGTTCATGAACTCGGCCTTGCTGAGAACACCGTCGGAATTGGCATCCGTGGCGGCGAACTGCGCCTTGGTGAGAACCGCCTCGACTTCTGACGGCTCGAGCCGGCCGTTCCGGTTCCTGTCAAGGTTGGTAAAGGCCGCCTGCATGAAGGCCTGGTATTCCGAGCGCTGCACCACTCCGTCCTTGTTGGAGTCGAGTTGGTCCTTCTGCCCCTGCTGCATCTGCGCCGTTTGCGCCGTTTGCGCCTGGGCAACCGAGAATAAAGTTTGGCACGCCACAAGGACCGCCAACAAAACCGCCGGCTTCATGCGTTCACCTATATCTGCAAGTCAGGAGATTGCCGACGACCCCGCCCAAACCGATACCGCCGCCGATGGCGGCAATCTGCCCGGTTCCGGCACCGATGGTGGCGCCGGCCATGCCGCCGACGATGGCGCCGCCGACTGTTCCGGCAACGCAGGCAAACTCGGTATTGAAATCGATGACGCTCTGGGAGACCGGCTGCGACTGGCAAGCCGACAGGGCAAACGCGGCACTGACGAGAATGGTGGCCGTATGTATTTTCATCTTACCCTCCAAGTATTCTTTCGCTTGTCACGGAATCGCCGGCCGGGTCGCAATCGGATTTCGAGAATATAGCGGAGCTTGGATGACCCTGCGGCAGCGGCTGATCGTCGATTGCATGCATTCAAGTGAAGTGCCGTAGGCACAATGCAATGCAGGAGCGCGGGCCAAATGGCATTCGCAACTCGGGGGTTCGCTCCACGCCATAAGTGTGGGCGCCGACATCCTATAGTCGACCTGATATGATGGCAACTTGAGGACGATCAGGTTCTATTACAGGCGTTCACATCGCAAGGCTGCCGTGTCTGGCATTCCCGGCAGATCTGCCGTTGGAGGCAAGAAAAAATGCTGTGGGCCCCTCTCCATCACCCAGATAGGGGCCCGCCGGTGGTCAGAAAACGTTGGCGACCGAGTGGCCGAGCGCCAGAGCCCCGGCATATTCGGATTGCGGCCCTGCCTGCAGCGGATGGAAGCGGGCGCCCTGGATGTCTCGAAACCGCCGTTCGAGGCCGTTGATGCGGTAGAAACCGGCCCCGCCGGCCAGTTCCATCGCGAGCTCGACGGTGGCGATCGCATGTTTTGCGACGAGCGACCGACCGATCATCACCTCGTTGACGCTCTCGGCGGACGGTGCGTTGCGCTCGACCGTCTCGATCATCCAGCGGTGCGCCAGCTGGGCGGCGCGGAGCGCGGTATCCATCCGTCCGGCCAGGCTGAGCAGCGCGGCACCGGGATGCTTCTTGCGCGCGATGCCGATTGCTATGTCGCGGGCGCTTTCGGCAACGCCGAGATAGGCTGCATAGATGAGCGGGAAGGCGGTGGTGGCGATGATCTGGAACATCGGATGCCATTCGCCGGCCCGGCGGGTGAAGGCGACGCCGGCGTCGGTAATGAACAGGTTGTCGATGACCACGTCGTTCGAGCCGGTGCCGCGCATGCCGAGCGCCCGCCAGGTTTCGACGATGCTCACTTCGGGGGCCTTCATCGGAGCGGCGAAGTGGATCACGGCGTCCGGTCCGTCGGCGGTCTCGACGACGGCGCCGGTCAGGAGCAGGTCGCCGGCCTCGGCTCCCGATGTGAATACCTTGCGCGCCGAGACCCGGTATCCGCCCTCGACCCGGATCGCCTTGCCCGAGCCGCCGATCCAGTCCGACCCGCCGCTCGACAGCAGGATCAGCCGCTCGGTGGCGACACGTTTCAGCAACGGCTCCACGGCTGCAACATGTTGGTGGCGCCACCGCCAGGCGGGAATTGCCACCTGATGGGTGTGCATCGAGAAGGCCAGCGCGGTGGACGAGCAGGCGTGCGCCATGACGCGCAACATATCGGCCAGCGCGCGGACCTCGGCGCCGCCGCCGCCCAGTTCGCGCGGCACGCCGGCCTCGACCAGGCCCGATTGCTTGAGCAGTTCGTAGTTCTCCGCGACGAACTGGTCGTCCTCGTCGAAGCGAGCGGCGCGCTCGGCAAGGACCGGCGCCAGCACTTGGGCGATCGCGACCGGATCTCCGGATGCCTCCGAGCGCGTATTGGCATCCTGCGGCGAAGTGTATGCCATCGTGTGCATGAGCTCTTCCTCCTGCGGTTCTGCAGCAATGTTTGGTTGGCGCATGATGTTTTCCGGCAACCGTTCTCCAACTGCCGGGAGCGGAAACTGCCGGACCATGGAAGGCTCCTCCGATCCCGCGCGTTCGTCCAGTTCAGGAACTGTACCGGCAGAATGGCGGCCGTCAGCGTTTTCCTTTATGATCCGCCCACCACGTGTTGCCGGGTGATGGGCATGGTCGATCATGCAAGCTACGGGCAGTTCTGCCCGGTTTCGATGGCCGCCGAAATTCTGTGCACGCGCTGGACCGTGCTGGTCCTGCGCGAATTGCTGTGCGGGACGACCCGCTTCAACGATCTGCGGCGCGGCGTGCCGCGCATGTCGCCGGCACTGCTGTCGAAGCGTCTCAAGGAACTGGAGCGCGCCGGCGTGGTCGTCACCGTGCCGGGCGAGAAGGGGGGCATGGAATACCGGCTGTCCCCGGCCGGCGAGGACCTGCAGCCGATCATCATGGGAATGGGGTTCTGGGGCCAGCGCTGGGTGGATTCGCAGATTTCCCTGAAGAATCTGGACCCCTCGCTGCTGATGTGGGACATGCGGCGCAACCTCAATCCGCAGCCACTGCCGCGCCGACGCTGCACGATTCAGTTCCTGTATCCCGAACTGCCGCCGAGCCGGCAGAACTGGTGGCTGGTCGTCGACGGCGGCTCGGTTGACCTGTGCGGCTTCGATCCCGGTTTCGAGATCGACCTGTTTGTGACGAGTTCGTTGCGAAGCATGACGGCGATCTGGATGGGCATATCGCGCGTCCGCCGCGAACTCGAGGCAGGGCACCTTGAATTCGAAGGCGATCCGCAGATCGCCGCCGCCATGCAGCAATGGCTGGGTCTCAGCAGGTTCGCGGCGGAGCCGGGCCGCTCGTCCTGACATTTACGTGATCGCCGCGCACGATAAAAAGGCTTTCGCCACCTTAAACTTGAAAGGGCCCGGACTTATATGGCGCCCATGTGCGCCTTTGCGTGCGCGAGAATGGATAGTGGGAAGAGTTGGCATGCAGCGTTTTGGAAAGATTTTCGCGATGATCGGCGTTGCCGTGATGGTGATGGTAACGGCCGTCGACGTGGCGGAGGCCCGCCGGGCCGGCGGCGGCGGTTTCGGCAGCCGGGGCACGCGCACCTTCTCGCCGCCGCCCGCGACCCGTACTGCCCCGACGCAAACCGCTCCGATCGACCGGACCATGACGCAGAAGCCGGCCGGCCAGCAGGCTCCCGGCGCCAACCAGCAGACGGCGGGCGCCAACCGTCCGGCGGCGCAGCGGCCGGGCCTGTTCGGCGGCCTCGCCGGCGGGCTGCTCGGCGGCCTGATGCTAGGCGGCTTGGTCGGCATGCTGATGGGCAACGGTCTCGGCGGTGCTGCGGGCTTCCTCGGCCTGCTCCTGCAGGCGGCACTGCTGTTCGCCGTTGTGTCGCTTGCGATGCGCTTCTTCCGCAGCCGCCAGCCGGCTTTTAACGGCGGCACTGCCGCCGGAACCGCCGCGGGCGGCCCGTTGGGCGGCCTGACGGGCACGGCGCGCACGGCGGAGGGCGGCACGGGGCCGTCGTTCTCGATCCCGCGGATCGGCGGCGGCCTTTCGCCGCGTGCCGCAGCGCCGCAGCAGGCCGACGAGATGGGCGTTGGGCAGCAGGATCTCGACCAGTTCGAGAAGATGCTGAAGGAGGTTCAGGCCGCCTATGGTGCCGAGGACTATGCCGCCCTTCGCAAGCTGACGACGCCCGAGGCGATGTCGTGGCTCGCCGAGGAGCTGAGCGACAACGCCACCGGCGGGGTTAAAAACGAAGTGCGGGACGTCCACCTCCTTCAGGGAGACGTGGCGGAAGCCTGGCGCGAGGATGACGGCACGCAGTATGCCACCGTCGCCATGCGCTACGAGAGCATCGACGTGCTGCGCGACCGCGCCACCGGCAAGGTGGTGAGCGGCGATCCGGACAACCTGACGGAGTCGGTCGAGGTCTGGACGTTCCAGCGCAAGCCGGGCGCCGACTGGCAGGTTTCCGCCATCCAGGGCACCGAGGCGGCCTGACGGGACCGTCACCCTCTCTCACTTTCTCCAGGAGCCGGCGCCATGCGCCGGCTCTTGCGTATCCGAAGTTCCGTGCCGATGGTTGAAACAGGATTTCTGTTTCGATTTCCGGTTTCGTGCGCTACACGTCTGTCATGGACAGCATTCAGTTCCGCAAGGCCGAGGTCCGGGATCTCGCCGCCATCATCGCCTTGCTTGCCGACGATCCGCTGGGGGCGCAACGGGAGCAGGTGAGCGGATCGCCGGCCGCCGCCTATGAGGCGGCGTTTGCCGCGATCGATGCCGATCCGAACCAGTTGCTCGCCGTCGCGGTCGACGGTGAAGAGATCGTCGGCACGTTGCAGCTCACCTTCATTCCCGGCCTTTCGCGCCGCGGGGCCTGGCGCGGCCAGATCGAGGCGGTGCGGGTCGCACGCGCCCGACGCGGGGAGGGGCTGGGGCACCGCTTGTTCGAGTGGGCGATCGCGGATTGCCGCGCCCGCGGCTGTGGGCTGGTGCAGCTGACGACGGACAAGGCTCGCCCCGACGCGCACCGCTTCTATGAAGACCTCGGCTTCGTCGCCAGTCATGTGGGCTACAAGCTTTCGCTTTGATCCTTGCGCGCCTGCACAAGCCGGCGGATGCATGTGCATCCCGATTAAAGGTTGTGCCGCGTGTCCCCGTCCGCCTCGCGGGCGAAGGCTGATCCATGCGAGTTTCCGCCGCATGCCGTAGATTAACGGCCTTGTTGTCCCGCACCGTTTTGTCAGGTTGCGGCGCGTGACCTGTTACGCGCCGAGCAGCAGGCGTTCGGGGATATTACTCCCTGCACATTGATCGCAGCACACTTCCGTAGGAGGCGCCGATGGTTCGTGCCACGCACATGCTGACTGTATTCCTGTTCACCCTCATTCCGGCGGCGGCGCTTGGTCAGAGCACACAGCCTGCGCCAACCCATGTTCCGTTGCAGAAAACGATCGGCCAGGCGAAGCCCGACATTGTGCCGTCGCTGATCGTGCTCAATTCCAACGGCGCGACCCTGGCGGGCGACACGCTGACGCTGACCGGTGTGTCGACAAACGCCGTCATATTTTCCGATCGTCCGGTGCGGTCGGCCGGCCACGCGCTGACGGATCACCTGCTGGAGGAATGGTCGCAAGGCAGCGACAGTTTCGCCAAGGACCCGCCGAACGCGACAGTTTCGGCCTTCAGCAAGGACGGCAAGACGATCCGCGATGCCGTCGTCGTGCTCAAGTCGCCCAAGCGCGAGGGTGACCGGCTGGACTTCGCCGTGGAGGTCCTCGAAGGCAGCCTCGATGGCCCGACGGCCCGGCATCGGTCGTCATCGACATCATTGGGCTGCCGAGAACGCCTGCGTCCTTCGCCGGCGTCGCCCGCCGGACCGCCTACCGCGGTGCGTGGTACGCGGGGGCAGCGGAGGCCGGGGCCTACGGGGCGGCGCAGTATTATCGCCCCTACGCCCCGCCGCCGCCGTGCGGCTACTACCCCTATCCGCCCTGCTATTGAGCCGGGACGTGCAACGGGAGCCAGGTGAGGGCGGGTGCCGCAGTGCCCCGTCCTTGCGCGTAGCTTGTAACGGGCAGTGACGGCGGCAGGCTATGCCGCCGCCTTCTTTCCATATGGATCAAAGCGGCCGTAGAACGTCTCGCCCTTGGCCGCCATGTCGCGCAGCAGCGGCGTCGGCTTGAAGCGATCACCGTAGCTGCCGGCAAGCTTATCGCACAGCGCGACGAAGGTTTTGACGCCCATGCCGTCGATGTAGGAGAGCGTGCCGCCTGTATAGGGGGCAAAGCCGAAGCCGAGGATCGAGCCGACATCGGCCTCGCGCGGGTCGGTGACGATGCCTTCCTCGACGGTGCGGGCTGCCTCCAGGGCGATCGTCACGAGCAGCCGCTCCTTCAGCACCTTGACGTCGAGGTCCTCCGGCTTCTGCTGCGGATAAAGATCCTTCAGTCCCGGCCAGAGGCGCTTCTTTGCCGGCTTCGGCGGGTAGTCGTAGAACCCCTTGGCGCTCTTGCGCCCCAGGCGGCCGTCTTCGACAAGCCTCGTCACCAGGTCCATGTGGCGGGGATCGACGGCCTCCGGCCCGAGGTCGGCGAGCGCCGCCTTGAAGATCTTGTAGGAGAGGTCGACGGCCACCTCGTCGTTGAGCGACAGCGGCCCGACCGGCATGCCGGCCATCTTCGCCGCGTTCTCGATCATCGCCGCCGGAACGCCTTCGATCAGCATGTCGTAGGCCTCGCCGATATAGCGGAAGACGCAGCGGTTGACATAGAAGCCGCGCGTATCGTTGACGACGATCGGCGTTTTTTTGATCGCCGCCACGTAGTCGAGGGCCGTGGCGAGCGCCCTGTCGCCCGTCTCCTCGCCAAGGATCACCTCGGTCAGCATCATCTTTTCCACTGGCGAGAAGAAATGGATCCCGACGAACTGGTCGGGGCACTTCGAGTTCTTAGCGAGCCCCGTGATTGGCAGCGTCGAGGTGTTCGAAGCCAGGATCGCGCCTTCCGGAAGCACCGCCTGGATCTTCTCGGTCACGGCCTTCTTCACCTCGCGATCCTCGAACACCGCCTCGATCACCAGGTCGGCGTCGGAAAGTGCGGCATAGTCGGCGGTCGGCGTGATCAGCGACAGCAGCTTTTCGCCGTCCTCCTTGCTGATCCGGCCCTTGGTGACGCTGCCGGCGACGAGGTTCTCGCAGACGGCCTTGCCCTTGTCGGCCGCTTCCTGGTCGCGGTCGATCAGCACGACGGGAATGCCGGCCGCCGCCGTCACATAGCCGATCGAGGCGCCCATGAAGCCGGCGCCGACGATGCCGACCTTCCTGAACTCGGCCCTCGGTACGGCGGCGGGCCGGCGCGCGCCCTTGCCCAGTTCCTGCATGGAGATGAATAGCGAGCGGATCATCGAGAAGGCCTCGGTGGTCTGCAGGATATGAGTGAAATAGCGCTGCTCGACCTTCAACGCGGTGCCGAAGGGCAACTGCAGGCCCTCGTAGACGCATTTGAGGATCGCAAGCGCCGCCGGGTAGTTGCCGGCGCTCTCGCGCCGCAGGATGGCGGGTGCAGCCGGCCATAGCTGGGCGGCAGCCGGCGTCCAGATGCCGCCCCCCGGCGCCTTGAAGCCCTTCTCGTCCCATGGGGCCATGGGCTTGAGCCCGTCGAGGATCATCTTCCTGGCAGCCGGGATCAGTTCCTCGGGCGCAACGACCTGATGGACGAGGTTCATCGCCTTGGCGCGTGCGGCCGACAGCGACGAGCCCGTGGTCATCATCTGCAGCGCATCCTGCGTATTGGCCAGCCGCGGCACGCGCTGCGTGCCGCCAGCGCCCGGGAAGATGCCGACCTTGACCTCGGGCAGGGCGAACTTGACCGACTTCGCGTTCGAGGCGACGCGGCCGTGGCATGCCAGAGACAATTCAAACGCGCCGCCCATGCAGGTCCCGTTGATCGCCGAGACCCAGGGCTTGCCACAGGTCTCGAGCTTCCGGAACAGCCCGCTCATGCGGCCGGTCAGCGCGAACAGCTTTTCGACGGCGTGGGCCGGATCCTTCGCCTTCTCCTCCACCTGCAGGGTGAACAGCGCCTTGATCATCGAAAGGTCGGCGCCGCCGGAGAACGAGGACTTGCCGGAGGTGATGACGACGCCCTTGACCGCACCGTCTGCGACCGTCCGGTCGATGATTGCGTCGAGTTCGTCCATCACCTCGACGGTGATGACGTTCATCGACTTGCCCGGCATGTCCCAGGTGACAAGCGCGATCCCGTCGGCGTCGGTTTCGACGTTGAAGTTCTTGTAATCGGTCATTGCGGGATTTCCTCTTCCCTGAAATCTCTGGCGTTTAGAACAGCTCAATCACCCGACCTCCGCTTCGCTCGGCCACCCTCTGCCCGAGGGGAGAGGAGGATCCGAGACATCGCGGCAAATTCCTCTTCTCCCCTCGGGAAGAAGGTGCCCGAAGGGCGGATGAGGGGGATTACCCTCAAACCCGCTCGATCACCGTTGCCGTCCCCATGCCGGCGCCGATGCAGAGCGTCACCAGCGCCGTGTTGAGGTTGCGCCGCTCCAACTCGTCCAGCACCGTGCCGAGGATCATTGCGCCGGTGGCGCCGAGCGGATGGCCCATGGCGATCGCCCCGCCGTTGACGTTGATCCGGTCGTGCGGGATCTCGAACGCCTGGCAGTAGCGCAGCACGACGGCCGCAAAGGCCTCGTTCAGCTCGAACAGGTCGATGTCGGAAAGCTCCATGCCGGCGCGCTTTAAGAGCTTCTCGGTAACGTCGACCGGACCGGTGAGCATCAGCGCCGGGTCGGAGCCGATATTGGCGAAGGCCTTGATGCGGGCGCGCGGCTTCCTGCCGAGGATCGCGCCACCCTCCTTCGAGCCGATGAGCACGGCAGCCGAGCCGTCGACGATGCCCGACGAGTTGCCGGCATGATGGACGTAGTTGATCGCCTCGATCTCCGGGTGCGCCTGGATGGCGACGGCCTCGAAGCCGCCCATCTCGCCGGGCATCTGGAACGAGGGGTTGAGCTGGGCGAGTGCCTGCATGTCGGTGCCGGGGCGCATGTGCTCGTCGCGGTCGAGGATCGTCAGGCCGTTGAGATCCTTCACGGCGATCACCGAATTGGCGAAGTAGCCCTTGTCCCAGGCGTTGGCAGCGCGCTTCTGGCTCTCGACCGCGTAGGCGTCGACGTCGTCGCGGGAGAAGCCATATTTGGTGGCGATCAGGTCGGCCGAGACGCCCTGCGGCATGAAATAGGCGGGGAAGTTGACGGATGGGTCCATGTACCAGGCGCCGCCGGACATGCCCATGCCGACCCGCGACATGCTCTCGACGCCGCCGGCGATGACGATGTCGTCGGCGCCCTGGGCGATCTTTCCGGCGCCGAAGTTGACCGCGTCGAGGCCGGAGGCGCAGAACCGCGAGATCTGCATGCCCGGCGCCCGCGTCGAGTAGCCGGCTTCGAAGGCAGAAGCCTTGGGAATCACCGCGCCGGCGTCCATAACCGGATCGACGCAACCCATGATGATGTCGTCGACCTTCGAGGTGTCGAACTCGTTGCGATCGCGGATCGCCTCAAGGACCTTGGCGGCGAGACGGACGGAGGGCACCTCGTGCAGCGCCCCGTCCTTCTTGCCGCGCCCGCGCGGGGTGCGCACGTGGTCGTAGATGAAGACTTCGGTCATGGATCTCTTCTCCCTGCGGCGCCGCTGCGCCTGAGATGCTTTTGGTTCCGCCGCTCTGCGGCCTCCCACTTTATAAGTGCCGAGCAGGTGAGAAGCGACGAGGGCCGTTCGGCAGCGCGCCGCTGGCCCCTTTATCCGGCCTTGCGGCCACCTTCGCCCCGACGGGGAGAAGAGGCAACCTCAAAACGCCTCGGCCGCCATCGCCATCATCGTCTCCGCGCCGCTTTCGATTCGGGCCTTGCGCAGCGCTGTCTCCGGCATGATCCGCTCCATGAAGAAGCGGGCGGTGATCAGCTTGTTGCGCAGGAACGCCTCGCGTTCGCCGGCAGCCGCCGCCAGTCCCGCCTGCGCGGCCTTCGCCATCCTCGCCCACATGTAACCAACGACGACGAGGCCGAAGAGATGCATGTAGTCGGTGGAACCGGCGCCGGCATTGTCGGGCTTGGCCATGGCGTGCTGCATGAACCACATGGTGGCGGCCTGCAGGTCGTTCAGGCCCTTCTTCAGGTGCTTGGTGAAGAAGGAGAGGCTCTCGTCGGCGCGGTTCTCCTCGCAGAAGTCGCCGATCTCCTTGAACAGCGCCATGACGGCGCGCCCGCCATTCATGCCGAGCTTGCGGCCGACGAGGTCGAGCGCCTGGATGCCGTTGGCGCCCTCGTAGATCATGGCGATGCGGGCGTCGCGCACGTACTGGCTCATGCCGTGCTCTTCGATATAGCCGTGGCCGCCGAAGATCTGCTGCGCCATCACGGTGTGGTCGAAGCCCTTGTCGGTCAGCACACCCTTCAGGATCGGCGTCATCAAACCGAGAAGATCGTCGGCAGCCTGCCGCTCGCTCTCCTCGGATGAGCGGTGGGCGATGTCCGACTTAAGTGCCGTCCAGAGCAGGAAGGCGCGGCCGCCCTCGTTCCAGGCCTTGATGGTCAGCAGGGCACGGCGGATGTCGGGGTGCACGATGATCGGGTCGGCCGGCCTGTCGGGCGCCTTCGGGCCGGAGAGCGAGCGGCCCTGGATGCGCTCGCGCGCATAGCTGGCGGCGTTCTGGTAGGCGGCCTCGGCGACGGCGAGCCCCTGCAGGCCGACGCCGAGTCGCGCCTCGTTCATCATCACGAACATGGCGTTGAGGCCCTTGTTCTCCGCGCCGATCAGATAACCGGTCGCCTCGTCGTAGTTCATCACGCAGGTGGCGTTGCCATGGATGCCCATCTTGTGCTCGATCGCGCCGCAGGACACGCCATTGCGCCTGCCCGGTTCGCCGTTCTCATCCGGCAGGAACTTCGGCACGATGAACAGCGAGATGCCCTTGGTGCCGGCCGGCGCGCCCTCGATGCGGGCCAGCACCAGGTGGACGATGTTTTCCGCCATGTCGTGCTCGCCGGCGGAGATGAAGATCTTCTGGCCGGAAATGCGGTATGAACCGTCGCCGACCGGCACCGCCCTGGTGCGCAGCATGCCGAGGTCGGTGCCGCAATGGGGCTCGGTGAGGTTCATCGTGCCGGACCAGGTGCCGGCGACCATTTTCGGCAGGTAGGTCTGCTTCTGCTCTTGCGAGCCGTGCACGAGGATCGCCGCGATCGCCCCTTGCGTCAGGCCGGGATACATCATCAGCGACATGTTGGCCGATGACATGTACTCTGCCACAACGGTATGCAGCACATAGGGAAGGCCTTGGCCACCAAATTCCTCCGGAACCGCGAGCCCGAGCCAGCCGCCCGCGCGATAGAGCTCGAACGCGCCCCTGAAACCTTTGGGTACGACGACCGAGCCGTCCTCGTTGCGCCGGCAGCCTTCGCGGTCGCCGGCGAGGTTGAGCGGAAACAGCACTTCCTCGGACAGCTTTGCAGCCTCCGTGGCAATCGCCTCGATGATGTCCGGCGTCGCTTCGGCAAAGCCTGAAAAATTCCTGTAGCGCTCGAGCCCGAGCACATCATTGAGGACGAACATCGTCTCGTTCACGGGGGCCTTGTAGGTGGGCATGCTCTGACATTCCTCCCTCGTTGCCGGACGATCGTCCTGACTACCGGCAGGATACTAGAAAATTTTGACGTTTGCGTAAACGTTAGTTTGCCTACGCACCGGCAATTCCTTCGCGAGGATGTTAGGCGCGGAGCGGCCGGCGCGCCTTGCTGGTGCGACCCGATCAGCAAAATTGCTGAAAGCTTGGCCGGCGTTAACGGCTTGTTTACCACGTTTAATGAATTGTGGCGGCCGAAGGCAGCGCACGAAATAGTTTCATTGTTCCCGTTCTTGGCTGCCCGCGGACGTCAGGTCCGGGAAAGCTGCCTCACCTAAGGTGGGCCCCCCTGGTTTGCACGTGCGTACCGATCGGCCGACGCGTTTAGCTTGGCCAGAAATACAGGAAGGCGACGCGTGCCGTTGGCGGCGCGACGCGGTTCTCCCGGCGGGCCGACGGGCTCCCAAGCGAGGCGAAGAACATGAACGGATCGCGAGCCAATCCTCCCCGCTACGGCGACAGGTCGTCGTTCGATGCGCTGAATCGGACCATCGAGGGCCTGGAGGCGCGAATCGAAGGGCTGATGGGCGCCCGGGAACGCGGTCGCGGCGCGGCTTACGGCCGAGCGGAACCGACTCGCCAGGAACCGGTATCGTCGGCGGCACTCCGGAACGATCCGGTGAGCGAGATCAGGCAACGCCAGCGCGTGCTGGAGGCGAGTCGCGAGCGGCTGGCGACCAGCGCCGAGCACCGGCCGGCCGCACCTGACGCTCATGCCCCCCAGCGCACACAGCCGCCGGGCGCGCCGGACTTCGCCGCCAGGGAAATCGCCCAGGCGCTCCTCGGTCTCCGCCAGGACCTGAAGCGAGACATTGCCGAGGGCGTCGCCCGCGAGATGGACATGCTGCGCGCCGAAATGCGCGCGATCCGTCAGTCCGCCGAGATGCGCGATCATGGCGATGATCTCCGCGAGGACCTGCAGCGGCTGTCGCAGAGCATCGGCCAGCTCGGCCGCCAGTCGGAGCATTCCGAGGCCGACAGCCTGCGCATCGAGTTCGACGAGCTCCGCTCGGTGCTCGACGGGCTTGCCCGCGAGGATACGGTGCGCCGGATGGAAGATCGCTGGAACGGCGTCGAGCAGAAGCTCACGGCATTCGACCAGAGCCGCGACGACGAACTGCTGGCGCTCGCCTACCGGCTCGACGAACTGAAGGCGCAGATCCACTCCGCCAGCCCAACCCCGGCGCTGCGCGACCTAGAGCGCCAGTTGCAGGCAATGGGGCAGGCGGTAGAGGCGTTGGGTCGCAGCGTCCAGCAACCGGACGACCGTCGCTTCGTCTCGCATTTCCAGGGGCTGGACCTGCGGCTGGACGAGATCAGCCGTGCCATCGCGGCCAGCAGCCGCGCGAACGCCTCCTCCGGCGACGCGGCGCTGTTCCAGCGCATCGAGGGCCGCATTTCGGTTCTTTCCGACCAGATCGACGCGATCGCGCATCGGCCCGCGCCGGAGCAGGGCCTCGGTCAGAGGCTGGAAGCGCTCGCCTATCGCATCGAGGAACTGACGAACGAAAAGGCTGCGATTCGCCTCGAGGAGCGGCTGGAGCAGCTTTCGGCGATGATCGAGCAGGGGCAGCGCGCACCGGCCGCAGGTGCGGACCTCGCCCATCATCTGAATGACATTTCCCGCAAGATCGACGCGCTCGACCAGGGTGCCGTCAACGAGGTGCTGGCGGAACGGCTCGAGCAGATCGCCCGCCGCATCGATGAACTCGACGTGCCGGCCGCTCCGATGCTCTCCAGCGGGCATTTCGCGTCGATCGAAGACCGGCTGCAGGCGATCGCCGAACGACTCGACCGAGCCAGCACGGCCCCGCTGGAAGATGGCAGCGCCCTGCGCGGCCTCGAGGCACAGATTGCCCATCTCTCGACGCTCATCAGCGCTCCCCAGCCGGCAACCGCCACCGCGCTGCCCTCCGATTTCGACAGCCGCATGGCGACGATCGAAGACTATATGGCGACCAACGACGAATACATCGTCGAGGCCGCCCGGCAGGCAGCCGAGGCGGTGATGCAGGCCTACCGGCACAATGGCAACACCGGCGAGGCGCCATCCGACATCGCTGCGATCGCTGCGCTGGCGGAAGACCTGCGCACGCTCGAGGACATGATGCGCTCTGGAGAGGAGCGGACGGCCCGGACCTTCGACGCGCTGCACGATACGCTGGTGCAGATCGCCGCGCGGCTGGAACAGCTCGATGCAACGCGGGATAACCACGATCGGGAAGAGGCACGCGAAGCCGCACCGGCGGCGGCGCATCATGCCGCGCCGGTCTTCCACACAGACGAATACCCGTTTGTCGACGATGGTTTCGACGCGTTGCGCCATGGAGTTTCCGCGCGTGGGGCGGATGAAGATGTTTCGGTCCGCGAGCAGGGTGCGGCAGTCGCCGTTGCCGAGTCTGACGTCATGGAAGCCGAGGTCGAAAACGCCGCGACGAAGACCGGCAAGCCCAGCCTGATCGCTGGTCTTGCCCGTCGCTTCGCTCCGGCCTGGAAGGAGCCGTCCGCTCCCGTCGAGCGCCAGCAGATCGATCCCGCGCCGTCGCTGGACCCGGGCGATGAAATGGCGCCCGAGATCGCCAACCAGCTCCTGGAGCCGGGCTCTGGCGCACCGGATGTGCGCAAGATCCTCGAACGTGTTCGCGCCAGCCAGTCCGGCGAAGGGCGGGCGTCTCGCGACGACGCCGGCAAGGCCGACTACATCGCCGCGGCTCGCCGCGCAGCGCGCCTGGCCGCCGAGGAAACCGATGCGATCGCCAGCATCGCGCCGGAACGCAACGCATCCGACGCGGGTGCAGCCATCTCAAAATTCGGCCGCCATCGCCGGCCGATCATGATGGCTGTCGGCGCTATCCTTTTGGCAATCATGTCCTATCCGCTCGTCAACACGCTGGTACGTGGCGACGAGGCACCGAAGCTGGCGGAACGCGAGCAGGCCAGCGTTGCAGCCGCGTCGGCCACGGCCGAACCTGTCGAAAGCAACGCTGAAACAGCAATGGTTCCGTCGTCCGCCGCGCCCCTGGAACCGGTCGCGGTTCCTGCGGACGATGTACACGTGAACAAAGGTGCCACGGCGGAACGCGCCGGGCCGGACACTGCTGCGCCGGCGGTTGCGGCGACAGGTGCCCAGCAGATGACCAGGCCGCTCGGCACCGCGGCCGTCCCGACGGGCGGTTTCGAGCCGATCGCCGCTGCCGCGGATGCTGGTGAGAATGCTACGGCGCCCACTGAGAACGAACACGCGGTCGCCAGCGTCGAGCCGGCAGGAAGCAAGGCCGGTGTCATCATCGTACCGCCGGCAATCGAGCCGGCATCGCTCGCGAAGTCGGCGGGTGAGGGGGACAGACTGGCCCTGTTCGAAATCGGCGCGCGCTATACCGATGGTCGCGGCGTTGCGATCGACCTCGTCGAAGCGGCACGCTGGTACGCGCTTTCGGCCGAGCGCGGCTTCGCCCCGGCCCAATACCGCCTGGGCAGCTTCTACGAAAAGGGACAGGGCGTCGAGCGCGACCTCGACAAGGCTCGCGATTTCTACGAGCAGGCGGCCAAGCAGGGCAATGCCAGCGCCATGCACAATCTGGCCGTGCTGCTTGCCACGGGCGGCGGCAAGGAACCGGATCTTGCCGCTGCTGCCGAGTGGTTCAAGAAGGCGGCCGATCTTGGTGTTCGCGACAGTCAGTTCAATCTCGCGGTCCTGTATGCCCGCGGCAACGGCGTGACGATGGATTTCGAGGAGGCCTACAAGTGGTTTGCGATCGCAGCGCGCGATGGGGACCGTGACGCCGCCGAGAAGCGCGACGAGGTGGAAAACGCCATGAAGCCGGAGCAGCTTGCAAGCGCGAAGGCGAAGCTGGAAGCCTGGAAGGAGCAGCCGCTCGACGACAAGGCCAACGCGGTGGATTTGCCGGACGAGTGGGTCGGCAAGGGCACCAAGACTGCCTCCGTCGACATGAAGAGGGCGATCCGCAACATCCAGGCCATCCTCAACAACAACGGCTTCCAGGCCGGAACGCCGGACGGCGAACTGGGGCCGAAAACGGTGCAGGCGATCAGGGCTTTCCAGAAGTCGGTCGGCCAGCCGGAGACCGGCAGGATCGACGACCGGCTCGTCAACGAGTTGCTCAAACGCAACAAGCAGCCGGGTTGAGCCCCGAACGGCTGTCGTGCCGCATAAACCCCTCGCTTGAACCGTTACTCCGAGTTGACGCCGCCTTCAGGCGCGGGCATGACGGAACATGAAAAAACCACAAGCCGCTTCAGAATTATAAGTAGGCGGCCGGTCGACGGCCCGGTCACGGTCAAGCCCGTGCCCTGGCGGCGCTCGGTAGCGTATGCAAACCTTCTGGGGGCTGACGGTACAACGTTTCGGACCGGCGGACAGGCGGCCTGCGAACTGTCTGGCGGTTCCGTTCATGCGAATTCGGTTCGGCCGAATTCGATCGATACTGGGCAATTTCCAGCAGATGAGCGCAGCGGCTTTGCGTCCGGAAGTTGCCCGTGACGCAGGAAGATGAGCGTCTTCGAGAATTGCGAATGCGCTCCAGGTGAAGACGGCGTTCGGGGGCGCCGAGGTTTGGGCCGCGTGCCCATCGGGGTAATGCTGTGACGGTCTATCTGCCCATCGCCGAGCTCTCGGTGAACATCTTCATCATTCTCGGTATGGGCGCTGCGGTGGGGTTTCTCTCCGGCATGTTCGGCGTCGGCGGCGGCTTCCTCATCACCCCGTTATTGATCTTCTACAACATCCCTCCGGTCGTGGCGGTGGCGACTGGCGCCAATCAGGTCGTTGCCTCGTCGATTTCCGGCGCGATCACCCATTTCCGCCGCGGCACGCTCGACATCAAGCTCGGGACAGTGCTTCTGATCGCCGGCCTTTGTGGCGCGACGGCCGGCGTCTGGCTGTTTGCGCTGCTGCGTCGCGTCGGCCAGCTCGACCTCGTCATCTCGTTGCTTTACGTGGCGCTGCTTGGCACCGTCGGTGCGCTGATGCTGTTTGAAAGCGTCAACGCGCTGCGCCGTGCGGCCAAGAACCAGCCCGCCAGCTTGCGCAAGCCCGGCCACCACAACTGGGTGCACGGCCTGCCCCTGAAGATGAAATTCAAGAAGTCGAAGATCTATCTGAGCGTCATTCCGCTCGGCGTGCTCGGCTTCTCGATCGGTGTGCTGACGTCGATCATGGGTGTCGGCGGTGGGTTCATCATGGTGCCGGCGATGATCTATCTGCTGCGGATCCCGACCAACGTGGTCGTCGGAACCTCGCTGTTCCAGATCATCTTCGTCACCGCCTACACGACGATCATGCAGGCGACGACGAACAATTCGGTCGATATCGTGCTGGCCTTCATCCTGATGGTGGCCGGCGTGGTCGGCGCGCAATACGGTGTACGCGTCGGCCAGCGGCTGCGCGGTGAGCAATTGCGCGCGTTGCTGGCGCTCCTGGTGCTCGCGGTCGGCCTGCGTCTCGCGGTCGACCTGGTGCTGACGCCCGAGGAAATCTATTCCGTCGTCAGCGAATGGGGGTATTGATGAAGTCCCTTCCTGCTGCACTCGCCGCTGCCCTGGTGTGGGCGCTTGTTCTGCCTGCCGCCGCTCAGGACAAGCCGCCGAGCACCGCGACCGAGAAGATGGAAATCGGCATCTCCACCGACGAGATCGCCATCACCTCCGACTTCCGCGGCGCGGACCTGACGATCTTCGGGGCGATCGAAGGCTACGATCCGAACCTACTCGCGCAGGGCAAGTACGACATCGTCGTGGCCCTGGAAGGCCCCAAGGACAACCTGACGGTGCGCCGCAAGGAGCGGGTGCTCGGCGTCTGGGTGAACCGGCGCTCGATGACCTTCGAGCTGGTGCCGGAATCCTATTCGCTGTCGAGCACGCGCGACGTCGAGAAAATCGCTTCGGACGAGGTCCTCAACAGCATAGGCGTCGGGCTGCACCATATCCGGCTCGATCCGATCGGCTATATCGGCGACGGCAGCAATCTTTCCGAATTTCGCGAGTCGTTGCGGCGCCTGAAGGAAACCGGCGGCTTTTACCAGCGTGACCCGGGCGGCGTGCAGTTCATCAGCGCCAGCCTTTTCAAGGCCACGGTGAAGCTGCCCGCCAACGTGCCGAACGGCACCCATGTGGTGCGCGCGCATCTGTTCCGCGACGGTGTCTTCATCAGCGAGAAGGCGCTGCCGCTGCGCGTGGTCAAGACCGGGCTGGAGCAGATGATCTCCAACGCTGCCTACAGCCATCCGCTCTCCTACGGCGTGCTTGCCGTCGTTCTCGCACTGTTGACCGGCTGGATCGCGAGCATCGTCTTCCGCAAGGATTAGGCTTGCGGCGACGCTGCCTCAGGCTGGGGCGCCGCAGCGGTTCGCGCTACGACCTGCTCGTAGGCGCGCTGCAATTCTGCGAGGACGGAGCGCGCCGGCCGCTCCATGCCGAGGTGGATGAAGCGCAACTCTGCCATCATGGCCTCCCACATCGCCGGTCCGCCGTTTTCAAGAAGCTCGGCGCGAATGCTCAGTTCCTCGCTGACCGGCAGGTGCCGGCGGCCCCAGGCACCCATCTGCGCAAAGAGCGGCACGAGACAGATCGCCATTTCGGTGAGGCTGTAGAGCGCCTTCTGCTTGTGGCTCGGGTCGTCGGCCCTGGTGATCAGACCCTTCTCCGTCAGCCGCTTCAGGCGATCGGACAGGATGTTGGAGGCGATGCCTTCCTCGGATCGGGTCAGAAGCTCACGGAAGTGGCGGCGGTTGCCGAACATCATGTCGCGGATCACGATCAGGCTCCAGCGGTCGCCGAGAATCTCGAGCGTCAGGTTGATCGGGCAGCCAGAGCGATGTTCGTCCTTCATTGCGGTCTCCAGAGAATCTGATTGCATTTTGCCACTGGTCTGCATAGTCTTCAACCGATTGCATTCTGCAACCTGAATGGGAGAAGCAAAATGAGCCGGCTCATCGTATGGAACCTGATCACGCTCGACGGCTGCTTCGAAGGCGAGGAAAAATGGGATCTGGCCTTTCATGGCCACGCCTGGGGTGACGAGCTTGCGGCGATGAGCAACGCGTTCGGCGCGCGCGCAAGGCTGCTGGTCTTTGGCCGGACGACCTACGAGGGCATGAAGACGTACTGGACGACCACGGAAGAAGAGGGCGAGACCAAGGCCTTCATGAACGCCCTTCCGAAGCTCGTCGCCTCGCACACGCTGAAAAGTTCGGACTGGAACAACACCCGCACGACCGACGACATCGTCGGCGAGCTCACGCGGTTGAAGGCGGAGCCCGGCAAGGACATCTTCGTCTTCGGCAGCGCCGATCTGACCGACACGCTGCTGAAGGCTGGCCTTGTCGACGAACTGATGATCGGCCTCGTGCCGACGGTGCTCGGCAAGGGAAACCGCTTCTTCAAGGACGGCGAGGCACAGCAGCGCTTCGACCTCATCGAGGCGCGCCCGTTGAAGAACGGGACAGTGATCCTGCGCTATGCGCCGAAGCCGGACTAAGGAGTATTCCGTCAAGCCAGCAGGTTGGCGAACCGCACCGAGTAGACGCGGTCGCGCCCGAGCAGATGCGCGACGAGGTTGTCGCGCTCGAACAGCCCGCTCATTGCGCGATGCCGCAGGTCCAGCCCGCCGGTGGTGACCCCGAATGCGGGCATCAATAGGCGCCGGCCATCGGTCGCAAAGCACGGCCGGCGGACCGATTTGTCGCGCCGACGCACCGTCGCCGACGGATGCAGGTGCCCGGCGATTTCGCCGTCCCCGGCCGCAAGCGACGGCTCGTGGCGGAAGGCGAGGCCCGCATAGTGCAGCTCGTCGGCGGACTGACCGGGCAGGCCGGTGGTGCCGTCCGGGTCGTGGTTGCCGTTGATCCAGATCCAGTCGCGGCCGCGCGCCATGGCCTCGATCCGCTGGCGGAATTCCTGCGGCAGGTGAGCGGAGCCGACGCGATCGTGGAAATTGTCGCCGAGGCTGACGACGATCGCCGGATCGTGGCGGGCGATGACCGCCTCGAGAATCCTCAGCGTGGCGAGCGTGTCGTAGGGCGGAAGCAGCATGCCGCGGCGTGCGAATGCGGCTCCTTTTTCCAGATGCAGGTCGGATATCACGAGTAGGCGCGTCTGCGGCAGGTAGAGCGCCCCGAAGGGGTCGCAGATCGCCTCGACGCCGGCGATAAGCGTTCGCGCCGAAACCGCGCCGAAGTCCTGCATTTCCGCGGCCGCCAGGGCCAATCTGTGCATCACCGCTTCACTCTCGTTCCGTCCAGCGGTCGTTGTCGTCCGCCCGCCTCATTACGTCCTGCATCGCCGCTTCGCCGAGCGCTTCGGCGATCAGGTCCTCGGCCGCTTCCGCCAGCACGACGTCATGCGCCTCCCCGGCCACCGTCTCCCTGCCGATCTCCAGCATGACGGGAATCGCCAGCGGCGAGATGCGGTCGAGCGGCCGATGGGTGATGTGGCCCCTGATTCTCGCAAGCATAGTCCCGAGCCGCTCGATGTCCAAAAGGCCCGATGCCGCATCATGGCGCGTCGCCTCGAGCAGGATGTGGTCCGGCTCGTGGCTGCGAAGCACGTCATAGATGAGGTCGGCCGACACGGTGACCTGCCGGCCGGTCTTTTCCCGTCCCGGATGGCGCTGCTCGATAAGTCCGGCAATCACGGCGCAATTGCGGAAGGTGCGCTTCAGCATCCAGCTTTCGTCGAGCCAGGCCTCAAGGTCGTCGCCGAGCATGTCCTCATCAAAAAGATCGGCGAGCGACGGGCGGCGGGCTCCGAAGGCGGCGCCGAGGTCGTCGAGCGCCCAGACGGCCAGCGAGTAGTCGGTGGCGACAAAGCCGAGCGGCTTCAGCCCGGCGCGCTCGAGGCGGCGCGTCAAAAGCATGCCGAGCGTCTGGTGGGCGAGCCGGCCCTCGAAGGCATAGGCGACCATGTAGTGGCGGCTGCCGCGCGGAAACGTCTCGATCAGCAGCTCGTCGCGCTTCGGCACCATCGAGACATCGCGCTGGATCGACAGCCATTCGCGCACCTGGCCGGGCAGCTCGCGCCAGCGGTCCGGGTCGGCCAGCATGACGCGGACCTGCTCGGCGAGGTAGGTCGAGAGCGGGAACTTGCCGCCCGCATAGACCGGCACCTTCGGATCTTGCGAGAAGGCCTGGCTGACGAGGCATTCGTTCTCCCGGATGCCTTCGAAGCGCAGCACCTTGCCGGCAAAGAGGAACGTGTCGCCGGGCGACATGGTCTCCAGGAAATACTCCTCTACCTTGCCGAGCGCCGCACCGCCGCGACCGAGCGAACCGCGCGCGTTGCGCTTGACGAGCCGCAGGTTCAGCATCGGCATCTCGACGATGGTGCCGAGGTTCAGCCGGTACTGCTGCGCGACCTGCAGGTTGGAGACACGCCAGAGCCCGTCCTTCGTCTTCCGGATCTTGGCATAGCGTTCATAGGTCTGCAGCGCATAGCCTCCGGTGGCGACGAACTGCACGACGCGGGCAAAGGTCTCCCGCGGCAGCGCCGCGTAGGGTGCGGCCGAGATGACCTCGGCAAGGAGCGCGTTCTCGTCGAACGGGCCCGCACAGGCCATGCCGAGCACGTGCTGGGCGAGCACGTCGAGGGCGCCTGCGGTCATCGGCGGCGTATCCTGGGCGCCGACATAGTTCGCATCGAGGGCGGCCTGGCACTCCATCACCTCGAAGCGGTTGGCCGGCACCAGGATCGCCCGGCTCGGCTCGTCCATGCGGTGGTTGGCGCGGCCGATGCGCTGGGCGAGCCGCGAGGCGCCCTTCGGCGCGCCGACATGGATGACGAGGTCGACGTCGCCCCAGTCGATGCCGAGGTCGAGCGTCGAGGTGGCGACGACGGCGCGCAGCCGGTTCTCCGCCATCGCCGACTCGACCTTGCGGCGCTGCGCCACGTCGAGCGAGCCGTGGTGCAGGGCGATCGGCAGCGTCTCCTCATTGATGCGCCAGAGCTCCTGGAACAGCATCTCCGCCTGGCTGCGGGTGTTGACGAAGAGCAGCGTGGTGCGGTGCTCGCGGATCGCCTGGTAGACCTCGGGCATGGCATAGCGCGCCGAATGGCCCGACCAGGGGATATGCTCCTCGCTCTTCAGGATGGTGATGATCGGCTTTGCGCCGCTCGGGCCGAGGACGAGGCCGGCATGGTTGTCAGCTTCCGGCGCCTGCCCGACCAGCCAGCGGCGCAGGTCCATCGGTTCGGCGACAGTGGCGGAAAGGCCGATGGTGCGCAGGCCGGGAGCGAGCTTTCGCAGTCGCGCCAGCCCGAGCGAGAGCAGGTGGCCCCGCTTGGAGGTGACGAGCGAGTGCAGTTCGTCGAAGACGACGAATTTGAGGTCCTTGAAGAAGCGCGGGGCCTCGGCGTTGGCGATCAGCAGCGCCAGCTGCTCCGGTGTCGTCAGCAGGATGTCGGGCGGGGTCAGCCGCTGGCGCTGGCGCTTGGCCTGCGGCGTGTCGCCGGTGCGCGTCTCGATCGTCACCGGCAGCCCCATCTCCTCGACCGGCTTGGTCAGGTTCCGCTCGATGTCGACGGCGAGCGCCTTCAGCGGCGAGATGTAGAGCGTGTGGATGCCGGTGAAGGCCGAGCCGGGCGGCATTTTCCCGCGCGCGAAGAGATCTGTAAGCGAGGGCAGGAAGCCGGCGAGCGTCTTGCCGGCACCGGTTGGCGCGATCAGCAGCAGGCTCTCGCCGGCGCGGGCGCGGGTGAGCAGCTCCAGCTGATGCGCGCGCGGCGCCCAGCCCCTTGCCGCAAACCAGTCGGCAAAAGGTTTTGGAAGCGGGGAGGCGCCCCGGCTGGCAGAATCGCTCGCGGTCACGGGAGTGAAACTAGCCGAACGGGTCTGAAAGGGAAGGTGCTGTGCGGGCGGTAGAGCGCCTCTCAGTCGGTTTCCGTCTTGCAGCATCTGGACGACAAGCAACTGAAGACCGCCTGAGCGAGCCCGACATCACGAAATACCTGCCGGCGAGGCCTCCAATGTCTAAAGCAGGATCAGCACCACCGGGCCACAAATGGTGCAGGGCAACATTGCAGCAGTTCGATCACGACGCCCGTCGCTTCGCCAGATACAGCCGTCCCTGCACCGGTTCGCCGGCGTCCTTGCGGATGACCGTCTGCCAAGCCTGCAGGATGGCGAAGCCGGCAGCGTCGGCGCGCCGGCGCACATGCGCCTCGCCATGCGCATAGCGCAGCGACGGCCGGAGCACGTAGTCCTCGCCGTCGGCGGCGTCCTCTACAGAAAAGCCGAAGTAGCCGCCCGAAGCGACCAGGTCCGCGGCTGTCGTAAACACGTGTGCAAGCTCGCCCAGATACATCAATACATCGGCGGCCGTTGCAAGAGTAGTGCGGCCCCGCGGCAACCCCGCCTCGAACACGCCGCTCTCGGCGGGGGAAAGCGTAAGGTCTGCCTGCGCCAGCCGGTCGTAGAGCCGTTTCTCCCGCGCTTTCGCCAGCATCCTGGCTGACAGGTCGAAGCCTTCGAGAAAGCTGGCCCGGTCGCGGATCCGCTCGCCGAACAGCCCGGTGCCGCAGCCGAGGTCGGTGACGAAGGAGAATGTCGTGGAGGGGCAATGTTCGCAGATCAGGGCGGCCAGCTTTTCCGGCACGCTGTAGTCGAGACGCCCGACAAGGGCGGTATCGAAGCGCTGGGCATAGTCGTCGAACAGCTGTTCGACGTAGCGGCTCGGAGGTGCGCTGGGAACGCCGCTCGCGCCGAGCACCGCGAGCTTCAGCCCCGCGCCGAACGGATCGGCGGGGGCCAGGGAGAGCACTTTGGCAAGACCGGCCGCAGCCGCCTCCTTCTGGCCGGATTTTTCCGCATATTCCGCAAACCGGAACCAACCCGCCGCCCAATCTGGGGTGATCGCCAGCGCCTGCTCCATAAGCTCCGCCGCGCCCGAATAGTCGCCGTTTTCGGCGAGCAGACGGGCATAGTCGGCGCGGCGATCGGCGAGGATATCGCCGGAGGAGTGCTGCGTGGCGGCTGTCATGATTTGCGTTGGACTGCGAGGTGAACACGGTAATTGTCGAGGCTTCGGCAAAATGCAAGTGGATTCGCCGCGATTCCGTGGCAGAACATGAAAAAACCGCGTCTTGCAGCCCACGCAGCGGCGGCTTAAGAGGCGGAGCGGCAACAACAGGAGCGAACGCATGTCGGATGGCGTCAACAGATTCCTCGGCGATACGCCGTTGCGAATAATCGTAAAGCTGCTGATCCTGTCGGTCGCTCTCGGCTTCCTCATGTCGGTCTTCGGCCTCTACCCGGAAGACATCCTGCGGGGCGTGCGCGACTTCGTGATCAATCTTTGGGAAACCGGCTTTGAAGCGCTCGGCCGGGTCGGTGACTATCTCATGCTCGGCGCGGTGATCGTCGTGCCGGTCTTCTTCCTCATTCGAATCCTGAGCTACAGACGCTGAGATGACATCCAGAACGACGAAACCGATCGGTCGCAGGACCCTTCTGGCGATCTCCGTCGGCGCAGCTGCGGCCGCGATTGCCGGCTGTACGACGACGGAAAAGATAGATAACGCCTCGCACGGCAGCGACCGTACCGACACGACGCTCGCGATGATCAACAAGCTGCGCGGCGAGCGCGGGTTGCAGCCGCTGTCCCGCCATCCCGCCGCAGCGAGTGCCGCCCTCGATCAGGCCAGACGCATGGCCTCGGCCGGCAAGATGGCGCACAACATCGGGCTCGGCGCCAACTTCGCCAAGCGCATGAAGGGCATGGCAGTGCCGTTGCCGGCGGCCGAGAACATCGCTGTCGGTCAGGCCGATGCCGCGCGGGCGTTTCAGGCCTGGGTCAATTCCCCCAAGCACCTCGCAAACATGCTCGGTCCCGGCTACCGCGGCCTCGGCGTCGCCGAGGCGAGGCACCCGGCTTCCGGAAACCGGCCCTATTGGGCAATGGTGCTGTCGAGCTAGCACCTGAGTCGGGCATGCCCGGCTCAGCGTGAATAGGGGGCGAGCGCCGAGCGGGTGCCGGGACCATCGGGGGCGAGGCGCTGGAGGGCGGGAAGGAAACATGGACGCATCGGCCAGAGCAAGCGAGGGGGCCGGTCCCTTCGAGGTCACGCACCGGCTGGTGCTGTCGATCGCCATTCCGATGACGCTCGGCTTCCTGACGACGCCGTTGCTCGGCATCACGGACACGGCCGTCGCCGGTCGCCTCGGTTCGGCCGAGGCGCTGGCAGGCCTTGCCGTCGGCGCCGTGCTCTTCGACCTGATCCTCGGCAGCTTCAATTTCCTGCGCGCCTCGACGACGGGTCTCGTGGCGCAGGCATTCGGGCGTGGCGACCGGCGCGAGGAACAGGCGATCTTCTGGCGGGCGCTTGCGATCGCCATCGGCTGCGGGCTGTTGATCGCGCTCGCCTCGCCGCTGCTGCTGAAGGCCGGGCTGGTGCTGATGGCGCCGCCGCCCGGCGTCGCGGAAGCGACGATCACCTATTTCTCGATCCGGATCCTGGCCGGGCCGATGGCGCTTGCCAACTACGCCATCCTCGGCTTCGTGCTCGGGCGCGGCCGGGGCATGACGGGCCTGTTGCTGCAGGCGATCATCAACGGCGTCAACATCGTACTCTCGATCGTGCTCGGCCTTCACTACGGCTGGGGCGTGTCGGGGATCGCCGGCGGGGCGCTGATCGGCGAGACGGCCGGCATGCTGACCGGCCTCGTGCTGGTTCTGCGCCGCTTCGACCGCGCCGATCGTCCTGCGAGGGGAGCGATCTTCACGGCCGCGCGGATGCGGGCGCTGTTCGCGCTCAACCGCGACATCATGATCCGCACCTTCGTGCTGCTGGCCGCCTTCACGCTCATGACCCGCATCGGCTCGTCCTTCGGGCCGCTATCGCTGGCCGCCAATGCGGTGCTGATGAACATCTTCCTGGTTGCCGGCTACTATCTCGACGGATTGGCGAACGCGGCCGAACAGATCGTTGGCCGCTCGATCGGCGCGAACCACCGCCCCGCCTTCGACCGCGCGGTGCGGCTCACCATGCTCTGGTCTTTCGGGCTCGGCGCCGCGACGGCGCTGTTGTTCTTCCTGTTCGGCACCGACGTCATCGCCCTGCTGACGACCACCGAAACCGTCCGCGCGGAAGCCGCCACCTACCTGCCCTGGGCGGCGCTGACGGCGATCACCGGCGCGCTCGCCTTCCAGATGGACGGCGTCTACATCGGCGCGGCCTGGTCGGCGACGATGCGCAACATGATGATCCTGTCCTTTCTCGGCTACCTGGCGGCGCTCGCGATCTTCGTGCCGCTCTTCGGCAATCACGGGCTCTGGCTGTCGCTGAACCTGTTTCTTGCCTTTCGCGGGCTGTTTCTCGCATCCCGCGTTCCGCGGCTCGCCGGTCAGATCTTCCGCTCGGCCCAGTAGGCGGTGCGGCTGCAACGGATGTCGCGGATCGAGGCCAGGCCCTCGCGGTCGCAGAGAGCCGACAGTCCCTTGACGATCCCGGCGGGCAGGCCCGGGCCGGCATAGACCATGCAGGAGTAGAGCTGGACGAGATCGGCGCCGGCGCGGATCTTCTCCGCGGCGGTCTCCGCCGAGTTGACGCCACCGACGCCGATGATCGGCAAGGCTTGGCCGACGCGCTGGCGCATCTTGGCCAGAACGGTCGTCGATTTTTCGAACAACGGCCGGCCGGAAAGGCCGCCGGCCTCGCCCGCCTGCGCCCGGTCAGTCAGGCCGTCGCGCGACAGCGTCGTGTTGGAGACGATCAGGCCGTCGAGGTCGACGGCGAGCGCCACCTCGGCGATATCGTCGAGACCTTCCTCGGTCAGGTCCGGCGCGATCTTCAGGAAGACCGGCACGCGGCGCCCGCTGCGAGCCTCCTGTTCGTCGCGGGCGGACAAAACGGCGGAGAGGAGGGCGGCAAGGCTCTCGCGCGCCTGCAGGTCGCGAAGGCCCGGCGTGTTCGGCGAAGAGATGTTGGCGGTGAAGTAGCGCGCCACGTCGTAGAAGGTGCGGATCCCGGTGACATAGTCGCCGATCCGGTCCTCGCTGTCCTTGTTGGCGCCAATGTTGACGCCGATCAGCGACTGGCGCGAGCAGGCCTGAAGACGCCGCAGCGCCGCTGCATGGCCTTCGTTGTTGAAGCCGAGCCGGTTGATGACGGCCTCGTCGGCGGTCAGCCGGAAGATGCGCGGCTTGGGGTTGCCCGACTGCGGCTTCGGCGTGACCGTCCCGATCTCGGCGAAGCCGAAACCGAGACGGATCAGCGCCTCCGGAACCTCGGCATTCTTGTCGTAGCCGGCGGCCATGCCGATCGGGTTCGCAAATTCGAGGCCGGCGATCGTCTGGCGCAGGCGCGGGTCGGCTCGAAGCCGGCAGGCCGGAATCACGCCGCCCTTCAGCGCGGCGATCGAAAGTCCGTGCGCAGTCTCGGGATCAAACAGGAACAGGCCCTTCCGGGCGAGATCGGCCAGTGTCATCTCAATTCATCTCCGGAAAGACGTGACGACCGTCGGCGCCAAGCGGCAGCGGCTTTTCCCAGCGCACCGCGTCGAGCGGCAGCGCACCGTAGAGATGGGGAAACAGCTGTCCGCCGCGCGACGGTTCGTAGACGAGCGCCGCGCCGAGCGCCGCCCCGTCGATGGCAACCAGCAGCAGATCGGTTTGGCCGGAAAAATGCTTTGCCGCCGTCTCCGGCGCTTGTGCCGCGGTCGAAAAATGAATGAACCCGTCGGCGAGATCGACTGGCGCACCCTCGAAGCGGCCCTGCTGTCGGGCGGCCTGCCACAGACTTGCCGGGACGATTTTGTATATAGTGTCGGACATGGCGTGCTTCCTGCTCGATTGCGGACGGCGCTGGTTGCAGCGCTTGCCGCATCGTGGCCGGAAAGTCCACGGACAAATTCTATTCCGGGGTTGGTTTCAGGAGGAAGTCGAATGCACAGGTCGCTTGCAGGTCTCGCCTTTGTCCTTCCACTGTTGGTCGCCGGTGCGGCGACGGCGGCAGAGAACGGACGCTACCAGATGGAACGCACCGCCGAGGGCTTCGTTCGGCTTGATACGCGCACCGGCGAGGTGTCGTTGTGCAAGGAGGCCTCCGGCCAGATCGCCTGCCGCATGGCCGCCGACGAGCGTGCCGCCTTCGAGACGGAGCTCGACCTGCTGACGAAGCGGGTAGAAGCGCTGGAAAAGGCACAGGGATCCGGGCTGTATTCCGATAAACCGCACCTCCCGACCGACGAGGAGATTGACCGGACCATGGGCGTCATGGAAAGAATAATGCGGCGCTTCATGGACATCGTGAAGACACTGGAAGGGGGCGACCACAAGGCGGGCTCGCAGTCGGACCAGTTGCCGGAAAAGACCTGAGCGCGCCTTCGCGACGCCCCGCCGGCAAGGCCGATCATGACCGTGCTCTTGGGGAGGGGCCAGCATGACGACAGGAATGACGATCATCATAGCCGACGATCATCCGCTGTTCAGGGGAGCGCTGAGGCAGGCGTTGCTGGCGATGCACGACGAGCCGGCGGTGGTGGAGGCCGGTGACTTCGAAGCGGCCCGGTCGGCAGCCGCACGACACCAGAACGCCGACCTGATGCTGCTCGATCTCACCATGCCGGGGGGCAGCGGCCTTTCCGGCCTGATCATGCTGCGCGCCGAGTATCCGAGCCTGCCGGTCGTGATCGTCTCGGCCAGCGACGATGCGGCGACCGTCCGCCGGGCACTCGACCTCGGCGCCTCCGGCTTCATCTCCAAATCCGCCTCGATCGATGAAATCCGCAAGGGCATCGCCGCCGTTTTGGACGGCAATATCTACACGCCGGTCGGCTACGAGCGCGGCACCGAGCAGGACGCCGAGATTGGCGACCTGATCAACCGCCTGCGCACCCTGACGCCGCAGCAGTCACGCGTCCTCTCAATGGTGGGCGAGGGGCTCTTGAACAAGCAGATCGCCTACGAACTCGGGGTCTCCGAGGCGACGGTCAAGGCACATGTCTCCGCGATCCTGCTCAAGCTGAACGTTGACAGCCGCACCCAGGCGGTCATCCAGCTCGGCAAGATCGGCGCCACGTCGGCAGTGGTCTGACGGCCGGTCGGCCCGGCTATTCCGCCGCCGCCTTCTCCAGGTTTGCCAGCCGCGTCAGCCATGCCCGCATCGAGGCGGGGCGGACCGGCTTGTTCTGCACGACGATGTCGTTGCCCTCCGCAAGCGCCCGCACCTCGGCCGAGCGGTCGGCGGTGATCAGCAGGCCCGGAATGTCTGCGCCGCAGCCCTCGCGGACACGGACGATCGCCTCGACGCCGGTCCCGTCGTCGAGATGATAATCGGCGAGGATCGCGTGCGGGGCGAGGACGCCACGGGCCAGCATGTGGTTGACGGCCACAAGGGATTCGGCGGTGACGACCTCGCATCCCCAGCCTGACAAGAGCAGCCGCATGCCGTCGAGAATCGTCGGCTCGTTGTCGATGCAAAGCACCCGCAAGCCCTGCAGAGGCTCGCCTGCCGGTGCCTTTTCGATGGTCGCCTTCGCCTTGCGCCGGCTTGCCTCTATGTCGATCGGGACGCGCACCTTGAAAGTCGTTCCCTTGCCCGGGCTCGATTGCAGATCGACCGGGTGATTGAGCACGCGCGAGATGCGGTCGACGATCGAAAGGCCGAGCCCCAGCCCCGGTGCCGTTCGCGCACCTTCATCGAGACGGGCGAATTCCTTGAACACGATGCGGAACTTCGAGGCGGGAATGCCGATGCCGGAATCGAGCACCTGGATGCTGGCGCTGCCGCCCTTGCGCCGCACGCCGACCAGTACTTTTCCCTCTGGCGTGTATTTGACGGCGTTGGAGACGAGGTTCTGCACGAGGCGCCGCAGCAGGTTCGGATCGCTCTTCACGGCAAGCGAGCTCGGCACGACCCTCAGCGCCAGGTTTTTCTCCCTGGCCATCGGGGCAAAGTCCGTCTCGATCCGCTTCAGCAGGTCACCGAGATGCACGACCTGCAGCCGCGGCTTCATCGCCCCCGTATCCAGGCGGGACATGTCGAGTACGGCGCCGAGAATGGCTTCGACCGATTCCAGTGAGGAGTCGATGTTATGGATCAGGGCCCGGTTTTCCGAATCGCCGAGGCGTTCCACCAGCGAGGAAGAATAGAGCCGTGCCGCATTCAGCGGCTGGAGGATGTCATGGCCGGCGGCGGCAAAGAAGCGGGTCTTGCCGAGATTGGCCTCTTCCGCCGCCGCGCGGGCTTCCGCAAGCGCGGTGTTGACCCGGGTCAGTTCGGCGGTGCGTTCGGCGACGCGCAGTTCCAGCGTCTCGTTGGCGAGCTTCAAGGCGCGGTCGGCTTCAACGCGCTCGGTAATGTCGGTGAAGGTCGCGACGAAGCCTCGTTCCGGCATGGTGTTGGAGAGGACTTCGACGATGCGGCGGCCGCCGGACAGCACCAGCTGGAACGGCTGGTCGGGGGTCATGATGGCGGCGAGGATCGCAGATCGCTCGGCGGCGGCGATATGGCCTTCGCCGACGAGGAGGTCGACCATGTCCTGCAAGGCGAAGCCGACCTGCCCCACCTGCTCGGGCAGGTCGAGCAGTTCGCGGAACCGGCGGTTCCAGACCGTCAGGTTCCCGGAACTGTCGAAGACGGCGATGCCCTGGTTCATTTGCCCGAGCGCCGTCTGCAGCATGCCTTGGTTGTACTGCAGCGCCTCGCTTGCCTGGTCGAGCAGCCAGTTGGTATCGGCGGCGGTCTCGTCGATCCGCTGGATCGTCAGGGACAGGACGAGGCGCGCCGAGGAGGAGCCGATCGCGCTGCCGAGCACCTGCTCTGAAAAGTGCACGAGCGCTATGTCGGCGGGCGCGGTGTCGGCCAGCCAGCGGCCGGCCTGCCGCTCGTAGGTCTGGAACGAGCGCTCGGTGCGCTCCTCGCCGAGGTAGGTGGCGACGGTATTCTTCAGGTCGCGCACCGTCACCTTGGTCTTGCTGCCGCGGAAGGCCCGTTCGAGCGGTGGCCGCGTGCTGATGAAGATGTTGGCCTGCAGCCGCTCGCTGTTGGTGGTGTTGCGTGACAGCGAGCCGATGACGAAGGCGCCGACATTGACCATCAGGGCGAGCACGGAGGCGGCGACGAGCGGGTCGCCATGCTCGGCGGAGAACACGGAGACGCCGGGGAAGACGAAGGCGAGGATCGTCGCGGCGACACCGGCATTGTCGCTGAGGCCGAGGCTTGGCAGGAAGAGCAGGTAAGCCCAGACCGCCAGCCCCGACACCATGCCGGCGATCGCGCCGCGGGCGTTCGCCTGCCGCCAGACGAGGCCGCCGAGCAGGGCAGGGGCGACCTGGGCGATGGCGGCGAATGCGAGCAGCCCGATCGAGGCCAGACCGGCGCTCGACGTCGAAAAGCGATAATAGGCATAGCCGAGCAGCAGCACGAAGAAGATCGCCAATCTGCGGATGCGCAGCAGCGTCCGGGTCAGGTCCTCCTGCGGCTCGCCCCTGCCGATCAGGCTGCGGCGCAGGACGATCGGTATGACGATGTCGTTCGAAACCATGATCGACAGCGCCACGCACTCAACGATCACCATCGCGGTGGCGGCGGAGAAGCCGCCGATGAAGGAGATCAGCGTCAGGATCGGCTGCCCCTGGGCGAGCGGCAGCGCCAGGACATAGAGGTCCGCATCGCCCAGCCCCTGGAAGGCGATCACGCCGCCGATCGCGACCGGCAGCACGAACAAGTTTATCGCCAGCAGGTAGAGCGGAAACAGTACGCGCGCGGTGCGCAGTTCGCCCGCGGTGCGGTTCTCGACAACCGTGACGTGGAATTGCCGCGGCAGCATGATGATGGCAAAGCCGGACAGCACGATCAGCAGCAGCCAGCGGACGATCGGCGTCTCGTGTGCCAGTGCGCCCATGACCCGTGCGTTCTCGGCGGCGCGCAGCCACAGATCGCCGAGCCCGTCGAACATGAAGTAGACGACGTAGATGCCGACGGTGGCGAAGGCGAAAAGCTTGACGACCGATTCCATCGAGATCGCCAGGATCAGCCCGTCCTGGTGCTCGGTCGCGTCGGTGTGGCGCGTGCCGAAGATGGCGGCGAAACAGGCGAGGAACAGCGAGACGATCAGCGGCAGGTCGATGAACGCGTGGGAACTGGAGAAGCCGTATTCGTAGTGATCGACTACCACCTTGACCGAGCTGGACACGGCCTTGAGCTGCAGGGCGATATAGGGGATCGCGCCGATCAGCGCGATCAGCGCCACGATCGCCGCAACGACGGGGTCCTTTCCATAGCGGGCGCCGACGAAGTCGGCGATCGAGGTGAGGCGCTCGGACTTGGCGAGCGCGACGATCCGGCGGATCAACGGCAGGCCGAGCGTGAACATCAGGATCGGGCCGATGTAGATGCCGAAGAACTCGAGCCCCTTGGTGCTGGCAAGACCGACGCCGCCGAAATAGGTCCACGAGGTGCAATAGATGGCGAGGCTGAGCGCATAGACCAGCGGTCGCCCGCGGGTCGCTGCATCCGGCTCGCGCGTTTTCCGGTCGCCATAGGTCGCCACCGCAAACAGCAGCAGCAGATAAGCGAAGGCCGCGGCGAATATGGTCCAGCCCGGCAGCATGCGTCCTCCGTGGTGGGGCAGGGTGCCCCGTTCACCTTAGGCGATCCGGACAGCGAAGAAAATCGCGCGCGCCTTAGCCTTAAGTCCGAGAACAGGAGCGCGGTTGCACGAGCGGAAAATGACCCGCACGGGTGGTTCACTTGATCGGAAAACTGCATTAGCCTCAGGTGACAGGCAGCAACAGGAGGTGCACATGCTCAATGAATTCAAGGAATTCATCGCCCGCGGCAACGTGATGGATCTCGCGGTCGGCGTGATCATCGGCGCCGCCTTCAGCAAGATCGTTGATTCCGTCGTGAACGACCTCGTCATGCCGATCGTCGGTGCGCTGACCGGGGGTGGATTCGATTTCTCCAACTACTTCATCCCGCTTTCAGCGAACGTCACAGCGGGTTCGCTTGCCGCCGCACGCCAGCAGGGCGCCGTCTTCGCCTACGGCAACTTCATCACCGTGTTGATCAACTTCCTGATCCTGGCGTGGATCATCTTCCTGATGATTAAGGCAGTGAACCGCATCCGCGCTTCCGTCGAGAAGCAGACGATCGAGGAAGACGCCGCTCCGCCGCCGGCCGACGTGCAACTGCTGACGGAAATCCGCGACTTGCTCAAGGCGCGTCCGGTGGTTTGAGCCTCCGGCTCGGGTCCTGCCGGTCGTGGCGCTCCGGCTTGCATCACCGAAATCGATCGGAATGTCAGATAAACTTGCGTGAACCGGCGGCAAAATCCCGCTAGACATTCTCCGCATCGGACGCCGGCCATGCGCGCTCCGGCCGATCCGCAACGGAGGCATGATGGACATTCTGAGCACCCTGAGCCCGCGGGCGCTGCATGCGCCCGAAAGCGGCATCGTCGAACTGGTGAACTACGCCCGCGGCCGGGCCGGTCTCATCCCGCTCTGGGTGGGCGAGGGCGACCTTCCGACACCGTCCTTCATCTCCGACGCGGCGGCTGAGGCGCTCAGGGCCGGCGAGACGTTCTACACGTGGCAGCGCGGCATACCGGAGCTGCGCCAGGCGCTGTCGCGCTACTACCAGCGCCATTTCGGCCAGTCGCTCTCGCCCGAGCATTTCTACGTGGTCGGTTCGGGCATGCAGGCGATCCAGCTCGTGCTCCAGGCGATCGCATCGCCCGGCGACGACATGGTCTATCTCAGCCCTGCCTGGCCGAACTTCGCCGCGGCCGCCGGGATCGCCGGCATCCGGCCGCTCGCCGTTCCGCTGGAATTCACCGCCGGCCGCTGGCAGCTCGACCTGACGCGGCTCGAAGCCGCCATCACGCCGAACACGAAGGCTTTGTTCATCAACACCCCCTCGAATCCGACCGGCTGGACGGCGACGAAGGAAGAGCTTGCGGCGATCCTCGCCATCGCCCGCCGCCGCGGCCTCTGGATCATGGCCGACGAGATCTACGCGCGCTACTACTATGCCGGAGGACGCGCGCCGTCCTTCCTGGACGTGATGGAAGCGGACGATCGGGTCGTCTTTGTCAATTCGTTTTCGAAGAACTGGTCGATGACCGGCTGGCGGGTCGGCTGGATCGTGGCCCCGCCGGCGATGGGGCAAGTGATCGAGAACCTGGTTCAATACTCGACCTCCGGCGTTGCCCAGTTCCTGCAGAAAGGCGCGGTCACAGCCCTCGACGAGGGGGACCGGTTCGTCCGCTCCAACATCGAGAAGGCAACGCTGTCGCGCGACCTGTTCTGCGACGCGCTGATCGCCACCAACCGCGTCGAGACGCTCAAGCCCGACGGCGCCATCTACGCCTTCCTGAAGATCGACGGTGTCGAGGACGTCCGGAAGACGGCGCTCGACATTGTCGACAAGACCGGCGTCGGCCTGGCGCCGGGGACTGCTTTCGGCGAAGGCGGCTCGCTGTTCATGCGCGCCTGCTTCCTGCGCGATCCCGCCCAGGTTGCCGAGGCGGCGGAACGCCTGTCGCGCTACATTGCCGCACTTTGAAACGTTGCGGATTGCTTCTTCGCCGCAGTCGCGTTTTTATCGGACGTTGAACAGCAGGCGGAGAGCACCGGATGGCGGTACTGGTAACGGGCGGAGCGGGCTATATCGGCTCGCACATGGTGTGGGCGCTCTGCGACGCGGGCGAGGAGGTGGTGGTCATCGACCGGCTCTCCACCGGCTTCCGCTGGGCGGTCGCGCCCGAGGCCCGCTTCTATGAAGGCGACATCGCCGACCGCGACCTGCTGACGCGGATATTCACCGAGAACGCCATCGACGCGATCATCCACTTTGCCGGCTCGATCATCGTGCCGGAATCGGTTGCCGATCCGCTCGCCTATTACGAGAACAACACCGTAAAATCGCGGGCGCTGATCGCAGCTGCCGTCGAGGCGAAGGTGCCGCACTTCGTGTTCTCGTCGACCGCCGCCGTCTACGGCACGCCGGAGACTGCCGATCCGGTGGAGGAGACCGCGGCGCTGCGGCCGGAATCGCCCTATGGCTCCTCGAAGCTGATGACCGAGATCATGCTGCGCGACACGGCGCTGGCGCACGATTTCACCTACACCGCACTTCGCTACTTCAACGTCGCCGGCGCCGATCCGCGCGGGCGCACGGGGCAATCGACCAAGGGGGCGACGCATCTGATCAAGGTCGCCGCGGAGGCCGCGCTCGGCAAGCGCCAGGGCATGGATGTATTCGGCACCGACTACCCCACCCCGGATGGCACCTGCGTACGCGACTACATCCATGTCAGCGATCTCGCCAACGCCCATCTGAAGGCGCTGGAGCGCATGCGGGCTGGCGGCGGCTCGATCGTCGCCAACTGCGGTTACGGGCGGGGCTTCTCGGTTTTCGAGGTGCTGAACCGGGTCAAGGAGGTCTCCGGGGTTGATTTTCCGGTTCGGATCGCCGGGCGGCGGCCGGGTGATGCGGTCTCGATCGTCGCCAACCCGTCAATCGCGATGAAGGAACTCAATTGGCGCCCCCAGCACGACGATCTGGCCTTCATCGTGCGCACCGCGCTCGACTGGGAAGAGCATCTGCGTCGCCGCAACCAGGTCTGACCCGCGATTGCCGGTATCGACCTGTTGCGCCGCGGCCGTTTCGCTCCTGGCGCGGCGCAGGTTGGCTTTACTCGGTCGGCTCGTGGGTGTTCCCTTCGCCGAGCAATTCGGCCTCGTAGGCGATGGAGTGGCGGATCAGGCGCGTCCAGACTTCGTCGTAAAACGTCGGATCGAGGCCGTGCTTCTCAGCGTTGGCGCGCGCATTGGCCCGAACCTCGTCTACCCGCGTGGGGATGTCCGCCTTGAGCCCGAGGCCGGCCTTGATCTCGGCAGCCCGGCCGATGAAGCTCCAGCGTTCGGCGAACAGCGCCATCAGCGCCTCATCGATCCGATCGATGTTGGCGCGGATCTCCGCCATGGTCCGGCATTCGGCTGCAGTGTCTGGCATTCCCGTCTCCGCATGTCTGCTGCGTTCGCCCGTGCTGACGGGCGCTGCGGATGCCTCTAACAAAGTGGATGGGGTGGGGAAAGACCAAAGCGCCTTCGGGCGGCGCTGTGCCACATAGGGGCCGCTCGGAAGAAGGGAGGGTGCGGTCCTGTTCCTTCTTCCGGCGGCCCCATATGCTGGCCAAGGACAAGCTAGACCGCCAAACTTGAGCGAGCCTTAATTTATCCGGCACTAAATAGTTGCGGTGCGGCGCCGCCTTACGTAGCGTTAGTTGCGCGATGCCTTGCCAGGACGAAATCCTCAGGACCGCGGTGTTCGCTTGACGACTGCCGTGCCGCGGGGCTCATGGCACGCCCGATCTGCTTTCGGGGCAATGGCGCAACCGCAGCGCCGGAGCGAACCTATCGGGGGCCGGGCGAAAACGCTGGCATCGGGCCAATTGTCGAGCTGGACGAAACGGGGAAGGCCGAAGTCTTCGGGAAAGGCATGCGCTGAGGATGCGGCCAGCACCAACATTAAAGCGGAAAAGGCCAGGTGCTTCATATCGCGACCCTCTAAAAGATCGGCCAAGTGCGCATCCCCTCCTGCCGATCCGTCAGGCTGCGCCGCGATTACGGTATTTTAATAAATGCTGAAATACACTGCTGGGCATTGCGGTACGGCACGCAAACGATCGCCGGAAAGGGCGAGCACCAAATGCCGGAGCGCCAAAAGTCCCTCATGCCGGGACCAACTGTATATTGGGATTGAGCGGTGGCCACCCGACCGTCCGCCGCGACGGTGCTATGGGGGCGCACATGCTGATTGAGCCGGACTAGTCCTTGCGGGCGCCCTGGCTTGCGGGTTTCATCGAAGGATCGACGCAACGACGGACCGTCTTCACGCCGAACTTGCAGGTTGGTTCGACGGAGCCGGTGAGGGTTCGGTCGATCATGCTTTCATTGGAGGCTACGATCGGGTCACCGAACCGTGCACGGTCGAAGTTTGCGGCAGCAGCAAATGCACCAGTGGCGTAAACCGCCAGGACAGCAATCGATACAACGAATGTCTTCATGGTGGGGTCCTTCAGTTGCGGGAAGCATCGGACATCCTCGTGCATGCAGACGAATCATATGCGGCGCGAATAGTTCCTGTTAAGTAGGTGTCAAACGGTAAATCATCACGAATTGTTGATTGCCGACAAAATGCGCGCCATGCGTCTCAGATCCGGCCGGACTGCGCTGCAATCTACTCCGAAAGTAGGTGGCGAGCGCCGCGGCGGGTAGCGAAAAGGAGTAGGGCACTTGGCCGGAGAACTGGGGTCGATGTGGTGCCGCCCCAGAAGGAATAGTGCGCCTGGGTCGGCTCAGGCCGGTCTGAGGTAGCTTTCCGCCAGTTCCGTCCAGAAGGCCGCGCCGACCGGCAGCAGGTCGTCGTTGAAGTTGTAGCCGGGATGGTGCAGCGGACGGTCTTTCTCGGAGGCCTTGGCGCCGAGGAAGAAATAGCTGCCCGGCCGTTCCTTCAGCATATAGGCGAAGTCCTCGCTGCCCATGAAGGGCCGGGGCAGGTCGAGCACCTTGTCGGCGCCGGCGAAACGGATCGCGAGGTCGCGCAGCAGGTCGGTCTCGGCCTTGTGGTTGATGGTGGCATCGTAGCTGCGCTGGTAGTCGACCGTTGCCGTCATCGCGTAGCTTTCCGCCTGTCGCTCGGCGATCAACCGGATGCGGCGCTCCAGTTCGTCGCGGACCGCCGGGTCGAATGAGCGGATGCCGACGACGATTTCCGCCCGCTCCGGGATGATGTTGCTCGCCGAGCCGCCGTGGAAGGAGCCGACCGTGACGACGGTCGGGTCGAGCGGATGGATGTTGCGGGCGACGATCGTCTGCAGCGCCATGATGATGGAGGCGCCGGCAACGATCGGGTCGGCGGTCTCCTGCGGCTCGGCGCCATGCCCGCCAAGACCGTTGACGGTGATGCGCGCCTCGTCGACGGCCGCCATGATCGGCCCCTCGCGGAAGGCGAACTGGCCGAAGGGAAGCTCCGGAGCGTTGTGAAGCGCGAACACCGCGTCACACGGGAAGCGGTCGAACAGCCCTTCCTCGACCATGATCTTCGCGCCGCCAAAATTCTCCTCCGCCGGCTGGAAGATCAGGTGCACGGTGCCGTCGAAATTCTTTCGTTCGGCGATCGCGCGTGCGGCACCCAGCAGCATCGCGGTGTGGCCGTCGTGGCCGCAGGCATGCATCAGGCCCGGGGTCTTGCTGGAATAGGGCAGGCCGGTCTCCTCGTGGATCGGAAGCGCGTCGATGTCGGCGCGGATGCCGATCGACTTGCGGCTCGTGCCGTTGGAGAGCGTCGCAACGAGCCCGGTCTTCGCGAGCCCGCGCGTCACCTTGTAGCCGTAGCTCTCCAGGTGACCGGCGATCACCTCGGAGGTGCGCACCTCTTCCAGCCCCAGTTCCGGGTGGGCATGCAGGTCATGGCGGATGGCGACGAGTTCCGGCATGGCATTGGTCAGGGAAGCGCGAAGGGTCATGTCAGGCACCACGGGTCGGGATCTTGTTTTCGAGATAGCGGAACGCCACGACCAGGATGGCGGTGAGGCAGAGATAGATCAGCGCCAGGAGCAGCAGCGGCTCGTAGGTCAGGAAGGTCATCTGCCGGACCTTGGAGATGACGGCATAGACGTCGATCACGGTGATCGTGGCGACGAGCGGCGTCGACTTCAGCTGCAGCACCGTCTCGCCGTTGAGCGTCGGCAGTGCCCGGTGGACGGCGCGCGGCAGCCAGATGCGGCGGAACACCTTCCACCGGCTCATCCCGTAGGCGCGCGCAGCCTCCAGCTCGCCCCGCGGCACGCCGGCAAACGCGCCGCGCATCACCTCGCCCTCATAGGCGGCAAACGAGATGGTCAGCGCGGCGACGCCGTAGGGCCAGGCCTCACGCAGATAGGGCCAGAGGAAGGACTGCCGTATCGCCGGGAACTGCGGAAACAGCGAGCCGATACCGTAATAGAGAAGCCACAGCTGCAAGAGCAGCGGCGTGCCTCGGATCACGGTGCAGAAGCCCTTGGCGAGCATCTTCAGCGGCCAGGGGCCGGTCACCTGCACCAGCCCGATCGGCAGGGCGAACAGGAAGCCGAGGATGCAGGTGCCGAACAGCATCAGCAGCGTGACGCCGACGCCATGGGCGAGCCGCCCGCCATATTCCGGGATCCAGTCCCAGCGCATGAACCAGACGACGCAGAACACCAGCGCCGCCGCGACAGCCATCAATGCGATGCGATGCGGCTTGAAGAAGCCCTGCCGGTCCGGCAGGTCGGTAAGCGCCATGGCGCCGATCGTGCTCTCCTCGCTGATCATGCCGGCGCCGCCATGCCGCGCCGTGCGCGGCTTTCGACGATGCGGATGACGAGGTTCGAGATCAGCGTGATGCCGAGATAGAGCGCGCCCGCGGCGCAGAAGAACAACAGGTATGCCTTGGTGGTGCCGGCCGCCTGCCGGGTCACCAGCGTCAGCTCGCTGAAGCCGACGACGGCGAGCAGCGCGGTGTCCTTCGTGGCGATCAGCCAGAGGTTAGACAGGCCGGGAATGGCATGCGGGAGCATCGCCGGAAGCGTCACGCGCCGCATGATCTGGGTGGGCGACATGCCGAAGGCACGGGCAGCCTCGATCTGCCCGGCCGGCACGGCCTTGATCGCGCCGCGCAGCACCTCGGTCGAATAGGCGCCCTGCACGACGCCAATGACGAAGATGCCCGCCGCCAACCCGCTGATGTCGACAGGGCCGTGGCCCAGCGCCGTCATCAGCTGGTTGAGGAGATCCGTTCCCGCATAATAGAGCAGCAGGATCAGGACCAGTTCCGGAATAGCGCGCACGAGCGTCGTATAGACCTCGAGCAGATCCTTCAGCACGGGTCCGCCATAGAGCTTGCCGAAGGCGCCGCCGGTTCCGAGCGCGAGCCCGAGCGCATAGCCGCCGACCGCGATCTTGATCGAGTTGACGAGGCCTGCCAGCAGCACGCCGCCCCAGCCGGGCGGGTCGAGTGCCAGAAGGCTCCAGTTGATCAGTGTCGGGTCTGCTGCCATGAGATGCTCGGTTCCGTGAAGGAGATGAGCCGGCGGGTGCCGCCGGCTCCGTTCACAGGCGGTCAGCCGCCGTAGACGTCGAAGTCGAAGTACTTCTTGGTGATGGCCTCATAGGTGCCGTTGGCGCGGATCGCCTTGATGGCGGCGTTGAGCTTGTCCTTCAGCTCGGTCTCGCCCTTGCGCAGGCCGACGCCGACGCCGGCGCCGAGGATGTCCGGATCGTCCTTGACGATGCCCTTCAGCTCGCAGCATTCCTTGCCCTGTTCGGTCTTCAGGAAGTCGCCGAGCGCGATCGAGTCGGCCTGCACGGCATCCAGGCGCCCGGCGGCCAGGTCGTTGTTGGCCTCGTCCTGGGTCTGATATTCCTTGATCGTCGACGCCGGGCCGAAATACTTGTTGGCGTAGGCCTGGTGGATGGTGGCCACCTGCACGCCCAGCGTCTTGCCGGCGAGGCTTTCGGGGGTGGCGTCGAACGCGACGCCCTTCGGCCCGATCACGCCGGTCGGGGTGTTGTAGTACTTGTCCGAGAAGTCGATCGTCTTCTGGCGTTCGGCGGTGATCGACATGGAGCTCATGATCATGTCGATCTTGCCGGTGGTCAGCGCCGGGATGATGCCATCCCAGGCGACCGGGGTGAGCACGCATTCGAGCTTGGCCTCGGCGCAGACGGCATTCATGAAGTCCACTTCCCAGCCTTCCCACTTGCCCGAGGCGTCCGGCGCGGTGAACGGCGGGTAGGGTTCGGCGGCAACGCCCACCTTGAGCGGGTCCGCCATCGCGCCGGTGATGCCGGCAAGGCCGATGGCGGCAGCGAGAGCAATCGTCTTCAGTGCAGTCTTCATGATTTTCCCTCTGTTGGTTATTTTTGATTTCAGTGGATGGAGCTGATGAATTTCTTCAGCCGCTCCGATTTCGGAGCGCCGAAGATCTCCTCGGGCGGGCCCTGCTCCTCGATGACCCCGTTGGCGAGGAAGACGATGTGGTTGGCGACGTTGCGGGCGAACTTCATCTCGTGGGTGACGAGGATCATCGTCCGCCGCTCCTTCGCCAGGTCGCCGATCACCGAAAGCACCTCGCCGACCAGTTCGGGATCGAGTGCCGAGGTCGGCTCGTCGAAGAGCATGACGTGCGGCTGGATGGCGAGCGCCCGGGCGATCGCCGCACGCTGCTGCTGGCCGCCGGAGAGGAAGGCGGGATAGGCATCGCGCTTGTCGTGGAGGCCAACGCGGCGAAGGATCGCTTCGGCGCGTTCGACCGCCTCGGCCTTTGGAACGCCGAGCACCTGAACCGGCGCCTCGATGACATTTTCCAGGATCGTCATGTGCTGCCAGAGATTGAAGCTCTGGAACACCATCCCCAGTCGGGAGCGCAGGCGCTGCACCTGCTTGCGGTCGGCCGGCAGCAGGCCGCCGTGGCCATCCTTCTTCATGGCGATCGTCTCGCCATGGATCGTCACTGACCCGGCGCTGGGCAGTTCCAGCATGTTGATGCAGCGAAGGAACGTTGACTTGCCCGAGCCGGAACCGCCGATGATGGCGATGACGTCGCCCTCATGGGCGGTGAGGGATACTCCCTTTAGGACCTCCAGCGGCCCGAAGCGCTTGTGCAGGTTTTCTACTGCGATTGCCTCGGCGCGCTCCGTCATCGGACAGAATTCTCCGACGCACGGCAGAATACAGCATCAGTCATGCCCAATTTCGTTCCCCAATTGGCTTTGGCGACCATGCCGTTGCAGCCGGTCGCTTCTTTATTCGTGCAGGCCTCTTCGTGCCCGTCACGTCCTTCCATTGACACCATCGTGGCACTTGTGGCGTAATTGTTCAAGCGTATAATAACCGCGCTGAAGACTTTTCGCCCGCCCCCGTCCAAACCCGTCTTCCATCAAAGGAATAGCTGATGCCCGCATTCGGTTCGCAGGAAATGTCCGCCCCGCTGCTCCGCGTGATGATGCGCCGGCCGGGGCCGAGCCTTGTGGCGGCCGATCCGGCGAAATGGCATTATGGCCCGACCTTCGACGGGCAGAAGGCGGTCCGGCAATATGCGGATTTCACCCGCCTGGTGGAAAAGTCGGGGACGGAGATCATTTGGCTGGAGGATGGCGGCGACGGGCTTGCAGACGCCATGTTCACCCATGATCCGTCTCTGATGACCGACCACGGTGCGATCATCCTGCGGATGGGCAAGCCGCTGCGCGCCAACGAGACCGAACTGCACGAGAAGGCCTATGCCGAGCGCCAGATTCCCATTCTCGGCCGCATCGAGGCACCTGGCACCGTCGAGGGCGGCGATTGCATCTGGCTGGACGCCAGGACTCTCGTGGTCGGCCGCGGGGTGCGCACCAACCAGCAGGGCATCGACCAGCTGGACCGCATGCTTGCGCCGCACGGAATCTCGGTGCTCGCCTATGATCTGCCGCTCTGGCAGGGCGAGGCGGCCTGCCTGCACCTGATGAGCGTGATGAGCCCGCTTGCCGGCGATCTGGCGCTCGTCTTCGCGCCGCTGCTGCCGGCCGCGTTCTACCAGCTTCTGAAGCAGCGCGGCATCCGCCTGATCGAGGCGCCGGCCGACGAGTTCCACGCCAGCAACGGCCTGTCGCTCAACGTCCTGCCGACGCGGCCGAACGAGGTGATCATGGTAGCCGGCTTCCCGAAGACGAAGGCGGCAATGGAGGCAGCCGGCTGCGCCGTCGAGACCTTCGAGGCGGACGCCCTCTGCATCGCCTGCGAGGGCGGGCCGACCTGCCTGACCCGGCCGGTCCTCAGGCGCGCGGCATGAGCAGGCGAAGCTTCCACCGGGCGCCCGAAAGCGAGCGCCGCCACGACCTGATCGAGGCGACGCTGGACTGCATCGCCGAGGGCGGGCTGGAGGGAGCGACGGTGCGACAGATCGCAATCAAGGCCGGGGTCACCGCGGGGCTGATCCGGCACTATTTCACCTCCAAGGAGCACATCCTGCAGGAGGCCTACCGGGTCGTGATCGCGCGACTGACGGAGAAGGCCGGGCGCGTGACCGGCGACCCGCAGGAGCGGCTGCGCGCCTTCATCATCATCAACCTGACAGAGCCGGTCGCCAACAGCCGCAGCCTGTCGCTGTGGGCCTCGTTCATCAGCCGCGTCAGCGTCGATGCGGAACTGGCGGCCATCCACCGCGAGGGATACCTGAACTTCCGCGACGCTCTGGAGGAACTGCTTTCGGAGTTCCTTGCGGCGAAGGGCCAGGACGCCAGTCCTGGCCGCTGCCGGGCCCTTGCCATCGCGATCAACGGGCTGCTCGACGGCCTGTGGCTCGAAGGCTGCCTGGCGGGAGAACTTTTCGAGGAGAGCGAGCTCGTCTCGATCGCGCTTGCCTCGATCGAGGCGCTGATCGGCGTGCCGATCGGATCGCCGGATACAGATCAATAGAACCGGAGGAATTCGATGCGTTACGCATCCATAACGGACCGGCTGGCCAGCCTGGGCTCGGAGAAGTGGGCGATCCATGCCGAGGCGCGCAAGCGCAAGCAGAAGGGCGAGCCGATCATCGAACTGACGATCGGCGAGCCCGACATGCCGCCGCACGACAGCCTGCTCACGGAGGCGACCCGCGCCATGCATGCCGGCCGCTATCGCTATTCCAATGGCCGCGGCGAACCGTCGGTCGTCGAGGCGCTGGTCCGGAAATACCGCCGTCGCCGCTCCGATGTGACGAGCGCCAACGTGCTTTGCTTTCCGGGCACGCAGACGGCTCTCTTCGTCGTCATGCTCGGCCTTGTCGAAAAGGGCGACGCCGTGCTCGTCGGCGATCCGCTCTATGCGACCTATGAAGGCGTGATCCGCGCCACCGGCGCCGATCAGGTGACTGTGCCGCTCCGCCCGGAGAATGGCTTTCACATGCAGGCCGCCGACCTGGAGCGGGCGATCACCCCGAATTGCCGCGTGCTACTCCTCAACACGCCGCACAATCCCACCGGAGCGGTGCTGACGGCGCAGGAGATCGCCGCCATCGGCGAGGTGTGCCGCAGGCACGATCTCTGGATCGTCTGCGACGAGGTCTACGAGGAGTTGGTGTTCTCCGGCGAGTTCGCCTCACCGTTCGACAATGCCGATCTCGCCGAGCGCACGATCGTCTGTTCGTCGATCTCCAAGTCGCATGCCGCCCCCGGTTTCCGCAGCGGCTGGGCGGTCGGACCGGAGGAGTTTGCAAACCGGCTTCTCTCCGTCTCCGAGACGATGCTCTTCGGCGTTCAGCCCTTCATCGCCGACATGACGGCCTTCGCGCTCGACAACCCGATCGACACCTCGTCGCGCATGCGCGCTGCCTACAAGAACCGTGCCGACCGTATCGTCGCCGGCCTCGCCGGCGCGCCGGGATTGATGCCGCTGCCGCCCGAGGCCGGCATGTTCATCGTCGTCGACGTGTCCGGCACCGGCATGAGTGGCGAGGAGTTCGCCTGGAGGCTGCTGGACGAGGAGCAGGTCGCCGTGATGCCCGGTTCCTCCTTCGGCGAGGGGGCGTCGAGCTTCATCCGCATCAGCCTGACGGTTCCGGAAGAAAAGATTGACGAGGCCTGCAGGCGGATGTCCGCGCTTGCCGCGCGCTCGGGCTTCAGAAAGGAAAGACGCGCATGACCAGCATGAAAACTGTCGGGGAGGCGATGGTCGACCTTCTCGAGGCAAACGGCGTCGAGGTCGTCTTCGGCATCCCGGGGGTGCACACAGTCGAACTTTACCGGGGCCTGGCCGGGTCGAAGATCCGCCACATCACGCCGCGGCACGAACAGGGCGCCGGCTTCATGGCCGATGGATACGCCCGTGTCACCGGCAAACCGGGGGTGGCGCTGGTCATCACCGGACCGGGGCTGACCAATACGATCACGGCGATGGCACAGGCCCGGCAGGATTCGGTGCCGATGCTGGTGATCTCCGGCGTCAATCGGCGCAATTCGCTGGGCCACGGTCGCGGCCTGCTGCATGAATTGCCGGACCAAGCGGCGCTGATGAAGAGCTTCGCGCTGCACTCGCACACACTGGTCGATCCGGCCGACCTTCCATCGGTGATTGCCCGGGCCTTTTCCATCATGGGATCGGCGCGGCCAGGGCCGGTGCATATCGAGATCCCGACCGATGTGATGCCGCTGCCGGCGGGAGATATCGTGACAGGGCCGACCCGCGTTGCCCGGCCCAGCGCGGACGCGGCCACGCTCGGCGAATTGGCCCGACTGTGCAATCAGGCGCAGCGGATCGTCGTGATGTGCGGCGGCGGCGCGATCTCCGCCGACAAGGCGGTGACGGCGCTGGCCGAGAGGCTGGATTCGCCGGTGGTGCTGACGACGAACGCCCGAGGCATGCTGTCCGGCCATCCGCTGCGGGTGCCGGCAAGCCCGAGCCTCAAGGCGACGCGCGCGCTGATCGCGGCGGCCGACCTCGTCATCGGCCTCGGCACGGAAATGGGCCAGACGGACTATGACATGTATGCAGACGGCGCTTTCCCGACGCCGAAGCGCTTTGTCCGCATCGACATCGACGCCCAGCAACTGGCCCGCGAGCCGCGCGCCGACCTGCCGGTCCTTTCGACGGTACTCGCGGCCGTGGAGGGTCTGCTGCCGCTGGTCGATGCCCACGATGCGGAGGGCGCCGAGCGCGCCCGCACGACACGGCAAGCCGCATGGGAAGAGCTTTCGCCCAAGTTGCGCACCGAGATCGGCGTGATCGGCATGATCTACGAAGCGCTGCCGGAGGCGATCGTCGTCGGCGACTCGACCCAGGCCGTCTATGCCGGCAATCTCTACCTCGACGTCGCCCGGCCCTTGTCCTGGTTCAACGCCGCCACCGGTTTCGGCGCGCTCGGCTATGGCCCGCCGGCTGCGGTCGGGGCGGCGATCGGAGCTCCCGAGCGTCCGGTCGTCTGTCTCACCGGCGACGGCGGCTTCCAGTTCTCGCTGGCGGAAATCGGCTCGGCGGCCGATGCGGGTGCGAAGGTGATCTTCCTGGTCTGGAACAATGACGGTTACGAGGAAATCGAGAACTACATGGTCGATAACGGCATCGAGCCGGAGGGCGTAAAGCCTTCGGCCCCCGACTTCCTCGACATCGCCAAGGCCTATGGCGTGCCCGCGGTGCGGCTCTCGGATGTCGACGAACTCGCCCCTGCGCTCCGGGCGGCTGCGGGCCGCGCCGGGCCGAGCCTGATCGAGATCCACCAGACCCGGACGAGGGGGGCGACCGCCTGAGCGGTATCTCAAGTGCTCTGCCCTTCAAAGCCGTGAAAGCCGGTCCGGCCCATCCGCCGGGTCGGCTTCGCCTCGGCCGACTGCAGCAGGCGCTGCTTCAGTGCTTGTATGCAGCAGGTGGAGACGATGAATAAAATCCTCAACCATCGCCTTGGCGCCGATCAGCTTGACGGTGGTTAGTAAAAAAAGCCGGCGGGCGAACCCGCCGGAATATGCTCGGTCTCCAATCCGAGCAGGTGCAGTGACAAGCACCTGAAAAAGAGACGCATGGCGAGCCGGATTTGTTCCCGGGAATACCCAAGACAGATCACTTTTTGTCTCACCGCCTGTGATTGCGAGATTTTTCAAGTCGCCTCCCTCAGGCTAGACTGTTTCCAAACTTGGTCATCGGCAATAACCGTTCATGTATCAGATCAGAGGCATCAGACGATTGAATCCCTGTTGCCGGTAGTGGGAGTTTGCCTGACCTTGGAGGAGCTCCTGAGGCGACCCTCGTTCGTGCCGGATGTCGGCGGGAGACGAGAGCCTGCGTGACGGGGCTGCAAGGGAGCGGATGGCCAACCGATGACCGTCAACGCGCAATCAGGTCTGTTTCTTCTGAAATTGCTGGCGTGGCTCGGTTCCGCGGCCGCACTGTTGCTGCTGTTTTACATGCAGTTCGCCCCCGCCCTCGTGCACCTTACGCCTGTTGACGGAAGCCGGGACGTCCACCCCGGCCGCGCCTTCAAGGTGCGCATCGGCAATGCCGCGGCAGTGCGTCACATCAATGTCTCCCTGCGCAACGATGCAGGCGACATCCTCCCGGTTACGTTCGACATCGACCAGACCGCGAAGTTGATCACGATCGAGCCCGTGTCGATGCTGGAGCCGTCCCGCGCCTACACGCTCTGTCTTTCCCACCTGTCGGAGACCGCCTGGCTCCGCAGGATGCTCGGCGACGGACCGACAAGCGTCAGCTGCGCATCTTTCACGACGCGAGCCGCGCCAGCACCCCGGCCCCCGAAGGCCGGCGCAGTGGTGCTCGTCGTGGCAGGCCAGCACAGCGCCCTTGCCTCCTACTACGACGAAATCCTCAAGGCCGAAGGTTTGAATCTGTTCGATTCCGTACCGGAGGAACATTTCGATCCGGAAAGCATCGGTCGCTACGGAACGATTATCCTGGCAGGTGCAGTTCTGCCGCCTGCGCAAGTGCAACGTCTCCAGGACTGGACGACGAACGGAGGGAGCCTGGTGGCCATCCAACCGAGCGACGACCTGCTTGCGATGTTGTGTCTGTCAAGAACGGGCAAATCGGTTTCGAAAGCCTATTTGCGCGCCAACGCGCAGGTGGAGGCAGTTCGCAGCTTTACGCACCCACTCCAGATCCATGGCCGGATCGATCTGGTCGGGCCGCGCGCGGACTGCGGGACTGGAACTTCGGGGGGCGGCAGTTCCCCACTCGGCGGGGACACAGTGGCCGTTGCCGGGCTTTACGAGACCCCCTTCAAGCCTTTCCCGGCGCCTGCGATCGCGACGCGCAGCTGGGGCAGGGGGACCATAACCGGCTACTTCTTCGACCTTGCCGCCTCGGTTGCGCATACGCGGCAGGGAAATCCTGATTGGGCAGACCAGGATCGGGACGGTTTGGCGCCGCGGCGTCCGAACGATCTTTTTTATCCCGACTACCTGGATCTCGATCTGATCGGTGTGCCCCAGGCCGACGAGCAGCAGCGCCTGTTCGCCAACATCATCCTCTCGAAGTCGCACATCCCGCTTCCCCGCCTCTGGTATCTGCCCGGAAACCGCCGGGTGGTCTTGATCATGGTGAGCGACGACCACGCCACCAGCAACGGCACTGCTTCGTTCTTTGCAAAACTGTCGCGCCGGAGCGATCCGAACTGCAGGCTGGAGCGCTGGGAATGCCTGCGCGCCACCTCGCTGATGACACCGGCCACCCATGTGGCGCCGGATCTTGTCAGAACCTATCACGATCAGGGCTTTGAGTTTGGCGTGCACGTGGACACCAACTGCAAGAACCAGGACCCAGCGAAGCTCGCAAATACGATCCGTCGGCAGATGGATGAGTTTCGGGACAAGTATCCCTTTCTGGAACCGCAGCGGACGCAGCGGCTGCATTGCATCGTCTGGAACGGCTGGACGGAAGCTGCAAGGGTGCAGCAGGACGAGGGCATCCGCTTCGACATGAACTACTACAGCTGGCCTCCGGGCTGGCTCCACGGCCGCCCGGGTTTCATGACCGGCTCCGGCCTGCCGATGCCGTTCGTGACCGAAGATGGGAGCGTTCTCGGAATCTATCAGGCGGCTACGCAACTGGTGAACGAGAACAAGGTGCCGCAACGGGAGGGGGTGCGGACCATGATCGAGGCGGCAACCGGCCCGGACCAGTTCGTCAGCGCCCTTGTTACCCATTACGATTTTTCGGACGATTACGGAGACATCCTGATCGACGAGGCTGAACGGCACGGCGTAGCACTGATCTCCGCGGCGCAGATGTTGACCTGGCTCGATGGTCGCAACGCGTCCGGGTTCACCGAGATCAACTGGCACGAGGGTGTCCTGAGCTTTACCCAAAATGTGGCCCCGGGGGCGGAAGAGGCGCACATATCGCTGCCCCTCCATTCGGCCGCTGGCCGTCTTGTCAGCCTCAATTGCGCCGGGCAGGCTTTGAGATTCGACGAGGTGGACATCAAGGGTCTTCCGGTCGCTTCTTTTCCGGCGCGAGCGGGCCGCTGCGAGGCTACCTATGGGAACGCGGCCCAGTTGGGATGGATCCCGAATTGACGTTGGCAAGGGCATAGCCGCCTGCCTGGAAGCCACACGTCCACTTCGGCGCCTGGTTTTGCCAGCAGGGCGATACGAACGATTGCTTTCCTGTCGCTTGGGCGTAATTGCACTTCTTCTTAAGTGTTATCGACAGTTTCACTGCCTCAACCTACCCTAGCGGACTGATTGTCTCGGCAACGGGTGCCTGAAGATGGACGTTGAACTGATTTCACGGGCGTCAGTGTTCTTCTCATTGAAAGACGCCTGGAACGAACTTGCCGGCAATTTCAAATCTCCTCTCCTGCGCCATGAATGGTGTTCGTCGAACATCGCTGTGTTTTGCTCCCCACCCGATCGGCTGGCGACGTTTGTCGTGCGGTCTAACGGAAAGATGCGGGCGGCGGCTCCGCTGAAGATCGTCTATCACTCGCGTGTGCCTCGTCTGGAACCGCTGTCGGCATATGAACTCGGTGAGCCGAGCGGGTTTCTCTATGACAGCGATGAGGCACTGACGGTCCTTGTGAAGGCCATTTTCAGATCCGGCTACTCCCTTGCCATGCACCGGTTCAGCGTCGACGGGCCAGAGATGGAGTTGATGAAAGATCTTGTGCCGCGGCGGGCGCTCTACAGCCAAGGCCGGGGAAACAGCAGCTACACCGTCCCGCTCCAGCCGACCTGGCAGAGCTTCGAAGCAACCATATCGGCAGGACGCCGCAGTGACCTGCGCCGTTACAAGCGGCGGGCCGAGCGTTTCGGCAACCTCCAGTTCGAGGCCGTCAGTCCGAATCGTCCGGCCCTCGACCGCTATCTCGAGGAGTTTTTCCAGGTCGAGGCTTCCGGCTGGAAGGGAAGGAGTGGCTCGGCCATTCTGATGTCGCCGTTGCGGATGCGTTTTTTCACCGAGTACGCACGCACCATCGCCGACCAGGGAATGCTGCGGATGTACTTCCTGAGGATCGATGGCCGCACTGCAGCCGCACGTTTCGCTGTGGAATGCGGTAATCGGTTGTGGGATCTGAAGATGGGCTACGATGAAAGCTTGAGCGAGTGTTCGCCGGGCGTGCTGCTCACCCAGGAAACAATGCGCGATGCGATCGATCGAGGGCTGGAAGCCCATGAGTTTCTAGGCAAGGCGGAGGCCTGGGAACGCCACTGGCCGTGCGAGCAGAATGATCTGACCTCGATCAGGATCTATCCCTTTTCGATCAATGGGGGGCTCTCCGTCCTTCGGGATGGCTATCAGTTCGCCTCGAAGCGCGTTTTTAGCCAAACTAATGCTGAGAGTTGATCCGCTTATGCGGAGCCGGATGTTGCCGATCCTCCAGTACAGTCGCGCTTGTTTGGCTGGCCGCGCCGATGGCAGCGTTGCGCGTGGCAGGAGGACATCAAGTGCCCATCGAGCCGTGAGATCGGCCTTTACGTGTAAGTATTTTGATGAGGTTGACCCGCCATCCATGGTGTGGAGAAAATGCCCTTGTCGTGTTGCGTGTCGCATTCCTGGTTGGTCCAGTCAAAAATGGAGTGTCCGAGATGCCGATGCGCGGTTCTGTGGCAGAGTATCACTATGAGCATGCCGACGTGGACGATTGGCGCAACTGGTTACGCCGCGCGCCGGTCAGCTATGTGGGGCAAAGCGATGCCTACGGTGAAGGCAAGGCCACGCAAGGCTGGTCGGTTTCACGGGTTGTTTTCCGAAACCGCAACAGGGCCGTAGCCGCATGCCAGATCCAGGAACGCCGGATCGCCGGCATTCTTGTCGTATCCCGGGTGCATCAGGGGCCGCTTTTTTTCGACTCCAACCCGTCCCCGGATGTCGTGCTCGGCGTCTATCGTGCCTTGCGTAAGGGCTGGGGCCGGCTATGGACCGGACCGCTGGTGATTTCGCCTGCTCTCGTCGATACCCCGGAGAACCGCAAGATCCTTCGCCTGGCGGGCTACCGGAAGCGCTCTGATGTCGCGGTTCAATCGGCCCTGCTCGATTTGAACGGCACCGAGGGAGATCTTTTCGCCCGGCTATCGTCAAACTTCCGCAATCGTTGCCGGAAGGCCGAGAAGGCGGGCGTCACGGTGGACGTTTCCAACAGCCCCGAGGTCATTGACTGGCTGGTCAGGAACAATATCAACACTCTGTCCGCCAAGAATGTGTTCGCCAACACGGTCGAGTTTTATCAGGCGGTCGCAAGAGCGGCGGGTGACGATTTCTTCGTCCTGCGAGCACTTCACGGCGACGAACCTGTTGGCGGAGCAATCTTCCTGCGGACGGGAAACACGACCAAGTACGAGATCGGCTGGCGTTGCCCGAAGGCCCATAATCTGTACCTTGGATATGCCCTCATGTGGAATGCGATCAAGGAAGCGAGGCGGCGCGGGGCAGTGCTCTATGATGTGGGTGGCCTGGGCGATGCGGGCGGCTTTACCCGGTTCAAGCGCGAAATGAAGGGCAGGGAATACCAGCTGATCGGGGATCACATCGGCTTTGACCTGCCCGATACCCCGAGCCTGCGCCTGATACCCAGCCAAATCGGGCAGTTTGCCGCGCTCGCGATCGTCACTTGAGCACGGCCCTGCAAGCTTCCGGCGCATAGCTAGCCTGTCGGGATGCTCGGATCTCTGCGGTATGCATGGGGAAGCTGATCAGTATTCGGTGGCGAAATGCGAAAAGTAGTTGCTGGCCTGATCGTGCTCCTTTTCATGTATTTCTTCGGTGCCATGAGTGCACGGCACGACATCTTCCCTTGGCCGCAGCTTGTCGAACTGAGAGAGCGTTTCCCCAGGGCAAAAGCCGCAGAGGAAAGCCGTTACATGTTCGAGCCTGACGGCCGCCTCATTGCCGACGAAACCAAAACCGCCGTTTCCTGCCCGAGGCAAACCGATCGAACCGCGGTTCTACTGGTACTCGGCCAATCCAATGCTGCAAACCATGCCGGCCAGCGGTACAGATCGCAGTATGGCCCGCGGGTCGTCAATTTTTACGGAAAACGATGTTTTGTCGCGGCTTCGCCACTCCTTGGGTCGACCGATACGAGGGGAGAGTATTGGACATTGTTGGGAAACCTGCTGATCGCATCGGGTGACATCGACAACGTGGTGATCGCGCCCCTCGCGTTTTCCGGCTCGGAGATTGCACGATGGGCGCAAGGTGGCGACCTCAACGCACTTTTGGTCGATACGGCGAGGCAACTTAAAGACGCCGGTTATCGCGTGACGGATGTCCTATGGGATCAGGGGGAGGCCGACTACGTCAAGGCTACAAGCGCGGACACCTACCGTGCGGGATTACTGTCCATGGTCGATACCCTGCGTCAGGAAGGTATCGACGCTCCCGTCTACATTACCATTGCCTCGAAATGCCTGGAGCCGAGCAACGGAGGCTTGAAGACACATGCGCCGGACAATGCAATCGTGCGTGCTCAGTTGGCCTTGTCCAAGGGTGGAAACGGGTTGAAGGAGGGCGTGAATACCGACGCACTGCTCGACGAAGTCGATCGTTACGACGATTGCCACATGGCTGCCACCGGCGCGGAGAAGGTGTCGCGGGCATGGGCTGGCCTTCTGCTCGCTGATCGCCAGACAGCGCATGCCCAATGATCAGAGCAAAGGATCTCCGCGGGCGTCCTTCTGCTGGCGGTCGCGCGGACCGCGGCTCCAGTTTCACCATCGCTGGCGAACTGCGGCACCTTCCTTGGGCGGCGCGGATCGAGACTGCGATCTCTCCCAGGCAACGTCGATCTGCAGAAGAGGGGCTGGGCCCATTGCCATGTTGCAATCATGTCGCGTGGATTTGCCGAAGTCGCTTGGGAAATGCAGGAGATGCCCTTGCAACATGGCGCAACATGAATTTCCGCATGAAGCGGCTTCTGTTCTGACAGTTTCGCCTGGAAAAATGGTGCCCGGAGGCGGATTTGAACCACCGACACGCGGATTTTCAATCCGCTGCTCTACCAACTGAGCTATCCGGGCATCCGTGTGGTTCTCGATTGAAAACCGCGGGGCGCTTGGTTTCGCCCCGGAAGCGAGCGGGGTTATAGCATCTTGCTCGACGGTGTCCAGCCCCCAGAACGGTTTTTCGCCGGAAAAAACTGGTTTAGGCAAGCTGCGGAAAAGATTGATCTTTCGTTCCGCTATGCGACAGCCGCTACTGGTCTTCGTCGGGCTTTGCCTCGTCGTCGCTGACCGGAATGGAATAGGAACCGGACAGCCAGCGGTTCAGGTCAAGGCTTCGGCAGCGCTCCGAACAGAAGGGATAGTGCTCGCGTGTCGATGGACGGCCGCATTCGGGGCAGGGGCGCGTTTTACGCAGCGGTTCGACCTTGGCGGCCGGCTTTTCAGTCTTGGGTGTCATCTCTCAGGCCTCGGCCCAGCGCCGTTGGACGTCATAGCCCTCGCCCGAAAGCAGGGCCAGCGTTTCCTGCAGCGGCAGGCCGACGACATTGCTGTACGATCCGACCAGCTTGACGACGAAGCTGCCGGCGATCCCCTGGATCGCATAGCCGCCCGCCTTGCCGCGCCATTGTCCCGAAGCAAGATAGCTCTCGATGTCGCGGCTGGAAAGCCGCTTGAACCGGACCTTGGTGTCGACGATCCGTTGCCGGATCTTCCTGTCGGGCGTGACCAGGCAGATTCCGGTGAAGACGCGGTGGCTGCGGCCGGAGAGAAGATGCAGGGCGCCGGAGGCCTCGTCGACCATCTCGGTCTTCGGCAGGATGCGTCGGCCGACCGCCACGACGGTGTCGGCGGCGAGGATGTAGCTGCCCTCGGCGCCCGGATCGCCCTTGATCGCCGCAAGTGCTGCTTCCGCCTTGCCGGTGCACAACCGCCTGGCCAGCGAGCGGGGATGCTCCGATCGCTTCGGCGTCTCGTCGATGTCCATGGGCATCAGCCGGGCGGGCTCTATTCCCACCTGCGCCAGAAGCTCCACGCGGCGCGGCGAGCCGGATGCCAGGATGAGCTTGTTTTCGAAAGCCATGGAACCTCGAGGAAGCCGGGCGGGCAGGGCGGCGGCCGGACGAGCGGGATTACTTGAAGCGGTAGGTGATGCGGCCCTTGGTCAGGTCGTAGGGCGTCATCTCGACGAGCACCTTGTCGCCGGCAAGCACGCGAATGCGGTTCTTGCGCATGCGGCCGGCCGTATGGGCGATGATCTCGTGTTCGTTCTCGAGCTTTACTCGGAACGTGGCGTTCGGCAGCAGTTCCGTGACGACGCCGGGGAATTCGAGGACTTCTTCTTTTGCCATATTGTAGTGGTGATCCTTCGTTGACGGGCGGCAGGATGCCTGCCTGTCGAATTTTGCCGGAAACTACACAATCGCCGGTGTTTTGTGAACACCAATGATCCGGCTTTCTGCATTTGCTCAATTGGAGACCGGCATGCCGGGTCCGAGCCGGGTCGCGATCAGCGAAGCCAGGTGGTTCCGAACGTCGCGGTAGGCGGACAGAATCTGGTTGCGCGTGCCGGTGGCGACCGTCGGGTCGGGCGTCGCCCAGTAGACGACCTCGATGGCATTGGCGCGTGTCAGCTCGAGCGCCGCATGGTGTGCCTCGGGCGCGAGCGTGACGATGAGGTCGAAATAGTCGTCCTCCAGCTCTTCGAACGAGCGGGGTGCATGGCTGCCGATCGAAAGTCCGATCTCGTCGAGGACCGCGTCGACGAAGGGGTCGCGCTCGCCGGGACGGATGCCGGCGGAGGCCACATAGGTGCCGACCGGCAGGACACTGCGGGCGATCGCCTCGGCCATCGGCGAGCGCACCGCATTCATGCGGCACAGGAAAAGCACCGACCGAGGGGTTCGCATCATGGCCTGCCCCTGTGCGTCGTGCCCCGCCACCATCCGCTCACCCGCGCCAGTAGAGAACGCAGACCAGGGTAAACAGCCGCCGCGCCGTATCGAAATCCAGCTTGATCTTGCCGGCAAGCCGGTCCATCAGCGTCTGCGATCCGTCGTTGTGCACGCCGCGACGCCCCATGTCGATCGCTTCGATCTGGCTCGGCGTCGCCGAGCGGATGGCCTGGTAGTAGCTCTCGCAGATCAGGAAGTAGTCCTTCACGATCCGCCGGAACGGCGTCAGCGACAGGATGTGGGTGGCGACCGTGCTGCCGTCCTCGGTGGTGATGGCGAAGATCAGCTTCGAATCCAGCAACGACAGCTGCAGCCGGTAGGGACCGCCCGAATGACCCACCGGCTCGAAGAAATTTTCCTCGATGAGGTCGAAGATCGCCACCGCCCGTTCATGCTCCACATCCGGAGTGGCCCGGCCGATCGTCTCGTCCAGGACCACGTCGCACAGCCGGAACGCGGGCATCTTCGTCATCCCGTCGTCACCCCGACGGGTTGAGCCGGATGGCGACGGAGCGGGCATGGGCACCGAGCCCTTCCGCCTCGGCAAGCGTGATCGCAGCCGGCCCCAGGCTCCGCAGCTGGTCCGGACCGAGCCGCAGGATGGAGCTCCGCTTCATGTAGTCGAGCACCGAAAGGCCCGAGGAAAAGCGCGCCGAGCGGGCGGTCGGCAGAACGTGGTTCGGTCCGCCGACATAGTCGCCGATCGCCTCGGGCGTATGGCGGCCGACGAAGATCGAGCCGGCATTGCGGATCTTCGGCACGAAGCTCTCGGCATCGGCGGTGGCGATCTCCAGGTGCTCGGCCGCGATGCGGTTGGCGAGCGGCACCGCCTTCTCGAGATCGGGCACGAGAATGATCGCGCCGAAATCGCGCCAGCTCGCCTCGGCCGTCTCCGAGCGCTCCAGCGTCTTCAGCTGGCGGGCGACCGCCGCCTCGACCGCATCGGCGAGCTCCGCGCTGTCGGTGATCAGGATCGACTGCGCGCCGCGGTCGTGCTCGGCCTGGGCGAGCAGGTCGGCGGCCAGCCAGTCGGGGTTGTTCTCCCCGTCAGCAATCACCAGCACTTCTGAGGGCCCGGCGATCATGTCGATGCCGACCGTGCCGAAGACCTGGCGCTTGGCGGCGGCGACGAAGGCGTTGCCGGGTCCAGTGATCTTGGCGACGGGCTCGATCGTCTCGGTGCCGTAGGCGAGCGCCGCCACGGCCTGGGCGCCGCCGATCCGGTAGATCTCGTCGACGCCGGCGATGCGCGCGGCGGCGAGCACGATCGGGTTGATCGCGCCTTCTTTCGCCGGCACCACCATGACGAGGCGCGGCACGCCTGCGACCTTAGCGGGCACGGCGTTCATCAGCACCGAGCTCGGGTAGCTGGCGGTGCCGCCCGGAACGTAAAGGCCGACCGCGTCGATCGCCGTCCAGCGCGAGCCCAGCCCGACGCCGATCTCATCCTCGTAGACGTCGTCCTTCGGCAACAGGCGGGCGTGGTGTTTCTCGATCCGCGCGGCGGCGAGTTCGAGCGCCGCGATCAGGTCGGCCGGCGTGTCGCTATAGGCGGCTTCGATCTCCTCGGCGCCAACCCGCATGGGCGTAACGGCAAAATCAAGGCTGTCGAAGCGCAGCGAATAGGCCGCCAGCGCCTTGTCGCCGTTTTCGCGCACGTCCTCTATGATGGCGCGAACCGTCGCGTTCACGTCCTCCGAAACCTCGCGCTTGGTTGTCAGGAAGGCGGCGAACCGTGTTTCGAAGTCGCCGTCGCGATAGTCCAGCCTGATCGCCAATCTTTTAACTCTCGTTCGGGGACAAGACGTCCCGCTGCATCGTTGAAATAAGGGCCGGTGAGGGCAGCAGCAATCTGAGATCGCGGCTGCGCATTGTGCCTCAACGGACGTCGAAAAACTCCGGGTGAGCCTAGCCTGCCGGGTGGCTGGGCTTCAAGCCGGTTTCCCACGTAGCGCCCGTATCCGCAAGCTGACTTTCGATGCATTCAACGTCGAGGGCGATGGACGCCGCGCCCGACATCAGCAGTTCGATCGTTCCGTCCGGACCGTCCTCCTTCGGAGTGAAACGAATCGCCAGCAGGCAGAGCACAGCGTCGTGGTTGGACTGGTCGATGCCGATGGAGCGCACGGCCTGTACGCGCTTGAAGGCAACCAGCGTCCGCCGCCGCTGGAAACCCTTTCGACCTTCGGCGGCCTTCTCCCACACGAAACGGTTCAGGGCTATGGTGAAGACGCCATGGCGCGCATCCCAGGTGATGTCGCCGACCTTGAAGACAGCGTCCTGCAGATGGGCAGAGACGACTGCGAGATCGTCGGCATCCAGTGCCATCAGCTTCAGACTGTCCATTACGCTCCTTTTCCGCGGGCCACGGGCCCCCTGATCCCTGCCTGGCATCCCTCGTCGGCACTTCCGGCCAGGCGGGGGGCGTGCCGCTTACCTGGCCAGCAGATAGGGTGTCAGGCGCTGCGCCGCAACCGCGCAGGAGATGTTTCGGCAGGTCCGACGACCGCGTCGCCGATCAATCGCTGACCCGTTCGACCGACGCGCCGCAGCGCCGCAGTTTCTCCTCGAGCCGCTCGAAGCCACGGTCGAGATGGTAGACCCGGGAGACCATCGTCTCGCCCTCCGCGGCCAGGCCGGCGATCACCAGCGAGACCGAGGCGCGCAGGTCGGTCGCCATGACAGGCGCGCCGCGCAGGCGCTCGACGCCCTCGATCTTGGCGGTCTGGCCGGACAGCGAGATCTTCGCGCCGAGGCGGGCAAGCTCCTGCACGTGCATGAAGCGGTTCTCGAAGATCGTCTCGGTGATGTGCGAGACGCCGGTGGATTTCGTCATCAGGCCCATGAACTGGGCCTGCAGGTCGGTCGGGAAGCCCGGATAGGGGTCGGTGACGATGTCGACCGGCCGAATGCCGCCGCCGTTGCGGACGACGCGGATGCCGCTCTCGGTCGCGGTGATCTCGGCGCCGGCCCGGCGGATGGCCTCGAGCGCGGTCTCCAGAAGGTGGCAGTCAGTGCCCTCGAGGACGACGTCGCCGCCGGTCATGGCAACCGCCATGGCATAGGTGCCGGTCTCGATCCGGTCCGGCAGCACGCGGTGGCGGGCGCCGGAAAGCGAGGTGACGCCCTCGATCGTGATCGTGCTGGTGCCGGCGCCGGTGATTCTGGCGCCCATGGCGTTGAGGCACTTGGCGAGGTCCTGGACCTCCGGCTCGCGGGCCGCATTGCCGATGACCGTGGTGCCGCGGGCGAGCGTCGCCGCCATCATCATCACGTGGGTGGCGCCGACCGAAACCTTGGGGAAGGTATAGCGCGCGCCGATCAGGCCGCCATCCGGCGCGGTGGCGTCGACATAGCCGCCGTCGATCTCGATCTTCGCGCCGAGCGCGGCCAAGCCCTCGATGAACAGGTCGACCGGGCGCGTGCCGATCGCGCAGCCGCCCGGCAGCGATACCCGCGCCTTGCGCTCGCGCGCCAGAAGCGGGCCGATCACCCAGAAGCTGGCCCGCATGCGGGCCACCAGCTCGTAGGGCGCGGTGGTGTCGACGATCTGCCGGGAGGTGAAGTGGATGGTGCGCGAATAGCCTTCGCTCTGGCGCTCGCGGCGGCCGTTGACGGAGATGTCGGCGCCGTGATTGCCGAGGATGCGGATGAGCTGCTCGACGTCGGCGAGGTGCGGCACGTTTTCCAGCGTCAGCGTGTCGTCCGTCAGGAGCGAGGCGATCATCAGCGGCAGGGCTGCGTTCTTGGCGCCGGAAATCGGGATCACGCCCCTGAGCTCGTTGCCGCCTACAATCCTGATACGATCCATGTGCACACTACGGGCCCGTGCCCGCCCTTCTCAAATGCGGCTCCTGAGGAAGGCGCCTCTTTAGAGCATCGTTGTCTGAAAATGAAGTCCGCCGCATTCTCGCGGGGTCGGAGTATTGTGTATGACGCCGATCAGTCCATGCGGGAGAAACCTGCCGACCCCGACCGCATGCTGGCGACGCAACGCGCCGATACATCCATCGCGGGATCGTCGCCGGTTTTCGCGCCGAAGCAGCGGCCGGGCACCCTAGGACGGCGATTCGTCCTTTTTTGCGGCAGGCAGGCCCTCCGTCTCGTCGGCATCGCCGGCCCGCCGTGCGCGCGCCTGCTGCTTGCGGCGGGCAAGATTGTCGCGCAGCGCCCTGGCGAGCCGCGCCTTGCGCGCGGCATCGTAGCCGGATGGCTGCGCCTTGCCTTTTCGCCCCTCGCGGTTGCTGTTTTCCGGGTCTTTGTCGTCGTCGTCCTGCATGTCCTATCGATAGCGCGGATCGGCGTTCTGCAAAAGCGCGCCGTGCCATCCGGGAAATTGTTGTCGGCTTCATGCGTTTGCGGCTTGCATAGGGGGGAAGACTATGGCAATAGGCGCCTCGCTTGACGCGAACGCAGCCACACTGCTTCGCCGGATGCTGCTATAGCTCAGGGGTAGAGCACTCCCTTGGTAAGGGAGAGGCCGAGAGTTCAAATCTCTCTAGCAGCACCATCAAATTCCCGGAAATATCAATGCTTTGCGGGGCGCCATACAGACGCCCCACAGCCCGACATACAGTGACTTGGGCACTTATTTGCGCACTCTTGCCTCGGACTTGCGCGCGCCGGCGGTCGGTGAATTCCGCGAGCGTTCAGGACGGGGCTCCGACAGGTTGTGAAACGCTTTTTGATCCTGTTCGCCGATGCGCTGGCGGCTGCTCAATCCACCGCTGACGAAGAAGCGGCGCGCTTCATCAACGGCGTGGCCATCGTGCGGTTCATGGAGGCGACGGTTGTGGCGCCAACCGATCGGTGCGAGAGCGACGGCAAGCCCGTGATGATCGCGTCCAAGGTCTCCTCATGGGAAGAGTTAAATGCCGCCTGAGCGGCATCGCGGCGCTACACCGTAGGCACCCAGGGAGCAGCGGCCTGTCACCCGCGCAGGCCCGGTGCCTCCTGTCCGGTCCGTTCCACATACTCGGTATAACCACCACCATACTGGTGGATCCCGTCCGGGGTCAGCTCCAGCACCCGGTTGGAAAGCGCCGACAGGAAGCGGCGGTCGTGCGAGACGAACAGCATGGTGCCTTCGTAGGCCGAGAGCGCCTTGATCAGCATCTCCTTGGTGTCGAGGTCGAGATGGTTGGTGGGCTCGTCCAGAACAAGGAAATTTGGCGGGTCGAACAGCATCGCCGCCATCACCAGCCGCGCCTTCTCGCCGCCGGACAGCACCCGGCACCGCTTCTCGACGTCGTCGCCGGAGAAGCCGAAGCAGCCGGCGAGCGCTCGGAGCGGCGCCTGTCCGGCCTTCGGAAAGCGTTCCTCCAGCCATTGGAGTATGGTGCTGTCGCCGTCGAGCAGGTCCATGGAATGCTGGGCGAAATAGCCGAGCTTGACGCTGGCGCCGAGCGATACGTTGCCCTTGTCCGGCGTGGTCGTGCCGGTGACCAGCTTGAGCAGCGTCGACTTGCCGGCGCCGTTGACGCCCATGATGCACCAGCGTTCGCGCCGGCGCACCATGAAGTCGAGGCCGTCATAGATTATACGGCTGCCATAGGCCTTTTGGACGTTCTTCAGGTTGACGACGTCTTCGCCGGAACGCGGCGCCGGCGGGAAGTCGAAGGCGACCGTCTGGCGGCGGCGCGGCGGCTCGACACGGTCGATCTTGTCGAGCTTCTTGACGCGGCTCTGCACCTGCGAGGCGTGAGAGGCGCGGGCCTTGAAGCGCTCGATGAACCTGATCTCCTTGGCGAGCATGGCCTGCTGGCGCTCGAACTGGGCCTGCTGCTGCTTTTCGTTCAGCGCCCGCTGCTCCTCATAGAAGCCATAGTCGCCGGAATAGCTCGTCAGCGCGCCGCCATCGATCTCGATGATCTTGGTGACGATCCGGTTCATGAACTCGCGGTCATGCGAGGTCATCAGCAGGGCGCCGTCATATCCCTTGAGAAAATCCTCAAGCCAGATCAGGCTTTCCAGATCGAGGTGGTTGCTCGGCTCGTCGAGCAGCATGACGTCCGGGCGCATCAGCAGGATGCGGGCGAGCGCCACGCGCATCTTCCAACCGCCCGACAGCTTGGCGACGTCGCCGTCCATCATCTCCTGGCTGAAGCTGAGACCGGCGAGGACCTCGCGGGCGCGCCCCTCCAGCGCATAGCCATCGAGCTCCTCGTAGCGTGCCTGGACCTCGCCGTAACGCTCGATGATCGCATCCATTTCGTCCAGCCGGTCCGGATTCGACATCGCCGCCTCCAGCTCGCGCAGCTCCGCCGCCACCGCGCTCACCGGTCCTGCCCCCTCCATCACCTCGGCAACGGCCGACCGTCCGGCCATCTCGCCGACGTCCTGGTCGAAATAGCCGATCGTCAGGCCCTTCTCGACGGTGACCTGTCCCTCGTCCGGCAGTTCCTCCCCGGTGATCAGCCGAAAGAGCGTCGTCTTTCCGGCCCCGTTCGGGCCGACAAGCCCGATCCGTTCGCCGCGGTTCAAGGCCGCCGAGGCTTCCATATAGAGGATGCGGTGACTGTTGGACTTGCTGATATTCTCGATGCGGATCATTGAAGGACGGCCCGGTTGGTTGGGAGCACGCCTATGCCACGGGCGGGCGCAGCTGTCACGCGAGCTGACATCCTTTGTCGCCCGGCCGCCGCGTCGATCGACCAGGCTCTCGGCGCTCAGAAGCGGTGGTTCCGACCTGCCCGGCGAGCGGTGCGCAGGTACCTGCATCTTGCGACAGTCATGCAACCCGTGCCATGAGTGCGGCTGGGTGGCGCGCGGGCGGCCTCGGTCCGACGCAACGGGCCGTCACAGGGCAGCGGTGCAGCGAGGTGCGGTTTGATGACCAAGACGGATATTGCCCGTCGCGTATACGACAATGCCTGGAAGCTCGACCCGATCGTGCGCAGCCTGCTGGATACGGACTTCTACAAGCTCTTGATGCTGCAGATGATCTGGAAGCTCTATCCGGACGTCGACGCCACGTTTTCTTTGATCAACCGGACAAAGACGGTGCGGCTCGCCGACGAGATCGACGAGCAGGAACTGCGCGACCAGCTCGACTATGTGCGCACCATCCGCTTCACCAAGAAGGAGATGATCTGGCTCGCCGGCAACACCTTCTATGGAAAGAAGCAGATCTTCTCGCCCGAGTTCCTGGCCTGGCTCGCCGATTTCCAGCTGCCCGAATACCATCTGGCGCGCCGGGACGGCCAGTACGAGCTGACGTTTGAGGGGCGCTGGTCGCACACGACGATGTGGGAGATCCCGGCGCTCGCCATCGTCAACGAGCTTCGGTCGCGATCGGCGATGCGGGGCATGGGCGAGTTCGCGCTGGACGTCCTCTATGCGCGCGCCAAGGCCAAGATGTGGGCCAAGGTAGAACTTTTGCGCCAGCATCCGGACCTGCGCATCTCCGACTTCGGCACCCGCCGGCGCCACTCGTTCCTCTGGCAGCGCTGGTGCGTCGAGGCGTTGAAGGAGGGGATCGGGGCCTCGTTCACCGGAACCAGCAACGTGCTCCTGGCAATGGATACGGATCTGGAGGCGCTCGGCACCAACGCCCACGAACTGCCGATGGTCGCCGCCGCACTGGCGGACACCGATGCGGAACTGGCGGCGGCCCCCTACAAGGTCTTGCAGGACTGGAACCGGCTCTACGGCGGCAACCTGCTGATCGTGCTGCCGGATGCCTTCGGCACGGCCGCCTTCCTGAAATATGCGCCGGACTGGGTCGCCGACTGGACCGGCTTCCGTCCCGACAGCGCGCCGCCGATCGAGGGCGGCGAGAAGATCATTGCCTGGTGGAAGAAGATGGGGCGCGACCCGCGCGAGAAGCTTCTGATCTTCTCGGACGGCCTCGACGTCGACACGATCATCAGGACCTATGAGCACTTCAACGGGCGTGTGCGCATGAGCTTCGGCTGGGGCACGAACCTGACCAACGACTTCGTCGGCTGCGCGCCGAAACGATTCCGGGGGCTGGATCCGATTTCGGTGGTCTGCAAGGTCAGCGACGCGAACGGCCGTCCGGCCGTCAAACTGTCCGACAATCCGCAGAAGGCGACCGGCGATCCGGCGGCGGTGCAGCGCTACCTGAAATTTTTCGGCACCGAGGATTTTGTCGATCAGGCCGTGCGGGTGTAGGCCAATCCCGGAACAGCTGCCGGCGGCCCGCCGGTTCCTGCGTTCCACGACATGCAGGCGCGCCAGCGCACATGCCCGCTGGAACAATGCCGGCGGGGGTCAGAATATCGCCGCGGTACGGGCGGAGCGCCGGCCGTCGATTCCGATCAGTGCGGCGAGGGCGGCAAGGGTCGCGACGGTCAAAAGCATCGCGCTCATCCAAAGAACAATCATTGCTCGTTTCCAGAGGACGTCATCGTCTCGAATCGCTTATAGCAGGCAAACCTTGCTGATGGCTTGCTGATTTTGCGGCCTGCAGGGCCGCATGCGGGCCATGGCTGAAGCATGGGGTGGCCCATTAACCTTCAGGCAAGGAATTAACCATAAACATGACGCCACGCGTCGGAATGGGAAATCGCACCGCTTCCCAGCCAGGCATGATGCCGTACCGCCCGGACCGGTTTCGACCCGGTATCAAGCTTCAACTGAAATCGACCATGGACCGGCAAGCGGTTGCCATCATGCGCCGAGCGATCGGAGCAGCGTGGATGATCGTCCCCGCATGACGCTGGCACCCTCTCCATGGCGAAGTCACCGGTCCGGCCCGCGACAGCGGCCGCCGGACCGCAGCGGATGTAGGGACCAACGTGCAGGAACAGCCAGCAGAACAGGCTCCGACAGCGCAGGCGGCAAGCCTTCGCGACCGCCTGAGATTCGCTGGCGTCGAACCTGCCCACGGCGAGGTGCTGCGTACCCATCGCCAGACGCTGGAGCGCCATGTCGAGACGGCGCTGCGCGACCTCTTCCAACGCTTCCAGACCTTCCCCGACGCGGCGCGCAACTTCCAGAGCGAGCGCGCGATCGATCGCCTGCACGACCTGCAGGCCTCCCACTGGAGCGTGCTGACCGATGCACGCTTCGACAGTCTCTATGCCGAGCGGGTCAAGGTGTTGGCCGATGCGGAAAGCCAGATGGGCCTCGACCCGCGATGGCGCATCTCCGGCCACGCGATCGTGCTGGAGCACGTGATCGGCGGGCTCATTGAGGAGTACTGGCCGAAGGCGATCCTTCCCGGCGCGCGGAACACGCGCCGCAAGGAACTGGCCGAGCTGATTTCCGCCTTCGTCCGCATCGCCATGGTCGATGCTGAAATCGGCGTCTCGCTGCGCTTCAACCAACTGCGCCACAATCACCACCGCGCCATGGGCGAACAGCGCCAAGCCGACCGCGGCGCGCTCGAGGATGTCTTCGGAGAGCTCATCCGCAGCCTTGCCAACCTCGACTTCACCCACAGGACCGGTGGGCAGATGCCCGAAGACTGGCGCGAACTCGCCGGCACGCTCGACGGGGCGCTTGACGAGGTGCAGCGCGGCCTGGGCGACGTCATCGCGCGGGGGGAGGAGTCCGCCGCGCTGGCGCAGGCCCTTTCGGCCCAGGCGGAACAGGTGTGCGCGCGCTCGGCGGCGCAGTCGGCTGAGCTGGCCGGTACCGTGTCGACCCTCGAGGAGATCGGCGGGCGGCTGAAGCTGAACCTGGCCGAAACACGCAAGGCCGAGACCGCCGCACAGGCGACGCGGCAGTCGGCCGAGCAAAGTGGCCGCATCGTCGGCGAGGCGATGTCGGCAATGGCCGACATCGAGGCCTCGGCCGAGAAGATCGGCCAGATCATCGGCGTGATCGACGAGATCGCCTTCCAGACGAACCTGCTTGCGCTCAATGCCGGGATCGAGGCGGCGCGGGCGGGTGACAGCGGCCGGGGCTTTGCCGTGGTGGCGCAGGAAGTGCGCGCGCTGGCGCAGCGCTCGGCGGATGCGGCGCGGGAGATCAAGCAACTCGTCACCGGCACCAAGGCGCAGGTAGATGCCGGCGTCGACCGCGTCAATCGCACGCAGGACGCCATCGGCGGCATCGTGCGCCAGGTGGCGGATATCAATGATGCGATCGCCGGCATCGTCCAGCAGGGGGCCGAGGAGATCGGCGGGCTCGACGCCGTTGCCGGCGATCTCGGCCGGATCAGCGCCCAGGCCAGGGCCGATGCCGAGCTTGCCGGGAACACCGGTCAGTCGGGTGCCGACCTTCATGCCGTCATTGCCGAGCTCGGAAGGACGATCCGGCAGTTTCACATCGGCAATGAGGCGGTGGCGGGCAGTCCGGCCGGCCGGACAGAAGCGGCGCCACTTGGCCGCCCAGCGACAGCGACGCCCCTGCTTGCCGCCGGCTATGGAGGCGGACGATGAGCTTGCGTCATGTTTTTTCGACCGAGTCGAGCCGGCGCGGCGGTGCCAGTCGATGTCCGGTCGCATCGGGCCCCCGGACTTCCAACGTGCACAGACGCAGACAAGGAACACAGTGATGGCGAGCAAGAAGGCGGCTCCGAAAAGCTTGAGCCTGGCACCCGTGCTTGATCTCAACGAGGCGACGGCGCTTCGCGACAAGCTGATGGCGCTGAAGGGCAGCGACCTGTCGATCGACGCTTCGGCGGTCGAGCGGGTCGGCGCGCTCTGCGCGCAGGTGCTGGTGTCGGCCGCCAGGAACTGGGAAGTCGACAAGCGCGCCTTCTCGTTCAGCAGTGCGTCGGAGCCGTTCCTCAAGACGATGCAACTCATCGGCGTCGACATCGAACACCTGCTGGCCAAGGAGACTCAGCGATGAAGAAGAAGGTGCTTACCGTGGATGATTCACGGACGATCCGGAACATGCTTCTGGTGACGCTCAACAATGCCGGGTTCGAGACGATCCAGGCGGAGGACGGCGTCGCCGGGCTGGAGGTCCTGGAGGAGGCAAACCCGGACGTGATCGTCACCGACATCAACATGCCCCGCCTCGACGGCTTCGGCTTCATCGAGGGCGTGCGCCGCAATGAGAAGTATCGCGCCGTTCCGATCCTCGTGCTGACCACCGAAAGCGACGCCGAAAAGAAAAACCGCGCCCGCCAGGCCGGCGCGACCGGCTGGATCGTCAAGCCGTTCGATCCCACCAAACTGATCGATGCAATCGAGCGCGTAACCGCCTAAATCGAGGTTCTTCCCGATGGACATGAACGAGATCAAGGAAATCTTCTTCCAGGAGTGCGAGGAGCAGCTCGCCGAACTGGAATCCGGTCTCTTGAAGCTGAACGACGGCGATCGCGACCCGGAGACGGTCAACGCCGTGTTCCGCGCGGTGCATTCGATCAAGGGCGGCGCCGGCGCGTTCGGCCTGGATGATCTGGTGTCTTTCGCGCATGTCTTCGAGACCACGCTTGATTGCGTTCGATCCAACAAGCTCGAGCCGAACCAGGATGTGCTGAAGGTCATGCTGAAGTCGGCCGACGTGCTGGCCGATCTGACCAATGCTGCCCGCGACGGCGGCAGCGTCGACGAGGCGCGCAGCAAGCAGCTGATCCGGGAACTGGAAGCGCTGGCTAACGGCGAAATGTCCGCCGCCGCCGAAGCTCCGGTCGCCCGCGCCGCGCCAGTGGCGGCGCCGGTTCCGGCTGCCACCCCGGCGGTCAACGATGAAGGCTTTCAGCCGATACCGTTTTCGTTCGACGATTTCGGCGATGAGGAGCAGCCGGCCGAATCTGGCGTGCCGACCTACGAAATCCTCTTCCGGCCCAAGAGCGAGCTCTACGCCAAGGGCAACGAGGCGTCCCTTCTGCTGCGCGATCTTTCACGTCTCGGCGAAATGAGCATCCATTGCGACACGGACGCCCTGCCGCTGCTTGAGGACATGAACCCGGAGGAGGCCTACTTCGCCTGGAAGATCTCCATCACGACCGACAAGGGCGAGGATGGGATTCGGTCGGTGTTCGAATTCGCCGAGTGGGACTGTGACCTCGAGATCCGCGCCGTCGAGAAAAAGAGCGAAGCGGGCGTGGAGGCGCAGGACGAACTGCCGATGCAACCCGTCCCGTTCGACCTTTCGATTCTCGACGAGCCGACGGACGTGATCGTCAGCGAGCCCGAGCCGGTCTCGCCTGCATCCGCTGCGGACTTCGGGAGCAACGTCGTGCCGATGGCCGGTGCCGGGCGCGACGAGGCTCCGGCAAGCGAGCAAAGGGCAGCTGTCGCACAGCCGGCCGCCGGGCCCGCGGCAGCATCCGCCGCATCATCGGCAGCGGCTGCGCCGACCATACGCGTCGATCTCGATCGGGTCGACCGGCTGATCAATCTCGTGGGCGAGCTGGTCATCAATCAGGCGATGCTGTCGCAGAGCGTGATCGAGAACGACAACAACGGCCTGTCCTCGATCAACATGGGGCTCGACGAGTTGCAGCAGCTGACGCGCGAGATCCAGGACTCGGTCATGGCGATCCGCGCGCAGCCCGTGAAGCCGGTGTTCCAGCGCATGTCGCGCATCGTCCGCGAGATCGCCGACGCCACCGGCAAGTCCGTCCGGCTCGTCACGGAAGGCGAGAACACGGAGGTCGACAAGACGGTCATCGACAAGCTGGCCGAACCGCTGACCCACATGATCCGCAACGCCGTCGACCACGGTCTCGAGCCACCGGAGAAGCGCCAGGCGGCCGGCAAGAACCCGGAAGGCACCGTTCGCCTGACGGCCAAGCACCGCTCGGGCCGGATCGTCATCGAACTGGCCGACGACGGCGGCGGCATCAACCGCGAGAAGGTCCGCCAGAAGGCAATCGACAACGATCTGATTGCGCCGGATGCCAATCTGTCGGATGAGGAGATCGACAACCTGATCTTCCATGCCGGCTTCTCGACGGCCGACAAGATCTCGGACATCTCCGGCCGCGGCGTCGGCATGGACGTGGTCAAGCGGTCGATCCAGGCGCTCGGCGGCCGCATCTCGATCTCGTCCCGCCCCGGTCAGGGGTCGGTGTTCACCATGAGCCTGCCGCTGACGCTGGCCGTGCTCGACGGCATGGTCGTCACCGTCGCCGGCCAGACGCTGGTGGTGCCGCTGACGGCGATCGTCGAGACGCTGCAGCCGGAAGCCTCGGCCATCCATTCCTTCGGTGCCAGCCAGCGCCTGATCTCGATCCGCAACTCCTTCTGCCCGCTCGTGGACGTCGGGCGGATCCTGAATTTCCGTGCCACGCAGGCCAATCCCGTCGAGGGCGTCGCCCTCTTGGTCGAATCCGAAGGCGGCGGCCAGCGGGCGTTGATGGTCGATGCGATCCAGGGCCAGCGGCAGGTCGTCATCAAGAGCCTGGAGGCCAACTACACGCACGTACCCGGCATCGCCGCGGCGACGATTCTCGGTGATGGGCGCGTGGCGCTCATCCTCGACGTCGATGCGGTCGTCGCCGCTTCACGCGGGCAATCCCTGAAACAGGAAATCTCGCTTGCAGCGACTGGATGACGAGATGACAAACAAAGCCAAGACCTTTGCCGAGGGCCGCGAGATCATCGCCTTCCGGATCGGCGATCAGGAGTTCTGCGTCGACATCATGTCGGTGCGGGAGATCCGTGGCTGGACGCCCGCCACCGCCATGCCGCATGCGCCACACTATGTGCTCGGCGTCATCAATCTGCGCGGCGCGGTCTTGCCGATCGTCGATCTCTCGCTGCGGCTCGGCATGAAGGCTGCCGAACCGACGATGCGGCACGTCATCATCGTCGCACAGGTCGGCGCCAAAACCGCCGGCCTGCTCGTCGATGCCGTGTCGGACATCCTCACCGTCACCGACGCCAACCTGCAGCCGACACCCGACATCGCCAGTGACCTGGAGAAGAACTACGCCCGCGGCATTCTCGCGATCGAAGGGCGCATGATCTGCATGATCGAGCTCGAGGCGCTGTTCCCGCAGATCGAAAGCGAGGCGGCATGACCGTGTCGATGGCCTTCGATCCCAGGCTGCCTCCGGACGAGTGTCTGGCAAGCGGGGAATTTCCGCTGACCCGCCGCGACCTCTCGGAAATCGCCGCGATGATCTACGCCGATGCCGGAATCTACCTCAACGAGACCAAGGCCTCGCTCGTCTATTCGCGCCTATCGAAGCACATCCGCAGCCTCGGCCTCAAGGGCTTCCGGGAGTATTGTGCGCTCGTCTCATCGCCGGCCGGTGCGCAGGCACGTCGCGAGATGCTGTCGCACCTGACGACGAACTTCACCCGCTTCTTCCGAGAGAACCACCACTTCGAGCACTTGAAGACGGAGGTTCTTCCCGAACTGATCGCGCGGGCCAAGGCCGGCGGCCGGGTGCGCATCTGGTCGGCGGCCTGTTCGGACGGGCAGGAGCCTTATTCGATCGCGCTCACCGTACTGTCGATGCTGCCGAACGCCAGCGACTACGACTTCCGCATCCTGGCCACCGACATCGACCCGAAGATCCTCGCCCAGGCCCGTGCCGGAGCCTACGATGCCACGGCGCTGGAGACGGTGACACCGGCAATCCGGAACCAGTACTTCCGCGAGGTCGATATCGACGGTCGCCGGAGATGGCAGGTCGACGAGCGGGTAAAGCGGCTGATCACCTACAACGAGCTGAACCTGATCGCGCAATGGCCGTTCAAGGGGCCGTTTGACGCCATCTTCTGCCGCAACGTCGTGATCTACTTCGACGAGCCGACGCAGATGAAGATCTGGTCCCGGTTTGCCGGCATGCTGACCGCGGGCGGCTACCTGTACATCGGCCATTCCGAGCGGGTATCCGGCGAGGCCAAGGCCAGCTTCGACAATACCGGCATCACCACCTATCGATACAACGGCAAGGAGAGACGCGCATGACCGCACCCGCACGCGTACTTGTCGTCGACGACTCGCCCACCATGCGCGGACTGATCACGGCCGTCCTCAACGCGGATCCGGACGTAAACGTCGTCGGCCAGGCCGGCGACGCCATGGAGGCGCGCAACGCTATCAAGCAGCTCGATCCGGACGTCGTCACCCTCGACATCGAAATGCCGAACATGAACGGGCTGGAGTTCCTCGACAAGATCATGCGGCTGCGCCCGATGCCGGTGATCATGGTTTCGACGCTGACTCATCGCGGCGCCGATGCGAGCCTGGCGGCGCTCGAGATCGGCGCCTTCGACTGCGTCGGAAAGCCCCAGCCGGGCGACAGCCGCCCATTCGCTGACCTGGCCGAAAAGGTGAAGGCCGCAGCGCGCTCGCAGCGCCGCCACCTGCGGCCGGAGCCGCCTGCACCACTGGCCCCGGCCGCGAACGTGAATGCGCCGGGCGCATATCGGCCCGGCCGGAAGGTCGTGGCGATCGGCGCCTCCACCGGCGGCGTCGAGGCCCTGATCACGGTGCTGCAGAAGTTCCCGGTCAACTGCCCGCCGACCGTGATCACCCAGCATATGCCGCCGAGCTTCACCAAGAGCTTCGCCGAGCGTCTCAACCGGCTGTGCGCTCCCCGGGTCGAGGAAGCGGTGGACGGCGCCCGGCTGGAAATCGGCAGGATCTATCTGGCACCCGGCGGAGACCGTCACCTGCAGATCGCCAATGCGTCGGCCCCGTGCTGTCGGCTGGTGGAGCGCGATCCGGTCAACGGCCACCGGCCGTCGGTCGATGTGCTGTTCGATTCGGTTGCCGAGCTTGCCGGCCGCAACGCCGTGGGCGTCATCCTGACCGGGATGGGACGCGATGGCGCGGCAGGGCTATTGAAGATGCGACACGCCGGTGCGCACACCATCGGCCAGAACGAAAAGACATGTGTCGTATATGGGATGCCGAGAGTGGCATATGAGTTGGGCGCCGTGGAGCATCAGCTTCCGCTCGCGTCCATCGGGGAGGAAATCCTGAAGAACACCGCGGCCGCAGGGAAGGAAGCGAACAATGTCTATCGCTGAGAAAATCAAGGTACTAATCGTCGACGACCAGGTCACCAGCCGCCTGCTGCTCGGCGACGCGTTGCAACAGCTTGGCTTCAAGCAGATCACCGCGGCCGGCGACGGCGAGCAGGGCATGAAGATCATGACCCAGCAGCCGCACCACCTAGTGATCTCCGACTTCAACATGCCGAAGATGGACGGGCTGGTGTTCCTCCAGCACGTTCGCGCCAATCCGGCGACGAAGAAGGCGGCCTTCATCATCCTCACGGCCCAGGGCGATCGGGCGCTGGTGCAGAAGGCGGCGGCGCTCGGCGCCAACAACGTGCTGGCCAAGCCCTTCACCATCGAAAAGATGAAGGCGGCGATCGAAGCCGTGTTCGGGGCCCTGAAATGACCAGTGATGCCGGGATGCGTCGCATCCACGTGATCCAGGGCGAGTACAAGGTGGTGAGCGGTCCGGACGTCGTGCTGACGACGATTCTGGGGTCCTGCGTCGCCGCCTGCATGCGTGACCCAGTCACCGGTGTCGGCGGCATGAACCATTTCCTTCTGCCGGGTTCGGCCGAGGCGATGGCATCCGGCGGCGACGCAACCCGCTACGGGGTGCACCTGATGGAACTGCTGATCAACGGCCTGCTGAAGCAGGGCGCGCGCCGCGACCGGCTCGAGGCCAAGATCTTCGGGGGCGCCCGGACGATCGCTCGCTTTTCAAACGTGGGTGAGCAGAACGCCCAGTTCGCGCGGCAGTTCCTGACCGACGAGGGCATCAGGATCGTCGGGGAGAGCACCGGCGGCGAGCATGGCCGCAAGCTGGAGTTCTGGCCGTCGACGGGGCGGGCCCGCCAGTACGCTTTGACCGGGGCCGAAGCGCAGCGCGCCGTCGCGCTGGAGCAGCGGCCGATCCCGGCACCGAAGCCCGCCGAAAGCGCGATCGAATTCTTCTGAGGGCGGCAGCGGCTTCGGAAACACAGAAATGAACCAGCCGCAGGCAGGGCCCGGCTTGGCCGCAACGGCCGAAGATGGAGACGAAATGAAAGCCGAGTACCTGAGTGAAGCGTCTGACAGGGCGGAGTCCCTTCCGGCCGTGCTGATGCGGGTGGTTTCCGAGCTCCACGACGTTGCCATTCTGATCGAACGGGTCGAACCGCAGCTGGTCGCCCTCCACCCGGAGGACGGGCCGAACTCGGCCGAGCGCATGAGAGTGCTGCAAGGGCTCGACCTCGCGGTGCAGAAGGCCCGCGGCCTGGCTGACTTCATCGGTGAGATCACGTCCGACATGCCCGAAGGCTGGGCGGTCGACGTCACGACTGCGCTGAACCTGGTTAAGCTCGCCGACATGCAACAGGCGTTGGCCGACGGCGGATGCCGCGACGACCATTCGCAGCCGCTCTCCGTCGCCTCGGGGGATTTCGAGGCCTTCTGATTCGGCACCCCAGCGCATCGACCGCAAGTGCATCGATCTCCAAGCGATGCACCGACTTTTGGCGCGATCAAACCCAATCAGTTGAAAACGCTCGCTAAAAACCAATCTCACGTTGCGTCAGGCAGATCGCGCGCACTTTCCCAGGCTGCAATTCCGCGAAACGTTCGCGCAAGTTTCGCCGTCTAGCTTGCCGGGCGGGTCGGTCTGACCTGCGTAATTCTTGGGGCTGAAGGGGCCGATGGCTGTGGCACCTTTCCGGGATTGGGCAATTTAAACTGATCGGGCGTTGCCATTTCATGGCCGTTGGCAGCCCGGGAAAGTTCGTGCGGGAACAGAATGAATCTGTTGGAACAGCTAAAGGGTATGGCCAGGAACCTGGCTTCGCTGGGGCAGGCGAAGTTGGCAATCCTGGCCGGTGCAGGGGTCGTCACCGTCGGGCTGGTGCTTGCCGCCGCCCTGTTTGTCAACAAGCCCGCCTACGAGACCCTGTATGTCGGCCTGGAAAGCTCCGACGTCAATCAGATCAGCATCGCGCTGGCGGAAGCCAACATCGATTTCTCGACCGGGGCGGATGGTGCGAGCATCCAGGTTCCCGTCGGCGATACCGGCAAGGCGCGGCTCTACCTTGCCGAACGCGGCCTGCCGAGCAGTTCCAATGCCGGCTACGAGCTGTTCGACAAGGTCGGATCGCTGGGCCTGACGTCCTTCATGCAGGAAGTCACCCGGGTGCGGGCCCTGGAAGGCGAAATTGCCCGCACGATCCAGCAAATCAACGGGATTGCCGCTGCGCGCGTCCACATCGTCATGCCGGACCGGGGTAATTTCCGCAAGGCGCAGCAGGCGCCCACGGCTTCGGTGATGATCCGCGCCAGCAGCACGGCCGGCCGCAAGGCCGCCGCCTCCATCCGACACCTCGTCGCAGCCTCGGTCCCTGGTCTCGAAGCCGAGCACGTGACGATCCTCGATTCCGCCGGCCAGCTGCTCGCCTCGGGCGACGACGCGGACAACAACTCGCTCAACCGCTCGCTCAACATCGTCCAGTCCGTCCAGGAGGACATCGAGCGAAACATTGAAAAGGCGCTGGCGCCGTTCCTCGGCATGGACAACTTCCGGACCAGCGCCATGGTGGCCCTCAACACCGACTCCCAGCAGACCCAGGAGACCGTCTACGATCCGGAATCGCGCGTCGAGCGTTCGGTACGGGTGACGCGGGAAAGCCAGAAATCGAACCAGAGCACGCTGCAGAAGCCTGCGACGGTCGAACAGAACATTCCGCAGGGCGGCCCCGAGGCGGGGGTAGGTCCGCAATCGAGCGACGAAGCGGACAAAAAGGAAGAGCAGACCAACTACGAGATCAACAGCAAGACGGTCGCCACTGTCCGCAACAGCTACCAGATCGAGCGCCTCTCGGTCGCCGTTGTCATCAACCAGGGACGGCTTGCCGCACTGGTCGGCGAACCGGCGGACCAGGCCAAGATCGATGCCTACCTGGCCGAGATGCAGAAGATCGTCACGTCCGCCGCTGGCCTCGATCCGCAGCGTGGCGACGTCGCGACGCTCACGGCCATGACCTTCCTCGACCACCAGCTGCTCGACGAGGCCGTTCCGGGGCCGGGCGTACTGGAGACGCTTACACGCAATCTGTCGACGATCATCAACGCGCTTGCATTCGTCGCCGTCGCCTTCCTGGTCGTCTGGTTCGGGTTCCGTCCGGTGGTCCGCTCCATCGCGGGTGGCAATGCGACAGCCCTGGAAGCCGACTCGGCCGGCCTCGAGCTGCCCGACTTCTCTCCGGCCGTCGGCGTGGGCGCTGGCAGCGGCGCGCTGATGGATGGCTTCGGCTCGGACTTCGGCTTCGACAGCACGGACGATCTCCTCAGCGCCGGCGACGACAGCGAGAGCGTCTTCAACCGCCGCGTCAAGGAAGGGCCGGAGCGGCGTCTGGCCCGAATGGTCGAGATCAGCGAGGAGCGTGCGGCCAAGATCCTGCGCAAGTGGGCCGAAACACAGGCCGCCTGATCGCCAGCCAATCCTCGATTATGGCCCCGCCGCACTGGCCGGGCATCTGCTTGAGCGCAACAGGGTGTTCTCAGCCCGCTCAATCGGCCGGTCTGGCAGGTAGGCAGAGCGCTTTTCTTGCGGACTGTGACTCAAAAGAAACGATTTCAGGGTGCCGGATGGGCAGAGTATGTCACATGCCGGTAATTTTTCCGCCGGGACCCCACCTCCGTGAAAAAAAATGCACGCGGTGACGAAAGCGTGCGGCAAACCGAAGAGCACGATCGGCCGAACACAAGGCGGTGGCCGATCGGTTCGCCAGTTCCTGAAACGCAATTCTTAACAGAAGTTTAAGGCCTGGGGGTCGTGAGGCTGCCCGCGGGTCTTCGAGTTGCGGGCGAATCGATTCAGAACTTCGCCGGGCTGTAAAGCCGCTGGTAGTGGTCGTGGCTTTTGAATCACGTCCATGTACACTCTTAGTCACTGATTCGTTTGGTGAATCCCACCAATGCGGCTTGATCGCCAACGGCGCCGGAGTTGCGGCGCGGGGCGAGGGGACGGCGGGATGATCCAGCCGAATTCGGCAACGGGGGCTGTAATGGAAACGATCAGGGCGGATGTTGCGCCCCGGGAATCCTATGGATTTCCTGCGGTAGCCGGTGAGCGAAAGAGCGGGCGCGAACTTCTTGTGCATCAGTTGGGACGTTGCAGGGATCGTGCCAGCCTGCCGGCCGGCATGCGTGCCCTGACCCAATACGTCAATGCGTCGCACTATCTTCTTGTCCGCCACGACATGTCGTTCGAAACCGACATCGGGTTCGTTGTGGCCTCCGACTGGCCATTCGACATGGTGCGCAAGCTCGCCGGATCGATCAGCGCGGCGCAATCGCGCATGAGCGAGTTCGACCGCTGCTGCAAACTGATGCAGCCGACCTTTGCGCAGTTCGCCGACGACGTCGCCTTGCCGGCCGGGCTGAGCCGCGAATACTGCGCCATCGCCTTCAATGTCGGCCGGGTGCGCATGACCCTGCTCCTGCTGTTTCCGGAACATTACGTTCTCTCCCAGAGCAAACTGCGCGACACCGGGCTGCTGGTCGGCTACTTCGCCAGCGTCTGTTGCCAGCCGACCGCGCGGCAGGAGCGCGAATCGGAGCTGACGGACCGCGAAATCGAGTGCCTGTACTGGATCGCCGAGGGCAAGACGAGCGACGATATCGCCGTGATCCTCGGCATCTCGAGGAACACCATCAACAACTACATCACCAGCGTGATGCGCAAGACCGGGACCAGGACGCGTTCCGAGGCAATTGCGTGGGCGGTGCGAAACAATCTCGTCTGAGAGGAGAGCCGATGGAGATCCAGCTCTCAAAAAATGCTGCTGTCAAACCGGACGCCCTGAATGCCAGGCTTTCCAAGCCGCAACGCGCGGCGGACACCGTGGTCGCCCTGCAGTCCATGCAGAAGAAGATCGGCGCCGAGGATTTCGCCGTGCTGCGGGTCCGCGGCCATGGAGCGCCCTCGGCACGGCGGTTGGGCTGCACGCTGAGCAGCTGGGCCGACCGCGCCGAACACAATGCAGCGGCGCTGCTCGAGGCTTACGGCGATGGCCTGATGGCACACCTGGAAACCTCGATGCTCCCGGTCGTCTGGGAGGGGGCTGCGGTTTGCGAGCTGGCAGCCACGGAACAGATGCCCTTCATCGAGCGGTTTCCGTCACAGCGCCTGCCGTGCCGCGGCATTGCCTTCCCGGTTCGCCTTGCAGCCAGCGGCAGCGGCTTCGTCGTGTTCACCGGCGATTTCCTCGCAATCGACAGCGACGTGATTGTTGACCTGCACATGCGCGCCAACCGCATCATGGTCGATCTTCTGGCTGCGGACGAAAGGAAGATGCAGCCGGCCGAAGCGCTGAACGAGCGCGAGATCGCCTGCCTGCAGATGGCCGGCGACGGCTGCATCAGCGAGGCCATCGCCGAAAAGATGGGCCTGTCGGTCCACACCGTGAATGCCTACCTCGGCACCGCGACCACCAAGCTGGATGCGGTCAACCGCATCCAGGCGATCGCCAAGGCCATCCGCCTCGGCTATATCCGCTGAGTTAGCGCTGCTTTAAGCGTCTCTAGGCGGCGGAGCGCGCCTCGAAGCCGCCCGTGGTCGAGCCCAGGCGCTTGAACTGCGCGTCCCGGAGGCTTGCGGCGAGCAGGGCGGTGTTGTCGTCCGGATCGGCAGCCGGATTGTCGAAGGCGACGTGGGTGATCTCTACGCCCGCCCGCTCGTTGCCGAGCTGCAGCCGCGCATAGACGGTGACGCCCTGCGGACGCAGTTCGAGGTCCAGCGTCACTTCCGGCTCGTCGCCCCAGTCGAGTTTGTAGTCGCCGCCAGCACCAAATACGACGGTGCCGGGCAGGAAATAGAGCTCGGCGGCCGATGCGACCAGATCAGCCAGGTTCCCGTAGCACTCGAAGCGCAGCAGCGATACCAGGTCGGCCGCGTCGAGCAGCCGCAGTTCCGATGCAACCGGGCTGATGGCTTCGGCGACAATCCTCTCGCGCTGGGCGGAATAGGTGCATTTTCTCATCGGATCTCGTTTACCCGTCTGGTCTGGGGCGAAGCTTGGTAGACCCGGTGAATCAGCTCCGCCACGGCTTTGTAAAACACCGGCGGAATGACACTATCGACCGAGACTTGCGCAAACATGGAGCGTGCAAGCGGCGGATCCTCGAAAACCGGAATCCCGTTCTGCTCGGCAAGCTCGCGAATCTTCAGCGCGACGAGGTCCTGGCCCTTGGCGACCACGATCGGAGCATCCTGTTCCTCCCGAACGTAGCGCAGCGCCACGGCGAAATGGGTCGGGTTGGCAATGACGAGAGTGGCGCGCGGCACCGAGGCGATCATCCGTTTGCGGGCACGATCGCGCTGGATCGATCGCAGCCTGCTCTTGACGATCGGGTCACCCTGCGCCTGCTTGTGTTCCTCCTTGACCTCCTGCTTCGTCATGCGCAGTTCGGAGAGCCAGTGATGGCGGGTCCAGGCGAAGTCGATGCCCGCGATCGCGGCCGTGGCGAAGAGAATGACCATCATGATCGCGCTGGCCTTGTCGGCGATGATCCGAAGAATCGCCGCAGGATCGATGAACATGGTGTTGAGCGCCGCGAAATAGTCGTCCCACAGGACCAGGACGACGATGACGGAAACCACGCCGATCTTGATGAGCGACTTGCCGAACTCGACGAGGCCCGGCTTGCCGAACAGCCGGCCCAATCCCTTCATCGGGGACAGGCGCGACATCTGTGGGCGCACCCGCTCCAGAACCGGGCTCGGCATGTTCTGAAGAACCGAGGCGGCGAGCCCGAACAGCATCATCATGGCGAGCGCCGGCAGGAGCAGCGCGCCGGCTTCCCAGGCGAGATGGCTGAAAAGGGCGACGACGTCGCCGCTGGTCTCGAGATCCCAGGCCTCGGGCTGTTCGAAGAGGTCCCGCAGCGTCTCGGCGATTCGCGCCAATCCGCCCGGCAGGAAGAAGACGAGAAAGAGATAGATGGCGACGGTTGATGCGAAGACCGGGATCTCGCGGGCGAACGGCGTGTTGCCTTTCTCGGCCGCGTCGCGCAGCTTTTTCTCGGATGGGGCCTCTGTCTTGCTATCCTTGTCCTCGCCGTCGGCCATGGACACCACTCCAGCAACGCGCCGGCCAGCCGCTCGGCTGCCATCGCCGCGTATTCGCCGCCATCGCGGCATGAAAAAGGGGACCCGCCTCCTTCGAGATTCGGGTCCCCTGGACGCTCGGTCCCCGCAGCGGGGGAGTCAAGCCGGATCAGGCCGCGGCCTGTGTCTCGTCCTGGTCTTTCAACTGAATCTGGCCGGCAGCGGCCAGGCGGATCGCTTCCTGCGTGATCGACCGGCGGGCGATCGCCACCTCGCGCGGATTGCCCTGGTCCGGCACCGCCAGATCCTGTTCGATCATCCGCCGCTGGCGGGCGCCGATCGACGACAGCACCGCCTCGCGCAGAGCCGGCGGGGCGCCGCGCAGCGCTGCGGTGATGATGTCGCCGGCCACGTCGTTGAACAGCGCCACCCGGCTCCGCTGCGGCATGGCGAGCAGATCCTCGAACAGGAAGATCTTCGGGCGGACCTTCTTCACCGAAGCTGTGCTGATCGTCCCGAGCGAGGCGAGCATTTCGTCGACCTGCTCCTTCTCCAGTTCGTTCATCATCTCGGCGACCTTCACCGAGCCGGGCGAATTGCGCTCGGCCTCGAAGGCATTCATCATGTCGATCACACGGTTCTCGATGATGGCGGCCGCCTTCGGGCTGACATCCTTGAGATTGACGGTGCGGTTGATGATGTCGGCGCGGCTTGCCTCCGGCACTTCCAGCAACACCTTGGCGCCGAAAGCCGAGGGCATCATCGACAGGATGTAGGCAATGGTCTGCGGGTGCTCCTGCAGCAGGAAGCGGGTGATGAAGGCGGCATCTGCATCCTGGAGGCGATCCCAGATGGTCGTCTCGTAGGCCTGGAAGGCGGTCCGGCGGCCGAGCAGCCCGTCCACCTCGTCCGGCGTCAGGCCTTCCTCGAGGATGCTCTCCATCATCTTGGCGTTGTCCATCAACCCGGCGCCCTCGGTGAAGAGGTCCTCGAATTCGTTGACGAGTTCGAGCAGTTCATGGGGCGGGATCGGCCGGAGGTTCTGAGCCGCGGCGATGATGCCCTGCAGTTCGCCCTGGGTGAAGTACTTCAGGAGCTTGCCGGCGACCGGCTTGCCCATGGCCAGCAGCACCGCCGCAGCCTTGTCTACCGGAGTGAGCGGCGCGCCAACTGCGGTGCTGCCGAAATTTTCGAAATCCATCATGGATGCCTCCTGAGACCTAGAGCAATCAATCTGCTCTGATACCGGTTCAGTTTCTGGATGTGCTCAAGACCTCGATCAGCTTGACCCCGAAGCGGGTGTCGTCGTTCTCGAGGATGGTGATTTCGCCCCGCCCGATGACGCGGCCGTTGACCATGACGTCGACCGGTTCGCCGATGCGACGCTCGAGCGCGATCGTCGCGCCCTCGCTCAGGTTCATCAGCGCCGAAACCGGCATCTGCGACGAACCGAGGACGATCTGCATCTCGATCGGGATGTCCATGATCAGGCCGAGGTTGGCCTCAAGGGCGCTGCCCGGTCGCGGCTGCGTGGTGTCCTCGAACGCGGCACCGCCGAAATCGCCGCCGCCGAAATCGCCGCCGGCAAAGCCGGTGTCGTCGAAGCTGGTCTCGCCGAAGCTGGAGGCCGCGCCGGTTCCGAAGTCGCCGCCGAAGTCGTTTCCGGTCGCCGCCGTACCGAAGTCGCCGCCGAAGGCAGCAAGGGGGTCGCTGTCCTGGCTCGCCGGAAAATCCATGCCGAAGTCGGTGGCCGCCGGGCCACTGGCGTCCTGCTTCAGGACGCCGCGCAGATCGTCGATGGCCTGCTCGAGCTCCGCGTCGTTAGCGTTGATGGTCGAGGCGAGGTCGTCTGCGAGGGGTGCTTTTTTCGGTGCCATGTGATCACTATTCCATTCGAAACTTGCCCGAGGCGTGTTGCCGGCCTGATCCTATCCGACGATGTGTTGCAGCAGTTCGTCTTCCGATCCGTACGTATCCTTGACGCGGACCGTGTAGCGGGCGCCGGAGCGGCCGAATTCGCAGACATAGAGCTTGCTGCCGTTGGCGCTGACGTCGACGCGGACGTCGCCGCTGTCGTGGAACGGGATGACGTCGCCGGCCTGCAGGCGGGCGATGGTTTCGAGCGTCTGGCGCTCCAGCCGGATCCTGGCCTCGAGCTTGACCTTCGAGCGCTTCACCTGTTCGCTCAGCTGGTCGCTCCATTCGCGTCGCGTATTCGTCGTTTCGCCCTGGCGCGGAGCGGCAATCGCCGATTTCAGAAGCACGCCCTGCGGTACGACCACGAAGAAGCTTGACAGCACCGGACCGACGCCGACGGACATCTTCACCATTGCGGCAAATCGGTCCTCCGAGCCATCGTCCGGCGACCGGCGGCTTTCGACGTTGTGAGCCGCTCCGATCGCCGGTGTGCTGGTGTTGCCCACCGCCTTCGGCAGCACGCTGCTGATCCGATCGACCACCATGGCGGCGACGTCGAGTTCGATCTGCGACAGTGGACGCGGCTCCGGTTCCTCGACCGAATCGCTGATCGCGCCGAGCATGTTTTCGACGAGCGTGATGATCAGGGGGCTGTCGCAGATGACCGCGTAATGGTCGCTCCACTGTGGCAGCGCGCAATCGGCGAGCGCCATCGCTCCTCCGAGGTCGGAGACCAACTGGCCGTAGCGGCCGACTTCGTAGCCGGCATAGGAGATCGCGACCTCGAAGCCGAACTCGCGTTGCAGGATGTCGGGCAGGAACGCGGCAAAGTTCTCGCCGAGGGCGGCGCAGCGCCTGGAGATCGTCTCACGGTCGCCGAGCTGGCCGGTGAGGCGGGCGAGCACGATGGGATCGTGTTTCGGCATTGCTGACGTCATGATCTTGTTTCCGCTCCCTTACGCCGCCCTTGCGTCGCCGCCGCCGGGGTTCATCATTTCCTGTTCGACCGCGTCGATCGACGGGCGCTCATAGGACGAAATGGTCTTGCGGCCGTATTCCAGAGCCACCTGCGGGACCGAACCGTTCATGTAGGCGAGCAGGGTCTGCTTGACGATGATGTAGAGCCGGTTCTGCTTGGCGCGGACCGACTTGATGGTGGTGGCGATCGGCGAGACGACCGAATAGGACAGAAACACCCCGAGCAGCGTCCCGACGAGCGCGGCGGCAATCTTGCCGCCCAGGATCTCGGGCGATTCGTTGATGGCGCCCATCGCCTTGACCACGCCGAGCACGGCGGCGACGATGCCGATCGCCGGCAAGGCGTCGGCAACCGTGTTCAAGGCTGCATAGGGCTTCATCTTGTCGCTGGTGATGGTCTGGATTTCCTCGTCCATCAGCGCCTCGATCTCGTGGGAGCGGGCATTGCCGATGATGATGAGGCGGACGTAGTCGCAGATGAAGGTGGTCAGTTCCTTGTTCTGCAGGACCGTCGGGGCCGACTGGAAGATCGTCGATTCTTCCGGATTGTCGATGTGGCTCTCGATCTCGTTGCGCGACTTCGTGCGCAGGTCGCGCATCAGGCTGTAGAGAACGCCAAGCGTGTCGAGATAATGGCGTTCCTTCGGCACCTTGTGCTTGAAGGCTTCGCCCAGCGCCTTGCCGGTGTCCTTCACCACTTTCATCGTGTTGGCGATGATGAAGCCGCCGAGGCCGGCGCCGCCGATGATCAGGAGTTCGAAGGGCTGGTTGAGCACCTCCAGGTGCCCGCCCATGGCCATATAGCCGCCTAGGACGCAGCCGAAGGTGACGATCAGACCGATGATGATGTTCATTGTAAGCCCACAAGCCTCGACAGAATTCCGACGGGTATCTGCATAGGGTTCCAGCCTTGTGTGAGGCTGTACCACGTACCTCCGTGAAATCGTCGCCAGTTACAGGTTCGCACAAGCAAGGGCCGGCAGGTTGGCGCCGCATGGGGCCCTGCGTCCCGACCAGCCAAAAGTGCGGACAGCGATCGTGACGACGACCTATACGAGCTACAGACTGATCACCGCCGACCTCGCGACCTCGCTCAAGCGGGTCGCCGAGCAGCCGGACGTGAAGCGTGAAAGCGCGTACTACCTGTCGAAGATCGGCTCGATCAAAACCATCGACGCATTCTTCGCCGACAGCCGTCTCTACAATTACGCGATGAAGGCGCACGGCCTGGAGGACATGGCCTATGCCAAGGCCTTCATGCGCAAGGTGCTGACGGAAGGCATCGACAGCGACGACGCCTTCGCCAACAAGCTCTCCGACAGCCGCTACAAGGACCTGGTGCAATCGTTGAATTTCGCCCGACATGGCGAGGCGGCGACCAGCTTCGACCGCGCCGGGCAGGGGGTCGTCGACAAGTACAATCGCCAGACGCTGGAAGTGAACGCCGGCGAGGAGAACACCGGGGTGCGGCTGGCGCTCTATTTCGAGCGGATGGCGTCTTCGATCACCAGCGGCTATTCGATCATCGCCGACGACGCGATTTCGCAAGTCGTCCGCACGGCGCTCCAGCTGCCCGCCGAATTCGTCGGCACCGACGTGGATCGCCAGGCCGCTTACTACGAGGATGTGCTGGACCTCGAGGATTTCCAGGATCCGGTCAAGGTCGGCAAGTTCCTCGAGCGCTTTACCGCGATGTGGGAACTCGACAACCCGTCCGGCTCCTACGATCCGTTGACGGTGTTCCGGTCGAGCAGCCTGACCGGAATTTCTACCGATCTGCTGATTTCCATCAACAACCTGAAACTTGGAGGCCGGTAATGGAAACTGGGCTTTATGTCTCGCTTTCGTCCCAGATCGCGCTCGACCGTCGGCTGACGACGCTTGCAGACAACGTCGCCAATGCCAATACCGTCGGGTTCCGGGCGACCGAGATCAAGTTCAACGACGTCGTCGCCAACAACGGCAAGGCCAAGATCGCCTTCGTGAACGAGGGCAACGAATATCTCTCGACCCGCAACGGCGGCATGACCGAGACCAACGGCATGCTCGACTTCGCGATCCGGGGTGAAGCCTGGTTCGCAGTCCAGACGCCCGCCGGACAGACGCTCACCAGGGATGGCCGTTTTACGCTGACGGAGAACGGCGACCTCGTGACGCTCAACGGCTATCCGGTCCTGGACGCCGGCGGCGCCCCGATCCAGATCGACGGCAATGCCGGACCGGTGAAGATCAGCGCCGATGGCCAGCTGAACCAGAACGGCCAGCCTATTGCGGCCCTCGGCCTGTTCGAGGCGGACCTGTCGGCCGGCTTCGTCCGGGCCGGCAACAGCGGCATCATTCCGACGCTGGCTCCGGAGCCGGTCGTGGATCGGATGGATGTCGGCGTCGCCCAGGGCTTCGTCGAGGAATCGAACGTCAACCCGATCTCGGAGATGACGCAGCTCATCACCGTCACCCGCGCCTTCGAAAGCATCAACTCGCTGCTGCAGCAAAGCGAGTCCTCGATCGACAACGCCATCAAGACGCTCGGCGGCAGCCGGTAAGACATGATGAGCACTGCGGGGAACGAGAAGAACGATCAGCCGGCGGCCGGCGACGGCGCCCGCAAGCTGAATGCGCTTGCGGGTCTCGTGCAGCGCTATTCCGATCCCGAGTTCTCGGTCGCCCATGGCGGCCACGTGCAGACGATCGCGGCCGGTAACTACACGGTCAGCGGGTTGTCGCGGCATGTACGGCTCGGAGAGTTCGTCGCCCACCGCAGCCCCACCGGCATCCATCTTGGCGAGGTCGTGCGCGTCGAGCCGGATACCGTCGTCGTCTGCCCGATCGAGCCGGGCGAGCCGATCGGCATTCATGATACCGTCATCCGCAAGGGGGCCTTCCGGATAGCGCCGACGGCGGGATGGTGCGGCCGCACCATCAACGCGCTTGGCGAGCCGATCGACGGGCGCGGGTCCCTGGCGCAGGGCGACGTGCGTCGGTCGATCTCCAATACCGCGCCGCCGTCGATGACCCGCCGGCGCGTCGAGACCGGTTTTACCACCGGCGTCCGCGCCATCGACATCTTCGCGCCGCTCTGCCTCGGCCAGCGTCTCGGCATCTTCGCCGGCTCCGGCGTCGGCAAGTCGACCCTGCTGTCGATGCTGGCGCGCGCGGACGCCTTCGACAAGGTGGTGATCGCGCTGGTCGGCGAACGAGGCCGCGAGGTGCGTGAATTCATCGAGGACACGCTCGGCGACAACCTCTCGAAGTCGGTCGCGGTCGTCGCCACCAGTGACGAAAGCCCGATGCTGCGCAAGATGGCGCCGCTCACGGCCGTCACGATCGCCGAGCATTTCCGCGATCAGGGCGACAACGTGCTTTTGATCGTCGACAGCGTCACCCGCTTTGCCCACGCGATCCGCGAGGTGGCGACCGCCTCCGGCGAGCCGCCGGTGGCGCGTGGCTATCCGGCCTCGGTCTTCACGGAGCTGCCGCGCCTCTTGGAGCGTGCCGGCCCGGGAGAGGAGGGGACGGGCACGATCACCGCGATCATCTCGATCCTCGTCGACGGCGACAACCACAACGACCCGATCGCCGATTCGACCCGCGGCATCCTCGACGGCCATATCGTGCTGGAGCGCAGCCTCGCCGACGAGGGCCGATATCCGCCGATCAATCCGCTGTCGTCGATTTCGCGACTGGCCCGCAAGGCCTGGACGCCGGATCAGGAGAAACTGGTGGCGCGGCTGAAGGCGCTGATCCACCGCTACGAAGAGACCCGCGACCTGCGCCTGATCGGCGGCTACCGCCCCGGCAGCGACGCCGACCTCGACATGGCGATCAGGCAGGTACCGGTCATCTACGACGTGCTGCGCCAGACGCCGGCCGACGGTGTGGCGGTCGATTCGTTTGCCGACCTGGCTCTGGCGCTGCGCAACGCGCCGGCGAACCAGCCGGGCGGTGTTCCTAATGCGAGGGCAAGAGGTTGAGCATGACCGATTATGATGCGGACAAGGTGGTGCCGGCGTTGAGGCGGCGGGACGGCGATCAACGCAACCTGAGCGACCGTGTGCTGACCGTCGCCGGCGTGACACTGGCGGCAGGCGCCGCCTTCTTCCCCTGGTACGTCTTCCTGCATCCGCAGGATTTCTCCGTTCCGCTCTGGAAGGGTGACAGGCGCGACCTCCCCGATTCCCCCGCCCGCGATGTGATGAGCGTTTCGCCGTCGGCCATGATCGATGACGACCAGGACTCGCCGGAGCGTGGAATCGATCCGATCAGGACGGCGACCGTGCCGAACCTCGGCAATGAGAACAAGACCGGCGCGACGCCGGAGGGCGCGCGTGACCAACCGCTTCCCCCGGCCGCCAGCTTCCGGCTGATGCATGTCGCCAACGGCCGGGCCCTGATCGAGGACGCGACGGGCATGTACATTGTTCGCGTCGGCTCCATCCTGCCGGACAACAGCCGGCTGGCGACGCTCGAGCAGCGCGACGGTGAATGGGTGATCGTGACCTCCACCGGCGACGTCTACAAGCGAAACTGATTCGCCTGATCGCACCGTCCTGCAGTCGACAGCCGCCGGAGAGAAACCCGGCGGCTTTCGCGTTGAAGAGCCTCGATTTTGAGGCAAATCGGCCGAAATGCGAGGAACGCTAGGCCGGCAAGTCCCACGCAAGATTGACGCCATAGGTTCCGGTCGAACAAGGATGGAGCTTGTCGTCATGCAACCAATTCAATTCTTCGAACTGGCTTCCAGACAGGCCGAATGGCTCTCGGTGCGCCAGTCAGTGGTTGCCGGCAACATCGCCAACGCCAACACGCCCGGCTATCTGGCCAAGGACGTGACGCCCTTCCAGTCGGTGCTCGAGAACACCGGCATCCGGATGGCCGCCACCAATCCCGCGCATTTCACCGAAGCGCGCCTCAGCAGCGAGATCACCGATGTCGAGCCGAACGAGGATGTGGGCGTGCAGATCTCCGGGAATTCGGTCGGTCTGGCCGAGGAACTGATGAAGCAGGGGCAGGTCAAGCGTGAGTTCGAGCTCAACGCGGGCCTCGTCAAGGCGTTTCATCGCATGATGCTGATGACTGTCAGGAAATAACAATGGATCCGCTTGTCGCTTCAATGAAGGTCGCCGCCTCCGGTCTGGAGGCGCAGTCCACCCGCATCCGCATCGTTTCGGAAAACCTGGCCAACGCCCGCTCGACGGGCGATGCCCCCGGCGCCGACCCCTATCGCCGCAAGACCATCACCTTCGTTTCCGAGCTCGACCGCACCAGCGGTGCCGCGCTGGTCGAGGTCGATCGCCTTGCCGAGGACGAGAGCGATTTTTCGGCCGAATTCGACCCGGGCAATCCGGCGGCTGACGAAAAGGGCATGGTCAAGATCCCGAACGTCAACGTGCTGGTCGAAATGGCCGACATGCGGGAGGCGAACCGCTCCTACGAGGCCAACCTGCAAAGCATCAAGCAGTCGCGCGACCTGATCAGCGCGACCATCGACCTTCTGAGGGCATCGCAATGATTGAACAGGTCCGGAGCGTATCCTCGCTCTTTACGACATCGGGTCCGGCCGGCGCCACGATGGAAACCTCCATCGCCGGCAGCGCGGCACAGACGGCAATGCAGCCGGCGGCGCAGCCGCCGATGAGCTTCGCCGCGGTTCTGGGCGACGTGGCGACCGATGCGGTCAACGCGATGAAGCTGAGTGAAACGAAATCCTTCGAGGCGATCCAGGGCAAGGCGAGCACGCGCGAAGTCGTCGACGCGGTGATGAACGCCGAGCAGGCGCTGCAGACGGCGATCTCGATCCGCGACAAGGTCGTGACCGCCTATCTCGAAGTCGCCCGCATGCAGATCTGAGGACCGTGCCATGAAAGCTCTTGCCATCGCCGCAACCGGCATGAACGCGCAGCAGACCAATCTCGAGGTCATCGCCAACAACATCGCCAACATCAACACCACCGGCTACAAGCGGGCGCGGGCCGAATTCTCCGACCTGCTCTACCAGACCGAGCGGGCCCAGGGTGTGCCGAACCGCGCCAACACGGCGATCGTGCCGGAAGGCGCCATCATCGGCCTCGGCGTCAAGACCGCCGCGGTGCGCAACCTGCATCTGCAGGGCGGCCTGACGCAGACCGGCAACTCTTTCGACATCGCGCTGGTCGGGCGCGGATGGTTCCAGATCGAGGCGCCGGACGGCACGATCCTCTACACGCGCTCGGGCGCCTTCAACACCAATGCCGACGGCCAGCTCGTCACGCTCGACGGTTACGCGGTCGCTCCGGGGATCACCGTGCCGGCCGATGCGACCGACATCACGATCAACCGGTCGGGCCAGGTCTTCGCCACCGTCGGCGGCCAGCAGCAGGACCTTGGCCAGATCACGCTGGCGACCTTCGTCAACGAGGCCGGCCTGGAGCCGCTCGGCGAGAACCTCTTCCGTGAGACCGAAGCCTCGGGGGCTGCAACCGTCGGCGCGCCGGACGAGAACGGCATCGCCTACATGCAGCAGAACTATCTCGAGGCCTCCAACGTCGATCCGGTGAAGGAGATCACCGACCTGATCTCGGCCCAGCGCGCCTATGAGATGAACTCCAAGATCATCCAGGCGGCGGACGAGATGGCGGCCGTTGTGAGCAAGAACCTCCGATAATCTGAAGCAGACGAGGGAAACATGATGTTTCGCCTGAAACAGACGAGCGCAGGGAAGAAAACGAACGGAAGGGCGAGAACGTTCGCCGCGTTCCTCGCCCTGACGTTTGCAGGCGTCGCGGTCGGACTGGACGCAGCTCCTGCCGTTGCCCAGGTGCGCTATGCGGTCGTGCCGAAGCGAACCATCTATCCCGGCGAGCAGCTCGACCCGACGCAGCTCGAAGAGGTGGAGGTCACCAATCCCAACATCGCCCCGGGCTTCGCCGAGGAGATCAATGCCGTCAGCGGACTGGTCACGAAGAAGACGCTGCTGGCCGGGCGGATCATTCTCGTCTCGGCACTGCGAGAGCCCTTTGCGGTGGCGCGCGGCAAGACCGTCCGGCTCGTCTTCCAGAACGGCCCCCTGACAATCTCTGCGTCCGGCATGCCGCTCGAAGACGCCGGCGTCGGCGACCTCATCAAGGTCCGCAACATGGATTCGGGCGTCATCGTCTCGGGAACCGTGATGGGCGACCATACAGTGCACGTGGTGGCAAAATGATCAGACCGCTCCTGTCGCGCCTCTTGGGCGTCGTCGTCGGGCTCGCTCTTACGGTTGCGCCGGCCCATTCGGCCGCGCGCATCAAGGACGTCGCATCCCTGCAGGCGGGACGCGACAACCAGCTGATCGGCTACGGTCTCGTCGTCGGACTGCAGGGAACCGGCGACAGCCTGCGCTCCTCGCCCTTCACCGAACAATCCCTGCAATCGATGTTGCAGAATCTCGGCATCAACACCGAGGGCGAGCGGTCGCGCGCGCGCAACGTCGCAGCCGTGCTCGTCACGGCGACGCTGCCGCCATTCGCCAGCCCCGGAAGCCGCATCGACGTGACGGTCGGGTCCCTGGGTGACGCGACGTCGCTGCGCGGCGGGTCGCTGGTGATGACCTCGCTTTCCGGCGCCGACGGGCTGATCTATGCGGTCGCGCAGGGGTCTGTCGTCGTGACCGGCTTCAACGCGCAAGGCGATGCCGCGTCGATCCAGCAGGGTGTCACCACCGCAGGCCGCGTTCCGAACGGCGCAATCATCGAGCGCGAACTGCCGGCCCGTTTCAAGGACAGCGGCGACCTGGTGCTGCAGCTGCGAAACCCGGACTTCTCCACCGCGGTTGGAATGGCCGATGCGATCAACCGCTTCGCCGCGGCCCGGTTTGGCGGCCCGATCGCCGACGCCCGCGATTCGCAGGCGGTGTACGTTTCGAAGCCGAAGCGTGCCGACCTGGCCCGACTGATGGCGGATATCGAAAACCTGGTGATCGAGACCGACGTGCCCGCGCGTGTCGTCATCAATGAGCGCACCGGCACGATCGTGATCGGTCAGGATGTGCGGATCTCTCAGGTGGCGGTCAGCTATGGCACGCTGACGGTCCAGGTGACGGAGATGCCCCAGGTGGTGCAGCCGGAGCCATTCTCCCGTGGCGTGACGGCGGTGGAACCGAACACCGACATCGTCGCCCAGCAGGAGGGCGGCACCGTCGCTATCCTGAACGGCCCGAATCTCCGCACCCTCGTCTCTGGGCTCAACAGCATCGGCGTGAAACCCGACGGGATCATCTCGATCCTGCAGGGGATCAAGTCCGCCGGCGCGCTTCAGGCAGAACTGGTGCTGCAATGACGATCAGGCAAAAACGGCTTTCCCTTTTCCGCAAGCTGCGCCCGGTGCTGCTGCCGGCGGCGGCCGCACTCATGCTCGCCATTCCCGGCGCGCTTGCCGAGGAGCGCCCGGTGATCGTCACCAGCAAGGCGACGGCAGACGAGATCCGCGAGTTCTGCACCAACATCTCCGACAAGGCGCGTGACCAGCGCTACCTGCTGCAGAAGCAGGAGCTGGAAAGCCTGCAGAAGGATGTCGACGGCCGCATCGCAATGCTCGAGAAGCGGCGGGCGGAATACGAGGACTGGCTGAAGCGGCGCAACGATTTCCTTAAGGTCGCCGAGGCCGGCCTGATCGAGATCTACAAGAAAATGAAGCCCGACGCGGCCGCAGCCCAGCTGCAGAAGATCAATCCCGAGATCGCCTCGGCGATCGTCATGAAACTCAATCCGCGCATGTCCAGCCTGATACTCAGCGAAATGCAGCCCGACAAGGCCGCCTTGCTCGCCAGCATCATCGCCAGCGCCGCCGACCCGAACACCTCGAAGGACCCGTCATGAAGAAGCTCGCACTCGCCATGATGGCAACTTCGCTGCTGTCTGGCTGCGCCAACCAGGCCGTCAGGGAAATCGGCCGGGCGCCATCGATGAGCCCGATCGGCAGCGGCCTGCAATACGCGCAGACGCCGCAGATGGCTTTGTATCCAAAGCAGCCGGACAACCGCATGGCCGGCTATTCGATCTGGAGTGATGCGCAGGCGAACCTCTTCAGGGACTTGCGCGCGATCAACGTCGGCGACGTGTTGACCGTCAAGATCCGCCTGAACGATGAGGCCGCCTTCGACAACAAGACCAACCGCAGCCGGGTAAACAAGAGCGGCATGAACTTCGGCATCAGCGGGCAGACGCAAGACGCCAGTATCGACACCAAGGGAGACCTCAACTACGGCTCCTCGACCAGCACCAAGGGCGATGGCAAGACCGAGCGCTCGGAGCGCTTGAGCCTTATGGTCGCAGCCGTCGTCACCGGCGTGCTCGAGAACGGCAACCTCTTGATCAGCGGTTCGCAGGAGGTACGGGTCAACCACGAACTCCGCATCCTCAATGTCGCCGGCATCGTGCGGCCGCAGGATGTGGATTCGAACAACCGGATCTCCTACGAGAAGATTGCCGAGGCGCGCATCTCTTACGGCGGCCGCGGCCGCTTGACCGAGGTGCAGCAGCCGCCATGGGGTCAGCAGGTCGTGGACCTCTTCTCGCCGATCTGACCGGCGTCTACGAATCAGGAGCGGAACACGGACATGGCGGACGTAGACCAGGGCGGCGAGGCACCGAAGAAGGCCTCGCCCATCGTCACCATCGCGATCGTCGCGGGCCTCAGCGTCGTCGCCGCTGGCGGCGGCTGGTTCGTCGGCAACATGCTGGCGCCGGCCCCTGCCGAAGCCGAGGCGACGGCCGTCGCGCCGGAAGGCGAACAGGCCGGCAAGACGGGTAAGGACGGCGAAATCCCGCGCCTTGCAACCGAAGAGAACGGCATCATCGCGCTGGAGCCCTTCACCAGCAATCTCGCCTATCCGGCCGACAACCTCGTGCGCATGGAAGTGGCGCTCGCCTTTAAGGGCGCGCCGGACCCGGTGCTCGCCGAGGCGATCCACCAGGACATCATGGCCTACATGCGCACGGTGTCATTGCAGCAGATCCAAGGGCCGCGCGGCTTCCAATATCTCCGGGACGACCTGAAGGAGCGGGTTGACCTTCGCTCTGAAGGCCGCGTAACGAACATCATGTTCCGGACCTTTGTGATCGAATGATTCGATTTCTGACGACGACCTTCGTTGCCCTGCTGGCGATGACCACCATTGCATTTGCGCAGCAGACGCCGGCGCAGCTTCTCAACACGCCGATCGACGGCTCCGTCGCCTCCTGGATCATCCGCACCTTCGGGCTCTTGACCGTCCTCTCGGTAGCGCCGGGCATCCTGATCATGGTGACGAGCTTCCCGCGTTTCGTGATCGCCTTTGCGATCCTGCGCTCCGGCATGGGGCTGGCGACGACGCCGTCGAACATGATCCTCGTCAGCCTTGCGCTGTTCATGACCTTCTACGTGATGGCGCCGACCTTCGACCGTGCCTGGGAGAGCGGTGTCCAGCCGTTGCTCGCCAACCAGATCGACGAGACGGAGGCGGCCAAGCGCGTCGCCGAGCCGTTCCGCGCCTTCATGACCGCCAACACCCGCGACAAGGACCTGCAGCTCTTTGTCTCGCTCGCCGAGGAGCGCGGGCAGACGGTGGTCGAGGACGACAAGGTCGACCTGCGCGCCGTCATCCCGGCCTTCATGATTTCGGAGATCCGCCGCGGCTTCGAAATCGGCTTCCTGGTCGTTCTGCCCTTCCTCGTCATCGACCTGATCGTCGCCACCATCACCATGGCGATGGGCATGATGATGCTGCCGCCGACGACGATCTCGCTGCCCTTCAAGATCTTGTTCTTCGTGCTGATCGACGGCTGGAACCTGCTGGTCGGCAGCCTGGTGCGCTCGTTCAGCTGATTTTTCGTGTCATCCGGTCGCCGTTTTCGCTCCTCCGGCACGCCCACTGGCCATGCAGGAGGCGTTGACTCTTGATCGTGGTTAATTTGCTTGGTTTATACTTTGTTGCACGGAGCATTCCATTAACTATGGCCCTGCTCGGCTCGAAATCTGCCTGCCACCATTAAGAACCTGGCAAGAATCCGAACCTAGTTTCGGTCGCACACGACAGGTTTGGTTTCCGAAATGTTATCTCAGGAGCCAAGTGGCATGAGGCCGATCTGTAGTAGCCGGTAGTATTAAGAAGTCCGGTATGTCCCACCAGTAGTATTCCGTAATAAGGGACAGTAACATGACCAGCATCCTGACCAACGCCAACGCCATGGCAGCGCTTTCGACGCTGCGCTCCATCTCCTCCAACATGGAAGACACGCAGAGCCGTATTTCGTCCGGTCTGCGCGTCGGTCAAGCCGCCGACAACGCCGCCTACTGGTCGATCGCCACGACCATGCGTTCGGACAACATGGCGCTTTCCGCCGTGCAGGACGCCCTCGGTCTCGGCGCCGCGAAGGTCGACACCGCCTATGCCGGTATGGAATCGGCCATTGAAGTCGTCAAGGAAATCAAGGCCAAGCTCGTTGCCGCCACCGAAGACGGCGTCGATAAGTCCAAGATCCAGGAAGAGATCAACCAGCTGAAGGATCAGCTGACCTCGATCGCCTCGGCCGCTTCGTTCTCGGGCGAAAACTGGCTGCAGTCCGACCTGAGCGTTTCGACCACCAAGTCCGTCGTGGCCTCCTTCGTTCGCGACGACCAGGGCAACGTCTCCGTCAAGAAGGTCAACTACGCGCTGAACGGCGGCAACGTGCTGTTCGACACCTCGGGCGGCAACCTGGGCATTCTCGACAAGACCTACAATGTCTCCCAGAAGAGCGTCACCGTATCGGTCAACACCGATGGCGTTTCCTCCGAGCACACCGTTGCTGCTTACTCGGTCGACGACCTGATTGCACAGAACGCCACCTTCACGACCAACACGGTCGGTGGCAAGACGACCCAGCTCGCTGACGTCGGTGGTGCCTACTACGTCAAGATCGACGACAACAACTGGGTCGCAGCTGTCGACGTCACGGGCACCGGCCAGGAAGCGGTTCACGACGAAGGCGGCACCTACTACGGTATCGATACCAGCGCTGCCCCGGCCACCAACGTGTCCGCTCCGAGCTCGATCAAGGACATCAATATCGTCGGCATGAACCCTGCTCAGCTCGACGCCCTGATCTCCGGCGTTGACGCGGCCCTTACCGACATGACGAGCGCTGCTGCCGACCTTGGTTCGATCGGCATGCGTATCGACATGCAGGAAGAGTTCGTCAAGAAGCTGAGCGAATCGATCGACAAGGGTATCGGTCGCCTCGTCGACGCCGACATGAACGAAGAGTCCACCCGCCTCAAGGCTCTGCAGACGCAGCAGCAGCTGGCCATCCAGGCTCTGTCGATCGCCAACTCCGACTCGCAGAACGTTCTGTCGCTCTTCCGTTAATCGGACGGCACATTCGTGGCATGACGGCAAACGAGCCGCACCCGGAAACGGGTGCGGCTTCATCATTCTTTAAGCATCTTCTGGCACGCGCGCGCACACGCGAAAGGTGCAAAATAAAATCACTGGCTGTGCCATTTGGCGGGTCCGTTTAGTGCTTCATTAACCAACCATGGGTTAGCTAAGCCTCATCGAGACGGCGAGTTAACCTTGAAAATTAACGGGTTAGCAAGCATGACGCTGTGCGCCGGCTCCCGGTACGGTCCGGAATGTCCCTTCACACATCAGCCATTCAAGGGGCACCCACGAAATGACTAGCATTCTGACTAACGTCGCAGCCATGGCTGCGCTTTCGACGCTGCGCGGAATCGCCTCCGGCATGGAAGAGACCCAGGCTCGCGTATCCTCCGGTCTGCGCGTCGGTCAAGCTGCCGACAACGCCGCCTACTGGTCGATCGCCACGACCATGCGTTCGGACAACATGGCGCTTTCCGCCGTGCAGGACGCTCTCGGTCTCGGCGCCGCGAAGGTCGATACCGCCTATGCCGGTATGGAATCGGCCATTGAAGTCGTCAAGGAAATCAAGGCCAAGCTCGTTGCCGCCACCGAAGACGGCGTCGACAAGTCCAAGATCCAGGAAGAAATCGACCAGTTGAAGGATCAGCTGACCTCGATCGCTGCTGCCGCTTCGTTCTCGGGCGAGAACTGGCTGCAGTCCGACCTGAGCGTTTCGACCACCAAGTCCGTCGTGGCCTCCTTCGTTCGCGACGACAAGGGCCATGTCTCCGTCAAGAAGGTCGACTACGCACTGACCGGCGGCAACGTGCTGTTCGACACCTCGGGCAACAACCTGGGTATCCTCGACAAGCAATACAACGTCTCGCAGAAGAGCGTCACCGTATCGGTCAACACCGATGGCGTTTCCTCCGAACACACCGTTGCTGCTTACTCGGTCGACGAACTGATTGCACAGAACGCCACCTTCACGACCAACACGGTCGGTGGCAAGACGACCCAGCTCGCTGACGTAGCAGGTACCTTCTACGTCAAGATCGACGACAACAACTGGGTCGAAGCTGTCGACGTCACGGGCACCGGACAGGAAGCGGTTCACGACGAAGGCGGCACCTACTACGGTATCGATACCGCCGCTGCGCCGGCCACCAATATTGCCGCACCGTTTTCCGTCGCCACCATCAACATCATCGGCATTTCGAACGCCAACCTCGACGCCCTGATCTCCGGCGTTGATGCGGCCCTCACCGACATGACGAGCGCTGCCGCCGACCTCGGCTCGATCGGCATGCGCATCGACATGCAGGAAGAGTTCGTCAAGAAGCTCAGCGAATCGATCGACTCCGGTATCGGCCGTCTCGTCGACGCCGACATGAACGAAGAGTCGACCCGCCTCAAGGCCCTGCAGACCCAGCAGCAGCTGGGCATCCAGGCGCTGTCGATCGCCAACTCCGCTTCGGAAAACATCCTGACGCTCTTCCGTTAATCGTTAAGATATTTCACGAAATCGAGAGCCGCCCCCCAAGGGCGGCTTTTGCGCATTGTTAAACTTCATAAACGCTCTTTAAGATTTGTTAACCATCGCCGGCTTAACTGCGCTCATCGTAACGATGGGTTAACCAAGACGAAGCAGCGGTTAACGGCATCAGGCCAGACCATCGTGCCCGGCGCTTCCGGGATGTCCCTCATCTAGCCAATCCAGGGGCAAATCATCATGACCAGCATTTTGACCAACGTCGCAGCGATGGCTGCACTGCAGACCCTCCGCTCGATCGACACGAAAATGGAAGAAACGCAGTCGCGGGTCTCCAGTGGTCTCCGCGTGGGCACCGCCTCCGACAATGCTGCCTATTGGTCGATCGCGACCACCATGCGCTCTGACAATATGGCCTTGTCCGCCGTTCAGGACGCTCTCGGGCTGGGCGCCGCCAAGGTCGACACAGCCTATGCTGCAATGCAGACAGCTGTCGAAGTCGTGAAGGAAATCAAAGCGAAGCTGGTCGCCGCGACGGAAGAAGGGGTTGATCGATCCAAGATTCAGGAAGAAATTGAACAGCTGCAGGCGCAACTGCGGACGATTGCCTCGGCTGCAAGCTTCTCCGGCGAAAATTGGCTTCAGGCCGACATAACCACTCCTGCGACAGTAGTGACGAAAAGCGTTGTCGGCTCTTTCGTGCGAGCAGCCGATGGAAGCGTCTCGGTCAAGAAGATCAACTATAATCTCGGTGCAGACACCGTTCTTTTCGATACGTCTGGAAACAAAAACGGCATCCTCGACAGAGTATTCAATGTTTCCCAGAACGCCGTGACGCTAACCGTAAATACGAGCGGCGTCGGCGCGGAGCACACGGTTGCGGCATATACGATCGACCAGCTGATCGCCGCAGGAGCGACCTTCACCACCAACACCGTCGGAACCACAACGACGCAGCTTGCGCAAGCGACCGCTGACCTGATCGTCGGCGGGGTTACGGTCATCACCAACGGCGACTACTTCGTTCAGGTAAGCGGCAACACCTGGGCGCGGGCTGTCGACGTGACCGGAACGGGCCAGGAGGCGCTCCATTACGACGGTGCCGCGATCTACTACGGCGTTGACACCAGCAACACCCCGGCAATCGACATCCCGGCACCGGAGTCGGTTGATACGGTAGACATTACACTTCTGACCAATAATGAACTCGACGTCATGGTGAGCGCCGTTGACAAGGCTCTCGAGGTTGTCATTAGCGCCAGTGCCGACCTTGGTTCGATCGCAATGCGCATCGAAATGCAGGAAAATTTCGTCGCGAGCCTCACAGATTCCATCGACTCCGGCATCGGCCGCCTCGTCGATGCGGACATGAACGAAGAGTCGACGCGACTCAAGGCGCTGCAAACGCAGCAGCAACTGGCCATCCAGTCGCTGTCGATCGCCAACACCAGTTCGGAGAACGTTCTCCAGCTCTTCCGTCAGTAAGCGGCGTCCCGGGCTAGGGGGCGACTTCGTCCCGCCCTGAAGGAGAAAATCCGCGGTTCCGCAAGGGACCGCGGATTTTGCGTTTGTCATGGTGAACGACAACCGTGCTCATCCACTCGCCCGCCTTGCGCCAAGCTTGCCGGATTGTCGAATATTTACAAAACCGTCACAAAGCCTAATAGAGCCTTAATGGCGTTAACCATTCGTTAACCATTTCTCGTTAACCCTTCGTTAGTAGAACGACGGACTGTCGCCCAGGGCAAACGGTTGGCGGCAGCGCGCATGACGCAGCTCCGCCGTTGCCGGTTGCCACTCCGGCCTGAAGCAGATTTTCCAGCCAAGGCGTTTCAGATGTCCAGCATATTGACCAATGCGGCCGCCATGGCCGCGCTTCAGACTCTGCGTTCCATAGACAGAAGCCTCGAGACCACCCAGGCTCGAGTCTCCTCCGGCATGCGCGTCGAGACCGCCGCCGACAACGCGGCCTACTGGTCGATCGCCACGACGATGCGCTCCGACAACCGCGCACTTTCCACCGTCCAGGATGCACTCGGTCTCGGCGCCGCGAAGGTCGATACCGCCTACGCCGCCATGGAAAGCGCCATCGAGGTGGTCAAAGAGATCAAGGCGAAGCTGGTCGCCGCCTACGGCGTCGGCGTGGACCGCTCGAAGATCCAGGAAGAAATCGAACAACTGCAGCAGCAGTTGACCAGCATCTCCGAATCGGCCTCCTTCTCCGGCGAGAATTGGCTGCAGGAGAAGATAAGCGACGGCGGAACGCCGCCGGCGCCGGTCACCGTCAACAAGCAGGTGGTGGCCTCCTTCATCCGCAATTCTTCCGGCAACGTCGCAGTGACGACGGTGGATTATCCGCTCAACGGCAGCTCCGTCCTGTTCGACCTCAGTGGCGGCAAGCTCGGGATCCTCGACAAGGAAGCGACGGCGGGTGCGGCGCCCGGAACGGCACTCGGCTTTTCCGTCTCGACCCTCGACATCAAGGACCTCGCAGCCGTCGCAGGCGTGCTGGACACGGCGCTGCCGCCGGGGCCGCACACCCCCGAGGACGCGCTCGACGCCATGGTCCAGTTCGTCGATTTGCAGCTCGAAGCAATGACGAGCGCCGCCTCGAGCCTCGGCTCGATCCAGAGCCGCATCGACATGCAGGAAAGTTTCGTCTCCACCCTGATCGACGTGATCGACAAGGGCATCGGCCGTCTTGTGGACGCGGACATGAACGAGGAGTCGACCCGTCTGAAGGCCCTGCAGACGCAGCAGCAACTCGGCATCCAGTCGCTGTCGATCGCCAACACCAATTCCGAGAACATCCTGCAGCTCTTCCGGCAGTAGTGCCGATCGGGCACCGCTGAAGGTCGGTGACCTTCGGCGCAAGCATACCGGCGCGTCATGGACATCGGCGCGGCGGGACGCTTGGGCCGCGCGATTTGCCCTGGCGCGGCCCAAGACCTTCATCCTCGCACAAGTTTGGCGATCTAGTCTCGAAGGCTGCAGTGGGATTGTGCGCCAGCCGGCGGGCGTCGGACGCGCGGATCCCCGAAAAGATAAGGCAGCGGCGTTGAAGGATGGACATGGGTCGAGGCACGGAACAGGGCGATGCCGGGTGGGGCACTGCGGTGCGGCAGCCGCGCCGGCGGCAGGCGCAGTGAACGGAAAAGCACCATGAGCCTGCAGCTTGCCAGATACCTGAAGGACTTCAGCCCGCCGCGGCAACCGCATTCGCATGCGCGCGATGGCGCGGACGAAGTCCCGTTCGACTTGCCCGAGCCACTGCCGCAGATCGATATCGAAGCCGAGCGCGCTGAGGCGTTTGCGGCCGGGCGTGCGCAGGCCGAAGCCGAACTTGCCAGCCGGCACCACGACGAGCTCGAGGCGCTCCGGCTCGCCCACGCGGCGGAATTGGCTGCACTGCGCACCCACTGCGACCAGCAGGCCGGCGCACGGATCGCGCAGCGCTTTGCGCAGATGGAAGTGCAGGTTGCCGAGCTGGTCGCCAGCCAGACGGCGAACGTGCTGGCGCCGATCCTTGGCGAGGCCTTGTCGCGCAAGGCCATCGCCGACCTGGCGGCGATGGTCCGCGCCGGACTTTCTGGTGGCGAGGGTTTCGTCGTGACGGTGACGGGGCCGACGCATCTGTTTGAACAGTTGAGGTCGCATTTCGAGGGCGAGGCTGCGGTGTTCCGGCACCAGGAAGCCGATGACCTCGACCTTGCGGTCGAATTCGGGGAGACGGTCCTGGTGACGCGCATGGCGGCCTGGGCCGACACGATCCGCAAGGTGCTGGCATGAGCGACGGCGACAACAATCATCACGGCCGCAACGAGGTCATCATCGTCAAACGCCACGGCGACCACGAGGGCGAGCATCATGCCTCGGCCTGGAAGATCGCCTATGCCGACTTCATGACGGCAATGATGGCGTTCTTCCTCGTCATGTGGCTGGTCAATGCGGCGAACGAGGAGACGAAAGCCTCCGTTGCCTCCTATTTCAATCCTATCAAGCTCACCGACGACAAGCCGGCCGACAAGTCGCTGAAGAAGCCGGGCAAGCAGGCGCAAGGCGAAGACACCCAGGAAAAGTCGCGGAGCGACGGCGACAAGGACTCGCAGTCGGAGGGCGCGGAGAAGGGCAAGGACCAGAGCACGACCGCCGGCGACCAGGTGCAGTACTCGCAGGCCGATTTCTTCGAAAATCCCTATTCCGTACTGTCGGAGATCGCCCAGGAAGTCGGCCAGCAGGCCAATGTCAGCGCCAAGGGCGACGGCGGCGCCGCCGAGTCCGGGCCTGCCACAGGCGCTGCCGGCGGCGAGGCCTATCGCGACCCCTTCGATCCGGATTTCTGGACCCAACAGGTCGAGATCAGCCAGGCGACCAGCGCCGGCAGCGAGAACGTAGCTAAGCCGGTTCCGGGCCAGCAGGCCGAGAAGTCCGGCGACAAGCCGGATGGTGCGAAGGCGGACGACGCCGGCACTGCGGCCAAGATGGCCGACATGGCTGGCGAGAAGCCGGAGGACGGCGCGAAGCAGGCCGACGCCGGAGCTGCCGCAGCCGAGGCGGTCGAGGAAGCCGAAAAGCTGCAGAAGGAAATCGCCCAGGACATCGCCTCGCTCGGCAAGCTTGCCGAGGGCCTGACGGTGACGCCGGCCGAGGGCGGGCTGCTCGTCAGCCTGACGGATCAGATCAACTCGGCGATGTTCAACGTCGGTTCGGCCCTGCCGAAGAAGGAGATGGTGATCGCGATGGAGAAGATCGGCAAGATCCTTGCCGATCGCAAAGGGGCGATCGCCATCCGCGGCCATACCGATGCGCGTCCTTTCAAGGGCAATGGCGACAACTGGCAGCTTTCCGCGGCCCGTGCGCAGAGCGCCTACTACATGCTGGTGCGCGGCGGGCTGGACGAGAAGCGCATCAGCCAGGTCAGCGGCTTTGCCGACCGCCGCCCGAAGGTGCCCGCCGACCCGCTGGCCGACGCCAATCGTCGCATCGAAATCCTGATCCAGCAGGATGAGGGCTAGCCGGATGAGGACAAGGCGGCGGCTCGGAATGCTTGGCGTGGTGTTTGCTGCGGGCCTCGGGCTCGCAGCATCCGCGCATGGGCGCGACCCGGACGAGCTTGCGCCCTACAAGATGATCCGGTCCCTGCAATTCGTGCAGGATTCGGTCGTGCTCGGCGATCACTCAGCGATGGAGATGCAGCGCTTCCTGCTGTCGACCATCGACGAGCGGCTGCGCACGGCTGATGCTTCTATCTACGCCGATCCGCGCAATGTCGATGCGGCGCTCGTCTATGCTATGAGCGGCGGAAACCCGGAGACGCTCGAGTTCCTGGTGAGGCGCGACGTGGCCGGTCATTTCGACCCGCGCATCACCGATGCGGTCCGCATCTATCTGGGCGGCCGCGGCTCCACCAATGCGCGCACCCTTGCCGAGATCTTCCCCGAGTATCGCAACCTCGCGATCGGCCCCTATCTGGCGTTGGTCTCGGCCAATTCGGTGCTGCGCAAGGATCCGAAGCTCGCGCTGAGCTATTTCGACTGGGCGCGGCTGATCGCGCCCGGCACGATCATCGAGGAGGCCGCGCTGCGGCGCTCGATCCACGCCGCCGAGCAGAACGGCATGGTGGACCGAGGCGTCACCTATTCGACACTATACGCCCGGCGCTTCCTGCATTCGCCCTATGCCAGCCAGTTCGCCGACCTGTTCGTTCGGCTGGCGGTCGAGAATTTCGAGAATATCGGCGAGGCGACCATTCTGGAGATACTGTCCTTCATGGATGTGCCGCGCCGGCGCGAAGTCTACCTTCGCATGGCCCGCCTTGCGGCCATATCCGGCAAGGAGCGGCTGGCCACCTTGGCGGCGGACCGCGCGCAGACGCTGTCTGGCGAGGGCGAAGAAGTGCCGAAGACGCTCGCCGATCTCTATTCGGGCCTGGCATCGATTTCGTCTTCGAATGTCGGTGAGGCGATGGAGAGACTGATCGCCATCCCCGATGCCGAACTTTCGGCCAAGGACCGGGCGCTCAAGGAGGCTGCGCGCGTGATGGCGGAAGAGGTTTTGCGCCCGCCGGTGACGACGGACGGGGCGGAACTGCCGAGCCGGACCGCGGCGCCCGCCGCCGGGTTGATCGAGGATATCCCGGAAGACGAGCGCATGAGCCCGACGGCTGTGGACGCCGGGCGGGCGCGGCAATCCGGCGGACCGGACACCAGGACGGCAGAGACGCCGCAAGCAACGACCGATCCCGCATTCGACGGCTACGTTGCAAGCGGTCGGTCGAAACTCGACGCGATCGACAAACTTCTGGAGGAGGAAGGCAGTTGACGACGATCTATACGGGCGCATCAAGCCAAATCCCCACCCATCACCCCGGCGGACGGGACCGGATGCAAGGCGAAGGCGACGGCAAGGGGGCCGGCCGCTTCGAAGACGCTTTCGAAGCCACCAGGGGCGGCAACGGTTCTGCGAGAAGGGCGGGCTCCAACGGTGAACGCGAGGAGGCCGGTCAGCCGTCTGTGGAGGAGCATCCGGCCGGGCAGGACCGAGCGATGAGCGCGGAAGGCCACGGGTCGACGGCCGGGATCGACGCCTCGAAAACGCACCGCCATCGCTTCTCGGGCTTCGGTCGGCAGGGCGACCACGGCACGCAGCCGGATTCGGATCCGATCCGCGGGAGCCAGCTTGGTCGGTCCGCCAAGGCGCAGTCGAAGTCGCCGGGCGATCGCGTCAGCGGGGAAGCCGCCGGTGGCGACCGCGTCGACGATGCGGCGACGGAGGCCGTGTCGGTCAGCGACTATGACGGACTGCTGTCCCTTCTGACTGCCAACGATGGAGCGACGCCCGATGCCACTGCGGCTGCATCGGTCGGCGTGGCGAGTCATGCGACAAGATCCAGCCAGATGCGCGAAACCGGTCCCGACGACTCTTCATCGGGGGCTGCGGGTTCGCCCGGACGCGGTGAGCACCATACGGCGATCGCTGGTTCGGCCGAGGAGGCCGTCATGGAGGAGCCTGTCGAGAGCGGTAGCACCGACCGGATCTTCCGCCTAGCCCGGTCGGACGGCAGGGGCAAACCGGTCGACATCGCAATCTCCGGAAATGGCGAGACAACTGCGCCAAGGGAACCGGGCGGAACCCCGGCCCGCGTCGAGACCGTCGCCGTGCTGGATTCGCGCCGCTATCTCGGACTGGCCCAGACCGGCAATTCGACCGCGGTCACGGCCGCCATTGCCCAGGATCCGTCCTGGGCTGCCGCGTTGATGGAGACGGCCGACGGGCCGGCCGCCATGACCGGCAAGGTGGTCAACACGCTGAAGATCCAGTTGCACCCGATCGATCTCGGCACCGTGACGGCGACGCTGCGCCTCCAGGGGGAGGCGCTGGTGGTCGATCTCAAGGTGGAAACCGGCAAGGCCTATCGCAACCTCAGCGACGACCAGGAGGCCATCGTCAGAGCGCTGCGCGGCCACGGGTTCACCGTCGACCAGGTCAGCGTGCAGCTCTCGTCGCCGTCCGACCGTAGCGGCGGAGCGGGGCAGGGCGATGCACAGGCGCAGTTCTCGGGCCAGCAGCAGGCCAGGGAAGGCAACGGACGGCAGGGCGGAGGCGAGTCGCGCACCTCTCCCAACCGGGGCTCAGACGAAGGAATCGTACATGACAATGGGCAGGCAGGCGGTCTCGATAGCACTGGCCAGCGTCGCGGCACTGGTGGCGTCTATCTGTGACGCCGCCGCTTCGGCGGGCAGTTGCGAGCGTGAAATCCTGGCCGCGGCATCCAAGTACCAGATCCCGGCCGGCATCCTCTACTCGGTAGGCCTGGCAGAGACCGGCCGCAAGGGCTCGCTGCAGCCCTATGCGCTGAACATCGAGGGACAGGCCTACTTTGCAGCAAGCCAGGGGGAGGCGCTCGCACGCTTCAAGCAGGCGCGCGCCGGCGGCGCCACGCTGATCGATCTCGGCTGCATGCAGATCAACCACCATTTCCACGGTTCGCAATTCGCCTCGCCGGCTCAAATGCTCGATCCGCGCCGCAACGTCGAATATGCCGCGCGGTTCCTGGCCGAACTTCATGCGCGTCACGAAACCTGGACCATGGCCGTCGCCCGCTATCACGCGGGGCCCAACAATGATCCCGCGCAGAAAAAATACGTCTGCCGTGTGATCGCCAACCTCGTGGCGACCGGCTATGGCAGCTGGACGGACAACGCCCGCACCTTCTGCCAGTGACGCAATCTGGAGTTGAATTTGCGTCGGGGCGATAAATGTGGCGCCAATTGGAAGGCAATGCGGCACACAAGAGGCTAGCGCATGACCGTTAACCTTTTCCACGAAAAAATAGTCGCTTCCTGTGTCTGGCATACTAGATGTAGTCCAAATCGCCCCACAAAGGTTAATCAATTATTAAATAGTCCGGGTAATTTTATCTAATTGCCGCTGAATCCCGCGATTCGTACCACCTTCCCAACGAGGCACCACACTGATTCGGAGGCGGACGAATGATCGTAGTGGTTGATGAGCGCGAGCTCGTTAAGGATGGTTATACTTCACTGTTTGGGCGCGAGGGTGTTCCCTCGACGGGCTTCGATCCCAAGGAGTTCGGCGAGTGGGTCAACTCGGCGGCCGACACCGATATCGAGGCCGTCGAGGCCTTCCTGATCGGCCAGGGCCAGCAGATGCTGGAACTGCCGCGGGCGATCCGTGACCGTTCCCAGGCGCCGGTGATCGCCGTCAGCGATAGCCCTTCGCTTGAAACGACGCTGGCCTTTTTCGATTGCGGCGTCGACGATGTCGTTCGCAAGCCGGTGCATCCCCGTGAAATCCTGGCACGCGCCGCGGCCATCCGCCGGCGCCTGAAGGCGATCGCCAACTACACCGACATCGGGCCGATCCGCGTTTTCTCGGACGGACGCGACCCCGAGATCGACGGTGCCGTGTTCCCGCTGCCGCGCCGCGAGCGCCGCATCCTCGAATATTTGGTCGCCAACCGCGGCCGGCGCCTGTCGAAGACCCAGATCTTCAACGCGATCTACGGCATCTTCGACGAGGACGTCGAGGAAAACGTCGTCGAAAGCCACATCAGCAAGCTGCGCAAGAAGCTGCGCAAGAAGCTCGGTTTCGATCCGATCGATTCGAAGCGCTTCCTCGGCTACTGCATCGACTGGAGCTGACCTGCGCGCCGGGCCGCCAGGCCCGGTGATCGCGAGCGCCTCGTGAGGCAACTGGCAGACAGCCTCACGCAAGGCCCGCTCCCTACTCTCGGCAAGACATTCGAATAGCGAGGAATCAGCATGAGCCTCTACGGTACCATGAGAACCGGCGTGTCCGGGATGAACGCTCAGGCCAACCGCCTGAGCACGGTGGCCGACAACATCGCCAACGCCAACACCACCGGCTACAAGAAGGCCTCGACGCAGTTTTCCTCGCTGATCCTGCCGTCCACCGGCGGCGCCTACAATTCCGGCGGCGTCACCACCGACGTGCGCTATTCGATCTCGCAGCAGGGGCCTTTCACCTACACCACCTCGGCGACCGATCTTGCGATCAACGGCCAGGGCTTCTTCATCGTCACCGGCGCCGACGGGATCGAGTATCTGACCCGTGCCGGCGCCTTCACGGTGATGGACGACGGCAGCATGGTCAATTCGGCCGGTTTCAAGCTGATGGGCTACCAGTATTCGTCGACGGCGGACCCGACGATCGTCGTCAACGGTTTCGATGGGCTCAGCGAAATCAACCTGTCCTCCGGCTCGTTGAGCGCCACCGGTTCCACCGGCGGAGCGCTCGACTCCAATCTCCCGTCCAACGAGCCGGTCGGATACACGAAGACCACCTCGCTCGTCGCCTATGACAGTCAGGGCAACACCCGTCTTCTGGACTTCATCTATACCAAGACCGCCGACAACACCTGGACGCTGGACGTGCAATACAACGGCGCGTCGATCATAGATCCCGGCGTCCAGACGCTGAACTTCGACGCCGACGGCAAGTTGACCTCGCCGATGTCGATCGCGACGGTTGCACAGACCATCAACGGTGCGAACTTTGCCGCACTCAACATCACCATCGGCGGCAGCACCCAGTTGAACGCCGAGTTCAACGTCTCGAACGGCAAGATCAACGGCAATGCCGCAAGCGAAGTGGTCGGCTACGAGATCAGCAGCGACGGCGTTGTTTCCCTCAAGTACGACAACGGCAAGCTCGAGCCGAAATACCGCATCGCTATGGCGAACGTGCAGAGCCCGGACAATCTCAAGCCGCTGCCCGGCAACGTCTATGCGCAGAGCAACGACTCCGGCGTCATCGTCATGGGTTATGCCGGCAACGGCGGATATGGGTCGATCCTCTCTGGCGCGCTGGAAGATTCCAACGTCGACATTGCCGAGGAACTGACCAGCATGATCGAGGCCCAGCGCAACTACACGGCCAACTCGAAGGTCTTCCAGACCGGCTCCGAGCTGATGGACGTTCTCGTCAACCTGAAGCGTTGACGCGAGCGAGTGCTGCAATAGAACGGTAGGTTGATACGATGTCGCTTTCAACGGCAATGAAAATTGCCCAGTCCAGCTTCTCGAACACGGCGATCCAGACGGCTGTCGCTTCGAAGAACATTGCGAACGCGAGCAACCCCGCCTACAGCCGCCGGGCCGCAGTCCTAGCCTCGGCGGATAACGGGGCGACGGTGGTGCAGACCTTCCGCGCCCAGAACGAGGCGTTGCAGAAGCAGAACCTGCTCAGCATTTCCAAGTCTGCAGCGCAGGACACGACACTGGCCGGTCTCGAGCGCATCAAGACCATGCTCGGCGGCAACGACTATGAGCTGTCGACGTCGAAATACCTTGCCACCCTGCGCGACAATCTCCAGGCCCTGGCCGACAAGCCGAGCGAGCGCTCGCTTGCGGAGACGGTGATCGCCAGTGCGGTCGACGTTGCCAACTCGCTCAACACCAGCACCGAGGCGATCCAGAAGTTGCGCGCGGAGGCTGATGCGGACATCGCGACCTCCGTGGCCGAGCTGAACCGCCTGCTTGCCGAATTCAAGACCTACAACGACCAGGTCAAGGCCGGCACCGCGGCCGGACGCGACGTCAATGATGCGCTCGACGAGCGCGACAGGCTGCTGACACAGATCTCGGAGATCATCGGCGTCAGCACGCTGGTTCGCACCAACAATGACGTGGCCCTCTACACCAGCGACGGCACGGTTCTGTTCGAGACCTACCCGCGTGCGGTCACGTTCGCGCCGACCGCCACCTTCACGGCCACGGTCCCCGGCAACCAGGTATTCATCGAAGGCGTAGCAGTGCCGGCCGGCTCGGGCGGCAATACCAGCGCCAGGGGCACGTTGTCGGCGCTCCTGCAATTGCGCGACGACATCGCTCCGACCTTCCAGACGCAGCTCGACGAGATGGCGCGCACGCTCATCTCGATGTTCCAGGACAACGGCCAGCCGGGTCTCTTTACCTGGATGGATGGCCCGACGCAGTCGACCGTCGTGCCAGGTGCGCTGACCGACGGTCTCGCCGGAGCGATCCTCGTCAATCCGGCCCTGATCACCGCCAAGGGCGGAAACCCGCTCCGTCTTCGCGACGGGGTGAACCTCAACCAGAACACCAACAACGACGCGAGCTTCTCCACGCTGCTGCAGGGGTATGCCGCCGCGTTCCAGACGAACAGGACGTTCGACGTCGCAAGCGCCATCGACACGAACGCCAATATTCTCGACTTCGCCACCGCGTCGATCGGCTGGGTCGAGCAGTTGCGCAGCGCCGCGGTCACCGCACGGGACGACAAGGCGGCACTGCTGTCGCGCACTCAGGACGCGCTGAAGAACGTGACGGCGGTCAGCCTCGACGAGGAGCTGTCGCTGCTGCTCGATCTCGAGCAATCTTACAAGGCTTCGGCGAAACTCGTAGCGGCGGTCGACGAGATGATCACCGCGCTTCTCCAGGCGGCAGGCTAAGCTCATGAAGACGTCCTTCGTATCCAACATGACCATGCAGAGCACGTTGCTTCGGACCATCGCCGAAGCCCAGACGGAGCTCATGCAGCGCCAGAAAGAGACGACGACCGGGCGTCACGCCGACGTTGGCGCCGTTCTGGGCGCCAAGACCGCCCGCACGCTCAATCTGCACCGCGACCTGCAGCGATTGGATTCGCTGCTGGCCACGAACGCACTGACCCAGCAGCGGCTCAGCGCTTCACAGCACGCGCTGGGACAGATGTCGGAAGCGGCCAACCAGTTGCAGGAGACGCTTGTCGCGCTGACCGGGGCCGAATCGCACACGCAACTCGACAGGGCGAAGGAAAGCTTCGCCAGTGCTCTGTCGCTGTTCACCAGCGCTGCCAATACGTCCTTCAGCGGCGAGTACCTCTTTTCCGGCATCAACACCGACGTGATGCCGATGCAGAACTATCTTGCCGCCGGATCGACGGCCAAGGCGGACTTCGACGCGGCGTTTTCCACCTTCTTCGGCTTCCCCCAGTCGGACCCGCAGGTGGCGAACATCACCAAGGCCCAGATGTCGTCCTTCGTCTCCGACCTTGAAGCCATGTTCATGGACACGACCCCGACGGGGACCTGGGCAACCAACTGGTCGAACGCATCCGACCAGAACATGGCCAGCCGCATCAGCAATTCCGAGGTCATCCAGAGCTCGACTAACGCCAACACCGATGGGATGCGCAAGTTCGCGCTCGGCGCGGTGATCGGCTACGAACTGCTCAATCTCGGCCTGGCCGCCGAGACGCGCAAGGAGGTCAGCGACCGGGCGCTCAACCTGATGGGCTCCGCCATCACCGGCATCGACGGCGAGCGCTCCACCCTCGGTGTTTCGGAAGCCAGGGTCAAGCAGGCCAACATCTCGCTCGAGGCTCAATCGAAGATCCTGACGACCAGCATCAACGATCTTGAGAAGGTGGATACGAACGAAACCGCGACACGCATCACGACGCTCGAGACGCAGCTCGAGCTCGCCTACACGCTGACGGGGCGGCTGCAGAGAATGAGCCTGGTGAATTATCTCTGATGATCAGAGACGCGACGGCAAACATGAAGGGTGTCTGAATGTACCAGTTCTCATACGTCGAGATCATGGAGGATGGCGTCGAGACCTCCAGAAGCCGCGAGCGGCAGGTTCTCGACCGTTCGATCGAGCTTCTGCGCAAGGCCCAGGCGGCCAAGGACTTCGGCCGGGACGCCATCGAGGCGACCTACTACACGCGGCGGGTCTGGATACGGTTCGTCGAGGATCTCGGCAATCCGGAAAACCAGCTCGACCAGGAGCTGCGCGCCAATCTCATTTCAATCGCCCTATGGATCTTGGGGGAGGTCGAACGGATCCGCAAACGCGAATCGACCAATTTCCAGGGGATCATCGACATAACCACCATCATCAGGGATGGCATAAAATGAAAAGCACACTGCGGATCTCACTGAAGTCCGGCGAGCGCATCTTCGTCAACGGGGCGGTATTGCGGGTCGACCGGAAGGTGGCTCTCGAATTCCTAAACGACGTCACGTTCCTGCTGGAGAACCACGTGCTCCAGCCCGAGCAGGCGACGACGCCTTTGCGCCAGCTGTACTTCATCGCGCAGATGATCCTCATGAATCCGGAAGGCGCCGAGCAGTCGACGGCAATCTTCCGCAAGTCGGTGATCATGCTGCTCAACTGCTTCAAGAACGAGGAGGTGCTGGCGGAGCTGAAGCGCATCGACGGCCTCGTAACCCAGGGCCGCGCCTTCGAAGCGCTGAAGGCGATCCGGGCCCTTTATCCGATCGAGGATCGCATCCTCAACGATCACGAACTGACGCCTGCGACGGTGGAGCACATCCGCAAGGAGATCGCCATATGGTAACGCCGGTCGGCGCCGCGGGAAGCGGCTACACGCCGAACGTATCGGCCACAGAATCGGGCACAGATGCGAACAAGGCGACGCTGAACTACGAGAGTTTCCTGAAACTGCTCGTCGCGCAGCTGAAGAACCAGGACCCGACCGAGCCGATGGACCCGACGCAGCAGATGGCGCAGCTCGCCACCTTCTCCCAGGTCGAGCAGACCATCAAGACGAACAAGAACCTGGAGAGCCTGCTGCAGCGCACTTCGCTGCAGGAAGCCAATTCTGTGATCGGTCGCACCGTGACCAACGAGGACGGCACGATTTCTGGTGTCGTCAAGGAAGTGACGCTGTATACCGATGGCATCGTCGCCACGCTTGATTCGGGCAAGAAGCTCGTGATCGGCCCGGGTGTGAAGGTGCAGTGATCCGACATGAATGAGGCCGACGCCCTCGACATCGCGCAAGCCGCCATCTGGACCGTGATCGTCGCATCCGGTCCGGCGGTCCTTGCCGCCATGATCGTCGGCGTCAGCATCGCCTTCATCCAGGCCCTGACGCAGGTTCAGGAAGTCACGCTGACCTTCGTCCCGAAAATTCTTGCGATCCTCATCACGGTGGCGATCTCGGCGCCCTTCATCGGCGCGCAAATCTCCATTTTCAGCGACATCATCTTCTCCCGGATTGAATCCGGTTTCTAGATCGCGACCGGCCGTCAGGTCCGGTCGGCCGTTCGTCGGCGCTGCCACCCTCGCGCAAGTTTCGCGGGCTAGGAGTCTGGCAGCATTGCGGTCCCTGGTGGCCGCGCCTCTCATGACGAGACGGGACGACAATGGCACAGGTACCGGCACTCTCCATCCCAAAGGTCAATCCGAGCGGCCGGGATGTCGCCTTCGCAATAGGCATCGTCACGATCCTCACGATCCTGTTCCTGCCGATCCCGACGTTCCTGATCGACATGGGGCTCGCGTTCTCGATCGCCTTTTCGGTGCTGATCTTGATGGTGGCGCTGTGGATACAGCGGCCGCTCGACTTCTCTTCGTTCCCGACCATCCTGCTGATCGCCACGATGATCCGGCTGGCGCTGAACATCGCCACCACGCGAGTGATCCTGTCGCACGGCCACCAGGGGCATGATGCCGCCGGCGGCGTCATCGCCGGGTTTGCAAGCCTCGTCATGTCCGGCGACTTCGTCATCGGGCTGATCGTCTTCCTGATCCTGATTACGGTTAACTTCATCGTCATCACCAAGGGCGCGACCCGCATCGCCGAGGTCGGCGCCCGCTTCACGCTCGATGCCATCCCCGGCAAGCAGATGTCGATCGACGCCGATCTCTCCGCCGGCCTCATCGACGAGAAGCAGGCGCAGCACCGCCGGCGCGAACTGGAGGACGAAAGCTCCTTCTTCGGTTCAATGGACGGTGCGTCGAAGTTTGTGCGCGGCGATGCGATCGCCGGCCTGCTCATCACCGCCATCAACATCTTCGGCGGCATCATCATCGGCTACTTCCGCCACGGCATGCAGATCGGCGAAGCGGCCGACGTGTTCGTCAAGCTGTCGGTTGGCGATGGCGTCGTCTCGCAGATCCCCGCCCTCATCGTATCGCTTGCCGCGGGCCTGCTGGTTTCCCGCGGCAGCGCACCCGGTTCCACCGACCAGGCAGTCGTCAACCAGCTGAGTGGCTACCCGCGCGCGCTGATGGTTGCCGCCGGCCTGATGGCGCTCCTGGCGGTGATGCCGGGCCTGCCGTTCTTTCCCTTCATGGTGCTCGGCGGCGTCATGGCCTTCGGCGGCTGGATCATCCCGCGCCGCCAGGAGGAGGAGAACAGGCTCAAGCGCGAGCAGGAGGCGAAAACCGCGATGGAGACGAAGGAGGCCGACAAGGACTCCGTCAAGGCGGCGCTGAAGACGGCGGAGATCGAACTCCTGCTCGGCAAGCAGGTTTCGACGCGGCTCCTCGGCGCCCATCAGGAACTGGCCTTCCGCGTCGGCAAGATGCGCAAGAAGTTCGCGACCCAGTACGGATTCGTCGTTCCGGAGATCAAGGTCTCGGACGACATCTCCATCCCCGACAAGTCCTATCACATCCGTATTCATGGAACGACGGTCGCCTCCAGCCTGGTGCGCGTCGGCGAGGTGCTGGTCGTGACCGGCGGCGGCCGCAAGCCGAGCGTTCCGGGAGACGATATCCGCGAACCCGCCTTCGGCATGCCGGCGGTCTCGGTCCTCGAGACCTTCGCCGACGACCTGCGCCGCGAAGGCTTCCATCCGATCGACAACGTTTCGGTGGTGCTGACGCATCTGTCCGAAGTCATCCGAAACAACCTGCCGCAGCTCTTGTCCTACAAGGACGTCAAGATCCTGATCGAGCGGCTCGATCCCGAATACCGCAAGCTCGCCGACGAGATCTGCTCATCGCACATGTCCTATTCGGGCCTGCAGGCGGTGCTGAAGCTGCTGCTGGCCGAGCGCGTCTCGATCCGCAACCTGCATCTCATCCTCGAGGCGGTCGCCGAACTCGCCCCGCATGTGCGCAAGACCGAACAGATCGTCGAGCATGTCCGTATCCGCATGGCGCAGCAGCTTTGCGGCGATCTCGCCGAGAATGGGGTGCTGCGCGTGCTGCGCCTCGGCAATCGCTGGGACATGGTCTTCCATCAGGCGCTGAAGCGCGACGCCAAGGGCGAGGTCGTCGAGTTCGACATCGATCCGCGGCAGCTTGAGGAGTTCAGCGAGCAGGCGACTAAAGTAATCCGTGAATTCCTGGACCGCGGCACGCCGTTTGTGCTGGTCACCTCGCCCGAATCCCGGTCTTATGTGCGCATGATCATCGAACGCCTCTTTGCCACATTGCCGGTCCTGTCCCACGTCGAACTCGCCAAGGGCATCGAGATCAAGATCCTCGGCTCGATCTCATGATCACCGATCCGCAGGGGACGGTGCTCGCCCTGTTTGCCGCCTTCTGCCGGGTCGGCGGCTGCTTCATGCTGCTGCCGGGCTTCTCGTCTGCCCGCGTCGCCATGCAGGTCCGGCTGTTCGTCGCCGTCGCTGTATCGATGGCGGTACTGCCGCTGCTCTGGGACACGATCTATCCGAAGACGCAGGGAGCGACGGTCTCCTATCTTCAGGTGATTCTGTTCGAAACCATGGTCGGCGCGGTGATCGGGCTGATCACCCGCTACTACGTGCTCGGGCTGCAGTTCGCCGGAACGGCGCTGACGATGATGATCGGCTTCAACTCGCCCCCTTCGCAGGACATCCTCGAGGAGGCAGCGGAGAACCAGCTGACCAATCTGATCAGCTTTGCCGGCCTGATGATCCTGTTCATGCTGAACTTCCACCACGTCGTGCTCCGGGCGCTGGTGGATTCCTATACGGCTCTGCCGATGGGCGGTTTCAATCCGCAGAGCGCGCTGATCTCGCTCACCGATACCCTGGCGCAGACCTTCAGCATCATGCTGCGCCTCGCCAGCCCCTTCATCATCTATGGCCTGTTGTTCAACGTCGCCGTCGGCCTGATCAACAAGCTGGCTCCGCAGATGCCGATCTACTTCATCTCGCTGCCCTACATCATCATGGGCGGACTGTTCCTGCTCTATTTCGGCATCTCCTCGCTTCTGGAAATCTTTGCCGGCGGCTTCATCCCGGTCTTCGAGGGACGTTGAGGTGTAGATGAAAAGCCGATCCGACAAGTTGAAGCGCCTCGTCACCGTGCAGCGCCATCTCGAGCAGATGGCGGAGATTGACCTGGCGGTGACGACGCAGCAGCGCCAGGAGGTGGCCGAGACGATGGACGCGGTTGCAGGCGCGATCAGCTCGCTCAATCCGGTCCACCGCAATTTCTCCGGCATCTACGCCGCACAGATCGGCAAGCTGCGCCACAAGGATACGATGCTCGCCGGCGTGCAGCAGATGCACGAGATGCGCATCGTCCGCGAGCGCGCGAAGGGCGACCGGCTGGAGGAGCGCATGCAGGAGGCACGCCTCCTGGAGGAGCGCGAAGCCGAGGACAATGCGATTCACGACCTGATCGACCAGCATGTCGCCAGGCGAGATGCTGGCGATCTTTAACGGCCCTGTCGCGTCGGCATGGCCAGCCTGCCGTAAGGTTGAGCAGCGATAGTCGAATCCGACCCGAGGAAATGCAGCCTTGCGGCGCTGCCGATTGTCGCGACGATCCCGTCCGCTGTATTGGTGCCGTAGCGTCCTCGCGAACAACAGCTGGCATCCTGCCATGACGGCGGCACGGCCGGACATTCGAGAGGCAACGAGACGTGGCGATTTCACCCCCAAGTGATCTGGTGCTCGACGTTCTGCGCGCCGCCGATCCGGCATCGGTGCAGGAGGCGCAGGCGAAGCTCAAGTCGAACCGCGCCAGCTTTGAGGCGACGAGCCTTGCGGACGCGGGCAATGGCTTCGGCACCGCCGTCGGTATTCTGAACCGGGATTCGTCCGGTGCCACGGCAGGTTCGGCAGCAACGACGGGCATTGGTGGCGGCAAGGCCATCCCGGAGACCTACCGCAAGTTCGAGGCCATGGTGCTGCAGAACTTCGTCAAGTCGATGCTGCCCGCCGACAGCGAGGAGATCTACGGCAAGGGCACGGCCGGCGAGATCTGGCGCGGCATGATGGCCGAACAGATCGGCGAGGTGATCGCCAAGGGCGGCGGCATCGGTATTGCCGCAAGCCTGGCGAAGGACAACGACAAGAAGGATGCCACAAACGATATCGCCGTGATCGATCCGAATGCGCAGCGCGTGTCTACGGCCATGCTTCAGGAGATGCAGCGCACTGCCTTCGCCGAGCTGATGCCCGGTGAAGAGAACAACAAAAAGACGTCCTGATTGGAGGAAGAACGATGGAATCGGCAACAAACGATCTCCGCATCCGCACCGTACTGAACCGGCTCGAGACGATTGTCGACGCGGAGAACGCCGGCATCGGCGTCGATCCGGATTTCGACCTGCAGACATCGAACGCCCACAAGAGCCGCTGTCTCTACGAGCTGGCGATGCTTTCGCGCGACATCACGCCCGAAGAGATGCCGAAGTCCGTCGCCTCGCAGCTGAAGAGCCTGCGCGAGAAGCTGGCCGCCAACGCGCAGCGGGTCGCCGCACATCTGGAAGCGGTCCGCGCCGTGGTGCAGTTGCTCAAGGACGCGGTGCGTGAGCAGGAGGCGGACGGCACCTATTCGCAAGAACAGTTCCGCTTTGGATACCAGCCGTGATCAAGCTCGTCCTCACCGGCGTCTGGATCTGCGTCATCACGCTGGCCTCGGTCTATTTCTCGATGCAGATGGCAGCGGCGCCCAGGGTCGACGAGGACGCGGCGCGGGCGGCTGCGCTGGAGTTGATCAAGGGTACGCAGACGACCATTCCTGTTATCCGGGACGGCGCGGTCAAGGGCTATTTCCTGACGCGGGTATCCTTCACGGCCGACGGTGACCTGGCGGCAAAGCAGGTCGTTCCGATCGGCGAGACGATCACCGACGAGCTCTATACGTTGCTGGTCGGTGAGCGGATGGTCGACATCGAAAATCTCGACCGCTTCGATGTCGAGGCGTTCCGCACGAAGATCAGGGACGGCCTGAATACGCGGTTTGGCGAGCAGATCATCGATCGGGTGCTGGTCGAGCAGATCGATTACATCGCCAAGGCGGAGGTCAACTCAAAGCCCATCCGCAAGGGTACCCCCATCGTCAGGAACGATTCGCCGGCGAGGCCCGCCGGTTCGCAGTGAGACCAGGGGCGGAACTGGCCATCCCCTATCGCGTGGCGCCGGCATGGCTCCCGCCCCGCGCCAAGGAGACCCCCGCAGTCACGCCCTGCCGTTGCGGCGCCGGCCGAACAGGATCTGCAGCTTGTACCGGGCGACACGGTAGAGAAAAAGCGGATTTCCGACGATGTAGCGGTACCAGAGCCGTTGGGGCTCCTGCATCAGGCGATACAGCCACTCAAGGCGGAAACGACGCATCCGCACCGGTGCACGCGGCACGCGCCCGGCCACGAAGTCGAACAGGGCTCCAACACTGATGACGAGCCGTGCATGACCGGGGGTGACGTGCCGGTCGATCCACTTCTCCTGCACGGGACTGCCCATGGCGACGAGCAGGATGTCGGGTTGCAGTTCCCGCACCTTCGCCATCACGGCGTCGGATTTGCTCCGGTCGAAGAAGCCGTCGGACACAGCCTGGAATTCGTGCCAGGGCGTGTGCGCTTTGAATTTCTCCGCAGCCCTGAGCAGCACGTCCCGCTCCGCACCGATCAGGGCGATGCGCTTCGGGGTCTCCATGTAGGTCAGAAGCGCGGGCACGAAGTCGGTTCCGTTGAGGTTGGCGGGGAACGGATGGCCGTGAAGAAGTTTCGAGGCAATGTCGACGCCGTGCCCGTCCGGCAGCACGAGCTGGCGCTCCAGCGCATTCCGGTACTCGGCATCGCTGAGCATCAGGTTGGCGTTATTGGCGTTCAAGAAGGCGATCGTCGTCTGCCCGACCGGCAGGTCGGCGACCCGCGCGGCGAAATCGAAGGCTGCGGCCCAGTCGAGGTCGCAGACCGGTATGCCGAGAATGTCGCGCTGCGATGCGACAAGCGAGCCGTTCGTCCGAAGGTTCATGCCCGGCCCCGCAAGCGGGAGCCAGGCGAATACGCCCCGCGTGCCGCAGAAGGCCGGAAGGAGGGATCGGTCGGGTGTGTGCGGCTATGGTCCAGCAGGTCAGTCATCGGGCGCAGTCCATCAGGGCTTCGCCTCGCTGTATCAGCTTCGCTTGAAGCCGGACTTAAATCATCCCTTCAAGTGCGCCGCATTCCGTTCAGGATCTGTTTACCTTTCGCATGCGCCGAGGCGGGCTTGACCTTCGGCGGCGTCCTGAGGGCCGGGTCATGGTTGCCCATCCGCCTTGTGAGTTGCTTGCAAATTTCGTTTCGGAACAGCATAGGACGCTAAAAGGCTATTGCCGCCGATTTCCTGGGGTTAGATTTCGCGCAGTCTGCGAGGGGAGAATAAAGTGACCACCATTATTGATGGGAAGCAGGTTGCCGCTTCCGTGATCGACGCCGTCAAGTCCGCCGCCCGCGAACTCGAGCAGGATGCGGGCGTGAAAACCGGCCTGGCCGTCGTGATCGTCGGCGACGATCCGGCGAGCCATGCCTATGTGTCGTCGAAGAGCCGGATGGCCAAGGAGTGCGGCTTCACCTCCATCCAGCACACGCTGCCGGAAGAGACGACGCAGGAGGAACTGGCGGCGCTGGTCCAGACGCTGAATGCGGACGACACGATCCACGGCATCCTCGTACAGCTTCCGCTGCCGAAGCACCTGAACTCCGAGCCGATCATCCAGTCGATCCTTCCGGAGAAGGACGTGGACGGGCTGCACGTCGTCAATGCCGGCAAGCTCGCCACCGGCGATCTCGACGGCGGGCTGATCTCCTGCACGCCTGCGGGCGCCATGGTGCTGGTGCGCGGCATCCACGGCGACGATCTCTCCGGCCTGAACGCCGTCGTCATTGGCCGCTCCAACCTGTTCGGCAAGCCGATGGCGGCGCTGCTGGTCAACGCCAATGCGACCGTCACCACCGCGCATTCGCGCACGAAGGATCTCGCCGCGGTCTGCCGCAATGCCGATATCCTGGTCGCTGCGGTCGGCCGGCCGGAAATGGTCAAGGCTGACTGGGTGAAGCCCGGCGCGACCGTCATCGACGTTGGCATCAACCGCGTTCTGGCGCCGGAAAAAGGCGAGGGCAAGTCGCGCCTCGTCGGCGACGTGGCCTTCGAGGAATGTGCAAAGGTCGCAGGCGCCATCACGCCCGTCCCGGGCGGCGTCGGCCCGATGACCATCGCCATGCTGATGGCCAACACCGTGATTGCCGCCTATCGCAAGAGCGGCCGCAAGGCGCCGAAATTCTGAGCGGCAGGCGGGCCTCCAGCTCCGTTTGAGGGGCTGCCTCCTCCCACTGGCGTGGCGCGTGAATACGGCGCGTCACGCCGTCCCGACCCTCGGTCCCGCCTTCCTCTCTGAAGGGGAGGGCGGAGAGTATCCTGCCCTCGACTTCCTCGGGCCAAGGCGGCGCAGCCGCCCTCCGGCTCCGCGCTGCTGGACCGCCGCAATAGCCGTTCTCGCCCGTGATCGCCGGCACACCGCCCGGTTGAGGCACCACTGGGCGCCCACCAGGCCGTGGCGTCCTCCCGAAAACAAGAAATCTCAACGCGTTGCGCCGCATATGCAGCGCGGCATGGCCCGGCGATGCCCTTGACGGGGGAGGGCGCATGCGGAATGTTGCGCGTTAGAGGCAGTTTGACAGACGTAGACGGGGGAAATTCTGGAGGAGCCCGGCGTCAGGCCGGGCATGTGATGGGAGGCAATCACATGAAGAAACGCCTGCTGATGGCAGCCGCCATGATGTCGCTGACGGTCGGGATCGCCGGCGCGGCCGACCTGAAGTTCAAGCCCGGCGAGGATGCCAGGTTCAACTGGCAGAGCTTCGAGGAGTTCAAGAAGGGCTACGACCTCAAGGGGCAGACGCTGACGATCTTCGGCCCCTGGCGCGGCGAGGACGAAGCGCTGTTCAAGAACGTCTACGCCTATTTCGTCGAGGCGACGGGCGTCGACCTGAAATATTCCTCCTCCGAGAACTACGAGCAGCAGATCGTCATCGACACGCAGGCCGGCAGCCCGCCGGACATCGCCATCCTCCCGCAGCCGGGCCTGATCGCCGACCTCGCCTCGAAGGGCTACCTGACACCGCTCGGCGACGAGACGAAAAAGTGGCTGCTGGACAACTACGCCGCCGGCCAGTCCTGGGTCGATCTGGCCACCTACAAGGACCAGAACGGCAATGCGCAGCTGTTTGGCTTGCCCTACAAGATCGACGTGAAATCGCTCGTCTGGTACGTGCCGGAGAATTTCCAGGACGCCGGCTATGAAGTGCCGAAGACCATGGAAGACCTCAAGGCGCTGACCGAGAAGATCGTCGCCGATGGCGGCACGCCCTGGTGCATCGGGCTCGGATCGGGCGGGGCCACCGGCTGGCCGGCCACCGACTGGGTCGAGGACCTGATGTTGCGCACCCAGCCGCCGGAGACCTATGACAAGTGGGTCACCAACGCCATTCCGTTCACCGATGCCGCCGTCACTGGCGCGCTCGATGAGTTCGGCTGGTTCGCCAAGAACGACAAGTTCGTCGCCGGCGGCACCGCCGCGGTGGTCTCCACCGATTTCCGCGACAGCCCGAAGGGCCTCTTCTCCTCGCCGCCGAAGTGCTACCTGCACCACCAGGCCTCGTTCATCCCCTCCTTCTTCCCGGCGGGGACAGTCGTCGGCGAGGATGCCGATTTCTTCTACATGCCGGCATATGCCGCCAAGTCCGAGCTCGGCAACCCCGTTCTCGGCGCCGGGACGCTGGCAATGATCACCAAGGACACGCCGGCGGCGCGCGCCTTCATCGAGTTTCTGAAGACGCCGATCGCCCATGAGGTCTGGATGGCGCAGTCGAGCTTCCTGACGCCGTTCAAGAGCGCCAACAAGGACACCTATGCGAATGCGCCGATGAAGAAGCAGGGCGAGATCCTGCTGAACTCGACCACCTTCCGCTTCGACGGCTCCGACCTGATGCCCGGCAAAATCGGCGCCGGGGCCTTCTGGACCGGCATGGTGGATTTCGTCGGCGGCAAGTCGTCGGCCGAGGTGACCGCGGGCGTCCAGAAGGCCTGGGACGCCATCAAGTAGCTGGTGTGCTTTGTTGGACGCCCGGTGGATCACCCGGGCGTCCGGAGAGCGGGAGGTGCAATGCCGCTCGCAGCGCGACAATGCAGCCGCAAGCACTCCGATCGGTAGGGGACCATGCCGCAGCTCCTGTTCGCCATAGTCACGATGATGGCCGGCGTGCTGGCCTGCGCCTTCTATTTCCTTGCCAGCAACTGGCTTCTCGACCGCATTTTTCCGTCGCAGGGGCTGTCCGGCCCGAAGGCGTCGCGGAACCTGCGCATCTCCAGCGCCATCCGGCCATGGCTGTTCATGCTGCCCGCGCTGCTCGCGCTTGCCGTCTATCTCGTCTATCCCGTGTTCGAATCCGTCCGCCTCAGCCTCCACGACCGCTCGGGGCGGGACTTCGTCGGGCTCTCCAACTTCTTCTGGATGTTCGGTGACGGCGAGTTCCGCCAGTCGATCTTCAACAATTGCCTGTGGCTGCTGGTGGTGCCGGCCGTTTCGACGTTCCTAGGGCTGGTCATCGCCGCCCTGACCGACCGCATCTGGTGGGGCAATATTGCCAAAACCCTGATCTTCACGCCGATGGCGATCTCCTTCGTCGGCGCGGCGGTGATCTGGAAGTTCGTCTATGACTACCGCGCCGAAGGCAGCGAGCAGATCGGCATACTGAATGCACTCGTCACCTATTTCGGCGGCGCGCCCGAGGCCTGGATCACGCTGCCGTTCTGGAACAACTTCTTCCTGATGGTGATCCTGATCTGGATCCAGACCGGCTTTGCCATGGTGATCCTGTCGGCGGCGCTGCGCGGCATTCCGGAGGAGACGCTGGAGGCGGCGGTGATCGACGGCGCCAGCGGCCTGCAGATCTTCTTCAAGATCATGGTGCCGCAGATCCGGGGCACCATCGCCGTCGTCTGGACCAACATCACCATCCTCGTGCTGAAGGTGTTCGACATCGTGCTCGCCATGACCAACGGACAATGGCAGACGCAGGTGCTCGCCAATCTCATGTTCGACTGGATGTTCCGCGGCGGCGGCGATTTCGGCCGGGGCGCTGCGATCGCCGTGGTCATCATGGTCCTGGTCGTGCCGATCATGATCTGGAACATCCGCAACGCGACGCGTGAGACGGGAGGTCACTGAATGTCCGGCGCCACCCGCTCGCCGCTGTCGATCGTCGTCCACCTCTCCGTCCTGCTGCTCGTGGCGCTCTGGACGTTGCCCACGGCGGGCCTGCTGATCTCGTCGCTTCGGGACAAGGACCAGCTCGCCGTCTCCGGCTGGTGGACGGCGCTGTCGACCTCGACCCAGAACCTCGTCCAGCGCGCCGCCTCGCCCGAGAGCCAGGTGGAAAAAGACGGGAAGTTCGTGATCTTCGGAAACCTGCTCGAGGGCCAGAAGGGCAGCGTCTCCGCCTTTGGCTATTCGAGCCGCGAGCCCGCCGCCTTCGCGCCGGGCCAGACGGCAAAACTCAACGATGGCGAACAACTGACCGTGCGGGCGGACGGAAGCTACGAGATCGTCTCCGACACGAGGATGGAGGGCACGCGCGGCCAGCGCATCTTCTTCACCGCCGCCGTGCCGCCGCGCTTCACCCTCGACAACTACCGCGAAGTGCTGAGCGCCGAGGGCATCGCCGCCTCCTTCGTCAATTCGCTGACGGTGGCGATCCCCTCGACCATCATTCCGATCCTTGTCGCGGCCTTCTGCGCCTACGCGCTCGCCTGGATGCGGTTTCCGGGTCGTGCCATCCTGATCGCGGTGGTCGTCGGCCTGCTGGTCGTGCCGCTGCAGATGTCGCTGATCCCGCTTTTGAAGCTCTACAACGGCGTCGGCGCCTTCTTGGGCGTGCCGGCCAAGACCTATGTCGGCATCTGGCTGGCCCATATGGGCTTCGGCCTGCCGCTGGCGATTTACCTGCTGCGCAACTACATGGCCGGCCTGCCCAGGGAGATCATGGAATCGGCGCGGGTGGACGGCGCCAGCGACTTTGACATCTTCGTCAAGATCGTGCTGCCGCTGTCCTTTCCCGCACTTGCCTCCTTCGCGATCTTCCAGTTCCTCTGGACCTGGAACGACCTGCTCGTCGCGATCGTGTTCCTTGGCACCGGCCAGGAGCAACTGGTGCTGACCGGGCGGCTGGTAAACCTGCTCGGCTCGCGCGGCGGCAACTGGGAAATCCTCACCGCCTCGGCCTTCATCACCATCATCGTCCCGCTGATCGTCTTCTTCGCCCTGCAGCGCTATCTCGTGCGCGGCCTACTGGCGGGATCGGTCAAGGGCGGCTGAAACGGGAAGAGATCGAGTGGACATCTGGGAGGGGGAATGACCGGGCTGGTATTGAAAGACATCCGCAAGTCATTTGGCGCCGTGGACGTGATCCACGGCATCGACCTTGATATCAAACAGGGCGAGTTCATCGTTTTCGTCGGCCCTTCCGGCTGCGGAAAGTCGACGCTGCTGCGCATGATCGCCGGGCTCGAGGAGATCACCGGCGGTGATCTGCTGATCGACGGCGAGCGCGTCAATGACGTGCCGCCGTCGCAGCGCGGCATCGCCATGGTCTTCCAGTCCTACGCGCTCTACCCGCACATGACCGTCTACGAGAACATGGCGTTCGGTATGCGGATCGCCAGGGAGAGCCGGCAGGAGATCGATCGCCGCGTGCGTGCCGCCGCCGAGACCCTGCAACTGACCAAATATCTCGACCGGCTGCCCAAGGCGCTCTCCGGCGGGCAGCGCCAGCGGGTGGCGATCGGCCGCGCCATCTGCCGCAATCCCAAGGTCTTCCTGTTCGACGAGCCGCTGTCGAACCTCGACGCGGCCCTGCGCGTCGCCACCCGCATCGAGATCGCAAGGCTCGCCGAGCGGATGGCCGATACGACGATGATCTACGTCACCCACGACCAGGTGGAGGCGATGACGCTCGCCGACCGCATCGTCGTGCTGTCGGCCGGCCATATCGAGCAAGTCGGCGCGCCGCTGGAGCTTTACGAACACCCGGACAACCTATTCGTCGCCCGATTTTTAGGCTCGCCGGCCATGAACGTCATTCCGGCCAGCGTGACGGCGACCGGGGCGACGACGACAGTGGAGCTGAAGGGCGGCGCTACCGCGACGCTCGCCATCGCGACGGCACCAGGGGAAGCCGGCAAAAGCGCCAGCTTCGGCGTGCGGCCCGAGGACCTGCGGATCACCACCGACGGCGACTTCCTGTTCGAAGGGACGGTCTCGATCGTCGAAGCGCTCGGCGAGGTGACGCTGCTCTATATCGAGGGGCTTGTCGAAGGCGAGCCGATCATCGCCAAGATCCCCGGAATCCAGCCGGTCGCGCGCGGCGAGAGCGTGCGCTTCACCGCCGAAAGGAGCAAGCTCCACCTGTTCGATGACAGCGGGAAAAGCTATCGCGCAAGGTAGGCCGCCGGTGAGTCGGATACCGCTTTGGACCGCGCGTTCAACCGCATCTTAAGGGTTTTCCGACTAGGCTGCCCACCTCGAAAAAGCAAGGCATCGGGAATAGCGAAATGGGCATGCATCTTCCTCCTCAGCGTCCGAACTATCTGAGCAAGGAGGAGTCCTTCATGTACGACCGGGAAAAGACCTTCCCGATGGAGGATACCTGCAACGAGGCCCGCATCGAGTTCACCGAGAACGGCGGCATCGTCAACCTCGCGTCCCGCCGCTGCCAGATCATCAAGCTGTCGCGCAGCGGCGCCGTCCTGAAGATGTCGACGCGGTTCAAGCTGCCGAGAAATTTTTATCTCGACATCGTCAGCGCCCGCGTGCCGATGATCGGCTGCCTGGCCCAGCGCGTCCACGCCAACGATACGGTCGAAGCGCGCTTCCTGCGGCTGCTCGCCGAAAAGGAACTGAACCGCATCTTCGTCTACAGCACCCATCCGAACCATCGCAACCGGACGCTGGATATTTACGGCTGACCCCTCGGGGCCGCCGGTTTACCCGTCACGCAAACAGCACGCTCGCGCCGCGGTCTGCCGGTCCGGCAATGGCACGGAAGGCGGAGAAGAGCTCGCGACCCATGCCGAACGCGTTGCCCGAAAGATCGGCCATGGCCGGGGCACGGGCGGCGAACTCGGCGGCATCGACCATGACCTCGAGCGTGCCCGCGGTCGCGTCAAGCCGAATGAGGTCGCCTTCGCGGATGCGGGCGATCGGCCCGCCGTCGACCGCCTCCGGCGTCACGTGGATCGCCGCCGGGACCTTGCCGGAAGCGCCCGACATGCGGCCGTCGGTCAACAGCGCAACCTTCTGGCCGCGGTCCTGCAGGATGCCGAGCACGGTCGTCAGTTTGTGCAGCTCGGGCATGCCGTTCGCCTTCGGCCCCTGGAAGCGGACCACGGCGACGAAATCGCCCTCGAGCTTTCCTGCCTTGAAGGCGGCGTTCAGCTCCAACTGGTCGTGGAACACCTTGGCCGGCGCCTCGATGACGTGACGTTCCGGCTTGACGGCCGAGATCTTGACGACGGCCTTGCCGAGATTACCGGACAGCATCTTCAGCCCGCCGGTGTGCTGGAAGGGATGCTCGACATTGGCAAGCACCTTCGGGTCGTGGCTGATGTGCGGCGCCGGCTCCCGCCGGACATTGCCGTCGCCGCCCAGCAGTGGCTCGATTGCATAGGCGTGCAGCCCCTGGCCATAGACGGTGCGGACGTCGTCGTGCAGGTAGCCGGCCTTCAGCAGTTCCTTGATCAGGAAGCCCATGCCGCCGGCGGCATGGAAATGGTTCACATCGGCAAGGCCGTTCGGGTAGACGCGCGCGAGCAGCGGCACGACGTCGGAGAGGTCAGAAATGTCCTGCCAGGTCAGGACGATGCCGGCGGCGCGCGCCATGGCGATCAGGTGCAGCGTGTGGTTGGTCGAGCCGCCGGTGGCGTGCAGGCCGACCACGCCGTTGACGATCGAGCGCTCGTCGATCATCTCGCCGGCCGGCGTGAACTCGTTGCCCTGGGCGGTGATGGCAAGCGCGCGTTTTGTCGCTTCCTTGGTCAGCGCGTCGCGCAGCGGCGTGCCGGGATTGACGAAGGAGGCGCCGGGCATGTGGAAGCCCATGATCTCCATGAGCATCTGGTTCGAGTTCGCCGTGCCGTAAAAGGTGCAGGTGCCGGGGCCGTGATAGGACTTTGATTCCGCCTCCAGCAGTTCGGCGCGCCCGACCTTGCATTCGGCGAACAACTGGCGCACCCGCGCCTTCTCGTCGTTCGGCAGGCCCGAGGTCATCGGCCCAGCCGGGATGAAGACGGCCGGCAGGTGTCCGAAGGTGAGCGCTGCGATCACCAGCCCCGGAACGATCTTGTCGCAGACGCCGAGATAGACGGCCGCGTCGAACATGTTGTGCGACAGGCCGATACCGGCGGCCATGGCGATCAGGTCGCGCGAAAACAGCGACAGCTCCATGCCCGGCTGCCCCTGCGTGACGCCGTCGCACATTGCCGGCACGCCGCCCGCCACCTGCGCGACGCCCCCAGCCTCGTGCGCCGCCTGGCGGATCAGCGCCGGATAGGTCTCGAACGGCTGATGGGCCGAGAGCATGTCGTTGTAGGAGGTGATGATGCCAAGGTTGGGAACGCGATCGCCGGAAAGCGCCGCCTTCTCGCCGGGTGAGCATACCGCAAACCCGTGTGCGAGATTGCCGCACGACAGGACCGTGCGATGCACGCCCTCCGCGGCCGCGGCCCTGACCCGCTCGAGATAGGTCTCGCGGTGGGGCCGCGAGCGTTCGACGATACGGGCGGTGATGGCTTCGATGCGGGAATCGGCGGACATGGGAGCTATCCTGACTTCGTTCTGCGATGTTGACGCAGGCGCCTTCCGGCCGGATTTATGCTGGGTGGGCTCGGCTGGGGCGGCGCCGGCGTGGCTAGGGCGCCCAGTAGACGTCGACGGGCGTGGACGCGCGGCGGAACACGGCGCGCACCGGCATCTCGTTCTCGTCGCCTGCGGCCAGCGCCTTTTCGAGAGTCGCCTTCTTGGCCTGGCCCTCGATGTGCAGCACCAGCAGCCGGGCATCCTGGAGGCTGGAGAAGGTCAGCGTCAGGCGGGTCTCGCCGGCGCCTTCCGCCTCCATCGTGATCACCCCGCGCGGGGTATCGGCGGCGAGTGCCGCGGCCAAATGGTTCCCGGCCGGGAAGAACGATGCCGTGTGGCCGTCGTTGCCCATGCCGAGGATCACGACGTCGAACGGCGCGCCGAGGGCTGCCACCTTCTGCGTCACGGCTCGCGCCGCCTCTTCGGCATCGGCCGAGTTCTGGTAGAGCGGCAGGAAGCGGGCCTTCGCCGCCGGGCCCTGCAGCAGGTTTTCCGACACCAGCAGATGGTTCGAGCGCGGATTGTCGGCCGGGACGAAGCGCTCGTCCACTAGCGTTATCGTCACCTTCGACCAGTCGATGGTCTTGCCGGACAGAGCCCGGAAGAACTGCTTCGGCGTCGACCCGCCGGACACGGCAATCGTCGCCGCACCGCGTTCGGTGATCGCTGCCTCAAGGGCCGAGGCCACCGTGTCCGCCAGTCCCTCGGCCAGCGCCGCGCCGTCGGGGAATTCATGAAACTTCGTCACCATGCCGCCGCCTCAGCTCTCGTGCCAGGTACGACCGTCACGCTCGATCAGCGCTATCGCCTGGCTCGGTCCCCAGGTGCCGGCGGTGTAGCCCTGCACCTGCTGGCCCGTCGTCTCCCAGGCTTTCAGGATCGGATCGATCCATCGCCAGGCAGCCTCCACCTCGTCGCGGCGCATGAACAGCGTCTGGTTGGAGCGGATGACGTCAAGCAGCAGCCGTTCATAGGCGTCCGCGTTGCGCACGTCGAAGGCGCGCGCGAAGGTCATGTCGAGGGGAACGTTGCGAAGGCGCATGCCGCCGGGGCCGGGATCCTTGATCATCAGCCACTGCTTGACGCCTTCGTCGGGCTGCAGGCGGATGATCAGCTGGTTTGCCTCGATGCGCCCGGCCGCCGGCTCGAAGATCGAATGCGGGATCGGCTTGAAGGTGATGACGATCTCGGAGACACGCGTCGCCATCCGCTTGCCGGTGCGGATGTAGAAGGGCACGCCCGCCCAGCGCCAGTTGCCGAGCTCGGCCTTGATGGCGACAAAGGTCTCGGTGTTGGAGACGCCGCCTTCGAGTTCTTCCAGGTAGCCCTTGACCGGGCCGCCTGACGAGGCGCCGGCGCGGTACTGCCCGCGCACCGTCAGGCGCTCGACGTTGTATTCGTCGATTGGCTTGAGCGCCCGCAGCACCTTCAGCTTCTCGTCGCGCACAGCTTCCGCGTCCATCGAAGACGGCACTTCCATCGCCACGAGACAGACCAGCTGTAGAATGTGGTTCTGCACCATGTCGCGCAGCGCGCCTGCCTTGTCGTAGTAGCCGGCGCGGCTTTCGAGCCCGACGGATTCCGCCACCGTGATCTGCACATGGTCGATATGGGCCGAATTCCACAGCGGCTCGTACAGCGCATTGGCGAAGCGCAGCGCCATCAGGTTCTGCACCGTTTCCTTGCCGAGATAATGGTCAATGCGGAAGATCTGGTCCTCGCGGAAGACCCTGCCGAGCGTGGAGTTCAGTTCCATGGCGGAGGCGAGGTCCCGACCGATCGGTTTCTCGACGACGATGCGGGTCTGCTTGGTGATCAGCTTGTGATCGTGGATCTTCTGGGCGATCTCGCCGAAGATCGCCGGCGCCACGGCAAGATAGAAGGCGCGCACACGCTCCTTGCCCGGCTCGAGAATGTCCTTCAGCGCATCCCAGCCCTGTTCCGATGTCGCGTCGACTGAAACATAGAACAGGCGGTCGGTGAATGCCTTGAGCTGGGCATCGTCGATCTCTTCGGGCTTGAGATGTTCGCGCAGCGCCTTGACGGCGAACTCGCGGTAGCCCTGGTCGGTCATGGCCGCGCGCGACGCGGCGATGATGCGTGTCGGATCGGTGAACTGGCCCATGATCTGGCGGTGGTACAGCGCCGGCAGGAGCTTGCGCTCCGCAAGGTCGCCGGTGCCGCCGAACACGACGTAATCGAATGGACCGACGGGGATGAACTGGCTGCTCATTGCAAATCTCGATCTGGTTCGCGTTGACGCCTTGTACTCTAATCGATTTAAAATGACCAGAGCGCGACACGGCAAAATCGAGACGGTTCGGTCAGAGCTTGTCGCGCAGCGCGTACCAGGTCATTGCAAGAAATAGCAGAGGCGATCGGAACCGATGCCCGCCGGGGAAGGGCGGAATCTTCAACGCCTTCAGCATGTCGAGGTCGGCGCTGCCTCCCGTCGCTTCCTCGGCATAAAGCTTGCCGCAATAGTTCGACAGCATTACGCCATGGCCGGAATAGCCGCCGATCGATGTGATGCCGGGCATGACCTCGCGCACGTATGGCTTGCGCGACATGGTGATTCCGACCGAACCGCCCCAGCTGTGGGTGATCTCGATCTCGGCGAGTTCCGGGTAGATCTCGGCGATCTGCCGTCGGATGTGGACGCTGATGTCCTGCGGGTTGTCGGCCGTATAGGCCTCACGACCGCCGAACAGCAGGCGGCCGTCGCGGCTGCGGCGGAAGTAGCGTACCACGAAGCGGGAGTCGGACACCGACTCGCCGCCGGGGATGACGGTCGGAAACTTGTCGAGAACCCTCGTTGCCCCGATGAAGGAGCGGATCGGCATCACGTGTGCCGCCGTCTCCGGCTCGAGATTGCCGATGTGGGCGTTGCAGGCGATCAGCGCCTTGTCGGTAGTGATGGTGCCCCTGGGGGTCGTTATGACAGCCTTGCCGCTGCTGCGATCGACCTTCAGTGCAGGCGTCCGTTCGTGCAGCACGGCGCCGGCGGCAGCGGCCTCCCGGGCAACGCCGACGAGCAGCTTCAGCGGATGGATATGGCCGGTGCCGGTGTCGCGCACGCCGAACAGGTAGCGTGTCGAGCCCAGCCGCTCCTGGGTTTCCGCCTTGTCCATGAATGTGGAATGCGGATAGCCGTAGCGCTTTGCGGCGATCTCCGGATTGGCGCGATAATATTTCTCGAGATTCTGCTTGTGCGAGACGCTCAGGTGCCCCGGAACGAACTCGATGTCGAGGCTCTGCGAGGCGGCAAAGTCGTGGATGTGCTGCTTGGCGCGTTCTGCGAGCTGGAACAGATTCTTGGAGCGCTCGTAGCCAAGTTCCTCCTCCAGTTCCTCCGGCCAGGCCCGCTGGCCGGTGCCGAGCTGGCCGCCATTGCGGCCCGAGGCGCCGTCGCCGAAGCGATGGGCGTCGATCAGGACGACGCGCACGCCCTTTCTGGCAAGATGATAGGCCGCTTGCAGGCCGGTGAAGCCGCCGCCGACGATCGCGACGTCCGCCTCGCAGGAGCCGGACATCGGCGCATATTCGGGACGCTCCCCGACGGTTGCTTCGTACCAGGAAATGCCGGGGGAGATCGGGCTCTGCCAGGACATAGGGATGCTTTCATCGAAATGGGTTGGGTACGGCGGCACCGGAGCCACCCTCGCGGTCTGCACGCAGGCCCGGCTTGCGCGTTCCGGGTTCCGCCGTACGGAGATCAGACGTTGAGCAGCAGGAATTCCCGCTCCCAGGGGCTGATCACCTGCATGAAGGTCTCGAATTCACCGCGCTTGACGCCCGCATAGAGACCGATGAACTCGGGATCCAGCACCTGCGCCAGCGCCGGATCGCCCTCCAGCAGCGCGACCGCCTCTAGCAGGCCACGCGGCAGGTCGATCGAGCCTTCGTTCGCCGCAAGATCGGTCGGCGGCGTCGGTTCGACAGCGTTCATGATGCCGAGCAAACCACAGCCGAGCGAGGCGGCCAGCGCCAGGTAGGGGTTGGCGTCCGAGCTCGGAAGACGGTTCTCGACGCGGCGGGCATTGGCATCGGAGACGGGGATGCGGAACGCCGTGGTGCGGTTGTCGTAGCCCCAGGCGTTGTTCACCGGCGCCGACATCTCCGGCGTCAGGCGCCGGTAGGAATTCACGTACGGCGCCATCATCACCAGCGTCTTTGGCACGTAGTTCTGCATGCCGCCGATGAAGTGGAAGAATTCCTTCGAGGGCGAGCCGTCCGGATTGGAGAAGACGTTCTTGCCGGTCTTGATGTCGACCACCGACTGGTGGATGTGCATGGCCGAGCCCGCCTGGCCTTGCATCGGCTTGGCCATGAAGGTCGCATAGATGCCGTGCTTCAGCGCCGCCTCGCGGATCGTGCGCTTGAACATGAAGACCTGGTCGGCAAGCTCGATCGGATCGCCGTGGCGCAGGTTGATCTCGAGCTGTGCCGGTCCTTCTTCGTGGATCAGCGTGTCGATCTCCAGACCCTGCTTCTCGGAGAAATGATAGATGTCGTCGATCAGTTCGTCGAACTCGTTGATGCCGGCGATCGAATAGCCCTGGCCGCCGAGGATGGAGCGGCCGGAGCGGCCCTTCGGCGGGCGCAGCGGATAGTCGGGGTCGTCGTTCATCGCCACGAGATAGAACTCGATCTCGGGCGCCACGACCGGCAGCCATCCACGCTCCTTGTACATTTCGACGACGTTCTTCAGGACGTTGCGCGGCGCATAGGTCACGTTTTCCCCGGTCGATCCGACGACGTCGCAGATCACCTGGGCGGTCGGGTCGGATTCCCACGGCACGACGCTGAGCGTCGTAAGATCCGGCACGAGCTTCAGGTCGCTGTCGCGCGGCTCATAACGGAACTGGCCGGTCTCCTCCGGATACTCACCGGAAATGGTGTGGCGATAGACGGCGGAAGGAAGCGCCAGCGAGGTGTTGGACGTGAACTTCGACGACGGCATCATCTTGCCGCGCGGTACCCCGGCAAGGTCCGGGGTGATGCACTCAATATCCTCGATGCCTCGGAACCTGAGCCAGTCGACCGCCTCTTTCCACGTCTTCACACCGCGCGGTGCAGTGAGGGAGGGAGGGATTTTGGCGGAGCGGCTGACTTTCTGGACGGTAGTGGCAACGGTCTTTTTTGAGGGCATGTTACACCGGATTTGGTTTCGGATGAGGCATCATAGCGGGACTTTGGGCCTTGGCTAGGGGGGCAAAAACCTGAAAATCGGGCCTATATCGGCTGCCCGCCGATCGTCGCACGGCCGCGCGAGACGATTGACTTTCGCGGCCCGGCGCCGGAAAGGAGGGGCGAAACGAGGACGGTGCGGCGTGGCGGACGAAAGGGACGTGGTCATCATCGGTGCCGGCGCTGCCGGCATGATGTGCGCGATCGAGGCGGGCAGGCGCGGTCGCCGGGTGCTGGTGATCGACCACGCCAGGGCACCGGGCGAGAAGATCCGCATCTCCGGCGGCGGCCGCTGCAACTTCACCAACATCCATGCCGGCCCGAAGAACTTCCTTTCGAAGAACCCGCATTTCTGCAAATCGGCGCTGGCCCGCTACACACCCCGCGACTTTCTCGCCCTTGTCGAGCGCCACGGCATCGCCTGGCACGAGAAGACGCTCGGCCAGCTGTTTTGCGACGGCTCGGCGAAGGAAATCATCGCCATGCTGCTGAAGGAGATGCGCGAGGCGGGCGCCGAGTTGCGGCTCTCGACGGACGTCTCCTCCGTCGAGCGGACGGGGACGGGCTTCCGGATCGCCACCAGCGATGGTCCCGTGCAGGCTCGGTCGCTGGTGATCGCGACGGGCGGGAAGTCGATCCCGAAGATGGGCGCGACCGGCTTCGCCTACCGGATCGCCGAGCAGTTCGGTCTGCGCATCGTCGAGACCCGGCCGGCGCTGGTGCCGCTGACGCTCGATCCCCAATCGCTTGCCGAGCATGACGGCCTGCCCGGTGTTTCGGTCGAGGTGGTGGCCAGCCACGGCAAGACGGAGTTCCGCGAGGCCATGCTGTTCACCCATCGCGGCCTGAGCGGCCCGGTGATCCTGCAGATTTCCTCGTTCTGGCGCGAGGGCGAGGAGATCGTCCTGCATCTGCAGCCTGATCTGGACGTGGTCGGGATGCTGGCATCAGCTCGAAGGACGAATGGCCGGCAGGCGGTGCAGACGGTGCTGGCCGAGCACATGCCGCGCAAGCTGGTGCAATTGCTGGTCGGCCGGGCCGGTGTCGAGGGCACGCTCGCCGAACTGTCCGGGCGCAAGGTCGAGGCGCTTGTCGAATGCCTTCGCCGCTGGCGCATCCGGCCAGCCGGGTCGGAGGGCTACCGTACGGCCGAAGTCACGCTCGGCGGCGTCGACACGGACGACCTTGATTCCCGCAGCATGGCGGCAAAGTTCGTTCCGGGCCTCTACTTCGTCGGCGAGGCCGTCGATGTCACCGGCTGGCTGGGCGGCTATAACTTCCAGTGGGCCTGGGCCTCGGGCTTTGCCGCCGGCCAGGTCGCCTGAGCGGCTACGACGCCATCGTCCAAGCGAAAGCGGGCGTGACGACGGGTGGATTTACCCTTCGTTAGGAGTTGCGGGCCGATCCTGTTTCGGAGCCGGCGTTCCCGGCGCCAGTATCGACCGGGCGACCCGTCGGAACAGCGCGTGGGAACAGCATGACGTGGGCCGGCTGGCCGGATCACCCGGGTGCCCGTATCTCGTAAACGGAGTCTCGCCATGCCCGCCCAACATCGCCGTCCCGCCGCCCGCGCGATCGCCATTGCCGCCGTCGAGGAAAGCCAGCGCCGCGCGCTCGGGCTGGCCTCCGGCACTCTTCTTGCCGCACTGCTTCTGGCCATCTTGGCGGCCGGCCTGCTCTAAAGGCCTCAAGGCGGCGACGCGGACAGACACCCGATCGGTTGTCTCGGCCGGGTGCCGATTCTTGCCGCGGCAGCCAGATATCAGGCCCTTCCCTGTGTCACGATCACCGGAACCAAAAGATCGCCCCAGTTGCCGTCGCCGCCGTGGTGACGGGCGGAGCGGACGAGTTCCACCGATACGCCTGCCTCGACTGCCTTGATCACGGCCTGGTTCAGGCGGTGAAGGTCGTTCGCCATGATGCGGATCGCCGCTTGCTGGTCGGGCGTCATGGCGCTGGTTTGTTCCTCGGCGCGCTCCTTTACGCGAGTCTGGACAGTCATGGCATTTCTCCTCTTTTGCTCGGGGTTCTTGAACTCTGCTTGCCGTTGTCCCCTCATCCGCCCGCCGGCCCCTTGTCTCCCCGCAGACAGGGAGAGGGGGCGTTGGCCGCGGCCGTATTCACACGCGCGACGTCGACGTTAGGGGCGCGGCCCTCTCCCCGTTGGGGGGAGGGCAAGGTTTGGGAGTGTCGGGCCTCAACGGGCCTGCCGTTACTCGGCCGCCGGCCGGAACTGGTCATGCTCGGTCGATTCCTTCATGGCGGTGGTCGACGACTGGCCGCCGGTGATCGCCATGGAGACGGCGTCGAAGTAGCCGGTGCCGACCTCGCGCTGGTGCTTCGTTGCCGTGTAGCCATGGACCTCGGCGGCGAACTCGGCTTCCTGCAGCTCCGAATAGGCGGCCATCTGGCGGTCCTTGTAGCCGCGGGCGAGCTCGAACATGCCGAAGTTCAGCTGGTGGAAGCCGGCGAGCGTGATGAACTGGAACTTGTAGCCCATCGCCCCCAGTTCGCGCTGGAACTTGGCGATCGTTGCGTCGTCGAGGTTCTTCTTCCAGTTGAACGAGGGCGAGCAGTTGTAGGCGAGCAGCTTGCCGGGATGCGCCTTGTGCACGCCTTCGGCGAACCGGCGCGCCTGCTCCAGGTCCGGCTTCGACGTCTCGCACCAGATCAGATCGCAGTGCGGCGCATAGGCGACGGCGCGGGCGATGCACGGCTCGAGCCCGTTCCTGACCTGATAGAAGCCTTCAACCGTGCGGCCGGCGTCATAGTCGACGAATGGCTGGTCGCGCTCGTCAATGTCGGAGGTCAGGAGCTTGGCGGCCTCCGCATCGGTGCGGGCGATGACGAGCGTCGGCGTGCCCATGACGTCGGCGGCAAGCCGGGCGGCGTTGAGGTTGCGGATGTGCGCCGCCGTCGGGATCAGCACCTTGCCGCCGAGATGGCCGCACTTCTTCTCCGAGGCCAGTTGGTCCTCGTAGTGCACGCCGGCAGCGCCGGCCTCGATGAAGGCCTTCATGATCTCGAAGGCGTTGAGCGGACCGCCGAAGCCGGCCTCCGCGTCGGCGACGATCGGGGCGAACCAGGTGTCGACCGACAGGCCCTTGCCTTCGGCGGTCTCGATCTGGTCGGCGCGCTGGAGGGTGCGGTTGATGCGCCGGGCGAGTTCCGGCGCGGCATTGGCCGGATAGAGCGACTGGTCGGGATACATCGCCGAGGCGGTGTTGGCGTCGGCGGCGACCTGCCAACCCGAAAGGTAGATCGCCTTCAGGCCGGCGCGCACCATCTGCATGGCCTGATTGCCGGACAGCGCGCCGAGCGCGTTGACGAAATCCTCCTCGTGGATCAATTGCCACAGCCGGTTGGCGCCGTTTTCCGCCAGCGTATGCCTGATCTGGACCGAGCCGCGCAGGCGCTTCACGTCCTCGGCCGTATAGGGCCGCGTGATGCCGTCGAAACGGCCTTGCGGTGCGCTCGGAACGAGATTGTAAAATTCGGTCATCAGGCTGTCCTCCATTCGGAATGTGCTGCGCGTGGCATCCCGGGTTTGGGTGCCACGGCCGGTGCAAGTGCTGTTGGAATATTTACAGTGCACTGCACAAATGCGCGAGCGCCTTTCCCAAGGCGCGCCCGGTAAACGGGTTAAGTTGTGGTGAGATTGACAAGGTTGGAGAGTTGAATTGTAAATAATGTAAAAATTCCAAGTCCCGAAATTGCGGGCGGAGATGTAAAAGGATGTCACAATGGCTGAGAACAAGATCTTTGCCGGGCCGAAGGTGCGCCGCGTCCGCAACACGCTCGGGCTCACCCAGACGGCAATGGCCGAGGCGCTTTCGATCTCGCCGTCCTACCTGAACCTGATCGAGCGCAACCAGCGGCCGCTGACGGTTCAACTGCTGTTGCGACTGGCCTCCGTCTTCAAGGTCGATCTGGAGGATCTGCAGGGGGAGACGAGCGGCAGCGTCCGGCAGTTGCGTGAGGTTTTTGCAGATCCGCTGCTTGCGGGGGAGTTGCCCGGCGACCTGGAACTGGTCGAGGTCGCCGACGCCGCTCCGAACGTGGCGAGCGGCATCCTCAAGCTCTACCGCGCCTATCGCGAGCAGGCCTCTCGTCTTTCGGATCTGGCCGACCTCCTGTCGCGTGAGGGCCATGCAACCTCGCTGGCCGAGGCGCGGCTGCCGATGGACGAGGTGCGCGAGAAATTCGAGCGGCGGCCCAACTATTTCGACGGGATCGACGTCGCCGCCGAGCGCTTCCATCAGGCGCTGGCACCCGGCGATGACCTGGCGGGGTCGCTGAAGGCCTGGCTGAAGCGGGAGCATGGCGTCGTGGTACGTCTCCTCCCGGTCCATGCGATGCCAGCCCTGCGCCGCCGCTTCGACCGGCATTCCATGCGCCTGTTTCTATCCGAGCGGCTGTCGCTGCACGACCAGTTGCGCGAAATCGCCATGGAGGCGGTGCAGATCGCCCTGGGGGAGGAGATTATGGCGGACCTCGAGCGGCTGGCCCTGTCCGGAAACGAGGCGCGGCGGATCGCCCGCTTCGAACTGGCGCGCTACGCCGCCCATGCGTTGATGATGCCCTATGAGGCTTTTTTCACGGCGGCGCAGCGGGCCCGCTTCGACATCGATGTTCTGCGCGCGCGCTTTGCGGTCTCCTACGAACAGGCGGCCAGCCGTCTGACAATGCTGCAGCGCCCCGGGCGCGCGTCCGTTCCGTTCTTCCTGCTGGAGGTCGACAATGCCGGCAACCGCATGCGTCGGGCCGGGGCGCAGGGATTTCCGCAGGCGCGCTTCGGCGGCCAGTGCCCGAAGCTCAACATTCATGCGGCCTTCGCGCAGCCGGGGCAGGTTCTCGTCGACCTTGTCGAGATGGCGGACGGAGCGGCCTTCCTCACCGTATCGAGAACGCTCGAGGGACCGCAGGCGGCCTTCGACGAGCGGGTGCGTCGCACGGCGCTTCTGGTCGGCTGTGACGCTGCTTTGGCTGCCGAAACGGTCTATGGCGAAAGCGTCGGCCGTCATGGCCCTGTCCTGGCGGGAACCGCCTGCCGGCTGTGCGAGCGGCAAGGATGTCTCGCCCGTGCCGAGCCGCCCGTGACGCGCCCGCTGGGCTTGGACGAAATGGTGGCCGGTCTCAGCCTTTTCGACTTCCAGTGAGTTTCTGCTTGCTTTCCGGTTCGAAAGCGATTTGAAATATGATAGCAAAGATGAAAATGTGATAACAAAGCGACAATACTTCACATGAGAATGAAGCTTGTGGCGCGTCGAAAAACAACGATAATCGGGAACCGACGCAGCTTAGGAACTGGGAGCCATATTCATGAAAAGACGTAATCTTTTGGCGACTGCCGCCATCGCCGTCCTGATCGGCGCCGCCGGCGTTCCGGCGTTCGCGCAAGAACGGGTTGTCAACGTCTACAACTGGTCCGATTACATCGACGAGTCGATCCTTGCGGACTTTACCAAGGAGACCGGAATCAAGGTCGTCTATGACGTCTTCGATTCCAACGAGACGGTTGAAACGAAGCTCCTGGCCGGCGGTTCCGGCTACGACGTCGTCGTGCCGACCGGCAACTTCCTGCAGCGGCAGATCCAGGCCGGCGTTTTCCAGAAGCTCGACAAGTCCAAGCTGCCCAACCTCTCCAACATGTGGGACGAGATCTCACAGCGCGTCGCCGTGTATGACCCTGGCAACGAGTATGCCGTGGACTACATGTGGGGCACGACCGGCATCGGCTACAACGTGAAGAAGGCCAAGGAGATCCTCGGCACGGATGCGGCGCCGGGTTGGGACGCGCTCTTCAATCCGGAGATCGCCGCCAAGTTCAAGGATTGCGGCATCTACATGCTGGATACGGCCGACGAGGCGATCCCCGCCGCTCTCAACTATCTGGGCCTCGATCCGAACTCCAAGGACACCGCCGACCTGGAAAAGGCCGGTGAACTCTTGACCTCGGTGCGGCCGTTCGTCCGGAAGTTCCACTCGTCCGAGTACATCAACGCCCTCGCCAACGGCGACATCTGCCTGGCGCTCGGCTGGTCGGGCGACGTCCTGCAGGCGCGTGACCGGGCCGCGGAGGCTGGCGCCGGTGTCGAGGTGAATTACTCGATTCCGGATGGCGGAGCCCTGATGTGGTTCGACATGATGGCGATCCCCTCCGATGCGCCGCATGTCGAGGAAGCGCACGCCTTCATCAACTACATCATGAAGCCCGAAGTCGCGGCCAAGGCCACGAACTACGTCTTCTACGCCAACGGCAACAAGGCTTCGCAGGCCTTCGTCGACAAGGCGATCCTCGATGACCCGGCGATCTACCCGCCGAAGGAGACGATGGAGAAGCTCTACACGAAGGTGCCCTACGACCCGAAGACGCAGCGGGTGGTCACCCGCATCTGGACCAAGGTCGTCACCGGCCAGTAAGCCCAGGAAATGCAGATTGCCCGGAAAACCCTTCCGGGCAATTTGCCGTCTGCGCATCATCGGGGATCGTTCATGAAATCACTCGGCAATATCCGTCGCTCCTTCACGCCCTGGGCCGACCCACAGTCCAAGCCGTACATATCCTTCAAGAACGTCACCAAGAAGTTCGGCGATTTCACCGCGGTCGACGACCTGACGCTCAACATCTACCACCGCGAGTTCTTCGCTCTTCTCGGGGCATCGGGCTGTGGCAAGTCGACGCTGTTGCGCATGCTTGCCGGCTTCGAGCGGCCGACCTCCGGAGAGATCATCCTCGATGGCCAGGACATCGCCGGCATCCCGCCCTACAAGCGGCCGGTCAACATGATGTTCCAGTCCTATGCGCTGTTCCCGCACATGACGGTGGAGCGCAACATCGCCTTCGGGCTGCGGCAGGACGGCATGCCGAAGGCGCAGATCTCCGAGCGCGTCGCGCAGATGCTGAAGCTCGTCAAGCTCGAGCAGTTTGCCCAGCGCAAGCCGCAGCAGCTGTCGGGCGGCCAGCGCCAGCGCGTGGCGCTCGCCCGCTCGCTGGCCAAGCGGCCAAAGGTGTTGCTGCTCGACGAGCCGCTCGGCGCACTCGACAAGAAGCTGCGCGAGGAAACGCAGTTCGAACTGATGGACCTGCAGCAGCAACTGGGCCTCACCTTCGTGGTCGTCACGCACGATCAGGAGGAAGCGATGACCATGGCCGACCGCATCGCCGTGATGAGCCACGGCAAGGTCGTCCAGGTCGCCACGCCCGCAGAGATCTACGAAGCGCCGAACTCGCGCTTCGTCGCCGACTTCATCGGGGACGTGAATATCCTCGAAGGCAAGGTCAAGTCCGCCGATAACGGCCGCGTCGAGATCGCCAGCGACGATTTCACCGTTCGTACGCTGAGCGATGCCCGGCAGTCGGCAGGCTCGAGTGCTGCATTTGCCATCCGTCCGGAGAAGCTGAGGATCAGCCGGACCGCGCCAGCCGATCCGAGCGTCAACGCCTCGCAGGGCGAGATCTGGGATATCGGCTATCTCGGCGACATGACCGTGCTGCACGTCCGGCTGCCGAGCGGCAAGGTGGTCAAGACCTCGATGCTGAACGCCCAGCGCGAAGTGGAGAATCCGATCGGCTACGACGAGAAGGTCTGGGTCTCCTTTGCCGAGACCGCCGGCGTCGTGCTGAGGGATTGAGACGATGACCAAGCTCGGCTCCGCCATCTTCCGCCGCCTGGTCATCATCGTTCCCTATGCCTGGCTGCTGTTCTTCTTCCTGATCCCGTTCGTGATTGTCTTCCGCATTTCGCTGTCGACCACGGCGATCGCCCAGCCGCCCTATGTGCCGGTATTCTCGCTTGCGGACGGTCTCGCCGGCACGATGGAGAAGATCCGGCAGTTGAGCTTCGACAACTTCACCTGGCTCGCCGAGGATGCGCTCTACTACACCGCCTATCTCTCCAGCCTGAAGATCGCCACGGTTTCGACGCTGCTGACGCTGCTGATCGCCTATCCGATCGCCTACGGCATGGCGCAGGCGCCGCGCACCCTGCGCCCGACGCTGTTGATGCTGGTGATCCTGCCGTTCTGGACGAGCTTCCTGATCCGCGTCTATTCCTGGATCGCGATCCTGAAACCGGAAGGGCTGCTCAACCAGTTCCTGCTGGCGATCGGCGTGATCCACGAGCCGCTGATCATTCTCAACACCAATTGGGCCATCTATATCGGCATCGTCTACTCCTATCTGCCCTTCATGGTGCTGCCGATCTATTCGGCGCTTGAGAAGATGGACCACTCGCTGATCGAGGCTGCCCAGGATCTCGGCTGCCCGCCGATTACCGCGTTCTGGAAGGTCACCTTCCCGCTGTCGGTGCCGGGCGTGATCGCGGGCTGCATGCTCGTCTTCATCCCGGCGGTCGGCGAATTCGTCATCCCCGACCTGCTGGGCGGGTCGCAGACGCTGATGATCGGCAAGACGCTGTGGACGGAGTTCAATTCCAACCGCGACTGGCCCGTCTCGGCGGCGGTTGCGACGGTGCTGCTGCTGATCCTGGTCGTGCCGATCGTCTTCTTCCAGAACATCCAGGCGAAAGCCGACGAGCAGGGGAAATAGCATGCCAAGCTGGTCACGGTTCAACATCGCCTCGATCGTGCTGGGCTTTGCCTTCCTGTACCTGCCGATCGTCCTGTTGGTGATCTTCTCGTTCAACGAGTCCAAGCTCGTTACCGTCTGGGCCGGCTTCTCTACAAAGTGGTACGTGGCGCTGTTCCATAACCAGGGGCTTCTCGATGCCGCCTGGGTGACCATCCGCGTCAGCCTTATCTCCGCGACCGTCGCGACCGTGCTCGGCACCATGGCGGCACTCGCCCTGGTACGCTACACCCGGTTTCGCGGGCGGCTTCTGTTTTCCGGCATGGTTTACGCCCCGCTGGTCATGCCGGAGGTCATCACCGGCCTGTCGTTGCTGCTGCTGTTCGTTGCGATCGGCTTCGATCGTGGTTTCTGGACGCTTACGCTCGCGCACATCACCTTCACGATGTGCTTCGTGGCCGTCGTCGTACAGTCCCGCCTGCTGTCGTTCGACCGTTCGATCGAGGAGGCGGCGCTCGATCTGGGGGCGACGCCCTTGCGGACCTTCTTCGAGGTAACCCTGCCGATCATCGCCCCGGCCGTCTTCTCGGGTTGGGTGCTCGCCTTTACCCTGTCGCTCGACGACCTGGTGATATCGAGCTTCACCACCGGACCCGGTGCCACGACGCTTCCGATGAAGATCTACAGTCAGGTCCGTCTCGGCGTGACCCCCGAGATCAACGCGGTCTGCACCATCCTGATTGCCTTCGTCACGATCGGCGTTGTCGTCGCCTCCGTCACGACCAAACGGCGTGAGGTGCAGCGCCAGCGCGACGAGCAGGCGGCGTTCGCCGGCAGGTAAGGGGCCGCCAAAGGCTCCCAGCAGAGATTCCCGACCGGTACGGCTGCCGCGCTCAGTCGGCGGGAAGTTCAGCCAACGGTTTCAGAGGCGAGATGACCAGTTCGGCCCAGGGGCCGCCGAGGAGGAAGTTGACCCTGGGGCTCACCACCGACGTGTCCGCTCCCTGGCGATCCTGGATCGAGCCGGCCATCGCCACGCTGCCGCCCCGATAGGGGATCATGCCGGAGACGGTGAGCGTCTTCTCCGTTCCCTCGAAGGTTGCCCTGGAGAGCTCCGCCAGGCCATGGTCCAGCCGGCCCTCGAGCGTCGCGGCCGTGAACTCGAAGCTGCCGCCAGCGGCCTGCTTCATGCCGAAGGGGGCGTTGCCATGGGCCAGTTGCTCAAAGGCGGTGTGGTCGAACCCTGGAATTGCCCCATGGTCAAAATGTAGGGCGAACATGCCGGTGAGGTCGGCCCCGTCCAGCGCTCGCCACGGGTTATCGGTGAAAAGCTCGACGTGCGCCGAGCCCCGCCCGTTCGGTAGCGGACCTGATATCGCCAACTGGCCGGCGAGCGCGCCGAGATCGACGTCGTTCAGCGAAAGCTGCAGTTCGCCGCCCGACTTCGGGTGTCCCTGGTTGAGCGCCAGCCGGCCGCTGACCCTGCCGCCCAGCAGGGCGGCGTCGCCGATATCCAGCGAGGCCCGGCCGTCGTTGGCACGGACACCGGCTGCAAAATCGGACAGGACCAGCGGTTCTATCAAGGCTTCTTCGGAAGACAGGCGCAGATCGAGATCGATGCCGCCGAAGGCGGTCGGTGGAAGCGAGCCGTCATCCTGCGTGGGCGGCGCGAGGACTTCCAGCAACGATAGTAGGTCGACCCGGTCGAAGGCCAAGGTGCCGCCGACCTTGGGCGCGCGTCTCGGGGGCAGGCTGAGATCGAGGATTCCCTTCGCCGTCGAACCCTGAATGCTGAGGGTCAGGCGGTCGAGCCGGGCGGTGTAGCCGTTGGCAGTCATCGTGCCTTCGACGGTCATTGCGTCCCGTTCACTTGCCTGCCCCCAGTTCACACCGCGCCAGGCGAGGAATTGGCCGAGCGAAGGTGTTGCAATCCTGACGCGACCGGTGGCGAAGACACCCTTCGAGAGGTTGGCGGTGCCGTCGAAATCGATGCCGAGGAAATCGGAGTTGAGCGAGGTATGGACCGCCCCGGTGCCGCCTTGAAGTAAGGCCAGCGGCTCGTCGGCGCTCAGGCGCCAGTTCATGACCTTGCCCCCGACCACGCCCAGGAGGGACAGCTTCAGGCCGGAGGACGCCTCCGGCCAGTCGATCTTCCCCTCGATTTTCGTGATGCGGAAATGCTCGTTCCGCGGCATGTCGTCGACGACGATCGTACCGTCGCGAACGATCATGGTGGCGGGCTTGGGAACCGACTGGGCAGATGTCTCTTCGGCCTTGCCGCCGTCTTGCCAGTTCGACCTGCCTTCGGCATCGCGGCGAACATGGAACACCGGCCGCACGAACTCGACCTCTCCGAGGTCAGGCCCGCCGAACAGGGAACCGATGATGCTGAACCGCACAGAGATATGCTCGGCGGTCAGCAGGTCGGCCCCCTCGTTTTCCGTCAGCTTCGGGTTGCGCAACCGAGCATTGTCAAACCCCACCCGCGGGTTCGGCCAGAACGCGAAGCTGGGTGCGCCGGAAAAACTCAACTGCGCATCAGTCCAGCCCGACAGCCGCGCTTCGATCTCGCTTTGGACACGCTCCGACGAGATGAGATAAGGGCCGGCAAGGCGGAGTACCAGTGCCAGTCCGGCCATCGCCAGGAACAGCCGCAGCAGGTTACCCGGGCGGAGTAGATTGTAAGAGCTCATTTGCCTCGACGGTCGGTTGTCCGCGGGCGTGTTTGGCGCCCTGCTCAGGGGATAGGCTTTCAGGAAGAAGAAATCAAATGAGGGGCAGTGAAAAATGCCGGTTATGCAAGCCCTCGCGGCGCTGTGCCGACTTCATACTGCGCCGCAACATGCTATACAGGCGGGATTGGAGTGGAGGAGCATATGAATCAGGAAAGACCGCTTTGGGAGCCGTCGCGCGACGTGCTGGAAAAGAGCCCGATGGCTCTGTTCATGAAGGCCTGTGGGTTCCACGGCTATGAGGATTTCCATGCCTGGTCGGTCGAGGATCGCGCCTCGTTCTGGTCGGCCGTCTGGGACGACTGCCGGGTGGTCGGCGATCGCGGCGGGCGCGCTCTCGTCGATGGTGATCGGATGCTTGAAGCGCGCTTCTTTCCCGACGCGACGCTGAATTTCGCGGAGAACCTGCTGCAAAGGACCGGCAGCGACGATGCTCTGATCTTCCGGGGCGAGGACAAGCTTTCTTACCGCTGGAGCTGGGATGATCTGCATGCCCAGGTGTCGCGCCTGCAGCAGGCGTTTGCCGCCATGGGCATCGGCGTCGGCGACCGCGTCGCCGCGATGATGCCCAACATGCCGGAGACGATCGCATGCATGCTCGCCGCAGCCTCGCTCGGCGCGATCTGGTCATCCTGCTCCCCCGATTTCGGCGAGCAGGGCGTGCTGGACCGCTTCGGGCAGATCGAGCCGAAGCTCTTCATCGCCTGCGACGGTTACTGGTATAACGGCAAGCGCCAGGACGTCGGCGCCAAGGTCCAGGCAGTGGCGCAGGAACTCGGCGTGCCGGTGCTCGTAATCCCCTATGCCGGCGATGCCGTTGCCACCGCCGCTTCGATTGAAAACGGCATCACCCTATCCGACTTCGTCGCGCCCTACAGTGCCGTGGCCGTAACCTTCCGCCACCTGCCGTTCGGCCACCCGCTCTATATCCTATTTTCCTCCGGCACGACGGGTGTGCCCAAATGCATCGTCCATTCGGTCGGCGGCACCCTGCTGCAGCACCTCAAGGAGCACCGCTACCACTGCGGCCTGCACGAAGGGGAGCGGCTCTTCTACTTCACCACCTGCGGCTGGATGATGTGGAACTGGCTGGCTTCCGGGCTCGCCGTCGGCGCCACGCTCTGCCTCTATGACGGCTCGCCGTTTCACCCGGATGGAAACGTGCTGTTCGACTATGCCGCCGACGAAGGCTTTTCGGTTTTCGGGACCTCGGCCAAGTACATCGATGCGGTCCGGAAGGGCGGCCTGACGCCGCGCACCAGCCATGATCTGTCGAAGCTCCGCCTGATGACCTCGACCGGCTCGCCTCTCTCGCCGGAAGGCTTCAGCTTCGTGTACGAAGGCATCAAGCCGGATGTTCAACTCGCCTCCATTTCCGGCGGCACGGACATCGTCTCCTGCTTCGTGCTCGGCGTGCCGTTGAAGCCTGTCTGGCGCGGCGAAATCCAGGGGCCGGGGCTCGGCCTCGCCGTCGACGTCTGGAACGAGGATGGACAGCCGGTCCGGCGCGAAAAAGGCGAGCTCGTGTGCACCAAGGCCTTCCCGTCCATGCCGGTCATGTTCTGGAACGATCCGGATGGGGCGAAGTACCGGGCGGCCTATTTCGAGCGCTTCGACAATGTGTGGTGCCACGGCGATTTCGCGGAATGGACGGAACATGGTGGTATCATCATCCATGGGCGCTCGGATGCGACGCTGAACCCGGGCGGAGTCCGCATCGGTACGGCCGAGATCTACAATCAGGTCGAGCAGATGGAGGAGGTGCTCGAGGCGCTGTGCATCGGCCAGGATTGGGACGACGACGTGCGTGTGGTCCTCTTCGTGCGGCTTGCGCCCGGTGTGGTGCTCGACGAAAACCTGGAAAAGGCCATCAGGACGCGCATCCGCAGCGGCGCGTCGCCGCGCCACGTGCCGGCCAGGATCGTGGCTGTCGCCGACATCCCTCGGACGAAATCCGGCAAGATCGTCGAGCTGGCGGTGCGCGAGGTGGTCCACGGCCGGCCCGTCAAGAACAAGGAGGCGCTTGCCAACCCGGAGGCCCTGGAACTCTTCGCCGACCTGGCGGCACTTAAGAGTTGAGGTTGCCGATCCGTCCTGCCTGTTAACGGTTTCAAGCCGCCCGGATTAACCAACTTCAACGAGAAGTGAATGGTGCGGCGGCTTGAAAATCGCCTGGGTAAGGAATTGTTAAGCCGCGCAAGGCCATCGTCAATCCGACTTGAGCACGTCCAATGTGAGGACGGTCCGGCGGCTCGACCGCCTCATGGCATGAGGTCTAACCTGACGCTTTAGTTGGACAGCATTGAATTGTTGCGGGCGGCCGAAAGGCCGCCCTTTTTTTATCGGCTGCCGCTGGTATCGTTCAGCGAGCGCGACACGAGGAACACCGGCACGAGCCCGGCCACGACGATGATGATCGAGGCCACCGACGCATCCTCGACCTTCGCCCGCGAGGCGTCTTCATAGACGAGCGTCGCCAGCGTGTTGAAGTTGAACGGGCGCAGCATGATCGTCGCCGACAGCTCCTTCATGGACTCGATGAAGACCAGGAGCGCCGCCGTCAACGTCGCCGGCCGCATCATCGGCAGCAGCACCGTCCGCAGCGTCTGTCCGCTCGTCCGCCCCAGAGTGCGGGAGGCCATGTCAAGGTGTGGCGAGAGCTTGTGGAAGCCGGCTTCGATCGTACCCTCGGCCATTGTGAGGAAACGCACCGTGCAGGCGTAGACGATGGCAAAACCGCTGCCGGTGAGCAGCAGGCCGGTCGACATCCCGGTCCAATCGCGCGCGACCGCGTCGATGCCGTTGTCTAAGCGGGCGAGGGGGATCAGTACGCCCATCGCCAGCACCGTCCCCGGTACGCCGTAACCCAGGGAAGCAAGGCGGCCTGCCACCATCGTGATCGGCGAGCGCGCGCTCCGCGCCGCATAGGCGAGCAGGAAGGCGAGCAGGACTGCGGCGCATGCAGTCGTGAACGAGATCAGGATACTGTGCCAGAAGGCCGACAGCAGCCGCAGCGACACGAACTGGTCCAGCCGCCGGAGCGCGTAGGAACCGAGCACGAGCACGGGAATGGCAAAGCCGAGCAGCGGCGGCACCATGCACGCGACCATCGCCGCCCAGCGTTTCCAGCCCCTCAGGTCGAGCCGGATCGAGTCAGCAACCGCTGCCGTCGTCTTGCTGCTTGCAAAGCGCTGGCGGCGGCGGGCGGCTCGTTCGACGAGAAGCAGCACCACGACGAAGACGAGCATGACGCAGGCGATCTGCGCGGCGCCGGCGAGGCTGCCGCGGTTGAGCCAGGTGTCGAAGATCGAGAAGGTGAGCGTCTGAACGCCCAGGTACTCGACGGCGCCGATATCGTTCAGGGTCTCCATGGCCACCAGAGTCAGGCCGACCATGATCGCCGGCCGCGCCATCGGGATCTGCACCTTGGCGAACACAGAAAGCGGGCTGGCCCCCAGCGTGCGGGCGACGTCGGCGGCGGCGCGTCCCTGCATCAGGAACATCGCCCGTGCCGCCAGGTAGATATAGGGATAGAGCACGCTCGACAGCACCAGCACGGCGCCGCCGGTCGTGCGGATGTCCGGAAACCAGTATTCCCGGCGCATGGTAAAGCCGAATGCGGCCCGCAAGATGGTCTGCACCGGGCCGGTGTAGTCCAGGAATTCGCCGAACGCATAGGCGGAGAGATAGGACGGGATCGCCAGCGGCAGGACCAGGACCACGGACAGCAGGCGGCGAAGCGGAAATTCACAACTCGCCGTCAGCCATGCCGTGGTTACGCCCACGATCGCCGTTGCGGCGCCAACGCCGGCCAGCAAGAGCAAGGTGCGCAACGTGGCGCGCGGCAGGACGTTGCTGACCAGATGCGGCCAATCGGCACCCGACCCACCGGCCGCAATCAGGACGATGGCGATGATCGGCATGAGCACGATCAGCGAGGTGAAGAGCGCCGTGCCGACGAGCGTGCGATGCGCATTAGCGCCCGGCCTGCTTTTGTTCTTTGCCATGGCGATGCGGGAAAATACCTGCAACGACGTTTCCTCGTGTCCGCAGTGCCGCAAGGGCGGTACGTCTGCCTTGCCGGCTGTTTTCTGCTGGCGGGCAGCGCGGGTCCAGGCGTCCTGAGGCAGTGCGGCTGCCCGCGCCGCACTGCAGTAGCGCAATTGCCTCAGACTGCCAACACGCGCGGCGACGGAAAGGTGACTTCCACGAGGGTGCCTTGGTTCGGGCTGGAACTGATGGCGAAGCTGGCGCGGTTCGCGTCGACCATCGCCTTGGTCAGCGGCAGGCCGAGCCCGGTGCCGTCACCACGCTTGCGCGCTCCCGTCGTCACCTGCCGGAAGGGCTTCATCGCCTGCTCCAGTTCACTGCGCGTCATGCCGACGCCGGTGTCGCGGATGCGCAGCACGACGCTGCCATTGGGCTCGTAGGCGGTCGACACGACGATCTGGCCGCCGGACGGCGTGAAGCGGATCGCATTCGTCAGGATGTTGAGGGCGATCTGCTTGATCGAGCGCAGGTCGGCCACGACCGGCGGCACGGCTGTCGAAAGCGAGGTGCGGATGATCACCCGCTGGCTGTTGGCATGCGGCTGCACCAGCGCCACTGCTTCAGAGACCGTCTCGTTCAGCCCGACCGCGGTGAAGTCGAGCTCCATCTCGCCGGCCTCGATCTTGGAGATGTCCAGGAGGTCGTTGACGATGTCGAGGACGTGCCGGCCGGAGCGGCCGATGTCGTTGGCATATTCGACATAGCGGGGATGGCCGATCGGGCCGAAGCGTTCGCTCGCCATCATGTCGGAAAAGCCGATGATCGCATTCAGCGGCGTACGGATCTCGTGGCTGACGCGGGCGAGGAAATCGCTCTTGTGGGCATTGGCCGTCTCGGCCGCCCGCTTGGCATTACGCAGTTCCTCCTCGGTGCGCTTCCATTGCGTGATGTCGCGGATGACGGCGCAGTAGCCGCTCGAGGACGACAGCCGGCCCATCGTCATGAACAGCGGAATGAAACCTCCCGATGCCTCGCGGCCGATCACCTCGCGCCCGTCGTTGAGCACGCTCGCAACGCCGTGGCCGGACAGTCCCGCCAGGTAATCGAGCACGGCCTTCTGGCTTTCGTGTGCGAAGAGCAGCGCGAACGGCCTGCCGCGGATATCGTCCTCGTCATAGTTGAAGAGCGCGCTGGCGGAGCGGTTGATCGAGCGGATCTCGCCGTCGTGACCGACGATGACGACACCGTCCGTCGCCGTCTCCAGGATCGAGCGCAGTTCGATGGCCTCGTTGCGCAGCGTCTCGGCCTCCTGCTCGTGCGGGAGGGAGGCGGCCGCCGCCGACATCTCCGGCGCCGGTGCGTCTGCCACGCTTGCCCCGGTCGGCGACAGCGCCAGCATCAGCGCCGAGCCGCTCTCCCAGCGCACCGACTGCAGCCGCGCCCTCACCGGTACCACGGTGACGCCGTCGGCATGGCGAAGCAGCATCGTGCCCGGGTGCTCCCGGTCATCCGCCTCCGGCCGGTCGAGCAGGGCCTCGAGGCCTCCGGCGCGCTCCAGTTCCGACAGCGAATTGAAGCCGGTGAGGTCCAGGAACTCCGGATTGGCATGGATCAGCCGGTCGCCCGCGTGAATCAGCAATGCCACCGGCAGCGCATCGACGACCGCTGCGGTGAGGCCGTACTCCATCGAAACGCGCGGCGCCACGATCGGCGCCGTTCGGGTCGGAATGTCGTCGGCGTGGTCGCCGATCTCGAGGCCCGGGCTCTCCTCGCGCGCATCGGCAGGAGCGGTGTGGCCTGCCTCGGCCGGGGCATGTGGACCGGTGCCGTCTTCGCCGGCGCGTTTCACTTCCGCAGCAAAGTCTGATGCCGCAGCTTTGTGAGCTTCTGGCGGCGCCGCGGCCGGCGGCCCGGGCTCGGCGTCGCTCGCGGCATGCGTATCCTCGGGCCGGCGCTTGCCGAAGGTCTTGCCGAGGTGCCGGGCGATCTCTCGGAATGCAGCCTGCTCGCCGGTGGTCAGGGCACTTGGCCTGCCGCGCCGGTCGTCGAGCTGGACGATCTTGTCCGATGCGCGCCGGTCGGGCTCAACCAGCCGCAATGCCGGCCGTTCGCCGCGGAACTCGTCGTCGCTTTCGTCGGCAGCGTTATCGGCGTCCGGCAGGCTGCCTGCCGGGGAATCGGATGGTGCTGCCGTTTCTTCTTCCTGCTCGCCGGCAAGGAGCGCATCGAGTACCGACGGCGCAGGCGGCGGCGTCTGCGCGGGGTCCTCCGCGCCGGCAGCCGGCAAGGCCGGCGCTTCGGCCGTCGCGGTCTCGCCGGCTGTGGCTTCGTCCGCCTGTTCGGTCGCCGCGGCCAAGCCGCCGAGCTTCAGCCCTCGCGCATCCGGATCCTCGACCACGTCGGCGACGCGGACTATTCCGAAACCGCGGAAGCCGTCGAACTCGCGGTTGCGCGAGTAGGTGGGAAGGGCGGCGAGATCGACAGGGACGGCCAGGCTGGTCCCCTCGACCGGCCAGAGGATCGTCTTGCCCGACCAGGTATCACGACGGCGCAGCAGGTTTGCGATGACACCATCGGCGTCGAAATCGAAGCGGTGGGCGACCTCGACGAAAGGCATTCCGATTACGGCGGCGGAGTGCGGCCCGACCACCCGGGCGAACTCATCCGAGACTTCGCTGAACACGCCTTCGGCGTCGATCTTCCAGACGAACCGGACCGGACGGGTAGCGGGATTGAAGACGAACCGGCTGTCGTCACCCGTGGATGCCGACACCGCCGGTGCAGGCTCGAGCGGTGTTCTCGCTTCGCTTTCTGTTGCGGCCGGCGGATTGTCGCCACTCTTGCCGGCGTCGGTTCCGGCCGCGTCATCGGCACTGGCGGGAAGCGCCTGCCTGTGCTGGTCTTCGCCCGGCTCCTCCTGTGCGATCGCTTTGCTCATCTCTTGCGGCAGCGCAGCGACTGGCGCAGCGGTCTGAACGGCAACTGGTGCCGCACTCGCCTCCGGAACTGCGCCGGAAGGGGCCGATTGTGCGGCCGGGGCAGTGGCGGTCGCGGTTGGCTCCTGTTCGGCGTCCATGTGGCCAAGGATGGTCTCCACGGCGAGCAGCAGGTTGAGGGGCGGCTCGGCCGAAATCCGGCCGAGGGCCGCCGGCAGCAGGCCCTTGCCCGTCGGTACCGGCCGCTTCACGAGCCCGTCGCGCTCGCGCTGCGCCGCCTCAACCATCCGCCGCCTTGCCTCCTGGCTGATGCCAAGTCCGGTGAAGCCGGCCGAGGCCGCAATGATGCCGCCCTCACCGTCGAGCACCGCCATGTGGGTGTCGGGGTCGTCGAAGCCGTCGAGAAGCGATGCGGCCCGTTCGGCCGCGGGTTCGTCCTTGGCTGCAATTGCAGTGCAGAACAGGATCGCGTCTTCGTCCGGGGCAAGCGTGATACGCTCGACATGGACGGTCATCGGCTGGCCGCGGAAATTCGGGCCGATGCGCAGCAGCAGGTTCCGCCCGATACCTTTGTGGGGGATCTGGCGCGCTGCGGCCGCGAGCTGGCGGAACACGACGTCGCCCGGCGTCGGCGCCTCCAGGAAGTCATAGATCGAGGCATGCCCGAACAGTGCCGCGCCGCGTCCGTTCGCCCACAGCACGTCGCGCATGTCCGTCGAAAACAGCACGACGGCATCGCCGCGCGCAAACGGCAGCCGCACCCGCTCATGGACGGCAACGTCTATAAAGGGGTACTGATGAGCGGACATCGGCAGCCTGTTATGGTTTCCGGGCGGCCACTGCCGCACGCTTAACGCTTTATTAATAGCGGTGCGATGCCGGCCGGTCCAGTTTCGGCCTGCTTTCCCTCCCACGGTTTCGGCCGGAAAGGTTAACGTTGTGCATCGCACAAACATGTTGCAATGCACAATAAGATGGCGTATATGAGCGTCATCGCAATTGGCGCTCCCCACGGGGCGGCCACATTCAAGGATGACTGGAAATGGCAAACAAGAAGACTGACGATGTATTCTCCGTTGCCGCATTCGATCCGGCAAAGGTAACCGAGAGCCTCCGTGACTTCGCCGAGAAGGGCGCGGCGCAGACGAAGGACGCCTATGCCAAGATGAAGGCTGCCGCCGAAGATGCGACCAAGACGGTCGAGGCGACCCTCGAGAACGCCCAGTCCGGCACCGTCGAGCTCGGCCTCACCGCCATCGAGGCGATGCGCACCAACGCCGAGAATTCGCTCTCGCACATGGAAGCGATGCTTGGCGTGAAGTCGGTTTCCGAACTCTTCGAACTGCAGACCGCATTCGTGCGCAAGCAGGCCGAGGTCGCCGTCGAGCAGGCCCGGATCATGCAGGAAGTGACCCGGAAGGTCGCCGAAAAGGTCGCCGCGCCCGCCAGGTCGGCCGCCGAAAAAACCTTCAAGACCTTCAAGGCTGCCTGATCACCCGCACTGCCGCTCCGGCCTGCGTGCTTTTGCGGCAAGACAATATAAATGAGGGCTGGGCGCGTCGACCGGCCCTTTTTCGCATGAAGAGCAAGAAGGGGCTTGCAATCTCGTCGGCGTGCCCGTATTTGAGCCCCCAAGCGCAAGGCGCTTCCCGTGCGGTTGTAGCTCAGTTGGTTAGAGCGCAGGTTTGTGGCACCTGAGGTCGTAGGTTCGATTCCCACCAACCGTACCATTCCAGTTCTTGTCCGACCCGGACACATCGGCAACAGAACGTACCTAAGACATCGGTGACAACTTCGTGCCGAACGGGTTGTAGATGGTTTGCAAGGTCCTCTGCTCCAGGTCGATATATCCCAGATCATAGCTCATACATCTGACGAGCCAAATGCCGTCGGCGATTAGGCGTTTGGCCGCCCTGGCGTTTCGTCGAGACTGTATGTCTCGTCGGGCACGTAACCGTCCTGGTCGAAAGCACGCCAGAGCCGGTGTCCTTTCCCGCCGATCAGCGCGGCTGCCTCGTCCGGATGCCATAGATCGTTCGAACTCGCAGGCTTCCGTCGCAAGCGGCTGGCAAATATTAGGCCCGACTTCTTCGTCCAACAGCGGATCGCTTCGCATGAACCGATCTTGCCGCACTCCAGCAGCATCTTCTTTGATCAAACGCCGGCCTAGCGGAATCGGAGTAGAGGCAGACCCCATGGACGATCACAGCAGGCGGGGAAACGTTGGCGCTTACAACTGACAATAGCCTGTATCATGACCGACCTTAGAGGGACGGCGGCTTGCTCGCGGCAAGAGTGAATCAGCAGCCCCCAATTGGAGGATGACCGGCCGCGCCGATGCCATCAAACGGGCAGTGATAGCCTCTGCTACGTAGCCGAAAAGCGGTTTAAGCAGGGCCAATTGGCCGTTGAGGGAAGCGTACAGAGGAGTTTATAAATTTGATAGGTCTTGCAGGACGCCAGTTTCGTTCTGTCGCCAGAAGATTTCACGGCATGGGGAATGAGTAATTACGACTGGCAAATGCGGGGCAGGGAGGGGGAAATGGAGGGCAGCGTCAAAAGTAGAGGGCAAAAGACACATACGTTACGTACCGATGATTACTGCGTTATAGTCAAGGGGAGCGCCACTGTTGGAAACACGCTGACGGCAAGTGTTTTCAATCAAAACGGCAAAAGTCTTGAGGGCGAGGCGTCTTATAGTTGGCAGAAAAAAGTTTACGGGGCATGGACGAATATTGCCGGAGAGACGAGTGCTCGCATCAGAATACCATCGGGTCTTGTTGGCGCCGAAATCCGAGCTGTTGCAGTTTTGTCGGTCGCCGAGGGCCCTGACAACTTCGTCAGTACGGCCGTCAGCGTGGCTTCTCAGAACCCAATTGTAATCGAAAATCAAAACGATGGCACAACTGATTGGAAGATTACCAATCCGGCGATGAACCACGAGATCGAGGCCTTTGCGGATGCGACAAGCATTAACGCAGGCGAAACCTTGAATCTGAAGGTTTCTTTGTCTTCCGCTGGAAAATATGACCTCGACGTCTATCGCCTTGGCTACTACGGCGGTGCGGGCGGTCGACTTATATCCAGCGCGCCCGGTCTGGACGGATTAACTCAGTCAAGCCCCACCATGACCAATCCTGCCACGCGCTTGATCGAATGCCTGTGGGACGTATCGCACGAACTGAAAACATCAGCAACTTGGACAAGCGGACTTTATGTTATCAAGTTAACTGACTGCAGAAGCGGCAAACAGTCGCTTGTCCCATTTGTGCTGCGCAAAGACTTTCAGCCAAGCGACATAGGCTTTCAAGATGCAGTAACGACTGCTCAGGCGTATAACATGTTCGGCGGCTTCAGTGTATATGATGCTAATAGCGTCGGCAATAAAAGAGCATACCAGGTAAGCTTTGACCGCCCCTATGATGCTGCCCATTTCGGTTTCAGCAATACCGATGGTTTCAATTGCAACAACATGCTCGCTTGGGAGTACAACATGGTCCGCTGGCTGGAGTCGCAGGGATACGACCTGTCGTACTACACCAATGTGGATGTCCACAGCAGACCTTTGCAAATTCTTTCGCAGAGAATATTTCTGTCGGTAGGTCATGATGAATATTGGTCGATGGAGCAGCGTGATCGAGTCGAGTCGGCCCGCGATAACGGTATTCATCTCGCCTTCTTCTCTGCCAATACTGCTTATTGGCGGGTACGGTACGACAGCTCGAGCCGTGGGCAGTCAAACCGCGTTGTTACCATATACAAGGATTCGTCCGGTATCGGAGCCGGCCTCTGTCTTGATCCGCTGGCTCAGTTGGATCCTGCTGCGTCAACTTCACTGTTTCGCTCCAGGGAGGTGAATCGACCGGAGAATTCATTGTTGGGGGTGGGCTATGTGTCCGAACAAGATAAAGTCTATGAGGGTTTTGATTTCATCGTTTCCAATGCTGCCGACCCTATCTACGCCCATACAGGTTTAAGAAACGGCGACAGGCTGAAGGGATTGGTCGGGTACGAGTGGGATGCGGTTCTAGACAACGACGCATCGCCCGACGGACTCGTCATTGTTTCGGAATCCTCCACCCGCGCGAACAAAACGCTGTCATCACTGCCGGGCGGCACAAATCCAAATGTCTCCCATGCTGCCTATTACAAAGCGAAGAGTGGGGCGCGAGTGTTTTCGACCGGATCAATTCAATGGGTATGGGGCTTAGACGACAGTTGGACTTTCCAGCCTCCTCGGCTCACGAGAAGTTGGCGGAGAAGACTAAAGGACTCGGTGAAGCGTCTGGTTTCGCTCGTCGTTACTGTTCCGATAAGGAATATGCCCCGCGTGGATCGCCGCGCTCAGCAGATGACGGTCAATCTTTTTTCCCAGATGGATGTGAGACCGCAGACCCCCTCCTCCTGGCTTATTTTGTCCTGAGGCTTCGCCGAGGTGGGTGCTGTTGCGGGGAGAGGGGGCGTTATGAAAACAGTGCATAGAGTTGCGCGTGGGGCGCGTGGTCGCCTCAATGCGCTTTTGGAGCGCAGCCGTCGGACTGCCTACCCGAAGGCCGTTCGACAGGCTTGGGCAAGGGTGCGTGCTGAATACCTTTCATACACGACTGATCACCAACTTCATCAATTGCTGGAGGTAGTGCGTCGTACCGCGCCGAGCGGAGCCTTGATCATTGAGGCAGGTTGCGCGCGCGGCGGTTCAGCAATTCTCATGTGTTCGGCCAAGTCGCCTCAGCGCCCCATGCGCGTGTATGATGTGTTCGAGATGCTCCCTCCGCCTTCGGAGCACGATGGCGACGACATGAAGGCTCGGTACGCTGAGATCGCTGCCGGCGAAGCCGTCGGCCTTGGAGGCGCGCAATATTATCTCTATGATGATGACCTGCTGGCGACGGTGACGAACAATTTCGCCAGGTTCGGTTATCCCCTCGAGACCAACAACGTCCAACTGATAAAAGGTAAGGTGCAAGACACGCTTACAGTCGATGAGCCGGTCGCGTTGGCCAATATCGATGTGGATTGGTACGAGCCTGTCAGCGCCTGCCTGGAGCGGGTTATGCCTCATCTGATCGTCGGCGGCGCGGTCGCACTTCGCGCCTATTCGGATTGGTCTGGGTGCCGAAAGGCAGCAGACGATTACTTCTCTCGCGCAGGGCGGGAGGGGTTGAGCTTCGACCGCTCGGCCGGCCACATGCTTGTGACCCGAACGCATTGAACTTTTCCGTCCGAGAAAGACATTTCTGGGACGCACCTCCCGCACTGGACACAGCAAGGACGTCGACGACCGCGCCGCCAAATATCCAGAACGCAAGACCGGCAATGAATGGCGCTTCGCTCGGGCGCCCGTAAGTGCTCCTCCAGGGCGGTGTGCCGATGACAGTGTCCAAGAGGGGGTGCGCAGGCTTGTCACTTGCTAGGCTGCCAGCAACGACAGGCTCCCGCATTCGCAAACCGCCGCAGTGCATGATCGAGGGTAGGCGCACATGACCGGTACAGCACTGTCGGCCAAAGACGCGGCGCAAAAGGCACGGCAGGCGCGAGCGATCCGCGAGTGTCTCGACCGGCACATCCCCGCATGCCAGCCGGTAGCGCTTCTGCAGTTCCCGTTCGACTTCAATGTCGGCAACCACATGATGTGGGTGGCCGCCATGGACTACCTGAAGGAACGTAGGGTGCCGATCGCCTACACGGCCCATGGGTGTAACCTTGACCTCAAGGAAATGAAACGCGCTGTCGGGGACGGCACGATACTCTTCTCGGGTGGGGTCACGGTCTCGCGCCTATGGCCGCGCCACGCGGAGGTCAAGCGCCTCGTCGCCGAGGCATGCCCGGACAATCGCCTCGTGTCGCTGCCGTCGACCATGCTGTTTGTCGACGACGAGGACCGCCGCGCGGCGAGCACGATCTTTGGAAATCATCGCAATGCTGTACTGTTGGCCAGGGACCCGGTCAGCGCTGAATCGGCGCGCAGTGTATTCCCCGGCAACGTCCAAGTAGAGGCGGTCCACGATTCCGCGCTGCTCCTCCCGCCGCAGCCAAGGCACGCCGCGCCTGATCACGATATCATCTGGCTCGCCCGCGACGATATGGAGCGCGTCGGATGCCTGGCGCCAACTGGCGTCGAAGTGTTCGACTGGGTGCGCTATGATCCCGCCGGCATGCGGATCCTGTTTCCAGGGCGCTTCTTCTCCCGCCTTCGCAAACTGGCGCCAGCGCTCCGTTCGATCGCAAACAGGCAGATTACCCGCAGCTACGATCGCTTTGCGCGCTACGTGCTCGCGAGCGGCAACCGCAGGCTGGATACCGGCAAGGTATTGGTTACTGACCGCATGCACCCACACATTCTCTGCGCCCTGCGTTCGCAGCATAGTGTGCTGCTGCCCGATCGCTTCGGCAAGAACCGCGCTGTGTACGAGTACACAGGTCGGCACTACAGCACCGTCCACTGGGCCGACACACCTGAGGAAGCCCTTGACATCGCGTATACCGTCGCCCGGAGCACCCCGATCTAGGAGGCCGTCGAGGAAGCGACTGACGTGGTCGTGAGATGATCAGATCAACTTTTTTTCAGTTCTTCAGCGAGGCGGCGACCGATCCAGTGAGGACTTGCCAAACCCAGTGATTTTGGCTTCGCTGTTTCTTCTACCAGCCGTCAGCGTTGCGACGTACCTGACCTTTCGTTGGTACCTCCAGCAACACCGCATCAGCATTGCAAGCGCAAGCGCAAGCGAGGAGACGACGTTGGAAGGTGTACGCAAACAGCTCAGTGTCGGGGCAATGTGGACCGCCGGCGGACGCGTTGTCGCAAATCTTCTCGGCGTGGTTAGCATGCTGGCGCTGGCTCGACTGCTGTCACCTGCCGATTTCGGCCTGGTGGCCCTCGCGACCATCGTCCTCTCGATCATCTCGGCCATAACGGAACTTTCGCTCAGTTCGGCCCTCATCCAGCACAAGAGCCCGCAGCGAGAGCATTACGACACGGCCTGGACACTGAACATGGTGCGCGCGGCGGTGATCGCCGTCCTACTGGTTGGCGCAGGCCATCCCGTCGCCTGGGCCTATCAGGACGATCATCTGATCGGCATATTCTTTGCGCTTGGAGGCGGCGCGCTGATCAGCGGTCTCGTGAACCCCCGACTTGTGGACTTCCGGCGGCGTCTTTCCTTTCACCAGGAGATATTCATCGACCTGATCAGCAGGGTGGCTGGCGTGGTGGTTTCGGTCGCCATCGCCCTGCTTCTTCGAAGCTACTGGGCTCTCGTAATTGGCACGCTCGCCTCGCAGGTGGTCGGTGTGATCATGTCGTACGTCCTGATTCCCTATTTGCCGCGCCTTTCGTTTGCTCACTGGAGAAATCTGTTCTCGTTCTCCGGGTGGGTGGCGCTCAGCTCTGGCCTCAATGAGCTCAACTGGCGCGCCGACCAGCTTGCGCTTGGCGCCATGCTGGGCGCCGGTCCTCTCGGCCAGTACACCGTAGGCGATAGACTTGCCTCGCTGCCTGTGCGTGAATCCACGGCGCCGATCGCAGGCTTGCTCTTCCCAGCCTTTGCACGGCTTCAGGACGATCCGGAACGCCTGCGGCATGCATTCCTTCGATCCCAAGGCCTGCTTGTTGCAGCGGCGCTGCCGGTAGGAATCGGGTTCGCGCTGGTTGCCGAGCCCTTCATCAGCATGGTGCTTGGCCCGACGTGGTCCTCGGCTGCGCTGGTGGTTCAGGTGTTGGGCGCGGTCTTCGCCATCAGCGCCTTTAAAATGCCGGTGACACCTTTGGCCATGGGACTTGGCTGCACGCGGTCGCTGTTTCAGCTCGACCTCGTTTTCATCTTCATCCGCTATCCCCTGATTTTCGCCGGCCTCTTCCTGGGCGGGCTGCCTGGGCTTCTGTTCGCGCGATGCATCAGCGCCGCGATTGGCATCCTGATGTATGTCTTCCTGGCGAAGCGTCTCACCGGCGTGTCGGCGAGGGATCAGTTTCTCGCCGGCTGGCGTCCGATCGTCGCCGCGCTGGTTATGGCTGGCTGTGTCTGGGGCGTCGGCCTCATGCTCACCGGCAGGCCAGAGGCCCTGCAACTGGCGATCATGATATTAATCGGCGCAATCGCCTATTTCGGGACAAGCTTCGTCTTGTGGCTGTCAGGCGGCAAGCCTGCAGGCCCCGAACGCGAAGCGTTGGACTTGCTCCAGTTCGTTCGCCGGAGTATCCGCGTAGTCCGGCAATCCTGAGCGGCACATAGGCGAGTTTTCGCCAGTTCGACTGCACGAAAGGCCGGAACATCGCTGCAAGGAATCATGGACGCAGACTCCATATGGTTCGCCGGCGTTCGAGGCGGCCATGCCATCGCAGCTTCTCAAGGCGCGGCGCGACAGCGGGTCAAGAACATTGCGGATCATCCGCAATTATTGCCAATTCATGTCGAGCGTCGGGTGAAGGCACGGTGCCTCCTCATCCTCATCCTCGTCGTTGCCGCTGTCGCTGGTAGATTGGCTCGTCATCGACAGCGTCATTGCCGCCAAGCATGGGATCGCTGCCCGGATCGGTAGCGCTATCGACCATACTGTCCTCGACCGCGCTCGCCGGCATGGCGGGCAGGGACGGATCGTGCAAGGGCAATTCGGGCAACAGATAGTTCGGGAATGTGTCCATTGTCAGCGGCGAGAGTCCGCTTCGGCCGATCAGGTCGAATACCGGCCCACCTGTGCTCCCCGTCCAGCTGGCAGGCAGCATCGAGCCAGTGCTCACCTCCTTGTCCGCTTCCACCTGATCGTTGTGCAATTTAAACAGCCGATCGCTGGCTCCCATCCCTTCTTCAGGCCGGCCCGCAGGCCTGTCATCGCCTTGGGGAGCCTGTTTTCCGGCACGGGGTTCGGTCAGCCACGCTGGCATCATCGACATGTGATAGAGGGCCATCCCGATCAGCCGGGCCGGGCGACCCACAAGATTCCGTTGCGATGCCGCGGCTTGGCTTGGATCTGTTCCGGTGCCTTTTGACTTGATAATCATCCCGGTAACCGCGCCGAGACCTGTGCGCGCCCCTGTTTTTTGCTGTCATAGTGGCGCCGACCGACGGTTCCCCGTTTATGGGGCAGGATGGCGCCACGCCCGAGCACACGACTGCAGGATCATCCGCAACGCGCGCGAGATGATTACCTCAAAACATCGCCGGGGATTGCAAGATTGAGCACAATTACGTCGAGGTGCCGCGCTATCGCAGACCTTAACGCATCAGTGGCTGTGCTGCCCCGCTCGGCGATTCAAAATCGTGGAACTGGGAAAAGATACTGACCAGGCCCTGAAACAATATCGGGTGATCATCAACACACTGACTGTGGTTTTTATACATGCCGGCCTCCCCCGAAAAAAAGCCAGCGCTTGCTGTTAACTAGAAACTAACCGATATGATGTTTGGCAAATAATAATACCAAGCGTGTTATTAATGTCGAGCCCGATTTGGCGCTCAGCACTCGAAAGCCCTTAATACATTAGCCTGTCATGTGCTCATTACGGTCCCCTGAAGGAGTAGAATGGCAAGCCTCCGGCAGTGGTCGAGACCGCTTGCTACAACTCGCTTGAAGGTCTGACAGCGACGGTGTCTGGAAAATAATCGTAGTTATGCCCGATAATTTCCCAGAAGACATACTTTCACGGCCCGCAACCACAGGCAGTAACCTGGTAGATGGCGCGTCGCCGATCAAGGTGTGACGACGTTGCTCAAGCGTTACTTCGGCATATGTCCTTAGGGTGGTCGAAGGCTGGTCAGGGGGGCGCGTCCCCGCTCAGCGCCTGCGGCTTTATGCTGGCGGCCGGCGCGGCACCGTTCGCGCCGATTCCGCCTGCGCGACGATCAGTTCTGGCGCTTGATCCGGGCCAGCAGGTCCGTTCTGACGGCAACGAGATGGGCTTCCAAAAGCTTTGCCGCTGCCTCGAATTCGCCGGCACGACTGAGGCAGATCAGTTCGGCGTGTTCTTCCATGGCCCGGTTCATCGCGTCGATGCTCGACAGTTGAACCCGGGTGTAGCGGTCGCTGGTCTGCAGAAGCGACGCGACGATCTGCTGCGTGCGCGGCAGGTTGGCACGCTGGTAGAGAGCGACGTGCAGCTGGGCGTTCAGCTTGCCGTACTGGTTGATTTCCCCGCCCTTGATCACGTCCACGTAGGTCGCCTGGATCTGCTCCAGCTGTTCGAAATCCGCCGCCGAGAGCAGGGGGGCTGAGCGGCGGAAGAGGCGCGGCTCCAGAAGCGCGCGCAGTTCGAACACATCGTCGATCTCGGCTTGCGAGAGTTCCGATACCACCGCGCCCTTCTGCGGCACGATCCGCACGAGCCCTTCCGCCTCCAGGTGAAACAGCGCCTCGCGGATGGGAATGCGGCTGACGCCGTAAGTCTCGGCAAGCGCATCCTGTCGCAGCTGGCTGCCGGCAGAATAGTGGCCGGAGAGGATAGACTGCCGGATTTCCTCGAGCAGGGCGCCGGAAAGCGTGCGGTGTTTCAGAGTCGAAGCCATGCGTATCCCCTACAGGGAAAAGGAAAAAAATCGGTTGACTCGCAAAATGTATAAAATCTACATTATACCATATTTGGGGGAATATCCATGTCCGATCCGGCCGCCACAGGCGGAAAAATCGCACCCGCGACACGCTTTGTCGTGCGTATTTCGGAAGGTGTTCTGGCTGTCGAGAAGGTCGCCGTCGGCGGCCTGATGGCCGTGTTGACCGGCCTGATCCTGATGAACGTCGTCACCCGCTACACGGGCATGCCGCTCTATTGGGTCGACGAGGCGGCCGTATACGCCATGGTCTGGCTGGCGTTCATCGGAGGCTCGGCACTCACAAGACTGCGTCTGGACTTTTCGATGACCTTGCTGACGGAGCGGCTTTCGCCGCCGGCGGCCCGGGTCATGCAGATCCTGTCGACGCTGATGGTCATGGCATTTGCGATCGCTCTTGCGGCGATGTGCTACGTTTGGCTCGATCCGGTCGGCATCGTGAGGGCCGGCTTCGATGCCAAGGCTTATGCCGCCGAGAGCTTCAACTTCATCTACACCGAGCGCACGCAGACGCTGAACTGGCCCACCTGGGCCGTCAATCTCGTGATTCCCCTCTTTGCGATCACCATGACGCTGCATGGCCTTGCCAACCTGGTGGAGGATCTCGGCTGGTCCGAGCGCCGCACCCATCCCGAATTCAAGACTGCCGAGGGGATCAACTGATGGTTACGGGCGCAGCATTTCTGGTGTTCATGCTGATCGGCGTTCCGATCGGCATCTGCCTCTGCCTGGTCAGCGTGGTCTACATTTTCGCCTCTGGCAATCCCCTGCTTTTCCAGAGCTTTCCGACGCAGCTCTTCGGCGGCGTCGACAGCTACGGGCTCATCGCCATTCCGCTCTTCGTGCTGATCGGCGAGATCATGAACGGCGGCGGCATCACCAAGCGCATCATCGAGATGACAATGGCGTTCATCGGCGCCATGAAGGGCGGTCTTGCCTATGTGAACCTGATCGCGAACATGTTCGTGGCCTCGATCCTCGGCTCGGCCACCGCGCAGGTCGCCGTCATGGCACAGATGATGGTGCCTGAAATGGAGAAAAAGGGCTACGACAAGACCTTTGCCGCCGGCCTGACGGCCTATGCTGGCATGCTCGGCCCGATCATTCCGCCATCCATCATGTTCGTGGTCTATAGTGTTCTCGCCCAGGTGCCGGTCGGCGACATGCTGGCAGCCGGCATCGTGCCGGGCGTCCTGCTAACGATCGCGTTCTGCTTGATCATCGCGTTGATGGGCTTTTTCTACAATTATCCGCGTGGCGAACGGGCAACCTTGCGCGAACGCGCCCGCACGGTTCTCAATGCGCTGCCGACGCTGCTGATCCCGGTGATCATCGTCGGTTCCATCCTGAGCGGGCTCGCCAATCCCACGGAGGCGGCCGCGGTCGGCGCCGTCGCAGCCATTCTGGTTGGACGTTTCTGGATCGGCGAACTGCAGCTCTCGCAGCTTCCGACCATGTTGCTGCGTGCCGGCATTTACTCCGCTGTCGTGCTGTTCCTCGTCGCAGCGGCCGGCGTGTTCTCCTGGGTGCTCGTCTACGGCATGGTGCCGCAGCAGGTTGCCGGCTGGGTCCAGGCCATTGCCTCCGATCCGATCACCTTCATGCTGCTGGTCAATGTCATCCTGCTGGTCATCGGTACCGTCATCGACGGCGCGCCCGGTCTGATCATGACGGTTCCGATCCTGCTGCCGATCGCCACCGAGGTCTATGGCATCGACCCGATCCATTTCGGCGTCGTCGTGGTCATCAACCTCGTGCTCGGCTTCCTGTCGCCGCCGGTCGGCCTGTGCTTCTTCGTCGCCGCAGCCGTGACGGGCGCCAAGCCCGGCAAGATGTTCATCGTGACGCTGCCGTTTTTCTTCGTGTCCTGCCTGGTGCTCGTCCTGCTCTCGATCTTCCCGGCGCTCTCGACCTTCATGATCCGATAACCAAGCGATCCAACCAGAGGAAGTTGATATGACGCTTACACGCAGAACATTGATCCGCAATTCCGCCCTCGGCGCCGCCGCCTTCACGCTGGGCGCGCCGTCGGTCCTGCGCGCCCAGGAAGCGCGCATCCTCCGCCTCGGCATCACCACGCCTCCGGGCCATCCCTGGAACAATGCCGCCCTCAAGGTCGGCGAGGCGCTGAAGGCCGAAACCAACGGCCGGCTGTCGATCGAGGTCTTCCCGGCCAACCAGCTGGGCAACGAAGCGGCGATGATGCAGCAGATGCAGAGCGGCGCCCTCGACCTCGGCTGGATCATGACGGCGGAACTCGGCTCGCGCATCCCTTCGGTCGCCGCAATCAACGCCCCCTGGGTTGTCGATTCCACCGCCAAGGTCGCCAAGCTCGTCCGCGATCCGATCGCCATGAAGCTGCTGGAAGTCCTGCCGGCGGAAACCGGCACGATCGGGCTTGCCTGGGGCATCACCACCATGCGCGTCGTCTTCTCGGCCAAGGAGATCAACGGCCTCGAAGATCTCAACGGCATGAAGCTGCGCATCAATACGACGCCCGCCTACCGCGACTTCTACCAGCTGCTGGGCGCAGCCCCGACCCCGATCCCGACCCCGCAGGTATTCGACGCCATGTCAAACGGTCAGGTGGACGGGCTCGAGGCCGACCTCGACCTGTCGTGGAACCAGCGTTTCGATAAGGTCGCCAAAACCATGCTGAAGATGAACGCCATCTTCATGCCCGTCGTCGCGCTTGCCTCCGGTCGCGTCTGGAAGACCCTGCCGGAAGCCGACCGCGAGTTGATCAGCAAGGCGACGAAGACGGCGCTTGATGCCCAGATCGACGCGACCGTCGAGAACGAGCCGAAGCTGCTGGAACAGTTCGCCGCGGCCCCGATTCCGATCAAGGACGTGCAGGTTGCCGACGCGGAGAAGATCATCGCCGACTACGACAAGATCTGGCTGCCGAAGGCACCGATCCTGGCGGATCTTCGCAAGGTCGGCGCAACTCTCTGAGCAGCCGACGGCGCTGTAAATGACCGGGCCCGCATCCTTTCGAAGACAGGGTGCGGGCCCGATTGATTCGAGCGTTATTTCGCTTCAGGGCCGCCAACCGGCCTACAATGCGGCCAACGAGGCAGCACGTGGCGCGCGACGGCCGGAGTGCGCTCCCGCAGGCCAACGTGCTATATTGCCGAGTGCGGGGATGGCGCGCATGAGAAGCGGACGGGCCAGCGCGCTGGGGACTGGCATGGCTCGCCGACTACGCCGTGCAGGGGCAGGCGGGCGGGCCGCTGCCGCAATAGGCGCGGTGGCCGGCTGCTGACTTCATGTGGCTCACGGCGCGTTGCCGGAACTGTTCCGAGCAGGCGCGCAATGGACAACCCCAATGACGAGCCCCCATGCGGATATCCTGAGAATGGTACGGCGCAACAGACTGGTCGGCATGTGGGCGGCGGAAAAACTGGGCCTCGTCGGTGAAAGCGCTACGGCCTATTCGAACGACCTCGCCAAAGCTGCGCTCGAAGCGGAGCGCAATGACGTGCTTGCCAAGATTCGGAAGGACTTCGACGCGGCGGGGGTGGTCCAGTCCGACGAACAGATTCTAAGCGTCATGAGCAATTCCTGGCTGAAGGCCGGAAGAACCGCGAACAGGGCGGATGCCAGTGACGCCGCACTGGTGCAGATCGCGCGCAATCTCCAGTCGAGGTGACGGATTTGACGCCAGGAGCGCTGGCGCGGCCCGGTCATGCGGTCCGGCAGGAGGCCTGCCGTTCAGCCGCCGAACCCTTCCCGAAAATCGTGACGGAGGCCGCGACCGACGACGCTGCACGAAGATTTTCCGGGCTGCGCTGGTCATGCCGTCACCCGCCGTTCAGAGGAAAATGCGCTGCTCCTGCGCCACCAGTTCCTGTACGAAGGCCGTGACGGTGCGGACGCGGGCGAGGTCACGGGCGCTTTCGTGATAGGTGGTCCAGTAGGCGCGGCGGATCGTTGTTTCCGGCAGGATGCGCACCAGTTCCGGGTCGAGCCGGGCGATGTAGTTGTGCAGGATGCCGATGCCGGCGCCAGAGCGGACGGCCTCCGTCTGCCCCGTGGCGCTGGAAATCTCGAAGGATGCGTTCCAGCTGCGCATCACCTCGCCGGTGAAGTCGAGCGAGGCGGTGAAGATCAGGTCCTCCACGTAGCCGATGCGCCGGTGGTGCTTCAGGGCTTCGACGTCCGCAGGCTCGCCGTGCGCCGCGATGTAGGAACGGCTGGCATAGAGGCCGAGCGTGTAGTCGGTCAGCTTGGAGGAAACCAGCCGGCCCTGTTCGGGGCGCTCCAGCGTGATGGCGATGTCGGCCTCGCGCTGGGAAAGCGAGAAGGAGCGCGGCACGGGCACGAGTTGGATCTTCAGTTCGGGATGGCGCGCCGTCAGGGGTCCGAGCCGGGGGGCAAGGAAGGAGACGCCGAACCCGTCCGGCGCGCCGATCCGCACCGTGCCGGCGACCGCCGCATCGATGCGGCCGATCTTTGCCTGCGCGGCCAGCATCTCCGTCTCCATCCGCTCTGCGGCATGGAGAAAAACCTCGCCCTCGGCCGTCAGGTCGCAGCCGTTGGTACGCCGCACCAAAAGGCGCGTCTTCATCTCCTGTTCCAGGGCGGTGATGCGACGGCTGAGCGTGGCGTGGTTGACGCCGAGCCGGCGCGAGGCCGCGAGCAATTGTCCGGTTCGCGCCACCGCCAGAAACATTCGAACGTCGTCCCAGTTCATTCCTTCGCCTTCGGTACCGATCAGGACTACAATTTCTGCACAACGGTTGCTTACCGGAAGCGATTGAGTTGAGCAAATTGTAGTGCGATCATGCTCTCCACAACATCTGGAGGATATCCCATGCGTGAGATCGGACATTTCATCGGCGGCAAGCACGTAGCCGGCAAGAGCGGCCGCACGGCAGACGTCTACAATCCGGCCACCGGCGAGGTTCAGGCCAAGGTGGCGCTGGCAAGCGAAGCCGAGCTCGCCGCCGCCGTCGAGGTCGCCAAGGCCGCCCAGCCGGCCTGGGCTGCGACCAACCCGCAGCGCCGCGCCCGCGTGTTCATGAAGTTCGTCCAGCTCCTGAACGACAACATGAACGAGCTCGCCGAGATGCTCTCGAAGGAGCACGGCAAGACGATCGAGGACTCCAAGGGCGATATCGTCCGCGGCCTCGAGGTCTGCGAGTTCGTCATCGGCATTCCGCACCTCTCCAAGAGCGAGTTCACCGAAGGCGCCGGCCCCAACATCGACATGTATTCGATCCGCCAGCCGGTCGGCATCGGTGCGGGCATCACCCCGTTCAACTTCCCCGGCATGATCCCGATGTGGATGTTCGCGCCGGCGATCGCCTGCGGCAACGCCTTCATCCTCAAGCCCTCCGAGCGCGATCCGTCCGTGCCAATGCGCCTGGCCGAACTGATGATCGAGGCCGGCCTGCCGGCGGGCATCCTCAACGTCGTCAACGGTGACAAGGGCGCGGTCGACGCGATCCTGACGCATCCGGACATTGGTGCCGTTTCCTTCGTCGGCTCCACGCCGATCGCCCGTTACGTCTACGGAACGGCGGCGATGAACGGCAAGCGCGCCCAGTGCTTCGGCGGCGCCAAGAACCACATGATCATCATGCCCGATGCCGACCTCGACCAGGCCGCCAACGCCCTGATCGGCGCCGGCTACGGCTCGGCCGGCGAGCGCTGCATGGCGATCTCGGTCGCCGTCCCTGTTGGTGAGGAAACCGCCAACCGCCTGATCGACAAGCTGGTTCCGATGGTCGAGAGCCTGCGCATCGGCCCGTATTCCGACGAGAAGGCCGATCTCGGCCCGGTCGTCACCAAGGAGGCTCAGGCCCGCATCAAGAGCCTGGTCGACAGCGGCGTCGAGCAGGGCGCCAAGCTGCTGGTCGACGGTCGGAACTTCAAGCTGCAGGGCTACGAGGACGGTTACTTCGTCGGCGGCTGCCTGTTCGACCACGTCACCCCGGAAATGGACATCTACAAGACCGAGATTTTCGGGCCGGTCCTGTCCGTCGTCCGCGCGAAGAACTACGAAGAAGCCCTTTCGCTACCGATGAAGCACGAATACGGCAACGGTGTTGCGATCTACACCCGCGACGGCGACGCCGCCCGCGACTTCACCTCGCGCATCAACATCGGCATGGTCGGCGTCAACGTTCCGATCCCGGTTCCGCTCGCCTACCACTCCTTCGGCGGCTGGAAGGCCTCGTCCTTCGGCGACCTGAACCAGCACGGCACGGACTCGATCAAGTTCTGGACCCGCACCAAGACGGTCACCAGCCGCTGGCCGTCGGGCATCAAGGACGGTGCCGAATTCGTCATCCCGACGATGAAGTAAGGCGACAATCGCCTCCTGGATGGGCCCCGCAAGGGGCCCATTGCCTTTTCAAGGCCGGCATCTTGGCGCGCAAGGTGTCCCCTGCCGCGCCGCTTGATGCGAGCCTCCGGTTGACATCCGGGTATGGTGCAAATGCACGAATAATGGTGACGGCCTGCCGTGCTCCACGGTGGCGCGGATTTTCGGTCAACCCAAACGAAAACGGCGGCCAAGTGGCCGCCGTTTCTGATTGCTGTTCCGAAGCGCTTACATCTCCGGGCCGTCGTTGAAGCCGACCTTGTCGACCAGCTCGGAGGCCTTCTTGCGGTTGGCGGCGATGTCGGTGAGCGGGAGCGTGTCGGCCTTGAGCGTGCCGAACGACTTGACGATGTCGGACGGCTCCTTGCCGGGCATCACCGGATATTCGAACACCTGCTCGGCATAGATCTGCTGGGCTTCGCCGGAAGCGAGGAAGTCGATCAGCTTCTGGGCGTTTTCCTTGTGGGGTGCATACTTGGCCATCGCCACGCCGGAGATGTTGACGTGCGTGCCGCGGTCATTGGCGTTCGGGAGCAGCACCTTGATGGCGTTCGCCCACTCCTTCTGCTCCGGCTCCTTCTCGTTGGTCATCATCAGGCCGACGTAATAGGAGTTGCCGAGCGCGAGGTCGCACTCGCCCGAGTAGATCGCCTTGGCCTGGTCGCGGTCGCTGCCGTCGGGCTTGCGGGCGAGGTTGTTCTTCAGGCCCGTCAGCCACTTCTCGGTCTCGGCCTCGCCATGATGGGCGATCATCGAGGCGAATAGGCCGATGTTGTAGGAATGCTGGCCGTCGCGGCTGCAGATCTTGCCTTTCCACTTGGGATCCGCCAGTTCCTCGTAGGTGATCGCGTCCTGCGCTACGCGATCTTTCGAGGCGTAGACGACGCGGCCGCGCGTGGTCAGCCCGACCCAGGCGCCATCCGGGTCGCGATACTGGGCCGGGATGTCGCTGTCGATGACGGCGCTCTTGATCGGTTGCGTGATGCCGGCTTCCTTGGCTTCGGTGAGACGGCTGATGTCCACGGTGAGGATCACGTCGGCCGGGGAGTTTTCGCCCTCAGCCTTGATGCGCTCGACCAGACCCTTGTCGAGAAACAGCACGTTGGTCGTGATCCCGGTTTCCGCCTTGAAGCGATCCAGCAGCGGCTGAATGAGATCGAGCTGGCGGTACGAATAGATGTTGACCTCGCCTTCGGCGAGCGCCGGGCCGGCTGCGATGGCTGCGACGGACAGTGCGAGTGCGAACTTTGTGAACTGGGCCAAGGGAGTGTTTCCTCTTAATCTTAACTGGCAAAGTCACCTTTAACCCGGCATTTTTCCCAGTCAACCACCCGAGACGCTTATAACATGATTTTTACTTTCCGGTTTTCTGGAATTGTTCCAAACTACGAGACGTCCTATATGTAGGGCACAGAGAACGGAATCGGAGCCGGAAATGCGCCTGACGAAACAGACGAACTATGCCGTTAGGCTGTTGATGTACTGTGCCGCAAATGGCGACCGGCTGAGCCGGGTTCCCGAGATCGCCAAGGCCTATGGGGTTTCGGAACTGTTTCTGTTCAAGATTCTGCAGCCGCTGACGCGCGCCGGTCTGGTCGAGACGGTGCGGGGGCGCAACGGCGGGGTTCGCCTGCCGAAGCCGGCGGCCGAAATCAGCCTGTTCGACGTCGTGCGGGTGACGGAGGATTCCTTTGCCATGGCGGAGTGCTTCGAGGCGGGAGAGATCGAGTGTCCGCTGGTCGATAGTTGCGGCCTGAACACGGCGCTTCGCAAGGCACTCAACGCCTTCTTCGAAGTGCTGCAGCAGTATACGATCGACGACCTGGTCAAGGCGCGTCCGCAGATAAGTTTCCTTCTCGGGCTGGAGGATGTCCAGCGCCAGCCGGCGGCCTGACCCGACGATCCGCTGCACGGGACCGGACCATGTGGCCGGGGCGACTTGCCCAAGGCCTTTTCGGGGGCGGTGCTTTCCACAAAAACTTGCGTCGCTCCAGCCGGGGCCGAGGCCGGAAAAACAGCGGGGAAACAGGCTTTTGAGCATGTTTTTCTCTGCTGTTTTACATACGGATAAAATTATTCGCGGAGTTATTGCATTCCCGCGGCAAATATCGTTCCATCCGCGCAAGGCCGGGGCCCTGAATGCACCCGCGCCCCCGACTGCGAGAGAACAAGAAACAAACCTGGGAAGCACGCTATGAAAAAGCTGACTACTCTCCTTGCGGCGACCGCGCTCGCCTCCGTGATGGGTTCGGCCGCCTGGTCGAAGACGCTCGTTTATTGCTCGGAAGGCTCGCCGGAAGGCTTCGACCCCGGCATGTACACCGCCGGCACCACTTTCGACGCCTCCTCGCGCACCGTCTACAGCCGCCTGGTCGAGTTCAAGCACGGCGGTACCGAAATCGAGCCCGGTCTGGCCGAGAGCTGGGAAGTCTCCGACGACGGCACGGTTTACACCTTCAAGCTGCGCCCCGGTGTCAAGTTCCAGACCACCGACTTCTTCACTCCGACCCGCGACCTGAACGCCGACGACGTGATCTTCTCGTTCGAGCGGCAGTACAAGGAAGACAACAAGTGGAACAAGTATGTCGCAGGCGCGTCCTGGGAATACTTCGCCGGCATGGGCCTGCCGGAACTGATCAAGTCGATCGAGAAGGTTGACGATCTCACCGTCAAGTTCACGCTGAACCGCCCGGAGGCACCGTTCCTTGCCAACCTCGGCATGGACTTCGCGTCGATCCTGTCGAAGGAATACGCCGACAAGCTCGAAGCCGACGGCAAGATGGAGCTGATGAACCAGCAGCCGGTGGGCACGGGTCCCTTCACCTTCGTCGCCTACCAGCCGGACGCTGCGATCCGCTACAAGGCCAACCCGGACTACTACGCCGGCAAGGAGAAGATCGACGACCTCGTGTTCGCGATCACCACCGACGCTGCGGTTCGCGCGCAGAAGCTGAAGGCCGGCGAATGCCACATCATGCCTTATCCGAACGCCGCTGACGTGGAAGGCCTGAAGGCCGATCCGAACCTGACGGTGATGGAGCAGGAAGGCCTGAACGTCGCCTACCTCGCCTACAACACCCTGGTCGCTCCGTTCGACAAGGTGGAAGTGCGCAAGGCGCTCAACATGGCAGTCAACAAGCAGGCCATCGTCGATGCCGTCTTCCAGGGTGCCGCGACGGTCGCCAAGAACCCGATCCCGCCGACCATGTGGTCGTACAACGACGCTGTCGAGGACGACAAGTACGATCCCGAAGCCGCCAAGAAGATGCTTTCCGATGCCGGCGTCTCCGACCTGAAGATGAAGATCTGGGCCATGCCGGTCTCGCGTCCCTACATGCTCAACGCGCGCCGCGCCGCCGAGCTGATGCAGGCCGACCTGGCGAAGGTCGGTGTGCAGGCCGAGATCGTCTCGTTCGAATGGGCCGAATACCTGAAGCGCTCCTCCGACAAGGATCGCGACGGCGCGGTCATCCTCGGCTGGACCGGCGACAACGGCGATCCCGACAACTTCATGCACACGCTGCTCGGCTGTGACGCTGTCGGCGGCAACAACCGCGCGCAGTGGTGCAACAAGGAGTTCGACGACCTGATGACGAAGGCCAAGGTTACGGCCGACGTCGCAGAGCGCACGAAGTACTACGAGGAAGCCCAGGTGATCTTCAAGCGGGAAGCGCCCTGGAACACCCTCGACCACTCCCTCGTCGTGATGCCGATGAGCAAGAAGGTCTCGGGCTTCATGATGGATCCGCTCGGCATTCACCGCTTTGACGGTGTCGACATCGCCGAGTAAACTGACAATCTGAACAGCACGCCACCAAAGAGCGTGCGTGGCCGGCGGCTCGAAGACATTCGGGCCGCCGGTTTTTCCAACAGGGATTTGGCTCCCATGCTACGTTTCATACTCGGACGGCTGGCCGTCCTGATACCGACTTTTGTCGGGGTATCGATCATCGCCTTCTCCTTCATCCGGCTTCTTCCCGGCGATCCGGTCATGTTGATGTCCGGCGAGCGCGTGATGTCGCCCGAACGCCATGCCGAGCTGATGCACCAGCTCGGCCTCGACCGACCGCTCTACATCCAGTATTTCGATTATTTGGGTGGGTTGGTGACCGGCGATTTCGGCAGCTCGATCGTCACCAAGCGACCGGTACTGGTCGACTTCATGCAGCTTTTCCCGGCCACGCTCGAGCTGTCGCTCTGTGCGATCATCCTTGCGATCTGTCTTGGCATTCCGGCCGGTGTTCTGGCCGCGGTCAAGCGCGGCTCCTGGCTCGACCAGACCGTTATGGGCGCCGCGCTCGTCGGCTACTCCATGCCGATCTTCTGGTGGGGGCTGCTGCTTATCATCTTCTTCTCCGGCTATCTCGGCTGGACGCCCGTCTCGGGCCGCATCTCGCTGATGTACTTCTTCCCGCCCGTCACCGGCTTCATGCTGATCGACAGTCTGTTGTCGGGGCAAGCGGGCGCCTTCAAGTCGGCGTTGACCTACCTGATCCTGCCGACGATCGTGCTTGCGACGATTCCGCTCGCCGTCATCGCCCGGCAGACCCGCTCGGCCATGCTCGAAGTCTTGGGCGAGGACTATGTCCGGACCGCCCGCTCCAAGGGCCTGTCGCCGTTCCGCATCGTCGGCATACACGCCCTTCGCAACGCCATGATACCGGTGATCACCACCATCGGCCTGCAGGTCGGCGTGCTGCTCGCCGGCGCGATCCTGACCGAGACGATCTTCTCCTGGCCCGGCATCGGGAAATGGATGGTCGATTCCGTGTTCAAGCGTGACTATGCCGTGGTGCAGGGCGGACTGATGCTCATCGCCGGTATCATCATGCTGGTCAATCTTGTCGTCGACCTCACCTACGGGCTCGTCAACCCGCGAATCCGGCACTAGGAGGTGGCAAAATGACTGCAATCGAAAGCAAGCCTGCCGAAGCCGTCGTGAAGGCCAAGGCTACGACCCACCCGTCGGCCCTGTCGGAATTCTGGTTCTATTTCTCCCGCAACAAGGGCGCGGTGATCGGCCTTGTGATCTTCCTCGTCATTCTTGTCGTGGCAGTTTTCGCACCGTTCGTTGCGCCGCATAGTCCCAGCCAGCAGAACCGCGAACTGCTGCTGTTGCCGCCGGCCTTTCAGCAAGGCGGTAACTGGAGTTTCGTTCTCGGCACGGATGCCGTCGGTCGCGACATCCTCTCGCGGCTGATCTACGGGGCGCGTTTCTCGCTCTTCATCGGCCTTGTCGTCGTGACGCTGTCGGTGATATCCGGCGTGCTGATAGGCCTCGTCGCCGGCTATTTCCGCGGCAAGGTCGACACCGTCATCATGCGCGTCATGGACATCATCCTGGCATTCCCGTCGCTGCTGCTCGCACTTGTGCTGGTGGCCGTGCTGGGGCCGGGCCTGCTGAATGCCATGATCGCGATCTCGCTCGTCAACCAGCCGCATTTCGTGCGCCTGACACGCGCCTCGGTGATGACCGAGCGCACCAAGGAATATGTGATCGGTTCGCAGGTCGCCGGCGCAGGCACGCTGCGGCTGATGTTCAAGACGATCCTGCCGAACTGCCTGGCGCCGCTGATCGTTCAGGCGACGCTGGCCTTTTCGGCGGCAATCCTCGACGCAGCAGCTCTCGGCTTCCTTGGCATGGGCGCTCAGCCGCCGACGCCGGAGTGGGGTACGATGCTGGCAGAAGCACGCGAGTTCATCCAGCGCGCCTGGTGGGTCGTGACCTTCCCCGGCCTTGCCATCCTCATCACCGTGCTTGCCATCAACCTGATGGGTGACGGCCTGCGCGATGCCCTCGACCCCAAGCTGAAGAGGTCGTGATCTCCATGTCCCTTCTCGAAATCAAAAATCTGACCGTCGAGTTTGAAACCTCCTCCGGTCTGTTCCGTGCCGTGGACGGCGTGTCCCTGTCCTGCGACAAGGGCGAAATCCTGTCGATCGTCGGCGAATCCGGGTCGGGCAAGTCCGTCTCCATGCTGGCGGTCATGGGCCTTCTGCCATGGACGGCGAAGATTACCGCCGACCGCATGGCGTTCGACGGCAAGGACCTGCTGAAAATGTCGCCGCGCCAACGCCGCAAGATTATCGGCAAGGACATTGCCATGATCTTCCAGGAGCCGATGTCGAGCCTCAATCCCTGCTTCACGGTCGGCTACCAGCTCGGCGAGACGCTGCGCTTCCACATGGGGCTTGGTCGCGCCGCCCGGCGCCAGCGCTCGATCGAGCTCCTGCGCCTCGTCGGCATCCCGGCGCCGGAAGACCGGCTGTCGAACTACCCCCACCAGATGTCCGGCGGCATGAGCCAGCGCGTCATGATCGCCATGGCGCTCGCCTGCAATCCGAAGCTGCTGATCGCCGACGAGCCGACCACGGCGCTCGACGTGACGATCCAGGCGCAGATCCTTGATCTGCTGGTTCGCTTGCAGAAGGAACATGGCATGGCGCTGGTGCTGATCACCCACGACATGGGCGTCGTCGCCGAAACCGCTGAGCGCGTCCAGGTGCAGTATGCCGGCCAGAAAGTAGAGGAGCAGCCGGTCAAGGAACTGTTCCGCGATCCGCACCATCCCTACACGGCAGCCCTTCTGTCCTCGCTGCCGGAGCGGGCCACCGTCGGCGGGCGCCTGCCGTCGATCCCGGGCGTCGTGCCCGGCCAGCACGACCGGCCGACGGGCTGTCTCTTCTCGCCGCGCTGTACCTTTGCCACCGACCTCTGCCGTCGGAGCGTGACGCTGCAGCCGCCCTCGCTCGGCAGTGCGCTGTGCAACTACCCGCTCGTGGGCGGCGTCCCGCAGAACCACCCCGGCAAGACTGCCGCACTGGCCGAGGAGCGCGCCTGATGAGTGAACCCGTCCTGCAGGGAAAGGACCTTTCCCGCTTCTATTCCGTCAAGCGCGGGATGTTCAAACCGGAGGCGATCGTTCGGGCGCTGAACGGCGTCACCTTCGAGCTCCATTCGGGCAAGACGCTTGCCGTCGTCGGTGAATCCGGTTGCGGCAAGTCCACGCTCGCCCGCCTGGTCACCATGATCGAGGATCCGAGCGCGGGTTCGCTCCTGATCGACGGCAAGCCGGCTCATGTCGGCGACAAGTCGCTGCGCAGTCTCGTGCAGATCGTCTTCCAGAACCCCTACGGCTCCCTCAATCCGCGCCAGAAGGTCGGAACCATCCTCGAGGAGCCGCTCGTCATCAACACCAGGGACGATGCGGCGACGCGCCGCCGCAAGGTCGAGGAGATGATGACGAAGGTGGGGCTGCGGCCGGAACATTACGATCGCTACCCGCACATGTTCTCCGGCGGCCAGCGCCAGCGCATCGCGATCGCCCGCGCGCTGATGCTGCGGCCGAAGGTCCTGGTGCTCGACGAGCCGGTCTCCGCGCTGGACCTGTCGATCCAGGCGCAGGTTCTGAACCTGTTGATGGACCTGCAGAAGGAGATGGGGCTTGCCTATCTCTTCATCTCGCACGGTCTATCGGTCGTACGCCACATCGCCGACGAGGTGATGGTGATGTATCTCGGCCGCCCGGTGGAGATGGGCACGGCGGAAAGCGTGTTCGCCCACCCGAAGCATCCCTATACGGCAGCCCTTCTCTCGGCCACGCCGATGGCCGATCCGGAAGGCAAGCGCGAGCGCATCCAGTTGCAGGGCGAACTGCCTTCGCCGCTGAAGCCACCGGCAGGTTGCCCGTTCAACCCGCGTTGCTGGCGGGCGACCGAGGAGTGCCGCCAGGCCATGCCGCCGCTCGAGGGGGACGAAGCCCAGCAGTTCGCCTGCTATCATCCGCTTTGAGCGATGGACGTGCCAGCGCAAGCAGGGACTAATGCTGACGCCGCACCGCGGCGCATCGTCGTCATGGGCGTCAGCGGCTCCGGCAAGACTTCCGTGGCCGAGGCGCTGGCACGCCGGCTCGGGCTTGCCTTCCTCGAAGGCGACCGGCTCCACCCCAGGGAAAACATCGACAAGATGTCGAAAGGGATCCCGCTGAGCGATACGGATCGCTGGCCTTGGTTGGACCGGATCGGCGAGCATCTGCACGCCGCGACGGCGGAGGGGCAGGGCATCGTCGTTTCCTGTTCGGCCCTGAAGCGCGCCTATCGCGACCGGCTTAGGTCGGCCGCGGGCGGCCGGCTCACCTTCCTGTTTCTCGACGGCAGCCGCGACCTGCTGCTTGCGCGCATGCAGGCGCGCTCGGGCCATTTCATGCCCGCGAGCCTCCTCGACAGCCAGTTCGCCGCGCTCGAGGATCCCACCGGCGAGCCTGACGTCGTCGCCGTCGGCATCGATGCCACGCTGGGATCGATCGTCGAAGACAGCCTCGTGCGGCTGGCCGCTCTCTGGAAGACGCAACCCGCCTCCTGAAGCAGATCGCACGACCGATGCGCGCCGTTCCGCACCGCCATTTCGGCAGGCAGCCCTTGCCGGCGCGACGCAACTCTTTGGCGGGGCAATAGCCGACCGCACAATCGCGCTGGCAAAGCGCCCGTCGCAATCGTATAGACCTTCTGCCGCTGCAGATGCCCGCCGGCGGGTGGCTGTACCGTCCGCTGGGCGGGGCCTCAGGGCTTGATCAGTTAAACGACAGGAACGAACCGATGACCATTACTCGCTTTGAAACCGGTGCGCGCATGAGCCAGGCCGTCATTCACAACGGCACGGTCTATCTGGCCGGCCAGGTCGGCGAGGCCGGCGCCGACGTCACCACGCAGACCCAGCAGATCTTGGCCCAGATCGATCGCCTGCTGGCGCTTGCAGGTTCCGACAAGACCCGCATCCTTTCAGCCCAGATCTGGCTCGCCGACATGGCGGACTTCCAGAAGATGAACGCCGTCTGGGACGCCTGGGTCGCTCCCGGCCACGCTCCGGCGCGCGCCACCGGCGAATCGAAGCTGGCCACCCCGGCCCATCTCGTCGAGATCATCATTACGGCCGCAGTGGCCTGAGCTTCAACCGTCAGACGAGGGCGGGCCAGGCGGCCCGCCCTCTCAAAGTGTTGGAGGATCAGGCGCTCTTTGCCAGGCGCGCATGCTCGTTGAAGAACAGCGCCTGGCTGATCAGTGCCTTCACCATTTCAGGATTGAACGGCTTGGTGACAAGGAAGGCCGGCTCCGGCCGCTCGCCTGTCAGCAGTCGCTCCGGAAAGGCAGTGATGAAGATCACCGGAATGTTGCTGCTCTTCAGGATGTCGTTGACCGCGTCGATGCCCGAGCTGCCGTCGGCGAGCTGGATGTCTGCCAGCACCATGCCGGGCGGCGAGCGGTGGAAGAGATCGACTGCCTCCGCGTGGGTCCGTGCGATACCGGTTACCCGGTGACCGAGCCCGGTTACCATGTCCTCGATGTCCATCGCGATCAGTGGCTCGTCCTCGATGATGAGGATATCGGTGGCAACCTGCTGGGAGATCTCGTGGGAAGCCTGGTCCAGCAGAACGTTCACCTGATCCTCGGAGATGTCGAGGATATCGGCACATTCGGCGACGGCGAAGCCTTCCACCGATACCAGCAGAAACGCCTTGCGGGCCGGCGGCGCAACGTTGGCCAGATTGATCGCCGCTTGCCGTTCCCAGGCGAAGGGGGACTGGACGGGCTGCGGAACGGGCACGTCGAGTTTGTCGAAGAGCGCACAATAGAGCCGGAAAACACTGATTCGGTCGTTCGATCGGTCCGGGAAAAGCGAGACATCGGCGATCAGAGCCTCCAGCATGGCCGCCACGTATGCATCGCCGGAGGTCTGGGATCCCGTTACCGCACGCGAAAACCGCCGCAGCAAGGGCAGGTGAGGAGCAATACGGGTGGATAGCGACATGAACTTCTCCCTGATAAGTTTCGAAACCGAACCGTTTCCTGTAGATTCATAGAGCGAAATCGGTCCCGGTGCGAAGTCTAACCGGTCTGGTTAGGCTGATTTTGGGGCAAAACAAAGATAGTGTCTGCATGGCAAGGGATGCATTGCGATGAGCAAGCCCGTCGTTGGCGGCCATAAGCCGGATGGCTCGCGGGGCACTCTCGACCCGGGGAGCGTGGTCGGTCGCAAACTCAAGTCTTTCTACGAAGCGATCGAGACCGAGCCGGTGCCCGAACAGCTGCTCGACCTGCTCGAGAAACTCGACGAAGCCGAACGACAGGCGAGCCGGCAACGCTAGCTTGCTGCGAATGCAAGAAAAGCGGGCCTCCGGCCCGCTTTTCCCTTCGGTGACCATGCTATCAGCGGCAGGGAGCTTCATAGCGACGCCCGTACCGGTCGCGATAGATGCAGCGTCCCGGCTCACTCGCATTACCGATCAGCGCGCCGAGCGCACCGCCCGCCACTGCGCCGACCGCGGCACCGCCAACCTTGTTGGTGACCGCGCCGCCGATGATTGCACCCGAGGCCGCGCCGATCGCTGTTCCTTTTTCAGTCTGGGTGCAGGACGTGGCCGCAATTGCCGAAAGCGTAAGCGCTGCCGCTACAAACAACGTCTTCATTCGATTTTCCCTTTCAATAGTCAGATACGTCCCATCAGGATCAAAATAATCAGAATTACGACTATCAGTCCAAGGCCTCCCGACGGCCCGTATCCCCAGTTGCTACTGTAGCCCCAGTTCGGCAGGGCGCCGATCAGGAGGAGGATCAGGATAATAAGGAGAATTGTGCCCAGCATCAGTGTCTCCGTGCGACCAGTTTAAACGTCAACAGCACCGCAACGCGTAAGAAGGACATTTGTTCCCCCGAAGGCTGCAATAGGGGCGCACTCCCGTCGCGGGCTGTTAGCGGCGGAACGATCCGGTCGCGCCGGCGTTGTTTGGATGCATTCATTCATGCTGAAAGGAGACAACATGAACTGGGATATCATCGAGGGCAAATGGAACGAATACAAGGGCAAGGCCCGGGCCCAGTGGGGCAAGCTGACCGACGATGACCTGGATGTCATCAATGGCCGCCGCGTCGAACTCGCCGGCAAGATCCAGCAGCGTTACGGCGTTGCGAAGGACGAGGCCGAACGCCAGATCGACGAATGGCAGCGCCGCCACTAGGTAGCTATGACCGAAAGCGCCGTCGCAGCGGATGCGACGGCGCTTTCGTATGATGAGCCGGTGGTTCTCGTTATCGGTTATTGGCGCCAACATCTGGCGCGGAACTTTCCCCCACCGTCTCCGTTTTGATGTCGATGGAAAAAGAGGAGGTTAGGTATGCTGTACTACGCGCTTGTGTTCCTGGTAATCGCGATCATCGCCGGTGTTTTAGGTTTCAGCGGCATTGCCGGTGCGTCCGCAGGCATCGCCCAGATTCTATTCTTCGTCTTTCTGGTGCTGCTTGTCGTATCGCTGCTGTTTGGTTGGTCCAGACGGGTCTGACGCGGTCGCCAATACCGCTTGAAGTGGCGGCGCATAGCGCTGCCTCTTCAAGACTGGACGAAGAATTTCACCCGGTCGGCTGCAAAGCGAGACCGGGAATATTGTATTGGCCGACCCTCGACATCGGCATTGACTGCCGTCGTCACGAGCAGGATCGCGCCCGGTGATAGTTTCAGCAAGCGGAGGTCGTCGCCTTCCGCATGGGCCGCCGAGATTTCGGTCGACCGGCGCACATAGTCCGCGATACCCAGTTCGGCGAGCGCCTTGGTGATCGAGCCGGTCCGGGCGTAGTTGTCGCCGACCCCCGCAAATCGCTCTGCAGGGAAGTGGCTGGTGGCAACCGAGATCGGCTTGCCGTCGGCAATCGACACCGTGTCGAGGCGGACGCAGTCGGTACCGATTGCCAGAGCAAGCGCCTTCGCCACCGGCGGGGAGGCGGGCTCGATGGCTTGGGCCAGCAGCCGTCCCTCCAGTTCCTTTGCCTGGCCGCCGAGACCCTGCGAAAATCGCGTCCGGCGCGAGATCGGAAATGTCAGTCGGTCGCGGCGCTCGATCAGCGTGCCGATGCCTTGCACGGCGCGCACCATCCCCTCGTCGGCGAGCGAGGCCAGCGCGCTGCGAACCGTGTGGCGATTGACGCCGAATTCCTGCGCCAGCGCGGCCTCCGAGGGCATCATGCCGGTGCCGTCATACTCGCCGTCATTGATGGCGAGCCGCATCCGGTCGGCAATCTGCCGCCAGAGCGCCACCCCCGATCGTCGCTCGATTGATTTTGCCATCCGTCACAGGCCTGTCATCTTGGCTCTCTATGAGTGGAGCATATGATGTATAGTTGTCTAGATCAATAGACAACCTGATGATCGGAGATGGAGCAATGGCAGCAGTGCGAAACCAGCCGTCGCCCGACCAGGAGGCGGCTGCACGCAAGCGGGCGATGGGCCTCCTGGCCAAGGCGACGCGCGTTGAACTGGCGGGGGCCTGGGAGGCGCTGGCAACCAGGCCCGCGGTAACGCCGGTGCGAGGCCCCGAGACCGGACTGGTCATGGTCCGCGGCCGTATCGGCGGCGGCGGTGCCCCGTTCAACCTCGGGGAGGTTACCGCCACGCGCGCCAGTGTGCGTCTCGACTGTGGCGTCGTCGGGCATGGCCAGGCGCTTGGGACCGATGGCGAAAAGGCGCGCCTGGCCGCGGTATTCGACGCGTTGCTGCAGACGAGCGAGCATGCGGCAGCGGTAGAGCGGCTGCTGGACGAAGTGGCCGCCCGCCTCAAGGCCGACGATGCCAGGAAGGCGCGCGAAACGGCCGCCACCCGCGTCGATTTCTTCACCATGGTGCGGGGAGACGACTGATGACCGATACCCAGATCTTTTCCGGCGCCTTCGCCGAGCCGGTTTTCGATGCGCAGGCAGTGTTCCGTACGGTGATGGACTGCATGGCCCGACCCGGCACGATCGGCACGATTTCAGCCGTCGCGAAGCCGCCGCAGCCGCTTGGGGCAGCGGCCGGCGCCGTCGCCCTGACGCTGTGCGATCACGACACGCCCGTCTGGCTGACGCCGCAACTCGCCAAGTCGAAGCTGCCGGGATGGCTGGCGTTCCACACCGGCGCCACCGTCACGGCCGAGAAGCAGGTGGCCCGCTTCGCCTTCGTCGAGAAGGGGGGCGTGGTGCCGGGCTTCGACATGTTCTCGCAAGGCACGCAGGAGTATCCGGACCGCTCGACGACGCTGGTGATCGAGGTCGACGGCTTCGATGGTGGCGAGCCGCTGGCGCTGACCGGTCCGGGGATCCGCGATGAGGCGCGGATTGCGCCGGCCGGCCTGCCGGAAGCCTTCGTGTCGCTTGCGCAAGCCAATCGCGCGCTCTTTCCCCGCGGCATCGACCTGATCCTCGTATCCGGCGACGAGGTCGTCTGCCTGCCGCGAACAACAGTCATTCGAAACGGAGAGGCCTGAGCCATGTACGTTGCCGTCAAGGGTGGCGAGGCCGCCATTTCCAACGCCCATCGCCTGCTTGCCGACCGCCGTCGCGGCGACCGCACGCTGCCGGCAATCGGCATCGAGCAGATCGTCGCCCAGCTCGGGCTCGCGGTCGATCGGGTGATGGCTGAGGCTTCGCTTTATGATCGTGCGCTCGCGGCGCTGGCCATCCGGCAGGCGCGCGGCGACATGATCGAGGCGATCTTCATCCTGCGCGCCTATCGCACAACGCTGCCTCGCTTCGGCTATTCGGTGCCGGTCGAGACCGCAGAAATGCAGGTCGAGCGCCGTGTCTCGGCGACCTACAAGGATCTGCCGGGCGGCCAGTTGCTGGGGCCGACCTTCGACTATACGCATCGCCTGCTCGATCCGTCGCTGCTGCGCGACGAGGCGGTCGAAGAAGGGCTGCAGCGCGACGGGGAAATCGAGCCCGTCATGCGCGTGGCCGACATTCTTTCCAGCGAGGGGCTGGTCGAGGACGACGGCCAGCTGCCGGAAGGACACGTCCCCGGCGACCTGACGCGCGAACCCTTGGAATTCCCGATGGAGCGGGACCTTCGCCTGCAGGCACTCGCCCGCGGCGACGAGGGCTTTCTGCTGGCGCTCGGCTATTCGACCCAGCGTGGGTATGCCCGCACCCATCCCTTCGTCGGCGAAGTGCGCATCGGCGAGGTAGAGGTGGAACTGGACATGCCGGAACTTGGCTTTGCCGTTTCGCTCGGCCGCATCCAGGTGACGGAATGCCAGATGATCGCCCAGTTCAAGGGCTCGGCAAAGAATCCGCCGCAGTTCACGCGCGGCTACGGGCTCGTGTTCGGCCAGAGCGAGCGCAAGGCCATGGCCATGTCGCTCGTCGATCGGGCGTTGCGCGCGGAAGAATTCGGTGAGGACATTGTTGCGCCGGCGCAGGACGAGGAGTTCGTCATCTCGCACGCCGACAACGTGCAGGCGACCGGCTTCGTCGAGCACCTGAAGCTACCGCACTACGTCGACTTCCAGGCCGAGCTCGACCTCGTGCGCCGCATGCGGCGCGAATACGAAGAGCGCAACCGCGAAGAGCCGGGCGAAGACACGCTGGAGGCAGCACAATGAACGCCGTATCGACCGAACTTGCCACCTACAACTTTGCGTATCTCGACGAGCAGACGAAGCGGATGATCCGCCGCGCGATCCTGAAGGCGATCGCCATCCCCGGCTATCAGGTGCCGTTCGCCTCACGCGAGATGCCGATGCCCTATGGCTGGGGCACCGGCGGCGTGCAGGTGACGGCGGCGATCCTCGGCCCGGATGACGTGCTGAAGGTCATCGACCAGGGCGCAGACGACACGACCAACGCCGTCTCCATTCGTGCCTTCTTCAAGAAGGTCGCCAATATGGCGGTGACGACGAAGACGGGGGAGGCGACGATCATCCAGACGCGTCACCGCATCCCGGAAGAAAAGCTGACGGCCGGGCAGACGCTCGTCTACCAGGTGCCGATCCCCGAGCCGCTGCGCTTCCTCGAACCCCGCGAAACCGAGACGCGCAAGATGCATGCACTCGAAGAATACGGGCTGATGCACGTCAAGCTCTACGAGGACATCGCCAGGAACGGCCATATCGCCACGACCTACGCCTATCCGGTGAAGGTGGAGGGGCGCTACGTGATGGACCCGTCGCCGACGCCGAAGTTCGACAATCCGAAGATGCACATGTCGGAAGCGCTCCAGCTCTTCGGTGCCGGGCGCGAGAAACGCATCTATGCCGTGCCGCCGTATACCGAGGTGGTCAGCCTCGATTTCGAGGATCATCCCTTCGAAATCCAGACCTTTGACAAGCCGTGTGCGCTCTGCGGTGCGGAGAACGTCTATCTCGACGAGGTCGTGCTCGACGACAAGGGCGGGCGGATGTTCGTCTGCTCCGACACCGACCACTGCGAAGACCGTCGCGACCATGGCCATTGCGGCACGATGCTCGCCTACGACAAGGAAACTGCACGATGACCGATGCACCGCTCCTGAAGGTCCGGGACGTCTCGAAGTTCTATGGCGCCCGCATCGGCTGCCGCAACGTCTCCTTCGAACTCTGGCCGGGGGAGGTCCTGGCGATCGTCGGCGAATCCGGCTCGGGCAAGACGACGCTGCTCAACTGCCTTGCCACCCGCCTGATGCCCACGTCCGGGACGATCGAATACCGCATGCGGGACGGCCAGATGCGTGACCTTGCCCACATGGGCGAGGCCGAGCGGCGCTTCCTGATGCGTACCGACTGGGGCTTCGTCCACCAGAATCCGGCCGATGGACTTCGCATGGCGGTATCGGCCGGCGCCAATGTCGGCGAGCGGCTGATGGCGGTCGGCCAACGCCACTACGGCAACATCCGCGCGACTGCCGGCGACTGGCTGCGGCGGGTCGAGATCGAGGTCGACCGCATCGACGACCAGCCAAGGGCCTTTTCCGGCGGCATGCGCCAGCGCCTGCAGATTGCCCGCAACCTCGTTACCTCGCCCCGCCTCGTCTTCATGGACGAGCCGACCGGCGGTCTCGACGTCTCGGTGCAGGCGCGGCTGCTCGACCTGGTGCGCAACCTGGTCCACGACCTCGGCCTGTCGGCGATCATTGTCACCCACGACCTCGCTGTCGCGCGGCTTCTGTCGCACCGGATGATGGTGATGAAGGACGGTCAGGTGATCGAGCAGGGGCTGACGGATCGCGTCCTCGACGATCCGCGCGAGGCCTACACCCAGCTCCTCGTCTCTTCCATCCTGCAGGTTTGACCGCTGCGCCGCCTCCGCTGCGCGCCCGGTCCCAGTACAAAGGACAATCATCATGGCGACCCCACTCGTCGTATCCGAAGTCGCAAAGAGCTTCACCATGCATCTTCGAGACGGCGTCTGCCTGCCAGTCGTCTCGGACGTCAGTTTCTCCGTCAAGGCCGGTGAATGTGTCGTCCTTGGCGGTCCGTCCGGCATCGGCAAGAGTTCGCTGCTGAAGATGGTCTACGGCAACTACGGCGTCGACGGCGGCCAGATCCTCGTCGAGCACGAAGGCAGGACGATCGATCTTGCCAGCGCCGACCCGCGCACTGTGCTCGCCGTCCGCCGCGTCACGCTCGGCTATGTCAGCCAGTTCCTGCGGGTCGTGCCGCGCGTCGCTGCGATCGACGTCGTGGCCGAGCCGCTGGTGGCCGGCGGCGAGCTTCCGGCCAGCGCTCGGGAAAGGGCGGAAGCGATGCTCGCCCGGCTCAACCTGCCGCGCGAACTCTGGCAACTCCCGCCTGCCACGTTCTCCGGCGGCGAGCAGCAGCGCGTCAACATCGCGCGTGGCTTCATCACCGATCACCGCATCCTGCTCCTGGACGAACCGACCGCCTCCCTGGACATCAAGAACCGCGAGGTCGTCGTCGACATGATCGAGGAGAAGAAGCGGGCAGGGGTGGCCCTGCTCGGCATTTTCCACGACGAAGACGTGCGCACCAAGGTGGCCGATCGCATCGTCGACGTCTCCGCGTTTTCGCCCAGGAGGGCCGCATGACCAAGCTTTCCGAAACGCCGCACATCGACCCGACCGCGCGGGTGACCAGTTGCACGCTTGGCCGCTACACCGAAATCGCCGAGCGCTGCCGCATCAGCGAGACCGAGCTTGGCGACTATTCCTACATCATGGAGGACGGCTCGGTGTGGTGCGCCACGATCGGCAAGTTCGCCAATATCGCGTCGTCGGTCCGCATCAACGCCACCAACCATCCGACGTGGCGGGCGACCCAGCATCACTTCACCTACCGCGCCGAGGACTATTGGCCGGATGCCGAGCCGGAGGAGGACTTCTTCGCCTGGCGGCGGGCACATCGGGTGACGATCGGTCATGACGTCTGGATCGGCCATGGCGCCACGATCCTGCCCGGCGTGACCGTCGGAAACGGTGCCGTCATCGGCTCCGGCGCCGTCGTCACCAAGGACGTTGCACCCTACACCATCGTCGGCGGCGTGCCGGCGAAACTGATCCGCGAACGGTTCGGCAGGCAGATTGCCGAACGCTTCGACCGGCTTGCCTGGTGGGACTGGGACCATGCCCGGCTGCGCTCGGCACTCGACGATTTCCGCGCACTCGACGCGGAAGGCTTCCTGGCCCGCCACGAGGCGTAAGCCCGAGCGAAGTCCGCAAATCCGGTGCCGTGGACTGTGATCAAACCGACATGAAACTGACACTGGGGCTTCATCAAGCGCCTTTAAAGCCCCAGCAACATCAATGTTGAAGCCTCGAAAGGGGATGCCATGTTTCGCCTGATCAACGTTACCCACCGATTCGGCGGACACGCGGCGGTAAACGCCGTGAGCATCGACATCCCGCAAGGGCAGATGGTCGGGATCATCGGCCGTTCGGGCGCCGGCAAGTCGACGCTGCTGCGCATGATCAACCGGCTTGTCGATCCGAGCGAGGGCTCGATCCGCTTCGGCGATATCGAGGTTTCATCGCTGCGCGGCGCGGCGCTGCGCAACTGGCAGCGCGACTGCGCGATGATCTTCCAGCAGTTCAACCTGGTTCCGCGGCTTGACGTGCTGACCAATGTCCTGCTCGGCCGGCTGAACCATCGATCCACCGCCTTGAGCCTGCTCAACATGTTCTCGCGCGAGGAACGGATCATGGCGATTGCCGCGCTTGAGCGTCTCGGCATCGAGCAGACGGCGCTGCAGATGGCGGGTACGCTTTCGGGCGGCCAGCAGCAGCGCGTGGCGATCGCCCGCGCCCTGATGCAGCAGCCGAAGATGATCCTCGCCGACGAGCCGATCGCCTCGCTCGACCCGCTCAACGCCAAGGTGGTGATGGACGCGCTGCGCGACATCAACGAGCGCGAGGGCATCACGGTCGTCACCAACCTGCACACGCTCGACACCGCCAGGAACTACTGCGAACGCATCATCGGCATGTCCGCCGGCCGGGTCGTCTTCGACGGGCCGCCGCGTGAACTCGACGCGGCCGCGGTGCGGGCAATCTACGGCGCGGGCGCCGATGGCTCCGAGATCGATGAGACCGTCACCTCGACGAGCATCCGGGGCGCCGTTTCCGCGCAGTTGCAGGACAACAACAGGGAATCCGTCAGCGCAGCGCCGCTGGTGCTGGCAGGCGTCTGACCGGCCGGATCGATCGGCCCGCGTCAAGGGCCCCATACACTCAAGCGCCGGCGCCGCCGGACAAACAGGAGAGAAGTTCATGCTGAAGAAAGCTCTTTTCGGCGCCGTCGCGCTTCTGGCGCTCGTGGGCCATGCCCAGGCCGAAGACCCCAAGGAATTCCGCGTCGGCATCATCGGTGGCGAGAACGAAGCCGACCGCCTGCGCAATTTCCAGTGCCTTGGCGACAAGCTGAAGACTGAACTCGGCGTCGAGAAGGTCTCCTTCTTCCCGGCCGCCGACTATGACGGCGTCATCCAGGGCCTGCTCGGAGGCACCCTCGATTATGCCGAACTCGGCGCTTCCGGCTTTGCCAAGATCTACCTGGCCGACCCCAAGGCCGTGGAGCCGATCCTGACGACCGTCCAGACCGACGGCTCCACCGGCTACTATTCGATCATGGTTGCCCGCAAGGACAGCGGCATCACCAAGCTGGAGGACCTGAAGGGCAAGAAGCTCGGCTTCGCCGACCCGGACTCCACCTCCGGCTACCTCGTTCCGCTCGTCACCCTGCCGGAATCGATCGGCGCTCCGGTGAAGGAATACTTCGGCGAGACCGGCTTTGGCGGCGGCCATGAGAACCTCGTTCTCGAAGTCATGAAGGGCACGTTCGATGCCGGCACGACCTTCGGCTCGGGCGTCGGCGAATGGAAGGACGGCTACACCTCCGGCAACCTGCACAAGATGGTGGAAAAGGGCATCCTCGACATGAACGATGTCGTCGAGATCTGGAAGTCGCCGCTGATCCCGAACGGCCCGGTTGTCATCCGCTCCTCGATGGACGATGCGATGAAGGCGAAGTTCAAGCAGTTCATGCTTGACCTGCCGAAGACCGATGCAGCCTGCTTCTCGGCCATCCAGGGCGGCGACTTCACCTCCTTCATCGAGGTCAACGCCGACTTCTACAAGCCGATCATCGACGCTCGCAAGGCGACGATCGGCGGCTGATCGCCACTCTTCCGGTGCCGGTCGCTTGCCGGCCGGCACCACTTCTTTGATGCCTCGTGCCTCGAACAGAGGTTCCATCGACGCGGGATAGCGCCATGGCCTTCAATTCCTTTCCGAAAGAGTTCAGCGAAAGCGGAGCCCTGATCGAGCGCCACTGGCAGGAACTGGCCGCCAGGCGCTGGCTCCATTCCTGGCTCGGCTTCGGCCTGCTCTTCCTTGCTCTGGGCGGCTCGCTCTGGTTTGCCAACGAGACGAACGCCGGCAAGTTCTTCGACCGCCTGCCCCACCTGTTCGATTTTGTCGGCGACATGGTCCCGCGCGACGGGTTCGAGGTCTTCCGCGCCCTTTTCGACCTCGCCTCTCCCTATGACGATGGCAGCTTCAAGTACAATTATCCCGAAGGGCGGTTCTACGTCACCGAGAGCCTCTACATTCCGGAATACTTCTACAAGATGCTGGAGACGCTCAACATCGCGATCTTCTCCACCATCGTCGGGGCGCTGCTCGGCTTCGTCCTCTGCTTTCTGGCTGCCCGCAACCTGATGCCGAACTGGCTGGTGCGCGGCTTTGCCCGACGCGTGATGGAAGTCCTTCGCGCCTTTCCGGAAGTCGTGCTCGCCGGCTTCTTCCTGGCGATCCTGTCGCTCGGTCCGCTGCCGGCGGTGATTGCCGTGTCGATCCATACGGTTGGAGCGCTGGGCAAGCTTTTCTTCGAAGTAGTCGAGAACGCCGACATGAAGGCGGAGGAAGGCCTGCGTGCGGCCGGCGCCAATTGGACGGAGCGTGTCTGGTTCGGCATCGTCCCGCAGGTCATGCCCAATTTCATCAGCTATTTCCTGCTGCGGCTCGAAATCAACGTGCGTGCCTCTACCATCATCGGCGCGGTCGGCGGCGGCGGCATCGGCGAGTTGCTGCGGCTGTCGATCGGCCAGAACCATGCCGCCAAGACGCTTGCGATCGTGCTCCTGCTCTTCTGCACCATCATCGCGGTCGACCAGCTATCTGCCTGGGCACGGCGCCGGCTCGTCGGCGACCAGGCCTTCCGGCTCGCACAGTGAGAACGTGACGATGAGCAAACTCCACCTCTCCGAAATGGCCGCGGTCGAAGCAAGGCACCCCGAGATTTTCACCCGTCCGTTCTGGTCCCGCTTCCGTATGCCGCTGATCGTCCTCGGCGCCATCCTCTACGGGCTCTATTGCTGGTGGTTCTTCGCGATCGGTGCCGTTTTTCAAAACGCCAACTGGTCGCTTGCCGGCACCTATCTCGCCGACTGGGTGTCCTACGAGGTCCGCCCCGAGATCCGCATGGCCGACGATGGGACGATGCAGATCCGCTACCCGCGCTTTTCGCCCCTCGGCGACAATCCCAATCCCGACTGGGTGATTGCGATGCGCGAGACGGTCACGCACAGGATCGAGGCTCCCGCCGCAACAGCGGCCCAGCCTGCGGTCAAAAAATCCGCAACCAGCTTCATGACGGCCGGCGCACCGCTTGGCGGTTCGACGGCTGCCCCGACGGGTGAAGCGAAGGCCGAAGTCCGCACCGAGGAGGTCGTTACCCGCGCCGAGATCGTCATGAGCGGTTCGGCTCGGATCGAGGTCGTGCCCGGCGAAGTTCTGGTGCGATACGGCGACGAGAGCCTGCGCGTCTTTGTGGACGGCAAGACCGTCCTGCCGGATGGCGATGCCCTGCCGGGCTGGGCAACGCAGAAACGCCCCGGCGAGAAGATCGTCCTCTCCTTCGGCATGGCCGGCTGGGCCGAGATCGAGGCAGACGAGGTCTCGATTCGCAAGCGCTTCCTCGGCTGGGCCAATTTCGTGTTCGATACGCAGTCGCCGTTCTTCGGCAAGTCGGCCTCCGAGGTGATGTCGCTCATCGCATCGGGAGAGCGCATCGACCCGTCGCGCTCGAATCTTTCGCTTGCCTGGAACAACGTCCTCTACAATTCCGAGTGGCAGCATCTCGACGTCTGGACGAAGCTCCTGCAGACGATCGTGATGGCTTTCGTCGGAACGGTGCTGGCCACGCTGGTTGCCTTTCCGCTCGCCTTCATGGCGGCGCGCAACATCACCAGCAACTGGCTCTCCAACCAGCTGACCAAGCGCTTCTTCGACTTCCTGCGATCGGTCGACATGCTGATCTGGGCGCTGTTCTTCACCCGTGCCTTCGGCCCCGGCCCGCTCGCCGGCATGTCGGCGATCTTCTTCACCGACACCGGCACTCTCGGGAAGCTCTATTCGGAGGCGCTGGAAAACATCGACGACAAGCAGCGCGAGGGCGTCAAGTCGGTCGGCGCGCCCGGCGTGGCCGTGCAGCGCTTCGGCGTGCTGCCGCAGGTGCTGCCGGTCTTCGCCTCGCAGGCGCTCTACTTCTGGGAGTCGAACACGCGGTCGGCCACGATCATCGGCGCGGTCGGGGCCGGCGGGATCGGCCTGAAGCTCTGGGAAGCGATGCGCACGAATTCGGATTGGGAGAACGTCGCCTACATGGTGCTCCTGATCCTGATCGTCGTCTTTGTCTTCGACGCCATCTCGAATGCGCTGCGCGCCCGGTTGATCGGGCGAATGCGCACCTGATGGGATGGAGTCTATGGCAAGGGGCGGGCATGATGCTGCCACACGAATCCCGTTACGCTTGCGTGGGTCGCCGGTCGGCGACCCCGAATTGAACAGGACTTGAATTTGCGATACGCCCTCTACTTCACGCCTCCCGCCACCGACGGCCTGACGCTTGCCGCGGCACGCTGGCTCGGCCGCAACGCATTCAACGGCGCCGCTCTCGGCCAGCCGGATGTTGCCGGTTTTTCACCTGAAGCGCTGGCGGCCCTGACCGCCGACCCCCGTCGCTACGGCTTCCACGCAACCCTGAAGGCGCCTTTCGAATTGGCCGAAGGCTGTTCGGAGGCCGAGCTGCTGGCGGAACTCGCGCAGTTTGCGGCGGAGTTCGACAGCTTCGATATCCCCGAAGTGGTGATCGGCCGCCTCGGCTCCTTCTTCGCGCTGGTGCCCGGCGCCGAATGCGAACCGCTCCAGCTCTTTGCCGCCGAGGTCGTGCGTCGCTTCGAACGCTTCCGCGCGCCGCTTTCCTCCGCCGACATCGCCCGGCGCAGGCCGGAGGAGCTTTCCAGCGATGAGCGCCAGAACCTGGTACAGTGGGGCTATCCCTATGTCTTCGATACCTTCCGCTTCCACATGACGCTTACCGGGCGGGTGCCGGCCGACGACGTATCGCGCATGGAGCAGGCGTTGCTGCGACACTTTGCGGATTTTCACGGCCGCCCGCTCTCCGTCGCCGGGCTCGCGCTATTCCGCGAACCCTCCCGGGGCGCCGATTTCATCGTCCATTCGCTCTTCCCGCTCGGTGGAGCTGCAAGCCGAAAGATTGCCTGACATGCCAACCGAACTGACGCTCACCAATGCCGCAATCGTGCTCGAGGACCAGATCGTCCATGGCGCGGTGCTGATCCGTGATGGCCTGATCGCCGACATTTCCGACTCTCCGACTGCGACCGGCGAGGACATGGGCGGCGACTATCTGCTCCCGGGCCTTGTCGAACTGCACACGGACCATCTGGAATCGCATTATTCGCCCCGCCCTGGGGTGCGCTGGAACACCACGGCGGCGATCCAGGCGCACGATGCCCAGGTCGTCACCTCCGGCATCACCACCGTCTTCGATTGCCTGCGGATGGGTTCCGACGAAGACGGGGGATTCGAGAAGGGTGAAATGCGGGCGATGGCCGATGCGCTCGCCGAGGCGGAAAGCGACGACCGCCTGCGCGCCGCGCATTTCATCCACCTGCGCTGTGAGGTGTCGTCGGAGAACGTGCTGGAGCATTTCGAGGAGTTCGAGAACGACCCCAAGGTCCGTCTCGTTTCGCTGATGGACCATGCACCGGGCCAGCGCCAGTTCCAGACGATGGAACAGTATACGCTCTACTACAAGACGAAGCGCGGCCTGAGCGACGAGGCCTTTGCCGCGTTCTGCAAGCGTCGGCAAGATCTGTCCGCCCGCTACGCCAAGCCGCATCGCGACGCGCTGGCCGCCCATTGCGCGGCGCGCGCCATCACCATCGCAAGCCACGACGATGCGACGCTCGAGCATGTCGAAGAGTCACTCGGCTACGGCACCAGGCTCGCCGAGTTCCCGACCAGCCTGGACGCGGCCAAGGCCTCCCACGGCGCCGGCATGAGCGTGCTGATGGGCGCTCCCAACATCGTCCGCGGCAAGTCGCATTCGGGCAACATTGCCGCGCGCGACCTCGCCGCGATCGGCGTGCTTGACGTTCTTTCCTCCGATTACGTTCCCTTCAGCCTCATGCACGCGCCCTTCATCCTTGCGGAGGAGAACGAAGCGATCAGCCTGCCGGCAGCGATGGCGATGGTGTCGGCGACGCCTGCAAGGACGGTCGGCCTCGACGACCGCGGCCGCATCGCCACGGGCCTTCGCGCCGACCTGGTGCGCGTGCGTCGCCCCGCCGGCGTGCCGGTTGTGCGCTCGGTGTGGCGCCAGGGCAGGCGGGTGGCATGAGCGGATCGTTCGAGGCGCCGGCGTCTTTGACGCAGGCCACCGGGGGGAGGGGAGGCGGCATGGCGATCGTCGTCGTCGGTCCGAGCGGGGCGGGCAAGGACAGCGTCATGGCGTATGCCGCCCGTCATTTTACGGGCACCGACAGGGTCGTCTTTGCGACCCGCGTCATCACCCGGCCCGCCGATGCCGGTGGAGAGGATCATCGCAGCGTCGACGCCGAGACCTTCATGCGCATGAAGCGCGACGGCGCCTTCTGTGTCTCCTGGGAGGCGCATGGATTGTCCTATGGAGTACCGGCAGAGATGCTCCAGGCGATAGAGGCGGGGGGCGTCGTTATCGTCAACGGCAGCCGTCAGGCGCTGCCCGCCTTCGCGGCCGCCTTTCCGCGGGTGAAGGTCGTCAGCATCACGGCGGATGCCGACGTGCTGGCCGAGCGGCTGGCACGGCGCGGCCGCGAAAGTGCCGCGGCGATCGCCGCCCGTCTCGAGCGTCGTCCAGGCGAGGCGGATTGCGGTCTGGACATCGAGACGATCGACAACAGCGGACCGCTGGAGATCGCCGGAAACGCGTTCGTCGCGCTGCTCAACACAGCGCTTGGTGCAGGCGGGACGTCACTTGTCGGACAGAAGCCCGTTGGCTAAGCATGGCGAATCGCAGAGCCTGACGGAGCGCCCATGAAGTCGATCGAAATCCTCGTCGAACGCATCATTCTATCCAGCCGCTGGATCCTCGTCGCCTTCTACCTGGGGCTGGTGGCCGCTCTTGCGGTCTATGCCGTCTCGTTCCTCTACAAGTTCATCAAGGTGACGAAGAACGTCTTCGTCTTCGACGACGCCGAGATGATCCTCGCCATGCTCGGCCTGATCGACGCGGCGCTGGTGGCGAGCCTGATCCTGATGGTGATGATCGCCGGCTACGAGAATTTCGTCAGCCGCTTCGACGAGGCCGAGGCCGACGTCTCCTTCCTCGGCAAGCTCGATGCCGGCAGCCTGAAGATCAAGGTGGCGTCGTCGATCGTGGCGATCTCCTCGATCCACCTGCTTCAGGTTTTCCTGAATGCCCAGCAGTACACCACCACCCAGCTGATGTGGCTGACGTTCATGCACCTGGCCTTCGTGATCTCGGCCGTGCTGCTCGGCTATCTCGAAAGGATCATGGCGCAGTTGAAGATCAAGGCCTGAGGCAGGGGCCTGATCAAAATCATCGTTGTGAGCCAAAGGGCGCCGCGGAAATTCCGCCGGCGCCTTTTTCATGCGGCGGCGCCGCTCTCGGATCAAAGGTCTTGGTCCGCGAAATCCGGCCGCATTTTTGAGCTCGCCGGCCGGCAATGATTTTCCCACGACAGAAACGTTGGAAATCCAAGCTTTGGTCGCCGGCCGGCGAGAATTTTCGCAAAACCGTCATTTTGGCTGTTGACTTGGTTGGGGGTTGGGCCTAGAAACCGCCTCACCAACGAGGGCGGCGGCGCTGCTAGCGACTGACGAACTCGCTCTGAAGTTTCCGAATGGATGCGGATCGAGGAACGGCTGGTTTCGACCGGCGGACGCGACTGTGGCCTTCGGCTTTGGATTGAGACGAACTGGGTTCGTCTGTTCTTTGACAATTGAAGATTGGAAGAAAGAGAAACGTGGGCGGCGGAGTGTCGCGGACGGTCCGAAAGGGTCGTCCTGGAAGAGACTTTGGCGGTCACGTTTATCAAGAGACAACACTTCGTTTTGGCTTCGCAAGAAGCCGGCCATGGCTGTTGCGCTGTGAAGCGTGCGGGCTGGTTTTAAAACGAGTGTGAGTTCTCGTCGATTCAGTAACGTGACGACAAGCCAATATCGAATTCTCAACATGAG
>NZ_PZZZ01000003.1 GCF_003046475.1 Mycoplana dimorpha
CTCATGTTGAGAATTCGATATTGGCTTGTCGTCACGTTACTGAATCGACGAGAACTCACACTCGTTTTAAAACCAGCCCGCACGCTTCACAGCGCCGCAGACATGGCCGGCCTCTTGCGAAGCCAAAACGAAGTGTTGTCTCTTGATAAACGTGACCGCCAAAGTCTCTTCCAGGACAATCCTTCCGGACCGTCCGCGACACTCCGCCGCCCACGTTTCTCTTTCTTCCAATCTTCAATTGTCAAAGAACAGACGAACTTGGTCGTCTCAACCCAAAGCCGAAGGCCACAGTCGCGTCCGCCGGTCAAAACCGGCCGTTCCTCGATCCGCATCCATTCGGAAACTTCAGAGCGAGTTCGTCAGTCGCTAGCAGCGCCGCCGCCCTCGTTGGTGAGGCGGTTTCTAGGCCCAACCCCCAACCAAGTCAACAGCCATTTTCGGAAAAATAGAAAAAACTTGCAAGTCATTGAAATCAAACAACCGACGCTGATTTTCGGCTGAAAGCATCGGGTTTTCAACCCGTAAGCGAGATCGGCCCCGGGGGCTCGCCCGGTCCGCTGGCTCTCACCTTGCCCGCATGCCCTTGACCGGCCCTAACGGCGGTCGGGCCAGCCTGCAAAGGCGCTTCCGCCGATCATGGCAGGGGTTTATGGAAGCAGGGAAGTGACAGGAGGCGAGACGGTGATGGATATCGTTACACAGGAGCAGGCGCGGAATGCCCTTCTAAAGATGGGCGGCGCGCCGGCTGCCCCTGTTGGGGCCGGCCGCGACGATTGCAGCGACAGAGATTGAGCCGGTGCAGAACGACGCCCCATATACTGCGAAGCTCGCCTCCGTGATCGCGCTGCCGAGCCTGCCGGTTTCGGAGGTGCTCCCCGCCATCTCGAACGCCCTGAGTGAAAAAACCCTGGCGGTGCTGGCTGCCCCGCCTGGCGCCGGCAAGACGACGCTGGTGCCGCTGCATATTCTGTCCGAACCGTGGCGCGGCGACGGCCGGATCATCCTTCTCGAACCGCGGCGGCTTGCGGCGCGGGCGGCCGCAGGGCGGATGGCGGAGCTGCTGGGCGAGAAGATCGGCGAAACCATCGGCTACCGGATGCGGCTGGAAAGCCGCGTTTCGTCGAAGACCCGGGTTGAGGTGGTGACGGAGGGCGTCTTCGCCCGCATGATCATCGACGATCCGGAGCTTTCCGGGGTCGTGGCCGTGCTCTTCGACGAGTTCCACGAACGCTCGCTCGACGCCGACCTCGGCCTGGCGCTGGCGCTTGATACCCAGGGGGCACTTCGGGAGGACCTGCGCATACTCGTCATGTCGGCGACCCTCGACGTCGCTGGGGTTTCGCGGATCATGGGCAATGCCACGGTGATCGAGAGCGCCGGACGCAGCTATCCGCTCGAGATCCGCCATGCCGCACGTCCCGCCGGTGAGCGGATCGAAGACAGCATGGTGCGGTCCATCCGCGAGGCGCACGCCGGCGAGGCCGGATCGATCCTGGCCTTCCTGCCCGGCCAGGCCGAAATCCGCCGGACGATGGAGCGGCTGGAGGGGCGGTTCGGCGGCGAGACGATGCTCGTGCCGCTCTACGGCAACCTGACCCAGCAGGAGCAGGACGAAGCGATCCGACCGCCGCCGGCGGGCCGGCGCAAGATCGTGCTTGCAACCGCGATCGCCGAGACCTCGATCACCATCGACGGTGTGCGCATCGTCGTCGACAGCGGCCTGCAGCGGCTGCCGGTGTTCGAGCCGTCGACCGGCATCACGCGGCTGGAAACGGTGCGCGTCTCGCGCGCTTCGGCCGAGCAGCGGGCCGGCCGTGCCGGGCGCACGGAGCCGGGCATCGCCATTCGCCTCTGGCATGCCGGCCAGACCGCCGCGCTGCCAGCTTTTACGCCCCCGCAGATTCTCGCAAGCGACCTGTCGGGTTTCGTGCTCGACCTGGCCCAGTGGGGTGTGACCGACCCGGCCGACCTGAAATTCATCGATCCGCCGCCGGCGGCGAGCTTCGAGGAGGCGCGCGCCCTGCTTCGGCTGCTCGGCGCCATCGACGCGTCCGGGCGGCTCACGGCGGCGGGGCGGAAGATGCGCGCGCTGGCATTGCCGCCCCGGCTGGCGGCGATGGTCATTGCCGCGGCGAGCGAAGGACGGGCGGCGGATGCCGCATTGCTGGCCGTGCTTCTGACCGAACAGGGGCTCGGCGGCACCTCGCTCGACCTTGAGGAGCGGCTGCGGCGGTTCAAGGGCGAGCGCGGCGAGCGGGCCGAGTCGGCGCGCCGCCTTGCCTCAAGAATTGCGGAAGCCGCTGGCGGTGCGGCCGGAGCAAAAATGGTGTCGCATCCAGGCGCCCTGCTGATGCATGCCTTCCCGGACCGGATCGCCCTGCAGCGCGGCGGCCGCGGGCGCTTCGTGATGGCGAACGGGCGCGGAGCGGAGCTGCCGGAAACCGAACGGCTCGCCGGCAGCCAGATGCTCGTCATCGCCGACCTCACCGGCCAGGCCGGACGCCAGCGCATCCTGGCCGCCGCCGAGATCGGCCGTGCCGAGGTCGAGGCGGAAATGGCTGGCAGCATCGTTACCGAGGAACAATGCCTGTTCGATCCGGCGAGCCGGCAGGTCCGCGCGCGCCGGGTGACGCGGCTCGGCGCGATCATCTTCGAGGAGACGCCCCTCCCCCGCCCATCGGGGCCAAAAGCGGCGCAGGCACTCGCCGACGGTGTTCGCCAGCTGGGACTGCAGGTCCTGCCCTTCTCGAAATCCGGCGGCCAGTTGCGCGAGCGCATCGGCTTTCTGCATCGCAGTGTCGGAGCGCCGTGGCCGGACATGAGCGATGAGGCGCTGCTGGCACGGCTGGCCGAATGGTTCACCCCATTCCAGGAGCAGGCGCGCGGCCTCGACGACATCAGCCCGTCGAGCCTGTCGGAGGGGATGATGGCGCTCGTGCCCTACGAATTGCAGCGGGACATCGATCGGCTTGTGCCCACCCATTTCGAAGCGCCGACCGGCCAGCGCCATCCGATCCGCTATGACGGCGCCGAGCCGACGCTGCCGATCCGCGTGCAGGAACTTTTCGGGCTGCGTCAGCATCCCTCCGTCGCCGGCGGTCGGCTGCCGCTGCTGCTCGAATTGCTGTCGCCGGCGCACCGGCCGATCCAGACGACGCGCGACCTGCCGGGCTTCTGGGCCGGATCGTGGAAGGAGGTGCGATCCGAGATGCGCGGACGCTATCCGCGCCATCCCTGGCCGGAGGACCCGGCCGAGGCCGCGCCGACGACACGGGCGAAGCCGCGTGGTACATGAGGAACAGAAGACGCAGTAGCGGCAGAAGCGCCAAGCACTGCTACCCTGTCTGGATCGCCTGGAGACATCGCCGGAATGACCGTGCCGACCCATCACGACATCATGGACATCAGCCACAGCCAGCACCTGCGGCTGGAAACGCTGATCCGGCTCCGGTGGCTGGCGGTCGCCGGGCAATCGATCACGGTGATCGCGGTCGCCTTCTGGCTCGCCTTTCCGCTTCCCCTGGTAGCGTGCGCGGTGCTGATCGCCCTGCTCGCCGCCGTCAACTTCTATCTTGCCGTGCGCTATTCGCCCGCGCATCGGCTGACGCCGGCGGCCGCGCTTGCGCTGCTCGCCTTCGACCTCGCACAATTGATGGCGCTCCTGTTCATCACCGGCGGCCTCGCCAATCCCTTCGCGCTGCTGATCTGCGTGCCGGTGATCATCTCGTCGTCGGCGCAGCCGATCCGCTACAGCCTGGTGCTCGGCATCCTCGCCGTTGCCGGGATCACGGCGCTCGCCTTCACGCCGTATCCGTTGCCGTGGTTTCCCGGGACCCTTCTGGTGCTGCCGCCGGTGCTCACGGCCGGATACTGGATCGCCATCGTTTCGACGACCGCCTTTGCCGCCTTCTATTCCTACCGCGTCTCGCTCGAGGCCTCGGAACTCTCGGACGCGCTGGCTGCCACCGAACTGGTGCTGCAGCGCGAGAAGCACCTGTCGCAACTGGATGGCCTTGCCGCCGCAGCGGCGCATGAACTGGGAACGCCGCTCGCCACGATCAGTGTCGTGGCCAAGGAGATGGAGCGCGAACTCGGCGCCGACCCCCGTTTCGGCGAGGACGTGCAGCTGTTGCGCAGCCAGAGCGAGCGGTGCCGCGACATCCTCCGTCGGCTCACCACCCTGTCGGCGGAGGACGAGGAGCACATGCGCCTGCTGCCGCTCTCCTCGCTGCTCGAAGAGGTGATGGCGCCGCACCGCGAGTTCGGCATCCGGATGACGCTGGTTGAGACGAGCGATCGCAAAGGCGAGCCCATCGGCCAGCGCAATGCCGGCATTCTCTACGGGCTCGGCAACCTGCTCGAGAACGCCGTGGACCATGCGCGTGAAGAGGTGACCGTCACCGTCAGCCACACGGCCGACCGGGTCACGCTCGTGATCGAGGACGACGGCGAGGGCTATGCGCCCGACATCCTGCTCAGGATCGGCGAACCTTATGTCACCAAGCGGCAGCGCGACGACCGGGCCGGCGGGCTCGGTCTGGGGTTGTTCATCGCCAAGACATTGCTGGAGCGCTCCGGCGCGCGGCTGACGTTCGGCAACCGGCAGGGCGGAGCACCCGGCGCCCGGATCGAGGTCGAGTGGCCGCGTTCGCGCATGGACGTCAAGCTGGCGAAATGACTTTACCCTCCATGCCGAACCGGTCATAACAAAACGGACGGAAACCGAGGAAAATCAGCGCGGACTGGCATGATGACAGAAAACACTTCTGCCCCCGATGCGGCTTCAGACGACGCCGACTACATCGGCCCGGATCGCTCCCTTCTGATCGTCGACGACGACGCGCCTTTCCTGCGCCGGCTGGCCCGCGCCATGGAAACGCGGGGGTTCATCGTCGATGTCGCCGAATCGGTGGCGGAAGGCATCGCCAAGGCGAAGGGCGCACCGCCGAAATATGCGGTGATCGATCTGCGGCTCGGCGACGGCAGCGGTCTCGACGTCATCGCCGCCATCCGCCAGCGCCGCGACGACACGCGCATCATCATGCTGACCGGCTACGGCAACATCGCAACGGCGGTGAACGCGGTGAAGCTCGGCGCCGTCGACTACCTGGCGAAGCCCGCCGATGCCGACGACATCTTTGCCGCCCTCACCCAGAGGCCGGGCGAAAAGGCGGAACTGCCGGAAAACCCGATGTCGGCCGACCGGGTGCGTTGGGAGCACATCCAGCGCGTCTACGAAATGTGCGACCGCAACGTCTCCGAGACGGCACGCCGGCTCAACATGCACCGACGCACGCTGCAGCGCATCCTCGCCAAGCGCGCACCGAAATAAGTATCCGGGTCAGTCGCGGTTGCCGGAAACGATCGCCGCCATTTCGGTACCCTCGCCCCCCCCTGTCGGTCAGGAGCTCCGCCTGCAACAGGCGGCTGGCCGCGATCCGGGCGAAGGAAAAGGTTACCGACTTGCGGGTCGGCGGCGCGATCCGGTGCTCGGGCGCCTCGCGGGTGACGTGTGCGCCATAGCCGTCCGAGACGATCAGCCCGCATTCCTCCGGAAAAATATCCAGCGGGACACCGCGATGGGTGGCGAAGAACAGACGATCGCAGTGAAAGCGGTAGTCCGGCCATTTCCGGTCGACGCGAAAATCCTCGATCGACGTCTTGATCTCGACGATCCAGATCTCGCCCTTCGGCGACAGGCTGACAAGGTCGGCGCGCCTGCCGCTCGCAAGCGTCATTTCCGCCAGGACCGCATGGTTCAGCTCGGCGAACAGCCGCTGGACCCCGCGCCGGACCATCATCGCACGCTCCGACTGCCGGCCATCGACCAGCGGATTATCGTTGTGCAGCGATACGATCGTCATCGGCAGATCTCCAGGCGAGCGCGATTCCCGCACCTTAGCAGATCACGCTTCGATGCGCCTTAGCCGCCGGGCGTGGCGAGATTGTTGCAAAAAAGCAATCCGACCACTTTTTGCTGCCTTGCAACCGCCGACATCGGGGCCCGCGCTTGCAATTCCGGGCTCTATCGAAAATAAACCATCGCCGACGAACGTCCGGGAGTCCTGGACGTCTCACCCCCTAGTTGAAGAGAATTCGATGCGCCTTCGCACTGCCCTGCTTCTGTGCGGTCTTGCAGCGTCCACGACGCTTGCCGCCTGCTCTTCCGTTCCCGCCGACGCGCCGGTCATCGGCGAGAAGGTCGCGACCAACCAGATCTTCACCTCCGAATACGGTCCGATCGAGGATCACGGCTACACGCTGCCGGCGATTCCGATCAAGCGGGTCGATTCCAAGTTTCACCGGCAGATCGTCGATTATCGGACCAGCGAGAAGCCGGGCACGATCATCGTCAATACCCCGACCCGCTTCCTCTATTTCGTACTGCCGGGTGGCAAGGCGGTGCGTTACGGCATCGGGGTCGGCAAGCAGGGCTTTGCCTGGGAGGGCGAGGCCTATATCGCCTGGAAGCAGGAATGGCCGATGTGGCATCCGCCCGAGGAAATGGCCGAGCGCAAGCCGGAGATTGCCAAGTACGTCAAGGAAGGCATGAAGCCGGGGTTGACGAACCCGCTCGGCGCCCGCGCGCTCTACCTTTTCAACGACAAGGGCCATGACACGCTGTTTCGCATTCACGGCTCGCCGGAGTGGGCCTCGATCGGCACCGCCGCCTCCTCGGGCTGCATCCGCATGATCAACCAGGACATCATCGATCTCTACAGCCGCGTCCGCCCGGGCAAGGGCGCGCGTGTGGTCGTGCAGCAGTAAGACTGCTCATCAATGCTGATGAGAAAGGCCGCCGGTCATCCCGGCGGCCCTTTCTATTTGTGCCGGCCTGTTCAATCGCGGGAAGGTCTAGGCCCAGCGGGCGGCCTTCAACTCGCGGCGTCGGCGGTGGAGGACGGGTTCGGTGTAGCCGTTCGGCTGCTCGCGGCCCTTCAGTACCAGTTCGCAGGCCGCCTGGAAGGCGACGGAGGCCTCGAAATCCGGCGCCATCGGCGTATAGAGCGGATCGCCGGCGTTCTGGCTGTCGACGACTGCGGCCATGCGCTTCATGGTCTCAATGACCTGCGCCTCCGTGACAACCCCATGATGCAGCCAGTTCGCCATGTGCTGGGCGGAGATGCGCAGCGTCGCGCGGTCCTCCATCAGGCCGATATCGTTGATGTCCGGCACCTTCGAGCAGCCGACACCCTGGTCGATCCAGCGCACCACATAACCAAGGATGCCCTGTGCATTGTTGTCGAGGTCGCGCTGGATCTCCTCCGGGCTCCAGTTCGGCCGCACGGCGACCGGCACAGAGAGAATGTCGGAAAGCCGGGCGCGGGGCCGGCTCTTCAGCTCAGCCTGAACCGACGCGACGTTGACCTTGTGGTAGTGGGTGGCGTGCAGCGTCGCCGCCGTCGGCGACGGCACCCAGGCCGTGTTGGCACCTGCCTTCGGATGGGCGATTTTCTGTTCCAGCATCGCCGCCATCAGGTCCGGCATGGCCCACATCCCCTTGCCGATCTGGGCATGGCCGGATAGGCCGCATGCGAGGCCGATGTCGACATTGGAGTTCTCGTAAGCGGCGATCCAGGCTGCCTGCTTCATGTCGCCCTTGCGGATCATCGGGCCGGCTTCCATGGAGGTGTGAATCTCGTCGCCTGTGCGATCAAGGAACCCGGTGTTGATGAAGAAGACCCGGTCCTTCGCCGCCCGGATCGATTCCTTCAGGTTGACGGTGGTGCGCCGCTCCTCGTCCATGATCCCCATCTTGACCGTGTTGGGGGCAAGGCCCAGCGCTAATTCCACCCGGTCGAAGAGCTTGCTGGCGAAGGCGACCTCCTCGGGTCCGTGCATCTTCGGCTTGACGACATAGATCGAACCCGCGCGCGAATTCCTCCGCCGGCCGTTCGGGCCGATGTCGTGCAGCGCGATCAGCACCGTCACCATGGCGTCCATGATGCCTTCCGGCACCTCGCGGCCATCCTTGTCGAGGATGGCCGGATTGGTCATCAGATGCCCGACATTGCGCACCAGCATCAGCGACCGGCCCTGAAGGGTGATCGTCGACCCGTCCGGCGCGGTATATGTGGGATCGGGATTCAGCCTGCGGGTGAAGGTCCGGCCCGCCTTTTCCACCTCCTCCTCGAGGTCGCCCGTCATCAGGCCGAGCCAGTTTCGGTAGACGACAACCTTGTCGGCCGCATCGACGGCGGCAACCGAGTCCTCGGCATCCATGATCGTCGTCAGCGCCGCTTCGATGCGAACATCGGAAATGTGCGCGGCATCGCCGCGGCCGATCTCCGTGGAGGCGTCGACCACGATCTCGATGTGAAGGCCGTTGTTGCGCAGAAGAATGGCGCGCGGAGCGACCGGCTCGCCGGCATAGCCCGCAAACTTTTCCGGCGACGCGAGGCCGGCGACTGCGCCGCTTGTAAGGGTGACGCTGAGAACGCCGTCCTTGACCGAGAACGCGCTGGCATCGCTCCAGGTCGCCCCTGAGAGGGGGGCGCTCGCATCGAGGAAATCGCGCGCCCATGCGATAACCTTCGCGCCGCGCTTCGGATTATACCCCTTGCCGCGGGCTGCGCCGTCCTCGTCGGAAATCGCGTCGGTGCCGTAAAGCGCATCGTAGAGCGAGCCCCAGCGGGCGTTAGCGGCGTTCAGCGCATAGCGGGCGTTCATCACCGGCACGACCAGTTGCGGACCGGCGACCGTCGATATCTCCGGGTCGACATTGGCGGTGGTGACGGTGAAGTCCGGACCCTCCGGCACGATGTAGCCGATCTGCCGCAGATAGGCCTCGTAGGCGGCCAGATCGGTCGGCGCGCCGTTCGCCTTGTACCAGTCGTCGAGCTTCTGCTGCAGAAGATCGCGCTTTTCGAGCAGGGCCCGGTTCTCCGGCGCCAATTCTCCGACGATCCCGGCGAACTCCGAGAAATAGCGGTCCGCGTCGACGCCCGTCCCCGGAAGTGCCTCCTTGACGAGGAAGTCCAGCAGTTCGCTGTCGAAGGAAAGCCCGTATTTCTCGGTGTAACTCATCTGGTGCGCTCCGTTTGTGCGGGAACTGTCACCGTCCCCTGGATGCTGCCACTTTTCAGAGCCTTCATTCACAGTCAATTCGGCGATGGTTCAATGGATTTGTTCCATGCCGGAACAAATCCATTAGAGCTCAAGAGCGATGCGCGGGCGCCCGCTCGCGGTGGCGGTGAAGCGCGCCTCGACCAGCTTCCGCCGCCCCTCGACCTCGGGCGCGTCGATCGCTTCGGTCAGGGTGACGGCCGGTTCGTCGGCACCGCTGAGCCGGGCCGCGTGCAACGCCGCGCTGATGGCACGCTCGCGCGCCAGCGAGAACGCCGCCTCCTCGTCCACGAGCCGTACGCTCTCGCCTGCTCCGCCGACGATAAACAGCCCCTCTTCAGGGCTGGTGACAAAGACCGTGATGCTCTCGCGGACCTGGCCGACGACAGCGCCGATCGCATTGGCGACGTCTGCATCGGTCGGAATGATGGACTCGGCCCCGAGCATGGCGGCGATCGCGGGATAGTAGACCGGCGCCGACGCCCCGAGACCGATCAGCGGACGATCGAGGTGGACGCGAAACTGGACGATGCCGCGCATGCGCTGCAGCGCCCGGTCGACCGGTAGCGATTCGGCCGGGTCGATCGCACCGGCGCCGTCCTCGGCAAGGCAGGCCGCCATGATGACGTCAGCGGACTGCCGGGTCAGCCGGTCGACGATCATGCCCGCCAGTTCCGTCGCCGAGCCGGCGATCGGACGGCCGGAACCGTCCTTGGCACGGGCGGCGAGCTCCAGTCCCAGCCTCGCGGCTTCGCGGTCCCACTGGTTCTGCCGGCCGAGCACGTGCATCGCGTCGGAAGGGGTGATCGCGCAGAGGTGCACGAGCCCGCGCCCGACGAGCCGATCGAGCGTCGCCTTCTGCAACGTGTTCGTCAGCAGCGTGTCGAGGGCGACCGGCACGGCACCGATCCGTTCGTACAACGCCTGTTCCTGCGGCTGAAGACCGCTGGCGAGATGTTCCGGCACGCCGGTGCGCACCGCGAAGCGGCCCTCATTGCGCGCCACGTGCTGGCTGCGGAGCTGACGCTCCAGCGCCGCGTGCATGACCTCGCCATGCACCGCAGCGGCAAGGCTCAGCGGCAGGAAGCGCCGCGGCCCGAGATCGAGCCGCGCGGCAAGGCCGCGATCGTTGATGCGCACCTCGGAATCGCCGCCGAGCCCGTAAGTGCGCATGGCGACGGCCTCGACCATCGTGCGGTAGCCGCCGACGACCGCTCCGTCGGCGTCGAGCCGGGGACGGCCCTGGTCGAGGACCGCCACGTCGGTCGTCGTGCCGCCGATATCGGAAACCACCGCATCGTCGCGGCCGGTAAGGTGGCGCGCGCCCACGAGGCTTGCGGCCGGGCCCGACAGGATGGTTTCGATCGGCCGCAGCCGCGCCTCGGCGGCGGAGATCAGCGCGCCGTCGCCGCGCACGACCATCATCGGGACGTGAATGCCGCGTTGCTCCAGATACCGCTCGCAGGCCCCGATCAGCCGGTCGATCATCGACACGAGCCGGGCGTTCAGCAGCGTCGTCAGGGCGCGGCGCGGGCCACCGAGCTTGGACGACAGCTCGTGGCTGCAGGTGACCGGGAGCTTGGAGATCTCACGGATCCGGTCGCGCACACGCAGCTCGTGCGCGGGGTTGCGAACGGCAAAATAGCCCGCGACGGCGAAGGACGAGACAGTGGCGGAGAGTTCGGGAAGGGCGGCGTCCAGGGCCGTCATGTCGAGCGGGTTCTCGTTGCCGTGCACATTGTGCCCGCCAGGCAGGAAGATGACCGGATCGCTGCCGAGTGCCTCGGCAAGTCCGTCGCGCTTCAGGTCGTCGGGAGCGAAGCCGATCATCACCAGTCCGGCACGGCCGCCCTGGCCCTCGACGAGGGCGTTGGTGGCGAGCGTCGTTGAAAGCGACACGAGGCTGATGGCCGTCACCGGCACCCGCGCCTCCTTCAGCACCGCCTCAACGGCCCCCGAAATACCGACGGCGAGGTCGTGGCGGGTGGTCAGCGCCTTGGCCTTGGCGACGACGCCCGTTGTTTCGCTGAAAAGCACGGCATCCGTGTAGGTTCCGCCAGTATCGATACCGAGTAACAAATGATCTGCCACGGGAATTTTCCGGTGTCTGCGGCCAATCCGAACGGCTGGCCAGGAATGGTCGTCACCGATCTATTGCATCTTACACGGGATTGCCACAGCCCCACCCGCGACAGCTTCTGTCGGGGTGCCGCCGCATCGATACACGGGCGGATTCCGGCGAGGACCAGGGCTGTGCGGTCAGACGGACGAAGCGGCGCCCGGGCGCGCGCTGACCCGCATCGGCAGGCCATTGGCCGGCTGGGTCGTCAGCCGCTGCACCGGCCAGGGCCTGGTCGCTGCGGTGACGTCGAAGCGGAAGCGGTGCATGAGCACAGCAAGCGCCACGACGGCCTCCTGCAGCGCGAAGGTCGCGCCGATGCAGACGCGCGGGCCGGCGCCGAAGGGCAGGTACTGGAAGCGGTCGATGCGGTCGCGATTTTCCGGCAGGAACCGCTCCGGCATGAAGGCCCGGGGGCGGTTCCAGTAGAGCTCGTGCCGGTGCAGGGTCCAGGGCATGATGAGGACGGTGATCCCCTGCGGAATGTCGACCACCTCCCCTTGCGGACTGGTCCAACGGTCCGCCTCGATCGCCGCCCGGTTGATGGACGGCGCCGGCGGGTAGAGCCGCATGCCCTCCTCAAAGGCGGCGCGCGTCCGGGGCATCAGCTCGAGCCACTCGACGGGCTCGGCACCCGAGGCCAGCACCTGGTCGATTTCCGCCTCCATGTCCTTGCGGACGTTGGGACAGTTGGCGACGCAGTAAAGCGTCCAGGCGAGCGCCCGCGCCGTCGTCTCATGACCGGCACCGATGAAGGTGAGAATGTTGTCCTCGATCTCGCCGCTCGTCAGGCCGTCGGATCCGAGCTGTTCGAGCAGAAGGGTCAGCAGATCCTTGGGGACGGCGTCGGGCTCCGCCTTCATCCGCTCCAGTCGCATGTCCATCGTGCGGCGCACGATCTCCCGGAACTTGTCGAGCACCTTCCGTCCGCCGATCCGCGTCAGCCGCGGCACCCAGGCGGGCGCCTTGAGGAGGTCCATCGGGTCGACCCGGCCCATGCGGTGCAGCAGCGCATTGACGTCATCGGCGAAGTTGCTGGAGGACGCGATCTCGCCGGAAAAGAGCGTGTCGGCGAGGATCGCGAAGGTCAGTTCCGTCATATCGGTGGAGATGTCGAAGACCACGCCTTCCGCTCCCGCGCCGGCATATTTCTCCGCGTATCGCTCGGATTGTCGCAGCATCTGTCCGGCGAAGCCCTGCGAATGTCGCGGCGTGAAGATCGGCGCGACCGCCTTGCGCGAGCGCTTCCAGACTGCCCCTTCCGCCGTCAGGAGGCCATCGCGCAGGATCGGCCGAAGGACGAGCTGGCGCACGTCGGCCATGCGGTAGTTCCTGGCATTGTCGACGAGAATGTGCCTGATCAGCCCGGGATCGTTGACGATCAGCGTGTGCTCGCGGAAGAAGCGCGTCTCGATCCACGGCAGCGTGTAGGACGGCACGCCCCAGAGCTCCAGCGGGTTGCGCAGGATGGTTCGGATGATCTCCAGGCGCGAGGGCGGCACCGTACGCGGCTCGGGCGCCGGCGGCTCGAATGGCTCGGGGCGCATATCCATCAGAACCCTCGCACATGTCGCAATCGCGGCGGACGGCACCGCCGGCGGCCAACTGAATGGCCGCGCCTGGAGACGGAGTTTAGAGCAGGCCCTGCAGTTCGGCCAGCTTGTCGTTGACCAGCCAGCCGTAATAGTTTTCCTCCGGCCAGGCCGTCGGATCCTCGGCGCGGCGCCGGGCGAAAGCGCTGGCACGCGCGTCGGGGTCGCCGACATTGTAAAGCGTTGCCGTGATGCCGGGGTTGCCGGAGATGTCGACGCCGCCGATCTGCTTGTAGGCGTCGATCGAGTGGCGCAGCGCCGCCGCCATGTAGGCGAGCGAGATGTCCGGATCCATGATCGCCTGGTAGACGCCGGAGGCATTCTTCTCGTCGAGCCGCTCGTAGCCCGAAATCCGGGCGACCATGTCGGTCAGCATCAGCGCTGTCAGCGGATTGATCTGGCCGAGCCCGAAAGTCTGCCCGGCATAGAAGGGCTGGAAGAAGACAGCGCTGAAGCGATTGTCGGGGTAGGCTGTTCCTCCAACAACCCGGCCCCGGAACTTCCGGTCCCAGACCGACTCGCGGCAGGACCAGAGGGCGTAGGAACCTTTCCTGCTTTCACAGGCGGAAAATTCGGGCCGCTGGACGAACTGGTCGACGCGCTCGCCATCATATGCGAATCGAAAGCGGTCGCCGGCATAGGCTGCCGCCTTGATGTAATAGCTCTGCAGCCGATCATAGGCGTCGACGTTATAGGTGTGCTCGCCGACGATGGCACCGATCATGTGGATCGGCGCGATGCCGTATTGCGCCGCCGTCGACCTGATCTTGCCGAGCAGTTCGCGATCGGTGGCGAGCAGATCGCGCACCTTCTCGTACTTGGCGTCAAAGCTCGTCCGGCCAGCCTTGGTGCGGCGCACGGATGCGCCGGGCACGGGCGGCTGTTCGGCATGCCGGTTGCCGGCAGGGACGACATCCATGGCCCGTACGGCGGGGGCGCCGGCAAACAGGGCAGCGGCAATGGCAAGCATTGTCAGCAGATGTCGCACGTTCCGATATCTCCAATGGTCGCAAGCCATTCAGGTCGGCATGAGCCGCCAGTTTCGCGGAACCCCATGTAGGCCAATCATGTCGGAATGATGCCTGGCCTTGCGGGAATGCGAAAACGAGCCGCGTTTCTAGATGGAAGCGCGGCCCCTGTCGAGGCGATGCGATCGATTTCGCGCAGTCAGCGGCCCTCCCCGGCCGTCAGCCCTAGAGGATGTAGCGCGACAGATCGGTGTTGGAGGCCAGCGCACCGACGTGCTTGCGCACGTATTCGGCGTCGATCGTCACCTGGTTGCCGGCCTTGTCCGGGGCCTCGAACGAAATCTCGTCGAGCACGCGTTCCATCACCGTCTGCAGGCGGCGGGCACCGATGTTTTCGACGTTCGCATTCAATTGCACGGCGACATCGGCCAGCGCGTCGATCGCGTCTTCGGTGAACTCCAGCGTCACTTGCTCCGTCTCCATCAGCGCCTTGTACTGGCGGATGAGGCTCGCCTCGGTTTCCGTCAGGATACGGCGGAAATCCTCCTTGGTCAGCGCGCGGAGCTCGACGCGGATCGGCAGCCGGCCCTGCAGCTCCGGCAGGAGGTCGGAAGGCTTGGAGACGTGGAAGGCGCCCGAGGCGATGAAGAGGATGTGGTCGGTCTTGACCGGCCCGTACTTCGTCGCGACCGTCGTGCCCTCGACCAACGGCAGCAGGTCGCGCTGCACGCCCTCGCGGGAGACGCCGGCACCGATGCCGCCCTCGCGCGCGGCGATCTTGTCGATCTCGTCCAGGAAGACGATACCGTCGTCCTCGACCGACTTCACGGCCTCCCGCTGGATCTGCTCGTTGTCGAGCAGCTTGTCGGATTCGTCGGCGATCAGCAGCTTGTATGAGTCCTTTACGGTCGTCTTGACCTTCTTGGTACGGCCGCCCATCGCCTTGCCGAACATCTCCGATAGGTTCAGCACGCCGACATTGGCGCCCGGCATACCGGGGATCTCGAAGCCGGGCAGTCCGCCGCCGGTATCGGCGACGTCGATTTCGATCTCCTTGTCGTCGAGTTCGTTGTTGCGCAGCTTCTTGCGGAAGGAATCGCGCGTCGCCGGCGAAGCGGTCGCGCCGACAAGGGCGTCGAGCACGCGCTCCTCCGCATTCATATGCGCCTTCGCCACCACCTCGGCACGCTTCTTCTCGCGCACCAGGCCGATGCCGATCTCCACGAGGTCGCGCACGATCTGCTCGACATCGCGGCCGACATAGCCGACCTCGGTGAACTTCGTCGCCTCGACCTTGACGAACGGCGCGCCGGCGAGCTTGGCAAGACGCCGGGAAATCTCGGTCTTGCCGACACCGGTCGGTCCGATCATCAGGATGTTCTTCGGCATGACCTCGTCGCGCAGGTCGTCGTCCAGCTGCTGGCGGCGCCAGCGGTTGCGAAGGGCGATCGCCACGGCGCGCTTGGCGTCCTTCTGGCCGATGATGTAGCGGTCCAGTTCGGAGACGATCTCGCGGGGGGAAAAGTTAGTCATCTCGTTCTCGCCTTCGGGCCCGGTCCCGGGCCATCATCAGCGCCGGGCCGTCCTCTGTCTGTCGTTGATCAAAAACACGGAAACCCGCCTTCTCATAGGCCCGGATCGCCGGTCTGTTGTCGGGGTGCGGGTCGATGATGATCCGCTCCACCCCCTGTTCGAAAAGGCCTGCGACGAAAGCCTCTATCATCTGCGGTCCGAGGCCCCGGCCGATATGTGATCGCGGCCCGATGAACTGATCGATGCCGACCGTGCCGGCCGGCTGGTCTCCGTAAGGATGCTCCGGCCCGTCGACCACGTAGCTCTGGATGTAGCCGATCGGTTCGCCATCGAGCAGGACCAGATAGGGGTTCACCAGGGGATCGCTGAAATGTCCGCGGATTTCCTCCGCCTCGACCTCCGGTTCGCCCCACCAGCGCCGCACATGGGGTTCAGCCAGCCAGCGCAGCAGAAGCGGAAGGTCCGCCTCCGTCACGGGCCGAAAGACGAACATCTCAGCGCTCTGCCTCGAGCGTCTCGACCACGATATTCTGGTTCGTGTATACGCAGATGTCGCCGGCGATCTGCATGGCGCGCCTTGCGATCTCCTCGGCCGACTTGTCGGTGTCCATCAGCGCGCGTGCCGCCGCATAGGCATAGTTGCCGCCGGAGCCGATCGCGAGCGTGCCGTGCTCGGGTTCCAGCACATCGCCATTGCCGGTGATCGCCAGCGTGATCGACTTGTCGGCGACCAGCATCATCGCCTCCAGATTGCGCAGGTACTTGTTGGTCCGCCAGTCCTTGGCAAGCTCGACCGCCGCCCGCATCAGCTGGTCGGGATACTGTTCGAGCTTCTCCTCCAGGCGCTCCAGCAGCGTGAAGGCATCGGCGGTGGCACCCGCGAAGCCGGCGATCACGTCGCCCTTGCCGATGCGGCGCACCTTGCGCGCATTGCCCTTCATTACCGTCTGGCCGAGGCTCACCTGGCCGTCACCCGCCATCACCACCATGCCGCCCTTGCGGACGGTGATGATCGTCGTGGCATGCATCGTTCCATAGGGATCGTGTTCGCTCATAGACACACCTTGATTTCCGCACCCGCCGAAGCCGGGTCTGCGCCGCCCGCAGCGGGCCGGCCTTCTTGTCTCCTATGTAGGCGGCGGAACCGCAAATGCAATCGGCGGTGCGACTGCGGTTCCGGCAATGCTGGCGTTTTCTCCATTCGCCTGTTATGGGACGGCTAACACTTCTAAGATCACCCGAGTGGGTCCCATACATGAGCCGCAAAGCCACCATTTCCCGCACGACGAACGAGACCGCTATCTCCGTGAGCGTCGATATCGACGGCACCGGCACGTCGAAGATCGCGACGGGCGTGGGCTTCTTCGACCACATGCTGGAGCAGCTTTCCCGCCATTCGCTGATCGACATGGAGATCGAGACGAAGGGCGACCTGCACATCGACGACCACCACACCGTCGAGGACACGGGTATCGCAATCGGGCAGGCGATTGCAAAGGCGCTCGGCGACCGGCGCGGCATCACCCGCTACGCCTCGCTCGACCTCGCCATGGACGAGACGATGACGCGCGCGGCGGTCGATGTTTCCGGCCGTCCCTTCCTGGTCTGGAACGTCGCCTTCTCGGCGCCGAAGATCGGCACCTTCGACACGGAGCTGGTGCGGGAGTTCTTCCAGGCTCTGGCCCAGAACGCGGGGATCACGCTGCACATCCAGAACATCTACGGCGCCAACAATCATCATATCGCCGAGACCTGCTTCAAATCCGTCGCCCGGGTGCTGCGCACAGCAACCGAAATCGATCCCCGCCAGCAAGGCCGTATCCCTTCGACCAAGGGCTCGCTTGCCTGACCGGCAGACCGGCAGGAACACCCACGTTGACCGCGTCTTTCCTGATCCTGACCCCGCCCGGCGAACCCGCTGCGACTGAGAGCGCCGCCTTCGTCCGCGACGGCTTCCGCTGGACGGCATTCTTCTTCCCGGCGCTGTGGCTGCTTGCACACCGGCTGTGGCTCTGGGGTGCGATAGCGCTGGCACTGCAAATCGCCGCCACGGTCCTGACGGGATCGCCCGGGCTCGAACTCGCTGGATGGACGCTGGCGCTGACTGTTTCCGTCCTGACGGCCCTGGAAGGACCCTACGCGCTCGCCCGTGCCCGGGAGGCCTCCGACTGGACGCTGCGGTCGGTCATCACCGCGCGCGATCTCGAGACGGCCGAGCATATCTACTACAGCGAGCATGCGCCGCCGGAGAAGCCCGCGGCTTACGCCCTGCCCGCTTCTGACACTTCCTCGAAGGCCGCCCCTCCGCCCGCGATCGGCCTTCTCGGCTACGACGGAGACTGACCATGCGCGTGGCAATCATCGACTATGGCTCGGGCAATCTGCGCTCCGCCACCAAGGCCTTCGAGCGCGCCGCCCGCGAGGCCGGCATTGCGGCGGAGATCGACCTCACCGATCGGCCTGAGCGCGTCGCCGCCGCCGACCGCATCGTTCTGCCCGGCGTCGGTGCCTACGCCGACTGCCGACGCGGACTCGATACGGTGCCCGGCATGGTGGACGCCCTGCGGGAAGCCGTCGAAGCCGGCGGCCGCCCCTTCCTCGGCATCTGCGTCGGCATGCAGCTGATGTCCTCGCGCGGCCTCGAAAAGACCGTGACGCAGGGGCTGGGGTGGATCGACGGTGACGTGGTCCCGATGAAGCCTGACAATCCGCAGCTCAAGATTCCGCAGATCGGCTGGAACACGCTGCAACTGAAGCGCGAGCACCCGCTCTTTGCCGGCATCCGTACCGGCGACGACGGCCTGCACGCCTATTTCGTCCATTCCTACCATCTCGCGGCTGCCAAAGCCGAAGACGTGATCGCGACGGTAGACTATGGCGGACCGATGACCACCTTCGTCGCCCGTGACAACAAGGCCGGCGCGCAGTTCCATCCCGAAAAGAGCCAAGCGCTCGGCCTTGCCCTGATCACCAATTTCCTGCGCTGGAAGCCCTGACCTTCCGCGCCCACCGAACGGACGACAAGAATGATCCTCTTTCCCGCCATCGACCTGAAGGACGGCCAGTGCGTCCGCCTGAAGCTCGGCGACATGGACCAGGCGACGGTCTACAACCCCGACCCGGCAGCCCAGGCGAAAGCCTTCGAGGACCAGGGTTTTGAGTGGCTGCACGTGGTTGACCTCAACGGTGCCTTTGCCGGCGAGAGCATGAACGGTGCTGCCGTCGACGCGATCCTAAAGGCGACGAAGAACCCGGTTCAGCTCGGCGGCGGCATCCGCACGCTGGAGCATATCGAGAGCTGGCTGTCACGGGGGCTCGCCCGGGTCATCCTCGGCACCGTTGCCGTGCGCGATCCCGCCCTCGTGGTCGAGGCCTGCCGCACATTCCCGGGCAAGGTCGCCGTCGGCATCGATGCCAAGGGCGGCAAGGTCGCCGTCGAAGGCTGGGCTGAAGCCTCGGAGCTCGGGGTGATCGAGCTTGCCAGGAAGTTCGAGGGCGCCGGCGTCGCCGCCATCATCTACACCGACATCGACCGCGACGGCATCCTAGCGGGCATCAACTGGGCCTCCACGCTGGAACTCGCCGATGCGGTCTCGATTCCCGTGATCGCCTCCGGCGGGCTGGCTTCGCTGGACGATATTCGCCGGATGCTGGAGCCCGATGCTGCAAAACTGGAAGGTGCGATTTCGGGGCGCGCGCTTTATGATGGGCGCATTGATCCGAAGGAGGCGCTGGCCCTGATCCGCGCCGCGAAAGGACAAGCGCAATGACGCTCAAGGCCCGCGACATCCCCTGCCCGGACGTCAAGGACAGGCCGCGCCGCCCGCAGCCGCACTACGGCAAGGAGGCGCCAATGCAAAAGAAGGAGGCCGTCCTTTGACCTTGAAAGCTCGCGTCATCCCCTGCCTGGACGTAAAGGACGGTCGTGTCGTCAAGGGCGTCAGCTTCGTCAACCTGGTCGACGCCGGCGACCCGGTGGAATCGGCCAAGGCCTATGACGCCGCCGGTGCCGATGAGCTCTGCTTCCTCGACATCACCGCCTCCTCCGACAACCGCGACACGATCTTCGACGTCGTGGCGCGCACGGCCGACCACTGCTTCATGCCGCTGACGGTTGGCGGGGGCGTGCGCAGCATTGCCGACATCCGCAAACTCTTGCTTGCCGGCGCCGACAAGGTCTCGATCAACTCGGCCGCCGTGAACAATCCGGATTTCGTCGCCGAGGCCGCCGACAAGTTCGGCAACCAGTGCATCGTCGTCTCGATCGATTCGAAAAAGGTTTCGCAGGACGGCGAGGAGGATCGCTGGGAAATCTTCACCCACGGGGGGCGGCAGGCGACCGGCATCGATGCGGTCAGCTTTGCCGAGAAGATGGTCCAGCGCGGAGCGGGAGAACTGCTCCTCACCTCAATGGACCGCGACGGCCAGAAGAGCGGCTACGACATCGCGCTGACGCGCACCATCGCCGACCGGGTTTCGGTGCCGGTGATCGCCTCGGGGGGCGTCGGCACCCTCGACCATCTCGTCGAAGGCATCCGCGACGGACATGCGACCGCCGTGCTGGCCGCTTCGATCTTCCACTTCGGCACCTACACCGTCGGCGAGGCCAAGCGTTACATGGCCGAGCACGGCATCGCCATGCGGCTCGACTGAGCGGAAAGGCAGGCCCTTTGATGAGCGACTTCACCCTGGCCGATCTGGAGCGGATCGTCGCCGCGCGCGCCGGCGCGTCGCCGGACGAATCCTGGACCGCCCGGCTTGCCGCCGCCGGCCAGCCGAGAGCAGCCAAGAAGCTCGGCGAAGAGGCGGTCGAAACCGTCATCGCCGCGATCGAGGGCGACCGCACCGCGCTGGTCAGCGAGACCGCCGACCTTCTCTATCACCTGATGGTGGTGCTGCGGATCGGCGGCGTCGGACTGGCCGAGGTCATGCAGGAACTCGAACGGCGTACCGGGCAGTCCGGCATCGCCGAGAAGGCGGGCCGGCCGCAATGACCGCACCGTCCCTTCGCGCTCAGATCCAGGCGGACATCCCAGACAACTACGGCCAGACCCGCTACTCCCCCTATCGCTTCTTCTCGGCCGAAGAGTGGGCGCAGTTCCGGGCGGATACGCCGCTGACGCTGACGGCGGACGAGGTGCGGCGGCTGCGCTCGCTGAACGACCCTGTCGATCTCGACGAGGTGCGCCGCATCTACCTGTCGCTGTCGCGGCTGCTCTCGGCGCACGTCGAATCCTCGCAACTGCTGTTCGAGCAGCGCAAGCACTTTCTCAGCCTTTCGGACGAGACGAAGACGCCGTTCGTGATCGGTATCGCCGGGTCCGTCGCCGTCGGCAAGTCGACCACCGCGCGCATTCTCGCCGAATTACTATCGCGCTGGCCATCGAGCCCGAAAGTGGATCTCGTCACCACCGACGGCTTTCTCTATCCTAATGCGATCCTGACCCGCGAGAACCTGATGGAGCGCAAGGGCTTCCCGGAGAGCTACGATACCGGGGCGCTGCTGCGGTTCCTCTCCACCATCAAGGCAGGGCAGGCAAACGTCAGGGCGCCGACCTATTCGCACCTCACCTACGACGTGCAGCCGGACGCCTTCCAGATCATCGACCGGCCGGACATCCTGATCTTCGAGGGGATCAACGTGCTGCAGTCGCGCAGCCTGCCGGCCGATGGCAAGATCGTGCCGATGGTGTCCGATTTCTTCGACTTCTCGATCTACATCGACGCCGACGAGGAGCTGATTCACAACTGGTATGTCGAACGCTTCATGCGGCTGCGCGAAACCGCTTTCCAGAGGCCGGAGTCCTACTTCAACCGCTATGCCAAGGTCGACGAGACGGAAGCGCTCTTGATCGCCGAGGGCCTGTGGCGCGATATCAATCTGAAGAACCTGCGGCAGAACATCCTGCCGACCCGGCCGCGCGCCGACCTCATCCTGCAGAAGGGCAAGAACCATCTGGTGGAGACGGTAGCGCTTCGGAAGATCTGACCACCCGTCCGCCCCTATTTGCCGCTCCTCCTCAGGGCGTCACGCGGCGCAGCGTCAGATTGATCCGGCCACCGTTGCGCAGCAGCGTCGAGGTGCCGGGGTAGACCCGGTCGACGCCATGGAAGCTCAGCCGGCTTTCGCCGCCAAGGACGACCACGTCGCCACTGGACAGACGAAACGATCGCGTCGGCGCACCATGTGCGGTGCCGCCAATGCGGAATAGGCACTGGTCGCCAAGCGACACCGAAACAACCGGCGCCTCGAATGTGCGCTCGTCGCGGTCCTGGTGAAGGCCCATCTTTGCCTCACCCTCATAAAAATTGACGAGGCATGCCTCCGGCGGCTGCGGGTAGCCGGAGACCTCCTGCCAAAGGCGCAGCAGCACCGGCGGGATCGGCGGCCATGGTAGGCCGGTCACCGGATGCAGTTCCTGATAGCGATACCCGCGGTCTTGATCCGTCACCCAGCCGAGCGTGCCGCAGTTGGTCATCCGCACCGACATCGGCTTGCCGGTCTTCGGCATCCGCGGCACAAAGAGCGGCGCCGCAGCCACCACGGCCCGAATCTCGTCGACCATCGCCTCCTGCGCCAATCGGTCCAGGTATTCTGGCAGGTAGCGGAACCCTGCGGGAAGCTCGTGCACGGCGATTGTCCTTTTCAATTTGCGGCCGAAGCAGCCGAAGGCTTCAATGAGCTTCGGCTGCGCAACACCTCGCGCGGACAATCTTGTCCGGTTCAAACCGCATAGGGGCGATTGACCTCGAAGATCCGGGCGTGTTTGGCGCCACCTGCTTGCCATCGGCCCTTCTTCATCGGCCTCTAAGGTTATGGACGGTGAGAATGACCGGCCGTGCGGCGGTTCAAGGTGGTGGGCCTTGCCTGTCACTCGGCCGTCGGCTTGCCCCGCATTCGCTTCACGTCCGAACGGCCGGCCTTGGCCTTCAGCCGCCGTTCGACCGCCCCTTTCGACGGTCGGGTCTTCTTGCGCGGCGGCGGCGGCGGCTCCGCCGCCTCGAGCAGCAGGGCCTTCAGCCGCTCGCGCGCATCCTCCCTGTTCCGCTCCTGGCTGCGGAAGCGGTTGGCCTCGATCATCAGCACGCCGTCCTTGGAGAGGCGTCGGCCGGCGATTTTAGTTGCATTGGCCTTGATCCGCTCGCTCAGCGACGGCGAATTGCGCAGATCGAAGTACAGCTGAACTGCCGTCGAAACCTTGTTGACGTTCTGCCCGCCGGGACCGCCGGCCAGCACAAACTGCTCGGTCAGTTCCCAGCCGGCGATGACGATGGAGCCTTTGATGGGGAGCGGATCGCTGGCCATGGATTTATCCTCGTTAGGTTTCCTGCATAGCGCAGGCTCCAAGGAATCGGAAACCCGCATTCTGCGAGCCGTTCCGTTGCCAATCGGCCCATCACCGACCACGAAAAAACCCGGCCGGAGCCGGGTTTCACGTGAATCATCCAATGGCGGGGCTGTTATTCGGCTGCGACCCGAAAGCCCGGCGCCGCTTCGCGGACGCCCCCCTCGACATGGTCCTCGAACTTGGCGAAGTTGGCGACGAACATTTCGACCAGCTTGCGTGCCTGCTTGTCGTAGGCCGCCCCGTCAGACCAGGTCGAGCGCGGGTCGAGGATCTTGGTGTCGACGTTCGGAACCGAGACCGGCACCTCGAAGCCGAAATTGTCGTCGCGGCGGAACAGTGCGCCGTTCAGCGAGCCGTCGAGGGCGGCCGACAGCAGGGCCCGCGTCGCCTTGATCGGCATGCGGCGACCTTCGCCATAGGCCCCACCGGTCCAGCCGGTATTGACCAGCCAGCAGGTGACGCCGTGCTCGGCGATCAGCTTCTTCAGCAGGTTGCCGTACTCGGCCGGATGGCGCGGCATGAACGGGGCGCCGAAACAGGTGGAGAAGGTCGCCTCCGGCTCGGTGACGCCACGCTCGGTGCCGGCGACCTTGGCGGTGTAGCCGGAGAGGAAGTGATACATCGCCTGGTCCGGCGTCAGCCGTGCGATCGGCGGCATCACGCCGAATGCGTCGGCCGTCAGCATGATGATCGTCTTCGGGTGCCCTGCCCGGCCGGTCTCGCTGGCATTCGGGATGAAGTGCAGCGGGTAGGCGCAGCGCGTGTTTTCGGTCAGCGAGCCGTCGTCGAAGTCCGGCACGCCGTTGGCGTCGAGCACGACGTTCTCCAGAACGGTGCCGAAGCGCTGCGTCGTGGCGTAGATCTCCGGCTCGGCCTCGGCCGAAAGCCGGATGGTCTTGGCGTAGCAGCCGCCCTCAAAGTTGAAGATGCCGTTCTCGCCCCAGCCATGCTCGTCGTCGCCGATGAGCGTGCGGTTCGGATCGGCCGAAAGCGTCGTCTTGCCGGTGCCGGAAAGGCCGAAGAAGACAGCCGCGTCGCCGGCGGGCCCAACGTTGGCCGAGCAATGCATGGGCATGACGTTGCGGGCCGGCAGCAGGTAGTTCAGCGCCGTGAACACGGACTTCTTCATCTCGCCGGCGTAATAGGTGCCGGCGATCAGGATGAGGCCGTTGGTCAGGTCGCAGGCGATCATCGTTTCGGTGCGCGCGCCATGCCGGACCGGATCGGCCTTGAAGGTCGGCAGGTCGATGATCGTCAGCTTCGGCAGGAAGCTGTCGAGCGCTTCGCGCGCCGGGCGGATCAGCAGGTTACGGATGAACAGCGAATGCCATGCGAGTTCCGTCACCACGCGGGTCGGCAGCGCATAGTCGCTGTCGGCACCGCCGATCAGGTCCTGGACGAACAGATCCTTGCCGGCCGCATGCGCCAGCATGTCCTGGCGCAGCGCCTCGAAATGCGCCGGCGACAGTTCCTTGTTGTTGTCCCACCAGATCTGGTCGGCCGTGTTCTCGTCGCGCACGACGAACTTGTCCTTCGGCGAGCGGCCGGTGTGCTGGCCGGTCAGGGCGCGCAGCGCGCCATGGGCCGTCTTGACGGCTTCCCCGCGCCCGAGCGCCTGCTCGTAGAGGTCGACTTCGGTGAAGTTATAGTGGACCGTGCCGGTGTCCTTGAAGCCGATCTTTTCGAGCCCATAAGAGGGATTGCGAGAGCCCAGTTCCTTCATGGCCCAGTTTTCCTTCGCGTTTTGGGAGAGGGGAATTTCTTCGAAAACTAATCTTTGTAGCGCCAGAAGACAAGGGGCCGCTCAAAATATCTCAATAATATCAGTATATTAATCGATTAAACAATTTCATTGACGTTTAAATCGTTTAGAAAATCGATTGAAATCGCGCATCCTGATTGCCTGCGGCAAGCCGACCCATTGCGCCGAAACCCGCTTTGCCACAATTTGTTCCACCTTTATACCCAAAGGAAGCGCAGCAGATTTCCGGGCCCCGGACATGTCTAGGACAAAGCGAGGCGCACATGACCATGGAGACAAGCAGGATGCAGACCATTGCGCTGGTGGACGACGACAGGAACATTCTGACGTCGGTCTCGATCGCGCTCGAGGCTGAAGGCTACCGGGTCGAGACCTACACCGACGGCGCGTCGGCGCTCGACGGGCTCCTCGCCCGTCCGCCGCAGCTTGCCATTTTCGACATCAAGATGCCCCGCATGGACGGCATGGAACTGCTGCGTCGGCTGCGGCAGAAATCCGACCTGCCGGTGATCTTCCTGACCTCGAAGGACGAGGAGATCGACGAGCTCTTCGGCCTGAAGATGGGCGCCGACGACTTCATCACCAAGCCGTTCTCCCAGCGCCTGCTGGTCGAGCGCGTCAAGGCGGTGCTGCGCCGCGCCTCGAGCCGCGAGGCAGCCGCGGCAGGTTCCGCCCCCTCGGCCAAGCCCGGCGACGTGCAGGCCCGATCGCTCGAACGCGGCCAGCTGTCGATGGACCAGGAACGCCACACCTGCACATGGAAGGGCGAGCCCGTCACCTTAACGGTGACCGAATTCCTCATCCTGCACGCACTCGCGCAGCGCCCCGGCGTGGTGAAGAGCCGCGACTCGCTGATGGATGCCGCCTATGACGAGCAGGTCTATGTCGACGACCGGACGATCGACAGCCACATCAAGCGGCTGCGCAAGAAGTTCAAGATGGTCGACGCCGACTTCGACATGATCGAAACGCTCTACGGGGTCGGGTACCGGTTCCGCGAAACGGCCTAATCGGTCGGGAAGCACCCGAAACGCCGCGCCGGGCGCGATTTTGCTTGCATCACCACCGGCGGCAGTGGCATCCCAGCCGGTACGGAGGCGGCCGGGCGCCGTTGGAAACAAGTGACCGCTTTGCCACAGAACACGCTGGACAGGGAATTGGACGACCAGGACGGCCGCCCGACCCGCCGGCCTGCGCGCCTCTACTGGACCTATCCGTTCAAGCTGATCCGCCGCATCTTCGGCAATGCGGTGTTCTCCAGCCTGACCCGGCGCATCCTCTTCTTCAACCTCGTCGCACTGGTCGTCCTGGTCGCCGGCATTCTCTACCTGAACCAGTTCCGGGAGGGGCTGATCGATGCGCGCGTCGAAAGCCTTCTGACGCAGGGCGAGATCATCGCCGGCGCCATCTCCGCCTCGGCCTCCGTCGACACCAACTCGATTACCATCGAGCCGGAGAAGCTCCTGGAACTGCAGGCCGGCCAGAGCATAACGCCGCTGCCCAATGACGAGGACCTGGAGTTTCCGATCAACCCTGAACGCGTCGCCCCGGTGTTGCGGCGGCTGATCTCACCGACCCGGACGCGGGCGCGCATCTATGACACCGACGCCAACCTGCTGCTCGATTCACGCCATCTCTATACGCAAGGCCAGGTGCTGCGCTTCGAGCTTCCGCCCGTCGAGCCGGAGGAAGCCTCCCTGTTTGACCGCTTCAATGCCTGGTTCAACCGCATCCTGCAGCCGGGCAACCTGCCCGAGTACAAGGAGGCGCCGGGCGGTGACGGTTCGATCTATCCGGAAGTGATGAATGCGCTGACGGGTGTGCGGGGCGCGGTGGTCCGCGTCAACGACAAGGGCGAACTGATCGTCTCGGTGGCCGTGCCCGTCCAGCGCTTCCGCGCCGTGCTCGGGGTGCTGCTGCTGTCCACCCAGGCCGGCGACATCGACAAGATCGTTCATGCCGAGCGTCTGGCCATCATGCGCGTGTTCGGCGTCGCCGCGCTCGGTAACGTGTTCCTGTCGCTGCTTCTGTCGAGCACGATCGCCAATCCGTTGCGCCGGCTGTCAGCCGCGGCGATCCGGGTGCGACGGGGCGGAGCCAAGGAGCGCGAGGAGATTCCCGACTTCTCCTCCCGGCAAGACGAGATCGGTAATCTTTCGGTGGCGGTGCGGGAGATGACCACCGCCCTCTACGACCGCGTCGATGCGATCGAGAGCTTCGCCGCCGACGTCAGCCATGAGTTGAAGAACCCGCTGACCTCGCTGCGCAGTGCGGTCGAGACGCTGCCGCTGGCGCGCACCGACGATTCGAAGAAGCGGCTGATGGACATCATCCAGCACGACGTCCGCCGGCTCGACCGGCTGATCAGCGACATTTCCGACGCGTCGCGCCTCGATGCCGAGCTGGCCCGCAGCGACGCCAAGACGGTTGACCTCGAAAAGGTGCTCGGCGACCTCGTCGACATCTCCCGCCAGGTGCGGAGCAACAAGAAGCCGGTCATCCTCGATTTCGTCGTCGACCGCAACGACAACCCCAAGGCACGCTTCGACGTCAGCGGGTATGAATTGCGCATCGGCCAGATCATTACCAACCTGATCGAGAACGCCCGTTCCTTCGTGCCCGACCAGGGTGGGCGGATCGTCGTGCGGCTTTCGAACGGGCGCAACGGCCAGCGGATCGTCAAGGTGGAGGACAACGGGCCTGGAATCCCGGGGGAAGACATCGACCGTATCTTCGAGCGCTTCTACACCGATCGCCCGGACAGCGAAGGCTTCGGCCAGAATTCCGGGCTGGGCCTCTCGATCTCGCGGCAGATCGCCGAGGCACATGGCGGCACATTGAAGGCGGAGAACATCATCGACCGCAGCACCGGCGAGATCAAGGGCGCGCGCTTCATCCTCTCGCTGCCGGCCGGACGGACACAATGAGCAACGGTGTCAACGTCCATGGCACGGCGATCGTCATCGGCACCACCGGGCTGATTTTCCTCGGACCCTCCGGATCCGGCAAAACGGCGGCGGCCCTACACTGCATCGGCCGCGCGCGCGAGCGCGGGCTGTTTTCGGCGCTGATCGCCGACGACCAGGTCCTCCTCAAGGCAGCCTCTGGCAGCATCGTGGCCAGCGCGCCAACAGCGATCGAGGGCCTGGCGGAGGTGCGCGGCTCCGGCATCATCGCAGTCGAGCCCGTTCCCTGCGCCATCCTCCACCATGCCGTCCGGCCGGTCCGCCCGCCCTTTCCGGACCGGATTGCTCCCGAAGGCGAAAGCTGCGAAATGCTGCCGGGGCATAGGCTTGCCGTGGCCCGGCTGCCGATCGATGACGGCTACGATTGTTTTGATCGCCTGGCGCTTTTGCTGCCGTTTGTGCTCCGAAACTAGCGCGGACAGCGGGCGAACGGCCCGGCGCGGGGCATTTTTAGCTTGCACTCGGGCTTTTCATGGATATGATGACCTCCCCGGCGGTAGACGTCTCTTTCGCAGCGCGGTATGGGCGGCGGCCGTAATCTGGGCAATTGGAGCTGTGCATATCATGATCGGACTGGTGCTTGTCACCCATGGCAAGCTGGCGGAGGAATTCCGTCTCGCGCTCGAGCATGTCGTGGGGCCGCAAGAGGCGATCGAGACTGTCTGCATCGGCCCGGAAGACGACATGGACCAGCGGCGCCAGGATGTGCTGGATGCGGCAAGGCGCGCCGACCGCGGCCACGGCGTCATCATCCTGACCGACATGTTCGGGGGCACACCCTCCAACCTCGCCATTTCCGTGATGAGCGCCGGCACGATCGAGGTCATCGCCGGAGTGAACCTGCCGATGCTGATTAAGCTGGCTGGGGTGCGCAACGACGGCGACATGGAGCGCGCTCTGGTCGAGGCCTCGGAAGCCGGACGCAAGTACATCAATGTCGCAAGTCGAGTGTTGAGCGGTAAATGATATGGATGCGTCCAACTCCACGCACGGTCCGGCCATGACTGCCTGCAAGGACCTCCTGATCGTCAACAAGCGCGGCCTGCACGCCCGCGCCTCGGCGAAATTCGTCCAGACCGTCGACGGCTTCGACGCCGAGGTGACCGTCTCGAAGGACGGCATGACCGTCGGCGGAACCTCGATCATGGGTCTGATGATGCTCGCCGCAAGTCCCGGCTGCTCGGTGCAGGTGACGGCCACCGGGCCTCAGGCGACAGAGGTTCTCGCCGCTCTGGAGGCGCTCGTCGCCAATCGGTTCGGCGAGGAAATCTAGCCGCGACCAAACATAAAGATATAAAGACCTCTTTATATCCCCGTTGCTCCCTTGCGTGTTTCCTGATACAGCTGCGCCCACTTGCGGGTGGGGCGGGGCCCCCTTCCATTTACGCCGGATAACCGGCTTCGCGGCATGATAATTCATCTGGAGAAACGCATGAGCAACACCAAGGACTACCATGTTGCCGACATCGGCCTTGCCGACTTCGGGCGCAAGGAAATCGCCATTGCCGAAACCGAAATGCCTGGCCTGATGGCCTGCCGCGAGGAGTTCGGCACTGCCAAGCCCTTGACGGGCGCGCGGATTACCGGTTCGCTTCACATGACCATCCAAACGGCCGTGCTGATCGAGACGCTCGTGGCGCTCGGCGCCGAGGTCCGCTGGGCATCGTGCAACATCTTCTCCACCCAGGACCATGCGGCTGCCGCAATCGCTGCCGCCGGCATTCCGGTCTTCGCCGTCAAGGGCGAGACGCTCGAGGAGTACTGGACCTACACCGATCAGATCTTCCAGTGGGCCGATGGCGGTCTCTCCAACATGATCCTCGATGATGGCGGTGACGCCACCATGTATATCCTGCTCGGCGCCCGCGCCGAGGCCGGCGAGGATGTGCTTTCCAATCCGGGCTCCGAAGAGGAAGAGATCCTGTTCGCCCAGATCAGGAAGCGGCTGAAGGCCTCGCCCGGCTGGTTCACCAGGCAGCGCGACGCCATCAAGGGCGTTACCGAAGAGACGACCACCGGCGTCAACCGCCTCTACCAGCTGCAGCAGAAAGGCCTGCTGCCGTTCCCGGCCATCAACGTCAACGACTCGGTCACCAAGTCGAAGTTCGACAACAAGTATGGCTGCAAGGAATCGCTGGTGGACGGCATCCGCCGCGGCACCGACGTGATGATGGCAGGCAAGGTTGCGGTGGTCTGCGGCTACGGCGATGTCGGCAAGGGCTCGGCCGCCTCGCTGCGCGGCGCCGGCGCCCGCGTCAAGGTCACCGAAATCGACCCGATCTGCGCCCTGCAGGCGGCGATGGACGGCTTCGAGGTCGTGCAGCTCGAGGATGTCGTTTCCTCGGCCGACATCTTCATCACGACCACCGGCAACAAGGACGTCATCCGCGTCGAGCACATGCGCGAGATGAAGGACATGGCGATCGTCGGCAACATCGGCCACTTCGACAACGAGATCCAGGTCGCAGCCTTGCGGAACCTCAAGTGGACGAACATCAAGCCGCAGGTCGACATGATCGAGTTCCCCAGGGGCAACCGCATGATCCTGCTGTCTGAAGGCCGCCTGCTGAACCTCGGCAACGCGACCGGACATCCGTCCTTCGTGATGTCGGCTTCGTTCTCCAACCAGGTGTTGGCCCAGATCGAACTGTTCACCGATACCGGCAAGTACAACAACGAGGTTTATGTGCTGCCGAAGCACCTCGACGAGAAGGTCGCCCGCCTCCACCTCGCCAAGCTCGGCGTGAAGCTGACGGCGCTTTCGGAGGAACAGGCTGCCTATATCGGCGTGAGCCCGCAGGGTCCCTTCAAGGCCGAACACTACCGGTACTGATCGTTACCCGACTTACCCACAACATTTAGTTGACCGCGCCCTTGACAAGGGCGCGGCTTCTTTTTTGCCAGCGTGGCTTTTCGCAGATTCCCTAAAGAAGTATGGTTATCTCGTTGATTCGACGCCGAGATGCGGACATGGAGCGCCGCACGTCCCTTGCACTGAAGGAGGGGCGCTCCCGAGCCATGCATCCGCCGCCAGCCTCCCGGGTTCAGTTTGGGGAGGCCGTGCGCGGGCGCCGGACATGGGATGTCTTGTCGATCAAGCGGCAAATGGACGGAGACATACCGGGGATGATGTCGGAACTGAAACGGGCGTCGTTGAATATCGCCGGACCTGTATGGTCGATCCTGGCGACGATCGCATCCGCGAGGCGCCACCACCGGCGGCGATTGCGGTGGCTCGCGGCCGGTACCGCCCTTTCCGCCTTCGCCGGTCCCGCTAATGCCCTCGACGGCGAACCGGCGGCGCGTATGCTCGGCTCCTCCGAGGTCATCAGCTTCGCGGTGCTTCTCGGGGTCGTGGCCGCCGCACTCTTTTCCGCCATCTGGATGATCCGACAGCGCGCAAGGCTGGAAGAGGAGAACCGCGTGTTGCGCGCCACGGTGTCCGACGCCCGGCACCGGAATGCCCGCCTGCAGGCGCTGATCAGCGACAAGAACCGGCGCATCATCGTGTGGGACGGCATGTCGCAGAAGCCGGAGGTTATCGGACATCTGCCGCCGGAAACCGGCGCACCACTTGCCGACAGCGAGTTCCTCGCGCTGGGCCGCTGGCTGACCCCGGGCTCGGCATCGGCGCTGGAGCGGGCGATCGAAGCGCTGCGGTCTCAGGCGCAGAGCTTCGATCTCATTATCGAAACAACCCGCAACGAGATCATGGAAGTGCAAGGCGGCGTGGCCGGCGGCCAGGCCTTCGTCCGTTTCGTGGCGCTCAACAACCTACGGCGGGAAGCGGCCGAACTGCAGCTCGAGCGCGATCGGCTGTTGCAATCGTTGAGCGTGCTGCAGAACCTGCTCGATTCACTCGATCTGCCGGTCTGGCAACGCTCGAGGGAAGGCACGCTCGTCTGGGCCAATGCCGCCTATGGCGAAGCCGTTGAGGCCCGTGATGCGCAGGAGGCAGTGCGCGAGGGGCGGGAGCTCCTGCCGGCGATCACGCGCGAAAAAATCAGCAGCACCAGCACCTTCGACACGCCGTTCCGCGACAAGGTCTCGACGGTCGTGCGCGGCATGCGCAGCTTCTTCGAGGTCGTCGATGCGCGTTGCCCGGCAGGATCCGCCGGCATGGCGCTCGACGTGTCGGACATCGAAGGCGTTCGCGAAGAACTGCAGCGGACGCTGAAGAGTCATGCCGAGACGCTCGACCATCTGGCAACGCCCGTCGCCATCTTCGATGGTGCACAGCGCCTGCAGTTCTACAACCAGGCCTTCCAGCGCCTCTGGGACCTCGACACCGCGTTCCTCGAAGGCAATCCGGATCACGGCGAGATGCTCGATCGGCTGAGAGCGGCCGCGAAGCTCCCTGAGCAACTCAACTGGCGGCAATGGAAAGAGAACGCTCTTTCCGTCTACCGCGCCATCGACACGCAGACCGACCTCTGGCACCTGCCGAACGGCCAGACGCTGAAGGTGTTCGCGACGGCACGCCCCCAGGGCGGCGCCACCTGGGTATTCGAGAACCTGACCGAGCGGGTCGATCTGGAAACGCGCTACAACACGCTCGTGCAGGTCCAGGACGAGACGATCGACCACCTTTCGGAGGGCGTTGCCGTGTTCGGGCCGGACGGGCGCATCCGCCTGTCGAACCCGGCCTTCCGGGCGCTGTGGGGCATCACCGAGACGCAGGCGCAGCCGGGGACCCATATCCGCGCCATCGAACAGGCCTGCGGACCGTCCTACGACGGCGCAGACGGCTGGAAGCGGTTCGGGCACATCATCACCAGCTTCGACGACGAGCGCCCGTCCTACCGGGGCGTCCTCGAGCTCAATACCGGCCTGGTGCTCGATTTCGCCGTGACCCCGCTCTCCAATGCCCAGACGATGCTGACCTTCGTCAACATCACGGACAGCGTGCGGGTGGAACGGGCCCTGACCGAGAAGAATGAGGCGCTGCGCAAGGCCGACGCGCTGAAGAACGATTTCGTCCAGCACGTATCCTATGAGCTGCGCTCGCCGCTGACGAACATCATCGGCTTTGCCGATCTCCTCAAGACGCCGACGATCGGCATGCTGAGCGAACGACAGGCCGAGTATGTCGATCATATCGCGACCTCGTCGGCCTTGCTGCTGACGATCGTCAACGACATTCTCGACCTTGCCACCGTCGACGCCGGCATCATGCAACTGGATCTTAGCGATATCGATCTTTCCGGCCTCCTCGACGACGTTGCGATGGAATTCGCCGACCGGCTGCAGGAAAGCCGCGTGACCCTCGAAATCGCAGCGCCCTCCCCTCTCGGGACGATCGTTGCAGATTATCATCGGCTCAAGCAGATCGTGGTCAAGCTGCTGACGAATGCGGCAAACTTCGCCCCGGAAGGCTCTTCGGTCGAACTGAAATGCTGGCGCGACGGGCAGGACCTGCTGTTCTCGGTTTCCGACAACGGCCCCGGAATTCCGAAGGACATGCTTCGCACCGTCTTCAACCGTTTCGAAAGCCACGGCCGTCGCGGCGGCGCCGGGCTCGGTCTTTCCATCGTCGAAAGCTTCGTCAGCCTCCACAACGGCACCGTGACGATCGACAGCCGCGAGGGTGAGGGAACACGCGTCACCTGCCGCATCCCATCGGGACCGATGCCGGCGATCGTTGCCGCGGAATAGGGCCATGCTGGTCGGCACCATCCATCTCGCCGACGAGGCAGAGACCATCCGCTTCGGCGAGGACATCGCCCGGGCCATCAGGGCCGGTGACCTGATCGCCCTTTCCGGCGACCTCGGTGCCGGCAAGTCGACCTTTGCGCGGGCGCTGATCCGCGCCGTCGCCGACGACGAGTTCCTTGAGGTGCCGAGCCCGACCTTCACGCTGGTGCAAAGCTATGCGCTGCGTATTCCGATCGCCCATTTTGACCTCTACCGCATTGCCGATTCCGCCGAACTCGACGAACTCGGCCTCGACGAGGCGCTGGAGGGCGGCGTCTGCCTGGTGGAATGGCCGGAGCGGGCCGACGACGCCCTGCCGGCCGAACGCCTGACGCTGCGTTTCCTGCACGAGGCAACCGGACGGCGTGTCGAGATCGACGCTCCCGAGGGGATCGCCGCGCGCGTCCGCCGCACGCTCGATATCCGTGCTTTTCTTGCCGATGCCGGGCTTGCTGACGCGCGCCGGCGGCATCTGACCGGCGACGCATCGGCCCGCGCTTATGAACATATCCATGCCGGCGGCCAGCGCCTCGTGCTGATGGATTCGCCACGCCACCCGCCAGGGCCGATTCTTGCAAACGGCAAGTACTACCAGCAGATCGCCCATATCGCCGAAGACGTCCGTCCCTTTGTCGCCATCGCGGCGCATCTCGGCAGCCGCGGCTTTGCGGCGCCCGTCGTGTTTCATCAGGATCTCGACCGCGGTATCCTCCTGCTCGAGGATCTGGGGCAAGACGGCATCCTCGACAGCCATGGGCGGCCGATCGCCGAGCGGTATCTGGAAAGTGTCGCCGCTCTCGCCAAGTTGCACGGGCAGCCTGCACAGGCGACGATCCCGGTCGGCGACGGTTCCGACTACCATATCCCCGATTTCGATCACGACGCTATGCAGATCGAGGTGAGCCTGCTCACCGACTGGTACCTGCCCTGGAAGGCCGGCAGGAAGACGGATGAAGGCCTGCGCGCCGAGTACCGCGCGATCTGGAGCGCCCTCATCGCAAGGCTCGCCGCGGCGGAAAAGAACCTGCTGTTGCGCGACTTCCACTCGCCCAACATCATCTGGCGGCCAGACGCCACCGACATCGGACGCATCGGCATCATCGACTTCCAGGATGCCATGATCGGTCCCACAGCCTACGACGTGGCCTCGCTGGTGCAGGACGCGCGCGTCGACATTCCGGCTGACCTTTCCGCGCGGATGATGGAGCACTACCTGACGCTGCGTGCCGGCTCGGGCGCCTTCGATCGTGACGCTTTCCTCGAGGCCTGGCACATCATGGCGGCGCAACGGAATTGCAAGCTTGCCGGGATCTGGGTCCGGCTGTTGCAACGCGACGGCAAGCCGGCCTATATGCGGCATATGCCGAGAACCTTGGAAAACCTGCGCATTGCACTCGGTCATCCCAGTCTCGCCCCCTTGCGCGACTGGTGCGGAAAGGCTGGAGTCCTGTCCGACGAATCATAGGACGGATACCATCGATGCAGATCGAGAGTGCCATGGTGCTGGCGGCGGGGCTCGGAACCCGCCTGCGGCCCGTGACGAACACGATGCCGAAGCCGCTGGTGCCGATCGCCGGAAAGCCGATGATCGACTACGGTCTCGACGCCCTTGCCGCCGCCGGCGTACAGCGCGCGGTGGTCAACGTCCATCACTTCGCCGAGCAGATGATCGATCATCTCGCGCGTCGCGACCACCCGCAAATCCTGATCTCCGACGAGACCGCCGCGCTGATGAATTCCGGCGGCGGCCTTGCCAGGGGGCTGAAACTGCTCGGCCCCGACCCGGTCTTCGTCCTTAATGCCGACCTCTTCTGGGTCGGCGAGCGCGAGGGCGAAGAAAGCAACCTGCGCCGTCTCGCCACCTTCTTCGACCCGGCCCGCATGGACATGGCGATGCTCTGCGTCCGGCTCGAACAGACCACGGGCCACAACGGCAAGATAGACTTCTCGATGCAGGGCGGCCGGCTGTCCCGCTACGTGCCCGGTCAAGGCACGCCGGTCGTCTATGCGGGCGCCATGGCAATGCTGCCGGCGCTCCTTGCCGATGCGCCGGACGGGCCCTTCAATCTCAATGTCTACTTCGACCGTTCCATCGCAGCCGGCCGGCTCCACGGACTGATGCTCGACGGCCACTGGATCACGGTCGGCACGCCGGAGGCGATCGCCGCGGCCGAGGCGGTGGTCGGCAAGCAGGCTGGCGCCGCATGAGCGAGCGGACGGCATCGGCCGGGAACGTCTTTTCGATCCGGCTGGGCGCACCGTTCCTGCGGACGCTCGCGGAGGCAATCTGCGACGGCACGGTCATTGACGGGTTCCGCTACGATCCTGCGGACCCGCTCTCGCTCGCCGACCTGACCGTGTACGTTCCGACGCGCCGCTCGGCGCGAACGTTGCGATCCGAGTTCGTCGACCTGCTCGGTGGCTGCTCGGCCATCCTTCCCGTTATTCGCCCGCTCGGCGAAACCGACGACGACAGCGGCTTCTTCGATGAGGCGGCGCCTGCGGCGCTCGACATGGCCGAGCCGCTTGCCGGCCCGGCGCGCCTGCTGGAACTGGCCCGCCTCGTTCTTGCCTGGCGCAACAGCCTTCCGGCGGCGATCACCGCCGTCCATGCCGAAAGCCCGCTCGTGGCACCGGCGAGTCCGGCCGACGCCATCTGGCTCGCCCGCGAACTCGCCGATCTCATCGACGCCATGGAGACCGAGGGATGCGACTGGCGGGCGCTCGACGCGATCGACGCCAGCGACCACGCCCAGTGGTGGCAGCTGACGCTCGCCTTTCTCGGCATTGCCAGCGAATTCTGGCCGCGACGCCTGGAGGAGCTGAACCGCTCGTCCCCCTCGATCCGCCGCAATGCCACCTTGGACGCCGAGGCCCAGCGCTACCGGACCACGGTGTCGACCGGACCCGTGATCATCGCCGGGTCGACCGGCTCCATTCCGGCCACCGCCCGGCTGATAGAGGCGGTGGCGGCGATGCCGAACGGTGCGGTCGTCCTTCCCGGTCTCGATTTTTCGATGTCCGAAGAGGCGTGGCGGCTCATCACGCACGACCCGCAATCGGACCAGCCTTCTCAGGAGGCCGCCAACCGCAGCCACCCGCAATACGGCTTGTGCCGGCTACTCCAACGGCTCGGTCTGGCGCGAAGCGAGATCGTACAGCTTGGTGAGCCGGTACAGGAACTGGTCTCCCGGGGCGGCGTGCTGTCACGGGCGCTGCTGCCGGTACACGCCACCGCCGGCTGGGAAGAGCAAAAGCAGGACCTGAACGCCGACCAGCTTTGCGCGGCCTTCGTCGACGTCGCGCTGGTAGAGGCGGCGAACGAGCGCGAGGAAGCGACGGCGATCGCGATCGCGCTTCGCCTTGCGCTCGAAGCCGACGAGGAGAGCCAGGCGGCGTTGATCACCCCCGACCGCAAGCTTGCGCGGCGCGTCACCGCCGAGCTCTCCCGGTTCGGCATTGACGCCGACGATTCCGCCGGCACGCCGCTGTTGTCGACGCCGCAGGGCGAACTTGTGCGGCTGCTGCTGGAGGCGACACTGCGTCCCGGCGATCCCGTTGCCCTGGTCGCACTGCTGAAGCATCCGCTCGCGCTGTTCGGACTGCCGGCCGAAACGGTGCGTGGCGCCGCGACCGCGCTAGAGCTTCTTGCGCTTCGCGGCGGAACGACGGAGGTTGACATTTCGGCGCTGGAACCGCTGCTCGAGGAGGCGCTGGCCCGTCATGCCGCGGACGTAAAGCCGCCCGCCTGGCGCGAAGCGATCCCAGCTGACGCCGTCGCGCCGGCCCGCGAACTCGCCCGACGTATCGCGGACGCCGTCGAGCCGCTGGCAGGAGCGCTGGTGCGCCACGGCCGCACCGGCCGGCGCTTCACCACGGCGCGCTCCCTTTCCGACTGGGCCGAGCGCACCGGCCGCGCCCTGGAGGCGATCGCCGCCGACGAACGCGGCAATCTGGCCGGGCTCTGGTCGGGCGAAGCGGGCGACGGGCTGGCGTCGCTGCTGAAGGGCGTGATCGAGGCCGAGGGTCAACTGGAGGCGGACGGGGCGCAATGGTGCGACGTGCTCGTGGCGCTCGGCGCCAGCGAAGCGGTCAAGCCGCGCTCCATGCGCCATCCCCGCGTATTCATCTTTGGGGCGCTGGAGGCGCGCCTGCAGGAGGTCGGGACGGTCGTCATCGGCGGCCTGAACGAGGGGACCTGGCCGGGACAGACGACCAACGACGCCTTCCTGTCGCGCGTGATGAAGGCCAACATCGGTCTCGAGCCGCCCGAGCGCCGCATCGGTCAGCTGGCACACGACTTCCAGATGGCCTGCGCGGCGAAAAAGCTGGTGCTGACCCGCGCCATGCGCAGCGGCACTTCACCAACGGTGGCGTCGCGCTGGCTGCAGCGGCTGCTTGCGGTTGGCGGCGAGACGCTCGCCAGCGATCTCAGGCGCCGCGGTTCGGAGCTACTGCATTGGGCCGGCCTGCTCGATCAGGGCCCGCCGCTGCCGGTGACCAGGCGACCGGAACCGCGTCCGCCGGCCGAATTGCAGCCACGCAGCTATTCCTTTAGCGAGGTGGGACGGCTGCGCCGTGACCCCTACGCTGTCTATGCACGGCGAATCCTGCGACTGCATCCGGTGGCACCGTTCAATGTCGATCCGAGTGCTGCCGAGCGCGGCACGCTCTATCACCGGATTGTGGACCGCTTCGTGCGCGAACGGACCAGCGACGGCAGCGATGCCGCGCTTATGGAGCGCATCATCGCGGAAGAATTCGACGTCATGGCGCTGCCGCTGCACGTCGACGCCGTCTGGCGGCCGCGCTTCAAGGCGGTCGCAGACAGCTTTCTGGATTGGGATGAGAAGCGGCGCGCCAGCCTGGAAAAGAGCCTGACCGAAGTGCGTGCCTCGCTCGATCTCAACATACCGGGAATGCGCCTCACAGGGGTTGCCGACCGGATCGACCTGCGCTCGGACGGCCGCGCCGACCTGATCGACTACAAGACCGGCAGTTCGCCGTCCGTCAGCGTCGCACGCGCGCTCCTCGACCCGCAGCTGGCGCTGGAGGCCGCAGCCCTCAAGCGTGGAGCCTTCCGCGACCTGCCGGCGATCGCACCGGCCGACCTGACCTATGTCCGCCTGAAGCCGGGCGAACGCTTCAAGCCGGAAAACGTCAACAACGAATATTCAAAGCCGGCGAAAGACCGCCCGGCCAACTCGGCGGAGGATCTCGCCGACGAGGCGCTCGGGGAACTGGAGAAGCTGCTGACGCAGTTGCTGTCCGGACGCTACGGCTTTGCTTCCCGGGTCATTCCGGCGGCGGAACGGGACTTTGGCGGCGAATACGACCACCTCGCACGGGTTGCGGAATGGTCGACTGCGGAAGCAGCCGAAGGAGACGGCGATGATTAAGGACGACCGGCCCCACGCCGACGATCCCGGCGCCTGGCTGAGCTGGACGAGCCGCAAGCAGGCGGCTGCCTCGGATCCGTCCGGCTCGGCCTGGGTATCGGCCAATGCAGGATCGGGCAAGACGCATGTGCTGACGCAGCGGGTGATTCGGCTGCTTCTGGCCGGCTGCCGCCCCTCGGCCATCCTTTGCCTGACCTACACTAAGGCCGCAGCCTCGGAAATGTCGAACCGCGTGTTCGAGCGCCTCGCCGAGTGGGCGGTGCTGTCGGACGAAGAGCTGGCGGTCCGGGTCGAGCGGATCGAAGGGAAAACCCCGGATCGGCTGAAGCTTCAGGAGGCGCGCCGCCTGTTTGCGCGCGCGCTTGAAACACCGGGCGGGCTGAAAATCCAGACGATCCACGCCTTTTGCGAAGCGCTGCTGCACCAGTTCCCGCTCGAGGCGAACGTTGCTGGCCATTTCTCCGTCCTGGACGACCGCGCCGCAGCGGTGCTCCTGGCCGACGCCCGCCGGTCGCTGCTGACCGCCACCTCGGCGGAGGACGACCCGGCGCTGGCGGAAGCCTTTGCAACCGTTCTCGACATCGCCGACGACACGGGTCTCGAACGGCTGATCGAGGACATCGTCGCCAATCGCGGCGCCATCCGCGCCTTCGTCGAGCAGGCCGCCGGCCATGGCGGTACGGCAGCCTTCCTTCGCGCGAGGCTCGGATTTGCTGCGGATGAGGATGCGGACGCCCTCATCGAGGCGTTCTGGCCGCCGCCCGGCTTCGCGCCGGAGACGTTCGGCCGCTATATCGAGGCGGCGCTCTCCGTCGGCAGCAATACGGTCAAGGCGAATGCACCCATCCTTGCCTCGGTGCCGGAGGAGCGCGAGGCGGAGCGCCGGCGCAGCCTTCTCTGCGGCCTGTTCTTCAACGGTGGCGGCGCGCCTGCCAGCCTCGATCGCGCCTTCCTGTCCAAGGAGGTGAAGGAGCCGGCGTTCGAATCCTTCTTTGCCGACCTGCAAGCCCATGTGATCGCCTGCGAGGACCGGCTCCGGCGCTATCGCATGTTCGAGGCGACGCGCGCCGCCCTGGTCATCGCCGAACGCCTGATCGGGGACTACGAGGACCTGAAGCGCGGCCGCAGCCTGCTGGACTTTGACGACCTGATCGACCGTGCCGCGACGTTGCTGACACGCTCGGACGTTGGCGCCTGGGTCCACTACAAGCTCGACCGGGGCATCGACCATGTGCTCGTCGACGAGGCGCAGGACACGAGCCCGCGCCAATGGGAGATCATCGGGGCGCTGACCGGAGAATTCTTCGCCGGCGCCTCGGCCCGCGCGGCCGCCCGCACCGTCTTTGCCGTCGGCGACGAAAAGCAGTCGATCTATTCCTTCCAGGGTGCACGGCCGGAGCGCTTCGCAGCCGAGGGACGACAAACGGAACGACGCGCCGGCGACGCCGGCGCGTCGTTCCATCCGATCCGGCTGCTGCTGTCCTTCCGCTCCACCCGCGACGTGCTGTCGGCGGTCGATCGGGTCTTTTCCATCGCCGACAATGCGCGCGGGCTTTCACCCGATAACGACCAGATCGTCCACGCCTCCAACCGCGGTCACGAACCGGGCGCCGTCGACGTCTGGGACGTGATCGCGCCGACGGAGACGGTCGACGAAGACGACTGGACGGCACCGTTCGACGCCGTGCCGGAAAAGTCGCCGGTGAACATCCTTGCCCGGCGTATCGCCGGCACGCTTGCCGCCTGGATCGGCAAGGAATCCGTCAGGGAGAAGGGCGTTGTCCGCCCCATGCGGCCGGGCGACGTGATCGTGCTGGTGCGCAAGCGCGACGCCTTCGTCAACGCCCTGACCCGCGCGCTGAAGCAGCAGCACGACATTCCCGTCGCCGGCGCCGACCGGCTGGTGCTGACCGGCCACATCGCCGTTCAGGACCTGATGGCGCTCGGGCGTTTCGTCCTGCTGCCCGAGGACGATCTGTCGCTTGCCGCCCTTTTGAAAAGTCCGCTGTTCGGCATATCGGAGGAGACGCTTCTCGATCTTGCGGCCCGTCGGCCCGAGCGCACGAGCCTGTGGCAGCACCTTCGCATGCTTGGGGCGGAGAACGAGGTGCTGGCGGCGATAGTGAGCCGGCTCGAAACATTTGCAACACTCGCCCGGGACCTGCCGGTCCATGATTTCTATGCCCGCGTGATCGGCAAGCTCGGCGGCCGGGCCGCCTTCCTCGCGCGTCTCGGACGGGAGGCCGGCGAAATCATCGACGAATTCCTGTCGTTCGCGCTGGAGCACGAAGAAAACGGGCTGCCGGGGCTGCAGGCCTTCATTTCGACGCTCGAGTTAGAAGCGCCCACTGTCAAGCGCGAACAGGACAAGGGCCGCGACGAGGTCCGCATCATGACGGTTCACGCCGCAAAGGGCCTCGAGGCGCCCGTCGTCTTCCTCGTGGACGGGGGCGGCGCGCCCTTCACCCACACGCACCTGCCGAAACTGCGGTTCCTGACGGCTGCCGGCGGCGACCCGCTCCCGGCCTGGCTGCCGGCCAAGGCGCTCGGCAATGCCTTGAGCGATGCGGACGCCGAGCGCATCCGCATCCAAGCGGAAGAGGAGTACCGTCGGCTCCTCTACGTGGCGATGACGCGGGCCGCCGACCGGCTGATCGTCTGCGGGTATCGCGGCAAGAGGGAAAGCAAGGGTACCTGGCATGAGATGGTGCGGCTGGGTCTTCGCGACGACCCGCGCTGCAGCGAGGTGTCGTTCACCGCAGGGGAAGAGGAGTGGTCGGGCTGCCGCTGGCGGGAGCCGAATGCTCGGCCCGAGGCGCCCACGGCCGTTGAAGAGCGGCCCGAAGCACCGAGACCAGCTCTGCCGGCGGCACTCGGCCGGGCCGTGCCGCCGCAGCGCCGCCTGCCCCGCCCGCTCAGCCCCTCCGGCGCCGCGGCCGTTATCGACAGCTCGCAATCCGATCTTGTCGTCGGCTCCGCCCTGTTCGCGACCAGGACCGGGACGGGGTCTGGCTCGGCGCGATCGCTCGAGCGTGGGCGCATCCTGCACCGGTTCCTCCAGGTCCTGCCCTCGATGCCCGCAGCGGAGCGCCGGAGTGCCGGGCAGCGCTATCTGGAGCGGGCGACACGGCACTGGTCGGGCCGGGAGCGGGATGCGCTCGTCGCCGCCGCCCTGTCGATCATGGTGGACCCGTCGCTGGCCGCGATCTTTTCGCCCGCCGCCCGTGCCGAGGTGTCGATCATGGGCACGCTGCGCCTGGGCCGTACCGACTATGCGGTATCAGGACGGATCGACCGGATGGTCGTCACCGACGACAGCGTCGAAATCGTCGATTTCAAGACGAACCGGCAGCCGCCTGCTGTCCCCGCAGATATCCCCTCCGAGCACGTCGCGCAGCTTGCGATCTACCGGACGATCCTCGCGCCGCTCTATCTCGGCCGGTCGATTCGCTGTGGCCTGGTCTATACCGAAGCACCGTCGGTATTCTGGCTCGACGAGGCGGCGATTGCCTCCAGCCTTGCCGACCTCGCGACAAAGTGAGATACCGGTCATTGAAATGGGCCGGCCGCCCATCACATGAACTGCAACCGCAATTTCCAAGGAGCAGCCCCCTCATGGCTACCGTGAAAGTCGACAATTCCAATTTCCAGGCCGAAGTTCTCAACGCTGCCGAGCCTGTCGTGGTTGATTTCTGGGCCGAATGGTGCGGACCGTGCAAGATGATCGCCCCGGCGCTGGAGGAGATCTCCGCAGAGCTCGCCGGCAAGGTGAAGGTTGTAAAGCTCAACATCGACGAGAACCCGGAACTCGCCGCCCAGTTCGGCGTGCGTTCGATTCCCACCCTTGCCATGTTCAAGGGCGGCCAGGTCGCCGACATCAAGGTCGGCGCAGCGCCGAAAACGGCGTTGTCGTCCTGGATTTCGTCGGCCGCGGCCTGAGGTCAAACCCTCGATTGCTTACGAAAAAGGCCCGGCATGTCCGGGCCTTTTTTGTTTCACGTGAATCCGAAGCAACCAGCGAAGAAATCAGGTGGGCGGCGTGCCGTTGTCCGCCAGCACATCCCCGACGAGATATAGCGAGCCGCCGATCAGGATACGCGGCGCAACAGTGTCTTCCTCGACGATCCGTCCGATCGCCTGCAAGGCTTCGGCCACCGTCGAGACGGGCGCCGCCGTAAGGCCGGCTTCCATTGCATCGCTTGCCAGCACGGCCGGGTCGATGCCCGCATCCGAGCCGCGGATCGGCACGGTGAAGACCCGCTCGGCAATGCCGCGGAAGGCGTCGAAATAGCCGACCGCGTCCTTGGTGTTGATCATGCCGGTGACGAGAAACAGCGGCCGCGGGTCCCGATCCTCGAAATTGGCCATCGTTTCGGCGATCACCACGCCGGCAGCGGGATTGTGCCCGCCATCCACCCAGATCTCGGAAGATGCGGGGGCCACCTTGGCGAGGGCCCCGACCGGCAGGCGCTGCAGTCGTCCCGGCCATTCCACCGAGGCGAGGCCGCGCTCGATGGCGTGCTCGGTCACCGGAAGGCCGCTCGCCTTGATCGCGCGGATCGCCGCTGCGGCATTTGCGAACTGATGGCGACCGGGAAGCTTCGGGGCCGGCAGGTCGAACAGGCCGAACTCGTCCTGATAAACCATCCGTCCGAATTCTTGGTAGGCCAGATAGTCCTGGCCGTAGACGGTGTAAGGGCAGGACAGGCGCTCGGCCGTTTCCACCAAGACGGCGCGCGCCGCATCCTCCTCCTGATGGCCGATGACGACCGGGGCCCCCCTCTTCATGATGCCGGCCTTCTCGGCGGCGATCAGTTCGACCCGGTCACCCAGATAGGCCTGGTGGTCGAGGGAGATCGGCATTATGACCGAAACAGCGGGCCGCTCGATGACGTTGGTCGCATCGAAGCGGCCGCCGAGCCCGACCTCAATGATCGCAACGTCGGCCGGGTGCTCGGCAAAGAGCAGGAAGGTCACGGCCGTCAGTATCTCGAAGACGGTGATCATCTGGCCGCCGTTGGCATCGGCAACACGGCGCACCGCGTCGGCGAGCACCGGATCGGAAACGAACGCGCCTCGTCCGCCCTTGCGCCCAAGGCGGTAGCGCTCGTGCCAGTTGACGAGGTGCGGCGAGGTGTGGACATGGACCGACAGGCCGGCGGCCTCGAGGATCGCGCGGCTGAAGGCCGTCACCGATCCCTTGCCATTCGTGCCGGCCACATGGATCACCGGCGGCAGGCGCTTATGCGGATCACCGAGGGCGGACAGCAGTCGGCTGATCCGGTCCAGTGAAAGATCGAAGCCCTTGGGATGAAGGGCGAGCAGTTTCTCGATCTCCCGTCCTGCTTCGGTCGTGGCAGCCGCCTCCATCGCCTCCCCCGTCTGCCTGCGTCAGGCGCTTGCGGCAATGGCGACAACGCCGTCTGTCTTGGCAGCTTCGGTCACCGGCTTCTTGGTCAGAATGTTCAGCAGGCGCGCAAGCGTGTCGGGGATGTCATGGCGCTTCACCACCATGTCGATCATGCCGTGCTCCAGCAGATACTCCGACGTCTGGAAGCCTTCCGGCAGCTTCTCGCGGATCGTCTGCTCAATCACCCGCTTTCCGGCAAAGCAAATCTCCGCGCCGGGCTCGGCCAGGTGGATGTCGCCGAGCATGGCATAGGACGCGGTGACGCCGCCGGTCGTGGGATTGGTCAGGACGACGATGTAGGGCAGGCCGGCCTCCTTCAGCATCTCCACGGCGACAGTCGTGCGCGGCAGCTGCATCAAGGACAGAATCCCCTCCTGCATGCGCGCGCCGCCGGAGGCCGGGAACATCACGAGCGGGCATTTCTCTGCAATGGCGCGCTCGAAGGCCCGGATGATCGCCTCGCCTGCGGCAATTCCAAGCGATCCGCCCATGAAATTGAACTCATGGACGACCGCCACCAGCTTCAGGCCACGAACGCGGCCGACGCCAGCCAGGATCGTGTCTTCCTGGTCCGTCTTGATGCGGCTGTCCTTGAGACGGTCGACATATTTCTTCGAATCCCGGAATTTCAGCGGATCCTGTGCCACTTTCGGCTGCGGCAGCGCCTCGTAGACCCCGTCATCGAACAGGTCCTTCAGGCGCGCCTTGGCCGGCATTTTCATGTGATAGCCGGAGGCCGGGATGACCCACTTGTTCTCTTCGAGATCACGATGGAAAACCATTTCACCGGTTTCCGGGCACTTGATCCAGAGGTTCTCCGGAACTTCCCTGCGGCCCAGCATCGAATTGATCTTCGGCCGAACGTAGTTTGTAATCCAGTTCACTGAGGTTACTCCTGAATCTCTCGCCCCAATGTGGGGATTTATTCCGCCGCAGCAAGCCGGGCGCTGCGCACGCCTGATGCCAGGCTGCGCACCAGCGCCTCGACGCCGGCGACGGTCGCTTCGGTGGCGGCGCCTTCAGCCGTCAGGCTGGAGGCGATCTGGTTGACGATCGCGCTGCCGACCACGACGCCGTCCGCCGAGGCGCCGATGGCACGCGCGTGCTCTGCCGTCTTTACGCCGAAGCCGACGCAGACGGGAAGCGGGGTGTGTTCCTTGATGCGCCGCACCGAACCGCCGATGAGCGCAGGATCGGGCAGGGCCGACCCGGTGATGCCGTTCATGGAAACGTAGTAGACGAAGCCCGAGGTGTTTTTCAGCACCTTCGGAAGCCGCTTCGCGTCGGTCGTCGGCGTAGCCAGGCGGATGAAGTTGATCCCCCGCTCGAGTGCCGGAATGCAGAGCTCGTCATCCATTTCCGGCGGCAGGTCGACGACGATCAAGCCGTCGATGCCGGCCTCCAGCGCGTCCGTGAGAAACCTGTCGACACCATAAATATAGATCGGGTTGTAGTAGCCCATCAGCACGATCGGGGTGTTGGCGTCCTCGAGACGGAAGTCGCGGGCCATCTGCAGCGTTTTCGCCAGCGTCTGCCCGCCCTTCAACGAGCGCTGGCCCGCCAGCTGAATTGCCGGTCCGTCGGCCATGGGATCGGAGAACGGCATGCCGAGCTCGATCACGTCCGCGCCAGCCTTCGGCAACGCCTTCATGATGGCGAGCGAGCTGGCATAATCGGGATCGCCGCCCATGAAATACGTCACCAGCGCCGGGCGGCCCTCGGCTGCGAGATTGGCAAAGCGTTTGTCCATGCGCGCGGTCATCTTAAAGCTCCATGCCGAGAATCTTGCCGACGGTGAAGATGTCCTTGTCGCCACGGCCGGAGAGATTCATCAGGATGATTTCGTCCTTGCCCATCTTCGGCGCCCGCTTGATCACCTCGGCGAGCGCGTGGCTCGGCTCGAGCGCCGGGATGATGCCTTCGACGCGGGTCAGCAGCTGGAATGCTTCGAGCGCCTCGTGGTCCATGATCGGAACGTACTCGGCGCGACCGATGTCGTTGAGCCAGGAATGTTCCGGGCCGATGCCCGGATAGTCCAGGCCGGCCGAGATCGAATGGCCTTCTTTGATCTGGCCGTCGCCGTCCTGCAGCAGATAGGTGCGGTTGCCGTGCAGCACGCCCGGCGAGCCGGCCGTGATCGAGGCGCAATGCTCCTCGCCCTCGAGCCCCTTGCCGCCGGCCTCAACGCCGACGATCCTGACGTCCTTGTCATCCAGGAAGGGGTGGAAGATGCCGATGGCATTGGAGCCGCCGCCGACGGCGGCAATGACGACGTCCGGAAGCCGGCCCTCGGCGGCAAGGATCTGCTCGCGTGCTTCACGGCCGATCACCGCCTGGAAGTCGCGCACCATCTCGGGATAGGGGTGCGGCCCTGCGGCGGTGCCGATCAGGTAATACGTGTCGTCGACATTCGTGACCCAGTCGCGCAGCGCCTCGTTCATCGCATCCTTCAGCGTGCCGTGGCCGGCGGTGACCGGCTTGACCTCGGCGCCGAGCAGCTTCATCCGGAAGACGTTGGGGGCCTGACGCTCGACGTCGGTGGCGCCCATGTAGACGACGCAGGGCAGACCGAAGCGCGCCGCGACGGTGGCGGAGGCGACGCCATGCTGGCCGGCGCCGGTCTCGGCGATGATCCGCGTCTTGCCCATGCGCTTGGCAAGCAAGATCTGGCCGATGCAATTGTTGATCTTGTGCGAACCGGTGTGGTTCAGCTCCTCGCGCTTGAAATAGATCTTGGCGCCGCCGAGGTGCTGCGTCAGGCGTTCGGCGAAGTAGAGCGGCGACGGCCTGCCGATGTAATGGGTGCCGAGATCGGCCAGTTCACGCTGGAATTCCGGATCCGTCTTCGCCTCGTTCCACTTCTCCTGCAGGTCCAGGATCAGCGGCATCAGCGTCTCGGCGACGAAGCGGCCGCCGTAGATGCCGAAGCGACCGTCCTCGTCGGGACCGCCGCGAAACGAATTCAGATTGGTTGACTGCTTCACATCGTGCTCCCTGCGGCCGAGGCCCGATCGGTTGCCCGCCGCACCGCCTCGAAGAATTCTTCCATCCGGGTGATATCCTTGACGCCCGGTGCGCTTTCGACCCCGGACGAAACATCGATGCCGGCCGCCCGCGTCATCGCGATCGCCTCGCCGACGTTGTCCTTGTTCAGTCCACCGGAAAGCATGTAATCGACGCCGCCGTCAAGCGCATGCATGAGCGTCCAGTCGAAGGAGACGCCATTGCCGCCGGGCAGATCGGAGCCGGCCGGCGGCTTGGCATCGAACAGGAACCGATCGGCGATGCCAACATAGGCGTCGATCCGGGCAAGGTCGCCCGCCTCGCGGACCGAAAAGGCCTTGATGATCGGGAGGCCGTACATAGCCTTGACCGTCAGCACCCGCTCGGGGCTTTCACTTCCGTGCAGCTGCAGCATGTCCGGCCGCAGAAGCGCGACGATTTCATCGAGATCGTCATTGTCGGCATTGACCGTCACGGCGACCACCTTCGCCCGGCCGCGCGCCAGTTCTGCGAGTTCGGCGGCATCCGCCGGGTCGATGTTGCGCGGGCTCTTTCCGAAAAAGATAAAGCCTACATGGGTGGCGCCGAGATCGAGGGCGCGCTGCACGGCCTCTGCTGTCCTCAGACCGCAGATCTTGACGTCGATGTTCGTTCCGGCACTGGTCTTCATGGCGATGGACCTCGCATGAATTCGTTCAAGAGTCGAGGGTGTCCATCCCGCTCTGGACATCGCATTCAGTCGAAGTCGAGGGCATGCAGCATCGTGCCATTGCGCTTCAACCAATGCTTGGCCTCGTCGACACGCGCGCACAACTCCCCACACAGACTCCAAAAGGCAGGGCCGTGGTTCATTTCGCGCAAATGCGCGACTTCGTGGGCGGCGAGATAGTCTATCACAAAGGGCGGCGCCATGACGATGCGCCAGGAAAAGCTGAGCGCACCGTCCGCGGAGCACGATCCCCAGCGGCTGCGGGTGTCGCGGAGCGTCAGCGATCGGACTTTTCGGCCGACCTTCGCCGCGTGCACGGCGACCCGCTCCTCCAGGTCCCTGCGAGCCTCTTTCTTCAGATAGTCGCTGATGCGCCGCGGCACGTGCTCGGGCAGGCCGCTGACATGGATAACCGCCTCCCCGTCAACCATCAGTGTCTCGGTCAGGCCGCGCAACCTGCCGGTCTCCTCGATGCGATGGGCGACACCGCGGATGAAGATGTGGTTGCCGTGCGACAGCGCACTGCGTGTCGAAAACCGCGCCAGCTTCGTCATCAGCCAAGGATGGTGGCGATCGAGGAAATCGCGGATCTCGCGCTCGGACAGGCCGCTCGGCACCGTCATCCGCAACGCGCGGCCGCCGGGCTCGATCCGAAGCGTCAGGCGCGTCGCCTGGGCGTTGCGACGGATCGTCAAGGGCACGCTCTTGCCGTTCACCTCGACCTGCCTGGTCTCCGGAGAAGATGGCCCGGGGTTCTGGCGAGGTTTGAGGACGGAGCGGAACATCACGCCTTTCACTATCCGATTCGCGCCGGGCTTTGAACACAACAAACCGGCGCCGCGAGGCGCCGGCACAACCGATCGACAGAGCTATCGTTCAAGCACTCGGCATTTCCTGCACCGGGCCACCGTTGCCGGAACGGCGCTCCCGCATGAAGCGATCGAACTCTTCCCTGTCCTTGGCCCTGCGCAGCTCACGCACGTAGGTTTCGAACTCCTCGCGCATCTCGTCGAGCTTGCGGCGCTCTTCCTCGATACGGTTCAGTTCGGCTTCGCGCCATTCGTCGAAGGCGACGTTGCCCGAGCCGAACCCGGGACCGCGGAAACCGCGAAAGCCACGAGAGCGTCCGCGGCAGGAGGCGAAGAAGCCGTCCGCGGCGTCGTTGGCATCTTTCTTGAAGCTCTTCAACCGTTCGCCGAACACGATGTAGGCGAGCATGGCCAGGCCCAGGGGCCAGAAGACCATAAAGCCCAGCACCATCAGCGCGATGGTCGCAGGCGTCCAGTCAGGACGCAAGAATGCAGACTGGTTCATTTGCAATCTTCCTCACATTCGGCGGATCGCCACAATGGCGCCCGATGATTTCGATGTGGTAAGACCGCTATGCTGCTTCAAGGCGCCACCCGGGGGAATCGGACAAGCGCCTGAAAGCTCCGCGAAAATTCGGCTGCCAACTAGGTGGTACGGGCCTTGCCGCGCTTTATGACGCCTTGCACGGCCTTCTCGCCGCGGCCGTGTTCGGCGATGAAGGAAAGGATGCGCGGAGCGATCTCGCGGCGGAATCGGGAGCCGTTGAAGACGCCGTAGTGGCCGACATCCGGCTGCATGTAGTGCATCCGCATGCTCGCGGGGATATTGGTGCAGATCTTCTGCGCCGCTCGGGTCTGTCCAACGCCGGATATGTCGTCGTTCTCGCCCTCGACGGTCAGAAGCGCCACGTTGCGGATTGCCGTCGTGTCGACGCGCCGGCCGCGGTGCATCATCTCACCCTTCGGAAGGGCGTGCTGCATGAACACCGTCTCGACCGTCTGCAGGTAGAACTCGGCGGTCATGTCCATGACCGCGAGATACTCGTCGTAAAAATCGCGGTGCTTTTCGGCCGCATCGCCGTCGTTCTTGACCAGGTGTTCAAAGAACTCGCGGTGTGCCACGAGGTGACGGTCGAGGTTCATCGACATGAAGCCGGAGAGCTGCAGGAACCCCGGGTAGACCATGCGCATGAAGCCCGGCTGCGGCCACGGCACCGGCATGATGACATTGTCGCGGAACCAGTCGATCGGACGCTCCTCCGCAAGCCGGTTGACGGCGGTCGGATTGACGCGTGTATCGATCGGCCCGCCCATCAGCGTCATCGATGACGGGGCGAGCGGATCCCTGTCCTCCTCCATTAGCGAGACGGCCGCCAGCACCGGCACCGCCGGTTGGCAGACGGCGATCACATGCGTGTCCGGGCCGATCGCATGCAGCATCTGGATGACGTAGTCGATGAAATCGTCGAGATCGAAGGACCCTTCCGAGAGCGGCACCATCCGCGCGTCGACCCAGTCGGTTATGTAAATCTCGGCGTGCGGCAGCATCGCTTCCACGGTGCCGCGCAGCAGCGTTGCATAGTGGCCGGACATCGGCGCCACCATGAGGATCTTCGGGTCGCGGCGGTGGGCGGCCGGCAGGCAGCGTTCGAAATGGACGAGATTGCAGAACGGCAACTGCCAGACGATCTTCTCGTGGACGGATACATCTTCGCCGTCGACCACGGTTTCGTGCAGCCCGAATGACGGCTTGCCATAGCGGCGGGTGACGCGCTCGAGTACCTCCAGCCCCGCCGCCATCGTCCTGCCGAGATAGGTGTGGGAGATCGGATTGAGCGGATTGCGATAGGCGAGCCGCATCTGATCGGCGACGGCACGCCACGGCGCCAACATCGCATGATTGAACTCATACAGCTGATAGTACATTCGGGAATCACCTCTCGTGAATTCCAAGGCCACCCGGCCGCCGCGCCGGGCAAGAGGCATTTCTTGGCCTTTTGCAGGTGCTAACACACTATCAGGTTTTCGCTGCAGGGCAACAGAACTGCGCGGCAATGAACGGCGGAAGCGGCGCCGCAGCGGCCGATCGAAAGACGCTCAGCCTGTCCAGCCACCGTCGATGATGTAGGCCTGCCCGGTGGTGTAGGTCGCGCCGGAGAGGTATACGGCGAGGTCGGCGATCTCCTCCGGTGTGCCGATCCGCCCCATCGGCTGGCGGGCGATGAAGGCGGCACGGGCCGCCTCGTAATCACCGCCGGCGCGCATGCGCTCCTGCAACGACGGGCTTTCCACGGTTCCCGGGCAGATGGCGTTGCAGCGGATGCCCTGGCCGACATAGTCGGCCGCGACCGACTTCGTCAGCCCGATCACGGCAGCCTTGGTCACCGAATACGCGAAGCGGTTCGGCACGCCCTTGACGCTGCTCGCCACCGAAGACATGTTGACGATGGCGCCGCCGCCGCGGGCCAGCATGCCTGGCAGCACTGCACGGATGGTGCGCACCATCGACCGGACGTTGAGGTCCCAGGCGAAGTCCAGATCATCGTCATTCAACTCCAGCACCGAGCCACCATGGACGACGCCGGCGCAGTTGAACAGGATGTCGACCGGACCGATTTGGGCGGCGACTTCCGTCACGGCCTTGGCGTCCAGCACGTCCAGCAACCGCGTGGAAATTCCCTCGGCAGCCAGCGTACCGAGCGTTTCGGCGTTGATGTCGGTGGCGATGACGCTCGCGCCGGCCCGCTTGTAGGCCAAGGCCGAGGCGCGGCCGATCCCCTGCCCCGCCGCCGTCACGAGCGCGGTCTTTCCTGTCAGATTTGCAGTCATTCCCTCATCCTTGCCCTTGGATTTCTATTGCTATGCGGCCGCTGTTGGTCAGCGGCTGCTGCGCCGCCGCAACTGGTCGAAATAGACGATCACGATGATCAGCACGCCGGTAATGATGCGCTGCCAGAACGAGTTGACGTTTAGGAGGTTCGCGCCGTTGTTGATGGTGGCGAGGATGAAGGCGCCGATCAGCGGGCCGTGGACCGAACCGATCGCGCCGAACAGGCTGGTGCCGCCGATAACCGAGGAGGCGATCGCCTGCAGTTCCCACCCTTCCGCCTGCGTCGCGTTGCCGATGCCGATGCGGGAGGCGAGCAGGACGCCGACGAAGGCCGCGCAGGTGGCCGACAGGATATAAGCCGTGTAGATCGTGCGGGTGACGTTGACCCCTGACAGGCGCGCCGCCTCGCTGTTGGAACCGACGGCGAAGAGATAACGGCCCCAGCGGCTGAGATGCAGGAAGACGTAGGCCGGCACCGCAATCAGAATGACCATCCAGAAAAGGCTGGGGATGCCGAGAAAATCGGCGCGCGCGAAGTTAGTGAACGCCTCGTTGGTGATCGAAATGGTTGAGCCGTTGGTGATCAGGAGGCCGATGCCGCGCAACGCCGTGAGCGTCGCAAGCGTGATGATGAACGGCGGCAGGCCCATCCGGACAATACCGAAGCCATGAAACGCGCCGATCGCAACGCCCAGAAGCAGCGTCGCCGCAATTGCAATCCAGAGTGGCACTCCGGCCTGCAGCAGCCAAGCCAGGATGACGCTCGAAAAGCCGACGATCGCGCCGACCGACAGGTCGATGCCGGCGGTGATGATGACGAAGGTCTGTCCGACTGCGAGGATCGCCGTCATCGCGCCCTGCCGCAGCAGGTTGGAAATGTTCAGCGGGGTCCAGAAGCTGGCGGTCGCGAAACCGAGTACGATCCAGAGGGCGAGCAGCAGGCCTATCAGGGTCAGACTGAAGAGGACGTTCATCCCGCGCCGTGGTGCGGCTGCGGCGCTTTCCGTCGAAGTGATGGCCATGTGCGTCTCCCTCTTCGCTCTTCCTGTCGCTCAGATGCCGATCGCTTCGGCAAGCACGTCCTCATGGCTGGCGGCATGGAAATCATGGCTGCCGACCAGGTGGCCGGCCCGAAACACATGCAACCGGTCTGCCAGCTCGTAGACCTCCGGCAGGTAGGACGAGATCAGGATAATGCCGGCGCCCGCCTTCAAGAGCTTGGCAAACAGCCGGTAGATCTCCGCCTTCGTTCCGACATCGACCCCGACCGTCGGCTCGTCGAAGATGAAGAGCCGAGCGCCGTGGCTCAGCCACTTGCCGATAACGATCTTCTGCTGGTTGCCGCCCGACATCGACGAGACGAGCACGCGCTGGCTCGGCGTCTTGATGCTGAGGTCGCGGATCTGCTGGTCGGCGTTGCTTGCCGCCTCGGCCCGCCCGATCACCGGGCCGTGGCTCAGCCGCCGGAGGATGGGCAGGTTGATGTTGAGGCCGATCGGCAGATTGAGGCAGAGGCCCTGGTCGCGGCGGCTTTCCGGAGCCAGCGCGATGCCCAGTTCCATGGCGGCCCGCTCGTCCTTGATATCGACCATCCGGCCCATCCAGTGGACCTCGCCCGCCGAAACCGGATGGCGGCCGTAGAGACCCAGCGCAAATTCGCTCCGCCCCGCCCCAATGAGCCCGTATAGACCGACGATCTCGCCGGCCCGCACGGACAGCGAGACATTCTCGAAGCCGGGGCCGGAGAGGCCGCGCGTTTCGAGGATGGTCTCGCCGAAGGCAATCTTCTCCTTGTGGTAGATCTGCTCGATCGAGCGATTGATCATCAGCGCAATCAACTCGTTCTCGTCCGTCTCGGCAATTTTGCGCGTGCCGACATGGGTGCCGTCGCGCAGCACCGAGACCCGGTCGGCGATTTCGAACACCTCCTCCATGCGATGGCTGATGTAGACGATCGTCACGCCCTCGCTCTGCAGGCGACGGATCAGCTTGAACAGCTGCGCCGATTCCTGGCGCGTCAAATAGGCGGTCGGCTCGTCGAAGATCAAAAACTGCGTGCCGCGCATGGCGGCGCGGGCGGTGGCGACGAGCTGCTGCTGGCCGATCGTCAGCGAACCCAGCGGCACGTGCGCCGGCAGGCCGAACCCGAGATCGTCGAGCACGGCCTGCGCCATCTTCTCCATCTGCCGTTTACGCATCAGCCCATTGCGGTTGATCTCGTCGCCAAGGAACAGGTTGGCGGCCACCGTGAGGTGGGGACAGAGCACCACCTCCTGGTGCACGGCGTTGATGCCGCGGGCGATCGCCTCGTTGGGCGTGGCGAGCGCGACCGGATGGCCGCACCAGATTATCTCGCCGGCGGTGCGCGGGATGACGCCGGTCAGGAGCTTGATCAGCGTCGACTTGCCGGCGCCGTTTTCGCCGACGATCGCATGGATCTCTCCCGCCAGGAACGTCATCGTCGCAGGCTTGAGCGCCTGAACGTAGCCGTAATTCTTCTGAAGGCCCTTCAGTTCGAGGATGGGCGCGCCCAACGGAACACGATTTGCCTCGGTCAGCCTGGCGCTGCTGTCGTCGTGGCGATGGGCAACCTGTTCCAGGGTCATGACCTTCCTCCTCGGTGTGGACCCGTTCGTTTCGGCGATGCTCCGGGTCTCCTCCACGCGCCGGCGCAACGACGAAGGGCGGCCGCGCCAGCCATGCCGGCGCGACCGTTACATTCTACTTGATCTTCGGATTGAGCAGCGCGTCGATCTTTGGCTCGTTCATATTGGCCTTGGTGACAAGGTTCGCCCCGGTGTCGACGAAGGTCTCGACCTTTTCGCCCTTGGAGACCGCAAGAGCGGTCTTCACCCCGTCATAGCCCATGCGATAGGGGTCCTGCACGACGAGGCCGGCAAGCGCGCCTTCCTTCAGGAAGCCGACGGTCTTGTCGTCGCTGTCGAAGCCGATCACCTTGATCTTGTCGCCGAGCTTGTTTTCAGCGATCGCCTGGCCGACGCCCTGGGCCATGATCAGGTTCGAGGCGAAGACGCCGACGAGATTGGGGTTGGCGGTGATCAGGTCAGTCATCATGTTGAGACCGGTCGTGGCCTGGCCGTCGGCATACTTGTCGGCAACCACCTTGAAACCCGGATACTTGGTCTTGACCTGGTCGAGGAAGCCCTCGCGCCGCTGGTCGAGCGAGCCGACACCCGGGAGACTGGTGATGATGGCGACCTCGCCTTCTTCCTTGCCGGTCGCTTCCTTGATCGCGGCAGCGAGCCCGTCGGCAGCGATGCGGCCGCCTTGGACGTTATCGGTCGTCAGGAACGAGGTGAATGCCTTGGAATCGGCCGCTGAATCGATGCCGATGATCGGCACGGCTTTTGCGGCCTCGTCGATCGGCTTGCCGAGCGCCTTGAACTCGGTCGGTGCGATCACGACCGCGGCCGGACTGCCCGCGACGGCATTCTCCAGAATGCTGATCTGGCCGTTGATGTCTGATTCCGACTGGGCCCCGAGTTCCGGGACGTTGACGTTGAGGTCCTTGCCGGCCGCGCGAGCGCCGGCCAGAACGATTTGCCAGTAGAATGAGGTCGTATCCTTGACGATGATCGGGATCGTGACAGTCTGGGCGAAGGATGGGAATGGGGCCATCGTCGCTAGCATGGCGGCGCCTGCGAGCGCGGTGAAGGAGCGGCGTGTCACAAGCTTCTTGGCGATGCGCATAACTTCTCCTCTCTGGTGCGTTCTCCTCCGGGAAACCGATCTGCCGAACGCAGGCGGTCGGTCGTTATGGATCAAAATCGAAAGATTGCATTCCTTGTCCTGATGCGCTTCCAGCTGTCTCGCTGAGCGTCCCCGGCTCAACTTGTGTTTGCGTGAACGCAACTGAACCACTCGTTCATGATTTCTGTCAACGTGGATCCATTTGTTGCCCTTCAGGGGATCGCCCAGCCTGGAAGGCCTCATGCGGATGCACGACGCCCTTGCGGAGGATGATGTTACCGTAGAGCCGGTACTCCGTCGTTGCGACGATACAGGCCGCGCGCCTCGCCAGATCGTAGAAGGCGAAGCGTTCGACCGAGTGTACGACGAAACTGCCGGCCAGCCGCGACACGACCTTCTGGAACTCGGCGCAGACCGGCGGCACCGCAGCAGGGTCGTCGACGACCTGCATTCGCCAGGCGGACTCGGGCACGAAGGTGTCGAGCGGCATGTGCGACAGGACGGCCTCGGTCATCGCGATGGCGTCGACACCGTCGGCGCGGATCACCTTCGGGCCCATGGAAGTGGCCGGAAAGTTCGCGTCGGCGATAACGATGTCGTCGCCATGCCCCATCGACCGCAGCGCGTGCAGGAGATCGGGACCGAGCAGGGGATGGATTCCTTTCAACATGCGCTTGCACTCCCGATCTGAATACCTCTACTGCCGCACCGCCTCGCCCATGAGCGGCGGCGCGACGAGACTGAAAGCCTCGGCCTCTGCATAAAGCGTTTCCGGAACCGGCAATCGCATCAACCCGGCGTTGCGGTGCAGGCTCGACGGTTGGGCGGTGCCGAGCAGGACGGAGGCGACGGCGGGGTGCCGCAACGGAAATTGCATTGCGGCCGCCGCAAGAGGCACGCCGCTCTTCCGCGCCAGTCCCTCCAGCGCCCGCACCCGGCCGAGCACGTCATCCGTCGCCGGCATGTAGTCGAAGTGGGCACCGTCGACCGGCCCCGTCGCCAATATGCCGGAATTGAAGACACCGCCGATGACGAGGGAGGTGTTGCGCGCCGTGCAGAGCGGCAACAGCTCCGCGACGGCCGAGCGGTCCAGCAAGGTATACCGGCCGGCAAGCAGGATACAGTCGAGCGGCGCCCGCTTCATCACCTCGAGGCAGACGGGCACTTCGTTGACGCCGAGCCCATAGGCCTTGATGGTGCCTGCAGACTTCAGCTCCTCCAGCGCCTTCAGGCCCGAATCCATCAGCGCCCGGAGATGGAAGGCATTGCGCTCGGCCCCGTGAGTATAGACCCCGATGTCGTGGACGTAGAGGATGTCGATGCGGTTCAGCCCCAGACGAGCATGGCTCAGTTCCAGCGATCGCATGATGCCATCGTAGCTGTAGTCATAGCGCACGTCGAAGGGGAGCGGATCGACGTAACCGTAGTTGGGCACCTGGTCGTCGGCGACGGGAAACATGATCCGCCCGACTTTCGTGGACAGGACCCATTCCTTGCTCGGCTTGTCGCGCAGAAAATCGCCGACGACACGCTCGGCGCGGCCAAAGCCATACCAAGGTGCGGTGTCGAAATAGCGGATCCCCTCGTCCCAGGCCGCCTTCAGGGTGTTGACCGCCGTCTGGCGCGGGCAGGCCCGATAAAGGCCTCCGAGCGGAGCCGTACCGAAGCTGTATTCGGTAACCGCAAGGTCGGTCGTGCCGATGGTCCTCGTGCGCATCCTCCTCCCCGACCGGCCCTCTTGCGCTCACTGCCCCTCGCCTTGCGCCGCAAGCATGCCTTTGTCATTTATCGACAACAGACAGATCAGGGTCAACGGCTATTGTGTGGGCGCTTGTCATGACAGTCGGCCAAGTGCTGCGCTCGTGCCCATGACGCATGGGCACAGAAGATATAGCGCCGACGCGCGAAACGCTGCTGGAGCCGTTTGGGCTAGATACGACGAATGTTCGGCCCGGTGGCCTAGTACCCCCCACCCCGTTTGTTCGAAGACGGGGCTTCACCCAGAAAATCGCGTCGCAATCCGTCCAGTGCCGCCGAAAGGCTGGTGACGTCGGTGCCAATCGCCATGAAATCGGCACCCATGGCGCGGTATTCGTGCGCCTGGTCGAGGGCCAGCGTCATGATTCCGCGCGCCTTGCCGTGCGCATGCGTTCGGGCAAAGGCATCGCTGATCGCTTCCCGCACCGGCCCTGCCGAAGGCCTGCCGAGATAGCCCATGTCCGCTGCGAGATCGGACGGCCCGATGAAGATTCCATCAACTCCTTCCACCGCTGCAATCTCGTCCAGCGCCGCCAGCCCGGCGCGGCTCTCGATCTGGAGCAGAAGACAGATCTCGTCGTCGGCGGTCTCCAGGTAATCCGGGATGCGGTTGAAGTTCGTTGCCCGGCCGAGCGCCGCGCCGACGCCGCGGATGCCGGCCGGCGGATAGCGCACGGCCCGCACCAGCGCGCGTGCCTGCTCGACGGTCTCCACCATCGGAATGAGAAACGTCTGCGCGCCGAGGTCCAGCAGCTGCTTCAGGAGCCAGGCCTCGCCCATCGGCGGCCGGACGATCGGGTGACTTACACTGCCGCGAAGGGCGCCGAGCTGCGCCCCGATCAACGGCACGTCATTCGGTCCGTGCTCACCGTCGATCAGCAGCCAGTCGTAGCCGCTTCCCGCCGCGATCTCGGCGGCATAGGCGCTGCCGAGCGCCACCCACATGCCGAGCTGAAATCGGCCCTCCCGCAGGGCGGCCTTGAAATGGTTCTTCGGGGCGGGCATCGCGCTAATCCTCGGTGCAATGACGTAAAGAAAATGCACCGGCCGGTTCTCCCGGCCGGTGAGGGATCGCTATCGTTCAGGCGATGCCGCCGAGGCAGACATACTTGATCTCGGTGAACTCCTCGATGCCATACTTCGAGCCCTCGCGGCCGAGGCCGGATAGCTTGACGCCGCCGAATGGCGCCTCGGCCGTCGAGATCAGGCCGGTGTTGACCCCGACCATGCCGTATTCCAGCGCTTCGGCGACGCGGAAGACGCGGGCGAGATCCTTCGCATAGAAATAGGAAGCGAGACCGAATTCGGTGTCGTTCGCCTGAGCAATGACGTCGGCCTCGTCCGTGAACCGGAACAGCGGCGCGACCGGGCCGAAGGTCTCCTCGCGGGCAACTGCCATCTCCGGCGTGACGTCGGCAATCACCGTCGCCTCGTAGAAGGTGCCGCCGAGCGCGTGGCGCTTGCCACCCTGGACGACGCGGCCGCCCTTGGCCACGGCATCGGAGACGTGCTCCTCGACCTTTGCGAGCGCGGCGCTGTCGATCAGCGGCCCGAGGATCACGCCCTCGTCGAAGCCGTTGCCGGTCTTGAGCTTGCCGACCGCGGCGGCGAGCTTTTCGGCGAACGCATCATAGATGCCGTCCTGCGCGTAGATCCGGTTGGCACAGACGCAGGTCTGGCCGTTGTTGCGGAACTTCGCGATCAGCGCGCCTTCGACGGCGGCATCGAGATCGGCATCGTCGAAGACGATAAAGGGCGCGTTGCCGCCGAGCTCAAGGCCGAGCTTCTTGATGGTCGGCGCGCTCTGCCGGTAGAGCTCGGCACCGATCTCGGTCGAGCCGGTAAAGGTGAGCTTCCGCACGGTGGGGTTCGCGGTCATCTCCGCGCCGATTGCCGCGGCCGAGCCGGTGATGACGCTGAACAGCCCAGCGGGCAGGCCGGCTCGCTCGGCGAGAAGGGCTATGGCGATCGCCGAGAACGGCGTCTGCGAGGCCGGCTTCAATACCATGGCGCAGCCTGCGGCGAAGGCCGGACCGGCCTTGCGGGTGATCATGGCGTTCGGGAAGTTCCAGGGGGTGATCGCCGCGACGACGCCGATCGGCTGCTTCATGACCAGAATGCGCTTGTCCTTCTGGTGTCCCGGCATGATGTCGCCATAGACACGGCGTGCTTCTTCGGCGAACCACTCGATGAAGCTCGCGCCGTAGGCGATCTCACCCTTGGCTTCGGCGAGCGGCTTGCCCTGCTCCATCGTCAGGATCCGGCCGAGGTCGTCCTGATTGGCCATCATCAGTTCGAACCATTTGCGCAGGACCGTCGAGCGCTCCTTGGCGGTGCGGCCAGCCCAGTCCTTCTGTGCCTTCTCCGCAGCGGCGATCGCTTCCTTCGTTTCGGCGGCGCCGAGCTTAGGCACATAGCCCACCAGTTCGCCGGTGGCCGGATTCTTCACCGCGATCGCGGTTTCAGGGTCTGCCTCTATCCAGCGTCCGCCGACAAGGGCTGCCTGGCGTAAAAGGGTCGGGTCTTTGAGGCTCATGCTGTGGTCTCCTGATGCATATCGTCCGCAGCGTTTATAGGCCCTTTGCAGCCGGGCCGACAATGTCGCTGCAGGTGAAATAACGCATAGACCGGCCACTGCGTTGAACGGCCGACGGCCGTCCCGGTCCGCGCGAGCTATCCCGGGCAGCAACCACCGCGAGCCGCAGCCGGAATCAGATGTCGAGGTTCGCCACGTTCAGGGCGTTGTCCTGGATGAACTCGCGCCGCGGCTCGACCTCGTCGCCCATGAGGCGCGAAAATAGACCGTCGGCGTCCGTCGCGTCGGACACCCGCACCTGCAGCAACGAGCGAACGTTCGGGTCGAGCGTCGTCTCCCAGAGTTGCTCGGCGTTCATTTCTCCAAGGCCCTTGTAACGCTGCAGGTTGAGGCCCTTGCGGCCAGCGGCAAAAACCGCGTCGAGCAGCGCCCGAGGGCCGCTGATCTCGGCTTGGCTTTCCTTGCGCTTCAGCGTCGGCGGGATCGCGTAGATGTCCTTGAGGCGCTCCGACATCTGGTCGATGTAACGGGCGTCCGATGAGCCGATCAGCGCCATGTCGAGATGGGCAAACTCCTTGACGCCGCGCACCATCCGCTCGAACTTCAGCCCCCCATCGGTGGCCACGGTGCCTGTCCAACCACGCTCGGTCTCTTCGGCGATCAGGTCCAGGCGGCGCGCCACCTGTTCGGCCATCTCGGCATAGTCTTCGCGGTTGTGGCTTAGTTCGAGGTTCAGTGCGCCGCAAATTGCCGCCTGCTCAACGATCCCACGATTGTACCGGGAGTGCAGGCCGTCGAGCAGCGAGCGCAGGCGCATCGCGTCCTGGATGACCTCGCGCATGTCCTGGCCGGCGCGCACCTCGCCCGAACCGAGTTCCAGCGCCGCATCCTCGAGGCCCGCGGTGATCAGATACTCGTCCAGCGCCTTCTCGTCCTTCAGGTACTGGGACGACTTCCCGCGCGATACCTTGTAGAGTGGCGGCTGGGCGATATAGAGGTGGCCGCGCTCGATCAACTCCGGCATCTGCCGGAAGAAGAAGGTCAGAAGCAGCGTGCGGATATGCGCGCCATCGACGTCGGCGTCCGTCATGATGATGATCTTGTGGTAGCGCAGCTTCTCGGGATTGAACTCGTCCTTGCCGATCGAGGTACCGAGCGCGGTGATCAGCGTGCCGATTTCCTGGCTCGAAAGCATCTTATCGAAGCGGGCACGCTCGACGTTGAGAATCTTGCCGCGCAGCGGCAGGATCGCCTGGTTCTCGCGCGACCGGCCCTGCTTAGCCGAGCCGCCAGCCGAGTCACCCTCCACGAGGAAGACCTCGGACTTTGCCGGATCGCGCTCCGAGCAGTCGGCGAGCTTGCCGGGCAGCGAGGAAATGTCGAGCGCACCCTTGCGGCGCGTCAGTTCGCGCGCCTTGCGGGCCGCCTCGCGGGCAGCGGCGGCTTCGACGACCTTGCCGACCAGCACCTTGGCCTCCGAGGGGTGCTCCTCCAGCCAATTGCTCAGCGCCTCGTTGACCAGGCTCTCCACGACCGGCCGGACCTCGGACGACACGAGCTTGTCCTTCGTCTGGGACGAAAACTTCGGATCGGGGACCTTGACCGACAGGACGGCGGTCAGGCCTTCGCGACAGTCGTCGCCGGTCAGCGATACCTTCTCCTTTTTCAGGATGCCCGAGCTCTCGCCGTAGGATACGACCTGGCGCGTCAGCGCACCGCGGAAGCCGGCAAGATGGGTTCCGCCATCGCGCTGCGGGATGTTGTTGGTGAAGCAGAGCACGTTCTCATGGTAGCTGTCGTTCCACCACATCGCCACCTCGACCGTGATGCCGTCGCGCTCGCCGCGGATGGCGATGGGCTTGGGCACCAGCGGCTTCTTGGCACGGTCCAGAAAATGGACGAAAGCCTCCAGGCCGCCGTCATACATCATCTCGTCCTGCCTGACGTCGGAGTGGCGGCGGTCGGTCAGCAGAATGCGCACGCCCGAGTTCAGGAAGGCGAGTTCGCGCAGCCGGTGCTCGAGCGTCTGGTAGTTGAATTCGATGTTGGAGAACGTCTCCGGGCTCGGCAGGAAGGTCACCTCGGTGCCGGTCTCATCGCCGCAGTCGCCGGTGATCCTCAGGGGTCCGTCGGCAACGCCATGGGTGAAGCTCATCTCGTGGATGTGGCCGCTGCGGCGGATCTTCAGTCTGAGCATGACGGACAGCGCGTTCACGACCGACACACCGACTCCGTGCAGTCCCCCGGAAACCTTGTAGGAGTTCTGGTCGAATTTTCCGCCGGCGTGCAGTTGGGTCATGATGACCTCGGCGGCGGAGACCCCTTCCTCCTTGTGGATGTCGGTCGGAATGCCGCGGCCGTTGTCCGTCACGCTGACCGATCCGTCGGCGTTGAGGGTCACGGTCACGAGGTCGGCATGCCCGGCCAGCGCTTCGTCGATGGCGTTGTCGACCACCTCGTAGATCATGTGGTGCAGGCCGGAACCGTCGTCGGTGTCGCCGATATACATCCCCGGCCGCTTGCGCACCGCGTCCAGGCCCTTCAGAACCTTGATCGAATCCGCGCCATACTCGGCCGCGCCGCCGGTCTCGGTCTCATGCGTATCAGTCATAAAGGGTGTCTTTCCAGGGTTCCTGAGGAGGAGGACGGAAACGGCGAATCACCGCTCACCGGTCAAGCAAATATAGGGATTTTGCCACCGCTTTCCAAATCATGTGGGGGTCAATAGCGGCAGAATTCGGGGGATCAGCCCGTTTTCCGCCGCGAATTGCAGGCCTTTTCAAGAATACCGGCAAGCCGCCTGATCGTCTCGGGTGGCAGATCGCGGATTTCGACGGCCAGGCGATTGGCGAAGGCGGTGTATTCCGGCGGCAGCCCGGCGGTATCGACGATGATGCGCGGATCGGAAATGCCTGCAATCCGGAACAACTCCTCAGCCTCGTCCCAGATAACGTTGAAATAGCCGGCGACGCGCTGCAGGAAGTCGAAGCTTGGCGTACCGCGCCGGCCATGCTCCAGCGCCGAAAGATAGGCCGGAGAGACGTTCAACGCCGCTGCCATTTCCTTCTGGGACACGCCCTTCCTTGCCCGCAGGTGGCGCACCGCGACGCCGAACGGTGTCGTCATCGCTCGGCCCCTTTCACGCGGGCGAGGCGGACATAGAGCGCGCCCTCGCCGCCGTGATTGCGGGCCGCGGTTTCATAGGAGGAAATCAGCGGCCGGAACTCCGGCAGCGAGAACCAGAGCGGAACCGCCCGTTTCAAAGCGCCGTCGCTGCCGAACGACGTGCCCTTGCCGGTGATGACCAGGACATGCCGAAGTCCGCGGGCATGGGCATTCAGGATAAAGTCGAGCAGAAACCCGTGCGCTTCGCTCTGGACCATCCCGTGAAGATCGATCCGAGCCTCGAGCGCCAGCCGCCCCTTGGCGATCTTGCGCTTGACCGGCCGCTCCAGCGGATTATGCCGCCCATCGCGGGATGGGGCGCCGGCGGTTAGCCGGATTCCTGCATCGCTCGCCGGCTGTCGACCCGATGCGGGTGCGGTTGGCGCCGCTGCCGGCTTCTCGTCCGGCATGGTCAGCGCCTCGGCCGCCTCGAGGTCCTCGAGCCGGCCCGGCAGAGCCCGTGCGCTCCTGGCAACCTTGCCCCAGAGAATGCGATCCTCGACGCTGAGCGGCTTATGCTTTGCCATGGCCAAGTCTCTGTGCGGCCGTCTTCGGCACGAAGACATAGAAATCAGCGGGGTTGCGGACGTTTCCGGCAAGATCGCCGGCCGCATCGCCGGAGCCGGTAAAGATATCGCCACGCGCCGGTCCGACGATCGCAGAACCGGTGTCGAGCGCCAGCATGGTCCGGGCGAAGGGTCTTCCGCCGTCAAGATGGGTCAGGCTCTCGCTGCGGATAAAGAACGGCGTGCCAAAGGTATGGATCAGACGGTCGACGGCCAGCGACCGTCCCGCCACGATCGGCACCTTGGCGGCCGCCACCGGTCCGAGTCGATGATCCTCCACCGGTGCATCGCGGAAGAAAATATAGGATCGATTATGCCAGAGCACCTCGTCGACTCGGTCCGGGTGGCGGGCGAGCCAGTAGCGGATCGAGGCCATGGAGACCGTGGCCGCATCAATCTCCCCGCGGTCGATCAGGAGCCTGCCGATCGGCGAGAAGCGGTGCCCGGTCTTGGCCGCGTAGGTAATGCGCCGCACCGTGCCGTCCGGATAGAGCAATCGGGCGGCACCCTGGATGTGAATGAAAAACACATCCACCTTGGAGCGCGCGTAGGCGATTTCAAGCCCCTGCCCGGCGAGCAGACCACGGTCGATCGCAGCACGGTCGGGATACTCCTCGATCCCGCTTTCCCGTTGTCGCCCGAACGCTAGATAGGGATCAAAGCCTTCCGGCCTGTTGGTGTCGTCGATGTCGACGAGATCTTGGGGCCGGCGATGGAAGGGAAAGCGAAACGCGTTGTCCGGCGTCGCCCGAACCTCGACCTCCGGCTCGTAATAGGCCGTGACGATGCCTTGCCCGCCGTCGGCCGCCGCAATCAGAAAGGGCTGGAACCTGGCCTCGAAGAAGGCCCGCGCCGCGGCTGTGTCCGACGGCGCGAAAGAACCCGCCGCCGCAAGTTCCGGCAGCAGGTCTTGGGCGGTGATGCCGAGCGATCCGGTGCGGTAGGGCTTGGTGCCGAGGATATGGTCGCGGCAACGCCGCATCGGCTCCAGCAGTGGCGTCGGGTCGTCTTCCGTCCATCCGGGCAGATCCGAGAAAGCGACCGGGGTCAGGCGGAAGTCCATGGTTGTTCCGATCAGCCTTCCGATTCGGTGGCGATCAGCTTCCAGTTGGGATCGCGTGAGCGGATATCGCGTGCGAACGTCCAGACGTCGTTGACTTCCGCGACCGATTCCGCGTCGCCATCGATCAGGCTGCCGGCCTTGTCGTAGGTGGCGGAGATCAGCTGGCTGACGATGCGAATGGTGATGTTGACCTCATGGTCCTTAACCTCGGCCGAGAGGATGTCTGCCTTCTCGATCCCGACGAAGTTCGACTTGACGACCTCGCCCTTGCTTTCGCGCTCCGAAATGGCCGCATCGAAGCCTTCATAGACGTCGCGGGACAAAAGGTTCTTCAGGGTCTTGCGGTCACCGTCGGCAAAGGCGACGACGACCATCTCGTAGGCGAGCTTGGCACCGTTGATGAACTCCTTCGGGTTGAAGGAAGGATCGGCATCGACGACGCGGCGGAGCGACTGGTTGAGCGGGTTGCCGGCGGTAACGAGCGCATCGACCTCGGCATACGCGCCTTCCTCCGCCTCCGCGCCGTCGCGGCGCGGCAGGGTGACGACCTTGCTGCCATCGGGCTTCGGAAGCGTTTCGGCAGACTCACGGCGCGAGTATGGATCGAAGGGCGGCTTCTCATTCCCCGTGCGCCGGCCAAGAACGTTGCGGAGCTGCAGAAAGATCACCACCGCCGCCACAAGGAAGAAAACCGTTATAAAGTCGAATGAGCCCATATCGATCCGGAACCACCGTTCACCTTTTCATCTTGATCCCCATATAAGCCGCAAACGTCCATTCTTCAAAGGTCCGCGGCAGCGTTTGTGCGATTGGGCGCGTTCTCCTTGACCCTGCAGCGGAAAGCAGGACAAGGAGTTGTACTTTTACAGCGCCGCAACGCGCCAAACACGGCCACCCAGTCCCAATGATGAAATCGATCGTCGCCCTTTTCGCTCTTTCGCTTCCGCTCCTGGAAATCGCCGGGTTCGTCGTGGTGGGACGGCTCATCGGCCTCGGGCCTACGCTGCTGCTCGTCATCATATCGGCGGTGGTGGGGATGGCGATCCTGCGGAGACAGGGCTTTCAGGCCCTTGCCGGGCTGCGGCGAAGGTCGTTTTCACGGGAACTGCCTGCCGAGCGCTTTCTCGATACCGCGATGGTACTCCTTGCCGGCCTGCTGCTGATCGTGCCCGGTTTCGTAACCGACGTGCTCGCCCTGGTCCTGCTGCTGCCGTTCGTCCGTCGGATGCTGGCAGCCCGGCTGGCCAGCCGCTTCGTCGTCGTTGACCTCGATGCCGCCGCGAGACCGGATTATCCGCCTCCTTCGACGCCGCGGACCATCGATCTGGACGCCGACGATTTCAGTCGCGATAACCGTCGCTGAGGCGCGAAGGGGCTGGCCGCCGGAGTGCCGCAGGGTTGTAAGCCCATTGTCGAAGTGCTAGACCGCTGCCCACCTTTTTACGTCCCGAGGAAAGATCATGGCAACCGACAACCAATCCGCCAACAGCGCGGCCAGCCCGTCCATCAACATCCTGGCCCAGTATGTGAAGGATCTTTCCTTTGAGAACCCCGGCGCCCCGCGCTCGCTGCAGGCGCGTGACAAGGCCCCGTCGATCAACATCAATGTCAACGTCAACGCCAACCCGCTGTCGGAAACCGAGTTCGACGTTATTTTGTCGCTGAATGCCGAAGCCAAGGACGACACCAAGGTCCTGTTCAACGCCGAACTGGCTTACGGCGGGGTCTTCCGCATCTCGGGCTTCCCGCAGGAGCACATGCTGCCGGTGCTGTTCATCGAATGCCCGCGGCTGCTGTTTCCCTTCGCCCGCCAGATCATCGCCGATGCGACCCGCAACGGCGGCTTCCCGCCGCTGATGATCGACCCGATCGATTTCGCCCACATGTTCCAGCAGCGGATGGCCGAGGAGCAGTTGAAGGCGAAGGTTGCCACGACCACGCCGAACTGATCGGTCTGATCCGTCATCCTGGATCGCCTACGCCCGGCTCCGCCGGGCGTTTGCATTTCAGGACGATGCTTCTGCTTCCTGCTGCCGGTATTCGAGCCAGATCGCCTTGGCGCCGATCTTCTCGACCATGGCCGCATGCGCCGCGAGTTCTGCGGGACTGATCCGGTCCGGCAGCGGTCTTGGGCGACGACCGATCGGCAGCACGATCTCCTCGCCATCGGCCGCTTCAAGCGCATCACGCCGCTCGGCAATGCCCAGCCCCAGCGCGGCCTGCCGCCCGCCGATCATCTCGATATAGACTTCGGCGAGCAGTTCGGAGTCGAGCAGGGCGCCGTGCTTGGTGCGATGCGAGTTGTCGATGCCATAGCGGCGGCAGAGCGCATCGAGCGAGTTCGGGCCCATCGGGTGCTTGCGGCGCGCCAGCGCCAGCGTATCCGTAACCCGCTCGGCCGGAACCGGCGGGATGCCGAGGCGCTCGAACTCCGCGTTGATGAAGCCCATGTCGAAGGTGGCGTTATGCGCGACCCACCGGGCGTCGCCGAAAAAGACCTGCAATTCCTCAACGATCTCGGCAAAGACCGGCTTGTCCTTCAGGAACTCGTCGGAAATGCCGTGCACCGCAAGGGCGTCCGGATGTACCTTGCGGTCACCTGGATTGATGTAGACGTGGAAGGTCCGGCCGGTCGGAAAGTGGTTCTCGAGCTCGATGCCGCCGATCTCGATGATCCGGTCGAGCCGGTTGTCGAGACCGGTCGTTTCCGTGTCGAAGATGATCTCACGCATCGCCGCTGATTTCCTTGTTAAGGGCCTCGACGATCTGTGCCACCTGTTCGCGCGCTTCTTCAAGCCCACCGTCGGTGTTGACCACAAAATCCGCTCTGGCGCGCTTCTCTGCATCGGGGAGCTGTCGCGACAGCAGCATCGTGAACTTCTCGTCGGTCATGCCCGGTCTTGCCAGCACGCGCTGACGCTGGGTTTCCGGCGCGCAGCTGACAACGACGATCTTGTCGACCCGTTTTTCCCCTCCGGTCTCGAACAGCAAGGGAATGTCGAGGACAACGTAGGGTGCCCCGGCGGCTCGTTGCGCATCGAGGAAAGCGACCTCCCTGCCCCGGACCAGCGGATGAATGATGGCCTCGAGCCGCGCAAAGCCCTCAGGCCGCGCCGAGAGTTCCGCCGCGAGCGCCTTGCGGTCGACGACACAGTCGATGACAACACCCGGAAATGCCTGCCCGACCGGTTCGACGGCTTCGGCGCGATAGAGGTCATGGACAGTAGCATCGGCATCGTGCACCGGAACGCCCAACTCGCGGAACATCGCCGCCGTGGTCGACTTGCCGGTCCCGATCGATCCGGTCAGTCCGACGACGATCATGCGTGGTGCTCCATGTCGTCGATGATGCGCTGACGGAGGGCCGCATCGACCTGCGGCCGCCGGCCAAACCATTTTTCGAAACCCGGCACCGCCTGGTGCAGCAGCATGCCGAGCCCGTCGACGGTCGCAAAACCCTGTTGCTCGGCCTGCTGAAGGAAGGGCGTCTTCAGCGGCACATAGACGATGTCGGTGACGATCGCGCCGCTTGCCAATCCACTGAAGTCCAGTTCCGGCGCCGCCTCGCCGGCCATGCCGAGCGACGTCGTGTTGACGAAAAGCCCGGCACCCTGCATCACCTCGGCAAGTGCGTCCATGCCGTGGGCGTGGATCCTCGCACCGAACCGGTCCGCCAGTTCGCGGGCGCGGGCGACGGTGCGGTTCACGACGTGGATCTCGGCAAGGCCGCGATCGCCGAGCGCCTGCAGCACCGCGCGGCTCGCTCCGCCGGCGCCGAGCACGACGGCGCGGTCGGCCCGCTCCCAGCCCGGCGCATGCTCGTCGAGGTTGGCGACAAAGCCGCGGCCGTCGGTGTTGGTGGCGTGGATCAGACCGTCCTCGACCCAGAGCGTGTTGGACGCACCGAGTTCCTCGCTAAGCGCATCGGGCCGGTCCGCCAGCCTAAAGGCTGCTTCCTTGTGCGGAATCGTCACGTTGCCGCCGACGAACTTGGGGTGCTTGTCCCTGAGTGCGGCGATGAACGCAGGAAACGCCTGCGGCGCCACGTCCTGGCGCGTGTAGCTGCCGGCAATGCCAAGCTGGTCTAGCCAGTAGCCGTGGATCAGCGGCGAGCGCGAATGCCGGATCGGGTGACCGACGACAAACGCATGGTTAACAAATGTTTCACGTGAATCATGCATCGATCGTACCCATGGCGCGCAGTTGGCCGAGAAGGGGGAGCATCGGCAGGCCGATGATGGTGAAGTAGTCGCCCTCAATCCTCTCGAACAACTGGATCCCCTCACCTTCGAGCTGATAGGCGCCGACGCTGCCGAGGGCCCGCTCGCCGACCCGGGCCAAGTGGCGATCGATGAAGGCGTCCGACAACGACCGCATCGTCAACAGCGCCGTTGAGACGTGGCGCCATCTGGTTTCGCCGCCATGGCAGATCGCGACCGCGCTGTTGAGCGCATGCGTACGTCCCGACAGGGCGCGCAGGTGCTCGCGCGCGTCGGCCATGTCGCGCGGCTTGTGGAAAATCCGATCGTCGAGGGAAAGCGTCTGATCGGATCCTATCACAAGGTGTTCGGGATACCGGGCGGCCACCTCCTGTGCCTTTGCTTCGGCCAGGTGCAGCGCGATCTCCGATGGCGAGGCGGCGTCGTCGAGTTCCTGCTCGATTGCGCGCTCGTCGATGGCGGCGGCGATCGCCTCGAAGACCAATCCCGCATTCTTCATCAGCATGCGGCGAAACGGACTTTGCGAGGCAAGAATCAGCGGTCGGGTCATGGATGAATGCCTTCTTCGTCCATCGGGCTTAGCGGAGCTTCGGTCTCAGGGCAACAATTGCCGCCGCCGTCTCCTCGATCGATCGCCGGGTTACGTCGATGATCGGCCAGTTGTGACGGGCGCAGACCGAACGGGCATATTTGAGCTCCTCGGCGATCTGCGCCCTGTCGGTGTAGTCCTCGCCGTGGAAATCCTTCGCCGACCCGAGAACCCGGTTTTCCCGGACTTGAGCGATCCGGTCGGTGGTGGCGATCAGGCCGACAACCAGCGGCCGCGACACCTGCGACAGGCGCTCCGGCAGAGGGACGCCGAGCACGATCGGGATGTTGGCGGTCTTTATGCCGCGATTGGCGAGATAGATACTGGTCGGCGTCTTCGAGGTACGGCTGATGCCGACCAGGATCACGTCGGCCTCTTCCAGGTCCGCCGGCAACTGTCCGTCGTCGTGGTCCATGGTGAAATTCAGCGCTTCGATGCGGGCGAAATATTCGGCGTCCATTACGTGCTGGGCACCGACCCGTCGCCGCGATGTCGCCCCCAGATAGGATTGAAAGACATCGATGATCGGCTCAAGCACCGAAACGCACGGCAGTCCCATCTCGCGGCAGCGCTGGTCGATGGCGGCGGAGAGTTCCCGGTCGACGATCGTGTAGAGCACGATGCCGGGAGCGGCATCGATCGCATCGAGAACCGGCGCGAGCTGCTTGCGGTTGCGCACGAGCGGATAGACGTGCTCGAGGGCCTGCGAGGCCTGGAACTGCGCGGCCGCAGCCCGTCCTGCGGCGATTAGCGTTTCGCCGGTCGAATCGGAGATCAGATGCAGATGGAAGTAGTTTTTGTGGTTCTCCACATGATCCTCCGTGGGCTGTTGATAGAGCGGGACAAAACTGCCGGTCATCAGCCCGGGGGCGGCCGGCCGGGGAAAACCGCCAGTTTTTCCACAAATCGGATTTCGGCGGACGGCCTTTCGCCGGGGTTGTGGAAAAATGGAAGCGGGCGGCATAGTGTCACGCAGTTTCAGAATCTGTCCACAGGCTGTTCAAAACGGGCCATGGCGCAACACACTGAATCGCAATCGTTTTCTTCGTTATTCACAAATTCGGCTGTTTCGGAGCGATCTTCTGCTCCAGCCTTTGCCGATTCCGGCGGCGGCGGACCAGGTGTGGACGGGATTTAATCCTTGATAGTCACCGACTCTAAGAAATAGAAACCTCTTCAATATAGATTTCTTTGTTAGAGGGAGTACCGCACCGGTGGCGAGCGGAACGCGAAAGATCGTCGATGTGCTGAACGGCAACACCGTCTTCCCGCCTCCGATCTGGCTGATGCGGCAGGCAGGACGATATCTGCCGGAATATCGTGAGACCCGGGCAAAAGCCGGCAGCTTTCTGGATCTGTGCTATTCGCCCGAACATGCGGTCGAGGTCACCCTGCAGCCGATCCGGCGTTACGGTTTCGACGCGGCGATCCTGTTCTCCGACATCCTGGTGATTCCCGATGCCCTGAAGCGGCAGGTTCGCTTCGATGAGGGGCATGGTCCTCGGATGCAGCCCTTGAGCGTTGACGAGATTCCATCGCTCTCACCCATGCCCGTGATGGAGCATCTGGAGCCGGTGATCGAGACCGTTCGCCGTCTGCGCCGCGAACTGCCGTCCGAAACGGCGTTGCTCGGCTTCTGCGGTGCACCCTGGACGGTCGCCACCTACATGATTGCCGGGCATGGCACGCCGGACCAGGCGCCGACCCGGCTGTTCGCCTACCGGGAGCCGAAGGCATTTGCCGCCCTGCTCGACATCCTGGCCGAGAAATCCGCCGAGTATCTGGTCGCCCAGATCGATGCCGGTGCCGATGCCGTGCAGATCTTCGATTCCTGGGCGGGTGTGCTCGGTGAGCCCGAGTTCGCGGCCTATGCGGTCAAGCCGGTCCGCCGCATCATCGATCTCGTCCGGGCGCAGCGGCCGAATGCCAGGATCATCGCCTTTGCCAAGGGTGCTGGAATGCTGCTGAAGGATTACCGGCAGGGTACGGATGCCGATGCGATCGGACTCGACTGGACTGTTCCGCTGTCGTTTGCAGCCGATCTGCAGAAGGACGGGCCGGTGCAGGGCAACCTCGATCCCCAGCGCGTCGTCGCCGGCGGGGCAGCGCTCAGGGACGGCGTGGATGCGATCCTGCAGGCGCTTGGTAACGGCCCACTGATCTTCAACCTCGGCCATGGCATCACCCCGCAAGCCGACCCCGCAAACGTCGCGGAACTGGTAAACCGGGTCAGGGGATCGTCGCGATGAGCACCCGCCAGACGGAAGGCGCTGTCGGCCGTCGCGCCGCGCTGCGCGCCGTCACAGTGCTCGGCTTGTTCGCTCTGATAGCCGCGGCGCTGGTCGCCTTTCCTCCGGAGAGCCTCTATCTCTGGGTCAAGGCGCTCCACATCGTCGCCGTGATCTCCTGGATGGCCGGGCTGCTCTACCTGCCGCGGCTGTTCATCTATCACACGGACGCCCCCCCCGGATCGCAGATGGATCAAACTTTCAAGACGATGGAGGGGCGCCTCTACCGCGTGATCATGAATCCGGCGATGATGCTGAGCTGGGCGCTCGGGCTCTATCTCGCCTGGTCGGTCTATGGTTTTTCCGGTGGCTGGCTGCACGCAAAGCTCGCTCTCGTGCTGCTTCTGACGGCGGTGCATAGCTTCTTTGGCCGTGCGGTCGCCGCCTTCCAGCGCGACGACAACCGCATCAGCGCGCGGCGCTGGCGCGCCCTCAATGAACTGCCCGCCCTGCTGATGGTGGCGATCGTCGTGCTTGTCGTGGTGAAGCCATTCTAGGGCACATCCGTGACAAGCGACCAACCGGACCGTGGTGCTCCTGCCGTGCAAGGTTTGCTCCCAAGCGCTACTCGTTCAGGGATCGCACGTAGCCGATTGGCAGAAACCTGACTGGAAATTTCGCAAGGGACTTGCGGGGTGTCATATGAACGGCTATTTTCCGCCCATCTCATCTCATCTTTCGTGGCATGTGTATCCGCTTTGTGAACTGCACCCCTCCGCAGTTCGGTCTCGACCCGCACGCCAGTTTTCCATCCTAAAATCACGCATGGTCCCCCTTCATGGCTGAAATGAAGCTACAAGAACTGAAGAACAAGACGCCGACCGATCTGCTTGCTTTTGCCGAGTCGCTCGAAGTCGAAAACGCCAGCACAATGCGCAAGCAGGAGCTGATGTTCGCGATCCTGAAGATGCTTGCCGCCCAGGACACCGAAATCATCGGCGAGGGTGTCGTCGAAGTGCTTCAGGACGGCTTCGGCTTCCTGCGTTCGGCGAACGCCAACTATCTGCCGGGACCCGATGACATCTACATCTCGCCTTCCCAGATCCGGCGCTTCTCGCTGAAGACTGGCGATACGGTCGAGGGACCGATCCGCGGCCCGAAAGAGGGCGAACGCTATTTCGCGCTGCTGAAGGTCAACACGATCAATTTCGACGACCCGGAGAAGATTCGCCATAAGGTCCACTTCGACAACCTGACGCCGCTCTATCCCAACGAGCGGTTCAAGATGGAACTCGAGGTCCCGACCTCCAAGGACCTGTCGCCACGCGTCATCGATCTCGTCGCGCCGCTCGGCAAGGGACAGCGCGGGCTGATCGTCGCACCGCCGCGTACCGGTAAGACGGTTCTCCTCCAGAACATTGCCCACTCGATCACCGCCAATCACCCGGAATGCTATCTCATCGTCCTGCTGATCGATGAGCGGCCGGAGGAAGTGACGGACATGCAGCGCTCCGTGAAGGGCGAAGTTGTCTCGTCTACTTTCGACGAGCCGGCAACCCGGCACGTTCAAGTGGCTGAAATGGTCATCGAAAAGGCCAAGCGTCTGGTCGAGCACGGTCGCGACGTGGTGATCCTGCTCGACTCGATCACCCGCCTCGGCCGCGCCTACAACACCGTCGTTCCCTCCTCCGGCAAGGTCCTTACCGGCGGCGTCGATGCCAACGCGCTGCAGCGGCCGAAGCGCTTCTTCGGCGCCGCTCGCAACATCGAAGAGGGCGGTTCGCTGACGATCATCGCCACCGCGCTGATCGACACCGGCAGCCGCATGGACGAGGTGATCTTCGAAGAGTTCAAGGGCACCGGCAACTCCGAAATCGTGCTCGACCGCAAGGTGGCCGACAAGCGCATCTTCCCGGCAATGGACATTCTCAAGTCCGGCACCCGCAAGGAGGATCTGCTGGTGCCGCGGCAGGACCTGCAGAAGATCTTCGTCCTGCGGCGCATCCTTGCGCCCATGGGCACAACCGATGCGATCGAGTTCCTGATCGACAAGTTGAAGCAGACGAAGAACAACGGTGATTTCTTCGATTCGATGAATACCTGATCCGGATTCATAGCCGGATTCAAATCTGGAAGACTGCAGGCGCTTTGCCGGCGCCTGCGATACCCCCGCCTCCCGTGCGAGTTAGGGACGCACAATGGCTGGACCTTTCGAGGCACATGGTGTATCGGACCGGCTTGCGAGCGGCGGGTCCATCGGGACGCGCCACGCCCTATTGTCCCCCTTGGCATCCGTGATCTCAAATGGTCGGCACTGACACCATTTTCGCGCTATCCAGCGGCGGACTCCCCTCCGGCGTGGCTGTGATCCGCATCAGTGGGCCGGGCTGCCGCGAGACGCTGGTGACCATGTCCGGTGGCTTGCCGCCGCCGAGGCTCGCAACCCTTCGTTCGATTCGAGACCGAAACGGTTCCTTTCTGGATCAGGGATTGGTGATTTTCTTCCCCGGGCCGGCATCGTTCACAGGCGAGGACACGGCGGAACTGCATATCCACGGCGGCAGGGCGACGGTCAGGGCGGTTCTGCAGGCACTTGCATCATTGCCAGGTCTGCGGGCGGCGGAGGCCGGCGAGTTCAGCCGCCGCGCATTCCACAATGGCAAGCTCGACCTCGTTGAAATTGAAGGATTGGCAGACATTGTGGCTGCCCAGACCGAGATGCAGCGCCGGCTTGCCCTGGAGCACGCCGCCGGCGGCGTCTCCGAGCTTTACGAGAATTGGACGCGTCGCCTGACCCACGCCCGGGCAATGATCGAAGCCGAGCTGGATTTTGCTGACGAGGAGGACGTGCCGGGTGCCATCGGCCAGACGATCCGCGCCGACCTCCATGCTGTCATCGACGAGATCGAGTGCCATTTGCAAGGAGCAAGGGCTGGCGAAATCATCCGGGATGGTCTGACCGTGGTAATTACCGGTCCTCCGAATGTCGGGAAGTCAAGCCTGCTTAACTATTTGGCCAGGCGCGACGTCGCCATCGTCACCGACATACCCGGAACGACCAGGGATATCGTTTCGGTGGATCTCGATCTGGATGGATTCGCCGTCCGGATCCTCGATACGGCCGGCATTCGCGACACGGCCGAACTCGTCGAACAAGAAGGAATCCGGCGCGCCAGAACCGCCGTAGCCAATGCGGATCTCGTCCTGGCACTGCAGGATGGCGCCGAGGTCCGAGTACCGAGCGTGCCAATGCCGAACGGCGCTGCGCCGGTCATCCGGGTTGTCACCAAAGCAGACCTGCTTGGCGATATTAGCAGCACTCCGGACGCACTCGCGATCTCCACGAAGACGGGTGCCGGAATGAACGAGCTGCTCGACCGGATCCGGGCACATCTGCCGCAACTGTCGGAGGCGACTGCCTTTGCCGTGCCGTCGCGCGAGCGGCACAATGAGGCGCTGCGGACGGCGCTCCATGCGATCGACGAAGCGCTTCGGCTGCCCGGGGATGAGTTGGAACTGCAGGCCGAAAGCCTGCGGAGAGCCGCGCACGCCATTGGCCGGATCACCGGGCAGGTAGACGTCGAGAACTTGCTGGACATCGTCTTTTCGGAGTTCTGCATCGGCAAGTGATTCACGTGAAACAGAGACTGCAACGCAGGCGAGTCTGCGCTAATGTTTCACGTGAAACGATTCAATCGGCCCCGATCAAGAGGCAGGGTAGACATGAATTATGATGTAGTGGTGATTGGTGGCGGACATGCCGGTTGCGAGGCCGCCGCTGTGGCGGCACGGGCGGGCGCCAGGACCCTGCTCCTCACCCATTCACGGCAGACGGTCGGCGTTATGTCCTGCAATCCCGCCATCGGCGGGCTGGGAAAGGGGCATCTGGTCCGGGAGATCGACGCTCTGGACGGACTGATGGGGCGTATTGCCGACCGCGCAGGAATCCAGTTTCGGCTGCTCAATCGCCGCAAGGGCCCGGCCGTGCGCGGTCCACGCACCCAGGCCGACCGGAAGCTCTATCGCGAGGCGATGCAGGCGGAGATCGCCGCGATTGCCGGCCTCGACGTGATCGAGGGCGACGCCTTCGACATCGATGCCGCAGACGGGCAGATCAAGGCGGTCATTACCGCCGACGGGCGTCGCATCGCTTGCGCAGCCGTCGTTCTGACGACCGGCACGTTCCTGCGCGGGCTGATCCACATTGGCGATGAGACCATGCCGGCCGGCCGGATGGGTGAGCGCCCCTCCGAGGGCCTGTCGGACACGCTGGGCCGCCTTGGCTTGCGTCTCGGGCGCCTCAAGACCGGCACGCCGGCGCGGCTTTCCAGTAAAAGCATCGACTGGGCGGCAATCGGGCGGCAGGCTGCCGATGCCGACCCCGTGCCGTTCTCGTTTCTGACCGACCGCATCACCAATCCGCAAGTCGAGTGTGGTGTCACGCGCACCACCCCAACAACCCACCGGATCATTGAGGAGAACATCGGGCAATCGGCCATGTACTCCGGGCAGATCAAAGGGGTTGGACCGCGTTATTGCCCGTCCATCGAGGACAAGATCGTCCGCTTCGGCGAGCGCGACGGCCACCAGATCTTCCTCGAGCCCGAGGGGCTGGACGATGACATCGTCTACCCGAACGGCATTTCCACCTCCCTGCCCGCCACAGTCCAGGCGGAGTTCATCCGCACCATTCCCGGGCTGGAGCGTGTCGAGATTCTGCAGCCCGGCTATGCCATCGAGTATGACCATGTCGATCCGCGCGAGCTTTCGCCGGCATTGGAGGTAGCGAAGATGCGCGGGCTGTTCCTCGCGGGCCAGATCAACGGCACCACCGGCTATGAGGAAGCGGCGGCGCAGGGGCTCGTCGCCGGCCTGAACGCCGCGCGCAAAGTGGGTGGCCAGGCGCCGTATCACTTCAGCCGGACCCAAAGCTACATCGGCGTGATGATCGACGACCTGACCTCACGCGGGGTCGCCGAACCTTATCGGATGTTCACCTCGCGAGCGGAGTACCGTCTGTCGCTGCGGGCCGACAACGCCGACATGCGCCTCACTCCCGTTGCGATCGAGCTGGGCATCGCCGGCTGGGAGCGGCGCCAGAAGTTTCAGGATTGGCAGCGCGAGCTCAACCGTCATCGTGAACTGGCCAAAAGCCTAACGATTACGCCAAGCCAGGCGGCGCAGCACGGATTGCGCCTCAACCAGGATGGCCAGCGGCGGAGCTCCTACGAGCTGCTCTCCTATCCGGAGCACTCGATCGCGTCCCTCGCCGCCATCTGGCCCGAACTGGAGAACGCATCGCGGCGCAGCCGCGAGGCGCTGGAGATCGAGGCGGCGTACGCGGTCTATATGGATCGGCAGGCCGCCGACATAGCCGAGGTTCGCCGTGAGGAGGAACGCGCCATCCCCGCTGATTTTTCATTCGAGGCCTTGCCCGGTCTGTCGAACGAGCTTCGTCAGAAGCTGACGCGCGATCGGCCGGCCAATGTCGCCCAAGCCGCTCGCATTGACGGAATGACCCCGGCGGCGATCTCGCTGTTGCTCACCGCGTTGCGCCGAACCGAAATGGAAAGCCAGAACGGCGCCAGACGGAGCGCTGCAGAATGAGGGCTACGGATCCATCGTTCGATCAGCTGGCTGTTTCACGTGAAACCAATGAGCGCCTGCAGCGGTTTGTGGCGCTCTTCGACAAGTGGGCCCGCTCGATCAACCTGGTGGCGCCATCGACGCTCGATGATTTCGGCGAACGCCACATCCGCGACAGCGCCCAGATCTTCCAGCTTCATCCCCATCCGGTCCGATGGGTCGATCTCGGCAGCGGTGGTGGCTTTCCCGGCATGATCACCGCCATCCTGTTGCACGAGACGAGCGGCGGCTGGGTGCATCTCATCGAGAGCAACAATAAGAAGGCCGCCTTTCTGCGGACGGCGATCGGTGAGACCGGCGCCCGGGCAAGCGTGCATCCGATTCGGATCGAAACGGCGGCGTCCGTCGTGCCGCAGTGCGACGCCATATCGGCGCGGGCGCTGGCGGATCTGCCGACGTTGTTCGGATTCAGTGAACCCTGGATGAAAAGCAACCCGCACTGCCGGGGCTTCTTCCACAAAGGCCGGGATTACCAGGCTGAAGTGGACAAAGCGATTGGCCGCTGGAGTTTCGATCTGGTACAACACGACAGTGTCGTAGAGCGCGATTCTGTCGTGCTGGAGATAGCGAATCTTTCCCGGATCAATCAGTGACGGCGGACCCCATGGCAAGCCTATCCAACCGGATCATCACCATAGCGAACCAGAAAGGCGGGGTTGGCAAGACCACCACAGCCATCAACCTGGCGACGGCCTTGGCGGCGATCGGCGAGAGCGTTCTAATCGTTGATCTCGATCCGCAGGGAAACGCTAGCACCGGCCTCGGCATCGAGCGCCGCGACCGCAAGCTCTCGTCCTACGATCTTCTGATGGGGACACACGGCATTTCCGAGATCGTTCAACCCACAGCGGTGCCGAATCTGGCCATCCTCCCGTCGACCATGGATCTTCTCGGCATCGAGATGGAGATCGCCGGCGCAAGTGACCGTGTCTTCCGGCTGCGGCGCGCACTTTTTGCGGATGATGCGGCAGCCTATTCCTACATTCTCGTTGATTGCCCGCCGTCGTTCAACCTGCTGACGATGAACGCGATGACGGCGGCGCATTCCGTTTTGGTACCGTTGCAATGCGAGTTCTTCGCCCTCGAGGGATTGAGCCAGCTGCTTGAAACGGTCGACCAGATCCGCCGGACCGTCAATCCGTCGCTGGATATCCAGGGTATCGTGCTGACGATGTATGATTCGCGCAACAATCTGGCGCTGCAGGTCGTCAATGACGTCCGGACTCATCTTGGCGAGAAGGTGTACCACACGCTCATTCCTCGAAATGTCCGGGTCTCCGAAGCGCCGTCCTACGGAAAGCCGGCTATCCTTTACGATCTGAAATGCGCTGGAAGCCAGGCCTATCTGCAGCTCGCTTCGGAGGTGATCCAGCGCGAACGCCAGCGCAAGGCAGCATAAGCTAACCGGAAGTGGTGATCATGAGCGACGACAATTCCAAGCGGCGTCTCGGCCGTGGCCTGGCAGCCCTGATCGGCGAGATGGATCGGCCGATGGTGACCGCGGATACGCCAGCACCGGCCGCCGTCAATGCCGACCGGCTGGTGCCGATCGAGTTCGTGGGGCGCAACCCGCGCAACCCGCGCCGTTACTTCGACGAAGCCGAGCTGCAGGACCTGGCCGCTTCCATTCGCCAGCATGGCATCGTCCAGCCGGTTGTCGTGCGCACCATCGCCAATGAGCGCTACGAGATCATCGCCGGCGAGCGGCGCTGGCGAGCGGCACAGCTCGCCGGCTTCGTGGAGATACCGGTGATTGTCCGCGATGTCGACGACCGCACCGCGCTCGAGATCGCCATCGTCGAGAACGTGCAACGGTCGGACCTCAATCCGCTTGAAGAGGCGCTGGGCTACGAGCAGCTGATTGCCGAGCACGGCTATACGCAGAACGACCTCGGCGAGATCATCGGCAAGAGCCGCAGTCATGTTGCAAACAGCCTGCGGCTGCTGAAGCTGCCTGAGCCGGTCCGCGACATGCTGGCTTCGGGGACGCTGTCCGCCGGCCATGCGCGTGCCCTCGTTCCGACCTCCGATCCCACCAGCTTGGCGAAGACGATCGTCGCCAAGGGACTTTCGGTGCGTGACGCAGAGCGGCTGGCACAGAACGATATCAAGGCGCAGACCGATCCGGAGCACGGCCGCAAGCCGGTGCACAGGGACGAGAAGGATGCCGATACGCTGGCGCTCGAGCGTACGCTCTCCGACAGCCTTGGTCTGGATGTGACCGTCAACCACAAATCCGGTGGCGGCTACTTGCGTATCAACTACAAGACGCTCGACCAACTCGAAGAAATATGCCGGCTTCTGGAGCGGCGTTAAGCGGGACGCCGAGGTAATAGCGCTGCCAGCCGGCAGTCTCGAATCTCCCACGGGCCTTCGTTGCTGACGCAATGTTAGCCGGATTCCATGACTGCAGCTGCGGTGTCAAGCGGAGTTTGCACGGCAATGGTACCTTCGAGAGCAGGCCGTTCACGGCTTTGCAGGATGCCGAAGCCTGGCCGTTTCGCGGCGGATGGCCGGCAGCTGCCGGGTTTTCAGCGCTTGTTCGATGACCGGTCTGCGCCTGAAATGGAGGTGGCGGCCGAGCGTTCCAAAGACCTGACCGGCCCTCGGCGCTTGTCAGCCATTTCGGTATTGATAGCGCTGCCTGCCTGGCAGCCTCGAATTTGCCACGGTCATTGTCTCAGACCTTGTTGAGATACATGCACCGCTGCCGGTGGAATCATCGCAGTTGCGGTCGGTCAGCGGCGCGCCGACTGGAGCACCGTGCCAAGCAGGGTCTGCATGGCAATGGTACCTTCGAGAGCAGGCCGTTCACGGCTTTGCAGGATTGCCGATTGAAGCCTGGCCGTTTCGCGGCGGATGGCCGGCAGCTGCCAGGTTTTCAGCGCTTGTTCGATGACCGGTTTGCGCCGGAAATGCAGGTGACGGCCGAGCGTTCCTAGCACCTGAGCGGCGGCCATTCGCTTTTCATCCATTTCGGCGCGCATCAAATCCAGCAACTGGAATTGCCTGAGGCAAGACTGCAGAACGAGAAAGACCGGCGTTTTCGAGCTCATGATCTTCTGCATGGCGTTCAGGAATGCGGCCTGCTCACCCTTCAAGATGGCGTCCACGGCGTCATCGACAGATATGGCGCTCGCATCGCCGATCGCCGCCAGTACGTCTTCCTCCTCGACCACCACGCGGCCGTTGCAATAGAGGGCCAGCTTGCGGATCTCGTTGCGCGAGGCAATGCGGTCGCCGCCGATCAGGTCCATCAATCGCTGCCGGGCCGCCGGGACGATGCGAAGACCCGCGGCTTCCAGTTCCTTGTCGACAAGCGCGCTCAAGGCGCGGCTGTCGTCGGGGTAACAGGGAATCGCGATGGCGCCACGTGCCCCCTCCACCGCCTTGCGCAAGCCGGCGCCCTTCTTCAGATCGCCAGCCTCGATTAGCAAGGTCACGCCGCGCGGCGGCTCCTTGTCGAGGATCCCAATGGCGTCCAGCAACGGTCGCTCGTTGGCAGCGTCTTTGATCCAGACCAGACGGTCGCCGCCAAACAGGCCGATCGCATTCATCTCGTCGAGCAGGCGGCCCGGTTGGCCGTTGAGCTCGGTGGCCGCGATCTTCAGTACAGAGAATGCGTCATCGAGCGGAACTCCCGTCTGACGGGCCAGCTGCGCCGCCCGTTCCGAGACGAGGCCGCGATCCGGCCCGTAGACCAGGAAGATGCCACCCGAACGCGGGGCCCTCTGCAGGAAGGCCTCGAACTCGTGTGACTTGATCTCGGCCATGGAAGCTAACGTTGCGCTAGTGCGGCAGCCACGTCGGCACTGATAAGCTCCGCCAGTTCGCGCGCCGCCCTGTTCTCGGCATCACGGATCGCGCGCAGCTTCGCAAACTCCTGGGTCGGGAAGTCAACGAGGGCCACCACCTGCCGCCTGCCGGAGCGGAGTGTTTCGCCGGATTCCGCGAGGGCAAGATTGTAATCGGCCGTCATAACGATCCGGCCGGCGCGGGCCACGTCGTCCGAGGAGCGGAGCAGAACGCCGGTGGCGCGCGACCGGACATTCATTTCCATGTTGTAAGCTGCGTCGGCCGGTTCGCCGCGGCCACCACCCAACAGGAAGACCAGTTCGTTGCGGACCCTTTGCTCGACCCGGCTATCAGCCTCCGAAATCGATACGGAAGCTGCCGCAGACTCGGTGTTGGAACCGGTTGAGTAAAGCGGGCGAGCCTGACATCCGGCTACAAGTCCCAGAGCAATCATTCCAAATGCCGTTGCGGCCAGCTTCCTCATGCGCGATCCGTCACACAACAACATTCACGATCCTCTGCGGAACGACAATGATCTTCCTTGGGGTCTTGCCGGCTAGCGCCGCCTGCACCTGTTCAAGGGCCAGAACGGCCGATTCGATCGCCATCTGATCCGCGTCGCGCGCAATTGTCAAATCGGCCCGCTTCTTGCCATTGATCTGCACCGGAAGGGTCACCTCATTCTCGGCGACCAAGGTCTCGTCGTAGGCCGGCCACGCGGTTCGTGCGACGAGATCGCCGCCGCCGATCGCCTGCCAGCACTCCTCGGCCAGGTGCGGCATGATCGGAGCGATCACCGCGACCACGATTTCGACAGCGTTGCGCAGGGCCGCGGCCATGTCGGCTTGTATCTTGCCCTCGCCGGCGGCGGCAAGCGGGGCGGCGATCGCGTTGACGAGTTCGTAGATGCGGGCAACCGCCTTGTTGAAGGCCAGCTTGTCGTAATCGGCCTGAATTGCCTTGAGCGTCCTGTGGGCCGTCCGGGAAATGGCCAGCGCTTCGCCATCGGTGCCGGGCCGCGACGGTACCGTCTTCAGCACGGCGGCTGCTTCGGAGACGAGACGCCAGATACGCTGGACGAACCGATGCGCCCCCTCCACCCCGGCTTCCGACCAGATGACGTCACGGTCCGGCGGCGAATCGGAGAGCACGAAGAAGCGTGCCGTGTCGGCCCCATAGGAGGCGATGATGTCGTCCGGGTCGACGACGTTCTTCTTCGACTTCGACATCTTCTCGATCGAGCCGATCGAGATCTCTTCGCCGGATTCGATGTGTACAGCGTGCCGCTTGCCGTCGACCTCTTCGATGCGGATCTCCGCCGGCGTCACCCACTCGCGCTTGGCTCCCTCGCCGCGGCTGTAGGTCTCGTGCACGACCATGCCCTGGGTGAACAGCCCCTTGAAGGGCTCCTTCACGTCGAGGTGGCCGGCGACCTGCATGGCACGGGTGAAGAAGCGTGAGTAGAGCAGGTGCAGGATGGCGTGCTCGATGCCGCCGATATACTGGTCGACCGGCAGCCAGGCGTCGGCGGCGGCAGGGTCGGTCGGCCGGCTCTCCCACGGCGCGGTGAAGCGGGCGAAGTACCAGGATGAATCGACGAACGTGTCCATCGTGTCGGTCTCGCGCCGCGCATCCTTGCCGCATTGCGGGCAAGCGACATGCCGCCAGGTGGGGTGACGGTCCAGCGGGTTGCCGGGACTGTCGAAGGTGACGTCGTCCGGCAGCTTGACCGGCAGGTCGGCCTTCGGAACCGGAACGACGCCGCAGTCATCGCAATGGATCACCGGTATCGGGCAGCCCCAGTAGCGCTGGCGGGAAATGCCCCAGTCGCGCAGCCGGAAATTCACCTTGCGCTCACCCTGCGGCGCGTTGCCGAGCATCGTCTGCGTCAACCTGCTCGCCACCGCCTCGAATGCGGCTTCGGTGGTCAGGCCGTCCAGAAAACGCGAATTGATCATCACGCCATCGTCGACATAGGCCTCGTCACTGATCGTGAACGTCGAAGCGTCCCCGTCCTCGGGCATGACGACCGGCACGACCGGCAGGTCGTACTTGCGGGCAAAATCGAGGTCGCGCTGGTCGCCGGATGGGCAGCCGAAGATGGCGCCGGTGCCGTAGTCCATCAGCACGAAGTTGGCGACATAGACCGGCAGCTCCCAGCTATCGTCGAGCGGGTGGCGGACGCGGATGCCGGTGTCGATGCCCTTCTTCTCGGCCGTCTCGAGCGCGGCCAGCGAGGTTCCAGCGTGGCGACATTCATCGCAGAAGGCCGCGATGGCGGCGTTCTGCGCCGCCGCATCCCTGGCGATCGGGTGGTCGGCGGAGATCGCCAAGAACGAGGCGCCAAACAGCGTGTCGGGGCGGGTGGTATAAACGCTGACTTCGCCGGCATCCGTCAGGCCGGCCCGCTCGGTTATCTCCCAGCGGATTAGCATGCCTTCGGAGCGGCCGATCCAGTTCTTCTGCATGAGCCGAACCTTCTCCGGCCACTGGTCGAGCTCGTCCAGCGCCTTGAGCAGGTCGTCGGAGAAATCGGTGATCTTGAAGAACCATTGCGTCAGTTCGCGCTGCTCGACGAGCGCGCCGGAGCGCCAGCCGCGGCCGTCGATCACCTGCTCGTTGGCGAGCACGGTGTTGTCCACCGGGTCCCAGTTGACCTTCGACTGCTTGCGATAGACCAGCCCCTTCTCCAGGAAATCGAGGAACAGGCGCTGCTGTTGCTGGTAGTAGGCAACGTCACAGGTGGCGAACTCGCGCGACCAGTCGAGCGACAGGCCCATCGCCTTTAGTTGCGCCCGCATGGACGCGATGTTCTGGTAGGTCCAAGCGGCCGGATGGACGCCACGCTCCATCGCCGCGTTCTCGGCCGGCATGCCAAACGCATCCCAACCCATCGGATGCAGCACGTTGAAGCCGCGGGCCCGCTTGTAGCGCGCCACCACGTCGCCCATGGCATAGTTGCGGACGTGACCCATGTGGATGCGCCCCGACGGATAGGGAAACATCTCCAGCACGTAGTACTTTTCGCGCGGGTCGTCGTTTTTGGTCAGGAAGACGTTCTCGTCGTTCCACCTTGCCTGCCAGCGGGGCTCCGCATCGCGCGGGTTGTAACGTTCGGTAGCCATGTCGTCGATGTTTCCGGATAAGCTGATCGGGCAAAGCCCATGCGAATTTGTGGCGAGACCTTCACCATGAAACCGCCATAGCGTCAAGGTTTCCGCGCTGCCGCGACCGGCGCAAACCGTACGCGGCAGGCCGGCGGACTTGGCAAGCGAGGGCGATTTCGCTACGTCCGGGGCAGGATCAGGCAACGGAGGTCGGCATGGAACTGGAAGAGCGTCTGCACGAGGTTCGCGACCGGATCGGCGCGGCATCCGTGGCAGCCGGTCGTGCACCGGATGCAGTGGTGCTGGTGGCGGTGTCCAAGACCTTCGGGGCGGAGGCTATCCGCCCCGCGATCGCCGCGGGCCAGCGCGTCTTCGGCGAGAACCGCGTGCAGGAGGCCCAGGGCAAATGGCCGGAACTGCGGGCCGAGACGCCGGGCCTCGAACTGCATCTGATCGGTCCCCTGCAGTCGAACAAGGCGGCCGATGCCGTCGCGCTGTTCGACGTGATCGAGACCGTCGATCGCGAGAAGATCGCCAGGGCGATCGCGGCGGAGATGCAGCGGCAAGGACGGCGGCCCCGGCTCTATGTGCAGGTCAACACCGGGCTTGAGCCGCAAAAGGCGGGGATCGCACCGGATGATACGGCCGCGTTCGTCGATTTCTGCCGCAATCAGCTCGGGCTGGAGATCGAGGGCCTGATGTGCATCCCGCCAGCAGACGAGAACCCCGGTCCGCATTTCGCCCTTCTTTCGAAGCTCGCCGGAAGGGCCGGGCTCGCGCGCCTGTCTATGGGCATGTCCGGCGATTACGAGACTGCCATTGCATTCGGGGCGACGAGCGTGCGCGTCGGATCGGCGATCTTCGGAGCCCGCTGAGGCGGCAGCTGGCCGCGGACCGGCCGGATCGCCGCACCCTTTTTTTGCCTAGTCCGTTGGTCTGGCTTCCCTGCCGGGACGGCGTTTCCTATTGTTGCTTCCGGAGACGGCCGTCAGCGACGGCCATGGGAATTCGGGAGGTACAGATCATGGCAAGCACCTACGCGGCCGTGTACGCGCGATGGAAGTCCGAACCGTCGGTCTTCTGGTCGGAGGCGGCGGCTGCGATCGACTGGTTCAAGGCGCCCGATATCGCCTTTGATGGCCAGCGCGGCGTCTACGGGCACTGGTTTCCGGATGGGGAGACCAACACCTGCTACAACTGCCTGGACCGCCACGTTGCGGGCGGCCGCGGCGAACAGACAGCCCTCATCTATGATAGCCCGGTCACCGGCCGGAAGCAGCGCTTCACCTACCGGGAGATGCTGACGGAAGTCGAAGCGGTCGCAGCCGTGCTCGCCGATCTCGGCGTGGGCCGCGGCGATCGGGTGATCATCTATATGCCGATGGTGCCCGAAGCGGTCTTCGCCATGCTGGCCTGCGCCCGCCTCGGTGCCGTCCACTCGGTGGTCTTCGGCGGTTTTGCGGCGCACGAGCTGGCGACCCGGATCGAGGACTGCAAGGCGAAGGTGGTCGTGGCGGCCAGCTGCGGCATCGAGCCCGGCCGCATCGTCGCCTACAAGCCGCTGCTCGATGCCGCGATCGATCTTGCCGTCCACAAGCCCGAGCACTGCCTGATCCTGCAGCGGCCCGAACTGGAGGCGCCGTTGTCCGGCGAGCGCGACGTCGATTTTGCCCTGTCAGTCGCCGCGGCAAAGCGGGCCGGACGGCCGGTGTCCTGCGTTCCGCTGCCGGCAACCGACCCGCTCTACATCCTCTACACATCCGGCACGACCGGTCAGCCGAAGGGCGTGCTGCGCGACAATGGCGGGTACATGGTGGCGCTCGCCTGGAGCATGAAGCACTTCTACGGCGTCGCGCCGGGCGAGGTGTTCTGGACCGCCTCCGACATCGGCTGGGTGGTCGGTCATTCCTATATCGTCTATGGGCCGCTTCTGAACGGCAGCACCACAGTGCTCTACGAGGGCAAGCCGGTCGGCACGCCGGATGCGGGGGCCTGCTGGCGGGTGGTTCAGGAGCATGGCGTGCGGGTGATGTTCACGGCCCCGACCGCATTTCGGGCGATCCGGCGGGAAGATCCGGAAGGCGCGCTGGTCGCCGGCTACGACCTGTCCTCCCTGCGCTGCCTGTTCCTGGCCGGCGAGCGCGCCGATCCCGATACGCTGCAATGGGCCGAGCGGGTGCTCGGGATTCCGGTGATCGATCACTGGTGGCAGACGGAGACCGGCTGGCCGATGGCCGGCAATCCGCTCGGGCTTGGCCTGCTGCCCGTCAAACACGGGTCACCGTCAGTGCCGCTGCCCGGCTATCACATCGATGTGGTCGACGACGCCGGTCATCCGGTCGGCCCCGGCACGCTCGGCAACATTGTCGTCAGGCTCCCCCTCCCCCCAGGTTGCCTGCCAACCTTCTGGAACGCCGACGAGCGGTTCCACACCACCTGCCTTGCTGAATTCCCGGGCTACTACAAGACCGCCGATGCCGGCTATATCGACGAGGACGGATACGTCTTCATCATGGCGAGGACCGACGACATCATCAACGTGGCCGGCCATCGCCTTTCGACCGGCGCGATGGAGGAGGTCTGCGCCAGCCATCCCGACGTCGCCGAATGTGCGGTGGTGGGCATCGCCGACACCGTGAAGGGCCAGATCCCGGCCGGCTTCCTCGTGCTCAACAGCGGTGTTTCACGTGAATCATCGTTAATCGAGCAGGAGGTGGTGACGCTCGTCCGGGAGCGGATCGGCCCGGTGGCGGCGTTCAAGACGGTTGTCTGCGTCAAGCGGCTGCCGAAAACCCGTTCCGGAAAGATCCTGCGCGGGACGATGCAGAAGATCGCGGACCGCGAGGCGTGGAAAATGCCCGCAACGATCGACGATCCGACGATCCTCGACGAAATCCGCGAGGCGCTGCAGGCGCGGGGTATTGGCATTTGACGCACATCGCCCGGAAGCGGGTGGCGGTTGCAGGAAAAAGAACCTGATTGCGGACCAGGGCCGATCCGGCTTCAGGGCAAAGCCGCTCTCTGGGTCATCTCAGCGGCGGCAAACAAAAAGCCCGGCCGTCGGAGAAACGGCCGGGCTTGAGTGGCATTGAGGCGCGCGCCGCTCAGAAGTTGTCGTCTTCGTCTTCCTGGCGCGTCGACTTCAGCGACTTGAGTTTGGCGAAGACCGCCTCGGCGTCGATTTCCTTCTCCTCCTCGCGCTCGTGGCTTTCGTAGGGGAGCTTCTCGGTCTCCTGCGCGGATGCCAGGGTGGCGCCGACCTCGGCTGCGGTCGGCAGCGGCCGCCCCTTGGAAGCGCGCTCGACCTCGAGGTCGAGGTCGATCTGCGAGCACAGGCCGAGCGTGACCGGGTCCATCGGCGTCAGGTTGGCGGAGTTCCAGTGGGTGCGCTCACGGATCTGCTCGATCGTCGACTTGGTCGTGCCGACGAGGCGCGAAATCTGCGCGTCCTTCAGTTCCGGGTGGTTGCGAACCAGCCAGAGAATGGCGTTCGGCCGGTCCTGGCGCTTGGAGACCGGTGTGTAGCGCGGGCCCTTGCGCTTGGATTCCGGTACGCGCACCTTTGGCTCGGAAAGCTTCAGCTTGTGGTTGGGGTTTGCTTCGGCGCGGGCGATCTCGTCGCGGGAGAGCTGGCCGGTGGCGATCGGGTCGAGACCCTTGATGCCTTGGGCCGATTCGCCGTCGGCAATCGCCTTGACCTCAAGCGGGTGCAGCTTGCAGAACTGGGCGATCTGGTCGAACGACAGCGCCGTGTTGTCGACCAGCCAGACGGCAGTCGCCTTTGGCATGAGCAGTTGTTGGGCCATGGATACAATCCTTCTGTGCGTCCGCGCCGGTGTCGCGGGCCGTGGGGTATAACCACTGATTTCCGGGAATTGTGCACCTCTATAACGCTGCTGTCGCGGAAATGCAATTCTTCAAGTGACAAATGACCTTTGTCTAATTGCCGTAAGGCCTTGACCTGATATGAATGGCGAAATCGACGGGTCGGAGGAGTTGACCCGACCATCTGCGCTGAGGAGAATTTCATGTCTGCCAAGACCTATCCGGTCCTGAAATCCGCGAAAAATCGGGCGCTGATCGACAACGATACCTATCTGAAATGGTATCGCGAGAGCGTCGATAACCCCGAACGCTTCTGGGACAAGCACGGCATGCGGATCGACTGGTTCAAGCCTTATACCAAGGTCAAGAACACGTCGTTTTCCGGCAAGGTCTCCATCAAGTGGTTCGAGGACGGCATCACCAATGTGTCCTACAACTGCATCGACCGGCACTTGAAGACCCACGGCGACCAGGTGGCGATCATCTGGGAGGGCGACAACCCCTACATCGACAAGAAAATCACCTACAACGAACTCCACGAGTACGTCTGCCGGCTGGCCAACGTGATGAAGAAGCACGGTGTCAAGAAGGGCGACCGCGTCACCATCTACATGCCGATGATCCCGGAGGCGACCTACGCGATGCTCGCCTGCGCCCGCATCGGCGCGATCCATTCGGTCGTCTTCGGCGGTTTTTCACCGGATGCGCTCGCCGGTCGCATCGTCGACTGCCAGTCGACCTTCGTCATCACCTGCGACGAAGGCGTGCGCGGTGGCAAGCCGATACCGCTGAAGGAGAACACCGACACGGCCATCGACATCGCGGCCAAGCAGTATGTCATCGTCAACAAGGTGCTGGTTGTCCGCCGCACCGGGGGCAAGACCGCTTGGGCCCCTGGCCGCGACCTCTGGTATCACGAGGAGGTCGCAAGCGTTGCGCGCGACTGCCCGCCGGCGAAGATGAAGGCGGAAGACCCGCTCTTCATCCTCTACACCTCCGGTTCCACCGGCAAGCCGAAGGGTGTTCTGCACACCACCGGCGGCTATCTCGTCTATGCCTCGATGACGCACAAATACGTCTTCGATTATCAGGATGGCGATATCTACTGGTGCACGGCCGACGTCGGCTGGGTCACCGGCCATTCCTACATCGTCTACGGGCCGCTGGCGAACCGGGCGACGACGCTCATGTTCGAGGGCGTGCCGAACTTCCCGGATGCCGGGCGGTTCTGGGAGGTGGTCGACAAGCACAAGGTCAATATCTTCTACACTGCGCCGACGGCGATCCGTGCGCTGATGGGGGCCGGGGACGCCTTCGTTCAGCGCTCCTCGCGTTCATCGCTGCGCCTGCTCGGCTCCGTCGGGGAGCCGATCAATCCCGAGGCGTGGGAATGGTACTACCACGTCGTCGGCGAGGGCCGCTGCCCGATCGTCGATACCTGGTGGCAGACCGAAACCGGCGGCATCATGATCACGCCGCTTCCGGGCGCCACCGAGTTGAAGCCGGGGTCGGCGACTCGGCCGTTCTTCGGCGTCAAGCCCGAGCTCGTCGACGCCGACGGCAACGTGCTCCAGGGAGCGGCCGACGGCAATCTCTGCATCGCCGACAGCTGGCCGGGTCAGATGCGGACTGTCTACGGCGACCACCAGCGCTTCATTCAGACCTATTTTTCCACCTACAAGGGCAAGTATTTCACCGGTGATGGCTGCCGCCGGGATGAGGACGGCTTCTACTGGATCACCGGCCGCGTCGACGACGTGCTCAACGTATCGGGCCACCGCCTCGGCACGGCGGAGGTGGAATCGGCGCTCGTTTCCCACCACCTCGTATCCGAGGCCGCGGTCGTGGGATACCCGCACAGCCTCAAGGGACAGGGCATCTACTGCTACGTTTCGCTCATGGCCGGCCAGGATGGTACGGACGCGCTGCGCCAGGACCTCATCAAGCACGTGCGCAAGGAGATCGGACCGATCGCTACGCCGGACAAGATCCAGTTCGCACCGGGTCTGCCGAAGACCAGATCCGGCAAGATCATGCGCCGTATCCTGCGCAAGATCGCCGAGGATGACTTCGGGGCGCTGGGCGACACCTCGACGCTTGCCGATCCGGCGGTTGTCGATGATCTGATCGCCAACCGCCAGAACAAGGCTGCGGTCTGAATGCAAGTTTCGTGGGGCTGACTTGACCCCTCACCTACCCCTCAGGGAGCGTCGCCGCAGCGCGGCGACGTCTTGCGGCCGCCGTCATACGGCAGCGCCAGCCCGGCGGCGATGAGGTCGTGAGCCGGATTGGAGCCGTCCGGCAACTCGACGTCGGCAACGACGCGACCAAAATATTTGTCGCCCGTTACGTTCGTCAGCAGCAGCGACGTCCCTTCGCCGGCCAATCGTACCAGCCGGTCCCGCGCCGCAGTGGCGGCCTCACGCTCCTGCCTGCACCTGGCCTTCATTTCCGGCGCGTCGATGCCGCGCAGGCGGACAAAAACCTCGACAGTCTGTTGCGGCCATGGCCGCGCCGACACCAGCAGCGTGTCGCCGTCGACAATGCGGAGCACTTCCGCGGCCACGGGGCCGAAAACGCGATGGCGGTCAGCGGCTTTCGCAACGGCGACCGGAAAGACTACGCCAAGGGCAGCAACAAAGCAGGGAGCGAACATGTGCATGAAAGGAATATATTCCGCATTCATGCCGCTGGCAATGGGAAACTAATCTTAGAAATCGATTGCCCGGCCCTTGATCTCCCAGTCACCGAAGCGCGCCGGGTCGAGTCCTCCCCGCCCGCCGATCTCACGCGGGAGCGGCTGCTGCGTTTCGGCCGCACGTCGCGCCGCGGCCTCCTCAAGTGCCCGGACCGCAGCCGGGGGAAGGACGCGGCCGCTTCCCATCGCGTTGTCGTTGTCGCTCTGCAAGATTTTGTCCAAAGTCTTGTCCATATTGAACTGAGCCTTCGTCTTTCCCATCATATAGGCGCAAGATCACCACCGGCAAAGCGCTGATTCACGTGAAACATCGCCGCACCGGTACAGTTGGAGGCTTCCCATGAATCTCGTCCGAACGGCAATGCTGCTGGCCTTCCTGACAGCGCTCTTCATGGCCGTCGGTTTTCTGATCGGCGGCAAAAGCGGCATGATGATCGCGCTGTTGATTGCCGCCGCCACCAACCTCTTCTCCTATTGGAATGCCGACAAGATGGTGCTGTCGATGTATGGCGCCCAGGAGGTCGATGAACGCAGCGCCCCGGAATATTACGGAATCGTTCGCGATCTCGCGCAACGTGCCGGCCTGCCGATGCCGCGCGTCTTTGTCATCGACAGCGCCCAGCCGAACGCCTTCGCGACGGGACGCAATCCGGAAAATGCCGCCGTTGCCGCCTCGACCGGCCTCCTGCAAGCGCTTTCCTACGAGGAGGTGGCCGGCGTGATGGCCCACGAACTCGCCCATGTCCAGAACCGTGACACGCTGACGATGACGGTGACGGCGACCATTGCCGGCGCCATTTCGATGCTGGCCAACTTTGCCTTATTCTTCGGCGGCAACCGCGAGAACAACAATCCGCTCGGCTTCGTGGGCATGCTGGTCGCCATGATCGTCGCGCCTCTCGCCGCCATGCTGGTGCAGATGGCGATCAGCCGGACACGCGAATATTCCGCCGACCGCCGGGGCGCAGAGATCTGCGGCAATCCGCTGTGGCTCTCTTCGGCGTTGCGGAAGATCGCGATCGCAGCCGGCCGCATTCCCAACGAAGAGGCCGAGCACAACCCGGCGACGGCGCACATGTTCATCATCAATCCGCTGTCGGGGGCGCGGATGGACAACCTGTTTTCGACCCATCCGGACACCGAAAACCGGATCGCTGCCCTCGAGGCGATGGCTACGGACATGCGCCAGACCTCGACGGGCCCGGTCGCGGCTGCTAAGCCGGCACGCAAATCGCGTTCCGTTCCGACAACCGGCTGGGGACGCGGTGGTTCGCAGCCACCGAAAGGTCCCTGGTCTTGACATCCGAGCGCAGCCGAAACGAATCGCATCCGAAACAAAGGCCGGCGCCCCGTGCAAGCGGCTCCAGTGCGGACCCCAGAGCGGAGAAGCCTGGGCTGCAATCCCGGCAAGCGGCGGCCAAGCTTCTCGCTGCTGTCGTCGATCGGCAGACCCCGCTCGACGGCATGCTCGACGTCGAGCACGGCAATCCCGCCTATCGGGCGCTCAGCGAGTCGGATCGGGCCCTGGTGCGCGCTGTCCTCAATACGGCCCTGCGCCACCTGCCCCGTATTCAGGCGATCATTGATTCGCTCGTGGAGACGCCGCTGCCGGAGGGCGCCCGCTCGCTCTATCACGTGCTTACGGTGGCGGCAGCCCAGATTCTCTACCTGGACGTGCCGGACCATTCCGCTGTCGATCTCGCAGTGGAACAGGCGCGCGCCGATCCGCGCAGCCGACGCTTCGCCAATCTGGTCAATGCAGTGCTCCGTCGCCTGGCTCGCGAGAAGGTGGCGCACCTGACCGCGACGCATGCCATCCCGGTCGTCCCATCCTGGTTCTTCAATCGGCTGGTGCAGGTCTACGGCGATGAGCACGCGCGGCGGATCGCCGATTCGCTGCTCGAGCCGGCGGCAATTGACCTCACTGTCAGGTCAGACCCGGAGGGCTGGGCCGACCGGCTCGGCGGGCTTGTGCTGCCGACCGGATCGGTGCGGCTTGCGGCGTTCTCCGGCAGGATCCCGGAACTGGCCGGCTTCGCCGAAGGCGAATGGTGGGTGCAGGATGCCGCGGCCGCGATTCCCGCAGGTTTGTTTCCCGAGCTTGCCGGGCAGCGGGTCGCCGATCTTTGTGCCGCGCCGGGCGGCAAGACGGCGCAGCTGGCGCTGGCCGGCGCCGACGTCACGGCGATCGACCAGTCGACAAGCCGCCTGAAGCGGTTGCAGGCAAACCTCGCCCGCCTTTCCCTGCCGGTCCAAACCGTCGAGGCCAACCTTCTGGATTTCCAGCCCGAGACCCCGTTCGATGCCGTGCTGCTCGACGCCCCCTGCTCCTCGACGGGAACGATCCGCCGCCATCCCGACGTATTGTGGACGAAGGGACCACAGGACATCGCGAAGCTCGCCGGACTGCAAGAGAGAATGCTCCGTCATGCGATGACACTGGTCCGGCCGGGCGGTCACCTGGTGTTCTCGAACTGCTCGCTGGACCCGCTGGAGGGCGAGGAGGTCACCGCACGGGTGCTAGCCGACGTTTTCGGCTGGTCGCGGGTCGCGATCGATCCGCAGCGGTGGCCCGGCCTGGGAGAGGCTGTCTCGCCGCTCGGCGAAATTCGCACGACGCCGGCCATGCTGCCGGGCCACGGTGCCACCGCAGGCGGACTGGACGGCTTTTACGCCGTGCTGCTGCGGCGGGCGGACTGATCGGCGCCGCTGCCATCTTGGCCTAAACCGCCTCTTGCGGCCCGCCCTCATCAACAACGTGCATCGGCGGGTGAATTGACGCCATTGCATCCTGTGCCTACCAATGGTGCAGGCGGGGAAAGAGTTTGTTAACAATGCGGCTTTCAGACCGGCACAGGCTTGCCTGCCTTTACGCATCCGAGGCGTGGAGGCGCTTTTCGCAGCGTTTGGCTGTCGGTCGTGTCAGCGCTCTGCGTTTTGCCGGCCGCACGCCAGACCGGCTGGTGGTTGCGCCCACCGATCTGCGGCCAGCCGACGCCTTCACCGCCGAGGAAATAATCGCCGGCCGGTTTCCGCTGGCGGGGCGGATGCTGGATTGCGAAGGCGAGTCTCCCTTCGCGCTCGACCTGCCATCCGAGGAATTCGCGCGTCGGCTCCATTGCTTCGGCTGGCTTCGCCACATGCGCATGGCCGAAAAGGACGTCGCTTCCGCTGTCGTGCGCACGGTCATCGACGACTGGATGCAGACGCATGGGCGCGTCATCGCCGGCCTGGCCTGGCACCCGGAGGTCATCGCCCAGCGAATTATCGCCTGGTTGTCGCACTCACCGGTCGTGCTGCGCGACGCCGACTACCGCTTCTATCGCCGATTCCTCAAGAGCCTCGCCTTCCAGGTGCGGTACCTGCGCCACATCGCTGATGTCATCCGTGACGGCGAGCCGCGCCTGCAGGCGCGCATCGCCCTGGCCATGGCCTCGATCGCCATGCCGCACTCCAATGCGGCCATCAGGCGGGCGGCGCGGCACCTCGATCGCGAACTCGACAGGCAGATCCTTGCAGACGGCGGTCACGTCTCCCGCAATCCCCGCGTCGGCCTGGATCTGCTCTTCGACCTGCTGCCGCTGCGTCAGACCTATGTCAATCTCGGCCACGATGTGCCGCAGCGCCTCATCCCGTGCATCGATCGCATCTACCCTGCCCTGCGCTTCTTCCGCCATCAGGGCGGGGAACTGGCGCTGTTCAACGGCGCCACCTACACGATGGCGAACGAACTTCTGTCGGTGCTGCGCTACGATGAGACGGCGGGCGCACCGTTCCGCGCCTTGCCGCAATCCGGCTATGCAAGGCTCGCCGCCGGTGAAACCACGATCATCGTCGATACCGGCAAGCCGCTCTCCACCCCGCTGTCCAACACGGCGGGGGCCGGCTGCCTGTCGCTTGAGATGTCTTCGGGGCGGCATCGTTATTTCGTCAATTCCGGGATGCCGCGGTTTGCCGGTGAGAAAATCCGGCAGCTGTCCCGCGCCACGGCCGCCCACTCGGTGGCGACCCTGAACGATACCTCCTCGGCAAGCCTGTCGGCGTCGCGCTTCCTTGGGCCCATTATCTTCGGCGGGGTGTCGGAGATCGACATCACCCGCCAGGCCGGAGAAACCGGGGCCGAAGACCTGCGGGCGCGGCATGACGGCTACCGCGAAAAGTTCGGTCTGCTTTACGAGCGTGACATCCACCTGAGCGCCAAGGGGACGGAAATTCGCGGGCTGGAACGGTTCGTCAGGCCGGACGGCACCCTGCCCAAGGGGGGACGGGATGTTGCTGTGGTGCGCTTCCATGTCCATCCGGCGATCCGCATCTTCCCAATGAACCAGCACGAGGTCCGGCTGGCAGCGCCCGACGGCGAAAGCTGGACGTTCTCCTGCCTCGACGCCGTTGTCGTCGAGGAGGACGACGTGTTCTTCGCCGATCCCTCCGGTGTGCGCGCGGCCCGCCAGCTGACCCTCACCATGCCGCTCACGGGTATCCCCGAGGTCCAGTGGCTGATGCGGCGCGACTAAGGGCGGATTGGCGGTTTCCACGGGGTCGCTCGTGTGTTAACGGGTCCCCATGCATTCCGCCGGCGGCATGCTCGGACGCCGGCCCCCACCTCCCGGAGAGTACCATGGCCGTCGCCTCGAAGAAAATTCCCGCACCCGATCGCGTGGAGGTCCGCACCGCGCTGCTGTCCGTCTCCGACAAGACGGGGATCGTCGAGTTCGCGCGCGCCTTGGCAGAGCGCGGTGTGCGGCTTCTTTCCACCGGCGGCACCCACCAGGCGCTGGCGGATGCCGGCGTTCCCGTCACCGACGTCTCCGAGGTGACCGGCTTTCCCGAGATCATGGACGGTCGCGTCAAGACCCTTCACCCAAATGTTCATGGCGGCCTGCTGGCGATCCGCGACGATGCCGAGCACGTCGAGGCGATGAAGGCGCACGGCATCGGCCCGATCGATCTCGCCGTCATCAATCTCTATCCGTTCGAAGAGGTGCGCGCCAAAGGCGGCGACTACCCGACCACCGTCGAAAACATCGACATCGGCGGCCCCGCCATGATCCGTGCCGCCGCCAAGAACCATGCCTATGTGACGATCGTCACCGATCCCGCCGACTATTCCGCCCTTCTCGAGGAACTGGCGCACGGCAGCACGACGTACGCCTTTCGCCAGCGCCTGGCTGCGAAGGCCTATGCCCGCACCGCGGCCTACGACACCGCGATCGCCAACTGGTTTGCCGAGGCCCTCGACATTGCAGTCCCGCAGTACCGCACGGTCGGCGGCGTCCTGAAGGAAGAGATGCGCTATGGCGAGAACCCGCATCAGAAGGCGGCGTTCTACCTGACCGACGAGAACCGGCCGGGTGTCGCCACCGCGACGCTGCTGCAGGGCAAGCAGCTGTCCTACAACAACATCAACGACACCGATGCGGCCTTCGAGCTCGTCGCCGAGTTCCGTCCCGAGAATGGCCCGGCTTGCGCCATCATCAAGCACGCCAATCCGTGCGGGGTGGCGACCGCCCCGACCCTGAAGGAAGCCTACATGCGGGCGCTTGCCTGCGACCCGGTCTCGGCGTTTGGCGGGATCATCGCCCTGAATTCGACGCTGGACGGTGAGACGGCCGGCGAAATCGTCAAGCTCTTTACCGAGGTCATCATCGCGCCGGACGCCGACGAGGCGGCGCGGGCCGTCATGGCCGCCAAGCCCAATGTGCGCCTCCTGGTGACCGGGGGCCTGCCGGATCCGCGCACGCCGGGTATCACCGCCAAGACCGTCTCCGGCGGCCTGCTCGTGCAGACGCGCGACAACGGCATGGTCGAGGATCTGGAGCTGAAGGTGGTGACGAAGCGCGCACCCACGGCGCAGGAACTTCAGGACATGAAGTTCGCCTTCAAAGTGGCCAAGCACGTCAAGTCGAATGCCGTCGTCTACGCCAAGGACGGGCAGTCGGCGGGCATCGGTGCCGGGCAGATGAGCCGCGTCGATTCGGCGCGGATCGCCGGCATGAAGGCCGAGGAGGCCGCCAAGGCGATGGGACTGGCCGAGCCGCTGACCCGCGGTTCAGCGGTTGCGTCGGAAGCGTTCCTGCCGTTCGCCGACGGCCTGCTGTCGGCGATTGCCGCCGGCGCCACCGCGGTGATCCAGCCGGGCGGCTCGATGCGTGACGCCGAGGTGATCGCCGCGGCCGACGACGCCGGCGTCGCGATGGTGTTCACCGGCATGCGCCACTTCCGCCACTGAGGCTGGGGCAGGTCGCCGAGCGCCGCGGGGCCCCCGGTTGCTGACGCCTTACCCTCAACACGCCGTCACTTGCCGGCGTGTTGTCCGATCCGTCCGAGGTGGGTGAACGTGAATCCCTCCTGCGCCTTCAGTCCGTAGCCGAGCATCCGGTCGAAGCCGGAATGGGCCATCCACAGAGCGCCGAGCGACCACAAGGTGGGGTTGGACGTCAACAGGCCGGCAGCGAAGAACGCCAGCCCGAACGCGTAGACGTGAACGGCATTGTAACAGAAGGCGCCTACCTTCGGCCCGAAGGCGTATCCGGCGAAACTGAGGTCCGGGGCAAAGAAGATCAGCACTGCAGCCCACCAGGGCAGATCGGTGTTGGCCTGCCGCAACAGCAGAAGTCCAACAACAAATATGATCAGGCCTTCAACCCGCTGCCATTGAACGGCTCGGTGCATTTCGTTTCCCCCGAGAATGTAACGTCGCCTTAAAACGGCGCGCCGTCACAAACAAGGGCATGCATTATCTCCGATCCGGATGAACGCCGTTCCCTTTGGTTCACTCTGGCAATTCAGTCAGCCGACGGTGCTGTGGAATACAGGGCCCGTCTGCTGAGCAAGGAAACAACGTTTTGCGCGCCCCGAGCAGCGCCGCGGCGGTGTTGTCATTCGGCAGGTTGCGAACGCTGCTGCGCTGCCGGAGGATGAACGTAAACAGGCCGTCCTATCCCGCAGCAAAAGATCGGGACAGGCGGCGCATCTGCGTCCGCTCTCCCGTCCTCCGTGCTCGCGGCGGCGACCAGCCGAGCAAGGTAATTGACCAGGAGCTTCCAGCGGGCGGTGCTGGCTGAAGCGATTACCTCAGCCGGCGCCGTCAAGCGCGACATATTGCTGATCATGTGCTCCTCCCAGGCATTGATCCGGCCGTCAGTGTACTGGTGTCACACGCTGCAGCGAAAATTTATTCGCCAAATGCTTCTATTTGCGGCGCTTTGCGTCGATTGATGCCGCTGCGGGGCGCGCCCGGTGCTGATTTGCAGTCGCTCAAGCCGTGCGATGCCCAGTATAATTCTTTGAAATGACGACATCAGGTGAATAAATTTTCCTGATGCGAGCCGTCCCATTAACGTCAGCGCCATCTAAGGTCCCAGGCAATGGAGGAATGCGATGACCGACGACATGCTGCACGTGATGAAATGGCATAATGGCGAGAAGGACTATTCACCCTTCTCCGACGCCGAGATGACGCGCCGCCAGAACGACGTGCGCAAATGGATGGCCGAGAACAAGGTCGATGCGGCCCTGTTCACCTCCTATCACTGCATCAACTACTATTCGGGATGGCTGTACTGCTATTTCGGCCGCAAGTACGGCATGGTGATCGACCACAACAACGCCACGACGATCTCGGCGGGCATCGACGGTGGTCAGCCGTGGCGCCGCAGCTTCGGCGACAACATCACCTACACCGACTGGCGTCGCGACAACTTCTACCAGGCCGTCCGCCAGCTCACCCCGGGCGCCAAGCGGATCGGCATCGAGTTCGACCACGTTACGCTCGATTTCCGCCGCACGCTCGAGGAGGCGCTGCCCGGCGTCGAGTTCGTCGATGTCGGCCAGCCCTCGATGTGGATGCGCACCATCAAGTCGCTTGAGGAGCAGAAGCTGATCCGCGAGGGCGCCCGCGTCTGCGACGTCGGCGGTGCCGCCTGCGTGGCCGCCGTCAAGGCCGGCGTGCCCGAGCATGAGGTGGCGATCGCCACCACCAATGCGATGATCCGCGAGATCGCCAAGTCGCATCCGTTCGTCGAATTGATGGACACCTGGACCTGGTTCCAGTCCGGCATCAACACCGACGGTGCCCACAACCCGGTGACCAACCGCATCGTCCAGTCGGGCGACATCCTGTCGCTCAACACCTTCCCGATGATCTTCGGCTACTACACCGCGCTGGAGCGGACGCTGTTCTGCGATCACGTCGACGACGCCAGCCTCGACATCTGGGAGAAGAACGTCGCCGTTCATCGCCGCGGTCTCGAACTCATCAAGCCCGGCGCCCGCTGCAAGGACATCGCCATCGAGCTCAACGAGATGTACCGCGAGTGGGATCTCCTGAAGTACCGCTCGTTCGGCTACGGCCACTCCTTCGGCGTGCTCTGCCATTATTACGGCCGCGAAGCCGGCGTGGAGCTGCGCGAGGACATCGATACGGTGCTGGAGCCCGGCATGGTGGTGTCGATGGAGCCGATGGTGATGCTGCCCGAAGGCATGCCCGGCGCCGGCGGCTACCGCGAGCACGACATCCTGATCGTCAAGGAGGATGGCGCCGAGAACATCACCGGCTTCCCCTTCGGCCCCGAGCACAACGTCATTCGCAACTGAGCACGGCTCAGGCCGAAAAGGAGGGCCGCCCGGTGTCGGCGGCCCTTTTTGTCGGCAGTCGGAATGCTGGCTCGTCAGCCGGGAAACTCGGTACGCAGCGCATCGACGATGCCTCGGACGCAGACATCGAGCAGGATCCGTCCTTTTTCCTCGGAAGCCTGTTTGGGCGAGGAAAGCGTGCCGCTCTGCGGCGTCCATTCGGGCTTCGGCGGATAGACGTCATAAGGCGGGAAACTGGCGGGCGCATGCTCGATGGCACGCTCGAGATGCACCATATGCGGATGCAGCGCCAGCATCAGCGATGTCTCAAGTACGCCGCCATGTTCGATTTCCCAGCCGGGAAAGCCGTCCGGGTAGAGCTTCGCGATCGTCGCCTTGTCGACGAAATCCCAATAGGACAACACCACGATCTTCACGTCGTCGATGCCGCCCCAGCGCAGTTCGCGCAGCGCCAGGTCGATGCCCTCGATGATGAACCAGGAATTCTCGAAATGGCCGTTCACCAGACAGATTCTACGAACCCCATGCCGGGCGAATTCCTTGATCACGTCGCGCAAGGCCGCGACCAGCGTCGCGCCATCGAGGCTGGTCGTGCCGGGAAGGTGGTTTCCGCCGCCGGATTTCTGGTGCGACTTGTACCCGTAGGTGAAGGGTGGCGCCACCAGAGCGCCGATCGATTCTGCGACCCGGCGGGCAAATTCGACCGGCAGAAGCACGTCGACATGCATCGGCATATGATGGCCATGCTGCTCCATCGAGCCGATCGGGATCAGGATCGGAACGGTCCCGTCCCTGACCTTGGCGTCGTAGTCCGGCCAGGGCAATTCCGCGGCAAAAACTGAATCGGCAGGCATGTCCATTCTCCTCCTTCTCCATGAGAGGAAGAATGTTTGCGTTTCCCGATTCGATATGTGAAATTTATTATCGTCATTGCTCCATGAGAAATGTAAATGCGCAACTTCGTCAATTTTCAGACTGATCTTTTGCGTACCTTTGTCTCGGTCATCGACCTCGGGGCATTCACCAAGGCCGGAGACGCGCTCGGCCGGACCCAGCCGGCCGTCTCCCTGCAGATCCGCCGGCTCGAGGAACTTGTCGGCGCGCCGATCATCAAGCAGGTCGGCCGGGCGCTCGTTCTGACCGGAGAAGGCGAGATCCTTCTGAGCTATGCCCGGGAAATCCTGCGCCTCAACGATGAAGCCGGGTCCTACTTCAATCGCTCGAAGATTGCGGGCGTTCTCCGCGTCGGCCTGCCGAACGACTATGCCGTGGCATTCCTCCAGGGACTGATCACCGAGTATACCCGGCAGCATTCGGACATCTCGCTCGAACTGCACTGCGGATGGAGCGCCGAGATCCTTGATCGCTTGCGCTCCGATGAACTCGACCTCGCCGTTGCCATGGTCAATAACGAGCAGTCACAGTATCTGTCGCGCTCCTGGATCGAGAGGCCCATCTGGGCGGCGGCCGAAAACGCCACATTCGACCCGTTGCTCGGCATTCCGCTGGCCGCGCACCCGGAAGGCTGCGCCTACCGCGCGCGGATGATCCAGGCCCTGGACAATGCCCAGATCCGCTGGCGCGTGGCCTATACCGGGTCGGGCATCTCCGGCCTCCAGAACGCCGTGATCAACGGGCTCGGCGTCAGTGCGCTGACGCATTATACGATGCTCCCGGGGATGCGGGCGCTTGACGAGCGGGACGGATTCCCGCCGCTGGCCGAGATCCGGGTCGGCCTGTTCTACAAGCATCCGCGCCTGTCCGATGCCGGTATCGGACTGGTCAATCATGTCATCGCACGCTTGGATGAAGCCGGCGTGTCCCCCGTGGCGATGAACCGGGTGGAGCTGGTGCGCCAATAAGCGAGGCTAATGCGAAAATTATTAGAATTAATTTTCCAAATGTATTGCCCCTTACTACGATTTCTGGAAACAACAGAACTAGGGGAACTTCAATGTCTATCAAGAAAACACTTTCAGGATGCCATAGTCGGCGCACAATTCTGAAGGGTGCTGCCGTCCTCGGCGGTAGCGCGCTCGCCACGCCCTTCGTGAGCCGGCTGGCTTTTGCCGCGCCGGTCGAATTGAACATGCTCGCCTGGTACGGTCACGCCGAACCGGACGTCGTGGCCGAGTTCGAGGCCGAGCACAACGTCAAGTTCAAGCCGAAATACTATACCGGCGGCGACAACATGCTGGGGCTGATCGCCCAGTCTCCTCCCGGAACCTTCGACATCATCCTGTCGGACGCCGAATACGTACAGCAGCTCAATGCGGCCGGCTATATCGAGAAGCTCGATCCTGCCGACTATCCGTTCGACGACTTCTTTCCGGAGTTCCAGAAGTTCCCCGGCCACTGGGAGGGTGACGAACTCTATTCGGTGATCACCCGCTTCGGTTTCCTCGGGGTCGCCTACAACACCGAGGCCATCACCGAGAAAGAGGCCTCTACCTACAAGGTCTACTGGGACGAGAAGCTCAAGGGCAAGGTCGGCCATTTCGACTGGCACCTGCCCAATCTCGGCCAGATCAGCCTGCTGAACGGCAATGCTTCTCCCTATGACATCGACGAAGCCGGTTGGGAAAAAGTGCAGGAAGTAACGAAGACGCTGCGCCCGCAGATCGGCGGCTTCTTCGACTACGGCGGCACCTTTTCGTCGCTGCAGAACGGACAGATGCTGGTCATGGCCGGCATCGGCGACTGGATCACCGGCGCCCTCGAAAAGGGCGGCGCCAAGGTGCGCACCCAAATCCCAGAGGAAGGCGGGCTGCAGTTCACCGAATCCTTCTCCATCGGCAAGGGCTCGCAGAAGGCCGATCTCGCCAAGAAGTGGATCCAGTACATCACCTCGGCCAAGGGCCAGGTCAAGTCGGCCAACATGGCGGCCTATCCCTGCCTGATCCCGAACAAGAAGGGATGGGAGCTGCTGGCCAAGGAAACGCCGGAAGAGGCGAAGCGTCAGGGCATGCTGCTCAACGAGAGCAACGTGATGGATCTGATCCGCGCAGGCCGCATCAAGTACCGGCAGCTGCCGGTGCAGCAGAGCCTTGAAGACTGGAACGACTTCTGGTCCGACTACAAGGCAACGTGATCGCCGGCAGCCATACGGCTACCCCGGACGTCAGCGCGCTGATTCCGGCAAGGTTGCGCGCAGCGCCGTGAGGGGGCGGGCATCAGTCCCGCCCTTTCTCTTGGGATCATTCGCCACCGCCGGGCGATAACAACTCGTCTGCCGTGGCCGGGACATTCGTAATGCGCAAATCGATTACCCTGTATGGGATGACGTTTTCACTGCCGATGGCGATCTGGCAGGTAATGTTCTTTCTGGCTCCGCTCGTCTTCCTGATCGCCTTGAGCTTCTGGTCCGTCAAGAACTTCCGAATGGAGCCGGATTTCAATCCGGACAACTGGACGCGCGTCCTGGGACGTGCCGTCTTCTGGCAGGCCTACCTGAGGACGGTCATCCTGTCGGCGGTCGCAGCCATGGTCGCCAGCGTGCTTGCCTTTCCCTGCTCGTACGGCATTGCCTTCAAGCTGTCGCCGACCGCGCGGCGCTGGGCCATCTTCATGATGGTCATCCCGTTCTTCACCAGCTACCTCGTCCGCGTCTATTCCTGGCAGATATTCCTGTCTGACAACGGCATCATCAACGCGGCGCTGGCACGGGTCGGGCTTGGGCCGTTTCCCATGCTGAACTCGGACTTCGGCGTGATGGTCGGCTATCTCACCCTGTGCTTTCCGCTGGTGGTGCTGCTGCAGCTCTTCAGCCTGATCTTCGTCGACAGGACCTTGATCGAGGCGGCGCACAACCTGCAATGCGGCCGGCTGCGCACCGTCTTCGAGGTCGTCATGCCGTCCGCCAAGGTCGGGCTGGTGATCGCCGCGCTCTTCTGCTTCATCCTCACCTTCGGGGATTTCGTCAGCCCGCTCTATCTCGGCGGCGGTGATCCGCCGACGCTCTCCATCCTGATCACCGACACCACCAAGTCCGGGCAGCAATGGCCGCGCGCCGCGGTGATCGCCCTGACCATGATCGCAACCCTGCTCTGCGTCGCCTTCGCCGCCGTGAGCTACGCCTACAGGGAGCGCGGACGATGAGCCCACACAACCGCAATCAATGGATCGACTGGGGATTGAAGCTCTATATCCTACTGTCGTTCGCCTTCATCTTCGCGCCGATCGCCGCGAGCTTCGTCTTCTCGCTGAACGTCGACCGTTTCCCGTCAATGCCGCTCGGCGGCTTCTCGACCATCTGGTACGAAGCCGTCTATGCCGATCCGCTCGTCTGGGAGGGCCTGCGCAACACGCTGGTGACCGGCGTTGTCGTCTCCCTGACGGCCACGGCCATCGGCTTCGGCGCCGCCTACACCGACTTCCGCTACCGCTTCTTCGGAAAGCCCGTTTACCTGGCGCTGGCGTTGCTGCCGCCGACCATTCCGGTCGTCATTCTCGGCCTGGCGATGCTGGCGTTCCTGGCCAACATCAGGCTTTCCGGCGAGATCTATTCGGTGATCATCGCCCACGTGGTGATGTGCGCCCCGTTCGCCATGGCGATCATTCGCCTGCGGTTGTCGCAGATGGATCCCTCACTCGAAGCGGCGGCATGGAACCTCGGCGCGTCCGAGTGGATGGCGATGCGGCACGTGATCGTGCCGTTCTGCCGGCCGGCCATCTTTGCCGCCCTGTTCATCACCATGGCCGTGTCCTTCGACGAGTTCGCAGTCGCCTGGTTCGTATCCGGGCTGCACGAGACGCTGCCCGTCAAGGTCCTCGGCTTCCTCCAGGGCCAGGTGAGCCCACGCATCAACGTCATCGGCACCTTCGTGTTCCTCGTCTCGATGACCCTTGTGGTGCTCGCCCAGCTCCTTCTCATGAAACGCAGTGCCGCGCCGAAAGCCGCCGGAAAAGTGGAGTAACCCTGAATGTCAACGGAAGCATTGGTCGTCTTCGACGGCGTCATCAAGAAGTTCGGTCAGTTCCTCGCCGTCGAGCGCGTCGATTTCGAGATCCGAAAGGGCGAGTTCCTGGCGATCATGGGTTCGAGCGGCTGCGGCAAGACCACGACGCTGCGCATGCTGGCCGGCCTCGAGGCGCCGACCGAAGGTGAAATTCGGCTTGCTGGAAAACGGATCAACGACCTGCCGACATGGCAGCGCGACACGCCGATGGTATGGCAGAGCCTGGCGCTTTTCCCGTTCCTCACCGTGCGCGAGAACGTCGAGTTCAGCCTGCGGATGCGCAAGATCGAGAAGGCGGAACGGCAACGCCGGGTCGACGAGTGGCTCGAGCGGATGCAGATCACAGAATTCGCCGACCGTAACGTCGCCCACCTGTCCGGCGGCCAGCGCCAGCGCGTGGCGCTGGCCCGATCGCTGGTCACCGAGCCGGAAATCCTGCTGCTCGACGAGCCCCTGTCCGCGCTCGACGCCCATCTGAAGGTGCGGATGCAGACGGTGCTTTCCAATCTGCAGCGCGAACTCGGGATCACTTTCGTCTATGTGACCCACAGTCAGTCCGAGGCGTTCTCGATGGCCGACCGCGTCGTCATCATGAGCCGCGGCCGGATCGAGCAGATCGGTAACCCGCAGGAGATCTACCGCGCTCCGCGAACGAAATTCGTGGCCGAGTTCCTCGGTTCCTCCAACATTTTCAGCGGCCAGGTGACGACGGCTGGAAACGGGATGATCCGGATCGCGACGCCGGCCGGCGAATTCGACGCGGTATCCGGCGCCGCCAAGGCGCTCGGCAAGGGCGACAAGGCGACCTTCGTTGTTTCGGATGACCGGATCCAACTGAGCAATCAGCGGCCGGAGACCGGCAACGCCCTGCGGGCTTCGGTGGTCGGCGAGGAATTCGTCGGCGCCACCGCTGTCGTTCACCTCGAAAACCCTGCGGGAGGGCTCGAGCTGAAGGCCCAGAAGAGCCATGAGGAACTGGAGCACCTGGATCTTTCACCCGGTGCCCAGGTGTGGCTGTCCTGGCGCCCCGAGGCGGCGCACATTCTGCCGGGCGAGTGAGCCGGGACATTCCGCTCGCTAGTCGGTCGACGGAACCGGTCGATCTTTGGCAAGACCGAACGGTCATCGGCTGCAAGTCGTCGGTTCATGAGATAAGCCGGACGTCGCTGGTGCAGCGACGTCCGGGTTTACGCTACGTTCGGGCTCTGTGACCCGGCGGCCCAGGGCGTGTCCGCCTTTCCCGTCGGGAGGGGCGGCCGCCTGCGACTTCGCGTCAGTCCCCTGGCCTCAGACCGTGCGGGCGCTCATCGTCAGGAGGTCATAGCGGGCGACCGTCTCGTCGTGCTGGTTGAAGACTTCGGCATCCCAGCGCACCTCTCCGTATTCCGGGCTGCGTGCCGCCCTCTTGTCCTTCACCGTCAGCCGCACGCGGATCGAATCGCCGGGCGAGACGGGTTTCAGGAAGCGCAGGTTGTCGAGGCCGTAGTTGGCGAGCAGCGGGCCCGGCGCCGGATCGACGAACAGGCCTGCGGCAAAGGACAGGATCAGGTAGCCGTGCGCCACCCGGCCCGGGAAGAACGGATTGGCGCTCGCCGCCTCCTCGTCCATGTGCGCATAGAACTCGTCGCCGGTGAAGCGGGCGAAATGCTCGATGTCGTCCAGGCTGATCGTGCGCGACGGCGTTTCCACCGTCTCGCCAACCTTGAGCCCTTCATAGTTGCGCTTGAAGGGATGCTCGGGCGTGACCGGTGCGGCCGCACCCTTCGTCCAGCGCCGGGTGATCTGGGCGATCCGTCCGGGCGAGCCCTGCAGGGCTGTGCGCTGCATGTAGTGAAATACGCCGCGAAGTCCGCCCATCTCCTCGCCGCCGCCGGCCCGGCCCGGGCCGCCGTGCACGAGACCCGGCAGCGGCGAGCCGTGGCCGGTCGATTCCTTGGCGCAGTCGCGGTCGAGCACCAGCACGCGGCCGTGATAGGGGGTGATGCCGAAGATCAGCGCATCGGCGACATCGGCGTCATAGGTGTAGACGGAGGCGACGAGGCTGCCCTCGCCCTTCTTCACCAGCTCGACTGCCTCGTCCAGCGTGTCATAGGGCATCAGCGTCGCGACCGGGCCAAACGCCTCCACCGAGTGGACCTTCTTCGCCTTCAGCGGCTGGTCGCAACGCAAGAGTACCGGCGCAAAGAAAGCGCCTTCGCCTTCGGGAATGTCGACGTGGCCGAAGGCGATCTCCGCCTCGCTGCGCAATTCCTCGATCGCTTCGACAACCGATGCCCGCTGCGCGCGCGAGGCAAGGGCGCCCATCCGCGTCTCGTCGAGGCGCGGATCGCCGGGAACAGCCTTGCCAAGTGCCGCCTTCAGCGCTTCGGTCACGGCCTTCTCCTGCGCCCGGGGCACGAGAACGCGGCGGATCGCGGTGCACTTCTGCCCGGCCTTCACCGTCATCTCGCGCGCCACTTCCCTGACGAAAATCTCGAACTCCGGCGTGCCCGGCACCGCATCCGGTCCGAGTACCGCGGCGTTCAGCGAATCGCGCTCGGCGATGAAGCGCACCGCATTGCGCGAGATCGACGGGTGATTGCGCAGCTTTTCGGAGGTGTCGGCCGAGCCGGTGAAGGAGACGACGTCCTGGCCGGTTAGGTGGTCGAGCAGGTCGCCGGTGGAGCCGGCGATGAACTGCAGGGCGCCCTTCGGCAGGATGCCGCTTTCGACGATCATCCGCACGCAGGCTTCCGCCACATAGGCGGTCGCCGTCGCCGGCTTGGTGATCACCGGCACGCCGGCGAGGATCGTCGGCGCCAGCTTCTCCAGCATGCCCCAACAGGGGAAGTTGAAGGCGTTGATATGGACGGCGACGCCGGTCAGCGGCGTCAGGATGTGGCGGGCGACGAAGGTGCCGCCCTTGGACAGAGGCTCGGTCTCGCCCTCGATGACGAAGCGCTCGCTCGGCAGCTCCTTCTTGCCGCGCGAGGCATAGGCAAACAGCGTGCCGATGCCGCCGTCAATGTCGATCCAGTTGTCGCGGCGCGTGGCACCGGTGTCGAAGGCCAACTGGTAGAGCTCTTCCTTGCGCTCGTTAAGATAGACCGCGATGGCCTTCAGCATCCCTGCACGCTCGTGGAAGGTGAGCGCGCGCAACGCCGGCCCGCCGATCTCGCGGGCATGGCGAAGGGCTGCGGCGAAATCGAGGCCCTTGGTCGAGGCGCGGGCGACGACGCGGCCATCGATCGCGCTCGGAATGTCGGCAAAGCCGCCTTCCGGGGTGAACCAGCGGTCCTCGACATAGCTCTTCAGGATGGTTGACATGGCATGGTCTCCTGTTTGCGGCACGCGTCAGTGGCGGCGCCACGCGGCAAAGGTCTTGCCCGTGCCGGCGAGTTCAATGAGAAGCGGAGCGGGCTCGGAGCCGACACCGCCGGCCTTGTGCGCCGCCTCGACCTCTTCGAGGATGTGGGCAAGGCCGATCTGATCGGCCGCCCACATCGGGCCGCCCTTCAGGCGCGGGAAGCCGTAGCCATTGACGAAGGCGAGATCGATGTCGGAGGCGCGCAACGCGATCCCCTCGGCAAGCACCTTGGCGCCTTCGTTCGCCATGACGGCGACGAGGCGGCGCTGGATCTCTTCCGGCGTGAAGGCGCGGGGCGAAATGCCCTTTGCCGCGCGGGCGGCCTCGATCGTCTGCGTCGTCATCGGATCGACCGATTTCTTGCCGGCGGCGTCATAGGCATACCAGCCGGCGCCCGTCTTGCGGCCGAGCCGGCCGGCCTCCACCAGCGTGTCTGCGATCGTCACATAGCGCTCTCCCGGATCGCGGCCGGCGGCGCGACGCTTGCGCATCGCATAGGCGATGTCGAGGCCGGACATGTCGGAGACGGAAAAGATGCCCATGGCAAAGCCATAGGCCTCCAGCGCCGCGTCGACCTGTTCCGGCGAAGCGCCGTCCTCGATCAGGTACTCGGCGTGGCGGCGATAGACGGCGTAGATGCGGTTGCCGACGAAGCCGTCGCAATTGCCGGCGACGACGGGAATCTTTCCGATTTTCTTCGCCAGCGCCAGCGCGGTTGCAAGTGTTTCACCACTGGTCTTCTCGCCCCGCACCACCTCCAGCAGCTTCATGATGTTGGCCGGCGAAAAGAAATGCAGGCCAACGACATCTTCGGGCCGCTTCGTCACGGCGGCGATCGCGTCGAGGTCGAGATAGGAAGTGTTCGAAGCAAGGATCGCCCCCGGCCGGCAAAGCGCGTCCAGCCGCCTGAAGATATCGGTCTTCACCGCCATGTCCTCGAAGGCCGCCTCGATGACGAGGTCCTGCCCGGAGAGCACGTTCCAGTCGGCGCCGACCGTCAGACGGCCAAGCCGCTCGGCCATGATTTCGCTGCTGATGCGGCCGCTCTTGATCTGCCGCTCATAGAGCCCCTTCACCCTTTCCCGGCCTGTCGCGGCTGCCGCCTCGTCGCGTTCAAGGACGGTAACCGTCAGTCCGGCATCGGCGAGCGCCACGGCAATGCCGGCGCCCATCGTGCCGGCGCCGATGACGGCCACCTTGGCGACCGGTCGGGCGGCAACACCCTGCAGCCCCGGCACCTTCCAGACCTCGCGTTCGGAGAGAAACAGGTGGCGCAAGGATTTCGCTTCCGCGCTCTCCCGCAACTGCAGGAAGGCGGCGCGCTCGGTGGCTAGCCCGTCGGAGAAGGCCGGATTGCGCGCGGTGCGGATGATCGGGATGACCTCTGTCACCGCCGGCACGCCCTTGGCGCGGGAGATCGCTGCCGCGGCGGCCGCTTCCTCTTCGGCCTCGTCGCCTTCGGGAACCGGCAATTCGCGCACGCGGCGCTTGTCCATCGTCTCCGCCGCTGCGATTGCGGCGGCGAGCAGGTCGCCCTCGACGACGCGATCGATGATGCCCTGCTTTTCGGCTTCCGCCGCCTTCAGGATCTTGCCCTCGGCGATCAGGGTGATGGCTGCCGCCATGCCGGTCAGGCGCGGCAGCCGCTGGGTGCCGCCGGCGCCGGGGATGATGCCGAGCCGCGTTTCCGTCAGGCCGAGTATCGCCTTCGGACCGGCGATGCGGTAGTCGCAGGCAAGCGCGATCTCGAGGCCGCCGCCGAGGGCAGCCCCGTCGATCGCCGCGACCACCGGCTTTTCCAGCGCATCGATCGCCGCCACCACGTCGGGCAGGAACGGCTCGTCCGGCGGCAGCGCCATTTCCTTCAGGTCGGCGCCGGCAATGAAGCGGCCCGGGCCACCATAGAGGACGGCGGCGGTGACGCTGTCGTCCGAGGCCACCTCCGAAGCGACAAAAAGCAACCCCTCGCGCACCGCCTTGGACAGCGCGTTGACGGGCGCGTAATCGATGGTGAGGAGTGCGACCCCGCCATGGCGGGTGATGGAAACGGGATGGGCAGGGCTGGTCATGTCACACCCTTTCGATCAATCCGGCGATCCCCTGGCCGACGCCGATGCACATGGTGGCGATTGCCCGCTTGCCGCCACGCCCTTCCAGGGCGCTGACGGCCGTCATGGCAAGGCGCGCACCCGACATGCCGAGCGGATGGCCGAGCGAGATGGCGCCGCCATGCGGGTTGACGTGCTCGGCGTCGTCGGGCAGGCCGAGCTGGCGCAGCACCGCAAGCCCCTGCGAGGCGAAGGCCTCGTTCAGCTCGATCAGGTCGATGTCGGAGAGCGAGAGCCCGGTCTTTTCAAGCAGCTTCTTGGTCGCCGGGGCCGGACCGATCCCCATGATGCGCGGAGCGACGCCGGCGCAGACGACCGAGACGACACGGGCGCGCGGCGTCAGGCCGTAGCGCTTGACGGCGGCTTCCGAAGCGATGATCAGCGCGCCGGCCCCGTCATTGACGCCCGAGGCGTTGCCGGCCGTCACCGAGCCGCCCTCTTTTCGGAACGGCGCCTTCAGCTTGGCGAGCTGTTCCGGCGTCGTCTCCGGGCGCGGATGTTCGTCGACGCTGACCGTCGTCACCCCACCCTTCTTGCCGGCGACTTCGATCGGCGAAATCTCGCCGGCGAAGAAGCCGGCATCCTGCGCGGCCTTGGTCCGCTGCTGAGAGCGGTACGCAAAGAGGTCCTGGTCCTCGCGTGAAATGTTGAACTCGGCGGCGACGTTCTCTGCCGTTTCCGGCATCGAGTCGACGCCGTACTGCGCCTTCAGCACCGGATTGACGAAACGCCAGCCGATCGTGGTATCGAAGATCTCCGCCTGCCGCGAGAACGCGTCGGTCGCCTTGCCCATGACGAAGGGCGCGCGGGTCATGCTCTCGACGCCGCCGGCGATCACGAACTCGGCGTCGCCGGCCTTGACCGCGCGGGCCGCCATGCCGACGGCATCGAGGCCAGAGCCGCAGAGGCGGTTGATCGTCGTGCCCGGCACGCTCACCGGCAGGCCGGCCAGCAGCACCGCCATGCGCGCCACGTCGCGATTGTCCTCGCCTGCCTGGTTGGCGCAGCCGAGGATCACGTCGTCCACCGCTTCCCAGTCGATGCCGGGATTGCGCTCCTTCAGCACGCGCAGCGGATGGGCGGCAAGGTCGTCGGCGCGGACGTCCTTCAGCGCGCCGCCATAGCGGCCGATCGGCGTGCGGGTGAAGTCGCAGATATAGGCTTCCGACATGAAATCCTCCTTGGAATGCGGTTCAGGCCGCTGCCGGACGGCGGACGCAGACAACGCGGAAGCGCTGGGCGACATAGGCCGTATCGGTCAGGCAGGCATTGCCGGCGGGGTTGGCGCCGGTGACATGGAAATCGCTGAAGGCGGCACTCTGGTTGACATAGATGCCGCCGGTCAGGTTGACCGAGAGCGGAGCGCCGGCCTGCGCATAAAGCCCGGCCGCCTTGTCGATCAGGTCGCTGTCGCGGCTGTAGAGGGCCGCAGTGATACCGCCCTTCGTGCGGGCCGCGCGCGTGGCGCGATCGATCGCGTCCGTGACATTTTCGCAGGATACCACGAAGCTGATCGGGCCGAACTGTTCCTTGGGATAAGCCGCCTCATCCGTCGCATCGACTGCCAGGATCAGCGGGGTCGCGGTGCGCGCACCCTCCTGCCCGGCAACGGGGGCGCTGGGGCGGATGATGCGGCCGAGGCTGCTCGCCTTGTCGATCCGCTCCAGCGTCGCCGGGTTCTGGATTGCGCCGCAAACTGCTGCGGCACGAGCCGGATCGGCAAGCAATGCGTCGACCGCCGCGGCAATGCCTGAGGCGACCTCGTCAAGGCTCTTGTGGCCCTCGTTCGTCTCGATGCCGCCGCGCGGGACGAAAATGTCCTGCGGGGTCGTGCACATCTGACCGCTGTAGAGGGACAGCGAAAAGGCGATGTTCTGGCACATCGCCGCAAAATCGTCGGTGCTGTCGATGACGATGGTGTTGATGCCGGTTTCCTCGGTGAAGACCGGCTTGCCCCGGACATTTTCGCGCAGCCAGCGGCCGAACTCGGAAGAGCCGGTAAAGTCGACGAGCGCGACGGCCGGATGAACGGCAAGCGTCTGTGCGACGGGTGCCTCGGGGGCGTCAACGGCAAGTTGAATGACATCCGCGTCAAAGCCGGCCTCGGTCAGCACCTCGCGGGCAATCTTCACCGTGATCGCCAGCGGCAGGATCACCGCCGGATGCGGCTTGACGATCACCGGGTTGCCGGTGACGAGATCGGCAAAGAGCGCCGGATAGCTGTTCCAGGTCGGGAAGGTGGCGCAGGCGATGACGAGCCCGATGCCGCGCGGCACGAGGTGGAATTCCTTCGTAAGCCGGATGACTTTGCGGCCGGCCGGCTTCTCCCAGGCGACGTCGCCCTGCGGAATGTCAGTCATTTCCCGATAGGCGTAAGCGACGGCCTCGAGAGCGCGGTCATGCGCATGCGGGCCACCGGCCTGGAAGGCCATGGCGAAGGCCTGGCCGGTCGTCTGCTCGACCGCATGCGCGATCAGGAAGGAGGCGCGGTTCAGCCTGGCGATGATCTCGAGGGCGACCCCGCAACGCGCCTCGACGCTCGCCTGTGCCCATCCGGCGGCAGAGGCCGACGCCCGTTCGATCAGACGATCGATACCGGTGCGTGGATAGGTGATGCCGAGGGCCGGGCCGAAGGGCGAGACCTCGCCGCCGGCGCGGCCGTCGTCTTCGCTCTGGTCGAGCGGGAAGGGCTTGCCGAGCAGCGCCTCGAAGGCGGCCTTGCCTTCTTCCGGCAGCGTCTCGCCATAGCTGCGCGGGACTTCGGAGAAGGCGCTCCAGAAGCCGCGCTCCTCGATGGCCTTTACCGCGTCGGCAAGCAGACCGGCGTGCGTTTCGAACAGCTTGGTCATCGATTCCTCCATGTTCGGCGCGATCGTGCTTGATAGTTGACACCGGCTCGATTTCCGCTAATTATTAACCGAACGATCGGTCAATTCAAGTGAAACTTGTGACCCGGCCAACGGAGGTAGACAGTGACGTCGACGATCAAGGTGGACCTGCGCGACGGCTGGACCAGGATCACGTTGAACCGTCCCGACCGGCTCAACGCCTTCAATGAAGAGATGCACCGCGCACTTGCCGCAGCACTTGACGAGGCCGCTGATGAAAGCTGTCGCGCCGTGCTGCTGACCGGCGAGGGCCGCGGCTTCTGCGCCGGGCAGGACCTGTCCGACCGGGTCGGCACGGATGGACCGCCGGACCTCGGCCAAACGATTGAAACCTTCTACAATCCGCTGGTGCGTCGCCTGCGGGCGCTTCGCAAGCCGGTCGTCTGCGCCGTCAACGGCGTCGCCGCCGGTGCCGGTGCGAACATCGCCCTTGCCTGCGACATCGTACTCGCCGCCCGCTCGGCCCGCTTCATCCAGTCCTTCGCCAAGATCGGCCTCGTGCCGGATTCCGGCGGCACCTTCTTCCTGCCCCGCCTGATCGGCGAGGCCCGCGCCCGGGCCCTGGCGCTGACCGCCGAGCCGCTTTCCGCCGAAAAGGCCGAGGAATGGGGACTGATCTGGAAGGTCATCGACGACGACAGCTTGATGGCCCAGGCTGAAGCTCTCACCGCGCATTTTTCCACCCAGCCGACGCAAGGCCTTGCCCTGATCAAGGAAGCGATGCAGGCCTCAAGCGCCAACGACCTCGACACCCAGCTCGAACTGGAGCGCGATCTGCAGCGCCAGGCCGGCCGCACGCCGGATTATGCAGAGGGCGTCAAGGCTTTCATGGAGAAGCGCCCGGCCGCTTTCACGGGAAAAGCGAAATGACCACAGGCGCCGAACTCGCAAGCCTTTCGGCCCAAACGATGTGGGAGAGCGACCGCGCCAGCCAGGGACTCGGCATGGAGATCGTCGCCGTCGAGCCCGGCAAGGCCACGCTTGCAATGCAGGTCCGTGAGGACATGACCAACGGCCACGGCACGGCGCACGGCGGCTTCATCTTCGCGCTTGCCGACAGTGCCTTTGCCTTCGCCTGCAATTCCTATGGCGAGACGACTGTCGCCGCCCATTGCAGCATCAGCTACATCCGCCCCGGGCGGTTGGGCGACCTGCTCGTCGCCGAGGCGCGAGAAGTCTCGCGCTCCGGCCGCTCGGGAATCTACGACGTGACGGTCAGCGCCGACGGCGTGACCATCGCCGAGTTCCGCGGCCACTCGCGCAGTCTCGGCAGCGCTTTCGTTGACCATGGCGCAGCCGGCCGGCCCGCCTGATTTCGCCTGGACGACAGCCCCGACACGGAGGAGAATATGAACATGAGGTTCCCCAACATCCAGTCCGGTCGGGACTTCGTCGGTCTCGACGAGCATGAGCGTGCTTCGCGCGACCGGATCCAGTCGCTGCAGCGCGAGCGCCTGGCCTGGTCACTGCGGCACGCCTACGAGAACGTACCCTTCTACCGGCGGAAATTCGACGCGGCCGGCGTTCATCCTGCCGATTTCCGTGATCTTTCCGATCTCGCCAAGTTCCCCTTCACAGTGAAGCAGGACCTGCGCGACACCTATCCCTATGGCATGCTCGCCGTGCCGAAGGAAAAGCTCGCCCGCGTGCACGGCTCCTCGGGAACGACCGGCAAGCCGATCGTCGTCGGCTACACGAAGAACGACATCGACATGTGGGCCGATGTCATGGCCCGGTCGATTCGCGCGGCCGGCGGCAAGCCGGGCATGATGGTGCATGTTGCCTACGGCTACGGCCTGTTCACCGGCGGTCTCGGCGCCCACTACGGCGCCGAGCGGCTCGGTTGCACCGTCGTGCCGATGTCCGGCGGCATGACCGAGCGGCAGGTGCAGCTCATCAGCGATTTCCAGCCGGACATCATCATGGTGACGCCGAGCTACATGCTGGCGCTGCTCGACGGCTTCACCAAGGCCGGCATCGACCCGCGGTCGACCACGCTGAAATACGGCATCTTCGGCGCCGAGCCGTGGACGAATGCCATGCGCCAGGAGATCGAACACGCCTTCGAGATGCAGGCGACCGACATCTATGGCCTCTCCGAGGTCATCGGTCCCGGCGTTGCCCAGGAATGCGTCGAGACCAAGGACGGCCTGCACATCTGGGAAGACCATTTCCTGCCGGAGATCATCAATCCGGAGACCGGCATGCCGGTCGAGGACGGCGAATATGGCGAGCTGGTCTTCACCTCGCTGACGAAGGAAGCCTTCCCGATCATCCGCTATCGAACCCGCGACCTCACCCGGCTGCTGCCGGGCTCGGCTCGCCCGGGCATGCGCCGCATGGAGAAGGTCACCGGCCGCTCCGACGACATGATCATCCTTCGCGGCGTCAACGTATTCCCCAGCCAGATCGAGGAAGCGCTGCTCGCCACCGACTGGTGCGCCGGCCATTTCGTCATCGAGCTTTGCCGAGAGGGGCGCATGGACAAGATGACCGTGCTCGCCGAGGCCCGCCAGGAACATTGGGACGGCGAAGGGCTGCAGGCGCATGCACAACGCCTGGCAAAGCACATCAAGGACACGATCGGCATCTCGACCGCCATCGCCATCCAGGCCCCGAACTCCGTGGCTCGCTCCGAAGGCAAGGCCAAACGGGTCATTGACAAGCGTCCGAAGGATTGATGCCCACGGGCTGAAACCGTTCGGGGTTTCGGCACGCCAATGAATCAGGCGGCTATACGCCGCCGCCAGGCGATGCATGGGCGAGGACCTCAACGGCCCCGAACCGGTGTGTCAGCCTTCAGGCTGCAACCGGTTCACTCGAAAGCCGCGACGGCCGGTCACTCGCTCTGCCGGGCTCCGTTTGAGTTTCATACGGCCGGACGTCGTCGTTCCGGGCGCGCGTCTCATGTGGCGCGCAACCATACATCTCCCGATAGCATTTCGAAAAATGCGAGCTCGCCACGAACCCGCAGGCGATGGCGATGTCGACGATCGGAAGGGCCGTCTGGGTCAGCAGCAAGCGGGCGCGCTCCAGCCGAACCTCAAGATAGTAGCGGGCTGGAGAGCGCTTCATCTCCTGGCGGAACAGCCGCTCGATCTGCCTTCGCGACAGTCCGGCGTGGGCCGCAAGCTCGGACAGGGCGAGCGGCTCGGCCAGGTGTGCCTCCATCTCCTCGACGACCCGCAGCACGGCCGGATGGCTGCTGCCAAGTCGGGCCGACAATGGCAGCCGTTGGCGGTCGGACGAACAGCGGACCCGGTCCATCAAGGCCTGCTCGGAAACGCTGGCCACGATCCGGTCACCGAAGTCCTGGCCGATGAGATGCAGCATCATGTCGACCGCTGCCGTTCCGCCGGCGCAGGTGTAGATGTTGTCGTCGATCTCGTAGATGCGCGTCGTCACGGTGACGTTCGAGAACCGCTCCACAAAGCCTGGAAGATTTTCCCAGTGCATGGTGCAGCGCTTGCCATCGAGCAGGCCGGCCCTTGCCAGGAGATAGGCGCCCGTGCACAGGCTGCCGATCTTGACCCCACGACGGCCGCATTCGCGAAGCCAGGCTTCCGCGCTGCGATCCATATGCTTCTCGACATTCCGGCCGGCCGCGACAATGGCCATCCCGGGGCGCGACAAGGTCGACAGGGCCGAGCGCTCCGCAGCGATCGAACAATCCGGCTCGATCGACAGGCCGCAGCTCGAACGCACGCGATTGCCGTCGGCGGATGCCACGCGCCAGGCATAGGCATCGTAACCGAGCACGGTATTGGCAAGGCGCAGCGACTCGATCGCCGAGGTTAGCGCGAGCATCGTGAAGTCCGGAACGAGATAGAAGACAAACAGACGTCTTTGGTGCTGCATTGCGTCCACGACAAGCCTCCCTGGAGCACGCCGTAAACCGTTCCCCGCCGGCGCGTGCAGGAGCGAGTATTGACGAGGGATGTCGGAGCGAACAGAGTAAACGCGACATTTCGCCAGAAGGTTTGAGACGTATCATGTCCAATGTGAGCCGCGCCGCTCTTCGTTCGCCGATCAGGCTCGGCGGTCGAACCGCATCGCTCTCGGTGGGGGTCATCCTCCTGAAGCGCTTCACGCTCTGCGCCTTCGCCAATTTCATCGACGTCTTACGCCTGGCCGCCGACGAAGGAGACCGAAGCCGCCCCATTCACTGCCAGTGGTCGGTCATTTCGGCCGACATGCAGCCGATCGTGTCGAGTTGCGGCATCTCCATCCAGCCGCAGGCGCGCTTCGGTGATCCGGGCCGCTTCGATTACATCGTGATCGTCGGCGGGCTCGTGGACGAGATCGCCCAGAAGGACGAGAAGGTGGACGGCTATTTGCGGCAGGCCGCTGCGGCCGGCGTGCCGCTGGTGGGATTGTGCACTGGCGCTTTCGTTCTCCACCGTGCGGGCCTAATGCAGGGTTACCGGTGCTGCGTCAGCTGGTTTCACCACGCTGACTTCCTGGAACAGTTCGACGGGCTGCGGCCGGTCTCCGACCAGATATTCGTCGTCGACCGTGACCGGCTGACCTGTTCGGGCGGAGCCAGTGCTGCCCATCTCGCCGCGTTCCTGGTCGAGCGCCACGTCGGCCGCGCGCAGGCGACGAAAAGCCTGCACATCATGATGATCAGCGAGGCGGCCGTCGGCGAGACGCCGCAGCCGGGCTTTCCAGCCAATTTCGAGACGAACGATCCCGTCGTGCGGAGGGCGCTTTTGATCATGCAGCAGAGCCTCGACGTACCATTGCCGATCAAGGTCATCGCTGCGCGGATGCAGAGCGACAAGCGTCGTCTCGAGCGGCGGTTCCAATCGGCCCTGAACACCTCCCCGCTCAGCGTCTATCTCACGATGAGGCTCGACTACGCCTGCCATCTCATCGAAATGACCGAGCGTTCCGTCGCGTCGATCGCCGCCGACTGCGGGTTTTGCGATTCCTCCCACTTCGCCCGCATGTACGCCCGGCGATTCGGTTCGACGCCCGGCAAGCATCGCGAGTTGCTGCGGGCCCGCACTGAAGGCCCGGCCGCGGCCTTGACCGCCTAGCTCGCCGTCAACGGATCGCGACGGGTTCGAGCGGCGCGTCAGGAGGAACAGGCACCGTGCGGGCCCCCACGTAAAGCGCCCGGCCCGCAAACCAGCCGTTGACCGCCGCGCCGAGGCCGAGCGCGACGAAGAGGGCGGAGGTCCAGGCAAAACTGCCGGTCCAGTCGCGGATCAGGCCGACAATTAGGGGGCCGACGGCGGCAAGCAGGTAGCCCACGCATTGTGCCATGCCGGACAGATGTGCCGCGGCATGGGGATCGCGCGTGCGCAGGACGATTACCGTCAGGGCGACGGCGATCAGCCCGCCCTGGCCGATACCCTGCAGGATGGCCCAGAACCAGACCGTCCAGAGCGGTGCGAAGAGCAGGCCGAGAAGGGCTGTGACGGCAAACACGCACAGCACGACATTGATCAGCCGCTGGTCCTTGCCGCGCACGGCGAGATGGGGGGCCACCAGGCAGGCGCCGGCCTGCACCATCACCGACACCGAGACGATCGCCCCGGCGGTGACACCGTCAAGGCCGCGTTCGCGCAGGATCGGCACCAGCCAGCCGAAGATGCAATAGGCAAGCGCGGATTGGAGGCCCATGAACAGCGTGACGTGCCAGGCGAGCCTGTCGCGCCACAGGCCTTCGACGCGAAAGCCGGTGCGTTTTGCCTGCGAGCGCGAGCCGAGGACCTGCGGAAACCAGAGGAAGGCGACGACGAGCGCCGGGATGGCCCAGGCCGCGAGCGCGCCGCTGACCGAACCGCCGAGCGCGTGCTCGATCGGCAGGGTGAGGCCGGCCGCCCCGGCTGCCCCGGCGCAGAGCGCCATCGTATAGCATCCGGTCATCAGCGCCGCCCGGTCGGCGAAGTCGCGCTTGACGAGCCCCGGCAGCAGCACGTTTCCGACCGCGATGCAGGCGCCGGCAAGCGCGGTGCCGACGAACAACAAGGGAACGGCAGTGAGGCCCCGCAGCGCCGTGCCGAGCGCCAGCAGGAGGACGACGCCGAGCAGGGTGCGCTCGGTGCCGATGCGCTGCGCAAGCCGCGGCGCCAGCGGCGAAAACAGGCCGAGGCAGACGACCGGCAGCGTCGTCAGCAGGCTGACCCCGAAGGGCGACAGGCCGAACATGCTGCGGATCTCGGGCAGCAGCGCCGAGGCGCTCGAAAACACCGGCCGCAGGTTGAAGGCGATCAGCACGAGACTGGCGCCCAGCAGCAACCGCGCCATCGCCGTCGGCGGCCGATGCGCCTCGGGCGCCGGCAGGCTGTCAGCTTCGGCATCGATCAGGTCGATCGCGGCGGGATCGTCCAGGGTAGGGTTCGTCATGATGTCAGCAATCGGTCGAGGGCGGACAGGACCGGCGCCATGAAACGGCGCACGGCCGCCTCCGCCTTTTCCGGATCGCCGGTTTCAATGGCATCGACGATCGCCGCATGAGCCTCCATGTCCGGCTCCGGCAGGTCCTCACCGAGCGTTGCCTCGATGGTTTCGGCGATCAATGTCGAGAAGAAGTCATACATGCCCACCAGCACCTTGTTTTGCGATGCGGCGATCACGGCCTGGTGGAAGGCAAGATCGCGCGCGACGAAGGTGGCCCTGTCGCCGCCCTGGTAGTTGCCCCGTTCGGCAAGCAGGCTGCGCAGCCTGGCGATCACCGCCGGCGTGCGGCGGAGAGCGGCAAGCCGTGCGGCCTCCTTGTCGAGTGCACAGCGCGCCTCGAACTGGTCGCGCAGGCCGGCGCCGCGCGCGATCGTCAGCGGCCGGCTGGCATCTGCGGTCGAAAGCACATAGGTGCCGGAGCCCTGACGCGTTTCCAAGTAGCCTTGTGCGACGAGGACCCGCACTGCCTCCCGGACCGTTCCGCGGCTGACGCCGAGCATGGCCGACAGACCCGCCTCGTTCGGCAGCCTGTCGCCAACGGCCCAGCGTCGCCCGAGGATCTCGTTGCGGATCGCCTCGACGGCATTGTCGGCCAGGTTGATCTTGCTCAGGGATTGCATGACGTCGACTCAAAAGTCATCTGATGACTTGGTGGCTAGCGCAAAGCAGCGGGGCGGTCAACGAGCATCGCTCTCATCGACCTTCTTTGCCGGCTGCGCTTTTCGTCCGTCAGGAACGCCTGCCGTGCTCGATCAATCCGGCCAGCGCTCCAGCGTCTCCATGAAGCGGGTGAGCCACTGGTTGGTCTGATGGCCGTCGACGGCACGGTGGTCGATCGTCAGCGAGACATAGGCCATTGGACGGATCTGGATGGTGTCGACACCGTCGACCTCGCGCACGACCACGCGTTTTTCCAGCTTGCCGACGCCGAGGATGGTGGTCTGCGGCCGGTTGATGATGATGGGGGAAGCAAAGAGCGATCCGGAGACGCCGTGGTTGGAGATCGTGAACGTGCCGCCGCGCATGTCCTCGGGCTTGAGCATGCCGGCGCGGGCGCGGGTGGTGAGGTCCTGCAGGCGGGCGGCGATGCCGGACAGCGACAGGTGCTGGACCTGGCGGATGACCGGAACGACCAGCCCCTTGTCCTCAAGCGCGGTGCCGATGCCGATATTGACGTCGTCGAAGATTTCTAGCCGGTCGGCATGCCAGCGGCTGTTGATTTCGGGAACGGCGCGCATAGCGGCGGCCGCAGCGGCGACGATGTAGGCCGTATAGGAGAGATTGATGCCCTCGGCTGCAAACTGCGCCCGGTGCTTTTTGCGATGCCTCATGATGGCGGAAAAGTCGGCCTCGAACACCGCCGTCACATGCGGTGCGGCGGTGACCGAGTTCAGCATGTTTTCGGCGATGGCAAGCCGCATGGTCGAGTGCGGAACCGACCGGCTGCTGCCTTCGGTAGCCCTGTCACGTGCGGAGCGGTCTTCTGCGGGCGGCGAAGCGGGAGAGAAAGGCGTCGCATTGGTGCGGGATGTTCCGGATCGGGCGGCAAAGGCGGCCTCGATGTCGATCCGGGTCACGCGCCCGTTCTTCCCGGTTCCGGTGACCGTGGCCGGGTCGATGCCGTATTCCAGCGCGGCATGGCGAACCGCCGGCGAATAGCGCATCACCTCGGGAACGGCTGTCGCCGTTTCATGTGAAACGCCGCTGTCGCTTGCCGCTGTTTGCGGGCGCTTGTCCGCTTCGTCGGCACGGATGCGCCCCAGCACGGCGCCCGGCCCGGCATCCGCGCCGCTCTGCAGCAGGATCTCCTCGAGGATGCCGGCCGACGGGGCCGGAACCTCCTGCGTGACCTTGTCGGTTTCCAGTTCCACCAGCGGATCGTCGACGGCCACGGCCTCGCCCGGCTGCTTCAGCCAGGCGCGCACCACCGCCTTCGTTCCTTCCTGCTCGAGCGGCGTCACGACATCGGTCAGCGTGGTCATGCTCAGAACTCCACCAGGGACTGGATCTTGTCGCGGATCCGTTCGACCGACGGCACGGCCCAGTCGAGCAGCGCCGGATTGTGCGGGCTCGGGATGTCGGGCATCGTCAGCCGCGACACCGGCGCGTCGAGGTCCATGAAGGCCTCGTCGGCGATCACGGCGGCGATTTCCGCGCCAAAGCCGGCCGTGCCGAGGTCCTCGTGCACGATCAGGCAGCGCCGGGTACGGCGAACGGAGGAGAGCACCGCCTGACGATCCCACGGCATCAGCGTGCGCAGATCGATGACGTCGGCGGAAACGCCCTCGGCTGCTGCCTCGCAGCGCGGCACCATTGCACCCCAGGTGACGACGGTGATCGCCTCGCCCCGCCTTGTGAGGCGCGCCTTGCCGAAGGGCAGTGCGAAAGCATCGCCGGGATAGGGCCGGCGCGCCCAGGCATGGTCGAGCATGGCGCGGTGCTCGAAGAAGATCACCGGGTCGTTGCCGCGCAGCGCCGTCCGTAGCAGCCCCACCGCATCCTCGGCATTGGAGGGCACGGCGACCTGCCAGCCGGGCTGGTGCACGAAGGCGACCTCGTTCGTCTGGCTGTGCCAGGGGTCGCCGCACTTGAAGAAGCCGCCCGGCATCCGCAGAACGATCGGCGCGGCGAAGCGGTTGTTGGTGCGCCAGCGGATCGTGCCGCAATCGTTGATCTGCTCGGTCGCCGGCTCGGCGTATTTGCGGAACTGGATTTCCGGTACCGGCACGAGGCCGGCCAGCGCCATGCCGACGGCGCGCCCGACGATGCCCTCCTCCGACAGCGAGGTGTCGAAGACGCGCTCGCGACCGAATTTCTCCTGCAGGCCGAGGGTGACCGCGTGAACGCCGCCCTTCGGGCCGATGTCCTCGCCGAACAGCACGACGCGTTCGTTGACGGCAAGCTCATGCTCAAGGGTGCGGCGGATCGCCGTCACCATGTTGATGCGCGTGCCGTCGCCGGCCGGCTGGTCGGTGGTCTGCGGCGGGCGATAGCCGAGCCGGTGCTGGCCACCCATTTCCTGCATCTCACCTTCGAAGAAGACGTGGCGGGTCACGGTTTGCGGATCGGCGACCGGACGCGCCTCGGCGGCCTCGCGGGCGGCCTCGGCGACGGATGCGGCTTCGGTGGCGGCGGCCTGCCAATCCGCCTCGCTCATGGCGGCCGGCACGAGATAGTCCTTCAGCCGCGGCAACGGGTCGCGCGCCCATTCGGCCCGCACCACGTTCTCGCTCTTGTAGGCTTGCGTGTCCTGGAAACTGTGGCCCTCGAGACGCGGTACGGTCAGCCGCAGCAGCGCCGGCGCGCGGTTGTCGCGCACGAAGGCGACCGCCTCGGTCGTCAGCCGCGCCGCCTCGGCCGGATCGCAGCCGTCTCCGTCGAGCACCATCAGGTTCGGCCAGCCGGACAGGTTGGCAGCGATGTTGCCGGCCGGCGTCTGCAGGGTGGAGGGGACGGAGATGCCGTAGCCGTTGTCCTCGATGTAGAACAGCATCGGCAGGGCTTGCGTGGTGGCGATCGTCAGCGCCGACCAGAAGCCGTTGGTGGCCACCGAGCCGTCGCCGCCGAGCACCACGGCGATGGAGCGGTCGTGGTCCGGGCTCTTCAGCACGGTGCGGTAGTATTCGATCGCCTGCGCCCAGCCGGCCGTGGGGGTGTATTGCGAGCCGACGCCGCCGCACATGGGCAGCGCCGAGGCGCCGTCGGGGTTGGGAAAGTTGAAGACGACGCCGATGTCGCGACCGTCCGAATAGCCGCCGGCGCGGCCCATCGCCGAGCCCAGCGCGTCGACCGGATCGACGCCGAGCGCAAGCAGCAGCGGGCGCGAGCGATAATAGCCGCAAACCCCGTCATGCCGCTCGGTGAGAAGACAGCCGAGCATGACCTGCGCCATGTCGTGACCGCGCGCGGAGAACTGGTAGAGCACCTTCTTCTCGGGTGCCAGCCGCGTTTCCTCCATCGCGTCCAATGCTCGGGAAAGTTGCAGTAGATAGGCGATGCGCTTCCAGTCGACCGTCTCGTCGGGTGCATTGCGGACGAACCGCTTGAGCGCTGCCTGTGCCATCTCGCAACCTCCTCACTGCAAGCCGATAAGAAATGATAATACGGACGGCGCGAGATTTCGTTTCAGAGTTCCGCCAGAAGGTTGTAGCTTTGAAACGTATGTTTCATGAAACGGGTGCGAATGAACGATATCGAACTGGATGCGGTCGACCGGCAGATCCTCCGCATGCTGCAACATCGGGCCGACATGAGCCATGCCGCGCTTGCCGAGAAGGTCGGCGCCTCGAGCGCCTCCTGCTGGCGGCGGATCAAGGCGCTGGAGGCCGCCGGGGTGCTCGGGAAAACCGTCCGCCTGGTCGAACCCGAGGCGATCGGCCGGGGCCTGATCGTCTTCTGCCAGGTGCGGATGAAGAGCCACGACCCGGTGGCCCGGCGGGATTTCGAGCGCTTCGTCGAGAGCCACGACGAGGTGCTCGAATGCTATTCCATGTCCGGCGAATGGGACTATCTGCTGCGGGTCGTGGCGGCGGATGTGCGCGACTATGAGCGGCTTTTGATGCACGGCATCCTCACCCACGAGGCGGTGGCGAACTCGTCGTCGCATTTCGCGCTGAAGAGCGTGAAATACACGACGGCGTTGCCGGTCTGACAGAACGGCCGGGGTGAGGCCCTCCTCGACGAATGGGTCGCCTCGCCCGGGCCTTCCGAACGCGCGCGATTTTGTGATCGGCCCCAGCCGCGAGATGGCGCACATTGCCGTTGACTCTTGTCCGGCGTTCTGGAATCCATAAGAACATAACAGGAACAAAAAGAGGAATGAACGCCATGGCAACCCCTGCCCTGGCGCAGGAGCGGCTTGTTGCCCTGCGTGAGGCCATCGCCCGCATCGAGAACGCCGACGGCCCGGCGCTCGCCCGGCGCAAGCGCCGCTGGCAATGGGATGGTCGGGAGTCGGCGGACGGCGCCCCGCCCTTATCCGGTTCAGGCGAAACGGCCGATCTTGACACTGTTTTCGACGGCGGCCTTCCGGCCAGCGGGCTGGTGGAGATCCGCAACGCACAGACCCGCGACATGGGCGCTGCGACGGGCTTTTCGCTCGCCCTTGCCGCGCTCCGGCAGGACTTGGCCGAAGGCGGCGGTGGCGCGACTCTGTGGATCGGCCAGACGCTGGCACTTTCCGAAGCCGGCACCCCTTATGGGCCAGGGCTGAAGAGGCACGGCCTCGATCCGGCCCGCTTCCTGCTCGCCCGGCCGCGCACCGTTGCCGATGCGCTCTGGATGGCGGAGGCGGCGCTCGGCGTGCCGGCCTTTTCCGCCGTGATCCTGGAGATCCGCGGCAATCCCCAAGGCTTCGGCCTGACGGAAAGCCGCCGGCTGCAGATGCGCGCAAGGGCGGGCGGCATCCTGCTTCTGCTTCTGCGCCAGGCCGGCCAAGAGGAGGCGAGCAGCGCCCTCTGCCGCCTGCGCATCGAGCCCGCCCCGGCCGGCGAGCGCCCGCTGCCGGATGGAACGACGCTTGAGGGCAGTCTCGGCAACCCCGTCTTTCTCGTCACGCCGGAGAAAAGCAAGACCGCCGATCCCATCGGCACCTTTCTGGAATGGAACCCCGATGACCGCCGCTTCAACCGCCTCGAGCCCCGCCCTGCCGCTCCTCCGGAAGAGCGGCGACCAGCGGATACTCTGCCTCTGGTTTCCCTATCTTCCCGCCGACCGGGTGGCCCGGCAGCGCTGGGGAAGGTCGTGGCTTTCCAGGGGGGCGTCCTGATCATCCGCCGGTCGTCTTCGCCGGCCGCAGCGACAATGCCATGCGCCTCGTCTTCCTCGATCGCCAGGCCGAACGCATCGGCCTGCGAAAGGGGCAGGGCGTGGCGGAAGCCCGCGCCATCTGCCCGGACCTGGACGTCCTCCCCGCCGACCCGGCCGCCGACCGGGCCCTGCTCGAGGCGCTGGCCGACTGGTGCGACCGCTACACGCCGCTGGTGGCGCTGGACGGCGAAGACGGGCTGCACCTCGACATCACCGGCTGCACACACCTGCATGGCGGCGAGCGCGCGCTGCTCGACGGCGTGCTGGCGCGTCTGTTCGCCCTCGGCATCGAGGCCCGCGGCGCGATTTCCTCCGCCGTCGGCATGTCCTGGGCGGCCGCCCATTTCGGCGACGGCGGCGTCATCGGCGCGGATGCGGCGCAGGAGACCCTCGCCCCGCTGCCGGCCGCCGCGCTGCGGCTGCCAGACGAGGTGCTCGGGCCGCTCGGCCGGGTCGGGCTGAAGACGGTCGGCGATCTCCTGCCCCTTCCCCGCGCGCCGCTCGCCCGCCGCTTCGGTCCGCTGCCGCTCCTCAGGCTCGACCAGGCGCTCGGCCTGGAGGACGAGCCGATCTCGCCGCGCCTGGCCGTGCCGATGCTCTCCGCCGAGCGCCGGCTGTTCGACCCCGTCCAGTCGGAGGACGACATCCTTGCCCTCGCCGCTCATCTCGCCAGAACCCTGAAGGAAGGGCTTGAGCGGCGTGGCGAAGGCGGTCGCCTGTTCGCGCTCTTGCTCTTTCGGGTCGACGGCCGCGTCTTCCGCCTTCACGCCGCCGCCTCGACGCCGCTCAGGGATCCGGATCGCATCGTCCTGCTCTTCCGCGAGCGGCTTGCGGCCGTGCATGACGACCTCGATGCCGGCTACGGGTTCGACCTCATCCGTCTCTGCGTCCTGCGCGGCGAGCCATTCGAGACGGCGCAGGCGGGCTTTTCCGACGATGCCGGCGAGGGCCGGTCGCTCTCGGCCTTTGCCGACCGGGTCGTGGCCCGCTTCGGCTCCGAGAGCCTGCTCGCCGTCACCCTGCCCGAAAGCCATGTGCCGGAGCGCGCCGCCTTTCTTGCGCCTGTTGCCGACCGGCAGGAACACGACCGGGCGATCGGCGGTGACAAGCCGGCCCATGTCGCGGCCGCCCCCGTCTCCGACCGCCCCCTTCGTCTGTTCACGCCGCCCGAGCCGGTCGAAACCGTGGCGGGCGTGCCGGAAGATGCGCCGAAAACCTTCCGCTGGCGGCGCGGCTTTCACCGGATCACCCGCACGGAGGGCCCGGAGAGGATCGCCGGCGAATGGTGGATCGACGGCGAGGATCATCCGGCCCGCGATTATTTCCGCGTCGAGGACGATGCCGGCCGCCGCTTCTGGCTGTTTCGCGAGGGCGTCTACGGCACGGAGACCAGGCTTCCGCGCTGGTTCATCCACGGGGTGTTCGCATGAGCGGGCCGCCTCCCTTCTTCGAGCTCGGCGCCCGGACCGGTTTTTCCTTCCTGGAGGGTGCCGCCCTCCCTGAGGCCATGGTGGAGGCGGCCAGGCGGATCGGCCTTTCCGGCCTCGGCATCGCCGACCGCAACACGGTCGCCGGCGTCGTGCGCGCCCATTCCAAGGCCAAGGTCGAGAATATCCCCTTCCAGCCCGGCGCCCGCCTCGTCTTTGCCGACGGCACGCCCGATGTCCTCGCCTATCCGCAGAACCGCCAGGGCTGGGCCGGTCTCTGCCGCCTGCTGAGCCTTGGAAACCTGCGGGCCGACGAGAAGGGCAAGTGCACCCTGTTCCTGTCCGACCTCCTGGAATGGCAGGCGGAGCTCCAGCTCATCGTCATGCCGCAGGTCGGCCGGCCGCAACCGGAGCAGTTGCGGCCGCTTCTTCAGCGTTTGCGAGAGAGCGCCGGCGACAGGGTCCATCTGGCGCTGGTGCCGCGCCGTGACGGCCTCGACCGGTTCCACCTCGCGGCGCTGGCGCAGCTTGCCCATGAAAGCCGCGTCCGGACGATTGCCAGCAACGATGCGCTTTACGACGTGGCGGAACGCCGGCCGCTCGCCGATGTGGTCACGGCCATCCGCCAGAAGACGCCGATTACGGAACTGGGCTTCCACCGGCAGGCCAATGCGGAGCGCCACCTGAAAGGTCCCGCCGGGATGGCGCGGTTGCTTCGCGACTATCCCGAGGCGATCGCCAATACCGCACGATTCTTCGGCGGGCTTCGCTTCGATCTGGAGGAACTGAGCCACCAGTATCCGGACGAATCCGACGCGGGCACGACGCCGGCCGAGACGCTGCGGCGGCTCGTGCGCGAGGGCGGGGCCAGGCGCTATCCCGAAGGCATCCCGGAAAAGGTCGAGGAACGGCTTGCCTACGAGCTGGCGTTGATCAGCACGAAGAAATACGAACCCTATTTCCTGACGGTCCACAAGCTGGTGACCTTTGCCCGGAACAAAGGGATTCTCTGCCAGGGGCGCGGTTCGGCCGCCAATTCCTCGGTCTGCTATTGTCTCGGCATCACCGAGGTCGACCCGAACCGGTTCACGCTGCTGTTCGACCGCTTCCTTTCCGAGGATCGTGACGAACCGCCGGACATCGATGTCGATTTCGAGCACGAGCGGCGCGAGGAGGTCATCCAGTATATCTACGAAACCTACGGCAAGGAGCATGCCGGGCTCGCCGCTGCGGTCATCAGTTATCGGGGCCGCTCGGCCGGGCGCGAGGTCGCCAAGGTTTTCGGCCTGTCGGACGATGTCCAGTCCGCCCTGTCGGGTTCGATCTGGGGCTGGGGACGGTCGGCCTTCTCCGAGGAACAGGTCAGGGCCGCCGGTCTCGACCCGGGCGATCCGACGATCACGCGGGTCCTCTCCTATGCCCGGCAATTGATGGACGCTCCGCGCCACCTCTCGCAGCATGTCGGCGGTTTCCTCATCACCCGTGACCGGCTGGACGAAGTCGTGCCGATCACGCCGACGGCCATGCCGGGCCGCTTCATGGTGGAATGGGACAAGGACGACCTCGATACGCTGAAGCTGCTCAAGGTCGACGTGCTGGCGCTCGGCATGCTGACCTGCATCGCCAAGGCATTCAAGCTTTTGGAAACCCATTATCACGAGCCGAAGACGCTGGCAGCGATCTATCCGGACCAGAACGCCGAGGTCTACGACATGATCTGCCGCGCCGACACGCTCGGGGTCTTCCAGATCGAAAGCCGCGCGCAGATGAGCATGCTGCCGCGGCTGCGGCCGCGCGAATTCTACGATCTCGTCATCGAGGTGGCGATCGTTCGCCCCGGGCCGATCCAGGGTGACATGGTTCACCCCTATCTGAAGCGGCGCGAGGCGGTCCGGGCGGGGCGGAAGATCCGCTATCCCAGCAAGGAGCTGGAGCAGGTTCTGGAGCGCACCCTCGGCGTGCCGCTGTTCCAGGAGCAGGCGATGCAGATCGCCATCACCGCGGCCGGCTTTTCGCCGAGCGAGGCCGACCGGTTGCGCCGCGCCATGGCCACCTTCAAGCGCACCGGCACGATCGGCACCTTCCGCGACAAGATGGTCGAAGGCATGGTCGGCAACGGCTACGAGCGCGCCTTTGCCGAGCGCTGCTTCCGCCAGATCGAAGGTTTTGGTGAATACGGCTTTCCGGAGAGCCATGCCGCCTCCTTCGCGCTCCTCGTCTATGCGTCCTCCTGGCTGAAGGCCTACTATCCCGACGTGTTCTGCGCGGCGATCCTGAATTCGCAGCCGATGGGTTTTTACGCGCCGGCGCAGCTGGTGCGCGATGCACGCGAACATGGCGTCACCGTGCGCCCCGTCGACGTGAACCATTCCGCCTGGGACTGCCTTCTGGAGGGCGAGGGCCTGTTCGACCCGGCCGCGATCGCGCCCCGCCACCGTCAGATGTCTAAAGTGATCCGCTCGACGAAGGGGGTGCGGCTGGGCTTCCGGCTGGTCAAGGGCCTGCGGGAGACGGACATGGCAAGTCTGGTTGCCCGGCGCGGCGACGGCTTTCGCTCGGTGCGCGACCTCTGGCTTCGCTCCGGCCTGTCACGCAGCGTCCTGGAACGCCTTGCCGACGCCGATGCCTTCCGCTCTATGGGGCTCGATCGGCGACGGGCGCTCTGGGCCGTCAAGGCCCTCGACGACGGGGATGCGGCCGAAGCGCTCCCGCTTTTCGACGGGGCGGAAGCAGACGAGTTGCGGCCGGAGCCTGAGGTCAGGCTGCCGGTGATGCCGGATGGCGAGCAGGTCATCAACGACTACCGCTACCTGACGCTGTCTTTGAAGGCGCATCCGGTCTCGTTCATGCGCGCCGATTTTTCACGCCAGGGGATCGTGCAGAACGGCTCGCTCGAGACCCTGGCAAAGGATCGTATCGTCACCGTGGCGGGGCTGGTGCTGGTGCGGCAGCAGCCCGGTTCGGCCAAGGGCGTCGTCTTCATGTCCATCGAGGACGAGACGGGAATTGCCAACATCATCGTCTGGAAGAAGATCTTGGAAAAGTACCGCAGCGTGGTGATGGGGGCGCGGCTCATCAAGGTGCGCGGCCGCCTGCAGCGGGAAAGCGGGGTCATCCATGTGGTGGCCGAACATATGGAGGACATGACCGACGCGCTCGGTCTGCTCAAGGGGGAGGCACACAGTTTCGGCGCGATGAGCCGGGCTGACGAGATCCTTCATCCGGTGGACGGCGAAGCACGCGAGAAGCGGGCGCTACGCCAGTTGCGCATGTTGGGGCTGGATGCGAGCCGTGACGGCAACGCCAGGTCCGCGCTGCGGCAGGCCGCCGAGGTACTGCCGAAAGGCCGCAACTTCCAGTGAGAGACCTTGGGGGCCGGCCGGCGTTCTCCTGCGACATCACGGCCGGTGCAACAATAAGTGATCGGCGGACCGACAGGTGAAGCCTGCACCGGCAAGGCCGTCCGGAAAGCCAACATTCTGGAAATACAAAGCATTCAGCCGAGGTTAGAATGGCTCCAAAGAAAGCGGCAGCAGTGCTGACCTGTTTTATCTTGACAGCCAATGTCGCCTTTTGCTTAATCCAGCCACTCAGGGCCCGATAGCAGGGCGTAGTGCATGGCAGGCGGAACGATGCTGGTTTGCAGCTGCAACTTCATCAGTGAACAAGAGATCGTCGACGTCATCAACGAACTCCTCGATCAGGACTGCTGGCAGTTGATCGTGCCGGCGAAGGTCTATCACGCCATGCAGAAGCGCGGCCGTTGCTGTGGCTGCTTCCCGAATGTCGTCGACATCATCGTACGCACCACCGAACAGTATCACGCCGGCCGCCCCTCGACGGATGCGGCAATATTTGATTTCATGATCCGCCTCAAGCAGTTCCACGAAGAACACAGGAGAGCGGATCTTGAAAGGCGACAAAAAAGTCATCGAGCAGCTTAACGAAGCGCTTTTCCTCGAACTCGGCGCCGTCAATCAGTACTGGCTTCATTACCGCCTCCTCGAAGACTGGGGCTACACGCTGCTTGCCAAGAAGGAGCGCGAGGAGTCGATCGAGGAGATGCATCACGCCGACAAGCTGATCGCCCGTATCATTTTTCTCGAGGGCCACCCCAACCTGCAGACGGTTGCCCCCCTGCGCATCGGGCAGAACGTCAAGGAGGTGCTGGAAGCGGACCTGGCCGGCGAGTATGACGCGCGCAACGCCTACAAGAACTCCCGCCACATCTGCCACGCCGCCGGCGACTACATCAGCATGCGGCTGTTCGAGGAACTCCTGGCCGACGAGGAGGGCCACATCGATTTCCTGGAATCGCAGCTCGGTCTGCTGAACGAGCTCGGCCCCGAGCGCTACGGCCAGCTCAATGCGGCGCCGGCCAACGAGGCGGAGTGACCGCCCGCGTCGCGGCGAACATCCAGAACGTAAACAGAAACCCCGAAGGCGGGTCAGGCTTTAGGGTTTCTGTTGAAGCACGCTTGAAAATTGATTGCCGAGCGACGGTGTGGGCGAGAAGGCCGCGGCCTCCGGCCCCGTGCCGCGAGCGGGGCGAGCATCGGCGCGGCGTCGCTCTTGCACCGGATTCGATCCGCGACGCGCGCGGGAGCGGACGCGGCCATCCGTTTCCGATGATGACGGCTACGGCGCCAGATGGGCGAAGGTGGCAACGACCTCTTCGTAGACCTTGCGCTTGAAGGGAACGATCAGATCGGGCAGTTCGCGCATCGGTTTCCACGCCCAGGCATCGAATTCGGGCTCGTGACCCGCTGGCGGCGGGTTGATGGCGATCTCGCTCTCGTCGCCTTCGAAGCGGAAGGCATACCAGCGCTGCGTCTGGCCGCGGTACTTGCCTTTGAGGCCGATGCCGACCAGATGGGGGGGCAGATCGTAGTTGATCCACCGGCCCGCATCGGCAAGCAGCGACACGGTTCGCATTCCGGTTTCCTCAAAAAGCTCGCGCCGTGCCGCGGCGAGCGGATCCTCGTCATGGTCGATGCCGCCCTGCGGCATCTGCCAAAGCTGCGGCGATCCATCATACTCGGAATTGCCGACGGGGAGCCGACGTCCGGCCCAGACGAGGCCATCCCGGTTCAGCACCATGATGCCGACGCATGGCCGGTAGGGCAGGTCCTCGGGTCGCACCGGCTTCTTCGCTTCCTTGCTCATCGGCATTCCTATCGTTTCGGGTCCAGGTCGGCGAGGGCTGCGACGCCCACGATCTCGATGCCGCGTTGGCTGGCTTCCTGGATCCAGTCCGCAATCGCCTGCACACTTTCGTCAAAAGCTGAAGCGACGCCGATCGCCGTGCCGTTGCGGCGGGCCACGCGTTCAAGTTCGTCGAGCTTGCGCAGGATCGCCTCGCGCGACAGCGTCGCGTCGAGCTGCAGGTCGGCAAAGGCGTGCGGCATCTCCAAGGCGCCGGCGATCGTCCCGGACAGCGATTGTGCCGACGAGCTGTCGTCAAGGAACAGCAGCCCGCGCCCGCTGACGTCGCGCAGCACCGGCTCAAGCGCATCGGCGCTCGACAGGAACTTGCCGCCCATGAAATTCATGACGCCGGTGTAATTGGTGATCTTGGCCATGGCGCGATGCAGCAGGTCCAAATTCTTCTTCGCGTCGAATCCGGCGCGCAGCGTGTCCGGGCCTGGATCGTTCTCCAGATCATCGAACGGCTCCAGCGGCAGCTGCAGCAGAATCTCGTGGCCGTTGCGGCGCGCCTCCTGCATCCAGCGGGCGAGGCTGTTGCCGGTGGAGGCGAAGGCGAGCGTCACTTCGCCAGGCAGCGTGCGGATTGCCCGCTGCGTCCCGGTCTGGCTCAGGCCCAGCCCGCCGACGACGATGGCGATCCGCGTGCCGCGGGTGCCGGACCAGGGGCGCGCATACTGCTCGAGCGGCCGCAGGCCGTCGGGGCCGATGACGGGCAGCTTGCCGAAGGCGGTGACCTCTATCAGGTCGTCGTTGGGGAAAGCGGCGGAGCGGGGGTCCTGGCCGATCCGGGCCGCGTCGAGGATCACGGGGCCGCCGCCATCGCGGCTGGCCGGAGAAAACTTCCGCACGATGCTGCCGTCGGCGGTGCGTGTTTCCTCGATTCTTGCGCCGGAGCGGCCTTTCTCACGACGGATTCCGGCCTGCGCCGGCGTATCTGTTCCTGCCGCCGGGGCAGCAGCGTCGAGAGCGGCCTGAGCGCCGCTGCCGGTTTCGGCTGTTTGCGAAGCGGCGCTTTCGGGTTCCTTGAACGGGCCTTGCGGCGCAAGAGCAGTCCACAGCGAAAGGCCGAGGACGAAGGCTGCGACCACGCCGCCGGCGATGCGGGCGGGGGTCAGGGTGGCCAGCCGCGCACGCCCGGCCGCAGCCTTCCGGTTCTGGCCGAGTGGTGCGTTGAGATCCGTTCCCAAATGACAGGCCGTCCTGACGATGGAGGAGCGCACCCGGATCGCGGCGACGCCACTATCCGGGCTGCTGCATCAGTTTTTCAGCTCGGCCTTTTCCGGGTTGGCGGGGAAGGACGGATCAGTCTTTTCGCCACGCAGCAGCTGAAGCGCGTACTGCAGCTGCAGATCGTCCTTGGCCTCCGGCGGCACGTAGGCGGACGAGCCGGAGCCCTCCTCGCTCTCGCTCTGGCCCTTGATGTGGCCGCGCAGGTTGGATTCCCCGGCGGTCTCGACCTTGCCCTGCAGTTCGGGCGGCAGAGGCTGGTCGACCTTGATGTCCGGCGTAATCCCGGTGCCCTGGATCGACTTGCCGGACGGCGTGTAATAGAGCGCCGTCGTCAGGCGCAGCGCACCGGCATCCCCCATCGGGATGATGGTCTGCACCGAGCCCTTGCCGAAGGAGCGGGTCCCGACCACCGTGGCGCGGCGGAGATCCTGCAGCGCGCCGGCGACGATCTCCGATGCGGAGGCCGAGCCGCCGTTGATCAGCACGATCACCGGCTTGCCGTCGGTGAGGTCGCCCGGCGAGGCGTTGAAACGACGGGTCTCGTCCTCGTTGCGGCCGCGGGTCGAGACGATCTCGCCGCGCTCCAGGAAGGCGTCGGAAACGTTGATCGCCTGGTCGAGCAGGCCGCCCGGATTGAGGCGCAGGTCGAGCACGTAGCCCTTGAGTTTGTCGGCCGGCACGTCGGCCTTGATCTTCTCGATGCCCTTTTCGAGGTCGTCGAAGGTCTTCTCGGTAAACGAGATGACGCGCAGATAGCCGACGTCGCCTTCCTCGCGGAACTTCACGGCCTTCACCGCGATGATATCGCGGACGATCGTCAATTCGATCGGCTTGTCGGCGCCCTTACGCAGGATCGTCAGCTTGATCGGCGTGTTGACCTTGCCGCGCATCTTGTCGACGGCTTCCTCAAGCTTGAGGCCGCGCACGTCCTGGCCGTCAATCTTCGAGATCAGGTCGCCCGCCAGCACGCCGGCGCGGGCGGCCGGCGTGTCGTCGATCGGGGTGATGACCTTCACCAGCTCCTCTTCCATCGTCACTTCGATGCCCAGCCCGCCGAACTCGCCGCGCGTCTGGGTGCGCATTTCGTCCGCATCCTTGGCATTCATGTAGGAGGAGTGCGGATCGAGCGAGGACAGCATGCCGTTGATGGCGTTTTCGATCAGCTGGTCATCCTTCGGCGGCGTCACATACTGCGCGCGCACGCGTTCGAACACGTCGCCGAAGATCGAGAGTTCGCGATAGGTCGACGCGCCCGCCGCCTCGGCCGGCACCGTCACCGAATAGATTGCGCTCATGGCCGTCGCACCCATCAGTGCTCCGACGAGAACAAGGGAAGCCCTACGAATCATTGCTTGCCTTTCCAGAGACAGTAGCGGACCACCAGGGTCGGGAATCAACCGGTTTGCCGTTTTTTCGGAACTCAATGTAAAGCGTCGGCCGGTCCGTTTCCAGCGCCAATGCGTTCACGCTTGCCACTCTTTTCTCCCCCATGACGGCGAGCGGCTCTCCCGCCACGACGAACTGGCCTTCCCGGACATTCACCCGGTCCATGCCTGAGAGCACCAGGTGATAGTCGTCACCGGCATTCAGGATGATCATGCGGCCGTAGCTTCGGAACGTGCCGGCGAAAACCACCCAGCCGTCGGCCGGTGCGGTCACGAGCGCGCCCGGATTTGTCGCAAGTATCAGCCCCTGAGACGAGTGGCCGGTTCCATCCTCCTCACCGAACTGCCGCACCGCTTCGCCCGCGGCCGGATAGTCCAGGCGCTTCTGCAATTCAGAAAATGCATATGCTGGAGCAATGCGGTTTTTGTCGGGCGATCCGGCAAGCGCCGCCTCGCGCGCCCGCTGGCGTTCCTCTTCGGTTTGCTTGGCGCGCTCAGCCTCCTGCCGCCGCGCCAGCGCTGCCGCTTCGCGAACCGACGCGATCTCGCGCTCGAGGCCGCCGATCAGGCCCTCGAGGCTGGTGGCGCGGCCGGCCAGCTCCTCGGAGCGTCTTCGTTCCGCCTCGAGCGTGCGCCCATTTTCGGCGGCGAGCGCCTCGTTCTGGGCGATCAGCAGTTCGGAGCGCCGCTCTTCCTCCAACCGGCTCGCCATGGCGCTGGCGAGATCCGCCCGCTCGCTGCCGATCTCCATGCGGATTGTCGCCAGCCGCTGCAGGTCGGCGACGAGCCGATCGGTCTCGGCCCGGATTCCCGGCACCACGGCACCGAGCAGGATCGCGCTCCGCACCGAGGCGAGAGCATCCTCCGGGGTGACGAGAATGGCCGGGGGAGGATTGCGGCCCATCCGCTGCAGCGCTGCGAGGACTTCGGCAAGCAGGCCTCGGCGTTCGCGCAGCGAGCCGCGCGTCTCGTCCTCCTCGGCCCGCATCGCCGCCAGCCGCTTCTCGCCGGCGAGGATCTTGGCTTCCATCTCCTGGCGCGCCCGCGCCGACTTGACGATCGCCTCGCGCAGGGTCGCGCGGTCCTTTTCCAGCTTTGCTATGCCGGCCTCGAGCTCGCGCGCCTTTTCTTCGGAAAGCGTGATCGTGCGCGACAATTCTTCCAGTTCGCGGCGCGTGCCGTCACGGCGAAGTTCGATCTCTGCGGCCGGGTCCGGTTCGGCGGCTTGTGGCGCAGCGATCCGGCCCGTCGTGTTCAGGGCGGCGGTGGGCTCGGCCACCAGCGGTGTCGCTGGGAGCGACAGGCAGGCGCCGACCAGCATCGCCAGGCCCGCCCGCCGGCCGGGCCAGGGGGCGGGCAGGCGCAGGCAATTCCTGGATTTTGCGGAGGTGGTCATGATCGCGCGCTGCCGTTTCCCGTCGGTCTAAGCCGATTTGCCGATTTCGCCAAGAAACAATGCCGAAATTTCGACTGCCGTGCCACCGCATGATGCTGCGGCGTCGGACGGATGCTTGCGTCAGGCGCGATGGTAGGGATGTCCGGAAAGAATGGTCGTGGCGCGATAGAGCTGTTCGGCGATCAGGATGCGGACGAGCTGGTGCGGCCAGGTCATCTTGCCGAGGTTCAGCACGGCGTCGGCCCGGGCGTGGAGCGCGGGGTCGAGGCCGTCGGCGCCGCCGATGGCGATCGTCACGTCGCGCTTGCCGCCGTCCCGCCAGCGCCCGATCAGCTCGGCGAAATCCTCCGAACCGAGCGCCTTTCCACGCTCGTCAAGCAGGACGAGCACCGTGTCGGCCGGCAGCGACTTGTCGAGAAGCGCGGCTTCCTCGCGCTTGCGGGTCTCCGGGTTAGAGGCGCGGCTCTCGACGACCTCGACCAGCTTGCCGAGTTCGAGCCCGACGGCAGGACCGGATTTGGCGAACCGGTCGAGATAACGGGCGGCAAGCTCCTTCTCCGGACCGGCCTTGAGCCGTCCGACTGCAAAAAGCCCAACCCGCATGCGATTCCTCCGCCGGCGCGCCGGCCACGCTCACCCGCGAGGGGCGATTTGACGATCAAGACGCTGCCACGCTCAAAGGCCTGAGCGGCCGCGCCGGCATAGCGCGTCGCGTGAAACGATATCCACGCAACCTCTTTGGTGTCGTGTCATGCACAGCTTGCCAGGGAAGCGCGCACGCTTCCGCAGATGTGCATTAGTGCAGGGTGCCCTCTTCCAGGTCCGGAGCGGCCCACATTCGTTCGATGTTGTAGAACTCGCGGATCTCGGGCCGGAACACATGGACGATGATGTCGCCCGTATCAATGAGCACCCAGTCGCCGGCCTCAAGCCCTTCGATGCGGGCGGAGCCAAGACCTTCATCCTTGAGGTCGGTGATCAGGTGGTCGCAAATCGCCATGACGTGACGGTTCGAGCGTCCGGACGCGACCACCATGTAGTCGCCCAGCGCCGATTTTCCGACAATATCGATCGTGACGATATCTTCAGCCTTCGAGTCCTCGAGGCTTGCGAGGACCACTTGAAGAGCGCGGTCGGCGGCAAGTTCGCCGCGTTCTGCGCTTTCGGGAAGAGCGCTGCGGGCGCTTCCCTTCGCGTGCACTGTTGTCAGAGTGTTTCCTTTCCTTTTAACAGATCCAGCACGTAACAAGTCAGCACGGATGCGATTCGTGCCATCCGGAGCGAACCACCCCTAAATTTAGGCATCAATGGGGCCCGGTTTCAAGGTGTCACGTGCTGCCGGTTTCCTCGCCGGAATCCTGATGGTGCCTTAGCGCGCTCGAACTGAGCGGCGAGCGGGGCCCGTGGATGAAGGTCCACGCCGGCGCCTTGCGGAAGGCAAGCGCTCCGGCATCCTCCTCGTCGACGCGGGCGAAGTCGAACGTCTTCGCCATCTTGGACGACAAATAGGCCAGTGTCGAACCCGGCCGGTCGATGACTGCGATCGGGAAGGTGCGGGCGATCTTCTGCCACTGTTGCCAGCGGTGGAATCCATGCAGGTTGTCGGCGCCCATGATCCAGACGAAGCGGACGCCGGGGTTCCTGGCGCGGACCACCTGCAGCGTTCTTGCCGTGTAGCTCTGCCCGATCGACAGTTCGAAGGCGGTTATCTTGATGCGCGGGTCCGGCGCGATCGCCTCGGACAGACGCAAGCGCTCTTCCAGCGGCGCCAGCTGACGATGGTCCTTCAGCGGATTGCCCGGCGTCACCATCCACCAGAGCTGGTCGAGGCGAAGGCGGCGTAGCGCGATGTCGGCGACGAGGACGTGACCTTCGTGCGGCGGGTTGAACGAGCCGCCGAACAGGCCGACGACCATACCCTTCTCCGCATGCGGCATCCGAAGATAGCGCGGCTCGATCGGGACCGACTGCACCTAGGGCCGCACCTGTCCGGTGCCGCGCACCCGGTACTTGAAGGAAGTGAGCTGTTCGACGCCGACCGGGCCGCGGGCGTGCATCTTGCCGGTGGCAATCCCGATCTCGCCGCCCATGCCGAACTCGCCGCCGTCGGCGAACTGGGTGGAGGCGTTATGCAGCAGGATCGCCGAATCGATCTCGGCGAAGAAGCGGTCGGCTACGGCCTGATCCTGTGCGATTACCGCTTCAGTGTGCGCCGAGGACCAGCGGTTGATGTGTTCGATCGCGCCGCCGATGCCGTCGACCAACGCGACCGAGATGATGGCGTCCAGATATTCCGTCGACCAGTCCGTTTCGCCCGCGGTTTCCAGACCGGGAACGAGCGTGCGGATCTCCTCCGTGGCGCGGACTTCGCAACCAGCCACCTTGAGGGCGTCCAGTAGCGGAGCGAGATGCGTCGATGCCGCCGCCCGGTCGATCAGCAGCGTTTCTGCCGCGCCGCAGATGCCCGTGCGGCGCATCTTCGAATTGACCACAATGGTGCAGGCCATGCCGAGATCGGCCGACTTGTCGACATAGAGGTGGCAGAGCCCCTCGAGATGGGCGAAGACCGGAACGCGCGCCTCGTTCTGCACGCGAGCGACGAGGCTCTTTCCGCCGCGCGGAACGATCACGTCGATCGAACCGCCCAGGCCGGCAAGCATGGCGCCGACGGCGGGACGATCGGCAACCGGCACCAGCTGGATCGCGTGCTCCGGAAGCCCGGCCTCCTTAAGGCCGCGCACGAGGCAGGCATGGATCGCCCGCGACGAATTGAGGCTGTCGGAGCCGCCACGCAGGATCACCGCGTTGCCGGCCTTCAGGCAGAGCGCCCCGGCATCCGCCGTGACGTTCGGGCGGCTCTCGTAGATGACGCCGATCACGCCGAGCGGTGTGCGCACGCGCTCGATGTGCAGGCCGTTCGGCCGGTCCCATTCGGCGATCACCTCGCCGACCGGATCCTTGAAGGCGGCAATGTCGCGAACACCTGCTGCAATCGCGTCGATCCGATCCGGCGTCAGGGTGAGCCTGTCGATGAAGGATGCGGCAAGCCCGTTATTCCCGGCACTGGCGAGATCGATGGCATTGGCGGCGAGAATGGCCTCGCGATCGGCCAAAATCGCTTTCGACATCGCGTCGAGCGCCGCGTTCTTCGCCGCGGTGGACGCCATGGCGAGCGGCCGGGAGGCGGCGCGGGCGTTGCGGCCGATGGCGGCCATCAGTTCGGCCACGTCATCCTGTGTATGAGCCTGATCAGGCATGGGCGGCATCCCTCTCCTGCGCGGCGTCCGTCCTTGTAGCGCCGGTCATGACGAGGTCGTCACGGTGAACCATCGCCGCACGCCCCGGATAGCCGAGGATGCCGGCGATCTCGGCGGACTTCTTGCCGGCGATCTGCCGCGCTTCGTCGGCGTCGTAGCTCGAAAGTCCGCGGGCGATCTCGCGGCCGCTGGCACCGAGGATTGCAACGGTGTCGCCGCGCGAAAACGTGCCCGTGACCGATCGCACCCCGGCGGGAAGCAGGCTCTTGCCCGACCGCAGTGCGCTCTCGGCGCCGGCGTCGATCGAAAGCGTCCCGGCCGGCTGCAACTGACCGGCGATCCACGTTTTGCGCGCCGTGACCGGCGAGCCGGACGGGGCGAACCAGGAGGAGCGCGCGCCGGCGTCGATGGCGCGCAGCGGGTGTTCGGTCTTGCCCGAGGCGATGATCATCGCGCAGCCGGCGCCGGTCGCGATCTTGCCGGCGTCGATCTTGGTGCGCATGCCGCCGCGTGAAAGCTCGGAGGCCGCACCGCCGGCCATTGCCTCGATCTCCGGGGTTATTTCCGCGACGGTCTCCAGGAAGCGCGCCTCGGGATCGAGATGCGGCGGCGCGGTGTAGAGCCCGTCGATGTCCGACAGCAGCACCAGCAGGTCGGCGCCAGCCATGGTGGCGACCCGCGCCGCCAGCCGGTCGTTGTCGCCGTAGCGGATCTCGCTCGTCGCCACCGTATCGTTCTCGTTGATGATCGGCACCGAGCCGAGCTTAAGTAGCTGGCTAAGAGTTGCGCGGGCGTTGAGATAGCGGCGGCGCTCTTCGGTGTCGCCCAGCGTCAGCAGGATCTGGCCAGCGACGATGCCGACGGCAGACAGGCTCTCCGACCAGGCGCGGGACAGCGCGATCTGGCCGACGGCCGCCGCCGCCTGGCTCTCTTCGAGCTTCAACGCGCCCTTCGGCAGGTTCAGCACGGTCCTGCCGAGCGCGATGGCCCCCGAAGACACGACGAGCACCTCTGTGCCGCCCTTGCGCAGGTCGGCGACATCCGCGCAGATCGCATCGAGCCACCCCTTCTTCAGGCCGCTGGCGCGATCGACGAGCAGCGCCGAGCCGATCTTGACGACGATGCGCCGGTACGCCGACAGGGGCTTGCGGGTGGCGGCCATCTCACGTCTCGCCGTCTTCTTCGGTGCCGAAGCGCACGATCTCGTCGCGTAGCGAGCGCTGGGCCTCCAGCATGCCGGCGCCTGTCACGGCCGAAAGCAGCAGCGGTTTGTGCCCGCATGCCTTCTCGAGCTCCTTCGCCTTTTTCTTCAGTTCGTCCTCGCCGAGAATGTCGATCTGCGACAGCGCGACGATCTCCGGCTTGTCCGTCAGCCCGCCGCCATAGGCCTCGAGCTCCTTCTTGACGGTCGCATAGGCCTTGCCGACCTTCTCCTCCTGCGCCGAGACCAGGTGCAGCAGTACGCGGGTGCGTTCGACATGGCCTAGGAACCGGTCGCCGAGGCCGGTGCCTTCATGCGCGCCCTCGATCAGGCCGGGAATGTCGGCGAGGATGAACTCGCGCCCGTCGACGGTCGCCACGCCGAGGTTCGGGTGGAGCGTGGTGAAGGGATAGTTGGCGATCTTCGGCCGCGCCCGCGTGCAGGCGGCGAGAAAGGTGGACTTGCCGGCGTTCGGCAGGCCGACCAGGCCGGCATCGGCGATCAGCTTCAGCCGCAGCCACAGCGTCTTCTCCTCGCCCTCAAGCCCCGGATTGGCCCAGTTCGGCGCCTGGTTGGTCGAGGACTTGAAATGGGCGTTGCCGAAGCCGCCATTGCCGCCGCCGGCGAGCCGGAAGCGCTGCCCCTCCTTGGTCAGGTCGACGATCAGCGTCTCGTCGTCCTCCTCGAACACCTGGGTTCCGACCGGAACCTTCAGCGTCACCGAGGCGCCGTTTGCGCCCGTCCGGTTGCGGCCCATGCCATGCTGGCCGGTCGCGCCCTTGAAATGCTGCTGGAAGCGGAAATCGATCAGCGTGTTGAGCCCGTTGACCGCCTCGATCCAGACATCGCCGCCGCGTCCGCCGTCACCGCCGTCCGGACCGCCGAACTCGATGAACTTCTCACGCCGAAACGACACTGCGCCTGCCCCGCCGTCGCCGGAGCGGATGTAGACTTTCGCTTGGTCGAGAAACTTCATCGGTCCGCCGTTCTTGGTTGTCTAGCGCCTGATCATCAATTCGCTGCCATCGATATAGCCCGTGCCAGCGGAGGTCAAAGACAATCGTGCTGCTCGTCCGCCGACGATCGGGCCGGAGCCCGGCCGCGCCGCGGTCCCGGCCATCTCGACCGCCCGGCTAGGCCGGCGTTGCAGAGGGCGGGACGGTCTCATCGGCTGCCCCGCCCTAGCCAAGGTCGCCTATCGGTGCTGCGGGCTCGGGCGAAAGTCGCCCGCCAGCAGGCATGTCTCGACATGCGGCACCATCGCGCCGCGCGCCGCCGAATAGACCTCGCTCAGGCCGGTGATACGAAATCCGACCTTCTCCTGGACCCTGAGCGAGGCCTGATTGTCGGCAAAGACGCCAGAATGGACCTCCACGCCCGGCATGCGCATCAGAAAGCGGCCGGTCGCCGCATGCACCGCCTCGCTCATGTAGCCCCGCCCCCAAAAGAAGCGGTTGAGCCAATAGCCGAGATGCCAGCTTCCGGCACGCCATTCGAAGGCGACCACGCCGATATGCACGTCGTCGCCGGTGGTGATCGCCAGCGCCCAGCCGGGCAGCAGCCCGCTGGTGATGCCGGAGAGCCACTCGATGGCGTCCTGCCGGTCGAACGGAGCACGCACCCGGGCCAGCATGCGCGAGACACGGAAGTCGCCGAGCGATTGCGCGATGGCCTCCGCGTCGGAAATCCGGTGCGGCCGCAGGACCAGCCGATCGGTCTGGACCAGCGGGGCGGTGCCGGGATCAAAATTGGCACCCGGCGCCCGTGCCAGGGGCAGCGCGCTCATCCGATGTTCCCCCAGCTCTTCAGCGAGACCCAGGTCTTGCGGTCGAGGCGGTACCATTCGACAGGCACCATGCCGCCGACGGCAAGGCTCTGGACCATGCCGGTCGCCTGGAACTGGAAGCCGCACTTCTGGATGACCCGGCGCGAGGCGATGTTCATGACGCGTACGCGCGCGTCGATCTGCTCGACGTCGCGGGTGCGGAACACCATGTCGGTCAGGGCTTGCGCCGCTTCGGTTGCGTAGCCCTGGTTCCAGTAGGGCTCGCCCAGCCAGTAGCCGAGTTCGACGGTCTTGCCGTCCTCGTGCGGCTCGATGCCGCAGCAGCCGAGGAATGCGCCGTTGTCCGCCTTGGTGATCGCATAGACGCACTTGCCAATCGCGCCGGCTTTTGTGCGTCGCACGAAGTCGGTCGCGTCCGCAATCGTGTAGGGATGCGGCATGCGGGCGACCATCGTGGCGATGTTGGCGTTGTTGGCGAGATGGGCAAGGGCGTCGATGTCGTCTTCGTGCGGGGCGCGCAGGACCAGCCTGTGCGACAGCAATATCGGACAATCGGTCCTTGACCGTTCCGGCCTTGGCCGTTCTTCGGGAGACCGGGACTGGTCTTCCCTCAACAATTCGCTGAACATGGTTCAAACCTCCAGATGAACAAAGGGGAGATGGATTGCCCCATCTCCCCTTTTGTTTCTGCAGGTTTGCCACCTGTAGCATCAGCCGGGTCGATGAGACGCCGGCTGTTTTAGAGCGCTACCGGCTTATTCCGCTGCCTCGGCTTTCGGCATTACAGACACGTACACGCGGCCATTGGCCTTCGTACGGAAGTCCACGTTGCCGGCCGTAAGCGCAAAAATCGTGTGGTCCTTGCCGAGGCCGACATTGGCGCCCGGATGCCACTTCGTGCCGCGCTGACGCACGATGATGTTGCCTGCGAGGACGGCTTCGCCGCCGAACTTCTTCACGCCGAGGCGCTTGGACTCGGAATCGCGACCGTTGCGCGAGGAACCGCCAGCTTTCTTGTGTGCCATTGGAGTTCTCCTTTTCCTGTCCTGATCTCAGTTCGCTGCTGCTTCGGCAGCGGCTTCGGCCTTCTTGGTGGCCTTCTTTGCCTTGCCGCCGGCTGCCGCGATCTCGACGATGCGGACGGTGGTCTGGTGCTGGCGGTGGCCGCGCGAACGCTTGGAGTTCTGGCGGCGACGCTTCTTGAAGGCGATGACCTTCTTGGCGCGGCCCTGCTCGACGACTTCGGCGGTGACCACCGCGCCTTCGACGAAGGGAGCGCCGATCGTCGCGTCGGCGCCTTCGCCGACCATCAGCACTTCGACAAATTCTATTCTGTCGCCAGCGGCGCCGGAGAGTTTTTCAACCGTCACGACATCGTTGGCCGCCACGCGGTACTGCTTACCGCCGGTCTTTATGACTGCGAACATTTCTTGTCCTTTCATGTTCGTTCCGGCTCTGCGCTTTAGGGACGCGGCCGTCTTTTTGTCAGTCGGTTCTGGCAAGCGGTTCCCGCTCGCCGGTGGATGGACCTTCGCACCATGCCCATAGGCGGCGCACAAGCCACGTCGCGCGGAAACGGTATGAGCCCCTTTGCCACGCACGTGCGGCAATAGGCGAGCTTGGAAAACCTGTCAAGGCCGATCGCTGCGCCGCTGGAATTATGTTGGCCAATGGCCATTAGTTTCTCTTGCAAGGCCGCCGAACAGCCGCTATGAACCCCACCGCGCCTTCGGGCGCCAACCGGCGACGCGGAGAGGTGGCAGAGCGGTTGAATGCACCGCACTCGAAATGCGGCATAGGGGCAACTCTATCGGGGGTTCGAATCCCCCCCTCTCCGCCAGTTTATCCTTTTACATCAAATGTTTATACCGTGACGACTAAATTTGTGCAGGCGACCATTAACAAGTTGTCGGCAGTTCTCATCGCAGGGCCACGTTCTCGGCACTAAACGGATCTGCGCCGCAATATTCCACGGCTCCGGTCGCTGAGACGAGCGCGATAGCGATGCCTTCCCGGTTCGCTCTACACGCCATCTTGATCGCGAGGTCGCGCGTTGTGTTCGTCAACGGCACCACCCTGACCTCATGAGAAGTTGGCCAGCCGGCCTCGTGCAGTCCCTTTGGAGACCTGCCCGGGATGCCGTGTATTGACGATGCCGCCCTTGCATTCGGCAACAGCCGATTGCCTCTCGATCGTGGCAACGACGTCGCCCTGGACCGGCTTCGTTCAGATACCAACCGGCATAACTTGTCGTTCCCAGCCTCCCTGCCACGTGAAGCCGTGCGTCGCCAGCCTAGCCTATGCGCAAGCTTTGCGACGCTATTTGGTGGGCAAGCCGGCCGGGGCAGGGGTAAGACGCGGCGCGGTCAGCTTTTCAAGAACCGGATTAAAATGGTCGAAAACACGCCGAGCGAAGAGCGAAACCGACTTAATTATCACCTCGATGGAGGCTTCCATTTCCGTCTCGTCATCAAGCTGTTCGCTGTAGATTTCCTTCTTTGCAAGACACATCCAGTCCTTTCCGACACGTGATGTGGGGCGGTGAAGGCGGTTCTTCTCCAAAATAGTGACGTATCGCTGGCGGATCCCCTCATCGCCTGGCCCGAGATAGAGGTATGCATTTATCCTGGGGCCTTCGCGTTTGAGCTCGAGCAAGATGAACCTTTTCGAGTCCGTCCATTGGGAATTTTTGAAACCAGGCAGAGCATCCCAACTTTCAAATGCCAGTCGGATGATCGTTTTGTAATCGGCATCTAATACCATCTCGACATCGAGTTCCTTCAATGTCTTGATAAATTCCATACGTCGATCTTTTAGTGCTTCGAAAAGGTTACCAGTTGCATCTGGTCTGCGATCAGCAAGGAATTCAAGAGCTTCACTATGCTGAGCCCATAATTTCCGCGCTATTTCTTCCAACCGGCGATCTTCCAAGTGGTGCCTCCTAAGCATCCGCAAATAGGACCGTAGCATCTCTGCCGCGGGGCTATCGTTGGGCTGGTTCGCTAAGATTTGTAAGTGCTCGACAAGATCGCCAATTCGCAGCGGTTCCCAGTGGTCGACATCTATGGGAACTTCCTCGTGCTTGGTGAGGAAGATATTGATGTGCTTCCATCCCTGGGAGCGGGGCCATTCTTGTTCCGTGATTCTTCGGTAGCGCTCTAGCTGGTCGTGACCTTGGCTTGAGTCAATCTTAAGCTCTATGGGGATCACGATCTTCGAAGATCGCAACACAATGAGGAGATCTATGTTTCGCCACTCCCGGCGGACGTCCGCTTGATCGATATCCATCAAGTGAACGTCCAGAGCCTTCAAGCTGAATTCGCTTTGAAGGCTGACACATTTCTGAGTAATACACATCAGGAATGCGCGAAGGACTTGGGTGTTGAAGCCGTGAGGGCGTCCGGGGCTCAATAGGTAGGAAAGGTAATTTCCATGCCTCACCTCTGAACGGACCATTCCTAGGGCTTCGAAAGGGCAATACTGATCGAACTCTCTCTCCAGCTCAGCAAAATTGGCGTCTTCGAGCAGCAGCTTCTCAAGCTGGTTTTCCATTTCCGTCGTGTCTGCTGCCAATGCCATTCCTCTGCATTTTTTGGGTCGCGTGCGGTGGCTACACTCTTGGCGTGATTCTTGGTTGCGAACAATCGTGATTCGAGAGGAAGCTTGGAGCGCCGGGATAAAGCTTCGTTCCCCTCCGGGGGGGGCTGCCGATAGGAGGACGGGTGCATTCGCCTTGCTCACATCATGAGGCTTCGCATTCTCAATCGGCGCTTGAGAGAGAATGAGAGTGTTCAGATATGAAGAGCTCTCCTGATGCCTTCCTGGAAGCCGACCGACCCGGAGAACCTCAAGATCGACGCCCTAGCATGCACAGAGACGAGCACGACAGCTGAAATTATAGCGAGCGCACTCACAGGCCAACCTCGTTAGCAGACGCAGAGGCAGCTAGAGAGGATGAATTAATCCATAAAAAAAGCCCTCCGGATGGTCCGGAGGGCGCATTGATCCGCTCATTGAGGTGGCGCCTGGTGGCAAATTAGAACTTCACGCCGATGCCGAGCGTAACCTGATGCTGGTCGAGATCGACGTTCACACCCTGGATGTCCTTATCGCCGAAATCGTTGTAGCGATATTCTGCGCGCCCGAAGATGTTATTCGTGAAGGCGTAGTCCGCTCCGGCGCCGATGGTCCAGCCGTTGAAAACTTCCGTTTCCTTGTCGAAGCCGGGAACGTCGACGAAGCCACGGGTCGCCGTCCAGCCTGCCGTCGCGTAGATCAGCGCTGAATCGAACGCGTAGCCGGCGCGGCCGCGGACCGAGCCGGAGACGTCGGTGCCCACTTCCGCGGTGGTGCCGAAGATGTCGTAGTTGTTGTCGTTCCAGTTGTAGGAGACGTCACCCTCGACGCCAAAGACCCAATTGCCCTGTTGGAAATTGTAGCCGGCAAAACCGCCAATCAGTCCACCGTTGAAGTCCTCGGATGCGCTTGCACCGGGAATGCTGAAATCGCCGTTCAACCACGCACCGCCGCCCTGCAGACCGACGTAGCCGCCGGTCCATGAGAACGCGGGGGAAGCTTCAACCTGCGGCGCCGGCTCCTGATAGGAAACGACATCAGCAGCGAGCGCCGGTGCCGCGACCAGTGCGAGAAGGGCAGTTGAGGTCAAGAATTTCATCGACATTTGTATACTCCTTGTATGCTGGCCTCCGAATAGCAACTTGCCGCCTCAGGGTCTGTAGTAAAATTGCCACAGGGAGGCGTGAGGCGCTACTGCATCCCAACGTAATCATATATCTCGCCTTCTTTCGGTAGGGCTGCAAGCAACGACCGTTTGTCTCTGCAAAAATAAATAGTTTATACATAAATATACAGGATTACCCCAGGCTGGGTATAACATGATGAATACTTGTTAACTGTAAACTGCTGCGTAATCATCAGGATGACGCGCCTCTGTAGTTGGTTTTTTCTTGGGCATCGTGAAAATTTTACAGACAGCCCGCGCCACCCCGCGCGGCGCCCGCGATTAACGCCGGCTGCTGCCTATGAGCGACGGCAATGGCCGGTGCATCACTGGGCCCGGTGATGCTGGCCGTGAGTGATTGCGCAGAGCGGATGCCAGACGCGCTGCCAATCGCCTGCATGAGACGTTGGAAAGCATCCCTGGGAAGCGGTCCGCACGACTCACTTGGGCGCGCGCTCTCGCAGCAAACCTCCTTCGGCCGGACCGAAACGCACTTACATTTTCTTCATGCGCAAAGCGTCTGGGCGCATCGAAACGTCGCAATCCAATTTCAGCACCCTTGCAGACGGCCCTGACGATCCCAGGCAAGCGCTCCTCAACGCAACACGGGCCTGACCGTTTTCACTCTGGAGGCCAGTGACAAGCTGACGGGATGGCCGTCTGTTTCGATGGTAGAGTTGAAGCAGGAAAAGCCAGGGAAGCAGCTTCACCGCGGTCGCCACACTCGGCGAATATCTGTCCCAAAATCATTCTGGGATTTACAATGCGGTCGCGCCAGATCCACGCATAGTGAGGCTCAGCCATGCCGACGTTCACAGTCACGACAACCCTTAAGGTAGAAGCAGACACCGCCGAGGAGGCTGCCCTGCTGATGTATCGCGCGCTGACCAGAGCGGCGCCTGTGGGCTACCTGGTGACGGACGAGACGAGGGCAACGACGGAGTTGGTGCTCGATCGGGAAAGGGCAGACGAATACGCGGTGACCGATCACACCGCCGATCCTGGGAACTGGTAGCTGACTCAAGCACTGGGATGATCCGGGAGCTGGGGATGCTGGCGAGCGCCGATGATCCGAAAGCTCAGGGGACGCTGGCAAGCCCAGGTCCGCCGACGCGGCATGAAACCTCGCTGCAAATCTTTCGACACGAAGCAGGAGGCCGAGAAGTGGGCGCGCGACTTGAAGCTCAGGTCGATCGCTTCGGTGCCGCACCGGACACCAAAATCCTTGAGACCACCACGCTCGGCGAACTCCTCGAGCGCTACCAGCGCGAGGTCTCGCCGACCAAGCGCGGCTCGCTCCAGGAGATACAGCGGATCGGACGGCGAGGTGGACTTCGCATAAGCAAGGTTGGCACTGGCATCTACTGGACGCTGCAGCGCTGGAACAAGGACGCAGGCGAGGAGATCGTCATCGACATGAACGCTCACAAAGGCGAGCAGGACGACTATCTCGACAGGACGCAGGCGCTCAAGCTGCACGAGACGTTCTGGATCGAGCCGGCTGCCATCATTCGCTCGATGCTCGGCGTGTAAGTAGGCACTAATATGCAACTTTCAGTGGAACGGAAGCACATGCTGCCGCGTTGGGCCCGTTTATGTCGACCGTCCGGTCGACATAGGAGAGGAGACCAGGCATGTTGAAATCGGAAGACCAGCGCGCACTCAGGATCGCCGAGAAGACCGTCAAGGCGCACATTCAGATAGCCATGGAGGCACTGGTGTCTCTGGAGAACGAGAATGTCTCGCCGCTCAACCCCATCGCCGATGCGTTAATGAGCCATACGGAGTCGCTGGCGCAGCTCTCCGAGCTCCTGCGAGGTTACGACGACCACATGGCACAGCAGCGCGCAAAGAAGCTCCACTGACCAGGCAAACTGCTAGGCGCTCCTCGAGGGCGCCTCTCTGCCGGCCGATCCCATGGATTGCCGCTTGCACGCCCTATGGGTCGGTTGGTCGAATTTCACTCCTACCCTCAATCAAGGCTGAGTATTTTTGCGGGCGAGAACGATTCCAACGTCTTGAATCCACTAACCATGTTTTTCCCGAACATTGGTTTTCCGATCGCGCCTTTGAGCCAGCACTCTTTTTTTGCCTTAATGTAGGTGAAGGCAATGCATTGTCTGTCGTCCACGCAGGCTAACCTACAATCGAGTGGCGTCCTCGCCGACCGGTGCGGATATCGCGAGAGATCACCGCCAGGCAAATCGACGTCATTGAAGAGAGCGCTTTGCGGATCGATGGTCCCGAGAGTGAATGTCGGTGGATCTGGCTCGGCACCACTGAGAAAGCGACCGGAAAACGCCACGCTGTTTCCATCGGCCCTGCCAGCGCTCGCCTTTAGGAAGCAGTTCGGTCCCTTCCGGATCTTCGGATTGGTGTTGAAGGTAAAAGCCTTGCACTGCCCGTCCATGAGCAAGCAACTCTTTGCGCATGCTCCAGCGTCGTCGACTCGGATCGAGGAGATGTCGTCACCGAAGAGATCTAGGCCGGTGTAGATCGCGATTCTGTTTGGGCGCTTTGTGAACTCCTCAATAGGCGACAGCTTCGCCTGAGGACTAGGGCCCGCCTCGAGAGAACTAGAACTAGTCGAGCCGGAGGTGGGCGCTTCGGGCAGCGTCGTTTTCGACACTTCGGTCGCACTTGTGTCACCGCTCGCCGCAGGGACGGTAATGACCGTCGGAGTTTTCGGCGGATTGTCTCCAGAACGATTCAGGCCATAGCGGAGGATCTCGTCCTGGCTGAACACATGCATGTCGTCTGGTGGCGTCTTGAACATGACGTGCATCACGTCCATCGGCGTGTCGAAGCGATTCAGAACCTCGATGATGTCTGATATCGCGAGTTGCGCGCCGACGAGATCCGGCGAGTCGGAAGATATCTGATGAACGCCGAGCTCCCCGTCGACTTTGCGCTCTTTGCCGGCCAGAAAGATAAAGGAGCATGCTGAATAGCATTCACTTTCTTTGGGAATATACGTTGCGAGCTTTCGCTGATGGATATCGTCGGCAATCAGCAGTCCCATCTGGACGTTGCCACCAGGGCTGTTGAGTGTGACCAGCTTGGCGTTCGGCGCAGCCTGGAGCGCGCGCCGGAAGTTCAGCGCTGAGCCCGCATCGATCAACCCGTTCAGCGTGATCAGGTCTGGATTTGTGCTATCGACGACGAACGGGCCGAACGTCTGGTCTTCCGCAAATGCTCTCTCAGCCGCGGCCGCGACAAGCAACGTAGCGAAAACGCCCATGACGGCGGAACGAATTGTTTTGCGCATACCTAGCCCCTCAGTCCATTCATGAGACAGTAACTGGCGCTTGCTGACAAGGATGGCAGGTGTCAACCGCAGCGAGCAGTTAATGTCTGCGTGCCGGGATAATCCTTGGTTCCCCTCTTGGGGCATCCTACGCGTGATCGACAGCAAAAACTGTTGGAGATCACATGGCGACGATCAGAAAGCTCAGAGGACGGTGGCAGGCACAGGTGCGCCGACGCGGCATGAAACCTCGATGCAAGTCCTTTGACACGAAGCTGGAGGCCGAGAAGTGGGCACGCGATCTTGAAGCCCAGGTCGATCGCTTCGGTGCTGCACCGGATACTCGGATTCTCGAGAGCACAACGCTCGGCGAACTCCTGGAGCGCTATCAGCGCGAGGTCTCTCCGACGAAGCGCGGCTCGGTCCAGGAGATCCAGCGGATTGACGTGCTTCGTCGTCACGAACTCGCTTACCGGACCATCATCGGGCTCTGCCAGCAGGACATCGCCTCGTTTCGTGACGAGCGGCTCCGGGCGGTGGCACCATCTACCGCCGTGCGCGAACTGGCGATCCTCAGCCACGTCATCGAGGTCGCGATCCGAGATTGGGGCTTGCCGCTTGCCAGGAACGTCGTGAAGCTCGTGCGCCGCCCAGTCATTCGGAACGAGCGCAGCCGGCGACTGACGGGTGACGAAGAGCAGCGTCTGCTCTACGGCTGCGACGCTGGACAGATCCCGTTCCTCAAGACGATCGTCATTCTCGCGATCGAGACCGGGATGCGCCGAGGGGAGATCCTGGGACTAAGGTGGTGCGAAATCTCGCACAACCGGCGAGTGATCACGCTCGCCATGACCAAAAACGGCTCCGGACGCGAGGTGCCGCTGTCACAACGAGCGTTTAATGCCCTCACCACATGGAGAGACGCTGCCAATCCGGACGAGCAGCGGGTGTTTCCGATGGCGCCCGGAACGCTAGAACAAGCCTGGCGACGTCTTCTTACGAGATCGAACGTCAAGGCTCTGCGCTTCCACGATCTACGCCATGAGGCAGTTAGTCGGCTGTTCGAGCGTGGGCTAAACATGATCGAGGTCAGCAGCGTGTCGGGTCACAAAGAGCTCCGAATGCTCCGGCGCTATACCCACTTGAACGCTGATGACCTGGTCGGTCGCCTCGGGTAGATCGATCTACCGACGCGCAACTCGTTCGGTGGCGATCGAAGTCCCAGAAAAAGGGCTCGACGCAGAACATGATGCCTCCTGCTGCCTGAGCAGATTTGGCCTGCGACTACCCATCCCCTTGCTTCGAGGGGCGGGTATGGGAACATGTGCTGCCGAGCACACGACACCGCACAGAGGCAGCAGCAGCCTTTCAGGAGCTCGCCTTCGCACACCTCGCCATCGAGGAAGAGAACCGCCTAGTTACACTCTCGGCAGCAGAGCCACGCCAAGCACTAGGCTATGGGCAGGGAAACGTTTGGATCAATGCTCCCAGCATTGCGTAGCCAATCAAGCCGGCCGGCATCGAGGCAAGAGCAGGACTCCTTCTCGCTCGATTAGCCAGGATCTCGACATATTGGTCTCCGGTGAAAGCCATCTTCTCAGGCGGACAATAGAGCTCCGGCTGCTTGACCGCATATAAGTGCAAATTGACGCCTTCCATGCCCCGACCGGCACCTTCGATAACGCGGCGATAGCCGACGTTTGTCTCAGCCGCCTGGACGAAATCACCAACGGTCAACACTTCGGCCACGGCAAAATTCACCGTAGAGAGCACGGCACACACCGCGCCAATGATCACCTTCGATCGCATAAGCCCCCCGCGATCGACCAGGAGACTCTCTGGCGCGTTTGGCCATGCCCGGTGCTGTAATGCAACGTTAGAGCGCTCGGCGCCAGCCGATGAGCGGCTGTGAGTCAACCAGAAGCGTTTCCTTCAGCAATCAAGCCTTCTTCTTTGACCCAGAGTGCTTGACCCGGATCCGGAGTGGCTTACCCTCGGGCTGATCGACGGTCTTTTGCTCGCCAAAGCCGAAAACGTCCACACCCTGCTCACGGATCCGCGAAGCGAGGCGAGTAAAATCACTGTCAGAAGACACCAGGCAGAAGCCGTCGAAGCGTCCGCTGTGCAGCAGATCCATCGCGTCGATGACGAGCGTTATATCGGAGGCGTTCTTGCCGGTCGTGTAGGCGAACTGCTGCTGTGGAATGATCGCATGGTTCGAGAGCACATCGATCCAGGCCTTCGAGCGTGCAAGCGCAAAGTCGCCATAGATGCGGCGGACGCTCGCCTCTCCGATCTTGGCGATCTCCTCGAACAGGCCGTCGACGATCTTTGCCGAAGCGTTGTCGGCGTCAATGAGGACGGCAAGGCGCGGGGAACGAGGTTCAGCTGGCATGTCTCTGTCTCCGCAGCTTGATCGTGTTGTGGGCCAAAGCGTTACGGGCCCATTGAGCCCAGAGATTTGTTGGCGGCAACCAAAACCACCCGCCAACCTCGTCGCCGACGACCTCCGATTTTCCGGCCGCAGCGCAAGCCGCAGTGAGGAGGCATATCCAAGCGGCTCGCTTCTCGTGATCCTTCTCGGCCAATACAGCGTCTATCAGTTCGAGGTTCAGCCATCCGATTGTGTGAAAAAGGTTCTCGAGAACTCCGCTATCGACGGCATGATCATAGAGCCAATCAAATTTCTTGCGCTTGCCGGCCGCCGGCATGGCAAAGCGCGCCTCGGGCAAGAGAACACCCAAGAATGCATTGGGGAATGCCTCGACGATCGAGGCGCCATTTCGAATAGCCTTTTCGACCAAAACATTCCGGTCGGCGAGATGAACGACCTGCTCGGCCGTCTCTGCAGCGGCACGCCTCAAATCACGTCCATACCCAATGTGGCTCAAGCCAGGCTTGCAGCGAGACTGAAAAGCGCCGCGGATGAACATCCGCTCGCAGAGCCGGTCGAGGCTGTCAGCCGAACCAAGAGGGACGAGCGGACCATCGATCGCGATCACCGAGAACGTCGTGCTCGCCGGAATGTGCTGGCTTCGGCGCAGCCAGTCGGTGTGGGTGTTTGTGGCCTTGAACGCTCTCCCGTTGCTCCAAGCGATGCCCGTCGTCGGTCGGGATCTGGAGAAGCCTACGTCAATACCTAGCAGCGCCACCTTGTCTAGATCGAGCATTGGCTTCTTACCCCGCAGCGCTCCCGTCAGTCCTTTGATCACTTCGACCAGGTTCTTGGTCTTCTCGAAGTCGAAGACCTGCTGTGGCCCCTTCTGTTGATCAACATAGCGGCGACGAGTTCGCAGACAATTAATGCGTTGCACGATTGCGCCGTCGCGCAAATCGACCAGGGAGAATCGCTGGCGCGATTGATATGCTTGGTGTTGCGGATGCATCGGAGGGCGCGCGACGCAATCCAGCGAGCGGCTGTGAGTCAGGGCGCGCTATTGCAACACTGCCTCACGCACCCGCTCCGCCGAGCGCCTTCGACACGCTCCGGAATTTATCGAGGGCAACTTTCGACCACCTCAGCCGCGACTTGGTCTGGGGGCGGCAAAAGGGCGGTGTCGTCGAGGTTGTCGTCCTTCAGCCAGAAGAGGTCCAGTCGGGGTCATCGGAATCTCCTTTAGGGTGAAGCGCTTGTTGGTTCTTAGATCGTAGAGTTGCAATGGCTGCTAGCGATCATCCAGGACTGCGGTTTCAGCAGGGTCTGTGAGCGGCCTCAGGCCCCACGCCATCAGAACATGCGGCATAACTCGTGGCGGCGGCTCGGTTCGTTCCAGCGCATACATCCGGCGCGAAACCCGCTGAACATAGTCCGCAAGAGGGATGGGCTTCTGCGAAGCTTCCCATTGTTTCGGTGTCGCATTCCGCACCGGAAATGGGCGATTCCCAGTGAAAACCTGATCAGTTCGACATTTCCTCTTCAGAAGTCCGAGCCCGGAGGCCACAATGCCAAACGCGCCATCGTGATCAGTCCCTTCCATACCCTCGAGCCAGTCGAAATAAAAATCGGCAGTGGCAGAATGTATAAACCCGGTGCCCGAATGAACGACATTATTCATTGCGGGCTGATTGAGCCTATCGCGCAAGCTAGTTAGCAAATTGCAGACCCTCTTGTCGCCAATGTGCAAGAGCGCACCAAACGCGGCACCTTCATTCTTTAGCAAATTTCTTTCGATCATCCCGAGAATGTCTTTCACGCGGCTCATTGGATCGCCGTTGCTGAGCGGACCAAGCGACACGTAGTCGATAACGGCTGTTGAGACTATAGACCTAGAATCGTCCTCAACGATGAATGGTAGAAACGCGTTAACTGATACCATCGTTGTATGTTCAACAAACCTTGCTACATGTATATAAGCAGCAAGTCGCGCATCTTCAGGAATTTTCGTTATCAGCCAGCGATACAAACTTGCAAGCGGTCCGATCATTTCCTTTTTATTGAAGAGTCCATAGCGGATAACTTCGGCTAGCAGGAGATCATCAAGAGTCCCGACGGCCGCAAGTCGCGCCTTCGAATCATCGTTAATCACGATTTCCCAGAACCGATCGGGCTCGGTTTGGAAGAGGAATCTCTGTTCGTCCGACACAGCCACGCGTCTCCAAGCACAAACAATTTTTCAACTAGCCGGGTTGGCTAGAGACTCTACAGGGAGCACATTCTTCGCAAGGGTGTCAGAAAGGTCTACGATTGTCGAGAACTCGATGAAAGCTACTCGATACGTCCAGCAGACTTCGGCTAAGATCACAAAATACCAGCGACAGTGTCTGAATACTTTTGGAGTCGATCGCAGGGACGTTGGCGGTAAGTCAGTTGCTCGACGATACTCGACAACGAGTTGTGGACAAGGTCACTTCGTTGCGTTTGCGGGGCAAGTCCGGTGAGAGGTCGGGAGCTGGCAGACAGCGCCGATCGCGTTTGTAGCCGCAGCGGCGCCGCCTTTCTTGATAGTTGCTTTTTTATTATGCAACCTCATGTGCGGATTATGGATGTTGACTTATTAATGCATTGTCCATAAGCGTTTGCTAAATCAAGGGAGGATCACATGTCTCTCCTGAAGTTGGATGAAGAGCCCTCGGCAAAAGCAAGTGTGGCTGAGGTAGCGCAATTTTTGGAAGACGCTCCCGGGCCAATGACGGTTCCGGACGTGCTGATGAAGCTAAACGTGTTCGATCCCGCCCGGCAGCGAAGCCTTAGCGCCGCCTTCCTGAAAGAGTGCCGGAAAGGCAGAAAGTATGCTCATTTGGTGGGCGCCAAGGTCCGCCCATCGACCGCCGCGCGCGGGCGTATCAGTTCCGTATTTGAAGGCGTCCCGCCTCTCACTCCGGAAACGGCACTTGTGAAACGGTCGGATGCCTTCCAAGGCATTCGCGCAATCGATCGCTCAACTTACGCACCGGATTTGCGAGCGGAGTTGGATCGGGTATCGGAACTCAACCTCACCGGGAAGGCCGGTTTTGCCGTCAACCAAATGGCCGTGGAATTCGACCACGCTTTGGAACTCGAGAAAGTCAAGGTCGAAAATTTGACCCTGCTCGCTGAAGAGCGCCGCAAGATGAATGAGGACCTGCTCAACGTGCTGAACCGCATCACCGGCGGCCCAAATGAAGATGGCGGTGTCGCTCGGCGCCTCCCCTCCGACCCACGTTCGGACGCGGCGGAATAGGAGGAATCGCGCTATGGCTAAAGACCTATCCCCTTCCGAGCGCCAGCGCGAGGAAGAACGGCTGAACGCCATCTTTTCGCAAATTCAATCCGACAATGAAGGAACGCGCAACAACGCGGCAACCGCCCTCTACAAGTGGATGGGCAAGCACGATACGCAACCTCGCGTGACCCTCAACAGCTCGTCCGCTGACCGCACCATGCGCGTCATCGATGATTTGGAGCGGCGCAACCGGGTTCTTCAGGAGGAGAATGCGCAATTTCGGACGTTCCTTGGGAAGAAAGGCGTCCGGCAAGTTGAGCAGCTTCAACGGGCAACGGCGGGCGGGTTACTGGATGAGTTCATTCAGGCGGTGAAAGGTATGTATAACCCTATTCCGCTGGAAATCCCGAGAGGCGCTGTTAAGGCGATTGCGGGTGTGCTGGGCCTTTCTGAAACTACAGCGCGGCAGACGTTGCGCGGCAGGCGAAAGGTCGGGTCCGAAGAGATCGCCAGAATCCGCAGTGCGCCCCGAATTTCAGCGCCCCGCAAGGCGAAACGCCGCAAGAAATCAAGAGCGCCCAAGCCGAAGTCAGGCCAAATGGAACTGACGGGATTGAATGGAAGCTATTCGGAAATCGGTTAACCAGGCGCAGCACTATCGAAGTTCAGGCACACAGAGTGACGCAACATCAGAACGCGCGGAGCAAGCCGGTAAGCTTCTGTGAGACCACGGCGTGCATCGTTTGAGCTAGGCGCGCTGCGTTCTGATTTAACGCTGCTTTTGCCCAATTTGCCGACAGCGGCCTCGGCGGCAACCAAATCCATCCGCTAACCGGATCTCCGACGATCTCAGCATTTCCTGTCGCTGCACACGCTGCCGTTAAAAGACAGATGAACGCGCCTCGTTTCTCATGATCGCGCTCGGCTCAATAGCATGCAGCAGGTCGGGCGCGGTCCAGGTGAGGTGAGACATCAGAGCAGACAGCCGGCCGCTCTCGACGGCAAGTTCATACATACGGTCGAACTTCTTCCCTCTTGCAATTCGTCCGTCGGCGAAGGCGACCTCGAGCATCACGCCAAGAAGCGCGTTCGGAATTGCCTCGATAATGGGCACCTCAGGAAAGACGGCCTGGCCGAGCATCTGGGTGGATCCAAGGTGCCTGATCTGGTTCGCAGTTTCGAGGGCGGCCCGTTTCAGTTGAAGACCAGTTCCGTAATGACTGGAGCCTGGATTGCACCGCCTCTGAAACGCACCACGCGCGAGCAACTGTTCACACGTCCGGACGAGGGTATCCGGCGTTCCCCGGCACCAATGGTCCATCGATGGCGATAACGGAGAACATCGTTGCCGGAGGCAGATTTTTTCGGCGCCTCTCCCAGTCGGTGTGCGTCTTCGCTGCTCCGAAAGTGCCGTTGGCAATCCAGGCAATTCCCGTCGTCGGGCGATATTTCGAGAAGCCGACGTCGATACCGAGAAGTGCTATGTCACGGTAGTTCATGCCGCTTTCGAAGCCCGGACAAGCGGCCAGGGGCGGGGGGATTGCCGTTTGACGATGTTTCTATTCCAGCTCGGTTGAAGTGAGTCCACCAATGAGGCCTCACCGGCGACGCGGTCCGCTTTCGACCCAATCTGCGGTCGGAACCAGAGCTCAATTAGGTTGCCACCGCGGGCTGTTTTGAGAACGAGATTGTTGACCCGACAATTCGTTTGCTGACCACCCTTGAAGCAGTTGCGCGGTGAAATCGAGCCGTAGCCATGGGCCCATCGCTTGTGAAGGTTCGCACACTCTCCGACATAAAGCGGCTCCCCGGTCACAGTCACCACATACAGACCCGCCGCCTTGATTTTGGAGCCTATGTGAAAACGGCAGAATGGGCCTTGGCCGTAAGCGTGCAGAGGATTTGTCTCAGCTCGCGCGAAACGGGCCTGAGGAAAAAGCTCGATAGGAGTGCCGTCAGAATCTCGTTCAACCTCGATCGCACCGATGTAGCAGAATTCTAGGTCAGCAAAGCACCTCAACACCCGTGCATCGTGTGAGCTGTGATCTACAATAGACACGGGATCGACTACTCCGCCGCATCTGTTGTCTGGTTGTCTGCCGATCGTCTCGGGGCAAGTTTCATGGCCTCGACAATATCCATTGTCTCTACGGAAACGCGAGTAACGCGAGCGATCAAGTCTATCACCTTCTCCTTATGTTCGGCGAAGCGATAGGTGTTGAACCTTTCACGGATAGTCGGGTCCTTCGGTGTCTTTTCCCTGTATTGGTCGAGGATCCATTCGATTCCGGAGCGATTGCCGAGTTTGTAGGTGAGCCGGAGAACGCGGACATCGAGGCTGAAGGTGCCGGATTGCGCCGGTGGCCCTGTCGACTGGTGAGCCGAAGGAAAATCAATTATTTGACACGTTCCGTTGAGGAGTGGGTCAGCATGTCGACTGCACGACAATCGGCAAGCGCGCATCTATGCTGATGTCAGGATGGCGATCCGGAAGAAAATCTGAATAAATTGGCGCATCTGCATGACAAGGGCAGCCTCACCATGCAGATGCAATACGTTGCAGCCGATCTATTGGCGCACTGCTCACTTTCTGACCTTGCGCCACCAGGTTCGCTACAACCCAGCCGCTCGTCGGCAGGAAACAATCATACCGGCGCGGCCGCTTGCTCGGCCGCCAGTTCCGCCGCGTCGAAATTGCGATCCTGGATGCGGGCGTGAGGCCGGCCGCCGGTCGATGCACCGAGCACGACCACGATTTCGTGCGGTGCCGGTGCTTCGGGCAGGATGATCTCCATCGTCAGAAAGTGCGAGCGGGCGGCGGCATCGTGAAGATGCTTGAGCGGCATCTGTATCGACGTTCCGGGACCGCCCCGCTTGTTGGTGAAGGTCAGGTAGCTTTCGGCCTTCACGGCATCCCGGTACTTGTTCCCGAAGCGCAGATTGTGGATCACGGCCGAGGCGTGTTCGATCTCGCCATCCATGCCGACGACCGCAGCCTTGCCGTAGGCTTCGATCCGCTCCGCGCCGCCAATTTCCTCCAATATGATGTCGACCATCTGCTGGCCGAGCTGAGCGCATCCGTCTTTCTGTTCGACAGAAAGGTCGTGGACGTAGCCCCGCCCGTGCCAGGGATTGCGAATGATGGCCGCCACCGCCAGCATGGTGACCGGCGTGGTCACAACACGCTCGCCTTCCTGGAAGGTCGTTTCTTTGACGGTAACGATCTTGCGAATTTCGAACGGCATGATGAACCTCTCCTTGAGCAGCTCCGCTCCTCTTCAAACTGCGGGCCGCTCCATTTCCTTGTGTTTGCAATACCGGATAGAAACCGGCCCCGCAGTTATCCGGGAGTTTTCTCTGGTTGGTCTTTTTCGGCGTTCAGGACCTTGCGGGCGACACGGAAGCAATCGACCCCGGCGGGAATGCCGCAATAGACCGCGATCTGCGTCAGAATGGCCCTGAGTTCGTCGTGTGAAATGCCGTTGCGGAGGGCTCCGGCGGTATGGAGTTCAAATTCGTGCATGCGCCCAAGGGCGGCAATCATGCCGAGATTGAGAATCGACCGCTCTCGCGGGCTGAGGGTCTCGTCGGCCCAGGTTTCGCCCCAGCAATATTCCGTGACGATGCGTTGGAAGTCGCGGTTGAAGGCATCGGCCTGTCCAATCGACCTGTCGACGTAGTCATCGCCTAGCACCGCGCGGCGCATCTTGAGGCCCCGCTCATAGCGGCTCTGTTCCATTCTAGGATCCTCCGGGACTTCGCTCAGGAATTGTTCGATGAGTGCGCCGACCAGGTCCGGCGCCTCCAGCAGGACCGAATGCTTCAGGCCTGGAAGGATCCGGAGCCTGGCATCGGGCATGAGATCGCACATCGTTTGCGCCATTCGAGGCGTCGATCCGACATCGTTTTCTCCGGTCATGACAAGAGCCGGACAGGCGATCTCTTTCAATCGATCGACAAAATCGCTTTCAGCCAGGACGGAATAGGCGGCCGCATAGCTTTCCGGATCGTTCATCATGCTGCGGGCCTTCCGCGCCTCGATCACTTCCGGATGAGCTGCTGCAAAGGCGTCGCTGAACCACCGATCGACAGCCTCGCCGAGATGGGCAGCAGCCCCGCTTTCCCGCAGTTTCTGTGCGCGTTGCCGAACCTTCTCCCGCTCCTCTGGCGTGCGCCCTGCCACCGAACTCACGATTGTCAGGGAGCGCACTTGCGCGGCAAAGCGCAGCGTGAAGGCCTGCGCAACGAGGCCGCCGAGCGAGAAGCCGACCAGATCGAAGCGGGCCCAACCAAGCCGGTCGACCAGCGCTTTCAGATCGGCAACGAAATCCTCCATGGAGTAGGGGCCAGGCGGCTTCTCGCTCTCCCCGTGGCCGCGAAGATCGTAGCTGAGGCTGTGCACGCCTGGCCCCAGCCTGCCGATCACGCCGTCCCAGCTTTCGAGATGCGAGCCGACACCATGAATGAAAACCACCCGGCGCCCGGCAGCATCGCCCTTGAGCCGTACGTTCAAGCCCGGCGGCAGATGCATGATGCTGGCCGCTTCGTCTCGCGACGTCGTCATGCCGTCTGCCGTCCCGCGTTCGACGCGGGCCCGCCGGTACGGTTTGTCTCACTAAACGCCGGCATCACGTGGCGGGTAAAGAGCTGGAGCGAACGCTTCATCGTCTCGTAGTCCTGCCCGAACGAGGCACCATAGAGGAAATAGTCGATGCCGAGCGCTTCATAGGCTCTCAGCTTGCGGATGACTTCGTCCGGGGTTCCGAACATCATGTTCTTAAGCAGCGATTCCGGAGCGTAGTCGGATTTGTTGGCGACGACCGAATAGTCGACCGGCTCGGGAAAACCGTTTCTGACGGTGCCGACATTCTTCAACAGGTTTTCGAAATAGCGGCCGTAATTCGTCAGTGCGGTGATCGGCACTTCCCAGTCGGCGGCGCTTTCGTAGACGCTGGTGCGGCGAAGCATCATCATCTTGGGGCGCGGAACGTGGGGATGGCGTGCAACCGTTGTCTCGAAGCGTTCCATCAACGCCTCGACCTCCTTGTGAGGGGCGTGCAGCGGGGTGGACATGATGTTCATTCCGCTGGCCACCGCCCAGTCGAAGGTTCCCGGGTCGCGAGCCGCCACCCAGATCGGCGGCTCCGGCGACTGTAGCGGCTTTGGCACCGAAGTCGTCGTCGGGAACTGCCAGTATTCGCCGGAGTGGGCGTAGTCTCCGCGCCACAACGCCCGTACAGCCGGCATGAGTTCCTTCATGAAGGCGACGCCTTCACGCTGATCGATGCCAGGACGCATGCGGTCGAATTCGTACTGATAGCTGCCGCGGCCGATGCCAAGCTCCAACCGGCCGCCGGTTATGATGTCACAAAGGGCTGCTTCTCCGGCGAGACGAATCGGATGCCAATAGGAGGCCGAAACGACGCCCGTGCCGAGGCGGATGCGTTTGGTATGGGCTGCCCAATGGGCGAGGACCTGAAATGGGTTCGGAGCAATGGTCGTTTCGATCGTGTGATGTTCGGCAGTAAAGGCCATCTCGAAACCACCGTCTTCGGCGATGGTCAGCATTTCGAGCAGACGCTCCCAGACAACCGTGATCGGGGTCTCTTCCGAGAAACGGTCGAGGTTAAGAACAATCGCAAATTTCATGAGTGCATCCCTACCTAACGCGCATTACAAAGGTGTCGTAAGTGTTGCCGGAATAATCGAGGATGACGCTCTTCAGGCGCGAATATTCGCGTAGAGCTTCGATGCCGTAATGCTTCCCGTATCCGCTATCCTTGAACCCGCCCATCGGCGTGGCGTATGAGGGACTGCGATAGGTGTTCACCCAGATTGTGCCCGCCTCGACGTCGCGGGCGAAGCGAAACGCGCGCTCGATGTCCTGGGTCCAGACGCCTGCCGCGAGGCCGTAGGGCGTGTCGTTCGCCAGCGCCACGAGGTCGCGTTCGTCTTCAAAGCGGATGATTGTCCCGAAAGGCCCGAAGATCTCTTCCTGCGCGATGCGCATGTCGTTGCTGGCGTCGGCAAACAATGTCGGCTCGAAGTACCAGCCCCCGGTCTGCTCGGCGAGTTGCGGCTGCTTTCCGCCCGCAATCAGGCGCGCTCCTTCTTGCCTGCCGTAGCCGACGTAGCGCGCAACTTTTTCGAGTTGCTCCTTCAGGGCAAGCGGCCCCAGGTCGACATCGTCCGCCGGATGGCCGACGCGCACCGAAGCGGTCAGCGCGACAAGGCGCTCGACAAAATCGTCATAGATCGCCGACTGGACGAAAATACGTGAACCCGCCACGCAGCTCTGACCAGCTGCGCCGAATATGCCGCCGAGGACCGCGCGGGCGGCGCGGTCGACGTCCGCATCGGCGAAGATGCAGTGCGGAGATTTCCCGCCAAGCTCGAGATTGGTCTGGGCAACGTTGCCTGCCGCCGCCCTGGCGATCTCGCGGCCGGTCGTGCTGGAGCCGGTGAAGGCGATCTTGGCAACGTCCTTGTGGCAGGCAAGCGCCGCGCCGGCCTCGCTGCCAAGCCCGGTAACCACGTTCACGACGCCCGGCGGGAAGCCTGCCTCCTCGATCAGTTGCGCCAAGGCCAGCGTCGAGACAGAGGTGTGCTCCGACGGCTTGATCACGACGGTGTTGCCCATCGCCAGGCACGGGGCCAGGGTCCAGCTCAATTGGTAGAGCGGCGAGTTCCAGGGTACGATGATGCCGACCACGCCGATCGGCTCGCGAAGCGTCAGGTTCAGCATATCGAGCTTGTTGCCCGGTATGGTCGAGCCTTCGAACGTGGCCGCACTGCCGGCGTAATAGTGGTAGGTCTCCGGCAGAACCCTCATCTGCGCCCTGCTCTCCTTGAGCAGCTTGCCATTGTCGCGGGTCTCCAGGAGCGCCAGCCTTTCCGAATCGCGTGCGATCAGGTCGGCCAATCGGCGCAAGAGCTGGCTTCTGTCGGCTTGCGTGGTGCGGCGCCACGATGGCGAGGCCAACGCGTCCTTGGCGGCAGCAACGGCGGCTGCCACGTCCGCTGCGTTGCCCCGCGCGAACTCGTACCAGGGCTGACCGGTGGTCGGGTCATAGCTCTGGCCGTAGAGATCTTGCGACGGCTTGACCATCACGCCGCCAATCCACAGACCCTGGCGTGACCCCTCAACCGAACTCACGTCTAGCATCGTGCTACTCCCTGGTGATCGAGACACTTGTTCCTCCCTGCGCACGCGACCGGGGGCTTGCATCGCCCCCTTCGCTGGCGTCCGCCCATCGCGCCGGCCGCCGGCCGGCGTGGTTTCGCCCGGCTGTCTGGCTCATTGCGCGAGCATTTCGATAGAGGAGAAAGGAAGGACGGCGTCCTCCAGCTTGGCTACGCGGCCCCCGTCCTTGGAATCGACATAAACTCCGAAACGGGACCGATCGCGCTCGTCGAAATAGCGGCGCAGCATGGTCGACAGCTGCGGATGTTTCAGGCGCTCCCAACAGAGGTCATCGCGGCTGAAAAACTTGAAGCACTCGCAATCGCGCAGATTGGGACGCTCGCGAACAGTCCCCCGATAGACGATATAGGTTTGCCGCTGGTCGAGCAGTTCGAACACCGAGTAAAGGAAGTTAACGTCCACCGGCACGCCGAGATCGTCGAGCTTCGCGATCAGGCCGCCCATATGGGCTTGGGCCGATGTCGATGCGGCGCCCGGGATAGTCCAGACGTCGCTCCCATCGTGCTCGCGCATGAGCAGGACACTGCCGTCATGCTCCACGATGCAGCCGAAAACGGTATTGGGAGCGATCTTGGGCGTTTCTCGTTCCAGGCTGAAGGAAACGTATCCGCCCTTGAAAAATCCAAGCGGCTCGCCGGCTCCTTCATGAAGCGACACGACCTTGCCCACCAGCAGAACATGGTCGCCCACCTCCACAATCTGGTGATTTTCGCAGTCTATCCATGCCAGGGAGCCCGCAAGCAGCGGCGGGCCGGCGCCGATCTTCTCGAAGGAGACGCCTGCGAACTTGTCGCCGGTCTTGGAGGCGAACCGGGACGATAGATCCCGCTGCGATTCGGCCAGCACATTGATGGCAAACCGCTCGCACGAGGCAAAAGCCCGGAGGCTGGCGGCCTTGCGGTCGATGCAGACCAGGACCAAGGGAGGATCGAGGGAAACCGAAGTGAACGAGTTTGCCGTAAATCCGCGCGGCTGCCCTTCGCCATCGATTGTCGTGACGATGGTCACACCGGTAAGAAAGGAACCAAAGATCCGGCGAAGATGCGACGGGTCCAGATGATCCAGAGGCACGCGGATCGCTTTATTCATCTCTGCCAAACCTCGATGCCGTGTTTACTATGCCTCCTTAGTCTTCCATAACGCGGTGGCTCGCTATCTACGAATCAAGGAAGCCGAACCTCTATTGACTGACGTTTCCTTCAAGGCTGACGAGGGCCGGCGGTGTTAGAACATTGATCAATGCGATCGCTATTCAGTGTTGAATTGCCACGAAAATGTGGGCTGCGACCCCATTCCAAAGTGGCCGGCCGGCGCCGATGGCACGCTGGCTCCGCAGGGCAAGTCGCTGACGCCAACTGCATCTCTTTGCGCGATGCTCTAAGCGCTCGTTTCACGCGGATCATGGCCATGTCGCGGACGCTTTGGCTCTTGTCCTGATGCGGAAGCTTCCTTCAGAACCGCGCCGCCTGGAGCTGCGCAATGCAGCCTCACAGATTTGGAAAGCAAAAAGTAGGACCTTGACCCGATGGATCTGCCGAACCTGACAACGAGTGGCGAGGACACCGCAGTCAATGCACTGCCGGCCGGGGCTCCCACTGAATACAGGCAACGGATTGCGAGCCTGCGTGCAATATCGAGCTTGATCAACGTCAGTTCCGATCCGGCGACCGTTCTCGATCACATTGTCTTCGCCGTCTGCCAGCACACGCGCTGGTCGGCAAGCAGCATCATGGCACTCAACCGAACTGCCGGATTGTCCGAGCTCATCGCGCGGTGCGATCCTCATGTCACCGACCTGGCCGGGCTTTCCACGCGGTGGAATCTGCTTCGCAGTCCGGCATTGCGTGTCGCTGAAACCCGTGCCCCCGTCGTCATCGCGGACGCGCAAGTCGATGCCGCTTTTCCCGATTACCGGGAGGATGCGATCGCCAGGGATTATCACACGGTGGTTATATTGCCGATGCATGCGACCGACAGCCTCGGCCGCGACATGGTCTTTTCGGTGAATGCGCGCACCCGCATCGAGGTGGATGAGGACGAACTCGATCTGCTGCTCACGATCTCGCACCTCGCGTCGGTGGCCGTGCAAAGAGGGAAATCGCTGGCAGCCGAACGACAGACCGCCGAGCGGCTGCAACGCGCACGCGAGATCAATATCAGCCTTCTTGAGCGGGTCCTCGCGGGCAGCACCACGGCCAAGGTGACCGAGATAGTCGCCAGCATGCTGCCACATGCGGTCGTTCTTTTCGACGGAATCGCCGATGAATTTCACGTCGGCGGATCTCCCAACCCGGCGCGGATCAACGACCGGGAATGGGCGCTGCTGGTCAAGGGCGCCGCTTCTTCCCAACTGCTGGAGCTGTCGCAGTCGCAGGGCGCGTCTGAATTCAAGAAGTGTCAGGTGCTCCACATACAGGGCGAGGACGCAACGTTAGAACTCAAGACCTTTGTCGAACCGTTGATCGTCGACGGGCACACAGTTGGAGCGCTCTTCCTGTTTTCACGCGAAGCCGCGCTTGATGATCTTGAGCTGCTGATCGCTCAGGAGGCGAAATTTGCGCTCTGCGTGCAACTGATGCGCGCCTACGTTCAGCTTCATGGAAAGGCCAATGCGATCGCGGAATTCTTCGACGAATTGCTGGGGGGCAATTGGTCGAGCGATCCGCAGATTGTCCGCCGCGCCGGAAGGTTGGGGATTGATCTTACCCGACCCTCCCAACTGCTGGCGTTCCAGCAGAGCGGCAGCGCCCCCGACGATGCGGACTACCTCCAGCAGAAACTTGTCAACGGACTTCATGCCGTCAATCGCGATGCTGTTGTCTCTTGGCAGGGCGATGCCTGCCTGATTCTCATTCCATTGTCCGCCAAGGTCGGTAGTGGCGACGGCGAGATGCTCGTCGCGAGAGTCCGGCAGCTCGTCAAGTCGATCACCGGAGCCGATCCCGCACTCGCCGTGGGGCCTGTCTGCCGGGAACCGAAGGACTATGCGCCGGCGTGGGAGGGGTGTGTCCAGCTCTTGCGGCTGGCCAAGCTGTTCGGGCGGTCGGGCACCTTGCACGCCGGGGACTTCGGTGCCTTTTCGCTTCTCGTGTCGGCGTTGGGCGACAGCTCGCTGGAGGCATATGTGGAGCAGACGCTCAGTCCAATCGACGAATATGACAGCGCGCACGGAACCGAGCTGCTGCGCTCTGCCGAAGTATTTATCGAGGAAGGTTGCCGCTATCAGAGCGCCTCGGAAGCGCTCGGCGTTCACGTCTCGACGCTCCGCTACCGGCTCGGCCGGCTCAATGACGCGTTGAATGTCGATGTCGGATGCCCCGACGTCCGCTTCTCCCTCTGGTTGGCCATGCGGCTTCGGCATATGAAGAAGCGAGCAGGGTGATGGCTGTCCAGGGCGTCAGGGGCCTGCGCGTTCTGCAATCCGACGAACAAGTGGCCGCGATGTTCTACAAAACGTAGATAGTTGGCTTTTGCCCATTTTCCTACATTGGCAACGACATGAGAGGACGGGCGCCGCGTTGTGGCTGCCCGGCAAGCGCATAGGGAGAATTCGATGAGGCAACCACGCGGACTGCAGGGAACCCACGAGACGCTGAAGTGGCATCTTTTCTGCGACGACCTGTTCTTTTGCGTCCACGTTTTCACCGGTGAGTCGATCGAGGTCAGTACGGCCTGGGTATACGACGGTGGCGTGCGTGAGATCTTCCGGCACGAAAACACCTTGCAGCAATCCGCTGCCGACTATCTCGACATTTCCTCGCGGACCCTTCAGATCGTTGACGTCGATGGCGGTGTTTCGATTGTGTGCCGGGATGACTCCGGCGAGGTCGCCTTCTCCATGGAGTTGAAGGAGCGCAACGTCTTTGCGTGGAAGGATCCGGCCGACCCGGACAACGAAGGCGTCATTCATTGGCCGGATATGTCCGGAACGGCTACCTACAAGGGGAAGACCTATAGCGGTCACGGATACTGCAAGCGTGTGATGTGGGCAGAGAGCCCGCGCTACTGGGGCTACCGTTTCCTGCAGAGCACCAAACCCGACGGTTCGCTGGCCCTGTGGGGAGCGGATGGCGTTTTCGGCTTCTCCAAGTACGACTATTTCCGTCTTGTCAGGCCGGACGGCACCTTGCTGAGCGCCGATCCGGAAATGTCCTCGCACAAGCAGAACACGTTCTACGCCAAGGCGGGCGACACCAATTACCGCATCGCGTTCGAGGAACTGGGCTATTGGGAGACCCGGCTGGTCTCGAAGTCGATGGACTCGATGCTGCGCCAGCAGTACGGCCGCATGACCCTTTTCGCGAACGAGAAAGAGGTGACCAGCGGGCCTGCGTTCCGTGAATACTGCTACGGAACGCTCGGCTGATCCTGAGCGATGACGTTGGAGGCGACGGTCACGGGAGTTTCCTGCCAAGGATGGCGGGAGTCGTCCCGGCGTTGCGTGTCGCCGAGTGTCGCCTTCCGGCGCTCGCTGCCTCGCGACTCAGATAAGCGGTGAGGTTGAATTCCCGCCTCGAGCGGGCAGTGAAAAATTGTGTTGCCGCGTGCTCGGCATGCGGCAGCAAGCGAAGGGCTGGCCACTGGCTAGAGGGGGTTCAGGCCAGTCCGATCGCAAACGCGTCAACTTGGGAGATGGCGCCTTCACACATGTCGGCGGTTCTGCGCGGGAGGTCGTCCCGGCAGCGCGTCGCCAACATGTCCGCAAGGGCCGAATGGGAGGTGGAAATGCAATCTAACAGCAAGAACATCACGCGCAGACGCATGTTGGCCGTTTCCGGAGCCGCGCTCGGCGTCGCTTCGACTTTCGGGTTTTCTGCATCGGCCCGGGCTTCGGCGGCAAAGTCAAACGTCCAGGATATCCTGGACGCGTTGAAGGATGTACCAGCCGCCGAGCGGACGCAGTTCCTGCGGGCGGAAGCCGCCAAGGAGGGCAAGGTTGTCCTCTACGGTTCCGATGCTCCGAACCTGCTGCGGGCATGGGGCACGGCCTTCACGAGCGCCTTCCCGGAAATCGAGGCCGAGTTCGTGCGGGTATCTTCTCGCGAACTGTTGCAGCGGTCGGTAGCCGAGTCCCAGGCCGGCCGGCCCGTAGCCGATGTGCTGCACGCTCCGGCGGTGCAGCTGGCGATTCTCCAGAACATGGGCCTGTTGGCACGCTACGTATCGCCCGAGGCGGCTTCGTTCTCGAGCGACTATCTCGATCCCGAAGGTTACTGGACCACGCATTGGTTCGCGCCCTGCGTCGTCGCCTATAATCGCAACCGCATCGAAACCGGCAGCGTGCCAGTCACGCTCGACAATCTGGCTGCGCCCGAATTGAAGGGGATGCTCGGGCGAACCTCCAATGGCGGTCGCTGGGTTGCCGGCGTGCTGAAGGCGCTCGGCGACGAACAGGGCGGGGCGGTCATCAAGCAAGTGGCTGAGCAAAAGCCGCGGCTGTTCGATTCCAACTCCGCTCTGTTGGCGGCCCTGTCGAGCGGACAGATCGGCGTCGGCTTCGATGCCAATTTGAGCGATGTGAAGATCGCGCAAGCGACCGGCGCACCGATCGATTATGTGGTGCCCGATCCGCTGCTGGTGGTGCCGATGTACCAGTTCATAATGAAAGACGCACCTCATCCTCATGCGGCAGCGCTTCTCTACGACTGGATCCTCTCAAAGGAAGGCCAGGCCGCGTATCCGGAGCTAAGCCAGATCGGGCCGCGCCCGGATATTGCCTATCCGGGAGCCGAGGTGATCGAGGGCGCCAAGAATGTCATCAGCCTCTCGGCCGAGCTTCTCGCCGATCCGGTGCCATTCGATCGGCTCTTTGAAGACCTGTTCATCAGAACCTGAGATTAGGCAACGCCCGCCACACTGTCACACGCGCAAAGCATTCCGAAGCGAGCCTTCGGCGGTCTCAAGCCGCCGAAGGCCGCCGCAAAGGCGGGCTGGCTTCCAATGCTGACGCTGATGACAATCCGCAGTCGGGTCCGGGCGGGCGTTGAGTGTGAAACTGCAAGTGTCGGAAGCGACAAGGTGTTATCGTGATCCAGATTTCTCGTCTGTACAAAACGTATCCGGGTTCCAAATATACACCGGTCGACGACCTTTCCCTGGAAATACAGGACGGACATTTCTTCACGCTACTTGGGCCAAGCGGCTGCGGGAAGAGTACGACGCTGCGTTGCATCGCGGGTCTGGAGCGGCCGGATCAGGGCGAAATAAAGATCAACGGCGTCTCGGTGTTTTCTGCTGAAGCGGGCAGAAATCTGCCGCCATACAAGCGGGCACTCAGCATGGTCTTCCAGAGCTATGCGATCTGGCCGCACATGACCGTTTTCCAGAATGTCGCCTATCCGCTCAAATGCCAGGGTCAAAGCAGGGAGGACATCCGCAAGGAAGTGGCCTGGAGCCTGGATCTCGTAGGCCTCGGCCATCTGGCCGACCGGCCGGCACCGCTGCTGAGCGGTGGCGAGCAGCAGCGTGTGGCGCTCGCCAGAGCCATCGCCGGTCGCTCGAAGGTCATCCTGTTCGATGAGCCGCTCAGCAATCTCGATGCAAAGCTTCGAGAGACGATGCGATCCGAGATCCGCGCTCTCCACCAGCAACTCAAGTTCACGGCTCTCTATGTGACCCACGACCAGGAAGAGGCATTCTCCATGTCCGACATGGTCGCGATCATGAACAAGGGGAAGGTCCGCGAACTCGGCAGCCCGGAAGAGCTTTACACCACGCCACGCTCCGAATTCGGGGCCGAGTTTCTGGGCGCAAGGACGAAGGTCTCGGGCACCGTTCGGGGCAGGACGGATGACAATCTCCTGGTTGTAGAAACGCCGCTCGGGGTTGTCCACTGCCGACATTTTGCCGATCATCCGCCGGGAACGTCGGTTTTTGTCTATGTGCGCCAGTCGGAGATCTTGCCATCCGAAGGTGCGGCACAGCCCGGCGCTCCCGTCTTCAGCGCCCGGATCGACAGCGTTGAATTCGTCGGGGATACCATCGACTGGGTGGCACGCGCCGGCGATATAGCCCTCCATGGCCGATCGCTGCTGGGGCGGCCCGACTGCAAGAAGATTCGCGAGCATCTGAACGAGGCCATCGACCTTCAGATCGTCAGCGCTTGCTGCGTCCCGTCTACCTGATCATCCAAGGCCCATAGCAATGAATAGACTCGGCATCACCGCTCGCAACGTCTTCGGAAATGGCTACGCGGTCAGAAATCTTGTGATCGGTATCTGCGCGATCATCGTCACATACCTCGTCATCTTCCCGTTGTTCGTGCTGTTCAACGAATCCCTGTCCGTGGTGCCAGCAGGAGGCGAACGAACCTATTCGCTCTCCGGCTTCTACGAGATGTTGGGGCAGTGGCGGACCTACCGCATTCTCATGAATTCCATCATTTATGCCGCGGGGTCTTCCCTCGTCGCCCTGTTGATTGGCGGGTCCCTGGTATGGCTGGTGCAGCGGACGGATATTCCGGCCAAGAAATTCGTGATGCTGTTTGCGCTGTTTCCGCTGTTCATGCCGCCGGTCCTTTCGGCAATTGGATGGGTGCTTCTGCTTGATACCAACGTCGGCCTGCTGAACGTCGTGACGCAGGCGATCGGACTCGGCTCGATCTTCAACGCCAACTCCATGGCCGGAATGATATGGGTCGGCGGCGTTCTCGAGGTGCCGCTGGTGTTCCTTTGGCTGTGGCCGGCCTTCGCCGCAATGAACCCGGCGCTCGAGGAGGCCGCCGCAATATGCGGGGCACGTAGCATCAAGGTGATCATGACGATCCTGTTGCCGATCATGCTGCCCGCGTTCGGTGCCGTCCTTCTGATCAATTTCATCCTGTCGATCGAGGACGTGATGGTGCCGATCGTGCTGGGCCTTCCCGCAGGCATCAACGTGCTCGCCAGCGAGATCTACATCGCCCATATCAGGGTGCCGACCGACACCCACACCGCCAGCGTCTATTCGGTGCTGCTTCTCGTGATCACCATGGCGCTGGCTTTCTACTACCTGCGCCTCACCGCCAATGCCGATCGCTACGTCACGGTGCGCGGCCGCGGCTTCAACCAGAAGGCCTTGGAACTCGGCAGAGCACGGCTTCCCGTGTTTGCCGGCGTCTGCCTGCTGCTCGGGCTGATTGTCGGCCTGCCGATGTTCATTCTCGGCTGGACCTCGCTCATGCCCTATCTCCAGGTGCCCTCGATCGCGGGGCTGAGCCTGATTTCACTCAACTCGTACCGGATGCTGCTTGACGATCCGGCGGCGCTGAGGGGCATCGGTAATACGCTGATCGTCGGCGTCAGCGCCGCCTTTGTCGTGATGTCGCTGGCCGTCGTCATCGGCTGGCTCCAGGTGCGGACCCGCAACTGGTTTTCCAGAACGGTCGACATGCTGGCCTTCACGCCGATCGCGGTTCCCGGCCTGGTGATCGGGTTGAGCCTCTCGATCCTCTACCTCAACGTGCCGCTTGAGATTTACGGAACGCTGCTGATCATCTGGATCGCGTTCGTAACCCGCTTCCTGCCCTATGGCGTCCGGTTGACTTATTCGGGCTTCTCGCAAATCCATCGGGAACTCGAGGAAGCTGCGCTGATCTCGAAGGCTGGCTGGTTCCGAACCATTCGGACCATTTCCCTCCCACTTCTCGGCCCCACGCTGCTCGTCGGTTTCATCTACACGATCCTGAGAGGCTTTCGTGAGATCTCCGCGTCCCTCCTTCTGTCGTCATATGGCAACGAGCCCTATTCGGTCGTCGCCTATCACATGTGGGACGGAGGCGAGGTCGGGAAGGCCTCGGCGTACGGAATTGTCGCCCTTTGCTGCATGGTCGTGCTGGTGGTTGTGGGGCAGTGGATCGCCGGACGCAAAGTCATCGGACCGGAGAGCTAGCGTAGACTCCCGTCATTCCCCGGCCGTGACCCGCCTGCCGGCGGGTCTCCCGGTCGCGGGTGATAGGGTGCGGGCGCCGAGCGCGAGCCTTGATGCCGGTCATATCTGGCTGGGCTTGATCGTTGCGACTGAAATCTCTCCCGCCAGAACCCCGCGTTCCAGATCTGTCCTGCCGTGCTCGACCTCGATGACGGTATAAAGCTTTTCGGAGCGGAACGCGCTTGCGTTTGCGGTCGTGACGTCATCGGCCGGCGCGGCATCGATGTCCATGTAATCGAGCTCTCGCCCGGACGCGACGATCCGGGCGTCTCTGCCGTGCGCGCGGCGACCAGAACCTCGCCTTCATAGGGCCCATTGTCCCATCGCGGATCACCCGGCTCGGCGATCGGAACCAGTCGATAGATGTTGAGGGGCTCGCCCTTCCCGACTTCGGGGGATGAAAGCAGCGAGGCATCCTCCCTCTGGGCTCGACTTTCGGCCGAGGAACCGAACGTCGTGCCGCTGGTTCCGGTGTTGCATTCGTCGGTTCCGGTCTTTGAGGTGTTCGACATTGGCGCCTCCGGAGTCTTTGTGTGTCCGATCTGGTCAACGATGCCGGCTGCACCAAGGTTCCAGCCTTCTTTTTTGATTTCGACATGGAAGCCCCGGACGTGGAACATCGCAAAACGCCGTGTGTTTTAGGCGCCGATCAAGGAGGCGCAGCGTGCCGGACAGCAAGAAGGACGCCCGCCGGGAGGGCTTACCCATGGCCAGGGATTCTCGCGAGGTGCGTTACCAGTTCGCGCCATCATCAAGGCTGGTGCGCCCTTATGCCGGCAGTTGAATTGCGGTGGCGGGCGTATATCATCATCGACTGCCGTCGGTTTTCCGTCGGCATCGGAACGATTTCTTCCGCTTTCCAGGGAAGAGATCGTGCGTCGGAATTTCATCCGAAAGCGGCAGAAGCTCAAGGCGATCGACCGCATCGATGCCATCAGCAGCAACGGCTGGTTTGATAACCGGCAGCCCAACCAGGACTGGCTGCGCGACTACCTGTCGACGCTGTATGATCGTGGCCTGGTGCTTTATGACGAGCTTATCGCGTGCGGCACAGCAGCGGCGCGGCACCGTTTCTCTCCGCACGGTGAAGAAACGGGCGCGAAGAAGGGCGTGTTCGGTCCGGAGGACGTCGCGCTCATGACCTCCATCTTCTGGCTGGCCAATCAAAATCCGACGCTGCCGAAAGACAGCGAGGAAGCGCAGCAGATGGCCCGTCGGGTGATGCGGCTGTATGAGGCGGGGTGCCAGGATCCGGATTGTGCCCTGCGGCTGCTGAAGAGTATCTAGTTTGAGGCAATCTGCGAGCGTTTCACCGGCCGGCGTCGGCGCGGCACGGGTTGCCCCGGTGCTCGGCGCCCGGCCGGAGCGGCCGCTTGGCGGCCGCCTCAAGCGGGCGGACCTGCTGGCGGAACCAGGCGACCGTGTGCTCCAGCCCTTCCGACAGGACCACCTTCGGCTCCCAGCCGAGCAGTTCCTTGGCGCGGGTGATGTCGGGGCGGCGGCGCTTCGGATCGTCGGCAGGCAGGGGCCGGTGCACGATCTTGGAGCGCGTCGGCACGCGCGCGAGCACCATCTCCGCCAGTTCGGCGATCGTGAACTCGCCCGGATTGCCGAGATTGATCGGTACGCCCGGATTGGGATCGATGTTCATCAGGCGCATCAGGCCCTCAACCAGATCGGAGACGTAGCAGAATGACCGTGTCTGCTGGCCGTTTCCAAAGATCGTCAGCGGCTCGCCGCGCAGCGCCTGCACGATCAGGTTCGAGACGATCCGACCGTCGTCCGGCTGCATCCGCGGTCCGTAGGTGTTGAAGATGCGCACGACCCGCGCATCGATTGCGCCGGATCTCAGGCTGTCGAAGCAGAGTGCCTCGGCGGCGCGCTTTCCCTCGTCGTAGCAGGCGCGCGGCCCGGTGCAGTTGACGTGACCCAGGTAGCTCTCGTCCTGCGGATGTTGCTCCGGATCGCCGTAGATCTCGCTGGTCGAGGCCATCAGGAACGTGGCGTCGTGCTGCCTGGCCAGCTTGAGCAGGTTGGTCGTGCCGGCGACGCTGGTCATCATAGTATGGATCGGATCCGCCTGGTAGCGCGGTGGCGAGGCGGGGCAAGCGAGATTGTAGATCTGGTCGAGCGCGATCGTCGCCGGCAGGGGCTCGCAGATGTCGTGCCGGACCACCGAAAAGCACGGATGGTTCTGCAGTGGCGCGATATTCTCGAATGATCCCGTCAGGAAACTGTCGACGCAGACGACGCGGTGCCCGAGCTCCAGGAGTGCGTCGCAAAGATGGGAGCCCAGGAAACCGGCACCGCCTGCGACGAGCACGGTCTTGCTGCCGAAAGCATTGGATCGCTGCAACATCGGAACCTTCCTTCTATACCCGCGCCTGTCGGGACTGCCGTGGGAGCCTTTGCTTTTCTCTCAGGCCCAGGCATCGGAGCGCCGAGGCGAATTCGCGGGCGCGGACCTGTCCCGTATGGCGACGGAGCACGCAGGCCTGTGCCCGCGCCGCCAGGTCCTGCCTTCGGGGTTCATCGATCACCGTGAGGGCGCGAACCACGTCGGTAGTATCGCCGACGACCACGAGCGCGCTGCCGAACAATTCGTCGAGGCCGGGCCAGCAGTCGCTGATGAGCGGCGTCCGGCAGGCCGCCGCCTCGAACAGCCGCACGCTCGGCGACCACCCTGCCGCCACCATGTCGGCGCGGGTGACGTTGAGGGTGAAGCGCTGGCGGCTGTAGAACGAGGCGTGCCGTGCCGGCGGCAGGTGTTCGATCCGCTCGACGTTGGCCGGCCAGTCGATTGTCGCTGGATATTGCGGTCCGGCGACGACAAAGCGCATTTGCGGCAACTGGCGGGCCGGCTCGATCAGCAGCCGCTCTAGGACGGGCTGGCGGTCGTCGCTGTAGGTGCCGAGATAGCCAAGGTCCCAGGATGCCGGCTCGCCGGTGTGGCGATAGCTTTCCGCGGCCACGGAACAATAAAGCGCGATCGCACGCCGGGCGCCATACACCCGTTCCAGCCGCTCCAGCACCGCACCGCCGGTGAACGAGAAATAAAGGTCGAAACGCGGGATCTGGCGCCGTGCCAGATAAGCTTCGTCTCCCTTGTCGAGTTTTGCCAGCGTCACGGGCGTGTCGATGTCATAGAAGCACACGCCTTCGTTCCGTAAGCCAAGCAAGGCGTCGATGACGGCCACGCCGTCCGGCAGGTAGGAGCCGACCACCACCGCGTCGGCGCTCGCCAGCCGATCCGAAAAGCGCGCCAGCAGGTCCGGTACGTCGCGGTAGAACGAAAGCGCGCAGAATTCGGGGTCCGCGAGGTCGCGGTTTTGGGCATACCAGGGGACGTCACGCTCGAGAAAGAGCAGCCGATGCCCGTCCGCGTCCAGCCCCTTCAGAAGGGCTCGGTAGGTGGTGGCGTGGCCGTTGCCCCAGGAGGAGGACAGCGACAGGCCGAGAAAGGCGATGTCGAGCTGATCTGTCATTCGGCGGCCTCCCGCTTCGCCAGCATGGCGAGGACGCGGTCGACCTCGGCTGCGCGCTGGTCGTAGGTGTGGTGTCGCAACACGCGCTGCAGCGCGGCGGCGCCGATCTCGGCAGCCCGCTCGGGCGTCAGTTGCGAGACGATCTCCTCGACATCCTGCCCGTCGCGGGCGACCAGCACCTCCTCGCCGGGCGCCAGGAACAGTTCGATCCCTTCCCAGGCATCGGTGACGAGGCAGGCCCCGGCCCCGGCCGCCTCGAAGACGCGGGTCGCCGGCGAGAAGCCATTGGTCGCCATGTCCTGTCGCGAGATGTTGAGCACCGCGAGCGGCGAGGTGTTGAAGGCGTTGTGGTCGCGGGTCGGTACGTGACCGAGATAGCGCACGTTCGGCGGCAGCGACTTGTCCTGCCAGCCGCTGCCGCCGAGCAGGAATCGGTGGCGGTAAAGGTGCGTGGCCGGCTGCAGGAAGAACGCTTCCACCCGGGCCTCGCGGTCCGGCAGGCGGTTGCCGAGGAAGGCGAGGTCGGCGGCAAATCGCGGCTTCGGTGGCACCGGCCGATGCGTTTCTGGATCAAGTGCATTGTAGATCGGTACGCACAGCCCGGCACCGACCTCCCGATAAGCTTCTACCACGGGCTCGCCGCCGCCGTAGGTGAGCACGGCGTCGAGGCTCGGAAGCGCGCGGCGCAGCGGACTGCCGGGGTCAGCCCGCAGGGCGGCGAGCGTCGCAGGCGCGTCGACGTCCCAGAACAGCTTGAGCGCGCCCGGCCGGGCTGCGGCAAGTAGGCATTTCAGCAGGAGGTCGTCCTCGAAACCGACGCCGCTCGCCTTGACGACGACGTCCGCAGCCGCCGCCTCGGCCGCCGCCGCCTTCAGTGCCGGCACGGTGCCCGCATAGACGACGACGTGGCACCAGTCGGGCGGCTCGATGTCGCGATTGGTCTGCCGGTCGTAGACGTCGGGCTCGTAGAAGGTGATCGCGTGGCCCCGGGCGGCAAGGGCGCGCAGCAGCCCCCGGTAGTAGGTCGCAGCACCATTCCAATAGGCCGACAACAGGCTCGAACCATAGAACGCGATCTTCATGCGGCCGTCTCCCGTAGTGGCGTCCTGCCGAGTCCGGCGAGGATGGACAGAAGCTCGTCGACGCGGTGCCGGCAGGTATGCCGCGCGCGGATGGTCTCGAGGCCCGACGCAGACAGCGCCGCGGCGAGGGCCGGGTCCGAGAGGATCGCACGCAGGTGCTGCGTCATCTCTCCTTCGCTTCGGGCGAACAGGAAGTCCTGCCCCGGCCGGAACAGGCCTTCGCTGTCCTGCCAGGGCGCGGAGACCAGCGGGATCCCGCAGGCGAGCGCCTCGAAGACGCGGATCGTCGGGATCCCGGCAAGCGCCTGCACATAGGGCCGGCGCGGGATGTGCACCGTGAGGCGACTTCCGGCGAAGGCCCGCGGCACGTCGGCATTGGCGATCCAGCCGCCGTAGTCGATACCGGCATCGCGCAGCAGTTCGATGGCTTCAGCCGGGTAGCGCACCCCGCGCACGGCGGCGCGGATGCCGAGTTGCCGGACCGGCCCGACCAGATAGGTCATGATCTCGTCGCTGCGTTCGCCGTCGCCCCAGTTGCCGACCCAGAGGAGGTCGTTCGTCCTTTCCACCTCCGGCAGCGGCCGGAACAGCCGATCGTCCGCCGCCTCGTGCCAGGTCACGACCTGCCGCCCCCAGCCGGCACGGAGATAGCGCTGCCGAAGCGTTTCGCCGAAAGCCAGCACCAGGTCGTAGTCGCCGAGATCCAGACTGGCGAGTTCGCTGCCGCGGGACACGGCGCGGTGATGGGTGTCGTGGAAGGCCAGCACGAACCTGCCGCCGTCGCGGCGAATGCGCCCGATCCGCGCCACCAGCGCCGGATCGGTCCACTCGTGGACCACGACGACGTCCGCGTCGCCGGTCTCCGCCTCGTGATCGCACGCGCCGGTATAGATTTTCGTGCGAAGTTCGGGGAACGCCCGATGAAAATCGGTGATCGCCGCACCGCCCCGTTCGGCCACCAGGCTGCAGCGGCTCCAGGAATCCGCGGGCTCCAGCGCCACCGCCTCGTGTCCGCGCGAGACCAGGTCGCGCATCACCCCGCGCAAGAAATGCGCGTTGCCGTGGTTCCAGTCCGATATCAGCGAGTGCGTGTAGAATACGAACTTCATGGCCTACTCCGCCGCCTCCATCCTTTGCATGCGCTCCAGCGCACGGGCATAGACGTCGAGCGCCTGCCGGCACTGATGCTCGAGCGAGAACTGCTGCGCCCGTTCGCCGGCCTGCCGCGCGAGTCGGCTCCTGAGCAGCGGATCGTCTGCCAGCCGGTCGATCGCCGCGGCGATCGCGGCCGGATCATGCGGGTCGGCGAACAGGGCGGCCCCATCCCACAGTTCCCGGTAGGTCGCGATGTCGGCGAGCACCAGCGCCGCGCCCTTGCGTGCCGCTTCCAGGGCAGCAAGTCCGAACGGCTCGTAGAGCGACGGCGAAACGAAGATCGCGGCGGTTTCCATCAACGCGGCGACTTCGGCGTGCGGAAGTTCGCCGGGCGCGCGCGCATGGGTGACTGCAAGCTGACTGCCCTCCGGGCCTGTGAGCGCCCCCGCCATCAGCACGGGGGTGCGGCACTGCGCGGCCGCCCGGTCGAGCGCCGCGCCATTCTTGCCCTCGTCCCACCACCTGGCGGCGGCCAAAGCGAAACCTTGCTTCGGATGCCGTGCGACCGGCAAACAGCTGGCGTTGTGGATCACCTCCAGCCGCGCCACCGGGCCATAGCAGCGCCGAAGCGCTTCGGCATGGCTGCGGCTCGGCGCAAGCACGACGTCCGCCCTTTCGAAGCCGCGCCGGTTGCGACGCTCGTGCCACGCCCAGCGCTCCGGGACGGGGCTGCCGTGGACAGCCTCGAACCAGGTGACGACGCAGGAATGCGACACGGCGATCACCGGCACCCGCACATCGAGTCCGGCCGCCTGCGAGGGCGCATTCAGGTGCACGAGGTCGATGGCATGGCGTTGGACGAGCGCTTCGATCAGCGCCGGGATGCGATCGAGTCCCTCTTCTCCGTCGCCGGTCCAGTCGAGATCGGCGTCGAGCCAGACCAGCGTGCCGATCGCCGACGCTTCTTTCGACTGGGCAACGGAGGGCTGCGGCCCGAAGCCGGCGAACACCACCGTGCATCCTTCCCGGTGCAGTGCGCCGGCGAGGTCCATCGCGTAGCGCCAGACGCCGCCGACCGCGTCGACGCTCATCAGCACGCGACAGCCGCGGGCGCCGTCGCGGCACCCGGTCGGCTGCCGTTTGATGCCGGGTGGAGCGTTCATGCCACGCCCCTCCTATGCTGCATCTCCGCGCGGTCAGGACAATTGTCGCGAATCCAATCGCAAAGGTCCGAAAGGCCCGGCCGCCAGCCGATCCGCGGCCGCCAGCCGATGGCGTCGCCCAGGCTCCGCGTGTCGGAAACGTAGTAGAGCTGGTCACCCGGCCGCCACGCCCGGTGCTCGCGGGGCACCGGATGTCCCAACAGGGCCTCGATTTCACTTAGGAGGCTCAGGAGGCTGACGGCATTTTCCGGGCCGCCGCCGAGGTTGAAGGCACGTCCGGCAAGCCTCTCTATCGACTCCAGTACTGACCGGTAGGCGGCCACCGCGTCCCCGACGTGCAATACGTCGCGTACCTGCCGGCCGTCGCCGTAGAGCGTGATGGTTCCCCCGGCGATCGCCCGCATCAGGAAGTGGGCGACCCAGCCCTGGTCCTCAGTGCCGAACTGGCGCGGGCCGTAGATGCAGCTCATGCGAAGCACCGCCGTCGGCAGTCCGAAGCTCGTCGCATAGTCGAGCACATACTGGTCCGCCGCGCCCTTGGAGCAGCCATACGGGGTGCAGAAGTCGAGCGGCCGGTCCTCGCCGATGCCGTGGAGGCGGATCGCCTCGTCGGTCGGCAGGTACTGGTCGCGCGCCTTGGCAATCTCGATGTCGCCGAGCGCGCCATAGACCTTGTTGGTGCTGGCAAAGATGACGGGCGCGTTCCGCCCCGCCTTCCGCGCCGCCTCGAGCACGTTGAGCGTGCCAAGGGCATTGACCTCGAAATCCTCCCGCGGCTGTGAAAGGCTGGTCGTAACCGCTGTCTGTGCGGCGAAGTGGAAGATCGCCCGGGCATCGGCGAAGGCCGGTGTGATCGCCGCCCAGTCACGGATGTCGGTGATTACAGGATGAACGCGTGCCCCGTGCCGTTCCTTCAGCCAGTCGAGGTTTTTCTCCACGCCTGCGCGGCTAAGATTGTCCAGCACGATGACATCTTCGCCGTCCGCAAGATAGCTGTCGGCCAGGTTCGAGCCGATGAACCCGCTGCCGCCGACGACGAGGACGGGAGCCGCCCCTCCGTTGAGAGCGGGCCGGGCCAGCGCCCCTGCCTTGCCGCGCATTTCATGTGAGAGGTTTGTGCCCGTCATGAAACCAGCCCCCGTTCTTCCAGCTGCCGTCTCATCTCCGGCCCGCGGTCGATGGCACCGCTCTCCCGAACCCAGCGGGCGAAGTCCTCCAGTGAGCCTTCGAGCATGTGCTGCGGTTCAAAGCCGAGCAGGCGCTTGGCCTTGGAAATGTCCGCAAAGCAGTTGCGGATGTCGCCGCTGCGCACCTTGCCGGTGATCTCCGGGGCGATGTGTGGCACGCCCATCTCGCGCGCCAGCAGCCTGGCGACATCTGCGATGGAATAGGATCGCCCGCTGCCGATGTTGATCGCTTCGCCTGCCGCCTGCGGCTCGTCGAGCGCCAGCCGGAAGGCGCGGGCGACGTCGCGCACGTGCACGAAGTCACGTCGCTGGCGCCCGTCCTCGAAAATGGTCGGCGGCTGGTGGTTGGCGAGGCGCGAGGCGAAGTTCGCAAGCACCCCGGTATAGGGATTGGAGAGCGCCTGTCCGGCGCCGAACACGTTGAACAACCGCAGCGCCACGGCGTCGACGCCATAGGCGCGACCGAAGATCAGCACCTGGCGTTCCTGGGCGTATTTCGTCAGCGCATAGATCGACTGGAGATCGGCGGGCTTCGCCTCGTCGGTGGGAACCGGCGTGACCGCGCCGCCGTCCGGTCCGGCGGGATCCCATCCGTGGGCAGACGTGGACCCTGCGGAACGGCGTACCACCTCCAGCCGATCCCCCGCTTCGTTTACGTAGCGACCCTCGCCGTAGATGCTCATGGAGGAGGCGACGACGACGCGCTCGATCGGGAGACCGATCATCGCCTCGAGCAGCACGGCCGTGCCGAGGTCGTTGGTGCCGACATAGCGCGCGATCTCGTACATCGATTGGCCGACCCCGACCTCGGCGGCGAGATGCAACACCTTGGTCACTCCGTCGAGCGCCCGGCGCACCGCGCTGCCGTCGCGCACGTCGGCGCGGACGATCTCGGCTCCCGCCGGCACGTCTGTATCCGCGTCCTGGTGCACCTGTGCGATGAGGGCGTCCAATATTCGTACTTCATGTCCGCCGGCGAGGAGTTCTTCGACGACATGGCGGCCGATGAAGCCGCAACCTCCGGTGACGAGTATCCGCTTCATATCAAGTCCTACGTGTCAGGTACAAACGTTATGGGTGCGCCAGAACAACGGCATCCCGTGAATGTTCCATTGCAGGTTCTTTGTAGTGGCGGGTCCCGGCCGGACGCGGGAACTGTTCGGCGTACGCCGCGTTGGCGGAGTCGTTGAATTCTCAAAGCGGATGTCGCGTATGGAACGCCCCCCAAAAATTGCTGAAGCCCCGTCGTCCGATGATCCTCCGGCGGACGATGGACGGATTTCGAGGGTGCTGGATCGCAATATCGACGTCCTGCTCTCCCGCCAGGACGCCGCGGAAAGCGCGATGACGCTGCAGACACGCGTCGCCGACGCGATAACCCGGTTCGTGGGCAGCATGCCATTCGTCTATATTCACCTGGCGGCGGTGGTCCTCTGGGTGCTGGCAAATGTCGGCTGGCTGCCGCCCATTCCCGTCTTCGATCCGTCGTTCGTGATGCTCGCGATGATTGCCTCGGTCGAGGCGATCTTCATCACGACCTTCGTGCTCATCAGCCAGAATCGAATGATGGAGATGGAAAGCCGGCGCGCGGACCTCAATCTGCAGATCTCCCTGCTCGCCGAGCACGAGACCACGCGCCTGATCGCCCTCGTCTCTGCCATCGCCGAGCGGCTCGACGTCGAGACTGACGTCAATCCGGAGGAACTGGACGACTTAAAGCAGACCGTCTCTCCCGAAGCGGTGCTCAACCAGATCGAGCGCAAGCGCAAGTCGGATTGAGGCTGCATCTTCTTTGTACCTCGCGGGAACCGGGCAGCGACCTTCGAGTTATGAGCGCATTCGGACGGCGCGTCGGCGAAGGGACCTGCGACATGAACGTGACCACAGTGGCGCGAGAGATGAAGGCGGCGATCGTCACCGGTCCGGGCAGGATGAAGGTCGAGACGCTGCTGGTCCCTGAACCCGGGCCGCGGCAGGTCCGGATCCGGCTGGAAGGCTGCGGCGTCTGCGCCTCCAACCTGACGCCCTGGGCCGGTCCGGAATGGATGATTTTTCCGACCGAGCCCGGCGGACTCGGGCACGAGGGCTGGGGAAGGATCGACGCGGTCGGCGAAGGGGTGCGGGACATCCACATTGGCGAGCGCGTCGCCGCACTCTCCTATCATGCCTATGCCACTCACGATCTGGCCGATCGGTCGGCGATCGTGCCGCTGCCGGCGGAGCTCGACGGCATGCCGTTTCCAGGCGAGCCGCTCGGTTGCGCCATGAATATCCTGCGCCGGAGCGGGATCGTCGCCGGCGAGACGGTCGCGATTGTGGGCATAGGCTTTCTCGGAGCGCTTCTGACGCAGCTTGCGTCTGCTGCCGGCGCAAGGGTCATCGCGATATCGCGCCGCTCCTCGGCGCTGGCGCTCGCCGAAACAATGGGGGCGCGGACTTGTATCCCCATGAGCGACCATGCCCGCATCATCGGTGAGGTCCGCGACCGCACGGAGGGTCGCTTCTGCGATTGCGTCATCGAGGCGGTCGGCAAGCAGTGGCCGCTCGACCTTGCCGGTGAACTGACGAAGGAGCGCGGCCGGCTGGTCGTGGCCGGCTACCATCAGGATGGTCCCCGGCAGGTCAACATGCAGCTCTGGAACTGGCGCGGCCTCGACGTGATCAACGCCCATGAGCGCGATCCGGCCGTCTACGTGCGCGGCATGCGCGAAGCGGTCCAGGCGGTGGTTTCCGGCCGCCTGTCGCCCCTTTCCCTCTACACCCATACCTTCCCGCTCGATGAGCTGGACACGGCGCTCGACATGACGCGCGATCGTCCCGAGGGCTTCGTCAAAGCACTGGTGGACTGCACATGAGCGAACCGCCAGCCAGCGTCGGCCCCGCCCGACCTCGCCCCTTGCGGCTCGGCTTTGCCGGCGTCGGCTGGATCGGCCGCCACCGGATGAAGGCGATGCTGGAGACCGGCCTGGCGGAGGCGGTGGCGCTTTGCGATCCCGCCCCTGCGATGCTTGAAGAAGCGCTGGCGATCGCACCCCTTGCGACCGTCGTCCCTACCTATGGATCCATGCTGGAACACGGGTTGGACGGCATCGTGATCGCCACGCCGAGCGCGTTGCACGCCGAGCAGGCGATCGCTGCGCTCGACACCGGCCATGCGGTGTTCTGCCAAAAGCCGCTGGCGCGATCGCGTGAGGAAACCCGCCCGGTGATCGAAGCCGCCCGGCGATCCGACCGGCTGCTGGCCGTCGATTTCTGCTACCGGCATACCGTCGGCATGCAGGCGCTGCGGAAGCTGGCGTCCGACGGCAGCCTCGGCCGGATTTTCGCCATCGACCTGACGTTCCACAACGCCTACGGCCCCGACAAGGACTGGTTCTATGACAAGGCTCGTTCCGGCGGCGGGTGTGTGATCGACCTCGGCGTTCACCTGGTCGACCTTGCCCTTTGGTTGCTCGACTTTCCGCAGGTAGTCTCCGTCGACAGTCATCTCTTCCATCATTCCCGGCCGTTACCGCCCGGTTCTGACGAGATCGAGGACTTCGCGGTGGCGACGCTCGGGCTCGAAAGCGGCGCCGTCGCGCGCATTGCCTGCTCCTGGCGCCTCCACGCCGGCCGCAACGCGGCCATTGGCGCAACCGTCTACGGCTCCGAAGGCGGCGGCCGGTTCCACAATGTCGACGGCTCCTTCTACGACTTTGCGGCCGAGCGTTTCGACGGGACGAACTCTGTCCCCCTCACCTCTCCGCCCGACGACTGGGGCGGCAGGGCGGCGGCGGACTGGGTGCACCGGGTCGCCGACGGCGCCCGCTTTGACGAGCGGTGCCTCGAGTTGGAAGCGGTGGCCCGGGTCATCGACGCCATCTACGGACAATGATTCAAGCGGCAGCCGAACAAATCGCGCCGGGCGCGGTTATCCATGTACGAAGACCCGGAGATGCGACGATGGCCCGTTCGGCAAGGAAGCAAAACCTGGACGCGATTGCCCAGCAGGAACAGGCGGACTACCTGCGCCGGACCTCGATGACGTTCCTTGAATGCGCCATTCATCTGTGCGTCACCCACATGCCGACGAAGGAAGTAGTCCGCGTCCTCGAAACCCACGCCTGCATCCTCCGGGACTACGAGTAGGCTCGCCTGCAGGTTGGCGGAAGCGCGCTCAGTCGAGCAGGCGTGACAGCCGTTCGGCATAGCTCCGGACCATCGCATGCGCTCGGCCACGGTCGGCGACATCGCCGTTCTCGCTGGCCCGCCGCCAAAGCCCGATCTGGAAGGCGAGGTAGCAGGGCACCAGCATGTCGAGCAGTTCGGCGCACACCGTTCGGCCCGTTTGATGCGAGACAATGCCGGTGATCTCGCTGCGCTCGTCCGCGGAAAGGTCGAACTCGACGGTGGCTCCGGCAATGTCCCAGCCGATGTCCTGCGGTCCGATGAGATCATGGCCGGTGCTGTGGTCGAGCGCGTCAGTCTTGATCAGTCGACCGTCCGCTGTCAACAGCCATTCCCATCGGTGCAGGCGGTTGTCGGTATCGACGGGGATAAGCCGCCCCTCCAGCCGCTCGGCAAAGCCAAGTAGGCTCTTCAGGGCCGACGCCCTCTCCTGGCCTAGCTGCTCGCCGGTGTTGGCGAGCGCCATGGCGAACAGCCGGTCCGGGTCGGCGCCAATGGCCGGCGCCCGCAAATTGGCCGCCCGGAAGCCGAGATAGCGTCCGATCCGCTCCACCAGCTGCGTCCGCTCGAGGTGGCCGGCATCGACCGGCTGGCCGTCGATCCAGCGTTCGATGAGGAAGCCATGGCAGAGCCCGGCCACGGCCGGACAGAACCCGGCTTCGGCAAGGACGCGCGCCGTGCGCAGCTTGCGCACCCCGGGCTCGCCGATGCCGGCGAACCGCGCGCACCATGTCCCCGAGCGCGTCTGCGCCAGATATTTCCGCCGCTCGTGCAGGCCATCGATGGGCGGCTGCTGGTCAGCACCGGCATGGCGAAGCTCCCGCCACCTGCCGCCGCCGATGTCCCGCAAGGGTCGGACGAGCGGTCCGGTGCAGCGTGCGATCCATGTCCCGAGATGGTGGCGTGGATCGGCCGCGCTTGTCAGCATGTCGTCGAAGCCGACGACATGCTGCGCGGTCCTGTTCCAGTTGTCGCGGGTCTTCCGGCTCGCCCTCTCCCCGCACCCCCCTGCATGGCTGGGAAAGAAGTGGATGCGGCTCCTGCTGACGCCGTGACCGGTCAGCCAGTCGGCCACGCTCGCAAACGAGCTCCCGGAAAGCCCCGGCCCTTCGTCGACGACTGCGAAACACGCCTCCGGCTTCGCCAGCAGCCGCGCCGCCAGTCGCGGCCCGACGCGTAGTTCGCGCTGAAAGGGATGCCCGACCGGTCGGACGGTGACCGGCGGCGCGGCCCCCAGCGCAGCCGCGACGATGGCGGCCAATCCGGTGCCGATGCTGCGGATGCCGATCACGACGGTGTCCGCGGCAAGTCCAGACCGCATGGCGGCCTCGCCGTAGGCCTCCGGATAGAGCGCGTAAAAGGCATGCCCTTCCGGCTCCCTGATCCGAAGCCGAGCGTCCGTCGCCAGCGCCGCGAGTGTTTCCGGCCAATCGCTCGGCCACGTCAGCACGTTGGCAAAGCCGCTGTTCCACGATGCAAGCACGGTGCATGCCAGTTCCGTCAGCAACCGCGCGCACGCCCTATGCGTGTCCGTGTCCTCATCTGCGCCATTGCTCTCGAACTCGGCATCGGCGATCCCTTGTGCGAGCTGGCCGACGCGGAGGAAGACGTTGACGAGTGCGGCGTGGCGGTCCAGCCCGGCCGGCAGGCGCATACACACGGAACGGGCCGCTTCGATCCCGGCGACCAGGGAAGACCCCGTCTCGATCCGCTCCGCATCACCGTAAACCAGCATTGCCGCACTCCCTCCGTCGAATGTGTCCGAACATCCGACCGGCAGAAATGGTCCTCGTCTCCTGCGCCGCCGACGTGAAATATTTGCAGGGAACCATTCAGGGTCGAACCGGTTCGGTGAGGATTGTAGATGCCGGGGAGCGACGAAAAATGCGTTCGAGGAGCATTCGCATCGGGATCGTGGGGGTCGGCAACTGCGCCTCTTCCCTCGTCCAGGGACTGACCTATTATCGTGACGCCACCGACAACGAGCCGGTACCGGGCCTGATGCACGTCGATCTCGGCGGCTATCGGATCGGCGACATCGAGGTTGTCTCCGCCTTCGACGTCGCCGCTGCCAAGGTCGGGCGCGACGTCGCCGAGGCCATCTACGCGCCGCCCAACAACACCCACCGCTTCGCCGCGGTCGAGCCGACCGGCGTTCGCGTCATGCGCGGGCCGACCCTCGACGGCATCGGCCGCTACCTGCGCGACGAAGTAGAGGAATCCGGCGAACCCGCCGTCGACGTCGCGGACGTCCTGCGGCGCACCGAGACCGACATCGTCGTCTCCTACCTGCCGGTCGGCTCCGAAGAGGCGACCCGCTGGTATGCGGAACAGGCGCTCGCCGCCGGCTGCGGCTTCATCAACTGCATTCCGGTCTTCATCGCCTCGAGCCGGGACTGGCAGCGGCGCTTTGCGGAAAAAGGCCTGCCGCTGATCGGCGACGACATCAAGAGCCAGGTCGGCGCGACCATCGTCCACCGGATGCTTGCCAATCTCTTCCGCGAGCGCGGGGTCCGCATCGACCGCACCTACCAGCTGAACTTCGGCGGCAACACCGATTTCCTCAACATGCTGGAGCGGGAGCGCCTCGAGTCAAAGAAGGTTTCGAAGACGCAATCGGTGCTGAGCCAACTCGACGTGCCCCTGCAACCCGGCGACATCCATGTCGGCCCGAGCGACCACGTGCCATGGCTCGCCGACCGCAAGTTCGCCTATATCCGCGTTGAGGGCACGACCTTCGGCGGAGTGCCGCTCAACGTCGAGCTGAAGCTGGAAGTCTGGGACTCGCCCAATTCCGCCGGCGTCGTCATCGACGCGATCCGCTGCGCAGCGCTGGCGCTGGACCGGGGCGTCGGTGGGCCGCTGGTCGGGCCGGCAAGCTATTTCATGAAATCACCGCCCCGGCAGTTCACCGACGCCGAGGCCCGGCGCCTGGTCGAGGAGTTCATCGCCGATAAGGACGGCGCGCTTCTGGGGGCGGCGGAGTGACCACGACCTTCTTCCTCGTCCGCCACGCCGCCCACGACGACGTCGGTCGCTTCCTTGCCGGCCGCGCCGATGGCGTGGCGCTGAGCGAACCGGGCCGAGCGCAGGCGCGCCGGCTCGGCACCCGCATGGCTCGCGAGGATTTCTCCACGATCTATGCCAGCCCGCGCCAGCGCGCCCAGCAGACGGCCGCAGCGATTGCCGCCGCCAATGGCGGCGGTCCGGTGCGCACCGCGGACGAGCTCGACGAGGTCGATTTCGGGCACTGGTCGGGAAAGACCTTTGACATCCTCAACGGCGATCCAGGCTGGCGGCGCTGGAACAGCCTGCGCAGCCTGGCCCGAACGCCCGGTGGCGAGACGATGCTGAACGTCCAGCAAAGGGCGTTCGCGTTCATCGAAACCCTTGCCGCCGATCCCGGCGACCGACGACTGGTCCTCGTCAGCCATGCCGACGTCATCAAGTCGGTCGTCAGCCATGTGCTCGGCCTGCCGGCCGACGCCTGGCCCCGTTTCGACGTGGCGCCCGCTTCCGTCACCACCGTGGTGCTCGGCGAATGGGGTGCCAAGGTCTTGACGCTGAACGAAATCATCCCGTGACACCAGGCAGGGGAGCGTGCCGCATGACCATGACCACCAGCGAAGTGCGCCGTCGGATCGAAGAGCTCGGGCCGTGGTTCCACAACATCGAGCTTGGTGGGGTGGCGACCGCCCCCGACCATTTCCTCGGCGACTATCCGCGCGTCAAGTGGCGCAAGTTCGCCGAAGCGCTGCCCCTGGACCTCACCGGCCGGACGGTGCTCGACATCGGCTGCAATGCCGGCTTCTATTCGATCGAGATGAAGCGGCGAGGCGCCGACCGGGTCGTCGGCATCGACTTCGACGACGTCTACCTCGCGCAGGCCCGCTTCGCGGCGGAGATGACGGGGGCCGACATCGAGTTCCGCAGGCTCTCCGTCTACGACATCGCGGCGCTCGGCGAGCGCTTCGACATCGTCCTGTTCATGGGGGTGCTCTATCATCTGCGCCACCCGCTCCTTGCCCTCGACCTGATCCGCGAACATGCGGCCGGCGACCTGCTCGTCTTCCAGTCGATGCAGCGCGGCGCCGCCGAGATCGCCAACGTCGAGCAGAATTATTCTTTCTGGCGGAGCGATCCCTTCGAGCGGCCGGATTTCCCGCGCCTGCACTTCATCGAGCATCGCTATGCGGACGACCCGACGAACTGGTGGATCCCGAATGCGGCCTGCGTCGAGGCGATGCTGCGCAGCTCCGGCTTCGAAATCACCCAGCATCCGGAAAGCGAGGTCTACATCTGCCGCACGGCCGAACGGCCGGAGCACGGCAGACCGGTCTATCCAGCCAAGGGGAGCCGCTCATGATGGAAGCAGCCATGATCTGGAACGAGCCGAACAACAAGTCGCACTGGGACCCGGAGATCGACCCGGACTGGAGGCTCTTTGCGCAGATGGCGATCCTGGCGGGCGATGCGATCGCCGCCGCCGATCCAGGGCTGACGCGGGTGCTCGGCGGCATTTCGCCGATCGATCCCGGTTTCATCGGCCGCATGAAGGACTACGGCGTGCTGGATCACGTCGATGCGGTCGCAGTGCATGGTTTTCCGCTCGACTGGAACCTCTGGCAGATCGGCGAGTGGCCTCAGAGGATCCAGGAGATCAGGAGCGTCACCAGCCTGCCGATCTGGGTCAGCGAGGTCGGCGTCTCGAGCTTCGGCGCCGAGGAGGTGCAGCGCTGGGGGCTCGAGCGAACCGTCGCTCTCCTGAAGGGAAAGGCCGAACGCATACAGTGGTACAGCCTCTACGACCTGCCGCGCGCCTGGGAAGCGACGACGCGCCACCGCGAGGCGGAGGGTTCCTCCTACTACCGGCATTTCTACATGGGGCTCCTGCGCGAGGACGGCTCGCCGAAGCCGGCGCTTCAGGAATTCATCCGCCACACGCCGGAAATCGGCCTGGTGCAGTGGTTCCATTTCGAGGACCCGCGGCTTGACGACGCCGTGGCCTGGATGAAACAGCTCGGCGTCACCCATCTGAGGACCGGGCTCTCCTGGGCCGACAGTTTCCGGCCGGGCGCGCTCGACTGGTTCGATCGCCAGATGGCGGCGCTGGAGGATTTCGACGTCACCGTCACCTTCTGCTTCACGCCCGAGCATCGGGGGCTCGCGCCGCACCACACAAGCGCCCCGATCCATCCGGAAGAATTTGCCGAGTTCTGCGCGCGGATGACCGAGCGCTATGCGCCGGGCTCCCGCCGCTGTCCTGCCGCAGCCGATGGTTACGGGTCGCGCCCTTCCATGCCGCTCCAGCCCAGCCGGTCGAGCAGCGATCCCAGCCAGCCGCGCCCATAGGCCAGCCCGTGATAGAGGGAGAGGGCCGCTCTCGCCCAGCCGAGATAGAGGCCCGGCCACCGCGTGAGCCGCGCCAGCCGGAATACCCGGTGGCTCCATCGGCCGATCTGCCGCCGCATTGCATAGATCAGCTTCCGGCGGGCGGAGAGCCCTTTGTCGCCCGGCTCGACCCTCTTCCTCGGCAGGACCGGGCCGCGAAAGCGCTGCAGACGGTAGGCCAAGCCCTCGCGGCGATGGCGCAGGCCTGCCGCCTGCGTGCGTGCCACGAAATCGGCGTCCACCTCGGCAAGCTCGAGCCTGCCCTCGGCGGTCCCGGCCCGTAGCAGAGCGTTCAGTTCTCCGGTGCGTACGATCACGACGTTCGTCCCCCGGCCGTCGGAGGAATAGGGCTCCACCCAGGCGTCGCCGAAGGAGATGTCGGCAGTCTCGGCGACGACGTCGTCGCAGAAATCGCAGGCCTGGTTCTGGAAGAACCCCGCGCCCCAGTCGCCGTCCGCCATGTCCCACCAGTAGCGCCGTCGCCTGCCGCCGTCGCCAAGGCTCAGCTCAGCGACATACCAGTTGGCCGGCTGATCGGGGCGCTTCAACCGGTAGTCCACTCCGCGCACCGTTTCCGGCCGCACGCCCATTTGCCAGGCAAAGCTCTCGACGAGGCGCAGGCTCTTCATGTGGCCGCAGAAGAGCCCGAGCGTTAAGGTCACGCGCTGTGCCAGTAGCGGGTCGACCCGGCCGGCCAGGTGAAGCGCCTTGATCATGCAGGGAATGCCGACGACCGCATAGCGACCGGGTCGCGCCCGCATTTCGGCGATGACCCCGGAGAGCTCGACGGGATGGTAGCGCGACTTCGCACCGGCGCGGATCTCCCGTTCCGAGCGCGAGATCCGGTATTTGAAATACCCGTCTGCCGATCCTCCCCCGTCGGTCGGCGCCGCGTGGACGATCCCGTCGACGATCCCCGTGCGCAACAGCTCGACGGCGACCCAGCTGACCAGCCCGCCGGAACTGCCATCCATCCGGAAGCCAGTCTCGGCGACATGCCCCACATAGGCCGCCTCGAAGCGGCCGATCCGCCGGTCCATATGCGAGGCGCCGGCAAATCGCTCGCCCGCCAGCTCGTCCTCATTCGGTGCCAGCGGCGAGAACGGACACAACCGCTCGAAATCCGGATCGGCCATGCGCCAATCCTTCGGACCATGCGGCTTGAACTGGCCGTACCGGTCCAGTCGCATCTGCGCCCCTGCGGGTCCATGCGCGACGCAGGCGCCGCACCCGATGCAGAGGCCGGACGAGACGATGTCTCCCGGGCCGATCGCCCGCGTGGCCGACCGTTTGGGCGGCGAAGCCGCCGGCGGATCAATGGAGGACACGGTCGAGATACTCCGACGAGGCGCGGCGCAGATCCGCGATACGCTGCGCAACATTCCGCCCCGGCGGTGCGTCGAGCAGGGCGGCGATCGCGCCGGCTGGCGTCTCCTTGGAGATTACGCGGTTGTCAGCGCCGATTGCCTGCGCCAGGTCGCAGACCTTGTTGGACCGGTAGCTCGATGGCTCGCAGATGTACGGTCGCTGGTTCAGGAGCGCAAAGACGCAGCCGTGGAAGAAATTGGTGGCGATCGCCGTTGCGTTTGCCATGAAGGCGGCGAAGTCGTCCGGCCCGGCGTCTATCCACTGGCTGTCCGCCCAGTCGTTGCGATAGCCGATGCTGACGACCGGAATCGAGCGCCTGTCGGCCCAGAGCCGCACCGCTCGGCCAAACTGGCCGGTGAATCCGTGCCCGTAAAGAGCGAGGTAAGGCCAATCGGCCGGCAGTGCCGCCTCGCTTTTGATATGTGGCGCGAACTGGAGGCATGGATCGAGCACGAGCGTCGTCGACCGGCCCAGCGCCTCGTCCACCATCCTTTTCGAGTTGCTGTCCCGCACGGAAACATGCTCGAAGCGCCGCAGCCGGCGGCACCAGTCTTTGCCGAGCCCGTCCGAGGCATTCTGGTTGCCGAAGCTCGCGGCGTAGGAGGCCAGCCTGCCGGTTGAGAGGCCGTCGCCGTAGAACAGCGGCTGACCGCCGTACCAGGGGTGGCGAAGGTTCCACACCTCGTCGCTGCCGACGAGTACCAGGTCGTGGCCTTGAGGGATGCAGTTCCCCTCGAGCCCAAAGGCATCGCTAAGCGGCAGGGCCGAAATCGCCCGCAGGAACTTGCGGACCTTGGCGGCATGACGGTCGGCGTCGAGGTGGCCGGACAAGGCCGGCCGTTGCGGGTGCAAGGCGCAGCGCCACTCCTTTCGATCGATGCGAGCGGACCTGTGGTCGAGTATGTAGGCCTGCAGTCCCCGCTCCCGCAGCCCCTCGACGAGGCAGCGGGCCTGCCAGTAGGAGCCGTAGTTGATGCAGCGATGAAAGGTCAGCACGCCCACCGTTCGGATCATCGAACCTCCAGTCGATTGGCCCGGATTGCCGGTTCGAACCCGAGGCGCCGAGCTTTGTTCCTTGCGTTTCCGGGAGCGCGAGTTCACGCTATTCCATAAAGATATATTGACATAAAGATATCTTTATGTGATCTGCCGCTCCAGATAATCTGTATTGGAGAGCTGTGCCATGCCATCGGTCGACCTCGACGACCTGTTCGGTCCCGAACTTCCACCTCGCAATGGCAAGGACATCGCCGACGCGCTCCGTTCTGCCGCAAGCACGCGCATCCTCGTCCTTGACGGCGCCATGGGCACCGAAATCCAGGGGCTCGGCCTCGGCGAGAGTGACTTCCGCGGCGACCGCTTCGGTGACTGCGCCTGCCACCAGCAGGGCAACAACGACCTGCTGACGCTCACCCAGCCGGCCGCGATCGAGGACATCCACTATCGCTACGCACTGGCCGGCGCCGATATCCTCGAGACCAATACCTTCTCCTCGACCCGCATCGCCCAGGCCGACTACGGGATGGGGGACCAGGTTTACGAACTCAATCGCGACGGCGCCCGCCTCGCCCGCCGCGCCGGCCTCCGAGCACAGGAGAAGGACGGCAGGCGCCGCTTCGTCGCCGGGGCCCTCGGCCCGACGAACCGCACCGCTTCCATCTCCCCGGACGTCAACAATCCCGGCTACCGCGCCGTCGCTTTCGACGACCTGCGCATTGCCTATGCCGAACAGGTGCGCGGCCTGATCGACGGCGGCGCCGACACCATCCTGATCGAGACGATCTTCGATACGCTCAATGCCAAGGCGGCGATTTTCGCGACCAAGCAGGTCTTCGTCGAAAAAGGCATCGAGCTGCCGGTGATGATCTCCGGCACGATCACCGACCTGTCCGGCCGCACGCTCTCCGGGCAGACGCCGGAGGCCTTCTGGAACTCGGTCCGCCATGCCGCCCCCTTCTCGATCGGGCTGAACTGCGCGCTCGGCGCCAACGCCATGCGGGCGCATCTCGACGAGCTTTCCTCCGTCGCCGACACCTTCGTCTGCGCCTATCCGAATGCCGGCCTGCCGAATGCGTTCGGCAAGTACGACGAGACGCCGGAGCAGATGGCCGCCCAACTCGAAGGCTTCATGCGCGACGGCCTCGTCAACATCGTCGGCGGCTGCTGCGGCTCGACGCCGGCCCATATCGCGGCGATCGCCGCGGCTGCCGCCCGCCACGCGCCGCGGCCGATCCCGGATATACCGCGCTACATGCGCCTGTCCGGCCTTGAGCCCTTCACGCTTACCAAGGACATTCCCTTCGTCAACGTCGGCGAGCGCACCAACGTCACCGGCTCGGCGAAATTCCGCAAGCTGATCACCGCCGGCGACTACGCCGCCGCGCTCGACGTCGCCCGCGACCAGGTGGCGAACGGTGCCCAGATCATCGACGTCAACATGGATGAGGGCCTGATCGATTCCGCCCGGGCGATGACGGAGTACCTGAACCTGATCGCCGCCGAGCCCGATATCGCCCGCGTGCCCGTCATGATCGATTCGTCGAAGTGGGAGGTGATCGAGGCGGGCCTGAAATGCGTTCAGGGCAAGGCGCTGGTCAACTCGATCTCGTTGAAGGAGGGCGAGGAGGCCTTCCTGGATCACGCCCGGCTGGTGCGTGCCTATGGGGCAGCCGTCGTCGTCATGGCCTTTGACGAGAAGGGCCAGGCCGACTCCATGCAGCGCAAGGTCGAGATCTGCACCCGGGCCTACAAGCTCCTCACCGAGCAGGTCGGCTTCCCGCCGGAAGACATCATCTTCGATCCGAACATCTTCGCCGTCGCCACCGGCCTCGAGGAGCACGACAACTATGGCGTCGACTTCATCGAGGCGACCCGCCGGATCGTGCGGGACCTACCGCACGTCCACGTCTCCGGCGGCGTTTCCAACCTCTCCTTCTCCTTCCGCGGCAACGAGCCGGTGCGCGAAGCGATGCATGCGGTGTTCCTCTACCACGCGATCCAGGCGGGCATGGACATGGGCATCGTCAATGCCGGCCAGCTCGCCGTCTACGATGCGATCGACCCGGAACTGCGCGAGGCCTGCGAGGACGTCGTGCTGAACCGGCCGCCGAAGGCCGGCGGCACCGCGACCGAGCGGCTCCTGGAGATAGCCGAGCGCTTCAAGGGCACGAGCGGCCGGGAGGCGATCGAAAAGGACCTCGCCTGGCGCGAATGGCCGGTCGAGAAGCGGCTGGAGCATGCCCTCGTCAACGGCATCACTGAATTCGTCGAGGTGGATACGGAAGAGGCCCGCCTTGCTGCCGAGCGCCCCTTGCACGTGATCGAGGGGCCGCTGATGGCCGGCATGAACGTCGTCGGCGACCTGTTCGGCGCCGGAAAGATGTTCCTGCCGCAGGTCGTCAAGTCGGCACGGGTCATGAAGCAGGCAGTTGCCGTGCTGCTGCCCTACATGGAGGCGGAGAAGCTCGCCGGTGGCGGTAGCCAGCAGCGCGAGAGCGCCGGCAAGATCCTGATGGCGACCGTGAAGGGCGACGTGCACGACATCGGCAAGAACATCGTCGGCGTCGTGCTCGCCTGCAACAACTACGAGATCATCGACCTCGGCGTCATGGTGCCGGCGGCGAAAATCCTCGAGACCGCGCGCACCGAGAAGGTCGACATCATCGGACTATCCGGGCTGATCACGCCGTCGCTCGACGAGATGGTGCACGTCGCAAGCGAGATGGAGCGCGAGGGTTTCGACCTACCGCTTCTGATCGGCGGCGCCACCACGAGCCGCGTCCACACGGCCGTCAAGGTCCATCCCCGCTACGAAAAGGGGCAGGCGGTCTATGTCACCGACGCAAGCCGCGCCGTCGGCGTCGTCTCCAACCTGCTGTCTGCGGACGCAAGGCCCGGCTATGTCGAGGCGCTGCGGGCCGAATACCGCAAGGTCGCCGACGCCCACCTGCGTGCCGAAGCCGAAAAGCAGCGCCTGCCGCTGGCAAGGGCCCGCGACAACGCCTTCAAGCCCGATTGGCCGGCCTACCGCCCAGAGACCCCGTCCTTCCTCGGAACGCGTGTCTGGCAGGACTGGGATCTTGCCGAGCTTGCTCGCTACATCGACTGGACGCCGTTCTTCCAGACCTGGGAACTGAAGGGCACCTATCCGAAAATCCTCGACGACGAGAAGCAGGGCCCGGCCGCCCGTCAGCTCTTCGCCGACGCCCAGGCGATGCTCGAGAAGATCATCGCCGAAAAATGGTTCACGCCGAAGGCCGTCGTCGGGTTCTGGCCGGCAAACGCGGTCGGCGACGACATCCGGCTCTTTACCGACGACAGCCGGTCCGAGTCGCTGGCGACATTCTTCACCCTGCGCCAGCAGCTTTCCAAGCGCGGCGACCGCCCCAACCTGGCCCTCGCCGACTTCGTCGCCCCGCAGGAAAGCGGCCTTGCCGACTATCTCGGCGGCTTCGTCGTCACCGCCGGCATCGGCGAGATTGCCATCGCCGAACGCTTCGAGCGCGCCAACGACGACTACTCGTCGATCCTGGTGAAGGCGCTGGCCGACCGCTTCGCCGAGGCTTTTGCCGAGCGCATGCACGAATATGTCCGCAAGGAACTCTGGGGCTACGCGGCGGACGAGGCATATACGCCGCAGGAACTGATCGCCGAACCCTATGCCGGCATCCGCCCGGCTCCCGGATACCCGGCCCAGCCCGACCACACCGAGAAAACGACGCTGTTCCGGCTGCTCGACGCGGAAAACGAGATCGGCGTCAGCCTGACCGAGAGCATGGCGATGTGGCCGGGCTCGTCGGTCTCCGGCCTCTACATCGCCTCGCCCGAGAGCTATTATTTCGGCGTCGCCAAGGTCGAGCGCGACCAGGTCGAGGACTACGCGGCGCGCAAGGGGATGGCGGTTGCAGAGATCGAACGCTGGCTGGGGCCGGTCCTCAACTATGTGCCGGGGCCGGTGGTGCAAGCTGCCGAATAGTTGCCATCAAGCCGCAGTGATCTGCAGCAGCAGGATCATTGCGTAGCTTGCCGCAAGCAGCACCAGAAGCGACAGGATGACGGTGGCACTCACTCTGGTGCCCGCCTCCATCACCTTGCGCACGTCGACGCCGAGCCCGAGCGCCGCCATGGCGAGAACCGTCAGCCCGCCGGACAGCTTGCTCAGGATAAGCGCCGCCGGCTCCCCGATCACCCCGAAGGAGCGCGCCGCGAGCATCAGCAGGAAACCGACGATGAACCACGGAACCAGCCGGCCAAGCGGCGGTCGCCGCCTTTCGTTGGCGAGACGACCGGCGCTGAGCAGCGACAGGGCGACCACCACGGGGCCGAGCATCATGACCCGCACCAGTTTGACCAGCATGCCCACCTGCACGCTTGCGGCCGAGACCGGCGCGGTGGCGGCAAGGACCTGCGGGACGGCATAGACGGTCATCCCCGCCAGGATCCCGTAGTCGGTACCGGAAAGCTGCAGGGCCGGCACCAGTAGCGGCAGGAGCAGGACGGTGACAACACCAAGCACCGCCGTGAACGCGATCGACGAGGCGACGTCTTCGGGGCGCGCATCGATGACGGGCGCCGTTGCGGCGATCGCCGAATTACCGCAGATCGAGTTGCCGCAGGCGACCAGCATGGCCATGCGCTTCGGCAGGCCGAGAAGACGGCCGATGCCGTAGCTTGCGGCAAGGACACAGAACACGACGAGGGCGATTGCGCCGAGCATGATCGGCCCGATCGAGGCGAGGGCGGCGGCGCTGACCCCGGCGCCGAGCAGCACGATGGCGACCTCCAGGAAATATTTGGCGCTGAATTCGATGCCCGGCTCGAAGGCCGCCGGACGCCGCAGCAGGAACCGCACCGCCGCCCCGATGAGGATCGCCAGCACCAGCGCCTCGAGCCAGGCCTGGCCGGCGACATACCGCTCGGCGAGATCGCCAAGAAGAGCGATGCCGGCAACCGCCAGCGACAGAAGGACACCGGGGGCATGGGTGCGAAGCGGAATGACTTTGCTCATACGGCACTTATTGATGGAATTATATTGTGCAATCCATCGGCAAATAAGATACGTTTCGTTCGATTTTTCCGAATGATCCCCCATGACCCTCGAACAGCTTCGAATCTTCATCGCCGTCGCCGAGCGCGAACACCTCACCCAGGCAGCGCTCGCCCTGCACCTGACGCCCTCGGCCGTCAGTTCCGCCATCCGCACGCTGGAGGAGCGCTACGCGGTCGCCCTGTTTCATCGCACCGGCCGCCGAATCGAGCTGACCGAAACCGGACGTGCCTTCCTGGCAGAAGCGAGGGCGACGGTGGGGCGGGCGAGGGAGGCGGAGCTGTTCCTGGCCGAAGTGGGCGATCTCAGACGCGGCTCGCTGACCGTCCATGCCAGCCAGACCATCGCCAGCTACTGGCTGCCGCCGGTGCTGATGCAGCTGCATTCGAAGCATCCCGGACTGGAGCTGCACGTAACCGCCGCCAACACCGAACTGGTCACCGCGGCCGTTATCGACGGAGCTGCGGAGATCGGCCTCGTGGAGGGGGCGATTGAAAGCGCTCTGCTATCCCAGCAGGTGGTCGCCCGCGATCGCCTCGTCATCGTCGCCAGGCCCGACCATCCGCTGGCACCACGCCGCGGCATCGAACGGGACGAACTGCTGGCGGCGCGATGGATCCTGCGCGAGGCGGGATCGGGCACCCGCTCCGTCCTCACCTCCGCGCTCGACGCCGAGCCGGGCCAGCTCACGGTGGAACTCACCCTGCCCTCCAACGAGGCGGTGCGCGCCGCGGTGCGGACTGGGCCGTTCCTGGGGGCGTTATCGGAACTGATCGTGCAGGCAGATATCGACGCCGGCCGGCTTGTGAAGCTCGATTTCACCCTGCCGGAGCGCGAGTTTCTGATGCTGCGCCATCGCGAGCGGCATCGCTCCAAGGCCTCGATCGCTTTCGAGGACCTGGTGAAACCCCAAGCGCGCTGACCCCTGGGGCTGACCTAGGTCAGTGGGTCACTCGCCCCGGCCCCGGAACCGCCGCTGGTAGGCAGGGTCGTAGAGCGAACTCTCGCGAAAATCCTCAGCCGCTAGGCTGCGGCCGACGAGGATCAGCGCCGTGCGCTCGATCGGCTCCTCCGCGACCTTCGCCGCGATGTCGGCGAGCGTGCCGCGCACGACCCGCTCGTCCGGCCAGGACGCCTTGACGACGATCGCCACCGGGCAGTCTTCGCCATAGAGCGGCGTCAGTTCGGCAACGACCTGGTCGAGCGCGTGGATCGCAAGGTGGATGGCGAGCGTTGCGCCGGTGGCACCAAAACCCTGCAGGCTCTCGCGGTTCGGCATCGGCGAGGCGCGGCCCGACACGCGGGTCAGCACCAGGCTCTGGGCGACCGCCGGGATCGTCAGCTCGCGCCCGAGTGCCGCCGCTGCCGCCGCAAACGAGGGAACGCCGGGCGTCATCGTATAGGCGATGCCGTGCTTCTCCAGCCGGCGGATCTGCTCGGCGACGGCGCTCCAGACCGAAAGGTCGCCGGAATGCAGCCGCGCCACGTCCTCGCCGGCCTCCGCCGCCCGCACGTACTCCGCCTCGATCTCGTCCAGCGACATCGGCGCGGTGTCGACGATGCGCGCACCCGGCGGGCAGTACTGCAACAGCTCCGGCGAGACGATCGAGCCGGCATAAAGGCAGACCGGGCAGCGCTCGATCAGGTCGCGGCCGCGCACGGTGATCAGGTCGGCGGCGCCCGGGCCGGCACCGATGAAATGGACTGTCATTCTCTATCCTCTATCCGGCTGCGCCACGGTTCCGGCAGGACCTTCTGCAACAGCCTTTTTCTCACTACGGCCGACCACCTTCGCTGGGGCCGCCTCATTCCTTAGCCGGCTTAACCCAGCTCCATTGCGTCACCGGCATGGCCGGCCGCCAGCCGGTCATGGTGCCGACCGGCGCGGCGCGGGCGATGTCGATGCGCACCAGCGTGCCGCCGAGCTTTGCCTGCGCGGCAAGCAGCACCGCCTCCATCTCCGTCGTCACCGCATTGGCAACCATCCGCCCGCCGGGCTTCAGCGCCGCGACCGCGGCGTCGAACACGCCGTCCTCGCTGCCGCCGCCGCCGATAAAGATCGCGTCTGGCGTCGGCAGGCCGGCCAGTGCGCCAGGCGCATTGCCCTCGACCACCGAAAGCCCCGGAACGCCGAACTGCGCCGCGTTGTGCCGGATTCGCGCCGCCCGCTCGGGCGCCGCCTCGATGGCGATCGCCTGCAGCGACGGATCGGCCAGCATCCATTCGATGCCGATCGAACCCGAGCCGGCGCCGATGTCCCAGAGCAGTTCGCCCCGCCGCGGCGCCAGCGCCGAGAGCGTCAGCGCCCGCACCTCGCGCTTGGTGATCTGGCCGTCATGCTCGAACAGCGCGTCGTCGAGGCCGGGCGTGAGCGGCAGGACGCGCGCCGTGCCGGCGGCGGCGACCTCGACGGCGCAGACGTTGAGCATGTCGATGTCCTCAAGCGCGAACCGGTCGGCCCGATGCGTGCTGACGCGCTCGCGCACGCCGCCGAGCGCCTCCAGCACCGACAGCGTTGAAGCGCCAAAACCGGTCTCGGCGAGGAGCGCTGCCAGCGCGGCCGGCCCGTCGCCGTCCGAGGTCAGGGCGAGGATGCAGCTGCCGGGGTGCAGGTGCGGACGGATCAGGTCGAGCGGCCGGCCATGCAGCGACACACAGACCGTATCCTGCAGCGCCCAGCCCATGCGCGAGGCGGCGAGGCTGAACGAGGACGGCGCGGGCACTACGATCATCTCGGATCGCGGAATCTTTCGCGACAGCGTCACGCCGACGCCATAAAAGAACGGATCGCCCGAAGCGAGCACGACAACCGGACGGCCACGCGCGGCAAGCACGGCCTCGACGGAACGCTCGAAGGGGCTCAGCCAGGCGTGGCGTTCGCCGGAGATGGCGTCGGCGGCAAGCTCCAGATGCCGGGCGCCGCCGAAGACGATCTCCGCGCCTGCGATCGCCGCCTTGGCCGCATCGCCGAGACCGGCTAAACCATCCTCGCCGATTCCGACGATGGTGAGCCACGGCGCGGGTACGGCGGGCGAAACGGACGGATCAGGCATGGACAAGAGACGCATCCTCGTTCTGGGCGGCACCGCCGAAGCCCGCGAGCTGGCGGGTCGGCTGGCGCTGCGGGCCGATCTCGACGTCACGCTGTCGCTTGCCGGCCGCACCGCCGATCCGGCGCCGCAGCCCGTGCCGGTGCGCACCGGCGGATTCGGGGGCGCCGATGGACTGGCTGCCTTTCTTCAAGGCAACCGCATCGACCTTTTGATCGACGCCACCCACCCCTTCGCGCGGCAGATTTCGGCCAACGCCGAGCGCGCCGCCGAGGCAACCGGCACGCCGCTGATCCGGCTCGAGCGCGCCGGCTGGCGCCCGACCGAAGGCGATCGCTGGACGCGCGTCGCCACGCTTTCCGATGCGGTCGTTGCGCTCGGAAGCACGCCGCTGCGCGTCTTCCTCGCGATCGGCCGGCAGGAGGCCTTCCACTTCGATGCGGCTCCGCAGCATCATTACCTCGTCCGCAGCGTCGATCCGGTTGAGCCGCCGCTCACCGCACCCTCGGTCGACTATCTCCTTGCCCGCGGCCCCTTCGCCGTCGAGGACGAGATTGCGCTGTTGCGCGACCGCCGCATCGACGTGATCGTCTCCAAGAACAGCGGTGGCGAGGCGACCTACGGAAAGATCGCCGCCGCCCGTGCGCTTGGCCTTCCGGTCGTCATGGTCGACCGCGGCAACAGTGGCCGGGTGACCACCGCGGAGACTGTCGAGGAGGCGCTGCGGCTGATCGATCATGTCGCCCCCGGGGCGAGGAAACGCGGCGTATAGACGAGGTCGTCCTTGCCGTCGCGCGCGATCACCCGTGTCTGCGGTGAGCCGATGATGACGCAGGTCGCCATGTCGGCGCGCGCCGCATCCGCCTCGCCGAGCGGCATCACCAGCATCCTTTCGTCCGGGCGCCCGGCGGCGCGACCGAAGATCACCGGCGTCTCGGCCGGCAGCACCGTGCGCAGCACCTCGAAGGCCGTGCCGAGCTGCCACGGCCTGGCCTTGCTGATCGGGTTGTAGAGGGCGATCACCAAGCCCGCTTCCGCAACCATGCGCAGCCGCTTCTCGATCACGCCCCAGGGCTTGAGATTGTCGGACAGCGAAATGGCGCAGAAATCATGCCCGAGCGGCGCGCCGATGCGGGCGGCGACCGCCAGCATGGCGGTGACGCCGGGCACGACGACAAGGTCGAGGTCGCGCCATTCCGCCGGTCCCGCGTCGATCGCCTCGCAGACTGCCGCCGCCATTGCAAACACGCCCGGATCGCCGCCGGAGACGACGCAGACGTTAACGCCCTGGGCGGCCCGCTGCAGCGCGGCCTGGGCCCGGTTCAGTTCCTCGCGGTTGTCGGAGGCCACCTTGACCTGGTCCGGTCTGAGCGCCAGCCGGTCGATATAGGGGAAATAGCCGAAAAACTCGGTCGAAGCCTCGACGGCGCGCGCCGCCTCCGGCGTCATCTGGTCGGGATTGCCGGGCCCGGTGCCGATCACATACAGCTTGCCCGTCATGGCCTGCCGCTCCAGCCGGGGACGAGCACCAACGAGAAATAGGGCGCGGCATCGTCGGGTTTCTCTGAAAGACGGACCGCCCGGCTTTGCGGCATGGTGCCGCGTTCGACATAGATCGCGTCGGCGAGCCGGCCGGCGGCCGACAGCGCCCGGCGGATCTTTGGCAGGTTGCGCCCGACCTTCATGATGACGGCGGCCTGCGTGTCGCCGAGCCGGCGCGACAGCTCGCCCTCGCCCATCGTGCCGGGCAGCACCGACAGCACGTCGTCGCCCTGCACGATCGGCAGGCCGGAGAGCGACCAGCAGCCCGACATCGCGGTGATCCCCGGAATGACCTCGGTCGGGAACCGGTCCGCCAGCCGCACATGCAGGTGCATGTAGGAGCCATAGAACATCGGATCCCCCTCCGAGAGGATCGCGACCGTGCGGCCGGCGGCCAGATGCTCGGCGACGGCCGCCGCCGAAGCGTCGTAGAAGGCGGTGATCTGGCGCTTGTAGTCGTCGTGGTCCTTGTCGATCTCGACGGTCACCGGATAGTAGAGCGGCAGTTCCACCAGCCCCGGCTTCAGCATTCCCTCGACGATCGCCCGCCCGTTGCCGGAGCGTCCAGCCTTGGCGAAAAAGGCGAGTACGTCGGCTTCGCCGATCGCGCGCACCGCCTTCAGCGTGAGCAGCTCCGGGTCGCCCGGCCCAGTGCCTACGCCGTAGAGGCGTCCGGTCTGCGCCGCGCTCACAGGCCCGCCCTCGCCAGCGAATTGAGCGCCGCCGCCGTCATGGCGCTGCCGCCCATGCGGCCCCGCACGATCGCAAACGGCACGCCGTAAGAATTTTCCGCCAGCGCCTGCTTGGATTCCATGGCGCCGACGAAGCCGACCGGCATGCCGAGGATCACGGCAGGCTTGGGCGCGCCGTCACGCAACAGTTCGAGTAGGTAGAACAGCGCTGTCGGCGCGTTGCCGATGGCGACGACCGAGCCGGCCAGCCGCTCCAGCCACAGGCGGATCGCCGCTGCCGAGCGGGAATTGCCGATCTCGGCGGCGAGTTCCGGCGTGCGCGGGTCGCGCAGCGTGCAGATCACCTCGTTCTTGGCCGGCAGCCGTGCCGCCGTCACGCCGCGCGCCACCATCTCCGCGTCGCAGAAGATCGGCGCGCCGGCCTTGAGTGCCGCCCGGCCGGCCGCCACGAAGCCGGGCGAGAAGACGATGTGTTCCGCCGCCTCCACCAGCCCGCAGGCGTGGATCATCCGCACGGCCACATCGGCCTCGTCCTCGGAGAAGCGGCCGAGCTCGGCTTCGGCGCGGATGATCGCGAAGGATTTCTCGTAGATGGCGTTGCCGTCCTTGATGTAGTCGTAGTCTGTCATTGCAAATCCTGCTGAAATGCCTTGGCGAGGGCGGCTGCCCCGATCCGGTCGAGCACGTCGCGCGCCGGGTCGCCCTGTCGTTTTTCCTGTCGGTACAGCGCGGTGAGGCGGTCGATCGCGGTACCGAGCGCATCCGCCGGCACCACCCCACCGGTCGCGTCACCTGCCCTGCCGCCAATCACCAGCGCCACGCCGTCAGCCCGGCCGACCAGCGTCAGCGCGGCCGCACTTGGATGCGCGCAGCCCTTGCCGCAACCGGAAATGTGGACGGCAGCCGAGCCGTCGAGCAGATCGGCCCCTCGCGCCACCAGCAGATCGGCGGCCGCCTTCGTGTCGAAATGGCCGGACGCGCAGCCGGCCGCGCCGGCGCACACGGCGATCGCATTGCCAGGCTCGTCGGCGTGCGTCCAGAACCCTTCGGCCGCCGCCAGCGCGCCCGCCGGCTCGATCCGCTCCGCGGCGAGGCCGAGCACCAGCAGCGCGCGCTGCGGCGCCAACCGCACTTCTGTCGCGCCCAGGGCCTGCAGGCCCCGCATCAACGCTTCGAGACGCGCGGCACTGGTCTGCCCGTAGGCGAGGCCGAGGCCGAGAATTTCTGTGTCGCCGAAGCCACGGCGGCCGATAGGTGAGGCGGGCGGGGCCGTTGCGCCTGCGGCTTCGGCGGGCAGCGCCATGGAGCCAAGCTGCCGTCGCACGGCGTCAACGTCGACGTCGCGGCCGCGGACGGCCGGGCCGAGACCATGCAGCGCCTCGAGGACCGCGAGCACCGCAGCGACCGCATCCCGATCGGCGACGACGGCGATCGGACGGGCCGACCGGAGCGTGCCGCCCGCCGCAAGCCGCCAGAACAAGGCCCCGTCCCGGCGCACGGCGTCGAGCCGCACATCGGCGACCATGGCGGAAAGGTCGAGCCGCCCGCCGCCATTGACGACGATCGACAGCTTTGGCGCCAGAAGGAGCGGCGGCCGGCATGCGGTGATCGCCGCACGGATCGCGGCGGCCGGCGGGTTGGCGTCGGCGATCTCGCCCGGGTCGATGCCCGACAGCGCCGGCGTTTCCACCGCCACCCCGCTGTGGAGGTCGATCCCCGCCTCCGCCAGTCCGGCGGCGAGCTTCGGCACGCTTTGTTCCGTCAGGCCGCGGACCTGCAGGTTCCCCCGCGCCGTCACTTCGAGCAGGCCATTGCCGTGCGCCGCCGCCAGCCGGGCGATTTCAATCCAGTCGGAAGGAGCAATGCCCGGCCGGGCAGGGCGCAGGCGCACCAGCAGCCCGTCGCCGGTGCGCATCGGCGCCGTGAGCGAGGGGCAGGCGCCGCGGCGCAGCGCCGAGATCGATCCGGATGCAGCCGTGCTGCGATCCGTGTCGCAGCCGGCATCGACGGCGGCGATCATGTCCCGTCCTCCGTCCCGACCTTCCGTGTCCGGCGGATCAGGTAGGTGTCCATGATCCAGCCGTTTTCCTGCCGGGCGCGCTTGCGGATCTCTGAGATTTCCTCGGCGACCTCGCCGAGGCGGCCGGAAACGGTGATCTCCAGCTCGGTGCCGAGATAGGCACCCCAGTGTATCTCGGCGTCGGGATCCTGCACGGAGCGAAAGGCCTCGACGCCGTCCAGCATGACCACGACGTCGTCCGTCCCCTCCGGCCAGCCTTCCGAGAGCCGGCGACCGGTGGTGATCTCGACCGGCAGGCCGATGCGGTTCAGCGCGATGCGGCGGCTGGCGCAGAGCGCCTGGATGCTGGTGATGCCGGGGATGACCTCGAGATCGAAGGCGATGCGGCCGTTGGCGCGGACGTGCTCGACGATGCGGAGCGTGCTGTCGTAGAGCATCGGGTCGCCCCAGACGAGGAGGCCGATCGTGTCGTTGTCGCCCGACGTTTCGAGGATCACGTCTTCATAGATCTTGGCGATGGCGTGGTGCCAGTCGTGCACGCCGTTCTCGTAGCTGCCGTCGTTCCGGCGGGTCGGCACGGCATAGTTGTAGATGCGGGTATCCGGATTGGTCAGGTAGCGCTCGCAGATGTCGCGGCGCATGTCGGCGAGAAAGGCCTTCTCCTCGCCCTTGGTCGGGACCAGCAGCACGTCCGCCCGGTTCAGGGCGTTGATCGCCTGAACGGTGATGTGCTCGGGATTGCCCGCGCCTATCCCGATGATCAAAATGGTTCTCGACACACCCACTCCCGTGCGGCCAGCGCTCCCGGTTGCGTCCCGACTTGGGTCCCGCCCGTCCCTTCCTAATCCCAAAGTGCCGCGGCGAACAGTGCCTGATTAGCGGCGTCGGCCGGTCTTTTTGAGACGCGTCCCAGGCCAGGACCTAGGCTGCTGCCCGGCGCGCCTTGAAATAGAGCCGCGGCGAGGTGCCGAGCATCCGCCGGAACATGGTGGTGAAGGCGGGGACGCTCTCATAACCTGCTTCGAGTGCCACCGTCGTCACCGCTTCGCCGTTGGCAAGCCGCGGCAGGCAGGCGAACAGGCAGGCCTGCTGCCGCCACGTGGCGAAGCTGACGCCGGTCTCCTCGCGGAAGAAACGCGTGAACGATCGCCGGCTCATGTTCAGGCTGTTCGCCCATTCGTCGATCCTGGCGCCGGAGACCGGTTGTTCGAGAAACCGACGGCAGAGCGTCGAAAGCCGGTCGCTGGCCGGAAAGGGCAGGCCGAGCGGCTGCTCGGCGAGCCGGTCGATCTCGTCGACCAGCAGCGCCAGTACCAGCTCGGCCCGATGCCGATCCTCGTCCAGGCCCTGCAGCCGGATCGCCTCCGCCAAAAGCTGGCGTGCAAGCTCGGTGACCTCCAGCACCACCGGCGCTTCGGCTGCGGCCCGACCCGCCTGAGAGGCCAGGTAGATCGAGCGCATGCTGACGTCGCTGTACATCTCGACCGAATGCTCGAGCCCGCGCGGGATGACCAGCGCATGCCCCGGTGGGATCAGCCAGCGGCCGCGCGCCGTCGCCACCAGCACGACGCCCGAGGAGACGCAGAGCACCTGCGTCCGCCGATGGTGGTGCGGCGGCACGACATAGCCGTGCGGAACGTCGTTGCTGTGCACCAGCACGTCTTCGTTCGATTGCTCCATCCAGGCAAGATTGCGGATGTGCTCCTTGCGAAGGCTGGCAAGCAGTGATGGGTTCAGACTTGGCATGAATTGGCCCAATCGCGAAAGAAATGGACCTCAGCACGAAAGCAGGCCGAAGGCAATCACGCTATGCAATGCTGGCAGCCATCTGTCCCTGCCGGAATTTTTTGAGGATCCCATGTCGACGGCCGTTTCCGTCGCGCCGGCGCATGCCGCGCGAACCAGCTTTTCAATCATCGTCGCTGTCAGCGTCTGTCACATGCTCAACGACATCATGCAGTCGCTGCTGACGTCGCTCTATCCGCTGCTGAAGGAGAACTACGCGCTGGACTTCGTCCAGATCGGCCTCCTCACCATGGCCTTCCAGGTCACCGCCTCGCTGCTGCAACCGGTCGTCGGCATGGTCACGGACCGCTGGCCGATGCCGTTCTCGCTGCCGCTCGGCATGGGCAGCACCTTCTTCGGCCTGTTCTTCCTCGCCTATGCGCACTCGTTCCCCGTGCTCGTGCTCGGCGCCTGCCTGATCGGCTTCGGATCGGCGGTGTTCCACCCCGAATCCTCGCGCATCGCCCGCGCCGCCTCCGGCGGCCGTCACGGCCTGGCGCAGTCGCTGTTCCAGGTCGGCGGCAATGCCGGCACGGCGATCGGGCCACTGCTGGCCGCCTTCATCGTCCTGCCTTTCGGCCAGTCCAGCGTCGCCTGGTTTTCGGTCACCGCCCTGCTCGGCATGGCCATCCTGACCTGGGTCGGCCGCTGGTATGCCGGCGAGCGCCTGCGCCTGGCGAACCGTCCGGCGATCAGCCGCGACCTGCCGCTGCCGAAGGGCCGCGTCGCCTGGGCGATCGCCATCCTGGTGCTGCTCACCGCGACGAAGAACGTCTACATGTCCTCGATCGGCAGCTACTTCACCTTCTACACGATCGGCCGCTTCGGGCTGACGGTGCAGGAGGCACAGCTGATGCTGTTCCTGTTCCTGGGGGCCTCGGCGGCCGGCGTGTTTCTGGGCGGGCCGATCGGCGACCGCTTCGGCGCGCGCTTCGTGATCTGGTTCTCGATCCTCGGCGTCATCCCCTTCGCGCTGCTTCTGCCCTACGCTAACCTGTTCTGGACCGGCGTGCTCAGCGTGATCATCGGCCTGATCTTCTCCTCCGCCTTCTCGGCCATCGTCGTCTTCGCGCAGGAACTGGTGCCGGGCCGGGTCGGCCTGATCGCCGGCGTGTTCTTCGGCTTCGCCTTCGGCGCGGGCGGGCTCGGCGCGGCCACCCTCGGCGTCTTCGCCGATAGCCACGGCATCGACTTCGTCTACCGCGTCTGCTCCTACCTGCCGCTGCTCGGCATCCTCACGGTGCTGCTGCCGCGGCTGCGGACGCGGTGAGGCCGCTCGGCGCGGCAGCCGCCCGCCCGGCCCACTCCTAGGAATCAAAAACCCCCGGCAAGCCGGGGGTCAAAGCGCTCAGGCCGGCGGCGATCGCCGCCGGCCATTGACGTTCGCACACCAGTCGCGATCAGCCCATCCGTTCGGATTTGTACGAGCCCGGGCTCGGCGGGAAGACGATGGTGCGGTTGCCGTTCAGGAAGCAGCGGTGATGGATATGGGCGTGCACGGCGCGCGCCAGCACCTGGCTTTCCACGTCGCGGCCGATCGAGACATAGTCGTCGGCGCTCTGGGCGTGGGTGATGCGGGCGACGTCCTGCTCGATGATCGGACCCTCATCGAGATCCTCGGTGACGTAGTGGGCGGTGGCGCCGATCAGCTTCACGCCGCGCTCGAACGCCTGCTTGTAGGGGTTGGCGCCCTTGAAGGATGGCAGGAACGAGTGGTGGATGTTGATGATCTTGCCGGACATCTTCTTGCAGACGGCGTCGGACAGCACCTGCATGTAGCGGGCCAGCACGATCAGTTCGGCGCCGGACTGCTCGACCACCTCCATCAGCCGGGCCTCGGCCTGCGGCTTGTTCTCCTTCGTCACCTTGATGTGGTGGAAGGGGATGTCGTGGTTGACGACGACCTTCTGGTAGTCGAAGTGGTTGGAGACGACGCCGACGATGTCGATCGGCAGGGCGCCGATCTTCCAGCGGTAGAGCAGGTCGTTGAGGCAGTGGCCGAAGCGCGACACCATCAGGAGCACCTTCATGCGCTCCTGCGAATCGTGGACCTCCCAGGTCATGTCGAAGGCCTTGGCGACCGGCTGGAACCCGTCGCGGATATCGGCTTCCGTGGCGCCATCCTGGCTGATGAAGGTCAGGCGCATGAAGAACAGCCCGGTCTCGACATCGTCGAACTGCGAGCTGTCGACGATGTAGCAACCCTTCTCGGCGAGATAGGTGGAAATGGCGGCAACGATGCCGCGGGTCGATTTGCACGAAACGGTCAGTACATAGTTCTTCATCGGTTCCACTCTCGCTGTCGATGCTGCGCGGCAAGCCTCGCCGGCCGGTCGGCCAAACGCTCCCGTCTGCCGGTGGCGGTATTCCAGCGGCCGAACGATTTTGCAAGGTCGGATTGCAAGGCTTGTATGGGAGGAAAAGCTATTCCTGGCCGCGGGCTCGGGCGCATTTATTCGCGACATCGGATGAACCGTAAGAGGCAAGGACTGGCGAGCGGCGCGATCTTCTGCGAAAAGGCCGGCATGTCGCCCCACCACGCCTCTCACCCGACCCGCGCCGTCTGGCGCGATCCGGTTCGCAGCATCGGCTGATCATGTTCACACTCGACACCATCGCCACCTTCGAGCAGGACGTCAAAAAGAGCCGCTTCATCGCAACCGCGGGGCCGGTCGCGAGCGAACAGGCCGCGAAAGATTTCATCGCCGCCCATTCCGACCCTGGCGCCAATCACAACTGCTTCGCCTGGCGGCTTGGCCAGGTCTACCGGTTCAACGACGACGGCGAGCCGAGCGGCACGGCCGGCAAGCCGATCCTGCAGGCGATCGACGGCCAGTCGCTCGACGGCGTCGCCGTCGTCGTCACCCGCTGGTTCGGCGGCATCCTGCTCGGCAGCGGCGGTCTGATCCGCGCCTATGGCGGTACCGCGGCCATGTGCCTGCGGGCGATGGACAAGGTAGAGTTGGTCGCCCGTACCGAGGCGCGGGTGACCTGCGTCTTTTCCGACCTCGCCCTCGTCAAGGCGCGGCTTTCGGCCATGGAGGGCGTCCGGATCGAAGCGGAAACCTTCCTGCCGACCGGCGCCGAGCTTGTCGTCGCCCTCCCGGAGGCGGAAGCGCCGGGCATCGCCCGGATGCTGGTCGATATCACCGCCGGCCGCACGATCGTGGCTTTTTCGGCCTGACCGACGGATCGGCCAGACATGGCTTGGCCTCCACATCGGCCTATCCCAGTCAAACTCGGGCCACACCTGACATGAACCGATTGCGTCCAGCGGCCGGTCACGCCTTCGTCGGCGGGCGCCCACCGCGCTTGTCTGCTTCCGCCGCCGTTTCGCGGCGGAAGGCGGCCGGGCTTTTTGCGATCCACTTGCGAAAGGCGCGATGGAAGGCGCTCGGCTCGGAGAAGCCGAGCTGTGCGGCGATCTCGCCGACGCTGCGCGCGGTCGTCTGGAGCATTTCGATCGCGAGGTCGCGGCGGATCTCGTCCTTGATGGCGGCGTAGCTCTGGCCCTCCGATTGCAGCCGATGTCGCAGTGTCGATGGCGACATGCGCATCTGGGCCGCGAGCGTGTCGAAATCCGTCCACGCGGCGGGCGGTATCTGCCGCAGTCGATTGCGGACGCTTGCCGCCAGCCCCGCATCGTAGCGGTAGCGGACGAGGATGTTCGCCGGCGCCCCGCGCAGGAACTGCTTCAGCGCCTGCTCGCTGCGGGCGATCGGCAGCTTGAGCACAGCGGCGTCGAAGGCCAGCCGGCTGACCGGCTGCGAAAAGCGCACCGGTGCGCCGAAGAACAGCCGGTAGTCGGCGCCCTGCTGCGGCTCGGCGCAGCGAAAATCAACCATGCGGATCGGAATGCGCCGGCCGACGAGCCAGCAGGTGATGCCGTGCAGCAGGATCCAGTACATGCGGTAGGTGAAGGCGGAGCGCGGTCCGTCCCGGTCGGACAGCACGATCTGCGCCAGCCCGTCGGCGACCTCCAGCCGGCCGCTCGGATCCTCCAGCACCACGTCGAGGAACCGCAAGGCGCGGTGCAGCGCCCGTTCCAGCGTGCCGGCATGCAGCACGCAGTGGCAGAGCAGCGTGAAGCTGCCGCGCCGCATCGGCCGGCCGCCCATGCCGAAGAACTCGTCGTCGACCTCGGCGGCGATCGCCAGCCACAGCGCGCCGTAGCTCTCGGCGGAGATCGGCGCGTCGATGGTCTCCGGCAGCCCGAGCGCCGCCAGCAGCGGAGCGGTCGGCCGGCCCCGCCTGCGCAGGCAATCGAGCGCTTCCTCCACGAAGGAGGGCGATATCATCCGCCGCCCGGTTTCCGTCATCGTCATGACCTGCGCAATATGGTAAAACTGGCCGAAAAATCGAGACGCTTCGGTCATCGCTTGCAATACCGCGCCGGCATAGAGTTCGGCAAGACGCCATGCGACCGCGTGGGTGGAATGCGGCACTGGGAGGACTTCATGACGCATCGGGGCACCTCGACTGATCGCCGCCGTTCCGGGAGGGATCTGGCATGCTGATCCGCGACAAGACCTTTCTCGTCACCGGGGGCGGCTCCGGCCTCGGCGCCGCCGTGGCGCGCATGCTGGCCGCCGATGGCGCCAGCGTCGTCGTCGCCGACGTCAACGCGGAAGCCGGCGCCCGGATCGTCGAAGAGATCGGCGAGGCGGCGATGTTCGTCCGCACCGACGTCACCCAGGAAAAGGACGCCCAGGCCGCCGTCGCAGCCGCGCTGGAGCGCTTCGGCCACCTGCACGGCCTCGTCAACTGCGCGGGCGTCGCGCCGGGCGAAAAGGTCGTCGGCCGTGACGGCCCGCACCGGCTCGACAGTTTCGCCCGCACCATCGCCATCAATCTCGTCGGCACCTTCAACATGATCCGGCTCGCCGCCGAGGCGATCGCCAGGGAGGCGCCGGACGGCGAGGGCGAGCGCGGCGTGATCGTCAGCACCGCCTCGGTCGCCGCCTTCGACGGCCAGATCGGCCAGGCGGCCTATGCCGCCTCCAAGGGCGGCGTGGCGGCGATGACGCTGCCGGTCGCCCGCGAGCTGGCGCGCTTCGGCATTCGCGTCGTCACCATCGCGCCGGGCATCTTCGAGACGCCGATGATGGCCGGCATGCCGCAGGAGGTGCAGGACGGGCTCGGCAAGAGCGTGCCCTTCCCGCCGCGGCTCGGCCGCCCGCCGGAATTCGCCGCGCTGGTGCGGCACATCTGTGAAAACACCATGCTGAACGGCGAGGTGATCCGCCTCGACGGCGCGCTGCGGATGGCGCCGCGCTGAGACAAGGCATCATTGCGGAGGTTTGAAATGACGCAGCAGGACCCGATCGTGATCGTTGGCTCGGCCCGCACGGCAATCGGCGGCTTCCAGGGCGACCTGAAGGACGCCGCGGCACCCGAGCTCGGCGCCGCCGCCATTCGCGCCGCGCTGGAACGCAGCGGCGTCGAGCCGCAGAGCGTCGAGGAGGCGGTGTTCGGTTGCGTGCTTTCGGCCGGACAGGGCCAGGCGCCGGCACGCCAGGCGGCGATCGGCGCCGGCCTGCCGTTTGCCACCGGCGCCACGACCGTCAACAAGATGTGCGGCTCGGGCATGAAAGCGGTGATGCTGGCGCACGACCTGATCTCCGCCGGCAGCGCGTCGGTCGCCGTCGCCGGCGGCATGGAGAGCATGACCAACGCCCCCTACCTGCTCGACCGGGCCCGCGGCGGCTACCGGCTCGGGCATGGCAAGGTCATCGACCACATGTTCCTCGACGGGCTGGAGGACGCCTACGACAAGGGCCGGCTGATGGGCAGCTTTGCCGAGGACTGCGCCGAGGCCTACCAGTTCACCCGCCCCGCCCAGGACGACTACGCCGTCACCTCGCTGGCGCGCGCCCAGCGGGCGATCGAGACCGGCGCCTTCGACGCCGAGATCACGCCGGTCACGGTGAGGTCGGCCCGCTCCGAACAGGTGGTCAGCCGCGACGAGCAGCCGGGCAAGGCGAGGCTGGAGAAGATCCCGACGCTGAAGCCGGCCTTCCGCGAGAACGGCACGGTCACCGCGGCGAACTCGTCGTCGATCTCCGACGGCGCGGCGGCGCTGGTGCTGATGCGCCGCTCGCAGGCCGAGCGGCTCGGCCTCGACCCGCTGGCGACCATCGCCGGCCACGCCACCCATTCGCAGGAACCCAACCTGTTCGCGACCGCTCCGATCGGCGCGCTGCGCAAGCTCAGCGAGCGCACCGGCTGGAACCTCAAGGACGTCGACCTGTTCGAGATCAACGAAGCCTTCGCCGTCGTCGCCATGGCGGCGATGCGCGACCTCGACCTGCCGCACGACAAGGTCAACGTGCATGGCGGCGCCTGTGCGCTCGGCCATCCGATCGGCGCCTCCGGGGCGCGCGTCATCGTCACGCTGCTGTCGGCGCTGGAGCGCTACGGTATGAAGCGCGGGATGGCGAGCCTCTGCATCGGCGGCGGCGAGGCGACGGCGCTCGCGGTCGAACTGCACTGACCGGTTTTCCGGAGGAGACCGACGCATGATCCTGACCGAACAGCAGATCCAGATCCGCGACATGGCGCGCGATTTCGCCCGCGAGCGGCTGGCGCCCGGCGCAGCCGAGCGCGACCTGAACAGCAGCTTCCCGCGTGAGCAGCTGAGGGAGATGGGCGAACTCGGCTTCCTCGGCATGCTGGTGCCGGAGGCCTATGGCGGCTCGGAGACCGGCACGATCGCCTATGCCGTCGCGCTCGAGGAGATCGCCGCCGGCGACGGCCCCTGTTCGACGATCATGAGCGTGCACAGCTCGGTCGGCTGCGTGCCGATCCTCAAATACGGGACCGAAGAACAGAAGCAGCGCTTCCTGCCGAAGCTTGCCTCCGGCGAATGGATCGCCGGCTTCGCGCTGACCGAGCCGCAGGCCGGCTCCGACGCCTCGAACCTCAAGACCCGCGCCCGCCGCGACGGCGACCACTACGTCATCGATGGCGCCAAGCAGTTCATCACTTCGGGCAAGAACGGCAACGTGATCATCGTCTTCGCCGTCACCGATCCGGATGCCGGCAAGAAGGGCATCTCCGCCTTCATCGTGCCGACCGACACGCCCGGATACGACGTGGTGCGCGTCGAGCACAAGCTCGGCCTTCATTCCTCCGACACCTGCCAGATCGCCTTTTCCGGCATGCGCATCCCTGCCGACCTCCGGCTCGGCGCGGAGGGCGAGGGTTACCGGATCGCGCTGTCCAACCTGGAGGGCGGACGCATCGGCATCGCCGCCCAGTCGGTCGGCATGGCGCGGGCGGCCTTCGAGGCGGCGCGCGACTATGCCCGCGAGCGCAGCGCCTTCGGTATGCCGATCATCGAGCACCAGGCCGTCGCCTTCCGCCTTGCCGACATGGCGACGCGGATCGAGGTGGCCCGCCAGATGGTGCTGCATGCGGCGCAGCTGAAGGAAGAGGGGCAGCCCTGCCTGACGGAAGCGTCGATGGCCAAGCTGTTCGCCTCGGAGATGGCCGAGAAGGTCTGCTCCGATGCGATCCAGATCCACGGCGGCTACGGCTACATGGCCGACTACCCGGTCGAGCGCATCTACCGCGACGTCCGCATCTGCCAGATCTACGAGGGCACGAGCGACGTCCAGCGGATCGTCATCGCCCGCAATTTGTAGGATAGTGAGGGCCGCGCCTTCCACGAGGAGGAGGGATGCGGCTGGCAAGGGGAGGTTCGTTACGGCATGACCGAAGTCCAGCATTTGAGCCTGCATGTACCGGAGCCGGCTGTCCGGCCCGGCGGCCAGCCGGATTTTTCCAACGTGAAGATCCCAAAGGCCGGCTCGGTGCCGCGGCCGCCGGTCGACGTGGCGCCGGAGGACATCCGCGATCTCGCCTATTCGATCATCCGCGTCCTCAACCGGGACGGCGAGGCGGTCGGCCCCTGGGCCGGGCTGCTGTCCGACGACGACCTGCTGGTAGGCCTGCGCAACATGATGAGGCTGCGGGCCTTCGACGCCCGCATGCTGATGGCGCAGCGGCAGGGCAAGACCTCCTTCTACATGCAGCACCTCGGCGAGGAGGCCGTCAGCTGCGCCTTCCGCAAGGCGCTGAACAAGGGCGACATGAACTTTCCGACCTATCGGCAGGCGGGGCTCCTGATCGCCGACGACTATCCGATGGTCGAGATGATGAACCAGATCTACTCGAACGAGGCGGATCCGCTGCGCGGCCGGCAGCTGCCGATCATGTACTCGTCCAAGGAGCATGGCTTCTTTACGATCTCCGGCAATCTCGCCACCCAATACGTGCAGGCGGTCGGCTGGGCGATGGCCTCGGCGATCAAGAACGACACGAAGATCGCCGCCGCCTGGATCGGTGACGGCTCGACCGCCGAGTCCGACTTCCATTCGGCGCTGGTCTTCGCGTCGACCTACAAGGCGCCGGTCATCCTCAACATCGTCAACAACCAGTGGGCGATCTCGACCTTCCAGGGCATCGCCCGCGGCGGCTCCGGCACGTTTGCCGCCCGCGGCCTCGGCTTCGGCATCCCGGCCCTGCGGGTCGACGGCAACGACTATCTGGCCGTCTATGCGGTCGCGAAATGGGCCGCTGCGCGCGCCCGCCGCAATCTCGGGCCGACGCTGATCGAGTACGTCACCTACCGCGTCGGGGCGCACTCGACCTCGGACGATCCGAGCGCCTACCGGCCGAAGACCGAATCGGAGGCCTGGCCGCTCGGCGACCCGGTGCTGCGGCTGAAAAAGCACCTGATCGTGCGCGGCGTCTGGTCGGAGGAGCGCCACACCCAGGCGGAGGCGGAAATCCTCGATGAGGTGATCCAGGCGCAGAAGGTCGCCGAAAGCCACGGCACGCTGCATGCCGGCGGCAAGCCGTCGGTGCGCGACATCTTCGAGGGCGTCTATGCGGAAATGCCCGCCCATATCCGCCGCCAGCGGCAGAAGGCAGGATACTGACATGGCAAGAATGACGATGATCGAGGCGGTGCGCAGCGCCATGGACGTGTCGATGGGGCGCGACGACGATGTCGTCGTGTTCGGCGAGGACGTCGGCTATTTCGGCGGCGTCTTCCGCGCCACGCAGGGACTGCAGGCCAAGTACGGTAAGACCCGCTGCTTCGATACCCCGATCAGCGAGTCGGGCATCCTCGGCACCGCGATCGGCATGGCGGCCTACGGCCTGAAACCCTGCATCGAGATCCAGTTCGCCGACTACATGTATCCGGCCTACGACCAGATCACCCAGGAAGCGGCGCGCATCCGCTATCGCTCCAACGGCGACTTCACCTGCCCGATCGTCGTGCGCATGCCGACCGGCGGCGGCATCTTTGGCGGCCAGACCCACAGCCAGAGCCCGGAGGCGCTGTTTACCCATGTCTGCGGGCTGAAGGTGATCGTCCCCTCCAACCCCTTTGACGCCAAGGGCCTGCTGATTGCCGCGATCGAGGACCCGGATCCGGTGATCTTCCTGGAGCCGAAGCGGCTCTACAACGGCCCCTTCGACGGTCATCACGAAAAGCCGGTCACGCCCTGGTCGAAGCACGAACTGGGCGACGTGCCGGACGGGCACTACACGATCCCGATCGGCAAGGCCGAGGTGCGCCGGCGCGGCGAAGCCGTCACCGTCGTCGCCTATGGCACCATGGTGCATGTGGCGCTTGCCGCCGCCGAGGAGACCGGCATCGATGCCGAGGTGATCGACCTGCGCAGCCTCCTGCCGCTCGACCTCGACACGATCGTTCAATCGGTGAAGAAGACCGGCCGCTGCGTCGTCGTCCACGAGGCGACCCTGACCTCCGGCTTCGGCGGCGAGGTGGTCTCGCTCGTGCAGGAGCACTGCTTCTACAATCTCGAGGCGCCGGTGGTGCGCGTCACCGGCTGGGACACGCCCTACCCGCACGCCCAGGAATGGGATTATTTCCCCGGACCCGCACGCGTCGGCCGGGCCCTGCAAGAAGTGATGGAGGCCTGAGCATGGGCGAATTCGTCATCAAGATGCCGGATGTGGGCGAAGGCGTTGCCGAGGCCGAGCTGGTGGAATGGCACGTCAAGCCCGGCGATCCGGTGCGCGAGGACATGGTGCTCGCCGCCGTCATGACCGACAAGGCGACGGTGGAAATCCCCTCACCGGTCGACGGCATCGTACTCTGGCTCGGTGCCGAGGTCGGCGACACCGTGGCCGTCAAGGCACCGCTGCTGCGGATCGAAATCGAAGGCGAAGGCCACGCCACCGCCGACACGGCTATGAAACCGCCCGCAAAGATCGAAATACCCGCACCCGCGGTTCCGCCGGTGGAATCGGCCGACGTCATTCCGCTGGAGCGAGCCCCCCGGCCGGAGAAACCCGCCCCGCCCCGCCAGGAGGAGGCGGGCGCACCACGCCGCGATGCGCCGGCGGCCCCGCCTGCTGCTGCCCGCCACGAACCGGGTGAGAAGCCGCTCGCCTCGCCCGCCGTCCGGTTGCGCGCGCAGGAGGCGGGCATCGACCTTCGCCAGGTGCCGGCAACCGGACCGGCCGGCCGCATCACCCATGACGATCTCGACCAGTTCCTGGCCCGTGGCGCACAGCCGGCCATCGCCGTCCCGGGTCTCGCCCGGAAGACGGCGACCGAGGAGATCAAGGTCACCGGGATGCGCCGCCGCATCGCCGAGAAGATGCGGCTCGCCGCCTCCCGCATTCCCCACATCACCTATGTCGAGGAAGTCGACGTCACCGATCTGGAGGACCTGCGGGCGACGATGAACGCCGGCAAAAAATCCGACCAGCCGAAGCTGACGATCCTGCCCTTCCTGATGCGGGCGCTGGTCAAGACGCTCGGCGAGCAGCCCGGCATCAATGCCACCTTCGACGACAACGCCGGCATCATTACCCGCCACAGTGCCGTCCATGTCGGCATCGCCACCCAGACCCCGGCCGGCCTCACCGTTCCGGTCGTCCGCCACGCCGAGGCCCGGTCGATCTGGGACAGCGCCGCCGAACTGACGCGCCTTGCCGAGGCCGCCCGCAACGGCACCGCCGCGCGCGAGGAGCTATCCGGCTCGACCATCACCATCACCTCGCTCGGCGCGCTCGGCGGCATCGTCACGACGCCGATCATCAACCATCCGGAAGTGGCGATCGTCGGGGTCAACAAGATCATGACGCGGCCGGTCTGGGACGGCACCCAGTTCATCCCGCGCAAGATCATGAACCTGTCGTCGAGCTTCGACCACCGCGTCGTCGACGGCTGGGACGCCGCCGTGTTCGTCCAGCGGCTCAAGGCGCTCCTCGAAACGCCCGCGCTGATCTTCATCGAAGGCTGATGGACATGAAAGAGATCGTCTGCAAGCTCCTCGTCATCGGCGCCGGCCCGGGCGGCTATGTCTGCGCCATCCGCGCCGGCCAGCTCGGAGTCGACACGGTGATCGTCGAATCCACCAAGGCCGGCGGCACCTGCCTCAACATCGGCTGCATCCCCTCCAAGGCGCTGATCCATGCAGCGGACGAGTTCGAAAAGGTCCGCCACATGGCCGGTGCTTCGAACGGGATCGGCATCACCGTCGAGGCGCCGAAGCTCGACCTCTCACAGACTGTACGCTGGAAGGATGGCATCGTCGGCCGGCTCAACGCCGGCGTGCTCGGTCTTCTGCGCAAGGCCAAGGTCAAGATCGTGCACGGACCGGCGCGGTTCCGCGACGGCAAGACGGTGGAGGTCGAGACCGAGACCGGCACCCAGGTGATCCGTGCCGAGACGGTGGTGATCGCCACCGGCTCCGAGCCGGTGGAACTGCCGGCGCTGCCCTTCGGCGGAGCGGTGATCTCGTCGACCGAAGCGTTGTCGCTGACGACCGTTCCGAAGACGCTGGTCGTCGTGGGCGGCGGTTATATCGGCCTCGAGCTCGGCACCGCCTTCGCCAAGATGGGCTCGGAGGTCACGGTGGTCGAGGCAACCCCGCAGATCCTGCCGCAGTACGATGCCGAACTCGTCAAGCCCGTCGCTAGGCGTCTCGGCGAACTGGGCGTCCACGTGCTGACCGGCGCCAGGGCCAAGGGGCTTTCCAAGGAGGCGCTCGTCGTGGAGACGGCGTCTGGCGAAGAGAAGCGGTTCGCCGCCGACCGGATTCTCGTCACCGTCGGCCGCAAGCCGCGCATTCAGGGCTGGGGGCTGGAAGAACTTGACCTTGACCAGTCGGGCGGCTTCGTCCGCATCGACGAGCGCTGCCGCACCTCGATGCGTGGCGTCTACGCCATCGGCGACGTCACAGGCGAGCCGATGCTCGCCCACCGCGCCATGGCGCAGGGCGAGATGGTCGCGGAGATCGTCGCCGGCCGCAAGCGCGTCTGGGACAAGCGGTCGATCCCGGCCGTCTGCTTCACCGATCCCGAGATCGTCACCGCCGGCCTGTCGCCCGACGAGGCGCGCGCACACGGCTACGAGGTCCGCATCGGCCAGTTCCCCTTCAGCGCCAACGGCCGGGCGATGACCACCGAGGCCGAGGAGGGCTTCGTGCGCGTCGTGGCGCGGGCGGACACCAACCTCGTGCTCGGCCTGCAGGCGGTCGGCGCCGGCGTCTCAGAACTTTCCAGCGCCTTCTCGCTGGCCCTTGAAATGGGCGCGCGGCTGGAAGACATAGCCGGAACGATCCATGCCCACCCGACCCGCAGCGAAGGCCTGCAAGAGGCCGCCCTGAAAGCACTCGGCCATGCCATCCACATCTGAACGCGCGAGGCCAGCCGTGGCCGCACCGGAACCGCAGACAATAATCGAGCGCACCGGTGCGATCGGCCGAATCCGGCTCAACAGGCCGAAGGCGCTGAACAGCCTGACGCTGGCGATGGTGCGCGACATCGAGGCGGGGCTCGATCGTTTCGAGGTCGACCCCCAGGTCGCAGCCGTGCTGATCACCGGCGAAGGCGAGCGCGGCCTCTGCGCAGGCGGCGACATCCGCATGATCTACGAGGGCGGCAAGGCCGACACCGACGCGCCCACCATGTTCTGGCGCGAGGAATATCGCATGAACGCCCGGCTGGGCCGGTTCGAAAAGCCGTTCATCGCGATCATGGACGGAATTGTCATGGGCGGCGGCGTCGGCGTTTCCGTCTATGGCAGCCATCGCATCGTCACCGAGCGGACGCGCCTCGCCATGCCCGAGACCGGCATCGGCTTCTTCCCCGACATCGGAGCCTCCTGGTTCCTGACCCGGCAGGACGGCGAGCTCGGCACCTATGCGGCGCTGACCGGCGAGCAGCTTTTGGCCGGCGACGCCATCGCGCTCGGCCTTGCCGACCTTTACGTGCCCTCCGACCGCCTGCCGGCACTGATCGAGGCGCTGGCGGCCCTGCCCGCCGCCGCCGGCCATAACGAGATCTCTGAAAGCATCGCCGCCTTTACCGAGTCGCCGCCGAACGGAACAATGGCGTCGCGGAGAGCCGCGATCGACCGGCTCTTCGCCTTTGACACGGTCGAGGAGATCATCGCGGCGCTGGAGCGGGACGGCTCGGATTTTGCCGACGGCACGCTCGCCGTGCTGCGCACCAAGTCGCCCACCAGCCTGAAGGTCACGCTGAGGCTGCTCCGCCTCGGTCGCAAGGCGCCGTCGCTGGAGGCCTGCCTCGCGCACGAGTTCGCCGCCACCGCCGCGGTGCTGCGCAGCCACGATTTTTACGAGGGCGTCCGCGCCGCGGTGATCGACAAGGACCGCAACCCGCAATGGCGGCCGGCGCGGCTCGACGGGGTTAGCGGAGCAGACGTCGCGGCCTACTTTCAGCCATCGACCGAGCCGCTCTTTCCGGCCGGGTCCGGGAAAGGAGAACGCACATGACGGCAATCGCATTCATCGGTCTCGGCCACATGGGCGGCCCCATGGCCGCAAACCTCGTCAAGGCCGGCCATCAGGTTCGCGGCTTCGACCTCGTCGCGCAATTGCTTGACCAGGCCGCCAGGAGCGGTGTCTCGCCCTGCACTTCGCTCGCCGAAGTGGTGTCCGGCGCCCAAACGGTGATCACCATGCTGCCGGCCGGCCAGCACGTGCTGTCGGTCTGGCAGGAACTCGTGGAGATCGTGCCAGCCGGCACGCTGCTGATCGACTGCTCGACGATCGACATCGACAGCGCCCGCAAGGCCCACGCGCTTGCCGAGGCGAAAGGCTGTCCGGCGCTCGATGCGCCCGTCTCCGGCGGCACCGGCGGGGCCACGGCCGGTACGCTCACCTTCATGGTGGGCGGCGCCGCGGAAACCTTTGCCGGCGCCAGGCCGGTCTTCGAGGCGATGGGGAAAAAGATCATCCACTGCGGCGAGGCGTCTGCGGGACAGGCGGCGAAGATCTGCAACAACATGATCCTCGGCATTTCGATGATCGCCGTCGGCGAGGCCTTCGTCCTCGGCGAGAAGCTCGGCCTGACGCACCAGGCGCTGTTCGACGTCGCGTCGGTCTCCTCCGGCCAGTGCTGGTCGCTGTCGACCTATTGTCCCGTCCCCGGCCCGGTGCCGACCTCGCCCGCAAACCGCGACTACCAGCCGGGCTTCGCCGGAGCGCTGATGCTGAAGGACCTCAAGCTGTCGCAGGAGGCCGCGGAAGCGACCGGAGCGATGACGCCGCTCGGCGCGAAGGCCACCCGCCTCTACCAGATGTTTGCCGACGAGGGATTCGCGGATAAGGATTTCTCTGGCATCATCAACATGTTGCGGGATAAATCCGGCACGGGCGCCGAGTAGCGGCGCGGCAGCAAGGGGAGTAGCCAGGTGGAACAACCGATCATCATCGAGCGGCAGGGCCGCGTCGTCATCGTCACGCTGAACCGGCCGGCGGCCCGCAACGCCTTGAACTCCGAAGTGATGGTCGCCATGGCCAACGAGCTGGCGCCGCTTGACCGCGACCCGGGCGTCGGCTGCTTCGTCATCCGCGGCTCGGAGAAGGCGTTCGCCGCCGGCGCCGACATCAAGGAGATGGCCGACAAGTCGTTCTCGCAGATGTACAACGAGGACTTCTTCGCCGCCTGGGACCGGTTCGCGTCCTTCCGTACGCCGAAGATCGCCGCCGTGTCCGGCTATGCGCTCGGCGGCGGCTGCGAGCTCGCAATGATGTGCGACATGATCTTCGCCGCCGACACGGCTATGTTCGGCCAACCGGAGATCAAGCTCGGCGTCATTCCCGGCATGGGCGGCTCGCAGCGGCTGACCAAGCTCGTCGGCAAGGCCAAGGCGATGGACCTGATCCTCACCGGCCGGATGATGGATGCGCAGGAAGCCGAGCGCTGCGGCCTCGTCGCCCGCGTCATCCCGGCCGAGAAGCTGATCGAGGAGACGCTCAAGACCGCTGAAACGATAGCCGGCTACGGAAAGGCGGCGACCACCGCCGCCCGCGAGGCGGTCGATCGTGCCCTCGAGGGCGGCTTGCGGGAAGGCATCCTGTTCGAGCGCCGGCTGTTCCACGCGCTTTTTGCCACCGCCGACCAGAAGGAAGGCATGGCCGCCTTCGTGGAAAAGCGCGCCCCGGCGTTCAAGGGCGAATAGCCCGGCCACGGCCTTGCCGGATGTCTCCCGGAAGCCGGCAACGGCTCCGGGCCGATACATGCAAAGAACAAAGACCAAAGCAGAGCGGGTGAATCGTTCTTCCGCGCTCTGCTTCAGGCGGGCATCGCCCGGATGGATTTCCGTGCAGCCCGTCTGCTATGAAGCGATCCGGTCTCCCCTCAAATCGCGCAGGCCCGCCTTGTCACACGACCCGACGTCACACAATCCGACCAGAACTCGACTCGAGACCATCCTTGCGCGCCTTGCAGCGCGCCGGGAGACGGAACGAACCTACACGACGCTCTATCCGGAAAGCGCCCGCGCCGAAGCCGACGCCGCGGATGCCCGCCTGCGAGAGGGCCGGAGCCTTGGCCCGCTCGATGGCCGCATCGTGTCGATCAAGGACCTGTTCGACGTGGCCGGCGAGCCGACGCTGGCAGGCTCGGTCATCCGCCGCAGCGCCCCGGCGGCTATGGCCGACGCCGCGGTCGTGCGCCAGCTGCGCGCCGCCGGCTGCGTCATCATCGGCAAGACCCACATGACCGAGTTCGCCTTCACCGCCGTCGGCCTCAATCCGCACTACCCGGTGCCGGGCAACGCGACGGACGAGAGCCTCGTTCCCGGCGGCTCGTCGTCGGGCGCGGCGGTCTCGGTCGCCGAGGGCACCTGCGACATCGCGATCGGCTCGGACACCGGCGGCTCCGTCCGCATCCCGGCGGGGCTCAACGGGCTGGTCGGCTTCAAGCCGACGGCGCGGCGCGTGCCGCTCGACGGCGCCTTCCCGCTGGCGCCGAGCCTCGATTCAATCGGACCGCTCGCCGCCTCCGTCGCCGACTGCGCCCTGGCCGACGCCATCATGGCCGGCGAGCCACCGGTGCCGCTCGTTACAACGTCGCTGGACGGACTGAGGATCGGCGTTCCGCGCGGCCGCTTGTTCGAGGATGTCGTGCCGGAGATCGCAAACGCCTTTGAGGCCGGCTTGGACAAGCTGAGGCAGGCCGGCGCCGAGTTGGCCGACTGCCCGATCGACGATCTTCTCGACGACATGGACCGGGCCACCCGGATCGGCTCGGTCGCCGGCATCGAGGCAAGCCGCATCCACGCCGACTGGCTGGACGACGAGCAGGCGCCGGTCGATGTCCGCGTTTCGGGCACGCTGCGGCGCCGCCGGCTGGTCTCCGACGCCGATCTAGAAGCGCTGCTGGCGCGCCGTGCCGAACTTGCTGGTGCCATGGACCGGCGCTTGGCGCCCTTCGAAGCGCTCGCTCTTCCGACCAGCCCGATCTTTGCCCCGAGCATCGCCGCGGTCTCGTCGAACGAGGAAACCTACCGCCGCGTAGAGGATCTGCTTCTGCGCAACAACCAGGTTGCCAACCAGTTCGACCTGACGGCGATCACCCTGCCGATGGCCGGCCTCGCCCGTCCGGCCGGCCTGATGCTGTTCGGCCGCACCGGCACCGACCGGACCCTGCTGCAGATCGCCGCCGCCGTGGAATTGCAGTTGCGCGCCTGAACCGACCGGTCGAAAGCGGATCGCGTGAAATTGAAGAACGGTGACGCTATTTAAGCATCTGATCTGAGGCATTTCTCTCTCCCGAAACCGCAATAGCCTTCGGGAGAGACGCCGCCGCCTCAGTGGCGGGTCTCGACCGGCTCGTCCTCGGCCAGGAACTGATGCGCCTCCCGGAGCGCGCTGACCAGCATATCGGTCAGTTGCTCGCCGCCGCCGGCATCGAGCAGCAGCGCCACCATCTCGTTGCAGGCATTGCCCTCATGGCTTCCATCGATCGACATCATGTCGTCCTCTCGTCGCATTGTGCTCGTTTCGGCCGTGTTAGGCCGCAGGCCTTGCGCTGAGCTTGCCGCCGCCGGTGCTCGCAGGGAGCGGCTGCGTACAGGGAGACAAGCGGACGTCAGCGCCCGAGAGGTGCCGTTGCTGATCCTGCGGCCGACCGGCGCGGCTGGTCGGCCGGATAGGGGGTCGGCAGCAGCAGGACGAGACCGCCGAGCAGAAACAGCACAAGCGTGCCCATGCCGAGCGCGGCCGAACCGGTCGCGCTGGTGACGAGGCCGACCGAAAGCGGGGCGGCAAACGACGTCGCCCGGCCGGTCAGCGCATAGAGGCCGAAGTAGCGGCCCGCCTCGTCGGGTGCGACGCTGCGCGCCAGGTAGGAGCGGGCCGAGGCCTGCACCGGCCCGAAGGCGAGGCCGACGAGCAGCCCGTAGACGATGTAGGCCTTCTCGGCCGCGGTGCCGAACAGGCCGCCGCTGTCGTCGGCAGGAAGCGGCAGCAGGCCGAACAGCGTGTATCCCGGCGCGGTCGAGACGATGCCGAAGGTGGCGACGGTCAGGCAGATCAGGCTGGCGACGACGACCGCCTTCGAGCCGAAGCGGCCGTCGAGCCGGCTCGCCCAGAAGCAGCCGCCGATCGCCACCACGTTGAGGATGATGCCGTAGATGCCGAGCTCCATCGTCTGCCAGGCGAACATGCCGGCCGCAAAGGTGCCGCCGAGCGCCAGCAACCCGTTGACGCCGTCCTGGTAGATCATCCGCGCGATCAGGAACCGCAGGATACCGGGCCGGGCCTTCAGTTCGCCGAGCGTGGCGCCGATGGAGAGGAGGCCCGACCGAACGGCCTGGCGGATCGGCAGGCCGCGCCCGCCGTCCGGCGTGAAGAGAAACATCGGCAGGATGAACACCAGGTACCAGACGGCCGAGATCGGCCCGGTGATCCGCGCATCCTCGCCCTCAGCCGCGCTCAGGCCGAACAACGGCGCGATGCCGAGCGCGGTCTTTCCGGTGTCCGGATTGGCGGCCAGAAGCAGCACGACACCGATCAGCACGACCATGCCGCCGAGATAGCCAAGCCCCCAGGCGAGATTGGAGATCCGTCCCGCCTCTTCCGGCTTCACCAGCCGCGGCATCATCGAATCGTTGAAGACGATGGAAAACTCGGCGGCGATCGTCGCAAGCACCATCATCGCAAGCGGCATCAAGAGCCCGGTTCCCGGCGCCGCGTACCAGAGCGCCCAGAGCGCGCCGACCTGGACGACGGCGAACAGGCCGATCCAGGGCTTGCGGCGTCCGGTGGCGTCGGCAAGCGAGCCGAGCACCGGCGAAAACAGCGCGATGACGATGCCGGAGATCGTCAGCGTGTAGCTCCAGGCGGCCTGGCCGGAGACCGGATCGGCGGCAAGCCGCGAGACGAGATAGGGGCCGAAGATGAAGGTGGTGATCACCGTGAAGAAGGGCTGTGCCGCCCAGTCGAACAGCATCCAGCCCCAGATGCCGAGCCGTCCGGTCCGGCGCCCGGCACTCTCTTCCCGATCCCTCATCGATCCTCCAACGCCAAACGATAGCCGCTGGGCATCGCCTGCGCGGCCGGTTCACGGGTCCGCCCGCAGGCCGGCTTATTGGGCCGATGCCGGGTCAGCACGCCGGACGCGGCAGCGCGCCCGGCGGCACCTTCTCACCTCATCCGGCCGTGCGCAAGGTCGCTGACCACGCCGGCGGCGACGGAAATCTTGGACAGCGTCGCTTCGCCCGCTTCCGTCAGGGCGCCGAGGCGTCCCGTCACCATCCCCAGCCGTTCGGCGTCGGCAGCGCGCCAGGCCGCAAGCGGATTCTTGTCGCCCTTGTGCCGGTTCAGGATCGACACGGTGAGCTCGCGGCGGGCATTGGCGATGTCGGTCAGGTTGCGGGCGAGCGCCAGCGATTCGTAGAGATCGCTGGTCGGCACGCGGGCGGCCGCGCCGAGCAGCGCGCCGATGTTGAGCGTGTCGCTGATGCCGGCATAGGTCTGGGCCGTGCGGATCAGGTTGTCGCCGGTCTGCGCGGCGATCAGCATGATCTCGGGAACGAAGCTCATCGCCAGCAGGCCGGCGACCTCGCGGGCAAGCTCTTCGGGTACGCCCTTGTCCTCGAAATAGAGGGCCTTTCGGCGCATTTCCTCGCGGGCGGCCTCCGACATGAGGCCGGCAAGGTGCGGGCGGAGCTGCTTCAGCGCCAGCTTCAGCTTTTGCACGGCGCCGTCCAGCGGTGTGTCGATGGCGCCGGTCGTCAGGATGAGCGCCGTCGCATTGGAGAAGACCCGCCCCAGCTCCTCGTAGAGTTCGTTCTGCGTCGAGCCGCTGACCAGGTTGTCGAGAGCGTCGGTGGCGGCATAGAGCGGGAACAGCTCGTAGCCCTCGAAGGCCAGCATCGCCGCCTTCACCACGTCGGCGCTCATGTAGCCGGTGCCGTCGGTGAGCTGGCTGACGAAGGCCGGCCCGCCGCGATTGATCACCCCGTTGGCCAGGATCGTGGCGATGATCTCGCGCCGCAGCCGGTGCGCCTTGATGTCCCCGGCATGGCTGCGCTGCATCTTGGCCGGGAAATAGCCGATCAGCGTCGGTTCGAAATAGGGGTCGTCCGGCAGATCGCTGTCGAGGATCTCGTCGAACAGCACGAGCTTGGCGTAGGACAGCAGCACGCCAATCTCCGCGCGCGTCAGCGGCTTGCCGGCATGGTAGCGCTCGTCCATGACCTGCTCGCTCGGCAGCATCTCGACCTTGCGGTTCAGCTGGCCGGCGGCCTCGAGCCGGCTCATCAGCCGCGAAAGGCCGGTTCGGTTGGCCTGGCCCTGGCGCTCGCAGAGCGAGATCGCCAGCGACTGCAGGTAGTTGTTGCGCAGCACCAGATGGGCGACCTCGTCGGTCATCGAGGCGAGCAGCTTGTTGCGCGTCTCGCGCGTCAGCCGCCCCTCGCGCATGGCCGAGGCGAGCGCGATCTTGATGTTGACCTCGACGTCGGAGGAATTGACGCCGGCGGAATTGTCGATCGCATCGGAATTGCAGCGTCCGCCCTTGAGCCCGAAGGCGACACGGGCGCGCTGGGTGACGCCGAGATTGGCGCCCTCGCCGATCACCTTGGCGCGCACCTCCTCGGCCGTGACGCGGATCGGGTCGTTGGCACGGTCGCCGACCTCCGCATCCGTCTCGCCAGCCGCCCGCACATAGGTGCCGATGCCGCCGAACCACAGGAGATCGACAGGCGCCTTGAGGATCGCCGACATGATCTCGAAGGGCGTCGCCTTCTGCTTGTCGATGCCGATCGCCGCCATCGCCTCGCTCGTCAGGGTCACCGATTTCTCGGTGCGCGGAATGATCATCGCCCCCTTGGACAGCGCCGCGCGATCATAGTCCTGCCAGCTGGAGCGCGGCAGCGCGAACATGCGCTTGCGCTCGGCGAAGGAGAGTTCGGTATCGGGGTTTGGATCGATGAAGATGTCGCGGTGGTCGAGGGCGGCGATCAGCCGCGTCTTGCGCGACAGCAGCATGCCGTTGCCGAACACGTCGCCCGACATGTCGCCGACGCCGACGACCGAAAACGGCGTCTTCTGGATGTCGACATCCATTTCGCGGAAGTGCCGCTTCACCGTCTCCCAGGCGCCGCGCGCGGTGATGCCCATCTTCTTGTGGTCGTAGCCGGCCGAGCCGCCCGAGGCGAAGGCGTCGTCCAGCCAGAAGCCGGCTTCCTGCGCCAGCGCGTTGGCGGTGTCGGAGAAGGTCGCCGTGCCCTTGTCGGCGGCGACGACGAAATAGGGGTCGTCGCCGTCCAGCCGCACCGTGTCGCGCGGCGGCACCACCGCCTGTCCCTCGATGTTGTCGGTTACCGACAGCAGCGTGCGGATGAACGTCTTGTAGGCCTCCTTGCCGGCATTGAAGACGGCGTCGCGGCTGCCGCCGACCGGCAGCTGCTTCGGATAGAAGCCGCCCTTGGCGCCAACCGGAACGATGACGGCGTTCTTGACCTGCTGCGCCTTCACCAGGCCCAGCACCTCGGTGCGGTAGTCCTGCGCCCGGTCGGACCAACGGAGGCCGCCGCGGGCGACGCGGCCGAAGCGCAGGTGAACCCCCTCGACCTCGGCGCCGTAGACGAAGATCTCGCGGAACGGCCGGGGCTCCGGCAGCCCTTCCAAGGCCTGCGGATCGAGCTTGAAGGCAAGCGTCGCAAGCGGCCGGCCTTCGTCGTCGCGCTGGAAGTAGTTGGTCCTCAGCGTCGCCTCGATGGCATTGACGTAGCGGCGCAGGATCTTGTCCTCGTCGAGGCTTGGAACGCCCGACAGCGCCTCCTCGATGCGGGCTGCGAGCTCCTCGCTGCGCTTGGCGCGCTTGCGCTCGGCCAGGGTCGGATCGAGCCGGGCCGAGAATAGATGGAACAGGTCGGCTGCGATGACCGGGTACTTGTTGAGCGTGTCGGCGATATAGTCCTGCGAATAGGCGATGCCGGTCTGGCGCAGGTAGCGGGCATAGGCCCGCAGCGCCATGATCTCGCGCGCAGTCAGGCCCGCCGTCATGATGAGGCGGTTGAAGGTGTCATCGTCCGTCTGGCCGTGCCAAGCGGACAGGAAAGCCTCCTGGAGCACGCCGGCGAGGCGAGAAAGGTCGATGTCGAGGCCGTCGTTATGGCGCAGGTCCATGTCGTGCAGCACGACGAGGCGGCGGCTGCCGTCGGCTGCGACGACCTCGATGTCGTGCGTCTGCTCGCTGACGACGTTGAAGCCGAGGTTCTCGAGAAGCGGCACGCGCCGGGACAGCGACACCGAGCCGCCGGCGTGGAAGATCTTCAGTTCCAGCGCCTTGGTATCGGTGTTGCCGGGTTTGCGATAGAAGGCGATGTGGATCGGGTCGGACTCGGTCGCAGCCTCGAAGAAGCGCAGGTCGGCGTGGGCCTCGGCCGGCGTGAACGCCTCCTGGTAGGCCCGGGGCGTGACCAGCTTGACTGAATCCGGACCCGCCAGCGCCTCGAATCGGTCGATCCAGCGCGTAGCGATCTCGCGGATCGCCTGTTCGAGCTTCTTCTGCGGGATGCGCGGCGTCTTGCCGGCCGAGCGACCGATGATGAAATGGACCCGCGCAAGGCCGCCTTCCGGAAAGGCCGGGTAATAGGCCGAAACCCGCCCGTCATAGACGGTCTTCAGGTATGTCCCGATCTTTTCGCGTACATCGGAATCATACTGCTCGCGCGGGACGTAGACGATGACGGAAACGAAACGGTCGAAATGGTCGATGCGCGGCAGCACGCGGATGCGCGGCCGGTCGGCCAGTTCGTTGATCTGCTCGCAGAAGGTCGCAAGCAGCCCCGTGTCGATCTGGAAGAGATCGTCGCGCGGATAGGACTCCAGCGAGTTCATCAGCATCTTGCCGGAATGGCTCTGCGGATCGTAGCCGAAGTGCTCGATGATCGTCTTTACCTTGGAGCGCAGCAGCGGAATCTGCGAGGCAGCGTGCGTATAGGCGGTCGAGGTGAACAGGCCGACGATGCGCAGTTCGCCGGTGACGTTGCCGTTCGCATCGAAGCGCTTGACGCCGACATAGTCCATGTAGGCGCGGCGGTGGACGACAGAGCGCACATTCGCCTTGGTGACGATCAGGAAATCCGGGCCCTCGAGGAAGGCCAGGATTTCCGGCGTGGTCGTCACCGCGTCGCTGCCCAGCCGCAGCACGCGCACGTCGGGATCAGACAGGATGCCGAGCCCCTTGCCGGTGCCGCGCTCGACCGAGGCCTGGCCGCCCGTGCCGCTGTAGGTGTATTCGCGCATGCCGAGGAAGGTGAAGTTGTTGTTGCGCAGCCAATGGAGGAACGCGATCGCCTCGTCCTTGTCGGCCTGACGGCGCGCAGGCCCGTGTTCCACCATTTCCGCCACGGCCACCGCCAGCGTGTCCAACATCGGCTTCCAGTCGCTTACCGCCAGGTGGACCTGGGAGAGCACGTGCCGGATGCGCTCGATCAGGCTTTGCGCCTCCGACGCGGCAAGCGCCGACAGGTGAATCTCGATGTGGCTGACCCGGTTGGCCGGATCGCTTGGCTCGTCCGGTGAAAACAGACGCGGCTCCTGATCCGGCTCGATCACCAGGATCGGGTGGATCGCCAGATGGATGTCGCGATGGGTGCTGGTCACCTCGCCCATCACCGAATCGTAGAGGAACGGCTGGTTGCGGTCGGTCACCGACAGGATCGAGATCGGCGCGCCCTGCGGCGTGACGGCGGCGAGATCGGCGACCGTCACGCGTGGTTCGCAGCCGTCCCAGGCGGAGATCTCGGCGTAGGCGTGCGTCGCGGTGGCCGCCAGCATCTCGGCGCTGTAGAGGTCGAGATCGTCGCTGCTGGCGCGTCCGAACAGGAGCGCCGGATCTATGAACTGTTCCCCCGTTTTCGTCGCCACCGACGTGGCTGCCTCGATCTGCTTCTCGCGTCTGGTATTGCTGCGTGTCGCCATGAACTTCCCCCAGGAACGGTGTCAGGAGCCTAGCAGAAGGAATTTTCTTGGCGAAGGTTTTGTCGAAAGCCGGCCGATTTCAATCGATTTTGGCCAAAACTTCCCGAAAAGCGTGGAGTTTTCGCGCTAATTTCGTCGGAATGCCGAGGTTTTGGCCCGGAACGGCCGCGAAACGCCCAACTTTGCTTTGGTCTCGTACTTGGCCACACAACGTCCTGAAACCGGCAAGGGTGGCTCTGAAAATGTCCCTGGACGGTGCAACATTTTCTTGCGAGGCCGGGCGCCATGGTCCATTGGAGATCGTCGGCGGAAACAACCCGGGAAACCTTGGATGGGTGCGAGCGAAAAGGGCGCGGTCCTGGTCATATCCAGTCACGTCGTGCGCGGAACGGTCGGAAACCGCGCTGCCGTATTCGCGCTGGAGACGCTTGGCCATCCGGTCTGGGCTGTCCCGACCGTCATCCTGCCCTGGCATCCGGGACATGGCCGTGCCACCCGCGTGACGATCGGCGCCAGCGATTTCGACGCGATCATCGACGATCTGATCCGCGCGCCCTGGCGCGGCGAGCTCAGGGCCGTGATGTCCGGCTATATCGGTGATCCGAGCCAGGCCGCTTCCATCGCCCGCCTCGTTGGCGCGCTCCGGCTTGAAAACCCCGATCTCGTCTATCTCTGCGATCCGGTCTGCGGCGACCAGGGCGGCCTCTATGTTCCGGTCGCGACCGCCGAAGCGATCCGCGACACGTTGCTGCCGCTCGCGTCGATCGCGACCCCCAACCGCTACGAACTCGGGCTGCTGGCCGGGGCCCCGCTGGAAAGCAATGCGGCGATCATCGACGCCGCGCTGTCGCTCGGGCCGTCGCGCGTGCTGGTGACCTCGGCCGTGCCGATGATGGCCGGCAGCACGGGCAACCTCTATCTTTCGGGCCGGACGGCGCTGCTCGCCGAGCATCGCCAGGTGCCCAACTCACCGAACGGAACCGGCGATCTGGTCGCCTCCGTGTTTCTGGCGCGGATGCTCGAGGGCCTGTCCGAGGAGCGGGCGCTGCATCTGGCCACCGCCACGGTGTTCGAGGTGGTGGCCCGCAGCGCCAAGCGCGGCGCCGACGAGCTCACGCTCGAACAGGACGCCGCCAGCCTGTCCACGCCGATGGCCATGGTGCAGATGCGGCGCCTCGTCCATCCCGCTGGAGCCAAGCGTACACCATGAGCGTTCCGCCGCCCGTTACCGTCAAAAGGGGGCTGCAAGCCGTCGCCCGGCGGGCGGGGTCACGTCGCGCCCAATCGTGCCGGCCGCTGCCGCTTTTCTACTCATTCGTCACCGCACGGGAGTATCGCCCACATGCACCGCTTTCCTGATCACCTGCTGACCGGCTACCAGAACTTCATGGACGGCCGCTTCAGCGAGCAGCAGCAGCGCTACAAGACCCTGGCCGAGAGCGGCCAGAAGCCGAAGACCATGGTGATCGCCTGCTGCGATTCGCGCGCAGCGCCCGAGACGATCTTCGACTGCGGCCCCGGCGAGCTCTTCGTCGTCCGCAACGTGGCAAACCTGATGCCGCCCTACGAGCCGGACGGGCACTACCACTCGACGTCCGCAGCACTCGAGTTTGCCGTGCAGTCCTTGCGCGTCGCCGACATCGTCGTCATGGGGCACGGCCGCTGCGGCGGCATCAAGGCCGCCCTCGACCTGGATGCCGAGCCGCTGTCGCCCGGCGACTTCATCGGTCGCTGGATGAACCTCCTGAAGCCGGCCGCCGAGCAGATCCAGAACAACGCCGTGATGACCGCTTCCGAGCGCCAGCGGGCGCTGGAACGCGTCTCGATCCGCAACTCCATCGCCAATCTCAGGACCTTCCCCTGCGTGCAGATCCTCGAGCAGCGTGGCAAGCTGAACCTGCACGGCGCCTGGTTCGACATCTCCACCGGTGAGCTCTGGATCATGGACTCCAAGACCGGCGACTTCCAACGTCCCGGAATGTAAGAAGGCCCGGCAGCTGGCCGGGCCTCCTTCGAATGTCGTCACGGGGGGCGTGGCTCAATCGCCGTCGATCGCCGCGCCGATGATGGCGATCGCCTGCTGGTAGACGCTGGCGGCGTTCCAGCCCTGGATCGCCGCGAAGTTGATCTCGCCCGGCTGATAGCCGCCGCCGGCGCTCCAGCCGTGGCCGCGCAGGAAGTTGGCCGTCGAGGCCAGGGCGTCGGCCTTGGAGCGGACGAGATCGATGCGGCCGTCGCCGTCGCCGTCGACGCCGTAGCGCAACACGTTGACCGGCAGGAACTGCGTCTGGCCGATCTCGCCATGCGCGGCCCCGATCGCGTCGGGACTGAGCGTGCCGGACTCCAGAAGATTGAGCGCCGCGTAAAGCTGCTCGGTGAAATAGGGGGAGCGGCGACAGTCATAGGCGAGCGTGGCGACCGCCGACAGGGTGTGCTCCTTGCCCATGAAACCACCGAAGCCGGTTTCCATCCCCCAGATGGCGACCAGCGGCCCGGCCGGCACGCCGTACTGGCTTTCGATCCGCGCCAGGATGCTGGCGTGCTGCTTGCGCAGGCTGCGGCCGCGATTGATGATCGTCTGGCCGCCGCGCTTCTGCATGAACTGGTCGAGCGTCAGCTTGAAGCTCTTCTGGCCGCGGTCGGCACGGATCGTGGCGCGGTTATAGCCCACATTTGCGAATGCCAGGTCAAGCGTGCTGCGGCTGATGCCGCTGGCGGCGGCCTCGCCCTTGAACTGGTGGACCCAGGCCTCGAAACCGGCTGCATCGTTGCCGCACTGCGCGGCCGTCGCAACCGCCGGCGGCGCCGCCGTCAGCGCGATCGCCGCCAGACCCTGGAACATCCGCTTCATCAAATTCATGGAAACAACCTCGTGATCTCAAACCGCCCTGGAATGCACCAGGCCAGTAACTGCCAGACGTTTGTGCCGATCGTGCGGCAATCGGCGATTGCCGCTGGCTCGATCAAAGCAAAAGTCCCGCGCCCGTCCGACGATAGACGCGGGATCTTCATGTTTGCGATTCTGTCTGTCCGCTCAGGCGGCCTGCTTCTTTGCCTTGATCAGCCCGCGGTTGACCAGCAACTCGGCGATCTGAACGGTGTTCAGTGCCGCCCCCTTGCGCAGGTTGTCGGAGACCACCCAAAGATTGAGGCCGTGCTCGACCGTGGCGTCCTCACGGATGCGCGAGATGTAGGTTGCGTCCTCGCCCGCCGATTCGTAGGGCGTGATGTAGCCGCCGTTCTCATGCTTGTCGATCACCTGGCAGCCCGGGGCCTCGCGCAGGATCTCGCGTGCCTCGTCGGCGGTGATTTCGTTCTCGAATTCGATGTTGACCGATTCGGAATGGCCGATGAAGACCGGAACGCGCACAGCCGTGCAGGTCACCCTGATCTTCGGGTCGAGCATCTTCTTGGTCTCGGCCAGAACCTTCCACTCTTCCTTGGTGTAGCCGTCCTCCATGAAGACGTCGATGTGCGGGATGACGTTGAAGGCGATGCGCTTGGTGAACTTCTTGCTCTCGATCGGGTCGGCGACGAACACGGCGCGGGTCTGGTTGAAGAGCTCGTCCATGCCGTCCTTGCCGGCCCCGGAGACCGACTGGTAGGTCGAGACGACGACGCGCTTGATGGTGGCGCGGTCGTGCAGCGGCTTCAGCGCCACGACCAGCTGGGCGGTCGAGCAGTTCGGGTTGGCGATGATGTTCTTCTTGGTGAAGCCGACGATGGCGTCCGGGTTCACTTCCGGCACGATCAGCGGCACCTCGGCGTCGTAGCGCCAGGCTGACGAGTTGTCGATGACGACGCAGCCCTGGGCGCCGATCTTCGGCGAATACTTCAGCGACGCCGCGCCGCCGGCGGACATCAGGCAGATGTCGGTGTCGGAGAAGTCATAGGTGTCGAGATTGTGGACCTTCAGCGTCTTGTCGCCAAAGGAGACTTCCGTACCGACCGAGCGGCTGGAGGCGAGCGCCACGACCTCGTCGGCCGGGAAGCCGCGCTCGGACAGGATCGTCAGCATTTCGCGTCCGACATTGCCGGTGGCGCCGGCGACTGCAATCTTGAAACCCATGTGTCTAGCTCTCTTTCTCTGCCTCTCCTCGGTCCTTGAGGGGAAACCCGACAGCCACGGCGGCGGGTTTCGGTCCCCGGCCTTGCCGGGGAGAGAGCGGCGGGCCAGAGACGTCAGACGGTTTTCGTCGTCGTTTTGGCCACGGTTGTGGAAGAAGCGGGCACGCGCCGGTCCTGCCCGGCGATCTCCGCCAGGAAGCTGCTGTCAGCGATATCGATGTCGCGGCAAAGCATGGGACACGGTCCTTTTCCGGGGCTGCTATTACGGGAATTTCTCCGGGAGTCAAGCGAGGCCTTTTTCTCGCCGGAGGTCCGGCGATCGCCGTCGCGCGGCATGCGCGGCTGCCGCGATGGGGCAAATAATCCGGATCTGTCATTCGGCGCGATCACCGGCGTTTGGCGGCTCGTCCCCGGGCTCTTCGCGCGAATTCGACTAAAGTCTTAATTCCAAAGTCATAATCCCAAAGCCGCGCTGCCGCGGCTGCCGCTTTTCTGCCATTCTTTCTCGCCCGCAACCACGTTCGCCCGGTCGAGGAGGGCCGGCGGGCGACGGACAGGCGTCCCAGAAAAGCCGTTGAAATGGAGGATTTCACAATGGCCAATGTTGCGACAGCGGAGGGCCGCAGGGCCGGCCCCATGTCAAGCGAGGAGAAGAAGGTCATCTTCGCCTCCTCGCTCGGTACCGTCTTCGAATGGTATGACTTCTATCTCTACGGCTCGCTGGCCGTCTTCATCGGCGCGGCCTTCTTCAGCGACTATCCGGAAACGACGCGCAACATCTTCGCGCTGCTGGCCTTTGCCGCCGGTTTCCTCGTGCGCCCGTTCGGCGCGCTGGTCTTCGGCCGCCTCGGCGACCTCGTCGGCCGCAAGTACACCTTCCTGGTCACCATCCTGATCATGGGTCTGTCGACCTTCCTGGTCGGCATCCTGCCCGGATCGGCCTCGATCGGCATCGCCGCCCCGATCGCGCTCTTGGCACTGCGCATGCTGCAGGGCTTGGCGCTCGGCGGTGAATACGGGGGCGCTGCGACCTACGTGGCCGAGCACGCCCCGCATGGCCGCCGCGGCTACTTCACCTCCTGGATCCAGACCACGGCGACGCTTGGCCTGTTCCTGTCGCTGGTCGTCATCCTCGGCGTCCAGTTCATGCTCGGCAAGGAAGCCTTCGCCGCCTGGGGCTGGCGCATTCCCTTCCTCGTCTCCGTCGTGCTCCTCGGCATCTCCGTCTGGATCCGCCTGAAGATGAACGAATCGCCCGCCTTCAAGAAGATGAAGGAAGAGGGCAAGGGCTCCAAGGCGCCGCTGACGGAAGCCTTCGGCCAGTGGCGCAACGCCAAGATCGCGCTCTTGGCGCTGTTCGGCGCCGTCGTCGGCCAGGCCGTCGTCTGGTACTCCGGACAGTTCTACGCGCTGTTCTTCCTGACCGGCGTGCTGAAGGTGGAAGGCCAGTCGGCCAACATCATGGTCGCCGTCTCGCTGCTGCTCGGTACCGGCTTCTTCGTCTTCTTTGGCTGGCTCTCCGACAAGGTCGGCCGCAAGCCGATCATCATGGCCGGCCTGCTTCTGGCCATCCTGACCTACTTCCCGCTGTTCAAGGCGCTGACCTGGGCCGGCAATCCGGCGCTCGCCCAGGCCCAGGCAACGGTGCGGGCGACCGTCACCGCGGCCCCCGGCGACTGCAAGTTCCAGTTCAACCCGACCGGCACGGCGAAGTTCACCACCTCGTGCGACATCGCCACCGCGTTCCTGACCAAGAATTCGGTGCCCTATGACGTCGTGACTACGGCTGCGGCCGGCACGCCGGCGACCGTGAAGATCGGCGAGAAGACGATCAGCAGCTTCGACGCCATCGCCGCCGGCGACCAGGCCAAGGCGCAGACCGCCGCCTTCGAGAAGCAGGTCAACATGGCGCTGCACGATGCCGGCTACCCGCTGGTGCGCGCCGCCGCCAAGGTGCCGGACGCCAAGCTGGACGCCTTCGTCGCCGCAAACCCGGAACTGAGCCTCGACGCCGCGGCCATCCGCGCCGGCGACAAGGCGACCATGACGGGCGCGGACCTCGTCGCCGCCAAGCTGATGACGGCCGACGAAGCCAAGGGCGTCGACAACATGGCGGTGTTCACGATCGCCAACGGCGGCGCCTACACGATGGTTGCCGACCCGGCGGCGGTCAACTGGATCAAGGTCATCGCCGTGCTGACCGTCCTGGTCATCTACGTGACCATGGTCTACGGCCCGATCGCGGCCCTGCTGGTCGAACTGTTCCCGACCCGCATCCGCTACACCGGCATGTCGCTGCCCTATCACATCGGCAATGGCTGGTTCGGCGGCCTGCTGCCGGCGACCGCCTTTGCGATGAGCGCCGCCAGGGGCGACATCTACTACGGCCTCTGGTACCCGATCGTCTTCGCCGCGATCACGCTCGTCATCGGCCTGCTGTTCCTGCCGGAAACAAAGGACCGGGATATCCACGCGATGGATTGATCCAACGATGTAATCCCGACAAGCGACCGGCGCGTGGCCACACGCGCCGGTTTTTCGTTGTCGTCAATCCTTTGCCGGGGCGTCGAAGTCCCGTTTGGGGACTGGCCATCCGGCGGCGTCGAGACGGAACAGCACGTTCCAGCGGGCGAACAGGAAGGCGGCCATCACCGCGCACCACAGCCCGACCAGCAGCCCGGCTGCGACGTCGCTCGGATAATGGGCGCCGACGATCACCCGCGACACGCCGATCAGCAGCGCGCCTGCAAGAAACAGCGGCCGCAGCCGCGGCACGAGCAGCGCGAATGCCCCGAAGAACGAGCCGACCGCCGCCGAGTGGCCGGAGGGAAAGCTCTCGAACACCATGTTTCCGGTAAAGGGCGTCAGGCTGTAGGCGCCGAGCTCGACCAGCATTTCCGGCCGCGCCCGGCCGATCAGCGTCTTCAGGAGGTGGACGAGCGCGCTGGCGCTGCCGATCGTGACGAAGAAATAGGAAAACAGCCGCATCGCCGTGCGCGCCCGGCCGGCGACCGTCTCGCTGCGACTGGCGTGATGGACGACGAAAGCCACGATCGCCAGGGATCCGGACCCGTAGATCATCCAGCGGAAGGTGCCGAAATCGGTGATCGTCCGGTTGAAGGTGACGATGGCCCCGGGCAGACCTTGCGCGTATTCCGACAGCTGCGCATCGAACGGGACGAGGGCGGCAACGAGCACGATGGCGGTGGTGAAGATCCACAGCGTGGAGGAAAGCGGCCGGTTCATGGGGGCTCCTGTTGCAAGCCCCGACCTTGGGCGCCGCCGCAGGCGTTTTCAAGATTGCGGCGAACTATTGGGGTAGGGGCGGGGGACCACGATCGACCTTGTCGCCGGGATAGCAATTGTACCGTGGCGGCCATATCGGCCGGCCAATGGAAGGCCACCGAGCGAGCCCTTTCCCGGCGCTTTGCACCGGCCCCGCCCCGCGGGACGGCAGGTTAGGCTGCGTCAGCGTCGTAGGGGAGGGGCTGCTTGGTTCGGCATGGGGCGTGGTCACGCCCGCCCTTGATCAGGCCGACAGTGCCTTGAACTCGGCGAGGATCGCGTCGCCCATCTCGGCGGTGCCGACCTTCGTGCAGCCCTCGGCCATGATGTCGCCGGTGCGGATGCCCTTCTCGAGCACGTTGGCGATCGCCTTCTCGAGATTGTCGGCCTCGGTCACGAGATTGAAGGAATAGCGCAGGCACATCGCGAAGGAGGCGATCATGGCGATCGGGTTGGCGATGCCCTTGCCGGCGATGTCGGGCGCCGAGCCGTGCACCGGCTCGTAGAGCGCCTTGCGCTTGCCGGTCTTCGGGTCCGGCGCGCCGAGCGAGGCCGACGGCAGCATGCCGAGCGAGCCGGTCAGCATGGCGGCGACGTCGGAGAGTATGTCGCCGAACAGGTTGTCGGTGACGATCACGTCGAACTGCTTCGGCGCCCGCACCAGCTGCATGCCGCCGGCGTCGGCCAGCATGTGCTCGAGCTGCACGTCGGAATAGGCGCGCTTGTGGGTCTCGGTCACGACCTGGTTCCACAGCACGCCCGACTTCATGACGTTGCGCTTCTCCATCGAGCAGACGCGGTTGTTGCGGGTGCGGGCCAGCTCGAAGGCGACGCCGGCGATGCGCTCGATCTCGTAGGTGTCGTAGACCTGCGTGTCGATGCCGCGCTTCTGGCCGTTGCCGAGGTCGATGATCTCCTTCGGCTCGCCGAAATAGACGCCGCCGGTCAGCTCGCGCACGATCAGGATGTCGAGGCCCTCGACCAGCTCCGGCTTCAGCGACGAGGCGTTGGCGAGCGCCGGATAGCAGATCGCCGGGCGCAGGTTGGCAAACAGCTTCAGGTCCTTGCGCAGCCGCAGCAGGCCGGCCTCGGGGCGCACCTCGTAGGGCACCGCGTCCCACTTCGGACCGCCGACGGCGCCGAATAGCACGGCGTCGGCTTTGAGCGCCTTCTCCATGTCCGCTTCCGAGATCGCCGCGCCATGCGCGTCGTAGGCCGAGCCGCCGACGAGGCCCTCGTCGGTGACGAAGCCGGCGCCCTTTTCGGCGTTCATGTAGGCGATGATCTTGCGGACTTCCGCCATGGCTTCCGGGCCGATGCCGTCGCCGGGCAGGAGGAGGAGGTTGCGCTCTGTCATGGGAGATTCCTTCTCGAAAAAAGCGGGTTCGCGGGGTTCTTAGCGCAACTTCCGTTCAAGGCAAATCGCGGCGGCGAAAGAAATTTGCGTCGCCGACGCCGCCGACCGATTGACGCCCGTGCCCACGCGCTACGCTTTCCGCCGGCCCGTTTCCGTTGCAGGATGGTCCTTGCCGGCCCGGCGTCCGGGCATCGCATAATGAGGAGAACCCGCCATGAAGATCGAGCCTTGCGGCAGCCGCCCGTCCGCGACCCCATCCGCCGATTATTTCACCGGTCGCGTCCGGCAGGATCCGATCATCGAGGCGCCCGAGCCGTCTCGGCTTCGCGCCGTGACGGTGACCTTCGAGCCGGGCGCGCGCACCGTCTGGCACACCCACCCGCTCGGCCAGACGCTGGTCGTCACCGCCGGTAAGGGGCTGGTGCAGAGCTGGGGCGGCCCCGTGAGGGATATCCGCGCCGGCGACACCGTCTGGTTCGAACCGGGCGAAAAGCACTGGCATGGCGCAGCACCCGACACCGCGCTGACCCACATCGCGCTGCAGGAGGCGCTGGACGGCAAGGCCGTCGACTGGCTGGAACCGGTCTCAGACGCGCAATATGCCGGCGCGTGAGCTGCCCTGAAGCATTTCACCCGAGGCCTACATCGGTTCCGGGGCAAGGGCATGCATTACAACAAAAACGAAAAGCAGATCGCGTGAAAGACTTCCACGCGATCTGCGGTGGGCTCAGAGCCCGAAGGCGTCCTTGAACTGGTACCACCAGGAGCCGATCGTCGAATACTGGGCGCGGAACATGCGGCCGCCGGGGAAGGGAATCCACGGCAGCTTCTCGAACCGGCTGAACCGGCTGACGTCGCCATGGATCGCTTCGCTCAGGATCTTGCCGAACAGGTGCGAGCCGGTGACGCCGTGGCCGCTGTAGCCATGGGCGAAATAGGTGTTCTTGCCGATCTTGCCCATCTGCGGCACCCGCGAGAAGGAGAGCGCGAAGTTGCCACTCCAGGCATAGTCGATCTTCACGCCCTTCAGCGACGGGAAAACCTTTTCCAGGTTGGGACGGATCTTCGCCCGCACGTCCGCCGGGTCGGTGCCGCCATAGACGGTGCCGCCGCCGAAGATCATGCGCTTGTCGGCCGAGAGCCGGAAATAGTCGAGGATGTAGCGCACGTCCTCGACGCACGTGTCGGACGGGATCAGCGCGTCGGCGCGATCGCCGAGCGGCTCGGTGGCGATCATCTGCGTCGAGACCGGCATGACGCGCGAAACCAGCTTCGGCACCACATTGCCGAGATAGGCGTTGCCGCAGAGCACGGCGACGTCAGCGATGACGCGTCCCCTCGCGGTATGGATGACCGGCTTGTCCGCCTCGTGCTCGACCCTGGTCACCGGCGACTGCTCGTAGACGATGCCGCCGAGCGATTCGAGAGCCTTGGCCTCGCCGAGAACGAGATTGAGGGGATGCATGTGGCCGCCGGTCGTATCCAGCATGCCGCCGACATAGGCGTCGGTGTTCACCAGCTTTCGCATCGCCGCCTTGTCGAGCAGCTGGTGGTCGTTCATGCCGTAGCGCTCCCAGAGCGCCTTCTTGTGCTCCAGTTCCTTCATGTGCGCCGAGGTATAGGCGGCGTAGATGTTGCCGTCCTTCAGGTCGCAGTCGATGCCGTACTGGGCGACGATGCGGCGGATGATCTTGCCGCCCTCCTGCACGAGGCTGCCGACGAAGGCGCCGGCCTCCTCGCCGTAGCGGCGCCGGATCGTGTCGAGGCTGGCGTTCAGGCCGTTGACGATCTGGCCGCCATTGCGCCCCGAGGCGCCCCAGCCGACGCCGGCGCCCTCGACGACGACGACCTTGTAGCCCTTTTCGGCGAGGTGGATTGCGGTCGACAGGCCGGAATAGCCGGCGCCGAGCACCGCCACGTCGGCCCGCACCTCGCCCTCGAGGATTTTCGGCGTGCGGATGATGTTGCGCGAGGCGGCGTAGTAGCTGTCGGGATAGCGGCCGTCGCCGGCATAGGATCGTGTGTCGTTGGCCATCAGACGATTTCCAGGTAAGCGCTGAACTCGAAGTCGGTGACTTGCTCGGCGAAGCCGGCGATCTCCTGCCGCTTGCAGGCGATCAGCATCGAGCGGAAGTCGGGATCGAAGATCTCCGATACGATCGAGCCGTTTTCGAAGGCGCTCACCGCCGAACCCCATTCGCTCGGGATGCGCGGCGCCTTCATCTGGTAGGCGCTGCCGACGACCGGCGGCGGCGGCTCCCACTTGTTGCGGATGCCCATCAGCGCGGCGCCGAGGATTCCGGCCATGACGAGATAGGGGTTGGCGTCGGCGCCGGCGACCCGGTGCTCGATGCGGCGGGCCGCGGGGTTGCCGCCTGGGATGCGGATCGCCGCGGTGCGGTTCTCATAGCCCCAGGTGATCGACGTCGGCGCATGGGTATCGGGCCGCAGCCGCCGGTAGGAATTGTAGTGCGGCGCAAACAACAGCGTCGTCTCCGCCATGCCGCGCGTCAGGCCGGCCACCGCGTGGCGCAGGATGTCGGAGCCCTGTTCGGTGCCGTCGTCGAAGACGTTCCTGCCGGCCTCGTCGACGAGGCTGAAGTGCACGTGCATGCCGCTGCCCGAGCGCAGGCCGTAGGGCTTGGCCATGAAGGTGGCGGCGAAGCCGTGCTTGCGGGCCACGCCCTTGATGATGCGCTTGAAGAAAAGCGCATCGTCGGCGGCCTTCAGCGGATCGTCCGAATGCACCAGGTTGATCTCGAACTGGCCGATGCCGTTCTCGGCGACGGCGGAGTCGGCCGGCACGTTCTGCCGCTCGCATTCGGCATAGACGTCGGAGAAGAACTGGCCGAAGTCGTCCAGCTCGTCGATCGACAGGATCGCGTCGGAATCGAGGCGCTTGCCGGTATAGGGCGAGATCGGCGGCTCGGCATGATCCGGCTCCGGATCGATCAGGTAGAACTCCATCTCGGAGGCGACCACCGGCCGCAGCCCCAGTTCGTGATACTGGCGGACGATATGGGCCAGCGCCTGGCGCGGGTCGGCGAGGAACGGCTCGCCGTCCTCCTTGAACAGCCACAGCGGCACGACGGCGCTCGGCTTCAGCGTCCAGCCGACCGGCAGGGCGCCGCGGCCCGTCGGGCTGCAGACGCCGTCCTGGTCGCCGCTGGTGAACACCTGCGACGAATTGACGATGTCCTCGCCCCAGACGTCGACGCCGACGATCGACAGCGGCATGCGGATGCCGCCCTCCAGCACCTTCTTCGCCTGGCCAACCGGCACGCGCTTTCCGCGCAGGATCCCGTTCAGGTCGCAGACCACCGCCTGGATGCTTTCCACCGACTCCGCATTGATGAGCCAGTCGTTCCCCGCTGAATTCGTCATTGATTTTTCCATATCACATATTTATTATTGTGATCACATTTTGAAGATATGCACACTTTCTTGTTACCGGTCAAGCTGGTAAGAGCGAAGCAGAGGCGGGGCCGGAAACAGCGGTGCCCAGGCGGCCGGGAGGGAACGTTGGGAGCATTGAAACTGGCGCCGCTTGCTCGGCCGGACGGAATGCCCACCCACGAATACGCGCATCGACGGCTGCGCCAGGCGATCATGGTCGGTTCCATCCGCCCGGGGGAATCCCTCACCATCCGCGGCATCGCCGAGGCGATGGAGAGCAGTCCCACTCCCGTGCGCGAGGCGCTGCGGCGGCTTTCCTCCGAAGGGGCGCTGAAGGTGCTCGACAATCGCCGCATCATGGTGCCGAAGATGACCGCCGACCGGTTCGGCGAACTGATGGCGCTCCGGGCGGTGCTGGAGCAGCATGGCGCCCGCCGCGCCGTCGGCCACATCACCGAACGGCAGATCGACCGGCTCGCCGAGATCGACCGGGCGCTGGACGACGCGATCGCCCGCAAGGACAAGGCGACGGCGCTGCTTTTGAATCAGGAGTTCCACCGCACCCTCTACACCGCCAATCCGGACCAGATGATCATGCCGATGGTCGAGAGCGTCTGGCTGCAGCTCGGCCCCTTCCTCGGCATTGCCATGGAACACGTGGCGCAGCTCTATGTCGTTGACCGGCACCAGGAGGCGATCGCAGCGCTCCGCAAGCGCGACGAGGATGCCGTCGCCGCGGCAATCGCCGCCGACATCCGCGAGGGCATCGGCGGGTTCGACCGGGGCGCGATCGAAAATCTCCTCCGGCTGGCCGGCCAGTAGGGCGGTTCGCCGTCGCCGCCGGCGAGGGGCGGGAAGTCTGCCCATTTCGGTGCTTTCCTTTTGCCGTCCGGCGTGATCCTCTCGGGTACGGCTGCGCGGTGCTGGTGATCCGGCCGCGGCAGCCGGGACAAGCCGCGCAGACGACCTGCAGACGGGAAAGGATCAGAGCCATGTCATTTCCATTGTTTGATCTTTCCGGGCGACGGGCTCTCGTCACCGGGGCGGGGCAGGGCATCGGCTTCGCCCTTGCCGAGGGGCTCGCCGCCCATGGCGCCAGCGTGCTGCTGAATGGCCGTTCCGCCGAAAAGCTGACCGGCGCGGTGCAGGCGCTGCGCGACAAGGGTTATGCGGCGCAGGCCGCCCCCTTCGACGTGACCGACGGCGCCGCCGCGGCGCAGATGGTCGCGGTGATCGAGGAGGAAACCGGCCCGATCGACATTCTCGTCAACAATGCCGGCATGCAGTTTCGCGCCCCGCTCGAGGACTTCCCCGTCGAGAAATGGGACGAGCTGCTGCGCACCAATGTCTCCAGCGTCTTCCATGTCTCCCGCGCCGTCGCCCGCCACATGATCGGACGCGGCCGCGGCAAGATCATCAACATCGCCTCCGCCCAGAGCGAACTGGCGCGTCCCGGCATCGCTCCCTATACCGCGACCAAGGGCGCGGTGCGCAATCTCACGCGCGGCATGTGCGCCGACTGGGCGCGGCACGGCCTGCAGGTCAACGCCATCGCGCCCGGCTATTTCCGCACACCGCTGAACCAGGCGCTGGTCGACGATCCGCAGTTCACCGGCTGGCTGAAGAAGCGCACCCCGGCAGGCCGCTGGGGCGAGGTCGGCGAACTGGTCGGCGCGGCCGTCTTCCTCGCCTCCGACGCCTCCTCCTTCGTCAACGGCCATACGCTCTATGTCGACGGCGGCATCACCACCTCGCTGTGACCGCCGCATGCGCTTTCGGTGCCTTGCGTCGGTGCCCGCCCGTGTGCATTGATCGGGGCAACGGCGGAGAGATTTGAGGCGGAGCACATGAAGACGGATGTCATCGTTCTGGGCGCGGGCGTCGTCGGCATTTCGACGGCGATCCATCTGGCGCGGCGGGGGAAATCGGTGGTGCTCGTCGACCGGCGCGGGCCGGCGGAGGAGACCTCCTACGGCAATGCCGGGCTGATCCAGCGCGAGGGCGTCTACCCTTACGGCTTTCCGCACGATTTCGGCGCGCTGTTCCGCTACGCGCTGAACAACACGATCGATGCGCACTATCACCTCTCCGCGCTGCCCGGGCTGGTGCCGTTCCTGGCCCGCTACTGGTGGCATTCCGGCTTCCGGCAGCACCAGAACATCGCCCACATGTACGCGCCGCTGATCGAGCACTCGATCAGCGAGCACGCCGACCTGATCGAAGCCTCCGGCGCCGGCGCGCTGATCCGCAAGGACGGCTGGATGAAGGTGTTTCGTACCGAGAAGGCCCGCGATGCGGCCTATGCCGAGGCCGAGCAGTGGTCGGCAAAGTTCGGGGTCAATCATCAGAAGTTCACCGCCGCCGAGATGAAGCAGGTCGAGCCCGATATCCGCGCCGAGCTGACCGGCGGCCTGCGCTGGACCGATCCCTGGTCGATCCTCGATCCGGGCGCGCTGCTGAAGGCCTATGTAAAATATTTCCAGTCGCTCGGCGGCACCCTGGCGGCGGGTGATGCCGCGACGATCGAGCATGTGCTGGAGGGCGAGAACTGGCGCATTGCCACCCCGGAGGGGCCACTCGAAGCCCGCGACGTCGTCGTGGCGCTCGGCCCCTGGGCAGACACCGTCACGCGAAAGCTCGGCTACCACTTCCCGCTCGCGGTGAAGCGCGGCTATCACATGCACTATGGTGCCGCCGAGGGCGCTAAGCTTAACAACTGGGTGCTGGATGCCGAGCGCGGCTACTTCCTGGCGCCGATGAACCGCGGCATCCGCCTGACGACCGGCGCCGAGTTCGCCAGGCGCGACGCCCGCAAGACGCCGGTGCAGCTGCGCCGCGCCGAGAAGGTGGCGCGCGAGTTTTTCCCGCTCGCCGAGCGCCGCGACGACGAGCCCTGGATGGGGGCGCGGCCCTGCACGCCGGACATGATGCCGATCATCGGCAAGGCGCCGCGCCATGCCGGCCTGTGGTTCGCCTTCGGCCATGCCCATCACGGCATGACACTTGGGCCGATCACCGGTCGCGTGCTGGCCGAAAAGATGCTCGGCGAGCGGCCCGTCCTCAACATCGGTCCCTACCGGCCGGAGCGTTTTCTGGCCTGACCCGGGCCGGAGCCGTTCGGACGGAAATCCGGTCTCGCCTCGAAGCTGCCCAGAGCCGGCGCGTGCCCCTGAGCCAGCGCTGCGAGCGTTTCCGCCCTGCGGAGGGAAGAAAAACCCTTTTAGCGGCTGATCCGCGTCGACAGGATGATCGAGGAAAGCGTCCGCTCCACGCCCTCGATCGCGCCGATCCGGTCGATCAGATCATCGAGTTCGGCAATCGAAGCCGCGGCGACGATGGCGATAAGGTCGAACGTGCCGGAAACGGAGTGAAGCGCGCGTACCTCGGTGATGGCGTGCAATTCGGTCGTGATCCGCGACAGAGTCTTCGGCGCAATCGTGATCAGCACGTGCGCCTTCACCATGCCGCCCTCATACTCGTCCGACAGCCGCACGCCGTAGCCGGTGATCACCCCTTCCCGCTCCAGCCGCTCGATCTTGGCCTGCACAGTCGTGCGCGACAGGCCGAGCCTTCGCGCGATCGTTGCGGTTTGCTCGCGGGCGTTCTCGCTGAGGATGGCGAGGAGTTCGCGATCCTTTGGATTCAACGTCGGTAACGTCGATATGGCCATTCTTGTCGTCACTTTGCCGATACGGATGGTGCAATATGCCAAATCCGCAGCTGTGAATCGACAGGAATCGGCGCGAAAATCTTGCCGTCAGTTTATTGCCTTACCGGGGGAAGCATTCATGAAAGACATCGTCGTTATCGGCGCGGGCAAGATCGGCTCCACCATGGCGCGCATGCTCGCGCATAGCGGAGACTACAACGTCACCATCGCCGACCGTTCGGCCGAGCAGCTCGCAGCCATCGAGGCGCACAAGGCCGTGAGCACCGCCGTCGTCGACATCGCCGACGGCAAGGCGCTGGTCAACCTGCTCAAGGGCAAGTTCGCCGTTCTCAGCGCCGCGCCCTATCACCTGACCGTGGCGATCGCCGAGGCCGCGGCCGCCGCCGGCATCCATTACCTCGATCTCACCGAAGACGTCGAATCCACCCGCGCCGTCAAGCGCATCGCCGCCACGGCCGAGACCGCCTTCATCCCGCAGTGCGGCCTGGCGCCGGGCTTCATCTCGATCGTCGCCAACGACCTCGCCAGCCGTTTCGATACGCTGGAAAGCGTGCGCATGCGCGTCGGCGCCCTGCCGCAATATCCGTCGAACGCGCTCAACTACAACCTCACCTGGAGCACCGACGGCGTCATCAACGAATACATCGAGCCGTGCGAGGCGATCGTCGAAGGTTCGCTGATCGAGGTTCCCGCGCTCGAGGAGCGCGAGGAATTCTCGCTCGACGGCGTCACCTATGAGGCCTTCAACACCTCCGGCGGCCTCGGCACGCTGTGCGAGACGCTCAAGGGCAAGGTGCGGACGCTGAACTACAAGACCATCCGCTATCCCGGCCATGTCGGCATTATGAAGGCGCTCTTGAACGACCTGGGCCTCCGCCATCGCCGCGAAGTGCTGAAGGACATCTTCGAGAACGCGCTGCCGACCACCACCCAGGACGTCGTGATCATCTTCGTCACCGTCTCGGGCCGCAAGGACGGCCGCCTGGTCCAGGAAACCTACGCCAACAAGGTCTACAGCGCCGTCGTCGCCGGCCGCATGCACTCGGCGATCCAGATCACCACCGCCGGCTCGATCTGCGCCGTGCTCGACATGCTCGCCGACGGCTCGCTGCGTGCCAAGGGCTTCGTCAAGCAGGAAGAAATCGGCCTCGACGCCTTCCTCGCCAACCGCTTCGGCCACTACTACGCCCAGGAGCATCACGGCCACCGCGCTGCGAGCTGAATTTTTCACACGATACACTCGCGCCATAACCAAGTAGTAATGGGGCGCAGTCGTGTTTCTTTCCCCCACGCAAAAGAAATTCTGCGTGGGTTTTTTGATAAGGATTACACTGAATTTCGAGAGCTTTTGCTTGTTTCGTCGGCTTAGCAGATTTTACGTAAATCGGAGCTCACGAAAGCAAAGGTTGACATTGGGCTGCATAGCCCCTATCTATAGTAAATCGATATTTGCTTGCTGAGCTTTGCTTCCCGCGCATGTGGCAACCGCGCCCTGAACGAACCTTTCTCTCAAAAATCGCTATGTCACTATCCGCAGCGCAACCTCGCGGCGGTCGTTCAATATGCTATGAAAGGGTTCATCATGACCACTGGCACAGTTAAATGGTTCAATGCCACCAAGGGCTTCGGCTTCATTCAGCCTGACAACGGCGGCCCGGACGCGTTCGTCCACATCTCCGCCGTCGAGCGCGCCGGAATGCGCGAGATCGTCGAAGGCCAGAAGCTCGGCTATGACCTGGAGCGCGACAGCAAGTCGGGCAAAATGTCTGCCTGCAACCTCCAGGCTGCCTAAATCGGTATCGGCTCTCCCTTGACCACGGATGTACTGGCACTGTCGAGAGCATGATCCCAACGAAGGTCAGGCAGTTTGCCTGGCCTTTTTTATTGCCGCTCGGTCGGCCGAGCCCGTCAGCGTCAGGACCACAATGACACAAACACACAGCAAATCGCGCCAACAGGCCGAGATCGCCTTTTCCAAGACCCAATCGCAATTCTTCGCGCGCGACCGCGCGCTGGAGGAGCAAGAGGCGATCGTCCGAGCCCGCGAGGAAAAGACCCTGCGCCTGCGGGAAGCCCGCCTGGCCAAGGAAACGCATGATCGGTCAACCGCGACCGCGGCGCTTAAATTGAAGCGCACCACAAAGGCCTGACCTTCAGGCCGCAACACGTCAACCGGGATACGGACTTGAGAAACACCAGAGACAATGAACTCGTCGATCGGCGCAGTGCCGCTGACAACGCCAAGGCTGCTCTTCTGCAGGCCTATCGTGCCGCAAAGACAGCTGCAGAACCGACCCAGCAAGCCCGCCAGGCGGAGCGTCAGGCGATCGCCGCAGCCAGGGAGGAACGGCGCGCCGAACGGGAGCGGGTAAAGATCGAAGAGCGGGAGCGCGTGCACGCCGAGGCGGCAGAGCGCGAGGCTGCGATCGCCGCTGCTGCGAGAGCCGAGGTCGAAGCGCGCGAAACGGCCGACAGGGACCGGATTGCTCGCGTCATCGAGGACGAGGCCGCTCGCAAGGCCGAGCGCGACCGGCGTTACGCCAATCGCAAAGCCAGACAAGCGTAGCGGCTCCCTTTACGAATCCCACACACTGGCTGCGCCTGGGGCAGATTGCCCCTCACCCTCTTCCCGCGTGCGGCGAAGGTGGCGCCAGCCGGATGGCGCGGGCCGTTCCGGCTGGACCTTCGAGTTTGTCGTCTCTCTCTCCCAAGGAAGACGGGCCTGATCAGGCGAGCTTGCCACAAGCCTCCGCGATCCGCTTCAGCGCTTCCTTCAGCTCCGCTTCCGACGTCGCATAGGAAATGCGGAAGTACGGCGACAGGCCGAAGGCGGAGCCCGGCACCACGGCGACGTGGGCGACCTCCAGCAGGTAATCGGTGAAGTCGGCGTCGGTCTCGATCCGCTTGCCGGCCGGCGTCGTCTTGCCGATCAAGCCGCCGCAGCCGGCAAAGGTGTAGAAAGCGCCTTCGGGCGTGCGGCAGTCGATGCCGTCAATCGCGTTCAGGCCGGAGACGACGAGGTCGCGGTGGTGCTTGAAGCTCGCTTGGCGCTCCTTCAGGAAACCTTGCGGGCCGTTCAGCGCCTCGACCGAAGCCGCCTGGCTGACGGAGGAGGGGCAAGAGGTCGCCTGGCTCTGGATCACCGCCATCGCCTTGATCAGCGCCTTCGGGCCGCCGGCATAGCCGATGCGCCAGCCGGTCATCGCATAGGCCTTGGAGACGCCGTTGATCGTCAGCGTCCGGTCCTTCAGCTGCGGCTCGATCGCAACCGGCGTGACGAACCTGAAGCCGTCATAGACGATGTGCTCGTACATGTCGTCGACCATCAGCCAGACATGCGGATGCTTCAGCAGCACGTCGAGCAGCGGACGATAGTCCGCCTCGCTGTAGGCGGCACCGGACGGGTTCGACGGCGAGTTCAAAAGCACCCAACGTGTCTTGTCGGTGATCGCCTTTTCGAGCTGCTCGGTCTTCAGCCGGAAGCCGGCCTCGGCGTCGCAGGGGATCAGCACCGGCACGCCGCCGCAGATCTCGACGATATCGGAATAGGAGGTCCAGTAGGGCGTCGGGATGATCACCTCGTCGCCGGGGTTGACGCTCGCCATGAAGGCGTTGAACAGGATCTGCTTGGCGCCGGTCGCAACGGTGACCTCGTCGAGCGCATAGTCGATGCCGTTCTCGCGGCGGAATTTTTCGGCGATCGCCTTCTTCAGCTCCGGCGTGCCGTCGAGGGCGGTGTACTTGGTCTCGCCGCGGTCGATCGCCGCCTTGGCCGCCTGCTTGACGTTGTCGGGGGTATCGAAATCAGGCTCGCCGGCACCGAGGATGATGACCGGCAGGCCTTCGCGCTTCATCGCCGCGGCCCGCGCGCCGATCTGCAGGATCTTGGAAACGCCGATCGAGGCGATCCGCGAGGCGGGCCTGAAGCCCGCCTCCTCTATCTTGGTCGCTATGGTCATGGGCGCTCGCTCGCCACTTACTCGATGTCGAAGGAGACGCCCTGTGCCAGCGGCAGGGCCTTCGAGTAGTTCACCGTGTTGGTGGCGCGGCGCATGTAGGCCTTCCAGGCGTCGGAGCCGGATTCACGACCGCCGCCGGTTTCCTTCTCGCCGCCGAACGCGCCGCCGATTTCAGCGCCCGAGGTGCCGATGTTGACATTGGCGATGCCGCAGTCCGAACCGTCAGCGGAGAGGAAACGCTCGGCCTCCTGCATGTTCAGCGTGAAGATCGACGAGGAAAGACCGGCCGTAACCGCATTGTGCTCCTCGAGCGCCTTGTCGAAGTCGGAATACTTCATGACGTAGAGGATCGGTGCGAAGGTCTCTTCGAGAACCGGGCCGGACTGCTTCGGCATTTCGACGATCGCCGGCTTGACGTAGTAGGCGGTGTCCTTGCCGGCTTCCGTCACGCGGTGGCCACCGACGACCTTGCCGCCTTCTGCCTTGGCCGCTTCCAGCGCCTTCTGCATGTTGTCGAAGGCCTGCTTGTCGACGAGCGGGCCGACGAGGGCGGAGGTTTCCAGCGGGTTGCCGACCGAGACGCTCTCATAGGCCTTCTTCAGGCGCGGCACGAGTTGGTCGTAGACGCTGTCGTGCACGAACAGGCGACGCAGCGTCGTGCAGCGCTGGCCGGCGGTGCCCATGGCGCCGAAGGCGATGGCGCGCAGCGCCATGTCGAGGTCGGCCGACGGGCAGACGATGCCGGCATTGTTGCCGCCGAGCTCGAGGATCGAGCGGGCGAAGCGCTTGGCAAGGCGCGGACCGACTTCCTTGCCCATTCGGGTGGAGCCGGTGGCCGAAACGAGGGCGATCTTCGGGTTGTCGACCAGGGCCTCGCCGATGGTGCGGTCGCCGATCAGCACTTGGCTCAGGTTCTTCGGCGCGTCGCCGAAGCGGGCGATGGCGCGCTCGAGGATCGCCTGGCTGGCAAGTGCGGTGAGCGGGGACTTCTCGGACGGCTTCCAGACGATCGGGTTGCCGCAGACGAGCGCCAGTGCTGCGTTCCACGACCAGACGGCGACGGGGAAGTTGAAGGCGGAGATGATGCCGACGACGCCGAGCGGGTGCCAGGTTTCCATCATCCGGTGGCCGGGACGCTCGGTGGCGATCGTCAGGCCGTAGAGCTGGCGGGAGAGACCGACGGCGAAATCGCAGATGTCGATCATTTCCTGCACTTCGCCGAGGCCTTCGGAGGTGATCTTGCCGGCCTCGATCGAGACGAGGCGGCCGAGGTCGGCCTTGGCGGCGCGCAGTTCCTCGCCGAGCAGCCGGACGAGCTCGCCGCGCTTCGGGGCCGGGACGAGGCGCCAGGCCTTGAAGGCCTCGTGGGCGGCGTCGATCGCCTTGTTGGTGTCTGCGGCCGAATGGGTCTTCAGCTTGGCGATCTCCTCGCCGGAAACCGGGCTGAAGGAAGCCATGTCGCCGCCCTGCCAGGCGGAGGCCGGTACACCGAGCTTGTCGAGAAGCTTGGCGGTTTCCTGTTTCACGTCGACGTTGGTCATGGTTGTGTTCTCCATTGTGACTCTATCGTTTCGCAGGCAGCCGACCGGCCGCCGATCTCTCAAAAGGTTACGCTGCCGAGCGGGCCCGGCGAGGTGATCGCCTTCAGCCCCGCGGCAAGCCTGCGGACCGCCTCCGGCGTGTAGCGGTCATAAAAGACCTGGTTCTTGCGGCCGATCGCGTGCTCGGCGCTGTAGCTCCCGCCGAACTCTTCCACTGCCACCATGAACACCCACTCGCGCAAACGCGCCTCGAAAGCGCCGTCCGACAGACGCGGATCATCGGCGGGAACGACCAGGTTGAAGTGCACGCCGCCGTCGCCGATATGGCCGAAGTCGCAGATCGTGACGTTCTCGAAATGTTGTGGCATCTCCGCCTTCATATGGTCGAGGAAGCGCATGATGTCACCCCGGCGGAAGGAAAGATCAAACGCGATCAGTCGACCGCTATGCTTCACCCCTTCCGACAGCGCGTGGCGCAACGCCCACATCTCCGCCGGCGGACCGACGAAGGCGTCGGCGAGCGGCGTTTCCTCACGTTCCCAGATCCCGCCCAGCACCTCTTCCAGCACCGCATCCAGCGGCTGTTCGCCTTCGCGCGGCGGCGAGGTGCGGGAGATTTCTGTGAGGATGACGAAATCCGGCACGACCCCGCCCTGGAAGGGATTGCGCAGCGACGGCACGTGCGAAAAGGCCGCCGCGACCGCGTTCCTCGACATGCCCTCGAAGGCGGAAAGATAGCTGCCCAGCGCATCTTCCATCGCCACCAGCAGTTCCGGCACGCGGTCGGGCGAGGCGGGCACCAGCAAGGCGGTGGCGACCTGGCGCGGCAGCGGCTCGAGGTTCAGCACGCATTCGGTGACGATCCCGAAGGCGCCCGAGGTGCCGATGAAGAGCTGTTTCCAGTCGACGCCGGTATTGTCCTTGCGCAGGCCGCGGCCAAGGTCGAGCACCGTGCCCGCCTCGTCGGCCAGCACCACCTTCAGGCCCAGCGTGTTGCGGCGCACGTCGCCGTAGCGCAGGAACCGCGAGCCGCCGGTATTGGTGGCGATCATGCCGCCGAGCCGCGGGTCGGCGCCGAGGTCGATCGGGAAGAACAGGCCCGCGTCTTCCAGCCGGCCGTTGACGTCGGAGAGCCGCAGCCCGGCCCCGGCCGTCAGCGTCCGGTTCACCCGGTTCAGTTGGAAGGGCGTGGTAAGGCGATCCAGGCTCAGCACACCTTGGCGACCCGATCCGTCCGGCGTCGAGCCGGAGACGAGACCGGTGTTGCCGGATTGCGGCACGAGCGCGATGCCGTTCTTCACGCAATAGGCGACGACGGCCGAGACTTCGCCGGTCGAGGCCGGGCGCGCGACGAAGGCGGCACGGCCCTTATCGTAGCGCGCGCCGGTCTCGTAGGCCGCCATATCGGCCGGTTCGGTGAGAAGGCCCTTCTCGCCAAGCAGCACGCGCAGTGCCTCGATATGCGTCTCTTCGATCATCGCCCGTTCGTCACTCCGCAGCGACCGCCATGTTGACGATGTCCAGGCACATTTCAAGCGAGGCACGCCGAATGCCGGCATAGTGGGCGAATTCGTCGAGCACCGGGCCGCCGAGGTCACGCTCGAACATCACCTGGTTCGGGCTTGCAACGAAGTCCTGGGTCGCATCGTCGCCGAGGTTCGACTGGAAGATCCCCGCGGCGCTGACCGGCAGGAAGTCTTCGTAGACGATCGGGTCGAACTGGATGAGGCCGGCCTCGATCGCTGTTTCGAGATCGGCGCGGCGACCGCTGACGCGCTTGCCCTTTTCCGTCAGGGAGTAGCTGAAATAGCCGAGTCCCGCCTTGCGGATGCCGTCCCAATCGTCCGGGAACGCCTTGAAGACGTCGGCGAGCGCGGCTTCGTATTCGGCGGCGTTCGAACCGTCGGCGGCCGGCCGCACGATGGCGCGGGTGTCGTTGAGGAGCTTGTCGTAAAGGGCGCGGCCCTTCGGGGTCAGCGCGATGCCGCGCTGCTCGATCTCGCCAAAGCGGGCGGTGTGGGAACCGGGTTTCCAGGCCCCGTTCTCGCCGACGAAGGAAACCGGCTCCTCCAGCGCCTTGAAAGAGGTCTGGCGCAGCAGGATCGGGCACTTGCGGGTCGGAGGTCCCTCGACGACAGCCTTCGGAGCTATGCCTTCCTCCGGCATCAGCGCCTGCACCTCGTCGATGTCGAGGGTGCGCGGGGTGAGGTGGTTGATATGCGGGCCCTTGAAGGAAACGACATCGGCGATCAGCCGGTGCGCATCGTGCAGCCGCTTGTACATTTCGGCGGAAACGATCGCCTGGTCGTGCCAGCGGAAGGTCTCCAGCACCTCGCGGACGAATTCGGCAGCGTCGGAAGCGTCGAGCCCGCCTTCCTTCTCCGCCTTTTCGACCAGTTCGATCGCCCGCTCGGTGAAGATCTTCCGCGAAGCGAGCACCGCGGCGGCCTCGGCGCGCAGGGCCTCGTCGGCAATCAGGTCGAGACGCAGCAGCGAGGTGAACACCCGGAACGGGTTGCGCTTCAGCGCCGCGTCGCCGACCGGGCGGAAGGCGGTGGAGTGGACCGGCACGCCGGCGGTCGACAGGTCGTAATAGCCGACCGGATACATGCCCATCACCGCGAAGACGCGGCGCATCATCGAGAGCTCTTCCGGCGTCCCGAGCCAGATCGCGCCGTGACGCTCCTCGGAGATGCGCTCGAGCGAGTCGGTCGCTTCGAGGCGGGCCTGGAGGTGCGGGTCGGCCGCCAGCGTCTCTTCGTTGACGCGCGCCACCAGTGCCATCAGCGTGCCGTATGCCGGCACCTCGTTGCGGTACATGGCGGACATGGCGGCGGAAAAGTCCGAGCGGATCGCGTCGGCGGAAACATGCGTTCTGGCTGTCATGCGTCAGTCTCGTCTCATTTTGCGCGATTCCGGGCGGAAATCGCTTCACACTCTTCCTGGTATTGGTCTACAAGGGTGGGAGGACCCGTTCATTCTGAAAACAGATCATAACGGATCGCACTGGCGAGTGATCGCGCATGTTTTGACTGGGTTGATGCGAGAGTCGAATGAAGTTGAGCCGCAGGTTGATACCCGACGTGACGACGCTGCAGGCCTTCGAGTGCGCGGCGCGCCATGGCAGCTTCACGCAGGCCGCCAATGAGCTGAATCTCACCCAGAGCGCCGTCAGCCGCCAGATCAAGGACCTCGAGGAGCAGCTCGGCGTTCTCCTGTTCGAGCGCGTGCGCCAGCGCGTCGTGCTCTCCGAGGACGGCCGTCGCTTCCTGCCGGAAGTGCGCAAGCTGCTGCACCAGACCGAAGAGACGATGCTGCGCGCCATGTCGGCGGCACGCTCCGACCACAGCCTGACGATCGCGACGCTGCCGACCTTCGGCAGCCGCTGGCTGACCCCGCGGCTGCCCGCCTTCCTCGCGCAGTTTCCGGGCACCGTCATCAACGTCGCCTCGCGTTCCGCACCGTTCGACTTCGACGAGGAGAGTTTTGATCTCGCCATCCACTACGGCCAGCCCGTCTGGGCCCGCGCCAGCTGCTCCTATCTCTGCAGCGAGGTGATCCTGCCGGCGGGGAGCCCGGAGTTGCTGCGGCACTGGAAGCTCGCGGATCCGACCGATCTGGAGAGCGCGCCGCTGCTGCATCTCGCCACCCGCCCGAAGCTGTGGGCGCAGTGGTTCGAGCTGAACGGCGGGGCGGCCGAGACCGCCTATCGCGGTCATCGCTTCGACCAGTTCTCGATGGTCATCGAGGCGGCGGTGGCGGGGCTCGGCTTTGCGCTGCTGCCGCGCTACCTGATCGAGCAGGAGCTTGCCAGCGGGCGGCTTTCGGTGGTGTTCGACCGGCCGATGCAGACCGACAACAGCTATTATCTCGTCGTGCCGGAGGGCAAGCTGGAGAACTCGCTGAGCCAGGCTTTTCGGGCCTGGATCGCCACGCAGGTCACCTGATACCGATCCATCGGCCGAACCGCTCATTCGCAGCCAGAATGATCCGGTGTCGAAACAGCACTTTCCTCCTTGCCTTCGATCGTCGAATGTGGCGGCATCGGAAAACCTCCCAACCCGGCGATCGAAGAACATTTTCATGCAGAACGACCCGCGTTCCCACGGTCTGTGGGAAATGACCGCCCCGCCCGCCCCCGCAACCGAGACGCTGACCGGCGCTACCGAGGCCGACGTTGTGATCGTCGGCGGCGGCTTCACCGGCTTTTCGGCGGCACTGCATCTGGCCGAGCGCGGCACGAAGGTGGTGCTTCTCGAAGGCAAGGAAATCGGCTTCGGCGGTTCGGGGCGCAATGTCGGCCTCGTCAATGCCGGCATGTGGGTGATGCCGGACGACCTGCCGGGCGTCCTCGGCGACCTCTATGGCGGCCGACTGCTCGATCTTCTCGGCAACGCCCCTCGCCTCGTCTTCGAACTGGTGCAAAAGCACGCGATCGACTGCGAGATCAACCCGGTCGGCACCCTCCACTGCGCCGTCGGCAAGTCCGGCCTTGAGGAGCTTCAGGCCCGCGCCGAGCAGTGGGCAAGGCGCGGCGCTCCCGTGAGGCTGCTCGATGCGGCTGAGACGGCGCGGCGCGTCGGCACCTCCGCCTATACCGGCTCGCTGCTCGACATGCGGGCCGGCACGATCCAGCCGCTCGCCTATGTGCGCGGCCTGGCCAGGGCAGCCATCGCCGCCGGCGCCAGGGTCTATACGGCAAGCCCGGTCACCGGTGCGGAGCAATCCGGCCGCCGCTGGACGGTGAAGACCGACCGGGGATCGGTGACGGCCGACTGGGTGATCGTCGCCACAAACGCCTACACGGTCGCCCCCTGGGCGGAGGTGCGGGCCGAGCTGGTGCATCTTCCCTATTTCAACTTCGCCACGAAGCCGTTGTCACCGGCGATGCAGGCGAAAATCCTGCCCGGTCGCGAAGGGGCATGGGACACGGAGGAAATCCTCTCCTCCTATCGCTACGACCGGCTCGGCCGGCTGGTGTTCGGCAGCGTCGGCGCGCTGCGCGGCACCGGCACCGCGATCCACAAGGCCTGGGCGCGGCGAGCGCTCAAAAAACTCTTTCCCGAGATCGGCGACGTGGAGTTCGAGGCCGAATGGTACGGCAAGATCGGCATGACCGCCGACAACCTGCCGCGCTTCCACCGGCTTGCCCAGAACGTCATCGGCTTTTCCGGCTATAACGGCCGCGGGATTGCGCCGGGCACGGTGTTCGGCCGGGTGCTGGCGCAGCACATCTCAGGCGAGATTGCCGAAAAAGACCTGCCGCTCCCGGTGACCGACCCGGTGGCGCAGTCGTTCCGGCCGATCCGCGAGGGTTACTACGAGGTCGGCGCCCAGCTTGCCCATCTCGTGCAGGCCCGGATCTGAGTTTTTCCAACACAGGAGCCCGTGCGAATCATGGCGCAAGGGCCCCGTTCGCCGATGAGAGCGACGGTCAGATCTCGTCCGGCCGCAGCGGAGCGTAGTCGGCCGCATTCACTGCCGTCGGCCGGCCCTCCAGCTTCAGTTCGCTGAAGCGCGGCGCCGAACGGGCGATCACCTTGCCGCGGCGCATGACGACGAGGCGATTGGCCTTCAACCGCAGCGCCTCCAGCGGATCGCGCGCCTGCAGGATCACCAGGTCGGCGTTGCAGCCCTTCTCCAGCCCGTAGCCTTCCAGCCCCATGGTTTTTGCCGAGTTGACGGTGAGCGCGGCAAAAATCTTCTTCTTGTCCTCGATCCCGGCCATCTGCGCGACGTGGATTGCCATGTGGCCGACCTCGAGCATGTCGCCCGAGCCCATCGAGTACCAGGGATCCATCACGCAGTCCTGACCGAGGGAGACGTTGAGGCCCGCCTCCATCAGTTCGCGCACCCGCGTCATGCCGCGCCGCTTCGGATAGGTGTCGTGCCGGCCCTGCAGCATGATGTTGATCAGCGGGTTGGGAATGACGTCGATCTCTGCTTCCAGCATCAGCGGGATCAGCTTCGAGACGTAGTAGTTGTCCATCGAATGCATCGAGACCAGGTGCGAGCCGGCGACGCGGCCCTGCAGGCCGTAGCGCACCGTCTCGGCGGCGAGCGTCTCGATGTGCCGCGACATCGGGTCGTCGGTCTCGTCGCAATGCATGTCGACCGGCAGGCCGCGGTCGGCGGCGATCTTGCAGAGCGCTGCGACCGAGGCGGCGCCGTCGGCCATCGTCCGCTCGAAATGCGGAATGCCGCCGACGATGTCGAGGCCCATGTCGAGCGCGCGGTTCAGCGAATCGACCCCGCCCGGTGCGCGGTAGTAGCCGTCCTGGGGGAAAGCGACGAGCTGCAGGTCGATATAGGGAGCCACCTTCTCGCGCACCTCGATCAGCGCCTCGGCGGTGACGAGCGCCGGATCGCTCGTGTCGACATGGCTGCGGATCGCCAGCAGCCCCTGCGCGACGGCGAGGTCGCAGTAGCGCAGCGCCCGCTCCACCAGCGCCTCGCGCGTCAGCGTCGGGCGCAATTCGCCCCAGAGCGCGATGCCCTCGAGCAGCGTGCCGGAAATGTTCATCCGCGGCAGGCCGAGCGACAGCGTGGCGTCCATGTGGAAATGCGGATCGACGAAGGGCGGCGTCACCAGCCGGCCGCTCGCCTCGATCGTCTCGCCTGCCTCCGCCTCGATCCGCTGATCGACCGCAACGATCTTGTCGCCGTTGATGCCGATGTCGATGCCCTCGCGGCCGTCGGGAAGATTGGCATTCTTGATCAACACGTCGAACATGGGGCACCTGGTCTGGAATCGAAAGGCGAATGGCGTTCAGCGCTCCCGCGCCGTAACGGCCGCCGAGGATGGCGCCCGCGGCGGCGAGTGATGGGAGATAATATAGAGCACCCTAAGGCCGGGCTGGTAGGCCACCACCCCCCGCAACCGGGCCCTTGAATTTGCCGGGCGGAGCTCGGCGCCGCGAGCATCCATTGCCGGTCGGACCTTTGTCTCCAATGGGTTCCCACCTGATCGGGCGCGCGCATTCAGGCTCCTGTCAGCATCGCCCGGCAGGTTCGCGCCGCGGATCGGAATACTATCGCGTGCGTTTGACGGTGTGCTGCAGCTGGAGTTTGCAGTATCCGGGGACCAGGTCAAGGCTCCTGATCCGCGACGAAGCGGATCGAAGGAGCATCAATGGCCGCGCACACCGAAAGTCCGATCCCGGCCGAGCGCAGGCTTCGCCCCGCCATCGGCGCGATCCCGCTGAGCATTGCGGTGACCTTGTTCGTGCTTTGCACGGCCAACCAGAGCTTCTGGCACAAGACGGCCGCCTATTTCAGCGGAACGGTCGGGGCGACCGCGGTATTCGGCGTCGGCCTCGCCGCGCTTCTGTCGGCCGTCTGCATCATGATGTCGGTGCGTTTCCTGACAAAGCCGCTGTTCATCTTCCTGCTTCTCACCAGCGCCGTGGCCTCCTGGTTCATGGATCGGTTCGGCGTGGTCGTGAATGTCGACATGATCCGCAACGCCGCCGAGACGACGCAGGCCGAGGCCTCCAATCTCATCACGCCCGCCTTTGTCTGGCACCTCGTCGGCTTCGGGCTCCTGCCCTCGCTGCTGGTTGCCTGGGTGCGGATCGATCACCGGCCGTTCTTCGCCAAGGCCCGGATGAACGCGGCCTTCGTGCTGCCGCTTCTGCTCGTCGCCGCCGTTGCCGCCACGATGCAGATGCGGCTGCTGGCGAGCACCAGCCGGGAGCACAGGGACTGGCTGGCGAGCCTCAATCCCGTCGGGCCGATCGTCAGCGCCATCCGCTACGGAGCCAGTACGGGGGCTGAGAAGGACATCGCCGTGCAGAGCCTCGGGGCCGACGCGCGGGTTGTCGCCGCCGCCGGACGCCGCCCCCGCGTTCTCGTCGTCGTCGCCGGCGAGACGGCGCGCGCCGAGAATTTTTCGCTCGGCGGTTACGCTCGCCCGACCAACCCGGAGCTCGCGGCGCGCGACGTCACCTACTTTCCCGAGACGACGAGCTGCGGCACGGCGACGGCAGTGTCGCTGCCCTGCATGTTCTCGGTCTATACCCGCGACAGCTACACCCATCGCAAGGGGCTGGAGACCGAAAACCTTCTCGATGTCCTCTCCCATGCCGGCATCGCGGTCGAATGGTGGGACAACAACACCGGCAGCAAGCGGATCGCCGACCGCGTCGGCTACACCTTCCTGCCGAAAAGCGCCGACCCGCGCTTCTGCAGGGAGGGCGAGTGCCAGGACGGCATCCTGCTCGATCGGCTCGGGCCCTGGCTCGACGGCGTCACCAAGGACAGCGTGCTGGTCCTCCATCAGCTCGGCAGCCACGGGCCTGCCTATTTCGAGCGCTATCCGGACGCCTATCGTCGCTTCAAGCCGGACTGCCGCACGGCGGAGCTCGCAGATTGCACCGCCGAGGAGATCGTCAATGCCTATGACAACACGATCGCCTTCACCGATCACGTGCTGTCGGCGATCATCGACGAACTGCAGCGCCGGCAGGACCAGCTCGATGCCTCGATGATCTACATGTCCGATCATGGCGAGTCGCTTGGCGAGCATGGCCTCTACCTACACGGCGCGCCCTATCTGATCGCGCCGAAGCAGCAGACGCAGGTGCCCTTCGTCCTCTGGCTCGGCGGGCAGGACCGCGCCGCGATCGACCGGACGTGCCTGCAACAGCGCGCCGGCGAGCCGGCGTCCCACGACAACCTGTTTCACACCGTGCTGGGGCTGATGTCGGTGGCAACGAGCGTCTACGAGCGGCCGCTGGACGTGCTGTCGGAGTGCCGCCATGCGCCCTCTGCCTGACGCGCCGGGCATGGACGCTGCGGTGCCGGGCGGTATAGTCTGGCGACCAGAGCGGGGTGCCACGGCGTGCGCCCGGGAAGGGCGACGACGTGCGGATTTTGTTGATCGAGGATGACGCCATTCTGGGCGAGGCGGTGCGCGATCACGTTTCCGCCGGCGGCCACGCAGTCGACTGGGTGCGGCGGCTTGAGGATGCCCACGCCGCGACGCGCGCGGTCAATTACGGCCTCGTGCTCCTGGACCTGCGCCTGCCTGACGGCAACGGCATCGGCTTTCTCAAGGGACTGCGCGAGGCGGGCGACAGGACGCCGGTGATCGTGCTGACCGCACACGACCAGATTTCCGACCGCATCGAGGGGCTGAACAGCGGCGCCGACGACTATCTGGTCAAGCCCTTCAATCTCGGCGAACTGACGGCGCGGATGCTGGCGGTGACGCGCCGCTACGGCGGCAACCCCTCGCCGGTCGTCCGGCTCGGGGACCTGGAGATCGGCCCGGCCGATCGCCGTATCACCTGCGACGGCCGCGAGATCATTCTGTCGGGCCGCGAATGGGCGGTGCTGGACGTCCTGCTCGCGCGGCCTGGGGCGACCGTATCCAAAGGGCAGATCGAGGAGGCGCTCTATGCCTTCGGCTCGGAGATCGAGAGCAACACCGTCGAGGTCTATGTCAGCCGGATGCGCAAGAAGCTTGGGCACGCGCATATCCTCACCGTTCGCGGCGTCGGATACAGGCTCGGAATGCCCGCATGAGGGAACGCAGCATCACCCGCCGCCTCATCCTTTCGATGGCCGGGGCCATCGCGGCCCTCTGGCTGCTCGCCGCCGGTCTCGGCGTCATGGTGATGCAGGACGAGTTCGGGGAAATCTTCGACAGCGCGCTGCAGGAGACGGCGGAGCGGCTGCTGATCCTGTTCGTCGACGACATCGAGAGGAGCAAGGCGGCCCCCGACGGGCACCTCGACAGCATCATTGCTGCGACCGGAAAGGAATATCTCGTCTACCAGCTGCGTGATGACCAGGGCCAGGTGCTGCTGCGCTCCCACGACGCGCCGGCGGCTCCCTTCGACGTGCCGTTGAAGCGCGGCTTCTGGCGTGACGCCAGCTTCCGTTTCTACACCACCTCCAGCAGCGACGGCACGCTGTATCTGCAGATGGCCGATGCGCTCGCCGATCGCCGCGAGGCGCTGGTCGAGGGCGCCTTGGCGCTGCTGTTGCCTGTGCTGCTGCTCGTGCCGGCCAGCATCGGGCTGGTCTGGTTGATTGTCCGGCGGTCGATGAAGCCGATCGACGAGCTGCGCCAGGCGATTGCCGGCAAGGATGGCGGCAACCTCGCGGTGATCGCCCGCGAGGGGCTGCCGCGCGAGCTGCTGCCGATCGTCCGCTCCATCAACCTGCTTCTGTCCCGGCTGCGGGCGGTGCTGGAGGCCGAGCGCGAATTTACCGCCAACAGCGCCCACGAACTGCGAACGCCGATCGCCGGCGCGCTCGCCCAGACGCAGGTGCTGATCGAAGAGCTGCCGAACGGCCCGCGCAAGGCCCGGGCCCGCCAGGTGGAGACCTCGCTCGTCCATCTCAGCCGGCTTGCCGAGAAAATGCTGCAACTGGCCCGCGCCGAGGCCGGCATCGGCGTCGGCGACGCGCCGGTGGATCTGGCGCGCGTGCTGGAACTGGTCGTGCTCGATTTCCAGCGCGATCCGCAATTCTCCAGCAGGCTGCGCCTCGAGCGCGCCGAGGGGGCGATGCTGCGTCGTGTGGCGAGCGAGGACGGCTTCGCCATCGCGGTTCGCAATCTCATCGAGAACGCGCTGGTGCACGGCGCCGCCGAGGCGCCGGTCGAGGTGCGGCTCGAACAGGACGGAACGGTGCGCATCATCAACGACGGGCAGGTTCTGGCCGGCTGGGAGCTGGAGCTGATCCGCAAGCGCTTCGGCCGCGGACGCACAGCGGCGTCCGGCTCCGGCCTCGGCCTTTCGATCGCCGAGCGACTGCTCGGCCACATGGATGCGCGGCTGGAGCTGCTTTCGCCGCCACCGGGACGCAGGTCGGGCCTGGAAGCGCGCATCCGCTTCGAGCCCGACCTGCCGGCCGTCACTGCTCCGACAGCTTGATGTCGGGGTGATACTCCTTGCCCTCGACCTCCTTCACGACGGCCTGGCCGCATTGCATCTGCTGGGTATCGGCATTGTAGCCATAGGTCGGCGAGCCGTGCAGCGCCCAGCCCTGGTTGAGGGCCAGCGTGACCTTGTGGCAGAACGAGGCGTCGTCGGGGCCGGTCAGGAAGCGATAGACTTTCATGTGCGGTTTTCTTTCTGCGTTATGAGTTCGGCCCGCGCGATCAGGCGTCGTGCCTGGTCGAGATGCAGGCGTTCGACCATGCGGCCGTTCAGGTTGATCGCCCCCTTGCCGGTGTTTTCCGGCAGGGCGAAGGCGGCGGCGATGGCGCGGGCCTCGGCAAGCGCCGCATCCGCAACGCCGAAGGCGCGGTTGGCCGGACCAATCTGGGCGGGGTGGATCAGCATCTTGCCGTCGAAGCCCATCTGCCGGCCCTGCTCGCACTCCGCGGCAAAGACGTCGAGTTCCGTGAAGCCGTTGTAGACGCTGTCGATCATGTCCAGCCCGAAGGCGCGGCCGGCGACGATCGCCTGCATCAGCAGCGGCACGAGAAATGGCCGCCCCGGCATGTCGGCAATGCCGGTTGCCAGCCGCAGGTCGTTGAGGCCGAGGACGAGGCAGTCGAGCCGGCCGCCGCGTGTGCGGCCGACCGCGGCGATTCCGGCGAGGTTGAGGATCGCCGCCGGCGTCTCGATCATCGCCCAGAGCCGCGGCGTCTCCTCGGCGCCACGCTCGGCCAGCCAGTCGGCGACGGCAAGCACGTCCTGCGGTTCCTCGACCTTCGGCAGCAGCACCGCATCCGGCCCGCAGGCGATCACCGCCTCGAGATCGGCCGGGCCTTCCCTGCCGGAGAACGCATTGATGCGGACGATCCGCTCCTGCGGCACCGTACGATCCAGCGCGGCGAAATGCGCGACGAGGGCGGCGCGGGCGTCGGCCTTCTTCTCCGGCGCCACCGAATCCTCGAGGTCGAAGATGACGCCGTCGCAGGCCAGCGACGACGACTTCTCGAGGGCCCGCGCGTTGCTTGCCGGCACGCTGAGCAGCGAGCGGCGCAGGCGGAGCGGGTGATGCTGGAAGGGCTTGTCCATGGCGCCTTTGTGCCCCGCTTCGGTCAATTCGGCAAGCCGGGGGTCGGGCGCTCTTCGATCGAACCCCCGATGCGACGGAGTGGCCAGCCGGCAAGCCTTGCAATGAACATATTCATTGCCCACATTGAGCCCAGAGAAAGGGCCAAACATGCACAGCTTCCGCTCCATCTTCCTCGCCACCGCTGCCATCGCCGTCACCGGCATGATGCTCGTCTTCGCCGCCTCGCTTGGCCTGGCGCTGGCCGGTATCGCCGTCGTGGTCATGCTCGGCAGCTGGATTTCGGCGAAGCTGCAGCCGGCGCCCGTCCGCGCCAAGGTCTACGCTCGTGCCAACCGCGCCGGCCAGCGCGAACCGCGCGTCTGGAACGACGGCCGCGGCACGATCATCGACCTCTGATCGCCGTTTCAACGGCGGCTTTCTCCGGGCCTCCCCGGCCCGACGAGCAAGCGCGGCCAAGTTCCCCCTTCATTTCCGGGCGAAACTGATCTACACGCTTCGGCAGAAGATCTGGCATCGCAATCGAGGTTCACATCATGGACAAGTTCGTCAAGCTGACCGGCGTCGCAGCGCCGCTGCCCGTCGTCAATATCGACACGGACATGATCATCCCGAAGGACTATCTCAAGACCATCAAGCGCACCGGTCTGGGCACGGGTCTCTTCGCGGAGGCGCGCTACAACGAGGACGGCTCGCCGAACCCGGATTTCGTGCTCAACAAGCCCGCCTACCAGAACGCCACGATCTTGGTCACCGGCGACAATTTCGGTTGCGGCTCCTCGCGCGAACATGCGCCCTGGGCGCTGCTCGACTTCGGCATCCGCTGTGTCATCTCGACCTCGTTCGCCGACATCTTCTACAACAACTGCTTCAAGAACGGCATCCTGCCGATCGTCGTCAGCCCCGAGGACCTCGAGAAGCTGATGGACGACGCCGGCCGCGGCTCCAACGCCGTCTTGACCGTCGATCTCGAGGCACAGGAAATCACAGGTCCCGACGGCGGCCGCATCTCCTTCGAGGTCGACGCCTTCCGTCGCCACTGCCTGCTGAACGGCCTCGACGACATCGGCCTGACGCTGGAGAAGTCGGCTGCGATCGACAGTTTCGAGAAGAGCGCCGCCGCCGCCCGCCCGTGGGCCTGATCGTGACGGCGCGATGATGCGGTTCGTGCCGAAGCGGTTCGAAGGGGCGGCCTTCGGGCTGCTGCTCTCCGGGCTGATGTCCTGCATCGTCTCGGGCCTTTCGACTGCCCTTTCCGCCGGCGTCACCGCGGAGTTCCCGATACGTTGGATGGGCGCGTGGCTGCCGTCGTGGGGCGTCGCATTTCCGGCGGTCCTCCTCGTCGCGCCGCTGGTGCGGCGCATCCTAGCCAAGGTCGTCATCCAGGAGGGCTGAAATGCGCAAGCTGATCTCCTCCGGTTCGCCCTTCGAGCGCACCGCCGGCTATTCGCGGGCGGTCGTCCAGGGCGACTGGTGCTTCGTCTCCGGCACGACCGGCTACGACTACGCAACGATGAGAATGCCGGCGAGCGTCGAGGAGCAGACGCGCAACTGCCTGTCGACCATCCGCAAGGCAATGGAAGAGGCCGGCTTTGCGCTCGCCGACGTCGTGCGCTGCCACTACTACGTCACCGAGGCCGGCTTCGCCGACCGGGTGTTTCCGATCCTCGGCGAGGCCTTCGGCGAGATCAGGCCGGCTGCGACCATGGTGGTCTGCGACCTGATCCGCCCGGAAATGCTGATCGAAATCGAGGTCACGGCGCTTCGCCAGCGCTGAGCCCCGACGCGTGCAGGCACGGGCTTGCGGCCACGGGCGGGGCAGCGCCGTGGTGCGGGTGAATTTCGGACGGGGCACTGAAAGCTGCCACATCGAAACAAATAAACGTGCACCTCTCAGTGCCCCGTTCGGCGGTTTTTGCCCGCGAACTTGGTCCTCTGCTGCTCCCGCCCGCAAGGGCGGGGCGATGTGTGCCACCCCATGGGCACGTCCGGTGCGCAAATCGGGATAACCCGCCGTCACCAGAGGGGACCTGTCTCGCGAACCCCCGATGCCGGGACTTGCGTCCTTTCCCCGCACCAGGCGCCGATCCCGCTCCGCCGCGACGTCTCGCGGTGTCTCCATCGGCGGGACAATGCCATTGTCGCATCGAACGCCGACCTGTGGATGTACTGCGGGGCAATTTTTCGGCCGGCGCTGTGCCCAAAGGATTTTCGCGTCATAATAGCAAAGTGAAATCAATACATTATGTAGAACAAAAAACCCCGGCTGTGGTCGAAGCGATCCGCCTGGCGGCGAAAAATGTCCCCGTTCAAGGGCGTGCAAGGCCGGAAATCCCGCATGCGCGACGCCGGCACGGCACCTGGTGCCGGCTCGCGTCCCCGGTCCGGACCGTGCCGGCGCGGCGCTGACGAATTCGTCACTCGAAAAGCCTGCACGAAGTGCTATATGACCCTAAAGGAGTGCTTATGGCCCGCATAGACCAAACCGACGAGTGGCAGAACCGCCACGCCCCGACGATCAGCACATTCGAGTCGCTGGCGATGGAGGCGTATGGACACCTGCCGGAAGAATTCCGGGCGCTTACCGGCAACTTGATCATCGAGATCGCCGACTTCCCGAGTGACGACGTGTTCGACGACATGGCGCTGGAGACGCCGTTCGACCTGCTCGGCCTGTTCGAGGGGCGCGGCATTTCCGAGCGCTTCACCGTCGAGACCGGCGAGATGCCGAACCGCATCACCCTCTATCGGCGCGCGATTCTCGACTACTGGGCCGAGAACGAGGAAACCCTCGGCGACATCATCACCCATGTGCTGATCCACGAGATCGGCCACCATTTCGGCCTGTCCGACGACGACATGGAGCGGATCGAGGCCAGCGCCGACCTCGCCGCGGGCGACAGCAACACCTGAACCGCCCAAAGACGACCTCTTCCAGAGAGCGGGGAGGGCGCGTCTGCTTGAAGCGCTGCGCCCGTTGATCAGCGATGGAGCAGAAACAGTCTCTGTGGGCCGGCGTCCGGGGCTTGTTCTTGTCCCGCTGCGCGCGGTGAGAAGGTTCCCGCAGGACGCAGCCGGAACCGAATCCGGTGCTGCCCGGTCCTGGCCTACGCCTATTCAGCAACCTTTTCGGAAACCAGTCAGGACGCCGCCCGCGCGGCCCAAGCGGCTACATCTGGTCGAAGTCGACGACGACGCGGGCGCTCTTCGGATGCGCCTGGCAGGTCAGCACGAAGCCGGCCTCCAGTTCCCACGGCTCCAGCGAATAGTTTACCTCCATCGGCGCCTCGCCCTCGACCACCTTGGCCCGGCAGGTCGAGCACATGCCGCCCTTGCAGGCAAACGGCAGGTCCATGCCGGCGCGGAGCGCCGCGTCGAGGATCGACTCCCCTTCGGCCACCGGCACCTCGCGACGCTTGCCGTCCACGGTCAGCACTGCGGTGTGTGCCGGAGGCGCATCGGCGGCGATCTTCACCGGCGCCCGCGGGCGGCCGTTGAAGACCGAGACGAAACGCTCGGTGTGAATGCGGTCGGCGGCGATGCCGATGTCCTGCAGCGTCGCCTCCAGGTCGTCGATCATTCCGGTCGGGCCGCAAATGAAGACGTGGTCGACCATCTGGGCCGGCACCATCGAGGTCAGAAGCACCCGGGCCTTGTCGCCGTCGAGCCGGCCGTTGAGGACGGAGATGTCCTGCTCCTCCTTGCTGAGCACGTGGAACACGGCAAGACGGCCGAGGAAGCGGTCCTTCAGTTCCTCCAGGTCGTTGCGGAACAGAATGTCGCCGGTCGAGCGGTTGCCGTAGAACAGGAAGAAGTGGCTGTCCGGCTCGATCTCCAGCACGCCGCGCATGATCGACAGGATCGGGGTGATGCCGGATCCGGCTGCGAAGCCGACATGGATGCGGCCGTTGCCGGGAGCGTTGGCCAGGCCGAAGCGGCCCGTCGGCGTCATCACCTCCATCTCGTCGCCGGCCTTCAGCGTGTCGTTGACCCAGTTGGAGAAGATGCCGTCATCAAGCCGCTTGATGGCGACCCGCAGGTCGCTGTCCTTCGGCCCGGAACAGATGGAATAGGAGCGGCGCAGGTCCTCGCCGTCGATCGTCGCCCGCAGGGTCAGGTACTGGCCCGGGTCGAAGCGGTAGTCGGCGGCCAGCGCGGCAGGGACCTCGAAGGCGACCGAGACGGCATGATCGGTCTCGTGCCGCACGTCGGCGACGCGCAGCCGGTGGAAGCGCGGCGCGTGCTGCGGGGCCGAGGTCGGCGCGTGATTTTCCGCAATGGTCGTGGCTTGCTGGGAGACGGACATCCGGGTCACCTCGTCAATGGCATTTGAAATAGTCGAAGGGCTCGCGGCAGTCCTGGCACCGCCAGAGCGCCTTGCAGGAGGTGGATCCGAACTCGGCGAGCCGGACGGTGTTGGCGGAGCCGCAACGGGGGCAGGTCACCTCGTCGGCGCCGAACAGGGCGCCGCGGCCGGCGCGCTTTTCCGACGGCGGGGCGATGCCGTAGGCCTTCAGCTTGCGCCTGCCTTCCTCGCTCATCCAGTCGGTGGTCCAGGCCGGCGACAGAACGGTCGTCACCCTGACGCGATCGAAGCCGGCCTTTTCGAGGGCGATCTCCAGCTCCAGCGCGATCATGTTCATCGCCGGACAGCCGGAATAGGTGGGGGTAATGACCACCTCGATCGACCCGTCGGCCGAGCACGTCACGTCACGCAACACGCCGAGATCCTCGATCGAAAGGACGGGAATCTCCGGGTCGCACACCGTTGCCGCCACCGCCCGGGCGCGGGCCAGCAGTGGTTCGTTGCCCGCCGGCGGAAAGGATGCCGGCATCGGCCGCTCTTCCCGCCCCTCGCTCACCAGACCGCTCCGGGGATGGTGTGCTGCACGTGCTGCAGTTCGGCAAGCAGGTGGCCGAGATGCTCGCTGTGGATGCCCGTGCGGCCGCCCTTCTGCATCCAGCCGTCCGCGGGCGTGGTCAGCGTCGCCTCGTCCAGCACCGCCTTGACGTTGGCACGCCAGCGCTCGCGCAGGGCGGACAGATCGACGGCGATGCCGGCGTCCACCAGCGCCTTCTCGGAGGCGTCCATCTCGAACAGTTCGCCGGTATAGGGCCAGAGGTCCTCGAGCGCGGCGGCGATGCGGGCATGGCTTTCGGCCGTGCCGTCGCCGAGGCGGATGACCCATTCGCCGGCGTGGCGGACGTGGTAGGCCATCTCCTTCTCGCTCTTGGCGGCAATGGCGGCGAGGGTCGCATCCTTCGACGCCATCATGGCCCGCCAGTAGAGGTCGGCGAAATGGGCATAGAGGAACTGGCGCAGGATGGTGCGGGCGAAATCGCCGTTCTGCTGCTCGACCAAAAGCACGTTGCGATAGCCGCGCTCGTCGCGCCAATAGGCGAAATCGTCCTCGGTCCGGCCGCCACCTTCCGCCTCGCCGGCATAGGTGTAGAGCGAGCGGGCCTGGCCGATCAGGTCGAGCGCCATGTTGGCGAGCGCCATGTCCTCCTCCATCATCGGCGCGTGGCCGCACCATTCGGAAAGGCGGTGGCCGAGGATCAGCGCGTCGTCGGCGCGGCGGAGCGTGTAGAGAACGAGCGGCGTTTCGTTGACGCGAATGGTCTTGGCCATGGGGTGCCTCCAGGGTCGTCCGTCAGGCGAACGATGAACGGATACAGGCCGGCGGTCCCGCCGCCGGCGTCATGCGGGGGGTCGGGCCGCAAGCCGCGGGTTACATATGGCCGACTTCTTCCGGCACGTCGTAGAACGTCGGGTGGCGGTAGATCTTCGAGGCGGTCGGCTCGAACATCATCTCCTTGTCGGCGGGGTCGGAGGCGGTGATCGCGTTCGACGGCACCACCCAGATCGACAGGCCCTCGCCGCGGCGGGTGTAGATGTCGCGCGCCGCCTGCAGCGCCAGGGTGGCGTCGGTGGCGTGCAGCGAGCCCACATGCTTGTGGGCGAGGCCGTTGCGCGAGCGGATGAATACTTCCCAGAGGGGAAAGACGTCCTTCATGTCGGGTCTCCTCAGGCCGCCGCCTTGCGGGCGTGGCGTTTTTCGGCATAGGCGAGGGCGGCTTCGCGCACCCAGGCGCCTTCGGCATGGGCCTTGTTGCGGGCGGCGAGGCGATCTCGGTTGCAGGGGCCGTTGCCGGCAATCACCTGCTTGAACTCGTCCCAGTCGATGGCGCCGTATTCCCAGTGACCGGTCTGCTCGTTGAACTTCAGGTCCGGGTCCGGCAGCGTCAGGCCGAGGTAATGGGCCTGCGGCACGGTGGCGTCGACGAATTTCTGGCGCAGCTCGTCGTTGGAGAAGCGCTTGATCTTCCACTTCGTCGACTGGTCGGAATGCTGGCTTGCCGCATCCGGCGGGCCAAACATCATCAGGCATGGCCACCACCAGCGGTTCAGCGCGTCCTGCGCCATCTCCCGCTGCGCCTCATTGCCCTTCGATAGCGTCACCATGATCTCGTAGCCCTGGCGCTGGTGGAAGGATTCCTCCTTGCAGACGCGGATCATCGCCCGCGCATAGGGGCCGTAGGAGCAGCGACAGAGCGGGATCTGGTTCATGATCGCAGCACCATCGACCAGCCAGCCGATCGCGCCGATGTCGGCCCAGGTCAGCGTCGGGTAGTTGAAGATCGAGGAGTACTTCGCCTTGCCGGTCAGAAGCTGGTCGACCAGCTCCTCGCGCGAGGTGCCGAGCGTCTCGGCGGCGGCGTAGAGATAGAGGCCATGGCCGCACTCGTCCTGGACCTTGGCGAGCAGCGCCGCCTTGCGGCGCAGCGACGGGGCGCGGGTGATCCAGTTGCCTTCCGGCAGCATGCCGACGATCTCGGAATGGGCGTGCTGGGAGATCTGGCGCGTCAGCGTCTTGCGGTAGGCGGCCGGCATGCGGTCGTTCGGCTCGATGCGATCCTCGGCATCGATGCGGGCCTGGAACGCTTCGAGCAGCGCTGCATCCTCGAGCTGGGGCTCGCCGGCGTCCGGCTTGGCGTTGAGAGCTTGGGTGTACATCAGCTACCTCCGTCGATTGGGCGGATTATATGTGACGAAAATCATCTCGACAATAAAATTCTGTAACATGTTGCGGCGCAACCTTGTGGCGCCGGGCAGCGAACGGGAATCACCGGCGTCTAGACGAAGCGGTCGGCGATCGGAATCCGCGGCGGCTTCAGCGGGCCGTCCTCGTCGATGCCGTTCTGGTCGAGCCAGCGCTCGGAAGCGGAGGCCAACTGGCGGTAGAGCGCGGCGCAGAGCTGGCGGGCGGCCGTCCCCGGCCAGTCGTCGGGCAGGATCGCCGCCGGCAGGCCGGGATCGCGCAGCACGATGCGGCGGTATTCGTGGATCATCAGGACGCGGGCGGTGATCGCGCCGAGATCGGAGGGGTGCAGGCCCTGGTCGAGGGCGGCGAGCAGCGGGGCGAAATCGGCGATGAAGTGGCGGTAGTGGCCGGCAAGCTCGGCGACCGGCCAGGCGCGCTCTGCCAACGCGCGCATGTCGGCCGCGCTACCCTCGGCCCAAAGCCGGGGCTCGTCGCGGGCAATTTCCGGAAGGTCCCAGGCGGACGGCGCGATCCAGGTGCCGGGCACGGGCGTGCCAAAGCCCGCCTCTTCCAGTGCCTTGCGCAGCGCCTCACGGTCGGCTCCGGGCAGGGGCATCAGCAGGGTGTAGTGGCCGTCCCAGCCGTCGGGCCGCGGGTGATAGATGCGGTTGGCGGCGGCGAGGAAGGTCTCGCGGCCCTTCTGCCCGAGCCGGTAGAAACTGTTGCGGCCGACCTTGTTGCGCTCGATCCAGCCGTCGGCGGCGAGCCGCGACATGGCCGTGCGCACCACGCCGTCGCCGATGTCGAGGCCCTTGAAGAAGGCATTGAGGGTGCCGAGCCAGACCGAATCGCCGCGCGGCAGCAGCGCGTCGCCATAGAAGGTGATGATGATCGACCAGGTGCGCGACGGCTGCGACTGCAGGCGCTCCAGCACCTGCGACAAGGCCTGCCGCAGCGGGGTGTTCTCGCTCGCCTGCGTGCGGCCCCGGGTGGTCATCGGCTGCCGACCCGGCTGACCTTGCCGTCCTGCGACGCCGGCTGGGCGACCTGCGGCGCGCCGGACAGGATCAGCGTCGTCACCATTTCGGCATAGTCTTCGCGCGTCAGTCCCTTGCCGTCGCGGAACCAGAGGTAGTGCCAGTTGAGCATGCCGAACATCGACATGGTCAGCGGCTTCAGCAGCGGCCCCCTGCCGATCTCCGGCAGCGCCTCAGCGAGCGCGTCCGACAGCAGCACCACCAGCTGCCGCTCCATTTCGAGCAGCCGCTGGCGGCGCTCGTCGGATAGAAGCTTGAGATTGGCGATCTGCACCTGGTGCTCGGCGTCGGCGTCGCGATAGGCGTCGAGCAGGGCCTGCGCGATGGCGCGCACCCGCAGCCGTGGATCGGCCGTGGAGGCAGAGGCCTGCCCGACCACCTCGACCAGCTCCTGCAGATGGTCGTTGAGGATGTCGAAGAGCAGCGCCTCCTTATCCGGATAGTAGTGATAGAGCAGCGCCTTCGAGACGCCGCAGGCCTCGGCGATCATGTTGATCGAGGTGCCGGGGAAGCCGAACCTGGCGAACAGCTCGGCGGAGCGCTGCAGGATCGCCAGGCGCTTGGTGTCGTAATCCTGGGCGCGGGTACGGGCCATGTGACTCCAGTGCGATTGGCCTGCGACGGCGCGCCGGCGCGACCGATAAAACGTCCGATAGGTCTGGTCTGTCGGTTGCTCCGGCGCCCGGCTCCGGTGTGGAGGCGGGTCGCGGCAAATATGATTAACCAGTCGGTCGGTAAATTATAGCGCAGTGGCCGCGAATTGCAAACTGGCGACGCTCGCCGCTCCCCAGTTACCCAACGTGACAGCCCGGGGGCGTCTTGCTTGGCAGGGCCCTGTATTTCCGAAGCCGGCGAGGCGGCTGCGGGCGTGGCGAATCAATAGAAGACGTGGATGGGCCAGACGTGCGGCTGACGGCGGGCGATTTCGCGGGCGAACATGGCCTTGATGACGGCGGACAGACGGTTTTTCGGCCGGTCGACCGAGTTCACCGCCGGCAGTGCCGGTTGCTCCGGTGCCGTATCGGTATCGGTCGCGCGTGGCGAGAAATAGCCGAGCGTCACTCCGCCCATGTAGAACATGCATCCATCCCTGATCGTCCCGGCCGTTAACGGCCTGGCAAGGATAATGGCGAAAATGCGGCGCCTGTCAATAGTCCATAGATTTGGTGGGGTACGCCTCAGCCGGTCCGGCCGACGACCTTCTTTTCCGGAACCTCGTCGTCGACGATGCCTGCGGCGCCCGGCGCGGCGACGAACTGTTCCAGCGTCATCGTGTCGAGGATCGCGGCGATCGCGTCGCGCACCTCCGTCATGGCGCGGCGCACCTGACAGGCCTGGGGGTCGGCGCAGTCGTCGCAGGCCTCGAAGGCGGTGCGGCTGGCGCAGCGGATCGGCGCCAGCGGCCCGTCGAGCACGCGGATGGCATGGCCGATGCGGATCGCCGAGGCCGGCTGCGACAGCGCATAGCCGCCGCCCGGTCCCTTCTTGGAGCGCAGGATGCCGGCATTGCGCAGTTCAAGCAGGATCGTGTCGAGGAACTTCTTCGGGATGTTGTTGCGCAGCGCGATCTCGCTGACGAAGGCGGTCTCGCCGGGCGCGAGCCGCGCCAGATCTACCAGCGCCTTCAACCCGTATTTGCCCTTTTTCGTCAGCATATCTGCCTGCTTTCCACCTGCGCATCGGCACCGGCCATGCGCGCGCCTATCCGGCCGCGCCTGCGCCGCGCCCGCTCGGGAACTGCCACCCGCCTGTCCGGGAAAACGAATGCCGGCTACCAATACGGATGATTCCGACGCATTTTAGGCACGCAAGTGCTAAAAACATATAAAAAAAGTATATTTTAGCCGCGGCAGTTCATGCCGCCGGCGAATCGGCCGGGACGGCGCCCCGGCACGATCAATGCGGCTCAGGCCAGACCGGATTCACCGCGCGCTGCTCGTGCCGCCCGTGCCTCGTGGCGCCGGCGCAGTTCGCATTGCACCTCGTCCTGGAAGTCGAGCACCTGCAGGCGCATTTCCGCCTCGTCGCAGCCGAGCGCCGCCAGCTCGTTCGCAAGCTTGCGGCATTCGGCGCGCCAGTAGCGCAGCGCCGGCTCGCCGTGCAGCGCCTCCAGTTCGGCCGCGCAACGCCGCACGATGCCGGTGCGGCGCGCCATCGGGAACGGGATCGGCGCCGTGCTCGACGCGTGACTGACGGTTACGGATGCTGCGCTCATGAAATGCTGTCCCCTCGATGCGGTCGGTCCTGCATACGGGGTGCATGGTTAATGCCGGGTTTCCGAAGCGCCCGTCGTGTCTCGAATGGGCGCGGCAGCGAAGGGCGTCCAGGGGCGGGCGGCTCAGGGAAGGGCCGCCGCGATGTTGGTGGCGCTGCTGTCCTTCACCGCCTGCATCACCACGAAGGTCGAGGTGTTGGCGACGTTCGGCAGGCTGGAGATCTTCTCGCCGAGCACCTCGCGGTACCTGCGGATGTCGGAGGTGCGGACCTTCAGCAGATAGTCGAACGAGCCGGCGATCATGTGGCACTCCTCGACCTCCTGGATGCGGCGGACTGCGGCGTTGAACGCCTCCAGCGCCTTCTCGCGGGTGTCCGACAGCTTCACCTCGGCGAAGGCGACGTGGTCGAGGCCGAGCTTGCGCAGGTTGATCTCGGCGTGGAAGCCGAGGATGAATCCCTCGTCGATCAGCCGCTTCAGCCGCGCCTGGCAGGGAGTCTTTGACAATCCAACCCGCCTGGACAACTCTGTCACCGAGATCCGGCCGTCCTGGCTGAGGACGTCGAGGATGCGAAGGTCGAACTGATCCAAATTTTCGATATCATGCGTCTTCGCCATGCAATCAGCCTCCAATTCAATTGATAAATAGATCGATCTGCCTATTTCCAGTGAAAATCAAGTCAACATGATTTTTGCTTCGGTGCTAACATTCGGCCGCTGCGAGACGGGCGCCGGACGAGACCGGCGGCAACGGCGCGGCCGGGCCGGATCCGCCGTCCTGAAACGCCTTTCTTCACCATGAGCGCGCCCCCATGACACAGCCCTCCACTCGCCGTCCCTTTGCCGATTTCGCCCCGCCGATCCGCCCGCAGGATCAGCTCCGCCAGGCGATCACCGCCGCCTATCGCCGCCCGGAGGCCGAGTGCCTGGCACCGCTGCTCGAGCAGGCGACGCTGTCGCCCGAGCAGCGCCGCGCCGTCGCAGCCACCGCCCGCAAGCTGATCACCGCGCTGCGCGCCAAGCACAAGGGCACCGGCGTCGAAGGCCTGGTGCAGGAATACTCGCTGTCGAGCCAGGAGGGCGTGGCGCTGATGTGCCTCGCCGAGGCGCTGCTGCGCATCCCCGACACCGCCACCCGTGACGCGCTGATCCGCGACAAGATCGCCGACGGCGACTGGAAGTCGCATATCGGCGGCGGCCGCTCGCTGTTCGTCAATGCCGCGACCTGGGGCCTCGTCGTCACCGGCAAGCTGACCGGCACGGTCAACGACCGCAGCCTCTCGGCGGCGCTCACCCGCCTCATCGCCCGCTGCGGCGAGCCGGTCATCCGCCGCGGCGTCGACATGGCGATGCGCATGATGGGCGAGCAGTTCGTCACCGGCGAGACGATCGACGAGGCGCTGAACCGCTCGCGGGCGCTTGAGCAGAAGGGCTTCCGCTACTCCTACGACATGCTCGGCGAGGCGGCGACGACTGCCGCCGACGCGGCGCGCTACTACCGCGACTACGAGAACGCCATCCATGCGATCGGCAAGGCCTCGGCCGGCCGCGGCATCTATGAGGGCCCCGGCATCTCGATCAAGCTGTCGGCGCTGCATCCGCGCTATTCGCGCGCCCAGGCCGAGCGTGTCATGGACGAGCTGCTGCCGAAGGTGAAGGCGCTGGCGCTGCTGTCGAAGACCTACAACATCGGCCTCAACATCGACGCGGAAGAGGCCGACCGGCTCGAACTGTCGCTCGACCTGCTCGAAAGCCTCTGCACCGATCCGGACCTGTCCGGCTGGGAGGGCATGGGCTTCGTCGTCCAGGCCTACGGCAAGCGCTGCCCGTTCGTGCTCGACTACATCATCGATCTCGCCCGCCGCTCCGGCCGGCGCGTCATGGTGCGTCTCGTCAAGGGCGCCTACTGGGACGCCGAGATCAAGCGCGCCCAGGTCGACGGTCTCGCGGAGTTCCCGGTCTACACCCGCAAGATCTACACCGACGTCTCCTATATCGCCTGCGCCAAGAAGCTGCTGGCCGCCACCGACGCGGTGTTCCCGCAGTTCGCCACCCATAACGCCCAGACGCTTGCGACGATCTACCACCTCGCCGGTCCCGACTACTCGGTCGGCAAGTACGAGTTCCAGTGCCTGCACGGCATGGGCGAGCCGCTCTATGACGAGGTCGTCGGCCGCGGCAATCTCGACCGGCCGTGCCGGATCTACGCGCCGGTCGGCACGCATGAGACGCTGCTTGCCTATCTCGTCCGCCGCCTGCTGGAAAACGGCGCCAACTCCTCCTTCGTCAACCGCATCGCCGACCCGGCCGTATCGATCGACGACCTGATCGCCGATCCGGCCGAGGTCGTCCGCTCGATGGCCGTCGTCGGCGCCCGTCACGACCAGATCGCCCTGCCGGCCGAGCTCTACGGCGCCCGGCCGAACTCCGCCGGCCTCGATCTCTCCGACGAGACCACGCTGGCCGCGCTCAGCGATGCCCTCGAGGCCAGTGCTGCCATTGGCTGGAAGGCCGCGCCGCAGCTTGCGAGCGGCGTTGCCGACGGCGAGACCCGCCCGGTCCTGAACCCTGCCGACCACGGCGACGTCGTCGGCGAGGTCACCGAGGCTTCCGACGAGACGGCCCGCAAGGCGGTGACGCTCGCCGCCGCCGCGGCACCCCGCTGGGCCGCCGCCCCGCCTTCCGAGCGCGCCGCCTGCCTCGAGCGGGCCGCCGACGCCATGCAGGCGCGCATGCCGACCCTGCTCGGGCTGATCGCCCGCGAGGCCGGCAAGTCGCTGCCGAACGCCATCGCCGAAGTGCGCGAGGCGATCGACTTCCTGCGCTACTACGCCGAACAGGCGCGCCGCACCCTCGGCCCGACGCATGCGCCGCTCGGCCCGGTCGTCTGCATCAGCCCGTGGAACTTCCCGCTGGCGATCTTCACCGGCCAGATCGCCGCAGCCCTGGTGACCGGCAATCCGGTGCTCGCCAAGCCGGCCGAGGAAACGCCGCTGATCGCTGCCGAAGGCGTGCGGCTGCTGCACGAGGCCGGCGTCCCCGCCGAGGCCTTGCAGCTCCTGCCGGGCGACGGCCGCGTCGGCGCGGCGCTTGTCGCCGCTCCCGAAACGGCCGGGGTGATGTTCACCGGGTCCACCGAGGTCGCCCGCCTGATCCAGGCACAGCTTGCCGGCCGGCTTTCGGCCGACGGCCGGCCGATCCCGCTGATCGCCGAGACCGGCGGCCAGAACGCGATGATCGTCGATTCGTCCGCGCTTGCCGAGCAGGTCGTCTTCGACGTCATCGCCTCGGCCTTCGACAGCGCCGGCCAGCGCTGCTCGGCGCTGCGCGTGCTCTGCCTGCAGGAGGACGTCGCCGACCGCACGCTCGCCATGCTGAAGGGCGCTCTGCATGAACTGACGATCGGCCGCACCGACAAGCTTTCCGTCGACATCGGCCCGGTCATCACTGCCGAGGCCAAGGGCGTCATCGAGGGCCACGTCGAGGACATGCGCGGCAAGGGCCGCAAGGTCGAGCAGCTCAGCCTCGACGGAGACACCGCGCAGGGCACCTTCGTGCCGCCGACGATCATCGAGCTCGGCAGCATCTCGGAGCTGAAGCGCGAGGTGTTCGGCCCGGTCCTGCACGTCATCCGCTACAAGCGCGAGGACCTCGACCGGCTGATCGACGAGATCAACGCCACCGGCTACGGCCTGACCTTCGGCCTGCACACCCGCCTCGACGAGACGATCGCGCATGTGACGAGCCGCGTGAAGGTCGGCAACGTCTATATCAACCGCAACGTCATCGGCGCCATCGTCGGCGTCCAGCCGTTCGGCGGGCGCGGCCTTTCCGGCACCGGACCGAAGGCCGGCGGACCGCTCTATCTCGGCCGGCTGGTGAAGACCGCGCCGATCCCGCCGCACCACAGCTCGGTCTACACCGATCCGGCGCTGTCGGACTTCGCCAAGTGGCTGGGGCAGCGTGGCATGAACGCGCAGGCGCAGGCCGCCCGCGACACCGGCAGCGCCTCGGCGCTCGGCCTCGACATCGAGCTGCCAGGCCCGGTCGGCGAGAAGAACCTGTACGCGCTGCATCCGCGCGGCCAGGTGCTCCTGGTGCCGCAGACCGAGACCGGCCTCTATGGCCAGATCGTCGCGGCACTCGCCACCGGCAACCGCATGGTGATCGACGCGGCCAGCGGCCTGCAGGGGGCGCTGAAGGACCTGCCGCCAAGCGTCGCCGCCCGGCTGTCCTGGTCGAAGGACTGGGCGAAGAACGGCCCCTATGCGGCGGCCCTCGTCGAGGGTGACGCCGAGCGCATCCGCTCGGTCAACGAGACGATCGCCGGCCTGCCGGGCCCGCTGGTGCTGGTCCAGGCCGCTTCGCCCGAGGCGCTCGCCGCCGCCAATGCCGACGCCTACTGCCTGAACTGGCTGTTGGAAGAGGTCTCCACCTCGATCAACACCACCGCCGCCGGCGGCAATGCCAGCCTGATGGCGATCGGCTGACGAAAAGGAAGGCGACGCCTTCCGCCGGATGCCGGGCAGACCCGGCGTCCGCCGGGTTCGCGGCAGGCGGACTGCAGGGCAGCAGCCCGCCGCAAGCCCCGGGGAAAGCGCCGCCTCCGCCCTTTCAGCCACCCCCTCATTGCGGGCGTGCCGACGGACGTTGCGGCGCCCGGAAACCGGAAGAGGCAGACATGAACGGAACACGGATCGGGTGCGAGCGGCTGCGCTCGAAGGTGATGAGTGCCGAGGACGCGGCATCGCTGATCGATAGCGGTTCGACCGTCGGGATGAGCGGCTTCACCGGTTCCGGCTATCCCAAGACCGTGCCGTTGGCGCTTGCCGCCCGCATCGAGGCGGCGCATGCTGCCGGCGACCCCTTCCGGCTGCGCGTCTGGACCGGCGCCTCGACCGGACCGGAGCTCGACGGCGCGCTCGCCAAGGCCGACGGCATCGAATTCCGGCTGCCCTACAATTCCGACCCCATCGCCCGCGAGAAGATCAATCGCGGCGAGATGGAGTATTTCGACATGCACCTGAGCCAGGTGGCGCCGATGGCCTGGCAGGGCTTCCTCGGTCCGCTCGACACGGCGGTGATCGAAATTTCGGGCATCCGGCCGGACGGCTCGCTGATCCCCTCCTCCTCGGTCGGCAACAACAAGACCTGGCTCGATCGCGCCGACAAGGTAATCCTGGAGCTGAACTACTGGCAGAGCGCCGACCTTCAGGGCATGCACGACATCTACTACGGCACGGCGCTGCCGCCGCACCGGGTGCCAATCCCGCTCACACGGTCCGACGACCGCATCGGCGAGACCGCCTTCCGCTGCGATCCCGACAAGATCGTCGCCATCGTCGAGACCGACGCGCCGGACCGCAACCTGCCGTTCACGCCGCCCGACGACGTCGCCCGCGCCATCGCCGGCCATCTCCTCGAATTCTTCGCCCACGAGGTGGCGAAGGGGCGGCTGCCGGCCTCGCTGCTGCCGATCCAGTCGGGGGTCGGCAACATCGCCAACGCCGTGCTGACCGGGCTGGTCGACAGCCCGTTCGAAGACATGACCGCCTTCACCGAGGTCATCCAGGACGGCATGCTGGACCTGCTCGACGCCGGCAAGCTGCGCATGGCCTCGGCCACCGCCTTCTCGCTGAGCCCCGAAGCGGCGGCCCGCCTGAACGCCGACATGGGCCGCTATCGCGACCGGATGATCCTTCGCCCGCAGGAGATCAGCAACCACCCCGAACTGATCCGCCGGCTCGGCTGCATCGCCATGAACGGGCTGATCGAGGCCGACATCTACGGCAACGTCAACTCGACCCACATCATGGGCTCGCGCATCCAGAACGGCATCGGCGGTTCCGGTGACTTCGCCCGCAACGCCTATGTGTCGATCTTCATGACCCCGTCGACGGCGAAGGGCGGCAAGATCTCGGCGATCGTTCCGCAAGCGAGCCACGTCGACCACATCAGCCAGGACGTCCAGGTGCTGGTGACCGAGCAGGGCCTGGCGGACCTGCGCGGGCTTTCACCCAAGCAGCGCGCCCGGCTGATCATCGACAACTGCGCGCACCCGGACTACCGGCCTGCCCTCCAGGACTATTACGCACGCGCGCTTGCCGGCTCGTACGGGCTGCAGACCCCGACGCTGCCGGGCGAGGCCCTGTCGTGGCACCAGCGCTACATCGAGACCGGCTCGATGCGCTGACCGGCGTAGAACGCCGTCCTGTCGACGCATCCCGCCGGCGGCGATGATAACATTGCCCGGCGGCCCGCTCAGGCGCGCCGCACCCTACGGATCAGGCTCAGCAGCACGAACAGCGCGATCGACACGGTGGTCAGCAGGCTGGCCGCCGCCATGATCGTCGGGTTGATCTGGTCGCGGATCCCGGAGAACATCTGCACGGGCAGGGTGCGCTGGTCGGCGCCGGTGAGGAACAGCGCCACGATCACCTCGTCGAAGGATACCGCGAAGGCGAGCAGGGCGCCCGAGACGATGCCGGGCAGGATGAGCGGCAGGGTGACGGCGAAGAACACGCTGACCGGTCCGGCGCCGAGACTTGCGCCGGCGCGGGTGAGATTGGCGTCATAGGTCGACAGCGCCGAGAGCACGGTGACGACGACGAAGGGGATGGCGAGGCCGGCATGGGCCAGCACCAGGCCGGTGCGCGTGTCGGTCAGCCCGAGCGCGCCGAAGAACATGTAGGCGCCGACCGCGACGATGACGACCGGCATGATCATCGGCGAGATCATCAGCGCCATGACGGCCTTGCGCCAGGGAAAGCCGGGCCGGCTGATGCCGAGTGCCGCCAGCGTGCCGAGGAGCGTTGCGAGCGCGGTGCTGAAGACCGCGGCGATCAGGCTGTTCACGAGGCTCTTCGTCCAGCGGGTGTTTTCGAAGAAGTCGGCATACCACCGCCAGGAATATTCCTTGATCGGAAAGGTGAAGAACGGATCCTTCGAGACCGAGAGCGGAAAAACGACGAAGAGCGGCCCGATCAAAAAGACGAGCACGGCCACGGCGAACAGGACGACGAACAGGCGGCCGAGCCGTTCGCTGCGGGTCGCGTAAGCGGGAAGCCACATGGTTCTCTACCCGAGCTTGATGCGTTCCGCGCCGACGATGCGGAGGAACGCGAGATAGATGGAGAGCGTCATGACGAGGAGCAGGCAGGCAAGGGCGGCGGCCATGCCCCAGTTTAGGTCGCGGTTGATGTAGGTGGCGATGAAGTTCGACACCATCTGGTCGCGCGGACCGCCGACGAGCGCCGGGGTGATGTAATAGCCGAGCGACAGGATGAAGGTCATCAGGCAGCCGGCCGCCACGCCGGGCAGCGTCTGCGGCGCATAGATCCGCCAGAAGGCGGCAAGCGGCGGGGCGCCGAGCGAGCGCGCCGCCCGCATCTGCCCCTCCGAGATCGACTTCATGACGCTGAGGATCGGCAGGATCGTGAACGGGAGCTGGATGTGGGTCATGGCGGTCACGGTGCCGAAGCGCGTCAGCATCAGCTGCAGCTTTTCGGTCGTCAGGCCGAGCGCGAGCAGCACCTGGTTGATGACGCCATCGGTCTGCAGCAGCACGACCCAGGCGGTGGTGCGCACCAAAAGCGAGGTCCAGAGCGGCAGCAGCACCATCAAGAGCATCAGACCCGCCACGCGCGCCGGTGCCAGCGAGATGACGTAGGCTGTCGGAAAGCCGAGCAGCAGGGTTGCGACCGTCACCAGCCCGGCGATCCAGAGGGTGCGACCGAGGATGTCGAGGAAGACGGCCTGGTCGGCCGCGACCCGGCCGATGCCGCCTGTGGCGTCCTGCCCGAGATCGACGGCCGTCAGCAGGTAATAGAGGGTCACCGGCGCGCCGTTGCGCTTGATGATGGCCCAGAGTTCGGTGTCGGCCCAGGCGGGATCGAGGGCGATAAATTGCGGGGCCAGCGGGCCGTCCGCGAAACTGCCGAGATGGCGCGTCACCGACATGATGCGGCTGCGCATGCCGGCGCTCTCATAGTTCAGCCGCTTGCCGAGTGCTGCGGCGGTGCTGTTCTCCTTGGCGCGGGCAAGATCGGCCGCGAGCGCCGCGAAGGCTTCCTCGCCGGGAACGCCCTGACCGTCCCATTGGTCGAGCGTACTTACGGTTTGCGGCAGGATATGGCGCACCTCCGGGTTTCGGACCGCGGTGGTGAGGAAGAGCCCGATCGGCGCGCCGAAGGTGACGATCAGGAAAAGCAGCGCCGGCAAGGCGAGCGCCAGCGCCCTGAGGCGGTTCGGCCGCTCGGCCCGCCGGAGTGCTGCGCGGAGATCCGGGCGGGACAGCGGGGTGGCAAGGGACATCGTTTGCGCCATGACTACCTCGTCAGTGTCCGGCAATCGGCGGCGGCGCAGGCCATGGCGACGGTGCAGCCCGGCACGATCGCCGCCCCTTCGGCCGCCGGCAGGCTGGCGACGAGGCGCGCATCGCCGAAGGCTTCGAGCGCCAGGCGCACCCGGTCGCCCAAAAAGGTCTTGTCGAGCACCCGCGCCGTGATCCGGTTGTGCGCGCCCTGCCTGCTGCCGGTATCGAGGCCAAGTCGCTCCGGGCGCAGCGAAACGGTCATGCTCTCTCCCGGCGAACCGGCGGGACCGGTCGTCAGAAGCCGCGTCCCGTCCTGCATCCGCACGACGACAAGGCCGTTCTCGGTGCCGGCGAGTTCGCAGGCAAGCGTGTTGTTGTCGCCGATGAAGCCCGCGACGAAGCGGTTCTCCGGCTGCTCGTAGAGGGTGACCGGATCGGAGAGCTGCTGGATGCGGCCCTGGTGGAAGACGGCGATCCGGTCGGACATGGTGAGCGCCTCCGACTGGTCGTGCGTCACATAGACCATGGTGATGCCGAGGCGCTGCTGGATCTGCTTGATCTCGATCTGCATATGCTCGCGCAACTGCTTGTCGAGGGCGCCGAGCGGCTCGTCCATCAGGATGAGTTTCGGATTGAACACCATCGCGCGGGCGAGCGCGACGCGCTGCTGCTGGCCGCCGGACAATTGCGCCGGCCGGCGCTCGCCGAGGCCGCCGAGCTGGACCATTTCCAGCGCATCCTCGATGCGCCGGGCGGCCTCCGCGCCCTTCACGCCGCGATAGCGCAGCGGGAAGCCGACGTTCTCGCGCACCGTCATGTGCGGAAACAGGGCATAGTTCTGGAAGACGAAGCCGATGTCGCGGCGTTCCGGCGGCAGACGCTCGACCGCCTGTCCCTCCAGCAGGATGCGACCGCTGGTCGGCTGCTCGAAGCCGCCGAGCATCATCAGCGTCGTCGTCTTGCCGGAGCCGGACGGCCCGAGCATCGTCAGGAACTCACCGCGGCGGACGGCCAAGTTCAGGTCCTCGACGACGAGCGTGCGCCCGTCGTAGGTCTTCTGCACCCGCTCGAAGACCACCATGTCCTCGGCAGCACTGCGGGTTGGCGGCTCGTCGCCGAGCCGCCTCCTTTCCAGCGATATCGTGTTCATCGACCTGCCTCTTAGTTGGAGAGCCAGGTGGTGAAGCGCTTTCTGATCTCGTCGCCGTGATCGGCCCAGAAGGCATTGTCGAGCGTGAGCGAGGTCGTCAGGTTGGCGGGGCTGGTGGGCAGGTTCCTGGCGTCTTCCGGCGCCACTTCGGCCGCCGCCGTGGTGCGGACGGGACCGTAGGGAATGTACTTCGCAGTCGCGGCGAGAATCTTGGGTTCGACGGCGAAGTGGATGAAGGCGAGCGAGCCCTCGATGTCCTTGGCGCCCTTGGGAATGGCCCAGAAGTTCGAATCGAGGATCTGGTTGTCCCAGACCATGCCGAACTTGCGGCCCTCCTTGTTGGCGTTGAAGATGCGGCCGTTCCAGGCGGTCGTCAGCGTCACCTCGCCGGAGGCGAGCAGCTGCGGCGCCTGGGCGCCCGCTTCCCACCAGACGATCTGGTCCTTGATCGTGTCGAGCTTGGCAAAGGCGCGGTCGAGGCCCTCCGGGGTCGACAGCGTCTCGTAGACGGCGTCCGGCGCGACGCCGTCGGCGAGCAGCGCGAATTCGAGATTGGTGGCCGGGTTCTTCCACAGGCCGCGCTTGCCGGGGAATTTTTCGAGATCGAACAGGTCGGCGAGCTTGGTCGGCTTGTTGGCGAGCTTCTCCTCGTCGTAGGAGAGGATCGTCGCATAGACGATCGTGCCGACGCCGCAGTCCGACGTGGTGCCGGGGAGCCATTCCGACTTCGGCCCGATCTTCTCCCAGTCGATCGGCTCGAAAATGCCCTCGTCGCATCCCTGCAGCAGGGTGGGCGCGTCGACATCCACCACGTCGAGCGTTGTGTTGCCGCTGTCGATCATCGCCTTGATCTTGGCGATCTCGCCGCCGTATTCCTGTTCGGACACCGGACGGCCGGTCGCTTCGGCATAGGCGTTGAACACCGCCTTGCGCTGGGCTTCCTGATAGGCGCCGCCGAAGCTCATGACGGAAAGCGGCTCGGCGGCCATCGCCGCACCGAGAGCCAGGCCATAGGCGAGCGTCGTCGCTGCCAGAAACATGCGTTTGCTGACCATGATATCCCTCTCTGAAGATCATTTATGTGCTTGTCACGCCGCCCGTCTTGCCTGCGGGCTGTTGACGAACGCTATGTTCCGACATGCCGTGGTGCAAATAAGTAACCGTCATGGGCGCATCAGTGGCGCTTATCAGCTGCTATGACTTTTCGCCGCGGGGCGCGCGCACCGCTCAATGCGGATGCCGCGGGGCAGCCTTCGGCGCGCCAAAGGCGGCCGCCGCCCCAACGGCGGGGCGCCCAGATAATGACCTTGTGAAAAAGTGCATCCTGGGGCAAGATTTGCCACTATACCCTGAAGTGCTGAACTAGACCGAATCCGGCCGTCTCGCGCTCTGCGAGATCTCGCGTGAGGATCGGAGTCGATGGATCAGGGGCTCTTCCTACTGTTTGCTGCGGTGGCCGTGATCACGGCCCTGGCGGTGGTCGTGGCGCGCAATCCGGTCCATAGCGCGCTGGCGCTGATGGCGTGTTTCCTGCAGGTCTCGGCGATCTTCGTGCTGCTCGCCGCACCGCTGCTCGCCGTCATCCAGATCTTCGTCTATGTCGGCGCGATCATGGTCCTGTTTTTGTTCGTGATCATGATGGTCGATGTCCGCGAGGCGACGTTGCAGCGGTTCCTGCCGGGCGACAACCTGCCGGCGATGATGCTGCTTGCCCTTCTGGCTGTCGAGATGATCGCGCTTATCCTGTGGAGCAACGGCTTTTCGGGGACCGAACCCGCCCTGGCGACCGGGCGCGACCAGATCAGGCGGCTCGCCACGACGCTCTTTGCCGATTATCTCCTGCCGTTCGAAGCGGCCTCGGTCATCCTGCTGGTGGCGCTGGTCGGCGCCATCGTGCTGGCGCGGAAGGAGCCGGGATGATGGTTCCGCTTGCCTGGTACCTCCTGCTCGGCGTCGCCCTGTTCGTGATCGGCGCGGCGGGCGTGCTGCTGAGGCGCAATATCCTGGTCGTGCTGATGTCGCTGGAGCTGATGCTCAACTCCGTCAACATCAACTTCATCGCCTTCGGGCGCCAGTCCAACGATTTCCGCGGCCAGATCTTCGCGCTCTTCGTCATTGCCATCACCGCCGCGGAAGTCGCCGTCGCCCTCGGCATCCTGGTCGCCCTGGTGAGGAACAAGCCCACGCTCAAGGTCGACGACGTCACCATCATGAAAGGATAGCGGCTTGGACCCGGCGATCTCGATCCGGCCGCTGCTTGCCATCGCCGTCCCTGGGCTGGCGGCGCTCGCCATCCTGTTCCTGAACCGCCGCGAGCGGCTGCGCGATCTGGTCTCGCCGCTCGCCGCCGTCATCCTGTTTGCGATCGTTGCCTCGATGGCGCCGACGGTGCTTGCCGGCGGCAGCGTCGAGCTGCGCCTGTTCGAGATCCTGCCGGGCATCGCGCTTGCCTTCCGGGCCGATGCGCTCGGCATGGTGTTCGCCACCGTCTCCTCGCTGTTGTGGATCCTGGCGGCGATCTACTCGATCGGCTACATGCGCCACCTGAACGAGCACGCGCAGACCCGGTTCTTCGCCTGCTTCGCCGCCAGCATTGCGGCCGCCGTCGGCGGCGCCTTTTCCGCCAACCTGTTCACGCTGGTGATCTTCTACGAGGCGCTCAGCCTCGTCACCTACCCGCTCGTCTACCACCATGAGGACGATGAGGCCTGGCGCGGCGCCCGCAGGTACCTGGTCTACCTGATGGGCGCCTCGAAGAGTGCGCTTCTCGCCGCGATCGCCCTGACGTACCAGTTGGCTGGATCACTCGATTTCGTGGCAGGCGGGCTGCTCGCCAAGGCCGAGGCCGCGCCGATGCTGCTGACGGTCGTCTATTTCTGCTACCTGTTCGGCTTCGCCAAGGCGGCGGTGATGCCGATGCACGCCTGGTTGCCGGCTGCGATGGTGGCGCCGACGCCGGTCAGCGCGCTGCTGCATGCCGTCGCCGTCGTCAAGATGGGCGTGTTCTGCGTGCTGCGGGTGGTGTTCGACGTCTTCGGGGTCGGGCTGGTGGCGAAACTGGGCCTCGGCATCGCCACCGCCTACCTGGTGTCGTTCACCATCCTGATGGCATCGGTCTATGCCCTGACCCGCGACGACCTGAAGGCCAGGCTCGCCTATTCGACGGTCAGCCAGCTCTCCTACATCGTGCTCGGCGCGGTGCTGCTGTCGCCCGTGGCGATGGTCGGCGGCATCGTGCACATCGCCGCGCACGCCTTCTCCAAGATCACGCTGTTCTTCTGCGCCGGGTCGATCTTCTGCGCCTCGGGAAAGCGCAACATCAGCGACATGGCCGGCATCGGCCGGCGGCTGCCCTGGACGATGGGGGCCTTCTTCGTCGCCTCGCTGAGCATGATCGGCATCCCGCCGACCGCGGGCTTCGTCAGCAAATGGTACCTGGTGCAGGGCTCGGCGGACGCCGGGCAGATGGCCTTCCTGCTCGTGCTCTTGGTGAGCTCGGTGCTGAACGCCGCCTATTTCCTGCCGGTCAGCTACACCGCCTTCTTCGAGGCGGGGACCCAGGAGAGCCTGTCGAAGGTCCGTGAAATCCCCCTGGTCGCGGCGCCGCTGGTGGCGACGGCAATCCTTTCGGTGCTGATGGGCATCTTTCCCGGCTATTTCCTCACGCTCGCGGACGGGGTGGTGCGATGATCCGGCGCATCGTCGACTTCTTCGGGGACGAGGCCCATGCCAGGCAGCGCCGGAGATTGTTCTACCTCGTGCTCGTCCTGGTCGTCATCGCCGACTTCGTCGTTCCGCGCGAAAGCACCGACTACCTGTGGGAGCGCCTGCCGGGCTGGTCGGCCGCCTACGGGTTCTTTTCCTGCGTGGTCCTGATCTTCGTCTCCAAGTTTCTCGGCCATCGGGCCGGGCTGATGCGGCGCGAGGACTATTATGAGTGACTTCGTCCACCCGGGCCTGCTCTTCATCCTCGGCAGCCTGCCGATCCCCTTCCTCAAGGGATCGGCGCGCAAGGCCTACCTGCTGCTGATCCCGGCGCTGGCGATCCTCGCCGTGCTGACCATGCGGCCGGGCAGCTACGGCGCGGCGAGCTTCCTCGGGCAGGACATCCTGCTCGCCAGGGTCGACAAGCTGAGCCTCGTCTTCGCCACCGTCTTCAGCATCATGGCGCTGATCGGCACGGTCTATGCGCTGCACCTGACCCGGGCCGGCCAGCACGTGGCGGCCTTCGTCTATGTCGGCAGCGCGCTCGGCGTAGTGTTCGCCGGCGACTACCTGACCCTCTACCTGTTCTGGGAAGCCATGGCGTTTGCCTCCGCCTACCTGGTGTTCGCGCAAGGCGGTGGGCCGGCGATCCGCGCCGGGTTCCGCTATCTGATGGTGCACGTCACCGGCGGGCTGGTGCTTTTCGGCGGCATCATCCTGCACGGGCTCGGCACCGGATCGATGCTGTTCGGCCCGATCGAGAGCGCCGCCAGCGCCGGCACCTACCTGATCCTGGCCGGCTTCCTGCTGAATGCGGCGGTGCCGCCGCTGAACGCCTGGCTGACCGACGCCTATCCGGAGGCGACCGTGACCGGCGCGGTGTTCATGAGCGCGTTCACCACCAAGACCGCCGTCTACGTGCTGGCGCGGGCGTTCCCGGGCACCGAGCTGCTGGTCTGGCTCGGCACCATCATGGCGATCTACGGCGTCATCTACGCGGTGCTGGAAAACGACTGCCGACGGCTGCTGGCCTATCATATCGTCAGCCAGGTCGGCTACATGGTGGCGGGCATCGGCATCGGCACCGAGATGGCGGTGAACGGCGCCGCCAGCCACGCGTTTGCACATATCCTCTACAAGGCGCTGCTGTTCATGGGCGCCGGCGCGGTGATCCAGGTCACCGGCCGGCGCAAGCTCACCGAGCTTGGCGGCCTCTACAAGGCCATGCCGCTGACGGTGGCGCTCTACATGGTCGGCGCGCTGGCGATCTCGGCCTTCCCGTTCTTCTCCGGCTTCGTCACCAAATCGATGGTCATCGCCGCGGCCGGGCAGGATCACCGGGCGCTGGTGATGCTGGCGCTGACGATGGCCTCGTCGGGGACGTTCCTGCACACCGGGCTGAAGCTGCCCTACTACATGTTCTTCGGCACCGACCGGAAGCTTGAGGCACGCGAGCCGCCGCGCAACATGCTGGTGGCGATGGGCATGGCGGCGGTGCTCTGCATCGGGATTGGCGTGTTCCCGCAGCCGCTCTATGCGCTGCTGCCCTATCCGGTCGACTTCCAGCCCTATACGGGCCAGCATGTCACGGAAAGCCTCGGCCTTTTGATGTTCACCGCCCTGGGATTCGTGCTGTTCCTCAAGGCGCTCGACCCCGAAAACACCATCAGCCTCGACACCGACTGGTTCTACCGCAAGGGCGCGCGCGCCTTCATGTGGCTCGCCCAAAGGCCGCTGGCGCGCTACGAGCAGGCGGTCAGCAGCGTGTCGGAGACGGTGGTGCTGCCTTTCCTGCACGGGGCGGCCCGCACGGGGCTACGGATCGACCTTTCCGGCGTGGACGGCGTCGTGAACGGCGTCGCCCGCTCGATCCTGCGCGGCGGCGCGACGCTGCGGCGGCTGCAGACCGGGGTGGTCACCCAATACGCGCTCGCTATGATCGCCGGCGTCATCGCCGCCGTCGTCGTCTTCACCGTGGTGTGGCGATAGGGGGAGCGATGGGATTGCCGCTGCTCAGCCTCATCGTCTTCACACCAGCCGTCGGGGCCGCCCTGCTGCTGCTCCTGCGCGGCGACGGTGCGGTGCGGTGGACGGCGCTCGGCGTCACGATCCTCGACCTCGCGCTCTGCATCGCCATGCTCGCCGGCTTCGACACCACCACGCACGCGATGCAGTTTGTCGAGCGCCACCGGTGGGTGCCGGCGCTCGGGATCACCTTTTCGCTCGGCGTCGACGGCATCAGCGCCTTGTTCGTGTTTCTGACGGCGCTTCTGGGCACGGTCTGCGTGCTCGCCTCCTGGGCCGCGATCGACCGCAGGGTGAAGGCGTTCATGGTCAGCCTGCTCGTCATGCAGGCGTTGATGCTGGGGGTGTTCTGCGCCCTCGACCTGTTCCTGTTCTACGTCTGCTGGGAGGCGATGCTGATCCCGATGTACCTGATCATCGGGGTCTGGGGCGGCGAGGGACGGGTCTATGCGGCCTTCAAGTTCTTCCTGTACACCCTGGCAGGCAGCCTTGTGTTCCTGGTCGGGGTCATCGCCCTTTATTTCCAGGGCGGCGAGACCTTCGACATCATTGCGCTGACGGCGCATAACCTGCCGTTTGCGGTGCAGTCCTGGCTGTTCTTCGCCTTCCTGATCGCCTTTGCCGTCAAGGTGCCGATGGTGCCGGTCCATACCTGGCTACCGGACGCTCATGTGCAGGCGCCGACGGCCGGCAGCATCATCCTGGCCGGCGTGCTGCTGAAGATGGGCGCCTACGGGTTCCTGCGGTTCTCGCTGCCAATGTTGCCGGAGGCGTCGCTGTACTACTCGACGCTGATGCTGGCGCTGTCGGCGCTGGCGATCGTCTACGGCGGACTGCTGGCGCTGGCGCAGGACGACCTGAAGAAGCTGGTGGCCTATTCCAGCATCAGCCACATGGGCTTCGTGACGCTGGGGATATTCGCGCTGAACCTGCGCGGCCTGCAGGGCGGCATCCTGCAGATGTTCAATCATGGCGTGACGACCGGAGCGCTGTTCCTGTTGGTCGGGCTGATCTATGAGCGGACCCATACGCGCAGCATTGCGGACTATGGCGGCCTGATGAAGCTGGCGCCGGTCTACACCTCGTTCCTGGCGCTGTTCACGCTGTCGTCGATGGCGCTGCCGGGGACGAATTCGTTCGTCGGCGAACTGCTGGTGCTTTCCGGCGGGTTCGCCGCCAACCTGGCACTGGGGGCCGTCGCCGTCTTGGGTGCGCTCCTGAGCGCCGCCTATCTGCTTGGAATGTACGGCCGGGTGTCGCTCGGTCCCGTGTCGGCTGCCGGCCTCTCCAAGATCCGCGACGTCAACGCCCGCGAGATGGCGGCGATCGTGCCGCTCGCGATCTTCGTGCTCTGGGTCGGGCTCTATCCGAAGCCATTTCTCTCCATCATCGACGCCTCGGTGCGGCACTTGCTGGTGCAGGTGCACGGCGCGGGGAGCGGCCCATGAACGCCGCGGCACTTTACCAGTCGGCGCTGGCCAGCCTGCCCGAAATCGTGGTGGTCATCGGGGCCTGCATGCTGCTGATCCTCGGACAGGTCGTGCGGAAGAAACGGCACGACCTCTTCGTCTGGGTCTCCATCGCGGTGGTGCTGGTCGCCGCTCTGTTTACCCTGGTGCCGGCCGGCGGGGCGGGGCCGGCCTATGCCGGCATGTTCATCGCCGATCGCTTCTCGGTGTTCTTCAAGCTGATCTTCTACCTGGCGACGCTGCTGACCTTCCTGCTGTCGCGCAAATATGCCGACTTCGAGGGGATCGGCAGCAGCGAATACTATGTCCTGCTGCTCTTTGCCCTTTCGGGCATGATGATCATGGCCTCGGCGACCGACCTACTGTCGATCTATGTGGGCCTCGAACTGACGGTGATCTGCACCTACGTGCTGACCGGCTTTTTGAGGCGGGAGCGCCGGTCCAACGAGGCGGCGCTCAAATATGTGATCCTGGGCGCCGTCTCGACCGGAATCTTTCTCTACGGCGTGTCGCTGGTCTACGGCCTCACCGGAACCACCCAATTGGATGCAATGGGCGCGGCGGTGACCGGCGACCCGGTCGATCCGGGCCTGCTGCTGGCAGTGGTTTTCGTCATCGCCGGCCTGGTCTTCAAGGTCGGCGCGGTGCCGTTCCACATGTGGCTGCCGGATGTCTACGAAGGCGCGCCGACGACGATCACCGCCTTCATGTCGGTGGGCCCGAAGGCGGCCGGCTTCGCGGTGATCCTGCGGGTGTTCCTCAATCCGCTGGTCGCCGAGTCCAATGCCTGGATCGTCGTCGCCGTCCTTGCCGTGGTGACGATGGCGCTCGGCAGCTTCGTGGCGCTGGTGCAGGACAACTTCAAGCGCCTGCTCGCCTATTCCAGCATCGCCCATGCCGGCTTCGCCCTGTTCGGCGTCGTCGCCGGCGGCACCGACGGGATTGCGAGCGTCATGCTCTATCTGCTGATCTACGCGTTCATGAACCTCGGCATTTTCGCCGCCGTCATCATGATGCGCAACGGCACGTCCTCAGGCGAGGTCATCGAAGACTACGCCGGCTTCGCCCGGCCGCATCCCGTCCTGGCGCTGCTGATGCTGCTCTATCTCTTCTCGCTGGCCGGCATTCCGCCGACGGCCGGCTTCTTTGCCAAGTTCTACGTGCTGGTCGCCCTGGTGGCGCGGGGGCATGTCCTGCTGGCGGTCGTCGCCGTGCTCCTCAGCGCCGTCGCGGCCTACTTCTACATCCGCATCGTCATGCTGGTGTACATGCGCGAGCCGAAGCGGGCGTTCGAGCCGGCGCTGACCCCGATGGTCGGCGCCGCGCTCGCCGTCACCGCCGCCGGCACCATCGGCATCGGCCTGTTTCCGGCCTGGTTCCTGCGGCTGGCGCAACAATCGGTGTTCGGCGGTTGATTGCAATGCTCCGCCCATCGGAATAAACTGGCGGTTCAAAGGATTACCCGGGTTGCTCCCCGGGGTTTTTCCCGGAGCGTCCGGTTCGCGCAAGCCCCCTTTCGCGGGTGGCCGATATGACTGCGAAGGAGTTCCTGTCGGTTCTTTTCATGGTTGCCGGGATCGTGCTGGTGGCCGGCGGGACGATGTTCGTCTCCTCGCTGCTGCGCCCGTCCAATCCCTATCGTGAAAAGAACGCGCCCTATGAATGCGGCATGGACGCCGCGGGCGAGGCGGCCGGCGGCCGCTTCCGGGTGCCGTTCTTCATCCTCGCGATCCTGCTGGTGGTGTTCGACGTCGAGGCGATGTTCCTCTTTCCCTGGGCGGTGGTGCTGAAGGAGATCGGCCCGGTCGGCTATGTCGAGATGTTCGTCTTCATGCTGCTGCTGCTGGTGGGCTTCGCCTACGCCTGGCTGAAGGGAGCGCTGGAATGGGAGGACTAGGCAACGCCATCCGCGACAGCGTGCTGTTCACGACGGCCGACAGCGTCATCAACTGGAGCCGGAGCTCGGCCCTGTGGCCGGAGACCTTCGGCATTGCCTGCTGCGCCATCGAGATGATCTCGGCCGGCTGCGCCCGCTACGATCTCGACCGGTTCGGCGTGGTGTTCCGCCCCTCGCCGCGGCAGTCCGACGTGATGATCATCGCCGGCACCGTGACGCGGAAATTCGCCCCGGTGGTGCGCCGGCTCTACGACCAGATGCCGGAGCCGCGCTGGGTGATCGCCATGGGCACCTGCGCGATATCCGGCGGCGTCTACAACACCTATGCCGTGGTGCAGGGGTCGGAAACCTTCGTGCCGGTCGACGTGCATGTGCCCGGCTGCCCGCCGCGCCCCGAGGCATTGATGCACGGCTTCCTGCTGCTGCAGGAGAAGATCAGGAGGTCCCGGGCGCTGGCCGGAACGCCTCTCGATCGGATCGTCGCGTCATGAGCGTGCGGCCGCCGCTGGACCGCGCCCCGATCCTGGAGCGCTTCGGAGCAGCGATCGAGGACCTTGGCCCTGTGCACGGCATCGATGTCTTCGCCGTTCCGCCGGAACAAATCGTCGAGTTCTGCCGGTTCCTGAAGGAGCATCCGGCGCTGCGGTTCAATTTCCTTTCGGACATCTGCGGGGTCGATCACTATCCCGAAACGCCGCGGTTCGAGGCGGTCTACCATCTCTATTCGCTGGCGAACAAATGGCGGGTCCGCATCAAGTGCCGGCTCGGCGATCCGCCGCAGGTCGCCTCGGTCACCGGCGTCTGGCGCACCGCCAACTGGCACGAGCGCGAGGCCTGGGACATGTACGGCATCCGCTTCGAGGGCCACCCCGACCTGCGCCGCATCTACATGTGGGAGGGCTTCGAGGGCTTTCCGCAACGCAAGGATTTCCCGCTGCGCGGCTACAGGGACAAGCTGAACCCCTTTGGCGCCGAAGGGCCGCCGCCGACGCAGCCCGACCTCGTCACCAGGGACATACCTGAGGGGAGCCAGTTGACGCCGGAGCCTAGAAAATGACCGAAGTCACCGAACTCGAAAGGCCGGAAGGCGAAGCGCTCAATACCAGGGAAGTGCTTCTCAACCTCGGCCCGCAGCACCCCAGCACCCATGGGGTCCTCCGGCTCGTGCTCGAGCTGGACGGCGAGTTCGTCGAGCGGGTGGACCCGCACATCGGCTATTTGCACCGCGGCACCGAGAAGCTGGCGGAGAGCTTTACCTATACCCAGATCTTCCCGCTGACCGACCGGCTCGACTACCTCTGCCCACCCTCGAACAACCTGGCCTTTGCGCTGGCGGTGGAAAAATTGCTCGGCATCGAGGCGCCGATCCGGGCGCAGTACATCCGCGTGCTGATGGCCGAACTGGCCCGGATCTCCGGCCATTTGCTGATCACCGGCGCGCTGCCGATGGACCTCGGCGCCATGACCGCGCTGCTGTATGTCATGCGCGAGCGCGAGATGATCATGGACATCATGGAAATGATCACCGGGGCGCGCATGCACACCTCGTTCTGCCGGGTCGGCGGGGTGCGCGAGGACCTGCCCGACGGCTTCCTGCCGAAGATCCGCGAGTTCTGCGAGATCTTCCCGAACCGGATCCGCGACTATGAGCAACTGCTCGAAACCAACCGGGTGTTCCTGAAGCGCACGCAAGGGGTCGGCATCATCTCCGGCGAGGACGCCATCGACCTCGGCCTGAGCGGCCCGAACCTGCGCGCCTCGGGCGTCGACTGGGACATCAGGCGCGACGAGCCCTACGAGATCTACGACCGGCTCGATTTCAAGGTGATCACCCGAACCGAGGGCGATTGTTACGCGCGCTGGCGGTGCCGGGTCGACGAGATGCGAGAAAGCATCCGCATCATCGAGCAATGCCTGGATCAGATGCCGGAAGGCCGCTTCCAGGTCGACATGCCGACCATCGCCTTCCCGGTCGACAAGGAGCGCGTGCACTGCTCGATGGAGGCGCTGATCCAGCATTTCGACCTGTCGGCCTATGGCTTCGTCGTGCCCAAGGGCGAGGTCTACTCGGCGATCGAGGCGCCGAAGGGCGAGCTTGGGTTCTACATCATCAGCGACGGCACGCCGAAACCATTCCGCATGAAGGTGCGGGCCCCATCCTTCGTCAATCTGCAGGGGCTGTTCGGGGTGAGCAATGCCCGCTACCTGGCCGACATGATCGCCGTGCTCGGCAGCCTCGACCCGGTGATGGCGGAGGTGGACAAGTAAAGGAGGTACGAACGCGATGGGCATGCGCGAACAGATCGAGACCGCGGCGGCGCGGTATCCCGACCGGCGCTCGGCAATCATGCCGGCGCTGCTGATCGCGCAGCAGGCGCACGGCCATCTGCCCGGCCCGGTGCTGGAGGAGGTCGCCGACATCCTCGGCGTCGAGCGGATCTGGGTCTATGAGCTCGCGACCTTCTACACGCTGTTCCATACCGAGCCGGTCGGACGGTTCCACCTGCAGCTCTGCGACAATCTATCCTGCATGCTGTGCGGGGCCGAGCGCCTGCTGGCGCACATGGAAACGGTGCTCGGGATCGGCAAGGGCGAGACCACTGCCGACGGGCTGTTCACGCTATCGACCGTCGAGTGCCTCGGGGCCTGCGAGATGGCGCCGGTGATGCAGGTCGGCGACCATTATCACGGCAATCTCAATATTGCGCGGGTCGACGAGCTGCTGGACCGCCTGCGGGCTTCGGCGCCGCGGGTCGAGACCATCGCGCCCGCCGCTGCACCGTCGCCGGGGGAATAGCGCCATGTTCGACCCGGTTCTCCTCAAGAACATCGACCTGCCGGACAGTCATCTGCTGTCGACCTACGAGGCCGGCGGCGGCTACCGGGCGCTGGCGAAGGTTTTGCGCGAGCACACGCCGGACGAAGTGATCGAACTCGTTAAGCAGTCCAACCTGCGCGGCCGCGGCGGTGCCGGTTTTCCGACCGGCATGAAGTGGAGTTTTGTGCCGAAGCGGGCCGACAAGGAGAAATACCTGTGTTGCAACGCCGACGAGGGCGAGCCCGGCACCTTCAAGGACCGCATCATCATGGAGCGCGACCCACACCAGCTCGTCGAGGGGCTGGCGGTCAGCGGCTATGCGATCGGGGCGAGGACCGCCTATGTCTATGTCCGAGGCGAGTATGTGACGGCGATCCGCCGGCTCGAGCAGGCGATCGCCGAGGCACATGCGAAGGGTTATCTCGGCACCGGCATCCTCGGCTCGGACTTCGATTTCACCATCCACATTCATTGCGGGGCCGGCGCCTATATCTGCGGCGAGGAGACCGCGATGCTGGAGTCGCTCGAGGGCAAGCGGGCCCAGCCGCGGCTGAAGCCGCCGTTCCCGGCGGTCGCCGGCCTCTATGCCAGCCCGACGGTGATCAACAATGTCGAGACGCTCGCCTGCGTGCCGCATATTGTGATGCGCGGCTCGGAGTGGTTCCGGGACATCGGCCCGGACAAGAGCCCCGGCCCAAAGCTCTACTGTGTCAGCGGCCAAGTGCGCAGACCCGGCCTCTACGAGCTGCCAATGGGCATCCCCTTGCGCGAACTGGTCGAGGAGCACGCCGGCGGCGCGCTGCCGGGGCGCAGGATCAAGGCGGTGATCCCGGGCGGGGTGTCGGCGCCGGTGATCCCGGCGAGCGGGCTGGAGGTCGGGATGGACTTCGATTCGCTGGCCGCCGCCGGCTCGATGCTCGGCTCGGCCGGGGTGGTGGTGATCGACGACACGACCTGCATGGTCAAGGTCGCCACCAGGATCGTCGAGTTCTTCCACCATGAGTCCTGCGGCAAGTGCACGCCGTGCCGGGAGGGGCTGAACTGGGCCGTGAAGGTGATGCGCCGGATCGAGGCCGGCGAGGGCGCCCCGGGTGACCTGGAGCAACTGGACATGCTCTGCAAGGGCATTTTCGGCAACACATTCTGTGCGCTCGGCGATGGTGCGGCGATGGGGTTGCGGGCGGCGCTGAAGCATTTTCGCGACGAATTCGCCGCCCATGTCGAGGAGCGGCGCTGTCCGTTCCACTGAAGGAGCGTGCAGGAAAGAAGGCAGCGAGGAACAATGGCTAGCATCACGATCGATGGGCAGACGCTGGAGGTCGAGGCCGGCTCGACGGTGCTGCAGGCCGCCGAGCGTCTCGGCATCGCGATCCCGACCTTCTGCTACATGAAGCGGCTGCCGGCGCTGGCCTCCTGCCGCATGTGCCTGGTGGAGATCGAGGGGCAGCGGCGGCTGCAGCCGGCCTGCGCCACCGCGATCATGGACGGCATGGTGGTGCGGACCAATACGCCGCTGATCGAGGAGACGCGCTCGTCGATGCTCGACATGCTGCTCGCCAACCACCCGCTCGACTGCCCGATCTGCGACAAGGGCGGCGAGTGCGAGCTGCAGGACATGGTGATGGCCTACGGGCCGCGCGAAAGCCAATTCCGCGACGCCAAGCGCGTGTTCCATTCCAAGGACATCCGCCTCAGCCCGGTCATCATCATGAACGTCAACCGCTGCATCCAGTGCCAGCGCTGCGTGCGGATGTGCGAGGAGGTTGTCGGCGCGGTGGCGCTCGGCACGGTCGAAAAGGGCATGGATACCGCCGTCACCGGCTTCGAGGGCAGCCTTGCCAGCTGCGACCAGTGCGGCAACTGCGTCGAGGTCTGCCCGGTCGGCGCGCTGATGAGCTTCCCCTATCGCTACAAGGCACGGCCCTGGGACCTTGCCGAGACCGACACGATCTGCCCGCATTGCGGCACCGGCTGCCAGCTGACCGTCGGCGCGCGCAAGGGCGAGTTCATGCGGGTCCGCTCCAAGCAGGAGCACGGCATCAACCGCGAAACGCTCTGCGTGCGCGGCCGCTTCGGCCTCGATTTCATCGAGAGCTCGGATCGCATCAAGCGGCCGATGGTCCGCCGCGACGGGGCGCTGGTGCCGGTGTCCTGGGAGGAGGCGGGCGACTATCTGCGCCAGCGGCTGGTCGCCGTCGCCAGCAAGCAAGCCGGCGGTCTGGCCTCGCCGCGCCTGCCCAACGAGGTGCTCTACCAGTTCCAGAAGCTGATGCGGACGGTGTTTTCCACCAACAGCGTCGACTGCTCGTCGCGCTGGTCGACGCCGGTCGACACCCTGGCCCCGCTGCTGGCGGGTTATTACAGCCGCGCGCCGCTGCAAGACGTGCTCGGCAACGATTGCGTGCTGGTCGTCGGCGGCAACGTGAGCGAGGAGAATCCGGTCACCGAATACCTGCTGCGCGACGCGGCGCGGCGGCGGGGGACCCGCCTGCTGATGCTCTCGACGCGGCCGTCCCGCCTTGACGCCGACGCGCGGGCGGTGGTTCGCGCCCCTCCGGGCGGCGAGTCGGCGAGCATCGGTGCGGTGGTGGCCGGCCTCGTGGCGGCGGCCGGCCAGGCATTGCCGGGGGAGGTGTTCGCAGCGGTCGGCGCGACGGCCAGCGGATCGGCGGCCGCCGCCAGTGAGGATGGGCACCCGATGGCCGCGGCGCTGATGGAAAGCCGGAGCGTTGCCCTGCTCGTCAGCGTCGATTTGCTGCGATCGCCCGAAGCGCGCCTCAGCCTGCAGCAACTCGGAAACCTGCTCCAGCTTCTCAGGCTGCTCGACAAGGCGCCGGTGATGCAGTTCCTCTTCGACCGCGCCAACCAGCTGGGCGCCTGGGACATGGGGGTGTTGCCGGCGGCGCTGCCGGGACTGCGGCCGGTTGCCGACAGTGTGGCGCGCGCAGCCCTCGGCGAGGTCTGGGGCGCCGACGTCCCGGCCGAACCGGGCGCCGATTTCGGTGCGATGCTCGACCTTTGCGACCGGAGGCAAATGGGCATGCTCTACATTATCGGAAGCGACCCGCTGCTGTCCTGTCCCGACCGGGCATTCGTGCAGCGGGCGCTCGGGTCCGCGGACCTGCTGATCGTGCAGGACGCCTTCCTCACGGAGACGGCCGGCCTGGCCGACGTCGTGCTGCCGGCGGCGGGCTACGGAGAGGAGGCCGGCACCTTCACCAACAACGAGGGCCGGATCCAGACGGTCGCGAAGTTCCGCGAACAGCGGTTCGCGGCGCGGGATAACCTGGCGATCTTCGACATCGTCGCGGCGGCCCGCGGGCGACCGCTGCAGCCATCGGCGCCGGAGGGAATCTTCGACGAGATCGCCCATCTGGTTCCGGCCTATCACGGGTTGGCACGGGACGAGCTTGGCCTGGACGGCGCTTTCACCCGCACGACCCCGACGCGGACGGACGGCCGGTTCTTCGCGCCTCCGCCTGCGGCGGCCGCATCCGACCGGCTGATGCTGATCACCGGCAACAGCCTGTTCCATGACGGCTATCTCACCGAGCACTCGGAAATCCTGAACACCGTCGCCGACGATCCCTATATCGAGATGAGCATGGCGGATGCGATGCAGCGGGGTCTGTCGGACGGTGAGGAGATAATTGTGCGATCCTCCCAAGGCAAGCTGACCGCGACGCTCAGGGTCAACAGGCGCTTTCCGAAGGGCCTGGTGTTCATCCCCGAGAACTACCGGGCCCTTCGCCTCAACAGCCTGATGCGACGCGGCGAGTATCCTTGCCCGGTGGAGGTCGAAAGCGCACTGGCCATCGTCGTTGCCCAGGTCGGGGACATCGCGACAGGATCGCAGCAAGGCGGCCAGGGCATCGAAGGCGGAACGGCCTGATCTTGCGCTGCGGCATGCCGTCGGGACGCCTGCAGCGGCGTCAGTGGTAGCTCACTCCGGCGATGTAGTTGTGCAAATCCTGCTCCGTGCGCATCGCCTCCTCGAGCCTGTGCTTGACCACGTCGCCGATGCTGACGATGCCCGCGAGCGTGTCGCCGTCCATGACCAGCACGTGCCGGGTGCGCCGTTCGGTCATGATGGCCATCGCCACCGGCAGCACGTCGTGCATCGAGCAGGTCGGCACGCTGAGGTTCATGATGTCGGCAACCCGCATCAACGGAGCCTCGGTTCCGTATTCGGCGATCGCCCTGCAGCAGTCCCGCTCGGACAGGGTTCCCAGGCATTCTCCCGGTGCGCCGCGAACGATCACGAAGCCGATGTTGTTGTCGCGGAACAGCCGCAGGACCTCCAGCATCGTCTCGTCCGGCGTGACCGAGATCACCTCGGGCGACTTCCCCTGCAGAATATGGTGGAGCAGCATCTGACCCTCCTAATCTTCGCGCGGCGGCCGGCGCGCGTTCACCTGCGTCTGATATTCCGCCACCAGTCATAGCCGCGTAGCGCGCTCGCCTCGACCTGAAGCGCCTCTGCGGTGTTCAGGCGGGCCGCGACCACGCCGCCCCCGGTCATCGCCTTGCCGGGCTTGGCGAGCAGATCGTCCCGGCCGATCACGAGGTCGCGCGAGGAGAAGCTGGAGAACTCGTACTGCTGGCCGAGTGCGATCGCATCGGCCGGACAGGCGTCCTCGCAGAGCCCGCAGAACAGGCAGCGGGCCGTGTCGATCTCGAACTTGGCCGGATGGCGCTGGCCGTTTTCGTCCTCATAGGGGACGACCTCGATGCAGTCGCAGGGACAGATCCGCGCGCAGAGCTCGCAGGCGACGCATTTGATTTCGCCGGCCTCGTCGCGCTTGAGGAAATGGTGGCCGCGGTAGCGCGAGTAGGGGAGCCATTTCTCCCTGTCGGGATATTGCATGGTGACGGGGCGGGAGAACATGTAGCCGATCGTCAGGGCAAGCCCGCTTGCCAGATCGGCGAAAAACGCCCAGCCGATCCACGTTCCAGCCTTGTCCAGAGCGCGCGACATCGGCGGCTCCTAAGAGATAACGACACCTGTGATAATTATGTTCGCCAACGACAGGGGAAGCAAGACCTTCCAGCCGATCGCCATCAACTGGTCATAACGGTAGCGCGGGAAGGTGAAGCGGAACCACATGAACACGTAGACGAAGAACGCCACCTTGAGCGCGAACCAGAGGAGCGGCGGCAACGGGATCAGCACGCCGTTCCAGCCGCCGAAGAACAGGATCACCGTCAGCACCGAGACCAGCACCATGATCACGTATTCGCTGACCATGAAGAAGGCGAAGCGGATGCCGCTGTATTCGGTATGAAACCCGGCCCCGAGATCGCCTTCCGCTTCGGCGAGGTCGAAGGGGATGCGCTGCGCTTCGGCGAGCCCCGCGACGAAGAACACGATGAAGCCGACCGGCTGGTAGACGATGTTCCACACGTCGGCCTGCGCGCGGACGATTTCGAGCAGGCTCATGGATTGCGCCATCATCACGACGCCGATGACCGCGAACCCCATCGGGATCTCGTAGCTGATCATCTGCGCGCAGGTCCTGAGGCTGCCGAGCACGGCGTATTTGCTGTTGGCGGCCCAGCCGCCGAAGATCACGCCATAGACCTCGATGCCGAGCACCGCGAAGACGAAGAGCAGCGCCATGTTCATGTTCGAGACGTAGAGCGAGATATCATGGCCGAGGACCGAGACTTTCTCGCCGAAGGGAACGGCGACGAACACCACGAAGGGCGGGGCGAGCGCCAGGATCGGCGCGAGCTTGAACAGGAAGCGGTCCGCCTCGGCCGGAATGTGGTCCTCCTTGGTCAGGAGCTTGATGCCGTCCGCCACCGGCTGCAGCAGCCCGTGCCAGCCGACGCGCATCGGACCCATCCGCTGCTGGATATGTCCGGCGATCTTGCGTTCCAGCCAGGTCAGCGGCAAGGGCAACAGCAGCAGCATCACGATCAGCAGCGCGACCTTGAAGGCGATCAGGCCAAGGGCGAGGACGAGGGCCATGTTCCCGGCTCCTCATGCGACGGGTGAAACGGCGACGACCGGGCTTCTCCCGGCCATCCATCAATCACTTCATTCATGCCACCGCTTGCACGGTACCGCGGCCGTCGGCCCGGTGCAACGCCGCCGGCCCGCCGCGGCAGGCGTTCGCGCGCCGGAGCCTCACGGCTCCCGGATCGCACTGTCGAGCCCGCGCAGCAGCGGGTAGAGGAAATACGAGATGACCGTGCGGTGCCCCACCTTGATCTCCGCCGACACCGTCATGCCGGGCAGCAGCCGCACCGGTTCGCCGGATGCGTGGAGCTGCGCGTCGGTAAGCAGCACCCGGGCCTTGAAGAAGGCTGCCTTGGACGGGTCCTCGGGGGCGTCCTGCTGCGGCGGGACGAAGGCGTCGCGGCTGATCGTGCGGACCGTGCCGGACGCGGTGCCGTATTTCTGGAACGGATAGGCGTCGAACTTGACCCGGGTCTCCTTGCCGGCGGTCACCCGTCCGATGTCGCGCGAACTGATCGATACCTCCGCTTCCAGCGGCACGTTCAGCGGGACGAGCGTTACGATCGGCTCGGCCTCGCGCACCACCGAGCCGACCGAACGCTGCGCAAGATCGAGAACGACCGCGTCGGCCGGAGCGACGAGTGCGACCATGTCGCGCCGCAGGCCCATCTTCTTCAGCTCCTCGCCGACCGTATCGCGCTGGTTGCGCAGCTCGACCAGCTGTTCCATGGCGGCGCGGCGGAAGTCTTCGATAAAGGCCTGCCGGTCTGCCCGGAGCTTGGCCAGCATGTGCCGGGCTTCGGCCGCCTTGCCGCGCACCTCGGTCAGTTCCACCTCGACGTCGAGACGCAGGTCGCGGGCCCCGAGAAAGGTGATCAGCGACCCGCTGTCCTTCTTGTAGAGCGTCTCGCGGGCGGCCTCGATCCGGCTCAGCGTTTCGCGCCGGTAGCCCAGGAGCGCCTGCTGGTCCGCGCTCGAGGCGAGGGTCGCGACCTGGCCGGCGATCTGCTGGTCGAAGTTCTGGACCTGGGCCAGGTAGAACGCCCGCCGCTGGCTGAAGAGCCGTGCCTGCAACACCTCGTCCGGCGTGCCGCCGGCAAGCAGCGTGTAGTCCGCACCCTGAAGTTCGGCTTCGATCCGCTTCACCTGGGCGTCCAGGGCGGCAAATTTGGTGCGGTTCTGGTCGACGTCGGACTGGCTGAAGGTGGCGTCGAGCGTCGCCAGTGTCTGGCCGGCGCGAACCACGTCGCCGGTCGCGACCTCGATGGTGCGGATGATCGAGGTTTCCAGCGGCTGGACGACGATGGTGGGTTGGGTGGTGATGAGCTTGCCGGGGGCGACCACGACCTCGTCGATGCGCGACACGCACGCCCAGAGCACGGCGGCGCCGATCAGCGCCGTGACGCCGTAAAGCGTCAGCCGGGCGATCCTGGGGGGCGCGCGTTCCTCCAGTTCCACCGCGTCGGACTGGAATTCGGCGATGACCGGCAAAAAGGCGCGCTGCACGACCAGGTCCGTCCCGGGGCGCTTGATCGGGGCGGGGAGGTTCTCCGGCGGTCTTTCGTCTGCGGTGCTCATGCGACCTGCCTCGTCTGCTGGGTCCACAGATGCCGATAGGTCATGCAGCGCGAAATCAGCTGGTCGTGGCGGCCGATGTCGGCCACCTTGCCGCGTTCGACGACGAGAATGGCGTTGGCATCGACCAGCGTCGACAGCCGGTGCGAAACGATGATCACGGTTCGTCCGGCGGCGATCTGGCTCAGGTTCTGCCGCAGGATCGCCTCGCTGTCGGGATCGAGCGCGCTGGTGGCCTCGTCGAGAATGAGCAGCTTGGGATCGGTGATCAGCGCGCGGGCGATGGCCAGGCGCTGCCGCTGGCCGCCCGACAGGTTGGCGGCATTTTCCTCCAGCATGGTCTCGAAGCCGCGCGGCAGCCGTTCGACGAACTCCTGGGCGCCGGCGATGCGCGCCACCCTGGCGATCTCCTCGATGCTGGCATCCGGCCTTGCCGCTGCGATGTTGTCGCGAACCGTGCCGCGGAACAGAAAATTGTCCTGCAGCACGACGCCGATGCTGGACCGGAGATGGACGAGGTCGATCTCCCGGCTGTCGTGTCCGTCGATGCGGACGAGCCCCTGCTGGTTCTGGTACAGCCCTTGGATCAGGCGCGTCACCGTGGTCTTGCCGGAGCCGCTCTTGCCAACGATGCCGAAGACCGACCCCGCCGGGACCGTGAACGAGACGTCGTCTAGCGCGGGGGCGAGATCGGGCGCGTAGCGGAAGGTGACCCGGTCGAACTCGATCTGGCCGCTGAACTGCGGCCGCATGCCCCGCCCGCGGCCGGACTGCTCGCGGCGCTGGTTCATGATCTCGCCGAGCATGCGCACCGACAGCGCCACTTCCTGGTATTCGTGAACCATCGTGACGATCTGCACGAGCGGCCCGGAGACCCGGCCGGCCAGCATGTTGAACGCCACCAGCGCACCGATCGTCATGGTCCCGCCGAACACGTCGAGCGCGCCAAGCCCGACGATGGCGACGCTCATCAGCTTCTCCAGCAGCCCGGTCATCGCCTGGGCGACCGACGAGATCTTGTCGACGCGGAAGCGCACCGAGATCGCCGCGGCGGAGCGGTCGTCCCAGACCCGCCGCTGACGCGGCTCCAGCGCCAGTGACTTCACCGTCCGCATCCCGTGCACGGTTTCGACGAGCAGCGCCTGCCGCTCCCCCTCGGCCTGGTAGAGCGCCTGCAGTCGCCTCTGGAACGGGCCGATCAACACGAGCACGACCAGACCGACGAGCGCTGCGAAACCGAGCACCACGAAGGTCAGCTTGACGCTGTAGAGAAGCAGGACCGGGATGAAGACCAGCAGCGAAAGTCCGTCGAGCAGGGTCAGGAAGAGCCGGCCGGTCAGGAACTCGCGGATCCGCCCCGTCTGCTGCATGTGCTTGACGATGACGCCGGCCGACGACTGCTCGAACAGGGCGATCGGCAGATCGAGGAGATGGCCGAAGGTTCGCGTCGCGATCCTGATGTCGATCTTGTTGGTGGCATAGAGCAGGAGATAGCGGCGCAGGAAGGTGAAGGCGGCGTCGAAGATGAGCGCCACGCCGATGCCGACGGTCAGGACCGTCAGCGTCGCATAGCTCTGGTGCACCAGCACCTTGTCGATCACGAGCTGGAAGAAGATCGGCGTGGTCAGGCCCAGCGCGTAGAGCACGAACGCCGCCACCGCGACATCGCGGAACAGTGCGCGCTGGCGGACGATTTCGGGAACGAACCAGCGCAGGCGAAAGGGCTGATCGCTGTCGAAGAGGCGATAGCTTCGCTTCACCAGCACGATCGACCCGTGCCAGGACCGCGTGAACCGCTTCTTGTCGAGCATGATGAACTCGGGGCGCTGGGCTAGCGGGTCGAACACGCGGACCAACCGTTCGGCACCGTCTTCAGCGACGCCGGCAATGGCGACCCAGTTGCCGTTGGCGAGTTCGGCAAGCAGCGGATAGGCATTGCCAACGGTAAACAGGGCGTCCCAGGTGAGGCGCACATGGCGGGCGCGCAAGCCGGCGTCCTTTGCCATGCGCAGCAGCCGGCGCGTGGTGACGGGCTGATCGCCCACGGCGTAGTCGTGCATCAGCCGTTCGGCGGAGAGGTCGACACCATGATGGCGCGCGACGAGCGCAAGGCACTGGAGGTTGGTGTGCTGCTGCGCGATCATGATGCCTACCGAACAGCGCCCTCAGTTGAAATTCGGCGATTCGTTCGTCGGCCCCGCCGGCCGGGGTGTTTCGCCGGCCGTGACGCTCTGGATGTCGCCGATGCGCCGGATGGCCCCCGCCTCGACCAGGCCGGTAAAGGCCTTCTGCATCAGGTCGACGGCGTTTGCGAACGCGTCCACCGGCATGATCACCCGCTGGCGGAATTCCTGCGTGGGGTTGTTGTTCGCGTCACGCTCGGTGGCCGACAGCGAAACAAAGTCGATCCGCACGATCGTGCCGGTCACGGTGATCTCGCCCACGCCGTCTGCGTAAAGTTCCTGGGTCATTGGATACTCCCTGGGTTGGCTTTGACCGGTTCATGGAAATCGTCGTTCTGCCAGGCGGGAAGAGCGCACCGGTGCCCTGCTCGCACGCTGGCATTGCCGCACCGGCGAACTTGACCGAGCGACGAACAGGGCGTCGATGGAGATGGGGGATCGGGCCAGGGCTGCACCGCGGCGGCCCACGCGCCACAGGGTGCGCCAGCCGGTGGCCCGGAGGAACTGCTTGCGCATGTCGCCGGACATGCTCAACAGGTCGTGGTGCTCGAAGCTCAGCGTGAACATGCTCCGCCTCCGTTCAACGAGCGTACGCGCGTGACGCGTTCGGTCCTGCGGCGGATTGATCCCTGGTCAAAGGGCATTCTGCCAATTTTTCCCGGGCAACGAACTACACCAATCGGTCGTAAGCCCCGAAAAACCGGAGTCCTCCGTATTGACGATCCCCGCCATTCGTGCGCGAAGCGTGCGCCATTGGCGGCATCGATTGGCGTAGGAGCTCGCGGCCGGCCACCGTGTTGACCAGAGCTATTTCGCCGATGATCCGCTCAATGGCAGGCGCGATCGGTTCGTCAGGCGCGGTACCGCTCGACGAGGGCCACGATACGCTCGCTGGCGGCAACGGCGGCGGCATGATCCTGCGAAAAGTTCAGGCGCACGCAGTTTCCGGAAAAGGGACTGAACTCCGTTCCCGGCGTGACGATCACGCCTGACTGAAGGCGCAGGATGCGGACGAAGTCCGGGCCGGAAACGGAGAGCGCCGGCAGGCTGGGGAAGACGTAGCTGCCGGCTTCGGTGGTGCGCACGCGAATGCCGTCACCGGCCCGGAAGACCTTCAGCAGATCGTTCCGGATCGCTTCGTGGTAGCGGATGCGCTGCGCCATCCAGCCCTCCGGCTCGTTGAACCAGGTGCGCAGGACCGCCTGGCTGTAGCCGCCGGCGCGCAGCGACACGATCGCCTGCAGCTTCTCCATGCGGGCGATCACCTCCCTGGAGCCGAAGGCGACGCCCAGCCGGTAGCCGCTGAGGGATTCGGTCTTGGACGGGCCCATGATGGTGATGACGTTCTGCGCCTCGATCCTGCCGGCGCGCAGGTGGGTGTAGGCGACATCGGAATAGACGAGCCGCGCGTAGAGCTGGTCGACGATCACCGTCGCACCGTATCGGCTTGCCAGCGCGGCGATGGCCTCGATCTCCTCGCGGGAATAGACCACCCCGACCGGGTTGTTCGGGTTGGAGAAAAGAAACACCTTCGCGCCGGCCCTGAAGGCGTCTTCCAGCTGGTCCAGATCAAGGCCGGCCCGCCCCTCGCCTCTCTCATAGTGCAGCCGGACCGGCAGCATTTCGCCTTCGAGGAACTCGACCAGCTTGCGGTTGGCGAAATAGTCGGGCTGCACGATCGCAACCTTGTCGCCGCGCGTGACGGTCGAGGCGACGGCCAGAAAGAGCGCGCCCTGGCTGCCGGGAGTGATGATCATGCCCTCCTCGCCGTCGACAGGGGCGCCGGTGAAGGTGGTCAGCCGCTCGGCAAGCTCCTGGCGGATCGTCAGCGCGCCACGATACTCCGTATAGGCCTGGCAGCCACCCGTCGCGACGCCCTCGGAGAACACCTCGAAGGAGCCAGGCGTCGGGGCGAAGGCGTCCACGTCACCGTGCGAGAAATCGACCGGACGCCCTTCCAGCCTGCCGCCGCGCATCATGGCCTCGAGGCCGCCCGGCTTTTGACGGACCTCCTGGCCGGGAGCGTTGTCGGTGCCGAGGCGGCTGAACTTGTCATGGATCGTCAACTGAAATCCCTCCCGAAATATCTATCGGTCGCAACCCTACGTCAGGCGGCGACCGATAAGAAACATTCGTTGGCAGTTTTCAGGGATGACGCTGCGCTGGACGGTTGACCGCACCTGCGGCGGCCCTGCCCCGGCGCTTCCGTGAAGCGCCGGGGCAGCGGTTCAACGGGCGGCGTTACCGGGATACGGCGCGAACATCACGACCCGACCCTGGCGGGGGCCGGCCGGAGCAACGCCTGCAAGTCGGTGGTTTGCGCGATCAGTTCCTCCGGCAGATCGGCCTGCAGCGCCAGGATCTCGCCGATGGTCTTGCCGGTTGCCAGGACTTCCTTGGCGAGGTCCGCGGCACGCTCGTAGCCGATGGCCGGGGTCAGCGCCGTGGCGACGGCGGTGCTCGCCTCCAGGTGCTTGCGGCAATTCTCGGGGTTTGCGGTTATTCCGTCGACGCATCTGGTGCGCAGCGTATTGACCGCGTTCGTCAGCAGTTCGATCGAATGAAGCGCGTTGTAGACGATCACCGGCTCCATTACGTTCAGCTGCAACTGGCCGGCCTCGGAGGCCAGGGTGATCGTCAGGTCATAGCCGATGATCTGGAAGGCGACCTGATTGACCACCTCGGGCACGACGGGATTGACCTTGCCAGGCATGATCGACGAGCCGGGCTGCAGGGCAGGCAGATTGATCTCGTTCAGGCCGCCACGCGGGCCGCTCGACAAAAGTCGAAGGTCGTTGCAGATCTTGGAAAGCTTCGTCGCCGTGCGCTTCAGCATGCCCGAAAACAGCACGAAGGCTCCGGTGTCCCAGTTGGCTTCGATGAGGTTGCCCGCCGCCGTCATAGGCAACCCGGTAACGGCCCTCAGCTCATCGACGGCCGCCTCCTGGTAGCCGGCGCGCGTGTTGATGCCGGTGCCGATGGCGGTTCCGCCGAGATTGACCTCGCAAAACTGCGATGCGATTTCCCCGAGCCGGGCGACGTCCTGGCGCAAGGTGGCGGCAAAGGCCTCGAACTCCTGTCCGAGCGTCATCGGGACCGCGTCCTGCAGCTGGGTGCGGCCGAGCTTGATCACGTCGTCGAAGCTCTCGGCCTTTGCCGCGAAGGCGCTTGCGAGCAACTCCAGCGCTTCGCGCAGCTTTTCCTGCGAAAGCAGGATCGCCAGGCGGATGGCGGTCGGATAGACGTCGTTCGTCGACTGCGAGAGATTGACGTCGTTGTTGGGGTGTAGGGCGTCGTAGCTGCCGCGCGGCAGTCCGAGGATCTCGAGGCCGCGATTGGCGATGACCTCGTTGATGTTCATGTTGGTGGAGGTGCCGGCGCCCCCCTGGAAGACGTCGAGCGGGAAGGCGTCGAGATGCTGGCCGGCGATGATTTCCTCGCAGACGCGGCAAATCACCTCCCCCTTGCCGGGGGCCAGGTCGCCGACCCTGACATTGGCACGGGCTGCGGCCATCTTGACGTAGGCCAACGACGTGATGAACAGGGGGAAATGGCTGATCGGGATACCCGATATCGGGAAGTTGGCGATGCCGCGCGCTGTCTGCGGCCCGTAATAGGCATCGGCCGGAATCGCCACCGGGCCGATCGAATCCACTTCGATGCGTTCTGTTTCCGTGGTCACTGTCAAGGAAGTCTCCCGTCTCTAATCAACTTTCACCAATGCATGTCTCCCAGATCCCACGGTGGAGATTCCGGCGCGCACGCTGCCGCGAAATGGACTTGCCGGGCCGAAGTTGAGGGAGAATGAATACAGGTCGCCGATGGCTGTTCGCCGCATGTCTCCAGGTTCGCATCGCCGGCGCGACCTGCCCGCGACGAGCGTCGTGCCAACCGAAAAGACGAAACCGGCTGCCGCCGGCCAGCCTCGAATGGCATTTTCATACCAGCCGCCGTCTAGAACAGATCGCGTGAAAAGGAAAGCACGCGATTTGCCTCGGGGTTTGCGGCCCTGATGTCGCCATGAGATCGCGGCCGGGCGATCCGCCCGACGCCGACGACCTGGAGTGGTGGGGTTGATTAGCGGATCACCAGCACCGGCACACTGGTCTTCACCAGCACCTCGGAGGTCTGACTTCCGAGCAGGACCTTCTGCACGCCACGCCGGCCGTGCGAGGACATCACGATGAGATCGCAACCGTTCAGCTTGGCGAAGCTGGCGATGGCTTCGGCAGGCGATTCATTGATTTCATGCACCAGATCGACCGGCACGCCGTGTTCGGCGCCGCGCCGTTCGATATAGGAAAACCGTTCCTTCATGATTGCGTCGATCTGCTGGTCATAGCGCCCGACGGGATCTTCGATGCCGCCCAGGCGGGCGGCACTCGCCATCTCCTGGCGCAGCGGTTCGGAAACGGTCAGGACGGTGACTTTCGCGTGGAGCGGCTTGGCGAGCGAGAGGCCGTGTTCGAGGCCCTTGCGGGCAAGTTCGGATCCATCGGTGGCGATCAGAATGTGCTTGTACATTTGTCTTCTCCGGCAGGAACTCTCCGGCATCCTGCACGACATCGGGCCGAAAGCAAATGCCGCCGGTGCCTGGCCACGGCAACTGCGGCGGATTGTCGGACCGGTTCCGCAACGCAAGGCCGCAATCCCGATCAGCTGCCGGCCGACCCCGCCGACGCAGATCGGCACGGCGGTGGCGCCAAACGGGATTTCGACAGATCAACGCCCGTTAGCAACTGCGCCTTGGCGGCGCGCAGCGGCCCCGCCGGCCCGGCGGATCAGCCCCGCGGCGCGCCGCCATGCCAGCCTTGCGAGCGGGACGGCTTGATTTAGCGGCCGATTTGGACTGGGATAGGAGCCTAGAAGAAGAAGAAGACCGGACGAAGTTCCGGCAGCCGCAATCGCATGGGGGCGGCAGAACCGGTCACAGCCTTTGGGAGGGGCTGCTGTGATGACGGACATTCTCATTGTGGAAGATGAACAGGCGATTCTGGAATCGCTTGAATTCATCCTCACCCGTTGCGGCTGGTCCGTCGGCGTGGCGCGCGACGGCGAGGCCGCGTTGCAGGCGGCGTTGCGTTTTCAGCCGCGGCTCGTGCTCCTGGACATCATGCTGCCCAAGCGCGGCGGTCTCGACGTCCTGAAGATCCTGCGCTCCAACGCGGCGCTGGCCTCGACCCCCGTACTGATCCTCACCGCACGAGGCCAGCAGTACGACCGGCAGGCGGCCATGGACCTGAAGGCGGACGGTTTCATCACCAAGCCCTATGCCAACGGCGAGGTGGTCGACGCCGTGCGGCGCATTCTCGACAGCCGGCCGCGCCCGGCCGCCTCCCGCGCCCATGCCTAGCCCGCCGGCCACCCCGAAGGAAGAGCCCGCCGAGCGCGAGGACGTCGCGTTCCTGGTGCCGTTTTTGGGCGTCGTGCTGCTGCTGCCGCCGCTTCTGAACCTGTTTGAGGATCTGCGCACCCCGTACGGCGTGCCGGTCGAGGTGCTGTACCTGTTCGGGGTCTGGCTCCTCATCATCGCAGCGGCGGTGCTGCTGTCGCGCCGCCGGCCGTTCCGCGAGCCGACGCCCGTGGCGGAGGCGGACCAGCCCTCCCGACCGGCCCCGGCAGCACCGGACCGGACATGATGCTGTCGCCCGATTTCGTCATCCTGACGGCGGTCGGCTATGTGGGGCTGCTGTTCCTGCTCGCCTATCTGTCGGACGCGCGGGCCAAGACGGGCAATGCCGGTTTCTTGCGCTCGCCGATCGTCTACACGCTGTCGATCTCGGTCTATTGCACGAGTTGGACATTCTACGGCGCCGTCGGCACCGCGGCGCGCAGCGGGCTGGAATTTCTGGCGATCTACATGGGGCCGACGCTGGTCTTCGTCGGCTGGTGGTTCCTGCTGCGCAAGCTGATCCGCATCGCCCACAGCCAGCACATCACCTCGATCGCCGATTTCCTGTCGTCCCGCTTCGGCAAGTCGAGCCGGGTGGCGGTTCTGGTCACGCTGATCGCGGTGGTCAGCATCACCCCGTATATCGCCCTGCAACTGAAGGCCATCACCACCTCCATCCAGGCCGTGTCGGTCGCGAAGGGCGGCGGAACCGACCATCTGGCCACGCTCGACGAGGTGACGCTGGCGCTGGGGGTCGCGATCGGCATGGCGGTGTTCACCATCCTGTTCGGCACCCGCAACGTCAACGCCCGCGAGCAGCACCCGGGCGTCGTGGCGGCGATCGCCTTCGAGGCCGTGGTAAAGCTGCTGGCGCTGCTCGCAGTCGGCATCTTCGTGGTTTTCGGCGTCGGCGGCGGCATCGCCGACATCTATGCGCGCGCCGTGGAGGCGGGCGTGCGCATCCATGAGAGCGAGCCGTTCGGCAGCCGTTGGGTCGCCGTGCTGTTCCTGTCGGCCTGCGCCGTCATCTGCCTGCCGCGGCAGTTCCAGATCACCGTGGTCGAAAATGCCAACGAGGACCACCTGCGCACCGCAAGCTGGGCCTTTCCCTGCTATATGCTGGCCATGAGCGTGTTCATCCTGCCGATCGCTCTCTACGGTCAGTCGACCATGGCGGCGGGGTCGAATCCGGACATGTTCGTGCTGACCCTGCCGATGGAGACCGGGCATGACGCGCTGGCGCTCTTTGCCTTCATCGGCGGTTTCTCCAGCGCCACCTCGATGATCATCGTCGCCTCGATCGCGCTGTCGATCATGGTGTCGAACCACATCGTCGTGCCGCTGGCGCTGCGGGCCGCCTCCACGGCAGACGAGGCCGGCGAGCGCGACATCGCAAAGCTGCTGCTGCGCAGCCGCCGCATCTCGATTGCCGTGATGCTGCTGCTCGGCTTTCTCTATTTCTGGCTGACGCAAGGCTCCGACGCGCTGGCGCCAATCGGGCTGATCTCGTTTGGCGGGGTCGCCCAGCTCCTGCCCGCCATGCTGGCGGCACTCTACTGGCGGACCGCGACGATGAAGGGGGCGCTGGCGGGGATCTCGGCCGGCTTCGTCGTCTGGGCCTGGACGCTGTTCCTGCCGTCCTTCGCCACATTCAGCCCGGTGGTTGCCGAGGTGGTGGCCAACGGACCCTGGGGCATCCGGGCCCTGCGCCCCGAGGCGCTGTTCGGCATGGAGGGCATGGATCCGCTGGTGCACTCGGTGTTCTGGAGCATGCTGACGAATGTCACGATGCTGCTGTGTGGCTCGGCGCTGACCAGCCAGACTGCGCTGGAGCGGATCCAGGCGGCGCTGTTCGTCGACGTGTTCCGGCGCGCCCGGTCGTTCAAGCCGCGCATCCTGCGCGGCTCCGCCAGCACCAGCGAGCTGTTCTTCGTGGCCGAGCGGGTTCTGGGCTGGAGCCGGGCGCGGGCGCTGTTTGATTCGGCCGGCGTGCCGCACCGGCAGACCACGCCCCAGCAGGGCGTTCCGGCCGACTTCATTGCCCGGCTGGAGCGCGAACTGGCCGGCTCGATCGGGTCGGCGTCGGCGCATATCCTGCTGACCAAGGCGATTGCCGGCGATGCGATCTCGCTGGAGGAGATGATGCAGATCGCCGATGAAACCCAGCAGGCGATCGAATATTCGCATGCGCTGGAGGTGAAGTCGCAGGAGCTGCATTCCACCGCCCAGCAGCTGAAGGAGGCGAATGCGCTGCTGAAGGAGCTGCATCAGCAGAAGGACGAATTCCTGTCGCAGGTCAGCCACGAGGTGCGCACGCCGATGACCTCGATCCGCTCCTTTGCCGAAATCCTGATGGCGCCCGACGAACTCACGCCCGAACAGCGGGCGCGCTTCATCACCACCATCCACAATGAGAGCGTGCGGCTGACGAAGCTGCTCGACGAAATCCTCGATCTCAGCGCGCTCGAGCAAGGCAAGCGCGACTGGGAGAACGTGCCGGTCGATGCGGAGGAGGTGCTCGAGCAGGCCATCGCCGTCTGCGAGGCGCTGGCGCGCAAGCGCAGCGTCTCGATCGAAAGCGGTGCGCGGGCCGGGAGCTGCATCGTGCCGGCCGATGCAGGCAGGCTGAGCCAGGTGTTCATCAACGTCATTGCCAACGCGATCTCGCACAACGATGCGACCGATCCCGTGGTTCACATATCATCACGGCGCTGCGAGGCGGGCTATGTGGTCGATATTTCCGACAACGGCCCGGGCATTCCGGCCATGTACCACAAGACGATCTTCGACAAGTTCGTCCGGGCCGAGCCGGACGGCATGCCCGATTCGCAAGGGCTGGGGCTTGGTCTGAACATCAGCCACAAGATCGTCGGCAAGCTGAACGGGCGACTGGAACTGACCAAGGGCGTGCTGCCGGGCGCCTGCTTCCGGATAACCCTGCCGACCTTGCGGGCGGCGGAGATTGTCGCGGTGCCCTAGGCCGGCTCAGGCCGGGATCTCCTGCCGGTGGGCGCAGCTCAGGCGCGGGCAGGGGACGCAGGACGGCCCGACCTCGACCGGGGCGCCACCGAGATCCAGCCCGTCGCCATAGACGGTGCGATCGGCGTGGACGACGTCGCAGGCCAGCATGATCGAGAATGTCAGCGGCTTCTGGCCGAACCGGGCGGCGTGCTTGGACACGGTCCTCGCCACCAGCAGGAATCGCCCGCCGCCCGGAAAGACGGAGACCTGCCGCACCACGCCACTGGTCGCGAACGCATCATAGATCGGCCACAACGGGCAGCCGTGGCCGAAGCCCGGTATCGTCAGGCCGGGCAGCGGAAAGCGCTTGGTGAGGCGCCCGGAGCGATCGGCGCGCAGAAAGCCGAAGGGCAGGCCTTCGCGGCCCTTGCCGCGCAGCGTCACCAGCCGGTGCGCGGCCTGCTCGAAGCTGACGCCGGCGAGCACGCTCAGCAGCTCGACGTCATAGCGGTTCTCCTCCGCCATGCCCAGGAACGCGTCATAGGGCATCATGATGGCGCCGGCGACATAGGAGGAAAGCGCGCGCAGGGCGAGCCCCCTGGCCTCCTCGGTGGACAGTTCGAGGCGGTGCATGGTTTGCCCGAGGCTTTCGGCGGAGGCGTGCGAGGCGTAGGCGCGCAGCATGCGGAATATCCGGGCCGGGCGGGGCGTGGTGTCCGGGAACACGAGCTCGGGCGTGCCCGGATCGGCGCTGCCGCCGATGCGGCACGCAATCCCGAACCGCCGCTCCAGTGCCGCCGCAAGCGGTTGTTCCGCGATCGGGCCGGTACCGGCAATTTCCCCGCGCAGGGCTTCGGCGATCGTCTCCAGCTCGGGAAAATGGTTGTTGTGGGCGATGATCGCCTCGTCCACTTCCCTGATCGGCGAGACCGGGCGCTGGCGGGCGGAGGTCTGGTCGAAATAGGCGAGCAGGCTCTGCGTGGTCGGAACCAGCTCGCGCGCCTCGGTATTGATGGTGGTGATGAAGCGCCGGCGTTCCTCCTCGGTGATGTCCGGGATGTCGGCAAGGATTTCGGCGCCGGACTTGATGCCGGCGATGCGGTTCAGGATCTCGTGCAGCATTTCCGACAGCAGCGGATCCGACTTCAGCCGGTGCCGGAGCGTTTCGATCTCCATCGTGGCGTCGGCATAGGCGCGGTGAAGGCGGGCGAGTGCCGTCCCCGCGTCCGGAAAGCGGGCGACGAGGTCGCGAACCGCCTGGGGCTCGATCTCGATTCCGCGCATCAGCGGCTCCGCCATCAGGTCGCCGATCGCGGCGATGGTGCGGGCCTCGCTCTCGCCGGACAGATGCTCCAGATCGATGCCCAGCCGCTCGCCGATGCGCAGCAGCAGCTTGCCGCCGATGCTGCGCTTGTTGTTCTCGATGAGGTTGAGATAGCTGGCCGAGATCCCCAGCATGCGAGCCAGGGCCACCTGCGACAGACCGGCGGCGATGCGCTTGCGCCGGATGCGGGCCCCGATCGGCGTCCTGAATTTGACCATTGTAAATTCTTTACAGGTTTGAATTTACCAATTCGCGCTTTGTGACAAAATCGATAAGTAAAGTCAAATACTTATTGAGAATATAACATTCTGTGACAGTCTCTTGCCGCGACCCGAAGACTCGGCCGCGTGGAGGAGATGAAATGACCAACTTTCGGACCAACAGGCGAGGCCTGCTCAAGGGGGCCGGCGCCGGCATCGTCGCGCTCAGCACGCCTCATATATTCACCAAGGGCGCCTGGGCGCAGAATTTCTGCAACGACCCGACCAGTGGCAAGATCGTTTTCGGCTTCAACGTGCCGCAGACCGGCTCCTATGCCGAAGAGGGGCTGGAGCAGCTCAAGGCCTACGAACTGGCGGTCAAGCACATCAACGGCGAAGGGGACGGCGGCCTGCTGAACACCCTGAAGCCCGCGGCGCTGAAGGGCAACGGCGTGCTCGGCCGCAAGGTCGAATACGTGACCGGCGACACCCAGACCAACACCGACGCCGCCCGCGACGGGGCACGGCGCATGATCGAGCGCGACAAGGCCATCATGGTCACCGGTTCGGTCACCTCCGGCGAGGCGATCGCCCAGCAGAGCCTGTGCCAGGAAATGGGCGTCATCTACATGTCCGGCCTGACGCACTCCAACGACACCACCGGCAAGGACAAGCGCCGCTACGGCTTCCGGCACTTCTTCAACGCCTACCAGTCGGGCGTCGCCATCGCGCCGTTCCTTGCCAAGGAATACGGCACCGACCGGCGGGCCTATCACCTGACCGCCGACTACACCTGGGGCTGGACGCAGGAGGAATCGATCAAGAACGCCACCGAGGCGCTCGGCTGGGAAACGGTGGCAACCGTGCGAACCCCGCTCGGCCTCGGCGACTACTCGCAGTATCTCACCCCGGTGCTGAACTCCGGCGCCGACGTGCTGATCCTCAACCACTACGGCCACGACATGGTCAACTCGCTGCCGCAGGCGGTGCAGTTCGGCCTGCGCGAGCGGCAGGCCAACGGCAAGAACTTCGAGATCGTTGTGCCGATGTTCTCCGAATTGATGGCGGTGGGCGCGGGCGAAGCGGTGAAGGGCATCATCGGCACCTCGAACTGGCAGTGGTCGCTGGACGACGAGGGCACCAAGGCCTTCACCAAGTCCTATGGCGAGGCCTATGGCCAGCCGCCGTCGCAGTCGGCCCACACCGGCTATGTGCAGGCCATCCTCTACGCTGACGCTGTGGAGCGGGCCGGCACTTTCTATCCGCCGGAAGTCATCAAGGCGCTCGAGGGCTTCGAGTTCGATGGCATGGGCAACGGCCGCACCGTCTACCGCGACACCGACCACCAGTGCTTCAAGGAGGTCCTGGTGGTGCGCGGCAACGAGAACCCGTCCAGCCGCTTCGACGTGCTCAACGTGATCGGCCGGACGCCGCGCGAGGACGTCACCTATGACGCCTCGATCTTCGGCGGCGAGCTCGGGCCATACGAACCCAACAAGTGCTGACCAAGGCATCGGCCTCCGCCCCGCCTGCCGTACGCGGGCGGGGCGGAGGCGCTCTGCCCCTGGAATTCGCAATGCACACCGTCTCGCATCGAAGGGTTACTTAGATGAACGTGTTCCTGGCCCAGCTGCTCAACGGGCTGGACAAGGGCGGCGCCTACGCGCTGATCGCCCTTGGCCTCACACTGGTTTTCGGCACGCTCGGCGTCGTCAATTTCGCCCACGGCGCGCTGTTCATGCTCGGCTGCTTCTGCGCCGTCACCTTCCGCTACCTCATCACCCTCGAGACGGTCACCATCGACCCGGAGAAGCTGTCGCCCTGGGGCTCGCCGGTCGAGGTGCGCACGCCGCTGGTGCAGAACTGGTTCGGCGACTTCGGCGCGGTGCTGGTCGACTATTCGGTGCCGATCTCGATCCTGCTCGCCATTCCGGCGATGCTGATCATCGGCATCGCAATGGAGCGCGGCCTCATCAAGCATTTCTACAAGCGCAGCCATGCCGAGCAGATCCTCGTCACCTTCGGGCTTGCCATCGTGCTGCAGGAGATCGTCAGGAGCTTCTTCGGCGCCAACCCGGTGCCGCAGCCGATCCCGTCCGATCTGCGCGGCGCGGCCGACATCGGCGTCTGGTTCGGCATGGCGGCCCATACGCTGACCTATCCGTGGTGGCGGCTGATCTACCTGCTGTTTTCCGCCGTGGTCATCGGCGGCGTGTTCGCGTTCCTGCAATTCACCACGTTCGGCATGGTGGTGCGCGCCGGCATGGCCGATCGGGAGACCGTCGGGCTGATGGGCATCGACATCGACCGGCGCTTCACCATCGTCTTCGGGCTCGCGGCGGTGGTGGCGGGGGTTGCCGGCGTCATGTACACGCCGCTGCTGGCGCCCAACTACCACCTCGGCATGGACTTCCTGGTCCTGAGCTTCGTCGTCGTCGTGGTCGGCGGCATGGGCTCGCTGCCCGGCGCGGTCGCGGCCGGCTTCCTGCTCGGCATCCTGCAGTCCTTCGCCTCGATGACCGAGGTGAAATCCCTCATCCCCGGCATCGACCAGGTCATCATCTATCTCGTCGCAGTCGTCATCCTGCTCGTGCGTCCGCGCGGCCTGATGGGACGGCGCGGAATCATGGAGAACTGATCCACCATGTTCTCGCTTTCTCGCAAGGACCTTGCCGCACTCGCAGTGTTCGCTGCCGTGGTGCTGACCATGCCGATCTGGCTGGCGCCCTTTGGCGCCGCCTATCCCGGCCTCATGCAGAAGTTCGCGATCTACGCGATCTTCGCGATCGGCTTCAACATCCTGTTCGGGCTCACCGGATACCTTTCGTTCGGCCATGCCGCCTTCCTCGGGGTGGGTTCCTACACGACCGTCTGGTCGTTCAAGCTGCTCAGCATGGACATCGGGCCGGCGATGCTGTTCGCGATTATCGTCAGCGGGGTGTTCGCGCTGTTGATCGGCTATTTCAGCCTGCGCCGCACCGGCATCTATTTCTCGATCCTGACGCTGGCCTTCGCCCAGATGAGCTACAGCCTCGCCTATTCGGTGCTCACGCCGATCACCAACGGCGAGACGGGCCTGCTTCTGGCGCGGGACGATCCGCGGCACCTCGATGCCTTGTTCGGCGCGCAGGCAACCGCGGCCGGGCTGCCGCAGCCGACACTGTTCGGCATGTCCGTGACCGGCTACACCGGTTTCTATCTCTGCGCCGTCATCCTGATCATCGCGTTCTATCTGTCGCAGAAGATCTTCGCCTCGCCGTTCGGCATGGCGCTGCGCGGCATCAAGTCCAACCAGACCCGGATGAACTACACCGGCTTCAACACCCGGCCCTACATGCTGGCGGCCTTCGTCATCTCCGGCATGTTCGCCGGCCTGGCGGGCGCGCTGCTGTCCATCACCGATCCGCTCGCCGGTGCCGAACGGATGAAGTGGACCGAATCCGGCAACGTGGTCCTCATGACCATCCTCGGCGGCGTCGGAACCCTGTTCGGGCCGGTGATCGGCGCCTGGCTGATCAAGTATTTCGAGAACATCTTCTCCGCCATCAACACCAACATGCTGAACGGCCTCTTCTCGTTCCTGCCCGATGGCGTGCAAACCTTTGTCGTTACCGTGCTCTCCAAGTTCGTCGGCGAGGGCTGGCACCTCACGCTCGGCCTGATGTTCGTGTTGATCGTGGTCTTCCTGCCGGGCGGGCTGGTGGAGGGCTTCCACCGCCTCATGGTGCGTCTGAAACGACAGAAGGCGACGCCGGACGGCGTCACCTCGGTCCAGCCGGCGGAATAGGAGCGCGCCATGATCGAAGCAACGCCCAACATCATCCTGCACGCGGCCGACGTTCACAAGAATTTCGGCGGCCTGCGGGCCCTCTCCGACATCGACCTGCAGATCGAGGAGGGCAAGACCCACGCCATCATCGGCCCGAACGGTGCCGGCAAGTCGACGCTGCTCAACGTCATCATCGGCCGCATTCCGCCCAGCAGCGGCGCGGTCGTCTTCGACGGCACCGTGCTGACCGGCAAGGCGCCGCACGAGATCAACCAGCTCGGCATTTCGCGGGTGTTCCAGACGCCGGAAATCTTCCCCGACCTGCCGGTGCTGCACAATGTCATGGCGCCCGCCTTTGCCCGGCGCGACGGCGCCTTCCGCGTCAACTTGCTGCGCAGCATCGATTCGGAGCGGCAGATCCGCCAGGAGGCGGAAGACATTCTCGACGATATCGGCCTGCACGGCCGCCGCGGCGATCATGCCGGTTCGCTGTCGCGCGGCGACAAGCGCCGGCTGGAACTGGCCATGTGCCTGATCCAGCGGCCGCGGCTGCTGCTGCTCGACGAGCCGACGGCCGGCATGAGCCGGCACGACACCAACACCACCATCGAGCTTCTGCGCAAGATCAAGTCCAGCGGCATGACCAAGGTCATCATCGAACACGACATGCACGTCGTCTTCTCGCTGGCCGACCGGATCTCCGTCCTGGCGCAGGGCCGCATCATCGCGTCGGGCCTTCCCCAAGAGATCAAGGAAGACCCGCGCGTGCAGCAAGCCTATCTGGGCGGGAGCGTGCAATGAACGACGTCGCGATGAAACGGGAAGCGATTTCGGCCGCCACCGAGTCTGATCCATCCAAGGCCTTTTTCGCGGTGCGCGATGTCCATGCCTATTACGGCGAGAGCTACATCGTCCAGGGCGTCACCCTCGACGTGAGGAAGGGCGAGATCCTGGCGCTGCTCGGCCGCAACGGCGCCGGCAAGACCTCGACCTTGCGCACCATTGCGCGGATGGACAATCCGGCGCTGCGCTCCGGCCAAATCTGGCTGGAGGGGCAGCCGCTGCACGCCATGAAGTCCTGGCAGGCGGCGCAGGCCGGCGTCCAGCTGGTGCCGGAAGACCGCCGGATCATCCCCGGCATGACGGTGGAGGAGAATCTGGTGCTGGCGCAGGTGGCGCCCGGCCACGGCATGTCGCTCGACGAGCTCTACGAGCATTTCCCGCGGCTGGCCGAACGACGCAAGCAGGAGGCCGTCACGATGTCCGGCGGCGAGCAGCAGATGCTGGCGGTCGCCCGGGCGCTGGCGCGGGAGGTGAAACTGCTCTTGCTTGACGAGCCCTACGAGGGGCTGGCGCCGGTCATCGTCAAGGAGATCGAGCGCATCGTCGAACAGATCAAGGAGCGTGGCATCACCACCATCATCGTGGAGCAGAACGCCATCGCCGCGCTCAGGCTGGCCGATCGCGCCGTGATCCTCGACACGGGCGAACTCGTCTTTGCCGGCTCTGCCAAGGAGCTGCTCGAAAGCGAGGAGCTCCGCAACGAATATCTGGCGATCTGAGGCGAGGGAGAAGCATGTCGAAGGAAACAGTTCACCGTGTTCAGGCGGCCTGGAAGAAGGACGCGCTGATCGACGACGAGACCTACCTGGCCTGGTACGCCGAGAGCGTGCGCGACCCGGACGGGTTCTGGGGGCGGCATGGACGGCGGCTGGACTGGTTCAAGCCCTATACGAAGGTGAGGAACGCCTCCTTCGAGGGCGAGGTGTCGATCAAGTGGTTCGAGGACGGCGAGCTCAACCTGTCGCACAACTGCGTCGACCGGCATCTCGAGGCGCGCGGCGACCAGGTGGCCATCATCTGGGAGGGCGACGATCCGAACGAGGGCCGGAAGATCACCTACCGCGAGCTGCACGAGCAGGTGTGCCGCTATGCGAACGTCCTGAAGTCGCATGGGGTGAACAAGGGCGACCGGGTGACGATCTACATGCCGATGATCCCGGAGGTCGCCTATGCGATGCTGGCCTGCACGCGCATCGGGGCGATCCATTCGGTGGTGTTCGGCGGCTTTTCGCCCGATTCGCTGGCCGGGCGCATCGTCGACTGCGAATCGCATGTCGTGATCACCGCCGACGAGGGCTTGCGCGGCGGACGCAAGGTGCCGCTGAAGGCGAATGCCGACAAGGCGGCCGAAATCGCCGCGGCGGCCGGCAATCCGGTGCACAAGGTGCTGGTGGTGCGCCGGACCGGCGGGGCGATCAACTGGGTGGACGGGCGCGACGTATGGCTGGACGAGGCAGCCAGGGCGGCGTCGCCCGTCTGCCCGGCGGAGCCGATGAACGCCGAAGACCCGCTGTTCATCCTCTACACCTCCGGCTCGACCGGCAAGCCCAAGGGGGTGCTGCACACCACCGGCGGCTATCTGGTGCATGTGTCGATGACGCACCAGTACGTCTTCGACTATCGCGACGGCGATATCTACTGGTGCACGGCGGATGTCGGCTGGGTGACCGGCCACTCCTACATCCTCTACGGGCCGCTGGCCAACGGCGCGACGACGCTGATGTTCGAGGGCGTGCCGAACTATCCCGACGCCTCGCGCTTCTGGCAGGTGGTCGACAAGCACAAGGTCAACATCTTCTACACCGCACCTACCGCCATCCGGGCGCTGATGGGGGCGGGCGACGAATGGGTCAGGAAGGGGGCGCGACGCAGCCTGCGCCTGCTCGGCTCGGTGGGCGAGCCGATCAACCCGGAGGCCTGGGAATGGTACTTCCATGTGGTTGGCGAGGGCCGCTGCCCGGTGGTCGACACCTGGTGGCAGACGGAGAACGGCGGCATCCTCATCGCCCCGCTGCCGGGGTCAACCGACCTCAAGCCGGGCTCGGCCACCCGGCCCTTCTTCGGCGTGGTGCCGGAGATCGTCGACAATGACGGCGCCGTCATCGAGGGGGTGGGCGCGGGCAACCTGTGCATCGCACAGCCCTGGCCGGGCATGATGCGCACCGTGTTCGGTGACCACGACCGCTTCGTCGAGACCTACTTCTCCACCTACAAGGGCAAGTATTTTACCGGCGACGGCTGCCGGCGCGACGAGGACGGCTACTACTGGATCACCGGGCGGGTCGACGACGTCATCAACGTGTCGGGTCACCGCATGGGCACGGCGGAGGTGGAATCGGCGCTGGTGGCGCACGAAAAGGTGTCGGAGGCGGCGGTGGTCGGCTATCCGCACGACGTCAAGGGCCAGGGCATCTACTGCTATGTCACGCTGATGGAGGGCGAGGAGCCGAGCGACGCGTTGCGCAAGGATCTGATCGCCCATGTTCGCCAGGAGATCGGGCCGATCGCGGCGCCCGACAAGATCCAGTTCGCGCCTGCACTGCCGAAGACGCGCTCGGCCAAGATCATGCGCCGCATCCTGCGCAAGATCGCCGAGGACGACTTCTCGGCGCTCGGCGACACCTCGACGCTCGCCGACCCCTCCGTCGTCGATGACCTCATCGCCAACCGGCAAAACAGGAAAGCCTGAGCGCCGGCGGCAAGGATGCGGAACTCCTCGCGGCCCCCGCAATCTACGCAGCTTGAATGGGCCGGATAGCTAAGGCTGGTCGGCCGAAGCCGGCCGGCGCCTCGATGATGCGCATGGCGCCCGGTGGACGTCCGTCCTGTCGGCGGCCCCTATGGACATTCAAACCTGACGCATCGCCGGCTGTTCAGGATCGGTCACATGTCCGAGCACGAACCGCGAGACACGGCGATCCTGGCTCACCGCACGACGTGGACGATTTTGATGCCGATGAGGTTGTCGTTGGCATCGGAAACGACCTGGCCGTAGCCGATGAGGCGACCGTTGACCAGCAGGTCGACCGGTTCGCCGAATTCCTTGTCCAGCCGCAGGCGATGGCCCGGATCCACGCGCATCAGCTCTTCGACGGAAATCTTGACGCGTCCGATAACAGCCTCGATCTCGACGGGAATGTCGTTGAACCGTTCACCGAGTTCGGGGCGCACCGGAACCTTGTCTTCGGGAGGGGCCTTTGAAAAGACCAGGCTTGCTCCGGGTTCGTGCAAGCGGCCGCTCGCCTCCGTGGCAACATCGACGCTGCCCGCCTCGGGATCGAAGGCGGCATCGGCAAGTGGCGGCAGGTTGTCGGAATCATCGCACATATAACACCATCCTAAAGGTCGCTCGGTTCGGCCAAAGGGCATCCTCCGTTTAGGACAGCGGGGAACGACACGCTGTTGAATTTTCAGATCAGCCATCTGTAAACCTTAACAAAAGGTTTCCTTCCACAGGCCTGCACGCCACCGTTGCTCGTTTCGAAACAGGATGGGCGCTCAGACCATCACAGCGACTGCGGCTGCTGATGGATTGCGAACAGAGCGCGCGAAAAGCGATTCGGCCGAATCACTCGGGGGGAGATGATTCCTCAGGCGTGCGTGTGGGCAGGCACGCACAAGCAGGTTGCAATGTCGCCGCAGGATAATTAGGGTGTTAACGATTAGTTAACCTTTAACTCTCCCGCAGCCAGCCATGCTGAATTCACAGGTCGCGCGCAACTACTTGTCCCGCCTCGCTTTCGTGGGCGACGACACAGAGCCAGCCTACCAGAGGGTCAACCTGGTCGTCCGGGCGCTCTGCCCTGTCAAAGGCGTGAAATCATTCGCCGTCCATCAGGTGCGGATCGTCAGCATCAGCGAAGCCGGGGCGGTCCTTCAGGGGCGAGCAATAGAGAGCCTGACGGATCACTTCTATCTCTGCCTCGGCAAGTTCGAGATCTTCCTGACCTGCGCCCGCGTCAAACAGCAGGAAGGCAGCCTGTTCGTGCGGTTTGCAAAGCGGGAGGAGAGCGAGTTCATTCGCGCCCTGACGCGGATCAGCTTTCCGATGACGACGCTGCAAACGCTTCGCGGACATTCGCCTCGCGCGGTCGAGATGCGCATCGAACCGAATAGAGCACGCGGGGCATCTCACGGATGAGACGACGAGGGCCTGGTTTCGCAGGCACTCGTTGTCCTCGATAAAACCGCGTCCCGCGCCGTCGCTAGCTTCGCAGCGTGTGGCGGGGCGCTAGCCGTCGGCTCCTTCACATGACAGGCCCGGAATTCCCGGGCGCCGATGAGTGAAAGACATTTTCCGCGATGTCCATGAACTCGCGGATCGCGCCCTTCCCGGCATGTTTCGGCAGGGCGACGAGATATTCGCCGGCCGACATGTTCGCGCCGGTGACCGGAATGCCGCGCAGGCGACGATCAAATCCGAGTTCGTTGCTCAGCACGATGCCGGCACCGAGACCCGCCGCGGCGGCCTCCTTGACCGCTTCGCGGCTGCCCAGCACAAAGCGCGGGACAATCTCGACCGATGCGAGCGCCAGGCCGCGCTCGAACAGCTGCCGCGTCATCGACCGTTCCTCGCGCAACACGAAGGTCTGCCCCTCGAGTTCACTGACGGATACGCTCTTGCGATCCCACCAGGGATGCGCCTCGTTGACGACGACGAGCACTTTCTGGTCGACGAGATGGCGGCACAGGAAGTCCGGCGCGGGCTCCGTCAGCGTCGCCAGCGCCAGGTCGATCCGGTAGTTGGCGACCAGATCGAGCAGCTGGCTCGAGTTCTCCATGCGCACATCGACGCGGACGCCCGGAAAGGTCGCCGCGAAGCGTTCGAGAACCGGCATGACGAGGCAGGGCGAGCAGACGCCCAGGGACAGGTAACCGGAGCGAAGCGACCGGCCGTCCTCGAGCTGCGCGGCGATGTCGTCGATCGTCAGCATCACCTCGCGAGCCTTGGGCAACAGATCGAGGGCGACCGGCGTCAGTTCGACGGTGCCGCCGCTTCGCACGAAAAGCCGGGCGCCGCAGCTATCCTCCAGGGATTTCACGTGCTGGGTGACGGCCGGCTGGCTGACCCCCAGCGCCTGGGCCGCCGCCGAGAACGTGCCCGTCACGGCAACGGCATGGAAGGCCCGCAGCTGCGCAAAATTCATGATGATCCCCTCGCTATAAGTTTCGCTTCATATGCCTGTCACGAAACTAAGTAAGATTTATAACACGCCGGTCAATCTGATGCACTGGGCGTTACGGAGATCCACAATGGCAATCATCAAATCCAATCTGAAACATCTGACGACGACGCTCGCGTGCCTTGCGCTCACCTCCACGGCCGCCATGGCGAAGGAACTGGTCATCTATAACGCATCGGACAGCGTCAACACGGCGCTCGTCGAGGCCTTCCGCGCCAAGCATCCCGACATCGAGGTCAAGTTCGTCTCCGGCTCGACCGGCCCGATCGCCGAGCGCGCCATCGCCGAAAAGGCCAATCCGCAGGCCGACGTCATCTACCTGGTCAACAACACCGCGCTCGAGCAGCTCACCGCCGCCGGCGTCTTCGAGCCCTACGAACCCAAGGACTCGCAGATCAGCGAGCAGTTCCGTCATCCGGACGGCTTCTACAACAAGCATTTCGCCACCACGATGTGCATGGTCGTCAACACCGAGCGCCTGGCCAGCAAGAACCTGCCGATGCCGAACAGCTGGGAAGACCTGCTGAAGCCGGTCTACGACAATGAAATCTCGCTCCCCTCGCCGATGAAGTCGGGCACCGGCGGCGCCATCCTCACCACCTTCGTCGACGCGTTCGGCTGGCCGTTCGTCGAGAACCTGAACGAGAACGTCTTCAAGTACTCGGACGGTGGCTCGGGCGGCGCTGAACTGGCGGCGGCCGGCGAAGTGGCGATCGGCCTCAGCTTCGACACGACCTGCTACCAGCTGAAGTCCTCCGGCCGCCCGGTGGAAGTCGTCTACAGCGGCATCACCCCCAACGTCACCGAAGGCGGTGGACTGGTCGCCGGCGCGCCGAACCCGGAAGAAGCCAAGCTGTTCCTCGACTTCATGGCCAGCAAGGATGCCGCCGAAGTGCTCGGCAAGGTGGTCGGCGCGACTGCCGTGCCCGGTTACGGCCTGGTCGACCTGTCGAAGGTCACGCTCTGGAACATGCGTCGCCCGGTCGCGATCGATGAGTTCCGGACCGAGTTCAACACCCGCATCCTCAGCAAGTCATGAACATTTCGGCACCGATAGCGGCCGAACGGCTGGTCCCCCACGGGGGCCAGCCGCATATCCGCGTCAGCAACATCCGCAAGGCCTTCGGCGGCTCGGCGGCGGTCGACGATGTCAGCCTCGACTTGGGCCAGGGCGAGTTCGTCAGCCTGCTCGGTGCCTCGGGCTGCGGCAAGACCACCTTGCTGCGCATCATCGCAGGCTTCGTGTCGGCCGATTCGGGGAGGGTCCTGCGGGCGGGGAACGACGTCACCGGACTGCCGCCATCGAAGCGGCAGATGGGCTTCGTCTTCCAGTCCTATGCGCTGTTTCCGACCAAGACGGTGGCCGACAACATCGGCTTCTCGGACGCCATCAAGTCGACGCCGCGCGCGGAAATGCGGGCCCGCGTTCGCGAACTCGCGACGCTCGTGGAACTGGACCATCTGCTCGACCGCTACCCGCACGAACTCTCCGGCGGCCAGCAGCAGCGCGTCGCCCTGGCGCGGGCGCTCGCCTCGCGGCCCGAAGTGCTGCTGCTCGACGAGCCGATGTCGGCGCTCGACGCCCGCATCCGCGCCAAGCTGCGGACCGACCTGCGCGTCCTGGTGAACCGGCTCGGTCTCACCACCCTTTACGTGACCCACGACCAGGAGGAGGCGTTCGCCCTTTCGGACCGGATCGCCGTGATGGCCAACGGCCGCATCGAGCAGGTCGGCACTCCGTCTGAGATCTATCATCGGCCGAAGACCCGTTTCGTCGCCGAGTTCGTCGGCGTCTCCAACGTCATCGAAGGGGTCGCAGTCCGATCTGGCATTGAGGCCGATGGCGAAGTCTGGCCGGCCAACCTGCCCTCGACGACCCCGCTCAACAGCCGTGCGACGGCCATCTACCGGCCCGAACATCTCGGCATCGCCGCACCCGACCAGCCCGGCTTCGCCGGCCGCATCGTCACGACGACCTTCTGCGGCGCCCATCTGCGGCTGCAGGTGAAGCTGGAATCCGGCCGCACCGTGGTGGCCGACCGGCCATCGGCGGAGAGCGACCTGGTCCTGCGGCCGGGCCTGCCCGTGCGCGTGCAGCCGAGCGCCGCCCATTGTTGCGTTCTTCCGGATGGAAACTGTTGATGACTGTATCGGCGCGAAACGTCCCCGGCATCGTGCTCTCCGCCATCATCGCGGCGGTGCTGGTACTGTTCATCGCTTACCCGCTCGGCACAGTCCTGGTGGAAAGCTTCGTGATCCGCGGGCCGATGACGCTCGAACGCATCAGCGCCGTCACCAGTCACGCACTCGAGGCGATGCCGCCGGAAGAACGGAGCCAGGCGACCGAACGCTGGGTGGCGACGGCGACGGAGGCGGAAACCGTCGATGCGACCGCAGCGGCCTTCGAACTGACCGGCATCCCGGTGACCTGGGACCGCAAGGCGCCCTACAGCGATCAGAGCGTCAGGGCAACGGCTGCCGTGGCGGCATTGTCGCCGCAGGAGCGTGCGTCCTTCGACGAAGCCTATCCGCTCGCCCATATCGCGCTCCACAAGCGCATTGCTCTCGCCTTCAAGGTCAAGGACGCGCTCGGCCAGGACGGCTTCGACGAGCTGCGCCTTGGCTCCGAATCGCGCTTCGGCCTCGACAACTACCTCGAAGTGATGCGGGACAGCCAGCTGCGCACCGCGGCGTTCAACAGCCTCAGGCTCGCCTTCTGCGCCATGCTGTCGACGGTCTGCCTGGCCTTCGCGCTGGCCTATGGCGTCAATTTCGGTGGCGTGCGCTGGCCGGGCGTGACGCGCGCCGTGCTGCTCACCCCGCTGGTGGCGCCGCCTGTCCTCATCGCCACCGCCACGGTCATGCTGTTCGGACGGCGCGGGCTCGCCACCTTCACATTCCTCGACCAGTGGCTCGGCTTGATCGATGCCGAGAAGTCCAACATCTATGGCTTCGCCGGCGTACTGATCGCCCAGACGCTCGCCTTCATGCCGGCCGCCTTCATCGTCTTCGACAACGTCATGCGCAAGCATAACGGCAACCTCGACGAGGCCTCGGCCAACCTCGGGGCGAGGCACGCCCAGACCTTTGCACGCGTCACCCTGCCGATGACCTGGCCGGCGATCAAGCGGGCCGTGGTCCTGGTGTTCATCCTCAGCCTGACGGATTTCGGCAATCCGATGCTGCTCGGCAACGACATGCCGGTGCTGGCCGAACTGATCTACGACCAGATCACCGCCTTCCAGAACACGCCGCTGGCCGCTGCCATCTGCGTGTGGCTGCTGATTCCCTCACTGATCATCTACCTGATGCTCGAGAGCGTCGGGCGGCGGAAGCGCTATTCGAGTGCCGGCGCAGGCGGCCGCCGGTCCGAACTGGCGCTTCCGCTCGGTTGGCGTGCCGTCCTTTCGGGCCTGACCACCACCGTCGCACTGATCATCCTTGCCATCTACGTGACGATGGCGCTCGGAGCGGTGGTGCGCGTGTGGGGCGTCGACTGGAGCTTCACGCTCGGCTACTTCACCGACGCCGGTGTCGATGTCGGCCTGGCCGGAACCGGCTACGGCAGCTCGGACCGCGGGTTGGGACTGGTGTGGAGCAGCGTCTCGCTGGCCCTCGTTGCCGCGCCGATCGGGGGCCTGCTCGGGATCGTCGTCGGCTACGTCATCGAACGGCTGCGGCCGCCCGGTGCCAACATCATCTTCTTCATCGCGATGGCGCCGGCGATCGTGCCCGGCATCATCTTCGGCATCGGCTATATCGTCGCCTTCAACCTGCCCTTCGGCGTCAAGGCGCTGGCCCTGACCGGCACTTCGGCGATCCTCGTGCTCAACATCCTGTTCTCCAACCTGTTCGTCGGGGTGCTGGCGGCGCGGGCCGCGCTGCAAGGGCTCGACCCCGCGATCGAAGAGGCCGCCGAAGGCCTCGGCGCCGGGCTGGTGACACGTTTCGTGCGGGTGATCCTGCCCATGCTGAGGCCGGCACTGCTGCTTGGATCGCTCTACGTCTTCATCGACGGCCTGACGACGCTCTCCTCGGTGATCTTCCTCGTCTCGGGCAACCACAAGCTCGCGTCGGTGGCGATCTTCAACCACGCCACGTCCGGAGAGTTCGGTTACGCCGGTGCCAAGAGCCTGCTGCTGCTGCTGTTCGCGCTGACGGCCATGGCGCTGGTCTGGCTGCTGGACGCGCCTGGAAACAACCGCGCCCGGGACCTCGGGCGCAGACTTAAAGCAGTGGCGGAGCGGCGGCGCGCCGTTCCCGCCCGACCGGAGAAAGCATGATGACCGACAATCTCACCGAACGCGACGGGCTCGTGTTCTTCCACCAGCACGGCTCCTCGCCCTGCCAGTCGACGCTGCGTTCGGTGCGCGGGATCTGGCTGGAGGAAACCGACGGCCATCGGCTGATCGACCTGCACGGCAACACCGCCCATCACGTCGGCTACAGCCATCCCGCCCTCGTCGCCGCGCTGAAGGCGCAGATCGACGAGCTGCCCTTCTCGCCGCGCCGCTTCACCAACGCGTCCGCGGTCGGCCTTGCCGAGAAACTGCTTTCCCACTGGCCCGGCGCCCCGGCAAAGGTGCTGTTCGCCAACAGCGGCTCGGACGGGATCGAGATCGCGATGAAGCTCGCCCGGGTCGCAACCGGCCGGCACGAGACGATCTCGCTGCAGGGCTCATACCACGGCCACGGATTCGGCGCCTTCGGCCTGTCACGCACCGACACCGACCCGCGCCTCGGACCGTTCCTGCCGGGGCGACACCACGTCGCGCCCTATTGGGGACCGGGCGGCGCGGAGCGGATGCTCTCCGAGATCGAGGCCGCTTTCGCCGCTTCGGAAACCGGCATTGCGTGCCTCGTCGCCGAGCCCATCCGAACCAACTGCCACGTGCCGCCGGACGGGCTCTGGGCCGAAGTCCGGCGCCTGTGCGACCGACACGGCGCGCTGCTGATCTTCGACGAGATCCCCACCGGGCTCGGCAAGACCGGCAAGTTCTTCGCGTTCGAACACGTCGGCGTGGTGCCGGATGCCGTGGTGCTAGGCAAGGCGCTCGGCGGCGGCATGCTGCCGATCTCGGCGGTGATCGCCGACGCCCGGCTCAACATCGCCCCCGAGCTCGATCTCGGCCACTACACCCACGAGAAGAACCCGCTCACCACCCGCGCCGCGCTGTCCACGATCGAGATCATCGAGAGCGAAGAACTGGTGGAGGCCGCCGCCGCGGGAGAGAAGGTCTTCTTCGAAGCGGTCGCGGCCCTGTCGCAGAAGGTGCCGGCCATCACCGGCGCACGCGGCAAGGGCCTGTTGCTGGCCATCGAACTCGACCTGCCGGTGATGGGCTGCGAGCCGGGGCGCGACTTCGAGCGTCGCATGCTGACGGCGCTGCGTAAGGAAGGCGTGTCGACCGTCTTCAAGGGCCAGGCGAGCATCTCGTTCTCGCCGCCGCTGGTCATCTCCAAGGCAGAGATCATCGATACGCTCGAGCGGATCGGCAGGGCCGTCCAGGCCGTTTCCGCCTAATCTTAGTTCAGTCAAACCGCCTGATCCGCCAGCCGGCGGGTCAGGCCCTGCACGCCGTCGTCGTTCGAGGCGTCGCGGGACCGGCCACCAGCTGATTAGCGCAAGCAGCGGCCGCGCCAGGCGAAAACGCCCGTGACCCTTTCCGGCATCACCACGACAGATACCCGGCGTAGCGGTCGCTGAAATGACGGCCTTCCAGGCTCGGATCGCTACCGGTTGCGGTCGACAGCGGCCTGTCATGCACAGTCCCGGGGTGCGCTTGCGGCAATCGCATCGGTTTCCTCCTGACCTTCGCATCGCGCGCAATTCCAACCAGTCAATCCAGACTTCCGCGAGCCTCCGGGTCGACGGTAGCATCGCGGCGGAACCGCTCGTCGATGGGCTGCGTTCAGCCCCGGTTCACCCTCGCCCGCCTAGGTGTGCTAGGATGTCCCTACTCTCGCCGATGGAGTTGATTGCTTGCCCTGCCGTCGTGTTGCAACCGATTGTCATTACGGCTAAAAAATGCCGCTTTCACGATGCGCATTGTATGTCGCCTGCACCATTTCGCGCGCCCTTGTCGAGACGCGTGTCCTGATCCCTGCACGCCGGTGTTGGTTGCGGCACGGAGAAGACGCATGATCGTCCTGACAGGCGGCGGCCAGGCGTGACGCTCGTCACGGAATGCGGTCCGCAGTCCCGGGGATTTGCGGACGACCCCCATTGCTCGAACCCAGAAACTTAAAGCAGATGTCCCTTCATACCAGACCACAGGCTTCGTCCCGCGAGGCGGAATCCAGGCAGATCGATTACAACGATTCGATCCGGGATACCTATTTCACTCTGGAGGAGCTCAGCGCCTGCGGCGAGGACCTGGCGCGCAACGGCGCGGATACGCTGCCGGGTTTCGTGCCGTTCGACTTCCGCGCCCGCCACCGGGAGAACGAGAAGGAGATCTACCGGGTCTACCAGACGATCGCCCGCGACGTCGAAGCCGGGGCGACGATCACGCCGGCCGCCGAATGGCTCATTGACAACTACTACGTCGTCGAGGAGGCGATCCAGGAGGTCCGCCGCGACTTCCCGCGCCGCTTCTACCGCCAGCTACCGACCATGAAGGTCGGCGACCTCGAAATTCCGCGGACGATGGCGCTGGGCTGGCTCTATGTCGCCCACACTCACAGCAGCGTCTCGCGCGAAAGCCTGACGGCGATCGTCGAAGGTTACCAGAAGATCGAAGCCTTCAAGATCGGCGAACTCTGGGCGCTGCCGTCGATCATCCGCTTCATCCTCATCGAGAACCTGCGCCGGATCGCAAGCCGCGTCGACCGGTCGCGCGGCATGCGCCGCAAGGCCAACGAGATCGCCGACGAGCTGATCCGGCTGAACGATCCCCAGCGCAGCATCGTGATCCTGCGGGAGATCGAGCATCTCGTCGCCGACAACACCTTCGTCGCCCAGCTGCTCTACCGCCTGCGGGACGGCCTGCAGGCTTCCGGCGCGGCGATCCAGTGGCTCGAGCGGCAGATCGAGATGCGCGGCAGCGACCTGGAGGAGGTGCTCGTCGCCGAGCAGAACCGCCTGTCGTCCGGCAACGCGACGATGAGCAACCTGATCCGCGGGCTGCGGGCGATCGACGACACGGAATGGCCGGTCTGGGTGGAGAGCGTCAGCCGGCTCGACGCGGCGCTGCGCGAGGGCTCGGACTACTCCGACCTGGACTTCGGCTCGCGCAATGCCTACCGCGACACGATCGAAAAGCTCGCCCGTCGCTCCGGCCAGACGGAACTGCAGGTGACGCAAACCGCCCTGGCGTTGACGGCCGAGGACATGGCCGCCGGCAACGTGGCCGGCGCCCACGAGGCCAATGTCGGCACCTATCTGGTCGGCAAGAAGCGCATTCTCCTGGAGAAGCGGATCGGCTACCGCCCGTCGGTTCTGGAGCACATCCTCCGCTTCACCCGCTCGCTCGACTGGGTGGCGATCGCCGGCCCGGTGGTGCTGCTGACGCTGTGCGCGATGATCGGGGTCTACTACTTCCTCGACCAGATGGACATTCCCGACGGCGCCTGGCTGATCATGCTGATCCTCTTCGCCCTTCCGGCATCGGAAGGGGCGGTCGGACTGTTCAACACCCTGGTGACGCTCAGCGTGAAGCCGACGCGGCTGGTCGGCTACGAGTTCCACGAGGGTATCCCGGAGGAGGCGCGCACGCTCGTGGCGGTGCCGTGCCTGATCTCCAAGCGCGACCACGTCGACGAACTCGTCCGCAACCTCGAGGTCCATTATCTCGCCAACCCGCGCGGCGAAATCTATTTCGCGCTCGTCAGCGACTGGGTCGACAGCAAGGTCGAGGAGAGCCCGGAAGATCTGGAGGTGCTCGAATACGCCAAGCGCGAGATCGCGCTGCTGTCGGCGCGCTATGCCTATGACGGGCGGACCCGCTTCTACCTCCTGCACCGGCGTCGGCTGTTCAATCCGCAGGAAGGCGTGTGGATGGGCTGGGAGCGCAAGCGCGGCAAGCTGCATGAGCTCAACCTGCTGCTGCGCGGCGACGGCGACACCAGCTTCCTGCCGGGCGCCAACACCGTGCCTGCGAACGTCCAGTACGTGCTGACGCTCGATTCCGACACCCGCCTGATGCGCGACGCCGCCACCAAGCTGGTCGGCAAGCTCTTCCATCCGATCAACCGGCCGCAGATCGACCCGGCGACCCAGCAGGTGGTGGCCGGCTACAGCATCCTGCAGCCGCGCGTCACGCCGTCGCTGACGACCGGTGAACAGGCCTCGACCTTCCAGCGCATCTTCTCCGCCAACCGCGGCGTCGACCCCTATGTCTTCACGGTTTCCGACGTCTACCAGGACCTCGTCGGCGAGGGGACCTTCACCGGAAAGGGGCTGTACCACGTCGATGCCTTCGAGGCGGCGCTGAAGGGTCGCATCGATGAGAACACCGTCCTCTCGCACGACCTGCTCGAGGGCTCCTACGCGCGTTGCGCGCTCGTCACCGACGTCGAGTTCGTCGAGGACTTTCCGATCCGCTACGAGGTCGAGACCTCGCGCCAGCATCGCTGGGCCCGCGGCGACTGGCAGTTGCTGCCCTACATCTTCGGTCCGTCGAGCGGCGTTCCGATGCTCGGCCGCTGGAAGATGTACGACAACCTCCGCCGTTGCCTGATCCCGGTCGGCTGGCTGGTCGCCTCGGTGATGGGCTGGTACTACATGGAGCCGCACCAGGCGCTGATCTGGCAGCTCGTGCTGATCTTCCTGCTGTTCGTCGCGCCGACCCTGTCGCTGATCACCGGCGTCATCCCGCGCCGCAGCGACATCGTGGCCCGCGCCCACCTGCAGACCATTCTCTCCGACGTGCGGGCGGCGAATGCGCAGGTGGCGCTCCGGATCGTCTTCATCGCGCATCAGGCCGCGCTGATGGCCGACGCGACGGTGCGCTCGCTCTTCCGCATCTTCGTCAGCCGCCGGCACATGCTCGAGTGGCGCACCGCCGCGCAGGTGCACAGCGCGTCGGGCGGCAGCGTGGCGTCCTACTATGTCGACATGTGGCAGGCCCCGGCGTTGGCCGCGATTTCGGTTGCGCTTGCGGTGTTCTCGAAGACCGGCCTGCCGTTCATCGCCATCCCGTTTGCGGCGATCTGGGCGCTGTCGCCGGCGATTGCCTGGTATGTGAGCCGCACGGCCGAAACCGAGGACGAACTGATCGTTCCGGACGGCGTGGTGACCGAGCTGCGCAAGATCGCCCGCCGCACCTGGCGCTACTTCGAGACGTTCGTGACCGCGGAGCAGCACTTCCTGCCGCCGGACAATTTCCAGGAAACCCCGCATCCGGTGCTGGCCGAGCGCACCTCGCCCACCAATATCGGCGTCTACCTGCTGTCGGTGGTCTCGGCCCGCGATTTCGGCTGGATCAGTTTCGAGGAAACCGTTCGCCGCCTGGAAGAGACCGTTTCCACGATCGACGGCATGCCGAAGTTCCGCGGCCACCTCTACAACTGGTACCGCACCAACACGCTCGAGACGCTCGGGCCGCGCTATGTCTCCTCCGTCGACAGCGGCAACCTGGCCGGCCACCTGATCGCCGTGTCGTCGCTCTGCCGTGAATGGGCGGAAGCCCCCTCGGCCCATCTGCACGCAAATCTCGACGGCATCGGTGACGTCGCCTCGATCCTGTCGGAGGCGTTGGCCGAACTGCCGGACGACCGCAAGACGGTCCGCCCGCTGCGGCGACTGATCGAGGAGCGCATCGCCGGCTTCCACAACGCGCTTGCCGCGGTGAAGCGCGAGCACGAGTTCGCCTCGATCCGGGTCATCAACCTGGCGGTGCTGGCGCGCGACGTAAACAAGCTGATCGCCAACCTCGATCACGAGATCAAGAGCACCCAGAGCGGCGAAGTGGTCAGCTGGGCGAACGCCCTTGTCGCCACCTGCGAGGCCCATATCGCCGACAGCGTGTTCGACCTCGGCAGCATCGAGGCGCTGCGCCAGCGCCTGATCGTGCTGCGTGACCGCACCCGCGACATCGCGTTCTCAATGGACTTCGGGTTCCTGTTCCGCCCCGAGCGCCGGTTGCTGTCGATCGGATACCGGGTCGAGACCAACGAGCTGGACGAGGCCTGCTACGACCTGCTGGCCTCGGAGGCGCGGCTGACCAGCCTGTTTGCGATCGCCAAGGGCGACCTGCCGACCGAGCACTGGTACAAGCTCGGCCGCCCGATCGTGCCGATCGGCGCGCGCGGCGCGCTGGTCTCCTGGTCAGGCTCGATGTTCGAGTACCTGATGCCGCCGCTCGTCATGCAGGAACCGCAGGGCGGCATCCTGCACCAGACCAACAACCTGATCGTCAAGGAACAGCAGAACCACGGGCGGCGGCTCGGCACGCCATGGGGGATCTCGGAGGCCGCCTTCAACGCGCGCGACCACGAGCTCACCTATCAGTACACCAACTTCGGCGTGCCGACGCTCGGCCTGAAACGCGGCCTCGGCCAGAACGCGGTGATCGCCCCCTATGCCTCGCTGCTGGCCGCCCAGTACGCCCCGAAGGCCGCTCTCGCCAACCTCGAGGAGCTGCGCCGGCTCGGGGCGCTCGGCATCTACGGCTTCCACGACGCGGTGGACTTCACCCCGACCCGCGTGCCGGAGGGCAAGCGCTGCGCGGTCGTTCAAAACTACATGGCCCATCATCACGGCATGTCGATCGCCGCGGTCGCCAACGTCGTCTTCAACGGCGCGCTGAGGTCGCGCTTCCACGCCGATCCGGTGATCGAGGCAGCCGAGCTGCTCCTGCAGGAAAAGGCGCCGCGCGAGATCCCGGTCATCACCACCAAGCGGGAGCCGGAAACGGTCGGAAGCACGCAGGCCGACCTGCTGCGCCCGGAAGTGCGCGAGATCGAGGACCCGATGAGCCAGGACCGGGAAGCCGTGTTCCTCTCCAACGGCCACTATTCGGTGATGCTGACGGCGACCGGCTCCGGTTATTCGCACTGGAACGGCCAGTCGGTCACCCGCTTCAAGCCGGACCCGGTGGAGGACCGCTGGGGCACCTTCATCTTCCTGCGTGACACGGCCACCAACGAATGGTGGTCGGCGACGACGGAGCCCAAGCGCACAGAGGGCGAGGAAGCCAAGGCGCAGTTCAGCGACGACAAGGCGGAGTTCTTCAAGACGGTCGGGACGCTGACGAGCGAGGTCGAGTGCATCGTCGCCTCCGAGCACGACGCAGAGGGGCGGCGCCTGACGCTGCTCAACACCGGCCCGGAGGATCGTTTCATCGAAGTGACCTCCTACATGGAGCCGGTCGTGACGATGGACGACACCGACAATGCGCACCCGCTGTTTGCGCGGATGTTCCTGAAGACCGAGATCGGCCGCCGCGGCGACGTCGTTCGCGTGCTGCGCAACAAGCGTGATCCGAACGAGCCGGACATGTGCGTCGGACACCTGATCGTCGACAATGCCGGCTCGCGCCGTACGGAGATCGAGACCGACCGACGCAATTTCATCGGACGCGGCCGCAGCCTCGCCACCGCCGCAGCCTTCGATGCCGGTGCCCAGCTTTCGGGCGTCGACGGCTTCACGCTCGACCCGATCGTGGCGCTGCGCCGCGTCGTCCGCGTGCCGGCCGGCAAGAAGGTCAAGGTGATCTTCTGGACGATTGCCGCGCCGAACCGCGAGGAACTGGACCGGGGAATCGACCGCTACCGCCATCCGGACGCGTTCAACCACGAGCTCATCCATGCCTGGACCCGCTCCCAGGTGCACCTGCGCCATATCGGCGTCACCTCGCAGGAGGCGGCGAGCTTCCAGGCGCTTGGCCGCTATCTCGTCTATCCCGACACCCACCTGCGGGCGGACGTGGCGACGGTCGAGGCGGGGCTCGCCTCGCAGTCGGCGCTGTGGCCGCTCTCGATCTCCGGCGACTTCCCGATCTTCGTCTTGCGGATCAACGACGATGCCGACCTCGAGATCGCCCGCGAAGCGCTGCGGGCCCAGGAATATCTGCGCCATCGCGGCGTCATCGCCGATCTCGTCATCCTGAACGAGAAGGCGTCGTCCTACGCCCAGGACATGCAGCACACGCTCGACCAGATGTGCGAGAACCTGCGCATGCGCGGCCAGCCGGACGGCATGCGCCCGCACATCTTCGCCGTCCGGCGCGACCTGATGGAGGCTGCGACCTGGCAGGCGCTGCTGTCGACGGCGCGCGCCGTCTTCCACGCCCGCAACGGCACGCTCGCCGACCAGATCCAGCGGGCGGTCTCGCTGTTTGCGACGCCGGCTGCTGCCCAGCCGGCCGAGGCCCGGCACGCCGCGCCACTGAAAAGGCTGGCGCGGGTTCCCCGGCCGATCGAGATCAACGGCGCCGAACTGGACTTCTGGAACGGCTATGGCGGCTTCAATGCCGAGCGCCGGGAATACGTGGTCAAGCTGCGGGGCGGCGAGGGCACGCCGCAGCCGTGGATCAACGTCATCGCCAATCAGCACTTCGGCTTCCACGTTGCCGCCGAGGGCGGCGCCTATACCTGGAGCCGCAACTCGCGGGACTACCAGCTGACGCACTGGACGAACGATCCGGTCATCAACCGCCCGAGCGAGGCCTTTTACGTCAAGGATCGCGAAAGCGGCGCGGTGCTCGTGCCGTTCGCCGGCCTGTCGCGCGACCCGTCGATCCTGTTCGAGACCTGGCACGGCCTCGGCTACTCGGCCTTCCGCAGTTCGTCGGACGGGCTGGAGCTTGATCTCGTGCAAACGGTCGATGGGGAGCGGCCGGTGAAGTTTTCGCGCCTGATCGTTCGCAATCACGGTCCTTCGGCGCGCAGGCTGTCGGCTTACGGTTATGTCGAATGGGTGCTGGGCAACAATCCGGCCAAGACCGCTCCGTTCGTGCTGTGCCGACAGGGCGATACCGGCAGCGCCATCTTCGCCACCAATCCCTACAGCCTCGACTTTGCCGGCCGGGTCGCCTTCTTCGCGACCGACGCCGAGCTTTCGGGCACGACGGCGAGCCGGCGCGAGTTCATCGGCCGCGAGGGGGACATCGTCATGCCGGCGGCGGTCACCGAAGGGCACCAGCTGTCTGGCAACATGGAGTGCCTGGGAGCACCGTGCGCGGCCCTGATGACCGATTTCGAACTGGGCCCCGGCGAGAGCCGGGAAATCCATTTCGTGCTCGGCGACTGCGACGATGCGGAAGCGGCGGCGGCGCTTGCCAAAGAGGCGACGACGGCAAGGTTCGACCCGGTCCTCGAGAAGGTTCGGACCTTCTGGGGCGACTTCACCGGGACCCTGCAGGTCGACACGCCCGACCCGGCGCTGAACCTGATGGTCAACACCTGGCTTCCCTACCAGGCGCTCGGCTGCCGCCTGCTGGCGCGCGCCGCCTTCTATCAGGCAAGCGGCGCCTACGGCTTCCGCGACCAGTTGCAGGATACGCTGGCCTTCCTGACGCATCGCCCCGAGCTGGCTCGCAAGCAGATCCTGAACGCCGCCTCCCGCCAGTTCCACGAGGGCGACGTGCAGCACTGGTGGCTGCCGGAAACGGGCGCCGGCGTGCGCACGAACATTTCGGACGACGTGGTGTGGCTCGCCTACGCGGTGATCCAGTATTGCCGCTCGACCGGCCGCCACGACATCCTCGACGAGAAGCTGACCTTCATCGAGGGGCCGCCGCTGGCCGAGGGGCAACACGATGCCTTCTACAAGCCCAACCGCTCGGACGAGGCCGTCAGCCTGTTCGAGCATTGCGCCCGGGCGCTCGATCTGGCTATCCGGCGGACCGGCGAGAACGGCTTGCCGCTGATGCTCGGCGGCGACTGGAACGACGGCATGAACCGGGTGGGCGCCGAAGGCCGGGGCACCAGCGTCTGGCTCGGCTGGTTCCTGGCCGGCGCGCTGCGCGACTTCGCACCGATCGCCAGCGAGCGCGGCGATGCGGCGCGCGCAAAAGCCTGGCTCGCCCATCTCGAAACCCTCAAGGCGGCGCTGGAATCGGCCGGATGGGACGGCGCCTACTATCGGCGCGGCTATTTCGACGATGGAACCCCGTTCGGCTCGCAGGAGAGCGACGAATGCCGGATCGATTCAATTGCGCAGTCCTGGAGCGTGCTTTCCGGCGAGGGCGACGCGGAACGGGCCCGGCTGGCGATGGATGCGGTGCTGGACGAGCTGGCGGACGAGGAGACGGGCATCATCAAGCTCTTCACGCCGCCGTTCGTCGACGGCGCGCATGACCCCGGCTACATCAAGGCCTATCCGCCCGGCGTCCGCGAGAACGGCGGACAGTACACCCATGCCGCCACCTGGGTGGTGATGGCGCTCGCCATGCAGGACCGGGCCGACGAAGCTTGGACCTGCCTGAAAATGCTGAACCCGATCAATCACGCTTCCAGCCCCGAGGCGATCGAGACATACCGCGTCGAGCCCTATGTGGTCGCCGCCGATGTCTATGGCGAGGACTTTCGGAAGGGCAGGGGCGGCTGGACCTGGTACACCGGCTCGGCCGGCTGGCTGTACCGTTCCGCCGTCGAGGGCGTGCTCGGCATCCGCAAGGAGGAGGGTCGCCTAGTCGTGACGCCGGCGATCCCGTCCGACTGGCCGGGCTACTCGGCCGTGGTCAGGCTGGACGGGATCGAGCATCGCATCCAGGTCCAGAGAACGGCGGAGGGCAAGGTCGTGGCGACGATCGAGGCGGTCAAGGCGAAGGAGGTCGAGACCACGGCGTAGACGGAGACGGGCAAGCAAACGGCCGGACTGCCCGACGACGCCTTCCGGTTCTAACAACCAAAGCCGCCCGCCACGGGACCGTAGCGGGCGGCTTTGCGCGTTGAGGATCGCATCAAATGGCTTTCAATGTGGGCTGTTTCGGAACCAGCCGTGAAGCCTTTGAATCGTCACAAAAATCTCCGAAGAGGCCAATGGTACTTGATCGGGCTCGGATTCGGGCATGCCGGTTCCAGCGGAGGACGCTGGTGCCGTCGTGCCCGTTTTTGCGTCTGGCGTGAGAAAGGCATGATAATGGCAGGTAATGGTGCGAGCGCCGACGCGACGACAGCGGCGGGGGCAAGCCGGAAAAGGGATACGCGGCTCGACGTGTTCCGCGCCCTGGCGTTGCTGACGATCTTCATCAACCACGTTCCGGGACAGTTCCTCGAGCCGCTGACGCACAAGAACTTCGGCTTCTCCGATTCGGCGGAGGCATTCGTGCTGATCTCGGGACTGGCGGTCGGGCTTGCCTATGGAAGAAAGTTCGCCGGCTCGCGCCTGGCCGTCACCGTGCAGATCCTGCGGCGTGCCTTCAGCCTCTACGTTGCCCACATCATGACGAGCATCGTCACGTTCGCGATCTTCGCCGGCGGGGCGCTGTGGTTCGCGCGGCCCGAGCTGCTGTCGGAGATCAATCTTCGCGCGGTCGTCGATCACACCGAGCAGGGTCTGCTGGGCATGGTGCTGCTCGGCCATCAGTTCGGCTACAACAACATCCTGTCGCTCTATGCCGTGCTGCTGCTCATGCTGCCGGCGATGCTCTGGCTGCATGGGCGCAGCCCGCTGCTGCTCCTGGCGCTGTCGGGATTGCTCTGGCTCGGGGCAGGCCTCTGGCACGTTGCGCCGTCGAATTTTTTGGATGACGGCTACTGGTTCCTCAATCCACTGTCGTGGCAGTTCCTGTTCGCCATCGGCCTCGCCGTTTCGATCCGCCGCAGCCGCGGCGGGCATTTGCCGCGCAGCGTGCTCCTGGCGGCCCTGTCTCTTGGCTATGTCGTTCTCTCCTGCCTGTGGGTGGCGCTCTCCTGGTGGCATTACGATGTGTCCCTCGGTCTCCCCCCGGTGCTGACAGGCTTCGACAAGACGTTCCTTTCGGCTCCGCGGCTCCTGCACGTCCTGGCGCTTGCCTACCTGATCGCCACCATTCCCGCTCTCTCCCGCTGGAGCGCGCTGCCGCTCACCCATCCGCTGACGGCAATCGGCCGCCATTCCCTGGCGATCTTCATCTTCGGCACGATCCTGGCAATGGTCGGCCAGGTGCTGATGATCGTTACCGGCAAGAACCCGTGGTTCGGCACGCTTTATGTCGCCGGCGGGCTCGGGCTGCATTTCGTCTATGCACGGTATCGCGACTGGCTGGCCGGCCTCGGCAGCCCCGTCGCCACAAAGAGCGCCCGACAGGCCGCCTGACCATGACCGGGCGGAGCCGCGCCCGGCTGCTCCGCAAACGAAAACCGCCGCGCTTTGTCACGAGCGCGGCGGCCGGGGTACGGGAGCGTTCGGCCCTCAGGCGGCGGTATGGCTGTGGCGGACGTCCTCGTCCGTCAGGATGCCGCTCGCCCGCAGCAGGGCGGCAAAGCTTTGGCTGAGGTCCTGGAAGCTGCCCATCCCGGCGATGCGGCGATGACCGAGGAAGCGCACGATGTCCGCCTCGCGCCCGGTCGACAGCCGGTGGGCGATGATGAAGGTGGTGGGGTTCTTGCGCAGATTGTCGATGGCCGCCTTGACGCGCGCCTCGGTCTCCACGTCCAGCGCGCTCGCCTCCTCATCGAGCACCGGGATCGGGGCATACTTGAGGATGGCGCGGGCGATGGCGATGCGCTGGCGCTCGCCGCCGAAGAGCCAGAGCGCGCGCCTGGCTGCTCCGCAAACGAAAACCGCCGCGCTTTGTCACAAGCGCGGCGGCCGGGGAACGGAAGCGTTTAGCGGTCAGGCGGCGGTATGGCTGCGGCGGACGTCCTCGTCCGTCAGGATGCCGCTCGCCCGCAGCAGGGCGGCAAAGCGGCCGTTGCTCTGGCTGAGGTCCTGGAAGCTGCCCATCTCGGCGATGCGGCCGTGATCCAGGAAGAGCACGATGTCCGCCTCGCGCACGGTCGACAGCCGGTGGGCGATGATGAAGGTGGTGCGGTTCTTGCGCAGATTGTCGATGGCCGCCTTCACGCGCGCCTCGGTCTCCACGTCCAGCGCGCTCGTCGCCTCGTCGAGCACCAGGATCGGCGCATCCTTGAGGATGGCACGGGCGATGGCGATGCGCTGGCGCTCGCCGCCGGAGAGCCGGTTGCCGCGCTCGCCGACATGGGTGTCGTAGCCGTTCTGGCGGGTGCGGATGAAGTCGCCGGCAGCCGCCGCCTCGGCGGCCTGCATGACCTCTTCGAGGGTGGCGCCCTCCCGGCCGAGCCGGATGTTGTCGGAGATGGAGCGGTTCAGCAGGCCGGCGTCCTGGAAGACGGTGGCGATCGAGCGGCGCAGCGACTTGCGCGTCACCGTCGAGACGTCGACGCCGTCGATCAGGATCTCGCCTTGCTTCGGGTCGTAGACGCGCTGCAGAAGGTTGACGAGCGTTGTCTTGCCCGCCCCGGTCGGGCCGACGATCGCGACGGTCTGGCCGGCTTCGGCGGTGAACGAGATGTCACGCACGCCCTGGGTGGCGTTGGCGAAGTCGAAGCTGACATTGCGGAACTCGACCTTGCCGCGGACGTTGGTGAGCTCGCCGGCGCCGGCCGGCTCCTCGCGGTCCTTCACGGCGTCCTCGAGCGTGAAGAAATCCTCAAGCTTGGCGCGCGCCTCGAAGATCTGCGTGGCGAAGGCCTTCATCTGATCGAGACGGCCGATCAGCAGACCGGCGAAGCCGATGAACGCGATCACGTCGCCGACGCGCAGCTCGCCGCGCTGGACGAGGATGGTGCCGATCACCAGGATCGTCATCATCGAGATCGTCGAGGCGATGCGGTTGAGGGCGCTTGCCAGCGCCCACCAGTCGAGCACCGGGTACTGGGCGTTGATGAGCTGCTGGGTGAACTGCTTGAGCTGCTTCGTCTCGGCCTCGATGCGGTTGTAGCTGTGCACGACGGAGACGTTGCTGATGGCGTCGGAGACGTGCGAGAAGACGGTGTGGTAGTGGTTTTCCACCGAGGCCTGGCCTTCGCGGGTCTTGCTCATCACCACCTTGCCGATGACGACATAGGCGGCGCCGAGCACCAACAGAACCAGCGACAGTCGGTAGTCCATGGCAAACGCCGTCGGCACCAGCAGCACAAGCGCTATCGCCGTCGCCAGGTGCGTGCGCATGAATTCGAGCCAGAGGCCGAACAGCGTCTCGCAAGCGCGCAACAGCGTGTGCAGCGCATTCGAGGTGCCGCGCTGGCTGTGCCAGGACAGCGGCATGGAGACGATGCGGCCGAACGCCTCGGTGATCAGGCTTGCCCGGCGCCCGTGCGCCAGCCGGTCCGCCTCGCGCGCCACCAGAACGAAGGCGACGGTGTTGAACACGCCGAACGCGGCCCACATCAGCAGCATCGGCGTGACGGCGGCCTGGTTGGAGATGGCATCGATGATCTTGCCGAACAGGATCGGCTCGGCGATGGTGATCCCCGCCAGCACGATGTTCGCAACGATGATCGACGACACGCGGAATTTGTAGACGGACAGATAGCTGAGCGCCCGCGCGTAAACCTGGTACAACGACACTTCGAAACCCTTTCGCGGTCCTGCATTGTGCGCCGCGTCGCCCTTCACGTCGGACGCGCGCTACGCGGTGTCCCGGCTGCCGATCGGCAGTGCTGCCGGGCATGTTTCCAGCGACTGTCGAATGCTATTTGGTTGTCCATGAACGGGCGCTGAACAGTCCGTTGCCAAATCGTTTGAACTTGCTAAACGGGTCTCTGGCGGCCGTTTTGTTTGCCGAAGCCGCCTGCATACGTAAAAATATTGTGACGTTAAATGTATTTGGGGGCGGCTGCGCGTGCGGCCGGTATTAACGTGAGAATCAATCTCCTTGCGCAGTTCATAGGTCTGCTCGACGAGCTCACGCATCACGACGATGTCGTGTCGGAGTTCGAGAGACTGCTGGATGGATACGGCTTTGAATACTACGGGGTAATCCGGCAACCAAAACCGCACGAGGATCCGATGTCGCTCGTGCTGGCCGGGCGGTGGCCGCCGAAATGGCCGGAAAACTATATTCGCAAGAAATACATCGTCACCGACCCCACCATCCTGTACCTCGGCCATGCGCACGTGGGGTACCGCTGGCGTGACTCGATCGCCGCCTTCAAGCCCAATCCGCATCGCAAGCGCATGGAGCGGATGCTGGTCGATGCCCGCAACCACGGCCTGGAGGACGGCTACATCTTCCCCGTGCACGGACGGCGCGGCCTGCTCGGCACCATCATGCTCGGCGGCAAGGCCGTGGATCTCCAACCGGCGGAGATGGGCCTGTTCGAGGGCGTGGCGACCAGACTGTTCTGGAAGTTGCTCAACATCGTCGATCCGACCCTGTGCACGGCGCTCTCCGGCGACCCCGCCATTCACCTGACGCGGCGGGAAATGGAAGCCTTGAACTACCTCGCCGACGGCATGACCTCGCACGAGATCGCCCGCGTGCTGTCGATCTCCAATCACACCGTCGACTGGTACATGAACGGCATACAGGAGAAGCTGAAGGCAAAGAACCGGCATCACGCGGTAGCATTGTCGTTCCGGCTGGGGCTCGTGTCCTGAGGCCATTGTCGAGAAACCGAATGGTTTCCGGACAACGGGTGCACAACAACCGTCAGTAACCCGCGTGAAGGGGCATTATAAAAAGGCAGGCGCATCTTTTTCCGCCCATGTCGCGGATATTGTGGCTTGCATTGTTGCTGTTCTGGTAGTTCTCTTCGCAACTGCAGCATTTTCTGCGCGCCAAGTCATGAGGAGTTCGACTTGTCCATCTCGAAAATTCTCGTCGCCAACCGTTCCGAAATCGCCATCCGCGTCTTCCGCGCGGCCAATGAGCTCGGGGTAAAAACGGTGGCGATATGGGCAGAGGAGGACAAGCTGGCGCTGCACCGCTTCAAGGCGGACGAGAGTTACCAGGTCGGCCGGGGGCCGCATCTGGCCCGCGATCTCGGCCCGATCGAAAGCTACCTGTCGATCGACGAGGTGATCCGGGTCGCGAAGCTGTCCGGCGCAGATGCGATCCATCCAGGCTACGGCCTGCTGTCGGAGAGTCCGGAATTCGCCGAGGCCTGTGCCGCAAACGGCATCACCTTCATCGGGCCCAAGCCGGAGACGATGCGCCAGCTCGGCAACAAGGTCGCGGCGCGCAATCTCGCCATCGCGATCGGCGTGCCCGTGGTACCGGCGACCGAGCCGCTGCCGGACGACATGGACGAAGTCGCCCGCATGGCCGAGGAAATCGGCTATCCGGTGATGCTGAAAGCGTCGTGGGGCGGTGGCGGCCGCGGCATGCGGGCGATCCGCCATCCGAAGGACCTCGCCCGCGAGGTGACAGAGGCCAAGCGCGAGGCGAAGGCCGCCTTCGGCAAGGACGAGGTCTACCTGGAAAAGCTCGTCGAGCGGGCCCGCCACGTCGAGAGCCAGATTCTCGGCGACACGCACGGCAACGTCGTGCATCTCTTCGAGCGCGACTGCTCGATCCAGCGCCGCAACCAGAAGGTCGTCGAACGGGCGCCGGCGCCCTACCTCAGCGAGGCGCAGCGCCAGGAACTCGCCGCCTATTCGCTGAAGATCGCCGAGGCTACGAACTATGTCGGGGCCGGTACCGTCGAGTACCTGATGGACGCCGACACCGGCAAGTTCTACTTCATCGAGGTCAACCCCCGCATCCAGGTCGAGCACACCGTCACCGAGATGGTGACCGGCATCGATATCGTCAAAGCTCAGATCCATATCCTGGACGGCTTCGCCATCGGCACGCCGGAATCCGGAGTGCCGAAGCAACAGGACATTCGCCTCAACGGCCATGCGCTGCAGTGCCGCATCACCACCGAGGACCCGGAGCAGAACTTCATCCCCGACTACGGCCGCATCACCGCCTATCGCGGCGCCACCGGCTTCGGAATCCGCCTCGACGGCGGCACCGCCTATTCCGGCGCGGTGATCACCCGCTACTACGACCCGCTTCTGGAAAAGGTGACCGCCTGGGCGCCGACGGCAGACGAGGCGATCCGGCGCATGGAGCGGGCGCTGCGCGAGTTCCGCATCCGCGGCGTCGCCACCAACCTGACCTTCCTGGAAGCGATCATCAGCCATCCGAAGTTCCACGACAACAGCTACACCACGCGCTTCATCGACACCACGCCGGAGCTCTTCGCCCAGGTGAAGCGCCAGGACCGCGCCACCAAGCTGCTCACCTACCTCGCCGACGTCACCGTCAACGGCCACCCGGAAACGAAGGGGCGGCCGAAGCCGTCCGACGACATCGCCCCGCCGGTGGTGCCCCACTCGGAAGGGCAGATAGGCGCGGGCACCAAGCAGAAGCTCGACGAACTCGGCCCGAAGAGGTTCGCCGAGTGGGTACGCGCGCAGCCGCAGGTGCTGATGACCGACACGACGATGCGCGACGCGCATCAGTCGCTGCTGGCGACCCGCATGCGCACCTATGACATTGCCCGAATCGCCGAGACCTATGCCCGCACGCTGCCGCAGCTGTTCTCGCTCGAATGCTGGGGCGGGGCGACCTTCGACGTCGCCATGCGCTTCCTCACCGAGGACCCCTGGGAGCGGCTGGCCAAGGTGCGCGAGGGCGCGCCGAACCTGCTTTTGCAGATGCTGCTGCGCGGCGCCAATGGCGTCGGCTACAAGAACTACCCCGACAACGTGGTGAAATACTTCGTTCGCCAGGCGGCGAAGGGCGGCATCGACGTGTTCCGGGTGTTCGATTGTTTGAACTGGGTCGACAACATGCGCGTCTCCATGGACGCCGTGATCGAGGAAAACCGGATCTGCGAGGCGGCGATCTGCTATACCGGCGACATCCTCAATGCCGCCCGGCCGAAATATGACCTGAAGTACTACACCGCCCTTGCCGCCGAACTGGAGGCGGCCGGCGCGCACATCATCGCGGTCAAGGACATGGCCGGGCTTCTGAAACCGGCAGCGGCGCGCGTGCTGTTCAAGGCGCTGCGCGAGGCAACCGACCTGCCGATCCATTTCCACACGCACGACACCTCCGGCATCGCCGCCGCGACCGTGCTGGCGGCGGTCGATTCCGGCGTCGATATCGTCGACGCCGCGATGGACGCGCTCTCCGGCAACACCTCGCAGCCGTGCCTCGGCTCGATCGTCGAGGCGCTTTCCGGCTCCGAGCGCGACCCCGGCCTCGATCCTGAATGGATCCGCCGCATCTCCTTCTACTTCGAGGCGGTGCGGCACCAGTACGCCGCCTTCGAAAGCAACCTGAAGGGGCCGGCGTCGGAGGTCTACCTGCACGAGATGCCGGGTGGGCAGTTCACCAACCTCAAGGAACAGGCCCGCTCGCTGGGCCTGGAGACGCGCTGGCACGAGGTGGCGCAGGCCTATGCCGACGCCAACCGCATGTTCGGCGACATCGTCAAGGTGACGCCGTCCTCGAAGGTGGTCGGCGACATGGCGCTGATGATGGTCAGTCAGGACCTGACAGTAGCCGATGTCGAGGATCCGGCCAAGGACGTCTCCTTCCCCGAATCCGTGGTGTCGATGCTGAAGGGCGATCTCGGCCAGCCCCCCGGCGGCTGGCCGCAGGCGCTGCAGGAGAAGGTGCTGAAGGGCGAGGCGGCCTACACGGTGCGGCCGGGTTCGCTGCTGCCGGAGGCCGATCTCGATGCGGAGCGCAAGAGCATCGAGGCCAAGCTGGAGCGCAAGGTCACCGACTTCGAGTTCGCTTCCTACCTGATGTATCCCAAGGTCTTCACCGACTACGCGCACGCCGCCGAGACCTATGGGCCGGTCAGCGTGCTGCCGACCCACGCCTATTTCTACGGCATGGCGCCGGGCGAGGAGCTCTTTGCCGACATCGAGAAGGGCAAGACGCTGGTCATCCTCAACCAGACGCAGGGCGATGTCGATGACAAGGGCATGGTCAAGGTGTTCTTCGAGCTGAACGGCCAGCCGCGCCCGATCAAGGTGCCGGATCGGAACCGCGGCGCATCCGCCACGGTGCGCCGCAAGGCGGAGGCCGGCAACCCGGCGCAGCTTGGCGCACCGATGCCGGGTGTCGTCTCGACGGTGGCCGTTTCCGCCGGCCAGCCCGTCAAGGCCGGCGACGTGCTGCTGTCGATCGAGGCGATGAAGATGGAGACGGCGCTGCATGCCGAAAAGGACGGCACGATCGCCGAAGTGCTCGTGCGCGCCGGCGACCAGATCGACGCCAAGGACCTGCTGATCGTGTTCGGGTGACGCAGGCCGCAGGTGCCGGGTGCCAATGCTCCAGAGCAGGTCGCGTGAAAACGGGTTCATGCGGTCTGCGCCGGACGGCCGGAGTGCTCCGATCGGCCGGTCGCCTTCAGATCGCCGACACGGGCTGCAAGCCGCTGCGTCCCGTCAGTTTTCAATAACATTTGTGGAACCGCCCATGCATTTCCTGATCCGCAGCGCCGAGGCCGGCGATCTTGCCGCCATTGCCGAGATTTATCGCGAATCGGTGCTGAACGGCGTTGCCTCCTACGAGATCGAACCGCCGTCGCTCGACGAGATGCGCGGCCGGTTCACGGCGATCACGGCGGCGGGGTACCCCTACATCGTCGCGATCGACGCAGGCAGAAGCATCCTCGGCTACGCCTACGCTTCGGCGTTCCGCACGCGGCCCGCCTATCGCTGGCTGGTCGAGGATTCGATCTATCTTGCGCCCGAGGCGCGCGGGCGCGGCATCGGCAAGGCATTGCTGGCCGAACTGATCGAGCGATGCACGGCACTCGGCTTCCGGCAGATGGTGGCGGTGATCGGCGGCGCCCACCCTGCTTCCATAGCGGTGCATCGATCAACCGGCTTCGAGCATGGCGGCGTGATGAAGGCGACGGGCTTCAAGCACGGCCGATGGCTCGACACCACCATCATGCAACTGCCGCTTGGCGAGGGGGCGAGCACCGATCCGGAGCACGACGTTCCCCGGCGATAGGGAAGCGCTGAAAGCAGGCGCGCGCTGGCCAAGGCGGCGGGCGCATGTGAAGATCATGGCGAGCGCCGGAGATGGTCTTTGGAGCAGAGGCGATGACGACCGACGTGGAACTCAGCTTCATCAGGGTGGCTGAAGGTTGCGGCGTCGTTCGTGACGCCCCGTTACCGGCGAAATACCGGGACAAGGCCTACGACTCCCGCTACGACTTCGAGACGATATTCTACGACGTCTACAGGAGCGGCAACCACACTGTCCTGCAGGGGCCGCCGCTGTTCAATTTCCGGAAGCATGTCGAAGCCACCGACTTCTACGCCGGCCTCGTCAGACGCGGCGGCTTCCTGATCGAGAGGCCGGCCGGTGCGGAATATTGGCTGAAGGGCGACATGGCCGAGGTGCGGATCGACAGCGCCCTTGCCGCAGCGACAGCACGCGTGCAGCCGGATCTCAGCCATCTGTTGCAAAACAGGCGCGTCCTCTTCACCTTGTCCAGGAACAATGACGTTCAGTGGATCCTGGACTGGGTGCAGTTCCATGTCCGCATGCACGGCGCAGACGCGGTGCTGTTGTATGACAACGCCTCCACGTCGTATGGGTCGCGCGACCTGGAGGCAGAGCTTTCGCGCGCGTTTCCGGAACTGACCGTTTGCGTTGTCGACTGGCCGTTCAAGTTCGGGCCGCGCGTCTGGCGGCGGCGGGCCGCAGACGGTGGCGAGGAACGGATAAGCTCAAAATTCTGCCAGGCCGGCGCCCTGCAGCACGCCCGCTTCCGGTTTTTGCGCAAGGCCCGCAGCGTCCTGAATTGCGATGTCGACGAACTGGTGTTGGCCTCCGAAGCCGGCGGCTCGGTCTTCAGGGCGGCGGAGAGATCGCTGTTGGGCGTCGTGCACTTCAGGGGCAGGTGGATCCACGAGGTTGGGGTCGAAAGGGGCGGGCGGGCGTTGCGTCATGCGGATTCTGTTCATTATGACCCGAGCGACACAGTCGGCTGCCCGCAGAAGTGGGCGGCCGTCCCGTGGCGATGCCCAAGGGCGATGACGTGGTCCGCTCACCGGGTAAAGGGACTGGACAACCGGCTGACGCGCTCCCGTCGCTTCACCTACGGCCACTTCAGCGAAATCACGACGAACTGGAAATATGGCAGAACCGGACGGAAGACGGCCGCGAACTCTTCCGGCTATGAGGCGGACAAGGTGTTGATCGGCGCCATGCGGGCGGCCGGGCTTCGTGGAGCCTGCCTGCCGCCGGCGTGACTGCGTTGGAGGTGTCAGGTCTCGACCAGCTTGAGAGCCTTGTCGAAGACCTTCAGCACCTGCTGCAGCTCGTGTCCCCGTTTGAGGATCATGCCGTGGGCGTTGACGACGCTGTAGGCGCCTTGCCGGGCGGCGAGCTTCGGATCCTTCTCGACGCGGTAAAGCGGCACTTCGCCCGAACGCTTGAATATCGAGAACACCGCCTTGTCGCGCGTGTGGTCGATGGCATAATCACGCCATTCGCCGTCGCCGACCATCCGTCCGTAGATCCTCAGGATGGCGTCAAGCTCGCGGCGGTGAAAGGTAACGGGGAGCGGATTTTTGCTGTTCCGATATTCCCGGAGGTCCACGACCACATCTGGCCCGGCACCTCGCGGCGGAAAATCCGGCTGATCAGTCATCGAACCTCACTTCGACTGTGACAGTTACAAGACAGTTTGCCCCAGCTTCGCACAAATGCAAGCGCGGACCTGCCTGTTCCACCGCCGGGATTTGCCGAAGCCGCGATCGCAGAGCCAGGGAGGCGGCGTGCACGGCGATTTCGGCCCCAACGGCGGGCGCGATCGGCGTTTGCAACCCGTTGAATTTCGGTCCTTCTCCAATCGGCCCGGGCTGCAGGGGCAGAGCCCATGGCATGGCGTGGATCGCTGTTAACGCCTGCGGCAACCGAAAAATCGCCCTTGCCGCAATTCAGACAAAACCGCGCCCAAATTTTCGAGGAAAGTCTCCCTCGCTGTCCCGCAGCCGAACCGCTTTGCATGTGCGGGAAACCGGTCGGCCTCAGGGGGCATGCGTCGAAGCTGTTCCTGTATTCCGTTGCCGGAAGCTTCGTCACGGTCCGGTCCGGCGTCTCTTCGAACCCTCAAGCCCCAGCCCCTCGAAGAACCCGGTCCGGACCACTCCCCTGGTCCACTGAACAGCAAACCCACCTGACCTGGCGTGTTGTCGAGCTTGGCGGAGGCGTTCAGTTGCGTCTGGCCGTTTCCGGCAGCGGGCGTTTGGTCGTGATCATTCTTGCGCCCAGAATCGCGCCCGGCGTGTCGGCGGACTTCATCCGCTGCAGCAGGATGGCACAGCCTGCCCTGTCGTTCAGCATGCTCGCCGGCAGCACGAGGCTCATGGCTCGCCCTTCCCACATGCCGATCGTCTCAATGGCCTTCACGGCATGCCAGTAGGCCACCCGGCGCCCGCGGTTTTCACCATCCTGAATGTCGACCGCCTGCTCGCCGTCGAAATAGGCGACCACCACGTTGGCCTTGCCCTCGCCGCTGCCGATGTCGATCCTGATCTCGTCGCCGGCGATTTGCGCATTGACCGGGACGGAAAGGCCGCGGCCCTGCGTGGCCATGCCCTGCACCTGGGTCCGGATGCGGTCGATATCGCCGCCATTGACGTGCTCGCGGCCGTTGATGACGGCTTGCGGGGTGTAGACGGTGCCGCGGCCGAACATGCGCGCATAGGCGTATTGCCGGTCGGTGTTCTGCCTGGAGGACATCGTGTCGGTCCAGCCTAGATAGTTCCAGTAATCGACGTGGTAGGCGAGCGCCACGACATTGCCCTCGCGGATCAGCGTCTCCAGCGCCTTGTCGGCCTTCGGACAGGAGGAGCATCCCTGGCTGGTGAAGAGCTCAACCACGCCCTGCGCCGCGGAATCTCCGGCCAGAGCGGGCGTGTTGCCAGCGAGAACCGTCAAGAGGCTCGACAGGCAACCTATGATTAGCGCTCTGGGCATGATTCATCCGGGAAATACAATGCGATGCCGATCATCGGCCAAACTCATACCCGCTTGCCCGGTCAATAGGAAGTCACGAAGGAGTGAGACGCTTGCGGCTGGGCGCGACGGCAGGAAAAGAAAATGCCGGGGTGTTGGCCCCGGCATCTTTTGTCTGAAGCTTCAGAGTTTTCAGGCGGCGAGATCGCGGAGCACCGTCTGCAGGATGCCGCCGTTGTTCATGTAGGTCACCTCGTCGAGCGTATCGATGCGGCAGAGGATCGGAACCTCCTTCACCGAGCCGTCGCCGTAGGTGATCCTGGCGATCTTCTTCTCGCGCGGCTTGATCTCGCCCTCAAGGCCATCGATCTCGACGAGCTCGTCGCCCTTGAGGTCGAGGCTCTGCCAGGACGTGCCTTCCTCGAAGACGAAGGGCACGACGCCCATGCCGACCAGGTTGGAGCGGTGGATGCGCTCGAAGGACTGCGCGATCACGGCCTTGACGCCGAGCAGGTTGGTGCCCTTCGCCGCCCAGTCGCGCGACGAACCGTTGCCGTACTCGACGCCGGCGAAGATGACGAGCGGAACGCCCTCTTCCTTGTACTTCATCGCCGCGTCGTAGATCGACATCTCTTCCTTGGACGGATAGTGGATGGTGTAGCCACCTTCCTTGCCGTTCGGGCCGAGCATGTGGTTGCGGATGCGGATGTTGGCGAAGGTGCCGCGCATCATCACCTCATGGTTGCCGCGACGGGTGCCGTACTGGTTGAAGTCGGCGACCTTCACGCCGTTCTCCAGAAGGTATTCGCCCGCCGGCGAAGCGGCCTTGATCGAGCCGGCCGGCGAGATGTGGTCGGTGGTGATCTTGTCGCCGAAGAGACCGAGGACGCGGGCGCCCTTGATGTTCTTCAGCCCCGAGCCCTTCTTGCCCATGCCGACGAAGTAGGGCGGGTTCTGCACGTAGGTCGACTTGTCGTCCCAGGCATAGGTCTGGCCGGCCGGAACCTGCACCGCCTGCCAGTTGGCATCGCCCTTGAACACGTCGGCGTACTTCGTCGCGTAGAGCTCACGGGTGACGTACTTCATGATGAAGTCCTGGATCTCCTTGGAGGAGGGCCAGATGTCCTTCAGGTAGACCGGCTGGCCGTCCTGGTCCTCGCCGATCGGCTCCTTGGTCAGGTCCTTCTGGACCGTGCCTGCGAGCGCATAGGCGACGACGAGCGGCGGCGAGGCCAGGTAGTTGGCCTGGACGTCGGGCGAGATGCGGCCTTCGAAGTTGCGGTTACCCGACAGAACGCCGGCGGCGATCAGGCCCTTCTCGTTGATGGTCTTGGAGATCGGACCCGGCAGCGGGCCGGAGTTGCCGATGCAGGTCGTGCAGCCGAAGCCGACGAGGTTGAAGCCGAGCGCGTCGAGGTCCTTCTGCAGGCCGGACTTCGCCAGGTATTCGCCGACCACCTGCGATCCGGGCGCCAGCGAGGTCTTCACCCAGGGCTTGGTCTTCAGGCCCTTGGCCACGGCGTTGCGGGCCAGCAGGCCGGCGGCGATCAGCACGGACGGGTTGGAGGTGTTGGTGCATGAGGTGATCGCGGCAATGGCGACGTCGCCGTGGCCGAGATCGAAGTCTTCGCCTTCCACCGCGTAGCGGTTGGAAAGCTGGCCGGGCTTCTTGTAGTCGTTCTCGAGCGCGGTCGCGAAATTCGGCGCGATCGTCTCGAGCGGCAGGCGGCCTTCGGGGCGCTTCGGGCCAGCCATCGAGGGCACGACGTCGCCGAGGTCCAGTTCCAGCGTGTCGGTGAAGACGAGGTCGGAACCGTCACCTTCGCGCCACATGCCCTGCGCCTTCGAATAGGCTTCGACGAGCGCGATCCGCTGTTCTTCGCGGCCGGACATGGTGAGATAGTTGATCGTCTCGCTGTCGACCGGGAAGAAGCCGCAGGTGGCGCCGTATTCCGGGCCCATGTTGCCGATCGTGGCGCGGTCGGCGAGCGTCATGTTGTCGAGGCCGGGGCCGAAGAATTCAACGAACTTCGAGACGACGCCCTTCTTGCGCAGCATCTGTACGACGGTGAGCACGAGGTCGGTGGCGGTGACGCCTTCCTTCAGCTTGCCGGTCAGCTTGAAGCCGATGACTTCCGGCAACAGCATCGAGACCGGCTGACCGAGCATGGCTGCTTCCGCCTCGATGCCGCCGACGCCCCAGCCGAGAACGCCGAGGCCGTTGATCATCGTCGTGTGGCTGTCAGTGCCGACGCAGGTGTCCGGATAGGCGATGGTCTCGCCGTCCTCTTCCTTGGTCCAGACGGTCTGGCCGAGGTATTCCAGGTTGACCTGGTGGCAGATGCCGGTGCCGGGCGGAACGACGCGGAAATTCTTGAACGCCTGCTGCCCCCACTTCAGGAACCGGTAGCGCTCGCCGTTGCGCTCGTATTCAAGCTCGACGTTGCGGGCGAAGGCAGTGGCGGTGCCGAACTCGTCGACGATGACGGAGTGGTCGATGACGAGGTCGACGGGGACGAGCGGGTTGATCTTCTCCGGATCGCCGCCAAGCGCCTTGATGCCGTCGCGCATCGCGGCGAGGTCGACGACGGCGGGAACGCCGGTGAAGTCCTGCATCAGCACGCGGGCCGGGCGGTAGGCGATCTCGCTCTCGACCAGGCCCTTGTTGGAAAGCCAGGCAGCGACGCTTTCAATGTCCTTCTTCGTGACCGAGCGGCCGTCTTCGTTGCGCAGCAGGTTCTCGAGCAGCACCTTCATCGAATAGGGAAGCTTTGAGACGCCGGGAAGGCCGTTCGCTTCTGCCTTCGGCAGGCTGTAGTAAACGTAGTCGACACCGTCGACCGTGAGGGTCGAGCGACAGTTGAAGCTGTCTAGGGACTTGGACACTGGATACCCCGTTCCGTCTGATCGCCAAATGTTGACGTACGAACGCCCGTGCACCGGAGAGGCGCGAATTGGGATGCGGGTGCGGCCATTTCCGCTGTCCGTACGCGGAAGTCATTTCCGGGTTCGGCGCTTGGATGATAAATCACGCCGACCGCTGGCGTGTTGCCGGCCTTATAGATAATTTCTAAGGAACGATCCAGAGCGGCCGGTCCGGGATCGGAAGAATATTTGTGCAATGCGACGAAGGTCGTAACGGGAAAGTGAAACGCGATGCGCCTCGTTGCCGAGGGCCTGAGTGCGAAACGGGGCGAGGACCTGATCTTCCGGGACATCTCCTTTCAGATCGGAGCGGGGACGGCACTTGTCGTCAAGGGGCCGAACGGCTCCGGCAAGTCGACGCTGCTGCGCGTCGTCGCCGGCCTGCTGCCGCGCGAATCGGGCAAGGTCCAATTGAACGGCTGCCCGGCCGATGAATTCGAGACCGTTGCCGCCGCCTGCCACTATCTCGGCCACCGCAATGCGATGAAGCGCGAGCTGACGGTGGCGGAGAACCTGCACTTCTGGAAGCGCTTCTTCGGGGAAGCGCAGGGCAATGCCGGCTTTGGCGTCGAGGAGGCGGCCGAAGCGGTCGGCCTCGGCGGCATCGTGCACCTGCCCTTCGGCTATCTTTCGGCCGGCCAGCAGCGGCGCATGGCGATGGCCAAGCTGCTGGTCGCCTGGCGGCCGGTCTGGATCCTCGACGAGCCGACGGCAGCGCTCGACACCGCCGCCGAGATCATGTTCGCGGGTCTGGTCAAGGAGCATCTTCGGTGTGGCGGGATTGCGCTGGCGGCGACGCACCAGCCGCTCGGGCTCGGTAGCGCGGCGGAACTGCACATGGCCGGCTTTGCCGGTGTGTTTGCGGAGGTATGGGGGTGATGATGGAGCGTTTCTGGCCCACCCTTTCTAAGGGCAGGGCTATCACAACTGAATGGCCGGGGCAGCAGTACGCTCCTTCTTCTCCCCAGTGGGGAGAAGTGCCGAGCGCATGCGAGGCGATGAGGGGGCCTTGCGGCACGCCCTTGGCGCTTCGCGCCCCCCTCATCCGGCCCTTCGGGCCACCTTCTCCCCGTTGGGGAGAAGAGGAAGCGTGCCCGCCTCGTTCCCGATCCGAAAGCGTTTCCCCTGTCCTCAAGGAGGGTGGCCTGCGGCAACCGCGTGCCACGGCTGCGCATGTTCGGCCAGTCTTCTCCATTCATCTGGACCCCGCCGCATGACCGCGCTGCTGCTTCGCGACCTCAAGCTCTCCGTGCGCGCCGGCGGTGGCGCGATGATCGGGGTGCTGTTCTTCATGACGGTGGTCGCCGTCATCCCCTTCGGCGTCGGGCCGGATCTTAACCTGCTTGCCCGCATCGGCCCGGCGATTCTCTGGATCGGGGCGCTCCTCGCTTCACTGCTCGGGCTCGACCGGCTGTTCCAGGCCGAACGAGAGGACGGTTCGCTCGACCTCATGCTGATGCAGGACACCCCGCTGGTGCTGACGGTGCTGACGAAGTGCCTCGCGCACTGGATCGCCACCGGGCTGCCGCTGGTGATTGCTTCGCCGCTCCTGTCGCTGTTCATGAACATGGAGGTTCCGGCGATCGGCGCCACGGCGCTGACGCTGCTGGTCGGGACGCCGGCGATCACCTTCATCGGTGCGGCGGGAGCGGCGATCGCCGTGGCCCTGCCGCGCGGCGGCCTGCTCGTCTCCATCCTTGTGCTGCCGCTCGCGATCCCTGTCCTCATCTTCGGGGTCAGCGCCGTCTATGCAGCCGTCCAGGACCCGGCGCCGTTCCTGCCTCCGTTCATGATTCTCACGGCGCTGACCCTGACCTTCGCCGTGATCGGCCCGGTCGCCGCGGCCGCGGCACTTCGCGCCTCGACGGACTGACGCAAATGTGATTGATCCCCGTCAATTGAAGCAAAGCGGTGAAAGCGTTAAGACACCGAGATGAGCGAACCGAGCCTGGCAATCCGCAAGTTCACCGACCTCGCCAACCCGACGCGGTTCCTGGCGCTGAGCGGCAGCCTGTTGCCGTGGCTGGCCGCTGCGACGGCGGTCGCCTTCGCCGTCGGGCTCTATCTCTCGTTCACGACGGTCGGCGACTACCAGCAGGGCGAGACGGTGCGGATCATGTACATCCACGTGCCCGCCGCCTGGCTTGCGATGATGTGCTATTCGGTGATGGCGATCTCGGCGCTCGGCACGCTCGTCTGGCGCCATCCGCTCGCCGACGTCTCCGCCAGGACGGCAGCACCGATCGGTGCCAGCTTCACCTTCATCGCGCTCGTCACCGGCTCGTTGTGGGGCAAGCCGATGTGGGGCACCTGGTGGGTGTGGGACGCGCGGCTGACCTCCGTCTTCGTGCTGTTTCTGATGTATCTCGGCCTGATCGCTCTGAACCGGGCGATGGACGATCCGACGCGCGCCGCCAAGGCGAGCGCCATCCTGATCCTCGTCGGCTTCGTCAACATCCCGATCATCAAGTTTTCCGTCGAGTGGTGGAACACGCTGCACCAGCCGGCAAGCGTCATCCGCCTCGACGGACCGACCATCGATCCGGAATTCCTGCGGCCGCTGCTGGTGATGGCCGTCGCCTTCACGCTGCTGTTCTTCACGCTGCACATCCTGGCAATGCGCAACGAAATCCTGCGCCGGCGCATCGCGACGCTCAGGCGGCTTGCCGCCCGCAACGCCGGTCGCGAGCCGATGGAGGGACGCCGGTGAGCCATTTCGCCTATGTCGCCGCGTCCTATGCCGCTGCCTTCGGCACGATCGCCGGCCTGATCCTGTGGGTCTGGCTCGACGGCCGGGCCCGCCGCCGCGAGCTCGACGCCCTGGAGGCCGCCGGCATTCGCCGCCGATCGGCCGGAGAGCCGCAATGACGCCGTCGGCCGACGAGAAGCCGGCCGGATCGCGGACGCGCCTCCTTCTGGCGCTGTTGCCGCTGGCGATCTTCGCCGTGCTTGCGGCGATCTTCTTCCTGCAGCTCCGTTCGGGGCGCGACGTTTCCGAAATTCCCTCCGCCCTGATCGGCACGAAGGCGCCGTTCCGTGATCTCGCGCCACTCGAAGGCGCGATGCGCAACGGCGTGCCGGTGCCGGCGCTGACCGCCCAGACCGCAGCCACGGGCAAGCTCACGCTCGTCAATTTCTGGGCGTCGTGGTGCGTTCCCTGCCGGCAGGAGCATCCGGTCATCCTGGCGCTGTCGCAGGACCCGCGGCTGACGGTTGTCGGCGTGAACTACAAGGACGGCAACGAGAACGCGCTGCGCTTTCTCGGCGAACTCGGCAATCCCTACACGGCCATCGGCCTCGACCCGAACGGCAAGATGGCGATCGACTGGGGCGTCTACGGCATTCCGGAATCCTATCTCGTCGGCCCGGACGGCACGATCCTCTACAAGAAGGTCGGCCCCTTCGACGAAAACACCGTCAGGACCGGGCTGATGCCGGCGATCGAGAAGGCGCTGGCGGCGCTGGCCAGGTCCGGCTGATCGCGCCCGATTTTTCTCCCATCATGTCCTGCGGCAAGCACGAACTGCAATAAAAGGCACCGGCAAAAGGCTGGCCGACGCGATGCTTTAACCGGCGCGCCTATGCTTCCGGGCTGTGATGCGGGAGCTTTTGCCATGTGGCAGGAGCCGACGTTTGCGGCCGGGCGCCATGGAGCTTCACGCGATTGCGAAGTGACGGCTGTAGAACAGAAATGCGATGCGTGGCATTCTAGCCCGATGCCGGGACCCTGTTCCGGCGGTGCGCATATGGCCGAAAGGAGACTTTCGTGACCCAGGCGACAGACACCTACCGGGGCAACGACCGGCTGCTCTACGGCATCATCCTCGGCGTGCTGGCCTTCTGGCTATTCGCCCAGACGACCCTGAACATCGCCCCGACGATGGCCGCCGATCTCCAGGTCGACCAGTCGTTCATGAATATCGCCGTGTCGATCACCGCGCTGTTCTCCGGCATCTTCATCGTCGTCGTCGGCGGCCTCGCCGACAAGGTCGGCCGGGTGAAAATGCTCAATCTCGGCTTCATCTTCTCGATCGTCGGCTCGCTGCTGGTCGGGCTCGCTCCATCGGGGGCTCTCGGCGGCACCTTCCTGATGCTGGGGCGGATCTTTCAGGGGCTGTCCGGAGCCTTCGTCATGCCTTCCTCGCTGGCGCTGGTGAAGGCCTATTGGGACGGCGCCGAACGGCAGCGCGCCATCTCGCTGTGGTCGATGGGGTCCTGGGGCGGCTCGGGCTTTGCGGCGCTGTTCGGCGGCCTGATGGCCGAAAACGTCGGCTGGCGCTGGATCTTCATCATCGCCGCCGCCGTATCGCTGATCGGCCTGCTGATGGTGCGCGGCACCCCGGAGAGCAAGGCTCCCTCGAAAGAGGGCTACAAGTTCGACCTTGCAGGCGTGCTCACGTTCATGGTCGCGATGGTCGCCCTGCAGATCTATGCGACGCAAGGGGCGAAGTTCGGCTGGGGCAGCCCCGCCTCGCTCGGCCTGCTCGCCGCGGCGGTGATCTTCGGCGTCGCCTTCTACCGGATCGAATCCGGCAATCCGAACGCCTTCGTGCAGTTTCGCCTGTTCCGCAACCTGACCTATACCGGTGCCACGATCTCGAACCTGCTGCTGAACGCGACGGCGGGGATCATCATGGTGGCGATGCTGCTGTTGCAGGAGGGCGGTTCGATGACGGCGCAAAGGGCCGGCCTGCTGACGATCGGCTACGCCATCACCATCATGGCGTTCATCCGCGTCGGCGAAAAACTGCTGCAGCGGTTTGGCCCGCGCAAGCCGATGCTGTGGGGCTGCTACATCGTCGGCCTGTCTATCCTGCTGCTGATGCCGACCAACCTGATGCTGGGCCCCTACACGGTGCTGTCGGTGATCGCGTTCTCGCTGTTCGGGCTCGGCCTGGCGTTCTACGCCACGCCCTCGACCGACGCGGCGCTGTCGAACCTGCCGGAAGACCAGGCGGGCGCCGGCGCCGGCATCTACAAGATGGCCTCGTCGCTCGGCGCCTCCTTCGGGGTGGCCATCTCGTCGACGATCTATACGGCGATCGCCGGCCAAAACGACGCCTTCCGCTGGATCGAAGGCGTGATCACCTTCGTCGGCCGGCAGGGAAACCTGGCTTCGCGCGAGGCGGCGTTCTTTGCGCTGTTCGCCAACCTCGTGATGCTGGTCGCAGCCATCGTCTCGATCGTCACCACCGTGCCCGCTGGCCGATCCGACGAGCGCAGCCCGGTACAACCCTCGGCGCAGGGGACGTGACATGAACGCGATCGTCAGGGAACTGGAAGAAGACAGCGCCGCCATGAGGGAATGGTTCGAGCACATGCATCGCCATCCCGAACGGTCGATGCGGGAAGAGAGCACCGCCGCGTTCATCGCCGAAACGCTGCGCGGTTTCGGCGGCTACGAGGTCGAGACAGGCATCGGCAAGCACGGGATCGTGGCGACGCTCAAGGTGGGCGACGGGGACAAGGCGATCGGCCTGCGCGCCGATTTCGACGCGCTGCCGATCCAGGAGGAAAACGACCTGCCCTACAAATCCACCGTCGACGGCGTGTCGCATCTGTGCGGTCACGACGGCCATACGGCCATGCTGCTGGGAGCCGCCAGATATCTGGCGAGGACCAGGAATTTCAACGGCACCATCCGGCTGATCTTCCAGCCCGCCGAAGAGACCATGGAAGGCGGCCCGGCCATGATCAGAGACGGGCTGTTCGAACGCTTCCCGGTCGATGCCGTGTTCGGCATGCACAACATCCCCGGTCTCGAAGAGGGCAAATTCTACTTCCGTCCCGGCGAGATGATGGCGTCGGTCGACAACTGGGAGGTCGAGATCATCGGCAAGGGCGGGCACGGCGGTATCCCCGAGCTGACCATCGACCCGGTCGTGGCCGGCTCATCCGTCGTGATGGCGATCCAGAGCATCGTATCGCGCAACGTAGCGCCGGCGCATCGGGCGGTGGTGACCATCGGCGCTTTCCTGGCGGGCAACGCCGGCAACGTCGTCGCCAGCAGCGCCATCCTGCGTCTGTCGGTGCGCACCACGACGCCCGAGGACCGCGAGATGGTGCTGGGCAATATCCGCCGCATCGTCGCCCACCAGGCGGAGTCCTTCGGCTGCACCTCGCAAATCCGCGAAGGCGTTCCCGGCGCCGTGCTGGTCAACGATGCGGAAGAGACCGACAGGGCTGCGCGGATTGCGCAGGCGGCCTTCGGCGAGGATCAGGTGATCTATCCCGGCCCGTCATTCCTTGCCTCGGAAGACTTCGCCTTCATGCTGCAGGAGAAGAAGGGCACCTACTGCTTTCTCGGCGGCGGCCCGGGCAAGATGGTCCATCACCCCGAATACCGTTTCAACGAGAACATTCTGCCCGTCGGCGCGGCCTACTGGGTGGCGCTCACCGAAAGCTACCTGCGCTGATTGAAATGGCGTCCACAAGGTGCGGAAGCCCCGGGCGAATGCGCTTGACCGGCGCAAAACCGGCGCGCGGTCATGCGGGTCAGGAGCGCTTGCCGTCCTCGGGGGTCTCGACCGAATATTTCATGATCAGCGGCATCTGGGAGAGGGTAAAGAGCACGGTGATCGGCATCGTGCCCCAGACCTTGAAGGCCACCCAGAAATCCGTCGAGAACTGCCGCCAGACGATTTCGTTCAAGACGGCGAGCACGAGGAAGAACAGGCCCCAGCGCAGCGTCAGCTTGCGCCAGCCTTCTTCCGTCAGCCTGAAGGCGGCGTTGAACACGTAGCCGAGCAGCGGCTTGCCGAAAGCGAGCCCGCCGAGCAGGATCACGCCGAACAGCGTGTTGACGATCGTCGGCTTCATCTTGATGAAGGTGTCGTTCTGCAGATAGAGCGTCAGCGCGCCGAACACGAAGACGACGATGCCGGAGACCAGCGGCATCATCGGCAGCGTCCGCGTCAGCACCCAGGAAACGAGCAGTGCCGCCGCCGTCGCCGCCATGAACAGGCCGGTGGCGATGAAGATCGGGCCGCCGAGTTCGGCCAGCGCCGGGAAATGCCCGGCCAGCCACTCGCCGCGTGAATTGGCGAAGAAGAAGACGACGAGCGGACCGAGTTCCAGCACCAGCTTCAGGAGCGGGCTCACCTTCGGCTTGCCGGCATCCTCCAGCGTCTCGATGATCCTGTCTTCGCTCATGCCTCAACCCCTGCGATCGCCTGCGCGAAATCCCTGGCCTCGAAAGGCTCGAGATCGTCGATGCCTTCGCCCACGCCGATGAAATAGACCGGCAGCTTGTGCTTGGCGGCGATCGCCACCAGGATGCCGCCCCGAGCCGTACCGTCCAATTTTGTCATGATCAGGCCGCTGACGCCGGCAACGTTGCGGAAGATTTCCACCTGGTTCATGGCGTTCTGGCCGGTGGTGGCATCGAGCGTCTGCAGCACCGTGTGCGGCGCATCCGGATCCAGCTTGCCGAGCACCCGGACGATTTTCTCCAGTTCCGCCATCAGCTCCGACTTGTTCTGCAGCCGGCCGGCGGTATCGATGATCAGCACGTCGCTCTTCTTCTCCTTGGCCTGCTCGTAGGCCTCGTAGGCGAGGCCGGCCGCATCGGCGCCGAGCCTGGAGGAGACGATGTCGGACCCGGTCCGCTCGGCCCAGATGTGGAGCTGCTCGATCGCCGCGGCGCGGAACGTGTCGCCGGCGGCCATCATCACCTTGAGGCCGGCGCCGGAAAGTTTTGCCGCGAGCTTGCCGATCGTCGTCGTCTTGCCGGTGCCGTTGACGCCGACGACGAGGATCACGTGCGGCTTGTGCGACAGGTCGAGCTCGAGCGGCTTGGCGACCGGCTCCAGCACCTTGGTGATCTCGCCGGCCATGATCCGGCCGACGTCCGTGCCGGTGACGTCCTTGCCGTAGCGCTCGGCGGCGAGCGTGTCGGTAATGCGCAATGCCGTCTCGACGCCGAGGTCGGCCTGGATCAGGAGGTCCTCCAGGTCCTGCAGCGTCGCGTCGTCGAGCTTGCGCTTGGTGAAGAGGCCGGTGATCTGGCCGGTCAGGTGCGAGGAGGTGCGGGCAAGGCCCAAGCGCAGCCGCTGCAGCCAACTGCGCTTCGGCGCCTGTTGCGGCGCTTCCTGTTCCTCCGGCTTGTGCCGGGCGGTGGAGAAGCCTTTCGGCAGGGCCGGTGCGACTTCCTCGGCCTCGAGTACCGTCTCATCCAGCTGCCGATCCGCCAACTGCGCTTCGGGCACGATCGCCTCAGCGGGATCGGGCTCTTCGCTCACAGCCGTGGCCGGTTGCGGCGGGGCCTCGGGCGCCGGAATTTCATGTGCCGCAGGCTCCGGATCGGCCGTGTCCGGTTCTGTTTCGGCAACCGATGCATCCTCGGCCGCCATTTGGGGCGATAGGTCTCCGGTGGGCTCCGGCGCGGGGGCCATCGCCGCTTCCCGTGCGGCGATCTCCTCGTGGGCATGTTCCACGCCGCCCATGCCGATATTGACGAGTTCGGCGGCGCGGGTGGTTTCCGCCTCCGGAGACAGCGCGGCATGCGGCTCCGGCACGCCGGCATCGATATCGCCGGCTCCCGGTGCTGCGCTCGTCTGGTCGGAGGCGGCCGGCGCCGGGTGGTCGACCGGGGGAAGCGGATATATGCCGGCCTGCAGTTCGGTGCGGTGCAGGTCCACCTCCGGGTTGGCCGCTTCGGCCTCCTCCAGAAGCAGATCGCGATCCGAGGCCGGCTCTGGCGTCTCCGGCGGCGCCACTTCGGCCGGCAGCTCGTCTGGCCGGATGGCCTGTTCCTCGTTCACCGCCTCCGCGGCATCGGAAGCCGGGTGGTCCTTGCCGAAGGAGAAGATCTTCTTGATGAAGCCGAGGGCCATGGTGAAATCCGCTAGTTGCGAAGAGATGCTGGATTGGTCCGCATCGTCAGATGCTTGCCATTGTGGCCGGTGACAATCACCGGCACAAGATCGCGCGGCGCAAGCCCGGCCGCGTCGACGAGCGTGAAGTTTTCGGTATGCGCCAGTCCGTTGCTTTCGACAAGGATCATTTGCCGGCTGCCGGCCATCGACGCCAGGTGAGCAAGGTGGAGCTGGCGGCCGCAGTCGCGCAGGCGGGCGGCGCGTGCCTTGACCAGAGCCCGGTCGAGTTGCGGCATGCGCGCCGCCGGCGTGCCCGGGCGTGGGCTGTAGGGAAAGACGTGCAGGTTGGCGATGCCGCATTCGGCGGCGAGGCTGGCGCTCCGCTCCGCCATCTCCTCGGTCTCGGTCGGAAAGCCGGCGATCATGTCGGCGCCGAAACTGATCTCCGGCCGCAGCCGGCGGACCTGGTGGCAGAAGGAGACGGCGTCGGCACGCGAATGGCGGCGCTTCATCCGCTTCAGGATCAGGTCGTCGCCATGCTGCAGCGACAGGTGCAGGTGCGGCATGAAGCGCGGCTCGTCGGCGATCAGGTCGAAGAGGTGGCGGTCCGCCTCGATCCCGTCGATCGACGACAGCCTGAGCCGCAGGATGTCCGGCACCTGCTTCAGCAGCGTCTTCGCCAGAAGCCCGAGGCTGGGCTGGCCGGGCAGGTCGGCCCCGTAGCTGGTTGCATCGACGCCGGTCAGCACGATCTCGCGATAGCCGCTCTCAACCAGTTGCCGCGCCTGGTCGACGATCGCGCCCATCGGCACCGAACGGGAATTGCCGCGGCCGAAGGGAATGATGCAGAATGTGCAGCGGTGGTCGCAGCCGTTCTGCACCTGGATGAAGGCGCGCACGTGCCCGTCGATCGCCTTGACCAACTGCGGCGCAGTCTCGGTCACGCTCATGATGTCGTTGACGCGAACCTTCTCCTCGGCGGAGACGCCGAAATCCGGGAGGCCCCGATAGGAGGCGCTCTTCAGCTTCTCCTCGTTGCCGAGCACCGCATCCACCTCCGGCATCGCCGCGAAGGTGTCCTTCTCCGTCTGTGCAGCACAGCCGGTGACGATGATGCGGGCATGCGGATTGTCGCGTCGGGCGCGGCGGATCGCCTGGCGGGCCTGGCGCACCGCCTCGCCGGTCACAGCACAGGTGTTGACGAGGACGGCGTTGTTGAGCCCCGCCTTCTCGGCCTCGCCGCGCATCACTTCCGATTCATAGGTGTTGAGGCGGCAGCCGAAGGTTATGACCTCCACCCCGCTCAAGGCACCGCCGCTCCGCTGCCGGCAATGTCCGCGTCACGCTGCCAGGCGCCGCTCGCAGGGTCGAGGGTGCCCGACCATTCCCATTCGGCGGGGCCGGTCATGACGACATGGTCGTCGCTTTCGCGCCAGTCGATGGTGAGGACGCCGGGCGGGTTGGCCGAGGCGACGTGGACGTCGACCTTGCGGCCGGTGCGTCCTGTCCGGGCAGCACTAACGGCGGCGGCGCAGGCGGCAGAGCCACAGGCGAACGTCAGCCCGGCGCCGCGCTCCCAGGTGCGCGTCGTCATCGCGGTGCGCGAGGTGACCTGCGCCAGGGTGATGTTGGCCCGCTCGGGGAAGATCGGGTGGTTCTCCAGCAACGGACCGAAGCGGGCGAGATCGTAGGACATTACGTCGCGGTCGACCCAGAAGACTGCATGCGGATTGCCCATCGACATGGCCGATGGCGAATGCAGCACGGGATCGTCGATCGGGCCGATCTGCAGTTCGATGCGGCGGGTGTCGTGGAATTCCTCGGCGAGCGGGATCCGGTTCCAGTCAAAGACGGGACTGCCCATGTCGACGGAGATCGTGCCGTCCTCGTGCTCGATGGCGTTGAGGATGCCGGCGACCGTCTGGAAGGTGAAAGCCTTGTTGCCCGTCTCGGCGGCAAGCGCCTGCACGACGCAACGCGTGCCGTTGCCGCAGGCCTGCGCCTTGGTGCCGTCGCAATTGAGGATGTCGATGAAGGCGTCGGTGCCGTGGACCTTCGGATCGTGGATCGCCATGATCTGGTCGAAGGCGGTTTGTGGATCTGCGGCGAGCGCGATCGCGGCCTCGGCGGTCACGCGGTCCGTGCGGCCGCGCATGTCGACAACGAGGATCTTGTTGCCAAGCCCGTTCATCTTGGCGAATTCGACCGTGCTGTTCATCGGGATGCTTTCTTAGTGTTTGGCCGTCTATATGGCGGAAACGCGGGGAAAATGCCAGTGGCGCGCGCGGCGCCGTGCAATGACGCGTCTCGCCCGCGAAGAGGCGCGCAGCCGCTTCCTGGCAGGGTCTGTGGATGAGAGCCGACTTGCAGTCTCATGCCTCCGGCACGTCGAAGATCTCACCGGCCCGCAGCGCGCGGAACCGTTCGGACTCAACGCCCTTGTCGGCGAGTGCGGCCTTCAGCATGTCGACAGGGGCGTCGATCGCCTCGTCGGTCAGTTGCACCGTTCCGAAGTGATGGCCGACGGCATGAGCCGCCTTGCAGGCGAGCATCCCGTCGACGGCCTCATCGGGGTTCTGGTGCTGGCTCTTCATGAACCAGCGGGGTTCGTAGGCGCCGATTGGCAGGCAGGCTAGGCGAAAGCCGCCGTGCCTGTCGGCGGCGGTCCGGTAGTTGATGCCGTCGTGAAAGCCGGTGTCGCCGATGTGGTAGATTTTCCCGGCCGGGGTCGTCAGCACGAAGGCGGCCCACAGCGCCATGCGGCGATCGCGCGTCCCTCGTGCCGACCAGTGGTGGCAGGGCTCGCAGTCGATCGTCAGGTCGTCCCAGCGGGAAATCCGATCGCCCCAGTCCATGCGGTAGATCTTCGCATCCGGAATGGCGCGACGGATGATGGTGTCGTTGCCGAGCGGTGTCACGATGTGGGGCGCATGCCGCGCCTGCAGCCGCTTCAGCGTGGCAAGATCGAGATGGTCGTAGTGGTTGTGGGTAACGAGCACGACGTCGATCGGCGGCAGGTCGTCGAAGCCGATGCCGGGTGGGACGACACGCCTTGGCCCGGTGAAGGTGAAGGGGCTGGTGCGAACCGACCAGACGGGGTCGGTGAGGATGTTCAGGCCTGCCACCTGAACAAGCAATGTCGCATGGCCGACCATGGTGACCCGCAGGTCCTTGCCGCCAATCCGTTCCTCCGGTCGGGCGGCGGGAAAGGGGCTCGGCGCCGACCTCGGCCAGCGCGCCCGGCCACCGCTGAACTGCCAGCGCAGGAGATCGCGAAGACCGCGAGGCGGATCGCCGCCGGGATTGAAAAAATGCGTGCCGTCGAAATGATCGGAAATGGGGCCGGTGTAATAGGGGTTTCGAAGTTTTTCCGGCATGAGCGGTTCGTCCAATCTGTCCGGCCCGTGCAGTTTCCCGTTGGACACCTAATCTGGCGTGGCTGACTTCCGATTGCCAGCGTGAACCTTGACTTTCCGCCTGCCTTGCTGTTTAAGCGCGCAATCTGCGACAAGTAACGACACTTGAAGCCGCCGACCGGGACCCGCAAAGGTATAAAGAGATCCCGGAGGTCAGCACCCGACAGCGCGATGCGCCCTCGGGTGCTATTCGGCTTTGCGTCTTGTTTTTGCCGTCGATTGCACCGACGTTTCCGCCAGAAGCGGAAACTAGAAGGAAGACGTGATGTTCGAAACACTCCAGGACCGCCTTGGCGCCATCTTGAATGGCCTGACAGGCCGCGGCTCGCTCTCCGAGGCAGATGTCTCGGCGGCGCTGCGCGAGGTCCGCCGCGCGCTGCTGGAAGCCGACGTCGCTCTGGAAGTGGTCCGCTCCTTTACCGACGCGGTGCGTGAGAAGGCGGTCGGTGCGGAAATCCTGAAATCGATCAAGCCCGGCCAGATGGTCGTCAAGATCGTCCATGACGAGCTTGTCGCCATGCTCGGCTCGGAGGGCGTGTCGATCGACCTCAACGCCGCCGCCCCCGTCGTCATCATGATGGTCGGCCTGCAGGGCTCCGGCAAGACCACCACCTCGGGCAAGATCGCCAACCGGCTGAAGACGCGCGACAAGAAGAAGGTCCTGATGGCCTCGCTCGACACGCGCCGTCCGGCCGCGCAGGAGCAGTTGCGCCAGCTCGGCGTCCAGACCGGTGTCGACACGCTGCCGATCATCGCTGGCCAGTCACCGACCGACATTGCCGCCCGCGCCGTGCAGGCCGCCAAGCTCGGCGGCCATGACGTCGTCATCCTCGACACCGCCGGCCGCACCCATATCGACGAGCCGCTGATGATCGAGATGGCGGAGATCAAGCGGAAGTCCAATCCGCACGAGATCCTGCTCGTCGCCGACGCGCTGACCGGTCAGGACGCCGTCAACCTCGCCCGCAACTTCGACGACCGGGTCGGCATCACCGGCCTCGTCCTGACCCGCATGGACGGCGACGGCCGCGGCGGTGCGGCGCTGTCGATGCGTGCCGTCACCGGCAAGCCGATCAAGCTGATCGGCGTCGGCGAGAAGATGGGCGAGCTGGAGGAATTCCATCCCCGCCGCGTCGCCGACCGCATCCTCGGCATGGGCGACATCGTCAGCCTCGTCGAGAAGGCGGCGGAACACATCGACGCCGAGAAGGCGGCCGCCATGGCCGCCAAGATGGCCAAGGGCAAGTTTGACCTCAACGACCTCGCCGACCAGCTGCGCCAGATGCAGAAGATGGGCGGCATGGGCGGCATCATGGGGCTGATGCCCGGCATGGCCGGCATGAAGGACAAGATGGCCGCCGCCGGCCTCGACGACAAGATGTTCGGCCGGCAGCTCGCCATCATCTCCTCGATGACCAAGGCCGAGCGCGCCAATCCGGACATTCTCAAGCATTCACGCAAGAAGCGCATCGCTAGCGGCTCCGGCACCGATGCGGCCGACATCAACAAGCTTCTGAAGATGCACCGCCAGATGGCGGACATGATGAAGATGATGGGCGGCAAGAAGGGCGGCGGCCTGATGAAGCAGATGATGGGCGGCCTGGCCGGCAAGATGGGGCTGGGCGGCATGGGCGGCGGCATGGGCGGCATGCCGGACCTGTCGAAGCTCGATCCGAAGCAGCTGGAAGCCCTGCAGAAGCAGGCGGAAGCCGCCGGCATCAAGCCGGGCGCCGGCCTGCCGGGCCTCGGCGGCAACGGCGGCCTGCCCGGCCTCGGGGCGAAGCTGCCTGGCCTTGGCGGCGGTTTCCCGGGTCTGCCCGGCCTGCCGAAGAAGAAGTGAGGGAAGCGGCGATGATCGACCCCGAAGTCAAGAAGCAGCTCGCCGGCTACCGGCAGTCGATCGACAACATCGACGCGGCCCTGGTCCACATGCTCGCCGAACGGTTCCGCTGCACCCAGGCGGTCGGCGTGCTGAAGGCCACCCACGATCTGCCGCCGGCCGACCCGGCGCGCGAGGAATACCAGATCGAACGCCTCCGCCGCCTGGCGAAGGACGCCAATCTGGATCCGGATTTCGCGGAGAAGTTCCTGAACTTCATCATCCGCGAGGTGATCCGGCATCATGAAGCCATCGCCGCCGACTACAGCGGCTCGAACAACCAGCATACCGCTTGAGAAGAGCGGCCAGTTACATCCCGAAGGAGAAATGCAATGTCCCTGAAGATCCGTCTCGCCCGTGGTGGTTCCAAGAAGCGCCCGTACTACCAGATCGTCGTCGCCGACGCCCGCTCGCCGCGCGACGGCCGCTTCCTCGACCGGGTCGGCGCCTGGAACCCGATGCTCGGCAAGGAAGACGCCAAGCGCATCGAGCTCAATGAAGAGCGCATCAAGGAATGGCTCGCCAAGGGCGCCCAGCCGACCGACCGCGTGCTGCGTTTCCTCAACGAAGCCGGTATCGCCAAGCGCGACGCCCGCAACAACCCTGACAAGGGCAAGCCGGGCAAGAAGGCACTCGAGCGCGCCGCCGAGAAGAAGCAGAAGGCCGAGGACGCCGCTGCTGCCGCTGCTGCGGAATAATCCGGCCCCAGCCTAGTTTCGAACGGGCGGCGTGTCTCATGCCGCCCGTTTCGTTTGCAAGCATGCTTGCTCCGCACGCACTTCGAGGCGTATTGGAGCGGCAGGACAGATTTGCGCACGCTCGGTGCGCGCCGGATCAAAAACGATGAGCAAACTCGAAAACCCCGTTCTGATGGGCACGATCGGTGCGGCGCAGGGCTTGCGCGGCGAGGTTCGCGTCAAGGCTTATACGCTCGATCCGACCGCGCTCGGCGATTACGGCAATCTTCATAGCGGCGACGGCCGGGTCTTCGAGGTGCTGGAGGTCCGCGAGGCCAAGAATGTCGTCGTCGTCCGGTTTCGCGGCATCAACGATCGCAACGCCGCCGAGGCGCTGAAGGGGCTCGAGCTCTATATCGAGCGCGACAAGCTGCCCGACGAGGAGCTCGACGACGACGAGTTCTTCTATGCCGATCTCGAGGGAATGGAGGCCGTCGACGAGACGGGCCGCAGCCACGGCACGGTCACCGGCATCTTCGATTTCGGCGCCGGCGACCTCCTGGAGCTGAAGGGCCCCGGCAAGCGGCCGGTGCTCATCCCCTTCTCCGAGGCCGCCGTCCTTGAGGTTGATTTCGAAAACGGCAAGCTTTTGATCGATCCGGTCGCCGCCGGCCTCGACGAGGAGAATGAGGATCGCCCCGGCAGCCGCCGGCGCCGCCCGCCGCGCGAGGGGGAATGACGTGGGGTTCCGCGCCACCGTCCTGACGCTCTATCCGGAGATGTTTCCGGGCTTTCTCGGCCAGTCGCTGTCGGGCAAGGCGCTTGTGCGGGGCGACTGGTCGCTCGAGGCCGTGCAGATCCGCGATTTCGCCACCGACCGTCACCGCACCGTGGACGACACGCCGGCTGGCGGCGGCGCCGGCATGGTGCTGAAGCCCGACGTCCTGGCGCGCGCGATCGACCATGCAGCCCCTGAAGGCGATGCCCGACCCCGGCTGTTGATGAGCCCGCGCGGCCGGCCTCTAACGCAGGCGCGCGTGCGCGAGCTTGCAGCAGGGGAAGGTGCGGTCATCGTCTGCGGCCGCTTCGAGGGGGTGGATCAGCGGGTGATCGATGCGCGTGGCCTCGAGGAGGTGTCGATCGGCGACTACATCCTCTCGGGCGGCGAGCCGGCGGCGATGATCCTGCTCGACGCTATCGTGCGGATCCTGCCCGGCGTGATGGGCAATGCGCTGTCCGGCGTACACGAGAGCTTCGAGGGCGGGCTGCTGGAGCATCCGCACTACACCCGCCCGCAGGTCTGGGAGGGACGGGAGATCCCGGCCGTGCTCGCCTCGGGCCATCACGCGGAAATCGAGAAGTGGCGGCTGGCCGAGGCCCGCCGACTGACCGAGGAGCGCCGTCCGGACCTGCTCGCCGAACAGCGCGGCCCCTCTCAGCCCGTCACGAAGTAGTAGATCGTCAGCAGGCCGCCCACGGCGACGACCAGCGCCCGGATGACGTTCTGCGGCACGCGGCGGGCGATCCAGACACCGGAATAGCCGCCGATCGCGCCGGCCGGGATCATGACCGCGGCCTGCGGCCATCCGACCACGTCGCCGCTGGCGAACACGATGATCGCCACCGCGGCGATCAGCATGGCCAGAAAGTTCTTCAGGGCATTGAGCTTGTGGTAATCGCCGCCCTTGGAGAGACCGAGAACGGCGAGCGTCATGATGCCCATGCCGGCGCCGAAGAACCCGCCGTAGATCGAGGTGGCGAACTGGCCGGCGAGCCCGAGCAGGCCGATCGGCTGCTCGGCGTGGAGGGTCTTCGGCCGCAGCAGCGGACCGGCCGCGAAGATCACCGTTGCGGCGAGCAGCAGCCAGGGCACGAGGGCGCGAAATCCGGGGTTCGACATCGAAAGCAGCAGCAGGGCTCCACCGACGCCACCGATCAGTGAAAGGATGCCGACCTTGAGGGCCTCCCTCCAGTCGGCGCGGATTTCGCGCCGGTAGGCCAGTGCCGAGGTAACGTAGCCGGGGAACTGCGTTATGGACGAGGTGGCGTTGGCGACGATCGGCGGCAACCCGGTCAGCGTCATGGCGCCGAACGTCAGAAAGGTGCCGCCGCCCGCGATGGCGTTGACCACGCCGGACAGAAAGCCGGCAACGAACAAGAATGCGGCATCGGCAAACGACATCTCTCCCCCAAGAGGCTGTATCTCCCCGCCCTCGGCTGATATCGTTCGCCCGCCTCGACGGCAATCCCCGATGCACCGGGCGATTTATCCCGCTGACGGGGATGACAACGGCGACCGATTGGTGTATTGGCCGGCACGGTTTTGGGATCGTCCCGGAAAACCGCAAGCAAAGAATGGCGAATCCGCTCCTGTCCGGCAACGGGCAAGTCCTTGAGGTCAAACCGGAAGGACAAGGTCGAGCGCTCTGGCTGTTTCAGAAGAACGTAAAGGTTAGACCGATGAACATCATTGAGCAGCTCGAGGCCGAACAGGCCGCCAAGATCGCCGCCAAGCGCACCCTCCCGGAATTCTCCCCGGGCGACACGCTGCGCGTCAACGTCCGCGTGACGGAAGGCAGCCGCACCCGCGTGCAGGCCTATGAGGGCGTCTGCATCGCCCGTTCCGGCGGCGGCATCAACGAGAGCTTCACCGTTCGCAAGATCTCCTACGGCGAAGGCGTCGAGCGCGTGTTCCCCGTTTACTCCCCGCTCGTCGAGAGCGTCGACGTCATCCGCCGCGGTAAGGTCCGCCGCGCCAAGCTCTACTACCTGCGCGACCGTCGCGGCAAGTCGGCTCGCATCGTCGAGAACACCGGCACGCGCGCCCGCAAGCTGAACGACGCCGAGCGCCAGGCCGTTGCCGAGGAAAAGGCACGTCTGGAAGCCGAAAAGGTAGCCGCCGCCCAGGCGCTCGCCGCCGAGAAGGCAGCAGCCGAGGCCGCCGAAGCGAAGGCTGCCGAAGAGGCCGCAAAGGCAGCGGAAGCCGCAGCCGAATAAGGTTGGCGAACTGTTATTCTGAAAAGGCCGCCGGGAACGATTCCGGCGGCCTTTTTTCGTGCCCTCGTGCGTTGTGGGCGATACGGCACGGGCAGAGGCGGCGCGACAACCTTTGCGGAAGGGAATTGCCGGCTGCACCCTCATTCCGGCATGATCTCGCTTGCCAGTGCCGAGCCAACTATGACAGGTTTCGCTCGCCACTCTTCGGGAGAATTTTCATGCTGTTCCGTCGCACTGTCCTTGCCGGGCTATCCACACTTGCCCTGATGCCGCTGAGCGCCGCGGCCGCCGATCTGCCCGATCTCGGCGGGCGCACGGTCGTCGTCGTCACCGAGAATGCCTATCCGCCGCTGCAGTTCGTCGATCCGAAGACCGGCGAGCAGGTGGGCTGGGAATACGACGCGATGAACGAGATCGCCAAGCGGCTGAACTTCAAGGTCGAGTACCAGAACACCAGCTGGGACGCGATGATCCAGGCGGTGCATGACGGCCAGTACCAGATCGGCATGACCGGCATCACCATCAAGGACGACCGCAAGGAGAAGGTCGATTTCTCCGATCCCTACATGCGCTCGCAGCAGTTCATGCTGGTGCGCGGCGAGGAGGACCGCTTCACCGACGCAAAGAGCTTCGCAGCGCTTGAAGATGGGCTGGTCGGCGCGCAGCCGGGTACCTCGCCCTTCTACACCGCCGTCTACGAGATCCTCGACGGCAACGAGCAAAATCCGCGCATCAAGCTGTTCGAGACATTCGGCGCCACCGTGCAGGCGTTGAAGGCCGGCGACGTCGACCTGGTGCTGACCGACAGCGTTGCCGCCAAGGGCTATGTCGATGCCTCGGAAGGCAAGCTGAAGGTGGTCGGCGAGCCGCTCGGCACCGAGGATTTCGGCTTCATCTATCCGAAGGGCTCCGACCTCGTTGCGCCGATCAATGCCGCCATTGCGGCGCTGAAGGCAGACGGCACCCTCGACGCGCTGAACAAGAAGTGGTTCCTCGACTACAAGATGGGCCAGTAAGCGCCGCTTGATGCCGCCACCCAGCCAATCTCCGGCCGCAGCGCGGGGCGACCATCCCTGGTGGCTGGTCGCCCTTGTCGCGATCGGCCTCGCCATCGCCGTCGTCATCGCCGCGAACGATGTCTACGCCCAGGTCTTCGGCGTCATCCTGAAGGGTCTGTGGGTGACGGTCTTCGTCACCCTCGTCGGCTTTTCGCTGGCCACGCTGCTGGGGCTCGGGGTGGCCCTGCTCGCCTTGTCCGACACTGCGCTCTTGCGGCAGGTGGCGCGCTTCTACACGGAAGTGATCCGCGGCGTGCCGATCCTGGTGCTGCTGTTCTACGTCGCCTTCGTCGGCGCGCCGGCCTTCGTGGCGCTGGCGAATCTCATCCTGGAGCCGCTGGTCGATGCCGGCTACCTGAAGCCGCTGCTGGTGCGTGATGTGTCGCTGATGTGGCGGGCCATCATCGCGCTGATGATCGGCTATTCGGCCTTCATCGCCGAGGTCTTCCGCGCCGGCATCCAGTCGGTCGACAAGGGGCAGGTCGAGGCGGCCAAGGCGCTCGGGCTGTCGCGCGTCCAGCGCTTCCGGCTCGTCGTCTTTCCGCAGGCGATCCGGGTCATCCTGCCGCCGCTCGGCAACGACTTCGTCGCCATGGTCAAGGATTCCTCGCTGGTCTCGGTGCTCGGCGTCGCCGACATCACCCAGATGGCCAAGATCTATGCCTCCGGCTCCTTCCGCTTCTTCGAGACCTATTCGATCGTCGCCTATGTCTACCTGATCCTGACGATCGGCCTGTCGCTGGCGCTGCGGGCGCTGGAACGGCGGCTGCGCCGGGGCGTCGAACGATAGGGTCCGGCCCGTCTCTGTCCTGCCGCGTCATTCTCCCCGATTGCCCGGCCCGCAAAAAATTGATATGTGCAGGCCCATGGAAACCAAGTTCGCATGCACTGGTGCGCGCATCTTCGTACTGCAGGACCATAAGCGCCTGCCGGTACGCTTTTTCGCGCGTGTATGCGGGGCGCTCACGAGCCGCCTGGCCTGATCCATTACGGATCCCCGCGGCTGCGGCCGCTTTCACTTCCATTTCCTTCGCATCAACGGATTGAATTGCCATGAGCGCACCGCGTACCCTCTACGACAAGATCTGGGACGACCACGTCGTCAGCACGCAGGAAGACGGCACCTGTCTTCTCTACATTGACCGTCACCTGGTCCATGAGGTGACGAGTCCGCAGGCCTTCGAGGGCCTGCGCATGGCCGGCCGAAAGGTCCGTCATCCGGAGAAGACGCTCGCCGTCGTCGACCACAACGTGCCGACCTCGCCGGACCGCAAGAACGGCATCAAGAACGAGGAAAGCCGCATCCAGGTCGAGGCGCTCGCCAGGAACGCCGCCGACTTCGGCGTCGAATACTATTCGGAGAACGACATCCGCCAGGGCATCGTCCACATCGTCGGTCCCGAGCAGGGCTTCACCCTGCCGGGCATGACCATCGTCTGCGGCGACAGCCACACCTCCACGCACGGCGCTTTCGGCGCCCTGGCGCACGGCATCGGCACCTCCGAGGTCGAGCACGTGCTCGCCACCCAGACGCTGATCCAGAAGAAAGCGAAGAACATGCTGGTGCGCGTCGACGGCCAGCTGCCGCCGCATGTCACCGCCAAGGACATCATCCTTGCCGTCATCGGCGAGATCGGCACAGCCGGCGGCACCGGCTATGTCATCGAGTTTGCCGGCGAAGCGATCCGCTCGCTGTCGATGGAAGGCCGCATGACGGTCTGCAACATGACGATCGAGGGTGGCGCCCGCGCCGGCCTGATCGCGCCCGACGAGACGACCTTCGCCTATGTGAAGGACAAGCCGCGCGCGCCCAAGGGCAAGGCCTGGGACATGGCGCTCGAATACTGGAAGACGCTGCACACCGACGAGGGCGCCCACTATGACCGCGTCGTCGTGCTCGACGCCGCCAACCTGCCGCCGATCGTCTCCTGGGGCTCCTCGCCGGAGGACGTCGTCTCGGTGCAGGGCGTCGTGCCGAACCCGGACGACATCGCCGACGAGACGAAGCGGGCTTCCAAGTGGCGCGCGCTCGACTACATGGGCCTGAAGCCGGGGACCAAGATCACCGACATCGCCATCGACCGCGTCTTCATCGGTTCGTGCACCAACGGCCGCATCGAGGACCTGCGCGAAGTCGCCAAGGTCGTCGAGGGCAAGAAGGTGGCCTCGACCGTCAGCGCCATGATCGTGCCCGGCTCGGGCCTCGTGAAGGAACAGGCGGAGGCCGAGGGGCTCGACAAGATCTTCAAGGAAGCCGGCTTCGACTGGCGCGAGCCCGGCTGTTCGATGTGCCTTGCGATGAACGATGACCGGCTGAAGCCGGGCGAGCGCTGCGCCTCGACCTCGAACCGCAACTTCGAGGGCCGGCAGGGCTTCAAGGGCCGCACCCACCTTGTCTCGCCGGCGATGGCTGCGGCGGCGGCGGTGGCCGGCCACTTCGTCGATATCCGCGAGTTCAAGTAAGCCGGACGCAGCCGGCACGGCTGCAAGCATCGGCGATGTGAATAGACAAGGGGCCGTCCGCGAGGAACGGCCCCTTGCAATTGTGCCGCATGATGGTCGTATTGTCTTGGCCGGGAGGAACAACGATGACCAGTCGCCGCCTTTTCCTGCTACGCCATGCGAAATCCGCCTGGCCGGACGGTGTTGCCGATCAGAAGCGGCCGCTGGCGCCGCGCGGGCAGAAGGCGGCGCCTGTGATCGGCGCCTACATGGCGAAGGAGCGCCTGGTGCCCGACCTGGTCCTGGTCTCGACCGCTCGCCGGACGCAGGACACCTGGAATCTCATCGCGCCCAGCCTGCCAAAGGGCATCGATCGGCGTGACATCGCGGCGCTCTACGAGGCGCCCCCGAACCGGCTGCTGGAGGTGGTGCGGGATACGGACGCGGCCGTGCGCGGCCTGATGCTGGTCGGCCATAATCCCGGGCTGCAGCAGTTCGGTCTGGCGCTCGTCGGGGCCGGCGATGCCGATGCCATCCACCGGCTTGGCGCCAAATTCCCGACAGCGGGGCTGGCGGTATTCGATCTCTCGCTCGATCTGTGGTCCGATCTGCATGCCGGATCCGGCACGCTGGAACGTTTCGTCACGCCGAAATCCCTCGCCTGATGGCGGATGTGGCGGGCACCGCCGCGAAACTGGCGCCGGCGCTGCGGATCGGCTTCAGACGACGCGCAGCATCGTGCCCCGCCGCAGCACCGGCAACAGCCGCATCATGTCGCGCGCGGTGATCGCGACGCAGCCGGCGGTCGGCTCGAAGGCGGGCCGGATCAGGTGAAAGAAGATCGCCGAGCCGCGGTTTCTGCGTCGTGAGGTGATGTTCCAGTCGAGCACGAGGCAGACGTCGTAGAGCCCGTCCGCGCGCCGCATCTCCTCGTGGCTGGCCAGGAACGGCGCCCGCACGAGGCGGTTGTAGGAGGGGTGGTCGGGCGCGTCGCACCAGAGCATGTCGGCACGGGTGCGCCGGAGCGGCAGGGGGGTGGCAACTCCCCGCAACCGGTCACCGCGAATGAAGCCGTGCAGCAGCCGCATCGGCGCGATCGGCGTCGCGCCGTCGCCCTCGCGCTTGAACGGGGTCGTGCCGCTACGGCCGATTGCCGCCGGAAGCCGCACGGGGCCGTATTGCAGAATGGCGCGGCTCTTTTTCGCAGGGGCGCGCCGGACCACGATTGTGCCGTGTTTTTCTGATGCTGTCTTTCTTACCCGTCTCATGCCCGGAGTCCACAGATGCTGATGCCGTCTGCCTTGCCCTCGGGCCCCGAGGCGGGAACCGCTAGGCTACATGCCTGCATATAGCCTGTGCGGGGTTGTCAAAAGTGCAATTTCGCTTAGGTTCAACCCCATATGCCGGAAGGAAACAGATGACATCGCGAACCATCCTCATAGTCGATGACGACGACGACCTGCGCGAGACGCTGATCGAGCAGCTTGCGCTGTATGAGGAATTCACGATCATGCAGGAGACGACCGCGGCCAAGGGCATCCAGGCGGTGCGGGCGGGCCAGGTCGACCTGCTGATCATGGACGTTGGCCTGCCGGACATGGACGGGCGCGAGGCGGTGAAACTGCTCCGCAAGGGCGGCTTCAAGGCGCCGATCATCATGCTGACCGGCCACGACACCGATTCCGACACGATCCTGGGCCTTGAGGCCGGCGCCAACGACTACGTCACCAAGCCGTTCCGCTTCGCCGTGCTGCTCGCCCGCATCCGCGCGCAGCTGCGCCAGCATGAGAGCAGCGAGGACGCCACCTTCACCGTCGGTCCCTATACGTTCAAGCCCGGCCAGAAGCTCCTGACGATGGACAACGGCCAGAAGATCCGCCTGACCGAAAAGGAGGCGGCGATCATCCGCTACCTCTATCGCGCCGACCAGAAGGTCGTGACGCGCGACGTGCTGCTGGAAGAGGTCTGGGGCTACAATTCCGGCGTCACCACCCACACGCTCGAGACCCACGTCTACCGGCTGCGCCAGAAGATCGAACGCGATCCGTCGAACGCCGAGATTCTGGTCACCGAGAACGGCGGCTACAAGATCGTTCCCTGAACCTCGGTTTTCTGCTCCCCGGAAGGGAAGGGCCTGGAAGGCCGGAGCGAAGCTCCGGCACGCCACGACGGGGAACGCGCCAGGTTCTCGGCAATCATGATGCTTCGCCATACCGGGCCTGCTGCCGCTGGACGGCGGCCGGCTTTGTCGGCTATTGGAATCGCTCGACAGTATGCCGAGCGTTGCCCTGCTCGGCCCCGCATGCCGGAGACGCCGCTTGGCCCTCAGTGACGACATCAAGCTCTTTGCGCAGGTTCCGCTGTTTTCCGGCCTGTCGGAGGACAAGCTGCGGCTGATGGCGTTCGGCGCGGAGCGCCGGCGGATCATCGAGGGGCAGACGCTGTTTCGCGAGGGAACCTCGGCCGACTGCGGCTTCGTCGTGGCGTCCGGCAGCTTCCGCCTCTATTCGACGGCGCGCGACGGCTCGGTCCGCGACGACGGCACGGCCGGACCCGGCACGCTCCTGTCCGAGCTGGCGATGATCTCCGTCGTAGAGCGCAAGTTCACGGCGACCGCCACCGAGGACGGCGAGGTCATCCGTATCAATCGCGCCCTGTTCCGCCGCATGCTGGAGGAATATCCCGAGGTTGCGGTGATGGTGCACGGGCGGATCCGGGCCAACCTCGAGGCGATGATCAGCGGCGCAAGCGGCATGAGCGGCCGTTTCGCCTGAGCGGCGTTTCCGGCTCCTAGAGATCGAAGGTCGCGATCACCGGGACGTGGTCGGACGGGCGCTCCCAGCCGCGCGCCTCGCGCAGGACCGTGATCTCGGAGAGATGCGCCTCGAGGTCGGCCGACGACCAGATGTGGTCGAGGCGGCGGCCGCGATCGGCGGCGTTCCAGTCCTGGGCGCGGTAGCTCCACCAGGTATAGAGCTTCTGGTCGGCGGGGATCTTGCGCCGCATCAGGTCCACCCAGGCGCCCTTCGTCATCACCTCGGTCAACCCGTCGACCTCGACGGGCGTATGGCTGACGATCTTGAGCAGCTGCTTGTGCGACCAGACGTCATGCTCCAGCGGCGCGATGTTGAGGTCGCCGACGAGGATGGAGGAGATGCCGGCTTCGGCCTCGGCATGCAGCAGCTTCATCTCCTCGATGAAATCCAGCTTGTGCCCGAATTTCGGGTTGATCGTCCGGTCCGGCTCGTCGCCGCCGGCCGGGACGTAGAAATTGTGCAGACGGATCGACTTCGCGCCGTGCCGGAAGACGACGGAGAGATGCCGCGCGTCGCCGACGCCGCAATAGTCGCGCCGTTCCACGAGCTCGGTCAGCGGAACGCGCGAGATGGTCGCGACGCCGTGATAGCCCTTCTGGCCGTGCATGACGATGTGCTCGTAGCCGAGCGCCTTCAGCGGCTTCGACGGGAACTGGTCGTTCGGGCACTTCGTCTCCTGCAGGCACAGGATGTCGGGCGCATGGGTCTTCAAAAAATGTTCGACGAGGCCGATTCGCAGCCGGACGGAGTTGATGTTCCAGGTTGCGATCGAAAGTGCCATATATCGTGTCCTCGTATGCCCAGCGTCCACTTTGCCAGCTACTTAGACGCGTCTTGCACAGAAGAAAACAGCCGCTGCGGCAAAACCGCTGCGGCGTTTCGGCCTGAAGGCATGCTGCCGCAGCTAGCGGCGAATTTCGCTGTAGGGGATGGCGAAGACCTTGGGGTCGAGCTGCACGCCGGTCTTGACGTTGAAGATCATCACCGAGGTATCCTTGCCCTGGGCGTCGCGGATCGTCCACTGGCGCAGATCGTACGTCTTCGGGTCGAACATCATCGTGATGGTCGAAGTGCCGAACATGTTGCGGTCGCCGAGCACGATGGTGATCAGGTCATCTTCTTCCTTGACCCCGCGGACCATGTTGGACTGCAGATCGATCCTGTTGCCGAGAAGCAGCTTGAGCGGCGTCTTGGAGAGCGGATAGACGTCCCAGGTCTTCATCTTGCGATTGCCGATGACCACCGTGCTGCCGTCGGAGATGACCCGCATCGGCGAGGGATCCTCGTAGTTGAAGCGGATCTTGCCGGGGCGGCTGATGTAGAACTTTCCGCCGGTCTGCTCGCCGCGCGGGCCGAACTGCACGAACTCGCCCATCATCGTCTTCACCGAGGAGAAGTGATCGGCGATCCGCTGGGCTGTCGACGAGGCCTGGGCCGCAGCCGGCGACGCAGCCAGCAGCGAGGGGCCGGCTGCCAGCAGCAGCGCCGCGATGCCGACGAAACAGCGCCGCGTGATGGCCGGGCCGCTGGGGGTCGTCGTCTCGTTGTTGCGCATCGTCGTCTCCTTCATGCAGTTTTCATGTGCGCCAAGTGCGGCGTCATCAAGGCGCAGCCGCGGGCGGGCGATCCGTTGGCCGGCGGAGCCCGGTCGCCTGCTCGTCACCGGCTCGTGATCTCGTCCTCGGTCGGGACCAGGATCTCGCGCTTGCCGGCATGATTGGCCGGGCTGATGATGCCCTCCTGCTCCATCCGCTCGATCAGCGAGGCGGCGCGATTGTAGCCGATGCCGAGGCGGCGCTGGATATAGGAGGTGGAGGCCTTGCCGTCGCGTAGCACCACGGCCACAGCCTGGTCGTAGGGATCGTCCGAATCCTCGAGGTTCGAGGTGCCGGCCGGGCCGCCGCCGTCCATGTCCTCGTCGTCGTCCTCGGTGATGGCATCGAGGTATTGGGGTGCGCCCTGGGTCTTCAGGTGCGCGACGACAGCCTCGACCTCGCCGTCGGAGACGAACGGGCCGTGGACGCGCTGGATGCGGCCGCCACCGGCCATGTAGAGCATGTCGCCCATGCCGAGCAGCTGCTCGGCGCCCTGCTCGCCGAGGATGGTGCGGCTGTCGATCTTCGAGGTGACCTGGAAGGAGATGCGGGTCGGGAAGTTCGCCTTGATCGTGCCGGTGATGACGTCGACAGACGGGCGCTGCGTCGCCATGATGACGTGGATGCCGGCGGCACGTGCCATCTGCGCCAGGCGCTGCACGGCGCCTTCGATGTCCTTGCCGGCGACCATCATCAGGTCGGCCATCTCGTCGATGATGACGACGATATAGGGCATCGGCTGCAGGTCGAATTCTTCCGTTTCGTAGATCGCCTCGCCGGTCTGGCGGTCGAAGCCGGTCTGGACGGTGCGGGTGATGGCCTCGCCCTTGGCAAGCGCCTGCTCGACGCGGCTGTTGAAGCCGTCGATGTTGCGCACGCCGATCTTCGACATCTTCTTGTAGCGCTCCTCCATCTCCCGCACCGTCCACTTGAGCGCCACCACGGCCTTCTTCGGGTCGGTGACCACCGGGGAGAGCAGGTGCGGGATGCCGTCATAGACAGACAGCTCCAGCATCTTCGGATCGATCATGATCAGCCGGCACTGTTCCGGCTTCAGGCGATAGAGGATCGACAGGATCATCGTGTTGATCGCCACCGATTTGCCCGAGCCGGTGGTGCCGGCGACGAGCAGGTGCGGCATCTTGGCGATGTCGGAGATGACCGGCTCGCCGCCGATCGTCTTGCCGAGCGCCATGGCGAGCTTCGCCTTGCTGGTCTCGAAGTCGCGGCTAGCGAGCAGTTCGCGCAGGTAGACGGTCTCGCGGCTCTGGTTGGGCAGTTCGATGCCGATGGCATTGCGGCCGGGAACCACCGCGACGCGGGCGGCGATCGCGCTCATCGAGCGGGCGATGTCGTCGGCAAGTCCGATGACGCGCGACGACTTGATGCCGGGCGCCGGCTCCAGTTCGTACAGGGTGACCACCGGGCCGGGGCGGACGTGGATGATCTCGCCCTTGACGCCGAAGTCCTCCAGCACGCCCTCGAGCATGCGGGCGTTCTGCTCCAGCGCGTCGGCCGAGAGCGAGGCGTCGCGGGTGACGTTGCGCGGCTCGGCGAGCAGGTGCAGGGAGGGAAGCTGGAAGCCGCCCGGCGACATGAACGAGGTCTGGGCTTCGCGTTCGATGCGCTGCCCGGATTTTGGCTTCGGGGCGGCCGCGGCGATGCGCGACCGCAGACCGGCAGGGCCGGCCGGCGCTGTGCCCGACGCCCAGTCGTCGCCTTCGTCGTCCGGCAGGATGCCGGCGGGGCGCGGCAATTCGTCGTCATCGTCCCCGAAGTCCACCATCGGCGGCGGCGAGACGGTGCGGCGGGCGCCGCCCTCCAGCGACGGCTCGACGCGCTCGGCAAGCCGCGGCGCGGCCTTGGCGCGGGTCGGCTCGTTGAGGGTGCCGAACTCGTCGTCGTTGAAATCGTAAGGCTGCTCGACGGCGCGCGAGTGGGCCTTTCGTCCGGAAAGGCCGAACAGCCGCCGCAGCCGCGCCTGGCCCGTATACCAGGCGTGGGTGATGGCGCCGGCGACAAGCATCAGCGGGCCTTCGGCCTCGTCTTCCTCCTCCGCGTCGCGGACCGTGCGCGTCCGCTCGACCGGAGCGGGAGCGGGAAGCTCGCTCTCGTCGGCCGGATCGTTGCCGATCAGGCCGGCACTGAAGACGAGCATCCAGGCCGACGGCAGGGCCAGCAGCGCGCCCAGCACGCTTGCCAGCGTGCCGGTCGGATAGGCGCCGGTGAACAGGGCCGGAAAGCGCAGGATCATGTCGCCGAACACGCCGCCAAGCCCGTTCGGCAGCGGCCAGGTGACGGGTGCGGGGATGCAGCTGAGCGCGGCGGAGCCGAGCACGGCGCCGGCGAACCAGGCGCCGGCGCGCTTCAGTATGCGCAAGACGGGCTTGTTCCGGATAAGCGCCAGCGCCCAGGCGACGACCGGCAAGAGGGCGACGACGCTGGCGAGGCCGAAGAACTGCATGAAGATGTCGGCGAAGGCCGCGCCGCCATAGCCGAGCGCATTGGTCGGCTCGCTGCCGGAGGCGTAGGAGAAGCTCGGGTCGGCGACGTTCCAGGTGGAAAGGGCGGCGACGGCCAGGGCCAGCGCCAGAAACAGTCCGAAACCCACAAGGGCTCGGAACTGCCGCCATAGGAAGGCGGACAGAACGAACCGCTCGGGACGGTTATCCAGCATTGCCGATGTGCTTCTCGCCATATGTCTAAGCCTGTCGCGCGATCCGCCCGGAAAAGGTCGTTCCGCCGGGCCCGGGAACATGGATGATTTGCGACCCTAACGGGGCAAGCCTTAAAGGCATGTTAACCATGGCGCGAACACGGCGCCTCTTCCAACATTTAGGGGGGCAGAGACGGAAAAAGCCCGGACCATGGGCCCGGGCCATGTGCGCCGACGCAACATATGGCCGCCCCGGTTGGCGGCGGCCGAGCCGTCGGTCACGCGTGATAGGCGGCTTCACCGTGGGCGGAGAGGTCGAGGCCTTCGCGCTCGGCTTCGACGGAGACACGCAGCCCGACTGCCAGGTCCACCACCTTGTAGAGGATGGCCGAGACGATGCCGCACCAGGCGATGGTGATTGCCACCGCGGTCAGCTGAATCGCGAACTGCGAGGCGATCGAGAAATCCTCGCCGCCGGTGCCGCCGAGCCAGGGGGCGGTGAAGATGCCGGTGCCGAGCGCCCCGACGAAGCCGCCGACGCCGTGCACGCCGAACACGTCGGCGGTGTCGTCGTAGCCGAACTTGTTCTTCACCACGGCGATGAAGACGTAGCAGATCGGCGAAACGAGCAGGCCGAGCACGATGGCGCCCATCGGCCCGACGGAGCCCGCCGCCGGGGTGACGACGACGAGGCCGGCGACCATGCCCGAAGCCGCGCCCAGCAGCGATGCCTTGCCGCGGGCGAAGGTCTCGACGAGCGACCAGGCGAGGATCGCCGCGGCGGTGGCGACGAAGGTGTTGACGGTTGCAAGCACCGCGCCGCCGGAGGCCTCGAGATTGGAGCCGGCGTTGAAGCCGAACCAGCCGAACCACAGCATGGCGGCGCCGACGAGCGTCAGCGTCATCGAGTGCGGTGCCATCATGTCCTTGCCGTAGCCGGTGCGCTTGCCGACCAGGATCGCGCCGATCAGGCCCGCCACGCCGGCATTGATGTGCACGACGGTGCCGCCGGCGAAATCGAGCGCGCCCATCTTGAAGATCAGGCCGTTGTCGTCCCAGACCATGTGGGCGATCGGGAAATAGACGAAGGTAGCCCAGAGCAGCGTGAAGAGAATGACGGCGGAGAACCGGATGCGCTCGGCGAAGGCGCCGACGATCAGGGCCGGCGTTAGCGCCGCAAACGTCATCTGGAACAGCATGAACAGGTATTCCGGAATGACGACGCCGTCGGTGAAGGTCGCTGCCGTGCTGTCGACCGAGACGCCCCACAGGAACAGCTTGGCGAAGCCGCCGAAATAGGGGCTGGTCGAGCCGCCGAAGGTGAAGGAATAGCCATAGGCGACCCAGACGAGCATCATCATCGCGCCGATCACCGTGCACTGCATCAGGACCGACAGCATGTTCTTGGCGCGCACCAGGCCGCCATAGAACAGCGCGAGGCCGGGAATCAGCATGAAGAAGACGAGCAGCGTTGCAATGAACATGAAGGCCGTGTCGGCCTTGTCGGGGACCGGTGCGGCGGCGGCAGCCTGGGCGGCCGCGGGTGCTGCCTCCTGCGCGAGGGCCATGACGGGAGCGAGAAGGGCCACGGAAAAGGCGCCTGCGCGGGAAAGTATCGTGGAAAGATTATGCGACGACATGGAAAGTGCTCCTGATCAGCGTTCTTACAGCGCTTCGGAATCGGTTTCGCCGGTGCGGATGCGCACCGCATGGTCGATCGAGTAGACGAAGATCTTGCCGTCCCCGATCTGGCCGGTGCGGGCGGCGGATGTGATCGCCTCCACGGCCCTTTCGACGAGCTCGGTGGACACGGCGATCTCGATCTTGAGCTTGGGCAGGAAGCTCACCGCATATTCGGTGCCGCGGTAGATCTCCGTGTGCCCCTTCTGGCGCCCGTAGCCCTTCACTTCGCTCACTGTCAGGCCCTGGATACCCACTGCCGTGAGGGCTTCACGCACCTCATCGAGCTTGAACGGCTTGATAATGGCCATCACGATTTTCATCTGGTTCCCATCCTTCATGTTCATCCACGGCCGAGGCCGTTGCCGGAGCTGCCGCGGTCAGCGCGCGCCAGCCGCCAGCCTTACACATTCAAGGGGCGTGCCAGATTCGAGGGATCTATTTAACGTGTTGAAAAGATTGCTTCTTCACTGAAGCGGGCGGCCGGATTCCGAGCCGGCAAAAGCGTATTCGGGCTAAAAAATAAGCATGGATTAGAATGTGCGCAAAAATTAACCAGATGCTTTCCGGCGGATCAGGCCCTCCTGCGCTACGGAGGCCACCAGCGCGCCCGACCGGCTGAACAGGCTGCCGCGCGTCAGGCCGCGGGCGCCGGAGGTCGAGGGGCTGTCCTGCGCGTAGAGCAGCCAGTCGTCCATGGCGAAAGGCCGGTGGAACCACATGGCGTGGTCGAGGCTGGCGATCTGCAGGGCCCGGTCGAACACGGAGGTCCCGTGGGCGAAGAGGGCAGTGTTCAGCAGCGTCATGTCGGAGAGATAGCCGAGAACGGCCGCCTGGACAATGGGGTCGTCCGGAACCGGACCGGTGGCGCGCACCCAGACGTTCTGGGACGGCGACAGCTTCTCGGGGGCGAGGTATTGAGTCAGTTCCACCGGCCGGAGCTCGATCGGCCGCGGCCGTTCCCAATAGTCGCGGACATTCTGCGGCGCCTTGGCGAGGAAACGTTCCCGCATCCCGCTCTCGAGCACCAGGTCCTCCGGCGGCGGCACGTCGGGCATGGAGACCTGGTGGTCGAAGCCGGGCTCGTCGGCATGGAAGGACGCGGTCATGAAGAAGATCGCCTCGCCGTGCTGGACCGCCTTGACGCGCCGGGTGGTGAACGAGCCCCCGTCGCGGATGCGCTCCACGTCGTAGAGGATCGGCACGGCAGGATCGCCGGGACGGACGAAATAGGCATGGAGCGAGTGGATATGGCGACCGGCCTCGACGGTGCGACCCGCCGCCACGAGCGCCTGGGCGATCACCTGGCCGCCGAACACCCGCTGCCAGCCCACCTGCGGGCTTCGCCCGCGGAAAAGGTTTACCTCGAGCGGCTCGAGGTCCAGCGTCGACAGCAGTTCGCCCATTGGGGATCGGTTTTCGGTCGGGCGCGACATTTGGGCTTCTCCCCACGGTAGGAAACTTTACCTTCGTCCTCTATATAGACCGCTCGGGATTGCTCAAAGGCAGGAGAGGCGCGGATGATCGACATTCTCGTGGCGGGCGGCGGCTATGTCGGATTGTCGCTGGCCGTGGCGCTGAAGCACGCCGCGCCGCATCTCCAGGTCGAACTCGTCGACGGGGCGCCCGCGACCGCCTGGCAGCGCGACGAGCGGGCCTCCGCTCTCGTCGCAGCGGCGACCAATCTGCTCCAGGTGCTCGGCGTCTGGGAACAGATCGCGCCGGAAGCCGAGCCGATCCGTCGAATGGTCATCACCGATTCGCGTACCTCGGACCCGGTTCGCCCGGTGTTCCTGACCTTCGAGGGCGCCGGCACGGCCGATGACGCACCCTTTGCCCACATGGTTCCGAACCGCGCCGTCACCGGCAGCCTGCTTTCCGCGGCCGAGCGGCTCGGCGTACCGATCCATTGGGCGACCTCGGCGGTGGATTTTACCACCGGCCCGCATGCGACCGAAGTGCGCCTTTCCAGCGGCGAAACGGTCAACGCCCGCCTTCTCGTCGCCTGCGACGGCGTGCGCTCGAAGCTGCGCGACATCGCCGGCATCAAGACCGTCCGCTGGGAGTACGGCCAGTCCGGCATCGTCACCATGGTCGAGCACGAGCGTCCGCACGAGGGCACGGCGGAAGAACATTTTCTGCCAGCCGGCCCTTTTGCGACGTTGCCGATGACCGGCAACCGCTCCTCGCTGGTCTGGACCGAGCGGACGGAGGACGCCGAGCGGCTGATCGCGAGCGACGACCTGTTGTTCGAGGAGGAACTGGAGCGCCGGTTCGGCCACAAGCTGGGGGCGCTGAAGGTGGTCGGCGGCCGCAGGGCATTCCCGCTCGGCCTGACCTTGGCGCGCGCCTTCGTGGCGCCGCGCTTCGCGCTGGCCGGGGATGCCGCGCACGGGATCCACCCGATCTCGGGGCAGGGGCTCAATCTCGGCTTCAAGGACGTCGCCGCGCTGGCAGAGACCATCGTCGAGGCCGACCGCCTCGGCCAGGACATCGGCTCGCTGGCGGTCCTCGAGCGCTACGAGACGTGGCGGCGCTTCGATACCTTCCGCATGGGGGTGACGACGGACGTGCTGACCCGGCTGTTCTCCAACGACGTGACGCCGATCCGGGTGCTGCGCGACGTCGGGCTCGGCATCGTCGATCGGCTGCCGGGGCTGAAATCCTACTTCATCCGCCAGGCCGAAGGGCTCTCCGGGCACAACCAGCCGCGGCTCCTGATGGGCCAGCCGATCTGAGCTTTTCCGTTCGGTCGGCTAGTCGACGATTCTTCCAACCGGAATCCGCGGATCACCTTGCTGTCGCGGACTTGAAGACGTCGTCGTAGCGAACTTCCGTCACATGCTCCCGGGCTGAGTTGCCAGTCAGCAGCCATTGGCGAGCAGCGTCCTCGCCCTTGCGGGCGGCCGGCCGCTGGCGTCAGTCCTTCAGTTCCCGGGCCTCGGACACCAGCATGATCGGAATGCCGTCACGGACCGGATAGGCGAGCTTCGCCCGCTCGGAGACCAGTTCGCCGGCTTCAGCGTTCCAGCTCAGCCGCCCCTTGGTCAGGGGGCAGACCAGCAGCTCCAGGAGCTTCGGATCGACCCTGTTGGTCTTGTTGTCCATTTGCAGTCCCTATTGCAGGCGCGTGTCGACGTCGCCGAAGGTGCGCGCCAGCACGATCTCGGTGATGGCGATCAGCGTCTCGGCGCGGGTCTTCAGGTCGGGGGCCTCGAGCAGCGCCTGCTTCTCGGCCGGGCCGTAGGGTGACATCATCGACATGGAGTTGACCAGCGTCGTGTTGCTGGCGCGCTCGACGCTGTCCCAATCGGCCTCCAGCTTGTTGGCGTCGAGATAGGCCCGGAAGGCGGACAGTAGCGCCTCGCGGTCGACGCCCCGCTCGTCGTCGGTGCCGGAGAGATCGCTGACGAAGGGGGCGATCTTGAAGCAGCGATAGGCCTTGGAGGTGCGCACCTCGCTGATCAGCCGGTAGCGGCAGACGCCGGTGAGGGAGGTGATGTAGCGCCCGTCGCCGGTCTCGGCGAAGGAGGTGATGCGGCCGATGCAGCCGACCTGGCAGAGTGCCGGCGCCTCCGATGACGGATCGGATTCGACATGGTCGCCGAATACCGGCTGCACCATGCCGATCAGGCGGCTGCCCGCAAGAGCATCGTCGAACATCGAAAGATAGCGTGGCTCGAAGATGTTGAGCGGCAACTGCCCGCCCGGCAACAAAAGCGCGCCGGTCAGCGGAAACACCGGAATCATCGCCGGAAGGTCTTCCGCTTTCAGATAGCGCGCATTGCCGACGTGCATGTCATTGCCTTTTCGTGGCGTCGCGACCTCCAGCCCAATGGAAGTCGCCGCGATGCTCCTGAAATGGGGCCGGCGGCGAAATTCTCAAGATGTGCCGGCCGGCGATCAGGAAACATCGATCAGGAGAACAGGATCGACGACATCCTGCGACGGGCGGCGATCGTGGCCGGATCCTTCGGCCCCCAGACCTCGAAGAACTGCAGCAGTTCGCGCCGGGCGGCATCGTCCTCGTAGGAGCGGTCGCGCTTCATGATCGTCAGCAGGTGCTCGGCGGCCGCCTGGCGGTCACCTTCGACGTTGCGGATCTTGGCAAGCTTCAGACGGGCGGCATGGTCGTCCGGGTCCCTTGCCAGCACCTGCTCCAGCGCCTGCGGGTCGCCGAGCTTGCGCGCCTCCTCGATCTGGTCGAGCTGCTTGAGCACGGCGGCGATGGCGGGATCCTTCGCCATTTCTTCGGTGGCGGCGGCAAGTGCCTGCCTTGCGTTGTCGTGCTGGCCGGCGGCAATCATGCACTGCGCCATGCCGGCGAGTGCTGCGGCATTCTCCGGGTCGGCCTGCAGGATGGCGCCGAAGAGGTCGGCGGCACCGGCGACGTCATTCTGGTCAAGCAGCGTCTTCGCCTCGCCGAGAACGGCCTCGATCTCGGCCTTCTGGTCGGCCCCGGCCGGGCCGGCGATCTTGTCGATGAAGGCGCGCACCTGGCTTTCGGGCAGGGCGCCCATGAAGCCGTCGGCCGGCCGGCCGCCGACGAAGGCGATCACGGCGGGAATCGACTGGATGCCGAGCTGGCCGGCGATCGAGGGATGGTCGTCGATGTTCATCTTGACCAGCTTCACCCGGCCGGCGGCTTCCTTCACCACCTTCTCGATGACCGGCGTCAGCTGCTTGCACGGGCCGCACCAGGGCGCCCAGAAGTCGACGAGGACCGGCTGCTGGCGCGAGGCCTCGAGCACGTCCTTGGCAAAATTAGCCGTGGTCGTGTCCTTGATCAGGTCGGCTTCCGGCGCGCCGCCAAAATTCACAGAGGCGTTCATCTGCCCGCCGAATGACGACGCATAGGGATTGTCGCTCATCATCTTCTCCCGCCGGACCGTCGTCCGATCTCAATCGATTTCGCCAGAAGATCGTATGTCAGGCGGTCACTTTCAAGACAAGCGGTTCGTGCCCGGTCGCCGCGATGAAGCGCAAAAGGTCGTTTGAGGCGATCGAGGTGGTTGCATCGTTGCGCAGCGGATGGGCGTTGATGACCTCGTAGCCCATCAGGTCCTCGTCGATGATCACCTTGACGTTCAGGCCGGTGTCGTTGATGGCGCCGAAGGCGGTCACGGCACCCGGGATGACGCCGAGATATTCCATCAGCTTTTCCGGCTTTCCGAAGGAAACGCGGCCGGCGGCACCGATGATGCCATGAACCGTCTTCAGGTCGACGGTGGCGTTCTCCTCGACCGTCAGCAGGAAGTAGTTGTCCTTCTTGTCCTTCACAAACAGGTTCTTGGTGTGGCCGCCGGGGATCTCGTCGCGAAGCGCCACCGATTCGGCAACGGTGAACACCGGCGCGTGCTCCTTCGTCGTGTGTGCGATGCCAAGGCTGTCGAGGAAGGCGAAGAGATCCGTGTCGGTCTTCGGCTGCTGGGCGTCCCGCTGCATGTCCATGTCTGGTTCCCGATTGCTTGCTTCGTCCGGCGGTCCGGCGCCGCCCGCCGTTCTTTCTCGCAGCGTTGCTTAAGCCTGAACGCCCTGCGAGGCAACCAGCGACACGCCGCGGCCGCGCTGCGCCATCCCGTCAGTTTCGGGCCTTTCCACCGCCCGGCCAAAAATTTCTGAAAAAACGCGTCATTTCCCTGTTGCATTTGAAAAAGGCTTAGGCCATATACCGCCCGTCGCCGCAACGCAGCGACCTTCGGCCACCGACTACCCCAGGCCGTCGACGATGAGCGGGTGTAGCTCAGGGGTAGAGCACAACCTTGCCAAGGTTGGGGTCGAGCGTTCGAATCGCTTCACCCGCTCCATTATTTCCAAGACGTCGCAAGCCTCGGTCCGCCGGGGCTTTTGTGTTTTTCGGCGCGACTGAAAGCGCGGCTATGCTGTTGCGGCGTGCCGATGCCGGCTGCCGTCAGCAACTGCTCCGCTCTTTGCGTAGCGCAGGGTTGCCACGAGGCGGTCAAGGACTGAAGGCTCCCCTCCGCGCGGACATGGCCGACACGTACAGCGTGCCTCATTGCTGATCAGATCACCCCCGAGCACTTTGACGCTGAACATCAAGGATCATCGCTACCCTGCCCGGGTGCCCACAGCGGCGAGGGCCCGGACGACAATGCGGGTTTGACTTTCTCTCCTCATAAATTCAAAAGCTTGGGCGACTCCGTCGGAGACCGGGGTTGCAGAGGGTTGAGCAGCGCAGGGAGGACTTAATGTACCGCAAACACATGCTCGCAATTTCGATGGCAATGCTGGCGGCAGTCGGCGTGGCGCAGGCTGAGGAAACCGTCAAGCTCGGCATGGTTGCCGAACTTTCCGGGCCGGGCGCGCCGGCCGGCATCAACTGGCGGGACGGCATCAAGATCGCCGCCGAGGAAATCAACGCCGAGGGCGGCATTCTCGGAAAGAAGGTCGAGGTCGGCGAGTACGATACCCAGACCGATCCGCAGGTTTCGCGCGCCATGGTCCAGAAGGCGATCGATGACGGCGCCTTTGCGATCCTCGGCACGATCTATTCCGGCTCGACCATGGTCAACATGCTGGTCGCCCAGCAGAACAGCATCCCGCAGTTCGTCGGCTCGGAGGCGCCCAGCATAGTGGAGAAGGGCAATCCCTTCGTCTACCGCACCTCGTCCGGCGCGCAGAAGGGCGTTCCGGCCCTGACCAAGTATTTCACTGACACGCTGAAGGCGAAGAAGGTGGGCGTCGCCTGGCTGAACAACGAGTTCGGCAAGGGCGGCCATGATGTCTTCGTGGAGGAAATGAAGAAGGCCGGCATCGAGGTGATCGTCGACGTCGCCTCCGAACAGGCCCAGACGGACTATGCGTCCGACGTCGCCAAGCTGAAGGACGCCAATCCCGAGGCGGTGTTCGTCTACATGAACCAGGAAGAATCGGCGCGCTTTTTGATCGAGGCGAAGAAGCAGGGCCTTGCCATGCCGCTCGTCGGCGAAGTCACCCTCACCGAGGCGAAGGTGATCGAACTGGCCGGGGCTGCCGCGGAAGGCGCCATCGCGCATGTCGGCGTCACCGCGACGGCGACCGAGGTGCCCGGCATCGCGGCTTTCAGCACGAAGTTCGAGGAGACCTTCAAGCGCAAGCCGACCCATGACGCGATCAAGGGCTATGTCGGCGCCTGGACGACCAAGTACGTCACCGAGATGGTCGGCGAGTTCGACGGCGAGGCATTCTCCGCGAAGATGCAAGGCCTCTGCCTGAAGGCGGCAGACTATCCGAAGATCCTGCTCGACACCTGCTGGGACGATCGCGGCGAGATGTCGCGCCCGAGCTTCATGGTTCAGGTCAAGGATGGCGCGCCGACCGTCATCGGGACGATTGCCGCGGACTGATCCACCCTTTGTCTTGCCGCGGCGACGATACTCGCCGCGGCCATCGGAAGAGACGCGATGTCCCAGTTCTCACAGGTTGTTCTATCCGGTCTGGCCACCGGCTCCATCTACGCGCTTGTCGCGATCGGCTTTACCCTCGTCTGGCAGGCCGCCCAGACCGTGAACTTCGCCCAGGGTGAGTTCGTCATGTTGCCGGCCTTCTTCGTGCTGGCCGGCATGAGCCTGTTCGGCCTGTCGTTCGGGACTGCGTTGCTGTTCGGCCTCGCCGTTTCCGTCGTGGTGCTCGGGCTGTTGTTCAAGAAGCTGGTCGCCGAGCCGATCCTGCCGCATGGCGGCATCACGCTGATCATCGCCACGATGGCGCTCGGCATCCTGCTCAAGGAAAGCGTCAAGGAGTTCTACTCCGCCGAGGCGCAGCCGTTCCCGTCGATCTTTCCGAATGACCCGATCGATGTCTTCGGCGCCGTTCTGTCGATGCAAGACATCCTCAATCTCGCCTTCTCGCTTGCCGTCGTGGTGGCGCTCACGCTGTTCCTCAACAGGACGCGCACCGGCCGCTGCATGCAGGCCACCGCGCAGAACCCGGCGGTCGCCGAGATCCTCGGCGTCAACGTCAAGCGCATGATCCTCTACACCTTCCTGATCAATGCGGCGCTGGCAGCCCTTGCCTCGTTCCTGATCACGCCGGTCTACCTGGCAAAGTTCTCGAACGGCGAAACGCTCGGCCTGATCGCCTTCATCGCCGCGATTGTCGGCGGCTTCAACCAGATCCGCGGCGCGCTCGCCGGCGGTCTCTTGATCGGCGTTCTCGACAATCTCACCGCAGCTTATGTCACCGCTGAGTATCGTGCGGCACTGCCGCTCGTGCTTCTGATCGTCATCATCCTCGTCAGGCCGCAGGGCCTCCTCGGCACCAAGGAAGGCAGGGCGGTATGATGAACGTCCGCATGCGCACCCTCTCGATCCTGGGTCTGGTCGCTCTGGCGATCGCAGCGCCGATCGGTCAGGGCAACTACATCATCTATGTGCTGACGTCCTGGCTGGTCTTCGCCATCGCGGCCATGGGGCTGAACCTGACGCTCGGATATGCGGGCCAGATCTCGCTGGCCCAGGCGGCGTTCATGGCGATCGGGGCCTATGTGACGTCGCTGCTGACGCTCGCCGGCTGGCACTGGATTCTGGCGATGCCGCTGGCCCTTCTTGCCTGCTTCGTGGTCGGGCTGCTGCTCGGCTACCCGGCGCTGCGGGTGAAGGGGCACTTCCTGGCCTTCGTCACGCTCGCCTTCAACACGCTCGTGTTCCTGGTGCTGCGCAACGAGGACTGGCTGACCGGCGGCTCCTATGGGCTGGTCGGCATGCCGCGGCCGGACTTCGGCCTGTTCTCGACGATGAAGCAGCTGCATTTCTACTACTTCACGCTTGGCGTGACCGTGCTTGCCGCGCTGGCGATGTGGGGGATCGTTCGCTCGCCCTGGGGGCGCGCCTTCAAGGCGCTGCGCGAAAACCCCATCCGCGCCGAGAGCCTCGGCGTCGATACCCGCCGCATCACCCTGCTCGCCTTCGCGATCGGCTCCGCCTACGGCGGACTGGCAGGTGCCCTGGTTGCGCCGCTCGTGCAGTTCATCGAACCGGGATCGTTCGGGGTGGCCCATTCCCTTCGCATTCTGCTGATGGTCGTGGTTGGCGGCTCCGGCTATTTCTTCGGCCCGTTCCTGGGGGCTGCCGTCGTCATCCTCCTGCCGGAGGTGCTGCGTTTCGCCGAGGGGTACTACCTCATCATCTACTCGGCGCTGGTCATCGTGATGCTGGTGTTCGTGCCCTCCGGATTGATCGGCGTGTGGGGCCGGTTGCATGAAAAATTCTGGCCCAGGCACGAAATCCGGGCTGACCTGAAAGAGGGAGCGGGCCTGAAATGAGCATGCCAGTCCTTTCAGTCCGCAACATCGAGAAGAGCTTTGGCGGCATCCGGGCCGTGAACGGTGTCTCGTTCGACGTGCACAAGGGTGAAATCCTCGGCCTGATCGGCCCGAACGGCTCGGGCAAGTCGACGCTCTTCAACTGCATCCTCGGTCAGCTGCCGCCGGATGGCGGCGACGTTTCGGTCAACGGCAGGAATGTCTCCGGGATGCGCGCCTCCGACCTCAACAGGCTCGGCGTCGGCCGGACCTTCCAGCAGCTGTCGGTGTTCCCGAAGATGTCGGTGCTCGACAACATCATCCTTGCCGGCCAGGAACACCACGGCAGCATGCTGTCGCGGCTCTTCGGCCCGGGCGACGCCGGGCTGACCGCGGAGGCCGAGAAGCTGATCGCCTTCTTCCGCCTGAGCCATCTGCGCGACACACTCGCCGGTTCGCTGTCCTACGGCCAGCAGAAGCTGGTCGATGCGGCGATGGCCTTCATGGCGGGGCCGAGCCTCGTGCTGCTCGACGAGCCGGCGGGGGGCGTGAACCTCACCATGCTCGCGGGTCTGAAGGAGCGGCTGACCGCCTACAATGCCGAGCACGGCACGACCTTCGTGGTGATCGAGCACAACATGGAGTTCGTCATGAGCCTCTGCACCCGCATCATCGTGCTTTCGGAAGGCAGCATCATCGCGGAAGGCACGCCGGACGAAATCCGCGCCAACCAGGCCGTCATCGACGCCTATCTGGGGGGCTGACCATGCTTGAACTGAAGAACATCCACGGCGGCTACGGCAAGATCACGATCCTGAACGGCGTGTCGTTTTCGATTCCGAAGGGGTCCATCACCACCGTGATCGGACCGAACGGCGCCGGCAAGTCCACCGTCTTCAAGGCGATCTTCGGCCTCCTCAACATCCACTCGGGGCAGGTGCTGCTCGACGGCAAGGACGTGACGCGAAACACGCCGCGGCAGATGATCGGCCATGGCGTCACCTACGTGCCGCAGGGGCGCAACGTGGTGCCGCAGCTGTCCGTGTACCACAACCTGGAGCTCGGCGGCATCACCGCGACCGACCAGGCGAAGGTGCGCCAGCGCATCGAGACGGTGATGGACCAGTTCCCGATGCTGCGGCAGTTCCGCGACCGCAAGGCCATCGAACTTTCGGGCGGGCAGCAGAAGCAGCTCGAAGTGGCGCGCGCGCTGCTGCTCGATCCGAAGCTGATCCTGATCGACGAGCCGTCGATCGGCCTGTCGCCCAATCTCGTGCAGGAGGTCTTCAGGACGCTCGTCCGGCTGCGCGATAAGGGCGTCACCATCCTGATGGTGGAGCAGAACGCCAGGTCGGCGCTGGCGATCTCCGACTACGGCTTGGTGCTGGAACTCGGGCAGACGCGCATGCACGACGAGGCCGGCAAGCTGCTTGCCGACCCGCGGGTCGGACAACTTTTCCTGGGCGGTCACGTCGGGGGGGACGCTGCCGAAGCGGAAAGCTAGCTGAACCGGCTAGGGGATCCGAACCGACAAAGGGCGAAGTGGGCGCATCGTCCGCCGCCGCTGATCGACATGGACCTGCGCTGTTCGAGGCGCTAATCCTGCAACATGCAGGGGAGGGGCAATCTGCCCGTCGCGGAGAAGGGAAACGGATCATGGCGAACGACAAGCTGGATACGGCCGCCCTTCTCAAGGAGATCGCCGAAACCCCGAAGCGCGACAACAGCGCCTATCATCGCGCCGTCGCCGAGGCGCGCCACGCGTTTGCGCAGGCCGAGATCGCGCTCGGCGGGGCCGTGCGCCTGCAGACCAAGGCGAAGCTGAAGCGCAGCGGCAAGTATGTCGTCAAATGGACGTTCGAACGGCTGAAGTGACGCCGCGGGGCCCGCGCCCTATTTCAGCCCGTTCGCCTCGGCGACGAAGTCCGACAGCATCGGCACGTAGTCCTCGCCGCGACCGGCGCCGACGGCTAGCGCGAAGGCGTTGCGGACCGCCGCCCCCATCGGATTGGCCGCACCTGCCGCATTGGCGAAGGCGGACAGATAGCTCATGTCCTTGAAGCCGTTGCGCATCGCGAACTTGTGGGCGTTCGGGTCGCGCTCCAGCACCCAGCGGAAGAAGGTCTGGTAGAAGCCGCAATCCATGCGGCCGCCGCGGATGACGCTGTCGAAGGTCTCGGGCGTCAGACCCGCCTTGCGGCCGAGCATCAGCGCCTCCGCATAGAGGGCGGCATAGCCCATCGACAGGAAGTTGTTGAGCAGCTTCATGGTGTGGCCGGTGCCGGTCGGGCCGGTATGGATGACCCGGCCGGCGAAGCAGTCGAGGATCGGGCGCACCTTGGCGACGTCCGCCTCCGCGCCGCCGACCATCACGTCGAGCGTGCCGGCGGCCGCATCGGCCGGGGTGCGGCCGAGCGGCGCGTCGATCAGGGTGATCTGCTTTTGCGCCAGCCGGGCGGCAAGCGCGGTGGTGACGGAGGGGTCGGAGGTCGAGCAATCGACGATCGTCAGCGGCCGGCCGGCCGATGCGATGCCGCCCTCGCCCTCGACGACGGCAAGAACCTCGGGCGAGCCGGTGACGCAGAGGACGATCACGTCGCAGCGCTCGGCCATCTCCCGTGGCGACGTCGCCTCGCTCGCTCCCTTGGCGACCAGTGCCTCCAGCGGCGTGCGGTTGCGATGCGCCATGCCGACCAGCGGATGGCCCTTGGCAAGTATGTTCGCCGCCATGCCCTGCCCCATGAGGCCCAGGCCGATGAAACCCACTGCAGTCTTTGTCATTCTTGCTCTCCCGATTTCGATTTCGTTCGGCGACATTCCCATTCGCTGTCGCCCTGTTTCAGTCCTTGTGAGAAGCAGCCTCCCCCTTCTGCTGCGCCCGCAGTGCGGTGGGCCAGATTTTTAGTGCCAAGCCGATGCTCCCGCGGTCAGCTTCTCGCAAAGACGTAATCCGTCTCCTGTCTCAGTGTTTCGCCAGGACGCAGCACGGCAGCCGGAAAGCCGGCATGGTTGACCGCGTCGGGCCAGATCTGGGTTTCAAGGCAGAAGCCGGCGAACGGGCCGTAGCGCCGGCCGTCGAGACCGGCCACGGGCACGTCGATCTTGCTGCCGGTGTAGAGCTGCACGCCCGGCTCGGTGGTGTGCACCTCCATCGACACGCCCGAGATGGGGCTGTGCGCCCGTGCGACCGGCGTTTTGCCCCGCCGCTGCGGCGAGAGGCAGAAGTTGTGGTCGAAGGCCACGCCGCCCGCCTCCAACTGGCGCCGCATCGGCGTCGTGGTGCGCAGGTCGAAAGGCGTGCCGGCGACCGGCCGGATCTCCCCGGTCGGGATCAGCCGCTCGTCGACCGGCAGGTAATGCTCGGCGGCGATGGTGATGTCGTGCCCGAGCGCATCGGCTTCGCCGTCCAGGTTGAAGTAGCTGTGCTGGCAGAGATTGGCGATGGTCGGCGCGTCCGTCGTCGCCTCGTAGAGCACCGACAATGTTCCCGCTCCGGCGAGCCGGTAGGTGCAGGTGATCGTGCAGTTGCCCGGATAGCCGGCACGGCCGGCGGGATCGACGATCCTGAGGACGACGTGGCTGTCGGATTGCTCGACGACCGACCAGTTGCGCCTGGCGAGGCCGTCGCTGCCGCCGTGCAGGTGCGTGACGCCGTTCTCGTTGCATTCCAGCTGGTAGGCCGTGCCGTCGACCGTGAACCGTCCGCCGCCGATGCGGTTGGCGTTGCGGCCGGGCGTGGCGCCGAAATAGGGCGAATAAGCGATGTAATCGGGCAGGGTGGCAAGGCCCAGCACAAGCGGCGGACGGTGGCCTTCGAGCCGCAGGTCCTGGATCACCGCACCCCAGGTGATCACCCGTGCCGTCAGCCCGCTGCCGGAAATCGAGATGCGGTGGACCGGCTCGCCGGAAGGCAGTTGGCCGAACAGCTCAATTCCAGCACCCACCGCGCGACCCTCCGCATGTTTCCCATGCGGCAGACTGCGGCAAGACTGCGGGCCAGCGCAACTGAAAAATCATATTTTTCGGTTGCGCCGAAGTGACCGGCGGACGACACCGGCCGAACGAAGGCGTCGACGGCGCCCGCGCGCGGGTCAGACGTTCTTCTGGTAGACGATGAACGGCGTCTTCACCGCCACCCGGTCGTATAGGCGGCGTGCGGTGGCGTTGAACTCCTGCGTCAGCCAATAGACCTTGGGCGCTCCGGCTTCGGCCGCCCGCGCGTGGACCGCCTCGATCAGCGCCCGGCCGATGCCGGTGCCGCGGACCTCCGGGTCCGCATAGAGATCCTGCAGGTAGCAGACATTGTTGATGGCCCAGCAGGAGCGATGGAACAGGTAGTGGGTGAGGCCGACGGGCTTGCCGTCGACCAGGGCCAGCAGGCCGGAAAACTCGTTGGCGCCCTCGCCGGTCAGGCGGGCGAAGGTCGAGCGGAACACCTCCTCGGGCAGCACGGTCTCGTAGAAGGCGAGGTAGGCGGTCCACAGGCGCCGCCACTCCGCTTCGTCGGCTGCCGTCAGTGGCCTGATTTCGAGACCTGCCATCAATTCATTCCTCCGAACCGATCTTCTCCAGATCATACGGCGTCGACTGGTACATCTCGTTGATCCAGTTGCCGAACAGCAGATGTGCATGGCTGCGCCAGCGGTTCAAGGGGGCGTTGGCGGGATCGTTGTGGGGAAAATAGTTCTTCGGCATGTTGATCGGCACGCCGGCGTCGACGTCACGGAAATACTCGTCGGCGAGCGAGGTCGAATCGTATTCGACGTGGTTGAAGACATAGAGCCGCTTGCCGGCCTTTTCCTGCACGAAACAGACGCCGGTCTCGTCCGATTCCATCAGGATTTCGAGGCCCGGGTGCTTGCGGATGTCCTCGGCGCGCACCTCGGTCCAGCGCGAGACGGGGATCTGGAAATCGTCGGAAAAGCCGTTGAGGAACACCGAGGAGGGATTGCGGTTGTGATGGCGGAAGACGCCGAACGCCTTCTCGTTCAGAGTATACTTCGGCACGCCGTGAAAATGGTAGATCGCCGCCATCGCCCCCCAGCAGACGTTCAGCGTCGAGTGGACGTTGGTCACGGTCCAGTCGAAGATCCGCTGCATCTCGTCCCAGTAGGTGACGTCCTCGTAGTCGAGCGTCTCGATCGGCGCGCCGGTGATGACGAAGCCGTCGAACTTGCGGTGCCTGATGTCCTCCCAGGTGTCGTAGAAGGCGAGCAGATGTTCTTCCGGCGTGTTCTTCGGCTTGTGGCCGCCGATGCGCACCAGCGACAGTTCCACCTGCAGCGGCGTTGCGCCGATCAGGCGCGCCATCTGGATCTCGGTCTTGATCTTGTTGGGCATGAGGTTGAGGAGCCCGATCTGCAGGGGGCGGATGTCCTGGCGCACCGCCGCCGTCTCGGTCATCACCCGCACGCCCTCGTCGACGAGGGTCTCGAAGGCGGGCAGCGTGTCGGGAATCTTGATGGGCATGGCTCACTCGATCAGAAACAAAAAAACCGGCGGCGATTGCGTCGCGACCGGTCCACGGGAGAGTTTTCTTCTCGCGGCCCTTTAGCGACTTCTTTTACGTGGCTGCAAGCCGGCCGGCCAAATCACCACGGGACAGAGCGTTCATAACGCCGCTGCGCTCCAGAATCAATCGCGGCGCGCCAGCAGGTTTCGATCGCGCCGGGCCATGCCGGCAAGCGGCCGTGGAGGCACCATCGCCGCCACAGGGTGATTTGACCGGGCTCAGACGAAGAACTGGCCGCCATTGGCGGAGATCGTCGAACCGGTGATGAAGCCGGCATCGTCAGAGGCCAGGAACACCACGCAGCGGGCGATCTCCTCGGGTTCGCCCAGCCGGCCGACCGGAATCTGCGGAATGATGCGCTCGTTCAGCACCTTTTCGGGCACGGCGCGGACCATTTCCGTGCCGATATAGCCGGGACAGATGGCGTTGACGGTGATGCCCTTGGCAGCCCCCTCCTGGGCGAGCGCCTTGGTGAAGCCGAGGTCGCCGGCCTTGGCAGCGGAATAGTTGACCTGGCCCATCTGCCCCTTCTGGCCGTTGATCGAGGAAATGTTGATGATGCGGCCAAAACTGCGGTCGCGCATGCCGGTCCAGACCGGATGGGTCATGTTGAAGAGGCCGGTGAGATTGGTGTTGATCACCTCGCCCCACTGCTGCGGCGTCATCTTGTGGAACATCGCGTCGCGGGTGATGCCGGCATTGTTGACCAGCACCTCGATCGGCCCGACGTCCGCTTCCACCCTGGCGATCCCCTCAGCGCAGGCTTCATAGCTGGAGACGTCCCACTTGAAGACCGCGATGCCGGTTTGCGCCTTGAAGGCGTCGGCGGCCTCGTCGTTGCCGGCATAGTTGGCGGCCACCTTGTAGCCGGCGTCCCTGAGCGCTGTCGAAATCGCTGCGCCGATGCCGCGCGTGCCGCCCGTGACCAAAGCTGTCCTGCTCATGTCTGCACTCCCCCCTGATGTTGATCTCGTTGGGAAAGCGCGGCGCAAAGCGCCACGCTTTGAATGCGACGGTCGACGGGCGACGCTTGTGGTGCGTGCGGCCTACATCCGCTCGACGCACATGGCGACACCCATGCCGCCGCCGATGCACAGCGTCGCCAGGCCCTTGGAGGCGCCGCGGCGCTTCATCTCGAACAGCAGCGTGTTGAGGACGCGCGCGCCGGATGCGCCGATCGGATGGCCGATGGCGATGGCGCCGCCGTTGACGTTGACGATCGACGGATCCCAGCCGAGGTCCTTGTTGACGGCGCAGGCCTGTGCGGCAAAGGCCTCGTTGGCCTCGACGAGGTCGAGGTCGCCGATCTTCCAGCCGGCCTTCTCCAGCGCCTTGCGCGAGGCGGGAATCGGGCCGGTGCCCATGATCTGCGGATCGACGCCGGCGGTCGCCCAGGAGACGATGCGGGCAAGCGGCTGGATGCCGCGGCGCGACGCCTCGGCTTCGCTCATCAGCAGCGCCGCCGCCGCGCCGTCGTTGATGCCCGAAGCATTGGCGGCCGTCACCGTGCCGTCCTTGTCGAAGGCCGGCCGCAGCTTGGTCATCGCGTCCAGTGTGGCGCCGTGGCGGATATATTCATCGGCGTCGACGACGACGTCGCCCTTGCGGCCCTTGATGGTGAAGGGAACGATCTCGTCCTTGAAGCGTCCCGCCTTCTGGGCGGCCTCGGCCTTGTTCTGCGAGGCGACGGCGAAGGCATCCTGTTCCTCGCGCGACAGCTGCCACTGCCGGGCGACGTTCTCGGCGGTGATGCCCATGTGGTAGCCATAGAAGGCATCGGTCAGGCCGTCCTTGATCATCGTATCGATCATCTTGAAGTCGCCCATCTTGACGCCGCCGCGCAGGTGCGCGCAGTGCGGCGCCATCGACATCGACTCCATGCCGCCGGCGACGACGATGCGCGCATCGCCGGTGGCGATCTGCTGCATGCCGAGGGCGACGGCGCGCAAGCCGGAGCCGCAGAGCTGGTTCATGCCCCAGGCGGTCTTCTCCTGCGGCACGCCGGCCTTCATCGCCGCCTGTCGGGCGGGATTCTGGCCTTCGCCGGCCGGCAGGACCTGGCCGAGGATCACTTCGTCGACGTCCTCAGCTGCAACGCCGGCGCGCTCGAGCGCGGCGGAGATCGCCGCCGCACCCAGTTCATGGGCCGGCGTGTTGGCGAAGGCGCCATTGAAGGAGCCGACTGCGGTCCTGGCCGCGCTTGCAATGACGATGGACGGGGTGCTCATAAGCGTTCTTCCTCGCTTGTCGGTCCGGGATCGCCAAACCGTCCGGCGGACGGTTGCGCCCGGTCCAAGAATCTCCACACGATTGCCGGGGCAACCGCCTCAAAGCAAAACTGACAAAGCTTCGGGGGAGAGTCAAACGGCTTGTCTCCGCCCGGTCGGCCGCCCTGAACCGCCGCAGTCGCGCGGAAGGCTTGTTGCGCAGCATTTTCCCGCCGCAACGCACAATTGGATTGTCACACCTTTATTTTTGCGGATACTCGCTGCGAGCAGCAAGCCACGGGACGCGGGGATTGAGGAGGCCCAGATGGCCAAGACCGACGGTCAGATCACGATCAAGAAATACGCCAACCGGCGTCTCTACAATACCGGCACGAGCACCTACGTGACGCTCGACGACCTGGCGGAAATGGTGAAGAAGGGGGAGGACTTCGTCGTCCAGGACGCCAAGTCCGGCGAGGACATCACGCACTCCGTCCTGACCCAGATCATCTTCGAACAGGAATCCAAGACCGGCAACACGCTCCTGCCGATCTCCTTCCTGCGCCAGCTGATCAGCTTCTATGGCGACCAGATGCAGATGGTGGTGCCGAGCTATCTCGAACACTCGATGCAGGCCTTCACCGCGCAGCAGGCGCAGATGCGCGAGCAGATCAACAAGGCCTTCGGCGACACGCCGCTCGGCAAGAACCTGCAGATGCCGATGCAGCTGGTCGAGGAGCAGGTGCGGCGCAACACCGAAATGTTCCACCAGGCGATGCAGATGTTCTCGCCCTTCATGAGCGCGCCGCCGCCGAAGGAGACGAAGAAGGCCGAGGCCAAGGACCTCGACGAGCTGAAGGAACAGCTTCGCGCCCTGCAGTCGAAGCTCGACAACCTGAGTTGAGCTCCGGGGTTCCAAGCCTTCTGCTTGGCCGTTCGCGCAAAAGAAAAGGGCCGGTCAATGCCGGCCCTTTTGCAATTTATGTACCGAAAGCGTTATGCGCTTTCCTTCGGCGTCAGCACCTGGCGGCCGCGATACATGCCGGTCTTCAGGTCGATGTGGTGCGGGCGGCGCAGTTCGCCGGAGTTCTTGTCTTCGATGTAGCTCGGAGCCTTGAGGGCGTCGGCGGAGCGGCGCATGCCGCGCTTGGACGGGCTCGTTTTTCTTTTCGGTACAGCCATTTCACTACTCCACTGAACGGGCAAACACGTCCCAGGCCACCCAAATGGCCGAAAAAGACATGCATCTATCTCGGAAATTTGGCGGGCTTATACATGGCAATTAGCCGCTTGACCAGTCCCCGCGCCGATTTTTTCGCGCCGCTGCCGGGCGTTCGTCCGCCCCGGCGACCTCATGCGCTCACCCTGCCCCGCCAGGCCAGTCGCGATTGCGCTGCATCAACCGGGGACGTCGGCGCTCCGGCCTTATGTTAGGCCTCGTCTTCCGGAACGATCCAGGGCTCGGCGCGGGCGGCCGTTTCCCAGTCCTTCCAGGCCGGCTGCGCCATGACGCGGTCCATGTAGGCCAGTGAGGTCGGGTTGCGGGTGAGCTCATAGACGTGGAAGCGGTTGACGACGGGCGCGAACATCGCATCGGCGGCCGAGAAGGCGCCGAACAGGAAGGGGCCGCCCGAACGCTCCAGCGCGTCGCGCCAGATCGCCTCGATGCGGGCGACGTCGTTCAGGACACCGTCGGGCAGGTCGATCGCCCGCTGTGGCCGGCGGATGTTCATCGGGCAGGCGCCGCGCAGCGCGTGAAAGCCGGCGAGCATTTCCATCGAGACGGAGCGTGCCACCGCCCGTGCCGCCCGATCGGCCGGCCAGATACCGGCGTCAGGGTAGAGCTCGGCAACGTATTCGATGATGGCAAGCGACTCCCACACCCGCACCTTGCCGTGATGCAGCACCGGGACGCGGCCGGTCGGGGAGAGTTCCTTGAAGGCCGGATTGCCTGCGGCGAAATCGAAGGGGATCACCCGGTCCGAAAACGGAATTCCCGCCGCTCGCATCGCAATCCAGGGGCGGAACGACCACGACGAGTAATTCTTGTTGCCGATATAGAGAATGAGGTCGGACATTGCGGCTCCCGTTTGTCTTCGGCCTGAGTCTAGAACCCCTGCCCGATCAGTGCCAATGAAAAGGCCTGAACTCAATCATAAAGGCATCTGATGTATTCGCCGGACCGGCTGGCGCGGCGTTCGATGACAGTGGCGAGCCGTTTGAGCCCGCGCCCCGGCTTGCCGGCGTTGCGGTCGATCGGGTTGGGCAGCGAAACGGCGAGCAGCGCGGCCTGGCGCCGCGACAGCTTGCTGGCGGGGACGTCGAAATGATGCCGGGCGGCGGCCTCGATGCCGTAGATGCCGGGCCCCCATTCGGCGATGTTGAGGTAGATTTCCATCGTCCGCCGCTTGCTCCAGACGAGATCGGCGGCGACGGCAAGCGGCAGTTCCAGCGCCTTGCGCACGAAGGAGCGGCCGTTCCAGAGATAGAGGTTCTTGACCGTCTGCATCGGGATCGTGCTGGCGCCGCGCGTCGGTTCACCGTCGAGCGCATCGTTGACGACGCCCCGCATCTCGGCCCAATCGACGCCGCCGTGGCGGCAGAACTGGCCGTCCTCCGACATCATCACCGATTGCACGAGCACCGGCGCGATATCCTCGAAGTTCACCCATTGGCGGTCATAGCCCCGCAGGGTCGCGAGATCGGCGAGCATCAGGGTCGAGACCGGACGGACGAAGCCGAGGGCGTAGACTGGAATCAGCAGGTACGGCAGGGCCAGCAGCGAGACCAGCACCAACGCCGTCTTCCTCCAGCCGCGCCGCAGGCGGCGGGTCAAGCCCTTGTCCTCGCCCGTGTCGGATTCACCGGCGTCCAGCTGCCTGGCATCGAGTTCCGCCTCTGCGCGTGGTTCCGGTGCGATCTCCAAGGGCGTCCTCTCGCCGTTCTGCGGTTACATACCGTCATGACGCCCGATTTGCCAGTGGTTGCACCGAAACTTTGCCGCAGCCGATGCGGCTGTTCGACCTTCGCCGTTGCCTATCGGGCCGCCTCATGCCAAAGAGCCCGCATGACCAGCCAATCCCCCCTTTTCAGGAAGCGCCTGAAGTCGAACGCAGAGAACGTCGAGGCCGCGCTCGCCGGCCTGCTGTCGGGCGAAGTCCGTGCCGGCGAGATCGCGCGGCCGGAGCGCCTGCTGGCTGCCATCCGGCACGGCGTGCTCAATGGCGGCAAGCGGCTGCGGCCGTTCCTCGTGATCGAATCGGCGGCGCTGTTTGGCGACGCCTTCGCGCCGGCGGCGCTGCGGATCGGTGCGGCGCTCGAATGCGTCCACTGCTACTCGCTGGTCCACGACGATCTGCCGGCGATGGATGACGACGACCTGCGCCGCGGCCAGCCGACCGTGCATGTCGCCTTTGACGAGGCGGCGGCGATACTCGCCGGCGACAGCCTGCTGACGCTCGCCTTCGAGACGATCGCCGCGCCCGAGACCGCGCTTTCCGACCGGATCAAGACCGAGCTGGTCCTGTCGCTGGCGCGCGCCGCCGGCATCGGCGGCATGGCGGGCGGGCAGGCGCTGGACCTCGCCGCCGAGAAAATGGCGCCCGACGAGGCGGGCATCGTGACGCTGCAGGCGATGAAGACGGGTGCGCTGATCCGCTTCGCCTGCGAGGCAGGCGCGATCATCGCCGATGCCGACGGCGCCACGCGCGCACGGCTCAGGCGTTACGGCGAGACCGTGGGTCTTGCCTTCCAGCTCGCCGACGACCTGCTCGACCTGACGGCGGATGCCGAGACCATGGGCAAGGCCACCGGCAAGGATGCGGCGCGCGGCAAGGGCACGCTCGTCGCGCTCAAGGGCCAGGAATGGGCCGAAAGGCGGCTGGGCGAACTGGTGGACGAGGCCCAAGCCCTGCTTGCGCCGTTCGGCGAACGCTCCGCCATACTTGTCGAGGCCGCCCGCTTCATCGCCAACCGCAGGAGCTGATCGCATGAGCAAGTTCTGGTCGCCAGTCGTCGCGACGCTGAAGCCCTATGTGGCCGGCGAGCAGCCGCGCATCGCCAATCTCGTCAAGCTGAACACCAACGAGAATCCCTACGGCCCCTCGCCGAAGGCGATCGCCGCGATGCAGGCAGCGGTAGCCGACAGCCTGAAGCTCTACCCCGATCCGTCGGCGCTTCACTTGCGGGAAGCGATCGCGAAGACCTATGGCGTTGCGCCGGACGAGGTGTTTGTCGGCAACGGCTCGGACGAGGTGCTGGCGCACGCCTTTGCCGCACTGCTGAAGCACGACAGGCCGCTGCTCTACCCGGACATCACCTACAGCTTCTACCCGACCTATTGCGGGCTGTTCGGCATCGAGGCCGTCGAGGTGCCGCTGAGAGACGACTATACGATCGACGTCGCCGACTACCGGCGCGATTGCGGGGCGATCATCCTGCCGAACCCGAACGCACCGACGGGGATCGGCCTGCCGCTGTCGGCCATCGAGGCGATCGTCGCCGAGCACCCGGACCAGCCGGTGGTGATCGACGAGGCCTATATCGATTTCGGCGGCGAGAGCGCGATCCCGCTGACGCGCAAATACGACAACCTGCTCGTCGTGCACACGCTCTCGAAGTCGCGCTCGCTCGCCGGCCTCCGCGTCGGCTATGCGGTCGGCCAGCGGCCGCTGATCGACGCGTTGGAGCGGGTGAAGGACAGCTTCAATTCCTATCCGCTCGATCGTGTGGCGCAGGCAGGTGCCACGGCGGCGATCGAGGACGTCGCCTGGTTTGACGAGACGCGCAGGAAGGTGATGGAATCGCGCGAGCGGGTCACCGGCGCGCTGCGCCAGCGCGGCTTCGAGGTGCTGCCGTCGCAGGCGAACTTCGTCTTCGCCCGCCATCCCGGCCACAGCGGCGCGGATCTGGCAAAAGCTCTGCGCGAGCGCGCCGTGCTGGTGCGCCACTTCGCCAAGCCGCGCATCTCGGACTTTTTGCGCATTACGATCGGCACGCCCGAAGAGTGCGACCGGCTGATCGCGGCACTCGAGGAGATCGTCTGAGCGCTCACGCGCCGGCGAGGGTCTCGCTAAAGGCGCTGGGGCGGTTCAGTCGGGGAGGGGCTACCCTGCGGCGTTCGCCCGATCAGTCCCCACCGTATGCGGCTGCCCGCAGCGAGGCGACCAGCTACTCCGCCGCCGCCTGCCCGGCGCCAAACCGCTTCTCGATATAGTCGGCGACCAGCGCCTCGAACTCGCCGGCGATGTTGGCGCCGCGCAGCGTCATCGCCTTCTTGCCGTCGATATAGACGGGGGCGGCCGGCAGTTCGCCGGTGCCGGGCAGCGAGATGCCGATGTCGGCGTGCTTGCTCTCGCCCGGGCCGTTGACGATGCAGCCCATGACGGCGACCTTCAGCGCTTCGACGCCCGGATACTTCTCCCGCCAGACCGGCATGTTCTTGCGGATGTCGTCCTGGATCTTCTGGGCGAGCTCCTGGAACACGGTCGAGGTGGTGCGGCCGCAGCCGGGGCAGGCGGCGACGACGGGCACGAACTGGCGGAAACCCATGACCTGCAGCAGTTCCTGCGCCACCTGCACCTCGCGGGTGCGGTCGCCGCCGGGCTCGGGGGTGAGCGAGATGCGGATGGTGTCGCCGATGCCCTGCTGCATCAGGATGCCGAGCGAGGCTGACGAGGCGACGATGCCTTTGGTGCCCATGCCGGCCTCGGTGAGGCCGAGATGCAGGGCATGGTCTGAGCGGGCCGACAGCATGGCATAGACGGCGATCAGGTCCTGCACGTTGCTGACCTTGGCCGACAGGATGATCTTGTTGCGCGGCAGGCCGATTTCCTCGGCAAGCTCGGCGGAGAGAAGCGCCGACTGGCAGATCGCCTCGCGCATCACCTGCTGGGCGGTGAGCGGAAAGCCCTTCTCCTGGTTCTCGTCCATCAGCCGGGTCAGCAGTTCCTGGTCGAGCGAGCCCCAGTTGACGCCGATGCGCACCGGCTTGTCGTGGCGGATCGCCGTCTCGATGATCGCGCCGAACTGCCGGTCCTTCTTGTCCTTGAAGCCGACATTGCCGGGATTGATGCGGTACTTGGCGAGCGCCTCGGCGCAGGCCGGGTGGTCGGCGAGCAGCTTGTGGCCGATGTAGTGGAAGTCGCCGACGAGCGGCACGTCCATGCCGAGACGCAGCAGCCGCTCGCGAATCTTCGGCACGGCGGCAGCACTCTCGTCGCGGTCGACTGTGATGCGCACGATCTCCGAACCGGCGCGGAACAGGGCGGCCACCTGCGCGACCGTCGCGTCGATATCGGCCGTATCGGTGTTGGTCATCGACTGCACGACCACCGGCGCCCCGCCGCCGACCAGCACGCCGCCGACGTCGACGCCGACGGAGCGGCGGCGCGGCTTGGGTTCGAAATCGAAGGAGAAGGACATGCGGGCCTCGTCTCGGCGGAAATGAAGGCGGCGTCTTAGCGCCGGAATGTGACAGTTTGCCGGCGGTTGATCGTCCATCAGGTGGAACAGGAAACGCGGCTTGTCAACCGCCGCGGCGGCACAGGAGGCAACGCCGACGGCGCAGGCGGTCCGGCCGGCCTTGTCCTCAATGCGTCTGTCGTACATCGGCATGCACGGCGTGCCTGGAAAGCAGCAGCACCACAACCAACAGCAGCGGCAGCATCGAGAACACCCAGGCAAAGCCCGTGTGCTCGGCGATGAAGCCGATCGAGGAGGGTGCGAAGAGGGAGCCGGAATAGCCCATCACCGTCGTCACCGAAAGGGCCACCCCTTGCGCAAAGCCTGGAAGGTTGCCGGCGGCCGAAAAAGCGATCGGCACCATGTTGGCGATGCCGATGCCGCAGATGGCAAAGCCCGCCATCGCCACATAGGCGTTCGGCGCGAAGCCGGCGAGCGCCATGCCGACGATGGCAAAGATAGTGGAAACGCGCAGCGTCTTCACGGCACCGAAGCGGTCGCGGATATGGTCGCCGGCAAAGCGCATGACGGCCATGGTGCCGGAGAAGGCGCCGAAGGCGAGGCCGGACAGCGCCAGCGACGCGCCGAGTTCGTCGCGCACATAGAGCGCGCTCCAGTCGAGGATCGCCCCTTCCGGAACCATGCTGAACAGCGCCATGATGCCGATCAGCCAGGGCAGCGGCGACAGCGGCAGCCGCGCCTTCCGGTGGGCTTCTGCCACGTGCGGCTTGTCGGCCAGGACCGAGGTCCAGACGGCGGCAAGGCCGGCCAGCGCCACTCCGGTCACCACGGCCGCCTGCCCGAGCCCGCCGATCGTTTCGATCAGGAAGCCGCCGGTGGTGGCGCCGAGGAAGGCGCCAAGGCTCCAGAAGGCGTGGCAGGAGGACATGATCGCCCGCCGCATCGATTTCTCCACCTCGACTGCATTGGCATTCATGGAGACGTCCATGGCGCCGGCCAGGCCGCCGAAGAGGAAGATGAAGACGGCGCTGATCCAGATGTTCGGTGCAAGCGACAGCAGAAGCAAGGTCGGCAGGAAGGCGGTCGCTGCCGCCTTCACGGTCCACGCGCTGCCGAAGCGGGCGATCAGGATGCCGGCGATCGGCATCAGCACCAGCGAGCCGACGCCGAAGCAGACGATCATCAGGCCAAGCTGGGATTCGCTCAAGGAAAGGCGGCTTGCGAATTCGGGGATCTTCGTTGCCCAGGCGCCGATGAAGATGCCGTTCAACAGGAACAGGCCGGACACGGCAATGCGGGTGGCCGGAAAGTAGGCCGATCTTGTTCTCGAGGCCGTGGTCTCTTGCGTGCTCATTTCAAATCCAAACGTTGTAAAGGCGATCTGGGCGGCCGGCCCTTCTAAGTCAGTTCGACCCGATGTTCTTCTGGTGTCCGGTCCCGCGTGTGGCAGGGGGATCGGCGCGGGTGACGCGGATGCCGGCGGCGGCGCAATCGGCGACCTCCTGCTCGTCCGCATCGGCCTCGAACACGGCGTGGCTCAACGCTGCGGGCCCGATCACCGCATAGGGCGCCGCCATGCCGAGCTTGTCGTTGGTGACGGCGATCGATACGGCGCGGCTGCGCTGCGCCACAAAGCGCTTGAATTCGGCCTCCTCGAAGCTGTCGGCGGTGACGCCGGCGTCGGGGTGCAGGCCGCAGACGCCAAGGATGCAGAGATCCGGCCGCAGCGCCTCGGCATCGCGCAACGCCTTGGCGCCGGTCGCCGCACCCGTCTTCCTGTCGATCGGGCCGCCGATCTGGATGACGTCGATGCCGGGCGTGTCGATGAGGGCGGCGGCGATGGCCGGGGCGTTTGTCGCGATCGTCAGGCTCCTGTCCGGCGGCATGGCCCGGGCGATCGACAGATTGGTGCTGCCGGCGTCGAGAAAGACGGTCATGCCAGGGGCTACGAGCGAAACGGTGGCGTGGGCCAACGCCGTCTTGCGCTCCACGTCGGCGGTGACCCGTTGGCTGAACGACGGGGCGGGGCCTAGTGGCAGTGCACCGCCGTAGACGCGCCGGCACAGGCCGGCGGCGGCCATCTCGCGCAGATCGCGGCGGATCGTGTCCTCCGAAACGCCCAGTTCGGCCGCGAGCTCGGCCGAAATGACCCGGCCATCGCGGCCGATCCGGTCTTGGATGAGCCTGTGCCGCTCGCCGAGAAGCAGTTCGCTGATCGACATCGATTCCCTCAATCATGCATGATCGTGCACAAATATGCACAATCCGTCACAATGATCAAGCCATGAGCGGCCGTTCGCCGGCAGATCCGACCATTTCGGCGAAATGCCGAGAGCACAAACGAAAACCCCGCCGTTATCGGCGGGGTCGTTGTCGTCCATCCTGCCCTTGGGCGGATATTTCGTTAGTCGTTGCGGTTTCCGAGGAAACGCAGCAGGAACAGGAACAGGTTGACGAAGTCGAGGTACAGCGTCAGCGCGCCCATGATCGCCTTGCGACCGGCCACGGCGACCTCGTCGGCCTCGTAGTACATTTCCTTGATCTTCTGCGTGTCCCAGGCGGTCAGGCCGGCAAAGACCAGAACGCCGATCGCGGAGATCGCAAAGTCGAGCGCCGAAGACTGCAGGAAGATGTTGACCAGCGAGGCGATGATCAGGCCGAACAGGCCCATCACCATGAACGAGCCCATGGCCGAGAGGTCACGCTTTGTGGTGTAGCCGTAGAGCGACAGCCCGCCGAAGGCCGCGGCCGAGACGAAGAACGTCTGGACGATGCTGGCACCGGTATAGATCAGGAAGATCGACGACAGAGACAGGCCCATCAGGCCGGCATAGACCCAGAACGTCGTCTGCGCGGCGGAGACGCTCATCGTGTGGATGCGGAAGCTCAGGAAGAACACCAGCGCCAGGGGAGCCAGGATCACCACCCACTTCAGCGGGCTTACATAGATCGCCTGACCGAATGCGGTCAGCTGGCCGCCCGAGAACGCCGCCTGCGAGGCGAAGAACGCGACGAGACCGGTGATCGCCAGCCCGAGTGCCATCAGGTTGTAGACCTTGAGCATATAGGCGCGAAGACCTTCGTCGACGACGGCGCCGGCTTGCGTGCCGGTCGTCACCCGGGTCTGGTAGTTGCGGAAATCAGCCATTTTATCCTCTCAAAAGCCCCGTAGATCTCTCCGGTGTCGGGTATCGCATCCGGTCCGTCTCGGACCGAGGTTCCTTGCGGGCCCTCCGGCTTTTCCAGCCGCAGCAATCACCCAGGCGCCGCTGCGGGGCTCAGCATGCCTCCGGCAAATATGATGGCGAAGCAAACCAAGTACAAGTGGCAATGCGCGAGAGGCGATCAATTTCGCGCGAGTTGCAACGCCCAGAAATGTCGCTGCTCGATAGATATTCATCCATCACAATTCGCGCAGAACGGGTGCTGCCTTCTGCCCCAGCACGCGCCAGGTTCCGGCCAGGCCGATGCCGACGGTCATCAGCAGGGCAATGATCACCGTCGCCACGGCGACATCCGGGAGGAATCGCGACGGCAGCGTCATGATCCGGCTGACGACGAACCAGGCGGCGACGCCGCCTGACAACAGCGCGAAGACGGCGGTCGCCACCCCGAGCATCATGTATTCGTAGCTGAAGGCGCGGATCAGCGTGGCACGCGTTGCCCCGAGCGTCTTGAGCACGACCGCGTCATGGGTGCGGGCGCGATTGCCGGCGGCGAGTGCGCCGGCAAGCACCAGCACCGAGGCGATCAGTGCCACGGCGGCGGCGGCGCGCACCGCCGTCGCCAGTTGCCCCATCAGGTCGTTGACGATGTCGAGTGCGTCCTTGACGCGCACGCTGGTGATGGTCGGATAGGCGTCGGTGACGGCGCGCAGCGTCTTCGCCTCCTGTTCCGGGGTCGCGCCGGGATCGATCATCGTGGCGAGCCAGGCGTGCGGCGCGCCGGCGAAGGTGTTCGGCGAAAACACCATCACGAAGTTGATCGACAGCGATTCCCATTCGACATTGCGCAGGTTGGCGATCCGGGCGGTGATGTTGCGGCCGAGCACGTTGACGGTGACGGTGTCGCCGATCTTCAGGCCGAGCTCGCCGGCCTCCTCGGCCGAGAATGACACCAGCGGCTCACCGGCATAGTCGGCCGGCCACCATTCGCCCGCAGCAAGCGTCGAGTTCTCCGGCACGTTCTTCGCGTAGGTGATGCCGCGGTCGCCCTGCAGCACCCAGCGACCGGAGGGCGGTACGTTGCGGCGCGACACGTCCTCGCCGTTGAAGGCGGTGATACGGCCGCGCAGCATCGGCACCTCGATGATCTTGCCGGCCGGCATGTTCTCCTTCAGCACGGCGCGGAACCCGTCGAGGTCGGCGCGCTGGATGTCGATGAAGAAGAAATTCGGCGCGCGCTCCGGCAGGCTGCCGGTCAGTTCGCGGCGCAGATTGCCGTCGATCAGCGCCAGCGTCACCAGCAGCGCCAGCCCGAGCCCCAGCGAGAGCACCACGGATGGCGTCAGCGCCCCCGGACGGTGGATGTTGCCGATCGCCAGCCGCAGCGCCGGCGAATGCACGCGCGGCGCCCGTCGGGCAAGGACCGTCAGCAGGAAGGCGACGGCCCGCAGCACGACGAAGGCGAAGGCGATCGATCCCAGGAAGACCAGCGCGATGTAGCGGTCATAGGCGGTCCAGATCGCAAGTCCGGCAAGCGCGGCGAGGAAAAGGCCCGCGCCGGCGACATAGGGCCAGGCCGGCAGGCGGCTGCGCTCGAAACCCTGTTCGCGGAACAGCGCCGTCGCCGGCACCTCGCGGGCGTGGCCGAGCGGCATGATGGCGAAGGCAAGTGCGGTGATCAGGCCAAAGGCGGCGGCGAGCGCAAGTGCTGCCGGGTAGAGTGCGATTGCGGAGGGGACCGGCAAAACGCCCTCAAGGAAGCGCATCGCCACCACCGGGATGAGCGCGCCGAGCACGAGGCCGAGCACGATCCCGATCGCTGCGATGAGCATGATCTGGACGAGGTAGATGACGGAGATCAGCCGGGCCGGTGCGCCGAGGCACTTGAAGGTGGCGATCACGCCGCGCTTGGAATCGAGATAGGCGCGCACCGCATTGGCGACGCCGACGCCGCCGACGATCAGTGCCGTTAGGCCGACCAGCGTCAAGAACTGCGAGAAGCGGGTGAGATTCGTGGTCAGCGAGGGGGTGGCGTTGTCGCTCGTGCGCACCGACCAGCCGGCGGACGGGAACTGCTTTTCCGACTGCCGGCGGATATTCGCCAGGTTGGTTGCGGCAGGGTCTTCAAGGCGGATCTTGTAGGCGTGCTCGACGAGGCTTCCGGTCTGCACCAGTCCGCTCGCCGCCAAAGCTGCCTCCGAGATCATCAGCCGCGGCGCCAGCCCGAAACCGTCGGAAAGCGAGTCCGGTTCGCGATCGAGCATCGCCGTGATGCGGACACGGGCCTTGCCGAGTAGGAGCTCGTCGCCGACCCGCACGCCGAGCCGTTCCAACAGCAGCGGTGCGGCAAGCGCGCCGAACGTGTCGCCGTCGCGCCCCAGGAGGTCGGCAAGGGGACGCTGTGGCGAGGTCTGGACGGTGCCGTAGAGCGGGTAGGCGCCGTCGACCGCCTTGAGTTCGACCAATGCCTGGTCGGAGCCGTCGGGCAGGCGTGCCATCGAGCGCAGGCCGGAGGAGACGGAGACCGTGCCGAGCGTGTCGAAATAGGCGCGCTCGGCATCGGCCGCGACCCGGTTCCGCAACTGGAAGCGCAGATCGCCGGCAAGCAGCGACTGCCCCTGCGTGGCGATCGAGCTGCTGATGGCGCTCGAGACCGAGTTGACGCCGGCGATCGCGGCCGTTCCGAGCGCGATGCAGGCAAGGAATATGTAGAAACCACGCAGGCCGCCGCGCATCTCGCGCAGGGCCAGACGCAGGGCAAGCGGAAGGAAGGCGCGCGATCCCGGTGCGCCGGTCATGCCGGCACCCGTTTTCCGGGTGTCGAAGCGGCGGGTTCCGCCTCGCCGGCGATCTCGCCCGAGCGCATGTGCACCTGCCGGCGGCAGCGTGCGGCGAGCGCCGCGTCGTGGGTGACGAGGACGAGCGTCATGCCGCGGCGGGCCTGTTCGGCAAAAAGAAGATCGGAGATCTGCCGGCCGGTGTCGGCATCAAGATTGCCCGTCGGCTCGTCGGCGATCAAAAGCCGGGGTTGGGGGGCAAGGGCGCGGGCGATGGCGACGCGCTGCTGCTCGCCGCCGGAAAGCTGGCCGGGGTGATGCGACAGGCGCTCGCCGAGCCCGACCGCCTCAAGCTCGCGCCGGGCGATCGCAAACGCGTCGCGCACATTGGCAAGCTCCAGCGGCACGGCGACGTTTTCGAGCGCCGTCATGTTCGGGATGAGGTGGAAGGACTGGAAGACGATGCCGACGTTGCGGCCGCGGAAATCGGCCACCTGGTCCTCGCTCATCCGGTGCAGGGCCGCGCCGGCAATGTGGATCTCGCCGCGGTCGAGCCGCTCGAGGCCGGCCATGACCATCAGCAGCGTCGACTTGCCGGAGCCGGAAGGGCCGACGATGCCGACGGACTCCCCGGCCTCGATCGACAGGTCCACCTGCTTCAGCACGTGGACCGAAGCCGCGCCGGATCCGAGGGTCAGGTCCGCCTTTTTGAGTTCGATGATGGTTTCGCCCACGAGAATCTATCCTATATCTACGCCGATCGCCGGATCGGCATGGACCGTTTCGACGCCGATGTCCCGACGCGCGTGCCCATCTCATCGTCTCGCGCTGCCGCCGGGGCGGACGCGTCAGCAACTTAGGATCACCATCATGTCGTTTAAAGCCGCTCACGGAATTTTCATCGCCATCGTCGTTGCGGTCTGCGGTCTGTCGCGCCCAGCGGCGGCGCAGCCGATCGCGCTGGTCGGCTTCGGCGACAGCCTTATGGCGGGCTACCAGCTTCCGGCCGAGGAGGCTTTTCCGGTGCAACTGGAGACGGCGCTGAGAGCCAGGGGGCTGGACGTCACGATCGCCAATGCCGGGGTGTCCGGCGACACGACCTCCGGCGGGCTGGCACGCATCGACTGGTCGGTGCCGGACGGCACGAAGGGGGTGATCCTCGAACTCGGCGCCAACGATGCGTTGCGGGGCGTTGCGCCGGAGGAAACGGAACAAAACCTGGACCGCATGGTTTCGGGGCTCAAGAGCCGGGGCATCGCGGTGCTGCTGGTTGGCATTCTCGCTCCTCCGAACATGGGTGAGGAGTACAGCGCCCGGTTCAACAGCATTTACGAACGGATTGCCAAGAAACACGGCGTGCCGCTGTACCCGTTCTTCCTCGACGGGGTCGTCACCAATGCGGACCTGCAGCTCGACGACGGCATGCATCCGAACGGCAAGGGCGTCGGCGTGATGGTCGAGCGGATTCTGCCTACGGCCGAGGCCTTCGTGAAAAGGCTGGGGGAAACGGAGTGAGCCGTTTTCGCGGTTGCGAAATAAGAGTTGCGCCTGGGGCCAATGCGTGATCCGCTGATCGTACGATCACAGATTCGGGGAGCTCGCCATGCCGAGATTATTCGTCGCCCTCGAAGTGCCGCGCAATGCCGCAATGAGCCTGTCTCTGCTCCGCGGCGGTCTCCAGGGAGCGCGCTGGATCGACGTCGAGAATTTCCACATCACGCTGCGGTTCATCGGCGACGTCGATGGCCGCACGGCCGACGAGGTGGTCGAGAAGCTTGACCGCATCGAGCGGCCGGAATTCCAGCTCAGCCTGTCCGGCGTCGGTTCGTTTGGCTCGAGGAAGCCGCATTCGGTCTATGCCGGCGTCTCGCCGGAGCCGGAGATGTATGCGCTGCAGGCGGAGATCGAACGCATCTGCCAGCGTCTCGGCCTGCCGGCCGATCCCCGCAAGTTCACCCCGCATGTGACGCTCGCCAGGCTGCGGAACGTCCGGCCGGAGGACGTGGCCCGGTATCTGTCGGGGCGCGGAGATTTCTTCTCCTCGCCATTCACCGTCAACCGCTTCGTGCTGATGTCCTCCAAGGAATCGGTCGGCGGCGGCCCCTACGTGATCGAGGAGGTCTTCCCGCTGTTCGAGGCCGGGCCGTCCATCGAGACGCCCGCCATGAGCGCGCATCCGCGGTAAAGCATCCGGTAGACCGCCTCGAACTCGGCCAAGCCACCGCAATACGGATCGGGGACGTCCTCCACCGTGCCGGAGGCGTGGGCGGAAAAGAGTTCGAGCCTGGCGCGGCAAGGGAAGGGCGCGCGTTCCTGCAACGCCTGCAGGTTGCTGCGATCGAGCGCCAGGATGAGGTCGAAACGCGTGAAGTCCGCATCGGCGACCCTGCGCGCCTTCAGCCATCGAGGTCGACGCCGTGGCGGGCGGCGACCTCGATGGCCCGCTCATCCGGGGGATTGCCGACGTGCCAGCCGCCGGTCCCGGCCGAATCGATAAGGCAAGCATCGGCGCGTGCACCCTGTGACATCAGATGGCGGAAAATTCCCTCCGCCAGCGGCGAGCGGCAGATGTTGCCGAGGCAGACGAACAGGACAGAATTCGGGACCACGGGGCGCTCCTTGACGATAAGCGACGGCAAACTATCTGCTAATGCAGATGCCGAACACGTTCTCGATCGTTTGCATGCATTTTCGCGCAGCCGTGGACCCTTCCGGGAGGCATGCGCCAGGCTGACCCCGCACGGAGGAGATTATTGATGAAGCATGAGAAGCTCGGCAAGGAAGCAATCACCTCCAGCCTCGCGATGCTCGACGGCTGGACGCTCGAGGACGAAGAGCTGGCCATTGCCAAGTCGTTCAAGTTCAAGGGCTTCGCCGAAGCCTTTGCGTTCATGACGGAGGCGGCGCAGGCGGCCGAGCGGCTCAATCATCACCCCGAATGGTTCAATGTCTACAACCGCGTGGACGTGCGGCTGACGACGCATTCCGCCGGCGGCGTCACCGCGCTCGATTTCCGCCTGGCCGAGGCGATGGAGAAGGCGGCGCGGGCGCATTGAGGCGTCTTGCTTGCGCCGCAGTGCTGTCCCATATGTTGAGCGTGGTTTAGGACGCGACCGCGCAAGGGAGTAGTCGCATGGACGATGTGAAGATCGGAGAGATCCTGCTGCCGGGCGAGGAGCCCGAGCAGGAACGCCGGCGCCAGAAGGTGGAGAAGCGCTTTTGGCCGGTGTTCAAGCGGGCCTTCCGCCAGGTTCCGTTCAGCCGCGATCTCGTCGCCGCCTACTATTGCGCTCTCGATCCCACGACGCCGACGCGGGTGCGCGGCATCCTGCTCGCCGCGCTCGCCTATTTCGTGCTGCCGTTCGATGCCGTGCCCGACATGCTGGTCGGGATCGGCTTCACCGATGACATCGCCGTGCTGACGGCCGCCTTCGCGGCGATCCGCGGCCACATCCGCGGCGAACATTACCAGTCCGCCGATCGGGCGCTTTCGGACGGAGCCGGGGAGGCGGGCTGAAGGCGCTGGGGCGGCTTCCTTGCCTGTGTGGCGGTGGCGGATCGCTCGTGCACCGCGTCAAACTCTTGCCTGAATCTTTGTCGACTAACGCCTCGCGATGGGAAGGGCTTTTCATCGGCGTTCAAGCGATCGCGCCTGCGATCCTGCCGGCAAATTTGCAATGCCGCAGGATTCATAGTAACCGCCGGCTCGATAAAATGAGCGCCTGTTGACGATTTGGTAACCAGAATTAAGCCAAATTAATTCAAATCGTGATCATGCGAGCCGTCCGGTCACGGCGACGACGGCAAGACAACCGGCAGGGAATCATGTTTGTAAGAAAATTCGCGACCGCACTCACCCTCGTTCTGGCGACTGCCAGCGTTGCATCGGCGCAGTCTCCGACCCGGATCCAGCAGTTCAACGCCTGGGGCGCCTATTCCTACCAGGCGACCGGCGGCAAGGTTTGCTACGTCCTGTCCATTCCGAAGGAAAAGGCGCCGTCGAGTGTCGACCACGGCGACATCTTCTTCCTGGTCTCCCAGCGCCCCGGCCAGAACATCTCCTACGAGCCGCAGGCAATGATGGGTTATCCGCTGAAGGAGAACTCCAAGGTCAACGTCGTCGTGGACGGCCGCACCTTCGTCATGTTCACGAAGGGCAACTCGGCCTGGGTCGAGAATGCCGCCGAGGAGCCGGCGCTGGTCGCCGCGATGAAGTCGGGCAAGGACATGTCGGTGCAGGCCACCTCGCGCCGCGGAACCGGCACCACCTATTCCTATTCGCTTTCCGGCATTTCGGCAGCTTTGAAGCAGATCGAAGGCTGCAAATAGGCCTGCTGCACCAGCCAGTTCTGCAAAGGCCGGTCGGAGGATCGGCCTTTTTTCGTTGCAAACCTTGCCTGTCCGGCCCGCCGCCTCCAATTTTGCCACAGGTGACTTTGCGGCCGAAGGATGCTAATGCGCCCGCAAGCGAGAGGAGCCGCGCACTGTTGATTGCGCCGTCGGGCTCCGAAGACTTCACGAACGATAGGCGGTTTACCCGAGGGCTTACGGCCGGGCTGCCGCAACGGGACTATAGATGGCGACCTTGGATTTCCTGAACGGGGCGGAACCTGCGACGCGCGGGCCTGCCCGCAAGCCGGCGGCCGAGAAGCCGTCGCTGATCGGCCTTTCGCGCGATGAGATGGGCAAGGCGCTCGTCGAAAAGGGCGTTTCCGAGCGGCAGGTGAAGATGCGGGTCAGCCAGCTCTGGCACTGGCTCTACGTGCGCGGCGTCTCCGATTTCGACCACATGCTGAACGTGTCGAAGGACATGCGCGAGATGCTCAAGCAGCATTTCGCGATCGCCCGGCCCGAAATCGTCGAGGAGCAGGTCTCGAACGACGGCACGCGCAAGTGGCTGCTGCGCTTTCCCCCGCGCGGCGCTGGCCGTCCCGTCGAGGTCGAGACCGTCTACATTCCCGAGGAAGGTCGCGGTACGCTCTGCATCTCCAGCCAGGTCGGCTGTACGCTCACCTGCTCCTTCTGCCACACCGGCACGCAGAAGCTGGTGCGCAATCTGACCGCCGAAGAGATCCTTGCGCAGTTGCTGCTGGCGCGCGACCGGCTTGGCGACTTCCCTGACCGCGAGACGCCCGCGGGCGCCATCGTGCCGAGCGATGGCCGCAAGGTCTCCAACATCGTCATGATGGGCATGGGCGAGCCGCTCTACAATTTCGAGAACGTCAAGCAGGCACTGCTGATCGCCACCGACGGCGACGGGCTGTCGCTGTCGAAGCGGCGCGTCACGCTGTCGACCTCCGGCGTCGTGCCGGAGATCTACCGCACCGGCGAGGAGATCGGCGTGATGCTGGCGATCTCGCTGCATGCGGTGCGCGACGAGTTGCGCGACATGCTGGTGCCGATCAACAAGAAGTATCCGCTGAAGGACCTGCTCGACGCCTGCCGCGCCTATCCGAGCCTGTCGAACGCCCGGCGCATCACCTTCGAATACGTGATGCTGAAGGACGTCAACGACAGCCTCGAGGACGCCAAGCTCTTGGTGAAGCTGCTGAAGGGCATTCCCGCGAAGATCAACCTGATCCCCTTCAATCCCTGGCCGGGCACGAACTATCAGTGTTCGGACTGGGAGCAGATCGAGAAGTTTGCCGATTTCATCAACCAGGCGGGCTACGCCTCGCCGATCCGCACGCCGCGCGGCCGTGACATCCTTGCCGCCTGCGGCCAGCTGAAATCGGAATCGGAGCGGATGCGCAAGGTCGACCGCATGGCCTATGAAGCGATGATGATCGCCGGCCATGGCGAGGATGACTGAGCGCCTCGGCGAGGTCTCGACAGACCACCGATGTCGCCGTCCCATGAGAAAGTGTGATTGAACAAGTGCGATCCAAGAATTGATTTGCACGGCCGTTTTGCCTAGAAGCTGGCCGCAATTCATTCTGGGAGGATAATTCATGCGCTCACTTCTGCTCGCCGCCGCTGCAACGCTCGCGCTGGCGCTGCCCGCCAAGGCCGAGGACGTCACGGTTGCCGTGACTGCCATCGTCGAACATCCGGCGCTTGACGCCGTTCGTGATGGCGTCAAGGAAACGCTGGAAGCGGCCGGCTACAAGGAAGGCGAGAACCTGAAGTTCCTCTACGAGTCGGCGCAGGGCAATCCCGCGACGGCCGCACAGATCGCCCGCCAGTTCGCCGGCGAAGGCCCGAACGTGATCGTGCCGATCTCCACCCCCTCGGCGCAGGCCGTGGTTTCCGCGACGAAGGATATTCCGGTCGTCTTCACGGCCGTCTCCGACCCGCTCGGCGCACAGCTGGTCAAGGACATGGACAAGCCGGGCGGCAACGTCACCGGCCTTTCCGACATGTCGCCGGTCGCCGATCACCTGGCGCTGATCAAGGAAATCCTGCCTGAGGCGAAGACCGTCGGCTACCTGTACAATTCCGGCGAGGCGAACTCCGTCTCGCTGCTCGCCGTTCTCAAGGCCGAGGCCGAAAAGGTTGGCCTGACCGTCGTCGAATCCGCCGCCACGAAGTCGGCCGAAGTGCAGGGCGCCGCCCGTGCGCTCGTTGGCCGCGCCGATGCGATGTACATTCCGACCGACAACACCATCGTCTCCGCGCTGGAAGGTGCCGTCGCCGTCGCGGAAGAAGCCAAGCTCCCGCTCTTCACCGCCGACACCGATTCCGTCTCGCGCGGCGCCATTGCGGCCCTCGGCTTCAACTACAAGGACGTGGGCAAGCAGACGGGCGAAATCGTCGTGCGCATCCTGAAGGGCGAGAACCCGGGCGACATTCCGGTGAAGGTAGCCGCCGGCACCGACCTCGTCGTCAACAAGGGCGCGGCCGCCAAGATGGGCGTCACGCTGCCGGAATCGGTCGTCGGTCGCGCCACCCGCGTGATCGAATAATACCGGTTCGCCGGAAAACTGAAATCAGGAATCAACCGCTGCCGGATCGCCCGGCGGCGGTTGATCCGTTAGAACGGCCCCTCCCGTGAAGACCGCGGAACGGGCAAGAAGAGAAAGCCAAGAGCCGTGAGCCTGATTGCCTTTTGGGGTGCCGTCGAACTGGGGCTGGTCTATGCCTTCGTGGCGATCGGCGTCTACCTTGCCTTCCGCGTGCTGGACTTTCCGGACCTGACCGTCGACGGGTCGTTTCCGCTCGGCGCCGCCGTCACGGCCGTGCTGATCATCGCCGGCGTCAATCCCTGGCTGGCCGCAGCGGTGGCCATGGTGGCCGGCGCCGGCGCCGGCCTCGTCACGGCGATGCTGAACGTCCGCTTCCGCATCCTCAACCTCTTGGCGTCGATCCTGACGATGATCGCGCTGTTCTCGGTCAACCTGCGGGTCATGGGCAAGCCGAACGTCGCGCTGATCAATGCCGACACCATGCTCAGCCCGTTCTTCGGGCTGGGCCTGCGCGATTTCTACGTTCGGCCGCTCTTCATCGGCGTGCTGGTGATCGTCGCGCTGTTTCTGGTGTGGCGCTTCCTCGAGAGCGATGCGGGCCTGTCGATGCGGGCGACCGGCGCCAATGCCCGCATGGCCCGGGCGCAGGGTGTCGACACCAACCGGCAGATCTATCTCGGTATCGCGCTTTCCAACGCATTGGTTGCTTTCGGCGGGGCGCTGTTCGCGCAGACCAACGGCTTTGCCGACGTCACCTCCGGCGTCGGCACGATCGTCGTCGGCCTTGCCGCCGTCATCATCGGCGAGACGCTGTTCGGCGCGCGCGGCATCCTGATCGCGCTGATCGGCTGCGTGCTCGGCTCGATCATCTACCGTATCGCCATCCAGCTTGCGCTGTCGTCCGACGTGCTCGGCCTGAAGGCGTCCGACCTCAACCTCGTGACGGCCGTGCTCGTCACCGTGGCGCTGGTGCTGCCGCGGCTGCGCCGCGGAGGAGCCGCCTGATGATTTCCGTTTCCGATATCAAGGTCGTCTTTGGCAAGGGTACGCCGCTGCAGAAGCAGGCGCTGAACGGCGTCAGCCTGACGATCGAGGAAGGCCAGTTCGTCACCGTCATCGGCTCGAACGGCGCCGGCAAGTCGACGCTGCTCGGCGTTCTCGCCGGCGACGTCATCGCGACCGAGGGCCAGGTGAAGATCGGCACCGCCGACGTCACCCGGCAGGGCACTGCGGCACGGGCCGGCCGGGTGGCGCGGGTGTTCCAGGATCCGCTCGCCGGCAGCTGCGGCGCGCTGTCGATCGAGGAAAACCTGGCGCTGGCGGGCCGCCGCGGCGAGCGGCGCGGCCTGTCGCCGGCGCTCGGCGCCGGGCGGCGTGCCCTGTTCCGCGAGCGGATCGCCGAGCTGAACCTCGGGCTCGAGAACCGGATGCGCGACCGCATGGACCTGCTTTCCGGCGGGCAGCGCCAGGCGGTGTCGCTGGTGATGGCGACGCTTGCCGGGTCCGACGTGCTGCTGCTCGACGAGCATACGGCCGCGCTCGATCCCGGCATGGCGGAGTTCATCATGAACCTGACGCAGAAGATCGTCTCGGAACGCAAGCTGACGACGCTGATGGTCACCCACTCGATGCGGCAGGCGCTCGACTACGGTCACCGCACGGTCATGCTGCACGGCGGCGAGATCGTCCTCGACGTCACCGGCGACAGCCGCAAGACGCTGCAGGTCGAGGACCTGATCGCCATGTTCCGCAAGATGCGCGGCCAGACGCTCGATGACGACGCGCTGTTGATCGGCTGACGCCGTTCGGCGCGCCGGCTCGTGCTTCAGCGTGCTGTCGTCATGAAGATCTTCACCGCAAAGAGCGAGAAGACGCCGGCGATCGAATAGTCGAGGCCGCGCAGCACCTTCCTGTTGTTCTGCAGCCAGTTCGACAGTCCGTCTGCGGCAAGCACGACCAGGGCGTTCACCGGCATGCCGAGCAGAATGAAGAAGAAGCCGAGGAAGATCAGCTTGCCGGTCACGTGCGGATCGCCTGCGGAGACGAACTGCGGCAGGAAGGTCATGAAGAAGATGATGACCTTCGGGTTCAGGAGATTGACCCAGAAACCGCTGGAGACATTCGCAAGGGGCGACATCCTCGGACCGTCGACCGCATTGACGGTCAGGCTCGAGCCGTAGCGGATCGCCTGGATCGCCAGCCAGAGCAGGTAGCCGGCGCCGCCGGTCTTGAGGATCATGAAGGCGGCCGGCGACGCGGTGATCAGCGCCGCGATGCCGAAGGCGACGAGCAGCGTGTGCACGACGATGCCGCAGCCGGTCCCGAGCACGACCCAGAGTGCGGCGGCCTTGCCCTGCGACAGCGCCCGGCTGATCGTCAGCGTCATGTCCGGTCCGGGCGTCGCGGCGAGCAGCAGCGTCGCAACGGCAAAGGCGGCAATCGTCGTCAGGGAGGGCAGGAAATCCATGGTGTCGAGGTCCCGATAGCAGTGCTGCGTCGGTGATACTCCGCGCCTGACGGCTTTGGAAGCCAAATTGCATCGGCCGTCGCCGCCGCGCTTGTGTCCGCGCGGTTTCTGGCTAAAAGTGCCCGCGAAATCGATGCGCGGCCCGGCCGCCCCTTCTCACCAGACGGACACATAACCATGGCATCTCCCAAGCAAGTCAAGAAGGTCGTTCTCGCCTATTCCGGCGGCCTCGACACCTCGATCATCCTGAAGTGGCTGCAGACCGAACTCGGGGCGGAGGTCGTCACCTTCACCGCCGATCTCGGCCAGGGCGAGGAGCTGGAGCCGGCGCGCAAGAAGGCCGAGATGCTCGGCATCAAGGAGATCTTCATCGAGGACGTGCGCGAGGAGTTCGTGCGCGACTTCGTCTTCCCGATGTTCCGCGCCAACGCCGTCTACGAGGGCGTCTACCTGCTCGGCACCTCGATCGCCCGCCCGCTGATCTCCAAGCACCTGATCGAGATCGCCAAGAAGACCGGCGCGGACGCCATCGCCCACGGCGCCACCGGCAAGGGCAACGACCAGGTCCGCTTCGAGCTGTCGGCCTACGCGCTGAACCCGGACATCAAGATCATCGCGCCGTGGCGCGACTGGTCGTTCAAGAGCCGCACGCACCTGCTCGAATTCGCCGAGCAGCACCAGATCCCGGTCGCCAAGGACAAGAAGGGCGAGGCGCCGTTCTCGGTCGACGCCAACCTGCTGCACTCCTCCTCGGAGGGCAAGGTGCTGGAAGACCCGGCGGTCGAGGCACCCGAATACGTGCACATGCGCACCATTTCGCCAGAAAATGCTCCGGACAAGGCGACCACCATCAAGGTCGGTTTCGAGCGCGGCGACGCCGTCTCGATCAACGGCGTGCGCATGTCGCCGGCCACGCTGCTCGCGACCCTTAACAATTACGGCCGCGACAACGGCATCGGCCGTCTCGACCTCGTCGAGAACCGCTTCGTCGGCATGAAGAGCCGCGGCGTCTACGAGACCCCGGGCGGCACGATCCTGCTCGCCGCGCACCGCGCCATCGAATCGATCACGCTGGACCGCGGTGCTGCGCATCTCAAGGACGAGCTGATGCCGCGCTATGCGGAGCTGATCTACTACGGCTTCTGGTTCTCGCCGGAGCGCGAGATGCTGCAGGCCCTCATCGACAAGAGCCAGGAGCATGTCGAGGGCGAAGTGACGCTGAAGCTCTACAAGGGCAACGTCATGGTCATCGGCCGGGAATCGGACAAGTCGCTCTATTCCGACAAGCTCGTCACCTTCGAGGATGACCAGGGCGCCTACGACCAGAAGGACGCCGCCGGCTTCATCAAGCTGAACGCGCTGCGGCTGCGCACGCTCGCCGCCCGCGACCGCCGCGGCTGAGCAATCCGCTGACAGAACCGAAAAGTGCGAACCCGCCGGAGGAAACTTCGGCGGGTTTTCTCGTCGCTATTCCCGGCATGCCGCCTGCTCGCCGGCCAGGCGATCGGCCCGGCGGAGGGCAGCGAGGAACAAGAAATAGGAGAGGGTGGCGATCATGCCCAGCGCGGGCACGACGATGCCGAAGGCGAGCAGCGGATCGCCGATCAACGCCGCGACGATGCCGCCGAGGAAGCCGGATCCCATCTGGATGAAGCCCATCAGCGCCGAGGCGGAGCCGGCGATGTGCGGGAAGGGAAACATGCCGGACGTGGTGACCTGCGGTGAGACGAAGGCGATGCCGAAGGTGTAGACGGCGACCGGCAGCATGACCGATGCGAAGCTCGGCGGCAGCAGCGGCACCGAGAGGACGATCATCGCGCTGCCCGTGACGATCATCACAAGCCCCGCCTTGACGGCGGCGGACCCGCCATAACGGCGGGTGAACAGGCGCAGCGCGATCGAACCGAAAAAATAGGCGCCGGACTGCATGATCATGCTCAGTCCGAACTGCGTCGGCGTGAGGCCGACCTTTTCGATCAGGATGAAGGGCAGCATCGTCGCCTGCGCGTAGAGGGCGCCGACCGCCCCGGCCATGACGAGGGCGGCAGAGACGAAGCGCGCATCGCCGGCAAGTTCCACATAGGCCTTGACCAGCGGTCCCGGCCTCGCCCGGCGCGGGTCGGGAACGACCGTCTCGCGCAGGAAGAAGAACACGACGAGACACGCCGCGACGCCGAAGCCGACCATCAGGAAGAAGACCGAGGCCCAGCCGAAGACGGCGAGCGCCAGGCCGCCGATCGTCGGCGCCATTGCCGGGCCGATCGCCAGCATGATGCCGATCAGGTTCATGATGCGCGCCGCTTCGCCGCCGACGAACTGGTCGCGCACGATCGCGCGCGAGACGGTGACGCCGACCGAGGCGCCGATGCCCTGGATCAACCGCCCGGCCAGCAGCCACTCGATGCCCGGCGCGAAGGCGGCGGCAAGGCTGCCGGCGAGATAGATCGACAGGAACAGCACGGTGGCGACGCGGCGGCCAAAGGCGTCGGCAAGCGGGCCGGCCACCAGCTGGGCGAAGGCGAAGCCGCCGAAATAGAGCGACAGCGTCAGCTTGATGGTGGAATCGTTCGTATCGAAGGCATGCACCAGCGCCGGCATGGCCGGCGTATAGAGCGACATCGAGATCGGACCGAGAGTGGTCAGGAGGGCGCCGATGAGTGCCGTGCGTCGCTCGGTCATTTTCTCAGGATGCATCTGTCCAGTCCTTCGGAGGCCGTGTGCTACGCCACGGCGGTCCAGCTTCATCAGATCATCTTGGAGCGCGCAGGTGCGCGCGCGGCATTTGTCGCGCGTTCCCCGCCAGCGCTTGGAGAGAACCGTTTCCAAGAGGATGGTTTGCTTAACATCGGTTTGCCGTAGCCGGCAATCGGGCCGGGCGTACTGAAGACGGAAGGAAGAGGGATTGACGCGCCGGTGGTTGCCGGCTCGAATGCGGTTGCATTCCAGGGGATTTCCATGACCGGTACCATGCTGTTCGGCGCCTTCCTCGCCGCCCTCTTCTACGTGCGGGGCTGCCGCATGGCGCCGGGCGGGTTCCGCCGGGCCCGGCCGCCGGCGCCGCAGTTCAGCCGGACACCGGTTCCGGGTCGCATGCCGGAAACATGATGCTGGCGGCAAGGCCCTTGCCGCGGACGGCATCTTCCAGCGTCAGCTTCGCCCCGAAAAGCGCGGCGATGTCCTCGACGATCGGAAGGCCGAGGCCGACGCCTGGCGAACTGTCCTGTCCGCCGCGGGCGAAGCGCTGCAGCACCTCGCCACGCCGCTCGGGCGGAATGCCGGGGCCATCGTCCTCGACGCAGAGCCGGATGCCGTCCGGAAGGGCCCGCACCGATACGGTGACCTCGGCACCCTGACCGGCATAGGCGATGGCGTTCTCGATGAGGTTGCGCAGCATCTCGCCGAACAGCAGCGGCTCCGCACGAACCATGGCGGGGCCATCGCCTTCGAAGCCGAGATCGATACCGGACTGCGCGGCGACCGGCACATATTCGGCGGTCAGGTTGCGGGCGAGGGAGGCAATGTCGATCCTGGCGCCGGGCCGGGGCACGACGGAGCCGGCCGCATCGATCTTCGCCATCAGCAGCAGCTGCGCCAGGATGCGCTCGGCATGGGCCACCGCCTCGTCGCCCTTGCGCGCCGCCTCCTGCGCGGCGGCGAGCGAGGAGGCCCGGCCGGCGAGCGCAAGCTGCGTGCGGATGATGGCGAGCGGCGTGCGCAACTGATGGCTGGCATTGCCGGAGAAATGGCGTAGCGCATCGAGCGCCGATTGCAGGCGCACCATGAAGGAGTTGACCGTATCGACCAGCCCCTGCACCTCGCTCGGCACCTGCTGGTCGATCGGGTGGAGGTCGCTCGGGTTGCGTTCGGCGATGGCGTCGCTGAGCCGGTAGAGCGGGCGAAGCGCCAATGTCACGGCAATCCACACGATCGCCGCGGCGCCGGCAATCATCAGCCCGAGGCGCAGCGCCGATCGGACAAGGATCGCCTGCGCCAGTTGCCGCCGGGCGATGGTGGTCTCGGCGACCGTCACGACGAAGGGGACGGAATTGACGCCCGTCGAGGCCGAGCGCTGCAGCACCGCCACCCGGATCGGTTCGCCGCGAAACGTCGCGTCCGCATAGGCGGTCGGCTGGCCGTGCGTGTCGGCGATCGTCGGCAGCGCCTGATAACCGGTGATGAAATGGCCCGGCGGCCCCTCGACCCGGTAGAAAACCCGGTCCTGGGCGGCGGAGGTGAGCATTTCCAGGGCAACGTAGGGGATATCGACCTCGAGCGCGCCGTTCTCGTTGACGACCACCCGCTCGGCGATGGCCAGCGCTGAACCGGCCAGGACGCGGTCCGAAATGGTGTTGGCGGTCGTCATCGCCTCCCGGTAGGTGTCGAAGAGCGCAAGGATGCCGAACACGGCGGTGGCGACCAGAAGCCAGCCCAGCAGCTGGCGGCGCAGCGAGGATGCCGGATGGCGGGTCAAACCGGGGCTGCCTTGTCGAGATAGTAGCCGATGCCGCGGGCGGTGCGCACCGTCAGGCCGTGCGGCGCCATGCGCTTCCTGAGCCGGCTGACATACTGTTCGATCGCATTGGCGCTGAGGTCGTCGTCGAAGGCGGCGAGCGACTGGATGATCGCCTCCTTGGAAACGACCTTGCCGGCCCGCAGGAACAGAATCTCCAGCAGGCCGAGTTCACGGGCCGGGATGTCGAGCGGCGTACCGCCGGCGGAGAAGGTGCGGGAGTTGAGATCGAGATCGACGCCGCCGAAGCTGAGCGCCGAGGAGCGCAGCCCCGCCTGCCGGCGCAGCAGCATGCGCACGCGCGCCTCGAACTCGGAGATGTCGAAGGGCTTGCTCATGTAGTCGTCGGCGCCGAGGTCGAGCCCCTTGACCTTGTCCTCCGCCGCCCCGCGCGCCGTCAGGATCAGCACCGCCGCCCGGTTCTGGCGGGCCCGCATCGCGCGCAGCACCTCCAGCCCGTCCATTTCCGGCAGCGTCAGGTCGAGGATGACGAGGTCGAAGGCTTCGGCCGAGATGGCGGCATCGGCGGAGGCGCCGTCGCTGACCGCGTCGACGGCGTGCCCCGTGCCGCGCAGGATGGCGGACAGGCCGTCGGCCAGCGCCTGGTTGTCTTCGACGAGCAGTATGCGCACCTGGATCTCCACCTTCGCCCCACATTAGCGAGCGGCAGCCGGCTTGTGAACGGTGCCGGGCTGAGGCAAGTTCGCCGTCATGCGCATTTCTCTCGCCCTTACGCTCCTGGTCTGCTCGTGCATCCCCGCAATGGCCGCCGAGACCTTCTACCCGGCCCCCGACGGGCGTGGAAACGCCTCCGTGCTCGTCGTCTATTCCTCGCTGGACGAGCCGCTCGCCCGGCCAATGATCAAGGGGTTCCAGAGGGCCAATCCGGACGTGGCGGTGCGCTACGAGGAGATGCTGACCGGCGAGGTGTACGACCGCGTCGTCAAGGAGACGGATGCGGGGCAGAAGACGGCCGATTTCGCCTTCTCCTCGGCGATGGACCTGCAGGTCAAGCTCAGCAATGACGGCTACGCCCAGCGCAGCGACCTGCCGATGAGCGAGCGCTGGCCGCAATGGGCCAACTGGCGCAACACGGCCTATGCGCTCACCTTCGAGCCGGCCGTCTTCGTCTATCACAAGCCGAGCTTCCGCCACGAGAAGCCGCCGGCCTCCCGCGCCGAGTTCGTCGACTACCTGAACCGGCACGGCAACGCGATCCACGGCCGCGTCGGCACCTACGACATCGAGCGCTCCGGCGTCGGGTTCCTGTTCATGGCGCGCGACCAGGAGCAGTTCGGCGACATCTGGACCGTCATTCAGGCCATGGGCGCGGCCGGCGTAAAACTTTATTCCACGAGTTCGGCCATCCTCGAGCGGATTGCCGACGGCCGCTTCGTGATCGGCTACAACATCCTCGGCTCCTATGCGGCCGACTGGGCGGCAAAGCACCCTGACGTCGGGATCGTGCTGCCGAAGGACTACACGGTGGTGATGTCGCGCATCGGACTGGTGCCGCAGGCCGCCGCCTCGCCGGATCTCGGACGGCGCTATCTCGCCTTCTTCATGTCGGAGGAAGGCCAGTCGATCATGGCCCGCGAATTGCAGATCGCCGCGGTGTCGCCCGACGTCGCCGGCGACAACACCGCCACCAGCATGCGGACGTTGCTCGGCGCGCAACTGAAGCCGGTTCCGGTCAGCCCGGGGCTGATGGTCTATCTCGACCAGGTCAAGCGCGCGCGTCTGATCGCCCGCTGGAACGAGGTGCTGCGGGCACAATAGGGCAAAGGTCCGGAGCGCATCGCGGCGGGACCGTGTCACGATGTCAGCTGGATGACAGGTTTCTGTGATCGCTTGAGGGCCTCATCGTCCGTGGAGGCGGGCGATAAGGACCGGGAGGAGACCGTCGAAAGCGCGCAGGGGGCCCTTGGTCTGCGTGCAAAGGCAATCCTCCCATCGCTCAATGTGCAACGACGCGCCGCCGAAGAAGCCGCGCCTGACGGAGGACCCGCCTTGAAACAATTCTTCCTTGCTTCCATTCTCGCCGGCGCCATGGCGCTGCCCGCGCTTGCCGCGGACTACAAGATCATCGCGCCGGCAAACCCGGGCGGTGGCTGGGACCAGACGGCCCGCACGATCCAGACCGTCATGCAGGCCGAGGGCATTTCCAGCAACGTCCAGGTCGTCAACGTACCGGGCGCCGGCGGCACGATCGGCCTCGCGCAGTTCGCCAGCCAGGACAAGGGCAATCCGGGGTCGCTGATCGTCGGCGGTTACGTCATGGTCGGCGCCATCCTGACCAACAAGTCGCCCGTCACGCTGAAGGACGTCACGCCGATCGCGCGCCTCACCGGTGAATACGAGGCGATCGTCGTTCCGGCCTCCTCGCCGTTCCAGACCTTCGGCGATCTCGTCGAAGCGCTGAAGAAGGATCCGGGTGCGGTCTCCTGGGCCGGCGGCTCGGCCGGCGGCACCGACCACATCGCAGTCGGCCTGATCGCCAAGGCAGCCGGCGTCGATCCGAAGAAGATCAACTACATCGCCTATTCCGGCGGTGGCGAGGCCTTGGCTGCAATCCTCGGCGCGCAGGTCAGCGCCGGCATTTCCGGCTATGGCGAGTTCGAATCGCAGGTCAAGGCCGGCACGCTGCGCCTGCTCGCGGTGTCGAGCGAAGAGCGCCTCGAGGGCATCGACGCGCCGACGATCAAGGAAAGCGGCCTTGATGTTGTCGTGCAGAACTGGCGCATGATCGCCGCGGCTCCGGGCCTCAGCGACGAGCAGAAGGCCGCCGTCAACGCCGACATCGAAAAGCTGGTCAAGTCGGCCAGCTGGCAGGAGCAGCTGAAGACCAAGGGCTGGCAGGACACCTACCTCGCCGGTAATGCGTTCGACGAACAGCTCGCCCAGGATGTCTCGGCCACCGAAGGCATCCTCAAGGAAATCGGACTGGTCGAATGACGAACGGGACCAAACCCGCCAACGCAAAGCGTCGCCCCGATGGGGCGGCGCTGGTCATCGCGGTCGTGCTGGCGGCGATCGCCGCCGTCATCTTCTGGGATGTCTCGCGGCTGACCGGTGCCGCAGGATACTCGCAGGTCGGTCCGACGTCCGTGCCCTACGCCATCGGCTGCTGTCTGATCGGGCTTGCCGTCTGGACCGCGGTGGCGGCCTGGCGCAACGATTTCCCCGAGCGCGAGCCGCAGCAGTTCGGGCCGGTCGTCTGGATCGTCGCCGGATTGGCCGCGCAGATGCTGTTGCTCAATGTCGCCGGCTTCTCGGTCGCCACCGGGCTGCTGTTTGCCTTGACCGCCGCAGGGTTCGGCAGGCGCAAGCTCTGGCTGACGATCCCGGTCGGCATCGTCATCAGCTTCGCCGTCTGGGCGATCTTCGCCAAGCTGCTGCAGCTGTCGCTGCCCAGCGGCCCGCTCGAACACCTGTTCTTCTAGAGCAATTCAGCCCAACCGCTGAAATGCTCTCACCTTCGTTTTATGCAATTCCTGACGCAGAGCTGCGCCCGTTTGCTGGAATTGCCTAGGGGACCGGCAGATCATGAATACGTTCGAATTCCTCATGCAGGGCCTGCTGGTCGCCGCCCAGCCGATGAACCTGCTTTATGCGCTGATCGGCGTGACGCTCGGCACCGCCGTGGGCGTGCTGCCCGGCATCGGCCCGGCGCTGACCGTGGCGCTGCTTTTGCCCGTCACCTACAAGCTCGATCCGGCCGGCTCGCTGATCATGTTCGCCGGCATCTATTATGGCGGCATGTACGGCGGCTCGACCACTTCGATCCTGCTCAACACGCCGGGCGAGAGCGCATCGATCGTTACGGCGCTTGAGGGCAACAAGATGGCGCGGGCCGGCCGCGGCGGACCTGCGCTGGCCACGGCGGCGATCGGCTCCTTCGTCGCCGGCCTGATCGCCACGCTGGCGCTCGCCTTCGTGGCGCCGTTCATCGTCAAGGTCGCGCTGGTCTTCGGCCCACGAGAGTACTTCGCGCTGATGGTGCTCGCCTTCGTCACCGTCTCCTCGGCCTTCGGCGATTCGACGCTGCGGGGGCTCACCTCGCTGTTCGTCGGCCTGACGCTTGCGATGATCGGCATCGACCAGCTGAGCGGTCAGGCACGCCTGTCGTTCGGCATCCCTGACCTTTTGGACGGGATCGAGGTGACGACACTTGCGGTGGCGATGTTCGCGATCGGCGAGACCCTCTACATCGCCGCGCAGGGCGACAGGGGGCCGGACAAGGTGGAGGCGGTGAAGGGCTCCGTCTGGATGAACGCCGCCGATTGGGCGCGCTCGTGGAAGCCGTGGCTGCGCGGCACGGCCATCGGCTTTCCGATCGGCGCGATGCCGGCCGGCGGCGCCGAGATCGGCACCTTCCTCTCCTACGCAGCCGAGAAGCGGATGACCAAGCATCCGGAGGAATTCGGCAACGGCGCCATCGAGGGCGTCGCCGGACCGGAAGCGGCAAACAACGCGTCTGCCGCCGGCACGCTGGTGCCGCTCCTGACGCTCGGCCTTCCGACCACGGCGACGGCGGCGATCATGCTCGCCGGCTTCCAGCAGTACGGCCTGCAGCCCGGCCCGCTGCTGTTTGCCACCAATCCGCAGCTCGTCTGGGGTCTGATCGCCAGCCTGTTGATCGCCAACCTGATGCTGCTGGTGCTGAACCTGCCGCTGATCGGGCTGTGGGTGAAGCTTTTGACGATCCCCAGGCCGTGGCTATATGCCGGCATCCTGCTGTTTGCGACGCTCGGCACCATCGGCGCCAACCCGTCGGTCTTCGAGCTCGGCATGCTGCTCGCCTTTGGCCTTCTCGGCTACGTCATGCGTATCTTCGGCTACCCGATCGCGCCGGTTGTCGTCGGCCTGATCCTTGGGCCGCTCGCCGAGCAGCAGCTGCGCCGGGCTCTCGCGATCAGCCAGGGCGACATCACCACCCTCGTCGCCTCGCCGGTGGCGGTGGCGCTGCTGCTGATCGCCGCGGCGGCACTGATCATACCGCTGGTGCTGCGCGCCCGCGGGCGTGGCCTGGTGCTGTCGCAGCTGGCGGCCAGCGAGGACTGAGCGCCCGCGCGCATCTGAAAGGCAGCGCAGGCCGCGGGGTAATCCGCGGCCTGCGCGATTTGCATGGCTGACCTGCCGAGCCTGCCCTTGTTTGCAAGGCTCATCGGCGTCATATTTAGCTCGTTAACAAGCGAGAGAAAAGCAAGAAGATGAGAGAGTTTCGCAACGCCGCTCGTCAGGGCTTCCTCGGGCGCGCTTTTGCAATGCTGGGAGCTGCGAGTGCGGCCGCCGCGGCTGTCGAAAACCACCGCCGTCCCAGGAATAGCGACCTGAAGGTCCTCGGCATCGAGCCGGCGTCCTTCCCCAACCGATAACAGCGTCCGAAAAGGACCCGGGATCGCCAAGCGATCCGCGCCGGCATACGGCGCGCGTCTAAGCGGACGCCAAGTGCAGTGACCAGCATCATCCAGCAAGAAGGCCCGTTGATCACCGATCATCGGGCCTTCTTCGCATGAAGAAAACGCAAGCCGGGTGGCCCACATGCAAAGACAACAAAGCCCCGGCATTTCTGCCGGGGCTTTGTTCGATCTGGGTAGGGCTTGGCGTAGCGTTGCAGATTATGCAGCGCCGGCCGAGCGCTGCTTTTCGAAGCGCTTGCGGTCGTTGGAGTCGAGATAGAGCTTGCGAAGGCGGATCGACTTCGGCGTCACCTCGACCAGTTCGTCGTCCTGGATCCAGGAGAGCGCCCGCTCCAGCGTCATCTTGATCGGCGGGGTGAGGCGGACGGCCTCGTCCTTGCCGGCGGCGCGGATGTTGGTGAGCTTCTTGCCCTTCAGCACGTTCACTTCCAGATCGTTGTCGCGCGTGTGGATGCCGACGATCATCCCGGCATAGACCTTGTCGCCGGCGTCGATCACCATCGGACCGCGGTCTTCGAGGTTGAAGAGCGCGTAGGCCACGGCCTCGCCGGATTCATTGGAGAGCAGCACGCCGTTGACGCGGCCGCCGATCTCGCCCTTGTAGGGCTGGTACTCGTGGAACAGCCGGTTCATGATCGCCGTGCCGCGGGTATCCGTCAGAAGTTCCGACTGGTAGCCGATCAGGCCGCGGGTCGGCGCGAAGAAGACGAGGCGGACGCGGTTGCCGCCGGACGGGCGGAGCTCCACCATCTCGGCCTTGCGCTCGGACATCTTCTGCACGACGATGCCGGAATGCTCTTCGTCGACGTCGATGACGACTTCCTCGACCGGCTCGAGCATCTGGCCGGTCTCCTCATCCTTGTGCATGACGACGCGCGGACGCGAGACGGCAAGCTCGAAGCCTTCGCGGCGCATCGTTTCGATCAGCACGGCAAGCTGGAGTTCGCCGCGGCCGGAGACGAAGAACGAGTCCTTGTCGCCCGACTCTTCGATCTTCAGCGCCACGTTGCCTTCGGCTTCCTTGAACAGGCGATCGCGGATGACGCGGCTGGTGACCTTGTCGCCCTCGGTGCCGGCAAGCGGGCTGTCGTTGACGATGAAGGACATGGTGACGGTCGGCGGGTCGATCGGCTGGGCCTTCAGTGCCTCGGTCACCGACGGGTCGCAGAACGTGTCGGCGACGGTGCCCTTGGTGAGGCCGGCGATCGCAACGATGTCGCCGGCTTGCGCCTCCTCGATCGGCTGGCGCTCGATGCCGCGGAACGCGAGGATCTTCGAGACGCGGCCGGTTTCGATCAGCTTGCCGTCCTGACCGAGCACCTTGACGGCCTGGTTCGGCTTGATCGAGCCGGAGTGAACGCGGCCGGTGATGATGCGGCCGAGGAACGGATTGGCCTCGAGGATCGTGCCGATCATGCGGAACGGCCCTTCGCCCACCGTCGGCTCCGGCACGTGCTTGAGCACGAGATCGAGCAGCGGCGCCATGCCCTGATCCTGCGGGCCTTCCGGGTTGACGTTCATCCAGCCGTTGCGGCCCGAACCGTAGAGGATCGGGAAATCGAGCTGCTCGTCGGTGGCGTCGAGGTTGGCAAACAGGTCGAAGACCTCGTTCAGCACTTCCTCGTGGCGGCCGTCGGGACGGTCGATCTTGTTGATGGCGACGATCGGCTTCAAGCCGACCTTGAGCGCCTTGCCGACGACGAACTTGGTCTGCGGCATCGGGCCTTCGGAGCTGTCGACAAGCACGATCGCCCCGTCCACCATCGACAGGATGCGCTCGACCTCGCCGCCGAAGTCGGCGTGGCCGGGGGTGTCGACGATGTTGATGCGGGTTCCCTTCCACTCGACCGAGGTGGCCTTGGCGAGGATGGTGATGCCGCGTTCCTTTTCGATGTCGCCCGAGTCCATGACGCGTTCGGCGACGCGCTGGTTCTCGCGGAACGAGCCGGACTGCTTCAGGAGCTCGTCAACGAGCGTGGTTTTGCCATGGTCGACGTGCGCGATGATCGCGATATTACGAATGGACATGTTTGATCTCTGGGTTTTGGGCGCACACGGCGGAGGCAGCGCCATCTTCAATGGCGCGCTCTTACATGGTTTTCCGCACATGCGAAAGGGGCAGGCCGGCACTGCGTTGTGCCGGTCGCGCGAAAAATGGCCGTCCGACAGCCCTCATGAGATCACCGCAGGGTCGAGCGTGGTGCTCCAGAGTTCGTGGTCGTCGCGATCCATGAGCCGCACCGTCATCTGCTCGCTGGCGCCATCGATATCGACCAGCCCGAAGAACTGCAAGCCGGCCGAAGGGGGCAGATTGCTGTCGGCGCCGCCGCCCGAGACCTTGATGAACCGCACCTCCGGTCCGAAGGTCATGTCGAGCGGGTGCGGCCCGTACGTGCCCGAATGCAGCGGTCCGGAGACGAACTCCCAGAAGGGCTCGAACTCCTTGAACCTCGCGCGCGCCGGGTCGTAGTGATGGGCGGCGGTATAGTGCACGTCGGCTGTCAGCCAGACGACATTGCGGATGGCATTGTCGCGCATGAAGCTGAGCAGTTCGGCGATCTCGCGCTCGCGGGCTGCCGGCGGGCCGTTCAGCCCGTCCGCCACGCCCTCGTAGCCGAGCTTCTGACCATAGTCGTCCCAGATGACGACGCCGAGCGGCATGTCGCAGGCAATCACCTTCCATGTGGCCTTGGAGGCGAGCAGTTCGCGCCGCAGCCAGTCCGCCTGCCGCCAGCCGAACAGGCCGTTGTCTGTGCTGCCGCGGTTGGCGGTGCGATAGGAGCGCAGGTCGACGAAGAAAACGTCGAGCAACGGGCCATAGGCGATCTTGCGAAAGATGCGTCCCGGCTCGGTCGGTATGTAGCGGATCGGCGTCATCTCCTGGAACGCCCGCATGGCGCGCGCGGCATAGATGGCGATGTCCTTCTCCGGATAGCGCGGATCGTCGCGCAGGTCCGTCGAGGCCGACCAGTTGTTCAGCACCTCGTGGTCGTCCCACTGGAAGAACGTCGGCACCTGCGCATTGAAGTTCAGCACGTGCCGGTCGAGCATGTTGTACTTCCACTGGCCGCGGTACTCGTCCAGCGTCCGCGCGACCTGGCGCTTCTCGTCGGTGACGATGCGGTTCTTCCAGACCGTGCCGTCGCGAAGCCGGATCTCGTCGGGGATCGGTCCGTCGGCGTAGATCGTGTCGCCGGAATGGATGAGAAAATCCGGCTCGTGCAGGAGCATGGTCGAATAGGTCTCATGCCGACGTCGTCGATGCCCCAGCCTTGGCCCGCCGTGTCGCCCGACCAGGCGAAGCGGACCGAGCGGCGGCGCAGCGGCGCGGTGCGGAACCGGCCGACGACCGGCTCGGAGACGAGATGCGCCGAATAGGGATCGTTGGCCGTCAATCGAAAAAAGATGTCCTGGTCCGGCAAGAGCTCGGTCAGCAGGTGCTTGGCGGCGCAATCCGTCTGGCGTCCCGCCTTGAGCACCGGGCCGCGCATCGGATTTGTGAAGCTCTCGGTGGTCGAGTATTCGACGGCGATCTCGACCGGCCGGTCCGCCCGGGCCCAGATCATGCCGGACGAGGTGTCGACGTCGACGGACTGCACCCCGTGCGTGAAGACGGGGCTGCCGTGCCGGCGCGCATAGTGGGGAACGGCCAGCGCCGAGGACGTGGCAAGACCGGCCACTCCGGCCGTCAGGAGGAACGAACGCCTTGTCAGAACATCGGAAACGATCGTCATGATCCCCCGTCGAACGTCGCGAATCGGAAGGCAATTCGCGATGTCCACCATCGGGGGATCACATGTCAGTTCCGTAACGGATCGATTGCACGCCGGCGACGGTTCGGTGAAGGTCTTGTGACGGGCGCCGCCCGATCTATGCCGCCAGCCCCTTCTTCTCCAGCATGGCATCGATCGAAGGCAGCTTGCCGCGGAAGGCCTTGTAGGCGTCTTCCGGATCGACGGCGCCGCCGATCGAGTAGATGTTCGCCTTCAGCTTCGCCGCCATGCCGGGATCGAATGCGTCGCCCGTCTCGGTGAAGGCGGCGAAGGCATCGGCGTCGAGCACCTCCGACCACATGTAGGAATAGTAGCCGGCCGAATAGCCGTCGCCGGAAAAGACGTGCTGGAAGTGCGGCGTTGCATGGCGCATGACGATCGAGGCCGGCATGCCGATCTCTTCAAGCAGCTTGGCCTGTACCGCCATCGGATCCTCGACGGCCCCTTGCGTGTGGTAGGCCATGTCGACCAGCGCCGAGGAGGTGAACTCGACGGTGGCGAAGCCGGCGTTGAAGGTGCGGGCGGCGAGAACCTTGTCGAGCAGCGCCTGCGGCATCGGCGCGCCGGTCTCGTAATGCACGGCATAGGTCTTGAGGATTTCGGGAACGGTCAGCCAGTGCTCGTAGAGCTGCGAGGGCAGTTCGACGAAGTCGCGCGACACGCCGGTGCCCGACACGGTCGGATAGGTGACGTCGGAGAGCATGCCGTGCAGGGCATGGCCGAACTCGTGGAAGAGCGTGCGCGCGTCGTCGAGCGACAGCAGCGCCGGCCGGCCCTCGGCCGGCTTTGCGAAGTTGCAGACGTTGTAGACGATCGGGATCTCGCCGATGGTGCCGTCCTTCATCGGCAGCTTGTGCTGGCTCCGGTAGGCGCTCATCCACGCCCCGGAGCGCTTCGACGGCCGCGCGAAGTAGTCGCCGAGGAACATGGCGACGAGTTCGTTCTGGCGATTGCGGATCTCGAATACGCGCACGTCCGGGTGATAGACCGGCACGCCCGGGAGCGGTACGGCCCGGATCCCGAACAGCCGCCCGGCCACCTCGAAGCAGGCGTCGATGATCTTTTCGAGCTGCAGATACGGTTTCAGCTCCGCTTCGGAGAAATCGAATTTCTCGGCGCGCAGCTTTTCGGCATAGTACCGCCAGTCCCAGGGCATCACCGGATGGTTGCGGCCTTCGGCAGCGACAAGGCGCGCCAGTTCGGCCTCTTCCTCGCCGGCGCGGGCGACCGCCCGTTCCCACACCCTGTTCAGCAGCTCATTGACTGCCTCGGGCGTCTTGGCCATGGTGTCGTCGAGCTTCAGAGCCGCATAGTTCTCGTAGCCGAGCAGTCCGGCCTTCTCGGCGCGCAGCGCCAGCGTCTCCCGCACGATCTCCCGATTGTCCGTCTCCCCGCCATTGGTGCCGCGCGCCGTCCAGGCACGGAACGCCTGCTCGCGCAGGTCGCGGCGGCTGGAGAACGTCAGGAACGGCTCGATGATCGAACGCGACAGGGTGACCGCGTACTTGCCCACCTCGCCCCGCTCGCGGGCGGCCGCCGCCATCGCCTCCCTGAGGAAATCGGGGATGCCTTCGAGTTCCGCTTCATCCGACAGGATCAGCGACCAGCTCTTCTCGTCGGAAAGCACGTTCTGGCCGAACTGCGCGCCGAGCTTCGCAAGCCGCTCGTTGATCGCCGCAAGCCGCTCCTGTTCCGGCTTGGTCAGCTTCGCGCCCGACCTGACGAAACCCTTCCAGTGCCGCTCCAGCACCCTTGTCTGCTCGACCGTCAGGCCGAGTGCGTCGCGACCTTCCCATAGCGCATCGATGCGGGCGAAGAGCTCGGCGTTGTTGCCGATCTTGGAGCGGTGGCGCGCCAGCTTCGGCGCGATCTCGCGCTCGAGCGCCTGGATCGTCTCGTTGGTGTTTGCGCCGGCGCGGCTCCAGAACAGCGCCGAAATGCGCGACAGTGCGTCCCCGGCGGTCTCCAGGGCGACGACCGTGTTGTCGAAGGTCGGGGCCTCGGGACTGCCGGCGATTGCGTCGATCTCGGCTTCATGCAGCGCCAGCGCCACGTCGAAGCCCTCGGCAAAGGCGTCGTCGGAAACGAGATCGAAGCGCGGCAGGCCGTTGATCCCGCTCCAGTCGACCAGAGCAGGGCTGATTGTCTTGGGGTCGCTCATGAAAATTCCTCGTGGCGGCAAATCGTCATGGCAGCCAATATAGGAACACAAATCCGCCTTGTGTACGACGTGGCGTGATTTCCTACGATTTGCGGCCGATCGTCCCGGATGCGGACGCAAACGGCGAAACATCTTGACGAAGCACGAGACATCGGGGAAAACGGCAGTCGTTGCGGCCCCGGACATACCGCCGCAACCGAACTATGGTGCCGGGCCCCTCTGGCGAGAGTTTTACGGCGCTCTCGTGATGTCGGTACCGCCAGCAATTGAGCCGGCGGATCAGAGAAACATGAAAATCCTGACCATGCCTGACGCGCATGCCATTGTCGGCACGCGCGATTCGTTTCCATTTGCCCACGACGATGCGATCACGTTCGAAAGCGAGGTGTCGGCATGACCGCCCCCTCTCGGCCGCAAAGCGCCATCGGTTATTTCAAATGGGCCTTCATCGTCACCGCCTTCGGTCTTCTGCTCGGCGCCTGGCTCGGCTGGCAGTCGACCGGCACGATCGGCGGCATGGCGACCGTCTTCTTCATCTGCGCCGTGCTCGCGGTGCTGGAAATCTCGCTGTCCTTCGACAACGCCATCGTCAACGCCAACAAGCTGAAGGACATGACGCCTGTGTGGCAGCACCGGTTCCTGACCTGGGGCATCGTGATCGCCGTCTTCGGCATGCGGATCGTCTTCCCGCTGCTGATCGTCGTGATCGCCGCCAAGATCGGGCCGATCGAGGCGATCGTCCTGGCGGCCAGGGAGCCCGGCGAATACGCGCGCATCATGAACGAGGCGCACCTGCCGATCGCCGCCTTCGGCGGCACCTTCCTCATGATGGTCGGCCTCACCTACTTCTTCGACCATGAGAAGGACGTGCACTGGATCGCCGCCATCGAGAAGCGCATGGCCCGCTATGCGACGATCAAGGGCGTCGAGATCGCCTTCGTGCTCATTCTGATCCTGGTGTTTTCGAACCTGCTCGAGGGCGAGGCGGCGGATACCTTCGTCTACTCGGCGATCTACGGCCTGCTGACCTTCCTGGCCGTCGAGGTCGTCGGCGGCATGCTCGATGCTTCGCAGCAGACCATGAGCGCCGCCGCCAAGGGCGGTCTCGGGGCCTTCATCTATCTCGAGGTGCTCGATGCCAGCTTCTCCTTCGACGGCGTGATCGGCGCGTTCGCGCTGACGCAGAACCTGTTCATCATCGCCATCGGCCTCGGCATCGGCGCCATGTATGTGCGCTCGATGACGATCATGCTGGTCGACAAGGGCACGCTCGCCGAGTACCGCTACCTGGAGCACGGCGCCTTCTACGCCATCCTCATCCTCTCGGTGATCATGTACTGTCAGACGCTGGTGCATATCCCCGAGGTGATCACCGGGCTTGGCGGCGCGGCGCTGATCGGCATCTCGCTCTGGTCGTCGATCCGCTACAACCGCAAGGAAAAGGCGGAAGGACGCGAACAGGCGGTCGAGAACGTCTGACGAAGAGCCACGGCGCTTCGGCGTCCCCATCGGCCTTCGGAAAACCCGCCGTCCTTGCGGCGGGTTTTTCTTTGTCCGGAGTTTGGAGTTCCACCGGCCCGGCCACTGGGCTGCATCGCCCCACCGGTCTGGTGATTCGCGAACCGGGCCGAACAAAGGGCCTATCGGCGCTCCTGCTTTTTCATGTGTGTGCCGGCCTGTTACGCCCTGTTACGCCTTGTGGCGATTCTTAAAAAGGCGTTAACTCTGCAGGACGCCGCAAGGAAACTTGCCTGTGGGCAAGGAGGGTCCCGGGAGGCACCGGGATTCCGGCGGAGTCGGTGCGGGTTTAGAGTCAAGTCGATGAAAACACTATCAATCGATGTGCGGCGTGCCGAGCCGCAGGATGCGCGGGCGATCTCCGAGACCCATCGGGCATCCTGGCTGCAGGGCTATGGCGGCATCATCCCGTACAAGCCGCTGATGCAGATGGTGCAGCGCCGTGACGAGACCTGGTGGCGCAAGGCCACGCGCGGACCGGCGACGCTGCTCGTCCTCGATGTCGCCGGCGTCGTTGCCGGCTACGCGACGCTTGGGCTGAACCGCGCGCGGGCGCTGCCGCAGGACGGGGAGATCTACGAGATCTATCTTCGCCCGGAATACCAGGGGATCGGGCTCGGGCGGCTGCTGTTCGGCGAAAGCCGGCGCCTGCTCAAGTCGCTCGGCTGCGAAGGCCTGGTCGTCTGGTGCCTGGAAGACAGCGAGCATGCCGAACGCTTCTTCCGCGCCGCCGGCGGCGTCGACATTGCCGAGGGGGTCGAGAGCTTCGGCGACAAGGACCTGAAGAAGATCGGCTTCATCTTCCGTTGAGACAGGCGGCGCGGGCCATCCCTCATCCATCCGGTCTACATTGACTTCTGCAGGTTGAGGCATACCATTTCCAGTTGGTGGCCACCGCCCTGCTGGCGAACAGCCGGTAGCGCCGGCTGAGCCGGCGCCGAGTCAATCCGGCATCCTCACGCAGGTCTCCGTGGGCGACACCCCGGCAACGCTAGTGGAGGTTGGATTGCCATGCGGTTTCGTCAACTCCTGATCGGACCGTCGCTGGTCCTGTTGCTCGCCAATGTCGCATCCGCTCAGGAAGGCGACGCTTCGGCCGGCGAGACGGTGTTCAAGAAGTGTGCCGTCTGTCACGTCGTCGACAAGGATCAGAACAAGGTCGGCCCCTCCCTGCACGGCGTGATCGGCCGGACAGCGGGCACGCATCCGAACTACAACTACTCCAAGGCCATGACGGATGCCGGCAAGGGAGGCCTCGTCTGGGACGAGGCGAGCTTGCGCGACTACCTGCATAATCCCAAGGCGAAGGTGAAGGGCACCAAGATGGCCTTCCCCGGCCTGAAGGACGATACCGAAATCACCAATCTCCTCGCCTACCTGAAGAAATACTCACCGTAATGTAGAGGCATGCGTAGCGCTGCGCCGCCAGGCAGACCCGCCCATAGGGAGGTTTGCTGTAATTGCTTGTGTTTTTGGTTCATGCAATACTTAGCATAGACTAAATTGCGGATTGCAGGTTCATGCCCACGGCCGATTGAGGCGGGAGGGACGGAAATGGCAGTCGTGCTGGTGCTGGTGGCGATCGCGGTGGGCTCGGTGCTGTTCCACCTGGTGAGCCCGTGGTGGTGGACGCCGATCGCCTCGAACTGGGGCTATATCGACAGTACGCTCGTCATCACCTTCTGGATTACCGGCGCCGTCTTCGTCGCCGTGGTGATGTTTCTGGCCTATTGCATCTGGCGGTTCCGTCACGACCCGAATCGACGCGCCCATTACGAGCCGGAGAACCGCCGGCTGGAAAGCGGACTTGCCGCCGGCACGGCGCTCGGCGTCTTCGTGATGCTGGCGCCGGGGCTGTTCGTCTGGCACCAGTTCATTACGGTGCCCGCCGACGCCTCTGAGATCGAGGTCGTCGGCCAGCAATGGTTGTGGAGCTTCCGGCTGCCCGGGGCGGACGGCCGTCTCGGCCGGGCCGAGACGCGGGACGTCACCTCCGACAATCCCCTCGGCATCGACAAGACCGATGCGAGCGGGCTCGACGACGTGATCATCCAGGGGGCCGAACTGCACCTGCCGGTCGGCAAGCCGGTGAAGGTGCTGCTGCGGTCGATCGACGTCCTCCACGATTTCTACGTGCCGGAATTTCGCGCCAAGATGGACATGATCCCCGGCACGGTCACCTATTTCTGGCTGACGCCCACGCGCACCGGCACGTTCGACGTCCTGTGCGCCGAGCTTTGCGGGGTCGGCCACCCGCAGATGCGCGGGACCGTCGTCGTCGACAGCGAGGCCGATTACCAGGCCTGGCTCGCACAACAGTCGACATTCGCGCAGTTGCAGGCATCCGCACAGCCGGCGGGCGCCACGATGGCGGAGGTGGCCGCCGGCAAGTAGCAGGTGAGGCTTCGGACGGAAGCCAAGGGGAGGAATGAAGATGGTCGATGCCAGCCATGGAGCGAGCGATGTCATCCCGCCGGCCGCGGTGGAGGACGTCGAGCTGTACCATCCGCACAGCTGGTGGACGCGCTACGTCTTCAGCCAGGACGCCAAGGTCATCGCGATCCAGTATGCCTCGACAGCGATGGCGATCGGCCTGGTCGCCCTCGTCCTGTCCTGGCTGATGCGGCTGCAGCTCGCCTTTCCCGGCGACTTCCCCTTCATCGATTCCCAGCGCTACTACCAGTTCATCACCATGCACGGCATGATCATGGTGATCTACCTGCTGACCGCGCTGTTTCTCGGCGGCTTCGGCAACTACCTGATCCCGCTGATGGTCGGCGCCCGCGACATGGTGTTTCCCTACGCCAACATGCTGAGCTACTGGCTGTACCTGGTGGCGGTGCTGGTGCTCGTCGCAGGCTTCTTTGCGCCCGGCGGACCGACCGGGGCGGGCTGGACGCTCTACCCGCCTCAGGCGATCCTCTCCAACACCCCCGGCGGGCAGGACTGGGGCATCATCCTGATGCTGGTCTCGCTCATCCTGTTCATCATTGGCTTCACCATGGGCGGCCTCAACTATGTCGTCACGGTGCTGCAGGGGCGCACCCGCGGCATGACGCTGATGCGGCTGCCGCTGACGGTATGGGGCATCTTCACGGCCACCGTCATGGCGTTGCTCGCCTTCCCGGCGCTGTTCGTCGCCTGCGTGATGATGCTGTTCGACCGCGTGCTCGGTACCAGCTTCTTCATGCCGGCGATCGTCGAGATGGGCGAGCAGCTGAAGCACGGCGGCGGCAGCCCGATCCTGTTCCAGCACCTGTTCTGGTTCTTCGGCCATCCAGAGGTCTATATCGTCGCGCTGCCGGCCTTCGGCATCGTCTCCGACCTGATCAGCACGCACGCCCGCAAGAACATCTTCGGCTACCGGATGATGGTGTGGGCGATCGTCATCATCGGCGCGCTCTCCTTCGTCGTCTGGGCCCACCACATGTATGTCAGTGGCATGAACCCGTACTTCGGCTTCTTCTTCGCCACGACGACGCTGATCATCGCGGTGCCGACGGCCCTCAAGGTCTACAACTGGGTGCTGACGCTGTGGCGCGGCAACATCCACCTGACGCTGCCGATGCTGTTCGCGCTGGCCTTCATCGTTACCTTCGTCAACGGCGGGCTGACCGGGCTGTTCCTCGGCAACGTCGTCGTCGACGTGCCGCTGTCCGACACGATGTTCGTCGTCGCGCATTTCCACATGGTCATGGGGGTGGCGCCGATCCTCGTCATCTTCGGGGCGATCTACCACTGGTATCCGAAGATCACCGGGCGGATGCTCAACGAGGGCATGGGCCAGGTGCATTTCTGGATCACCTTCATCGGCGCCTACCTGATCTTCTTCCCGATGCACTATGTCGGGCTCGTCGGCGTGCCGCGCCGCTACTACGAGATCGGCGAGACGAGCTTCGTGCCCGCCTCGGTGCACGACCTGAACATCTTCATCACGGTGATGGCGCTTGTCGTCGGCGCCGCACAGATGCTGTTCCTGTTCAACCTGTTCTGGAGCTTGCGGCACGGCCGCGAGGCCGGCGGTAACCCCTGGCGGGCGACGACGCTCGAATGGCAGACGCCGCAGACGCCACCGGCGCACGGCAACTGGGGCAAGGACCTGCCGATCGTCTATCGCTGGGCCTATGACTACAGCGTTCCCGGCGCACCGGAGGACTTCATCCCGCAGAACCAGCCGGGCGCCTATGGCCTGACGCGGGAGGCGATCGCATGAGTGCAATGATTGTCTTCCTGGCCGTCCTTGCCGTGATCATCACCTGGTGGCTGTCGCGGCAGGGGCTGATGTCGAAACCGTGGCTGGAAGTCGGCCATGTCCCCGCTGGATTGAGCGATCGGCGCGAGGCGTCGCAAATTCCCGCCCTCAAACTCGGGCTCGGGGTGTTCCTCGCGGTCGTTGGCGCGCTGTTCACGCTCTTCATCAGCGCCTATCTGATGCGCGTCGACGCGCAGGACTGGTGGGCGACGCCGGTTCCGCGGCTGCTCTACCTCAACACGGCCGTCCTCTGCACGAGCAGCCTCGCCCTGCATTGGGCGAAATTCGAGGCCGACCGCGGGCGCGACGACGGGCTCCGCACCGCCTTGCTTGCGACCTTTGCGACGGCGCTCGCCTTCATCGCCGGCCAGGTGCTCGCCTGGCGGCAGATGGTCGCCTCCGGCTTCACCCTGACGGACGATGCGGCGGCGAGCTTCTTCTACCTGATCACCGGCATGCACGGCCTGCACATCCTCGGTGGCATGGTGGCCCTGACCCGCACGGCGCGCTCGGCCTATCGCGCCGGTCCCGTCACCGAGCGGCTGCAGCTCCGCGTCGAACTCTGCGCCATCTACTGGGATTTCATGCTCGCCGTCTGGCTCGTGCTGCTGGCGCTGTTTGCCGGCTGGGCCAGCAATTTCGTCGATCTCTGCCGACAGCTGCTCACCTAGGGAGACCGGACCATGGCCGAGACCGTGCAGACGCATCCTTCTCCTCCATCGCCGGGTGGCATTCGCGGCTTCGTGTCCGATTGGGCTTCCGACCAGCAGGCGTTCAAGAACGTCTCCTGGGGCAAGGCCATGATGTGGATCTTCCTGCTCAGCGACACCTTCATCTTCGGCTGCTTCCTGCTCGCCTACATGACGGCCCGGATGTCGACGGTGGTGCCCTGGCCCAATCCCAGCGAGGTGTTCGCCCTGAACATCGCGGGTCACGACATTCCGCTGATCCTGATCGCCATCATGACCTTCGTGCTGATCTCGTCGAGCGGCACCATGGCAATGGCGGTCAACTTCGGCTATCGCCGCAACCGGCGCATGACGGCGCTGATGATGCTGCTGACGGCGCTTTTCGGCGCCACCTTCGTCGGCATGCAGGCCTTCGAGTGGACCAAGCTTATCCTCGAGGGCGTGCGTCCGTGGGGAAACCCCTGGGGCGCCCCGCAGTTCGGCGCCACCTTCTTCATGATCACCGGGTTCCACGGAACGCATGTCACGATCGGCGTGATCTTCCTGCTGATCATCGCGCGCAAGGTGTGGCGCGGCGATTTTGACACCGAGCGGCGCGGCTTCTTCACCAGCCGCAAGGGCCGCTACGAGGTCGTCGAGATCACCGGCCTCTACTGGCACTTCGTCGATCTCGTGTGGGTTTTCATCTTCGCCTTTTTCTATTTGTGGTGAGACAGCGCCATGGCTCAGGTAACCGTCGATTCTCCCAGGCAAGCGGCCGTTCAGAAAGCGGTCCACGCCGAGCATCAGCAGCATCCTATCGGCCTCTATCTCGTGGTCTGGGGGCTGCTGTTCGTCCTCAGCGTCTGCTCCTACCTCGTCGACTATTTCGGCCTGCAGGGCTACCTGCGCTGGTCGCTCATCCTGATCTTCATGGTGCTCAAGGCCGGCCTGATCGTCGCCGTGTTCATGCACATGGCCTGGGAGCGGTTGGCGCTGCTCTACGCCATCCTGCTGCCGCCGATCGCCATTCTGGTGTTCGTCTGGCTGATGACGGCGGAGTCGCACTATACACTCCTGACCCGCATGGCCTTCTTCGGCACGGCGCCGGGCAACTGACCGGCAACGGTCATCGGTTGCAGTCTGGCGCCGCCCTACCAAAGGCTTGTTGCGTCACAGAGGAATTCGCTCTACGAGACCGGCGAAATCCACTGCATAACGGAGTCCCCATGCGTATCGATGCAATCTCCATCGGCAAGAACCCGCCGGAAGACGTCAACGTCATCGTCGAGGTTCCCGTCGGCGGCCACCCGATCAAGTACGAGATGGACAAGGAAGCCGGTGCGCTGATCGTCGACCGGTTCCTCTATACGCCGATGACCTATCCGGGGAACTACGGGTTCGTGCCGCACACGCTGTCCGAAGACGGCGACCCGATCGACGTGCTGATCGCTAACACCCGTCCCCTCGTGCCGGGCTGCGTCATCAACGTTCGCCCGATCGGCGTGATGGTCATGGAAGACGACGGCGGCAAGGACGAGAAGATCCTCGCCGTTCCGGTGCCGAAGCTGACGCGCCGCTACGACAAGATCGAGAACTACACCGACCTGCCGGAAATCACGCTGAAGCAGATCGAGCACTTCTTCGAGCACTACAAGGATCTGGAGCCCGGCAAGTGGGTGAAGATCGCCGGCTGGCAGGACGTGAACGTCGCCAAGAACCTCATCGTAGAGGCGATCGAGCGTTACAAGGCGCAGAAGTAAGCCGTCGCGCTGCGCATTCCGCGGCGCGCTGCCTGCTCAAAGACCAAGTCTTTTCAGGATCTCCTCCGGGTCGCCGTCGATCCGGAGGATTTTCTTTCTCTGGGTTTCGCCGCTGACCAGCGACACGGCGGATTTCGGCACGCCGGCCGCCTTGGCGATAACGGCGACCAATGCCTTATTCGCCTGACCCTTCTCGGGCACGGCCCGGACGCGGATCTTGAGATGGCGGTCGCCGCTGGCGTCCGTCTCGACACCGTCGATCGCATCTCGGCCGCCGTTCGGCGTCAGCCGCACCGTCAGGCTGATGTAGTCCTCGTGCCGGCGGTACGGCAAGGTGCCCTCAGAGCCCGAGGAGGGCCGGGGCGAGGACGCTGCGGATGACCTGCTCGAGGAAGAAGAGGATGACAAGCGCCACCAGCGGCGACAGGTCGACGCCGCCGAAGTCCGGCAGGAAGCGGCGGATTGGACGGTAGACCGGCTCGGTCAGGTTGTAGAGGGCTCGGCCGATCGAGGCGATCACCTGGTTGTTGGTGTTGATCACGTTGAAGGCGTAGAGCCAGGAAAAGATGGCCGAGGCGATGATGATGAACCACGCGATACTGATGATGAAAAGAAGCGTGTTGATGATCGCGATCATGGTTGTCTCGTTTTCTCCGGTTCCGTGCGCTCACATGTAGCCATTGGCCGCGCCGCCAGCAAGTATGCTCTGCCGGCGCAACCGCAAACATGTTTAATGTCGAGGCTTTTCGTGCTGCGGGTTGCTCAGTTCTCGTGGAAGACGCGGTCCAGGAAGCCCATCATCCACTGGCGCAGGGCCGCGTCATGCAGCAGGCGGCCATCAAGATGGGCGCGGCCGACCTGGGCGCCGGGCAGCTCGAAGCGGTGGGCGCCGTGCACCACCCAGCGGTGCATCATCGCCAGCGTCAGCTCGCCGTGGAACTGGATGCCCCAGGCATTGTCGCCGTAGCGAAAGGCCTGGTTCTCGTAGTGCTCGCCGGTGGCAAGCAGTGTCGCCCCCGACGGAAGCGTGAAGCCTTCGCGATGGAACTGGTACACCATCGAGGGCCAGGCCATGAGTTCCCGGCCTTCTTCGGTCGGCTCGAGCGGGTACCAGCCGATTTCCGTCAGGCCGTCGACGTGCGGGCCGACCTCGCCGCCGAGATGGCGCACCAGCATCTGCGCGCCGAGACAGATGCCGAGGAAGGGGCGGTCCTCGGCAAGTGGGACGGAGAGCCAGTCGATCTCGCGCCTGATGTAATCGTCCTCGTCGTTGGCGCTCATCGGGCCGCCGAAGACGACGGCTGAAAGCGTTGAGGGAAGGGCATCGCCCATCACCGGGCGTCGGATGTCGAGCCCGTAGCCCATCTGTTGCAGGATCTGGCCGACGCGGCCGGGGCTGGAGGTTTCCTGGTGCAGGACGATGAGGATCGGTCGCTTCGGCCCGGGTCTGCGGGGGAGCTGGAGCATCGTGTCGGCTATCCTGGTGTATCGGGCATGCTGGCGAGTGGTCATCCTGGCCGTCCGGCTTCGCGGTCGCGAAGGTCCGGTGGCGTGCAATCCAAGATGTCAGAGCCGATCTTGCATGTCCACCGATTGCGCGCCGTCGCCGCGGCTCAGCCGTCGTCGCCGGTCTCGGTGGCCCGCCGGCTGGCGACCTGCTGGCGCTTCATGATGCGCTCGCGGCCGGATACGCCGAGCAGGTCCGCGATGCGCCAGATGGCATGATCCTCGAGCTCGCTGCGCTCACCGTCGGCGTAGACGATCTCCCAGAGCAGCCCGACGAGATCGACCTTCTGCTCCTCGGACAGCTGGCGCTTGAGCTCGGTGGTGAACTGGAAGAAGTCGATCGCCTCGCTGGCGGCCGTCGTGCCGGCCGCCACCAGCGCGTCGAGTTCGGCGCCCTCGAGGCCGTAGAGCGTGCGGAAACGCTCACGCAGCTTTGCGCGCTCGGCGTCGAGCACCTTGCCATCCGCCTCCATTACCTGGATGCACAGCGCCATCACGGCAAGGCGCGGATCCCCGCCATCGAATGTCTGCCTGTCGGCGCCCGAAAGGCCGGAGAGGAATCGCTGCAGTCGCTCGAACATGTCATCCCTTACGGTCTGAACCCATCAGCGCGACCACCATCGCGGAAGCGCTCCAACTCTGGTCAAAGCCCGTCGCGATCCTTCGGGTTCGCTGCCCGTGCTTCAAGTCCTTGTTTCTGTTACGTCCTCGCGGAGGGACCTGCTCAAAACAGCCGGAAGCTGGCCGTGCTGCCGCCGCTTGTGATCTTCGTCTCATTTTTGACGCCCGGATCATCCGGAGGGCCGCCGAAGAACGGCTTCGGCTCACCTTCCGGCGACACGGCGTTGATGGCAGCGCCCGCTGCGGTCGCTCCAGCAGTCGCTGCGGATCTAGGGGCGGCCTCGATGTCGATGGCGGAGGAGGGGGGCTTGCGTTGCGGACGCGCGTCGGCGTCCACCGGCGGCAGGGCGCGGATCGCCTCGTCGACGCGGTTGACGGCGCCCTCTTCCACCGGTCCGTGCCATTCGCTCACCGGCGTCTTCCACTCGAAGGCGTCGAGCTTGCCGGTCACCGGCGACACCGGCAGCCACTCCGGCGATGTCACGCCGTCGGCGGTCCAGGCAGGATCGCGCGGCGCCTTCAGCGCCTGGTTCATCCAGTGGCGGATGCGGCCCTGGTGGCCGTTTTCCGCGTCCTCGATGTCGGCAAGCAACAGGAAGGTTCGCTCGTTCGGCGCCAGGCGGGCGGCGGCCTCCGCCTTTTCGCGGGCCAGCGCGAACTTCCGGGCGTCGAGCGCCGCCTGAGCGACGGCGAACAGCGTTTCGGCATTGTTCGGATGCAGCGCCTCGAGCTTTTCGGCCCGCTTCAGGCGGTCGGCAGGGGAATCGCCGCTGCGCGCATGCACATAGAGCCGTGCCACCTCGGGGTGCGGACCGACCTTCCAGAGCCGTTCCAGGATCTGCGCCGCCTTGCGCAGGTTGCCTTCGCGCAAATAGGCCTTCGCCGCGATCAGCCCGGCGGGGACGAAGGTCTCGTCGATCCGGAGGGCTGCAAGCGCATCATCCCTTGCCGCCTTCGGATCGGACTCGCTCTCAAGCCTCGCCCCGGCCCGGGCCGTCAGCAGCACCACCTTGCGGCGGTCGACCTGCTTTCGCTCCTCCGCCGATGCCGGCTTGTGCTGGTCGAGCAAGCGGAGCGCCTGGTCCCATTCGCCCGTCCCGGCGCGATGTTGCAGGACCGCGTCGGCCGCCCAGGGAAGCTGCGGCGCCTTCTCGGCGGCGCGCTCGGCGTACTGGCGGGCGGCCTCCGTGGCGCCAAGGCGTCGCGCCTCAAGGTAGAGACCGCGCAGCCCCAGTTCCCGGGTCTCCGGATCGTCGGCCATCTGTTCGAACTTCCGCCGCGCCTCGTCGTGCTGGCCGTCGATCAGCGCGGCCTGTGCTTCGAGCAGATGGACCAGCGGCTCCTGGTCGGGCCTGATCAGCCCCTTGGTGCGCGCCAGCATCTTGCGGGCCGAGGCGGCGTCGCCCGCGCCGGCCGCGATCAGTCCGGTGGAGAGCGCCTGATAGCCGCGATCGCGCTTGCGGGCGCGGAAATGGCGCCGGATCGCATGCGGAGAGGTCAGGACGGCGCGCACCAGCCACAAGAAAAAGATCACCGCCGCCATTGCCGACACCGCGATGGTTGCCGCTACCATCAGGCTCATGGCGATGCGCTGGCCCTGCCAGACGATGGAAAGCTCGCCAGGCCGGTCCGCAAGCCAGGCGAAGCCGGCAGCGAGCGCGAGCACGAGGAGAACGAAGCCAAGCAATCTTGCCATGATCATCCGCCCCCTCAGCCCTGGCCGCCATTCGAGGTGATTGCCCCGGACACGAGCGCGCCGACGGCGTCCTCGACGGCAATCCGCTCGTCGAGCTTGGTCTTGAAGTCGGCCCCGGCCTTTTGCGCGGGTTCGGGCAGCGTCTGCCACTCGATCTGCGCGCCCTTCAGGTCGCCGTTCTGCAGCTTGTTCTCGATGCGCGCCACGATCGCCTCCGGCGTGTCGCCCTCGACGCTTCCTACGGGGCGGACGGTGACGAGGGAGGCGGCGCTCGACAGCAGCCGGTCGACGATTCCCTGATCGCCCGCCGGCCGATGGGACGCTTCGATCATCGCGTCGGCGACTGGCTGGAAGGCGCGGACGAGATCGGCCCGCGAAGGCACCCCGGTGGCGGCATGGGCGCGGAGCGGGGCAATCGACGGGTCTTCCGGGGCGATGCTGGCAAAGGCTTCCAGTTCGGCCAGATAGGGGCCGCCGCGGTCGATCGCCGTCTTCAGCGCGCTGGACGCCACGGCCTTGGCCATCGCCACGTCGCTGCGCGGCTCCTCGAGCTTCCGCTCGGCGGCGTCGAGGCGTTCGGTCAGCCGCGCCGACTGATCCGCGGCAGCGCGCGCCGCTGCGCTGGTCTGGTCGCGCAGGGCGGCGACGTCGGTCGTCAGCTTTGCGACGGTTTCCTCGAGAGCGGCGATCGATTGCTGGGATTCGCCGGTCGCCGCAGGTCCGTTCGTTGCCAGCTCGCCGGTGACCTTTTCGACTGCGGCCAGGCGCGCCTCGATCGGTTGCAGGTCACTGGCCTGCGCGGCGGGCGCGGTTTCGATCCGGATCAGCCGCGCGTCCAGCGCTTCGACCGCGGCGCCCAGCGCTGCCAGGTCGTCGCTGCCGGTCCTGGTCGGTCCGAGCGCCGGCAGGTAGCCGCCGTACTGCAGCGCGCCGGCGCCGGCAAGCGCCACCAGTCCGCCGAGGATCGCGGCGGCAAACGCTCCGGACCTGCTCGGTTCCTCGCGCGGATGCGGGACCTCCGCCTGTGGCGTGAAAGCGGGTTCGGCCGGCGTTTCCGCGATCGGCTCGGCGGCGGCGGGCTCGACCGGCGACTGTGGTGCGGTCCGGTCGGTGCCCGGCTGGTCGTCCGGCGACGGGATCGGCCGGGCGGCAGGTTCAGCAGCGGGGTCTGCTAGTGGCTCGGGCGCGTCTGTTTGCGGGGGCGGCGCATCTGCGCCGGCCGTGGACGCGGCTTGGAGATCTATCGTCACGGGCTCACCGGATTTCTTGCGGCGCGGCGGCTTTTCCGGGTCCATGACGATCTCCTTCATTCCAATGCGTTGCAGTAAACCTAGTCAGCGAAGCCGGGGAGGAAAAGCCCCTCAGACGAAATTGGTACCGGACCTCGCCGCCGAACGGCGCCTGAAACCGCTACAGAAGATCAAAAAGGCCGGCCTCGTCCGGCGTTGCCGCGACGGCCACAGATTTCGACAGAGCGGCGGGCACGACCGCCGCGACATTGCGGCTGATGCAGAGGAAACGCATGCGCTCCAGCCTTTCCAGGTGCTCGGCCACCAGCGGCAGTTCGAAGAAGTGGCGGGTCGATTCCCGTGAGTAGAGCAGGACGGCATCGACCGGCTCGTCGACCAGCGCCGGCCGCAACGCGTCGTCGGCCGGCCGGATCGGCTCCATCCGATAGCACTCGACGGTAACATGGGCGACGCCGGCTGCGGTGAGGCGGTCCTCGAAGTTGCTCGAGCGCGGGAAGCCTGCCAAGTAGAGAAGGGGATCGGTGGGGACGCCGTGCTGGCGGCGATGGTCGACGATCAACTCGGCGAGGCCGTCGCCGTCGCTGCGCGCGGCGGCCAGCACGTTGCGGAAGCCGGCCCGGGACGCGGCGCGGCCGGTCGCGTCACCGACCGCAAAGACCGTCGTCTGTAGATGGGGGTCGAGGGCGTCGCCAAGTGACTGCAGCACCCGCGCCGCCTCGCCGCTGGTGATCGTGATCGCCGAATGGCGGCCGGCAAGTGCTGCGAGCGTCGCTTCGCGATCGTGCACGGGAGCCGACAGCGGAACAGAGACGGCCACGTGGCCGAGCGCGGCAAGCCGCGCCGCCGTCGCGGGTGCAGACACTTGCGGCCGCAGGACCAGGACGCGCATCATCGCCAACCGTCGAAGAAACCGGTGCCCGCCGCGTCCCGCACCACCTGGCCGGCGCGGGCGCCGAGCGCCGCCGCGTCGGAAGCAGGTCCCTCGATCGTGGTTTCATGGACCTGCGAGCCGTCGGGGGTGAGGATCATGCCGCGGAAGCGGATGTGGCCGTCCTGCGAGACCGCATGGCCGGCGATGGGGGTGCGGCAGGAGCCGTCGAGCACCGCCAGGAAGCTGCGTTCGCAGGCGACCGCCTCGTGCGTCGGGGCATCGTCGATGGCCGCCAGCAGCGCGCCGATGCGCTCGTCGCCGATCCGCGCCTCGACGCAGATCGCGCCCTGCGCCGGTGCCGGCAGGAAGACGGCCGGATCGAGGATCTGCGTCGCCACGTGCTCCTTGCCCATGCGCTTCAGGCCGGCATAGGCGAGAAGGGTCGCGTCGGCCTGTCCCTCGGCAAGCTTGCGCAGCCGGGTATCGACCTGGCCGCGGAAGATCACGACGTTGAGGTCCGGCCGCAGCTTGCGGATCTGGGCCTGCCGGCGCAGCGAGGCGGAGCCGACCGTCGCACCGTGCGGCAGTTCCTCAAGTGTCGGCGCGGTCCGGCCGATGAAGGCGTCGCGAACATCCTCGCGTGGCAGGAAGGCGGCAAGCTCGAGCCCGTCGGGCAGGCGCGTCGGCATGTCCTTCGAAGAATGCACGGCGAAGTCGATCTCGCCGGAGAACAGCTGCGCCTCGATCTCCTCGGTGAACAGGCCCTTGCCGCCGATTTCGGACAGGGCCCGATCGGTGATGCGGTCGCCTTTCGTGGAGAGCACGACGATCTCGAACATCTCTTCGGCGAGCCCGTGTGCGGCCATCAGCCGATCGCAAGTCTCATGCGCCTGCGCCAGTGCCAGCGGGCTGCCGCGCGTGCCGATCCTGAAAGGTTTTGTTTGCATCCGCCTTGATCCGTTGTTACCGGAAGTCCTCGTATCCGGCTTTCGCCGCCATCGCAATCAAACAGCGTGCTTCATGTCGTCCCACCTGACAATCCTCGGCATCGAGACGAGCTGCGACGAGACCGCGGCGGCGGTCGTCGCGCGCGAGGTGGACGGCCGTGGAACGATCCTCGGCGAGGTGGTGCTGAGCCAGCTCGACGAGCACAGCGCCTATGGCGGCGTCGTGCCCGAGATCGCCGCGCGCGCCCATGTCGAGGCGCTGGATACGCTGATTGGCCAGGCGCTGGCGCGAGCCGGCAAGACGCTTGACGATGTCGATGCCATCGCGGCGACCAGCGGGCCGGGTCTGATCGGCGGCCTGATCGTCGGGCTGATGACCGGAAAGGCGATCGCTCGTGCCAAGGGCAAGCCGCTCTATGCAGTCAACCATCTCGAAGGCCATGCCCTGACCGCCCGCCTGACCGACGGCCTGCCGTTTCCCTACCTGATGCTGCTCGTTTCCGGCGGCCATACCCAGCTCGTTCTGGTGCGCGGCGTCGGCGACTACGAGCGCTGGGGCACGACGATCGACGATGCGCTCGGCGAGGCCTTCGACAAGACCGCGAAGCTGCTCGGCCTTCCGTATCCGGGCGGGCCGGCAGTCGAGAAGGCGGCGGAAACGGGCAATCCCGACCGCTTCTCCTTCCCGCGCCCGCTGGTCGGCGAGAAACGGCTGGACTTCTCATTCTCTGGACTGAAGACGGCGGTCCGCCAGGCGGCCCAGTCGATCGAGCCGGTCACCGACCAGGACATCGCCGACATCTGCGCGTCGTTCCAGAAGGCGGTTGCTCGAACGCTGAAAGACCGCATCGGCCGCGGCCTCGAGCGCTTCCGGCAGGAATTTCCGACCGCCGCTGATCCGGCGCTGGTGGTCGCCGGCGGGGTCGCCGCCAACAAGGTGCTGCGCTCGACGCTCCAGGAGCTGTGCGATCGCAACCGCTTCCGTTTCGTGGCACCGCCGCTATCGCTTTGCACCGACAATGCGGCGATGATCGCCTGGGCGGGGCTGGAGCGGATGGCAGTCGGACTGTCTCCCGACGATCTCACCGTGGCGCCGCGCTCGCGCTGGCCGCTGGACGAAGATGCCGCCGCCAAACTCGGCTCGGGCAAACGGGGAGCTAAGGCATGAGCGAGCAGTCGCACGTCGTCGTCGTCGGTGCCGGGGCGTTCGGCACGGCGCTCGCTACCGTTGTCGCCGAAACCGGCGAGAGCCGCGTCACGCTGCTGGCCCGGCGCGCCGAGACGGTCGCGGCGATCGTCGCGAGCTGTCGCAACGAGGCGGTCCTGCCCGGCATCACCCTGTCGGCGTCCCTCGAAGCCACGCTCGATCGCGCCGTTCTCGAAGACGCCTCGGTGGTGCTGTTTGCCATGCCGTCGCAGGCGCAGCGCGAGGCGGCGCGGGAGCTTGCGGGCCACCTTCCCGATGGTGCCGCGGTCGTCATCTGCGCCAAGGGCATGGAGAAGGCGAGCGGCCGGCTGCTGACCGACGTGCTCGAGGAAGAGCTGCCGCGCCGGCATGTCGCGGTGCTCTCCGGCCCCGGTTTTGCCGCCGACATCGCGCGCGGCCTGCCGACGGCAATGGTGATCGCGGCCTCGACGCTGGAGCGGGCCGCTGACCTGGCACACGTCCTTTCCGGCCCGACCTTCCGCCTCTACCCCTCCGTCGACCGCATCGGCGTGCAACTCGGCGGCGCGCTCAAGAATGTGTTGGCGATCGCCTGCGGCATTGTCGAGGGCGCCGGACTCGGCGATTCCGCCCGGGCGGCGCTGATCTCGCGGGGGCTGGCGGAAATGTCGCGCTTCGTCGCGGCCCATGGCGGCGATGCGGCGACCGTGACCGGTCTCTCCGGACTGGGCGATCTCGTTTTGACCGGCACCAGCCACCAGTCGCGCAACCTGCGCTTCGGCATCGCGCTCGGGCGGCAGGGCAATGCGGAGGGCTGGGCCGGGGAACTTGTCGAAGGTGCCTTCGCCGCCGGCGTGGCCTCGAAGATCGCCGCCGAGCGCAACATCAGCATGCCGATCACCGATGCGGTGGCGGCGATCATCGACGGCAGGCTCGCCCTTGCCACCGCCATCGGCCAGCTGATGAGCCGGCCGATCACACAGGAATTCTGAGGAGGAAGAAACGACATGCTCTTCGCCCTTTTGTGCACCGACAAGCCTGGCGCCCTGCAGGTGCGGCTCGACACACGACCCGAGCACCTGGCCTACCTGAACAGGCTGAACGAGGAGGGGAAGCTCGCCTTTGCCGGCCCGTTCCTTGGTGAAGACGGCAAGCCGAACGGCAGCCTCGTCGTGGTCAAGGCTGAGACGATCGAAGCAGCGCGCGACCTCGCAGACGCCGACCCCTACGCAAAGGCCGGCCTGTTCGCCGGCGTCGAGATCAAACCCTGGAACTGGGTCTTCAACAATCCGGAGGCCTGAGGCGAATGGCATACTGGCTGTACAAGTCCGAACCCTTCAAGTGGTCCTGGGACATGCAGAAGGAAGCGGGCGAAAAGGGCACCGAGTGGAACGGCGTGCGCAACTACCTGGCGCGCAACAACATGCGGGCGATGAAGATCGGCGATAAGGGCTTCTTCTACCACTCCAACGAGGGGCTGGAGATCGTCGGCATCACCGAGGTCTGTGCGCTGTCGCATCCGGATTCCACGGCCGGCGACGACCATCGCTGGGACTGTGTCGACATCCGCGCCGTCTGCGACATGCCGCGCCCGGTTTCGTTGAAGGAAATCAAGGCAAACCCGAAGCTGGAAAACATGTCGCTCGTCACCTCCATGCGGCTTTCCGTCCAGCCGGTGACCGAGGAGGAGTGGCTCGAGGTCTGCCGCATGGGCGGCCTCGACGATCCGCCACGCTGATCATCCCGTGAAGACCGATCCAGAGCGCTTCATTCTCGACAACACATCGGTGCTGTCGCCGCCGCACGTGCCGGAGATCCGGCTGCGGCTGGCATCGGAAGCCCACGATCTCTGGCTGAAGACGGAGGAGGAGCTGGAGGAAATCGGTCTGCCGCCGCCGTTCTGGGCCTTCGCCTGGGCGGGCGGGCAGGGACTTGCCCGTTACGTCCTTGATCATCCCGCCACGGTGCGCGGTTGCAGCGTGCTCGATTTCGCGAGCGGCTCGGGTCTGGTCGCGATTGCAGCGAAGCTGGCCGGCGCCGCCGAGGTCGTGGCGGCCGACATCGACCCGTTGTCACAGACGGCGATCCGCCTGAACGCCGCACTTAACGGCGTGCGGATCGACCATCGGGGGGATGACCTCATCGGGCAGGACCTCGGCTGGGACGTGGTTCTGGCCGGCGACGTCTTCTACGACCGGACCTTTGCCTTGGCGTTGATACCGTGGTTCAGCCGCCTGGCGGGGCGCGGCGCCACCGTGCTCGTCGGCGATCCGGGCCGGTCGTACTGCCCGCGCGAGCAGATGCATTCGCTTGTGACCTACGAGGTTCCCGTCACCCGGGCGCTCGAGGACAGCGAGATCAAGCGGACGACGGTGTGGCGCTTCCTTCCGGATCCCGCCTCATGAGGGCTTGCGCGCTGCAAACGGGGCGCGACGCGAAAGAATCTTCATCGAGTGTGAAAAAAGGGCTTTACAGGGTTTTCGGCGCCGGTTGCACCCCGGTTGCCGCGACTCGGCACGGTAGTGGTGCGGATTCAGCATGTGGTGGGGGAAGATGCCGGAAAGTCAACATGTTGTGGGGAACAAAAGCGGAATCTCCGTGAGTCTTCGTTTCGTGTCCGATTCGTTCGCAAGGTGTTCCGTTCGCCCTTCGCAAAGGGTGCTCGACGCTGGTATAACGCCCCGGAAGTAGCGGAAAAAGCCTGATGATCCGCCTGCTGCCCTTGTCTTTGCGGGCCGTGATGGGCATTTGTGTTGCCGGCATCCGCAACTCGATCGGTGCCGGACGTGAGATAGTTTTTCGAGGCAAGCCTTGTCCGTTGCACCGATGATATTGAGCGGCCGCGGTGTAACCGCGGTGCTTGGGCCGACCAATACCGGCAAGACCCATTACGCAATTGAACGTATGGTGTCGTACGAGACGGGCGTGATCGGCCTGCCACTCAGGCTGCTGGCGCGCGAGGTCTACACGCGCCTGGTGGAGAGGGTCGGCCACCACAACGTCGCCCTCATCACCGGGGAGGAGAAGATCACCCCCCATATGGCGCGCTATTCGGTGTGCACGGTGGAGGCGATGCCGCGCGAGACGCGCGCCGCCTTCGTCGCGATCGACGAGGTCCAGCTCGCCGGCGATCTCGAGCGCGGCCACATCTTCACTGATCGGATCCTGCATCTGCGCGGACGGGACGAGACGCTGCTCCTGGGTGCGGCCACGATGAAGCCGATCCTCGAGCATCTGCTGCCCGGCATCAACGTGATCGAGCGGCCGCGCCTGTCGCAGCTTTTCTATGCGGGCTCGAAGAAGATCACGCGCCTGCCGCAGCGCACCGCGATCGTCGCCTTCTCGGCCGACGAGGTCTATGCCATCGCCGAGCTGATCCGCCGCCAGCGCGGCGGGGCGGCCGTCGTGCTCGGGGCGCTGTCGCCACGCACCCGCAATGCCCAGGTCGGGCTCTACCAGGAGGGCGACGTCGAATACCTGGTCGCCACCGACGCGATCGGCATGGGCCTGAACCTCGACGTCGACCACGTCGCCTTCGCCCAGGACCGGAAATTCGACGGCTACCAGTTCCGCAACCTCAATCCCGGCGAACTCGGCCAGATCGCCGGCCGCGCCGGCCGCCACCTTCGGGACGGCACCTTCGGGGTCACCGGTAGCGTTGATCCGTTCGAGCCGGAACTCATCGAGCGCATCGAGGCGCACGAGTTCGATCCGGTTCGGGTGCTGCAGTGGCGCTCCAAGCGGCTGGATTTTTCCTCGATCGCCAGCCTCAAGGCGAGCCTGGAGGCGGCGCCGACCGTCAGCGGCTTGGCCCGGGCGCTGCCGGCCGTTGACCAGCAGGCGCTGGAGCATCTCTCCCGCTACCCCGACATCAAGGACATGGCGACCACGCCGGAACGCGTCGAGAAGCTGTGGGAGGCCTGCGCATTGCCGGACTACCGGCGCATCACGCCGGCCCAGCATGCCGACCTGATCTCTACCCTCTATGCCGATCTCGTCCGGCGCGGTACTGTAAACGAGGACTTCCTGGCCGAGCAGGTGCGGCGTGCCGATCGGACCGATGGCGAGATCGACACGCTTTCGGCGCGAATCGCACAGATAAGGACTTGGACCTATGTATCGAATCGGCCGGACTGGCTTGCCGATCCGACACACTGGCAGGAAAAGACGCGGGAAATCGAGGACCGATTGTCCGACGCGTTACATGAACGGTTGACGAAACGCTTTGTTGATCGCAGGACATCTGTGCTCATGAAGCGCCTGAGAGAGAATGCGATGCTGGAAGCCGAAATCAGTGTTAATGGCGATGTCTTCGTGGAAGGACATCATGTGGGGCAGTTGGCCGGTTTCCGGTTCACGCTCGCTTCGGGCGCGGAGGGCCCGGATGCGAAAGCCGTACAAGGTGCCGCCCAGAAGGCGCTGGCGCTCGAGTTCGAGGCGCGCGCCGCCCGGCTCCATGCGGCTGGCAACGGTGATCTCGCCGTCGGCTCCGACGGTACCGTGCGCTGGCTCGGCGATCCGGTGGCGCGGCTTGCCGCCAGCGATCACGTCATGCGTCCGCGGGTCATCCTGCTCGCCGACGAGCAGTTGACCGGCAGCGCCCGCGATCACGTCGCCGCCCGCATCGAACGCTTCGTCAACCATCACATCGCCACCGTGCTGAAGCCGCTAGACGACCTGTCGCGCGCCGAGGACCTGCAGGGGCTCGCCAAGGGGCTGGCCTTCCAGCTCGTCGAGAATCTCGGCGTGCTGTTCCGCCGCGACGTGGCCGAGGACGTCAAGTCGCTCGACCAGGAGGCGCGTGCGTCGATCCGCAAGCACGGCATCCGCTTCGGCGCCTACCACATCTTCATGCCGGCGCTACTGAAGCCGGCTCCGGCCGAACTGATCACGCTGCTCTGGGCGCTGAAGAACGATGGCCTCGACAAGCCCGGCTACGGCGAACTGATCCCGGCGCTGGCCGCCGGCCGCACGTCGGTCGTCGCCGACCCGAGCTTCGAGCGGACCTTCTACAAGCTCGCTGGCTTCCGCTTCCTCGGCAAGCGGGCCGTGCGCATCGACATCCTGGAGCGTCTGGCCGATCTGATCCGTCCGCTGCTGCAGTGGAAGCCCGGCACGACGCCGCGGCCCGAGGGCGCCTATGACGGCCGCCGCTTCACCGCCACCACCTCGATGCTCTCCATCCTGGGCGCCACCCCCGAGGACATGGAAGAGATCCTGAAGGGCCTCGGCTACCGCGCCGACAGCGTCAAGCCGGAAGAGGCTGCCGCTTTCCTTGCCGCGGAGGATGCGAAGACCCAGGCGGCCGCCGCTGTCGAGCCCGGGGCCGTCGATGCAGGCGCCGAAGAAGCAGCTGCACAGCCTGAGACCGCCGCGACCGCGGACGCCGAGATTGCCGCCGTCACGGATGCCGACGCCGGAACTGCCGCCGCCGACGTCGACAGCGAAGCTGCAGCGGCAGCGGAGAACGGTGCGGCATCGGGCGAGGCGCCCACAGCCGCGTCGAGTGAAGAGACCGCAGCCACCGTAAGCGATGCCGCGGCCGGCGAGGAGACGGCTGCGAGCGACGACGTCGCTGCCGCTGAAACGGCCGACGAGGCCGCGCCGGCGGAAGCCCGGCCGGTGCTGCTGTGGCGCCCGGGCGGCCGCAACGACAACCAACGCCAGGGGCAGCGCGGGCAGGGCCAGCGCGCTCAGGGTGACCGGCAGGGCGATCGCCGCGGCCGCGAGAACGCCGGTGGCGGCCAGCGCTCCGGTGGGCGTCGCGAAGGCGAGCGCCGTGAAGGCCGGCCGCAGGGCGGGCGCCCGGAGTTTGCGAAGGGCCGTGACGGAAAGCCGCAGGGCGGGCGTCCGGAGCGGGGTGAGCGGAGCGACCGGCCGCAGCGCGACGATCGCTCGGCCAAGCCGGCCAAGTTCGAGGCCCGTCCGCCGCGCAAGGACAAGCCGATCGATCCGGACTCGCCCTTCGCCAAGCTCGCCGCGCTCAAGGAGCAGATGAAGAAGTAGGCTCATGGCGGACGAACGGGAGCAGCCAACCGGTCAGGCGCGCCAGCGCATCGACAAGTGGCTGTTCTTCGCCCGGCTGCGCAAGTCTCGCTCGCTGGCGGCAAAATCCGTCGAACAGGGCGACGTCTCGGTCAACGGCCAGCCGGTGCGCCAGCCGTCGTACAACGTCAAGGCAGGCGACACCGTCGTGCTTTCGCTCGACCGCCACGACATGGTGGTCAAGGTGCTCCACCCGGGCGCCCGGCGCGGTCCTTACGAGGAGGCGCGCCTGCTCTATGACGACCTGACCCCGCCTCCGCCGCCACGGGCGGAGCGCAACCTCTTCGAACAGGCGACGCGCGAACGGGGTGCCGGCCGGCCGACCAAGCGTGAGCGGCGTGAAACCGACGCGTTGCGCCGCCGTTCCGACCTGCCGGACGATGAAGCCTGAGTTCCGTCGCGCGCCTGCCGGGGCGTGGAATTCTGTACCGCTTGCGACCCGTTTTGCGCATGCTTTATTCTTGCAAACAGCGGGCAAAGCCTTTACCTCCACACCCACGGCGGAGGACGCCGGTGACCGTTTTCCTCCGTTGCGCCGGGTGACCGGTGAAGCTGGCCCGCCGGCCTCGGACAGGGAAATTCGCTGGAGTTACTCATGACGTATGTCGTGACCGACAATTGCATCCGCTGCAAATATACCGACTGCGTCGAAGTGTGCCCGGTGGACTGCTTTTACGAAGGCGAGAACTTCCTCGTCATTCACCCGGACGAATGCATCGATTGTGGCGTCTGCGAGCCCGAATGCCCGGCCGAGGCGATCAAGCCGGATACCGAGCCAGGCCTCGACAAGTGGCTGAAAATCAACGCTGATTTTGCGCAGATCTGGCCGAACATCACCGTCAAGAAGGACCCGCTGCCCGACGCGAAGGCCTATGACGGCGAAGAGGGGAAGTACGACAAGTACTTCTCGAGCGAGCCCGGCACGGGCGATTGAAGCGGCCGCACCGATCGGTGCGGCAACGTTCGAAGTGGGGAAAACCGGGCAGGCCATCCGAAACCGGATAGGGCAGGCTTGATGACCCATGCGAACCAAATTATTGATTTCGGCACTTTTTTGTGATAGGGTACGCTTACTGATCCAATCGAGGCACTTGGTGTGCCCGAACATCACCACGAAAGCAAACGATCCCTACGGCGCCGCTCACCTCCCATAAGCAACGTCACGTTGCTGAATTGTGAACGCGTCGTCACATCCGTTTATGCCTTCTTGGACGGAACAGGAATGGTGTCTCCGACGGTGCCCCCGTCTTTTCCGGGCGATCTCGACCCGGCCCCGGCCCTTGCCGGGAGTGTTACAGGGAGTATTTGAATAGAATGACGACCCAGCAGAAAAAGTCTTCCACGCGCCAGGGATTCAAGACCGGTGAATCGATCGTCTATCCGGCCCATGGTGTCGGCCAGATCGTGGCCATCGAGGAGCAGGAAGTTGCCGGCATGAAGCTCGAGCTCTTTGTGATCGACTTCGAGAAGGACAAGATGCGCCTCAAGGTTCCGGTCGCCAAGGCCGTGTCCATCGGCATGCGCAAGCTGTCCGAAACCGACTTCGTCGACCGCGCGTTGAAGGTTGTGCAGGGCAAGGCCCGCGTCAAGCGCACCATGTGGTCGCGGCGGGCGCAGGAATACGACGCGAAGATCAATTCCGGCGACCTGATCTCGATCGCGGAGGTCGTTCGCGATCTCTATCGCGCCGAGAACCAGCCCGAGCAGTCCTATTCGGAGCGTCAGCTCTACGAAGCCGCCCTCGACCGGATGGCCCGTGAGATCGCCGCCGTCAACAAGATGTCGGAAACCGAGGCCGTCCGTCTCGTCGAGGCCAACCTCAACAAGGGGCCGAAGCGTGGCAAGATCGTCGAGGAAGACGATGCCCAGGACGAAGCCGCCTAACGGCCTGTTTCAACTTTGAAGCTTTGAACCCGGCTGGCATCCAGCCGGGTTTTTCTTTGGAACATTTATGCTGGACGCCGGGTTGAGCCACCAACTTCAAGCCGGCGAGCCGGACCGGTTGCATGGCGGCGCAACGGTCGGCGCGGCGGTGAGCAACAAATTGCTACTCGCCCAAGCTGGGGGAGCAGTATAGCATGCCTGCCATGGCGATCGTCGGCCGACGGTCCGGAGGCTTGGTTTTTCGCGGACGGAATGCGATGCACTCCGCGAAGGCCGCACAGAAGCATGCTTGTCAGGTGAATACCCTGGCCCCGTTTGGTCAGGGATCCTTTCAGTCCCGGCTCAGGGAGATGCCAATGGCCAGCACCACCGCCGACCGCCGTATGATCAAGATCGCCATGTCCGCGCCCTACCTCGATCGTGACGAGGAGCAGGCTCTTGCGCTCGCCTGGCGCAAGAAGAACGACCAGGAAGCGCGCAACCGCATCGCCATGGCGCACATGCGGCTGGTCATCGCGCTGGGTTCCCGCTTCCGCAATTTCGGCCTGCCGTTCAACGACCTGCTGCAGGAGGGGTATATCGGCCTTCTGGAGGCCGCCGCCCGCTTCGAGCCGGAACGCGAGGTGCGCTTCTCGACCTATGCCACCTGGTGGATCCGCGCCTCGATCCAGGACTACGTGCTGCGCAACTGGTCCATCGTGCGCGGCGGAACCAGTTCGGCGCAAAAGGCGCTGTTTTTCAATCTGCGCCGCCTTCGCGCCCGCATCGCCCGGGGCGACAACCACTTAACCTCCGAGACGATCTATCGGGAAATCGCCACCGCGCTGAAGGTCAGCACGGCGGACGTGCGCAACATGGATGCGCGGCTGGCTGCGTCCGACGTGTCGCTGCAGGCGCCGGTCGGCGGCGACGAGACGGGCGCCAGCCACATCGACTTCCTCGCCAGCGACGCGCCGCTGCCGGACGAGGAGGTCACCGAGATGATCGACGGCGAGCGGCGGCGCGAATGGCTGCACCGGGCGCTGACCCGCCTCAACGAGCGGGAGAGAAAGATCATCCGCGCCCGGCGGCTGGCCGACAGCAGTTCCACGCTGGAGGAGCTCGGCGCCGACCTCGGAATCTCCAAGGAACGGGTGCGCCAGATCGAGAACCGCGCGATGGAGAAGCTCAGGATCGCGCTGTGCGAAGCCTCGCCGGCCTTTGCCTGAGCACTCGGCAACGAGGCATGGCGTCCGTGCCGCTCTCGTGACCATGTCCTGCATGCATTGTCCACACCCGCGAGCTGGGTGCAGGGTCCGACTATAGCGCTCACGGCGCAAGCCGATTTTTCTTTATGCCGCGCCGGGTGCGCTTAGGCATCCGGCTTGCGACGCCCGTGCGATCACCTCGCCGTCAGGACCCGGCGCCGCTCGCGGCTGCGGCCTGCTGTTGCAGGTCCACCTGCCGCTTGTGCATGGCCGCCGCGGCCGCCGCCTCCTTCTCGTCGCCGCCGACCTGGAACGTCGGCTGGGCGAACGAGATATCGTTCTCGGCGAAGGCCTGGGTGAGCAGCGTATAGGCCCGGCGCCGGATCGCCGTCGCCTCGCCGGTCGGGCGGGCGGTGAAGCCGAAGCTGATCTCGATGCCGAACTCGCCGATCTGCTCGACGCCCTTCAGCTTCAACGTCTTGATGATGTGCGGTGCGAGTTCCGGATCCTCCAGCAACTGCTTGCCGATGTCCTTGGCGATCCTTGAGACCTTGGTCATGTCGGTCTTGAAAGGAACGCGGATGCGGAACTTGTCAACGGTCCAGTCGCGGCTGCCGTTGCGGATTGCACCGAGCGCGCCGAAGGGCACGGTGAAGACCGAGCCGCGGTGGTGGCGGAGCCGGATCGAGCGCAGGCTGAAGGATTCGACTACGCCATTGTAGCTGCCGCTTTCGATCCACTCGCCGACGCGGAAGGCATCATCCATCAGATAGAAGATGCCGCTGACGATGTCCTTGACCAGCGTCTGAGAGCCGAAGCCGATCGCGACGCCGAAAATGCCGGCGCCGGCGATCAGCGGGCCGATCTGCACGCCCATCTCGGCGAGGATGGTCATCACGGCGACGCAGAGCAGGACGGCGGCAAGTCCATTGCGGAAAATCGGCAGCAGCGTCCGCAGGCGCGCGCGTCTGGCGGCTTCGTCCGGCGTCAGCGCTTGCTCGCCGTCCACCGGAATCAGCGGGCCGTCCATATAGGCCTTGGCGATCTGCCAGACCAGATCGACCACCAGGAGGATGATGATGCTCTTGAAAAGGCCGTTGACGACGGCCTGGAGCAAAGGGCTTTGCTGGGCGATCGCGTTTGGATTGTACTCCCATATCAGCCCCAACCACCCGAGTGCCGCCAGGATCACGACCGCACGTACTCCCCTGGCGAGCAGCACCATGCGCAGCGTGTTGCCCTCCGCCTCGTTCCAGTGGGTCTGCGCGAACGCCTTCGCCATACGGTCGGCGGCCGAAATGACCTTCGGCAGGGCAATGGCAAAGATGCCGAGCCAGAACAGCCCCGGGAAACCGAGCATCCACAGCAGCCAGAGTGCGCCGACGTAAAGCGTGGAAAGAATATTGCCGGTGCGCGATGGGAGATTGCCGTACCGGTCATAGGGACGGCGCCATATCGTTTCCAGGACAACCAGAAGCAGCGCGATCGAGAAGCCGTAGGCGATGACGGCGCGCGTGTCGGGATCGATGCCGAGCGGTCGGCACATCGCCCAGATGGCGAGTCCGATGGCAAGGATGACGCCGAAAACGCGAATGCGGAAAAAATGGAAGCTCGATGTCTCGGCGATATCCATGGACAGGCGGCACAGCCCCGTCGCCAGACGATAGCCGATCACCGCAAGCAGCGCGTAGAGGATGACGACTCGAAGAAGCGGTGGCCATTCGAAGGCGAGGAAGATCAGGGCGGATACGATAGTGAAGACAAGCGGGGGACCAAGCTCCGCATAGGCGCGGCTGGCGATCTCGCTTCCGAAGCGCGCCTTGTGAGCTGTGCGGCGAAACAGCCACTCGATCGCCGCCCCTGCGGCGACGATGCCGAGGAAGATGACGATCGCCGGGGCATAGTTGCTCTCGCTCGCCTGCTGGCGCACCCTGCCGACCGCCATTGCGATCTTGGACGGAACCGTCGGAACCGCCGCCAAAAGCGCGTGGAGGCGGGAGCGCGCGAACGCCTCGATGTCCTCGACCTCCAGCGTGGCTTCCTTGGTCAGGTGACCCTCGGTCGCTGTCGGGCGGGAATTGAGCCAGGCCCGGATCTCCGGGTCGTCCAGCAGCTTCAGGAGTTCGGTGACCTTCTGCGGCGGCGGCGCGGCCACCGAGCCCGACGGTGGTGGCGTAGCGTTGCCGGCGGGAGCAGATTGCGCGTACGCGAGCGGTGCGGTCACCACCAGCAGCAGGCAAAACAGGATGTACGTCAGGAATGCCGGCAACTTGGACATGGTACACCAGCGCGGTTTTCCGGAGTGACGGAAATTTATACCGCCTGCAATTGAATGCGGGCGGTAGTATTTAACTAGCATTAACGGAGATGCGCCGAAAGATGGCGCCACCTGCGCCCAGCTCGAGGCGATTGAAAAAGCGGTAGCCGGACCGCTATTCCGTGATGATCTTGTACTTGTCGCCCGGCTTGACGGTGCTCGTCGGGGTCATCGCATTGATCAGGCGGAACAGGTCCAGCTTGCGGTCTGTTCCCATCATGCGGCCGGCCAGGGAGGCCAGTGTGTCGCCCGAGCGGGCCGTCACGACGCGGACCCGCAGCGGCTTCAGGGAGGCGATCTCCTGGGCCGTCAGCTGCCGGAACGTCGACTTCAGCACGCCGGCGGTCGGTTCGAGGGCGGCCGAGCCCTGCGGCACGGCCGTCAGGAACCGGTAGATCTGGTTGCCGATGCGGACCACCGTCACGTCGAACTCCCAGCGATCGGCGGCCGCCCTTGCCGTCGCCGCCTCCAGGCCGTTGACGGTGATCGGGCGGATGGTTTCCGGCTTCAGTCCGGTGACCCAACCGCTGGAGATGTAGTTCACAAGGCTCTGGCGCTGGCCGTCGGCGACGCCGTCGAAGCGGATGGCGACATCGCCCGGACCGGTCGAAAGCACCGCATCGGCCTTGTTGTCGATCTGGAAGCCGGCGGGAACGTCGAAGCGGATGCCGAGCTTGCCGTGCAGGAATGTCTGCCCGCGGACGTAGCCCTCTTCGGGGCTGTCGCCGTAGAGCAGTCCGTCGATACCGTCGAGATAGTAGTCGCGGCCGCGATCGCCGAACGTGCCCGCCGCGCCGAAGGCGCGGGCATGACGGCGGGCCAGATCGACCCGCTGCGGGGCATTCGGATGGCTCGACAGGAAGTCCAGGCTCTGGTCCGCCTCCGGATCGACCGAGCTGAACTGCCCATGGGCCGCCATCGAATCCAGGAAGCGCGCGGCGGCGTAGGGATCGTAGCCAGCTTCGCCGAGCATGCGCACGCCGATCACGTCGGCCTGCAGTTCCTGGTTGCGGGAGAAGGCGGCGAGCCGCAGCTTGCCGCGGGCGAGCGCCTGCTTGCCGGCGAGGTTGCTCGACAGCACTTCGGCGACGACCCGGCTGGCGATGACCTCCGCTTCTTCCTTCTTCTGCCGCTCGATCCCGTGGTTGGCGGTGACGTGCGCCATCTCGTGCGACAGCACCGCCGCCACCTCGGAGGCGTCGTTTGCCAGCGCCAGAAGGCCGCGGGTGACATAGAGGTAGCCGCCCGGCAGCGCGAAGGCGTTGATCGCCGGCGAGTTGAGGATGGTGATCCGGTAGGACTGGTTCGGGTTCTCGGAGACGGCCGTCAGGGCGCCTGTGATGCGCGCGACGAGGTGCTCAGTCTTGGCGTCCTTGTATTCGCCGCCATAGCTCGCGACGATACGCGGGTGCTCACGCGCGCCCATGGCAGCCCGCGGATCGTTCTTCTGGACCTCGTCGACGATCTGCGGACTGGATGAAGGTGCGACGGCCGGCTCATAGGTCTGCTCGATCGCCGACTGGCAGGAGGCGAGCAGTCCGGCAAGGGCAAGCGCAAGTCCGGCGCGTGCCGCTCCGCGTTGCCTCCCTCGTCCTGCATACCGTCCCATGCCCAGCATTCACCCATGCCTTTCGCAGCACACGCTCGGAAAGCGACCGGTCCCGGCACCGACCGGACCCAATCCGTTCGACGCCGAGGCACACTTGCTTGTCCGGATTATTGTCACGCTCTTGAGTATCCTGCCGATACCCGCCTGGCCCGCTCAGACCGCGTGTCGAGAGATAAACGCCCTGCCCCTTGCCGACAACTCCCGATTCCAGAATCGGTTCATATTGTGGCTCCGGTGACACAGCCCGGCGTCCAAAATAAGGCAATGCGCTTCGGGTCGGGCGTCAATCCGGGACGCCGAGGAAGTCGGCCAGCGCCGGCGGCTCACGGGCGGCCAGGAAGCCTTCGACCGGTCCCTCCATGACGATCACGCCGTCATCAATGAACATGGCCCGGTCGGCAACCCGCCGGATGTCGTCGACCTGGTGGGAGATGAACAGAAGGGTAATTCCGGTTTCGGCCTGCAAGTCGAGCAGCAGCGTGGCCATTTCGGCCCGCATCGCCGGATCGAGCGCCGCGAACGGCTCGTCGAGGAGAAGGATCGGCCGGCGCCGCACGAAGGCGCGCGCCAGCGCCACCCGCTGCCGCTCGCCGCCCGACAGCAACCCGGGCATCCGGTCGCGATATCCGCCGAGCCCGACGCGGGCCAGCGCCGCTTCGACCCGGTCGCGCTCGGCGGCGTCGAGGCGGAGCGAGGGGTCGAGGCCGAGGCCGACATTCTGGCCGACGGTGAGGTGGGTGAAGAGATTGTTCTCCTGGAAGACGATCGAGACCGGCCGCGCCGCCGGTTCGCGGCCCTGCATGTCCTTGCCGAAGATCTCGACGGTGCCCGACCGGATCGGCTGGAAGCCGGCGATCACGTTGAAGAGCGTCGACTTGCCGGCCCCGGACGGTCCGGTCACCGCAACGCGCGCGCCTTGCGGGACCGTGCAGTCGAAGACGAGGCGCTTCTGCTCGTACTGCACCGTGGCGGCGGCGAGGCGGATTGCCGGGACGTGCCGGTGTGCGGCGGAGGGGTCAGACATGCGCTTCTCTCGTTTTCGGCTCCGCCACGGTCGAGGGCAGCGTCAGCAGCAGGCAGACGAGGCCGAGCAGCAGGGCGATTCCGGCCGCATCCGCGACCCGGTACGTGCCCATGCGGCTGAACAGAAGCCAGGGCAGGGTGATGAAACCATCGGCGCCGAAGATGGCGACGGCGCCGAGGTCGCCGAGCGACAGCGCCATCGCAAAGGCGAAGGCGGTCAAGAGCGGCCGCTTCAGCGCCGGCAGGTCGATCCATCTTATCCGGTGCCACCCGGTCACCCCGAGACTGACCGCGAGGCGGCCGCTGCGGCTAAGGTGGGTGCGGTAGGCGGGCGCCAGCACACGCACGACGAAGGGCAGGGCCATCAGGGCGTTGACGACGACGACGATAAAGGGCGCAAACCGTGCCGTGGCGCCGAACTGGCGCAGAACCAGGAACCAGCCGGTCGCCATCACCACGGGTGGAACGAGGAGGATCAGCGAGCTTGCACCGCCAAGCCCGGTGCCGAGAAGGCGAAACGATGACCCCGGATGCAATGTCGCAAGCCGTGGAACCGCGACGGCCGGGATCGTTATCGCCAGGCACAGCGCGGCAGAGCCGAGTGCGATCGCCAGGCTGGTCAGGAGCGCCCGATGCAGCAGCGGATCGGCTACAAGGCGGGGCAGGTCGGCGCCGAGCCCGGAGACCACGATGGCGAGGAGGGGGGCGGCGGTGAATGCGGCGAAGGCCGCGATCACGAGGGCGTCGAGCGCCCGTCCGTCGCCTCCATCGAAGCGGCGTACCGCCCGGCCGGTGGTCGGCGCTTCCTCGGCCGGCGTGCCGAGCTTCTGCATCAGCACCAGCAGTGTGCCGGTGAGCACGATCTGCAGCACCGCCAACAGCACTGCGCGGGGCGGGTCGAAGTCGAAACGCAGCGCCTGGTAGATCGCCACCTCGATCGTTGTCGCCGCCGGGCCGCCGCCGAGGGTGAGCACGATCGTGAAGCTCGTCGCGCACAGCATGAAGATCAGGCCGGCAATGCCCGGCAGCAGGCCGCGGATGACCGGCCACTCGATCAGGCGGAAAACCGTGGCGGGACGCATGCCGAGATTCGCCGAGGTCAGCCAGTATTCGGCGGGGATCCGCTCCAGCCCCGCCAGCATCAGGCGCACGGCAAGCGGCAGGTTAAAGAAGACGTGGGCGATGAGGATGCCGGCGAGGCCGTAGACGCTGACCGGGTCGGCGAGACCGAGCTGTGCGAGCAGGCGGTTGACGATGCCCTGGCGCCCCCAGATCTCGACGATGCCAAGCGCTGCCACCAGCGCCGGCAGGCCGAGCGGCAAGGCGGCGAGGCGGACGATCCAGATCCGGCCCAGAAAGTGCCGCCGGCGCGCCAGCGCACGGGCGACGGGAATTGCAAGCACGACGGACAACAGCGTCGAAAGGCCGGCCTGCAGCAGCGTGAACCGGACGACGCGGAACAGGTAGGCATCGAACAGCGTGCCTCCGGCGCCACCCTCGGCATTGAGCAGCAGCATCGCGGTCGAGAGGCCGGCGAACAGCAGGATGAAACCGAGGGCGAGGCCCCCGGCTCCCGTGATCACGGCTTGTTCGCGTGTCGTATACATGCGTTACCCTGATGCCTTGCTGGCAGTTCCCGAAAAACTGGACGCCCCTTGCGTTCCGGGCGCAGCGTCGCGCCGATCGGCCGGACGCTAGACGCAATCCCGGCAAGCGCGCATCGGCTTGCCGGGATTGCATGAAGACCAGAGTTCCAAGCGGTTCCGCCGCCTTAGGAAAGCGGAACTGCTCCGGACCTCACTTGGCCATCGCCGCCAGCCATTCGTCGATCCAGGCCTTGCGGTTGGCGGCAACCTCTTCCGACGGCAGCAGGAACGTGTGGCCGGGCTTCACCAGCTTGTCGAAGGCGGCCGGAAGCGGCTCGTGGGTCGGCCCGACCGGCATCATCCAGTTGGTCTCGGGAATGATCGACTGGAAATCCGGCCCGGTCATGAAGGTCAGGAACTGCTTCGCCAGTTCCGGATCGCTTGCGGCCTTCGTCATGCCGGCGACCTCGATCTGCACGTAGTGGCCTTCCGAGAAGGCCGCCGCCTGGTAGCGCTCGGAGTTCTCCGCCACTATGTGGTAGGCCGGCGAGGTGGTGTAGGACAGCACCATCGGCGCCTCGCCCTTGGTGAACAGCCCGTAGGCCTCCGACCAGCCCGGCGTCACGGTCAGGACCCGGTCCTTGAGCTTCGCCCAGGCCTCACCCGCCTTGTCGCCATAGATCGACTTGACCCAGAGCAGCAGTCCCAGCCCCGGCGTCGAGGTGCGCGGGTCCTCGATGACGATCTTCTGCTTCGGATCGCCCTCGACCAGGTCCTTCATGCTGGTCGGCGGGTTCTTCAGCCCCTCGGTATCGTAGACGACGGCGAAGTGGCCGTAGTCGTAGGGCAGGAACGTGTCGTCGGCAAAGCCGCCCGGCACCGTCAGCCCCTCCGGCGACAGCTGGTGCGGGACGAAGAGGCCGGTGGCCTTGGCCTCGGCCACGAGGTTCGTGTCGAGACCAAGCACGACGTCGGCCTTCGTGCCTTCGCCCTCCAGCTTCAGCCGGGTCAGGAGCTCGACGCCGTCGGCCGCCCCGACCCATTCGACCTTGCAGTCGCAGGTCTTCTCGAAGGCGGCGGCAACCTTGGCGCCCGGGCCCCATTCGGTGACGAAGCTCTCGTAGGTGTAGATGGTCAGCGTCTTGTCCGCCGCCAACGCGGACGGGCCAAAGGATGCTGCGGCGAGCAGCGCGACGGTGGACAACAGCTTGATGCGCATCAGCGCCTCCTTCAGATCGAATGAACGGGAATAGGGCGCTGGAATGTGCCGTCTAATCCCTCCGCCGGTGCAAACCGGATCAGGTTCCGCGGGTTGGCAATTGCCTCTCAGCCTCAGGCGTCTTGCGACCCGTGGGCACCCCGTTAGAGCAGGGCAACCAATAGTCCGCGCGCGCTCTTCTTGCAAGCCGCACTGCGGAACGCCCGGCCGGGCCGAAAGGCGTTTCCATTCCGGCGGAACATGCGCTAGACGGAGGCCATGACGAGTGCCCCCGGCCAAACCTTTGTCATCCTCCTCGGAGGAACGCTGGAACCGACCAACCGGTTCAGGGCGGCGACCGCCGGTGCGCGCTTCATCGCGGCCGACAGCGGCATGCGTCACGCCACGACGCTCGGTGTGACGCCGGAGGTCTGGGTCGGCGATTTCGATTCCGCTTCGCAGGCCGATCTCGATGCCTGGGCGCATGTTCCGCGCCAGCCCTATCCGGCGGCCAAAAGCGCCACCGACGGCGAGATCGCCGTGGCGACGGCGCTTCAACGCGGCGCGACAAGGCTGATCCTCGCCGGTGGCCTCGGCGGCGAGCGCAGCGACCATGCGCTGATGCACCTCCTGCACGCCGCGGCGCTGAAAGAACGCGGCCTCGACGTCACGCTGACGTCCGGGCTCGAGGAGGCCTGGCCGGTGCCGGTCGGCCGGACCACGATCGAGCTGCCGGCCGGCAGCCTGTTTTCGGTGCTTGGGCTTACGGCGCTGTCCGGCCTTTCGATCGAGAATGTTCGCTATCCGTTAACGGCATTCGAATTGCCCTTCGGCTCTTCGCGCACCATCTCGAACGTGGCGCTCGGCCCCGTCACCTTTTCGCTTTCCGCCGGGCGGGCCGTGGTGCTTGCCCGCCCCTACGACCTTTCAGGAGCCTGACGTTGGCACCCCCGATACTGAAACTCGACGAGATTTCCCTGAGCTTCGGCGGCACGCCGCTGCTGGCCGGCGCCAGCCTGCAGGTGGAGCCGGGCGAGCGCATCTGCCTTGTCGGCCGCAACGGTTCGGGCAAGTCGACGCTGTTGAAGATCGCAGCCGGCATGGTCGAACCCCAGTCGGGCGAGATCTTCCGACATCCGTCGTCCACCATCCGCTATCTCGAGCAGGCGCCCGACTTCGAAGGGTTCGCCACGGTGGCGGCCTATGCCGAGGCCGGGCTCGGCCCCGGTGACGACCATTATCGTGTCACCTATCTCCTCTCCCATCTCGGCCTCACCGGCGAGGAGGACCCGAAGACGCTTTCCGGCGGCGAGGCGCGCCGGGCCGCACTCGCCCGCGTGCTGGCGCCGGAGCCGGATATCCTGCTGCTCGATGAGCCCACCAACCATCTCGACCTGCCGACGATCGAGTGGCTGGAAGACGAACTGACCCGCAGCCGCTCGGCGCTGGTGGTCATCTCGCACGACCGCCGCTTCCTCGAAAAGGTCTCCAACGCCACCGTCTGGCTCGATCGCGGCACGTCGCGGCGGCTCGATCGCGGCTTCGCCCATTTCGAGGCCTGGCGGGACCAGGTGCTCGAGGCGGAGGAACTGGAACAGCACAAGCTCGGCAAGGCGATCGAGCGCGAGGAGCACTGGCTGCGCTACGGCGTGACGGCGCGGCGCAAGCGCAACATGCGCCGCCTCGGCGAGTTGCACGACATGCGTGCCCGCTTCCGCGGCCACAAGGGGCCGCAGGGCACCGTGCAGGCAACGCTCTCGGATGCGCAGGAATCCGGCAAGCTGGTGATCGAGGCCGAGAAGGTGACGAAGCGCTATGGCGAGCGCACCATCGTCGCGCCCTTTTCTATGCGCGTCCATCGCGGCGATTGCATCGGCTTCGTCGGCCCCAATGGCGCGGGCAAGACGACGCTTCTGAAGATCCTCACGGGCCAGCTCGCGCCGGACAGCGGCACCGTCAAGCTCGGCACCAACCTGGAGATTGCCACCCTCGACCAGCGCCGCGAGGATTTGAATCCGGACGAAACGCTGGCGCACTATCTCACCGACGGCCGCGGCGACAACCTGATCGTCAATGGCGAGCAGCGGCACGTGACCGGTTATATGAAGGAATTCCTGTTCCAGCCGGAACAGGCCCGCACGCCGATCCGCAATCTCTCCGGCGGTGAGCGCGCCCGGCTGATGCTGGCGCGCATCCTGTCGCGGCCGACCAACCTGCTCATCCTCGACGAACCGACCAACGACCTCGACATCGAGACGCTCGACCTGCTGCAGGAGATCGTCGCCGGGTTCGCCGGCACGGTGATCCTCGTCAGCCACGACCGTGATTTCCTCGATCGCACGGTGACTTCGACCATCGCCCCTGCCGATCCCGAAGCGCCGGATGGCCGCTGGATCGAATATGCCGGCGGCTATTCCGACATGATGGCGCAGCGGCGCGGCGCGATCGAGGAGCGCCGCAAGGCGGAGAAAACCGAAAAAGCGAAGGTCGACGACGCGCCGGCCGCAAAGGCCGCCGACAAGGGCAAGGGGAAGCTCTCCTACAAGCAGAAGTTCGCGCTGGAGAACCTGCCGAAGGAGATGGAGCGGGCCGAGGCGGAGATCGCGAAGCGTGAGGAGAAGATGGCCGATCCGACGCTGTTTACCAAGGATCCGGCGACCTTCAATCGCCTCGCCGCCGAAATGGAAACGCTGCGCGCCGACCTGACCCGCATGGAAGAGGAATGGCTGGAGCTGGAGATGCTGCGCGAGGAACTGGAGGGATAGGCTACCCCTCCCATCGGCGGTTGCATTTCTGTGCAGCTGGACGTTGCCGAACAAATTCGCCGGCAGCCCGGGGCGTTCACCATTTACTTACGATAGAATTACGCTGAATATTAGCGCAATGGGAGGAAGCAATTCGGCCTCTCGCAAGCGCGCTCGAACGGCTTTCGCCCCTTTCAAGGGAGGACCAGTCATGAGGCGTATTTCGTTGTACGCGGCAGTGTCCGTCGCGGCGCTGTCGCTTGGCGTCTCGCATGCATCCGCGCAATCAGGCAGCGTCGAGAAGGCAGTCGGCGGCTACAGTTTCGAGGACGCCGCCAAGGAAGCCCCTGAGACCAAGAATTTCCATTCGGCCGACGGCCACCTGACCTTCGCCATCGTCACGCACACGGCCGGAAACGGCTTCTTCGATCCGGTCTATGTCGGCGCCACGGTTGCCGCCAACATGATCGGCGCCAAGGTCCTGCTGCTCGGCTCCGAGTCGCCGGTGGACGATCCGGCCCGCGAGATCGAGATCCTGAACCAGATCGTGCAGGATCCGACGATCGACGGCATCATCATGACGACGCCGCAGGTGGGCGCCTACAACGACATCGTCAAGGCCGCCGTGGCCAAGGGCATCCCGATCGCGACGACGAACTCCTATGACGGGACACTCCTGAACCGCAGCAGCATCAGCCACACCGGGCAGGATGCGTCAGCGGCCGCCATCGGCGGCGAGGCGCTGGCCAAGTGCGTGCTCGCCAGCGGCGCCGACAGCGGTTCGATCGTGCTGCCGTCCTCCACCGCGATGGGCAACATCGAGGTGAACAACCGCGTGACCTCGGCCTTCAACGCCATCATCAAGACCCTGAAGGACGCCGGCAAGCTGGAGAACTTCAAGGTCGATGCCGGGCCGGAGAATGTCGGCATCGATACCAATCCGAACGATCCGGTCAACGCGCTGGTCTCGCTGTTCGAGTCGCGCGGGGACGTTGTCGGCGTCTTCACCGCCAACAACGTCTTTACCCCGCCGCTCGTCAAGGCGGTCGCCCAGACCGGCAAGACCGACAAGATCTGCGCCTTCGGCTTCGACCTGGGTCCGGCGCAACAGGAGGGCATTGCGGCCGGCAACCTGACGGGATCTCTGGGGCAGCAGCCGTTCCTGCAGGGCTTCTGGCCGGTCATGCAGCTCTATCTGCAGATTGACCGCGGCATTTCCGCCGCCAATCTCGACACGCGGGCGCAGTTGGTGACGAAGGATAACATCGCCAGGGTCGGCAAGCGCTTCGAGAACTGATTTTCGCTCCAGCCGGGGCTGACCTGCGGCGGCGGGCCGAACATTCCCGCCGCCCGCAAACGGCGGGGATCGACCGGACAGTTTCATGGTGACTGCAAAGACGACATCACTCGGTCGCGCGCCTGCCCAACTCGCCGGCGGTTGGGAGGTCGGCCTGCTGCTGTTCCTTGTGCTGCTCTATGTCGGCGGCATGTCCGTCAACCCGACCTTCTTCGCCTCGACCGAGGCGCTCCACGCGCTGCTGCGTGACACGTCCCGCGTTGGGATCATCGCGGTGGGCATGACCTTCGTCATCGTCAACAAGGACCTCGACCTGTCGGTGGGCTCCGTTTACGGGCTTGTCGCGGTAGTGTTCGCCCGGCTGTTTGCGCCGAGCTTTCTCGATCTCGGCATCGCCGCCTCGGTGCTGCTCTGCCTGCTGCTGGGGGCGGCGATCGGGCTGCTCAACGGTGTGCTCGTGACCATCCTGAAGGCGCCGGCTTTCATCGCGACATTGACGATCCTGTTCATCGGCCGCGGTTTCGTGCTGGCGCTGACGCATGGCCAGGCGATCTATTATTCCGACAAGGCCAATGAATTTCCGCTCTTCTTCCACCTCGGCGAAACCAATGTGCTCGGCTTCAACAACCAGATCCTGATTTTCGCCGTCGTTGCCGCAACCGGCGCCTATGTGCTTGCCAAGACCCGCTGGGGGTATGAGACCTTCGCCACCGGCGGCAACGAACAGGCGGCCGTCTATGCCGGCATTCCGACGCGCTGGGTGCGGATCCGCGCCTACCTGATCTCGGCGCTGTGCGCGACGCTTGCCGCGCTCTTGTCGGCGGCACAGGACAAGGGCGTGACGCCCCTTTACGGCGTCAGCTGGGAACTCACCGTCATCGCGTCGGTGATCATTGGTGGCGCCTCGATCCTCGGCGGCCGGGGACGGGTGATCGGCTCGTGCCTCGGGGCGGCGGTCGTCGTGCTGATCGACAAGGTGTTGCGCGAAGGCTGGCCAATCACGCGCATCGTCGTCATCGATGGCGAGAATGTTGCCGTCAACGCCCGGTTCACCCTGCCGGCGGGGGCGGTCCTGGTTTTCCTCGGCCTCCTTCTCGTCGCCGCCGTGCTGGTCGAGCCTTACCTCATCCGTCGCCAGGTGGCGGGCCGCTTCTGGGCGTGGCTGCGCGGCCGCCCGCCGCCACCCGCCTATGAAATGGGCGGCGTCGCCCTCGAGGGCGTCCAGACCAAGGGCGCGATGGCAGGCGACCTGGGGCTGGAGACCGCCGGATTCGGCAGGTTTTTCGCGCGCCGCGACGCGCTTGCCATCGTCCTCACCGTCCTTCTGTGGCTGACCGGCCTGGCGCTGCGGCCCGACTACTGGTGGAATCTCTCCAATACCTTCGCGATCCTGCTCAATTACACCGAACTCGCCCTCATCGCGGTCGGGCTCACCTATGTCATCGCCGCCGGCGACATCGATCTGTCGGTCGGCGCGGTACTGGCGCTCGCCGGCAGCACCGCGGCGTATTTCCTGAAAGTACTGGGCGCCGACCCGCTGACGGCAGTGGCGATGGGGCTGCTCGCCGGCATGGTCGCCGGGCTCGTCAACGCCACCGTCACCGTCGGCTTCAAGCTGCCGGCCTTCATCGCGACGCTCGGCATGTTCTACATCGCCCGCGGCCTTGCCGCCTGGTTCGTCGCCGGCCAGCAACTGACCGGCTGGCCCGAGAGCTACAACCTGCTCGGCCGCAAGGCGAACGACGTGCTGCTGCATTTCGGCTTCTCCCTGCCGCCCGGTTTCGTCCGGACCGTCGCCGAGGTCGTCAGCGTGCAGACGATCTGGATGTTTTTCGTAGCACTCGCGGCCGGCATCGTGCTCGCTTACACGCCGTTCGGTCTGAAGGTGCTGTCCACCGGCGGCAACCTGCGCGCTGCGGCCTATGCGGGGATCAACACCAACCGCGTGCGCTTCCTGGCACTGCTGCTATCGGCGCTGTGCGCGTCGATGGCCGGCATCATCAACGTCGCCTATTTCCGCAGTTTCAACCCGGTCGCCGGCCAGTTCCGCGAGCTCGACGCCATCGCCGCGGTGATCATCGGCGGCGGCTCGATCTTTGGCGGCTACGGCACGATGATCGGCTCGCTCGCCGGCGCGGCGGCGATCACGCTGGTGCGGGCGCTGCTGCAGTTGAACGTGCAGGGCTTCACCATGCCGCAGCACTGGATCAATGTGTTCATCGGCGTCATCCTGATCGTGGCCGTGCTCGTCGACATCTGGGTCCGCCAGGCCAATATCTTTGGTCGCGTGCGGTCATGGCGGGCGCGACGCGGGCAAGCAGTGGAGGCCAAGCATGCCGGGTGAGACGCAAGGCACGCCGATCGTCGAAATGCGCGGCATCGAAAAGGCGTTCGGTGCGGTCCAGGCGCTGCGCTCGGTCGACCTGGTGCTCTATCCCGGCGAAATCCTCGGTCTGGTCGGCGACAATTCCGCCGGCAAGTCGACGCTGATGAAAATCCTGACCGGCGCCTACCAGCGCGATGCCGGCGAGATCTTCGTCGCCGGTCAGCCGGTTCACTTCAAAAGCCCGCACGAGAGCCGCGACGTCGGCATCGAGATGATCTACCAGGACTTCGCGCTGTGCGGGAACATGGACGTCGGGCAGAACATCTTTCTCGGCCGCTGGCCGCTCACCGGTCCGTTCGTCAATCGGCGCAAGATGTATGCGGAGGCCGACAGGGTGCTGAAGCGGCTCAAGGTCGACGTCAACTCGGTCTACCAGAAGGTCGAGAGCCTGTCGGGCGGCCGCCAGCAGTCCGTCGCGATCGCCCGGGCGATTTCCTTCGAGCCGCGGGTGGTGATCCTTGACGAGCCGACCGCCAACCTTTCGGTGATGGCGACCAACCGCCTGCTGGAGACGATGCTGGAACTGAAGCGCCAGGGTGTCGCCCAGATCATCATCTCGCACCGGCTGGTCGATATCTTCGCCGTCGGCGATCGCGTGATGGTGCTGAAGCGCGGCGAGTCGGCCGGCGACCGCTACATCAGGCACACCGACGAACACGAGGTTCTGGAGATCATCGTTTCAGGTACCCGCGAGCGGGCGCTGACGGCCGAGGAGGCGATGCGCTGACCGGGCCGCACGCGCAGCCGATGGTTCAATTGCATGCCCGGCCCGAGACTAGGGCCGGATGACGCAGACCCCGGCCTCCCAGGCGCAGCTGGCGGTCTCGGTTTCCGGCGTGACGACGATGAGCTTGGCGCGATTGGACGATGCGGGCGTCGGATAGCCGCCGCCATCACCCATGTCGCCAGAACCGTAGCCGTTGGTGTAGAAATAATTGCCGTTGCCGGGATCCTGATAGCCGGAGATGGCGCCGCCATAGAAATTGCCGGCGACGTCGCTGTTATTGTACAGGCGGTATTGGCCGGCATAGTAGGGACGGGCCGATCCGGTATAGTAAGGGGCGGGACGATCGAGTTGCGAGCCGCCGAACCGACCCCAGCCCCGGTCCTGCCAGCGTCGGCCAACAGACCCGAAGCCGCGGTCGACGGTTACGAAGCCGCGGTCGACGGTCCCGACGCCGCGGTCGATGCTCCCGAAGCCGCGGTCAATGCTCCCGAATCCCCGGTCGATGCTCCCGAAGCCGCGGTCGAAGCGTCCGTCGCGGCGTGCCATATGCCGGCTGTTGAAGTGCCTGTCGTCGCGCATGGCGCCGCCGAAGAATTCAGAATTCGAGGCGCGGTGGTGATGACGGTGGCGATTGTTGTCGCGCGCTTCGGAAGGTGCGGCCTGGAACAGCGGCAGCGTCATGGCGGCAAGCGCGATCGCGGTCATGCAGGCTTTTGTAAACAGATTCATTCTGTTCGCCTCCAGGTTATCCTTAACGATTTGCTAACGCCAATGTTGCCCATTCCCGAGCCAAAGTCACCGGAATTGGTTAACGGGGCGGCGGCATTCGTTAAGATTGGTTAACGGGTGCGGAGGTGCCTCATCGTCCTAATCGATTAAATTGATTTTGCAGTGCAATGACACTTGTGGTTCCGCAGTTGGGTGATTAAACGTCGCAATCATTGCATTGCGCACACAATGAAGTGCAATTCCGGAGCACCACAGTCCAGTTAGCGGGGCCATTCTCCGGGATTTCCGTGAGGGTTCTGATGACGAATGTCACAAAAAGCCGGCCGCTCTCGCCGCATCTCCAGATCTACAAGCCGATCCCGACGATGGTCATGTCGATCATGCACCGCATCACCGGCGGCGCGCTCTATGTCGGCACGGTTCTCGTCGCGTGGTGGCTGATCGCCGCGGCGATGGGCGAGGCCTATTTCAACTGGGTCAGCTGGTTCTTCGGCACCTGGATCGGCATGCTGATCCTGTTCGGCTACACCTGGGTGCTGTTCCATCATATGCTCGGCGGCATCCGCCATCTGGTCTGGGATACCGGCCACGGCTACGAGAAGCATCTCTCCACCCGCGTCGCAATGGCGATGCCGGTTGCATCCGCCGCATTGGCGGTGCTGACCTGGGTCATCGGCTATCTGGTCCGCTGAGGAAACTGACATGGATATGCGTACACCTCTCGGCCGCGTCCGCGGTCTCGGTTCGGCCAAGGACGGCACCGAACACTTCTGGCGCCAGCGGCTGACGGCCGTCGCCAACCTGCCGCTGCTATTGTTCTTCGTCGGCTTCCTCGTCTCTTATTCCGGCGCGCCCTATGCGGAAGTGCGTGCGGCGCTGTCGCATCCGGTGGTCGCGGTGCTGATGGGCCTCGTGGTCATCTCCGGCCTCTTTCACATGAAGCTCGGGATGCAGGTCATCATCGAGGACTATGTCCATGCAGAAGGTGGAAAAATCCTCCTGCTCATGCTCAACACCTTCTTTGCGGCTCTGGTCGGCGGACTCTGTCTTTTCGCCGTGCTGAAGATCGCTTTCGCAGGATAATCTCGCCATGGCTTCGATCTCCTCGCCCAATCAGAACGGCAAGGCCTACACCTATGTCGATCACGCGTTCGACGTGGTGGTGGTGGGCGCCGGCGGCGCCGGTCTGCGCGCGACCCTCGGCATGGCCGAACAGGGTCTGAAGACGGCCTGCATCACCAAGGTCTTCCCGACCCGCTCGCACACCGTGGCCGCCCAGGGCGGCATTGCCGCGTCGCTGCAGAACATGACGCCCGACAGCTGGCAGTGGCACCTCTACGACACCGTCAAGGGCTCGGACTGGCTCGGCGACGTCGACGCCATGCAGTACCTCGCCATGGAAGCGCCGAAGGCGGTCTATGAGCTCGAGCACTACGGCGTGCCGTTCTCGCGCAACGAGGAAGGCAAGATCTACCAGCGGCCGTTCGGCGGCCACATGCAGAACTACGGCGAGGGCCCGCCGGTGCAGCGCACCTGCGCGGTCGCCGACCGCACCGGCCACGCCATCCTGCACACGCTCTACGGCCAGTCGCTGCGGCACAACGCCGAGTTCTTCATCGAATATTTCGCGATCGACCTGATCATGTCGGCCGACGGCCGCTGCACCGGCGTCGTCGCCTGGAACCTCGATGACGGCACGATCCATCGCTTCTCCGCCAAGATGGTGGTCCTGGCGACCGGCGGCTATGGCCGCGCCTATTTCTCGGCGACCTCGGCGCACACCTGCACCGGCGACGGCGGCGGCATGGCGGCCCGCGCCGGCCTGCCGCTGCAGGACATGGAGTTCGTTCAGTTCCACCCGACCGGAATCTACGGCTCCGGCTGTCTGATCACCGAGGGCGCCCGCGGCGAGGGCGGCTATCTCGTCAACTCCGAGGGTGAGCGCTTCATGGAGCGCTATGCGCCGTCGGCCAAGGACCTTGCCTCGCGCGACGTCGTTTCGCGCTGCATGACGCTTGAGATCCGCGAGGGCCGCGGCGTCGGCAAGAACAAGGACCACATCTACCTGCACCTCGATCATCTCGATCCGGCCGTGCTGCACGAGCGCCTGCCGGGCATCTCCGAGAGCGCGAAGATTTTTGCCGGCGTCGACGTCACCCGCGAACCGATCCCGGTGCTGCCGACCGTTCACTACAACATGGGCGGCGTTCCGACGAACTTCTGGGGCGAGGTGCTCAACGCCGACGGCGCCAACCCGGAGCGCATCGCGCCCGGCCTGATGGCGGTCGGCGAGGCCGGCTGCGCCTCGGTTCACGGCGCCAACCGCCTCGGCTCCAACTCGCTGATCGACCTCGTGGTCTTCGGTCGCGCAGCGGCGATCCGCGCCGGTGAGGTCATCGACCGTGCCGCGCCGGTGCCGGAGCTCGACAAGGCCGCTTGCGACCGGATCATCGAGCGCTTCGACCGGCTGCGTTATGCCGATGGTGGCACGCCGACGGCTGTGCTGCGCGACAGGATGCAGCGCACCATGCAGGAAGACGCCGCCGTGTTCCGCACCCAGGAATCGCTGGAAGCCGGTTGCCGCCGCATGAAGGAGCTCTGGGGCGAGATGGCCGACCTGAAGGTCACCGACCGCTCGCTGATCTGGAACTCCGACCTGGTCGAGACGCTGGAATTGGAAAACCTGATGGCCAACGCCATCACCACGGTCGTCAGCGCCGAGGCCCGCAAGGAAAGCCGTGGCGCGCACGCCCGCGAGGATTACAAGGATGGTCCGCTCGGCGGCCGCGACGACGTCAACTGGCGCAAGCACACGCTTGCCTGGGTGAACGAGGCCGGCGACGTGAAGCTCGACTACCGCCCGGTCCACACCGATCTCATCGCCCCCGGCATCGATCCGCAGAAGATCGCGCCGAAGGCGCGCGTCTACTGATCCCGAGGAAAACTGGATATGGTTGAACTCGCTCTCCCCAAGAACTCGCAGGTCACCGAAGGCAAGGTCTGGCCCAAGCCGGCCGGCGCGACCAACACCCGCGAGTTCCGCGTCTACCGCTGGAGCCCGGACGACGGCAAGAACCCGTCGATCGACACCTACTATGTCGATGTCGACGACTGCGGCCCGATGGTGCTCGACGCGCTGCTCTACATCAAGAACAAGATCGATCCGACGCTGACGCTGCGCCGCTCCTGCCGCGAGGGCATCTGCGGCTCCTGCGCGATGAACATCGACGGCACCAATACGCTGGCCTGTACCAAGGGCATGGATGAGGTCAACGGCGCGGTGAAGGTCTACCCGCTGCCGCATATGCCGGTGGTCAAGGATCTCGTTCCGGACCTGACGCATTTCTACGCCCAGCACCGCTCGATCGAGCCCTGGCTGAAGACGGTCTCGCCGACGCCTGCCAAGGAATGGCTGCAGAGCCATGAGGACCGGCAGAAGCTCGACGGCCTTTACGAGTGCATCCTGTGCGCCTGCTGCTCGACCTCCTGTCCGAGCTACTGGTGGAACGGCGACCGCTATCTCGGCCCGGCCGTGCTGCTGCAGGCCTATCGCTGGCTGATCGACTCCAGAGACGAGGCCACCGGCGAGCGTCTCGACAACCTCGAGGATCCGTTCCGCCTCTATCGCTGCCACACGATCATGAACTGCGCCCAGGCCTGCCCGAAGGGGCTGAACCCGGCGAAGGCGATCGGCGAAATCAAGAAGATGCTGGTCGAGCGCCGGCTCTGACGGTTGGATGGCCCGGCCTCGGTCGGGCCAACTCTCGGAACCATTCGGGCGCCGCGCTGGTGTGGGTACGGGCGCGCCAGACGAACCGGTTGCCGTGATTTGAGGCCGCCGGTGGCGGCTGATGGCAAAACGTTGCCAGCACACTTGATTCGGTCCGGCGATTCACGCTAATCCGGCCGGGGTTACTCCTTATCCATGGTGTCGCGCAAAGAGGGCAGTATCGATATGCGGATCCAGTACGTGGCAGGCGGATTGATGATGGCGCTCGCTCTGGCCGGTTGCCAGAGGACCTCGATGAGCGGCTTCGACTCGCGGCCCGTCGCCCCGCTCCAGGCTGCGCCGGTCGGCAGCGTCTCCTCCAGCCAGTTGCCCGACCCCTCAACGAGCACCTCGCAGTTCCCGGAAGCGCCGCCGACGGACATGACCATGGTGACGCCCGGCACGGCTGGCCCGGCTGCCGGCGGCCTAGAGGTCAAGAAGGAAGCGATGGTCGGTAACTGGCGGGTCGCCAACGGGCCGACCTCGTGCGACATGTTCCTGACGCTGACCAATCTCGGCTCCGGTTCGCGGGGCGGGACGCGCGGCTGCGCCGGCGAACTGACGCAGATGGGCTCGTGGGAAGTGGCCGGCACGCAGGTGATCCTCAAGGATCGCAGCGGCAATGCGATCGCGCGGCTGGCCAAGACCGGCGAGTCGCGTTTCGAAGGCTCGACCTCCAGCGGGCAGCCGATCAGCCTGTCGCGCTGAGCGCAATCAGCGCCATTCAATACGGAGATCGACTTCGGTGCCCATCAAGCAGGATTGGGACAAGGTCTCCGCCTATCCCGAACACGGTGTCTCCGACAGGCTGAGCGCGATGGTGGCGGCCGGCGAACTGCAGCCCGATCCGCTGCAGGCCGCGATGGCGCTGCGCTTCGATGCCTTGCTGGAGGCGATCCGGTCCCAGCGCCCGGCGCGCAAGACGAGCGCGCTCGGCTGGCTGTTCGCGTCCCGAAAGCCGGAGAAGTCCGCCGTGCCGCGCGGCCTCTACATCCATGGCGGGGTAGGGCGCGGCAAGACCATGCTGATGGACCTGTTCTTCGGGCTGGTGCCGATCAAGCGCAAGCGCAGGGCGCACTTCCATGAGTTCATGGCCGATGTGCATGACCGCATCCACAAGCACCGGCAGAAGCTGAAGAACGGCGAGACGAAGCAGGCCGATCCCGTTCCGCCCGTCGCCGAAAGCCTAATCGAGGAGGCGCGGCTCCTCTGCTTCGACGAGTTCTCCGTTACCGACATCGCCGATGCGATGATCCTGTCGCGGCTGTTCGGCGAGCTGTTTTCGCGCGGCTGCATCCTGGTCGCCACGTCGAACGTCGAGCCTGACAATCTTTACAAGGACGGGCTGAACCGCGGCCTATTTCTGCCCTTCGTCGATCTCCTGAAGAAGCATGTCGAGATCGTCGCGCTGGATTCGGAGACCGACTACCGGCTGGAGAAGGACGCCGGCCTGCCGGTCTTCCGTTATCCGCTCGGGGCCGAGGCCGACGAGGCGATGGATCGGGCGTGGCAGCGGGAGACGGCGGGCCGGGAGGTGCAGCCGGCCACCGTGACGTTCCGAGGCCGCAAGATCGCCATTCCGGCCGCGGCGGGCACTGTCGCGCGCTTTTCCTTCGGCGATCTGTGCGAGCAGCCGCACGGCGCGGCCGATTATCTCGCCATCCTGAAGCGTTACGATACGATCTTCCTCGACCACATTCCCCTGCTTGGGCCGCACAAGCGCAACGAGACGAAGCGGTTCATCAACCTGGTCGATACGATTTACGATCACGGCGCGCGCCTGTTTGCCTCGGCGGCGGCCGCGCCGGAGAAACTGCTGGTGGCGAAGAAGGGGACGGAAGGCTTCGAGTTCGACCGCACCGTTTCCCGCCTCATCGAGATCCGCAGCATTGAATATGCGGACAGTCATCGTAGAAGAACGGCCGGTTTGTGACGGAATTGCAGCATCAATTCTTACGTTGACGTAAGAATTTCATGTTCTAACCGATTGAAATTCCTGACGTCCAAAGTAGTGGTTGATATTTTAACGTTCGGGCGCTAATCCGTTCTGCCGGACGGTTGGGCATTTGCGGGTACCCAGCTTTCGGAGATAGATCGCAAAGGAAGCACTTTCATGGCGCGCAAGAAGATCGCACTCATTGGCTCTGGAATGATCGGTGGCACGCTGGCCCATCTGGCCGGCCTGAAGGAACTGGGCGACATCGTTCTGTTCGACATTGCCGACGGCATCCCCCAGGGCAAAGGCCTCGACATCGCCCAGTCGTCCCCGGTCGAGGGCTTCAACGCCTCGCTCACCGGTGCCAGCGACTATGCGGCGATCGAAGGCGCGGACGTCTGCATCGTCACCGCCGGCGTCGCCCGCAAGCCGGGCATGAGCCGCGACGACCTGCTCGGCATCAACCTCAAGGTTATGGAACAGGTCGGTGCCGGCATCAAGAAGTATGCCCCGAACGCCTTCGTCATCTGCATCACCAACCCGCTCGACGCGATGGTCTGGGCGCTGCAGAAGTTCTCCGGCCTGCCGAAGAACATGGTCGTCGGCATGGCCGGCGTGCTGGACTCGGCCCGCTTCCGCCTGTTCCTCTCCGAGGAATTCAACGTCTCCGTCCAGGACGTCACCGCGTTCGTGCTCGGCGGCCACGGCGACACCATGGTGCCGCTCGCCCGCTACTCCACCGTCGCCGGCATCCCGCTCACGGACCTCGTCAAGATGGGCTGGTGCACGCAGGAGCGTCTAGACCAGATCATCCAGCGCACCCGTGACGGCGGCGCCGAGATCGTCAGCCTGCTGAAGACCGGCTCGGCCTACTACGCTCCGGCCGCCTCGGCGATCGAGATGGCCGAATCCTACCTGAAGGACAAGAAGCGCGTCCTGCCGGTCGCCGCTCACCTGTCCGGCCAGTACGGCGTCAAGGACATGTATGTCGGCGTTCCGGTCGTTCTCGGTGCCGGCGGCGTCGAGCGCATCGTCGAGATCGACCTCAACAAGGCCGAAAAGGAAGCCTTCGACAAGTCGGTCGGCGCGGTCGCCGGCCTCTGCGAAGCCTGCATCAACATCGCTCCGGCGCTGAAGTAATCCGCTTCGGCGAAGAGAGAGGATTTTTCCATGAACATTCACGAATATCAGGCGAAAGCGCTGCTGAAGAGCTATGGCGCACCGGTCGCCGAGGGCGTCGCCATCCTCAAGGTCGAAGAGGCCGAGGCCGCCGCCAGGAAGCTCCCCGGCCCGCTCTACGTGGTCAAGAGCCAGATCCACGCCGGTGGCCGCGGCAAGGGCAAGTTCAAGGAACTCGGCCCCGACGCTAAGGGCGGCGTTCGCCTTGCGAAGTCGATCGACGAGGTCGTTGCTCACGCCAAGGAAATGCTCGGCAACACCCTGGTGACGGCCCAGACCGGCGAGGCCGGCAAGCAGGTCAATCGCCTCTACATCGAAGACGGTGCCGACATTGCCCGTGAGCTCTATTGCTCGCTGCTGGTCGACCGCTCGGTCGGTCGCGTTGCCTTCGTCGTCTCGACCGAAGGCGGCATGGACATCGAGGCCGTCGCCCACGACACGCCGGAGAAGATCCACACGATCGCCATCGATCCGGAAGCCGGCGTCACCGCCGCCGACGTCGCCACGATCTCCAGGGCGCTCGAACTGTCGGGTGCGGCTGCCGAAGACGCCAAGTCGCTGTTCCCGGCGCTCTACAAGGCCTTCGTCGAGAAGGACATGGCGCTGCTCGAGATCAACCCGCTGATCGTCATGGAAAACGGCCACCTGCGCGTGCTCGATGCCAAGGTCTCCTTCGACGGCAACGCGCTGTTCCGCCACGACGACATCAAGGCGCTGCGCGACGAGACCGAAGAGGACGCCAAGGAAATCGAGGCCTCCAAGTGGGACCTCGCCTACGTGGCGCTCGACGGCAACATCGGCTGCATGGTCAACGGCGCCGGCCTCGCCATGGCGACGATGGACATCATCAAGCTCTACGGCAAGGAGCCGGCCAACTTCTGCGACGTCGGCGGTGGCGCCGGCAAGGAGAAGGTGGCGGCCGCCTTCAAGATCATCACCGCCGACCCGAAGGTCGAGGGCATCCTCGTCAACATCTTCGGCGGCATCATGCGCTGTGACGTCATCGCCGAAGGCGTCGTCGCGGCCGTTCAGGAAGTCGGTCTGAAGGTTCCGCTCGTCGTTCGCCTCGAAGGCACCAATGTCGAGCTCGGCAAGAAGATCCTCAACGAGTCGGGTCTGGCGATCACTGCGGCCGACGACCTTGACGATGCGGCGAAGAAGATCGTCGCGGCGATCAAAGCCTAATCTGGAAGGACCGGAAAGAATGTCTATTCTCGTCAACAAGGACACCAAGGTCCTGGTTCAGGGCCTGACCGGCAAGACCGGCACCTTCCATACCGAACAGGCGCTCGCCTATTACGGCACCAAGATGGTCGGCGGCATCCACCCGAAGAAGGGCGGCGAAACCTGGTCTTCGGGCGTCGACGGCACTGTGCTGCCGATCTTCGCTTCCGTCGCCGAAGCCAAGGAAAAGACCGGCGCCGACGCGACCGTGATCTATGTTCCGCCGGCAGGTGCAGCGGATGCGATCATCGAGGCGATCGACGCCGAGATCCCGTTCATCACCTGCATCACCGAGGGCATCCCGGTCATGGACATGGTGCGGGTCAAGGCCAAGCTCGACAAGTCGAAGTCGCGCCTTCTCGGCCCGAACTGCCCGGGCATCCTGACGCCGGAAGGATGCAAGATCGGCATCATGCCGGGCTCGATCTTCCGCAAGGGCTCGGTCGGCATCGTCTCGCGCTCGGGCACGCTGACCTATGAAGCCGTGTTCCAGACCACGAACGAAGGCCTCGGCCAGACCACCGCGGTCGGCATCGGTGGCGACCCGGTCAAGGGCACCGAGTTCATCGACGTGCTGGAGATGTTCCTCGCCGACGACGCCACCCAGTCGATCATCATGATCGGCGAGATCGGCGGCTCGGCCGAGGAAGACGCGGCGCAGTTCCTGATCGACGAAGCCAAGAAGGGCCGCAAGAAGCCGATGGCCGGCTTCATCGCGGGCCGTACGGCGCCGAAGGGCCGCACCATGGGCCACGCCGGCGCTGTGGTTTCCGGCGGCAAGGGCGACGCAGAATCGAAGATTGCGGCGATGGAATCGGCCGGCATCCGCGTCTCGCCCTCGCCGGCACGCCTCGGCAAGACCCTCGTCGAAGTCCTCAAGGGCTGAGGACATTAACGGCCGGCGCTGAGCCGGCCGTTCCGTGAAGGTCGCCCGGGCCCCGCCGTTGCGAGGGGCCGGGCGGGCATTTCTCCCGGACTTGAGTTTCGGGAGTGGTTTTCAGTCAGGAGGCGGGCGCGGCGCCCGCGAGTGGCACACATGGCAAGACAAGACGCCAACGAACAGTTTCAGGTAACCTCGTTCCTCGATGGCGCCAACGCGGCCTATATCGAGCAGCTCTATGCCCGTTTCGAAGAGGACCCGTCCTCGGTGTCGCCCGAGTGGCAGAGCTTCTTCAAGAGCCTTGACGACCAGCCCGCCGACGTCGTGAAGGCGGCGAAGGGCGCGTCCTGGAAGAAGTCCAACTGGCCGATCGCCGCCAATGGCGAGCTCGTATCGGCGCTCGACGGCGACTGGGGCACGGTCGAAAAGGTCGTCGAGAAGAAGATCAAGGCGAAGGCCGAGGCGGCTGCCATCCAGACCGGCGTGCCGGTCAGCGAAAGCGTGGTCCAGCAGGCCACGCGCGATTCCGTCCGCGCCATCATGATGATCCGCGCCTACCGCATGCGCGGCCACCTGCATGCCAAGCTCGATCCGCTCGAACTTGCCGATCCGGTCGAGGATTATCACGAGCTGTCGCCGAAGACCTACGGCTTCGAGGAGAAGGACTACGACCGCAAGATCTTCCTCGATAACGTGCTCGGGCTCGAATACGCGACGATCCCGCAGATGCTGGAAATCCTCCAGCGCACCTACTGCTCGACGCTCGGCGTCGAGTTCATGCACATCTCCGACCCGGAGGTGAAGTCCTGGATCCAGGAGCGCATCGAGGGGCCGGACAAGGGTGTCGGTTTCACGCCGGAGGGCAAGCGGGCGATCCTGCAGAAGCTGGTCGAGGCGGAAGGCTTCGAGCAGTTCATCGACGTCAAGTACAAGGGCACCAAGCGTTTCGGCCTCGATGGCGGAGAGTCGCTGATCCCGGCGCTCGAGCAGCTGATCAAGCGCGGCGGCCAGCTCGGCCTGAAGGAGATCGTCCTCGGCATGGCCCATCGCGGCCGCCTGAACGTGCTCTCCCAGGTGATGGCCAAGCCGCACCGGGCGATCTTCCACGAGTTCAAGGGCGGCTCCTATGCCCCCGATGACGTCGAAGGTTCGGGCGACGTGAAGTATCACCTCGGCGCTTCGTCGGACCGCGAGTTCGACAACAACAGCGTCCACCTGTCGCTGACGGCGAACCCGTCGCACCTGGAGATCGTCAACCCGGTGGTCATGGGCAAGGCGCGCGCCAAGCAGGACCAGATGGCGACGATCTTCGAAGGCGACATCATTCCGCTGCGCGAGCGCGTCAAGGTGATGCCGCTGCTCATCCACGGCGACGCCGCTTTTGCGGGGCAGGGCGTCGTGGCCGAAATCCTCGGCCTGTCCGGCCTGCGCGGCTACCGCGTCGCCGGCACGGTGCACTTCATCATCAACAACCAGATCGGCCTCACCACCAATCCGGCCTTCTCGCGGTCCTCGCCCTATCCCTCCGACGTGGCGAAGATGATCGAGGCGCCGATCTTCCACGTCAACGGCGACGATCCGGAAGCGGTCGTCTACGCGGCGAAGATCGCCACCGAATACCGGATGAAGTTCCACAAGCCGGTCGTCGTCGACATGTTCTGCTACCGCCGCTTCGGCCACAACGAAGGCGACGAGCCGTCGTTCACGCAGCCGAAGATGTACAAGGCGATCCGGGGCCACAAGACGGTCGTGCAGCTTTATGCGCAGCGGCTGGTCGCCGAGGGCCTGATCACCGAGGGCGAACTGGAGAAGATGAAGGCCGACTGGCGCGCCAAGCTCGAACAGGAATTCGAGGCCGGCCAGTCCTACAAGCCGAACAAGGCCGACTGGCTGGATGGCGTCTGGTCGGGCCTGCGCGCCGCCGACAATGCCGACGAGCAGCGCCGCGGCAAGACCTCGGTGCCGATGAAGCAGCTGAAGGAGGTCGGCCGCAAGCTGTCCACCATCCCGGAAGGCTTCAAGGCGCACCGCACCATCCAGCGCTTCATGGACAACCGGGCGCAGATGATCGAGACGGGCGAGGGCATCGACTGGGCCATGGCGGAGGCGCTTGCCTTAGGCACGCTCTGCCTCGACGGCCACAAGATCCGCCTGTCCGGCCAGGACTGCGAGCGCGGCACCTTCTCGCAGCGCCACTCGGTCCTCTATGACCAGGAGACCGAAGAGCGCTACATCCCGCTCGCCAACCTGTCCCCCACCCAGGCACGCTTCGAGGTCATCAACTCGATGCTCTCGGAAGAAGCTGTGCTCGGCTTCGAATACGGCTACTCGCTGGCCCGTCCGAACGCGCTGACGCTCTGGGAAGCCCAGTTCGGCGACTTCGCCAACGGCGCGCAGGTGCTGTTCGACCAGTTCATCTCTTCGGGCGAGCGCAAGTGGCTGCGCATGTCGGGGCTCGTCTGCCTGCTGCCGCATGGCTACGAGGGCCAGGGGCCGGAGCATTCCTCCGCCCGCCTCGAACGCTTCCTGCAGCTGTGCGCCGAGGACAACATGCAGGTCGCCAACTGCACGACGCCGGCGAACTACTTCCACATCCTGCGCCGGCAGATGCGCCGCGATTTCCGCAAGCCGCTGATCCTGATGACGCCGAAGTCGCTGCTGCGTCACAAGCGGGCGGTCTCGAGCCTGTCGGAACTCGCCGGCGAAAGCTCGTTCCACCGGCTGCTGTGGGACGATGCGGAGGTCATCAAGGACGGCCCGATCAAGCTGCAGAAGGACGCCAAGATCCGGCGCGTCGTCATGTGCTCGGGCAAGGTCTACTACGATCTGCTCGAAGAGCGCGAGAAGCGCGGCGTCGACGACGTCTACCTGCTGCGCGTCGAGCAGCTCTATCCGTTCCCGGCCAAGGCGCTGATCAACGAGCTGTCGCGCTTCCGCAACGCGGAGATGGTCTGGTGCCAGGAAGAGCCGAAGAACATGGGCGCCTGGTCCTTCATCGATCCGTATCTGGAATGGGTGCTCGACCACATCGATGCCAAGCACCGGCGGGTCCGCTACACCGGCCGCCCGGCGGCGGCGTCGCCGGCGACGGGGCTGATGTCCAAGCACCTTGAACAGCTCGCGGCGTTCCTCGAGGATGCGCTCGGCGGCTGATGGAGGACGGCGCGGTGGCATATTTTCACTTGAAACTTGTGCCGCCGCGCCCAACCTTCCCGCATGACGCGAGTGCAAAGGAAATGGAGACGATGGACCGCCATGCCGACTACTGGCGCAGCCAGGCCGCCGCCGGAACGGCAATCGCCGTCGGCCCGGTTCTCGAAGGCGAGGGCGCCTGGGGCTTGGCGGTGATCGAAGCGGAGGACGAGGGTGCGGCGCGCGCGCTTGCCGACGCCGACCCGGTCATCCGCGCCGCCATCGGCTTCCACTATCAGATATCGACCATGCCGAGCCTGATCCTGCGTTCGAAAGACGCGGGATCGCCACAGAATTCAACCTTTCAACATTTCAGGACTTGAACAATGGCTACTGAAATCCGCGTCCCGACCCTTGGTGAATCCGTCAGCGAAGCGACGGTCGGCACCTGGTTCAAGAAGGTCGGCGATGTCATCAAGGCAGATGAGCCGATCGTCGAACTCGAAACCGACAAGGTGACGGTCGAGGTGCCGGCGCCGGCATCCGGCGTGCTCTCCGAAATCCTCGCCGGGAACGGCGAAACCGTCGGCCTCGGCGCGCTGCTCGGCCAGATCGCCGAAGGCGCATCCGCCGGCGCCGCGGCTCCGGCTGCAAAGGCTGCCGAGCCCGTTGCTGCTGCCGCCGCCCCGGCTGCATCCGCTGCGGCCGTTTCCTCCATGCCGCCGGCTCCGGCCGCCGCCAAGATGCTCGCCGAAAACAGCCTGTCGGCCGAGCAGGTCGACGGCTCCGGCAAGCGCGGCCAGGTGCTGAAGGGTGATGTGATCGCCGCCGTCGCCAGGGGCATCTCCGCCCCGGCCGCTCCGGCTGCTCCGGCCGAGCCGATCAAGATCGCCCGCGCACCGTCCTCGGAGGCCGACGCGCCGCGCGAGGAGCGCGTGAAGATGACGCGCCTGCGCCAGACGATCGCCAAGCGCCTCAAGGATGCCCAGAACACCGCCGCCATGCTGACCACCTACAACGAGGTGGACATGAAGGCGGTGATGGACCTGCGGGCCCGCTACAAGGACATCTTCGAGAAGAAGCACGGCGTGAAGCTCGGCTTCATGGGCTTCTTCACCAAGGCCGTGACGCACGCGCTGAAGGAACTGCCGGCCGTCAACGCCGAGATTGACGGCACCGACATCATCTACAAGAACTACTGCCACGTCGGCGTCGCCGTCGGCACCGACAAGGGCCTCGTCGTTCCGGTCGTGCGTGACGCCGACCAGATGTCGATCGCCGAGATCGAGAAGGAAATCGGCCGCCTCGGCAAGGCCGCCCGCGATGGGCAGCTGTCGATGGCCGACATGCAGGGCGGCACCTTCACCATCTCCAACGGCGGCGTCTACGGCTCGCTGATGTCCTCGCCGATCCTGAACGCGCCGCAGTCGGGTATCCTCGGCATGCACAAGATCCAGGAGCGGCCGGTCGTCGTCGCCGGCCAGATCGTCATCCGCCCGATGATGTACCTGGCGCTGTCCTACGACCACCGGATTGTCGACGGCAAGGAAGCGGTGACCTTCCTCGTACGCGTCAAGGAAAGCCTGGAGGATCCCGAGCGTCTGGTTCTGGACCTCTAAGGGCTGCATTATGGACGCAGCAGCGCCTGCCGCATCCGCCTTTGTCACGCTCGTGGCCTGGAGCGCGGCGCTGCTCGTCCTGCAGGTGGGGCTGCAGGGCGCCCTGTCCACGCTGGAGCTCGGGCCGAAATGGAACGCCGGCCCGCGCGACGACCGGCGCAAGCCGGCCGGCGTGCTGGCGGGTCGGGCGGAGCGCGCCTCGGCCAACCTGCGCGAGACCTATCCGGTCTTCGTCGGCCTGGCGCTGGCGCTGGCGATCGTCGGCGATCCTTCCGGCTGGGGCTATCGGGGCGCCCTGATCTGGCTCGGCTGCCGCATCCTCTATGTTCCGCTCTATCTCGCTGGTATTGCTTATATCCGTTCACTGATTTGGCTCGGCGCCCTGGCCGGGCTGTTCTGCATGTTCGCTGCCTTGGTTCTATGATCGACGCGCCACGCCCGCGTGGATGCGACCCGGAGACCTGAGATGCATACCTACTTGATCGAGCTTGCCTCGCTGATGGCGATCTTCTCCTTCGCCATCGTCTCCCCCGGCGCCGACCTGGCCATGGTCATGCGACAGTCGATCCTGCACGGTCGACGCGCGGCGATCGTCACCTCCCTCGGCATCGGCGCCTCGCTGATGGTCCACGTCACCTACACGATCCTGGGGCTTGGGCTGATCATCTCCCAGTCGATCTACCTCTTCAACGTCGTCAAGTGGTGCGGCGTCGCCTATCTCGTCTACATCGGCGTCAAGGCGCTGCGGGCAGGGGCGACCGAGATCGCTCCGGGTTCGGCGGCAGTGATTGCCGGCGAAAAGCGCCAGTCGGCTGCGCGGGCCTTCGGGCTCGGCTTCATGGCCAATGCGCTGAACCCCAAGGCGGTGTTCTTCTTCCTGTCGATCTTCTCGACCGCGGTCAGCGCGCACACGCCGATGATGGTGAAGTTCGGCTACGGCCTGGTCATGGCGACGTGCCTGATCCTCTGGTTCGTCGGCGTCTCGATGTTCATGACGACGCCGAAGATGCGCGCTGCCTTCTCGCGGGCCAGCAAGTGGATCGACCGCACCAGCGGCGTCGTCTTCATCGCGCTCGGCATCAAGCTTGCCACGCAGCGGGCAGGGTGAGCGATGCGCAACCAAGCCGTTCTGGCCACTTTCCTGCTGCCGCTGCTTGTCGCAAACACGTTCGCCGCCGAGTGCCGGCAGGAGCGCGCCGTCTATGGCGACCGCGACGGCGCCTATGAACTCGCCTTCGAGCCGGTCGGCTCGGAGGCCGCCGCCGCCACGCACCGCTTCAAGGTGCGGGCGGTCAAGGGCGAACTCGTCCTCGACGGTCACATCATGATGGCGGACGAGGTCACCCGCTCGATCGGCATGATCATGAACGCGTGCCCGGGCGGCGATGTGACCGGCGATGAGCTTGCCGCCTGCACCGTGTGGCAGGGCGTCATCTATCCAATCGACAAGGCCGGAGCGCTGTCCGAGGCGGTCCCCGCCGAGAACAGCGATGCCGCCGACCGGCTGCTGATCGCCGGCTTCGGCCCGGCGCTGCGCTTTTCCAGGGCCTGGGAGGAGGCGAAGCTTAACATCGCTCCCTGGGACGAACTGACCTTCAAGGAGTGCGCGCAATGACCGACCACCCCGTGCTGCTCGTCACCGGTGGAAGCCGCGGCATCGGCGCCAGCACCTGCAGGCTGGCCGCGGCCGCCGGCTGGCAGGTGGCGGTGAACTACGCCTCCAACGCGGCTGCGGCCGAGGCCGTGGTCGCCGAGATCCGCGACGCCGGCGGTTCGGCCGTCGCCGTCGAGGGCGATGTCGGGACGGAGGCCGGGCTGGCCTCGATCTTCGCCGCCGTCGACGCGACCTTTTCTCGGCTCGACGGGCTGGTCAACAATGCCGGCATCGTCGGCCATCCCGCCCGCCTCGACGAGATTTCCGTCGAGCGCCTCGAGCGCATGTTCGCCGTCAACGTGATCGGCTCGATCCGCTGCGCGCAGGAGGCGGTGCGGCGCATGTCGACCCAGCATGGCGGCCGCGGCGGTGTGATCGTCAACGTTTCGTCCATGGCGGCCATCCTCGGATCGGCCGGGCAGTACGTCGATTACGCGGCCAGCAAGGGCGCGATCGACACCTTCACGATCGGCCTCGCCCGCGAGGTTGCCGCCGAGGGCATACGCGTCAATCTCGTGCGGCCGGGCATCATCGACACCGACATCCATGCCTCCGGAGGCCTGCCTGACCGGGCCCGCGATATGGCGGCAGCCATTCCGGTGCAGCGCGCCGGCGCACCGGACGAGGTTGCGCAATCGATCCTCTATCTACTTTCGGACGCGGCATCCTATGTGACGGGTGCCGCCCTCAACGTCAGCGGCGGCCGCTAGCCGCCGCGCTCAGGAAGGACTGTTCATGGCATATGATCTCGTTGTAATCGGCTCCGGTCCCGGCGGCTATGTCTGCGCCGTCAAGGCGGCGCAGCTCGGCCTCAAGGTGGCGATCGTCGAAAAGCGCGCCACCTACGGCGGCACCTGCCTCAATGTCGGCTGCATCCCCTCGAAGGCGCTGCTGCACGCCTCGGAAATGTACAGCCACGCCGCCCACGGCATGGATGCGCTCGGCATCGAGGGCCTGGCGCCGAAGCTGAACCTCGAAAAGATGATGGGCCACAAGGACGCGACGGTGAAGGCCAACGTCGACGGCGTCGCCTTCCTGTTCAAGAAGAACAAGATCGAGGCGTTCCAGGGCACCGGCAAGGTGCTCGGCGCCGGCAAGGTCGCCGTCCTCGGCGAGAAGGGCGAGCAGGTGCTCGAGACCAAGGCGATCGTGATCGCCACCGGTTCGGACGTCGCCGGCATTCCGGGCGTGCCGGTCGAGATCGACGAGAAGGTGATCGTGTCCTCGACCGGCGCGATCGCGCTCGACAAGGTGCCGGAGAAGCTGGTCGTCGTCGGCGGCGGCGTGATCGGCCTCGAGCTCGGCTCGGTCTGGCAGCGCCTCGGCGCCAAGGTCACGGTGGTCGAATACCTCGACACCATCCTCGGCGGCATGGACGGCGAGGTCTCCAAGCAGTTCCAGCGGATGCTCGCCAAGCAGGGCATGGAGATCAAGGTCGGCGCCAAGGTTACGGGCGTCGAGAAGACCGCAGGCGGCGCGAAGGTGACGTTCGAGCCCGTCAAGGGCGGCGAGGCCGTAACGGTCGAAGCCGACGTCGTGCTGATCGCCACCGGCCGCAGGCCCTACACCGAAGGCCTCGGCCTCGCGGAGGCGGGCGTCGCCATGGACAAGCGTGGCTTCGTCGAGATCGACGACCACTTCCAGACGACCGTCAAGGGCGTCTATGCGATCGGCGACGTCGTGCGCGGCCCGATGCTGGCCCACAAGGCCGAGGACGAGGGCGTGGCACTTGCCGAGATCCTCGCCGGCCAGGCGGGCCACGTGAACTACGACGTCATCCCGGGCGTCGTCTATACGCAGCCGGAAGTCGCCTCCGTCGGCAAGACCGAGGAAGAGCTGAAGGCCGCCGGTGTTGCCTACAAGGTTGGCAAGTTCCCGTTCATGGCCAACGGCCGCGCCCGGGCGATGCTCGCCACCGACGGCTTCGTCAAGATCCTGGCTGACAAGGAGACCGACCGGGTGCTCGGCGGCCACATCGTCGGCTTCGGCGCCGGCGAGATGATCCACGAGATCGCCGTGCTGATGGAATTCGGCGGCTCGGCCGAAGACCTCGGCCGCACCTGCCACGCGCACCCGACCATGTCGGAGGCGGTCAAGGAGGCGGCCCTGGCGACCTTCTTCAAGCCGATTCACATGTAAAAACGCAAACGGCGGATTAAATTTCCTCCATGTTGGAAGCCGCGGCTTGTCTATCGAGCCGCGGCTTTTATTTTCAGGAGGTCGTGTCCCTTAAATTATTGATAAAGGGCAAGAAAATGTCGATCTCCACGCTCTCCTATTCGCTGTCCCAGCGGCTTGTCCACTGGGTCATGGCAGCGCTCATCCTGTTCAATCTGCTTTTCGCCGACGACATGCATAAACTTTGGCGCGTCGTGAGAACCGGCGGCAGCCCGTCGACGGACCAGATTGCGGCGGCGAACCTGCATGCCTATGTCGGCATTGCGGTTCTCTGTCTTGCGATCGTCAGGCTCGTTCTGCGCCTCGCGCTCGGCGCGCCGGAGGCTCCGGCCGAAGAACCGCCGCTGTCAAGGCTTGCGGCGAAGATCGCGCATGCGACCTTCTACCTGCTGTTCTTCGCCATGCCGCTCAGCGGGATTGCCGCTTACTATTTCGGCGTTCGCAGTGCAGCGGACCTGCACGCCGATCCGATGAAGGTGTTGATGTGGGTGCTGATCGTCGGGCACGTCGCAGCCGTGCTCGTGCACCAGTTCTACTGGAAGACCGCCCTGGTGCAGCGCATGACGCGGGGGTGAGGGCGGCCTAAAGCATGGGGGTCACGGTGAAGCCCTCCTGCCGCAGCAGTTCCACGAGGCCTTCCTTGCCCGGCAGGTGAAGGGCGCCGACGGCGACGAAGGCGTTGCCGGCGTCGAGAATCGGCGCTGCCCGCTCCGCCATGCGGTGGTTGCGGTCGATGATGATGCGCTGCTCGAAGTCGGCATAGCCGGCTTCGCCGTCCTGACCTTCCGGCACGGCTGCGCGCATCATCGGCATGATCATGCCGGTCTGGCCGGCCAGATAGAGCTGGCTCATCGTCTCGATCACGTCCTCGATGCCGTCGCCGAGCTGGACCACCTCGATGAGGCCGGCGAGCTGCGGCTCGACCGGCAGGGAATCGAGCGCCGAAATCTGTTCGAGCAGGGTTTCCAGGCCCTTCAGCGTCTTGCCGTCCCGAATGGCGTCCTTCGCGAGCTGCTGGTCGAGGAAGGCCGCACCAGACTGCTTGCGCGCCATTTCGCAGGCCGGGAGCGCCACGAAGCTGGCGATCATCCAGGGCTTCATGCGCGAGACGGCGGCGAGCGACATTCCGCGCGCTTTCAGGCCGGCGGCCAGGATCGCTGAATCCTTCTTGCCAAGCAGGCCGGGGATCGTGCGTCCGTCGGTGAACATGGTGAGGTCCGGGCGCGCCAGCAGGGCGGCGCTCGCCTTCTTCTCGTCTGCGATCTCGTCGGACTCGATGACCACGGTCCCGGCGGCCTTGTAGGCGTCGGAAGCCCCCTTCGGCATGGCGAGCACGCGCGGATCGGTCACATGCATCGTGCCGAGCAGGTAGGACGGTGGCGTACCAGCCTTCTCGATTCGCCAGAAGATGCCCTCGCCGTTCGGCGTCGCCTTCGCCTCCTGGATCAGCCTGGAATAGGCGGCGGGGTCGTCGGCCTCGAGCCGCGGCAGCAGGTTCTGCCCGTGGCATTTGGTGGCGGCGCTGGCAGGCGAAAGCGAAAAAAGGAGGGAAAGAAACGCGACGGCGGCGATGATGTGGGCGGTCGCTACCAGCCACAGGCAGGCGTCGGCGAGGCGGTCCGCCAACCCGGTCCGGCCCTGCAGATTGAAGCGGTACATGGCATTGCCTCCAGCTGATGTCGCGGCACCCTAGCGACCGGGCCCTCACAATCCCTTAATGGGGCCGGAGAGCGGGGAGGGGGATCGACACTGTTGGCACGGCGTCGCGGCGTTTGCGTGGCGGGCTCAGGCGCGCGGGTGCGCCCGATCGTAGATTTCCAGCAGCCTGGCCGAATCGACGCCGGTATAGACCTGGGTGGTGGAAAGGCTGGCATGGCCAAGCAGTTCCTGGATCGTGCGAAGGTCGCCGCCGCCGGCGAGCAGGTGGGTCGCAAACGAATGGCGTAGCGCGTGCGGCGTGGCGCTGTCGGGCAGGCCGAGGGCGCCGCGCAGTTTCTGCATCTCTCGCTGGATGATCGCCGCCTGCAGCGGCCCGCCGCGGGCGCCGCGGAAGAGCGGCTCGTTGGCGGCGAGCGGAAAGGGGCAGAGGCGGATGTAGTCGGCAACGCCCGTGCGGGCCGCCTCGAGCAGCGGCACGATCCGCGTCTTGCCGCCCTTGCCGGTAATGCGCAGCGCGTTCGGCGCCCCGGAGAAATCGTCCGGCGTCAGCGACAGCGCCTCGGAGATGCGCAGGCCGCAGCCATAGAGCAGCGTCAGCACCGCCGCATTGCGCACGCTGATCCACGGCTCCTCGGCGAGCTGCGCGCCGGCGTCGACGACGGCGAGCGCCTGCTGGTCGGTCAGCGGCTTCGGCAGCGATTTCGGCTGCTTAGGCGAGCGGATCGCCGCCGCCCCCGCCGCATTGGCAAGGCCCTTGCGCTCGAGATGGCGCAGGAAGGAACGCAGGCCTGCGAGGCCGCGGCCGAGCGTTCGGGCGCCGGCACCATCGCGCCGGCGCGCCGCGAGAAACCCGCGCAGGTCGGCGGGGCGCAGGTGGTCGATGTCCTTGAGCCGGGCGGGCGCGGCGAGGTGGCCGGTCAGGAAGGCGAGGAACTGGCGGGTGTCGCGCTCGTAGGCCTCGATCGTGTTGGCCGACAGCCGGCGCTCGTCGGCGAGCGCCGAAAGCCAGCGCGCACGTTCTTCGAGCAGCGCCTGGTCGGCGATGATGAGCAGTTGATCCATGCCCGCATCCTGCGACCTCCCGGTTAGGGATTTGCTAACATTGACTTCGCGCCTGTCACGCTTAGATCATATGCAACTGCGATACCGGGCTGAATTCGGACAGGCGCAACCATGGCAAGACGGGATTCGGCAACGGCGTTGGCACAATTCACAGAATCGCTGGCGCTGGTCTCGCAGGGGCGGCCCGGACATATCGTCGACACGCTGATCGCCGAGCGCGGCACCCGCATCGTCCGCCACCCGCTCTGGCCGGTCATGCGGCCCTTTCTCTACACGTTGCTCAATTATCGGCGGGCGATCGAATTTGCCGATGCGGTCGCCAATATGCCGGGATTCCAGGCCTTCGAGCTGCTGAGCGATATCCTCAGGCTCGACGTGGCCGTCCACGCCGCCGAGCGCATTCCCAAAAAGGGCGGCTTCCTGCTGGTCAGCAATCATCCGACCGGAATTGCCGACGGCATCGCCATGTTCGACCTGCTGAAGCAACGCCGGCCGGACATGATGTTCTTCGCCAACCGGGATGCCATCCGCGTCAATCCGCGCTTCGTCGAGATGATCATTCCCGTCGAGTGGCGCGAGGAGCACAAGAGCAAGCTGAAGACGCGCGAGACGCTGCAGATCACCAATCGGGCGATCGCCGAAGGCAAGGCTGCGATCCTCTTCCCGTCCGGCCGCATCGCCTATTGGGCCGATGGGCGGCTGAACGAGCGGCCATGGAAGCTGTCGGCCGTGTCGCTGGCGCGCAAATACGATCTGCCGATCCTGCCCGTGCACATGAGCGCGCGCAATTCCGGCCTGTTCTACTGGCTGGCGAAATGGTCGACGGAACTGCGCGACATGACGGTGTTCCACGAGCTCCTCAACAAGAAGAGCAACCGTTTCGAGTTCACGATCGGCAACATCATCCAGCCGGACGAACTTGCCGGCGATCCGGTCGAGGTGACCAAGGCGCTCGAGCGGCACAGCGTTACCGCCCTGGCGCAGGATCCGGACGCGCGCTTCTGCGTCGGATGAACGTCGGCGGGTAATTTCCCTTTTCTCCGGTGTGCGAAATCGCTTAGGTGAAGGGATGCTGCTGCGTTCGATGCTTGCCGAAAACTACCGATCGCTCCGGTCGATCCGCATGGACCTCGGCCAGGTGAACCTGTTCGTCGGCGAAAACGGCACCGGCAAGTCCAACCTCTACCGCTCGCTGCAACTCGTGCAGGCGGCGGCGAAGGGGACCCTGGCGCAGGAGATTGCCGCCGAAGGCGGCATGGCGTCGGTGCTGTGGACCGGCCGGCGGCGTCCGAACGAGCCGGTGCGCATCCGCCTGGAGGCCGAACTTCTCGACGAGGAGCGCGCGATCACCTTCCGCTATCGGATCGAGGCGGGGCTGCGGCCGCCGGTGGCCGCCGGCTTTGCCTTCGAGCCGCAGGTCAAGACGGAGGAGCTGGCGGTCGAGACCGGCCGGCGTCCGGTGACGATGATGCGCAGGGCAGGCCCCAGCATCATGGTTCGCGACGAGAGCGGCCGTATGGAGGAGCATCCCGAACAGGCGCTGACCTCGGAAACGGCGCTCGCCCTCCTCGGCGACGGCGGTCACTATCCGGAGGTCGGCACCTTTCGGCGCGCGGTCGCGCAATGGCGGTTCTTCCACGGCTTTCGCACAGACCGCGACTCGCCGCTGCGACAGCCCTGCCTTGCCGTCACGGCGCCCATGCTCAACGAGGACGGCGGCAATCTGGCGGCGGTGATCGCCACGCTCGCACACATTCGCGAGGACACGACCGAGCTTGGCCGCGCCATCGCCGATGCCTTCGAGGGTGCTAAGCTGTCGGTTCCCGAACCCGGCGAATTTGCCACTTTCGGGCTGGTTTTCCCGCAGTTTCCGCAGCGCGTCTTCCAGCCGCGCGAGCTTTCCGACGGGCAGATTCGCTTCCTGGCGCTTGCGGCGGCGCTGCTGTCCTATCGGAGCCCTCCGCTGGTGGCGCTGAACGAGCCGGAGGCGAGCCTGCACCCGTCGATGCTGACGCCGCTGGCCGCGATGATCGCGCATGCGGCCCGCTCCAGCCAGGTCTGGCTCGTCACGCACTCCGATGCGCTTGCGCGCGAAGTCGAGCGGCGGTGCGGCGTGCGGGCGAAACGGGTGATCCGCAACGACGGCGCGACCTGGATCGACGGCATGCGCCTGACCGGCGAGATCGGGGAGGAGGAGGGTTGAGCGCGCGCTTCATTGTCATCCGAACCGGCGCGCGGCGCCTGGTCACACTGAGCGGCGCGCGATGAACCGCCTGACCGACGATCTCTTCGGCGGCCCGTCCGTTGTCCGCACGGTGCCGGTTCTGGTGCCGATGCCGGCGCCGCGTCCCTATTCCTATTCGGTGCCGGAGGGCATGGCGGTCGAGCCCGGCTCGATCGTGCAGGTGCCGCTCGGACCGCGGCTTGTGGCCGGCGTCGTCTGGGATCCGGTGGCCGAGGACAATGTCGATCCGAAGAAGCTGCGGCCGATCGAAAAGGTGTTCGACTGCCCCCCGCTGACGAAGGATATGCGCGCCTTCGTCGACTGGGTCGCGGCCTACACGCTGACGCCGCCGGGGCTCGTGGCGCGCATGGCGCTGCGGGCGCCGGCCGCCTTCGATCCCGAGCCGATGGTGGAGGGCCTGCGCTTCACCGGCGTCCGCCCTGAGCGGATGACGGCGGCGCGCGAGCGCGTGCTGGCGCTGGTCGAGGAAGGTCTTACCTGGACCCGGTCCGGCCTTGCCCATGCCGCAGGCACCTCATCCAGCGTGATCGATGGCCTGACCGCGCAGGGAAGCTTCGAGACCATTTTCCTGCCGCCGCCGCCGGTGGTCGCCAGGCCCGATCCCGACTATGCCGCGCCGCGCCTGGAGGGGCCGCAGGTCGACGCCGCCGCAGACCTGGTGGAAAAGGTGCGCGACGACCGCTTCGGCGTGGCGCTGATCGACGGCATCACCGGCTCGGGCAAGACGGAAGTCTATTTCGAAGCGATCGCCGAGACGTTGCGGCAGGGCCGGCAGGTGCTCATCCTGCTCCCCGAAATCGCCTTGACGGCGAGTTTTCTCGAGCGCTTCCAGCATCGCTTCGGCTCCAAGCCGGCAGAGTGGCACTCCGAACTGGCGCCCCGCACCCGCGAGAAGGTCTGGCGGCAGGTGGCCATGGGCGAGGTACGCGTCGTCGCAGGCGCCCGCTCGGCGCTGTTCTTGCCTTTCGAGGATCTCGGACTCGTCGTCGTCGACGAGGAGCACGACCCCGCCTACAAGCAGGAGGACCGCGTCTTCTACAATGCCCGCGACATGGCCGTTGTACGCGCCCGGATCGGCGACTTTCCGGTCGTGCTGGTGTCTGCGACGCCGTCGGTGGAGAGCCGGGTAAACGCCGATCACGGCCGCTACCAGGCCCTGCACCTGCCGACCCGCTTCGGCGAGGCGGCGCTGCCGGATCTGCATCTCGTCGACCTCCGGCGCCATCCCCCGCAGCGCGGCGGGTTCCTATCGCCTGTCATGCTGCGCGCCATCGGCAAGACGGTGGAGCGGGGCGAGCAGGCGCTGCTCTTCCTGAACCGCCGCGGCTACGCGCCCTTGACGCTCTGCCGGGTCTGCGGCCACCGCTTCCAGTGCCCGCAATGCTCGAGCTGGCTCGTCGAGCACCGCTTCCGCGGCCAGATCCAGTGCCACCATTGCGGCTATGCCGAGCGCACGCCGGAGGCCTGTCCCGAATGCGGCACCTTCGACCATCTTGCCGCCTGCGGTCCGGGCGTCGAGCGCATCGCCGAGGAGGTCGAGAAGCATTTTCCCGAGGCGCGCACGATCGTGCTGTCGTCCGACCTGATGGGGGTCAAGCGGCTGCGGCTCGAGCTGGAGGCAATCGCCAAGGGGGAAGCCGACATCGTCATCGGCACCCAGCTCGTCGCCAAAGGGCACAATTTCCCGCTGATGACGCTGGTCGGCATAGTCGATGCGGACCTCGGATTATCGAACGGCGATCCGCGCGCCGCCGAGCGAACCTTCCAGCTGCTCTCTCAGGTGACGGGACGGGCCGGTCGAACCGGCCTGAAGAGCCACGGCCTGATCCAGACCTACCAGCCGATGCACCCGGTGATGCAGGCGATCGTGTCGGGCGATGCGCGAGACTTCTACGAGCGCGAGATCGGTGAGCGCGAGCGGGCGATGCTGCCGCCGTTCGGCCGGCTCGCCTCCGTCATCGTCTCGGCCGACAGCCGGGTGGAGGCGGAAAGCCACGCCCGCGCCCTGCGGCAGGCGGCTCCGGGCGTATCCGGCATTGCCATCCTCGGTCCGGCCGAGGCGCCGCTGGCGCTGATCCGCGGCCGGCATCGCTTCCGCTTGCTCGTGCATGGCCAGCGCTCCAGCGACATGCAGGCCTATCTCCGGGCGATGCTCGCCAACGGGCCGAAGGAGCGCGGCTCCATCCTCGTGCAGGTGGACATCGACCCGCAGAGTTTCCTTTAACCCGGATCATGCCCGGGACGGATTCGGCAGGGTGGCAGATTGTCGCAGGCGGGGCGCGCGCCTTTTGAACGGCGACAACTGAAAGTGGCGGCAGACGGGGAGGAGCGCGTCGATCCCGCCGTTGTGAACGCCGTGCAAAACCGGGCCCGGCGGATTCCGTGTCGCGGGCGATTGTGCCATAAGGCAAGCGGATCCGTAGCAAGCGGCGGGGGTATGCATGGAATTCTACGTTCCGACCGAAACAGGAGAGCTGCTCGCCTTCTGTGGCGCGCTGATGGCCGGGCTACTGGGGCTGGTCGGCCTTTTCGCGCCGCGCCTGTCCCTGAAGGCCCTCGGTCTGCAGTTGTGCGATCATAGCGCGGAAGGCTATGCCGCGGCCCGTTCGCTTGGCGGCTTCCACGCCGGACTGGCGCTGGCCGCGGTCATGGTGGCGCAGGATTGGGCCTATCTCGCCCTGGGCTCCGCCTTCGCGCTGGCAGCGTTCGGCCGCATTCTGTCGCTCATGTCCGACGCCTCGTTCAGCCTGAAAAACCTTGCCCTGCTGGCGATCCAGGTGGTTCTGGCGGCGCTGCCGCTCGCCTATGTTTTCGGTTTTGTCTGACCGGGTTCAAGGCGCCGTAACGGGGTAAACCATCGCGGCAGATTCAATTTCGCCAAAATTCGCGGCGAGGCTGTTTCAGTTATCCTGTATTCCTGCGCCGCGGCGTGTTGCGAGTCCGAAGTTCCTATGCTAGACGAACCGCGAATTTCAGAAAGAGCGGGCGTCAAAGCCCTGCGAGAACTGAAAAATAATCGCAACTAATTCAGGGTGTTGGATTTACGGTCCGGCCGCAAGCTGCCGCTCTGGATGAAGATAAGAGAAGCTTGTGCCCGTGGCAGACACATCCCACATTGTTTCCGGTGTTGCAGAAAGGTACGCGTCTTCGCTTTTCGAGCTGGCGCTCGAAGCCGGTAGCGTCGAGGTAGTTGGTTCCGACCTGGACCGCTTCCAGTCGATGATCGATGGCAGCGATGACCTGAAGCGCCTGATCCTCAGCCCGGTCTTCTCCGCCGACGAGCAGGTGCGGGCCGTGGCGGCAATTGTCGAGCGGGCCGGGTTCACGGGGCTGGTAGTCAATTTCCTCAAGGTTGTGGCGTCCAATCGCCGGCTGTTTGCCGTGCCGGGGATGATCCGGGCCTATCGCGCCATTGCGGCGCGTCATCGCGGTGAGATCACCGCCGAAGTAACCTCCGCGCACGCCCTTGGGGTCGAGCAGGAGATCGAATTGAAGGCGGCGCTCAAGGGCGTCACCGGCAAAGACGTGGCGATCGCCGTCACTGTCGACCCGTCTATCCTCGGTGGTCTGATCGTCAAGGTCGGTTCCCGCCAGATCGACACCTCCCTTCGCACCAAACTCTCTACCCTTAAGCTTGCACTGAAAGAGGTCGGCTGATGGATATCCGCGCCGCGGAAATCTCCGCAATTCTCAAAGATCAGATCAAAAACTTCGGCAAAGAGGCGGAAGTCTCGGAAGTCGGCCAGGTGCTCTCCGTCGGTGACGGTATCGCCCGCGTCTATGGCCTCGACAACGTCCAGGCCGGCGAAATGGTCGAATTCCCGGGCGGAATTCGCGGCATGGCGCTGAACCTGGAAAGCGACAACGTCGGTGTCGTTATCTTCGGCTCGGACCGTGACATCAAGGAAGGCGACACCGTCAAGCGGACCGGCGCCATCGTGGACGTCCCGGTCGGTCCGGAACTGCTCGGCCGCGTCGTTGACGCGCTCGGCAACCCGATCGACGGGAAGGGCCCGATCAACGCCAAGCAGCGCTCGCGCGTTGACATCAAGGCTCCGGGCATCATCCCGCGCAAGTCGGTGCATGAGCCGATGTCGACCGGCCTCAAGGCCATCGACGCCCTCATCCCGGTCGGCCGCGGCCAGCGCGAACTCGTCATCGGCGACCGCCAGACCGGCAAGACCGCGATCATCCTCGATACGTTCCTGAACCAGAAGCCGATCCACGACAACGGCCCGGACCAGGACAAGCTGTACTGCGTCTACGTCGCCATCGGCCAGAAGCGTTCGACGGTTGCTCAGTTCGTCAAGGTGCTCGAAGAGCGCGGCGCGCTGCAGTACTCGATCATCGTTGCCGCAACCGCTTCCGACCCGGCGCCGATGCAGTACCTCGCTCCGTTCGCCGGCTGTGCGATGGGCGAATACTTCCGCGATAACGGCAAGCATGCGCTGATCGGCTACGACGACCTTTCCAAGCAGGCCGTTGCCTACCGCCAGATGTCGCTGCTGCTGCGCCGCCCGCCGGGCCGCGAAGCCTATCCGGGCGACGTCTTCTACCTGCATTCCCGCCTGCTCGAGCGCGCTGCAAAGCTGAACGACGACATGGGCGCCGGCTCGCTGACCGCTCTGCCGGTCATCGAAACGCAGGGCAACGACGTTTCGGCGTTCATCCCGACCAACGTGATCTCGATCACCGACGGCCAGATCTTCCTCGAAACGGACCTGTTCTACCAGGGTATCCGCCCGGCCGTTAACGTCGGTCTGTCGGTTTCCCGCGTCGGCTCTGCCGCGCAGGTCAAGGCGATGAAGCAGGTTGCCGGCTCGATCAAGGGCGAACTCGCCCAGTATCGCGAAATGGCCGCCTTCGCCCAGTTCGGCTCGGACCTCGACGCTGCGACGCAGCGCCTGCTGAACCGCGGTGCACGCCTGACCGAGCTCCTGAAGCAGCCGCAGTTCTCGCCGCTGAAGACGGAAGAGCAGGTCGCGGTGATCTTCGCCGGCGTCAATGGCTACCTCGACAAGCTGCCGGTCAACCAGGTCGGCGCGTTCGAGCAGGGGCTGCTGTCGTACATGCGTACGGAAGGCAAGGGCATCCTCGACGCCATCCGCACGGAGAAGGCCATCAGCGACGACACCAAGGGCAAGCTCAAGGCTGCTCTTGACGCCTTCGCCAAGTCTTTCGCCTGATCGGGCTCCATTCTAGGACGGATATGGGATGCCTTCACTCAAGGATCTGAAAAACCGGATCGCCTCTGTCAAGGCGACGCAGAAGATCACCAAGGCGATGAAGATGGTCGCCGCGGCGAAGCTTCGGCGTGCGCAGGAGGCGGCCGAGGCCGCCCGGCCCTATTCGCAGCGCATGGGTTCGGTCCTGGCCAACATCGCTCAGGCGGTCGGCCAGGACGATGCGGCGCCGCGACTGATGACGGGCACCGGCAAGGACGACGTGCACCTGCTCGTCGTCTGCACCGCCGAACGCGGCCTCTGCGGCGGTTTCAACTCGCAGATCGCCCGCCTTGCTCGTGACCACACGCGCAAGCTCCTTGCCAATGGCAAGACGGTCAAGATCATCTGCGTCGGCAAGAAGGGCTTCGACATCCTTCGCCGGGACTTCGCATCGCTGATCATCGACAGAGTCGACCTGCGTGAGGTCAAGCGCATCGGCTTTGCCAATGCCGACGAGATCGGCCGCAAGGTGATCGGGCTGTTCGAAAAGGGCGAGTTCGACGTCTGCACGCTGTTCTACTCGGAGTTCAAGTCGGTCATCGCGCAGATCCCGACCGCTCAGCAGCTCATCCCGGCCTCGGCTGATGACGTTGCGGTCGAGACCGACGGCGCGATCTACGACTACGAGCCGGATGCGGCGGCGATCCTCGGTGATCTCATCCCGCGCAACATCTCCGTCCAGATCTTCCGGGCCCTGCTCGAGAACGTCGCCGGCGAGATGGGTGCCAAGATGAGCGCCATGGACAATGCGACGCGCAACGCCGGTGAGATGATCGACAAGCTGACGCTCAGCTACAACCGCCAGCGTCAGGCTCAGATCACCAAGGAACTCATCGAAATCATCTCGGGCGCCGAAGCGCTCTAAGGACCAGGACAAAGAGGGTAAGAATCATGGCTAAGGCAGCTACCCCGAAAGAAACCGCAGCGGAAAAGAAGCCCGCTGCACCGCGCAAAACGGCAGCCGCCAAGGCCGCATCGATTTCCATTTCCGCCCCTGGCGCAACCGGCCGCGTGACCCAGGTCATCGGCGCCGTCGTCGACGTCGCCTTCGACGGTCACCTGCCGCTCATCCTGAACGCGCTTGAGACCGACAACAATGGTCATCGTCTCGTTCTCGAGGTTGCCCAGCACCTCGGCGAAAACACCGTCCGTGCCATCGCCATGGACTCGACCGAAGGTCTCGTTCGCGGCCAGCCGGTCACCGATACCGGTGGCCCGATCTCGGTTCCGGTTGGTGACGAAACGCTCGGCCGCATCATGAACGTCATCGGCGAGCCGGTCGACGAAGCCGGTCCGCTGGTCACGAAGGCGAAGCGCGCCATCCACCAGGACGCCCCGGCCTATGTCGAGCAGTCGACGGAAGCCCAGATCCTCGTCACCGGCATCAAGGTCGTCGACCTTCTGGCTCCTTACGCAAAGGGCGGCAAGATCGGCCTGTTCGGCGGCGCCGGCGTTGGCAAGACCGTTCTGATCATGGAACTGATCAACAACGTCGCCAAGGCGCACGGCGGTTACTCGGTGTTTGCAGGCGTGGGTGAGCGTACCCGCGAAGGCAACGACCTCTACCACGAAATGATCGAGTCCGGCGTTAACAAGCTGGGCGGCGGCGAAGGCTCCAAGGCTGCCCTCGTCTACGGTCAGATGAACGAACCGCCGGGCGCCCGCGCACGCGTCGCTCTCACCGGTCTGACGATCGCCGAGGACTTCCGCGACAAGGGCCAGGACGTTCTGTTCTTCGTCGACAACATCTTCCGCTTCACCCAGGCAGGTTCGGAAGTGTCGGCTCTGCTCGGCCGTATTCCTTCGGCCGTGGGCTACCAGCCGACGCTCGCAACCGACATGGGGCAGATGCAGGAACGCATCACCACGACCACAAAGGGCTCGATCACCTCGGTCCAGGCGATTTACGTTCCCGCCGACGACTTGACCGACCCGGCGCCGGCAACCTCGTTCGCCCACCTGGACGCGACGACCGTTCTGTCGCGCTCGATCGCCGAGAAGGGCATCTACCCCGCCGTCGACCCGCTCGACTCGACCTCGCGCATGCTTGATCCGATGGTCGTCGGCGAAGAGCACTACCAGGTCGCCCGCCAGGTGCAGACGACGCTGCAGCGCTACAAGGCCCTGCAGGACATCATCGCCATCCTCGGCATGGACGAGCTGTCGGAAGACGACAAGCTGGCTGTTGCGCGCGCCCGCAAGATCGAGCGCTTCCTGTCGCAGCCGTTCTTCGTGGCCGAAGTCTTCACCGGTTCGCCGGGCAAGCTGGTCGCCCTCGAAGACACGATCAAGGGCTTCAAGGGCCTCGTCAACGGCGAGTACGACCACCTGCCGGAAGCTGCCTTCTACATGGTCGGCTCCATCGAGGAAGCCGTCGAGAAGGCGAAGAAGCTGGCCGCTGAAGCCGCTTGATGCCGACAGTCTCGGGCGCCCGCTGGCCGGGCGCCTGTTTCGACCTGATGAAATCAGAAAAGTGAATGGTCATGGCCGATTTCAACTTTGAACTCGTCTCTCCGGAGCGCCTACTGCTTTCCGAAAGCGTCAGCGCCGTCGTCATTCCGGCGACGGAGGGCGAAATGACCGTCATGGCCAACCATGCACCGACGATGACGTCGTTGCAGCCGGGCGTCGTGACCGTAAAGTTCGCGGACGGCAAGACCGACCGTTACGTTGTATTCGGCGGTTTCGCCGACATCCTGCCGACCGGGTGCACCCTGCTTGCAGAATCGGCCGTGCATGTCGACGAGGTCAGCCGCGACGACATCCTCAAGCGCGTCGAAGTCGCTCGTGGCGAGCTGGAAGCCGCGCTGAACGACGAGCATCGTGCTTCGATCGAGCGGTATATCGCGCAGCTTGGCACGGTCCAGGGAACGATCCTGCCGGCCTGAAAGGATCGGTCGGACGAAAATTGAACCCCGCCTCGGCGGGGTTTTTTGTTGCCGCGTCCGCCAGGGTGTCGAGTGTCCTTAACTACAACCGAAGATGCTCTGCCGGGGCGGACTATTTGCTTTGAAACGGCACGGTTTTGCTGTTTCTATGCGCCGACCGGGCCGGCGGTGGGCGGCCTGCCATTCGTTGCTGGGAATGTCCATGTCCGATAAAATCATCCCGATCATCATGGCGGGCGGCAAGGGGACCCGCCTATGGCCCCTGTCGCGCTCGACGGCGCCGAAGCAGTTCATGGAACTGACCGGCGAGCGGACGCTGTTTCAGCGCACCCTCGGGCGGGTCGCCGATCGGGACCTGTACGAGGCGCCCATCGTCCTGACCAACGCCGAATTCCGGTTCCTGGTGGCCGAACAGGCCCGCCAGCTCGATTGCCCGCTTGCAAGGATCCTTCTGGAGCCGGTGGCGCGCAGCACCGCGCCGGCGCTGGCCGTGGCAGCCGTCGTGGTCGCCCGCGACTTCGGCGATCAGGCCGTTATGCAGGTGCTGGCTTCCGATCACGAGATCGTCGCGGATGCGACCTATTTCGGCTGTGTGGCGCGGGCGAGGGAGGCCGCCAAGGCGGGACGGCTGGTGACGTTCGGCATCACCCCGACCGAGCCGGCGACCGGCTACGGCTACATCGAGACCGGTGCCCCGCTCGATGGCGGCGCCTTCGCCGTGAAACGCTTCATCGAGAAGCCGCAGCGCGAGAAGGCAGAGCAGATGATCGCCGCCGGCGGCCACCTCTGGAACTCCGGCATGTTCATGCTGCCGGTCGGCCCGTTCCTGAAGGAATTGCGTGAACTGGCGCCCGAGGTTCTCGATGCCGCGACCCGCGCGGTTGCCGGGGCCCGCCACGACCTCGACTTCGAGCGGCTTGATCCGGACGCCTTTGCCGCGGCGCCCGACATTTCCATCGACTATGCGATCTTCGAGAAGACCCCGATCGCCGCGGTCGTCCCGGCCGCGATCGAATGGTCCGACCTCGGCAGCTGGGACGCGGTCTGGAAGCTCGGTTCGCGCGACGAGGCCGGCAACGTCGCCGAGGGACGAACGACACTGCTCGATACCTGCAATTCGCTGGTGCTGTCGAAGGACATCCACGTCGCCGTGCAGGGCCTGTCGGACATCGCCGTCATCGCCAGCGAGGATGCCGTCTATGTCGGACGCCTCGAAGACAGCCAAAACGTCGGCAAGCTCGTCAAGCATCTCGCCTCGATGGAAAAGACCGCACCGCTGACGGAAACGCACCGTACGGCCTACCGGCCCTGGGGCGGCTATACCTCGGTGCTGAACGGCGAGCGCTTCCAGGTCAAGCGGCTGTTCGTCAAGCCGGGCAAGCGGCTTTCGCTGCAGAAGCACCACCATCGCTCCGAGCACTGGATCGTCGTGCGGGGCACGGCGGAGGTGACGATCGGCGAAAGGACGATCCCGCTGCGGGAGAACGAGTCGGTCTACATTCCGCAGGGCGAACTGCATCGGCTCGCCAACCCCGGCAAGATCCTGCTGGAACTGATCGAGGTCCAGACCGGCTCCTACCTCGGGGAGGACGACATCATTCGTATCGAGGACGAGTTCGGCCGCCAGTAGTCGCCGCCCATCCGGTTCAGAGCACACGGGCGCCCGAGGCGTCGATCTTGAGCACCGTCAGCCGGCCGGTGGCGAAGCAGCCGGTGTCGATGCCGATGCGGCCGGGTGCAAATTCCGGGGCGGCCGACGGCGTGTGGCCGTGCACGGCGATGAGCGGCAGGCCCGGCCCGACCGACAGGAAGGGCTCGCGGATCCAGATCAGGTCCTCGTCGGTCTGCGCTTCCAGCGCGACCCCTGGGCGCACACCGGCGTGGACAAAGAGATAGCGCCCGGCCTGGAGACAGACCGGCAGGCTGGCGAGAAAGTCGACGTGGCGCTGCGGGATGGCATCCCTGACCGTTTTCAGGACGCCGCTGCCACCCTCGAGCACGACCTCGAAATCGATCCCGTAGGAGGCGAGCGTCCGTGCGCCGCCGAAATCGGGCCCGAGCCAATAGATCCAGGCGAGCGGATCGCGGATGAAATTCAGGAAGGCATCGTCGTGATTGCCACACAGGGCAATGCGGGCGAGACCGTCCTGATGCTCCTTGCTCAGGTGGTCGAGGACTGCGGCGGTCTCGGGCCCCCGGTCGACGTAGTCGCCGAGATAGACGATCATCGCCTCGCTTGGCGCCCGCTTCACATCCTCGCGGATGCGGGTCTCCGCGTCGAGCAGCTGGCGGAAGCAGCCGTGCACGTCGCCGATCGCATAGATCGTCGGCAGCGGCGGCTCCAGCAGTAACCGTCTCCTGCCACGGCCGGCGGTCGTTTTCATCTCCAGAATTCTGTCGCGCAACGCGGCCATGGCCCAGTCTAGGACGACCACCGAGCAAATTCACCACTTCGTTTGCGTCGCGAGCCGAGGGGAGGCTCGGAGATTACAAGTCTCGACGGGACGCCATCGGCGGATCCGGCATCGGCAGCCACCGGCGCCGGTCGAAGTAGTCGGGCAAGGAGGTGTTGTTCGGCCGCGTGCGGTCCGGGGTGATGATGAAATTGTAGCGAGGCGTTTCGCCGGACTCCTTTTTCAAACGAATGCGGCTGCCCAACTGGGCGATATCGAACTCCTTCAAAGTCCTGATGTCGTCCAGCAACTCGGCCTTCTCGTCCCACTGCATCTCGGCGAGGAAGGTCTCGACCGCGGCGATGGCGGCGCCGGTCACATCGGCGCGGCTGCCGTCATTCTCCAAGTTCAGCTTGATGCGAAAGGAATCGAGGCGGGCCTGGTCGCTGCCGCGGATCGAGAGGTACAACGAGCTGTTCGGGTCCTCCGTACTGCCGCCAACCTGGAATTCGCGGTAGGACGCGCATTCCCAGCCGTCGTGCGCCGCGCTCTGCTGCCACCCGTCATTGACGAAGCCGCGCGACTCCAGTGCCCGGCAGAGCTGCTCCGGGGCGCTTGCCATCGGTCGGACGAAAGTCGTTTCCACTGGCGCTATGCGGGCGATGAGATGCTCCGGGACTTCGATCTTGCGCTGAGGGAGGCGATCGGTGCGAGCCGCGCGCGGGTGCTGCTCAGGGGCGATCGCCCGCGAAGCGATCGGGTCATGGCCGAAGCGGCCAATCAACCGGTTCAGGTTCCGAAAGTCGTTGGCGACAAGGACGGTGGCGGCGATGGCGGAGAGGACGCCCAGCGTCAGAAGCGCGAACAGGATCTTGCCGGATCTGCCTTTCCGCTGTTCAGCCATGCCGCAGTGACGCTGCCCGATCGCTGCAAGGGCCACCGGTCCGGCTCGGGCCGGCCGGCCGATGGCATGGGTCCGCGGTGCTTCGGTGATAGGGCACAATGGTTTCGTCGGCAAGCCGCGGGCCGGGTGTGCCGGGCGGCCGCGGCTCACGGGGGACGCACCCTGGAGCGGTGGTTGCGAAGGACGTAGTCTCCATTGCGCTGACGGCGTAGGGCGATGTGTTGTGCCTTTATCGGGCGAAACGAAAGCCGCCCGGAGGTCTCCCTCCGGGCGGTGTTTTCATGGTCCAGTTCCACATGGGCATCGTCTGGCTGCTTACTGCTCCCAGCTCTTGACGAGTTCGTCGTAATTGACGGTCTGCGGCTGTTCCTTCTCGTTCTCGATCTTCAGCTGCGGCGCGAGGTTGCCCTTGGCGACCGCATCCTTGTTCCAGTACTCGAGGTCGTGCTCTTCGGCGAGCTTCGGACCGATGTCGCCCTGGACACCTGCGCGTTCCAGGCGGCTCAGCACCTGTTCCTGCTCGGCGCACAGCGAGTCCATGGCTTCCTGCGCGGTCTTCGCACCCGAGGACGCGTCGCCGATCGCCTGCCACCACAGCTGGGCCAGCTTGGGGTAGTCAGGAACGTTCGTGCCGGTCGGCGACCACTGGACGCGGGCCGGCGAGCGGTAGAACTCGATCAACCCGCCGAGCTTCGGAGCGCGGTCAGTGAAGCTCTTATGCTGGATCGTGCTTTCGCGCGTCAGCGTCAGACCGACATGGCTCTTCTTGACGTCCACCGTCTTGGAGGTGACGAACTGCGCATAGAGCCAGGCGGCCTTGGCGCGATCGTCGGGTGTCGACTTGAGCAAGGTCCAGGAACCCGCGTCCTGGTAGCCGAGCTTCATGCCGTCCTTCCAGTAGACGCCGTGGGGCGAGGGGGCGAAGCGCCACTTGGGCGTGCCGTCCTCGTTGACCACGGGCAGACCGTCCTTGACCATGTCCGCGGTGAAGGCCGTGTACATGAACATCTGCTGGGCGATCTCACCCTGGGCCGGCACCGGTCCGGATTCGGAGAAGGTCATCCCCTGGGCAGCAGCCGGTGCGTAGGCCTTGATCCAGTCGAGATACTTCTGGATCGCGTAGACCGAGGCCGGGCCGTTGGTGTCGCCGCCCCGGGCGACGCACGAGCCGACCGGACGCGACTTCTCGTCGACCTTGATGCCCCACTCGTCGACCGGCAGACCGTTCGGCAGGCCCTTGTCGCCGTTGCCGGCCATCGACAGCCAGGCATCGGTGAAGCGCCAGCCGAGCGACGGGTCCTTCTTGCCGTAGTCCATGTGGCCATAGACCTTCTTGCCGTCGATCTCGCGGCCGGTGAAGAACTCGGCGATATCCTCATAGGCCGACCAGTTGACCGGAACGCCGAGATCGTAGCCGTACTTCGCCTTGAAGTCGGCCTTGTTCTTCTCGTCGTTGAACCAGTCGTAGCGGAACCAGTAGAGGTTCGCGAACTGCTGGTCGGGCAGCTGGTAGAGATCGCCATCCGGAGCCGTGGTGAACTTCAGGCCGATGAAATCGTCGAGGTCGAGGTTCGGGTTGGTGACATCCTTGCCCTCGTTCGCCATCCATTTCGTCAGCGAACGGGCCTGCTGGTAGCGCCAGTGCGTGCCGATCAGGTCGGAGTCGTTGATGTAGGCGTCGTAGATGTTCTCACCCGACTGCATCTGTGTCTGCAGCTTCTCGACGACGTCGCCCTCGCCGATCAGGTCGTGCGTGAGCTTGATGCCGGTGATTTCCGAAAACGCCTTGGCGAGAACCTTGGATTCGTACTCATGCGTGGTGATCGTTTCCGAGACGACCTTGATGTCCATGCCGGCAAACGGCTTGGCGGCGTCGATGAACCATTGCATTTCCGCTTCCTGGGCGGCGCGGTCGAGCGTCGACATGTCGCCGATCTCGGCATCGAGGAATTTCTTTGCCGCCTCCATATCCGCGTTTGCCGTGCCGGTGAGGGCCAGCAGCATGACTGCCGTACTCGTCAGAAGATGCCTTCGCATATTGTCCTCCCTAAGGTTTTGCGACTGCACATTTGAAAAGCCGGTGTGTCCGGCCTCTCGTTCTCGTTGCCTCACACGTAGCGGAACACGCCGATGGCGTAGACGACGCAGAGCGCAAGTGCCCACCACAGGCTGGGGCCGACAAGCCCCAGCCATGCGAGATTGATGAATGCCGACCCGAGCAGCGACAGGAACAGCCGGTCGCCGCGGGTCGTCTCGAAGCGCAGGATGCCAAGGCGCGGGTTGCCGCCGGGTCGGGCGTATTCCCAAACCGCCATCAGCGACAGAAGCGCGAAGATGGACAGGAAGAACATCGCGGTCGGAAAGGTCCAGGCCATCCAGCCGCCGGGAATGAGCGGCGCAAACCAGTCGCGCGCGCCGTCCTTGACCGGCAGCGACAGGACGAGCAGCCCGGCCGCTAGCCCGTAGACGACTAGGACGGAGACTAGCGCCAGTGGCCAGCGTTTGTTGGAGTTCGAAACGACGGCCATCATACCCTCCCCAGCGCAAAGCCCTTGGCGATGTAGTTGCGGACGAAATAGATCACCAGCGCCCCGGGGATGATCGTCAGCACGCCGGCGGCGGCGAGCACGCCCCAGTCCATGCCCGACGCGGAGACCGTGCGCGTCATCGTCGCGGCGATCGGCTTGGCCGCCGTCGTCGTCAGCGTGCGGGCGATCAACAGCTCGACCCAGGAGAACATGAAGCAGAAGAAGGCGGCGACCCCGATACCGGAGGCGATCAGCGGCACGAAGATCCTGGCGAAGAATCTCGGGAACGAGTAGCCGTCGATATAGGCCGTCTCGTCGATCTCCTTCGGCACGCCCGACATGAAGCCCTCGAGGATCCAGACGGCGAGCGGCACGTTGAAAAGGCAGTGCGCCAGGGCGACGGCGATGTGTGTGTCGATCAGGCCGAAGGCGGAATAGAGCTGGAAGAACGGCAGCGCGAAGACGGCCGGCGGGGCCATGCGGTTGGTCAGCAGCCAGAAGAACAGGTGCTTGTCGCCGAGGAAACGGTAGCGCGAGAACGCGTAGGCCGCCGGCAGCGCCACCGCGACCGAGATCACCGTATTCATCACCACGTAGATGATCGAGTTGATGTAGCCCGAGTACCAGGCCGGATCGGTGAAGATGACGATGTAGTTCCGGAGCGTCGGGTTCTGCGGCCACAGCGAGAAGGTGCCGGTGATCTCCGTGTTCGTCTTGAAGCTCATGTTGACGAGCCAGTAGATCGGCAGCATCAGGAACAGGATGTAGAGCGTGGGGACGATCCAGCCCATGTTGGGGCGCGGCGCGGCGGCCTCGACGCGGACCCTCGAAGCGCTCGGTGCGGAGACCTTCGCCGAAGCCTGGGTTTCAACGCCTGCGGTCATCTCGTTCTCCCTCACGCCTGCTCGTCGCTGCTGGTCATGACCGTGTAGAAGATCCACGACAGCAGCAGGATGATCAGGAAGTAGATGATCGACATGGCGGCCGCCGGCCCGAGGTCGAACTGGCCGATCGCCATCTTGACGAGGTCGATCGACAGGAACGTCGTGGAATTGCCCGGGCCGCCGCCGGTGACGACGAAGGGTTCGGTGTAGATCATGAAACTGTCCATGAAGCGCAGCAGGAAGGCGATCAGAAGCACGCGTTTCATCTTCGGCAGCTGGATGTAGCGGAACACCGCCCAGCGCGAGGCGCCGTCGATCTTGGCGGCCTGGTAATAGGCTTCGGGGATCGAGACGAGGCCGGCATAGCAGAGCAGCACGACGAGGCTCGTCCAGTGCCAGACGTCCATGACGATCAGCGTCACCCAGGCGTCGAACACGTCGTTGACGTAGTTGTAGTCGAGGCCGAGGGCCGACAAAGCGAAGCCAAGCAGGCCGATGTCGACGCGGCCGAACACCTGCCAGATCGTGCCGACCACGTTCCATGGGATCAACAGCGGCAGCGCCATCAGCACGAGGCAGACGGGTACGCCAATGCCCTTCTTCGGCATGTTGAGCGCGATCAGGATGCCGAGCGGGATCTCGATCGCCAGGATGATGACGGAGAACAAAAGATTGCGGCCGAGCGCCGCCCAGAAGCGGTCGGAATGCAGGATGTCGACGAACCAGTCGGTGCCGGCCCAGAAGAACTGGTTGTTGCCGAAGGTGTCCTGGACCGAGTAGTTCACCACCGTCATCAGCGGGATGACGGCCGAGAACGCCACCAGCAGCAGCACCGGCAGCACCATGAACCAGGCCTTGTTGTTCCAGGTCTTTTCCACGGATCAGGCCTCCCTGCCGACGCGCCAGGAATTGGCGTAGATGTTGATGGCGGCGGGATCGAAGCTGACGCGCGGTTCCGCCGGGATCTCGCCGTTCTCGGGAACGACAATGGCGATCGGCTTGCCGCCGAGCTCGGCACGGACGATCTTCTGCCGGCCCACGTCCTCGACCTTGATGACGCGGACCGCCATGCCCTCGCGGCCGAGCCGGACGAATTCCGGGCGGATGCCGAGTTCGGTGGTGGCGCCGGCGGCAATGTTCGGGCGGTAGTCGAGCGCGATCGCGTCGGTGCCGAGGGTGACGGTGATGCCGTCGATCTTCGCCGGCAGCACGTTCATTCCGGGCGACCCGATGAAGTAGCCGACGAAGGTGTGGCTCGGGCGCTCGAACAGTTCCGCCGGCGTGCCGATCTGAACGATCTGGCCGTCATGCATGACGACGACCTTGTCGGCGAAGGTGAGCGCCTCGGTCTGGTCGTGGGTGACGTAGACCATGGTGAAGCCGAACTGCCGGTGCAGTTTCTTCAGCTGCGAACGCAGCACCCACTTCATGTGCGGATCGATCACCGTCAGAGGCTCGTCGAACAGGATGGCGTTGACGTCGCTGCGCACCAGCCCGCGGCCGAGCGAGATCTTCTGCTTCTGGTCGGCGGTGAGGCCGCGCGCCTTCTTCTTCGCCCGATCGGCAAGCCCGATCATGTCGAGGATTTCGCGCACGCGCCGGTCGACCTCGGCTTCCGGGACGCGGCGGTTTCGCAGCGGAAAGGCCAGGTTGTCGTAGACGGTCATCGTGTCGTAGATGACCGGGAACTGGAACACCTGGGCGATGTTGCGGCCCTGGGTCGAAAGCTCGGTGACGTCGCGGCCGTCGAAGAGAATGCGTCCCTCGGAGGGCTGCAGCAGGCCGGAGATGATGTTCAGGAGCGTGGTCTTGCCGCAGCCGGAAGGGCCGAGCAGCGCATAGGCGCCGCCGTCGTTCCACTCGTGATGAACTTCCTTCAGCGCGTAGTCGGCTTCCGACCTCGGCCTTTCGCCGTAGGCGTGGCGGATGTGCTCGAGCGTGATGCGTGCCATGGTCCCTCCTAGGCCGCCGCAGGGCCGGCGATGGCCCTGCCGTCCGGGGCGAACGCCATCAGGTGGCGCGTGTCGACATAGACGGTGATGCTGGCATCGGGTTCGATGTCGTGGATGCCCGGCGCGAGCATGACCCAGCGGGTGCCGGCGAATTCGACGTGCACGAAGCTTTCCGAGCCGGCGATCTCGGAAATCGCGGTGCGAACGGTGAGCGGGGCGGCCGCGGGCGACTGCGCGGCGAGTGCCAGATGGTGGGGCTGGAAGGCGACCGTGTAGGGGCCATCGGTTATGCCGGCCAGATGCGCCGGCACCGGCAGCACCGGGGCGCCCTCGAGCACGAAGTGCCCGTTCGCCTTGGTGAGCGGAAAGGTGTTCAGCGGCGGGTCGGCGAAGGTCTCGGCGGTGACGAGGTCGACCGGTCGGCGGTAGACCTCGATCGTCGGCGCAAACTGGGTGATGCGTCCGTCCGACAGCGTCGCGGTGTTGCCGCCGAGAAGCAGCGCCTCCGACGGCTCGGTCGTCGCATAGACGAAGATGGCGCCCGACGCGGCGAAGATCCGCGGCAGTTCCTCGCGCAGTTCCTCGCGCAGCTTGTAGTCGAGGTTGGCCAGCGGCTCGTCAAGCAGCACGAGGCTGGCATTCTTGACGATCGCCCGGGCAAGTGCGGTGCGCTGCTGCTGGCCGCCGGAAAGGTTGAGCGGGGTGCGCTCGAGATAGGGGGTGAGCTTCAGGAGGTCGGCGGCCTTGCGCACCTCTCGGTCGATCGTGGCGCGATCGGCGCCCTTGATGCGCATCGGCGAGGCGATGTTGTCGTAGACCGTCATCGCCGGGTAATTGATGAACTGCTGGTAGACCATGGCGACGTTGCGGTCCTGCACCCGCACGCCGGTCACGTCCTTGCCGTCGAAATGCACCGTGCCGGTGGTCGGCCGGTCGAGCCCCGCCATCAGCCGCATCAGCGAGGTCTTGCCCGACAGCGTCGGGCCGAGCAGCACGTTCAGCGAACCGCGCTCGAACACGAGGCTGGTCGGGTGGATGTGCGCCTCCCCGCCCACGACCTTGGTGATGTCTCTCAGTTCAAGCATGCATGGTCTCCAATGTTCCCCCCAGCCATCGGAATTCGCGACCCTAGTTGGGTGGCTGCCTCGCCTCTGCCATGTAGCTTTCCAGCGCTTCCGCCTCCTCCGCGGTTAGCTGCAGTCCCCTTTTGGTGCGCCGCCACAACACATCCTCGGCGTGTAGCGCCCATTCTTCCGCCATCAGCCAGCGAATCTCAAGCTCGTAAAGGTCGCTGCCGAAGTGGCGGCCGAGATCCCCGATCGACCGGGCCTCGCCGAGCAGCGTCGCCGCGCGGGTCCCGTAGAGACGAACCAGGCGGCGGGCATGCGCCGCAGCAAGAAAAGGATAGCGGCGCAAAAGCCCGTCCACCTGCGCCTCGAACGCGCCGACCCCGAAGTCGCCGCCGGGCAGGTGGGAGCCGGCGGTCCACCTTTGGCCCTTCTCGCCGATCGCTTCGCCGATCCTGTCGAGGGCCGATTCGGCGAGGCGGCGATAGGTGGTCAGCTTGCCGCCGAAGACGTTGAGCAGCGGCGCCTGCCGGCCGGTGCCGTCCAGCTTAAGGACATAGTCGCGCGTGGCCTCCTGGGCCTTGCTGGCGCCGTCGTCGAACAGCGGGCGGACGCCGGAATAGGTCCAGACGATGTCCTCGCGCCGGACCGGCTCGACGAAGTATTCGCTCGCCGATCGGCAGAGATAGTCGATCTCCTCGTCGCTGATCCGCGCATCGCCCGGATCGCCCTCGTAATCGCGGTCGGTGGTGCCGATCAGGGTGAACTCATCCTGGTAGGGGATGGCGAAGATGATGCGGCCGTCGGGATTCTGGAAGAAGTAGGCGCGCGGATCGGCGAATTTCTTTCGCACGACGATGTGGCTGCCCTGCACGAGGCGGACATTGTGCACCTGGTTCTGGCCGAGCGCCCGGGACAACACCTTGTCGACCCACGGGCCGCTGGCGTTGACCAGCATCTTCGCTTTGACGATCTCACGGTCACCGGAGGCGACGTTTTCGGTTTCCACGTCCCAGTGGCCGTTTTTGCGGCGGGCGGAAACGACGCGGGTGCCGACGCGGATCTCGGCGCCGCGGTCGGCCGCGTCACGGGCGTTGAGCACGACCAGCCGCGCGTCGTCGACCCAGCCGTCGGAGTATTCGAAGGCCTTGGCGAACAGTTTCTTCAGCGGCCGGCCGGCCGGATCGCTGCGCATGTCGAGTGTGCGCGTCGACGGCAGCAGCTTGCGCCCGCCGATATGGTCATAGAGGAAGAGGCCGAGCCGGATCAGCCAGGCCGGCCGGATGCCGCCCTTCTGGTAGGGCAGGACGAAGCGCAGCGGCCAGATCACGTGCGGCGCCATCGCCCAGAGCACCTCTCGCTCCATCAGCGCCTCGCGCACCAACCGGAACTCGTAGTGCTCCAGATAGCGCAGGCCGCCGTGAATGAGCTTGGTCGAGGCGGACGAGGTGCCGGCGGCGAAATCCTTCATTTCGGCGAGCACGACCGAGTAGCCGCGGCCAGCAGCATCACGGGCGATGCCGCAGCCGTTGATGCCGCCACCGATGACGAAAATGTCTTTGACCACGTCGTTCGCCAAGTCTTCCTGCTCCCGTTTCGCAACGCACAATTCTGCGCGTTTGCGAAAGCCATGGAAGTAGAAGCGAAAATTTTCCGAATGTCAAACGAATGCAGAAGGAAAATCCGATCAGCCGTTCCTGCCGTCCGTGGAGGTTTCGACAAGGCGGACGTCCTGGTCGAGGCAGATCTGGCGGATGTTGTCGAGCGGGCAGGCGTCGGTGATGAAGGTGTGCACCTGCGACAGGTGGCCGATGCGCACCGGCGCGGTGCGTTCGAACTTGGTGGAATCGGAGACGAGGATGACGTGGCGGGCATTGGCGATGATCGCCTGGGCGACCTTCACCTCGCGGTAGTCGAAGTCGAGCAGCGCCCCGTCATGGTCGATCGCCGAGACGCCGATCACCGCATAGTCCACCTTGAACTGGCGGATGAAGTCGACCGCCGCCTCGCCGACGATGCCGCCGTCGGTGCCGCGCACGACGCCGCCGGTGATCACCACCTCGATCGAGGAGAAGCCGCGCAACCGATTGGCGACATTGATGTTGTTGGTGATGACCATCAGTTCCCTGTGGTCGAGCAACGCCTCGCTGACCGCTTCCGTGGTCGTGCCGATGTTGATGAAGAGCGAGGAGTTGTCGGGGATCATCGCCGCCGCCGCCTTGCCGATCGCCTGCTTCTCCGCTGCCGCAATCGAGCGGCGCGCCTCGTATTTGACGTTCTCGTTGCCGCTCGGAAACAGCGCGCCGCCATGGATGCGCGTCAGCGCCTTGCTGTCGCACAGGTCGTTCAGGTCCTTGCGGATCGTCTGCGGCGTCACCGAGAAGCGGGCGGCGAGATCCTCGACCAGCACCCGCCCCTCCGCCTTGGCAAGCTCCAGGATTTCCGCCTGCCGTCCCGTCAGAAACATCGATGCACCTCCGCTTTCGTTTTGGTTCATCATATGCGAAAACGAAAGCGCCGCAATTCTCCCGCCACGCCACGGTTGGTGACGGCGCGGATTTTTGGGATACTGGTGGCGTCCGGCGCCGCACCGTGGGGGAGATCGCCATGTTTCATCCGGCCTTGTTCAAGGGCAGCAATGTCGTCATCACGGGGGCAGGGCGGGGCATCGGCCTCGAAGTGGCGCGGCAGTTTCTCGATTGCGGCGCGCATGTGCTGCTGCATGGCGGCCGCAAGGAGCCGGCCGAACTCCCTGATTTCCTCGCCGAAGCCGTCGAGGAGGCGCGGGCCCACATCGTCTACGCGGACTTTCTGTCCGAGCAGGGGGTGCCTGAGGTCGCTCGCTATGCCGACGACCTGTTCGAGCATGTCGACGTGCTGATCAACAATGCCGGGACCATGGTCGGCCGCTTCCCTGCCGCGACGCTGACCGATGAGCAATACCAGGCCGTCGTTCGCCTGAACCAGACATCCGTCGTCGAAATGACCCGGGCGATGCTGCCGTTGCTGCGCCGATCCCCGGCAGCTTCGATCGTGAATACCGTGTCGATCTCGGCGCTGACCGGCGGCAGCCCGGGCTCGGCGATCTATTCGGCGACCAAGGCCTTCGTTTCCACCTATTCCAAGGCGTTGGCGCGCGAACTCGCCGCGGACGGCATCCGCGTCAACTGTGTCTCGCCCGGCACGATCGCAACCGAGTTCCACGAGCGCTACTCCTCGCCCGAAAAGCTCGAGGCGACCCGCCGGACGATCCCGCTGCAGCGGCTCGGCACGGCGCAGGACTGCGCGCCCGCCTACCTCTTTCTCGCCTCGCACGCCCTGTCCGGCTACGTCACCGGACAGGTGCTGGAGGTAAATGGCGGCCAGCTGATCTGCTGAAGCGAATCGGCGCTCGGCCGGAAATGCTGGCCCAGCTGCGCTATTCTCCCTCGGCTGTTGACGGTGCACGAGGCAGGCGCGTGGATCTCGGCCGCGCTACTTGCGAACGTCGATCACCGTCCGCCCCCTGACCTTGCCGTCGAGAATGGCCTGGCCGAGCGCCGGAAGGTCCGCCAAGCCGTACTCGGCGACCATGTCGTCCAGCTTGTCGAGCGGCAGGTCGGTGGCGATGCGGCTCCAGGCGTCGATGCGTTCGTCGCGCGGCCGCATCACCGAATCGATGCCCAGCAGACTGACGCCGCGCAAGATGAAGGGGATCACCGTGAAGGACGGCACCGCCGCGCTGGCCGCAAGCCCGATCGCAGCGACCGCGCCGTCATATTTCACCTGCTTGAGGATGCGCATCAGCATGTCGCCGCCCACGGCATCCACGGCGCCGGCCCAGCGTTCGGATTCGAGCGGCTTTGTCGACGCTTCGGCGAGCTCGGCGCGGTTGATGATCGTCTCGGCGCCGAGTTCGCGCAGATAGGCTGCCGCCTCCGGCCGGCCGGTGAGGGCGGCGACGCGGTAGCCGAGGCGCGCGAGGATCGCCACCGCGACCGAGCCGACGCCGCCGGCCGCTCCCGTCACCAGAATCTCGCCCTTGGACGGCGACAGGCCGGCCCTTTCGAGCGCCATTACCGCGAACATCGAAGTCAGCCCGGCGGTGCCGATGGCCATGGCATCGCGCGTCGACAGTTCATCCGGAAGCGGCACGAGCCAGTCGCCCTTCACCCGGGCGCGGGTGGCGTAGCCGCCCCACCAGATTTCGCCCACCCGCCAGCCGGTCAAGACCACCTTGTCGCCGGGAAGGTAGCGAGGATCGTCGGAAGTCTCCACCGTGCCGGCGAAGTCGATGCCGGGCACGTGCGGGAAGCTGCGCACCAGTCCGCCCTTGCCCGCAAGGCACAGGCCGTCCTTGTAGTTGAGGGTGGAATATTCGACGGCAACCGTCACGTCGCCATCCGGCAGGCGGTCGTCGGGCAGCTCCTGCACCGATGCCGAGATCGCGCCGTCTTCAGCCTTTTCGACCAGGAGTGCTGTAAAACTCATCGCGGCCTCCGTATCGCGTACTGTTAGCCCGGCTGGTTTGTCGCGCCACCGTTCTTTTGTATGAATGTTGCGACAGGGTAGGTGCAAACTTCGATGATCGACAAGCTGGAATATTTCATAGCGCTCGCCCGCGAGCGCCATTTCGCCCGGGCCGCCGACGAGCTCGGCATCTCGCAGCCGACGCTGTCGGCGGCGATCCGCCAGCTCGAGGACCAGCTCGGCGTCGTCCTTGTCAACCGCGGCTCGCGATTCCAGGGCCTGACGCCGGAAGGACAGCGGGTGCTGGAATGGGCGCGGCGCATCGTCGGCGATGCCCGCACGATGCGCGAGGAGATGCGGGCGGCGCGCAAGGGGCTTTCCGGTCACATCCGTCTTGCCGCGATCCCGACGACGCTGGCGATGGTGCCGCGCATAACGGCGCCGTTCCAGCAGAAGCATCCCGACGTGACGTTCTCGGTGCTGTCGGTCAATTCGCTGCAGATCCTCAGCCTTCTCGAGAATCTGGAGATCGACGCCGGCCTCACCTACCTGGAGAACGAGCCGCTCGGGCGCGTCACCAGCGTGCCGCTGCATGCGGAGCGCTACCACCTGATCACCGCCAAAAACGGACCGCTGGCGGATCGCGAAAGCGTGACCTGGAAGGAAGTGGCCGACGTTAGGCTTTGTCTATTGACGCCCGACATGCAGAACCGGCGCATCATCAATCACCATTTCGCCGAGGTCGGCGTGACGGCACGGCCAACGCTCGAGTCGAACTCGATGATCGTGCTGTTCTCGCACGTTCGGACCGGCCGCTGGTGCAGCATAATGCCCCGAAATGTCGCGCTTTCCTTCGGTTTCCAGGATGAGGTCAGGGCGATCTCGATCGTCGACCCCGCCCCTCATCACCTCGTCGGTCTGGTTGCGACGCATCGTGAGCCGTTCACGCCACTGGTGTCGGCATTGTTGCACGAAGCGCGCATCCTCGCCGAGCAGGGGCTGGAGTAATAGAAAAAAACTATCAATCGACGGGATAGCCTTATTGACCCCCTCGGCCTTCCCTGAGAAGCTGCGATGATAAAGGGTGAGGATTGACAGGGTTCCGGTCTTCCCCTTCGGTTTCAAGGCATTGGGCCCGACTATTCGCTGCACTCACAGGCGGCAGGCCTTTGCCATTCGGGAGGTCTGCGCATGAATCTGCACGTTTCCGGCGACGTCGGAACGAGAACAACGGCCATCATCGGTGCACTGAAGGGGCTCGAAGGTCCGCTTCTGCCGATCCTGCACGAAATCCAGGCCGAGTTCGGCTATGTGCCGCAGGAAAGCCTGCCGGTGATTGCCCGCGAGTTGAACCTCTCGCGCGCCGAGGTGCATGGCGTCGTCACCTTCTATCACGATTTCCGCGAACGCCCCGCCGGCCGGCACGTGCTGAAGCTCTGCCGTGCCGAGGCCTGTCAGTCTATGGGCGCCGATGCAATCGCCGAACGGGTCAAGGCACTGCTCGGCATCGATTTCCACCAGACGACGCTCGATGGCGCAGTGACCCTGGAACCCGTCTACTGTCTCGGCCTCTGTTCCTGCGCGCCGTCGGCGATGCTCGACGGCGAGGTGCATGGACGGCTCGATGCGGCCGCTGCCGCTGAACTCGTTGCGGAGGCGCGTCGATGACCGTCAAGATCTACGTTCCCCGTGACACGGCAGCCCTGGCGCTCGGGGCAAACAAGGTGGCGGCAGCCATCGAGAAGGAAGCGCAGGCGCGCGGCCTCGAGGTCACGATCGTGCGCAACGGCTCGCACGGCATGCACTGGCTGGAGCCGCTGGTCGAGGTCGTCGCCGGCGGCGAGCGCATCGCCTACGGCCCGGTGAAGGCCTCCGACGTGCCGTCGCTGTTCGAGGCGGGCTTCGTTACGGGCGGCGCGCATCCGCTCTGCCACGGACCGACGAAGGACATTCCCTTCCTGAAGCAGCAGACGCGGCTGACCTTTGCACGCTGCGGCCTCACCGATCCGCTCTCGCTCGACGACTACCGTGCCCTGCGCGGCCTGGCCGGGCTCGAAAAGGCCGTCGCCATGGCGCCGATCGACATCGTCACGGAAGTGACCGATTCCGGCCTGCGCGGCCGCGGCGGCGCCGGCTTCCCGACCGGCATCAAGTGGAAGACGGTGCTCGAGGCTGCCGGCGACCGCAAGTACATCGTCTGCAACGCCGACGAGGGCGACAGCGGCACCTTCGCCGACCGGATGATCATGGAGGGCGATCCCTTCGTGCTGATCGAGGGCATGGCGATCGCCGGGCTTGCGACCGGCGCCACCAAGGGCTTCATCTACACCCGTTCCGAATATCCGCATGCGATCGCCATCATGAGCGAGGCAATCGAGATCGCCCGGCAGGTCGGCGTGCTTGGTCCGTCGGTGCTCGGCTCGGGTCGCGCCTTCGACATGGAAGTGCGTGTCGGTGCGGGCGCCTATGTCTGTGGCGAGGAAACCTCGCTGCTGAACAGCCTTGAGGGCAAGCGCGGCGTCGTTCGCGCCAAGCCGCCGCTGCCGGCCCACAAGGGCTTATTCGACTGTCCGACCGTCATCAACAACGTGATCTCGCTCGCTTCCGTGCCAGTCGTCCTCGACCAGGGCGCTGCCTTCTATCGCGACTTCGGCATGGGCCGGTCGCGCGGCACGATCCCGATCCAGATCGCCGGCAACGTCAAGCATGGCGGTCTCTACGAGACCGCCTTCGGCCTGTCGCTCGGCGAGATTGTCGATCAGATCGCCGGCGGTACGGCCTCCGGACGGCCGGTCAAGGCGGTGCAGGTCGGCGGTCCGCTCGGGGCCTATTTCCCCCGCGCCCTGTTCGACACGCCCTTCGACTACGAGGCCTTTGCCGCCAAGGACGGGCTGATCGGCCATGCCGGCATCGTCGTCTTCGACGACACTGCCGACATGCTGCACCAGGCCCGCTTCGCCATGGAGTTCTGCGCCATCGAAAGCTGCGGCAAGTGCACGCCCTGCCGCATCGGCTCGACGCGCGGCGTCGAGGTGGCCGACAAGATCGCCCGCGGCATCGAGCCGGAGAAGAACCGCGAACTGCTGGCCGACCTCTGCAACACCATGAAGTTCGGCTCGCTCTGCGCGCTCGGCGGCTTCACGCCCTACCCGGTGATGAGCGCCATGACCCATTTCCCGGAAGATTTTTCACCCGCACCTGCCGTGCAGGCGGCCGAGTGAGGGAGGAGCAAAGCCAATGAATCTGATCAAGGAAATCGACTTCGGGACGCCCGCCTCCAAGTCGGAAAAAATGGTGACGCTGACGATCGACGGCCGTGAGGTCACGGTGCCGGAAGGCACTTCGATCATGCGCGCCTCGATGGAAGCCGGCATCGAGGTCCCGAAACTCTGCGCCACCGACATGGTCGACGCCTTCGGCTCCTGCCGGCTCTGCCTCGTCGAGATCCAGGGCCGCGCCGGCCTGCCGGCCTCGTGCACGACGCCGGTGGCCCCCGGCCTCGTGGTCTCGACCCAGACGCCGCGGCTGAAGGACGTGCGGCGCGGCGTGATGGAGCTCTATATCTCCGACCACCCGCTCGACTGTCTCACCTGTGCGGCCAACGGCGACTGCGAGTTGCAGGACATGGCCGGCGCCGTCGGCTTGCGCGACGTCCGCTACGGCTATGACGGCGAGAACCACGTGAAGGCCCGGAATGATGGCGCCCTCAACATCAAGTGGCAGCCGAAGGACGAATCGAACCCTTATTTCACCTTCGATCCGGCCAAGTGCATCGTCTGCTCGCGCTGCGTGCGTGCCTGCGAGGAAGTCCAGGGCACCTTCGCGCTGACGATCGAGGGCCGCGGCTTCGACAGCCGGGTCTCCGCCGGCATGCACGAGGATTTCGTCTCCTCCGAATGCGTCTCCTGCGGCGCCTGCGTGCAGGCCTGCCCGACGGCCACCCTGCAGGAGAAGTCGGTGATCGAGATCGGCCAGCCCGAGCATTCGGTGGTCACCACCTGCGCCTATTGCGGCGTCGGCTGTTCGTTCAAGGCGGAGATGCGCGGCGAGGAGCTGGTGCGCATGGTGCCGTGGAAGGATGGCCAGGCGAACCGCGGCCATTCCTGCGTCAAGGGCCGCTTCGCCTACGGCTACTCGAACCACAAGGACCGCATCCTCAACCCGATGGTCCGCGAGAAGATCACCGATCCCTGGCGCGAGGTCACCTGGGAGGAGGCCTTCGCCCATGTGGCGAACGAGTTCCGCCGCATCCAGTACCAGTACGGCCGCGATTCGGTCGGCGGCATCACCTCGTCGCGTTGCACCAACGAAGAGACCTATCTGGTCCAGAAACTGATCCGCGCCGGCTTCGGCAACAACAACGTCGACACCTGCGCCCGCGTCTGCCACTCGCCGACCGGCTACGGCCTTGGCCAGACCTTCGGCACCTCGGCCGGCACGCAGAACTTCGATTCGGTCGAGGAGACCGATGTCGTCATCGTCATCGGCGCCAACCCGACCGACGGCCATCCGGTGTTCGGCTCGCGGCTGAAGAAGCGTTTGCGCCAGGGCGCCAAGCTGATCGTCATCGACCCGCGTCGCATCGACCTCGTCAAGGGGCCGCATATCGAAGCGAGCTACCATCTGCCGCTGAAACCCGGCACGAACGTCGCCATGCTCACCGCACTGGCCCACGTCATCGTCACCGAAGGGCTGTTTGACGAGCGGTTCATCCGCGAGCGCTGCGACTGGTCGGAATTCGAGGACTGGGCGGCCTTTGTCTCCGAAGAAGCTCACAGCCCGGAGGCCATCGAGGCGCTGACCGGCGTTTCGGCCGAACTCGTCCGCGGCGCCGCCCGGCTGTTTGCCACCGGCGGCAACGGCTCGATCTATTACGGCCTCGGCGTCACCGAGCACAGCCAGGGCTCCACCGCCGTCATGGCGATCGCAAACCTCGCCATGGCGACCGGCAACATCGGCCGGCCGGGCGTCGGCGTGAACCCGTTGCGCGGCCAGAACAACGTGCAGGGCTCCTGCGACATGGGCTCGTTCCCGCACGAGCTGCCGGGCTACCGCCACATCTCCGACGATGCCACCCGTGACATCTTCGAGAAGCTCTGGGGCGTGAAGCTCAACGAGGAGCCGGGCCTGCGCATCCCGAACATGCTCGACGCGGCCGTGGAAGGCACGTTCAAGGGCATCTACATCCAGGGCGAGGACATCCTGCAGTCCGACCCGGACACCAAGCACGTCTCGGCCGGCCTCGCCGCGATGGAATGCGTCGTCGTGCAGGACCTGTTCCTGAACGAAACGGCGAACTACGCGCACGTCTTCCTGCCGGGCTCGACCTTCCTCGAAAAGGACGGAACCTTCACCAATGCCGAGCGCCGCATCAACCGCGTCCGCCGGGTGATGACGCCGCGCAACGGCTATGCCGACTGGGAGGTGACGCAGAAGCTCGCGCAGGCGATGGGTCTTTCCTGGAACTACACGCATCCGTCCGAGATCATGGACGAGATCGCCGCGACGACCCCGAGCTTCGCGCTGGTCTCCTACGACTACCTGGAGAAGATGGGCTCGGTGCAGTGGCCCTGCAACGAGAAGAACCCGCAGGGCTCGCCGATCATGCACGTCAATGGCTTCGTGCGCGGCAAGGGCAAGTTCATCCGCACCGAGTATGTGGCGACCGACGAGAAGACCGGCCCGCGCTTCCCGCTGCTTCTGACCACCGGCCGCATTCTCAGCCAGTACAATGTCGGCGCGCAGACGCGGCGCACCGACAACGTCGTCTGGCATGACGAGGACCGGCTGGAGATCCATCCCCACGATGCCGAGAACCGCGGCATTCGCGAAGGGGACTGGGTGCGGCTCGCCAGCCGCGCGGGCGAGACGACACTGCGGGCGCTGATCACCGATCGCGTTTCGCCGGGGGTGGTCTACACGACCTTCCACCACCCGGACACGCAGGCGAACGTCATCACCACCGACTTCTCCGACTGGGCGACGAACTGCCCGGAATACAAGGTCACCGCCGTGCAGGTCTCGCCCTCCAACGGGCCGTCCGAATGGCAGATCGAGTATGGCGAGCAGGCCCGCCAGTCGCGCCGCATCGCCGGCAAGCTGGAGGCTGCGGAATAGGATCGTGATGAGCGCGTGCCCGTCATTGCCTTCTGCCGTTCCTGGTATCTTCCCCTCGCGGGGAGGAAACCGGGTTCGGCGGACGCCTCGCTTCCTCTTCTCCCCGGCGGGGAGAAGGTGGCGCGCAGCGCCGGATGAGGGGGGCAAGGATGCAGGTGGCGCAGGGGAGGGCGGTTTCCGCCCCGGCGTCCGATGACAGGCTCTAGAACCACCGCCAACGTCCCCGAACTCGCCCGGCGCGCCGGGCGGCTCGTTTCGGGCGAGCGCATCGTGCCGGAGGAGACGCCGGTCGCCTTCACCTATCATGGCTCCACCCATGCGGTGATGATGGCGACGCCGGCGGACTTCGACGATTTCGCCGTCGGCTTCAGCCTGACGGAGGGGATCATTTCCGATCCTGCCGAGATCGAGCTGGTCGAGGCGGTTATCGAGGGTAAGGGCATCGACCTGCAGATCCGCCTTGCCGATGCGCAGAGCGATGCGCTGACGGCGCGCCGCCGCCACATGGCCGGGCCCGTCGGCTGCGGCCTCTGCGGCATCGAATCGATCGAGCAGGCGGTGCGGGTGACGCCGTCGGTGCGGCAGTCCGCGCTGGTGCTGACGGAGGACCAGGTCGCCGAGGCGGTGCACCTGCTGAACGGCCAGCAGCCGCTGCACCTGCAGACGCGCGCCGTCCACGGCGCCGCCTTCTACGTACCCGGCACCGGGCTGATCGCCGTGCGCGAGGATGTCGGGCGTCACAATGCGCTGGACAAGCTTGCCGGTGCCGCCGCCCGCGCCGGCTACCGAGGCCAGGCGGGTGCGGTCGTCGTCACCAGCCGGGTGTCGGTCGAGATGGTGCAGAAGACGGCCGTCATCGGCAGCCCCTTCATCATCGCCATCTCGGCGCCGACGGCGCTTGCGATCCGCACCGCCGAGGAGGCCGGCATGACCCTCATCGCGCTGGTGCGCGGTGACGAATTCGAAATTTTTACGGGCGCCGAGCGCGTCGTTCCGGCATCGGACGAAGCCGGGCGCCGGGCGGCCAACAGGTAGGAAGCAATTTCATGTCGAACACATCGAACGACGCAAAGCTGGTCCGCATGGCCAATCAGATCGCCACCTTCTTCCACTCCCAGCCGGCGGAGACGCGGGCGCCGGGCGTGGCCACGCACATCAACAAGTTCTGGGAACCGCGCATGCGTCGCCAGTTCTTCGACATCGTCGACAACCGCGGCGGAGCGGGGCTGGACCCGCTGGTGCTCGACGCCGCTCCGCTGATCCGCCGGCCGGCGGCCGAGAACGCCGGCGAACACGCCTCCGCCAATTGAGGCGCTCCGCACTCGCCGACGATCAGGCCCCGGCGAATTTCGGCACGAGGAAGCCGGTGCGCCGGCGATAGGCGGCGTATTCGGCAGCGAGCGGGGTGGCGGCGAACTTCGCTTCCTCGCCCCTGGCTGCTACGACATAGATGACCACGAAGGCGAGCACCGGCAGGATCGACCAGAGCGTCCAGGTGGCGACCGCCCAGCCGGCCCAGAAGATGATGTAGGACGTGTAGAACGGGTGCCGCACGAGCCGGTAGGGTCCGACGGTGACGAGGCTGTCGGGCTTGTCGGGGTCGAAGGCGTAGCGCAGCCGCGCCGTGCGCGAGGCCGAGATCGCCCACCAGAACAGCAGTGCTGCGGCGATTTCCAGGCCGAGGCCGACCAGCTGCGCGCCAGCCGGCTGCAGCCGGCCCCAGGTCAGATAGAGGAAGAGCAGCGTCGTCAGGGTTACGGCGGCCGATACGACCCTCATGGTAAACGGCATGCTGGCAGAGGAAAAATGGCCGCGCAGCGACCAGGCATAGAAGCCGACGACGGCGATGCTGATGCCGGTGATGGCAAGATCCAGTGCTGTTTCCATTCTTCCGCCGGCCCCGGCCGACCCCCTCGTCCTTAGCGCTTCGCCGGACCATATCCGCCGCTGTCCGGTGCTGCAATGCGGGAAGACGGCATTTCCGCATCTTGTGATTGTGAGCGGAAGGGAGCCGCGCCGGGTAGCAGCTTAGGGTCTCGTTCACGATCGGCGTGTAGTCTTTCCGGACGATGGCGTGCAGGTAAGTCACGGCAATCGATTCGGGGCGCGCAGGATGATGTTCGACAGCCAGACGATCGTGACGGGCCATGGCGCCGTGCGCTACAGCGACACCGGCGGCTCGGGTTTTCCGCTGCTGCTGGTGCACGGATCGAGCCTGTCCCGGCGTGTCTTCGCAAGGCAGTTCGACAGTGACCTGCCGCGGCGGTGGCGGCTGATCGCCATCGATCTTCCCGGCCATGGCGAGTCCGAGGATGCGCACGATCCGCAAACCACCTACACGCCGGCAGGATTTGCCGAATGCCTCGAGGAGGTCGCCGAGCGGCTCGACCTGCAGCGGCTTGCGGTGTTCGGGTGGTCGCTCGGCGGACATGTCGCGATCGAGTGGCTGAGCCGCAGCACGCGGCTTCGCGGACTGGTGCTGAGCGGGGCGCCGCCGATGCCGCGCGGGTTCCTCGGCATGTTCCGCGCCTTTCAGCCCTCTCTCGACCTGCTCCTGGTCTCCAAGCAGCAGTTCAGCGAGCGCGACGCGGCCCGCTTCGTCTCCTTGTGCTTCGGTTCGGCAAGGCCTGCGTCCTTCCAGGACCTTGTGCTTAGGGCAGACGGGCGTGTGCGTTCGGTTTTCGCGCACGCGCTGTCGCGCGGCGACGGCGCCGATCAGCGGCGGACCATCGAGGCGTCGCCGGTCCCCGTCGCTTTCGTCAACGGCAGCGACGATCCCTTCGTGCGGCTCGGCTACTTCTCGAACATCGGCGTCCCGGAGCTATTCGGACACGAGCCGCTCGTCATCGAGGGCGCCGGTCATGCCCCCTTCTGGGAAAGGGCGGACCTGTTCAATCCGATCCTCGACCGTTTCCTCGGGCGCGTCGCCTCCGAATCGGCCCCGGATTGGCAGGCTCAAGCGCGCCCAGCGACGGCGCGCGGCTGGCGCTGAGCCCGCAAGCATCGCGGCTTCGCCTCACTGGACCTGGCAACGATCACGATGCCCGCCAGCGACACGATCAACCCCGCCGCCATCGCCCACGACAACGGCTCGCCGAACATGATCCAGGCCCAGATCATGGTGACGGGCGGGCTGAGATAGAGGATGGCGGTGACGCGGGCCGGCGAGGACTTTCGAAGTGCGATGTAGTAGAGGCTCCAGGCCCCGAAGGTCGCGACGAAGACGAGCCACAGGATGCCGCCGATGAAGCCCGTCTCGACAACCGGCAATACGCCGCCCTCGTGCCAGGCGAAGAGCGCGAAGATGGCGGCAGCCGAAAGACACTGGATGCACAGGCTCTGGTGCACGGGCAGGGGGGAAGGCTTGCGCTTCTGCAGCAGTGTCGCCATCGCCAGTGACAGCGTCCCGAGGACGGGCAGGCCGTAGGCCCAAAGCGGGACGTCGCCCATGCCGAGCGACCATCCCGAGGCGATCAGCACGCCTGCCAGGCCGATGAACGAGCCGAGCCACTGCCGCAGCGTCAGCGCCTGGCCGAGAACCGGCCAGGAAAGGAATGCCACCGCCAGGGGCAGCATGTCGGTGATCAGGGCGACAAGCCCGGTGGGCACGCCGTGGGAGATGGCAAGCGCGAACCCCGCCAGGTAGCCGGCCATCGCCAGGGCGCCGAACAGCATCTGTGGAAACACCTCGCTCCAGCGCAGCCGCGGCCCCCATGCAAGGGCAAACGGCAGCAGCACCAGCCCCGAGACCAGGCTGCGCCACAACAGGATCAGGAAAATCGGGGCGTGGTCGATCGCAAAGCGGATGCCCACGAAGCCGGCACTCCAGGTGACGACTAGCGTCGCTTCCAGGATGACCAAGACGACAATCGCCAGCAGTCGGCTGGTCGGGCGAGGAGAGGCAGCGGCGACGTCGCTCAATTTTTCAAATTCCGGTTTGCGGGTGGAGAGTGCTACGGACGCAAGCCGTAATGCTCAGTCGGCGGCCAGGGGCGGAGACGAGCCCGGTTTCGCGAACTGCTCCAGGATCGAAACGGCAATCTTGCGCGCCGCCTTCAGCCGCCCGTCGTGCCCGTCGAGTCCCGCGCGCGCCATCGCGCCTTCGAGCAGGAAGGACAGGTGCTGGGCGGTCTCCTCGACCAACGTTTCGGCGTCTGGGCTGATGTCGCCAAGAAATTGCTTGAACAGCCGCTCGACCTCGTCCTTCTGGAACGCAACCGTCGCCCGGCCGGGATCGCCGACGGGAAGCTCGGCGGCCGCGTTGAGCAGGCCGCAGCCGCGAAATCCCCATGCATAGGTTAGCGCGGCATGGTCCACATAGGAATCGAAGACGGCAAGCACCCGTTCCTGGGGCGTCCGGGCGGTGCCAAGTCGTTCGGACAGCAGGTCCTGCCACTCCGACACGCGGTTCTGCAGGTAACCGTTGACGAGATCGGCCTTGGACGAAAAGTTGTTGTAAAGGCTCATCTTGGCGACGCCGGCCCGCGCCGTGATGGCATCGATCCCCGTCGCGCCCACTCCCTCCGCATAGAACAGTTCCGCTGCGGCTTTCAGCAGGCGGTCTCTGGCTGGCACCCTGTCGGTCACAATCGGCGTTCTCCAATCTCTAGATAGACCGATCCACCTATTTAGGGGTTTTGTCAAGGCGCAAGCGTTGGGCAACGGCCGTCGGCGACCGCCCCAGAAGCAAGCCGCCCAAATATGAAAAAGCCGGCGGATCAACGATCGGCCGACCTTCCTGATTTCATTGGTTCGAGTGGAAGCCAAGCCATCCGCGCGCCACAGACGCACGCGGCTGGACCCGGATCAAGTCCCGGGGTGGCAGCAAAAAGGAACCGCCGAACGAGTTGTCAAAAAGGCCGAGGCTGGCCGATCGATCGGCCGGCCGTCGACTGCCAAAAACCTGCGGTGCAGCCGTATCAGGCGGCGAGGTCTTCGACGTCGCGCTCCTTAAACATGCGCGCCAGGTTGAGGAAGCAGATCATCCCGTTCTCGTGGGCGATGATGCCTTCGGCATAGGCCTTGTCGAACGAGGTCGTGACCTCGGGGACGGGCTGGATCTGGTCGCCGCGGATGGTGAGGATATCGGAGACGTTGTCGACGACGAGGCCGACGGCCATGTTGTGGACCTCGGCCACGACGATGGCGCTGCGCTCGTTGGCCTCCGTGCTCTTCATGCCGAGCTTGTGGGCAAGGTCGATGATCGGGATCACGGTGCCGCGCAGGTTCATCACGCCGATCACGTCCGGCGGCGAATGGGGGATCGGCGTCGACGGCGCCCAGCCGCGGATCTCGCGGATCGTCGTCGTCTTGACGCAGAACTCCTGCTCGTGCAGGCGGAAGGCAATGATCTCGAGGGTTTCGCCGGCAAAACCGGCCGTCTTGAAAGTCGTCATCAGGTGTCGCCCCATCTCTCCGTCGCAGCTTGGCTGCCTGACGGGAGACGTTAGCGGCGGCGAGTTAAGGATTGTTCAACTGGATGAGCCGGCCCGAGGGTGCGGGCCGGCATCGCCGCAAACGGCGCGACTCGGCGGGCTACCCTCAGTCGCGGAGCACGGCTGCGAACTGCTCGACGGCCCAGTCCACCTGATCGGCGTTTATGACGAGCGGCGGGGCGATGCGGATCGTATCGCCGTGGGTGTCTTTGGCGAGGATGCCGCGCTCCTTCAGTGCCTCGCAATACTTGCGCGCGCCGCCGGCGGCCGGGTCGAGCTCGACGGCGAGCATCAGGCCGCGCCCGCGCACCTCCTTGATGATGTTGGAGCGGATGTCGGTGAGGCCTTGGTGGAAGCGCTCGCCCATGCGGGCGGCGTTGCCGATCATGTCCTCCTCGGTCAACACGCGCAGCGCGGCGCGGGCGATGGCGCAGGCGAGCGGATTGCCGCCGAAGGTCGAGCCGTGCTGGCCGGGTTTCAGCACGCCGAGAACCTCGCTGTTGGAGAGCACCGCCGAGACCGGATAGAAGCCGCCCGACAGCGCCTTGCCGACCAGCGTCACGTCGGCCTCGATCTTCTCGTGCTCCTCGGCCAGCAGCTTGCCGGTGCGGCCGAGGCCGGTCTGGATCTCGTCGAGGATCAGCGTGATGCCGTGCCTGGTGCAGAGCTCGCGCACGGCGGCGAAATAGCCGGCCGGCGGGATCAGCACTCCGGCCTCGCCCTGGATCGGCTCAACCAGGAAGGCAACGGTGTTTTCGGTGATCGCCGCGCGGAACGCGTCGATGTCGCCGAAGGGCACGTGCCTGAAGCCGGGGGCGAACGGGCCGAAACCCTCGCGGGCATCGGGATCGGTCGAGAAGCCGACGATCCCCATGGTGCGGCCGTGGAAGTTGTTGTTGCAGACGATGATCTCGGCCTTGTCCCTTTCGACGCCCTTGACCTCGTAGCCCCATTTGCGGACGGCCTTGATCGCCGTTTCCACGGCTTCCGCGCCGGAGTTCATCGGCAGCACCTTGTGCGAGCCGGTCAGTGCGGCGATCTCTTCGTAGAAGGGGGCGAGCTGCTCGTTGCGGAAGGCGCGCGAGGTGAGCGTCAGCTTCTTCGCCTGCTCGATCATCGCCTCCAGGATCTTCGGGTGGCAGTGGCCCTGGTTGACGGCCGAATAGGCCGAGAGGCAGTCGAGATAGCGGTTGCCGTCGATGTCCCAGACATGGACGCCCTCGCCACGCGACAGCACGACGTCGAGCGGCTTGTAGTTATGGGCGCCGAGGCGGTATTCGGTTTCGATCAGGCTAGCGGTCGTCGGGCTCATCATTTCCTCCAGATGATCAGGCGCTGCGCGTCGGGCGGTCCAGGACGCGGCGGCCGAAAAGGCTTGCGGTCAGTTCGACGAGGATGCGCGCGCTCTTGCCGCGGTCGTCGAGGAACGGGTTCAGTTCCACCAGGTCCAGCGAGGCGACCAGGCCGCTGTCGCAGAGCATCTCCATGATCAGGTGCGCCTCGCGGAAGGTGGCGCCGCCCGGAACGGTGGTGCCGACGCCGGGCGCGATCTCCGGATCGAGGAAGTCGACGTCGAGGCTGACATGCAGCAGTCCGCCCTTCTGGCGCACGGTGTCGATGATCTCGCGCATGATGCCGGCTATGCCGGTCTCGTCCACCGCGCGCATGTCGTAGACGTTGACGCCATGCTCGGCGATCTCGACGCGCTCGCGTTCGTCGACGGAGCGGATGCCGACCTGGAAAACGTTTTTCGGATCGACCAGCGGCCGGTCGGCGGCAAGGATCGGCGCGAACTCGGCCTTGCCGCAGAAGAACGCCACCGGCATGCCGTGCATGTTGCCGGAGGGCGAGGTCTCGGGCGAGTTGAAGTCGGCATGGGCATCGAGCCACAACACGAAGAGCGGCTTTCCGACGTCCTTGGCATGGCGGGCCATGCCGGAGACACTGCCCATCGACAGGGCGTGATCGCCGCCGAGAATCAGCGGAAACCGTCCCGCGCGGGCCGCTTCGTGCACCGCCGCATCGAGCGCGCGCGTGAAGCCGGCTACCACCTGCAGGTGGTTGGCGCGCGGATGGCTGGCGAGATCGCGGGCCGGCAGCGGCTTCAGGTCGCCTTCGTCGACGATGGCGTGGCCGAGCTCGGCGAGGGTGCTGTCGATGCCGGCGATCCTGAGCGCCGTCGGTCCCATGGCGGCGCCGCGGCGCCCCGACCCTTCCTCGAGCGGCGCGCCGATCAGCGCGATGGTTTGCTTCTGAGCCGTCATGTCCAATCCCCGCAGAGCGCGCATTCCTGGTTCCGGGGCGAGCCGGATTTTTTGCGATTATTGCCCCTCACGGCGTTGGCAAAAAGAGGGTAAACTGGCACATGGAAGGCGGAAAACAGCGTTATGACAAGCAGGTGAGAGCAGAATGATAAGTCTCGACGATCTCGACCACGCCCTCATCAGCGCGCTTCGTCATAATGCACGCACGCCGGTCTCCTCGCTTGCGGCAATGACCGGTACGTCGCGGGCGACGGTGTCGGCGCGCATCGACAGGCTCGTGCAGTCGGGCACCATCGCGGGGTTCACGATCCGCACCGGCGCCGAGCTCAGCGGCAGCGGCGTTCGCGCCGTCGTGATGATCGAAGTGCTCGGCAAGATGGCCGATCGGGTCGCCGCGCAATTGCGCGGGCTGCCGCAGGTCCGCGCCCTCCATTCGACCAATGGCCGCTGGGACTTCATCGCCGAGCTGGAGGACAAGGATCTCGGCACATTCGACGAGACCTTGCGCCGCATCCGCCTGATCGACGGGATCAACTCGACGGAGACGAACATCCTGTTGAAGACGACCAAGAACGCGCTGGCCTAGCCGGCGCGCAACACACCCGACTGCCACCGTGATCGTCGGCTGCAGCAATCTCCTGCGGCGTCCCGACGTACAGTGCCGCAGGCGGTGCTGCCAGCGGCGCGGCCGCACTCGACGAAGCGCCAGCTGCCATCCCGTCGGGGCCGATCGTCAGTATTCCTTTTCGTAGAAGATGCCGGCGGCGCCGCCGCCGTCGCTGCCGGCCTCGCCGCGCAGCTTCACGCCCCGGCCGATGTCGAGGTTGATCGCCGCCTTGCCGCCGCCCGTTTCCGGATCCTGCTTCAGCTCGAGATAGGTGCGGTCGTTCAGGTACTTGCCGGCCGAGACCTGGGCACGGCCCTTCGAATCGGTGGTGATGTCGAGGTCGTCGATGCCGAGCTTGCTGCGCAGGCCCTCGAGCAGGGAACCGCTGCCGCCGCCGGCGAGATCGCTTACGGCCGCGGCCAGCTGGGCGATCTGGAAGGCGGAGAGGTTGGTCATCGAGCGGCCGAAGATCAGCCGCGCCAGGATCTCGTCCTGCGGCAGGGCCGGCGAGGAGGTGAAGCTCACCGTCGGGTCGTTGGCGGGGCCGGTAATGGAGATGTTGATCGTCGTCGCGGCGGCGCTGGTGGTCGCGACGAAATCGATCGTCGGAACGAGGCCGCCGGTGAAGCCGATGTGGCCGCGCGTGAAATCCAGCCGCTTCGCCAGGATCTCCAGCCGCCCGCGCCGCAGGTCGAAGCCGCCGGAGACGACCGGGTCCAGCGAGGTGCCGCGCAGCGTCAGGCGGCCGCCGAGTTCGGCATTGACGCCGCGGCCGCGCACGAAGATGCGGCCGGGCGCGTCGACCTGCAGGTCGAGGCCGATGGCGCGCGGTTCGCCGCCACTGCTGCCCTGGTCGTCCCGGAGGGCGGCCGCCATCGCCTCGACGCTGCGCGGTGCGTTGCGGTGCTTGATGTCGATCTCGGAAAGCGAGCCCGGCAGCTTCTGCGGGATGGTGATGTTGGCGCGGCGGATGTCGATGCGCCCGCCCAGCACCGGCCCGGCCAGCAGCGGGCCCTTGAGGGTCAGGTTGCCGTCGATATTGGCGTTCACCAGCCGGCCGTCGACATAGGTGACGTTGTCCAGTTTGATCGACAGGTCGGCCGGGAAGTTCGAGCCGGCGACGATGCCGACGGTGCCGGTCGCGGTGATGCGGCCGCCGGTGGCGACCCGGCCGCTCAACTGCTGGATCACGGCCTCGCGGCCGTCGAGCGAGACGCGGCCGGCGAGGTCCTCGATCGCGAGGTTGCGCCGCACGTCCACCATGCGGCTGCCGGACGTGGAGACCGTGCCGGTGATGGATGGGGTCTGCGCCGGTCCGCGCACCGCCAGCTCGACCGTCGCGTTGCCGCTGAGCACGAAGCCCTGCTCGCCGAGCGGCGCCTGGATCACCGCGAAGGGCAGGGTGCCGGAGACGTTGAGGTCGAGCTGCATGGCGCCGGTGACACCGGCCGTGCCGCCGCCGCTGAAGGCAAGCCCGTCGGGGCCGGAAAGCCGCGTCTGCACGCTGACCGCATTGTCGTCGAAACTGCCGTCGGCACTGATCGTCAGCGCGCCGACGCCGGCGGCCCGCGTCTGGCTCGTCGCCGCGCCGTTCCAGGTCAGCGCATAGGTCGCCTGCGGTGCGGCGGCGGTGCCTTTGACTTCGACGGTGCCGGCGATGGTGCCCTCGGCGCCGAGCTCGGGAGCAACAACGTTTGCGAGGCTCGCCGGCACGGCGTCGACCCGCACGGCCAGGGCAAGCCGTTCACCCGCCGTGCCGCTGACGGCAACCGTGCCGCTGCCGGTCTGGATCGTGACGCCATCCGTCGCGACGGTGCCGCCGCGAACCGTCAGCACGCTCGGCCGGGCGAGCCGGAGGGCGATCCCGCGCGGGGCCGCCTCGAGCGTGTCGAGGCCGATCGCCATGCCATCCGGCCGTTGCTCCACCGAACCGTTGATCGACACCGGCGCGCCGTCGTGGCGGGCCTTCAGGTCGAAGGTGGTCTTCGGCCCCTGCTGCTCGAAGCTCACGGCCAGCGCCTCGAGCCGGTTGGCGCCGGAGGCAAGCGCTTCCGCCTGCACCGTGCCCGAAATGGCGAGCGCGCGAAGATTGTCGCTCTTCAGGTCGATCCGTGGACGCTCGATGCGAAGCTGGTCGCGCGTCATGCCCGAGCCGCTCGCCTGCACGGTGAGGGCCGTCTTGCCCCCGGCGGCATGGATCGTCGCCGAACCGGCAAGATCGCCCTTGGCCTGCTGGCCGGCCATTGCCGCAAGCAGCCCGATGTCGGGGAAATTGAACGTCACGGTGCCGTCGGGCAGGAAATCCGCGTTGAGCTTCAGCGCGCCGGTCAGCACGTTTTCGCCGATCCGCGCGTCGATGGACGGGATCGAAACGGTTCCGTCCTGCGAAACGATGCTCGACCTGACATTGATCGCCTGTCCGCCGATCGCGCCCGTCGCCATGAGGTTGCCGGACGGCGCGTTGCGGTCGGCGGTGCCGTCGAGGGTGACGACGAGGTCGCTCAGGGCGCGGCCGGCAAGCTCGGCGCCGCTTGACTGCAACTCGGCCTTGACGCCGAGCGCGGTCAGGGGACCGGAGGCCGTCGCCTCGAAGGTGGCGCGGCCGCTTGCGTCGGCGAGCAGCTTGCCGAGGTCGGGCAGGGTGCCGGAAAGGCTGGCCTCGAGTTTCTGATCGGCAAGTTTCGCGGTACCCTTGGCCGTGACGGCGTCGGAGGCGAGGTCGAAGGACTGGGCGGTAACGGTGCCGTCAGGCGCGCGCACCAGATCGGCCGTCAGCCGCAGCGGCTTGTCGAGGCGTGCGGCAAGCGCCGCCGGCAGCGCGCCCGCCGCCGCCGTCGCCTCGAGCTTTACTCCCGCCGAGCCGTCTTCCCGGACGAAATGGCCATCGGCCTTCATGTTCATGGCGGCCCCGTCGATCGCGACGTCGCTGAAATCGATGCGCTCGGGGGTTACCGAAAGTGCCGCGGTCGCGTTCAATGGCGCCTGCAGCAGCCGGTTCGCATCAACGTTCATCAGATCGAGCATGCCGAGCTTGGCGCCGAGCTTCATATTGCCGCGCCGCCCGATCAGGTCGAAGGATTCGCTGCTGACGACGATGTCGGCATCGGAGACCGCCGCCTGCGGCGTCTGCGCGGACTGGATTGTGGCCGCAAGCGAGACCGCCGCCGCCTTCAATTCGCCCGACAAGGTCAGCTGCGCCGTCTTGATGCGCGCCACCGCCGTGCCGCCGCCGTCGAGCGGCAGGCGATACTCCGCTGGACCGTCGGCGCCGGTCAGGTTGACCGCGAGGCTGCTGTGGCCGGCCGGATTGGCCGAGCCGGAAACCGAAATGACGCCGCCGGCGGCGTTGACCTTGAGATGGTCGAACCGGATGTCGCCGCCGGCCATGGTAATCGAGGCGGCCTCCTTAAGTGTCAGCGGGAAGCCGGCCACCACGGCATCGAGCGTCTTCAGCGCGATGACCGTTGCGTCCTCGTGGCGCATGACATCGCCCTTGAGCGCGAGCGGGGCGTTCTCGAAGCGGCCGGAAACATTGAGGCCCGTGGTGTTGCCCGAATGGGTGAAGGCGACGACCGGCGCCTCCAGGTCGTTCTCGCCGGCGCGGAGCACGTCGGCTGCCAGCGTGCCCGATACGACAAGCGCCCGCAGGTCCTCGACTTCGGCCGTCAGCACCGGCTTGAGGATCGCCGCGGCGTCGCGGCGGATTTCGGTTCCCTGCGCCGTAAGCGCGAGCGAGCCCTTGCCATCCGTGTTCTTGAAGGTCAGCGAGCCGGTGAGGTCGCCGGAAAGGCTCTGGCCGGCGAGCGTCGCCAGCGTGGCGAGTTCCGGGAACTCGAAGCCGATCGTGCCGTCCGGCATCAAGCCCTCGCCAAGCGTCAGCGAACCTTGCAGCCGGTTCTTGCCGACGGTCCCCTCCAGCGTCGGCACCACGATCTGGCCAGCGTCGGAGCGGACGCTGGAGCGCAGGTCGATCGGCTGGCCGTTCATCGCTGCGGTGACTGTGAATTCGCCGGCGGGCGCGCTTGCCGAGGCCTTGCCCTGCAGGTCGAGGGTGATGTTGTCGAGGGTGCGGCCCGAAAGCGCCAGCCGGTCGGAAGTCACCTTCGCCTGCACGTTGGGGCCGTCCAGTGGACCGCTAGCGGTGGCGTCGAAGGCAACCTGGCCGCTGCCGCCGGCGATGAAGGCACCGGCGTCGAGCAGGCGGCCGGCGAGCTTCACCTGCAGCGATCCGTTCGCAAGTTCGGCCGCGCCGGTCGCTTCGGCGATGTTCGATTTCAGCGTCAGATCCGTCAGCGAGACGCGGCCCGGCCGGATGGCGGCCTGCCCGTTGAGGGCGATCGTCCCTTCCACCTTCGCAGCGGCAGCGTCCGGCAGGACGCCAGGGGCGGCGAAGAGCTGGAAGGCGGCCGTGCCGGTCTTAGAGGCGATGTGGTAGGCGCCGGTGATCTGTCCGCCGATGCTGCCGCTTTCGATCGAGACCGGTTCGAAGGCGACCTGTCCGGACGAAAATGCGAGCGCTCCCTCGACCTTCAGCGGCGTGGCGACGAGGCGGTCGAGATGCGGGTTCGACATCGCCGAGCGTTCCGCCGTCAGGACGACGCTCGCATGGCCGCTTTTCGTCGACAGGTTGAGATCGGCGCTGCTGGCGGTCAAAAGCACGCTTTCAACCCGACCCTGCGGCAGGGTCGCATTGGCGAGATTGACGTTGACGTTGACCGCGGTCGCATCAGCCGGGCCGGAGGCGACGACTTGCACCCCGTAGAGGTCGGCGGCGAGCGTTCCTTCCGCAAGCGGCCAGCGGATCGGAATCGGCTTCTGTCCGGCACCGGTCAGCCGCACATTCAGGTCGTTGTCGCCCTTGGTCTGCAGCGTGCCGCCGGCGTTCAGCGCCAGAGCTGCGGTGGTGACCAGCCCGCGGTCGATCCGCAGCACGCTCGCGCCGTCGGTGGCGGCGCTGACGTCGATCGCCGTGGTGCCTGTGAACAGCGGGCGCAATTGCGGCGGCAACAGCGCCTCGAAGGTTCCGCCGCCCTTCAGCGCCACGGTGTGCACCCCCGCCGGCGAAAGCGCATGGCGGGCGTCGAGCTCGACCACCTGGCTGTCGTCGACGGATGCGGTCAGTCGACCGTTCCATTGCGACAGTGGCCCGTCGCCGGTCAGCTTCAAGGCGACGGCCGGCTCGCCGGGGAGACCCAGCGCGTGTGCCAGCATTCCGCCGGGCGGTTCTGAGACGTCGGCGTTCAGCCTCAGTTCGTTCGCGCCGGGATTGAAGGCCAGGTCGGCGACGGCCGAGGTGCCGGCGTGGTCCTTGTCCGCCAGCGCCACTTGCAGCGCCACGCTCTGCCGGTCGTAGCCGCCGCTGCCCGTCAGGCGCAGGTGCTGCTCCTTGCCGGCCACCGCCTCGGCGAGCCTGATGTCGGGAATTTCGAGGCTGTCGACCTGGGCGGTAATGGGCAGCCTGAAGGATTTCCCGGGGGAGGTCTGCGGCTGCTTGACGGCTGCAACCGGGCGGCGGGACATGGCGAGCGACCCGGCCGATGCCCGTTCGGCGTTGAACTGGAGGAAAAACAGGTCCAGCGGCGCCCAGTCGACGGAGACGTCATGCAGTTCGGCGAAGATCCCGTCCCGGTCGGCAAGCGTGATCGCGCCGGCCCGGAAGCGCCCCGTCAGCAGCCCCGACGGTTTCGAAATCGCAACGCGGGTGTTTGAGCCGGCCGTCGCATCCTCGACGAAGGAGGCGGCCAGGCGCGCTCCGGGGTCGGTGAAGCCGACGAAGCCGATCGCGATCACGAGAAGGAATACGACCAGGGCAACGACGTAGCCGATGTAACGAAGCGCCTGCTGCAGGATTTTGAGAAACCGGTCCATGATTCAAGTCCTACCGCATCCTTCCCGAAACCGGAATCCGTTTCCGGTCCGGCCTGGCAGTTTCAAGCCACCGCCCTCCGTCGGTCGAGCGCGGTGTCCCCTGGCCGGTTCAAAATGCCTGGCCGATACCGGCATAGATGCCGAAGGAGTCGCCGCCCGGATAGGGGTTCAGCGGCACGGCAACGTCGACCCGGATCGGCCCGAATGGCGTTGCATAGCGGAACCCGAGGCCGGCGCCGGCCCGGATGTCGTTGAAATCGGGCAGTTCGTCACGCCCGACCGTGCCGACATCGAGGAACGGCACGATGCCGATCTTCTCGGTGACGCCGACGCGCGCCTCTGCCGATGCCAGCACATAGGAGCGCCCGCCGAGCGGCTTTCCGTCGTCGTTGCGCGGCGAAATGTCCTGGAAGGCGTAGCCGCGCACCGTCCCGCCACCGCCGAGATAGAAGCGGCGCGGCGCCGGGATATCCACCAGCCTGTCGCCGCCCACCAGCGTCCCGGCACCGAGCCGGCCGGCCAGGATCAGGCGATCCTCCGCACCGAACGCCCGGTAGCTGGAGACCGCGCTCTCGAAGCTCGAAAACACGGTGCCCCCGACGAACTCGTAGCTCGGCTTGGCGTTGATCATCGCCCGGTAGCCGCGCATCGGGTTGAGCTTGTCGTCGCGGGTGTCGCGGACATATTCGATCGGCAGGGCGGCCGTCAGATAGGTGTTGTGGCCGAAGGCGTCGTCGACGTCCATCCACGCGCCCTCGGTACCGAAGGACAGCGTGTCGATGTCGGTCAGCTCGAAGCTCGCGCCCGCGGCGAGCGTGAGCGTCTTGGCGTCGTAGGCGTCGGTGTCGGTCACGGCGGCCTTGAGGCTGGCGGTGAAGGTGGAGGCGGGACCGAACGCCCCCGGCTTGGCGAAGATGAAACCGGCGGAATAGTCGAGTTCGTTGACGCCGTTGCCCTGGCCGATCCCGTTGATCGCCCCCTCGATCCGCAGCGATTCGGCGCGGCCGAACAGGTTGCGGTGTCCCCAGTAGCCCTGCAGGCCGAAGCCATCGATGGTGGAGAGCTGCGCACCCGCCCCGAAATAGCGCTGCTTGCCCTCCGAAACCTCGATCGTCAGCGGCAGCGTGCCGTTCGGGGCCAGCTGGTTCGCCTCGCGGATGGTGACGCTGGAGAAGACGCCGAGCTGGCGCAGCCTGTCGGCGGCCTTGGCGAGCCGCTCGGGCGAATAGGGCTGCCCCGCATTGATTCGCGAATAGTATTTTACGAAGCCGGGATCGACGTTCTTCGTGCCGGTCACGGCGACGTCGCCGACATCCGCCACCGGCCCGCCTTCGGCACGGATGACGACGTCGACCGTGTTGGTCTTGTGATCGGCGGTGGCGCTGCGGTCGACGAGCTTCGCAAGCGGGCGGCCCTCGGCCTTCAAGTCCGCCACCACCTGCTCGCCGGCCTTGATGATGATGGTCGAGTCCGCCCGGGCGCCGCGGACGAGCCCGTAGTCTGCAGGGTTGCGCCCGGCGGCGTCGCCCGCAAGCGTCACCTTGTTGAAGGTGAAGACCGGACCGGGGCGAACCGTCACGCGGACCGGCACCTTGCCGGCGGGGAAATCGGGAATGGGCGGCAGCGCCTCCAGCGGCGTCCCGGCGATCCGCACCTCCACGACGCCACCATAGCGGGCCTTCTCGTAGAGCGCGGCAAGGATGCGGTCGCGGTCGTCGCGCGCCTTGATGACGAGGCCGAGGTCGCCGGAAACCGGTTTGCCTTCGTCCTGCTTCAGAAGCGAACTGGCCTCGATCGCGTCCTTCAGTTCGGTGTCTTCGGTACCGGTATCGAGCGTCAGGGTGTAGTTGACCGGATCGATGACCTCCGGTTCCTCCTCCTTGCTCTCGAAAAGCGTCAGGCCGAAAATCTTGATGGCGTAGGCCGGCGTGGCGGCAAGCGGCAGCGCGACAAGCACGGAAGCGATCACCAGACTGGTGCCCGCCCGCAGATACGCACTACCCCATCTCGGCCGGTTACGCTGCCGCATACGCTTTCGTTGCCCTTCCCGTTCCGACGAACGGCCGGTCGCCCCGGCCCTTCCTCAGAGTGTGCGGCCCTCAAGTCCGAACGACGGACCGGCGCGCCACGCAGGCTCGCTCTGAGCCTAGCGCGTTAGCATTTCCCTAAGATTAACGGCGGTTCTAGCCCGGGGGGGCGGAAAAATTGAACCGGCAGGCGGATTTCCACGGCAGGCGTTGCATTCATGCAAAAAGACCCCGGGCAAGCCGGGGTCTCGTCGATGTGCCAATGCGATGCGCTTGAGGATCAGCAGTTGTCGATGTAGCGGCGGCCGTAGCGGTCGCGATAGTAGCACTGACCGGGCTGGTCGGTTACGTGGCCGATCAGGGCGCCGCCGACGCCGCCGATGGCGGCACCGACCGCGGCACCCCGGACGTTGCCGGTGACCGCGCCGCCGATGATCGCACCGGTGGCTGCGCCGATGCCGGCCCCCTTCTCCGTCTGCGTGCAGCTTGCGACCGACAGGCCGATCAGCACGAGCGCGATGGCTTTCTTCATGCAAAGCTCTCCATGGTTGAGCGGGCGCGCTGCCGGCGCCAGCTTGTCGCGTGTCCCCGGATCGGCCGTGGCCGATCACTTGTAGGTTCTGTCACGGGCGCGGAGAATACGGACGAAAACCGGGAAGTCCATGGGCGCAAAGTATTTTTTTGGTTGCTGAATAAAGCCGGCTCGCCTGCCGTCTATCTCTGCTCGCGACCAAGATTTTCGCGCCGCCGGCAAAGAAGCGGTTGATCACAGATTGAAAAGGACGAATGATGCGCTGGCTGCCGGGCAGGACGTCGAGGAGGGACGCCGGGCCCGACCGCAGCCGCAGGATTTCGCAGGTGTGTCGGGTTTTCGAATTCGCTGCCTTAGCTGCTTTCGGATCCGAGGTGCCTCGCGCGTGGAACCACGAGGGAGGAACGAATGACGAAAGTTACGATGACGGTCAACGGCCGGCAGGTCAGCGGTGAGGTGGAGGACCGCACGCTGCTCGTCCACTTCATCCGCGACAAGCTCGGCCTGACCGGAACCCATGTCGGCTGCGACACCTCGCAATGCGGCGCCTGCGTCGTGCACATGGACGGCAGGTCGATCAAGAGCTGTTCCACCCTGGCGGTGCAGGCCGCCGGGTCCGAGATCCTGACCATCGAAGGCCTGGCAAAAGACGGCGAACTGCATCCGGTGCAGGCCGCCTTCAAGGCCAATCACGGCCTGCAGTGCGGCTTCTGCACGCCGGGCATGGTGATGACCGCCGTCGACATGATCAACCGCTATGGCGGCAGGCTCGACGAGAAGACTGTGCGCGAAAACCTGGAAGGCAACATCTGTCGCTGCACGGGCTACCACAACATCGTCAAGGCGATTCTCGCCGCGGCGGCGGAGATGGGCGCCGGTCGACAGGCGGCCGAGTAGGTTCGTCGCAGAGAAATAGCCAATAGCCTTGGGCAAGTCCGATGGTGTTGGCGGCCAGAAGGGGCGCTCTGTTGGTCGATCCGGATGGCTGCTTCCTGTCGGCTCGAAGTATCTCGGGAGGAGATGACTGATGGGTGCGGAAGGTATCGGCGCGCGGGTGGCGCGCAAGGAAGACAAGCGGTTTTTGACCGGCAAGGGCCGCTACACGGACGACATGGTCGTGCCGGGCATGAAGTATGCGGTGTTCGTCCGTTCGCCGCATGCGCATGCGAAGATCAGGAGCATCGATGCGTCCGAGGCGGAGAAGATGCCCGGCGTCATCGCCGTCCTCAACGGCCAGCAGCTGCTCGCCGACGGGATCGGCAACCTGATCTGCGGCTGGATGATCCATTCCAAGGACGGCAGCCCGATGAAGATGGGCGCCTGGCGGCCGCTGGCGCATGAGACCGTGCGCTATGTCGGCGATGCCGTCGCCGTCGTCATTGCCGACAGCGTCGGCGAAGCACGCGACGCGGCCGATCAGGTCGTGGTCGACTACGAGGAACTGCCCGCTGTCACCGACGCGGTAACGGCATTGCAGCCCGGCCAGCCGCAGCTTCATCCAGAAGCGGCCGGCAATCTCATCTACGACTGGGCGCTCGGCACCAGCGAGGCCGACACGGATGCGGCGATCGCGGCCGCCGCCCACGTCACCGAGATGAAGATCGTCAACAACCGGCTGTCGCCGAATCCGATGGAGCCGCGCGCCGCGCTCGGCATTTACGACAGCGCCGAGGACCACTACACCTGCTACACCACCAGCCAGAACCCTCATGTCGCGCGCCTGGTGATGAGCGCCTTCTACAACGTCGCGCCGGAAAACAAGCTTCGGGTCATCGCCCCCGACGTCGGCGGCGGCTTCGGCTCGAAGATCTACATCTATCCGGAGGAGATCGTCTGCCTGTGGGCGTCCAGGCGGACCGGCGTGCCGGTCAAGTGGACGTCGGACCGCACCGAGGCCTTCCTGACGGATGCCCACGGCCGCGACCATGTCTCGACCGTCAAGATGGCCTTCGACAGCGACAACCGGATCACCGCCCTGAAGGTCGACACGATCGCCAATTTTGGCGCCTACATGTCGCTGTTCTCCGCGGCGGTGCCGACCTATCTCTATGCGACGCTGCTGTCCGGCCAGTATGCCATCCCGGCGATCCACGCCAACGTCCGGGCGGTCTATACCAACACCGCACCGGTAGACGCCTATCGCGGCGCCGGGCGGCCGGAGGCCACCTATCTGCTCGAGCGCACCATCGAGACGGCAGCGCGCGAACTCGGCGTCTCGCCGGCCGAACTGCGGCGGAAGAATTTCATCCGCTCCTTCCCCTACCAGACGCCGGTCATCATGAACTACGACGCCGGCGACTACGAGGCCTCGCTCGAGGCGGCGATGAAGCAGGCCGACTGGGCCGGCTTTGCCACCCGCAAGGCGGAGGCCGAGAAGCGCGGCAAGAAGCGCGGCATCGGCATGAGCTGCTACATCGAGGCCTGCGGGATTGCGCCCTCGGCCGCGGTCGGTTCGCTCGGCGCCGGCGTCGGCCTGTGGGAATCGGCCGAGGTGCGCGTCAACGCCGTCGGCACCATCGAGGTGCTGACCGGATCGCACAGCCACGGCCAGGGCCACGAGACCACCTTTGCCCAGCTCGTCGCCGATCGCTTCGGCGTGCCGATCGACAATGTCTCGATCGTTCACGGCGACACCGACAAGGTGCAGATGGGCATGGGCACCTACGGATCGCGCTCCGGCGCCGTCGGCATGTCGGCGATCGTCAAGGCGCTCGACAAGGTCGAGGCCAAGGCGAAGAAGATCGCCGCCCACCTGATGGAGGCGGATGAGAGCGACGTCGTCATCGAGAACGGTGAGCTGAAGGTGGCCGGCACCGACAGGTCGGTGCCGTGGTTCCAGGTGGCGCTGTCGGCCTATACCGCCCACAACCTGCCCGCCGGCATGGAGCCGGGGCTGAAGGAGGGCGCCTTCTACGACCCGTCCAACTTCACCTTCCCGGCCGGCTGCTACATCTGCGAGGTCGAGATCGACCCGGAGACCGGCAAGACCGAGATCGTGCAGTTCGTCGCCGCCGACGACTTCGGCAACATCATCAACCCGATGATCGTCGAGGGCCAGGTGCATGGCGGCATCGCGCAAGGGATCGGCCAGGCGCTGCTTGAAGGCGTGCACTACGACCCGCAGTCCGGCCAGCTCTTGACGGCGAGCTATATGGACTATGCCATGCCGCGCGCCGACGACCTGCCGTCCTTCCAGGTCTCGCATCAGAACACGCCCTGCCCGAACAACCCGCTCGGTATCAAGGGTTGCGGCGAGGCCGGCGCCATCGGTTCGCCGCCGGCGCTGATGAACGCCATCACCGACGCGATCGGCAACAATGATCTGACCATGCCCGCGACGCCCCAGAAGGTCTGGGCAGCGGTCCATGCGACCCATTGAGGGAGTGAAACGGCCATGTATGCAACGAACTACCATCGGGCGTCCTCGGTCGCCGACGCCGTCCGCCTCAAGGGCGCTTCGGAGGACGGCAAGTATGTCTCGGGCGGGATGACGCTGATCCCGACCATGAAGCAGCGGCTCGCCGCCCCCTCCGACCTGGTCGATCTCAGGCATGTCGCCGAGATGAAGGGGATCACCGTGTCGGGCGACACCATCCGCATCGGCGCGGGTACGACCCATGCCGAGGTCGCGACGTCCGCCGAGCTGAAGGCGGCCTGTCCGGCGCTGTGCCATCTCGCCTCGCAGATCGGCGATCCGCACGTCCGCCACATGGGCACGCTCGGCGGCTCGATCGCCAACAACGACCCGGCGGCCGACTACCCGTCGGCGATGCTGGCGCTGGCGGCGACGATCGTCACTGACCGGCGCGAGATCGCCGCCGACGACTTCTTCACCGGCCTGTTCGAGACGGCGCTGGAGGATGGCGAGATCATCGTCGCCGTCAGCTTCGCAAGACCGGAGCGGGCGGGCTACAGCAAGTTCCCGAACCCGGCGTCGCGCTATGCCATGACCGGCGTCTTCGTGGCCAAGGCTGCCGGCGGGGTGCGGGTCGCGGTCACCGGCGCGGGCTCAAACGGCGTGTTCCGGCATGGCGGGATGGAATCGGCGCTTGCCGGCAATTTCTCGCCCGATGCCCTCGCCGGCGTCACGACGGACCCGTCCGACATGCTCTCGGACATCCACGGCAGTGCCGAGTACCGGGCCAATCTGGTCAACGTGATGGCCAGGCGCGCCGTCGCAGCTGCCGGCGCGGTTTGAAACTCTGTTTGAAGCCGGTTAAGGAGGGCGGCACTGGCCGCCTTCTTTTTACCTTGGACTTGACATGCATCAATCAGCGATGATTGCTGCCCGTGTAGCTTGAAACGGTTCAAGGGTTGGTGCGGATTTGCCGCAGCGCCTTTGCGTTGCGGCAGCGGCCCCCGAGGTGTAGTGCGAGGGCAAGGCGGGCGGGTGATTTCCGCCCCGGTCTGGAGACGGTAATGGACTTTGAGGCTTTCTTCAAAAACGAACTCGACGGGCTGCATCGGGAGGGCCGCTATCGCGTCTTCGCCGAGCTGGAGCGCCACCGGGGCGGGTTCCCCAAGGCGACGCGGCATACCGATTCGGGCTTGCAGGAAGTCACGGTCTGGTGCTCCAACGACTATCTCGGCATAGGGCAGCATCCGACGGTCACCGAGGCGATGAAGCTTGCCATCGACCAGTGTGGCGCCGGTGCCGGCGGCACCCGCAACATTTCCGGCACCAACCATTACCACGTGCTGCTCGAGCGCGAGCTCGCCGACCTGCACGGCAAGGAAGCGGCGCTGCTCTTCACCTCCGGCTACGTCTCCAACTGGGCCGCACTCGGCACGCTCTGTTCCAAGATCCCCGGCATCATCTGTTTCTCGGACGCCGGCAACCACGCCTCGATGATCGAGGGCATCCGCCATTCGAAGTGCGAACGGGTGATCTGGAAGCACAACGACCTGAAGGACCTCGAAGCCAAGCTTGCCGCCGCCGACCCGAAGGCGCCGAAGCTGATCGCCTTCGAATCGGTCTATTCGATGGATGGCGACATCGCCCCCATCAAGGAGATCTGCGACCTCGCCGACAAGTACGGCGCCATGACCTATCTCGACGAGGTCCATGCCGTCGGCATGTACGGACCCCGCGGCGGCGGCATTGCCGAGCGGGAGGGGCTGATGCACCGCCTTACCGTCATCGAGGGCACACTCGGCAAGGCGTTCGGCGTCATGGGAGGCTATATCGCCGCGTCCGCCGCGCTGTGCGACTTCATCCGGTCGTTTGCCTCGGGCTTCATCTTCACCACCGCGCTGCCGCCGACGCTTGCTGCCGGCGCGGTCGCCTCGATCCGGTACCTGAAGGAAAGCCAGCAGGAGCGTCTCGCTCATCAGGAGCGCGTCCGCCGGCTGCGCGCGATGCTCGACAAGAACGGCATCCCGCACATGCCGAACCCCAGCCACATCGTTCCGGTGATGGTCGGCGACGCGGCCAAGTGCAAGTGGATCTCCGACCTGCTGCTCGACAATTTCGGCATCTACGTCCAGCCGATCAACTATCCGACCGTGCCGAAGAAGACCGAGCGGCTGCGCATCACCCCGACGCCGCTGCATTCGGACGCCGACATCGACCACCTGGTCGGCGCGCTGCATTCGCTCTGGTCGCGCTGCGCGCTGGCCCGCGCCGTCGCCTGAGGGCGGCCGTTCCGTCCGTTGATAAAGTTATGATGGCCGCGGCTTACGCGGCCATTTCCTTTTTGGCGATGATTTCGCCGGCGCGGTGCCGTGCCTCGGCATCGGCGGCAAAGACGTCGTCCATCGACACGGCCGCCGCCCACCCCGCCATCGCCTCCATCACCTCCTCGGCGATTTCGGCCATCTGCAAAAAGCCGATGCGCCCGGCGACGAAGGCATGGAAGGCGGCTTCCTCGGCGGCGTTCATCACCGCGCCCTGCAATCCGCCGCGCCCCAGCGCCGTGCGGGCCAGACGCAGGGCGGGAAAGCGCTCCTCGTCCGGCGCCTCGAAGTCGAGCCGCGACAGTTTTGCAAAGTCGAGCCGCTCGACATTGAGCGCGGAGCGTCTCGGGTAGCTCAGCGCATAGCCGATCGCGGTGCGCATGTCCGGGCAGCCGAGCTGCGCCAGCACCGATCCGTCGGTATAGCCGACCATCGAGTGGATCACCGACTGCGGATGCACCACCACCTCGATCTGGTCCGGGCGCAGGTCGAAGAGGTGCTTCGCCTCGATCATCTCCAGCGCCTTGTTGAACATCGAGGCGCTGCCGATCGAGATCTTCAGCCCCATCGACCAGTTCGGATGGGCGCGGGCCATGGCAGCGGTGACACCCGCCATCTGCTCGCGCGACCAGGTGCGGAACGGCCCGCCCGAGGCGGTCAGCACGATCCGCTCGACGGCGTGGCGCTGGTCGTCCTCCAGCGCCTGGAACACCGCACTGTGCTCGCTGTCGACCGGCAGCAGCCGGCCGCCGCCGGCGGCGACCGCATCGACGAACAGTTCGCCGGCGGAAACCAGGCATTCCTTGTTGGCGAGCGCGATATCGGCGCCGCGCTGGGCGGCTGCCAGCGTCGGCGCCAGCCCGGCCGTGCCGACGATCGCCGCCATCACCCAGTCGGCGGGGGCGGCGGCCGCCTCCAGCAAGGCCTGGCGCCCGGCGCCGACGGCGATGCCGCTGCCCGACAGCGCCTGCTTCAGCTCGTCGTAGCGGCTCTCGTCGGCGGTCACCGCAAGGGCGGCGCCGACGGCGCGGGCCTGCTTCGCCAGCAATTCGATGTTGCCGCTGCCGGTGACGGCCACCACCTCGAAGGCGTCGCGCCCGCCGAGCTGGCCGATCACGTCCAGGGTGCTGGTGCCGATCGAACCGGTGGAGCCGAGAATCGTGACGCGGCGTTTCGTCGTCTCGCTGGGTGCCATGATCGTCTTCCGCTATCTTCTTATTGTCGTGTTGAGGCTCTACAGCCGATTGCCGCGTGCAACAAGGTATCGTTATACGCGTTCCTGAGGGCGCGGATACGCGCGCACTTGACGTTTTCAACGGAGCGGCCATAACGTCGCCGCTGGCGATGCTTCGCCGACCTGATCTTGGAGGATACCCGTGCGGTTATCGGTGAATGCGCTGGCGGCCCTGCTGCTGTCCCTCGGCTCTGCGACGGCAGTCTTGGCAGCCGACGCCCTGCCGCCGGGATTGAGCGCGACCTGGATTGTCGAGGACATCAACGGCACCGGCGCCATCGACAACCTGCAGACGACGCTGGAGATCCGCACCGACGGGTCCTACGGCGGCAACGGCGGCTGCAACACCTATCGAGGCAACCTGAAGTTCGGCAAGGAGGGCGAGGTCACCTTCGCGCCGGCCGCCGCCACGCGCAAGATGTGCGCTCCGGCGGTGATGGACCAGGAGCAGAAGTTCTTCGACGCGCTCGGCACCGTGAAGTCCTGGAAGCTGGAGAATGGCCAACTGCACCTCGCCGACAAGGACGGCGGCCATGCGCTGCGGCTCTCCGTCCTGAAGAACACCACCGACATCGTCCTGCAGGTGCCGAACACCGTCACCGTCGACCGCCAGACCGTCGCCTACAATTGCGACGGCGACCTCAAGGTGAAGGCGGACTACATCAACGCCGAGAGCGTCTCGCTTGCGATCCTCACCTTCGGCGACGAATTCGTGATCGCCACCAACGTGCTGTCCGGATCGGGGGCGAAATATGCCGGCCGCCAGTTCGAATGGTGGACCAAGGGCGACGAAGGCACGCTGACCGACCTGACCAAGGGCGTGGATGCGGCCGCGATCGCCTGCCGCAAGGCGTCCTGACGGATTGCGGCGCCGCCGCGAAAGGCAGGCGCGCCGCTGGAATTCGCACTGCAGCGGGAGGCGGGGCTGATCGCTTCCCCGGCATCGCACCGGAGGTTCCCATGCCAACATTTCGTGTCGGTCAGAAGGTCGTCTGCGTCAACGACACCTTCAAGAACGTCTCGATCGACCAGGGCATCCGCAAGGGGCAGATCTACACCGTCCGCTGGGTCGGCCACTACCGTCACTATGTCGACGGCGACTTCTACGGCATCAAGCTGATGGAACTCTACCGCGGCAACGACGACGGCCCGGAAGGCTACGGCGCCGTCGACATGCCCTTCCGCGCCAGCCGCTTCCGCCCGCTCGTCTCCGACCGCATCAAGAGCATGCTCGGCATCAAGGCGCCGCCGCCCAAGGTCGAGGCCCGCCCGTCGCTCGTCCCATCGGTGAAGCCGAAGCCGCGGGTGACGGCGCCGGAGAAGGAAGAGGAGAAGGTGTGAGGGCCACCGGATTGGTGTCCGCCGGTTGGCGATACTGACGCGATTGTAACCGAGACAATTCCACAGGACGCTACCTAAGAGAAACTAGGTGGTCTGTGCTGGCCGTAGCAAATGTCCAGCCAGCACTCCAGCTGTGACGGACTTATGACTTTGTGGGTTCCGCGCCAGATATTTCGTCTTGAGAGCGCGTCTTAGTTTTCTTTTTTAAGTCGATGCCAGGCTCAAGTGTTAAATCCATCCATTCGGCTTGAATGGAGCTCTCTACCGATGAGTAGAAGTCCCTGACGACCTTGTGCGCCAGCGCCTTGATTTGGTCGGTTTTTTTAATGGCTGCTTCATCGCTTTCCCACTTCGATGACGTTTGGATGATGTTATTTCCTGACCAGTCCCGTCTTTTGTATTGGCGGAAACTCCAAAACAACCTAAGGTGCGATAGAGAGGAAATTATGATTATTGTGCATGAAAACGGTGTGACTGACCTGAATTTTGGTTCAAGTCGAACTGTCACCTGTTCATTTTGAATATCGCAGGTGCTTCGATAATCTTCAATAACCCGACGCCGCTCTTCAATTTCCTTGGTTTCGATGTCGCGGCCCATTCCCATAAAGCGAGACGATAAACTGAGACTGCCCATCAGTGGATTGTAATCCTTTGGGACCGTCCTTGTATACGTCCTCATTGTGTAAGTAGGCTCAACAAAATAGCCACTATCATGGTGTTTGCTAGCCCATTCGCCGATGGCTTGTACGGACCCCGATTTTGGCCCTACGTGCCTGTTCATTTCGAAAATCTCTGACAGCTGGCCGGGGACCGGTGTGTGAGAAATTGCGGCGAGGATGTTATCTATGGCCGCCTCCGCCTCATCCTTAGTACAAAGAGTCTCATCTACCCGCTGAATTCGTTCAATCAAGGAGATATTTTTGCCGCCCTGATCGCGTGCATCCGCTGCTGCTTCCGCCAGAGAAAGGGCCGGTAAATACCGAGCGACTACAGCCTGCATCGCAGGTGAGCCTTCGCAGAAAATCTGCGTGTAGTCAGATTGGGTTACGAACTGGGGAGTTTGGTTTGTGGATTCGAAGTAATCTGATGCTGCACTCATGAGGTCGCGGTACCTGGTCGCTCCGCTATCTCGTCGGCCTATTTCTGAAAGAAGGCACTCTGTAAATGCGCTTAAGTTGCCAGATGTCCATGACACTTGATCGCTCTGAGAGGAATACAAGAAATAAACGTCGGTAAAGCCCGCTTGTCCTCCTTTAAGAAACTCGCGAAGACCTTCACTACTTTTGATGTAACTCGTCCCTGAGTGGCAGGCATCTACTATCTTCACGAATAATTTTGGCGACAAGCCGCGAATCATCGCATCAAGTTCGGTATTGGCCAATGATGTGCGGTTGCGAGCACTAGGGTCGTAATCTGATAAAATGTGGTAAAATTCATCGCCTACGAAATCACCATGGCCGCTGAAGTAGAACACGACCTCTTCCACATCGGATGACTTATGCCTTCCAACAAATGCCGATATCTGGTCTTTTACGACGGTACTGGTTGTTTCACCGCTCTCGATAAGAACCAGCAGTTCGTCGAATCTTGAGGTCTGTCTAAGGACCTCCGCGATCGCCGAGCCATCGTTCTTGCAAGCTGCCAAGCTCTGCAAAGGCGCCTTGTTTTCACTCACACCAATGACTATTCCCAACTTCGCCATGCTATTTCTTTCCCCAAAATGCACTAAATGCAGGGAATGGTTGTGGCGATATTCATGTTTCTGTCAACGCCCGATGTTGTGTGGTTTTGTGGCCTGGATCCGAGACAGAGAATTGCGGGCCGTTCGAAACAGGTATTATAAGCGGGATGATCTGCCTGCGGTGGCGGCGCGAGTTCTAAAATTATTGTAGAGCGATATTAGGGGGCGAGCGCATAGATTGCGCTTGAGCATGCTTCAAATATGCGGTCGAAAAACGAAAAACTGGGTGGTGATCCCGCCGCGATTCGAACGCGGGACCCCCAGATTAGGAACCCGCTACGCGTCCTGAATTTTCAGGGGTTCCACGCTTCTTGTCGCGCCTATGTTGCAGTTAGGCGAGAAAGGCGCGCTCGGCAGCGGCCATTTCATCGGCGCTATCATCCTTCGGGAACAGGTGTGAATAGCGGTCCATAGTGAGCGCGATCGTCGAGTGCCCCATGCGCTCTTGAACGATCTTCGGAGGCAGACCGAGGCCGCCGTCCTCCTTCGGGTTGATGCACCAAGACGCATAGAAGTGCCTCAGCGCATGCATGCCGGTATATTTCGGCATCATGATCGAATCGCCCTTCTTGTCGACCTCCCCGCTGTCGACCCCGATGCCCGCGGCGACCCAGGCCGGATGCAGCCCACGGCGCAAGATGTTGTTCAGCTGCTCGACCTTCCCGGTTCCGTTCGGGAATACGAGGTCGAGCACCAGGATCTTCTCTCCTGCGTCATCCACCTTGCCGGTTTCCCGCTTCGGGCAGGCCAGCTTCCATTCACGCAGGGCATTGATCACCATCGGCGGGGCCGGCACGGCGCGCTCACTTGAAAGAGACTTTGGCCGGCCGATATCATTGAAGCGGTCCGCCCGCTGGTGCACCCGAATCTCGCCCTTGTCGAGATCGACGTCCTTCCAACGAAGCCCGATGTCGCGAACGACATTGCGCCCGACTAGCCCACGCTCTTGTGCATCGGCAATCAGCGTCCCGAGGCTCACCAGCACCTTCTTGATCATTGCTGGCGACCGGCCGACGCTCCGTAGCTCATCCTCGAAAGCCCGTATCTTGGCAATCGACAGTGCCGACAGCTTCGTCGCGCCAATGAGTGGCACTAGATGGAGTCGAAGGTGGCGTTCGTAATCCTGAATCGTTGCGCGCTCCAGACCTGCAGCTGTCGCGCTGGCAAGCCATAGCTTGCCGGCCGCCTCAACCGTCGCGCTTGCGCTGTCCGCGACATGGACGCCTTCCCTAATTTCGACAGAGGCCGTAGCGGCGAAGGCATCAGCGGCCTTCTTGAGCTTGAAGGTTTTTAGCCGGCGTTTGCCGTTGGTGTCGGTGTAGTCGACGACCCAGGCCGTCTTCTCCTCGCCTTTGGCGTTGGTCCATGTGCGCTTGCGGACGGACATACGTCGGGCTCCCGGCAGACTATTGGCTACCGTCTGGGCTGTAACCTTCCATATCTTCCACGCGCACATCCCCTAACGGCAGGCTTTCCACGCGTTCCAAAGCCTCTCTGAGAATTGCAGCTATCTTGGTCGCGTTTATGTAGTTGGCCGCTATGACAGAATTCAACGCCTCAGTCGCCGAATGCCCGGTAGGGTCGTAAAAAGTGGCTTCCAGCCGGGCAACGATTTCCGCGTTCATGCTGCGCCCATTTTTTTTCGCTTCTTCCTTCAGACGGTCTCGCATGCCGTCCGGCAGCCGGATCATCGCCTGTTCAGAGCCTCTTCCAATCTTCGCCATCTGCGCCTTCCCAATTTTTCCATTAGCACTGTGCTAAATCCCCGTTGACGTCAAGATCAGCACGGTGCTAAGCGTGGAGTAGCATCAGCACCGTGCTGAATGTTGCCCTTGACAGTCACTGACGGAAAGGAACCCCGATGGCAGAGGTAGAGAGCAAACTTGATTTGGTGTGGGGAGCGGAGGAGATCGCGAAGATTATCGGGCGCTCTCCGAGGGTGACATTCCACCTGCTCATAATGGGCGCCATTCCCGCCAAGAAGGTCGGCGGCCGCTGGGTCGCAGAACGGGGCAAGCTGCAGCGCTTCTTTTTAGAAACGGCAGCGTGCCTATGAGGGGGCCGAAAATCATGGGGTCCACTTCAGAGGCAGGGCTGGCCGAGCTTTCGGCGGACGAACACGAACACTCCGTCATCATTGAGCAGGCCGCCATGTGGCTTGCCGACCAAAACCCGTCACCGCGCCCGACCGCTCCCAAACTGCGCCAGCGGTTCGGCCTGGCGGCGCTCCAAGCCTGCGAAGCAATCGCGATGGTTGATCGGTTCCGAATCTATCGAAAGACGCACGGATGAGAGCATTTGCAGCTGTCCCGCCGACCATCTGGCAGGCGGAGGTGAAGATGCTCAGAGGCGACGGCGAAGCCATCGCGATTTTCTTCCACCTTCTGACCAGTCAACACTCGACAATGATCGGCGTCTACCCGCTTGCCATCGGCTACATGGCCCATGACTTGGGGATACCCTTCGAAGGGGCTTCGAAGGGGCTTCGAAGGGTCTGCCATAGTGGTTTGGCCTCCTACGACGAGGACCGCGAGCTGGTGTGGGTGCACGACATGGCGTCATCTCAGATCGCTCCTCGCCTAGCCCCCAAGGACAACAGGGTGACGGCTGTCGCGAAGCAGTTGGAGCTCTTGCCTATCTGCCCGATAACGTTGGCTTTCTATGAGAAATATCGGGACCGCTACCATCTTAAAGACCACCCGCTTCTGGCAGACTTCGAAAGGGCCTTCCGAGGGGCTTCGGAGCCCCTTCGAAGCAAGGAGAAGGATAAGGATCAGGACCTAGGACCAGAAGAAGGAAAATTCGGCTCTGGAGATGAAGAGGGTACGTATACGCACGCGCGAGCGAACGATGAGCCGGAATTGCCATACGATCCTCCCGCCACGCTTGAAGAAGGCAGGGCGACGATCCGGTCCCTTGGTGTTCCATCGAGCTTTTTCGAGCCGGCACTGACCCGCTTGATGATGCAAGCGCTGTTTCCTTGCGATGTGGAGAGGTGGAAAGCCGAAGCCGGCGAGCCGCAGCATGACGCAACCGAACCCGTTCGACTGGGCCGAGGCAAAGTCTGACGACGTGATCGACGTGATGCCGGCACTTTTCCGCAAAGCGGCGATGGAGGCGATCTGCAACATCCGAAGACCTAAGGGCGGCCTTCGCCGACATCAACTCTAGACAATCCGCCATGTCAGGCGGCCGGCAGTAGCTGGAGCGGGCTTTCCGAAAAGCAGCCCAAATGGACGCCACTCACATTGATTTCGACGAGGCATTTCAAATCGGCAATGCCGGAGCCGCAGATCCGGTTGTTGAAAGGACGATCACCATGAGCACAGATCTTGAAATCCGGGGACTTCGCCCTGACGCAAGGGTTGGCGAGGAGTTCCATGTCCGACGACAGGGAAGTTGGTCTGCTTTGACCGAATGCATATTCGAACTGGCTCCTGCGGAAGCCGGTGATCTCATGCTCTGGGGGGACTGCGATTCTGATGTCCTGGGCGCCGAGGGTGGTATGAGGCTCGCAGATCGTTCTGAGGACCTGCTGCAAGACGGTTCCGTCTTCGGTGACGTTGCCAAACGAAATGTCTGCCTGGCGCGGCATCCAAGCATCGAATGCACGCAATGCGACGGATGTGAGATCGACCCCGTAACTGATCAGGTCTGCTTCCGGTGCCAGGGGACGGGGACTATTCAAAACCCACAAACTTACCGTGATCTGTACGAAAGCGACGTGTCCGAGTTTTGTGAATTCTTGCGTCACGCCGGCGGTTTTTCCGTCTGGGACTCGGCAGAATTCTTTCGCTCGTCGCAATCGATCCCGGCCCTTGCGGCGGCTCAAGCTCGTCGAATGAGATAGGATGGGGTATTCTGTAGTTCATGCCAGCGCTGTCAAACCTTAAGTGGGAGGCGTTCGCTCGGGCCGTCGTACGAGGGCGACCGGCGTCACAGGCCTATGCGAGCGTCTACCACGTCAGCGGCAATGTGGCGGAGGCCGCCGCCGCTCGCCTGTTAAGGAACGTTAAGGTGGCCAATCGCGTGGCGGAATAAAAGGACAAGCGGCAAGACGGACTGAAAAGTCCGTCGCGTCGCTGGTCGAAGACCTCGATGCCGTCATTGTTTTTGCAAGACAATGCAACAACCCTTCCGCCATGGTCGCTGCCATCGCGCAGCAGGCAAAACTCCTCGGGCTTGAAGCCCCACGGCAGCTTGAAATCATGCATAAGCCCGCACCACTGCCGACACGCGTGCTTGAGCTGACCGAAGAGGAGTGGACCGCGCAGTTTGCCAACCCGCCCCGTCTCGTAAACACTGCAAAACCCCTTAAGCAAATCCGCGCGGAGAAGCGCCCAAAAACTACGGCGATCCCCGAACCGGTCGCCGAGGGTTCACCCATGCCGGGCGCCCTGTGGCTCGATCTAGACGAGGAGTTGGAGTGATGCACCGGCCGACGACAGTGCGTGCCTACCCGGCCACGAAAGCCGAGCTTGTATCTGAGTTAATCGCAGTGGCAGCAGAGGCAGGGAAGCATGGCGACTGGAAAGTGGCTCATCAGGCGCTGGAACTTGCTTCCCTGATCGAGCGCCAGCGGTGGCGTGTTCCGGATCGCCGCACCAAACTCGACAACTTCATCGCGATCACCGAGGCGGTCGTCCTTTGGGCGCGCTGCTTTACTCCGGACGACGTCGAGCAGATCAAAAACACCCTTGCCGGTCTGCATCACCTTCGTTCCGACCTCGCTCTACAGAGCGGCAACACCACAGCCTTGGCTGATATTCGTCAAGATCTCTTTGGCATTTACCTGCCCTACTGTATCATTTGCTCAAGGAAATGATACGCCGTACAGGATGAACGCATTGAGCAGCAAGGAATGGATCAAGGCGGTGGCCTATCTCCGCACCTCCAGCTCAACGAACGTCGGGCAGGACAAGGATAGCGAGAGGCGCCAACTGGAGGCCATCGAGGCCTACGCCAAGACAGTGGGCTACGAGATCATTGACAGCTACTACGACGCCGCCATCAGCGGTGCCGATGCCGTGAACGAGCGACCCGGCTTCTCCTCAATGCTCGAGCGGCTACTATCGAACGGCGTGCGCACGATCCTTGTCGAGACCGCCAGCCGCTTTGCCCGCGACCTAATCGTGCAGGAAACTGGCCACGAGATACTGAAGGCGCGGGGCATCGATCTGATAGCGGTCGACAGCCCAGATAGCTTCGTCGCCGATACGCCTACCGCCACCTTGATCAGGCAGGTGCTCGGTGCGGTTTCCGAATTTGAGAAGGCGATGTTGGTGGAGAAGTTGCGCGGGGCACGGGAGCGCAAGCGCCGCGAGACGGGGACGAAGGTCGGAGGGCGGAAGAACTATTCCGAGATCGAGGGCGGCCCCGAGATGATCAGCCTTGCGAGGAAGTTGCATCGCTATCCGGTCAACGGCAAGCGCCGCTCGCTCAACGAGGTCGCCCACGCGCTGGCGGAGGCTGGCTATGTGTCCAGCGCTGGAACCCGTTACACGCGAACAGCCGTCTCCCGCATGCTCCAACGGAAGCCCGAGGCCAAGTAGGGAGGGGTGGCTGCCGCCCCCGGGGCTTTGCCGGTGGCGGGGGTGGGGTGGCAAAAAGGGTCCCCTCATACACTCGTTTTCCAGTTCCGACCGGCGGCTTGGCCTGCCCGGTTGCATCGCCTGCATTTCGGGCACAGAAGCCCAACAGCGTGATAGTGCGACTAGATCAGGTCTTGGCTAATGTGGCGGCACAACGAGCCCATGATGCCAACGGGATCCTTTTCAGTGAAATGTGTTCGCATGGCCGCCCTCGGCCCAAAGCGGACAATGGTCGTTCTCGGAGAGTATGGCTGCTTTGCGCCCGCATGTCGGTCATTGAGGCCGAAATCGGGTCTGCCTGAAAGCAGACATCGCGCCGGCGGCGAAGTCAGTCCGCCTGTGCGCCTCCATTGCGGCCATCCTTTACATTGAACTCTAATCCCAGAAGCGGCCGCTCTTCGCATTAAAGTGCTCATCTCCGAGCGGTACTTCGCCGATCCCATCCTGTCTCAGCGGCTTCTGTCGTGCTCGCGGTACGCTGCGCAACATCCAATTTGAGATTGGCCCATCAAACGCCCTACAGGCGGACAGACTTTCCCATACTCACTCACCCAGCTTCAGTGCCGAACCCGCACTCTTTGGAACGATTCCGGCATGTCGCGTTATGGGTCCGCCTCGCGGTCCACGACAGCCTTCTTCCGCCGCTGCAGATGTGCTTCCGCGGCCGCGGCCTCGATTTCCGGGCCGATCGACAACGCCCCCGCCGGCTGGCCCTGCACTTGGACCGTCGGGACCGGCAGCTCTATTCCGTTCTGCTTGAACACCTCGCGCACGCGCATATAGAACTTGCGCTTCATGCCGAAGGCGCCGCCGGGCCTCGTGGTCACCTTCATCCGGATCACGATGCCGTATTCGCCGAATTCCTGCACGCCCTGCATCTTGATCGGCTCTAATGATCCAGGGCTTATACTCCGGATCCTCGGCCAGCTCGAGGCCGATGCGCTTGATCAGCTTGCGCGCCAAGTCGATATCGGTGTCGAAGCCGACCATGATGTTGAACTTGTCGGTCGACCAGTCGCGGCTGCCATTGCGCACGGCACCGAGTTCACCGAAGGGAATGGTGTAGATCGGGCCGCGATGGTGACGCAGCTTCACCGAGCGAAGCGAAAAGCTCTCGACCGTCCCGCTGTACTTGCCGGCCGTGATGTATTCCCCAACGCGGAAAGCATCATCGAGCAGATAGAACACGCCCGCGATGACATCCTTCACGATGGTCTGCGCGCCGAAGCCGACCGCGACGCCGACGACGCCGGCACCCGCGATCAGCGGCCCGATCTGGATTCCGACCGACGAAAGCACCATCAAGACCGCCATGACGATAATGATGGCGAGCATGATGTTTTGAAGGATCGGCAGCAATGTGCGCAAACGGGCCTGCTGCGGGTCGAGCACCGGAACGGCCTCGCCGTCCGTGGCAGTGACCGGTCCCTGAACACCGAGCTTTCGCTGGATGACCGCCTTGATGATCGACCAGGCGAAGTCGGCACCGAGTACAACGATCGCCGCATTGAGCAGGCCGCGCAGGAAGAGCGTCATAATCGGGCTGGTCGCAGCCATGCTCGTCATATCGAGACCCCAGACGTTCGCCAGGAGATAGGCGGCGAGAACAATCAGCATCAGGCGGATGGCGCGATCCACGACCGCGACGATGACTGCGGGGGGCGGAGCAGCGCCGTCTTCGCCTTCAGGCGGCCGCAGTACATAGTTCACCGCCCGCGTCACCATGACGATCGCGAAGGGAACAGCAAAGGCCGCGACGACGGACCAGAAGGCCACATTGGCGCCGCTGACCCGAATTAGGAACAGGAGTACGAAATAGACCGTCAGCAGCCAGGATGTGGCCTTGTGACTGAAGAAACGGGGGCGTTCAAGATCTTCGGGCCGCGTGACGGGTCGCCGCCACACGGCGCAAAGCGCGATGATCAGGAGAGCAACCTCAATCGGAGCGGCGAGCGCCAGCACATCGTCCGGGGTAAAGCCGAAACGCGGCAGCAGCGACAGTGCCGCGGCGGCGACCGCGACCACCGAGGCAAAAGCCAAGATCCAGCGATACCAGTGATCGGCACGCGCATCGCTGATGTCGAAAGCACGGACTTCCCGCGCGTGGGCGACGCCCATGAACGACGGCAGGAGCACGACCTGAAAGGCGATCCGGACACCCCAAATGGCGATGGCCGCTGTCAGAAAGGCCAGCACGATCTCGCGCAACAGCGGCGGCCACTCGAAGAGGAGAAAGATACCGGCACTGCCGACCATAAACGAACCCAGCATGACGAACCCGACGAGGAAGCGCCCGCCAAACTTGCCCACTCTGCCCTGCGGGGTTCCCTTGTCCTGCGCGATCGTCCACAGCCGCAACGGCCGCACCAAGCGGAAGGCGATATAGGACAGGATCGCCCCGACACCGACGAAAAGGACGATCAGCGCCGCGACGCCGAGCCCGCCCTTGTCGCCCACTTCCTGCATCGCGTTATGACGCAAGGTCTCGAAGCGCTGTGGCAGCATGGGCCAGGAGTGAAACAGGCGTGTCAGGTGCGCCTGCACTCGGTCGAGCGCCGACGACATCATCCCCTGGTCGACTCCCTCTGCTGGCGCGGCAGCCGGCGTCGTGACCGGAGACCGCGTCGGCTTGGAGGCGAGCCACTCCTTGACCGACGGATCGTCAAGCAGCTTGAGCAGCTGATCGACCTTGTCGGAGGTAGGCGCCGGCGTTTGAGCCAGCACGAGCTGCGCTGCGAACTGAAATGCCAACAGGGTCGCGAGTAGGACGAGAAGCGCTCTCACTGGAAGCTCCGTTTTGCGAGGCTTGACGCCGGCCGAAGGCTTACGCTCAAGCCGCTTCTCCATCCTTATTTGAAGACCGTTCAAACTTGGCTTCTGATGAAGTTAATTTGCGCACAGGCATGTTTCGGTCCTTCTGTTTGCTGATGAACAGTTGATGCCATATCTGGTTTTTCACAGCCCCTGGCATTACCTTCATGACATCCTTTGCCAGTTATTTTGCCGTCATCTCGCGTTCCTGCTGTTCCGATTCTACGCGTTCGCGCCTCCGTCCACTGCAACTATGCTGCCGGTGACCATGCTTGCAGCAGGGCTCGCAAGAAACACGACCACATCGGCAATTTCGCGGGGCTCCGCGAAACGCCCAAGTGACGAGAGGCTCCGCTGGAAAGCAGCACTCTCGCCATCCGCCGGGTTTGACTCGGTATCGGTTGATCCGGGCGAGACGAGATTTACCGTGATGCCTTGCGGGCCGAGTTCACGCGACAAGCCGCGAGTGAAAGACAGTAGGGCCGACTTCGAAATCGCGTAAGCCGTCACACCCGGAAACGGTACGCGATCTCCGAGGGCCGATCCGATCGAGATGATACGGCCACCTTTAGGCAGGTGCCGTATAGCAGCCTGTGCAAAGGCTAATGGACCGCGCACGTTGACGTCCATCATCGTCCGGAATTCTTCGAGATCGAGGTCCGCGATCGATCCAGCAAGCCCAACGGCCGCACTATTGACCAGAATATCTAGGCCGCCGAGCGTTTCTACGGTTTCGTTGACCGCCCGCTTAATAGCTTCCGGATCGGCACTATCGGCCCGGACGGCCAATCCACGGCGGCCCAGCTTTTTGATCGAGGATACGACGCTGTCCGCGCGCTCGACCGAGTTCTGATACGTAATCGCGACGTCCGCCCCGTTTTCGGCCAAAGCCTGCGCAATCGCGGCACCGATGCCCCGGGATCCGCCTGTTACGAGAGCGCACTTGTCCTTGAGATCAATCATATATCATCCATTTCTTACGATGGGTGTCGAGGGCCCGCGTGGTTAAGAAATACTGTCTTCATATTCCGGCGAGGAAGGCGATCAGGGCATTATTCACGTCCTCAGCGGCTTCGTTCTTGCGGTGTCAACAGCGTCATTGTTCAGTCCTCGAACCTGGTTCCAGAGTGATGATCCTAGCGAATGGAAGAGCATGTTGCGGCGCAGAAGCTGCTATTCAGGGGGCAATCTTGCGGCCAATCACCGCCAGATGAAAATGAACCAGGTGAGACCGAGGTCGAACCGCATTCGCTTGTGCCCCGACTGACTCGTCGCGAAGAAATCTGCAACGCGCAGCTCCATTGGAAGTCACTGCTACGCGACCAAGCGAACCGGATCACGAACGGACCGGCGGTAGTCGGAAGGGCTCATGTGCCGATGCTTGACGAATACCCGCGCGAGTACCTGGTTCGACGAGTATCCGACCTCGTGGGCGATCTCCGTGACAGGAAGGTCGGTCATCTCGAGAAGCTCGCAGGCTCTCTCCACTCTCAGTTGCGTCAGGTGGACCCGTGGCGGCACGCCGACGCTCTGCTTGAACATGCGTGCGAAATGGAAGGGCGAGAGCCGCGCCTCGGCGGCCAGTTCGTCGAGGCTGACGTCTTCCGAAAGCCTCGCCCGCATGAGCTCCAGACAGCGTCGCTCCGCCCACGTTGCAAGGCCGCCCTTTGCCGGCGTGAACGGTGCCCCGCTCAACCGGCACAGTTCGGCCAGGATCTCGCAGCCTGCTGCCTGCGCCAGCAGCCGCGACGGCGCCCCCTCCTCGTCACACAAACCCCAAAGACGTTGTAGCGCTGATCGGATGGACGGCGAGGCGAACGTCCCGCCGTAGACCACCAAGCGGTCAAACGAGAACCGGCCGTCGGCGGCTTCATCAAGCACGGTCTGCCACTGTGCAATGGGAAACGACAAGCTGCGAAGCTGATGACTGGTGTCGACCATGACCTTATTAGCGAAGTTCGGAGCAGCGAGAAAGAAGCCGCCTTTCTCGCTCATCACATCGAAATTACCCCCTCCGATGTCGCCACTGACGCGGCTGCCGCCGAGCAGATCCTGATACAGGATAAGATCCGGTACGGCAGGGTCGGACATGTCCCCAGCGGGTTGCGCTGCCTCAAGCATATTGAGGGTTCCACCGGGGGATTTCATCGAGCGCACATAAGACGCGAGATGACCTTCACTGTACCATTGGGTGAAAGACGAATAGACAGGCGCGGTCATTGCTGTGTCTCCAATGAAATGGCTACTTGCTGGTGCCGGTCAGTGCGGCAGAGCATGTGCTCATCCGGGCCGTCGACTGGCTCAGCTATGCTGTCCTTATCGAGACAGCCCGATCCGGTTGTTGGGTTCCATCTCATATGCGTCCCTCTGTCGGGTTGACGAGGGCCGAACGGATGCAGCCCAGCAGAGCGTCGGGCTCGAGCGGCTTCGCCAGATAGCAACGGACTCCCGCACTCAAGGCGAATGCGCGAACCGCCTCGTCGGGATAGGCGGTGACAAGGATGGTTGGGATTGATTGGCCCGCAGCGACGAGGTGACGGTAGAGTTGGAATCCCGTCATGCCGGGCATCTGCATGTCCGCGATCAAACAGTCCGTCCGCAGCAAACAATCGGAATTCAGAAACTCGGCGGCGCCTCGGAACGCTGCAGCGGTGAATCCCAATGCCCTGACGAGGCCGACAACCGCCTCACGAGCCACCTCATCATCGTCGACAATAGAAATCAGGTTCGCAGACATTCCCACGTTTTCCTTAGCCTCGGCTGCTGCGCCGCTGCCGTGGTCACGCGCAGGAGCCTCCTGCGCTGCGAAAGGAATGGGAAATTAGATTGATGGATACAATTATACTGTGGTTTCGGCCACCTAGAGCTTTGTGATATCGATGGCCAACTTGTCGGCGAACCGCACAAGATCGGGCAGCGATTTTGCCTGCATCTTGCGCATTACCTGAGCTCGGTGAACCTTGATGGTGATTTCGCTGAGCTCGAGTTCCGCGGCAATCTGCTTGTTCAGTTGACCGGCGGCTACCAGCACCATGATTTCCCGCTCGCGTGACGTTAACGAGCCGAAGCGTTCCCTCAGATCCGCGAGAACTGCCGTGTTTGTTCGGCGATCCCGGTCGAGATCAATACCCCTGTGGACCGCATCGAGGAAATCCTGATCGCGGAGCGGCTTAGTGAGAAACTCGATAGCCCCCGCTTTCATCGCCGTCACAGACATCGGGATGTCGCCATGGCCGGTGATGAAGACGATCGGAAGCTCAATGTCCAAACGCGTCAACTCACGTTGAAATTCGAGCCCACTTTGTCCCGGCAGTCTGACATCGAGCACCAGGCAGCCGGGCACATCGGGTCGCTCGCTGAGCAGAAACTCCTGAGTCGTCGCAAATGCCTGTACTTCATGGCAGATGGAGCGAAGCAAACTCTCGAGGGACTCGCGCATGGAGGGGTCGTCGTCGATGACGAAGACGACGGATTGCTCCGAGTTCATGGCAGTTTCCACTTGTTTGGCAATGCACTGTCCTCGTTGTGTGGGAGGATGAACTGGAAGATGGCGCCATGCGGAACGTTATCCGTCGCCCATAGCCGTCCGCCGTGCGCCTCGACGATCGACCGGCAAAACATCAGGCCCATGCCCATCCCATCGCGATTGGTCGTAAAAAATGGCTCGAAGATCTGGTCCTTGTGTTCCGGATCCAGCCCGATTCCCGTATCTCCTACGGACACCACAACACTGCCAGGAGCGTGTCGTTCGGATCTGACACCCAGGACTCGTGGCCGGTCGGTCACGGAATTCATGGCCTCGATTGCGTTCGAGATCAGGTTCAACAGGACCTGCTGGAGCTGGATCGGATTGCCGGTTGTGAGCGGCAACTGCTCATCGAAGCCGGTTTCAACGGATACGCGGCCAAGCTGCACCTCGCCCTGGCTGCGCCTGAGGACATCGCTTATGAGTTGGTTCAAGTTCAGCGGAACGCGTTCCTGCGCGCTTTTCTTGAACATCGTTTTAATCCCTTCAATCACATTGCCGGCGCGATGGCCGTCGTTCACAATTCGCTTCAGCGCCGCACGCGTCTCTTCGAGTTCAGGGCTCTTCCTTCCAAGCCATCGCAAGCCCGCATCAGCATTTGTAACCATACTTGCCAATGGCTGGTTGACCTCGTGCGCGATCAAGGCAGACAGAGCCTCCATGGTCACTAGTCGGTCCTCCCGCGCACGGCGCTCCGCCGAAACCGAACGAGCGAGTCGAGCGTAGAGCGTTGTGGTCTGCGAAAGCAGGACGAGCAGGACCAGGCTTGCGGAGATGAGTCCATAAAGTCGTCCTGCCCACCAGCCAACGCTAAGGCGAATACCAGCGCTGAGATATGAGAGATGAATAAGCTCAATGAGCAGCGTGCAAAGCACAATGATCAGCCAAAAATCGAGCATCGAGCGCTGACGGCGCCAGAGGACGGTGAGACCGATTAGGTAGAGAAACACTGCCGTAGCTGGAACGTACTGCCATGGCTCGGAAACATTCCGGGTATCGCTCATAAACCGCGGCAGCGCGTCGTCACCCGTGACGATGAGCCAGGTGAAACCGCATGCGATTGCAACTACCCCGGCAACACTTCGAAGAATCGTCCCCCGTACCGGAGCGTGCGAATTTCGGACAGAAGAATCCGAATTCTTAAGCAGCGCATAGGCGAGCACAAAGAGCGGGAAGCCGAGGCGACGCAGCGCGGCAATGGAAGCTGTGCTTTGCAGTCCCGGATCCGGGAGGCCGAGAGATGCGAACACGCCGGGGAAAGTGAGCGCCCATGGCACGACCATCAGTCCGGAGAAGAGATAGCCGATCGAAAGGACAAGAACGGCGCGCGAACGCTGCACCGAAAACAGTGCAAGCAGCAGGACTGCGGTGATCAGTTCGTTGAGGAAAATTGCGGCGGCATAAGCCGGCAGAAAGATTTCGGTATTCGCCAGCGAAACGCGGGCAACCGGTGCGGTGACCAATACGGCGCCAGCCACTGCCACCAGCATGCAAACCGCCAGTCGCCGCTGTCTCCGGCTGGGCGGGGATGTCGTCACCAGGAGCGGATGGTCGTCCGGTGTATCGCGCGTTAACGTCACATTGTTTCCTCCGACAAGACCGTCGCGACCGAAAGAGACCGCAAGATCGGCAACTCCGCGGCAGCTTCTGCGCCGCCTTTCACAAAAGCAACCGTTAGAGTTCAGCAACCATTGAGGCGTCAGAGGCAGTGCGCCTTGCAATCACGCCCTCTAACCTCAGCAAAGGATAATTTAATGACCTTTCGTAACGGTCTTGCTTCCCTACTTCGTCCCGAAGACTCGGTGCTCGTCCTGATCGACCACCAGCCCTTCCAGCTCGCCAACCTGAACAGCCATGATCCTCACATCGTGGTCAACAATGCAACAGCGCTGGCAAAGGCCGCCAAAGCCTTCGGCGTCCCAACCATCTTGACGAGCGTGTTGGCTGCTCGCGGCGGAGACATCTTCCCTCAGATCACCGATGTGTTCCCCGGACAGGAAGTCATTGACCGTACACTCATCAACACCTGGGAAGATCCAAAGGTGGTTGACGTGGCCAAGGCGACAGGCCGGAAGCAACTGGTCATTGCAGGTCTTTGGACCGAAATCTGTGTGGCGATGCCGGCGATTCAGGCTGCTGGAGAAGGCTGGGATGTGACGGTGATCACCGATGCATCTGGCGCCGTTTCGGTCGAGGCGCACGAAGTTGCCCTCCAGCGCATGACCGCCGCCGGCGTGAATCTGATGACCTGGTTGGCGTTGGCGGCTGAATGGCAGCGCGACTGGGCACGGGCCGACACCGCCGCCGCGCTGACCGAGTTGTTGATCCAGCACTCTGCCGGAAGCGGCATTGCGTATCTGTGGGAGCAACAATTGCTCAACACGCCGGTGCCGAGCAACGCAGGCTGATCCGCGCAGGTCAACACTCTTGGAAAAAGCGTCGCCATAGAGCGAGGGCTTTTCCAGCATCGTCATCCTCACTCACGAGATAGCTCGCCAGCTTTGGATGCGCTTGGTGTTCGCGCTGGCGGGTTGCGCCACCGCTCTTCATGCCGACGAGGCAGTGAAGCGACGCCGACCAGGAGGCGTCTCGTTTTCCCAGACAGGAGATTTCCCATGTCCAGCAAACTCGAACTACTCACCCCGCAGAACAGCCAAGTGATCTTCATCGACCAGCAGCCGCAGATGGCTTTTGGCGTGCAGTCGATTGACCGCCAGGTGCTGAAGAACAATGTCGTCGGGTTGGCGAAATCGGCCAAGGCCTTTGGCGTGCCCACGACCATAACCACGGTCGAGACGCTCGGCTTCTCGGGCCACACCTATCCGGAACTGCTGGCGGTCTTCCCGGAGAACAAGCTGCTCGAACGCAGCTCGATGAACTCTTGGGACGACCGGAACGTGCGCGATGCGCTGGCGGAGCATGCCGCGCAGGGTCGCAAGAAGGTGGTCGTCTCCGGTCTGTGGACCGAGGTCTGCAACCTGACCTTCGCGCTCTCCTGCCTGCAGGACACCGACTACGAGATCTACATGGTGGGTGACGCCTCGGGCGGCACCTCCGTGGAGGCGCATGCATATGCGATGGAAAGGATGGCGCAGGTCGGAGTGGTGCCGGTGACCTGGCAGCAGGTGCTGCTGGAGTGGCAGCGCGATTGGGCTCGCAAGGAGACCTATGACGCCACGCTTGCCATCGTGAAGGAGCACTCGGGCGCATACGGCATCGGTGTCGATTACGCCTACACCATGGTCCACAAGGGGCCCGAGCGCGCGGCGCACGGCGAGACCATCGGCCCGAATCCGGCGGTCTGAGCCAGTTCCGCTGCGGTCTGGGCAGATCGGGCCGCAGCCACCCACTCTTTCATATCATGGTGATTGAGATGACGGAGAAATCCGCCGTTCAAATTTCTTATGAGGACCAGGGGCACAAGGGCCGCTTTGTCGCCCGCATTGGCGGATTCGAGGGCGAAGGCGAACTGACCATCTCGAAGGTCTCGGATGCGCTGGTCATCGCCGATCACACCCTTGTTCCCGACACGTTGCGCGGCACGGGCGCCGCTTCGGCGCTGGTAGGGGCGCTGATCACCGATGCTCGAGCCAAGAGTTATCGCATCGTGCCGCTCTGCCCCTTCGTACGCGCACAGTCACAGAAACATCCGGAGTGGTCTGATGTCATTCAACATTGATGCAGGCGGCGCACTCTCGATAGCAATACTGTTCCTCGCGCATCTCGGGCTCTGCGCGGCCTATATCCAGGGCGGCCTTGTCAAGCTAACCGATTTCCCCGGTGCAGTCGCCGAGATGGCTCACTTCCGGCTGGCCCCGCCCGCCCTGTTCGCCGTTTTGGTGATCGCGCTGGAACTGATCGCCTCGGCGATGGTGATGACGGGCTTCCTGCGCTGGCTGGGTGCACTGGCGCTTGCCGGGTTCACGCTGATGTCCACCCTGATCGCGCTGCGGTTCTGGGAGCAGCCCGCAGGCGAGGCGCGGCACGCGGACGCGAATGCCTTTTTCGAACATCTCGGTCTGGCCGGAGGATTCCTGCTTGTCGCGTGGCTGGATCTTGTCCGGACCGCGACCCTCGACCTGTGACGAAAGCAAACACAGCACCCGCAAGGAGAACAGCAATGTCCGCGGAAGACCTAATCATCGTCAATGCCAAGATCACGACGCTCGACCGGCAGAACCCCTCGGCCGAGGCCGTGACGATCCGCGACGGTAAGTTCCTCGCAGTCGGCTCCGAGGCCGAGGCGCGCACGGCCGCGCCTGAGGCGACCGTGATCGACGCGAAGGGCCGTCGACTGATCCCCGGCCTAATCGATAGCCACATCCATCTGATCCGCGGCGGGCTGAACTACAATATGGAGCTTCGCTGGGACGGCGTACCGTCGCTTTCCGAAGCGATGGCGATGCTGAAGCGCCAGGTGGATCGTACTCCTGCCCCACAATGGGTGCGCGTGGTGGGCGGTTTCACCGAGCACCAGTTTGCCGAAAAGCGCCTGCCGACGCTGGAAGAGCTGAACGCCGTCGCACCCGATACGCCGGTCTTTATTCTGCATCTCTACGACCGGGCGCTGCTGAACGCCGCAGCGCTGCGGGTCGTCGGTTATACAAAGAACACGCCGAACCCGCCGGGCGGAGAGATCGTGCGCGATGCGAGAGGCAACCCCACAGGCCTGCTGCTGGCGCAGCCCAATGCGACGATCCTTTATTCGACGCTGGCCAAGGGGCCGAAACTCGACCCCGATTATCAGATCAACTCTACGCGGCATTTCATGCGCGAGTTGAACAGTCTCGGCGTCACCTCGGCCATCGACTCGGGCGGTGGATTCCAGAACTATCCCGATGACTACGCCATCATCGAAAAGCTGCATGCCGATGGTCAACTGACCGTGCGGATTAGCTACAACCTCTTCACCCAGAAGCCCAAGGACGAACTGTCCGATTTCGCCTCCTGGGCGAAGCAGGTCAGCCCCGGTCAGGGCGACGATACCTATCGCCATAACGGCGCGGGCGAGATGCTGGTCTATTCCGCCGCGGATTTCGAGGATTTTCGTATCGAACGACCCGAGATGCCGGCGGACATGGAGGCCGATCTGGAGCCGGTGATCCGCCTGCTTGCCGAGAACCGATGGCCTTGGCGCCTGCATGCCTCCTACGACGAGACAATTTCGCGCGCGCTCGACGTCTTCGAGAAGGTGAACCGGGACGTACCCCTGGAAGGCATCAACTGGTTCTTCGACCACGCGGAGACGATCAGCGACCGGTCGATCGATCGGGTCGCCGCGCTTGGCGGCGGGATTGCCGTTCAGCACCGGATGATGTTTCAGGGCGAGTATTTTATTGAACGTCACGGCGCCAAGGCCGCGGAGAATACCCCGCCGATCCGACGGATGCTGGAAGCGGGCCTGCCAGTTGGCGCGGGCACCGATGCCACGCGGGTAGCCAGCTACAACCCCTGGGTTTCGCTGTCCTGGCTGGTGACCTCGCAGACGCTGGGCGGCACGCGGCTTTATCCGGCCGCCAATCGGCTGGACCGGGAAACCGCGCTGCGGCTCTGGACCGAGGCGAATACGTGGTTTTCCAGCGAAGAGGGCAAGAAAGGGCAGATCAAGAACGGTCAGCTTGCCGACCTTGCCGTGCTCTCGGACGATTATTTCGCTGTGCCCGAGGCCGAGATCGTGCACCTGCGCTCGGTTCTGACGGTTCTGGGCGGCAAGGTCGTGCATGGGGAGGGCGATTACGGCCCACTCGCTCCTGCACTGCCCGCGCCAATGCCCGACTGGTCTCCCGTCGCGACTTTCGGAGGTTACTACAGGACGCCAGAGACGCAGGCGAAGCTGGCGATGAGCTGCGGTTGTTCGCAAAGTTGCGGAGTGCATGGGCACGATCATGCAGCGGCACTAGGCGCGAATGTCCCCACTTCAGACGCCCGCAGCTTTTGGGGCGCCTTTGGCTGCGGCTGCTGGGCCGTGTAGCGCCGTCAGCATTGTCGACCTGGGTATGAGCGGCAAGGGCGCCTCACCCGCCTTCACAACATGCAGACGGTGCGAACCCATTTTCCGCCGGAAAGGAGCCGAGATGTCTCTCCAGGATACACCGCCGCCCGCCAAGGGCCCGCTGAATTTCCCGGTCTTCCGGGCACTCTGGATTGCCACGATCATATCGAACATAGGCACCTGGATGCATGATGTCGGCGCTGCCTGGCTGATGATCTCGTTGTCGCCCAGCCCGCTTTTCGTGGCGCTGGTGCAGGCGGCGACGACCCTGCCGATGTTCCTGCTGGCGCTGCCCGCCGGGGCCATGGCCGACATCGTAGACCGGCGGAAAATGCTGCTGGCGGCGCAGATCCTCGGCCTTGCGGCGGCTGCGGTCCTCGCCTTTCTGACCTTCCGAGAACTGACCACCCCCTGGGTGCTGCTTGGCGCCACCTTCGTGCTGGGCCTCGCAGCAGCGCTCAGCGCGCCGGTGTTCCAAGCCATCGTCCCGGAACTGGTGGACAAGCCCGCCCTGCCTGACGCAGTGGCGCTGAACAGCCTCGGCGTGAACATCTCGCGCGCCATCGGTCCGGCGCTTGGCGGGGTGATCGTGGCGGTTGCTGGCATTCCGGCAGTTTTCGCGCTCAACGCCCTGTCGGTTCTGGCGGTGCTGATCGTACTCGTCACATGGCAACGCGCGCATACCGCTCGCAATTTGCCACCCGAACATTTCTTCGGCGCGCTTCGAGCGGGCTATCGCTATGCGCGGCATTCGTCGGCGATGAGGTTGGTTCTGGTCCGCACCCTGGGCTTCTTTCTGTTCGGCAGCGCGCTCTGGGCGATGCTCCCGCTGGTAGGTCGACGTGAACTTGGGCTGGATGCGGCGGGCTATGGCGCGCTTCTGGGCTGCATGGGCGCCGGTGCCATTGTCGGCGCACTGCTTCTGAAGCGACTGCGCAAGAAGGTTGCAGCGAACACGACCTCGATCTGGGCGACGCTGCTGTTCGCGTCTTCGACGCTTGCACTGGCGCTGGCGCCGAATGGCTGGCTAGCTGGGGCGGTGATGTTTGTCGCAGGTCTCGCCTGGATCGGCATGTTGACCTCGCTGAATGTGGCGGCGCAGATGGCCTCGCCCGGTTGGGTCAAGGCCCGCGCGCTCGCGGTCTACCTACTGGTGTTTCAGGGCGCGATGACGGGCGGCAGCATTCTCTGGGGGGCGATTGCGAGCCGCTCCAGCGTGACCGGCGCCCTGACGATTGCCGCTGCAGGCCTGATGCTGACGATCCTGCTGGCGCTGCGCTGGCGGCTGCCAAAGGATACGGTGACCGATCTCGCGCCTTCGAACCACTGGGCCGAGCCTGTAGTCGCGATTCCGCTTGCCGATGACCGCGGCCCCGTGCTGGTCGAGATCGAATACCGCATCGCCCCGGAGCGACAGGCTGATTTCACCGCCGCGCTGCGTCGCTTCCGCTCAGTGCGGCAGCGCGACGGCGCAATCCGCTGGGACATCTGGGAGGATGTGGCCGAACCGGGACGAGTGGTCGAGAGCTTCGTCGTGGAAAGCTGGATCGAGCATCAGCGCCAGCATGCGCGCGTCACCCGTACCGACGCGCTGGATCAGGAACTGCTGAACGCCTTCCACATCGGCGGCCAATCCCCTGCCGTCCGCCACCTGCTGCGGCCGCTGTGAACGTTTGAGCGAAGGAGAGCACCATGAGCTGGAACCCCACGCAAACCCCTTATTGCCCCGAGGCCAGCGGCCTCGATGCGATCGAGACCCTCATCATCCCGCGCAGCCGCGATCTCGGCGGTTTCGAAGTGCGCCGTGCGCTGCCCGCCCCAAAACGGCAAATGGTCGGCCCTTTCATCTTCTTCGACCAGATGGGGCCGGCAGAGTTTCTGACCGGCGGCGGCATCGACGTGCGGCCGCATCCTCATATCGGTCTTGCCACCGTGACCTATCTTTACGAGGGTGCGTTTCACCACCGCGACAGCACGGGGGCCGACCAGATGGTCTACCCCGGCGAGGTGAACTGGATGATCGCCGGCACTGGCGTCACCCATTCCGAACGCACCAGCGAGGAGATGCGCCGCCGGCCCGGCACTGCTTTCGGAATCCAGACCTGGGTTGCATTGCCGGACCACGCGGAAGACACCACGGCGAGTTTCGAGCATCACGGCCGCGAGGCTCTGCCCTTCCTCGAAGACGAGGGCAAACAGGTCCGCCTGATCCTGGGCGCAGCCTGGGGCGCACGCGCGCCGGTCAAGACCTTCACCGAGACCTTCTATGCCGACGTGGCTCTGGCTGCGGGCGCAAAATTGCCATTGCCCGACGATCACGAAGATCGCGGCGTCTATGTCGTCGAGGGCAGTATTCTTGTCGCCGGGACCAGTTTCGCTGCAGGGCAGATGATGGTGTTCCGCCCTGGTGACCGGATCAGCCTGACCGCCGGTGAACGCGGCGCGCGGCTGATGGTTCTGGGCGGCGAAACGATGAACGGGCCACGCTATATTTCGTGGAATTTCGTCGCATCGTCGCAAGAGAAGATCGATGCCGCGAAAGAGGCCTGGCGCCAGGGCGACTTTGAGCATGGTCGCTTCCGCCTGCCTCCCGGCGATGAGGCGGAGTTCATTCCGCTACCCGAATAGCTGAAGTGTTCAAAGCACAGGTTCCGGCTGGTGCTCTGTGAGGCCAATTTCCCCATCGCGCGACGCCAGTGCGGGCCGGGCTGTCGAACAATGTTCGTCGACATATCCATCCACAACTACGACAAGAGGACGAGAAATGACTAAACGCCAAGCAATCTTTCCCGCAAACAGGCATGCTCTTTACGAAGAACATGGCTATTCCGCAGCGATCCGATCAGGCGATTTGCTTTTTGTTTCGGGGCAAGTCGGCAGCCTTAACGATGGCACACCCGAACCCGATTTGGAACGCCAGGTCCAACTGGCCTTCGACAACCTCAAGGCTACACTCGACGCCGCAGGCTGTACCTTCGACGATGTCGTGGACGTCACGACGTTCCACACGGACCCGGAAAACCAGTTCGCTGCTGTCATGGCGGTCAGGCAAAGGAACTTCACCCAAGCGCCTTACGCGAACTGGACAGCCATTGGGGTGAACTGGCTTGCCGGTTTCGATTTCGAGATCAAGGTCATCGCACGCATACCAGAGAGCAAGTAGTCATAAGGCTCTCACTGATCCGGTGGCATAGCCAATCCACCGCCGAAGCGCATGATTTTCGGTCCCGGACGGGCGGATCGGCCACCGGTTGCCTCAAGGACTGACGCGCGGGTTCCGAGATTCGATCGGGCGTTCCACGTTCACCGCCACAGCTTCGCCACGCTCCAATATCCACAGCCAATAATGAAGGAGACAGTCCTTTGACCATTCACAAGTTTGCCATTGCCGACGCTCCGCTGGAACGCTCGCCGGGGCAGGTGGGCGACATCTTCGTCGGCAACGTCCTCGACCAGCGTCACGGCGGGCCAGTGACGATCGGCTTCGGGCGCTATGGGCCGAGCCAGATCTTGGAGGAGACCATGGCCGTGCACGACACGATGGTGATCCTGGAAGGAAAGATCACCGTCGCCGACGACCAAGGATCGGTGACGGCCGGACCCGGGGAGGTCATCGCCATGCAGAAAGGCGATAAGGTGACGATCCGTTCCCACGAGGATGGTGCTGTGACGGCTTATGTCACCTACCCTCATTGGCAAGAGCCGGACGCTTGAGCGCCCAAGGTGGCGGTGGGGCATGCCGCGAAAGAGGCCCTGGCGCAATGGCGACTTTGAACATGGTCGCTTACGCCTGCCTCCCGGCGATGAGGCGGAGTTCATTCCGCTACCCGAATAGCTGGAGTGATCACAGGTTCCGGCTGGTGCTCTGTGATGCCCATATCCCCATCGCGCGACGCCAGTGCGGCCGGGCTGTCGAACAATGTTCGTCGACATCCATCCACAACTACGAAAAGAGGACGAGAAACACAGGACAATTCAGAGCCGGAATTATTTTACCCATCGGCCATACGATGGTGGTGATCCGATGACACGACGCCTGAAAGACGCCCGGATCCTGATGTACAGCCATGACACGTTCGGCCTGGGCCACCTGCGGCGTTGCCGCACCATCGCCCATTCGCTGGTCGAGGATTTCCGCGGCCTCAACGTGCTGATCATCTCCGGCTCGCCGATCGCCGGCGCCTTCGATTATCGTGCCCGCGTCGATTTCGTGAAGATCCCGAGCGTCATCAAGCTGCGCAACGGCGAATACACCTCGATGGAGCAGCACATCGACCTGCACCAGACACTGAAGATGCGGCAGTCGATCATCCGGCATACCGCCGAAAGCTTTCAGCCGGACATCTTCATCGTCGACAAGGAGCCGATGGGCCTCCGCGGCGAGGTCGAGGACACGCTCGCCTATCTCAAGGCCCGCGGCACGACGCTGGTTCTCGGCCTGCGTGACGTCATGGATGCGCCCCACCTGCTCGACGCCGAATGGAAGCGCCACGATGTCATGGGCAAGATCGCCAGGTATTACGACAAGGTCTGGGTTTACGGGCCCCCGGATTTCTACGATCCGCTGATCGGCCTCGACGTGCCGCCCGTCGTCCGCGCCCGCATGAACTTTGTCGGTTTCCTGCAGCGCCGCGTCTCGGAGGAGCACGAGTCGGGACATCGTCCGAAGGGGAATTATATCCTGGTCACCACCGGCGGCGGCGGCGACGGGGCTGCCCTCATCCATGACGTCGTCCACGCCTACAAGGAAGACCCCGAACTGACGCACAAGGCGCTGATCGTGCTCGGCCCCTACATGCCGGCGGCGCAGCGCCAGAAGCTCGTGCGCAAGGCTTCGAAGATCCCCCACGTCGAGGTGATCGAGTTCGACAATCGCATGGAGGAACTGATCGCCGGCTCGATCGCGGTCGTCGCCATGGGCGGCTACAACACCTACTGCGAGATCCTGTCGTTCGACAAGCCGGCGCTGGTCGTTCCCCGCGTCAACCCGCGCGAGGAGCAGTTGATCCGGGCGCGCCGGGCCTCGAAACTCGGGCTGGTTCAGATGCTGTCGCCGGAGGTGTCGCGCCAACCGAAGGTGCTGGCCGAGGTGCTGAAGGCCCTGCCCGACCGCGCGCCGCCGTCCCAGACCTCACAGGCACTGAGACTTGAAGGGCTGCCGCACATCTCCCAGATCGTCGGCGACCTGCTTGAGACCCGGGACAACATGCGGCTTGCCGTCGTATAAGGCTGAACCAAAGTGACATCACGGAAGAAAATCGCGGTTATCCTGAAGGGCTATCCGCGGCTGTCGGAAACCTTCATCGCCCAGGAACTCCTGGGGCTGGAAAGGGCCGGCTTCGACCTGACGCTCATTTCCATGCGTCATCCGACCGACACCAAGCGCCATCCCGTCCATGGCGAGATCCGTGCGCCCGTGCACTATCTGCCGGAATACCTGTATCAGGAGCCGTTGCGCGTCATTCGCGGTCTCGTCAAAAGCGCCCGCCTGCCCGGCTTCAAGGCCGCCTTCCGCGCCTTCCTCAAGGACCTCCGCCGTGACCTGACGCCGAACCGCTTCCGGCGCTTCGGCCAGGCCGCGGTGCTTTGCGCCGAATGGCCGGCGGGAGTGGGCTGGCTGCACGCCCACTTCATCCACACGCCCGCCTCCGTGACGCGCTACACGAGCCTGATAAACGGCATCCCCTGGTCCTGCTCGGCGCACGCCAAGGACATCTGGACCTCGCCCGACTGGGAACTCGAAGGCAAGCTTTCCCATACCCGCTGGACGGTGACCTGCAACCAGACCGGTTTCGACCGCCTGCGCGGGCTGGCGAACGGTAAAAACCACGTCCACCTCAGCTATCACGGTCTCGATCTCGACCGTTTCGGCCGCTTCGACGGCGCGCATTCGATGCGCGACGGATCGAACCCTGACGAGCCGGTGACGGTCGTCAGTGTCGGCCGCGCGGTCGACAAGAAGGGCTACGACGTCCTGCTCAAGGCACTGTCGCTGCTGCCCGCCAATCTTTCCTGGCGGTTCGTCCATATCGGCGGCGGACCGAATCTTGCGGCGATGAAGCAGTTCGCCGAGACCCTCGGCATCGCCGGCCGGATCACCTGGAACGGCGCGCTCGACCAGCAGGAGGTGCTCGACCACTACCGCCGCTGTGATCTGTTTGCGCTGGCCTGCCGCATCACCCCGGACGGCGACCGCGACGGCCTGCCGAACGTGCTGGTGGAGGCGTCGAGCCAGCGGCTCGTATGCGTTTCGACCAACATTTCCGGCATTCCGGAGCTTCTGCAGGACGGCGAGAACGGCTTGGTCGTGCCCCCGGAGGACCCGAAGGCGCTGGCGGCGGCGCTCGAAACACTGATCCGCGATCCGGCGCTGCGCACGCGCCTGGGTGAAGCGGCTGAACAGCGCGTTCGCGCCGAGTTCGACCACCACACCAGCATCCGGCAGCTGAAGACGCTGTTCGAAACCGAGTGGCAGGCAGCCTGATGAGCGACGTCGAAAAGCCTGCCCCGCGCGTCTTCTTCTACGTCCAGCATCTGCTCGGAATCGGTCATCTCGCCCGCGCCAGCCGCATCGCCCGCGCCCTCGTCGAGGACGGCTTCGACGTGACCATGGTCACGGGGGGAACGCCGGTGCAGGGTTTTCCGGGTCCCGGAATACGGCATGTCGAACTGCCGCCGGTGGCCGCAGGCGATGCCGGGTTCTCGGGCCTCGTCGATCTCGCCGGCAATCCGGTCGACGACGCCTTCCGGGATCATCGCCGCCGCCGCCTGCTGGCCGCTTTTCGCGAAACCACGCCGGACGTCGTCATCATCGAGGCCTTTCCGTTCGGTCGCCGCCAGGTGCGCGTCGAGCTGCTGCCGCTGCTCGACGAAATCGCCGCAATGCAGGAGCGGCCGATCGTGCTGTCGTCGCTGCGTGACATCCTGCAGGAGCGAAGCAAGCCCGGCCGGGACGAAGAAAGCGTTGCGCTTGCGACCAGCCGGTTCGACGGCATCCTCGTCCATGGCGATCCCTCCTTCGCAAGGCTGGAGGACAGCTTCTCGCTGGCGGGCGCGATTGCCGATCGGGTCATTTATACCGGCCTTGTCGCCGCTCCGCCGCCCGCCCCGACGTCCGAGCGCTTCGACATCCTTGTCTCGGCTGGCGGCGGAGCCGTCGGCGCAACGGTGAACGAGGCGGCCATCGCCGCCGCCCGCGCCCTACCGCAAGCGCTCCGCTGGTGCCTGATCGCAGGGCCCAACCTGCCGCAAGCCGCCTTTGACACCGCCGTCGCAACGACGCCGGACAATGTCCACGTCACGCGATTCCGTCCCGATTTTCCGGGCCTTCTTGCAGCCGCGCGGCTCTCCGTTTCGCAGTCCGGATACAACACCGTGTGCGACATTCTTCGCGCCGGCTGCCGGGCCGTCTTCGTGCCGTTCACGGCCGGGGGGGAAACCGAGCAGACCGCCCGCGCCTTGCGCCTGGAAAGGCTCGGGCTCGCCACGGTGGTTTCGGGAAGCACGCTCTCGCCGGAAAGCCTGACCCGGGCGATCGCGACAGCAATGGAGCGGCCGATGCGACCCATCCCGCCGCTCGACCTCGATGGCGCGGCGAAGACCTCGACAATCCTGCGCCGCCTGCTGGCCGGAACCCGCGTATCGGACCTCGCGCGCGAAAGCGCTGCGCCCCAAGTATGAACTGTCGCGATTGGCTGCTATCGTGGCCAGCACCCTGCAATCAATTCGAAAACGCATTTCACTGCGTAATGACGAGGCTCAGGGCTGCGTTTCGATGGCGCGCCTTTTCCGGAGCGTTTGAGATGCTATCGTGATCGCGCAACCGTCACGCCGCGCGGATAGCGACGAGGCCCGCTCGCCATAGACGCGCGTGCAGTAACTTAATTGGCGAACTTATAGATCGTCTCGTGGCTGATCGACACTGGATGGCGCTCCAGCCGCATCCGTCGCTCGCGCCGGTGCGCTTGGCCTTCCGCTCATGGTCGCGATCATCGGCGGCAGCTTCGGACGGTTCCGCCCGCTTGTCGACCTTTACCGTGAAGCCGGCGGACGCACAGCAGTGGCCGCAATTTGATCCTCGACTGGCTCCCCGACTACGCGCAATCGTGCGCGGCTGGTCTGGCCATCCGGACGAAATGATGGTCGGTATCGACGCCGGCTTCGCGGCCGCAATCGATACCGGCTACCATTCCAAGGCAGGCACGGAGTCAATCCGCTCGCCCACACTTCCAATCTGCGCATCTCGCGGCTGCGGCCGGCTACGGCGTGCCTTCGGTCTTCCTCGCTGGCGACGAAGGAATCTGTGCGGAGGCGCGGGCCATGGCGGGGGGCCTTGCGACGGTGGAAACGCTGGACGGAAAGGGGCTTGCATCGACGTCCATCTCGCCCGCCTGATCCGGCGTCTCATCCGAAGTGGTCATCGAGTTCAACACGCCAAGCGAAGCCTATCGCGCAAGCTGGACACAATGCGCCATTGAAAGTCACTGCTACGCGACCAAGCGCACCGGATCACGAACGGCCCGGCGGTAGTCGGAAGGGCTCATGTGAGTGGCGGCGTGAGCGCGGCCTTTCAGCATATCTCAGCGGTCCTCGTGGACTATTTTGACGCTCTGTACTTCTGTGACGTCGAGAAGCTTCAGCGGGTCTTTCACCCGAAGGCGATCTACGCAACCGCTGATGAATCGCCGCTCCTCCATCGCACGATGCAGGAGTACGTACCGGTAGTCGCAGCGCGGCAGTCACCCGCCTCGCGCGGTGAGCCGCGACGTGATCACATCGACGCTATCGATCTAGCCGGTGAGAATACGGCTGTCGCTCGCGTCCGCTGTTCGATCGGCACACGCGACTTCGTCGACATCCTCACGCTGGTGCGAACAGAGGGCGGGTGGAGGATCATCGCGAAAATATTCCAGATCATCGAACGCGAAACCTGAGGAGCGCGATCATGCCTTACGTGAACATCAAGATCACCCACGAGGGCGCGACGCGCGAGCAGAAAGCGGCCCTCATCAAGGGCGTCACGGATCTGCTTGTCGAAGTTCTCGACAAGACTCCAGCGACTACCTTTGTCGTCATCGACGAGGTCGAGTTGGAGGACTGGGGGGTCGGCGGACTTCCAGTCGAACTCTACCGACAGTCGCTCCGCGAGTCGTGAGATTCTCATGGGTTTCACCACTGCGCTTTCACGACAGCTCCCGCTCGCCGTGCCGATTCTATCGGCCATGGCCGGCATTGCCGGAAACGCGCTGGCCTCGGCAGTCAGTCGAGCCGGTGGCCTCGGTCTGATCGGCGGCAGTTACGGCGACCGGGAATGGCTCACGCGGGAGCACCAAGATCGAAAATACTGTTCGGCATTTGGGCGTGGACATCGAGGATGCGCTGGAACTGGCGGAGCATACGGAGATTTGAAAATGTGCGGCCCCGCATCAAGCGGGGTCGTGCGTCTCGGCACAAGCGGCTATGCGCCCTCATTTCAGTCATTGACGCGGCCTTGGCGAGTACCGAAAGCAGACCTTTTGCTTTGGTCGGCGCTATGACCGAAATGGGTGTTTTCCGACTGCCCGAATTGGTGGGTTGCTGATAGAGCGCGCGCTGGTACCGGCCAGTCGTCATCGGCGTCGCCCGAAGCAGCGGCCGCTTTGCCCATGCCATGGCGTCCGGAATGCTCGGTTTTGGCAAGCTTCGCCTCCCCGCGGCAGCTTCGGTCGCGCCGCGGTCAGGGTTAGCATGGACGCCTTCTGGACGATCAGACGCCGGGCCATCGCGCCGGGCCCCTCAAGGATGTACCGGTTGCCATGGAACTTCACGCTGCACTTGGTCGCGACAGCGACCTTCCCCTCTTCGGCGGCAGGCTTTGCCTTGGGATTCGGCATTGGGGACCGCCTTTCCTGTCGACACTATTCGATGGTCCGGGGCCGGCGGAGAGAAGGAGAAGCCATTGCAAAGAGTCGCGAAGCGGTTAGGGTTCAGCCGGGACGGGGGGAGCAACGCCTTGAGAGCATCCAAGATTACCGCAGTCGATTTTTTCGATGACCTAACGTCGAGCTACGCGAGGAAGAGGTTCTTCGGCGGATTTAGTGTCCTGATCGCCGTCTGCATACTGCTTACTTGGGTCGCCGAGGCGAACTTCACTTGGCCTATCGCGAAGGAGATCGTGGTCGCAGTCCTCATCGAAATCGTTGCAGGTTCCCTGATTATCCTCGCCTTTTACGCGCTCTACGTTTACTTCATCGGTGCGAACAAGGCGGTGCGCGAAGTGAACGTGACTAGGCCGCAGGACATTGGCGAACGCATGCGAGCGCTACCGCTAGACGTGCGGTACTACATGTTCTGGGGCAGATCCGGATCGTTCTTCCGCGCGTATCCTTTGCTGGAGCTGGACAGGCAGGCTCGCGAGAACAAGCGTAACATCGCGGTTGACGTCCTTCTGCCCGATCCCGACGACGAGCGCTTGGTCAAGTCCTACAGGGACATTATGAAGTCGCTCGGCGAGGATCCGGGCGACAATCCGCTCCTGCCGAACGTTCTGGCGACCTGCATGACCTGCGCGATCCTGGCCTCGAACAACAAGCACCTCGAGATCAAGGTCCACCTGTCGCAGTTCCTTCCAGCCTTCCGCGTCGACCTTTCTGACAACGGCGCGATCCTGACGCAGGACGACAAGAAGAAATCGGCGCTCTATTTCGACTACGGCTCTGAGTTCTGGGACATGTTCCGGAGCACGGTTGCCAACGAGCGGGACGTGTCCCGCGCGGTCGCCTGGGACAAGGAAGCATTCGCGGGCCTGAAGCTCGAAGAGAAGAGCTGCAATGCGCAGACCCTCAACTCGTTCGGGATCAAGGTCGACAACGTCGACGCTATCCAGCAGGAGGTGGCGCGGTTGATCACAAAACGCCCGCACCGCTACGGATGAAGGCGCTGATCGAGGCGGCGGACAGGGTTCGCGAATTCCGCCTGCATCCATTGGGCTTCTTTTACCTTCAGGACGGCGTCGGCGAAGGGCGGGCGCAGCGCGTCCACGTCTGGCTTCCCGGTGGGCCGGACCGGCCAGAGAACGACCGCCACCAGCACTCCTTCGATATCGAATCCTTGGTGGCCGTCGGACGCATGCGCAGCGAACTATTCAGCTTCGAGGAGGAGGAAGGCGGCCGCGAGGTCGAATTCGCGGTCACCTACGATGGGAAGGCTTCGATCCTGTCGCCTTCGGGAAGAAGGGGGTGGCTGCTTCCAATCGCGTCGTTCGAGACGATTACAGGCGCCACCTATCGGCTCGAGGCAGGCGTTATCCACCGGGTATCGGTGACTGAGAGGCCTTGCATCACTCTGGTACAGACACAGGAACGGCACATCCCGATCTTCTCCTACGGTCACGAGGACGAGGCCGCCTTCGACCGGCGGCTATGTACCGAGAGCGAGGCCGAACGAATCCGGTGTCAACTAATGGATACGGCGGGACGATAATCGAGACGCAGATCACTGGAAATCGTCATTCCAGGAGTGGAGCTTTGCGGTCTTTCTGTCGCATGTTACCGAGGACCAACTCGAAACTGCGCCTTACGTAAGCTTTTCTGAAAATGGGAGATTATAGTGCGCACGATTGGCGATACTGCAGCCGAGGGCAACGAGACGTTATGGAAATACTTTCGTTTTGAGCGCTTCCTCTCAACGCTCGCGGAGAGCCGGATCTATTTTGCATCGGCTAACAGTTCATCGATCCGTTCGAAGGCGCCGTCGCCGTCCAATTGAACGTTCCGCCGCCTGATCCGCGCTACGCCGAAATGGAGAGCGTGGAGCACGCCTTCTTCCAACTCAAACGGTTGACCAAGATAAGCTGCTGGCACCGTGCAGCCTATGAGAGTGACGCGATGTGGAAGCTCTACGCCGGAGAGCACAAGGGCATTGCGATCTGCACGACGCCCGATCGCATGCGCGCCGCCTTCAAACCCTTCCGTCTCAAACCGGATTATGGTGTCGAAGATCTGTGGGGTGGTCCGGTCCAATATGTCGACCTGACCCAAGTCCGCATGCGCGACGTCGCCATGCTCGACCGGTTCTTCTTCAAACACAGGGCTTTTGAATGGGAGCGGGAGTATCGGCTCGCAATCTCCGTTCGAACGGCCGAGGAATTCGGCGTCCGGGCCCCTGAGCACGGCATCCTTGTCGACGTCGATCTTCCCACCTTGGTTGAACGCATCGTGCTCGGCTCAACCACAACCGAAGCGGAGCGCGCCACCGTCGCTCAACATGTGGCAGCAGCCGGGCTAAGCGATCGCCTTAAGCTTTCCACCCTTCTCGGCCAACCGCGCTATGTCTGAGACACAGCAAGTAGGGACCAGAGCATGCCGAGGCCCACCAGAATGATATCTTACTCGGACACCGCACTCGCGCGGCTGTTGCTGGCCATGATTGTGACATTCCGTAGTGCCGGCTTTCGGACAGCAAAACCGGACATCCAGCATACGGCCATCGTGCAGATCGAATCCGAGCAAGTCTTCGCGGCCCTTTGAATTTTAGCTTTGTCTGTCGGCAGCTATCGGTCTTGCAATGTGAGTTGCGCTTGACTTTCATGAACTAATCTTTTGATTCAACCTTGGGGAGTAGTCGGCATAGACCGGGAGGGGTTGAATGAATGCCAAAGTCAAGCCAGCCAAACATAGTGCCGCTGGGCCTTACCTCGGTTTTGCTCTTCAGCCGGTGCGGGCCTTTCATCACCTTCTGACAAGCCCGCGCGGATCATCGGTATCTTTGGAGTTCCAGGACGATGTTGCAGTCCATTATCCAAACGGGTCTCTCCGTCTCGAACAGACGAAAAGTGCGCTCAAACAGAATCCGATCGCGGATTGGGCGCCGGATCTCTGGAACACATTCCACAACTGGTTGAAGATGCTTCAGTCCGACGCGATCAAGGCGGATGCGACCGAATACCGCCTCTATGTAGCGCCGCCGAAAGCTGGAGCCTTCGTAGAAGCACTCACCGCTGCTACCGATGCTGCCGCCGCCAAGTCCATCACCGCAATCATACGCTCGAAGCTGGCGAAGCTGAGAAAAGACCCGGCTTGCCTAGAAAAGCTGCAATCCTTCCTCAATGCCACGGAGGAACAGCAGACAGCGATCATCACCAATTTTGCGCTGGAACCTTCCGCGGCTGATCCGCTCGAAGCGATCCGGGATATCCTGCGGCCAAGCGTCGCTGACATTCATCTCGACATCCTAATCAAATCGGGAATTGGCCAAGCCAAGCAGGCCTATGACCGCCTCATTCAGCGCGGCGAAATACCAATCCTTGGCGTGGACGCATTCCGGAAAGAGTTTCATGCGTTCGTCCGGCAGAACAACATGCCCGGCCTCTTGACATCGCTGGCCGCGGCGCCAGACGACACGCTGGTCGCGGATTTTGCCTCCACACGGCCGTTTTTCATCCGACAACTGGAGCTAGTCGAGGCGACCAATGATGACCTTCTGCGTGCGGTAAGCGACTATCTGCGAACTTCAGCGGACAAGGCCGATTGGGCTGATCGCGGGCTGATCTTTACAGGAAGCCTCGACACCTGGGACGATGACCTCGTACGGCGGCATCGTATGATTCGCGGGGACATCGCCGATCTACATGGCGACAAGTCGGCGACGACCCGGGGACGGCTTGTCTATCGCCAATGCGCGCAACATCAAGCCCCTCTCGAAGGCCGGGCCGTGCCCGGGCATTTTGTGCACGGCAGCTTCAACGACCTTGCCGACCGTCGGTGGATCGGGTGGCATGGCGACTTCGAGGCGCTGCTCGACGGTGACGTCCAATGACCCTGGCTGCTGTGCGTGCGGACCTAACAGAACTCGAGATAGTCCAGAATCCAGCCATCGGCGCCTATCTGATCTGGAACTTCGCGCTCGGGTACCAGGAGGACGGAACCGCTTCCGTCTCTTTCTCGCTTGCCTTTCTTGTGCTTCCGATGCTGTTGCATCGCCCAACATTCGACGAGGTGGCCGCAACGCGCAAAGCGTCTGGTCTCCCGCTCTTCGCAGCCAAATTCGACAAGGAGCGCGAGGCCCTGATGGAGTTGCACGGTCGCGCGTTACAACTCCGCGCGCTCAGCCTCCAGTCTATCGGAGTGGCGGCCACCTCGCGGATCATCAGGATTGACTATGAGCACGCGACGCTGCGCGCCCATTCCCTCGATCTGCTCGGCGTGAAAAAACCGAAAATCCCAGAGCGATTGAATGGCTTTTCGAGCGCCGCCGACAAGCTCGGTGCCTGGTTCTCCAAGCTTGCCATCCCCCAGATCGCATCAACACTCAGGATCGACTTCTAATGTATTTCCAATTGAGAAAACTGATCCTGTGGCCGCGGCACGATGGAGCGCCGCGGATCGTTGAGTTTCACCCGGGTGTCGTGAACGTTATCAGCGGCGCGTCGAAGACCGGCAAGTCTGCAGTTATCCCTATCATCGACTATTGTCTCGCTGCGGACAAATGCGCCATCCCCGTCGGCGTCATCCGCGAGAACTGCAACTGGTTCGGCGTACTGATCGACACGATCGAAGGGCAAAAGCTTCTTGCGCGCCGCGAGCCAGGAGATCAGCAAAGCACCAGTGACATGGTGATGATTGAGGGTGACAAGATCGAGATCCCGAACCGCATCAAGGAGAAGACCCATACTGCGGCAACGGTCAAGGCGATGCTCAATCGTCTCGCGGGCCTTACCAGTCTCGACTTCGAGCCCGATTCCGAATCGAACTTCAAGTCGCGGCCGAGCTTTCGCGACTTAATGGCGTTCACCTTTCAGCCGCAGAACATCGTCGCGAATCCCGACGTCATGTTCTTCAAGGCGGACACGACCGAGCATCGCGAAAAGCTGAAGACAATTTTCCCGTATATTTTACAAGCGGTTACAGGCGATGTCCTGCAGTCCCGTTTCGAACTCGACCGACTGAGCCGGCTCTTGCGCCGCAAGGAGAATGAACTCCGTGCGCTGATGTCAGCCGGCAATGCCTGGCGGCTCGAGGCGCAGTCCTGGCTGAGGCAGGCGGTCGAGTTCGGCCTCCTGCCTTCTGAGGGAGGGATTCCAACTGAATGGGCCGACATCGTCGATCTCCTCCGCGCCGTCGTCGAGGCCAATAGCGAAGCGGCGCATCCCAAGCTTGCCGGGATCGATGCCGCCCTCACCAGACTACAGGAACTGCGGACCAACGAGACGGCGGTTGCGGCTGAACTCACGCAGCTCAGGCAACGGCTGAGCGAGCTAAGGCGTTTGATCGATAGCAGCGACGCCTATGGCAGTGCGCTGCGCATTCAGCGTGACCGCCTCGCCCTTTCCGATTGGCTCAAACAACTTTCTTCCGCTGATGGTCCGCAGGACCCAGTCGCACTGCTTGCAGATGGAGATCGCAGCAAGATCGAGCAATTGAGCGACGCGTTGGCGGCGCTTGAGGTAAGGCTTCGGACACACCCGAGCATCTCCGATACGCTCGACAAGGAGGTCCTACGGCTCCGGGGCGCGGCAGAGAACGTGCTCGTTCGCCTAAACGAGATCCGCCAGGAAATCGGTATGCTTGAACGCAATTCGGTGCAAGCCAAGCAGGCGATTGACCGGTTCGATCGGATGGAGCGCTTTCTCGGCCGCCTTGAGCAGGCGCTCCTGCTCTATGACCGCACTGACCAGTCTGCAGGGCTGCGTCAGGATATCGACGGCATCAAGCAGCAGATCGAGGAACTGCAGAGGCGTGTCTCTGAGACCGAGATCGCCCGAAAGTTGCGCAACGCTCTTGACAGTATCGAACTAACCACTGGCCGCCTCATTCCTCAGCTTGACGCTGAATGGCCGGATGCACCGGTGCGGCTGATGATCGCCGATCTGACCGTGAAGGTCATTCGAGGTACGCGCGACGACTTTCTATGGGAGATCGGCAGCGGGGCCAATTGGCTTGCTTACCATGTTGCATTGACGCTCGCGCTCCAGCGGTTCTTCCTTGATCTGCCGCACCACCCGGTCCCGGGTCTGCTAATCTACGACCAGCCAAGCCAAGTCTATTTCCCTCGCCGCACGGCGGGTGAGGAGGCGTCCGATCCCGTCTCCTGGCGCGACGAGGATGTGGTCGCGGTGCGCAAAGTGTTCTCGTTGCTCGGACAGCAAGCAATTGCCGCTAGGAGGCGCCTCCAGATCATCGTGCTCGATCATGCTGATGAAGAGGTCTGGGGCGACCTGGAAGGCGTCGTCCTCGCGGAACAATGGCGGGATCAGGCTCTCGTACCCTATGATTGGCTGGGCTGACGAGAGACCCCATTTGCCTACCGAATGTCCGCTATTCGAGTTTCCTTCCCGAAAGTTGCCTGTGGGCTTTCGGCCCAAATCGGCCTTTCATGCAAGCCGAGCCAATGACCGCAAATGGCACGAAGCGGACAACGCCCGATCGCCAATTCGCCAGCCCCTCTTATAACACAGCATGTTGCATTGCATGTTGCATGGAGCAGCCGTCATCTTGTTGAAATGCCTGAAAATCAATGGAAGCATGTTGCAGCGGAATGCGACACGCTGCGAAACAAATTAACGGCTAAGCGCCTGATTTTAATGGTGATCCCGCCGCGATTCGAACGCGGGACCCCCAGATTAGGAATCTGGTGCTCTATCCTGCTGAGCTACGGGACCACTGACAGCACCCATACAAAAGCTGGGGGCTCAAGCCAAGTGTTTTTGGCCCGGCCGCCCGGCAATTCGCCACGTCGCAGCCGGGCGCCGGCGACGGGCGACTGGTCGGCCGTCCGCCGCGGAGATTTTACGCCGCCAGGCGGGACTCGGCCAGCCTGACCCAGTAGCTGACGCCGTGCGGGATCGCCTCGTCGTTGAAGTCGTAGGCCGGGTGGTGCAGGCCGGCGGTGTCGCCGTTGCCGACGAAGATGAAGGCGCCGGGGCGGGCCTGCAACATGTAGGCGAAATCCTCGCCGCCCATCATCGGGTCGAGCGCGGCGTCGACGTTGCCGCTGCCGGCGATCTCCGAGGCGATCGCCACAGCGTGGCCGGTCTCGTCGTCGTGGTTGACGACGACCGGATAGTTGCGCTGGTAGCGGACGGCGATTTCCGCGCCGTTCGCCGCAGCAATGCCGGCGCAGAGCTGGCGCATGCGGGCTTCCGCCTCCTCGCGCAGCGCCGGGTTCAGGGTGCGTACCGTGCCCGCGATGTTGGCGGTCTCCGGGATGACGTTGTGGGCGAAGCCGGCATTGAACTTCGTCACCGAGACGACCAGCGAGGCGATCGGATCGGTGCTCCGGGAGACCAGCGTCTGCAGGGCGGTGACCAGCTGCGCGCCGATGACGATGGGATCGATCGTGCGGTGCGGCTGGGCGGCGTGGCCGCCGCGGCCGGTGACGGTGATGTCGAACTCGTCGGTGGCGGCCATGATCGGACCGGGGCGGGTGCCGAACTGGCCGACCGGCATGCCCGGCATGTTGTGCATGCCGTAGACCTCGTCGATGGCAAAGCGCTCCATCATGCCGTCCTTGACCATTTCGTTGCCGCCGCCGCCGCCTTCCTCGGCCGGCTGGAAGATGACGGCGACATTGCCGTCGAAGTTGCGGGTCTCGGCCAGGTATTTCGCCGCGCCGAGCAGCATTGCCGTGTGGCCGTCATGGCCGCAGGCATGCATCTTGCCGGGTACCGTCGAGGCCCAGGGCTTGCCGCTTGTCTCGGTGACCGGCAGCGCGTCCATGTCGGCGCGAAGCCCGATCGTGCGGCCCGGGCCGCGGCCGCGGATCAGCCCGACGACGCCGGTGCGGCCGATGCCGGGCACCACCTCGTCGACGCCGAATTCGCGCAGCTTGTCGGCCACGAAGCTGGCGGTCTTCTCCACGTCGTACATCGTCTCCGGATGCCGGTGGATGTGGCGGCGCCATCCGGCGATCTCGTCCTGCATCTCGGCAGCGCGGTTCAATATGGGCATGCGCGTTTCCTGTCACCGTTGCGGCCGAAATCGGCCTGGATTGCATCGAGGGCCTTTGCCATCAGCCTGCCATATAGGCTAAATAGGCGGATCGATCGAGACAACTCCCGACATCCGAGGACAGGCACTTGCAGATTACCGGACGATTGATTCGCCGCAAGACGGCACGCATGGGGGTAGCCGTCGCGCTCGTCTCCGCGTTCCTGGCAACTGCGGCGATGGCCGAAGGCGGGCCGCGCCTTCTGGTCGACGTCAACTCGCTGAAGGTGATCGAGCATCGGGATGCCTTCCGGAAGTGGTATCCGGCCTCGCTGACCAAGCTGATGACGGCCTATACGGTGTTTCGCGCCATCAAGGCCGGCGAGATCACGCTCGAGACGCCGGTGGTGATGAGCAAGACCGCCGCCGCCGAGCCGCCGAGCAAGATGTATTTCAAGCCGGGGCAGGCGCTAACCCTCGACAGCGCGCTGAAAATCATGCTGGTCAAGTCGGCCAACGACGTCACGGTGGCGATCGCCGAGGCCGTCGGCGGCTCCAAGCAGGCCTTCGTCAACCGGATGAACGCCGAGGCCGCCCGCATCGGCATGACCTCGACGCACTTCGTCAATCCGCACGGCCTGCCCGGCAAGGGCCAGTACACGACCGCCCGCGACCTTGCGGTGCTGGCCGTGATGCTCAAGCGCGAGTTCCCGCAATACGCGCCCTATTTCGCGCTGGAAGGTTTTACCACCGGCAAGAAGCAGTACCCGAACTTCAACATGCTGATCGGCCGGTTCGACGGCGCCGACGGGATGAAGACCGGCTTCATCTGCGCGTCGGGCTTCAACCAGGTCTCGTCCGCCACCCGCAACGGCCGCAGCGTCATCTCTGTCGTCCTCGGCGAGGAGAGCCTCGGGGCGCGCGCCGACGAATCGGCGCGGATGCTGCAAAAGGGCCTGACGGAACGCGGCGGCGGGCCGACGCTCACCGGTCTGGTGCCCTATGGCGAGACGGCCGAGGTGACCGACATCTCCCAGGAGATCTGCAACAAGCATGCCGCCAAGGTGCGCAGCGAAGGCCGCGACGAGGCGGGCCGGCAGAAGCTCTTGTCGCCCTTTATCACCGAGATGAACCGTCCGCCGCGCTTCGTCTTCGCCGGGCTGATCTCGGGCGGCGCCACGAAGGCAGGCGCCAGCGAGCAGGCTTCGGTCGGGGACGGCGGCGAGGCCACTGCCGCCAACATCCCGATTCCCGTCCCGCGCCCAACCTTCTGAGCAGGAAGCGACCATGTCTTCGGCCGATCGCACCGTGCCGGTCTCGATCCTGACCGGCTTTCTAGGCGCTGGAAAAACGACCCTTCTCAACCGGCTGCTCAAGCATCCGGACCTGACCGACACCGCCGTCATCATCAACGAGTTCGGCGAAGTCGGGATCGATCACCTGCTGGTGGAGCGGTCCGGCGACGGCATCGTCGAGCTTTCCGACGGCTGCCTGTGCTGCACCATCCGCGGCGAACTGGTCGATACGCTGGCCGACCTGATGGATCGCATGCAGACCGGCCGCATCCGGCCGCTGAAGCGCATCGTCGTCGAGACGACCGGGCTTGCCGATCCGGCCCCGGTCATCCAGGCGGTCATCGGCAATCCGGTGATCGCGCATTCCTTCCGGCTCGATGGCGTCATCACGCTCGTCGATGCGGTGAACGGCCTATCGACGCTCGCCGCCCATCCCGAATCGGTCAAGCAGGCGGCCGTCGCCGACCGTCTCGTGCTGACCAAGGCGTCGCTCGCCGACGAACGTGCGGTCACGGCGCTGCGGCAGGCGCTGGTCGAGCTGAACCCGAGGGCCAGGATGATCGACGGCGACGATCCGGCCGAAACCGGTCCGTCGCTGCTGGCCTGCGGCCTCTACGATCCCGCCTCGAAGATCGCCGACGTCGGGCGCTGGCTGAACGAGGAAGCAAACCTCGAGGCGCACGACCACGCCGCTCATGGGCACGATCATGACCACGACCACGGCCACGCCCATCATGACGGGCACCATGCCCATGCGCATGCGCACGACGTGACACGGCACAGCGCGGCGATCCGCTCCTATGCGATCGTGCACGACCGGCCGATCGATCCGATGGCGCTCGACATGTTTGTCGATCTGCTGCGCTCCGCCCACGGCGAGAAGCTGTTGCGCATGAAGGCGATCGTGGCGCTGTCGGACAATCCCGAGCGGCCGCTGATCCTGCATGGCGTGCAGGCGGTGTTCCATCCGCCCGAGCGGCTCGCCGCCTGGCCGGACCCGTCCGACCGGCGCACGCGCATGGTGCTGATCACCAAGGACCTTCCGGAAGCCTTCGTGCGCGATCTGTTCGATGCCTTTGTCGGCACGCCGCGCATCGACCGGCCGGACCGGGCGGCGCTCGAGGACAACCCGCTGGCGGTGCCGGGCCTGCGAATGCGCTGAGGCGGCCGGAGGGCCAGACAGGGCGGCCCGTTCGCCGCCCTGCCGAACGCTCAGGCCGTGAGGCGCATCCGGGCGTTTTCGAACGGCAGCTCCTGGTCATCCATCGCGCGCCTTGAGAGCTCCTCGAATCCGAGGCGCCTGTAGAAGCCGTACGCCTGCGCGTTGGCGGTGTAGACCTCCAGGTCCAGCTCGCCCTTCAGCTTCAGGGCATGGTGCACCAGCGCCCGGCCTGCGCCGAGCCCCTGCCGTTCCGGGGCGACGAACAGTCCGCCGATGAACGTGCCCAGCAGGCTGATGAAGCCGACAGCCTCCTGCCGGTGGCAGGCGACCCACGTCTCGGCCATCGGGAGGTAGATCGTCTCGACCTCGACCCGCTGCTCCCGCAAGCGCTTCTCACCGATGAAGGGATGGGCGCGAAGGGAGGCATCGAACCAGATGGCCGAAAGTGTTTGAAGGTCCGCCGCCTCGTCATAGGCGCGGATGGAAAGCTCCACGTTTTTCATGATTTTTCCGTTAGATTGAATGCACAGATCAGCGCCCACGGGCGCTTGGCGACACCGCGACAAAGCGGGCTCAGTTGGGGCTTCTGTGCATCAATCTCCTTCTGTCGGAGCAGGCGCCATAGCGCCTGCGATAGCAATAGTCCAGGCCGGCAGCGAACCTGTCGCGCTAGGCTCCCTTGCGGATCAGGAAGCGATGGCCGGTCTCGACCTTTTCGGTGGTGACCAGGGTGTGCCCCTCCTCGCGGCAGAAATGCGGAATGTCGATGACCGCCAAGGGATCGGTCGTCTCGATCCACAGCGCGGCGCCGGCCGGCAATGCGGCCAGCCGCTTGCGGGTCTTCAGTACCGGCAGGGGGCATTTCAGCCCCTTGAGATCGTAGACCTCGACCGCGTCTGGTCCGTCGGGGCTCATTGTTTCTTCCAGAATTTCCAGAACGGCGCCTTCCCGGTCGTGCTGGCATCGGCGGTCGCCTGCGATGATGTCGGGACAGAGATAGCTTCGGCGCTTGCCGCGTCCGCCGGCGCGTCCTGCCGAACCGGCTGCTGCGCCTGCTGCTGGCCGGCGTTCGCGGCCGCGCCGCTGGCCGTTGCCTCGGGCTGGGTTGCGGCCTGCACCGGCTGGTTGGCTGCCGTTGTGGTGGTGGCGGTCGCCGTACCTGATGCGCCGGAGGCGGCGGTGCTCTTGCTCGACCAGAGCCGCCAGAGCGGTTTTCTCGCCGCCTCGGCCTCGGCCTGGGCTGCAGCGAAGCCGGGATTGCTGGAGGGCACCGCCACGCCGCCGGTCGCGCCCGCCGCGGCCTGGCTGGCCTTCTGGGCGGCCACGTCGTCGGCCAGCTTCTGCAGTTCGGCGGCCTTGCGGGCTTCCTCGTCCTGCTTCGCCCTCTCGGCCATCTCGATCTTGCGCTGCGCTTCCTCCTCGGCCCGTCTCTTTTCCGCCTCGATGTCGCGCAGGCTCATCAGCTTGCCGGCGTCGATCGAGTTGCCGGTCGGCGCATAGGCGAGATCACGACCCTTGCGCTTGTCGGCCACGATCGCCTTGCGCTGCGCCTCCGACGGCTCAAGCCAGACCGTGCCTTCGTACTTCTTCATCGCCTTGGCGTATTCGGCGGCATAGGTCTTTTCGTGGGCGTTCAGCGCCACCTGCAGCGAAGCGGGCGTGGAGATCGCCGGGCACTGGGCCGCGCCGGTGAAGATGTCGCCGTCGGCGGTCTGCTGGTTGAAGACGTATTTCTGGTCGCAGACCGCGACTTCCGGCGGGCGCTTGGTCACCTGGAAGTGGTCGTAGCCGACCTTCAGCATCTTCCAGAATTCGATGTTCGGGTTGTCGCGGTGGCGCGCCATGTTCTCGGCGGTCATGCGGAACGGAAAGGCCTGGAGCTGGATCGTCTTCTGGCCGCCCTTGAAGGCGTCGCGGGCGAAGGCGAAGATCTCGATCATCTGCTCGTCGGTCATCGAGTAGCAGCCCGACGACGAGCAGGCGCCATGGATCATCAGGTTGGTGCCCGAGCGGGCGTTCGCCTGGTCGTAGCGGTTCGGAAAGCCGGTATTGATCGCCAGGTAGTACTGCGAATTCGGGTTCATGTGCTGGGGGCCGAGCGGGTAGAAGCCCTCCGGCGCCTGCCGGTCGCCTTCCTTCACCTTGGGGCCGAGCTTCCCGGACCAGGCGCAGATCTGGTAGCTCTTGACCATCTGGAAGCGGTTGGAACGGTCGGCCTTCCAGACCTCGAGCGTGCCTTCCTCCTTGAAGATCCGCAGCATCACCGGCGCGCTGCGATCGATGTTCAGCGACGCCATCTTGGCGACGACCTGGCCGGACAGCTGGTACTGCGTCTTGTTGGAGACCTTCCGCACGTCGACGCCGACGGTATCCAGCGTGTCGTTCGTGCAGCCGGCGGCGGCCACGGCGATCAGGGAAACAGCGGCGATAACCTTAAGGCGCATGGCGTCGGGTCCATTCTTCCGTGCACTTCATCCGCACCAGCGGGCGGACGCGGAATCATACCCGTTTATACTTAACCAAGCGTTATCCGGGAATCTTCGCGCTGCTTTCGAACTGTGGATACGCCTGAGACCACGGGAATATGTCCAAGATTTGGCCATATTCCCGCACCCCTGTGCAAAACCGGTGTATCGATGCGAAATTCGGCCTAGAGTTGCCGGCCGATGTTGAGGTAGCGCTGGCGCCGGTCGCGGCGCAGCTGGTCGCCGGGCTTGGCGGAGAGGTCGCGCAGTGCCTCGGCAACCACGTTGCCGGTAGCCGAGATCACCGCCTCCGGGTCGCGATGGGCGCCGCCGATGGGCTCGGGGATGATGCCGTCGATGATGCCGAGCGCCTTCAGGTCATCGGCGGTGATCTTCATGTTGCTGGCCGCTTCCTTGGCGCGGGTCGAGTCGCGCCACAGGATCGAGGCCGCACCCTCCGGCGAGATCACGCTGTAGATCGCGTGCTGCAGCATGTAGACGCGGTCGCCGGTGGCGATCGCGATTGCGCCGCCCGAGCCGCCTTCGCCGAGCACGACGGAGACGATCGGCACGCGCACGTTCAGGCACATCTCGGTCGACCGCGCGATCGCCTCGGCCTGGCCGCGCTCTTCGGCGCCGATGCCCGGATAGGCGCCGGCGGTATCGACCAGCGTGATGATCGGCAGGCCGAAGCGGTCGGCCATCTCCATGACGCGGATCGCCTTGCGATAGCCTTCCGGCCGGGCGCTGCCGAAATTGTGCTTCAGGCGCGACTTGGTGTCGTTGCCCTTCTCCTGGCCGATGATGGCGACCGACTGGCCGCGAAAGCGGCCGAGGCCGGCCTGGATCGCCTCGTCCTCTGCGAACTTGCGGTCGCCGGCCAGCGGCGTGAATTCGTCGAACAGCTTGGCCGCGTAGTCGAGAAAGTGCGGGCGCTGCGGATGGCGGGCGACCTGCGTCTTCTGCCAGGGCGTCAGCTTGGCGTAGATCTCGACCATCGCTTCGCGCGCCCGTGCCTCGAGCCGGCCCACCTCGTCGGACGTGTCGATGCTCTGGTCCTCTTCGGCCAGCTTGCGCAGCTCATGGATCTTGCCTTCGAGGTCGGAGATGGGTTTTTCGAAGTCGAGGTAATTATGCATGAGATGCGTTTCCGATCGTTTGCTCCAACGGGTCCGCCACCCGTTTGCCGGGCGACGGCGGCGGAATGGTGGCTCTAATCCGGCTTTTTTGCCTGTTTGGCAAGGGGGTGATGGTCCTGCACAAGCCGGTGCAGGCGTTCTTCGAGCACATGCGTGTAGATCTGCGTGGTCGCGATGTCCGAGTGGCCGAGCAGTTCCTGCACCGCCCGCAGGTCGGCGCCGTTCTGCAGCAGATGGCTCGCAAAGGCATGGCGCAGCACGTGCGGAGACAGTGTTGCCGCACGAATCCCCGCCCGCGAGGCGAGCGCCTTCAGGTCGCGGGCGAACACCTGACGCGGCAGGTATCCCTGCTTGCCGGCGGAGGGAAAGAGATAGGGGCTTTCCTCCGCATCCTCCTGTGCCGCGACGTGGTCGGCAAGGGCGGCGCCGTAGGCCTGCAACGCCGTGACTGCCGTCCGCGACAGCGGCACCAGCCGCTCCTTGTTGCCCTTGCCCTTGATGACGAGGAACCGTCCGTCCTGCGAAAGCACGGTCGCCGGCAGCGACACGAGTTCGCTGACGCGCATGCCCGTGGCGTAGAGCAGTTCGACCAGGGCATGCATGCGCAGCCGCGGCAGGCGATCGGCGCCCGCGGCCCTTGCCTCCTCTTCCGCAAGCGCCAGCAGGCGCGTCACGTCGTCGACGGAGAGGGTCTTCGGCAGCGAACGCTCCTTCTTCGGCGCGTCGAGGATTCCCGTCGGATCGTCGCCGCGCAGGCCCTCGGCGTAGAGGAACTTGTAGAACTGCCGGAGCGCCGAGAGCCGGCGGGCCTGCGAGGAGGCCTTGAGGCCCTGCCGCGCCAGGTTTCCGAGATAGGCGCGCAGGTCGTCCGCGGTCGCCTCGGTCATCTGCACCTGCCGCTGCAAGAGGAATGAGCGCGCATCTTCGAGGTCGCGCTCGTAGGAGGAGAGCGTATTTGCCGCAGCACCGCGCTCGGCGCTCATCATCTCAAGAAAGGCCTCGATCCGGCTCGCCGAACGGTCGGTCATGGTTGCGGGTTCACCCGCTCGGAGGGAATGCGGATGGTGACGTCCCGTTCGCGCGGCTCGACGAAGGTGACGAGCGCGACCATGATCCCGTAGATCGTTGCGGCGACCACCGCACAGAAGAACAGGAAGCGGAAGAGGGTGGGCATCGAGCACTCCGTGGAAGCTGCGCTCTATATCGCGCCCCGGCGCCGCCAGCGCAAGGCGCAGCCGACACTTGACGCTTCATCCGCTTTTGCAGATACGGAAGAGAACAGCAACCGGAACGCCCCGATGAACGGCCTGATGGAAATATCCTCACCGGAACTCGTGAGACAAGCACGGGCGGCGCTCGGCTCGCGCAATCTCGTGCTGGTCGGGCTGATGGGGGCCGGCAAGTCGGCGATCGGCCGGCTGGTGGCGCAGGCGCTCTCCGTGCCGTTCGTCGATGCCGACCACGAGATCGAACGGGTCTCGCGCATGTCGATCTCCGATCTGTTCGCACGCTATGGCGAAGACGAGTTCCGGGCGCTCGAGGCGCGCGTCATGAAGCGCCTGCTCAGAAGCGGGCCGCGGGTCATTTCCACCGGCGGCGGCGCCTATATCAACGAGCGCACCCGCCGGCACATCAAGCGCGGCGGGCTGACCGTCTGGCTCAAGGCGGATCTGGACGTGCTATGGGAAAGGGTCAACAAGCGCGACACGCGGCCGCTGCTGAAGACCGAAAACCCGAAGCAGACGCTCGAAAACCTGATGAACGCGCGCTATCCGATCTATGCGGAGGCGGACCTGACGGTTCTATCCCGCGACGTGAGGAAGGAAGAGGTGGTCGAGGACGTCCTGGCCGCCATCGCCAGCACAATCGGAAAGTGACCCGCATGACCAGTCCTGCTTCCGCCGCCCGGCGCACCGTCCGTGTCGATCTCGGCGAGCGCTCCTACGACATCCTGATCGGCCCGGGCCTGATCGCCTCGGCAGGCGCCGAGATCGGCGCGCGCCTCAAGGGCTGCCGCATCGCCGTCGTGACCGACGAGCATGTCGCTCCCCTCTATCTCGAGCCCTTCCTGAGCTCGCTCGCTGACGCCGGCATCGAGGCGGTGTCGCAGGTCCTGCCGGCCGGCGAAAAGACCAAGAGCTTCGAGCACCTGATGACGGTGTGCGACGCCGTGCTCGGCGCGCGCATCGAGCGGGGCGATGCCGTCGTGGCGCTCGGCGGCGGCGTGATCGGCGATCTCACCGGCTTTGCGGCGGGGATCGTCCGGCGCGGCTCCCGCTTTATCCAGGTGCCGACCTCGCTCCTCGCCCAGGTCGATTCGTCTGTCGGCGGCAAGACCGGCATCAATTCCCGCCATGGCAAGAACCTCATCGGCGTGTTCCACCAGCCCGACCTGGTGCTGGCCGATACCGGCGTGCTGGACACGCTGTCGCCGCGCGAGTTCCGCGCCGGCTATGCGGAAGTGGCGAAATACGGGCTGATCGACAAGCCGGACTTCTTTGCCTGGCTGGAGAAGAACTGGCGCGACATCTTTTCGGGCGGCGAGGCCCGGATCGAGGCGATCGCCACCAGTTGCCAGGCCAAGGCTGACGTCGTTGCGGCCGACGAGCGCGAGACCGGGCTGCGCGCGCTCCTCAACCTCGGCCACACCTTCGGCCACGCGCTGGAGGCGGCGACCGAATACGACAGCGCCCGCCTCGTCCATGGCGAGGGCGTCGCCATCGGCATGGTGCTGGCGCACCAGTTCTCGGCCCGCATGAACCTCGCCAGCCCCGACGACGCACGCCGCGTCGAGGCGCATCTGAAGGACGTCGGCCTGCCGGTGTCGATGGATGCCATCCCGGGCGGCCTGCCGCCCGTCGAGGTGCTGATGGAGGCGATCGCGCAGGACAAGAAGGTGAAGTCCGGCCGGCTGACCTTCATTCTCACCCGCGGCATCGGCCAGTCGTTCGTCGCCGACGATGTGCCGGCCTCGGAAGTGCTGTCGTTTCTGAAGGAAAAGCATCCGCGATGAGTTCGGGCAGGGACATGCTGCGGCGGCTTTGCGGGCTCCTCGGCCTTACGCCCGCTCGCAATGTCATGCTTCTGCCGCCTCCCGGAGAGGGGCGTGCGCCCAACGAGCCGGCCGGCCGCGACGGTGCCGCGCAGCGCTCCGACCGGGACCGATCCAACGGGATCTCCGAGCTCCACGAGCTGGAGGTCTCCGACGTGATGGTGCATCGCACCGCCATGCGCGGCATCAATGCCGACGAGGCGCCGGAGGCGATCGTGCGCGCCGTGCTCGACAGCCCCTTTACCCGCATGCCGCTGTGGCGCGGCTCGACCGACAACATCATCGGCGTCGTCCATGCCAAGGACGTGCTCAGGGCACTCGCCGAGCCTGGCATCGCGCCGGCGACGGTCGAAATCGCCAGGGTGGCGCAAAAGCCCTGGTTCGTTCCCGATACGACCAGCCTGAAAGAGCAGCTCAAGGCCTTCCTGCGCCGCAAGCAGCATTTCGCCATCGTCGTCGACGAGTATGGCGAGGTGCAGGGGCTGGTGACGCTCGAGGACATTCTCGAGGAGATCGTCGGCGACATCTCGGACGAGCACGACATCGACCTGCAGGGCGTCCGCCAGGAGGCGGACGGCTCGATCGTCGTCGACGGCAGCGTGCCGATCCGCGACCTCAATCGGGCGCTCGACTGGGCACTCCCCGACGAGGAGGCGACGACGATTGCCGGCCTCGTAATCCATGAGTCGAAATCAATTCCCGAGGAGCGCCAGGCCTTCACCTTCCACGGCAAGCGCTTCATCGTCATGAAGCGGGTGAAGAACCGCATCACCAAGCTGCGCATCCGCCCGGCCGAGCCGCCACCCGCAGCAAGGTCCTGAGCCTGGTTCGGCTTTCAGGGCGTCCGATTGGGGGCACAACGCAGGAGATCTGGATGCCGTAGGGCGCAGCCCCGGCAGGACTTCCGAATCGCACGGCAAATGACAAGCCACCCACGGGCGCTTTGGCGTTCTACGCCCCGTCCGAATGCGTCCGGCCGGCATAACCCCGATTATCGGCCCCGGTCCGGGAGGACTACCAGCGAACCGGCTCGCCCGGTGCTGCGGCCTCGATCGCCAGCGCGTGCAGCCCGGCCTCGAACTCGTCCTTCACCAGCTCGTTCACCATGCGGTGGCGGGCCACGCGGGTTTCTCCGGCAAAGCGGGCGGAGACGACGCGGATGCGCAGATGCGTCTCGCCCGCGCCGGTGAAGCCCCGCTGGTGGCCGGCGTGCAGGTGGCTCTCGTTGATAACCTCGAGCCGCTCTGGCGACAGCGCCTCGGTCAACCTATATTCGATCCGGGATTTCACAGACATCCGACGCCCTGAACGTTGCGCTTTGGCGCGGCGCTTGCGCGCCAAAATGAGCCCACAAAGCCAGCAACAATCGGCTTTGTCAATTCTTGTTGTGCTCCCCTCGGAGCCCCATAATTGGACCCATGAAGCTCGATTCCAAATACTTCGACCGGATCCGGACGCGCCGGCGCGTGGAGCGTCCGGAACCCGTCGCGCCGACCTGCCAGTGGGACGGTTGCGACCAGCCCGGCGTCCATCGCGCGCCGGTCGGCCGCAATGCCGAAGGCCAGTTCTTCCTGTTCTGCTTCGAGCACGTCAAGGAGTACAACAAGGGCTACAACTACTTCTCCGGGCTCTCGGACACGGAGATCTCCCGATATCAGAAGGAGGCCATCACCGGCCACCGGCCGACCTGGACGATCGGCGTCAACAAGTCGGCGAAGAACGGGCCGGCGCACGGGCATGTCCGGTCCGGCACCGCCGGTGCCCAGCAGCGCATCCGCGACCCGTTCGGCTTCGTCAACGAGGGGCGGGGGCGCGGCCCGCGCATGGAGCCGCGGGCGCGGAAGCTGAAGACGCTGGAGGCGAAGGCCTTCGACACGCTCGGCTTGCATGCCAATGCGACTGCCGAGGACATCAAGACGGCCTACAAGGCGCTCGTAAAAAAGCACCATCCTGACGCAAATGGCGGAGACAGGGGATCGGAAGACCGTTTTCGCGCGGTCATCCAAGCATATCAATTGTTAAAGCAGGCCGGGTTCTGCTAGAGCAAGTCGGCAGCAACAGGACATAGGGCGGATGCGAGCGGCGTCTGCTGCGGAGACATTATGAGCAAGATGGATCTTGATATTTCCAACCTCCCCGATACCACGGTTTCGGTACGGGAGGTCTTCGGCATTGACACGGATATCCGCGTCCCGGCCTATTCGAAGGCGGACGCCTACGTGCCGGATCTCGATCCCGACTACCTGTTCGACCGCCAGACCACGCTCGCCATCCTGGCCGGCTTCGCCCACAACCGCCGCGTCATGGTCTCCGGCTATCACGGCACCGGCAAGTCCACCCATATCGAGCAGGTCGCCGCCCGCCTCAACTGGCCCTGCGTGCGCGTCAACCTCGACAGCCACGTCAGCCGTATCGACCTCGTCGGCAAGGACGCGATCGTCGTCAAGGACGGCCTGCAGGTCACCGAATTCAAGGACGGCATCCTGCCCTGGGCCTACCAGCACAACGTCGCGCTCGTCTTCGACGAGTACGATGCCGGCCGTCCGGACGTGATGTTCGTCATCCAGCGGGTGCTGGAATCCTCGGGCCGCCTGACCCTGCTCGACCAGAGCCGCGTCATCCGCCCGCATCCGGCCTTCCGGCTGTTCGCCACCGCCAACACCGTCGGCCTCGGCGACACCACCGGCCTCTACCACGGCACCCAGCAGATCAATCAGGCGCAGATGGACCGCTGGTCGATCGTCACGACGCTGAACTACCTGCCGCACGACAACGAGGTCGACATCGTCGCCGCCAAGGTGAAGTCGCTCGCCGAGCGCAAGGACGGCCGCGAGACGATCTCGCGCATGGTGCGCGTCGCCGATCTGACGCGCGCCGCCTTCATGAACGGCGACCTTTCCACCGTCATGAGCCCGCGCACGGTCATCACCTGGGCCGAAAACGCCGAGATCTTCGGCGACATCGCCTTTGCCTTCCGGGTGACCTTCCTCAACAAGTGCGACGAGCTGGAGCGGGCGCTGGTCGCCGAGCACTACCAGCGCGCCTTCGGTGTCGAGCTCAAGGAGAGCGCCGCCAACATCGTGCTGGAGGCGACGGCCTGATCGGCCGCACAGGTGACACATGGCTGCGCGCGGTGACAATTCCAGGCCGAGACCCGGTGCTCCGGTCGATGTCGAGCCCTTCCGGCGGGCGCTGACCGGCTGTATCCGTTCGGTCGCCGGCGATGCCGAGATCGAAGTGGTGTTTGCCAACGAGCGGCCCGGGCTGACCGGCGAGCGCATGCGCCTGCCGGAGCTGTCGAAGCGACCGACCCGCGACGAGCTTGCCGTCACGCGTGGCCTCGGCGACTCGATGGCGCTGCGCAAGGCCTGCCACGATGCGCGCATCCACGCCACCATGTCGCCGCCGGGCACCGACGCGCGTGCCGTCTTCGATGCGGTCGAGCAGGCCCGCGTCGAGGCGATCGGCACCAACCGCATGCCCGGCATGGCCGCCAACATCGGCTCGATGCTGTCGGAAAAATACGCAAGGGCCAATTTCGGCGCCATCACCCGCCAGGCCGACGCGCCGCTCGAAGAGGCGGTGGCGCTGCTGGTGCGCGAGAAGCTGACCGGCGAGAAGCCGCCGGCCTCCGCCGGCAAGGTGCTTGATCTCTGGCGCGGCTTCATCGAGGACAAGGCCGGCGGCGATCTGGCCGATCTCGCCGCCGCGATCTACGATCAGCAGGCCTTTGCCAAGGTCGTCCGCCACATGCTCGCCTCGATGAACGTCGCCGAGGATATCGGCGACGACGAAACGGAGCCCGAAGACCAGGACAGCGAGACCGACGAGGACCAGCCGCGCAGCCAGGAAGAGGACGAGAGCGACGCGCAGGAGGAGGCCGGCGACGAGGCCGCGCCCGCCGACGAGAACCAGTCTGCCGAGGAGCAGATGGACGAAGGCGAGATGGACGGCGCGGAGATTTCCGACGACGATCTCGCCGACGAGGAAAACGAAGACAGCGAGACGCCCGGCGAGGTCCGCCACCCCGGCATCTTCGGCGACTTCAACGAGAAGGTCGACTATGCGGTCTTCACCGAGGAGTTCGACGAGACCATCGCGGCCGAGGAGCTGTGCGAGGAGGCGGAACTCGACCGCCTGCGCGCCTTCCTCGACAAGCAGCTCGCACACCTGCAGGGCGCCGTCGGCCGCCTCGCCAACCGCCTGCAGCGCCGGCTGATGGCGCAGCAGAACCGCTCCTGGGAGTTCGACCTCGAGGAGGGCTACCTCGACTCGGCGAGGCTGCAGCGCATCATCATCGATCCTCTGCAGCCGCTCTCCTTCAAGCGCGAGAAGGACACGACCTTCCGCGATACGGTGGTGACGCTCCTGATCGACAATTCCGGCTCGATGCGCGGCCGGCCGATCACGGTGGCGGCCACCTGCGCCGACATCCTCGCCCGCACGCTGGAGCGCTGCGGCGTCAAGGTCGAGATCCTTGGCTTCACCACCAAGGCCTGGAAGGGCGGGCAATCGCGCGAAAAATGGCTCGCCGCCGGCAAGCCGCAGGCCCCCGGCCGCCTGAATGACCTTCGCCACATCATCTACAAGTCGGCGGATGCGCCCTGGCGGCGTGCCCGGCGCAATCTCGGCCTGATGATGCGCGAGGGGCTGCTGAAGGAGAACATCGACGGCGAGGCGCTGATCTGGGCGCACAACCGGCTGCTCGGCCGGCCCGAACAACGCCGCATTCTGATGATGATCTCCGATGGCGCGCCGGTTGACGATTCAACCCTGTCGGTCAATCCCGGCAACTACCTCGAGCGCCACCTGCGCGCCGTCATCGAGCAGATCGAGACGCGCTCGCCGGTCGAGCTGTTGGCGATCGGCATCGGCCATGACGTGACGCGCTACTACCGCCGCGCGGTGACGATCGTCGACGCGGACGAGCTTGCCGGCGCGATGACCGAACAGCTTGCCTCGCTGTTCGCCGACGAGGCCACGAGCCGCAGACGGCCGGGTGGCTTGCGCCGCGCCGGCTGACCAGCAAATCCGACGGCGCAGCGCAGCGCACGCCTGCAAGGGGAGCCGATGATGCGACTGTCCGCCCTGTTTGCCGCCGCGCTCGCCGCCGGCGTCCTTGTCTGGCCGCTCGCGGCCACCAGCGCCGGCCTTCAGGTCGATAGCAGCACGATTTCCCATTTCGGCGTCGGCTCCATGGAGCGCGCCTTCGGCCGGCTCGAATTCGTCGGTGGCATCAGCTATTCCTCGCCCGACCGGCTCGTCGGTGCGGTCTCGGCGATCCGGTTTCGACCGGACGGGACGCACTTCGTCGCCGTGCTGGACACCGGCCATTGGATGACCGGAGCGATCCGCCGCAACGAGGAGGGCGCGCTTTCCGGGCTTGCGGAAGTGCAGGTCAGTTCGATGCTGAACGCGGAGGGCAGGGACGAGAACGCCAAGTGGATGATGGACGCCGAAGGGCTGGCGCTCGCGCCCGGGGTCGCCATCGTCAGCTACGAGCAGCGCCACCGGGTCGATGTCTATCCCGATCCGGGTTTTGAGAGGTCGGCCCCGAAGGGCAGCTACCCTATCCCGTTTCCGCGCTCCGAACTCAGCACGAACCGGGGCTTCGAAACGCTGGTGGTCGCCCCCGCCGACGGGCCGCTGGCGGGCGCGCCACTGATCGTCGCCGAGCGCAGCCTCGACGCGCACGGCAACCTGCTCGCAGCCATCCTCGACGGTCCGATGAGAGGTAGCTTCACTGTTGTGCGCAACGATCCCTGGGACGCCACCGACGGCGCCTTCCTGCCGAACGGCGACCTGCTGCTGCTGGAGCGCCGTTTCCGGCTTGCCGACGGGATCGGCATGCGCATCCGCCGGATCAAGGGCGCCGACATCAGGCCGGGCGCCGTCGTCGACGGCGAGGTGCTGATCGACGCGGACATGAGCCACCAGATCGACAACATGGAAGGTATCGACGTGTTGCAGATGCCGGACGGCGACATCCGCATCATCATCGTTTCCGATGACAATCATTCGATCCTGCAGCGCGACCTCATGCTCGAATTCCGCCTGATCGGCGGCCAGCACCCCTCGTGATTCTGGCCGGGATTGGTGTCGGCTTTGCGCTGCAAATACTGGACATGGCTCTATGACCGGAAGCGAGCCATGAGCGGAAAAAATAAAAGCGCCGGCGAATAATTCGTAAGCCGCAGGTGTCTATTCCCGACAGCTTGAACGCTTTCGGGAGATCGCATCATGAAACATCTCGGCACGCTGACAGTGCTAGGCGCCTCCATTTTCCTAGCGTCCACCGGACTGGCTTCGGCCGGCAATGTTCATGCGGTAACGGGAACGACCGGTCAGCCCAACCAAACGATTGGCAGCGCTCAGACGGGGAGTGCCACGCCGGGCCACGCCAGCACTGCCCGGGGTTCGGCCTTCAACCCGAATGGGATCGCCGGAACACACTACGCCGGCCAGCAGCCGCAGAACTCGAAGAATCCGAAGAGCGTATCCCAGTACGACGTTGGCGGCTTCCAGCAGTCCCATAATCATTAGGTAAATCATCAGGTGACGGGATTGCGCATGGCAGGGCCGTCCCCGGTGACTGTTTCGCTGCGGCCTCCAGCCTGAGGCCGCAGCCCGCCGCGGCCGACGAGATGCGCCGCCGAACGCCAGGCATGATGGACGATCCGGTCGAGCCGGCGGGCGGCGTCGATCCGCGCGAAAGCATGCTCGTCACCATCTTGAAACGCCAGCCGTCAGGCCGCCGCCTTCTCGACCCCCGGCATGGGCTTCAGCGTGCTCATCAGCGCGCCGTAGGGAAGCAGCATCACCAGCCCCATGAGCAGCTTCACGCCGAAATCGGTGAGCGCCCAGGAAACCCAGCGCTGCGTCTCGGCGGCGAAGACACCGAGGACCGGAGCGTTCTCGATCGCAAAGGGTTCGTTCGGACCGATCATGACGAAGAACGGAGCGAAGGCGAGGGAGAAGAAGACCAGCGTGTCGAGCGCCGAGCCGAAAAGCGAACCGACCAGCGGCGCCCGCCACCAGGTCTGGCGGCGCAGCGTGTTGAACACCGAGATGTCGAGCAGCTGGCCGAGCAGGAAGGCCGAGCCGGAGGCGATCGCAATGCGTGGCGAGGCGACGGCGAAGGAGAAGACGATCGCGACGGCAAAGCCGGCGATCACCACCTTGCGCGCCACCCTCGGCCCGAACTGGCGATTGGTCAGATCGGTGACGAGGAAGGCCACCGGATAGCTGAAGGCGCCGAAGGTGAGGATATCCCCGAGATTGATCCCAAAGAGGGTCCAAGGCAGCGGGTACTGCACGAGGATATTGGAGGCGATGACGACGAGCGTCATCATCAGCACGTAGATCAGGGTAATGCGGTTCGCTTGCATTTTTTTATCCTGGGTGATGCCACCAGTTGGAGGAACGGCGATGTTATCAATGAAATGAGGCCTGGCCGGCAATCCGGCCAAGCCTCATCAAATCAGTCGCTGAAGGTCGCGCCAAAAATCAGGCGGCGGTCTTCTTGGCGATCTGGCGGCGCAGCAGGCGGGCGCGCATCGACAGTTCGTTCTCGTCCGCCTTCAGCAGGAAGGCGTCGAGGCCGCCGCGGTGCTCGACCGAGCGGAGCGCCGCTGCGGAAACGCGCAGACGGAAGCGCTGGCCAAGGCTGTCGGAGATCAACGTGACGTTGCACAGGTTCGGCAGGAACTTGCGCTTGGTCTTGTTGTTGGCATGGCTCACATTGTGGCCCGACTGGACGCCCTTGCCGGTCAATTCGCAACTACGGGACATGGATGCACCTATTCTTCTTTGGGTTCGGACAATACGATTCCGGCGCCGTGTCCGGCCGCAGTCCGTCTGGCCTTATTGGAAAGTCGCGGTTCTATAGTCACCCACGGCGCTGGCGTCAAGCCAAACCTTGGCGCATTCGGGGAAAACGGTTGCAAACCGCCGCGGTTTTCGGCCAATAGCCGGTCCGCAACTGCCGTGGCCGACGCAGATGGCAACGGCGTAGAATCGCCGCAAAGAAACGTATAGTCGATCCGACAAGGAGCGGTTGGGCGGATGAACTGGCGCAGATGCATTGCAGCGATGGGCTTGGCGGCGGTGACGGCTGTCCCTGCGGCGGCCGACGAGGTAAGGCATCTCACGGATTACAGCATCCGCCTGGCCGGCTTCCCGGTTGCGACCGCGAGCTTCCGCTCGCAGTTCGACGGCAGCCGCTATGTCATTTCCGGGCGGATGGATTCCGCCGGCCTGGCCGAAATCCTCGCCAGCACGCATGGCACGACCTCGGTGACCGGAACCGTTTCCGGCGGCAAACTGCGTGCTGCCAGGTACTCCATGTCCTATCGCAGCGGCAAGAAGGCGCGGGCGATCGACGTGACCTTCAACAACGGCAATGTCGTCAGCGCCTCGCTGCGGCCGGAACGCCGCCAGCCGGACAACTGGGTTCCGGTCCGGCCCGCCGACATGCGTTCCGTCATCGACCCGATCTCGGGGCTGATCATTCCGGCCAACTCCAACGTCTGCTCCAAGACACTGCCGATCTTCGACGGCGAGTCGCGGATGGACATCAGGCTGGTGGACAAGGGAACCCGATCCTTCTCCACGGACGGGTTCAACGGCGAGGTGAAGGTTTGCGGCGTCCGCTTCGTGCCGCGCTCCGGCTATCGCAAGGGCCGCCGCGACGTCGAATACCTGCGGAGCCTGACGACGATGGAAATCTGGTTTGCCAAGGCGCAAAGCGTTGATATGTATGCGCCCGTCTATGTCCGGATCCCGACGAGCCTCGGTCCGGTGACAGTGTCGGCCACCCGCTTCGGCGGCTGATGCATCCAGCATATACGGGGGAGTTATCTTGAAGGCGACGTTCATCGGTTTTACGGCGATCCTCATGTGGTCGCTGCTGGCTCTCTTTACGGCCGCATCGGGCAAGATGCCGCCGTTCCAGCTCTCGGCCATCTGCTTCCTGATCGGCTCTCTTCCGGGCATCGCCGTCCTCGTCGCGCGGCCGGATCGGCTGAAGCTGCTGCGTCAGCCTGCCAAGGTCTGGATCGTCGGCATCGCCGGCCTGTTCGGCTATCATTTCCTCTATTTCACGGCACTGCGAAATGCGCCGGCGGTCGAGGCCGGGCTGATCGCCTATCTCTGGCCGCTCCTGATCGTCGTCGGCTCGGCGATGCTGCCGGGCGAGCGGCTGCGCTGGTATCACGTCGTCGGCGCGCTGGCGGGACTGTCCGGTACGGCGCTGATCGTCGCCCGCAACGGCATCGCCTTCGACGGCGCCTATACGCTCGGCTACGGCGCCGCGTTGCTCTGCGCCTTCACCTGGTCGGGCTACTCGCTGCTGACGCGCCGGTTCGAAGCCGTATCGACCGATGTTGTGACCGGCTTCTGCCTCGCCACCTCGGCCCTGTCCTTTGTCTGCCATCTGGCACTGGAGACCACCGTCTGGCCGTCGACCGGCTTCGAATGGTTCGCCATCCTCGGCCTCGGCCTTCTGCCGGTCGGCGCCGCCTTCTATGCCTGGGACTACGGTGTCAAGAACGGCGACATCCAGATCCTCGGCGCTGCAAGCTACGCCGCCCCGGTCCTGTCGACGCTGGTGCTGATCGTCACCGGCTTCGCCGAGCCCTCCTGGCGGATCGCCGCCGCCTGCGCACTCGTCACCGGCGGCGCGGTGCTGGCGGCCAAGGACATGATCTTCCGCGGCAAGCCGGGCGTCGCCGCAGAAGGCGCCGGAGCCTAGCCCTCAGGGCGCCAGCCGGGCGGCGCCATTTCGAAGGCGTCGAAGGAGAAGCCCGGCGCGACGGTGCAGCCGACCAGCGTCCAGTCCCCGAGCGGCTCGGCCGATTGCCACCAGCCGGCCGGGACGATCACCTGCGGGCGCTCGCCCCTTGCCAGATCCGCCCCGAGCACCTGCGTGTTGTGGCTCTTTCCATCGCCTGACAGCGACAGCGCCAGCGGCCCGCCGGCATGGTAGTGCCAGATCTCGGCGGCGTCGCGCACCCGATGCCAGTGCGATCGCTCGCCCTTTTCCAGGAGATAGTAGATCGCGGTCGAATGGCCGCGCGCTCCGCCTTCGGTGTCGCGAAAGGTCTCCACATACCAGCCGCCCTCGGGGTGGCGCTCCATGCTGAGGGTGGCGATGATCTCGGCGGGCGTCATCAGAAGTGGTCCTTACGGGCGCGGATCTCGGCAAACACCTCCGCATCGCTGGCGCCTTGCATGCCGAGATGGGCGCGGATTGCCGGATCGGCGGCGCGCAGGAACGGGTTTGTCTCCTTTTCCAGGCCGATCGTCGTCGGCGCCGTGAAGCGGCCGGCGGCGCGCATCTGCTCGATCTCCGCGGCGCGGGCCTTCAGGGCGGCATTGTCCGGATCGACGCTCCGCGCGAAGCGGGCATTGGAGAGCGTGTATTCGTGGCCGAAATAGACGGTGGTGTCGGCCGGCAACGCAGCGAGCTTCGACAGCGATTGCCACATCTGCGCGGCCGTGCCCTCGAACACCCGGCCGCAGCCGAGCGCAAACAGCGTGTCGGCGGCAAAGAGCAGTTTGTCCTTCGGCAGGTTGTAGCAGACGTGCCCGAGCGTGTGTCCGGGCGTTGCGATCACCTCGACCGGATGGCCGGCGAAATCGAAGCGGTCGCCGTCGTCGACGCGCCGCTCGATGCCGGGAATGCGGTCCGCCTCGCGGGCCGGGCCGATGATCGTTGCGCCGAACTGCGCCTTGAGCGCTGCGTTCGCCTCGACGTGATCGCCATGGTGGTGGGTCGTGAAGATATGGGTTAGCCGCCAGCCGCGCCGTGCCAGCGCCTCCAGGATCGGCTGTTCCTCCGGCGCGTCGATGCTGGCGGTCGTACCTGTCGCGGGATCGTGCAGGAGAACGCCGAAATTGTCGCTCCGGCAGCCGAAAAGTTCGATATCGAGCGGATTCATCGGTCGTCCTCCTGAAGGCTCGTCAATGAGGGCAGGAATGTAGCGGGCTGGGCCTTGAAGTCCACCGCCCGGTCGGTAACATCCCGCCCATGCACGCTGATATTGTCGATCTTCGCGAATTTTACCACTCTCCCCTCGGTCACCTCGCGGAGCACTCGATCACCATGGCGCTCGCCTCGATCTGGGCCCGGCTGCCGGAGGAGCGGCTGGTCGGGCTTGGATATGCCGTGCCCTACCTCGAGCGGTTCCGTGCCGATACCGAGCGCACCTTCGCCTTCATGCCGGCGGGGCAGGGGGCGGTGAACTGGCCGGTTGGCGAGGCGTCCGCCACCGCCCTTGTCTTCGACGAGGAACTGCCGCTGCCCGATTCCTCCATCGACCGCATCCTGATGGTGCACTCGCTGGAATTCGCCGAGAACCCGCGCGAGACGATGATGGAGCTCTGGCGGGTGCTGGCGCCGGGCGGGCGGCTGATCATCGTCGTGCCGAACCGCCGCGGCGTCTGGGCGCGCATGGAGCACACCCCGTTCGGGTCCGGGCGTCCCTATTCGCGCCGTCAGCTGACGAGCCTGCTGCGCGAGACGAACTTCACGCCGGGCGCCACTGCCGAGGCGCTGTTCTTCCCGCCCTCAAAGCACCGGGCCATCCAGGGGCTGCGCAGCGCCTTCGAACGGCTCGGCCGCACCCTGTGGCCGATGTTCTCCGGCGTGCTGGTCGTCGAAGCGCAGAAGCGCCTCTACCAAGGCCTTCCTGTCGCGGCGCGCGCCTCCCGGCGCGTCTTCGTGCCGGTGCTGGCGCCTTCCGGCGTGCCCTCGACGCGCGCAATGCTGAAGCGCGGCCCCCTCGACAATCGCCCGCCGCGCCGGTAATTGCTGGCGCAGCCGGGCGCGGAGCGGCGTCCATCGCGGGAAGGGCGGCAAGCATGTCGGAGCAACAGTTTGGCAGGATCGCGCTGATCGGCATCGGGCTCATCGGCTCGTCGATCGCCCGCGCGGTCAAGGAGAAGGGTCTGGCAGGGTCGGTGGCGATCGCCACCCGTAGTCCCGAGACGCTGCAGCGGGCGCGCGAACTCGAGCTCGGCACCGAATACCATCTCGACGCCGCCGAGGCGGTCCGCGACGCCGATCTGATCATCGTCTCCGTTCCCGTCGGCGCCTCCGGCAGCGTCGCAAAGGAGATCGCCCCCAACCTCAAACCCGGCGCCATCGTCACCGATGTCGGCTCCACCAAGGGGTCGGTGGTGGCGCAGATGCTGCCGCACATCCCGAAGGGCGTGCACTTCATCCCTGGCCATCCGCTCGCCGGCACCGAGCATTCCGGCCCCGACGCCGGCTTCGCCGAGCTGTTCCGCGGCCGCTGGTGCATCCTCACCCCGGTCCACGGCACCGACAAGCTCGCCAAGAAGCGGCTGGCGACCTTCTGGGAGACGCTCGGCTCCAAGGTGGACGAGATGGACACCGAGCACCACGACAAGGTGCTGGCCATCGTCTCCCACCTGCCGCACATCATTGCCTACAACATCGTCGGCACGGCGGACGACCTGGAGACGGTGACCGAATCGGAGGTCATCAAGTACTCGGCCTCGGGTTTCCGCGACTTCACCCGCCTTGCCGCCTCCGACCCGACCATGTGGCGCGACGTCTGCCTGCACAACAAGGACGCCATCCTGGAAATGCTGGCGCGCTTCTCCGAGGACCTTGCCTATCTGCAGCGGGCGATCCGCTGGGGCGATGGCGAGAAGCTTTTTGACCTCTTCACCCGCACCCGCGCGATCCGCCGCTCGATCATCGATGCCGGACAGGATACGGCTGCGGCAAACTTCGGCCGGCCGGGAGACTCGCCGGCCGAATAGGACAGTTGGCCGCCGGGCGGGTCAAAGCGCCGCGATGGTGGCGATCGGAATGAGGCCGAGATAGAGCACGCCGTCATTCGCCCGCAGCTTGACGCGGGCGTTCTTGCCGCCGGAAAGACCGCGGATCGTATCGGCGATGCTGGAGGCGGTGTCGGCGATTTCCGGAAACGCCTGCGCCACGGCATCGCGCAGCGCGTCGATGCCGCTAATCTCGAGCTGGAACTTGCCGGAGAGAAGTCCCTCGTCGTCGATCGCGAAATTGCCGGAGACGGCGGCCGAGTTACCGTTGCCGAAATCGACGCGGAGGTTGCGAATGTCGCCCTTCGTGCGGCGCGGCGCATTTATCGGCGGTCCGTCCTGCAGCCAGCCGGCGGCGTCGGCAATCGTCATGTCCACGATGACGTCGGCCTTCGGAACCACGGTGTCGGCGGCCGTCAGCTCGAGACCGTCCAGGGACAGGGCGGCATCCAGCGCCTCGCCGTTGGCGCGCAGATGGGTTTCGCCGTGGCGGGCAAGGAAGGCGAGCTTCGTTTCGCCCATGTCGGCGGTGAAGGTTCCCTTCAGCCCGTTGGAGGCGATCGAGGCGCGCTCCAGCCCGACGGTGCCCGCCACCGCGCTCGCCTGCATGAGGTTCCAGTCGGCTGTGAGCGCGATATCGGGCGAGACCCGCACCAGTGCCGGGCCGTCGAGCTCCATCACGGCGTGGCCCGGCCGATAGACCTGTGCCGCCGAGCGCAGGGCGCCGAAGCTCGCCGAGGTGCCGGTGCGCTTGTCGTCAATGCCGACGGCGTCGCAGAAGACGCCGATCCGGAATGGAAAGCCACGTACCTCGAGCCCGGTGCAGGCGACGGCGACGGACGCGTCGGAGAGGCGGTGGCGGACATAGCCCTTCAGCCGGTCCGCACCGAAGAACCACGCCACCGTGTAGAGGGCGAGGAAGGCAGCGATGGCAAGAGCGAGAATCCATACCTTGCGCGCGCTGGTGCCGCCGGTGGCGCCATTCATCGGTGTCATGCCATTCTCCATTGCGGTGGAAGCGATTCGCGCTGCCTGCTTGCTCTTGCTCTTATGCACGAGGTCGGCGCAAATCCGCAGCGCACTTTCACGCGACTTGCATTAGATTGCGTCGACGACGGGAGAAAGTCCCTAATTGCGGCGGCATTCGGGTAGATTCGGGAACCAACAGTGGACAGGGATGAGTTTTGGGTCTTCGGCTATGGTTCCCTGATGTGGAATCCGGGCTTCGAGGTCGAGGAGAGCCGCCCCGCGCATCTGCACGGCTTTCGACGCGCGCTCTGCGTCCGCTCCTGGGTACATCGCGGCACGCAGGAACATCCGGGCCTCGTGCTCGGCCTCGATCGCGGCGGTTCCTGCCGCGGCATGGCCTTCCGGGTGGCGCCGCAACGCTGGCATGCCGTCGTCGACTACCTGCGCGAGCGCGAGCTCGTCACCCATGTCTACAAGGAACGCACCCTTCCGATCCGCCTTGACGGAGGCGTGCGCAAGGGGGCGCTCGTCTATGTCATCGACCGCGCGCACCATCAGTATGCCGGCGCGCTGACGGTCGAGGAGGCGGCAGCCACTGTCCGCGCAGCCAGGGGCAAGTCCGGCCCGAACGTCGAATACGTCGCCAACACGCTGGCGCATCTGCAGCAGATGGGCATCCGTGACCATTGGCTGGAAGAGGTCGGGCGTGCCGCCGGCCTGCTGGCGAGTGGCGACTGAGGGGGCGGCTTCTCAGACGCCGCGCGCCCGCAGCTCCGCCACCCGCGCCGCCGCCGTCGGCGGAAGCGGCAGGTGGGGATTTGCGTCCACCGTTTCGAGCAGCAGCTTGTCGCTCGCCGTCTCCATCACGTCGACGAGATGGGCGAGGAAATCATCCGGGTCCATGCCGGGCGGGATCGCCGGCAGGATGCGGACCTTGAAGTGGCCCGGATAGCGCAGGAATTTGCGACGCGGCCAGAACAGGCCCGGATGCATGACGACCGGCAGGACCGGCACCTTGAGGTCGCGGTAGAGCCGGGCGATGCCGTACTTGTATTCCGGCGGCGCTCCCGGCGGGCGGCGGGTGCCCTCGGGATAGATGATCAGCTGCCGGCCGCTGCGCATCTCCGCCTTGGCGCGTTCCATGACCGCCGCCATCACCTTGCCGCGCGCGCCGCGGTCGACCGGCACCATCCGCTGCTTGAGCAGGTACCAGCCGAAGAGCGGGATCCAGGTGAGCTCGCGCTTGAGGATGTAGAACGGGTCGTCCTGCCAGGGCAGAAGCGCATAGGTGTCCCAGAGCGACTGGTGCTTGGGCGCGAAGATGTAGCCCTGGCCCTTCGGGATGTTTTCCAGGCCCTCGACCTCGAAGGTGGTGCCGACGATCTTCGCAAACAGCCAGTGATTGCTGCGCGCCCAGTTCTTCGGGACCACCAGGGCCTTCTTGCGCGGCAGGAGGAAATAGGCCGGCGATAGCACGATCATCTGGCCGATCAGGTTGAGGTAGAAGACCAGGTTGAACAGGATGGACCGCAGGACGATCATCAGGCGAAGCTCTCCTATCATGTCCGGTCGGACAGGCTGCGCGGTGAAGGGTGAGCTTGCCTACACGATATTTCGCCTGGCGGAAACCGGCTTGCGACGCGGACTCAGTCCGTCTGGGCGAAGGAGGCCTGCGCCGTCTCGTCGCGCCGAAGCCCGCTTGCCGTCCCCGCACCGATCACCTCGCGAGCGACCGCGACGGAATATTTCAGGTATTCCGACAGGATCGCCCGCATCACCCGCTGCTCGCCGAGCCAGCTGCCGTTCTTCAGGTCGGTGTTGATGACGGGATAGGACAGGAACTCGGTCTGCCGGTCGCTGCGGCGCAACTCGAGAAGACTGCGCGGCATGTGGTAGTTGTTGGTGACGACCAGCACCCGGCGGTAGCCGTGGTCGCGAATCCACTGCGCCGTTTCGTTGGCATTGCCGATCGTGTCCATGGCGTCGTAGCCGATGTCGACGCAACAGTCGAACAGGGTGGAGGAGCTCTGCGTGAAACTGCGGATCTGCCTGCGACTGGTGGTCGGATTAACGCCGGAGATCAGCAGGCGCTCGCCCGCTCCCTGTTTCAGGAGATCGATCGCCTGGTCGATTCGCTGGAAGCCGCCGGTCAGCACGACGATGCCGTCCGCCTGCGGATTGCGCGGCGGCTCCATGCCGGCGACCGTTTCGGCAAAGTAGAGGAAACCCGTGACCAGCAGGCCGCAGGCCAGAAGCAAAAGGAGCAGGAACAGCCGCACGAAGCGCCGGATCGGGCGGATCCGCCAGCGCCGGGCTGGCGGTCGATCCTGCGTCACCGTGTCTGTCGTGTCGTCCGTCGCGGCCATGATTCTCTTACATAACTGGTGATTGCGGCAAGCACGAGTCTCAGCTGTCCGGCAGCCCGTCGGTGCGCGCCGGATCGGAGCGGATGCGGTCGATCTCGAAGATCGTCCGCATCACCGTGAAGCGCGCCGTCAGCGTCGTCAGAAGGGCAATGACGATCATCGTCGCGGCGATGCCGAGATAGCCGCCGACCCCGACCGAGAAGGTGCCGAACAGCGCGGTCGCCTGGTCGCTTTGCGGGGTGGCCAGCGAGCGGGTCTGCCAGAAGCCTGCCGCGGCGAAGACGATCGCCGCCAGTGCGCCGCCGGCGAACGAGCCCTTCAGGCTGATCTTCAGGAAATGCTTCTGGAATTCCGAAGCGACGAATCCCGCCTCGGCGCCGACGAAGTGCAGCACCTCGATGATGTGCCGGTTGCCAGACAGCGTGCCGCGCGTGGCAAACACCACCGTCAGCACCATCGCCGAGAAGACGAGCACCAGCACGGCCGTGCCGATCCACGCCGTGGTCTGCGCCATCGCCACGAGCCGGTTCACCCAGGTCCGGTGGTCGTCGAGGACGGCCTGCGGGATCGTCTGCGCCAGCGCCTCGCGCATTCCGGCGAAATCCGGCGGATCGCGCTCGTCGATGGTGATCACGACAAGCCGCGGCACCGGCAGTTCGTCGAGGTCGAGGCCCTCGCCGAGCCACGGCTCCAAGAGCCTCGCGGTGGCGGCGCGGTCGATGATCTGCCCGTCCTTCGTGCCGGAGAACGTCATCGCGAGGTCGCGCGCGTCGCGCAGCGCCGCCTCCATGTCCAGCTTTTCGTCCGGCTTGATCTGGATGGTGATCTCGCGCGAGATCTGGCTCTGCCAGCTCGCCGCCGTCGCCCGCACCATGCTGACGGCGCCGTAGGTCAGGCAGGCGAGGAAGGCCATGATGGCGATGACGCACATCAGCGCGTTGCCGGCGACGTTGGCCGGCGGCACGATCGGCGCCGTCGGCCGCACGCGCATCTCCGGCCGCTTCGGCGGTGCGGGCTGCTGCGGCTGCTGTTTTGCGCCCTCACTCATAGATGTCGAGCCGCCCTTGCGAGAGGATCATGCGCCGCGCGTCGACCTGGTCCATCAGCGACAGGTCGTGGGTGGCGATCACCACGGCGGTGCCGAGCCGGTTGAGTTCGAGGAACAGGCTGAGCAGGCGCCGCGCCATCGGCGGGTCGACGTTGCCGGTCGGCTCGTCGGCGAGCAGCAGTTCGGGCCGGTCGATCAGCGCGCGGGCGATCGCCACGCGCTGTTTCTCGCCGCCCGAGAGCACCGGCGGCAGCACGTTGATGCGCTCGCCGAGCCCCACCCATTTCAGCAGGTCGAGCACGTCGGCGCGATAGGAGGCTTCCTCCTTGCCCCGCACCCGCAGCGGCAGCGCGACGTTCTCGTAGGTGGTCAGGTGCTCGAGCAGGCGGAAATCCTGGAAGACGATGCCGATGCGGCGCCGGAGCATCGGCAATTCGTCGCGAGGGATCGTCGCGATGTCCCGGTCGAAGGTCCGCACCAGCCCGCGCGTCGGCTGCAGCGACAGGAACAGCAGGCGCAGCAGCGTCGACTTGCCGGCGCCCGAAGGGCCGGTCAGGAACTGAAAGGATCGGCGCGGAATGTCGAAGGTGAGATCGCGCAGGATCTCCGGTCCCATGCCGTATCGCAGTCCGACATTTTCGAAATGTATCAAACCGGTTCTCGTCGTTGCGCGCAGGCTTCGGCCTCGCGGATTGCACGGAATCAAGGCCCATCCAAGGCCGGTTTCCGAAGCATTAACCAATATGGTTTACGTTTCGTAAGAATCCGTTTCAATGCCCGACTTTTTGCGGGCGACACGGTTTGCGACCGACAGGGAGCCCTGCCATGAGCGCATCCGGCGCACGGCGCGACAGAAGCGTCCGCATCGATCTCCTGCCGCCGGAGCCCGGCACGCGGCGGCGAAGCCCCGCGGCGGCGCGGCCGAAGCCCGGCGTCGTCGATGCCGAGTTCGTCGTCCTTCCGGCCGCCCCGGCCGCCCCGGCCGCACCGGCCGCCACTGCCGCACGGGCTCGGGGCGATCGCCACCGCGGCTCGTCCACCACCGCGATCGTCTCGCAGGCAGGCAGCTTGATCGCCGCAGGTCTCGTCCTCGCGGCACGCCTTGTCGAGCGGCTGTTGCAGTTCCTGCCGGCCCGTGCCTTCGGGGCTCTTGTCGCCGCTGCGGTCGCAGCAAGCTTCTTCTTCGCCGGTGGCCTTTCCGCGCTCGCAACCGTTCTTTCGGGGGGTGTGCAGGACCGCGGCGTGCGGATCGAGGCCGTTTCCACCTCGCTCGACGATCGCGACGGCCTGAAGGTGCTTTCCGTCTACGGCACGGTTGCGAACCGCTCCCCGCAGGCACGGCCGGTGCCGGCCATCGTCGTCGACGTCATCGCCGGCGGGCGCTCGGTGGCGCGACATCGCATCGATCCGGAGCAGGACAGCCTGCCGGCCGGCGCGACGAACCCGTTCCGGCTGCGCATCCCCCATGGCGGCGCAAACATGCCGAAAGTGGCCGTTTCCTTCGTCCCGGCGGGTGCACCGTCGCCGTGAGTGTGCTATGCGGCTGGCTGATGCGGCAGGGCGCCGCGACAGTCACGGAGCCAGGTCGCCATGCAGATGGTAGTGCGCGGAAAGAAGATCGAAACCCTCTACAGCGCCGAGGAGATCGCCCGGCGCAACATTGATATGGCTGCGCAGATCAAGGCCGGTCCGACCGAGGACCTGCTGGTGATCTCGATCCTGAAGGGCTCCTTCATCTTCGCAGCCGACCTCATTCGCGCCATGCATGCGACCGGACTGGCGCCCGAGGTCGAGTTCATCACGCTCTCCAGCTACGGCAAGGGCACGACGTCACAGGGCGTCAAGATCGTCAAGGATATCGATAGCGACGTCCATGGCCGCGACGTGCTTTTGATCGACGACATCCTCGAATCCGGCCGCACGCTGCGCTTCGCCAAGGAGCTGCTGCTGGAGCGCGGCGCCCGGCACGTCACCATCGCCGTGCTGCTGGACAAGCGGGTCAAGCGCGAGACGGATCTCGAGGCCGACTACGTCGGTTTCGAGTGCCCCGACCACTTCGTCGTCGGCTACGGCATGGACGTCGCCTATGCCTTCCGCGAGCTGCCCTTTGTCGGCGTCGTCACTGGCGACGCAGAATAGAACACAGCCGCCGCTAATCCCCTCGGCGTTTACCGATCGCAAACGAAACTCTGGTCTTTTCGGGCCCGAAGCAGCGATAGGCATGGCGCGCATGCGCGCCGCACGGACAGGGCCGGATGAGATAGGCCCGGAGGGAACACCATGGCGAGAATTCTGATCACCGAGGACGAGGATGCGCTTCGTCGCTTCGTGGCGCGGGCGCTCCGGCTCGATGGACATGAAACGGTCGAGGCGGCGGACGGCGCGCAAGGCCTCGAAACCCTCGCCGAGGGCGAATTCGACCTGCTGCTCTCTGATATCCGCATGCCGGTGATGGACGGCATCGAGCTTGCACACAAGGCTGCCGAGGCGTGTCCCGACCTCAAGATCCTGCTGATGACCGGCTATGCCGAGCAGCGGGAGCGCGCCGAGGACCTCGCCTTGAAGATCGTCGACGTGGTGGCCAAGCCCTTCAGCCTGCCCGATATCCGCACCGCCGTCGCCCGCGCGCTGGCGGCCTGAGGACTGGCGCCCGACAAGAGACACTTTGCGGACGCAGGCAAGCCAACTGAGGCACGGCCAACAATCTGGATGATCGCGCCGTGCTTCAAGGCTTTTGCAAACTAAATTGAAAGCTTCTACCGAAGCCGGCTATAGGGCAGGGGCGCGCTGGGCGAAGAGTATTCCGTCTAGGCGAGCGCTTTTGATCCTTGCGGCAAAATCCCCGGCGTTGGGCCTGGCTGCCGGCCGGGTCGACCGGCGGGCTTGCCCGTAAAGAACGGAACGCGCAGGCAATTTCATCTCCACCCCCATCGGACGACGGCTGGCCCCTCAATCGATCCCTAGCAGCCGCTCCAGGTAATTGCGTTCCATTACCGGCGGGTCGCCGATGCCCAGCCGACGGCGGATCTCTTCCAGGATTTCGCGCGCCCGCTGGATGTCGATCTGCTCCGGCACACGGGTGCGGCCGTCATAGTCCGGGCCCTGCGCGCTCGTCGGGCGTTCGCGTCCAAGCGGGTCGCGGCCGTCGCGGCCCATCTGCGGCTGGCCCTCGCCGACGCCGCCCTGGCCCATGGCCTGCATCTGGTTCATCATGTCCTGGGCGCCCTGCCGCAGCGCTTCCAGCGCCCGGCCCTGGCTGCCAACGGCGGGTTCGCCCTCGCCCTCGCCGAGCGCCTTCGAGGCGCCCTTCATCTCGCGCCCGGCCTCGCCAAAGCCCTTGCCGGGCTTGATGCCCATCTCCGACAGCCCCTTCTGCAACTCGCCGAGCTGCTTGCCTAGCCCGTCCTGCTGCCCCTTCAGGTCCTTCAGGGCCTGGCGTAGCTGCTCCTCGGTCATCTGATCGGTCGGCGACTGGCCCTGACCCTGCTGCTGACCCTGCTGCTGCTGCTGCTGCTCGCGGCCATTGTCGCCGGGATTGCCGAACATTTCGTCCTCGCCCGGCAGGGGAACGCCATTGTCCATGCGATCGCGCAAGGCCTGGTCGAGGTTGAAGGTCTGGTCCATCAGCTTCTGCTGCTCCTGCATCAGCCGGCCGAGCTTGTCCATCTGCTGGCGCATGGCGTTGGACTGCTCGTTCTGCTGCGGCGAGCGGCGGCCGGCCTGCAGGTTGTTGAGCATGCGCTGCATTTCCGACAGCAACTGCTGGGCCTGGTCCTTGGCGCCGGATCGGGCCAGGTTCTCGATCTGGTCCATCATCCGCTCCAGGTCCTGCTGGCGGAGGATCTGCCCCTGTTGCTGCGCATTCTGCTGCATCGGGCCGTTCTTCTGCGCCTGGCGCGCCAGTTCCTGCATGTAGGCCTGCATCGCGTCGCGCAGCTCCTGCATCAGCTTGGCGATCTCCGCGTCGGGCGCATTGCGCTCCAGCGCCTCCGAAAGCGCCTGCTGCGCCTCGCGAAGCCGCCGGTCTGCGAGCGAGAGGTTGCCATCTTCGATGCCGAGCGCGATTTCCCAGAGATAGGCGGCCGTCTCGCGCAGCTGGTCGTCGTTGCGGGCCAGCCGCATGCGCTCCTGCGCCGAGCTGATGAGCAGGAAATGCGTGAGGTTGGGGATCGTCTCCTCCGGCCGCAGCATCAAGGCCTCGTTGAGCGCGATCGCCCGCGGCAGCTGGTTGGCGTCGAGTGCAAAGGTCTGGCGCTGCTCGGCGACGGCGGCTGCCAGCGGCTCGGAGAACACCTTGGCCGGCAGGATCATCTCCTGCGGTTGGCTGCGTCCTTCCTGCCCGGCGGCGTCGCGCGCGACGAGCGTGATGCGCACGCGCTTGCCGGCCAGCGGGTGTTCGGTCAGGTTGCGGCTCGTCGTGCCCTTCACATCGCGGGCGTTGCGGCGCGGCAGGTCCAGCCGGTATTCCGGCGGCGGATAGAGCGGGTGGGCATTTTCGGCCGGCGGATCGACGGGGACGATTTCGGCATACGCGGACTGGACGCCGTAGTCATCCTTGGCGATGAAGCTGATCTCCAGTGCCGAGGCCACCGTCCTGCGCGGCAGCCCGTTGAAGGCAATCTCCGGCACCAAGTCGGGGATGACGCTGAACGCCCACTGGTGGCCCTCGATCGACAGCGCGCCGTCCTTGACGATCTTGTACTGCAACGTCGTCGGTGCTGTGCCCGGCGCCGGGGCGGCTGCTTCGTCCTTGCGGTCGGAGGCCGCCGCTTGGGGGGCCTGTTTCGGCTCTTCCGGACGGATGGCGACCGCGGGCTCGCCGTCCGGCGTGTAGGCCACGCCGGCGGCGCCGTTCCCGCCGGTGATGCGCACGGTCAGCTCGCTGAACTGCGGCACCCGCAGCGGCCCTTCCGCGGCGATGTTCGGGCCGGTCAGAAAGATCGGCGCCCGGCCGGTATGGGCGGGCGGCGTCACCCAGGCGTCGATCCGGACGTCCGGCTTGGTCTCCGCCGGCTGGCGCAGCGTCACGACGTCCGACAGCAGCCCCGCCTGGTTGGAATAGGAGAAGGCGAAGGCGACGGCGACCAGCAGCAGCGGGATGGCGCGCAGGCCGTGGCGGTCGTGGCGGGCGATATCGGGGCGCGGCAGCCCCGCCTGCAGGGATCCGATCATCCGGGCCATGCGCGCCTGGTGCTCGCGCCAGAGCGCCTCGGCCACCGGCCCGCCGCGGACGGGCCGGTCCGCCTGTACCTGGATGGCCTGGTGGGTGAGGTTGTTGCGCTCCTCGAGCATGCGGTCGGCGCGCTCGGCTGCCGGCCAGACTGCGTGGCGCAGCCGCGCCGCCAGCAGGACGAGTCCCACGCCGAAGGCCGCCAGCGTGGCGATGTGCAGCCAGGCCGGCACGTGACGGAAATAGCCGAACCAGGTCAGCGCCAGGAAGCAGGCGACAAGCAGGACGAGGGGAAGAAGCCTCGGGAGGAGGGTCTCTGCAAAGAGAACAGCACGCGCCACCATGCGCCTGCGGCCCAGCCGGGCCGCGAGGCTGCGAGTGGAAATGTCCTCACCGGAAGGCGGTTTCACGTCCTCTTGCATCCGTCCTCGAATCCCCGCTTCGCCCCGGCCATCGGCGCGACGGCTTCGCCATGGTCAAAGGATAGCAGCCTTTGTGGCGAAGACGAGGGCGCATTCGAAATCGTGATCGTTTCGCAGGCCGTTTGGCCGCATCGGCAGCGGCCGCCCTTCAGTCGAGCCAGTCCGGAATCGAATCGAGGCCGATCAGTTCGTCGTAGGTCTGGCGTGGGCGCACGACGTGGAATTCGCCGCCGCTGACTAGCACTTCGGGCACAAGCAGGCGCGTATTGTAGGTGCCGGCCTGCACCGCGCCATAGGCGCCGGCCGATCCGACGGCGATCAGGTCGCCCGGCCTGGGCATCGCCATGTCGCGGTCGAGTGCCAGATAGTCGCCGGTCTCGCAGACCGGGCCGACCACGTCGGCGCGGATGCGCGGCGCGTTGGCGGCCGAGATCGTCACCGGGCTGATCTCGTGCCAGGCTTCGTAGAGCGTCGGGCGGATCAGGTCGTTCATCGCCGCGTCGACGATGACGAAGGTCTTTTCGCCGCCGTCCTTCACGTAGATGACCTCCGTCACCAGGATGCCGGCATTGCCGACGATCAGCCGGCCCGGCTCGGTGATGATCCGGCAGCCGAGGCCCTCGAGCTCGTTCTTGACGATTTTCGCATAGGCATCGGGCAGCGGAGGCGGAGTGTTGTCGATCCGGTAGGGAATGCCGAGCCCGCCGCCGACGTCGACGTGGTCGATCGTATGGCCGTCGGCGCGCAGCGTGTGCACCAGTTCCCGCAACAGCCGGAAGGCGTCCTCGAACGGCTGCAGCTCGGTGATCTGGCTGCCGATATGCATGTCGATGCCGGTCACCTTGATGCCCGGCAGCTTGGCGGCATGCGCGTAGACGGCGCGGGCGCGCTCCCAGGAGATGCCGAATTTGTTCTCCTTCTTGCCGGTCGAGATCTTGGCATGCGTGCGGGCGTCGACGTCGGGGTTGATGCGGAAGGAGACGTGCGCCTGCTTGCCGGCCTTCACCGCCCGGGCGTTCAGCACTTCCAGCTCCGGCTCGGATTCGACGTTGAAGCAGTAGATGCCCGCCTCGATGCCGAGGTCCATCTCGCGGGGCGTCTTGCCGACGCCGGAAAACATGATGCGGTCGGCCGGGACGCCGGCGGCAAGCGCGCGGCGCAGCTCGCCTTCGGAAACGACGTCCACGCCGGCGCCGAGGCGCGCCAGCGTCTTCAGCACCGCCTGGTTCGAGTTGGCCTTCATCGCGTAGCAGACAAGCGCGTCGACGCCCTCGAACGCCTCCGAGAACACCCTGTAGTGCCGCTCCAGCGTCGCGGTGGAGTAGCAGTAGAAGGGCGTGCCGACCGCCTTGGCGATCGCCGGAACGGGCACATCCTCGGCAAAGAGAATGCCGTCGCGATATTCGAAATGGTTCACAGTGTCGTATCCGTCAGAGGAGGGCGTCGAGGATGAAGGGCTTGTCCTCGACGGCCGGCTTGTTCGCATCCGCGCCGCCCGGCGTCGTGCTCTTGGCCGCCGCCACCCCGGGTCGTTCGAGATCACCCTTACGGCCACAGGCCGCCATTACGGTCGCCGAAAGAACAAGAACGAGGGCCAGCCTGGCAGTGGTCTTCAGTGTCATGCGGGTCACGGCTCCGAAAGAGGTCTCGATGGTTGTGAAACACTTAGCAGAACCGGAGGCCCCTTGTGCACCCTGATTCTGCTGATGTTTCATGCAAGGCGATTGATCGGTTGCCGGATCAGATCCGCCCCCGCCACCAGGCGACCTGCTGGCGCACGTTCGAGGGCGCGGTGCCGCCGAACGAGGTGCGGCTCGCAACCGACGCCTCCACCGTCAGCACGCCATAGACCTTGTCGGTGATCGCGGGATGGATCGCCTGCAGCTCGGCGAGCGGCAGTTCGGCCAGTTCGCAGCCCTTCTGCTCGGCGAGCGCCACGGCGCGGCCGGTGACATGGTGGGCGTCGCGGAAGGGCAGGCCGGCCTCGCGCACCAGCCAGTCGGCGAGGTCGGTGGCGGTGGAGTAGCCCGAGCCGGCCGCGGCCTTCATCCGGTCGGCGCGCACCGTCATGTCGCGCACCATGCCGGTCATCGCGGCGATCGCCAGTTCCAGGCTCTCGGCGGCGTCGAAAACCTGCTCCTTGTCCTCCTGCATGTCCTTGGAATAGGCGAGCGGCAGGCCCTTCATCACCGTCAGCAGCGCGATCAGCGAGCCGTTGATGCGGCCGGTCTTGGCGCGCACCAGCTCGGCGGCGTCAGGATTCTTCTTCTGCGGCATGATCGACGAGCCGGTCGAAAACGCGTCCGACAGCCGGATGAACCCGAACTGCGGCGTCGACCAGATGACGATTTCTTCCGCCAGCCGCGACAGGTGGGTGGCAGCGATCGCGGCGATCGACAGGAATTCCAGCGCGAAGTCGCGGTCCGATACCGTGTCGATCGAGTTGCGGGTCGGCTCGCGGAAGCCGAGCGCCTTGGCCGTCATGTGGCGATCGATCGGAAAGCCGGTGCCGGCAAGGGCCGCAGCCCCGATCGGGCTTTCGTCCAGGTGCTCGATCGCATGGCGGACGCGCAGGCGGTCCCGGCCGAACATCTCGACATAGGCCATGCAGTGGTGGCCGAAGGTCACGGGCTGGGCCGTCTGCAGATGGGTGAAGCCGGGCATCACGGTGTCGGCATGCTCCTCGGCGCGGTCGAGGAAGGCGGCGATCAGCGCCGTCAGCGCCCGCTCCGTCTTCTGCAGCTCTTCCTTCACCCAGAGGCGGAAGTCGAGCGCGACCTGATCGTTGCGGGAGCGTGCGGTGTGCAGCCGGCCGGCGGCGGGGCCGATCAGGTTCGCAAGCCGGGCCTCCACGTTCATGTGGATGTCCTCGAGCTGGCGCGAGAATTCGAAGGTGCCGCTTTCGATCTCCTTCAGGATCGTTTCCAGGCCTGCGACGATCTTGTCCTTGTCTTCGGCGGAAATAATGCCTTGATGGGCGAGCATGGTGGCGTGCGCGATCGAGCCGCGGATGTCCTGGGCATAGAGCTTCTTGTCGAAGCCGATGGAGGCATTTATCTCCTCCATGATCGCATCCGGGCCGGAAGCAAAGCGACCGCCCCACATCTGGTTCGAGGATTGGGTCTCGGATTTTGCGTCAGCCATGGGATTGCCTGTCCTGGAGAGTGAAATGACAGTCGAGAAGAAACCCGGCCGCCCGGCCGTCAAGCTGCTTGCGCTGGCCGCGCTTGCCGGCATCCTCGCCGGTGCGGCAGCGGTATACGTGATGGAGAGCCGGTCTGGCAATGGCGCGGCCACGGTGGTTGCCGATGCCGGACAGTGCACCGCCGCGAAGGGCAAGGCCGCCGCCCTCGACCCGTTCTTCACCGGCCAGGTCGCCGCCATGAAGGCGGCGGACCAGCCGCGCCCGTTGCCCGCGCTTTCCTTCAACGGGCCGGACGGAAAGCCGCGCACGATCGCCGACTTCTCCGGCAAGACGCTGCTCGTCAATCTGTGGGCGACCTGGTGCTTCCCCTGCCGCGAAGAAATGCCGGCACTGAACGCGCTGCAGAAGGAACTCGGCAGCGACCGCTTCGAGGTCGTGGCGATCAACATCGACACCGGCACCGACGAGAAGCCGCAGGCCTTCCTCGACGAGACCGGCGTGCACGACCTCGGCTACTATCGCGACAGCTCGATGGGCGTCTTCAACGCCCTGAAGAAGGAAGGCCTTGCCTACGGCCTGCCGGTGACGCTGCTGATGGACGAGAAGGGCTGCCTCGTCTCCGCCATGAACGGCCCCGCCGTCTGGGACAGCGAGGATGCCAAGGCGCTGATCAAGGCCGCCCTCCCGACCGCGCCGGCTTTGTGAACCGGCAGGACCTTTCTTCCAGAATCGGGAGCCGCGTCTAAGCGCCGCCCCCTCACGTCGTCGCGTAGACGCGCGGCCGGCGGATGTCGAGAAAACCCTGTTCGCCCTTCTTGTGCGGAAACTCCGGCGCGGTGTCGAACTCGATCGACTGGCCGCCAGTGGTCCTGGCCAGCACCCGGCGCGAATCCGGCCGGTCGAGCACCCGCAGGATCTGGGCCGGCACCCCGTCCCCGCTCTCGCGCCAGGAAACGTCGGCCGGGCGGAACAGCAGGTCGGCCGGACCGTCCTTGAGGTCGGGCGCGTCGAAGGCGATGTCCTGCACATAGGCCTTGCCGTCGCGCACCGTCGCCGGCAGCGCGTTGGCGTCCCCGAGGAACTTCATTACGAAGGCGTTCTGAGGTGCGCGGCAGACCTCCTCCGGCGTCCCCTCCTGCACGATATTGCCCTTGTCGAGGATGACGACGCGGTCGGCGAGGTCGAGCGCCTCCTCCTGGTCGTGGGTGACGAACAGGGTGGTGATGCCGAGTTCGTCGTGGATCTTGCGCAGCCAGCGGCGCAGGTCGCGCCGCACGTTGGCGTCGAGGGCGCCGAACGGCTCGTCGAGCAGCAGCACGCGCGGATCGACGGCGAGCGCACGCGCCAGCGCCACCCGCTGCCGCTGGCCGCCGGAGATCTGCCCCGGGAAGCGTTCGCCGAGGCCGGAAAGCTGCACCAGCGCCAGCAACTCCTCGACCCGGTCGCGGATCGCCTCGGGCGTGCGTTTCACCTTCGACACCTTCATGCCGAAGGCGATGTTTTCGGCCACGGTCATGTGCGGGAACAGCGCGTAGTGCTGGAAGACGAAGCCGACGCCGCGGTCGCGCACCGGAATGTCGGTGGCGTCCTCGTCGCCGAAATAGATGTGCCCGTGGTCGGCATATTCGAGCCCGGCGACCATGCGCAGGATCGTCGTCTTGCCGGAACCGGAGGGGCCGAGCAGCGCCACCAGCTCGCCGCTCTCGATCTCCAGCGAGACGCCATGGACGGCGCGGAACGTGTCGAAGGTCTTGACGACGTCGTTGAGGCGGATTTTCAAGGCTTGACCTCCGAGAGTGTATCATTGCCGGCGAGCGTCGCCGGGCGCTTGCTGCGGCCGGCGCCCTGGCGCTCCAGTGCCACCTTGACGACGAGCGTCACCAGCGCCAGCGTCGCGAGGATCGAGGCGGCGGCGAAGGAGCCGACGGCGTCATAGTCGTGATAGAGCAGTTCGATGTGCAGCGGCAGGGTGTTGGTTTGGCCGCGGATGTTGCCGGAGACGACGGAAACCGCACCGAATTCGCCCATCACGCGCGAATTGCAGAGCACGACGCCGTAGAGCAGCGCCCATTTGATGTTGGGCAGCGTCACCGAGAAGAAGGTGCGCCAGGCGCTGGCGCCGAGCGAGGTCGCCGCCTCCTCGAGGTCGCGTCCCTGCGCCTGCATCAGCGGGATCAGTTCGCGGGCGACAAAGGGGGCGGTGACGAACATGCTGGCCAGCACGATGCCGGGCAGCGCGAACATGATCTTGATCCCGGCGCTCTCCAGCGCCGGCCCGAACAGGCCCTGCAGGCCGTAGACGAACAGGTAGGCGACGCCCGCGACGATCGGCGAGACGGAAAAGGGGATCTCGATGAGGATCGTCAGAAGCCGCTTGCCGGCGAAATCGTGCTTGGTGATCGCCCAGGCGGCGGCGACGCCGAAGGCGGTGTTGATCGGCACGGCGATCAGTGCCGTCAGCACCGTGAGCAGGATCGCGTGCAGGGTATCCGGCTCGGCGATCGCGCCGGCGAAATAGGGAAGCCCCTTGGAAAAGGCCTGGACGCCGATGACGGCCAGCGGTGCGACGATGATGACGGCGACGAAGAACAGCACGACGCCGAGCAGGACGCGGCGGAACAGCGGGTCGTCGCCGATGCGGGGCGGCCGGCGGCCGGAATGATGCGGTTTCATCGGCTCAGTTTCTCACGGTGTAGCGAAGCGCGCGCGCCTGCATGAGGTTGGTGACCGCGAGCATGACGAAGGCGGCGATCAGCATGACCGAGGCGATCGCGGCGGAGGCCGGGTAGTCGTATTCCTCGAGGCGGATGAAGGCCAGCAGCGCGGTGATCTCCGTCGAGAAGGGCTGGTTCCCGGCAATGAAGATGATCGCTCCGAATTCGCCGAGGCTGCGGGCGAAGGACAGCGATACTCCGGCGAGCAGTGCCGGCGTCAGCAGCGGCAGGATAACGCGCCGGAAGATCGAAACGTCGCTGCCGCCAAGCGTCTGCGCCACCTCTTCCAATGCCGGATCGAGCTCCTCGAGCACCGGCTGGACGGTGCGCACGACGAAGGGCAGGCTGGTGAAGGCCATGGCGATCATGATGCCGAGCGGCGTGTAGGCGACCTTGACGCCGAGTTCGGAAAGCGGCGCGCCGAACCAGCCGTTGGTCGCAAACAGCGTCGTCAGCGAGATGCCGGCAACGGCGGTCGGCAGTGCGAAGGGCAGGTCGACCAGCGCGTCGATGAGGCGGCGGCCGGGGAAGCGATAGCGCACCAGCACCCAGGCAAGCGCCAGCCCGAAGACGAGGTTGAAGACGGTCGCGGCCAGCGCGCTGGAGACGGTCACCACGTAGCTTGCGACCGCACGGTCGGACGAGACGATGCGCCAGTAGTCGGCCGGCCCGAGGCTTGCGGCCTTGAACACGAGCGCTGCCAGCGGCAGCACGATGATGATCGCCGCATAGACCAGCGTGATCCCGAGGGAGAGGGGCAGGCCCGGCAAAACGCGCCGTTTCAAGATGCTCGTCCTTTTTGCAACAGAAGGACCGGCGGGGCTTTCTCCCGCCGGTCCGGTTCAGATCTTCCCGGTGTTACCGGCTGCCGTAGATCGTGTCGAGGATGCCGCCCTCGGCGAAGTGCTCCTTGGAGACCTGGCCCCAGCCGCCGAAGACGTCCTCGACCTTCACGAGGCGGATGTCCGGGAACTGGTCCTTGAACTCGGCGGCGACCGTCTCGTCATGGACGCGATGGCCGAACTCGGCGGCGACCTTCTGGCCCTCCGGCGAATAGAGGAAGTCGAGGTAGGTCTTGGACAGTTCCTGGCTGCCCCGCTTCTCGGCGACCTTGTCGACGACGGCGACCGGGAATTCCGCCAGCAGGCTGACGGAGGGCACGACCTGCTCGAACTTGTCGGTGCCGTACTGCTTGGCGATCGCCTTGGTCTCGGCCTCGAAGGTGATGATGACGTCGCCGATCTCGCGCTCGACGAAGGTGGTCGTGGCGGCGCGGCCGCCGGTGTCGAAGACCGGCACGTTGTCGAAGATCTTGGTGACGAATTCCTTCACCTTCGCCTCGTCGCCTTCGAACTTCTCCTTCGCGTAAGCCGTCGCGGCGAGATAGGTGTAGCGGGCGTTGCCGGAGGTCTTCGGGTTCGGGAAGATCACCTTGACGTCGTCACGGGCGAGATCGCTCCAGTCCTTGATGCCCTTCGGATTTCCGGCGCGCACCAGGAAGGACGGGAAGGAGTAGAAGGGCGAGGCATTGTTCGGGAACTTCGACTGCCAGTCCTCGGCGACGAAGCCGTTCTTGACGAGGAAATCGATGTCGGTGACCTGGTTGAAGGTCACGACGTCGGCCTCGAGGCCCTCGACGATGGCGCGCGCCTGCTTGGAGGTGCCGCCATGCGACTGGTCGATCGTGACACCCGGATGGGCCTTGACGAAGGCCTCGTTCTCGGCGGCGAACAGCTCGCGGGCGATGTCATAGGAGGCGTTCAGGAGCTTGTCGGCGGCATTGGCCGAAAGGGGGGCTGCCAGCGCCGCGATGGCGGCACCGATCAGAAGAAGGCGCTTCATGTGATTGTCTCCCGGGAAGCATGTCGTTGTCTGCCCGGCAACCTACCGGGGCGCGACGAGGCTTCCGAGCAATCAGTCACCAATGACTGGCATGGGCGGCGAATATCTTTTCGCCGCAAGCGCCGGGACGAGAACGGCGGCCCGGGCCGCGCTCAGCGGGTCGGAACCGGGACTTCGCCGCGATAGTCGTAGAAGCCGCGCCCGGACTTGCGACCGAGCCAGCCGGCCTCGACGTACTTCACCAGCAGCGGGCAGGGCCGGTACTTGGAGTCGGCCAGTCCCTCGTAGAGCACCTGCATGATCGACAGGCAGGTGTCGAGGCCGATGAAATCGGCAAGCTGCAGCGGGCCCATCGGGTGGTTGGCGCCGAGCCGCATCGCCGTATCGATCGCGTCGACGGTGCCGACGCCTTCGTAGAGCGTATAGATCGCCTCGTTGATCATCGGCAGCAGGATGCGGTTGACGATGAAGGCCGGGAAGTCCTCGGCGACGGTCACCGTCTTGTCGAGGGTGGCGACGAACTGCTTGGCGGTGGCGAAGGTATCCTCTTCGGTGGCGATGCCGCGCACCAGCTCCACCAGCTTCATCACCGGCACCGGGTTCATGAAGTGGATGCCCATGAAGCGCTCGGGCCGATCGGTGGCCGAGGCCAGCCGCGTGATCGACAGCGACGAGGTGTTGGTGGCGAGGATCGCGTCGGCCTTGAGCACCGGGCAGACATTGCCGTAGATCTTGCGCTTGACGGTCTCGTCTTCGGTCGCCGCCTCGACGACCAGGTCGGCCTGGGAAAGGTCGTTGATATCGGCCGAGCCGCTGATCCGCGCCAGCGCGTTCTTGCGGTCCTCGTCCGTCATCTTGCCGGAGGCGACCTGCCGGGCGAGATTGCCGTGGATCGTGGCGAGCCCGGCCTCGATCCGTTCGGCCGAGAGATCGTAGATCTGGACCTTGTATCCGGCGACGGCGCAAACATGCGCTATACCGCAGCCCATCTGGCCTGCACCGACGATACCGACGTTCCTGATCGTACTCATTGTCCTGCCCACCGAAACTAAGCCCGACCCGACGGCCGTCCCGGCCGCAGGTCAAAATGAAACCGGGCCGGAAAATTCCAGCCCGGTGCATTGATAGAGAGGTGCAGCACTTTTTTCCAGCGATTTATCGTCGCGCGCCGCACCGCAGCATCGGCCTCAGAGGGCCTTTTCCAGCTCCGGCAGGACCTCGAACAGGTCAGCGACCAGGCCGTAGTCGGCGACCTGGAAAATCGGCGCCTCCTCGTCCTTGTTGATGGCGACGATTACCTTGGAGTCCTTCATGCCGGCGAGATGCTGGATCGCGCCGGAAATGCCGCAGGCGATGTAGAGCTGCGGGGCGACGACCTTGCCGGTCTGGCCGACCTGCCAGTCGTTCGGCGCGTAGCCGGCGTCGACCGCGGCGCGCGAGGCGCCGACGGCAGCGCCGAGCTTGTCGGCGACCGGCAGGATCACTTCCTGGAACTTCTCCGCCGAACCGAGCGCCCGGCCGCCCGAGATGATGATCTTCGCCGAGGTCAGTTCGGGGCGGTCGGACGAGGACAGCGCGTCGGCGACGAATGTCGAGACGCCCGGATCGGCGGCGGCGACAACCGTCTCGATCGGCGCATTGCCGCCTTCGGTTGCCGCGGCAAACGAGGCGGTGCGGACGGTGATCACCTTCTTGGCATCGGTGGTCTGCACCGTCTGGATGGCGTTGCCGGCATAGATCGGCCGCTTGAAGGTGTCGGCGGAAACGACTTCGATGATCTCCGAGACCTGCGCGACGTCGAGCAGCGCCGCGACGCGCGGCATGACGTTCTTGCCGACCGAGGTCGCCGCGGCGACGATCGTGTCGTAGGAACCGGCGAGCGCGACGATCGTCGCGGCCAGCGGCTCGGCCAGGTTGTTGGCGAGGGTGGCGTCCTCGGCCACGAGCACCTTGGCAACGCCGGAAAGCTTGGCGGCCTGCTCGGCGGCAGCCTTGGCGCCGTCACCGGCGACAAGCACATGCACGTCGCCGCCGATCTTTTGCGCCGCCGTCAGCGCCTTGGCGGTCTGGTCGGAAAGGTGGCTCTTGTCGTGGTCAGCCAGAAGAAGAATGGCCATGGTGTAATCTCCCTATCTGTTTGCGCTCAACGGTCCGGGTCGGACCGGCGCGCGACGATCTTGTTCATCCCGTCATGCCGGACTTGATCCGGCATCCAGCGCGCGCAAGTCCTTGCGCGCTGGAGAGTCTCGCGCGTCGCAGACGCGACGCTGCTGGATCCCGGCTCAAGGCCGGGATGACGGAGGACCTCAAAGCACGCCGGCTTCGGTCTTGAGCTTTTCGACCAGCTCGGCGACCGTCTTGACCTTGACGCCGGCCTTGCGGCCGCCCGGCTCCTCGGTCTTCAGCACCTTCAGGCGCGGCGCGGTGTCGACGCCGAAGTCGGCCGGGCTCTTCTTGTCGAGCGGCTTCTTCTTCGCCTTCATGATGTTCGGCAGCGAGGCGTAGCGCGGCTCGTTGAGGCGCAGGTCGGTGGTCACCACCGCCGGCAGCTTCACCTCGATCGTCTGCAGGCCGCCGTCGACTTCGCGGGTGACCTTGGCCTTGCCGTCGGCGATCTCGATCTTCGAGGCGAAGGTCGCCTGGGCGGTGCCGAGCAGGGCTGCGAGCATCTGGCCGGTCTGGTTGCTGTCGTCGTCGATCGCCTGCTTGCCGACGATGATCAGGCCCGGCTGCTCGGCATCCGTGACGCCCTTGAGGATCTTTGCGACCGCCAGCGGCTCGACCGCGTCGTCGGTCTCGACCAGGATCGCCCGGTCCGCACCCATCGCGAGCGCCGTGCGCAGCGTCTCTTCCGCCTTCGCCGGGCCGATCGAGACGACCACGACTTCCTCGGCCTTGCCGGCTTCCTTCAGCCGCAGCGCCTCCTCGACGGAGATCTCGTCGAACGGGTTCATCGACATCTTCACGTTCGCAAGCTCGACGCCGGTGCCATCCGGCTTCACCCGGATCTTCACGTTGTAGTCGACGACCCGCTTGACGGGGACCAAGATCTTCATGGTTTCTCCTTCCAATGCCCGCATGGGAAAATGCGCCTTCCCGAGGCGCCCCATTTGTCGGTGGGCGACATCGATACGCGTTTTTTCCCCAAATTCAATGTTTGCGGCGGTGCGTCCGGCGGGAAACGCGTGTACCGGTTTGACGCGCACGTCGACGTCAGTTCGCCGATCCGCGTAAAATCCTGAACGATCACCGCCCCAAGTGCGGGGGCGGGGCCGGCGCGCCCGGGGCGGCTTCGGTTGGCCCGGTCTGCGTTGCGTCCTTATGCCGCATAGCCTCGGGCCTGACCAGCGTTCGGTCGAGGAGCGGCACGCCGGGCCGCCTGAGGACGACCACGAGGACCGCGCCGGCGACAATGCCGCCGACATGCGCGCCCCAGGAGACACCCCCGTCCGGGTCGACCAGCAGCATGTAGAACTGTTGCGCGACCCACAGCAGCAGCGGCACCACGGCCGGCAGCGGCAGCGGAATGCGGAAGAGCACCAGCACCCAGACGCGCACCCTGGGATGCAGCAGCAGATAGGCAGCGACCACCCCGCTGATCGCCCCCGACGCCCCGATCAGCGGCGCCTCGGAATCCGGCAGCAGCATGCCATGGGCGAAGGCGCCGGCGGCGGCGCAGGCGAGATAGAAGACGAGGAAGCGGAAATGCCCGAGCGCGTCCTCCACGTTGTCGCCGAACACCCACAGGAACAGCATGTTCGTGGCGAGATGCAGGAAATCGGTGTGGATGAAGGCATAGGTGAGGTAGGTGGCGTCCTTCGGCACCAGCACGAGGGCTGGCTCCAGGCCGGCGTAGCCGAACACGACGGCTGGGATGTAGCCGAGCCCGACCACCGCCTCGTCGGAGGCAGCCTGGCTGGCAAACGGCCCTGCCATCAGCCAGATCGCGACATTGACGACGATCAGCCCGATCGTGACGTACTGCACCCTGATGTATTTCAGGGTGTTGGCATCGTGCAGCGGTATGAACATCGAGCCGGCTCCCCTGTGGCTCCCCTGTCGCGGCTACCGGTTTCCGCCCGGAACCCAGAGCACGTCCGCAGCCCCCTTGTCGTTCGCCCAGCGGGCGGCGACGAACAGGAAATCGGACAGGCGATTGATGTAGGCCGCAGCCTCGTGCGACACGGTCTCGCCTTCCGTCTCCGCCAGCTCCACGATCCGGCGCTCGGCCCGGCGCGCGGCCGTGCGGGCCACGTGCAGCGCCGCCGCCGCCGCCGTGCCGCCCGGCAGGACGAAGGAGCGCAGCGGGGAAAGGTCGGCATTCAGCCTGTCGATCTCGGCCTCGAGCCGGTCGACCTGCGGCTGGACGATGCGCAGCGGCTCGTACTGTGGCGCCTCGCCGGTGTCGGGCGTCGCAAGGTCGGCGCCGAGGTCGAACAGGTCGTTCTGGATTCGCCCCAGCATCGCGTCGATGTCGCCGAGCGCGCCGCAATGCTGGCGCGCCACGCCGATCAGCGAGTTCGTCTCGTCGATGTCGCCATAGGCCTCGACGCGGGGATCGTGTTTCTTGCGCCGCGGACCGGAAACGAGCCCGGTGGTGCCGTCGTCGCCGGTGCGGGTGTAGATCTTGTTCAGCTTGACCATTATGCGCCTGTCCTCAGGAGGGCCGCCCGCCGCCGGTGACCCACAGGGTCAGCATGATGAGGACGATCGCGACCGCCTGCAAGACGATGCGCAACTGCATCAACTGGTTGGATTTGTTGCCGCTGCCGCCCCTGACCATGTTGAACAGGCCGCGAACCAGCACGATCGCGACGCAGCCCATGACGAACAGCGTGATGTAGGTGAGGACGGTAGACATTCTCGATGATCCGTTCTTCGGCGCACTCAGGCGCGGGTAAGGTTGTGTTCGACCCTAGCGCATCGCCCCCCGTTGCGGAAACGAATTTCAGGCGCGCGGGCATGGTTTCGCGCTGGTGATCGCCTCGCCATCAGCGGACCGGTCGCTGGATGCGCCGCTGCAGCCGGCCTAACCGAGCCGCCCGATGAAGCGATAGAACAGTGCCGCCGGCAGCAGCTTCTTCAGCAGCGCCCCCTGCTTCGCCGGAGTGGTGACGATGTAGTGCGGCCGCGGCGTGCGGGCGTCGAGCGCATGCTTCAGCACGTCGTAGACCGCGTCGGGCCCGAGCTTGCCGGGCGCCGGTCCGCTCTCGCCGCGCAGCCGCTGCATCTGGCGCCGGTATTCCTGCGCATGCACGGAGCCCTCGAGGTCGATGTGCTTCTCGATGTGGGCGATGGCATTGGCGGTGAAGTTCGAGCGGATCGGCCCGGGCTCGATCAGGCTGACATGGATGCCGGAGCCGGCGAGCTCCATCCGCAGCGTCAGCGACAGGCCCTCGAGCGCGAACTTCGAGGCGTTGTAGGCGCCCCGCCAGCGATAGGGCACGATGCCGAGGATCGACGAGCACTGGACGATGCGGCCGTGGCCCTGCCGGCGCATCGCCGGGATCACCCGGCGCGTCAGGTCGTGCCAGCCGAACAGGTTCGTCTCGAACTGCTCGCGCAGCGCCTCGACCGGCAGGTCCTCGACCGCGCCGGCCTGCCCGTAGGCGCCGTTGTTGAACAGCGCGTCTAGGCGGCCGCCGGTGCGTGAAAACACCGTGTCGACGAGGGCGGCGATCGTCGCCGGCTGCGTGTAGTCCATCAGCAGCGCCTCGATCCCGTCGGTTTCCAGCGAGGCGAGATCGGCCTCCTTGCGCACCGTCGCGAACACGCGCCAGCCATCGGCCTTGAGCGCCCTTGCGCAATGCGCGCCGATGCCGGAGGAACACCCGGTGACGATGATCGTTCTTTCCGGGGGAACGAGATCAGGCATGTGCGATTCCTGTACAAATTCCGTTTCGTTTCCCATATTCACCGGGCGCTGACAATCACGCCCGCAGCGCCGCTTCGGCAGGGAAGGGGTGGCAACTCATTGGAAGCCGGATATGCCGACCGCTCTACGCCTCCTCTACAAGGTCGTTTACGACGCGATTCTGCACTTCACCCTTGACGACGGCTGGGCGATGGCGAGCCACGTTGCGCTTTCGACGCTGCTTGCGATCTTTCCCTTCCTGATCTTCGGCACCGCGCTCGGGTCGTTCCTGGGGGCCGACCAGTTCGCCGACACCGCCGTTCACCTGATCTTCGACACCTGGCCGGAATCGATCGCAGCGCCGATCTCGCGGGAGGTGGTGGCGGTGCTGACCATACCGCGCGGCGGACTTGCGACGGTGTCCGTGCTTGCCGCCGCCTACTTCGCGTCCAACGGCGTCGAGGCGCTGCGGGTCTCGCTCAACCGCGCCTATCGGGTGGCGGAGACGCGCTGGTGGTACGTCACGCGCCTCGCCAGCCTCGGCTTCGTCGTGCTGGGCGTCGTTGCGCTGGCCGCCATCAGCATCGTGCTTGTGGCTGCGCCGCTGGCGGTGCGCGCGACCGATCAGTGGATCCCCTGGCTCGGCTACGTCTATTCGCTGGTGCTCGAATGGGGCATCTTCGGCACGATCATCGTGCTGTTCGTCGGGCTTCTCATCGCCCACCTGTGGCTGCCCGCCGGCCACCGGCGCATCGCCGACGTGATGCCGGGAATCGTGCTGACGCTGGTGGCCTGGACCGTCGGCGCCTATCTCTTCGCCTCCTACCTTGCGGCCTTCTCCACCTATGTGAAGACCTATGCGGGCCTTGCCTCGATCATGATCGCGCTGGTGTTCCTCTACATCGTCGGCGTGATCTTCATCCTCGGCGCGGAGTTCAACGCAGCACTGCTCAAGTTCCGGGTCAAGCGGCTGATCCTCGATCGGCTGCGCAGCGAAAAGCCGATGCCCGCGACGTCGGACTCAATGGAGGACGAGGCCATCGCGCGCGAACAGGGCGCGCAGGTCCGAAGGTAGCAGGCCCTTCTCGCGATAGGCGGCGATGCCGGTATCGCCGTTGCTCTTCGAAAGCTTGCGCCCGTCGGCGCCGCGCACCAGCCCGTGGTGGCGGTAGAGCGGCTGCGGCAGGTCGAGCAGCACCTGCAGCAGCCGGTGCACCGAGGTGGCGTGGAACAGATCCTGCCCCCTGACGACATGGGTGACGCCCTGCGCCGCATCGTCGAGCGTCACCGAAAGATGGTAGCTCGAGGGCGCATCCGGGCGTGACAGCACGACGTCGCCCCAGCGTTCCGGCCGGGCGATGATCGTACCGGTTTCTCCGTCCGGGCCGGCGCCCGCCTCCGACCATTCGAGCACGCGCCCGTAGCGCCGGTCCCTGGCGGCGGCGATCGCCGCATCCATGTCGAGCCGCCAGGCGTGCTGCCGCCCCTCGGCGATCCAGCGCGCCGCAAGCGCGCGGTCGAGCCGGCGCTCTTCGGTCGGATAGCAGGGCGCGCCATCGGGATCGCGCGGCCAGGTACGGCCGATGGCCTCGAATGCGGCCACCTTCTCGCGCACTTCGCCGCGGCTGAGGAAGGCAGGATAGGCAAGGCCGCGCTCGCGCAATTCCTCGAGGGCCCGCTGATAGAAGGCGAAATGTTCAGACTGGCGCCGCACCGGCCGCTCCCACTCGATGCCCAGCCAGTGCAGGTCGCGATAGATCGCCTCCTCATATTCCGGCCGGCAGCGCGCGGTATCGATGTCCTCGATCCGCAGCAGAAGGCGTCCGTTAGCCGCCATGGCGAGATCGTGGTTGAGGATCGCCGAATAGGCGTGGCCGAGATGCAGCAGGCCGTTGGGGCTCGGCGCGAAGCGAAAGACGGCTTCTTTTGACAAAGGCGAATCCATCAGGTTTTCTTGCACGAAACCGGCGCGGTCGCCAATGGCCCGGCGGCGCCACGGGAACAGCATGCAACTGCACATGATCAGAACGCAGGCGGACGTCGCCGCCGGTCTCGTCGATCTTGCGCTGCTCGACGCGCGCCTCTTTTCCGTCATCGAAAAGGCCGGCCCGGTACCCTTGCGCCGACACGAGGCGGGCTATCGCGGCCTGGCCGGCATCGTCGTCTCGCAGATGGTCTCGCGCGCCAGCGCCGACGCGATCTGGCGCAGGCTGGAGGAGATCGCCGGCGAGATCACCCCCCATCACTTCCTCGGCCTGTCGGATGCCGACTGCCGCGCCGCCGGGCTTTCGCGCGCCAAGGCCGAGACGCTGCGCCGCGTCGCCGAGGCGGTCGACCGCGGCACGGTCGATCTCGAGGCGATCTGCCACATGGACGCGCCGGCGGCGATCCGGTCGCTGACGTCGATCAAGGGCATCGGCCGCTGGACGGCGGAGGTGTACCTGCTCTTCTGCGCCGGCCACCCGGACATATTCCCCTCCGGCGACGTGGCGCTGCAAAACGCCGTTGCCCATGCGCTCGGCCTCGACGCCCGCCCGTCGCCGGCCGAACTGGACCAGATCGCCCAAGGCTGGTCGCCGTGGCGCGGCGTCTCGGCGCGGCTCTTCTGGGCCTATTACGCCCGCGAGATGCGCCGAAGCGGCGCGCCGCTGGCCTGATCCCAACCCTGCACCGGATGGTGAACCGATTGTCTGTGGCCGGACGCGCCTTGTCCGCCGGATAGCCTCGTTGGACCGCAGGTCGAAAGGCGTGCGTCCCTGGCAAATCCGAAAACGCTGCGGCGCACTCTCGGCAGTTTCAGTGCAGTCCGGCATCCTGCGCGAAGGGGTTGCAAAGCGACGAAACCGGCGCCCGCCTTTTTGTTTCCGGCTTCACAATGCTGCAACAAGGGGAATAATATATGAGGGCAGATGCCGAATCGGTCAGGAGAACCACTTGACGATTGCTGTCTCACCACAGGCCCTGCCGGCGCTCGTCCTGAACGCGGACTACAGGCCACTGAGCTACTATCCCTTGTCGCTATGGTCCTGGCAGGACGCGATCAAGGCCGTGTTTCTTGACCGCGTCAACATCATTGCGGAATACGAGCACTCGGTTTCCTCGCCGAGCTTCACCATGCGCCTGCCGAGCGTCGTCTGCCTGAAGACCTATGTCCAGCCGTCACGCTACCCGGCCTTCACCCGCTTCAACGTGTTCCTGCGCGACAAGTTCGAGTGCCAGTATTGCGGCACGGCGGACGACCTGACCTTCGATCACGTCATTCCGCGCGCCCATGGCGGCGAGACCACCTGGTGCAACGTCGTCGCCGCCTGCTCGCCCTGCAATCTGAAAAAGGGCAGCAAGCTGCCGAAGCAGGCCGGCATGTTCCCGCACCAGAAGCCCTACCAGCCGACGGTGCAGGACCTGCACAACAACGGCCGCCTGTTCCCGCCCAACTACCTCCATGAGAGCTGGATGGACTATCTGTACTGGGACGTCGAACTGCAGCCCTGACCGGCATCGCCTGCCGGCGTACTGCCATCCGTCCCGTCACGCTTCCGCCCGAGTCTCAGGCCTTCCTGGCCCGCACGCCGGCAAAGGCGATCGCCGCAAGCAGCAGGCTCGCAATCACGTTCCAGCCGGCAAAGGACAGGCCGAGCACCCGCAGCGCCGCCTCGCTGCAGGACGGCGGCCGCTTCGCGTCGAGGTCGCCGAGCAGGTCGCCGACGTTCGAGCTGACCCCCTGGGCCGAGGTAGCGCAGGTCGACGGTCCCTCCCAGAAGCCCCATTCGGCGCCGGCGTGGTAGACCCCCATGGCCGCGCCGACCAGCATCATCAGGCCGGCCACCAGAAGCAGCCCGCGCGTCACCCAGGCGGGGCCGCCGAACGCTGCCGAAGCCGCCGCAAGCGCCGCGACCGGGATGCCGTAATAGTAGGGCAGCCGCTCGAGCAGGCAGAGTGCGCAGGGAATGTAGCCGCCGATATGCTCGAAGCCGAGCGCACCGCCGACGGTGGCGGCCATGCCGAGGGTGAGCAGCAGCGCATAGGGGAGGGCGGACTTGCGGTCGTGCACGGCAGTCGACATGGAGGCGCGTTCCTGTTCAGGCGACATAGCGATAGGCGGCATAGCCGGCGATCAAGAGCGCCGCGCCGATGCCGGCGATCAGGCCGAGCTGCTTTTCGATGAAGTGGCGGATCGGCTCGCCGTAGCGGCGCAGCAGCCAGGCGAGGAAGAAGAAGCGGGCGCCGCGCGCCAGGATCGCCGACACGATGAAGAGGCCGAGATTGATGTTGGCGGCGCCGGAAAGGATCGTGACCACCTTGATCGGCGGCAGGTGCGCCAGCCCGGAGGTGACGAGCAGCAGCAGCAGCGTCTCGTAGCCAACCGAGGCGCGCATCGCCTCGAAGGCGTCGAGCTTGCCGTAGAATTCCAGCACCGGCTTGGCGACCGCCTCGAAGGCATAGTGGCCGAGATACCAGCCGGCGATGCCGCCGAGCACGGAAAACACCGTTGCCACCATGGCGTAGCGCCACAGCTTCTCCGGCCGGGCGAGGCCCATGGGCAAAAACAGCACGTCGGCTGGGATCAGGAACACCGAGCTCTCGACGAAGGCGATGATGGCGAGCCAGGCTTCTGCCGACTTGCGCGCCGCAAGGGACAAGGTCCAGTCGTAAAGGCGTCGGAGCATTCAACGGTCCCGTTCTGGCGCAGTGCCTGCGAACCGGAGGTTCGGGGGCGACCATGCGCTGCCTCAAGGTGCCGGTATCATCCCGCGCGTTTCCGGCGGGACGCGTGCGGCCGGATCAGGCGCTTTTTATCAGGCCGGCGGCCGTTGTAAATCTCCGCACGGTTTTGTGATGGTGCCAAGGCTTGCGATTTGCCGTTGACCGCCCCGAAAGCCATCGTGTAAACGGCGATGACTGCGGTCGCAGGTCCCGTGCCCCATTGGCGGAACTGGTAGACGCGCTCGACTCAAAATCGAGTTCCGAAAGGAGTGCTGGTTCGATTCCGGCATGGGGCACCACCAAGCTCTTTCCCGAGATATGCCTCTCCGAACACAATTTAGTGCAGGGAGATACAATTGTGGGTCTGATGCTCCCGTATACTTAACAACTTCACGGCGCATGGCGCTACCGTCGCCCGGTTCCAGGCCGGCTCCTGCCGATTGAGAAGAAGAACTTGAACCCGAGCGGCGCTTGCAAGCCCGGTACTGTGCCGAGGTTGTGAAGGCCCTATGCCGCTTGGGGATACGTTGCGGCAGGTATTCGCGGGCCTCACCAAATCTGGCGGGTTGCGCCGCGCCTACGACTTTTGGAACTTCAGGCCGCAACCCTTTTTCCGTGAAGCGTCCTCGATCGCCTGCATTTCACCCTTCAGCCTTGCGACTTCCGCCGCGGATGCGCCGTCACCTTTGGTGAAGAAGAGCGCAGGCCAAAACAGGACGATCCCCACGGCCGTCACAGCTGCGTCCTGTCCTGCCTTCTTGTCTTGTACTCCGGCAGCGGCAGCGGCCCTAGAGGACACAGAGCGGGCCTCCTCGGCCAGTTGCTGGCACGACAGATTCATGTAAAGCGAAGACGATACATAACTGGCCGCGATTGTATCAGATTTAGACGCGCACGCGGAAAGCGCACCGCATAGCGCAGCGATAACGATTAACTTTTTCATGTTTCCCTCAAGTTGTCCCCAATGGCAAACTACACCGGGGACGGGATCCTGGAAGGTGCGCCGTGGAAGGTCAGATGGCTTTCCACATCATTGTGAATGTCGGCTGAGGCTCTCGAGATCCAGCGCTATGCCGCCTCCCGAAAAATCTCCCCGGCCCCCATCAGATAGGCGGCAACCCGCGCGAACCCCCGGGGTACCCCCCAATTCCACAGCCGTCCCGTACTTTCTCCGGGGGTGATACTCTTTGCTCGCTCGGCCCCATCTACGGTGCGCCCCACTGCCGTCGCTCTGGTTCAAACCTGAGGCTTGGCCGTCAACGACGGGTGGCCCACGGGGCGCGATCCTCTCCGCTTTCCTTTGGATACGCCTTGCTCCCGCTCTGAACCTCGCGTCTACCGCACCAGCAGGAAAGGTCTGGCATCACAGCAGGCGGCGGGATGAACCCGCCCCGCCAACGCTGCGGAATCTGCAAAAAATCGTTCCGATAACATCAACCCAGTGCCGAAGCGGCCGCCTACGCTCGCATGGTTCATTTTTGAAAGGCCGATTGGATGACTGATTATTCGAAGCTGATCGACACCGAGACCTGGGCTTTCATCGATCGCACGAACTCCTATTATCCCCCTGATGCCGTTGACCACTCCATCGCCGAACAGCGTCGTACCTATGACCGCATGTGCCGCGAATTCCATGCCGGCTATCCAAAAGGCGTGGCGGCCGAAGATTCCAGGATCGAAACGGCGACGCACGCCATCCCGATCCGGACCTATCGACGCGATGCGCCGGATCGGGCCGTGCTGGTGCTCTATTTCCATGGCGGCGGTTTCGTCGTCGGCGGGCTCGAAAGCCATGACGACGTCTGCGCCGAGATCTGCGCGCGCACCGGCTACGACGTCGTGTCGGTCGATTACCGCCTCGCCCCGGAGCATGTCCATCCTGCGGCCTATGAAGACTGCCGCGCCGCGTTCGAATGGGCTGCCGGCCACGATGACCGGCCGATCCTGCTTTGCGGCGACAGCGCCGGCGGGGTTCTCGCCGCGGCCGTATCCCACACGGTGCGTGGCCACGCCCGCGCGCCCATCGGCCAGGTGCTGATCTATCCCGGCTTCGGCGGCGATCAGACGAAGGGGTCCTACATCACCCACGCCGAGGCGCCGCTGCTCACGGTGCGCGACATGGCCTTCTACAAGGACGTGCGCACCGGCGGGAAGGACGTCTCGAAGGATCTCACCTACGCGCCGTTCGTCGATCCCGACTTCTCCGGTCTGCCGCCGACCGTGATCATCTCGGCGGAGTGCGACCCGCTCTCCGATGACGGTCGCGAATATCGCGATCGCGTGCGGGCGGCAGGCGGCAAGGCGGCCTGGTTCAACGAGGAGGGGTTGGTTCACGGCTACCTGCGGGCGCGACACACGGTGCGCCGTGCCCGGGAGAGCTTTACGCGCATCGTCGAGGCCGTACGCGGGCTCGGCAAGGGGGAGTGGAACTACTGAATTGCGGCGCTCGCGCGCCATCAAAATCAAAGGGAGGGAACGCATGTCGAATGAAATTGAGTTTCTCAGCCAACAGGCTGTCCGCGGCAGGATGACCCGCCGCGATTTCCTTGGCCGCGCCGCGGCCCTGGGGCTGAGCGCCGCATTTGCAAATTCGCTGCTCGGCACTGCGGCAAGGGCCGCCGGGCCGATCAAGGGCGGCCTGCTGAAGGCGGGCCTGGTCGGCGGCGATTCCACCGACGACCTCAATCCCGCCGGCATCAACAACCAGGTCAGGGGCGTCTTCGCGCGCTGCTGGGGCGAGAAACTGACCGACGTCGCCCCCGACGGCTCGCTGATCCCGTGGCTTGCTGAGGAATACGGCTCCTCGCCCGATGCCAAGACCTGGACCTTCAAGATCCGCAAGGGCGTGACCTTCCACAACGGCAAGGAACTCGATGCCAATGACGTGCTCGCCACCATCGAGCGCCACGCCGGTCCCGACAGCAAGTCGGGCGCGCTCGGCGTGCTGCGCGGCATCGACACGCTCAAGGTGGATGGCGGCAATTTTGTCATCACCCTGAAGGAGGCCAACGCCGACCTCTCCTTCGTGATGTCCGATTTCCATCTGGTCATTCAGCCCAACGGCGGCAAGGACGATCCGCTGGCCGGCATCGGCACGGGCCCCTACAAGGTCGTCTCCCACGAGCCCGGCGTGCGCGAGGTCGCGGAACGCTATGACGGCTACTGGGACCTTGCGAGCCGCGGCCATGCCGAGCAGATCGAGATCGTCGTCATCAACGATGCGACCGCCCGCATGGCCTCCCTGCAGAGCGGGCACATCCACATGATGAACCGGGTCGAACCGAAGGTCGTCGAACTCATCAAGCGCATCCCCGGCGTCACCATCCAGAACGTCGCCGGAAGCGCGCACTATGTTCTCGCAGCACAGTGCAACACCGCACCCTTCGACAACAACGACCTGCGGCTGGCACTGAAATATGCCGTCAACCGCCAGGAGATGGTGGACAAGATCCTCAACGGCTACGGGTCGCTCGGCAACGACATCCCGGTCAATGCGGCCTATCCGCTGTTTTCGGACGACATCGAGCAGCGCGCCTACGATCCCGACAAGGCAGCCTTCCATTTCAAGAAGTCCGGCCACAGTGATCCGATCCTGCTGCGGACCTCCGAGGTCGCCTTTCCGGGCGCGGTGGATGCGGCCCAGCTGTTCCAGCAAAGCGCCGCCAAGGCCGGCATCCCGATCGAGATCCGGCGCGAGCCGGGCGACGGCTACTGGTCGAGCGTCTGGAACAAGGCGCCGTTCTCGGCCTCCTACTGGACCGGACGGCCGACGCAGGACCAGCAGTACTCGACGGCCTATCTCTCGACGGCCGACTGGAACGAGACCCGCTTCTTTCGTCCCGACTTCGACAAGCTCCTGATCGCGGCGCGCGCCGAACTCGACGAGGGCAAGCGCCGTGCGATTTACCGCGACATGGCGATGATCGTCCGCGACGAAGGCGGTGCGATCATTCCGGTCTTCAACGACTGGATCGACGCGGTCTCCGAGAAGGTCGGCGGGTTCAAGCCGCATCCCGCCGGCGAACTGATGGGAGGCCTGGCCCTCGCGTCGTGCTGGCTGGCGGCATAGAACCGTCACCGCGCATCCGGGGCGCTGCGTCCCGGCCAGGCGACATCATGCCCGCAGGGCCACTTTGAAGTGGCCCTGCGGGCAACAGGAACGGTGTCGATAGGGCATTGGCGCTCGCTATGCGCCTGAAGCGGCCGGGCACGGTTCCGCTCCCGGAGCATAGCCACTGACTGCGGACGGAAACCGGGTGCCCAGACGGCGGCATCCTGCTCTCCAGCATTCGGCACCGCGCACCACCATCGCCGCCCTCTGGCTCCAGCGGCCCGTCATCTTTTTAGCGCGGGGCGCCGGCAGTCCCGGGATGTAGATAGAATTGGCTATCGTCGGGCGAAGCGGCGAGGCGTAGACTGGGGCGGTGGCGTGTTTTTCATGTCGCACCGAAAAGCTCCAGTCCTCGGCGATCACTTGGACGGCGGAGCCTGTGTCGTTCAGGCTGCACCGCGTGCACCAAACCCTTGGGACCGTCCGGTGCTTCTCGCGTCAAACCTCCGCAGGAGCGATTTGGCAATGCTTGACCGCGCAGGGGTGGCGATGAAGAACGTACTTAGCCCGGAAGAGATCGGCATATTATCGCCTGAAGATCTGGAACGGATCCAGCGGATTTTCCAAAGGATCTGCGACGAGCGCGGTTTGGCGCGCGGCAGCGCGGGCGCCAGCGCCCTCGCTCGTTCTATTCTGGTCCATTACAGTCAGGGCGTGCGGGACACCGAAAAGCTGGAGAGATTGCTGCGGGCCCTTGCCCGCCAGAGCAAACCGTCCGTGACCGTCCACTGAAGCGCCTGCGTAGCATTCGGCGACTGCCCGGTGTGGCATCGCCCCGATCAGCGAACATAGATGAGAGCTTGTGTGGCCAGACCGCGGCGCCGCCGGGGAAGGGCTCGCTCTGCAGTGAGGCAACGCCGGACCAATCCGCCTTCGTCGTCACGCATGCCGGTACCTCCGGCGTCACCACTGTTGCGCGGCCACAGCCCGGTCCGATCGGCAATTGCCGGGGCGTCGACCGGCCCACTGCCGAGCGTTGCGGCACCTGGAAACGCCCCCGTCAGCGCTCGGTGAACGCCCGCGACATGCTGTCGGTGACGGGCTTCACCAGATAGCTGAAGAAGGTCCGCTGCGCCGTCTGGATCATCACTTCGGCCGGCATGCCCGGCGTCGGGTGGAAACCCTTGACCTTCGCCAGTTCGCCCGGCGGGATATCGATGCGCGCCAGGTAGACGTCGTGCGCCTTGACCCCCGGCTGGCTGTCCTCGAGCGCGTCCGCCGAGATGTAGAACAGCGTGCCGTGCAGAACCGGCGTCGTGCGCTGGTTCAGCGCCACCAGGCGGATGCTGGCCAGCTGGCCGACGGCGACGCTGTCGATGTTGTTGCGCGGGATATGCGCTTCGATGATCAGCGGCACGCCCTTCGGCAGGATCTCCAGGATCCCCTTGCCGCTTTCGATGACGCCGCCCGGCGTGTGGTAGAACCGCCGGATCACGGTGCCGGCGACCGGCGCGTTGATGGTGACGCGGCTCAGCACGTTCTCGGCCTGGCGCGACTGCTCGCGCACGGTCGCCAGTTCGCCCTGGATCGCCTGCAGCTGGTCGAGCGCCTCCTCGCGATAGGTGGCTTCGGCGCGGCTGATTTCCTGCTGGCCCTTGACGATCTGCGCCTGGGTCTCGGCCACCTCGGCCTCCAGCCGGCCGATCTGGCCCTCGGCGTCGGCGATCGCCCGCTTGATCGCCTTCAGCTCGGTTGCGCGGATCAGCGACTTTGCCAGCAGTTGCTTCTTGCTCTCGTGCTCTTCCCAGAGCAGGGCGAGCTGCTGGGTGAGCGATTCGCGCTGCTTGGCATAGCCGATGCGGCGGAACTCCAGCGCCTTGATGTTCTGTTTGATCAGGGACACCTCGTTCGATTGCTTCAGCTGCTGGGCCTTGAAGTTTAACTGCTGGTTGGCGATGATCGATGCGACTTCCGGATCGCCGCGATAGTCCTTCTCCAGGCCGCCGAGATCCATCTGTTCGCTGTTTTCGAACTGTGCGGTCAACCGGGCGGCGGTCGCTTCCAGGCGGACGCGGCGCAGGAACAGCTCCCGTTGCTTGGCCAGCGCCGCCGTCTCGTCCAGCCGGATCAGCGGCTGGCCCTCCACCACCTCGTCGCCCTCGTCGACCAGCAGCTCCTTGATGATGCCGCCCTCGTAGTGCTGGACCACCTTGTTGCGGCCGGTGGCGACGAAGCTGCCCTGGGCGATGACGGCAGCGGCGAGCGGCGCGGTAAAGGCCCAGGCGCCGAAGCCGCCGAAGGTGGTTCCGAGCAGCAGCGTGCCGACGATCATCTGTTTGCGGATCGACCGCGGCACATGCGCGTACCATTCGATGTCATGGACCTTCGCTATGTCTTGCATTTTCCGGACATTCCCTATTGCAGCTGATGGCCGAACGAACCGCTGTTGACGGTGATGCCGCGCGCCTCCAGCGCCTGCAGCACCTCCTGGCGCTTGCCGAACAGCGCCACGGTGCCGTTCACCAGCAGCAGCACCTTGTCGACACTGTTGAGAAGGGCGGGCCTCTGCGTGATGGTGATCATCGTGATCCGCTGCTCCTTGGCGTGCTGAAGGGCCCGCAGCAGCGCCGCGTCGCCGGCCTGGTCGAGGTTGGAGTTCGGCTCGTCCAGCACGACGAGGCGGGGATCGCCGAACAGGGCGCGGGCCAGCGCGATGCGCTGCTTCTGGCCGCCGGAAAGCGGCGACCCGTCGGCGGCGACCACGGTCTCGTAGCCGTGCGGCAGGGTGGCGATCATCTCGTGGACGTCGGCCAGCATCGCCGCCTTGTAGATCTGCTCGTCGGTGGCATCCTCGCGCATCCGCGCGATGTTCGCCTTGATCGTTCCCGGGAAGAGCTGAACGTCCTGCGGCAGATAGCCGATATTCTCGCCGAATTGCCGCTGGTCCCAGTTCCTGAGATCCATCAGGTCGAGGCGCACATTGCCCGAGGTCGGCAGGATCGAGCCGACCAGCATCTTGCCGAGAGTGGTCTTGCCTGCCCCCGAGTTGCCGATGACGGCAAGCGAATCGCCCGGTTGCAGGCTGAAGGAAATGCCGTTGAGGACCACCCGCTTGGTGCCGCCCGGCACGTAGAGCAGCCGTTCGACGTCGAGCCGCCCTTCCGGGCGTGGCAGGTTCAGGCGCTCGAAATTGAGCGGCGAGGCCTTGAGGAGGGCGGTGATGCGGGCATAGGCCGCCAGCGACTGGCTGTACTGGTGCCAGCCCTCGATGGCGCTATCGATCGGCGCCAGGCCGCGACCGGCGATGATCGACGAGGCGATCACCATCCCGCCGGTCATTTCGCCCTTGATGGCGAGGTGGGCGCCCCACCCCAGCATCGCCACCTGCGACAGCAGCCGGACGCCCTTCGACAGCGCCGTCATGGCGATGTTGCGATCCTGCGCGATGACCTGGGCGCGCAGCGACGTCGCCGTATCCCGGCCCCAGATCTGCACCGCTTCCGGGATCATCGCCAGCGCGTTGATCACCTGCGAATTGCGCGACATCGCTTCGAGGTGAAGGTTGGCCTTGACCTGGGCGGTGTTGGCCTCGGCAAACGAGGTCGCGGTGAGCCGCTGGTTGATGAGGGTGAAGACCAGAAGCAGCAGCGCCGTGGCGATCACGATCGATCCGAGATGCGGATGGATCAGGAACACGGCCAGCACGAACAGGGGAGCGAGCGGCGCGTCGAGGAACGACAGCAGCGTCCGCGACAGCAGGAACGAGCGGACCTGCTGGAGGTCGCCAAGCGTCTGGTATTCCCGGCCGTTGCTGTTGAGCGAGGCGCGTGCCGCGGCACTGAGGATCGGGGCCCCGAGCTGGGCCGCGACCTCGACCGCCGTCCGCATCAGGATGAAGCGCCGGATGGCGTCGAACGCCGACTGCAGGACGATCGCACCGACGATCACCAGGGTCAGCATGATCAGCGTGTCGACCGACCGGCTGGTCAGCACGCGGTCGGAAATCTGGAACAGATAGATCGGAATCGCCAGCACCAGCACGTTGCTGACGAGCGTGAAGAGCATGACGGCGGCGAGGTTGCGCCGCACCGCGCTGACGCCGGCCTTCAGGCTGGCAGAGAAATCGATCGGACCCAGGCGCTTGTGAAAGGTGCCGCCACCGGAACCGGATCCCTTGCCGCCGCCGCTGGAGAACGTCGGGTTGCCGGAGCGGTTCTCTGCCTTGATCGGGCCGGTATCGGCCTCGATCGTCACCAGCCCCTCGGCCGACTTGGCCACCGTCGGTTCCGGCTTCGCCGGCTTCGGCGTGGCCTCCGAAAGCGGCTTGCTGTCGGCCTTTGGCGCCGCAGCCTCCGCGGCCGGGTGGGCCTGCGCCTGCGGGCGCGGCATGCCGGCTGGGGGCGAACCGGCGTCGAAGCGCAGCACGGTGGGTTGATCGAGGCCGAAGCTCAGGCGGGTGCCGCCGGCAGCAGGCCGATCGGCGGGGCGCGGTGCGGTCCGTGTCATGTCCGGCGCGACCGCATCCGCCTGCTTCGGCGGCGGGGGCGATGCCTGCCCGTTGCCCGGCCGAGGTTCGGCGGCGGCCTGCCCACCCTGCAGCAGCTGCGGTGTGGCGGCCGGGGGCGGGTCGGGCTGCCGTCGCACGACGCCCGGCCCTTCCGCTGTAATCCGCTCGTCCGACCGGCGCAGAAACGGCACCTCGGCAGCGCGGTCCCTGGTCCCGGCAAGGCCTGGCTCAGCCTCGCTCGAAGCGCCTTGCGGCTCTACGGGGGCAGGGGGGGCGGCTTCGGCGGCCGGAGCGACGCCTGGCACGGGGGCCGGCGGGGGGGCCGCAACCGGCCCGCCACCAGGCCGGGGGTTGACAGTCGCGGCCGGCGAAGTCCCGATGGGCCGCGCCGCGCCGGGCGCGCCATCCGCAGTCGCGCTCGGCCCGGCCTTGTGTGCCGCCGAACCGGAATCGTCGAGGGCGACGTTGATGAACGCCGTCACCGCCTGCTCGAACCGTTCGTACGCCCGGTCGAGCTCCGGTGCCGGCTCCTGGCGTTTAGCGGCATATTCCACTTGCGCAGACGCATTCATGGCGTCTGGGCTTCTCTTGCGATTGTCGGACATGAATCCCCCTCAGTGGCCGAGCATGTGCTGCAGCCCGTCATCCGTCGGTGCGTCGTGCGCGGAAGGAACGTAGACGGCGGTGGCTGCCTCGCCGGGTGAGTCGAGCATCGAGCTGTCCAGGAACAGGACGGCCTCGCTGACCAGTGCATCCGGGTTCTGGGCGCCCAGGTGGTCGGGCTGGCTGGAAATCAGCTCGGCCTGGATCAGCGTTTCCTGCGAATATTTCTGGCCGCCGACATAGGTTTTCCCGAAGGAATCCAGGTCGTAGATGGCTGCGTTGTTGATCAGCGCATTGTTTCCGGTGGAAAGGGTCCAATCCGCATCCAGATGCGGCTTCAGCGCATCCATCGCCAGGGCGATCTGGTCGCTGTCGCCGAGAATGCTCGTCTGCTTGATATATTGTAGGCTGAGCAGGTCACCGCTGATGTAGAGCACCCGCAATCCCTGCAGCCCGGCAAAGGCCTCGTCCGTCAGCACCCCCTTCGACAGGCTGTCGCCGCCGTCTGCGAAGCTTCTGGCAGCCTTCAGATAGGCATCGGGCAGCGCGGCGAACCGATCGGCGCCGCCGATATCGGTGATGTGCGCCTCGTTCCAGAGCAGGTTGCCCGAGGTGGACACCGAGCCGCTTCCGCTGGTCTGGAAGCCGGGCAGGGCGCCGACGACATCGTTGTCGAACAGGACATTGACCTGATGGATGATGTTGGCGTCATACACCGATCCGCCGACGATGATGAGATCGTAGGAGAAGCCGAGCTCGAAGATCGACACCTGATTGACGCCGAGGTTGCCGCCGGCAATGACGCTGGTGGTCGCCCCTGACGAGGACAGTATGCCGACGTCGTTGTCGCTCTGGAAAATGAACTGCTCGATCCAGTTCATCATCACCAGGTCGCCGTCGATCCGGGTGACGGCCCAGAACTGCGGAAAGCCGGCATCCTTCACGTCTGCAGCGTCGTTGCTCGAAATGTCCTGCCGGTCGAAGCCGGCAATGTTGAGCACCTGGTTGACCGCGGCGTCGCTGCTCCAGTCGCAAAGGCCGGCGCTGACGCTGTCGGTGTCCCAGACCGCATTGATCTGGACGATCGCGTTGATTTCGTAGTGGTCGCCGACCACGGCGGTCACCTTGGCGGCGGTCCAGAAATTCTTCAGGATGGCTTCGTTGACCAGCGTGTTCCCGCCGGCGGTGAGCGTCACCGAGGCCTCGACGATGATCGAGCCGTCCTCGCCGATGACCGCGTTGCCGGTCTTGCCGACCTCGGATCCCGGCTCCTTCTGCTCCTTGCCCTCGAACTTGTAGTAGTCCTCGAGGCTGGGGGCTTCGTCGACGCGTTCGCCGTTGACGTAGATGCCGTCAAGCCGCTCGGCCTGGTGCACCGACACATGAAAGCTGCCGGCCGGATCGGCGGTGAAACCGTCGAGCGCCTCGCCGGCGGTCTTGATCACCTTGATGATCTCGGCGCTCGATCCCGGCTTTCCGAGATTGCCGATCGGCGACAGCGAATAGGCGTCCTTTGCCGCTGCGAGCAGCGCCGTGTTGTCGATCGCCGCCGGCGCAAACTTCAGCCCGTGGCCGCCGACCCCGAAATAGTCGTCGTCGGACAGAAAGATGGTCTGGTTGGCGTAGGTCACCACCGAGCCGGGCGGTTCGAGTTCCGGCGGTTCGAACCTCGTGACCGAGACGCTGACCGAATCCGGCATTCTCCACTGAAAGCCCGTAGGTAGCTCGAAGGCCTTCATGTCCATCGGCGAGAACGACAGCTTGAAGGTCGGGAAGTGCCACGGACTTCCATGATGCATGTCCGGCGCCGGCGACCTGTAGGGCACTTCCGGATCGAAGCCGAGGAGTTCGTGGGCCGCTTCAAAGGGGGCGTTGCCGAGCGGCGACACCTCCGGATCCGAAAACTGCGCCTTGCGGGCCATGAAATCTTGATAGGCCTCGCGAAGGATGGCGTGCTCGGCCGTCAGGTGAAGCGTACCGATGAAATGGGCGATTTCTTCCGTGATTCTGTCCATTACCGTCATGATCCCACCCGCTGTCGACGCTTGCTCCTATCGGAGCGCTGAACATCGAGGGAACTGCGCGGTCAGGCCGCGCAGTTCGAGACTGCGTGGCTTCGCCGGAAAGGCGGAGCCACGGGAGGGCATCATGCGTCGTCGTCTTCGCCGACAACCGTGCTGGTGAGGTTGCCGCCCACCACGGTCATGTCGATCGCGTTCTGCTGCAGGTTCGCACCCATGACGATGTCCTGGTTGAACGCGCTGATGTGGTTGGAAGCATTGGCCGAAGCGGTGCTCGTGCCGGTGACATAGCCGTCGTCACCGTTGTTCGAGCCCCAGATGCCGCCGTTGCCGGCGCCACCGTAGCCGGTCGTCGCCGTGCCGCCGGCAGCCCCGGCTCCGCCGGCCCCGCCCCAGGCGTCGCCGCCATAGCCGTCGCCGCCGAAGCCATCGGCCCAGGCGCCGCTCAGGGCATGGCCGCCTTCGCCGTTGGCCCAGGCATTGCCACCATAGGCATCGCCACTCGTGGCGCTGCCGCTGGTCGCGGCCCCACCGGTGCCGTTGCCCCCGGCCGCACCGTCGCCGCCGAAGCCGGCACCGATGCCTGCGCCATAACCGGCACCGAGACCTGCACCAATGGCCTCGCCGCCCTCGCCGCCGTCACCGGCATCCGTGGCGTCGCCGCCGCGGCCACCGTTGCCGCCGGCCCCGGCTGCCCCGCCGTTCCCACCGGCCCCGCCGGCACCACCGGCCCCACCGTTGGACGAATCCCAGATGTTGCCGCCTTCGCTTTCGACGAAGACCGGGTCGATCAGGCCGAGAGCGACACCGACTGCGGTTCCGCCGTCGCCGGCCGTCGAAGCACCGCCGCCGCCGCCGCCACCACCGCCGCCACCGCCGGCGCCGTCAGCATCGCCGCCGTTGCCGCCTTCTTCACCGTCGCCGGCCCGGTTGTTGCCGCCGTCGCCGCCGCCCCCGGCAAATGCCAGGCCGGCACCGAGCCCGAGGCCGAGGCCGAGGCCGACGCCGAGTGCGTCACCGCCGCGGCCGCCGTCGCCACCCTCGCCCTCGCCACCTTCGGCCTCGCCGCTTTCGGCTTCGCTTTCGGCGTCGCCGCCGTCGGCGTTACCGCCCTCGCCCCTGCCGCCGGCAGCCAGGCTTGCGGCGATCCCGCCGGCACCGTCACCGCCGACGCCGATGCCACCGAGCGCGAAGCCGCCGTGTCCGCCGTCACCGCCGTTGGCATAGGCATTGCCGCCGTCGCCGCCCTCGCCGCCGCCGACGATGCCGTCACCCGACCTGGCATAGCCGCCGTCGGCGTTCTGTTCGAACTTGGCATAGCCGTCGTTCACGACCTTGGCTTCCTCGAGCCGGTCGTTGTCCTGGATGTTGGCGACCTGGTTGAAGACGTTCGCGACGTCATTGCCCTGGCCGGTGAGGGCTTCGTTCAGCAGGTTGTCGAAGCTGATGTTGAACATCCCGTCGATCGAGCTGCGGTCCATGTCGATGTCGGCGAAGTCGTTGTCTTCGGCCTCGAGCTCCGACAGGTCGACGGTGACGTCGACGGTCGTCGTGTTGGTGTTAGTGTTGTGGTTGCCGTTCAGGTTGAGGTTGCCGTTGCCATTGAGGTTGCCGTTGCCGTTCCAGTTCTCACTGGACTGGTGCTGGGCCTGGGCCTGCCCTTGCCCCTGAGCCTGCCCCTGAGCCTGCCCCTGAGCCTGGAGTTCGGCCTGGAGCTGCGCCTGGAGCTCGCTCTGCTGCTGCTGTTCCTGCTGGCGCTGCTGTTCCTGTTGCTCCTGGGACGAGTCGTCCTTGTAGGGTCTGTCGTTGCGCGACATAGCTGCGTCCTTTGTCGTTGGACCGCTACGGCTTGACGCTATTCATCTCTTAAGCGTCTTCGCCGTGCCGTTGGTTGAACATGAATGCATGCAACTGGCTTGTGCCGGGCGCCGTCACACGAGGCGTCCTCGCCTCTGGCCTTGCGGTCTGGCTGCCAAATCCTCCCGTCCGAACACGGGATGGAATGGCAGGAGCTTGAAACGCCGTCGTCGAACCCGAGGCGCATGCGCCTTCCGACCGCATGCCGGAGCCCTGCTCAAGCCAGACGGCAGTTTGAAATGAGGCCGGCGGCGTTTTAAGCTGACAATTGGAGCTAGACCATGCGCCCGGTCTGCGCCTATCGGTTGTTTTCTGCGAAATCGACCTACCGCCAACGATCTAGATCTTGCGGAGAAAAGATTGATCAGACGCAGGGTTTCGAACGGCCTGCCGCAGGTACAGGAACGATCCGGACGCGATAATTCTTTATTTCATCGATTAATATAGTTTTATTTTTAGATGTTCCTTGCGGGTTCGGCGCCATTTCTTGGGTCCCGCGCCCGGAGTATGCTTTCCTGCATCAGCCTACGCCGTTGCGTAGGAGATATCTGCGTTCGACCGATGAATCCTAAGCAGCGGAGTCAAGTGAAATGCCGCAGTTTCAAGATATACTTCTCCTGATCGGTCAGCTGAACTACACGTGGACGAACACCGAAAGCCTGTTGATCCACATGATCGCCGGCCTGGCCCGGGTCGACAAGGAAACGGCAATCGTCATCTTCCTCACCCTCAACACGACCCGCGCGCGCATCGACCTCGTCGAACGGCTGAGCAAGATGCACAGGACCCCGGCTGACTGCCGCGCCGATATCCTGGACGCGACGCGGCGCCTCTCGGAGGAGGCGAAGCTGCGCAACAAGTACAACCACTGCATCTATTCCTTCGACCCCGACAGCGGCCGTGGATTGACGCAGCTGATGCGCATCGTCGACGGCAAGGACGACCTGAGATACGGAAAGGTCGAGGCGCTGGACGATCAGGAGATGGCGCGCATCCGCGAAAGCATCAAATCGCTCGTCGCGATCAACCACAGGTTCTGGGAGATCGTCGAAGAATACGATTTCCCGAGATGAGGGTGAGGTGAAGGGCGCCGGGTTCGTCGCTGAAGGCGCTCGACAGCCGGCGCAGACCAGTTGCAGGGCGCTGTTCCTTTACGCTTGCCTGTTGAACCGGACTTGAGCTTGCGCGTTCTCAGGAAAGATATGCCCGGTGGAGGGCAGGGATCAACGTCAGGAGGTGTTGATGATATTCAAGGAAGGCACGTTCCACGGCGAGCTGCCCGAGCATTTCGACGGCCCGCATCCCGCCCTGCTCGAGGCGGCGGTGGCCGACGCCCTGTCGGTGACCGCTACCGTCGATGCATCCGACGTCGCGGTGACCTGCGAGAACGGCATCGTTTTTCTGACCGGCCGGGTCGGTTCGCCCGAGGAGATCGAGCGCGCGGTCGCGATCGCCCGGTCCGTTCCGGGGGTGACGGCGGTGGAAGCCCGCTTGTCCGCCGGGTAGAAGGCGCCCGGGATTGCCGCCGGCGCGGCAGGGATGATACTGCATTGCAGCGAAAGGGGCTGCGCCGCATCATGCTTGCCGAACCGACGACCTACGAGGAGCTTTGCCGCGACTTCCGCTGGAACATTCCCCGGCGGTTCAACATCGGCACCGCCGTCTCCGACGCCTGGGCGGAACGCGAGCCCGGCCGCATCTGTCTGCAGCATTTCTCCGCCGACGGGAACCACCTGAACCTTTCCTATGGCGAGCTCGCCGCCCGCTCGTCCGCCTTTGCCCGCGGCCTCGCCGCTCGCGGGATCGGCGCCGGCGACCGGGTCGCCATCCTGCTGCCGCAGGGCTTCGAGACGGTGATCGCCCATGTGGCGATCTACAAGCTCGGCGCGATCGCGCTGCCGCTCGCTCTGCTGTTCGGCGCCGAAGCGCTCCAGTTCCGGCTGCGCGACGCGGGTGCCAGCGCGGTCGTCACCAATGCGTTCGGCTTCGAGCGGCTGGCGGCGATCAGGGACGGTCTGGAGGCGCTAAAGCTCGTCGTCCTCGCTGACGGCCGGGAGCAGGCCGGGACCGTGTCCTTCACGGCGGTCGAGGAGGATGCCGGTCCGCCGGGGCCGCCCTTCGTGCCGGTCGACAGCGGCCCCGACGATCCGGCGCTGATGATCTACACCTCCGGCACCACCGGCCCGCCCAAGGGGGCGCTGCACGGCCACCGCGTGCTGCTCGGGCACGTCCCAGGCTTCCAGATGCACCACGAACTCCTGCCGCAGCCCGGCGACCGGATCTGGACGCCGGCCGACTGGGCCTGGGCGGGCGGCCTGCTCAACGTGCTGCTGCCGGCGCTTCTGCTCGGCGTGCCGGTGGTCTCCTCGCCCGGCCAGAAGTTCGATCCGCACATGGCCTACCGCATCATGGCGGAGATGGACGTGCGCAACGCCTTCATTCCGCCGACCGCGCTGCGGCTGATGAAGAGCGTGGAGGAGCCGCGCAACACCTACCGCCTCAACCTGCGCACCATCGGCACCGCCGGCGAATCGCTCGGCCGCCAGACCTGGGAGTGGGCGCGGCGGACGCTCGGCGTCACCGTCAACGAGTTCTACGGCCAGACCGAATGCAACATCGTCATCGGCTCGGTCGGCAGGCTCGGCGTCTCGCGACCCGGACCGATCGGCAAGGCCGTGCCGGGGCACGTCGTGGCGATCATCGACGCCGAGGGACGGCCGCTGCCGCCGGGCGCCACCGGCCAGATCGCCGTGCGCCGGCCCGACCCGGTGATGTTTTTGCGCTACTGGAACAACGCGGCGGCCACCGAGGCGAAGTTCGTCGGCGACTGGATGACCACCGGCGATCTCGGGCGGATGGACGAGGGTGGCTACATCACCTTCATCGGTCGCGACGACGACGTGATCACCTCGTCAGGATACCGCATCGGCCCGAGCGAGATCGAGGACTGTCTGGCCGGCCATCCGGCCGTGCAGCTCGCAGCCGTCGTCGGCAAGCCCGACCCGGTGCGTACCGAAATCGTCAAGGCGTATGTGATGCTGCGGCCGGAGCACGCCGGTAGCACCGGTCTTGCCGCCGAAATCCGCGACTGGGTCAAGCATCGCCTATCGATGCACGAATATCCGCGCGAGGTGGAGTTCGTCGAAAGCCTGCCGCTGACGACCTCCGGCAAGGTCATCCGCCGGTTTCTGCGCGAGCGGGCCGTGGCCGAGGCAAGAGCGGCAGGGCCGGTCGGGACGGAGGCTTGAGCGGACCCGCCGGGGCTGCCCCGCTTCACCGCTTCGCCAGGGCGCGGATCTTGTCACGCAGCAGGCGGGCGACGTTGCGCGTGCTGCGATAGAGATGCAGCTGCGCCGCCACCTGGCGCACGTCGCGGTCGCGATTCTGATGCAGTCCGATGACGAGCGTACCCATATCCTCGCGTTCCTCCCAGAACCGGCTCATGACCGGATGGTCGGGCACGGCGCAGGAGTCGGAGCGAACGATGTTGGCGTCGTCCAGATGCCATTCCGTCAGTTCCGCCACCAGCAGCTTGCCGGGCGAGAACCGTGCGAATTCCTCGTCATAGGCGGTTTTCCAGGTATAGGCCTCGCCGCCCGCCAGAAACACGATCATCGAGGCGATCGCCCTGCCGTCGAGGTCGAGGGTGTGGATGCGCACGCTGTCGACCTCGGCGAGGTTGGTCACCGCCTCGCGGGCGAAGGCGGCGCGGTAGCGGTCGTTGATCATCGCGGTGCGGCCGCGCCCCTTCCAGCCGTTCGCCTCCAGCAGCAGGAACTGCTCCATGCGCAGGCGGATGTCGCCCGGCTGGCGGGCGACGTGGTAGGAGAGTTCGCCGAGTTCGCCGAGCTTCCGCCACTGGCGCTGCAATTCACGGTAATGTGCCGGCGATATCGCCTGCTTCAGGTAGGTGGGGCCGTCGAGCAGGCTTTCGAGCATCGGCCGCCGGTAGGTTTCCGTCACCGTCAGCGGCAGGTTGCGCCCGATGGCAACGGCACGCGCAAGCGTTGCGAAACGGCCGTCGAGCCGCAGGTCGGGCATCACCAGCACCGGCGGCAGGCCGTGGCCGGGCGTCGCAAGGGCCTCGTAGAGATTGTCGATCGTCTCGGCCGCATCCTCGCTGTCCACCAGCGGCGTGCCGAGCGGGCCGAACGGGTTCGACCAGGCACGGATGATGCTCGCGCCCACCGAAAAGCCCGGCCGCTCCACCGAGAACGGCATCAGGAAGCGGATGCGGCTGCGGCTGCCGTCCTCGTCGCGGATCAGCGACAGGCGCACGGTGCGGTCCTCGAGCCGCGGCATTGCCGGTGCCAGGAACCGGCCGGTGAAGAAGACGTTGGGCTCCACCGCGCGGTTTGCCAGGAAATCGAGCTCCTGCTGCAGGTCGTAGCCGGCGATCGCCGGGTAGAGCCAGAGCGCCCGGCCACTGCGGCCGACGGGAATGCGGTGTTCGGCCGTCGGCGCCTGTGCTGCGTCGTTGGCGGAGAAGCCGGACGGCATTCCGGCGGCGTCGTTGCCCGATCCCGGTATGAAAACCATGTCAGTCAGTCCTGTCCTGTCGTGCCGCCGCCAGCGACGGCGCGGCGAAGGCAAAGAGGGTGATCCCCAGCGTGCGGCGTACGGCGGCAAACAGCAGCACCGCCTCGATCGCCATGGCGCCGGCTGTCGCGATCGCCGCGCCGGCGATGCCGAAGGCCGGGATGAGGGCGACGTTGAGGCCGATGTTTGCCGCAAGCGCCGTCGCGTAGAGCCCCATGCAGAGCGTCTGCTGGCCAGCCATCGTCAACAGCACCTCGCCGGGGCCGACGGCGGCCTTGGCGAGGATGCCGAGCAGCAGGATGACCATGACGCCGTAGCCGGTGGTGAAGGCGGGACCGAACAGCGACAGCAGGAAATCGCCGAGCACCAGCATCGTCAGCCCGACGGCGAGCGACGGCCAGAAACTCCAGCGCACCGTCTCGGCCGCAAATGCCGCAAGCCCCGTCCGGTCGCCCTGTCCGTAGAGAGCGGAAAAACGCGGTGCCGCCGCGGCCTTGACGGAGAACAGCACGAAGTGGACGAGCGCCATCGTCTTGGCGGCGGCGAAATAGATCGCGACGCTCTCCGGGTCGAGCACCAGCCCGACGACCACCACGTCGGAATTGGTCAGCAGGAAACCGAAACCTTCGATCAGGAAGATCGGCAGCGCCATCCGCATCCAGGTCCCGAATTCCACACGGCGCGGGCCGCGCCGGTAGGTGCGCCGCAGCCGCAGCGCGACGTTGAAGAACTGCACGACGCTGGTCAGGTAGGTCGCAGCCAGAGCGGCAGCCATCGCCGTGCGGGCCGTATGCGGCGCGCCGAGGAACACCGCCGCCACGAGGAACAGCAGGATCAGCAGCGGCCGCACGATATAGGTCGGGCTCAGCGCCACCACCGCCCAGCTGTGGGCCCTGGCCGTCCCCTCCAGCACGTCGCCGAGCGCGATCATCGGCAGGCAGAAGATGCCGAGGTAGACGGGCACGACATAATAGCTCTCGATCCGGTCCCCAAGGAGCCAGACGCCGAAGAGGCCGAAAGCCGCCAGCAGCGTCGCCGATGCAAGAGCAAAGGTGCGGGCCGTCGCGGTGAGGCCGCGGATTTCCGCAAAGGCGTTGCTCGCGCTGTAATGCGGCAGGAAGCGGACCACGGTGGAGTGGAAGCCGAGGCAGGACAGGTTGCCGAAGATGACCACCAGCACCCAGACGAAGACGAAGATGCCATATTCGAATTCGCCCATGATCCGGGCCATGATGACCTGGGAGACGAAGGCGATCGCCGCGCTGACGACGCGGATGGCGAAGGCGAGCAGCGCCATGCGCTGGGCGCTGTCGCGCGGCGTCTGCCCGGCAAGGACGATGGCGAGCTTCGCGGCGAAAGGCGCGATCTTGCGGCGAAGCCGGTTTGGCAGCAGTTTCTCCGCCGACTGAATCACCGCCATGAACACAGGAACCCGCACGCAACGCACAACACACGTGCGAAATCCTGCCAGATCAGGGTTAACAAAGGATGGGCGAGCGACCGCCCGGGGAGAGATTGATGGGGATTGCTGCGACTGAGCGAGCGAAGATGCTGAGGGCGCATTCGATCGGGCCGACCATGGTCAGCTACCTGGAGGAGGCCGGCATCGAGCGCCTGGCCGACCTGGTCGGTGCCAGCGCGGAGGAGCTCGCCTTCCGCATCGACGTGGCGCTCGGCCGCAAGCACATCAACCGGCTCGGCATCGCGGCACTGGAAAATCTGATCGCCCTGGCCGAGGCCGAATGCCTGTCGCCGGAATGAAGATGCCGCCCGAAGGCGGCATCTGATGGTTTCGCGTCGGCGGGCGTTCAGGCCTGCTCGAAGGCGCCGTGGCAGTGCTTGTACTTCTTGCCCGAGCCGCAGGGGCAGGGCTCGTTCCGGGCGACCTTGCCCCAGGTGGCCGGATCCTGCGGATCGCGGTCCTCGGGGTTGACTGCGACCGCCATGAAGCCGCTGCCTTCGCCGAAGTCGTCCTCGCCGGTCGTCTCGTCGATGTGGTGGCCGGCCATGACCGGCAGCGCCGGCGCGGGGGCCTCGGCCGCCTCGCGGACGAGCTCGACCCGCATCAGCTGGGCCGTCACCGTCTGGCGCAGGTTGGCCAGCAGCGCCTGGAACAGCTCGAACGCCTCGCCCTTGTATTCCTGCAGCGGATCGCGCTGGGCATAGCCGCGGAAGCCGATGACGGAGCGCAGGTGGTCGAGGTTGACGATGTGCTCGCGCCACAGATGATCGATCGTCTGCAGCACGACGGACTTTTCGACGTAGTTCATGATCTGCGGGCCGAAGCGCTCGGCGCGGTCGGCGGCGGCCTGTTCGGCAGCCTTCTTCACCCGCTCCAGGATGTCAGCCTCGTCGATGCCTTCCTCGGCGGCCCACTGCTCGACCGGCAGGTCGAGGTTGAGGTACTGGGCGACGCCCGCCTTCAGGCCGGCGACGTCCCACTGCTCGGCATAGGCGTGCTCGGGAATGTGCAGCCTGACGAGGTTTTCGATCACCTCCTGGCGCATGTCCTCGACGATGTCGGTGACGGTTTCGGCATCCATCAGTTCGAGGCGCTGCTCGAAGATGACCTTGCGCTGGTCGTTCAGCACGTCGTCATATTTCAGCAGGTTCTTGCGGATGTCGAAGTTGCGGGCCTCGACCTTCTTCTGGGCCCGCTCCAGCGCCTTGTTGATCCAGGGGTGGACGATCGCTTCGCCTTCCTTCAGGCCGAGCTTCTGCAGCATGCCGTCCATGCGGTCGGAGCCGAAGATGCGCATCAGGTCGTCTTGCAGCGACAGGTAGAACTTCGAACGCCCGGGGTCGCCCTGGCGGCCGGAGCGGCCGCGCAGCTGGTTGTCGATGCGCCGGCTCTCGTGGCGCTCGGTGGCAAGCACGTAGAGGCCGCCGGCGGCGAGCGCCTGCTCCTTGAGCTTCTTGACGTCCTCGACGATCGCGGCGCGCTTGGCATCGCGCTCCGGGCCGGGCTCCATCTCGGCGAGTTCGCGCTCCAGGCGCATGTCGAGGTTGCCGCCAAGCTGGATGTCGGTGCCGCGGCCGGCCATGTTGGTGGCGATGGTGATCGCGCCCGGCACCCCGGCCTGGCTGACGATGTAGGCTTCCTGTTCGTGGTAGCGCGCGTTCAGAACCTGGAAGTCCTTGACGTGGGCCGCCTTGAGCCGCTCGGCCAAAAGCTCGGACTTCTCGATCGAGGTCGTGCCGACCAGGATCGGCTGGCCGCGCTTCTGGGCGTCCTTGATCTCCTCGATGATCGCCTTGTACTTCTCGTCGACGGTCCGGTAGACCTCGTCGTCCTCGTCCAGACGCTTGATCGGCAGGTTGGTCGGCACCTCGACGACCTCGAGGCCGTAGATGTTGCCGAACTCCTCGGCTTCCGTCGCCGCCGTGCCGGTCATGCCGGCGAGCTTGCCGTACATGCGGAAGTAGTTCTGGAAGGTCACCGAGGCCAGCGTCTGGTTCTCCGGCTGGATCGTCACCTTTTCCTTGGCCTCCAGCGCCTGGTGCTGGCCTTCCGAATAGCGGCGGCCCGGCATCATGCGGCCGGTGAACTCGTCGATGATGACGATCTCGTCGTTGCGGACGATGTAGTCCTTGTCGCGGGTGAAGAGCTTGTGGGCCTTCAGCGCGTTGTTGATGTGGTGGACGATGGCGACGTTCTCGACGTCGTAGAGGCTCTCGCCCTTCAGCAGCCCGGCATTGCGCAGCATGTTCTCGAGCTTCTCGGTGCCGACTTCGGAGAAGTTGGCCGAGCGCTGCTTCTCGTCGATCTCGTAGTCCTCCTCCGACAGCATCGGGATGAAGGCGTCGATGGTGATGTAGAGATCGGAACGGTCGTCGAGCGGGCCGGAGATGATCAGCGGCGTGCGCGCCTCGTCGACCAGGATCGAGTCGACCTCGTCGACGATCGCGTAGAAGTGGCCGCGCTGGACCATCTGGGCGCGGTCGTACTTCATGTTGTCGCGCAGATAGTCGAAGCCGAGCTCGTTGTTGGTCGCGTAGGTGATGTCGCAGGCGTAGGCCTCGCGGCGCTGGTCGTCGTCGAGCCCGTGCACGATCACGCCCGTCGTCATGCCGAGGAAGCCGTAGATCTTGCCCATCATGCCGGCGTCGCGGCGGGCCAGATAGTCGTTGACGGTGACGACGTGCACGCCCTTGCCGGCCAGCGCGTTGAGATAGACCGGCAGGGTCGCCACCAGCGTCTTGCCTTCGCCGGTCTTCATTTCGGCAATCGACTTTTCGTGCAGGATCATGCCGCCGATCAGCTGCACGTCGAAGGGGCGCAGGCCCAGCACGCGCACGGCCGCCTCTCGGGCAACGGCGAAGGCGGGCACCAGCAGGTCGTCGAGCGACTTGCCCTCGGCGAGCTCCTTGCGGAACTCAACGGTCTTTGCCGCGAGCTGTTCGTCTGACAGGGCCTTCATCTCGGGTTCCAGGGCGTTGATTGCCTCGACCCTGGACTTGTAGGAGCGTACGCGGCGCTCGTTGGACGAGCCGAACAGTTTGCGGGCGAGGCCGCCGAGGCTGACCATCGGGATGGTCCTTTCTTTTGTGTCGAGGGCGCTTCGAAGGGCTTGCGAGAATGCGTGCAAAGCCGCGAAACGCCCGGAAACGTTCTGGACGCGAGATTGCGTGACAGATAAGAGGGGGGTCGAATGATGTCAACGGCGCAATCGGTTACACAATGGCCACATTCGGGGTGCTGTTCGACCGACCGAGCGCTGGTTTCGTCCCGATTCCGGCCGTCTGTGAAAGGTTTAAGACGATGTTCAGATACAGCAAGCTTGCCGCTGTCGCGATGATCGCGGTCGCCGCTGCTCACGGGGCGGCCTTTGCCGAGGACAAGCCCGACCCGGTCGTGGCCAAGGTCGGCGGCGTCGAGATCCGCCAGTCCGAGATCGACCTGGCGATGGCCGGCCTCGATCCGCAGCTCGCCAACCTGCCGCCCGAGCAGAAGAAGGTCGCAGCGCTTTCAGCCCTGATCGACGTGAAGGTGCTCGCCACCGACGCGACCAAGGAAGGCCTCGACAACGATCCGGCCTTCAAGCAGCGCATCGCCTTTTTGACCGATCGCGAACTGCACAACGCCTATTTCAAGAAGCATGTCGTCGACGCCATCACTCCGGAAGAGGTGAAGGCCCGCTACGACAAGGAGATCGCCGCTGTGCCGCCGCAGGAAGAGGTCCGCGCCCGCCACATCCTGGTGAAGACCGAGCAGGAGGCGAAGGACGTCATTGCCGCGCTCGACAGCGGCAAGGATTTCGCCGAGCTCGCCAAGGAGAAGTCGACCGATGCCGCCTCCGAGGGCGGTGATCTCGGCTACTTCACCAAGGGCCGCATGGTGCCGGAATTCGAGGCCGCCGCCTTCGGGCTGGAGAAGGGCGCCTATACCAAGACCCCGGTCAAGACGCAGTTCGGCTACCACATCATCCTCCTCGAGGATAAGCGCCAGCAGCAGCCGCCGACGCTGGAGCAGGTCGAGCCGCAGGTTCGCCAGCTCGTCATGCGTGACAAGTACATCGCGCTGCTGGAAGCGGCGAAGGCCTCCGCCAGCGTCGAGATCGAGGACCCGGCGCTGAAGAAGTCCTATGACGAGGTCAGCAAGCCCCAGGCCGACGAGCAGACGCAGCCCGGCGAGCAGAAGCCGTAAAAACCTCACCCATGGCCCGCCCCCGAGGCGGGCCTCCATCGTCGCGCCACGGGAAGCAACATGTCCGGTTCCGTCTCTCCGCTCGCCCCCAAAACCTTCGCCGAGATCCCGCCGCTGCGCGGCGTGCGGATGGCGACAGCCGCCGCGGGCATCAAGTACAAGGGCCGCACCGACGTGCTGATGATGGTGTTCGACGCCCCGGCCGCCGTGGCCGGCGTCTTCACCACGTCCAAGTGCCCGTCCGCTCCCGTCGATTTCTGCAAGGCCAACCTTGGCGGCGGCACGGCCCGGGCGGTGGTCGTCAATTCCGGCAATGCCAATGCATTCACCGGCCGTAAGGGTCGCGAATCCACGGCGATGACGGCCGCGGCGGCCGCCAGGGCGGTCGGCTGCGGCGAGGGCGAGGTGTTCCTTGCCTCGACCGGCGTCATCGGCGAGCCGCTCGACGCGACCAAGTTCTCCGGCGTTCTCGACGGGCTTGCCGTCTCGGCCCGGGAGGATTTCTGGTTCGAGGCGGCCAAGGCGATCATGACCACGGACACCTATCCGAAGGTCGCGACGCGCACCGCCCGGATCGGCGATGCCGCCGTCCGCATCAACGGCATCGCCAAGGGCGCCGGCATGATCGCCCCCGACATGGCGACGATGCTGTCCTTCGTGGTGACCGACGCCGACATCCCGGCCGCCACCCTGCAGGTGCTGCTGTCCGAAGCGGTGAAGCCGACCTTCAACTCGGTGACGGTCGACAGCGACACGTCCACCTCCGATACGCTGATGCTGTTTGCCACGGGTGCTGCCCGGGCCGACGGCCAGCCGCCGGTGAACGGACCGGCCGACCCGGCGCTGGCGGAGTTCCGCACGGCGCTGAACGATCTGCTCAAGGACCTGGCGCTGCAGGTGGTGCGCGACGGCGAGGGCGCGCGCAAGATGGTGGCGGTCACCGTCGAGGGCGCAGAGAGCGCCGCGGCCGCCAAGCGCATCGCGCTGTCGATCGCCAATTCGCCGCTCGTCAAGACGGCGGTTGCCGGCGAGGACGCCAACTGGGGACGCGTGGTGATGGCCGTCGGGAAATCCGGCGAGATGGCCGACCGCGACCGGCTGGCGATCTGGTTCGGAGACGTACGCGTCGCCGTCGACGGCGAGCGCGACCCGGCCTATTCGGAAGACGCCGCTTCCGCCGTGATGAAGGCAGAGGACATCGAAATCCGTGTGGAGATCGGGCTGGGCACCGGCAGGGCCACCGTCTGGACCTGCGACCTGACCAAGGAATATGTCGAGATCAACGGGGACTACCGCAGTTGATTGGCGGCGAGAAACCAGCTGAGACGGCCCCCACGGTCGCGTGTGTCATGGAGCGAGGCCCCGTGGTTGACCTACCGAGCGTGCGCCGGCTCGAAGCCGTCGGCTTTCGCGCCTGGCCGGCGACATCGACGCATTACGACGGCAGCTGGCTGGTCCGGCTGACCGCCGCCCATCCGTCGAAGCGGCTGAACTCCGTCAATCCGCTCGATCCGTCCGATACGCGCGACATTGCCGGCCGGCTGGAGACGGCGGGCAAGCAGTTTGCCGAATACGGCCGTCCGCTGCTGGTGCGCCAGACGCCGCTTGCGCCGCCGGAGCTGGTCGCGTTCATGGACGATGCGGGCTGGGGCCGTTTTGGCGAGGCGGCCGTGATGATGGCGGACCTGACGGGGACGCTGGCCATGGAAAGCGTCGACGGCCTTGAGCACCTGCCGAGCCGCGACGTCCCGCGTTTCGTCAATGCGCGCATCCGGGTCGCCGGCGAGGATCCGGCGCTGAAGGCCGGCTTGACCGAAATCGTCAGCGCCATCAAGCCGGAGACGGGGCTGTTCCTCTTCGAGGAGCCCGGCTTCGGCCCTTCCGCCGTGGCACTTGCGGTCCACGACAACGACCTTGCCGGCATCCTGCAGCTTGCCGTTGCCCCGGAGCTGCGCGGGCGCGGCATCGGGGCCGAAGTCCTGCATTCCGCGATGCGCTGGGCCAGGCTGCGCGGGGCGCGGAGCGCCTGGGTGCAGGCCGAGATCGAAAACGAGGGCGCGCTGGCGCTCTACCGCAAGGCCGGCTTCCGCGAAGTCTATCGCTACATCTATCGCGGAGCGGCCCGGTCATGACACAAGCCGCCGGCCACCGGCTCCTGCTCGTCGCCGCTTGCGCCCTCGTCGATGCGGACGGACGGATCCTGCTGGCGCAGCGGCCGGAGGGAAAGCAGCTTGCCGGCCTGTGGGAGTTCCCGGGCGGCAAGGTCGAGCCGGGCGAGACGCCGGAGGAGACGCTGATCCGCGAGCTGCATGAGGAACTCGGCATCACGACGAAGGTCGCCTGCCTCGCGCCGCTCACCTTCGCCAGCCACACCTACGACGACTTTCACCTGCTGATGCCGCTCTATGTCTGCCGCCGCTTCGACGGCACGGCGCACGGGCGCGAGGGGCAGGCGCTGAAATGGGTCAAGCCGAAGATGCTGCGCGACTATCCCATGCCGCCGGCCGATGAGCCACTGATCCCCTACCTGATCGACCTTCTGTAATGCCGCAGCCGCGGCATTTTGGATTCCTTCGTTAATCGAACGTTTATCTCCGTGGTCCAATGATACTCCAGCCGGCACGCGATGTATGCGTGCGGCACGACGGTGTGTGGCAGTTCGGACGGACAAGGCGACGAGCCGCGGCTGTGCGACGGCAAGACAATCGATCGAGAGTTACGGACATGCGGGACAACGAATTCTGGCAGGCGGTTCAGGACAAGGAACTGACGACGGTTTCCGGCAATGGCCGCACCGGCGTGCTCAACCTTGCACTTCTGTTCGGCACGGCTGCGATCGCGCTGGCGCTCGTGCTGACGCCGGTGCTGTCGTCGCGGACGAACCCGCGGATGATGGCTCATACACCCGACGAGTTCGACATGATTTCGACCGGGTCGGTGCCGAAGCGCGGCGAAGGCAAGCGCTACACGGTACGCCGGAGCGTTCTGCAGGAGATGCCGGGCGCGGTCTGCATCGTCGACGCGGACGGCGTGTCGAGCGGCTGCTGAGGCGACATGCGGCCCTGGACAATCCCGTCCCGGCGCGGCGTTCAGGAAGCGAGGTCGTAATGCGTATGCTCAAATCCTTCGTGGCCGACCGGAGCGGGGCAACCGCCGTCGAATACGGGCTTCTGGCCGCCCTCATCTCGATCGGGCTGCTGGGCGGCCTCGGTGCCTTCCGGGACCAATTGCAGACGGTCTTCCTGACCATCCGCGATGCGATCGTGGGCGCCGGCTGACGCACCCCAATCCTCTATCGCTATCGCCTATCCGGCCGGCTTCGCCTTGAGCGCGTCGGCGAGGCGGACCTTTGCCGATCCGGGCTTCAGCGGCTTCTGCTGGCTTTCGTGCGGCGCCCAGCCCGACAGGTAGACGATCGAGAAGGTGGCGCGGATCCGCCCGTCGGGATCCGAATAGCGCTCGGCATAGAGCTCGGCGGCGCGCAGGAAGAACGACCGCGGCAGCGGCTTGCGACTGCGGGCGACCAGCGGATTGGCCATGCCCATGGCGCGAAGGTCCTTCATCAGCGGAAAGATCGAATCGTAGCGGACCGTGTACGTTTCCTTGTCCGTTACCGGCAGGGCGAAGCCGGCGCGCTGCAGCAGGGCGCCGATGTCGCGGATATCGGCGAAGGGAATGACGCGGGGGCTCGCGCCGCCGGCCATCTCGACCTCGGCCTGCAGCAGCACGTCGCGCAGCTCCTGCAGCGTATCGGCGCCGGGGATGGCGGCGAGGAACAGCCCGTCCGGCCTGAGCGCGCGGCGGATCTGCACGAAGACGCCGGGCGTGTCGTTGGTGAGGTGCAGCGACAGCGGCGCGACGGCGAGATTGACCGAAGCGGGCTCCAGCGGCAGGTGCTCGAGCGGCGCGGATACGAAGGCGTCCCCCGGCGCGGCGAACGCCGGATCGGTCTCGATACGCGCCATCTGCCCGATCTTGCCGGTGCGCTGCAGCGCCGCGGCCACGAGGCCGGTATAGCCATGGATCTCGACCGCCTCGTCGAAGTGGCGCTCGATGACGCCGAGCCGCTCAGCCAGTTCGTCGGCCGCCACCTTCAGCAGGAAATCGGCGGGCGCGTCGGACGATTTCAGCGTGCGCAGCCTGTTTTGTTCAACCAGGGCTTGATCGAAGATCGCTTCCAATGGACACTTCCCGTCGCTGGGGCCAGGTGACGGCCCTTCGGCCATTCGTGCCTTCGCAAAGGCGCCATGGAGATGGGAATGTCAATCGCATGACGCAATCGGCGATGGCCAGATTTGGTGCAATCGTCGGCGGCCGCTGCAAGAACGCCGCCGCGACCGTCATCGACTTCATCTACCCGCCGGCCTGTCCCGGCTGCCAGGTGCTGCTCGGCCGGCACGCCGGCGTCTGCGCGGCCTGCTGGTCGTCGCTGCGCTTCATCGAGCGGCCCTATTGCGAGGTGCTCGGGGCGCCGTTCTCGCACGACCTCGGGCCGGGCATCCTCTGCGCCGACGCGATCGCCGACCCGCCGCCGTTCTCCTGGCTGCGCACGGCGGTGGCGCATGACGGCCTCGCCCGGACGCTGGTTCACAGCCTGAAGTACCGCGACCGCACCGACCTGGCGCCGATGATGGCCGGCTGGATGGTGCGCGCCGCCGACGGCCTGGTCGGCACCTGCGACGTCATCGTGCCGGTGCCGCTGCATCGCTACCGGCTGCTGGCGCGCAAGTTCAACCAGGCCGCCGAGCTGGCACGGGCCATCGCCCGGCTGACCGGCAAGCCGCTTCTGGTCGGCGCCCTGCGGCGCACGCGCCCGACGAAGCGGCAGGTCGGGCTCGGCATCCGCGCCCGGCAGGAGAACGTCCAGGGTGCGTTTTCCGTCACCGAAGCTGGCAAGGCGGCGCTGCTCGGCAAGCGGGTGCTGCTGATCGACGACGTCTATACCACAGGCGCCACCGTCGCGGCGGCAACACGAACGCTGAGGCGGAACGGCGCGGCGGAGGTCGGCGTTTTGACCTTTGCAAGGGCACTTGCGGACCATATATGAATGGCTAAGACGCACAGCACATGGAGAAATTCAGGCATGGCTTCGATCGACATCTACACGCGGCAGTTTTGCGGCTACTGCACTGCCGCCAAGAAGCTCCTCGATGCGAAGGGCGTTCCCTACACTGAGCACGACGCCACCCATGCGCCGGAAATCCGCCAGCAGATGATCCAGCGGGCCAACGGGCGCAGCACCTTCCCGCAGATCTTCATCGATGGCGCGCATGTCGGCGGCTGCGACGACCTGCACGCGCTGGAGCGGGCCGGCAAGCTCGATCCGCTGCTGGCGGCATAAGGAGGCACCTCGATGTCCGTGAAGATCGCCGCCGTCCAGATGTGCTCCGGCACCGATCCGCAGGCAAACGCCGAGGCGATGTCCCGGCTGGTGCGCCAGGCGGCGGCCGCCGGCGCCCTCTACGTGCAGACCCCCGAGATGACCGGCGCGGTGCAGAAGGACCGGGCGGGACTGCAGGCGATCATCAGGGGCGAGGACGACGACCTGATCGTCCGCACGGCCGCCGAACTGGCGGCCGAACTCGGCATCCACCTGCATGTCGGCTCGACGGCGATCGCCCGTCCCGACGGCAAGATCGCCAACCGCGGCATCCTGTTTGCGCCAAACGGCGCTCGCGTCTGCAGCTACGACAAGATCCACATGTTCGACGTCGACCTCGACAACGGCGAGAGCTGGCGCGAGAGCTCGGCCTACACGCCCGGAAGCGTCGCCAAGGTCGCCGACCTGCCGTTTGCCAAGCTGGGCTTTGCGATCTGCTACGACGTGCGCTTCCCGGAGCTCTTCAAGGCCGAGGCGCAGGCCGGCGCCCAGATCATCTCGGTTCCGGCCGCCTTTACCCGGCAGACCGGCGAGGCGCACTGGGAGACGCTGATCCGGGCCCGCGCCATCGAGAACGGCGTCTTCATCATCGCCGCGGCGCAGGCCGGCCGGCATGAGGACGGGCGCGAGACCTTCGGCCATTCGATCATCGTCGATCCGTGGGGCCGGGTGCTAGCCATGGCCCGCGGCACGGGCGAGGCGGTGATCGTCGCCGACGTCGACGTCGGCGCGGTCAAGGCGGCGCACGACCGGATCCCCAACCTCAGGAACGGACGCACGTTCACGGTGGAAGAAGTCGCGCTTCCGGCGAAGGGAGGCGTTGCCGCGTGATCCGCTACGACCTCGTCTGTGACAATGCCCACGAATTCGAGGGCTGGTTCGGCTCGGCCGACGATTTCGACCGGCAGAAGGAGCGCTCGCTCGTCAACTGCCCCACCTGCGGCTCGCCGCGGGTGACGAAGCGGCTGATGGCGCCGTCGGTCTCGACCGCCCGCAAGAAGGAAGAGCGCCGGCACGCCGTGATGAACGCCCACAATCAGGAGATGATCGGCAAGCTGCGCGAACTCGTGACCGCCATCAAGGCGAATGCCGAGGACGTCGGCGACCGTTTCCCGGAAGAGGCGCGCAAGGTCCACTACGGTGAGGCCGAGCAGCGCGGCCTGATCGGCAAGGCGACGGCCGAGGAGGCGCGCGCGCTGATCGAGGAGGGCGTCGAGATCGCCCCCCTGCCGGTCCTGCCCGACGACAAGAACTGAGCGGGTGCGCATGGCGGGCCATCATCTGGCGATCTACAATTTCGGGCTGCACGTCGACGACTACGACAGTCCCGCCGTCGAGGGGTTTCGCCTGCGCGAGGCCGCCAACTTCGAGGCGGCGAGCCTTGCCGAGGGGTTCGTCGGCCGCTCCGGCTACCCGGACGTCGAGGGGCCGGAAAGCTGGGGCGTGCAGGTCTTTCCGCGGTTCATCGACGGCAGCGGCTTCGACAGCGCCCCGTCATCGCTGTCGCTCTGGCGCGACATCGAATCGCTGATGGCTTTTTCCTACAACGGCGTGCATGCCAACGCGCTCAAGCACGCCCGCAACTGGAACCGCAGGCAGGACTGGCCGCCGCTCGTGCTGTGGTGGGTCGAGGCCGGCAGCCGGCCGGACTGGCAAGACGGCGTCTCCCGGCTCGAACGGCTTCACGATCATGGTGCGGGCCCGGGGGCCTTCACCTTCAAAGAACCCTTCACCGCTACGGGCGAAGTGGCGTCGGTCGACCGGGCGCGGGTGCGGCAGATCGCCGAGGCGAACAGGGGCGGGCAGGAGAGCCTGCTGGCCCATGTCCTTTCGCTCAAGGTCTAGCACGAGGTACACGTGCGGTATTCCGGCGGGCGAATGAGGGGCGGACGGGAACGATCAGCTCCGGGCCGGGCACCTTCACATCACAAACGGGACGACTTCACGCACGAGCCAGCCGCCGCCCTCACACCGTCGGTCGTCGCGCCACCAGCATGTAGTTGACGTCCATGTCGGGCGACAGGTTCCACTGGTTGGAGAGCGGGTTGAAGAAGACGCCGGTGCGGTCGGTGACGGTCAGGCCGGAGGCGGTGAGCGGCTTTTCGATTTCCTCGGGGCGGACCAGCTTCTCGTACTGATGGGTGCCGCGCGGCAGCCAGCGCAGCACGTTCTCGGCGGCGAAGATGGCAAGCGCTGCCGCCTTCAGGGTGCGGTTGATGGTGGCGACGAACATCATGCCGCCGGGACGCACCATCGAGGCGCAGGTGGTGAGGAAGAAATCGACGTCGGCGACGTGCTCGACCACTTCCATGTTGAGCACGATGTCAAAACTCTCGCCGGCCTCGGCCAAAGCTTCCGCGGTGACGGCGCGATAGTCGACCTCGACGCCGCTGCCGGCGGCGTGCGCCTTGGCGATGCCGATGTTCTTCTCCGAGGCGTCGGCGCCGAGGACGGTCGCACCCATGCGCGCCATCGGTTCCGACAGCAGCCCGCCGCCGCAGCCGATGTCGAGGACCCTGAGGCCCTCGAGCGGACGGTGGGCCTGCGGATCGCGGCCGAAATGCGCCGCGGCCAGATCGCGGATATAGGCGAGACGCACCGGATTGAACTTGTGCAGGGGGCGGAACTTGCCGGTCGGGTCCCACCACTCGGCGGCCATGGCCGAGAAACGGTCGACCTCGGCCTGGTCGATGGTCGTGCGGGCGGTCTCGCTCATGGAAGGTCTCTCCTGCTCTTTCTCCTGAAGTCGGACCATTGCGGCGGGATGTCAAGTGCCGGGTCGAGCCGGACGCGGGCGCAGATATCCGCAGCGGCGCCCTGGCGTCTCGCGTCCGGGGGAACCTATGGCTGCGACCGGGAGCGGTGGCCAGGGCCAGGCACGTTCGTCCGGGCGATCGGCCTTGCGGGAGCACGTCGGATTGCCAGGCGTCTCGGCGAGGGCGCGACAGACCGCCTCGAAGCGGCTGCAGTAGCGGAGAACGCTGTGGCGCGACGCGGTGGCGATGCAAAGCGGCAAATGCCGCGATCGGCGGCCGTCCGCCGCGAGCATCGGCGCGAACCGGCCGAGACATGTGCGGCTTCGCCGGCAGCGGCGGATACGGCATGCGACAAGCGGCAGCCAGGCTTCGGTCGCGGCCAGCCGGCAGGCGTTGCGGCGGAGCCTTTCGGTTGCCGCGGAGGGGTCATTGTTCGTGCCATCCATTCCGGTCTCCGATCGACGTGACGGTGCGTTCACGCGGCGCATGGGCGTCCGTGTCGTTGCTGTCCAAGACTGTCTCCCGATCCCGCGGATCGGGCATTTCGGCCGGGGCACGCCATGTGCCTTCGGGTAAGTATTAAATGGTGACACGTGACGTGCCCCGTTTCGGTGTCTTTTGCCACGGCAACTTCGGTTCCTCTGCGCGGATGACGGCACCTTTTCCAGGGTGGGCTCGCGGGCTTGTCGTTGTTGCTTGGATGCCCGCGGCGCGCACGAAAGGGCAGCAATGCCCAGTCGCCGGTCCATTCATGTGTGCCGCACAGGCACGCCCCGGCCTCAAGGGTCGAGGGGGAAACCATCTTCTGCCGGGCCCCCGGATTCCGGCGCGCGTTTTCGCCGGGCACCCGGGGCACCGGTCCCGCCTCGCCGGCAACGCTTTCCGGTGTATCCGATGGCGGAACGCTGCCATTGTAGGCGCTGATTTCCTGACGAGGACGACCGGCGCGTCGAAGAACGTCCAACCTATTGAACAGGCTGGATGCAGCCGCGTCTTGAGGGGGCTGTTGTCCCCGTTTCGTGCCGGATTCGACGGCCGGCGGAACCGTGCCGGCAGCTGCAGATCACTCCGCCGGACCCGAAATCGATTCCGATTCGGGGGGCAATGGGGTAGGCTCGATGCTTGATCCCGCTGTGGGAGGGGCGGTCCCGTTGGAGCGGACGCTTGCCGTCATCCTCGCCGCCGACGTGGCGAGTTACAGCCGTCTTGTCGCTGCCGACGAGGAGGGGACGCTTGCCATCCTGCGCACCTACCGCACGACGATCGCCGACCTGGTGGCCGAGCACGGCGGCCGTATCTTCAACGCCGCCGGCGACAGCGTGGTGGTGGAGTTCCGCAGCGCCGTGCAGGCGGTGCGCGCCGGCGTTGCCATCCAGCGCGCCCTCAATCGCCGCAATGCCGACCTCGAGGCGGGGCGGCGGCTGGAGTTTCGCATCGGCATCAATCTCGGCGACGTGGTCACAGACGACGACAACCTGCTCGGGGACGGCGTCAACATCGCCGCTCGCCTTCAGGAGATCGCCGCGCCGGCCGGCATCTGCATTTCCGGCCAGGACACGCCGGAGCACTTCGCCGAGGCGATCGAATGGAATCGCCGGGCGATCGCGCTCGACCCGAATTTCGCCCGCGCCCACATGATGCTGGCGCGGACGCTCTATTCCAGGTGCTTTCACGGCCTCAGCGACGATGTCGCGCGGGATGGCGAGGAACTGTGCGAAGCCGCCGAGCAGGCCATTTCGCTCGACAGCCACGATCCCTATTCAAACTACGCCCTGTGCCTTGCCCGCTTCGTGCAGCACAAAGGGCAGCTGGCGGTGGAGGCGGCGCAACGGGCGATCGACCTCAATCCGAACCTGGCGCTGGCCCACATGGCGCTCGGATGGTCGCGCATCTTCGCCGGGCACTTCGCGGCCGCCCTCGAGCCGCTGAGCATGGCGATGCGGCTCAGCCCCAACGATCCGCTCACCTATCTCTTCCTGAACCGGATCGCGCTCGTCCACTACCATCTCGGCAACCACGACGAGGCGATCCGCTGCTCGGAGCGCTCGCTTTCGATCCGCAGGGGCTATTTCAACCGCGTCGTGCTGCTGGCGAGCCTCGGCCAGCGCGGGCGCGGCGAGGAGACCGGCGAACTGGTCGCCGAGACGATGGAAAGCGCGCCGGCCGACCTTTCCGGTTACTGGCGGGCCTTCGCCCCCTATGTCCGCGACAGCGACTATCGCCATTTCATCGACGGGCTCAGGAAATCGGGAATGCCGATCGATTTCTGACAAAGCCGCAAGCCGCGCCCGTGCCGGAAGTCAGCCCTTGTCCACCAGGTCGGCGTGGCGATGGACGAGCTGCCACTGGCCGTTGGCGCGGCGGAAGATCTCGGTAACGCGCAGGCGCATCGGGACGGGATCGGGCACGCCTTTGACGCGGGCGGTGGCGTTCTGGAAGCCGACCCAGTAGCCGATCTTGCCGTCATGGCCCATGTGGATGACCTCCATGTCGCTCTCGCCGCCCGCCTCGAAGGACGCGGCGTCGTCGACATAGCGCGCCAGCACCGGCTCGGCGCCTTCGACCACCGGCCCGCGCGGGTGGAAGAAGCTGGCTGGTGACGCGGCGGCGGCGATCTCCCCGAGCGGCCCGGCGTCGCCGTTGATGTAGGCGCGGGCGACCTCCTTGCGTTTCTGGATGAAGGCGTGGAAATCGTCGGGCATGATGACCTCCGTTTCGGCATCGCTGGCTGCCCCGACGATCTTCGGCCGTTCGGACCGCGGTTGCAACACCTCGGGAAGCGGAGCAAGGCCGAACCGGATGCGCCAGGACCGCCGGGGCTTGCCATTGCGCACAGTCCCCGCTTCGGTTAAGAGACCGGCGACTTTTCGCGCGCCCCCGCGCGACCCATCAGACCGGTAGTATAGACATGGCACGCATCGTGATGAAATTCGGCGGGACCTCCGTCGCTGACCTGGACCGCATCCACAATGTCGCGCGCCACGTCAAACGCGAGGTCGACGCCGGCCACGAGGTCGCCGTCGTCGTCTCGGCGATGTCCGGCAAGACCAACGAACTGGTCGGCTGGGTGCAGAACATGCCGAAGGCGACCGGCGCCAGCTCGCCCCTTTACGACGCGCGCGAATACGACGCGATCGTCGCCTCCGGGGAACTGGTGACCTCGGGGCTGCTGGCGATCGCGCTGCAGTCGATGGGCGTCAACGCCCGCTCCTGGCAGGGCTGGCAGATCCCGATCAGGACCGACAACGCCCATGGCGCCGCCCGCATCCTCGACATCGACGGCACGGAGATCATCCGCCGCATGGGCGAGGGCCAGGTCGCCGTCGTCGCCGGCTTCCAGGGGCTCGGGCCGGACAATCGCGTGTCGACGCTCGGCCGCGGCGGCTCCGACACGTCGGCCGTTGCGATCGCCGCGGCCGTGAAGGCCGATCGCTGCGACATCTACACCGACGTCGACGGCGTCTACACGACCGACCCGCGCATCGAGCCGAAGGCGCGTCGCCTGAAGAAGATCGCCTTCGAGGAAATGCTGGAAATGGCGTCGCTGGGCGCCAAGGTGCTGCAGGTGCGCTCGGTCGAGCTCGCCATGGTGCACAAGGTCCGCACCTTCGTGCGCTCGTCTTTCGTGGATCCCGATGCGCCGGGCATGGGCGATCTTCTGAACCCGCCCGGTACGCTGATTTGTGATGAGGATGAGATCGTGGAACAGGAAGTCGTAACCGGCATCGCCTATGCCAAGGATGAAGCGCAGATCTCGCTCAGGCGCGTCGCCGACCGGCCGGGCGTCTCGGCCGCGATCTTCGGCCCGCTCGCCGAGGCGCATATCAACGTCGACATGATCGTCCAGAACATCTCCGAGGACGGCTCCAAGACCGACATGACCTTCACCGTGCCCTTCGGCGACGTCGAGAAGTCGCTGAAGCTTCTGGAAGGCGTGAAGGAAAAGGTCGGTTTCGACGTGATCCAGCACGAGACCGGCCTGGTCAAGGTGTCGGTCATCGGCATCGGCATGCGCAGCCATGCCGGCGTCGCCGCGTCCGCCTTCAAGGCGCTGGCGGAGAAGGGCATCAACATCAAGGCGATCACCACCTCCGAAATCAAGATTTCCATCCTGATCGACGGCCCCTACGCGGAACTCGCGGTGCGCACTTTGCATTCCGTCTACGGTCTCGATAAGAAGTAAGCGACCGGATTCGCCGGGCGCCCGCCCGGCAGGGGACCGGTGGGTGGAAATTCGGGAGACGCCATGCGATGAGAGACCTCTCCGCGGGTCCGCGCGTACTTCTCAAGCGGCTGCGCGAATTGATGGCGGAGCCGCTCGAGCCGCAGGAGCGCCTGGACCAGATCGTGCGCCAGATCGCACAGAACATGGTCGCGGAAGTGTGCTCCGTCTATGTGCTGCGTTCCGACGGAATTCTCGAGCTCTACGCCACCGAGGGCCTCAATCCCGGCGCCGTCCACCTGGCGCAGCTGAAGATGGGGCAGGGCCTCGTCGGCACCATCGCCGCCTCCGCCCAGCCGCTCAATCTTTCCGACGCGCAGTCGCATCCCGCCTTCCGCTACCTGCCGGAGACGGGCGAAGAGATCTACCATTCCTTCCTCGGCGTGCCGATCCTCAGGACCGGCCGCGCCCTCGGCGTGCTCGTCGTCCAGAACAAGGCGAGCCGCAACTATCGCGAGGACGAGGTCGAGGCGTTGGAGACGACGGCCATGGTCATCGCCGAAATGGTGGCTACCGGGGAGCTGAAGAAGCTCACAAAGCCCGGCCTGGAACTGGATCTGTCGCGGCCGGTGACGATCGATGGCGCCAGCTTCGGCGAGGGCATCGGGCTTGGCTATGTCGTGCTGCACGAGCCGCGCATCGTCGTCACCAACCTCCTGAACGAAGATTCCGAGCACGAGCTCGGCCGGCTTGCCGAGGCGCTCGGATCCCTGCGCATCTCGATCGACGACATGCTGTCGCGCCGCGACGTGCCGGATGAGGGCGAGCATCGCGAGGTGCTCGAGACCTACCGCATGTTCGCCCACGACCGCGGCTGGGTGCGCAAGCTCGAGGAGGCGATCCGCAACGGCCTGACCGCCGAGGCGGCGGTCGAGCGGGTGCAGAGCGAGACGAAGGCGCGGATGATCCGGCTTTCCGACCCGTACCTGCGCGAGCGCATGCATGATTTCGACGACCTCGCCAACCGGCTGCTGCGACAGCTGACCGGCTACGGCGCCAAGCTGTCGGCGGCGAGCTTCCCGAACGATGCGATCGTCGTCGCGCGCGCCATGGGTGCGGCTGAGCTGCTCGACTATCCGCGCGAGAGAGTGCGCGGGCTGGTGCTCGAGGAGGGGGCGGTGACGAGCCATGTGGTGATCGTTGCGCGCGCCATGGGCATTCCGGTGGCCGGCCAGGCAGCAGGTGCGGTGGCGCTGGCGGAGAACGGCGACGCGATCATCATCGACGGCGACGAGGGCAAGGTGCACCTGCGCCCGGTGCAGGACCTGCAGCGTTCCTACGAGGAAAAGGTGCGGCTGCGCGCCCGCCGGCAGGCGCAGTATCGCGCGCTGGTGGCGGTCGATCCGGTTACCAAGGACGGCAAGGCGATCAACCTGCAGATGAACGCGGGCCAGCTCGTCGACCTGCCGCATCTCCACGAATCGGGGGCGCTCGGCATCGGCCTGTTCCGCACCGAGCTGCAGTTCATGATCGCCTCGACCATGCCGAAGGCCGAGGAGCAGGAGGCATTCTACCGCAGCGTGCTGAAGCAGGCGGCCGGGCGGCCGGTGACGTTTCGCACCCTCGACATCGGCGGCGACAAGGTGGTGCCGTATTTCCGCAGCACCGACGAGGAGAACCCGGCGCTGGGCTGGAGGGCGATCCGCCTGTCGCTCGACCGGCCGGGGCTGCTGCGCACGCAGCTGCGCGCCATGCTGCGGGCGACCGCCGGCGGCGAGCTGCGGATGATGATGCCGATGGTGACGGAGGTCGCCGAGCTGAAGGAAGCCCGCGCGCTGCTGCAGAAGGAGATCGAGCGGCAGTCGAAGATCGGCGAACAGCTGCCGAAGAAGCTGCAGTTCGGCGCCATGCTGGAAGTGCCGTCGCTGCTCTGGCAGCTCGACGAGCTGATGGAAGAGGTGGATTTCGTCTCGGTCGGCTCCAACGACCTCTTCCAGTTCATCATGGCGGTCGATCGCGGCAACGCCCGGGTGTCCGACCGCTTCGACCCGCTCGGCCGGCCGTTCCTGCGGGTGCTGCGCGACATCGTGCGGGCCGGCGAGCGCAACCAGACGCCGGTGACGCTGTGCGGGGAGATGGCCGGCAAGCCGATCGCCGCGATGGCGCTGCTCGGGCTCGGCTTCCGCTCGGTGTCGATGTCGGCGACTGCGCTCGGGCCGATCAAGGCGATGCTTCTGAGCCTCGACGCCGGCAAGCTTGCCGCGGTGCTCGAAGAGGCGCTGGAGGACCGCGCGCCGACGCGCACGGTCCGGCAGATCCTGACCGATTTCGCCGCGGAGAACGGCGTTCCGCTTTAGGCCGGCTCTTGCGCACGGGTGGGGATCGCCCGATCTATTGAAACAACCGCGCCGCGACAACCGCCAGACCGTTCGGTTCCGTTGCGCGACATCTGGAGTTCTACGGTGGCGAAGCTTCCGGTTGAAAAGATGCGCGAACTGGAGCGCCGGTTCGGCGAGATCGAGGCGCGCATGTCGGCGGGTCCCGATTCGGAGACCTATGTGCGGCTGGCGTCGGAATATTCCGAACTGCAGCCGGTGGTGACGAAGATCCGCGAATACCAGAAGGCGCAGGCAGAGATCGGCGATCTCGAGGCGATGCTGGCCGACAAGGGCACCGATCGCGAGATGCGCGACCTGGCGGAGTTGGAGCTGCCGCAGCTGAAGGAGCGCATCGAGACGCTGGAAGACGAGATGCAGATCCTGCTCCTGCCGAAGGATGCGGCCGACGAGAAGAGCGCGATCCTGGAAATCCGCGCCGGCACCGGCGGCTCGGAAGCCGCGCTGTTTGCCGGCGACCTGTTTCGCATGTACGAGCGCTTCGCCTCCGCCAACAACTGGAAGGTGGAGGTGCTCTCGGCGAGCGAAGGCGAGGCCGGCGGCTACAAGGAGATCATCGCGACGATCTCCGGGCGCGGCGTGTTCGCCAAGCTGAAGTTCGAATCCGGCGTGCACCGGGTTCAGCGCGTTCCCGAGACCGAGGCGAGCGGGCGCATCCACACCTCGGCGGCAACCGTCGCCGTCCTGCCGGAGGCCGAGGACATCGACATCGAGATCCGCCCCGAGGACATCCGCATCGACACGATGCGCTCGTCGGGCGCCGGCGGCCAGCACGTCAACACCACCGACTCGGCCGTGCGCATCACCCACCTGCCGACGGGGCTCATCGTGACGAGCTCCGAGAAGTCGCAGCACCAGAACCGTGCCAGGGCGATGCAGGTGCTGCGCTCGCGGCTCTACGACATGGAGCGTCAGCGCGCCGAAAGTGAACGTTCGGCGGACCGCAAGAGCCAGGTCGGCTCCGGCGACCGCTCCGAGCGCATCCGCACCTACAATTTTCCGCAAGGGCGGGTCACCGACCACCGCATCAACCTGACGCTCTACAAGCTCGACCGGATGATGGAAGGCGAGATGGACGAGGTGGTCGACGCGCTGGTGGCAGACTACCAGGCGGGCCAGCTGGCGCAGCTCGCCGAGCAGCGGGGCTGACAATGGCGCCGGCCACCCTTGCCGACACGCTCGCCGGCGTCCGCCGGCAACTGGCGGATGGCGGCATTCCCGAGGCGGCGCGCGAGGCGCGGCTTTTGGTCGGGGGGCTATTGGGGCTCGACGCGGCCGCCTTCATCAGCGGCGGCGAGCGGGCGCTGACGGAGGCGGAAGCAGGGCTGGTAGCGGCGGCAGTCGCCCGCAGGCTCGATCGCGAGCCGGTCTACCGCATCCTCGGGCGGCGGCCGTTCTTCGGTTTGACGCTCATGCTTTCTCCCGACACGCTGGAGCCGCGCCCCGACACGGAGATCCTCGTCGAGCGGCTGATCCCGATCGCCGAGGAAATCGTTGCGATGAAGGGGCGGTGCCGGGTGCTAGATCTCGGCACGGGAACGGGCGCCATCGTGCTGGCGCTGGTCGATGCCGTGCCGGGCGTTTTCGGCACCGGCACGGACATTTCGCCGGGAGCCCTTGAAACTGCGCGGGCCAATGCCCAGTTAAACGGGGTGTCGGACCGGTTCGAGGCTCTGGAGAGCGACTGGTTTTCCGCCGTGAGCGGCGAGTACGACATCATCGTTTCAAACCCGCCCTATATCCGTTCCGCCGTGGTGGACGGACTTGACGACGAGGTCAGGCGGTTTGACCCCAGACGGGCGCTGGATGGCGGAGACGACGGGCTGGAGGCCTATCGCGCCATTGCAAGCGGAGCGACCGGACACCTGGCGCCTGGCGGCGTCGTCGGCCTCGAGATCGGCTTCGATCAGAAGGAACAGGTGACGGAGCTGATGAAGAGCAACGGGTTCCAGTTGATCGAAGCGGCAAGGGATCTCGGCGGAAACGACCGGGTCCTGGTGTTCAGCGCTGGCTGAAGCCTGCGTGACAGGCGCCAACTTCTTGTGTTGACGCCAAGATGTCGCAAAGAAAAGGCTTGGAATCATCGATGAAGCGGGATAGGTTGCGGCTACGCACCGGGCAAAGGGTCATAGAAAACAGATTCGCTCTGGCATGACCAACGCGAAGCTTTCTCTCATCGAAGAGTTGCTGGGGTTCGAGACTGCTCTGTGCAGGTACCTGTTACTTTGACGTTTCGCGACGACAGGACCACCGACAGGCGTGGTGTGTTCGCCGACGAGATTCGCCCGAGCCAGCATTTGCGGCCGGGCGTCCGGATACATGAACATCAAGACAAGAAACACTTCAGGTGAGCGACATATGAGGCCAGGACAGCAAAACAAGCGCGGCCGCGGGCGTAATAACAACAATAACAACAATAACAACAACTTCCGCAAGGGCGGCAACCCGCTGACCCGGACCTATGACAGCTCCGGGCCGGACGTCAAGATCCGCGGCACGGCGCAGACCATCGCGGAGAAATATGCAGCGCTGGCGCGCGACGCGCAGAGTTCCGGCGACCGCGTGATGGCGGAGAACTACCTCCAGCACGCCGAGCACTACAACCGCATCATCCTGTCCGCCCAGCAGCAGATGCAGGAACGGCATCAGCAGCACGATCGCGGTGATCTCAACGATCGCGACGGCAACGATCGCGACGGCTTCGATCGCGACCAGGACGACATGGATTTCAACGGCGAGGAGGCGTCCGCGCCTGCTCCCGCTCCGGTCCGCACCCCGGCGCCGGCACCGGTTCAGGCCCGCGAGCCGCGGACGCACGAGCCGCGCGAGCAGGAGCCCCGGAAGCAGGAGCCTGCCCCGGTGGTGAACGACGGCACCGGCCCGCAGCCGGTGATCGAGGGTACGCCGGCGGAGGTTTCGCTGGAGGAAGAGGAGGCCGCCGCACCGTCGCGTCAGCCGGCCCGGCGCCGCGCCGCGCCGCGCCAGCGCCGGCCGCGCCGGACCGAAGGCCAGCCGGCCGACGAGTCCTCGTCCGAGGCGGGCGACGGCCCGGTCCTCGAAGCCGCCGGCTCGGAATAATTCCAGCGACAGAGCATTTATCAAGGACCCGGCCATTGCGCCGGGTCTTTTGCATTTGTCGATCCCTGCCGGCCTTTAATTGTCGCCGGCCCTCCACCATATTCCCCTCGATCGGTTGATGCGGTGCAATGCCGTGCCACCTTTTGCCTGACAGGCTCGCCGTCATGGGAGCCTGATCCCGAATCGCCCGACCGGCGCCGCGAACGGGCCGGCCGAGACATGGAGGACGATTTAATGAATATTGAGAAATACTCCGAACGCGTGCGCGGCTTCCTGCAATCCGCACAGACCAGGGCGCTTGCCGACGGCAATCCGCAATTCACCCCCGAACACGTGCTGAAGGTGCTGCTCGACGACGACCAGGGCATGGCCTCGTCATTGATCGAGCGGGCCGGCGGCGATGCGAGACAGGCGCGGCTCGCCACCGAGACGGCGCTCGCCAAGCTGCCGAAGACGACCGGCGGCAACGGCTCGCTGTCGCTTGCCCAGCCGCTCGCCAAGGTGTTCGCCACGGCCGAGGAGGCCGCCAAGAAGGCCGGCGACAGCTTCGTCACCGTCGAGCGGCTGCTTCTGGCGCTGGCGATCGAGAAGTCGGCCGCGACCGCCGATATCCTGGCCAAGGCCGGCGTCACCCCGCAGAAGCTCAACCAGGTGATCAACGACATCCGCAAGGGGCGCACCGCCGATTCGGCCAATGCCGAGCAGGGTTTTGACGCGCTGAAGAAATATGCGCGCGACCTGACCGCCGAGGCCCGCGAGGGCAAGCTCGACCCGGTGATCGGCCGCGACGACGAGATCCGCCGCACCATCCAGGTGCTCTCCCGCCGCACCAAGAACAACCCGGTGCTGATCGGCGAGCCCGGCGTCGGCAAGACGGCGATCGCCGAAGGGCTGGCGCTGCGCATCGTCAATGGCGACGTGCCCGAAAGCCTGAAGGACAAGCGGCTGATGGCGCTCGACATGGGCGCGCTGATCGCCGGCGCCAAGTATCGCGGCGAGTTCGAGGAGCGGCTGAAGGCCGTGCTGAACGAGGTGCAGGCGGAAGCCGGCGAGATCATCCTGTTCATCGACGAGATGCATACGCTGGTCGGCGCCGGCAAGGCGGAGGGCGCCATGGACGCGTCGAACCTGCTGAAGCCGGCGCTTGCCCGCGGCGAGCTGCACTGCGTCGGCGCCACCACGCTCGACGAATACCGCAAGCATGTCGAGAAGGACGCGGCCCTTGCCCGGCGTTTCCAGCCGGTCTTCGTCGAGGAGCCGACGGTCGAGGACACGATCTCGATCCTGCGCGGCCTGAAGGAGAAATACGAGCAGCACCACAAGGTGCGGATCTCCGATTCGGCGCTGGTGGCGGCGGCGACGCTCTCCAACCGCTACATCACCGACCGCTTCCTGCCCGACAAGGCGATCGACCTGATGGACGAGGCCGCCTCGCGGCTGCGCATGCAGGTCGATTCCAAGCCCGAGGAGCTCGACGAACTCGACCGTCGCATCATCCAGCTGAAGATCGAGCGCGAGGCGCTGAAGAAGGAGACCGACCGCTCCTCCGCCGACCGGCTCGAGAAGCTCGAGCTGGATCTTGCGGCGCTGGAGGAACAGTCGGCGGCGCTGACGGCGCGCTGGCAGTCGGAAAAGAGCAAGCTCGGCCACGCCGCGGAGCTGAAGAAGAAGCTCGACGAGGCCCGCAACGAGCTGGCGATCGTGCAGCGCAAGGGCGAGTTCCAGCGCGCCGGCGAACTGACCTATGGCGTCATCCCGCAGCTCGAGAAGCAGCTGCAGGAGGCCGAGGGCCAGGAGGCCGGCGACGCCAGCCCGATGGTGCAGGAGGTCGTCACCCCCGACAACATCGCCCACGTGGTGTCGCGCTGGACCGGGATCCCGGTCGACAAGATGCTGGAAGGCGAGCGCGACAAGCTGATGCGGATGGAGGACGAGCTCGGCAAGTGGGTGGTCGGCCAGGGCGACGCCGTGCAGGCGGTGTCGCGTGCCGTCCGCCGCGCCCGCGCCGGCCTGCAGGACCCGAACCGGCCGATCGGCTCGTTCATCTTCCTCGGGCCGACCGGCGTCGGCAAGACCGAGCTGACCAAGGCGCTGGCCCGCTTCCTGTTCGACGACGAGACGGCGATCGTGCGCATGGACATGTCGGAATACATGGAGAAGCACTCCGTGGCCCGGCTGATCGGCGCGCCTCCCGGCTATGTCGGCTACGAGGAGGGCGGGGCGCTGACCGAGGCGGTGCGCCGCCGGCCCTACCAGGTCGTGCTGTTCGACGAGATCGAGAAGGCCCATCCCGACGTCTTCAACGTGCTCTTGCAGGTGCTCGACGACGGGCGGCTGACCGACGGCCAGGGCCGCACGGTCGACTTCCGCAACACGCTGATCATCATGACCTCGAATCTCGGCGCCGAATATCTGACCCGGCTCGGCGAGGGCGAGGACAGCGACCAGGTGCGCGACGAGGTGATGGAGGTCGTGAAGGCGCACTTCCGGCCGGAATTCTTGAACCGCGTCGACGAGATCATCCTGTTCCACCGGCTGCGGCGGGCGGAGATGGGGGCGATCGTCGAGATCCAGCTGAAGCGCGTCCGGCAACTCCTGGCCGATCGCAAGATCACGCTGGAAATGGACGAGGACGCCACCCACTGGCTGGCCGAGAAGGGCTACGATCCGGTCTACGGCGCCCGGCCGCTGAAGCGGGCGATCCAGAAATACCTGCAGGATCCGCTCGCCGAGAAGATCCTCTCCGACGAGGTCCCGGACGGCTCGACCGTCAGGGTGACGGCGGGCTCCGATCGGCTGCTGTTCCACACGAAGGGCAGCAAGAGCGAGGCGGCGTAAAGAGCACGCCGCCCTGTCACGGTGCGGCATAAAAGATGCGGCGCGCGGGTCGGACGGCCCGCGCGCCGTTTGTCGTGGCGCCCGCGTCTTTCGTCCGACGACGCCAATGGCGATCGCCTGAAAAAGGGTTCACGTGGTGTTTTTCGGTTTTGGAGATGTCTTACCCCGAACCGCTGCTCAGTTTGGGGCTGCTGGAATTCTTCGTTGCGCTTGAGCTTGGGCAACGCCCGCAACGGCAAAGCGCGCGGGCCTGAATGTCTGCATCTGGCGCGAAGCGGACGACGGATGCCCCGTTCTTGGCCCCGAGCTGAAGCCTTCAGATCGCGTTGGTACGTGGATACGGGATCGCTTCACCGCCGAAACCAAAAAACTGGACTTTGATTTGGATCAGCCCGCGGCTTCACCGGCTGGCTATACTTTGGTCTGGATGCGGCGGTTTAGTAGCGCACAGGCACAAAAGGGGATCGGTCAATGATCAGATCATCGCTAATCGGGCCCGCCGTGGTCGCCTTCTTCGTTACCTTTGCCGTTCCAGGCTACGCCGCCGGCCTGACCGTCGTTAAGGCGGAACTGTGGAATAAACCAGACGGCTCGCAAGGGGTTACCCTAAGCGCTGATCACGTCAAAGCCGGCAAAGTTCAGTTCCAGGTAAAGAACGTCTCCACCGACGAGGATCACGAACTTCTGCTCGTCAAGACGGACCTTGCCGCGACGGATTTTCCCATGGATGCAAGCGGCACGCGCGTCGATGAAGACAAGTTCAAGGGCCTCAAAGAACTCGGCGATGTGCATCCAGGCAAGTCGCGAGATACCACTTTGACCCTCAAGGCCGGAAAATACGTTCTGTTCTGCAATGAGCAAGGGCACTTCGCTGCGGGAATGTACATTCCCTTCGTGGTTGAACCCTAGGCTCTGCGCGGGTCGGAAGCGGTTGTTGAGGTGTTCGCGCGCTCAACGGCAGCCAACTTATCCTAGGTGCCTGCAACCGGACAGTCCGCTGCCGGCCCAAGCCAGTCGAAGACGTGCTCGGGCCTGAATGTCGGCTTCTGGCGCAAAGCGCCCAGCGCCGCATCGCTGTATAATCTCGAAATTCCTTACCGCTTCGCCGCCACCTCGGGGCCGTCGTCCTTGCGGCCGAGCAGGTCGTCGATGCGCTTGCGCTCGACCTGGAACCGGGCGAGCGCCTCGCCTTCCAGCGACTTGCCGCCCGGCAGGCGGATCTTCAGCGGATCGACCTTGGAGCCGTTGACCATCAGTTCGTAGTGCAGGTGCGCCCCGGTCGACAGGCCGGTCGAGCCGACATAGCCGATCACCTGGCCCTGGGTGACCTTCGCCCCCGGCTTGACGCCCTTGGCGATGGCGCTCTGGTGGTTGTAGGAGGAGACATAGCCGTTGGCGTGCCGGATCAGCGTCTGGTTGCCGTAGCCCGACGCCCAGCCGGCCCGCTCCACCACGCCATTGCCGGCGGCGATGATCGGCGTGCCGCGCGGGGCCGACCAGTCCGTGCCGGTGTGCATGCGCGAATAGCCGAGGATCGGGTGGCGGCGCATGCCGTAGCCCGACGAGATGCGTCCGTTCGGCACCGGGTTGCGCAGCAGGAACTGGCGGATGCTGCGGCCGTCCTGATCGTAGTAGTCGACGGAGCCCTCCTCGGGATCCTGGAAGCGGTAGACGCGCGTGTCGGTGTCGCCGAAGCGGGCGTTGATATAGAGCAGCTCGGAATCGTCCGCCGCGACGCCGGTTTCGTCGGCGACCGAGAAGAACGCCTCGAGCGTGTCGGTGGGGCGAAGCTGGGCCTGGAAATCGACCTTGCTGGCCAGCACCCGGATCAGGTCGGTGGTCATGTCCTGGCCCATGCCGTAGGACAGGGCGGCGCGCCAGATGCCGTCATAGACGCGCGGCAGGTCGCGGCCGGAGGCCATGACCGGGCGCTTGTCGCCCTCGAAGGCGGCGGCGACGGCGGCCAGCGGCGGCGGCTCGGCGCCGGGCACGAACCGCCCGGCGTCGTCGAGCGCCACCGTCGTGACGTGGCGGCCGGACGAATAGACGGAGGCACGGACGATGTCGGCCTGCTTGCCCTTCTGCATCACGTAGATGCGCAGCACGTCGCCGGGCGCCAGTTGCCGACCGCCCAGCACCCCTTCGAGATAGCCGGCAAGGTCCTCGGCCTGCGCCTTGGCATAGCCGGCCAGCGCCATCAGGTCGACGATGTCCTGGCTGCGGCGCACCGGGATGACGTCGTCGGCATATTCGACGTCGTCGGGGCCGATCGCGTCGAAGTCGGAGACGCTCATGTTCTCCTCGACGATGCGGGCGGTCAGCCCCTGTAAAAGGTCGAGGCCGCCGCTGCCGGAGGCGAAGCGCTGCGGGTCGACATAGTAGAGCGAGGCGATCTGGGTACTGCCGTCGGTCAGCGCCGAGCCGTTGGTGCGGACATTCTCCTCGACCTCGTCGACCGACATCTGGTCGGCGAAGGCCAGGCCGCTGCCGCCGGAGGGGAAGTCGCCGCTCTTCAGCGCCACCTCGGATTCGACGTCGGACCCGTAGATCGTGCCGGTGCGCGACACCGGCTGCGCCTCGCGCCCGCCGTCGGAGAAGATCGCCAGCGGATCGAAGCCCGGATAGTCGTCGACGGCCGGGTGGCTGGCGGCCAGCGCCATGGTGACATGGGCGAATGGCTTGCGGCGCACCACCTCCTTCTCGCCGTCATGGATCATGGTGGAGACCTCCATGACCTTCTTGTCGGTGGGCTTGGCGACGACGTTCGGCTCGAGGATGCGCTGGCCGCGCTTGACGGCATTGTCGGCCGGGGCCGGCTGCTCGGAGGGCGAGAGCGCCGCATAGGCTTCGGCGGGGATCGCCAGCTGCTGGCGGCCGTCGAGGGCGGCAAACAGCGCAACTCCCATCAGGATGGAGGAGGTGATGCCGGTCAGAAAGGTGCCGGACAGCCAGCGCAGCGAGATCTCACGACGGTCGGGGGCACGGCGGCCGTCCGCCGGGATCGGCGGTTCGTTGCCGAGCGTGCGGATCATGTTCCTGTCGGTCGTCGTCATGCCGATCGCGTTGGTCCCGTGTCGTTTGCGCGCCGTCCCGTGGGCGAGAAGATGCACATGTTAAGGGGCCTAGTCAAATCCGACCCGCGCGACTCGGCGAAGCGCGCCCCATCTGGTACGGCAAGACGACGCCATTGTGAAAAAATCAGGGCGGCCCGGCAAAAACCGGCCGCAAAGGGCGGGGGTGAAGATTCTTTGCGGTGGAAAAGCCGGCAATCCAGGCCATTGCGCCGAGGCCGGCGAGAATTTTCGCAAAACCGTCATTTTGGCTGTTGACTTGGTTGGGGGTTGGGCCTAGAAACCGCCTCACCAACGAGGGCGGCGGCGCT
>NZ_PZZZ01000004.1:0-223096 GCF_003046475.1 Mycoplana dimorpha
CAGGCAGGAATAGCACTCGCGGCATTCCGGCGTGTAGAGCGGGATGACGTGGTCGCCCTTCTTCACCGAGGTGACGCCGGGGCCGACGTCGACGACGATGCCGGCGCCCTCATGGCCGAGGATCGCCGGAAACAGCCCTTCCGGATCGGCGCCCGACAGCGTGAAGTCGTCGGTATGGCAGATGCCGGTGGCCTTGACCTCGATCAGCACCTCGCCGGCCCGCGGGCCCTCGAGCTGCACGGTCATCACCTCCAGCGGCTTGCCGGCGGCAACGGCGACGGCGGCGCGTACGTCCATGATTTTTCTCCTGTAGTTGGCAGAATCTGTTCGGCGCGGACCATTGCAGAGCCGGCGCGGTCACTCAAGCCCCGCGGCTTCTAGTCATCCGTGTCGCGCTGCCGCGCGGTCAGGCGCAGGATCTCGGACTCGAGCGCGGCGATCGCCTCCGCCGTCTGTTCGTGCAGGCGGCGCACCTGGTTGAGTTGTTCGAGGAGCGGGTGCGTGGAGGCCTGGCTGTCGCCCTCGGGCGGCGCGTCGCCCACCCCGGCGATCAGCCAGGAAGGGGATACGCCGAGAACGCCGGCGAGCATGAACAGCGCGTTGGTGCGCGGCTCGGCATGGTCGCGTTCCCAGTCGCCGACGGTCTCCACCGGAAGCCCAAGCCGGGCGGCGAGGTCCTCAAGCGACAGATCAAGCGCGTCGCGTGCCCGCCAGATGCGGCCGCCGAGCGTATCGCCATCGGCATGGCCGGATCGAAAGAGGATGGTGTTGTCGTCGCCGGACTTTTCCATGTCGGCCCCCTTATCACCGGACGGAGATTAGCCGCCCGTCAGCCGCATGGCTGCTCCAATTGCGCCGCCCATCGCCGCAGGAGGGGCGCCCCGTCCGGGACCTGTTCGTATCGCCCTCGGGCGTCAGTCTGGCCGACCGCATGCGAACGGCACGCGCTCCGCGGCCAGTGTCGTGAGAGCGCACTTTTCTTCAGGCATCTGTTAGCGGTCCCCCACCGGACCAAACACCTGCTCGAATGCGCTCTTGAGCCGCACGTCGACGTCGCTCATCATCACCGGCAGGCCGAGATCGACCAGGCTGGTGACGCCGTAGCCGCGAATCCCGCAGGGGACGATGCCGCCGAAGTGGTCGAGGTCCGGATCGACGTTCAATGACAGTCCGTGGAAGCTGACCCAGCGGCGCAGCCGGATGCCGATCGCGGCGATCTTGTCTTCGGCCGGCGAGCCGTCCGGCAGCGGCGGCCGCTCCGGTCGCTGCACCCACACGCCGACCCGGTCCTCGCGGCGCTCGCCCCTGACGTTCATCTCCGCCAGCGTCGCGATGACGACGTCCTCCAGCGCCGCTACGAAGGCCCGCACGTCCTGGCGGCGGCGCTTCAGGTCCAGCATCACATAGACGACGCGCTGGCCGGGGCCGTGATAGGTGTATTCGCCGCCGCGCCCGGTCTGGAACACCGGAAAGCGATCCGGATCGACCAGGTCCGCGGCATCGGCCCTGGTGCCGGCCGTGTAGAGCGGCGGATGTTCGACAAGCCAGACGAGTTCGTCGGCCTCGCCTGCGGCAATCGCCGCGGCTTCGCGTTCCATGGTCTCCACGGCGGCATCGTAAGGGGTGAGGCCGGGTTCGATCCGCCAGCGCGCCGGCCGCGAACCGGGAGCGGCGAACATCGACCTTTGAAGTTCAGCGCGTTGCATGATGCGTCCTTTTTGGCATCTCTTTGCCAATATAGGCGGGCCAACGCAAGGATTTGAGGGGTTAAAGCGGCTGTTCACAGGGCCTGGCGAAATTGTTGTTTTTCTCGTCAGATTTCTGTTGCGATGGCCTTGTGCACCCAAAAGGCTTTTGCTACATGCAGCCCCGCCGGCGCAAATCGGCACCTACCACGATGCGGTCGTGGCGGAATTGGTAGACGCGCAGCGTTGAGGTCGCTGTGGGGCAACCCGTGGAAGTTCGAGTCTTCTCGACCGCACCATCTAAAGAAACCCGCTTCGGCGGGTTTTTTTGATTCTCCGTCCAAGTCTCTAATTTGATTGCGATGATGCGCCCCGGCCTTGTTGCCGCCACGCCGCGGCGGCGTCGCGTCGGCGGTGCGGCACCGTCAGGCAGCTCTTATGTCGGCCTGCTTTGAAGACGTTACAGAATGCGTTGCCTCGCCGCAGCACTGCAGCCGTTGCGGGTGAGGGGCGGCTTGGTTGGCCCGTCAGAGTGAACCCTAGATATGGCCCGGGCACGCATCAGCCCTTGTCGAGCTTCCTGTACTTCCTCACCGTTCTGTCCCGCTGCAGCCGCGACAGGCGGTCGAGCCAGAAGATGCCGTCGATCTGGTCGATTTCGTGCTGCAGGCAGACGGCCAGCAGGCCTTCGGCCTGTTCGACGTGCGGATTGCCGGAAAGGTCCTGGAAACGCAATCTGACGGTTCCGGGGCGTTCGACCTCGGCGGTCACGCCCGGCATGGACACGCTGCCTTCCGGGTTCCGCTGCGTCTCCGTCGACGTCCATTCGATGGCCGGATTGACGTAGATCCGGGACGATGTAGGCCCGTCGAGTTCGATGACGACTAGACGGACCAGGTGGCCGATGTGGGCCGCTGTGATGCCGATGCCGGGCGCGGCGCGCATCGTAGCGGCAAGGTCGGCGGCGAGTACGGCCAGTTCGCTGTCGAATTGGGTCACCGGCTCACAGCGCGTCCGAAGCCGTTCATCTGGAAAGCGTAAAATGGGGCGTATCGGCATCGGTCCAATCCTCGAGGGCTCGCGCCGACGTCCTAGCGGTTCCAGGGGCGATTGCACAGTCGCCATTCGGTCATGGCGCGCGGCGCCGGCTCGTTCCATTGCGCAACAGTTGGAAGAATTTGCCGTCCGGATACATGGATTTGCCGCGACTGGCGATGGACCCGGGTGATGCTTTCAGTTAGCAGGGAACCGGGCGGCACGGCGGACGAGCGGCGGTTGCCCGTAAGCGGCACGGCAATCTTATTCTTATTCCCGCTCGCGCCATGCGAGTGGTCCTTGGGTTCGAGGAGCGCGCGGATGAGCGACACTGGCGAAGACGATCGCGAGCGCGCCCCGGCGGCCGAGACGGCCGTATTCGACGGCGGCGACATCTACGCGCCCGACGGATCGGTGCGCTCCGACTTCCTCATGCATGTCGGCGCGGCGATCGCCGACCGCGATCTTCTGTTCCTGCGCCGCCACGTCGCCCACCTGCACGAATCGGAAATGGGCGACCTGCTCGAGGCGATCCAGCCGGAGCAGCGCCGCGCGCTCGTGTCGCTGCTCGGCGCCGACTTCGATCTTGCCGCGCTGACCGAGGTCGACGAGGCGATCCGCCTCGACATCGTCGAGCATCTGCCGAACGAACAGATCGCAGCTGCCATCGGCGGGATGGAATCCGACGATGCCGTCTACATCCTCGAGGACCTCGACCACGCCGACCAGGAGGAGATTCTCTCCAAACTGCCGTTCACCGAGCGGATCCGTCTCCGGCGCGCCCTGGACTACCCGGAAGACACCGCCGGCCGGCGCATGCGCTCGGAATTTGTCGCGGTGCCGCCGTTCTGGACGATCGGCCAGACGATCGACTACATGCGCGAGGACGAGGACCTGCCGGACAGCTTCACCGAGATCTTCGTCATCGACCCGACCTTCCGGCTGCTCGGCGTCGTCGACCTCGACCGGGTGCTGCGCTCGAAGCGCGACATCAAGGTCGAAACGGTGATGCGCCAGACCAGCCATCCGATTCCGGCCCTGATGGACCAGGAGGAGGCGGCGCAGCTCTTCGAGCAGTACGACCTTCTCTCCGCCGCCGTCGTCGACGAGAACGGCCGGCTGGTCGGCGTGCTGACGATCGACGACGTGGTCGACGTGATCCAGGAGGAGGCCGAGGAGGACCTGATGCGCCTCGGCGGCGTCGGTGACGAAGAACTCTCCGACACCGTGCTCGAGACCTCGCGCTCGCGCGTGCCGTGGCTGCTCGTCAACCTGTTCACAGCTGCCATCGCCGCCTCGGTGATCTCGCTCTTCGAGACGACGATCGAGGAGATCGTGGCACTGGCGATCCTGATGCCGATCGTCGCCGGCATGGGCGGAAACGCCGGGTCGCAGACGATGACCGTGACGGTGCGCGCGCTTGCGACCCGCAACCTCGACATCCACAACGCCTGGCGTGTCGTGCGCCGCGAGGCGGGCGTCGGTTTGTTGAACGGCATGCTGCTGGGGACGTTGATCGGCTGCGTCGCCGGGCTCTGGTTCCATAGCGCCGATATCGGCGGCATCATCGCAACGGCCATGCTGATCAACATGATGGCGGCCGCGCTCGCCGGCATCCTCATACCGCTGCTGCTGGACAGGGTCGGGGCCGACCCGGCGGTGTCCTCGGCGGTGTTCGTCACGGCCGTGACGGACACGACCGGTTTCTTCTCGTTCCTCGGCCTTGCGACCTGGTGGTTCGCGATCAGGTGATCGGCAAAAAAATTGACTTTCACGTAAAAGTTAATAAAATTTACGGTCGATCATATCTTCGGAGCCTGCGTGGATAAGTACTACACCATAACCGAACTCACCCGCGAATTCGGCGTCTCGACGCGCACCCTGCGGTTCTACGAGGACGAAGGGCTGATCCACCCCGAGCGGCGCGGCCGCACCCGCCTGTTCCGGGCGGCCGACCGGCACCTGATCAAGGAGATCCTGCGCGGCCGCCGCATCGGTTTCACCATTTCCGAGATCCGCGAGATCATTCAGGTCTACAAGGATCCGCCCGGCGAAATGGGCCAGCTGCAGCTGCTGATGCGCAAGGTCGGCGAGAAGCGCGACGAACTGCGGCAGAAGCGCCGCGACATCGACGAGACATTGGCCGAGCTCGACAATGTCGAGGAAGCCTGCCTGACGCGGCTTGCGGAGATCGGGGTAGGGACCTGACAGGCCCTGCCGCTCCCGGCTATTCGCTTGAACCCGGGCCGGATTGTGCATCGGCCGTGCATTGCCGCGAGATGGCGGCAATGCGTGGGTCGCTGCCTGCCTTAATCGTGCCGTCGTTGAGGCCGTCGAACAAGTTTTGATCCAAAAGCTGATCGAGCGCGCAGTCGCAGAAGGAGCGGCAGAACGCGGCGCTCATCTCTGCGCCGCACGCGGCAACGCAGCTCTGGCGGTAGCTGACCACCGGGTCCGGCCTTTCGGGCGGCATGACGATCGTGAACAGATAGACCAGGGCGATCAGGATCGGCTGGTGCAGCAGGTAGACGGCGAGGCTGTGGCGTCCGCCGGTGGCAAGCAGCGACATCATCCGGCTCTCAGTCGCCGGTTTCGCGGGGCTCCGGACAGCAGCACTCTGCGACAGGTAGAGCCGGCAGGCGGCCACGCCGAGAAGGAAGGCGCCGAACCAGGGCAGCAGGGGCACGTAGTCGTTCGAGCGCGGCAACGTCTGGGAGAGTCCCACCCACCATAGCGCCGGCTGATCGAAGAACGGAGAGCGCAGCCAGTGCGGCGCGACGAAGGCAGCGGCCGAGCACAACAGGATCACAGCGACCGGCACCCGCAGGAACAGCAGACCAATCACGCTCGCGGCGGCGATCAGGTGCAGGATGCCGAAGAAGATGAAGCTCTCCGGAAACGCGAAGTAGGTGGCGACGGTAATCAGAAGGGCGGCCGCGGCGATCCGGGCAAAGCGCAGAAAGAAGGGTTGCCAGCGGATATCGACGCGATGGCCGAGGACGAGGCTGAAGCCGGCGAGGAAGATGAAGGTGCCGGCGATCAGGCGGGCAAAGATCTTCCAGCCGCCCATGGCCGCCGTTCCCGGCGCGAGATAGCCGAAAAAGTCGAGATCCCACGTGAAGTGATAGATCGCCATGGCAACCAGTGCCAGCCCGCGCGCCGCGTCGAGCCAGACCAGGCGCTTTGCCGCAATGGTGCCGGTGCCTTCGTGGCCGGCGGTGCCTATCGTTTCTGTTGTCATGTTTCAGCTTGCAGCGAATCGTTCAGGTCGACTTTCGGGCGCGACCTTGTGCCGGGCAGATGGCTTAATGGTGGCGCTATCCGACGCTCTCGAGAACCGTGCGCCGGGCTTCCGAGTAGAACTGGCGCCGGACGAGCACGAAGATGATGAAGACGGTGGATACCATGAACAGGTAGGGACTGACGAACCAGCCGAGATATCCGATCGACAGGAAGATGGCGCGCAGGCCGGCGTTGAAGTGGCCGGCCGCCAGGATGTTCATGCGGATGACCCGCTCGCAGGCGCGTTCCGCACCCGCCGGATCCTTGTGGACGTCGCCGGCCATCGGCACGGCGCCGAGCAGGATCGTGCAATAGTTGAACAGCCGGTACGACCAGCCGAACTTGAAGAACGAGTAGCCAAAGATGCAGGCCAGGCCGCCGACCTTCATCTCGAACCCGGCGCGCCCCGCCTGGAAGACGCTTGGCAGGTCGCCGAAGATCATGAAGACCTTTTCGGTGGCGCCGAGCAAGGCAAAGCAGCCGCCGAGCGCGAGAATCGAGGTTGATGCAAAGAACGCCGTTCCGTTCTGCAGCCCCGACATGATCTGGGTGTCGATCATGCGCAGGTCGCGCTTCATGGCGTTGCGGATCCAGACGGCGCGCTGGATGTTCATCGCCCGCGTCAGGCTCACCCGCGAGCCCAGATGCCGTTTGTCCGTGATCCAGGCATAGGCCAGCCACAGGACAAGAAAGACGGCGAAGGCGATCGGATCGGCGACTGACATGACCGCAGGTTTGCCACGGTTTGCCTGATTTGCAAACCGGTTCCGGCCGCGCTTCAGGGAGTTGTTTACCGTTTGGGCGGAACTGTGATCTCCGGCCGCGGCTCAACTGACTGTCCCATCTAGCAAATGTTTGACAGCACAGCATATTCCCGTGATCTCGACCGGCCGTCTCGGGTGGCTGCCTTGTTTTCGCCTTTTTCGGTGATTGCCTTTTCAGATTTGATTCACTATTGGGAGGCTTGCTGTCGACGAGCTCCTGCCGGTGCAGGGCTCTTAATCGAGGAAGTCATGGATAGTACTGCTCAGAAGTCCTGCTGGGGTGTCACCCTTCGCATCGTCCTGGGTTTTGCCGGCGTTCTTGCCCTGCTGTATCTCGTAAACGGCGCCTGACGGCGCGAGTGATCAGGTGAGCGCGGCGCCCTGCCGCGACACCTCCGGCAGCCCACTGTGATGCAATGTCGCTGGGGCATCATACCATGTCGGGGCGTCACCGTGCTCGGTGGGTGCAATGACCTAAGGTTCACCCTACATACGGCTGAGCCGCCGTTCCTGGCCCTGAGCCACGCGCGGCAAGGCACATGATCGGCCGCGACCGCTGCCGGTCTGCATCGGATGGGTTCCAGGCATGTTTCTCTCTGTATTCGACGTCTTCAAGATCGGCATCGGGCCGTCCAGTTCGCACACGATGGGGCCGATGTCGGCCGCCAACCGCTTTTTGGATCTGATCCTTTCGCCGGACTGGCCGCGCCCGAAGGGGGCGGCGATCGCCTCGATCCGGGTGAGCCTGCACGGCTCGCTGGCCTTCACCGGCGTCGGCCATGGCTCCGATCGCGCCGTGATCCTGGGCCTGATGGGCGAACGCCCGGACAAGGTGGATCCGGACCGCATGGACGAGATCGTCGGTCTGGTCCGGGCGACCGGCCGCATCACGCCTGCCGGTCACCCGTCCTATGCGTTCCAGCCGAAGGAAGACCTCGTCCTCGACAAGAAGACGCCGCTGCCCGGGCATGCCAATGGCATGATGTTCTCCGGCTACGATCGGGACGGCCGCCTGCTGCTGAAGCGCATCTACTATTCCGTTGGCGGCGGCTTCGTCGTCACCGATACCGAACTGGAAACGATGCGGGCTTCGAAGGCGCAGGCCAGCGAACGCAAGGTGCCGTTCCCGTTCTCGTCGGCGAAGCAGATGCTCGAGATGGCCGCCCGCTCCGGGCTGTCGATCGCCCAGATGAAGCGCGCCAACGAGGAGACCGCCATGTCGCGCGAAGAGCTCGATGCCGGGCTCGACCAGATCTGGGCGGCAATGACGAACTGCATCGACCGCGGCCTGAAAGGCGAAGGCATCATGCCCGGCGGCCTGAAGGTGAAGCGGCGCGCCCGCATGATCCACGACAAGCTGCAGGAGGAGTGGCGCTCCAACAAGACCAATCCGCTGCTGGCGAACGACTGGTTGAGCGTCTATGCGATGGCCGTCAATGAGGAAAACGCCTCGGGCGGCAGGGTCGTGACCTCGCCGACCAACGGGGCGGCCGGTGTCGTGCCGGCGACCATTCGCTATTATCTCCATTTCCACGAGGACGCCGATGCCGCGGGGATTCGCGACTACCTGCTGACGGCGGCTGCGATCGGCGGCATCATCAAGCACAACGCTTCCATCTCCGGCGCCGAAGTCGGCTGCCAGGGCGAGGTGGGATCCGCATCAGCGATGGCAGCGGCGGGGCTCGCAGCCGTGATGGGCGGCACGCCGGAGCAGATCGAGAACGCCGCCGAGATCGCACTTGAGCATCATCTGGGCATGACCTGCGATCCGGTCGGCGGTCTTGTGCAGGTGCCCTGCATCGAGCGCAACGCCCTGGGCGCGGTGAAGGCGGTGACCGCCGCATCGCTGGCCATCAAGGGCGACGGCACCCATTTCGTGCCGCTCGACGCCTGCATCGAGACGATGCGCCAGACCGGCGTCGACATGAACGAGCGCTACAAGGAGACCTCGACCGGCGGCCTCGCCGTCAACGTTGTCGAGTGTTAAGAGGACCCTCCGCGCATATGCCCGGGCATCGGACGTGAGGCGCCAGCGTGCGACTTGACTGGCGCGGGAGAAAGGCGTTGAAGAGGCCATGGCCCTCCACCTGATCAAACTTTGCGTCGGTGCGGATTCGATCGAAGACCTGCGCGGCTGGGTTGCCAAGCGTGCTTTGGTCGCCATTGCCGCCGGTCTCGAGCCGTGCTCGTCCCATACCACCCGAATGATTCCGAAGCGCACCGAGGAACTGCTGGACGGCGGTTCGCTCTATTGGGTGATCAAGGGGCAGGTACAGGCTCGTCAGCGGCTGATCGACCTCAAGACCTTCAAGGACGCCGACGGCATCACCCGCTGCGAACTGGTGCTCGGGCCCGAAGTCGTGGAGACCGAGCTTCAGCCGAAGCGGGCGTTCCAGGGATGGCGCTATCTGAAGGGCGAAGACGCGCCCCGCGACCTGATGAGCCTCGACGCGGAGGGAGGCGAGTTGCCGCTCGAACTCCGGCGCGAATTGGCGGAACTGGGGCTTCTGTAGCCTTTTGGCTTTTGCGGCGCCCCTTCCGAGGCGATGGCAACGCATACCGGCACCGCCCTGACGCGCCGGGCCAGTCCGGACTTCAGTGCGCAGTGTAGGCGCCGTCGACCATGTGGCAGCTTCCGGTTATGAAGCTGGCCTGATCGGACAGCAGGAAGCACACGAGGGCAGCGACCTCTTCGGGCGTCCCGCGCCGCCCCATCGGCTGAAGTGCCTCCATGCGCCGGCTGCTCGCGAGCTTGTCGTGCTCCGACAGCAGCGGCGTCTCTATCCAGCCAGGTCCGACCGCATTGATCCGCACGCCGAACCTCGCATATTCGATCGCGGCGGTCTTCGTCAGGCCGATCACCCCGTGCTTGGCCGCCGTATAGGCGGCCGTCGTCGGCAGGCCCACGCAGCCGAGGATGGAGGCAATGTTGACGATGGCGCCGCCGCCGGACTTCAGCATGGCAGGAATCTGATACTTCATGCAGTAGAAGACACCGTTCAGGTTGACGTCCAGAAGCGCGCGCCACTCGTCCAGCGGGCAATCTGCCGTCAGCGATCGCGCCCCGGGGCTGCCGGCGTTGTTCACGGCCAGATGCAGTCCGCCATATCGCTGCATGGTCGTCTCGGCCAACGTCTGCACGGCGGCGGCATCCGTCACGTCGACCGCAGCGTCGTGCGCCGTGCCGCCCTCCGCGCAGATCGCTGCTGCCAGATCGCGCGCCCCACCGGCATCGAGATCGGCGATGACGACTTCGGCGCCCTCACGGGCAAGGCGCCGTGATATGGCGGCGCCGATCCCGGAGGCGCCGCCGGTTACGATCGCAACTTTTCCGTCGAAGGCGAATGTCATTGCGTCCCTTCCTGTATCGTTTTTCGACAGTCGAACAGAGGGCAGGGGTGGAAGCAAGGTGTTTCGAAAGCAATCCAGAGCTTCTCCTCTGTCTGCCGTTTCGACTGAGGCTGCCTACTGCTAAATCATAGGTGGGGGACACTTGGCCGTAGCGCGCAGCGATGGTAGTTTTTCCGGCGGGGCTTCGTGTAGCAACTCGAAGGTGCAAATGGACAGGAACGTCTTTTCACGCCGCAGCCTTCTGATGGGCAGCCTCGGTCTGGTGCTGTCCAGCTGCGTATCAACAACCCAGTCGTCATCTCCGTACGCCTACACCACCTACCGCGTCGAGCCGCGTTACCGGCGCACGCGTGTAGCGTATTCCGGCGCCGAGCCACCCGGCACGATTGTCGTCAACACGGCGGAGCGGTACCTGTATCTCGTCGAGGGTGGCGGAACGGCGTTGCGTTACGGAGTTGCCGTCGGCGAGGAGGGGCTGAACTTCAAGGGCGTGGCCTCCATCGGTCGCAAGGCTGAATGGCCCTCCTGGAGGCCGACCGCCGACATGATCCGGCGCAAGCCTCGGCTGCAGGAATTTGCCGGAGGTGTCGACGGTGGACCGCACAACCCGCTGGGCGCCGCCGCGCTTTACCTCTATAGCGGGGGCAAGGACACGATGTATCGGCTGCATGGCACCAACGAACCCTGGTTGATCGGCCACGCGGTCTCGAACGGATGCGTGCGCCTGACCAATGACGACATCATAGATCTCTACAGCCGCGCTCCCATCGGAACCAGAGTGAAGGTCATCTGACAGTATTTCTACTCAGCTCCGGTAGCGGCTTCGTATCGCCTGCGATGTTCGAAGGATGCCAGAAGCACCGGCGCTCGATCTTCTTTCTAAGTGGGACCATTCACTTGGAATGCGGCAACCGCGGCAGTTCAACGCGTTGCGAAGCACCGCTTCGCGCGCCGCTTTCGCCGTGGGCGATCGCCGCTCATCACACGAATGATACAAACCGTTGAAAAAACTGATCTTGCTAGCTCTTCTCGACGATTAACTTTGTGGCGCTTATGCACTAGGCCTTTGTGAAGTTTACGGCTATTACTAGAGTCGTTGCCTTCTAATAACCTATTCCGTGCTAAGGAAAGGACATATTGATGAGCAGACTTCTAATCGTGACAGTAGCAGTACTTGCCGTGGCCGGTCTCAGCGGCTGCGGAGTCGGCAAGGGCAAGGGCAAGGCTCCGCCTCCGGCGGAGACCGCAGCACCGGCGCCCGTATACAAGTAGCGCCTGACCTGGATCGGGGGAGTGCCCGACGGTACTCCCCCGTCCAGAGGAAATTGCCTGCTGGAACCGCGTCTCGTCCGATCCGTGGCGTGATCTTAAGACAGGAGTACGCTGCTCACACCGTGGCGGGAAATGGAGAATGCCCATGATGCTGGGAAGAAGTCAGGCATCGCTGTTGGTTCTTCTTGCGCTCACGCTCGCATCTTGCCAATCTGAAGACAAACCGCCGCAGCCGCGGTTCGTTTCAGACTACCGCGGCTATCCCGGAACCGCCGAAGCGGAAAGCCAGCGGCGCAATGGCGGCTATTTCATCGAGTTCCGATCCCGTTACGCGCTCAGCTACGGCCACACCTATGTGGTGTTCGGACGTGCCGACAAGTCCGGCCGGATGATCAATCCCGAAGTTGCCGGACTGGCGCCTGCGACCCTCGATCCGGGGCCCTATGTGATCGGCCATTTCATACCCGTTCCCGCCGAGACCGGAGCAAGCGACGGCGATCTCCAGGAGGAGTATCGGTCTGCCAGCTGGCGGGTCATGCTGACCGAGGCCGAATACCGGAAGACCGTGGCCTATATCCGCCAGTTGAAGGCCAAGTCCCGCTTCTGGCAGGCGTCGGTCTACAACTGCAACGCCTTCGTCGCCGACATTGCGAAGTCGATGGGCTACAAAACGCCCTCCATCTGGCTGCGGCCGCAACAGTTCGTCACTGAATTGCGCGAGATGAACGGCGGATGAGCGCTGGACTCGTTGCATCAAGGATGCCAAGTAACGACGAACAGCAGCGGTGAACCAATATGAATCTGACCCTCGCCTCCCTCGGCGAAATCCTTTGGGTACTCGGCATTGTGGCGTGGACCGTCATTCGCTACCCGTTCGAACGCCGCGCCAGGCGCGTCCGGGTTGTCGACAACCGTCGCTCGCCGTCCGATATGTGCGGCCTCGTCATGGCGGTGCTGGGGATGGCGGTAATTCCATTCGTCTATCTTGCAACCGACTGGCCCGCGGCAGCCGACTATCCGGCACGGGCCTGGGCAGTCGGCGCGGGGGCGCTTTTGTTCTTCGGAGCCGTGTGGTTGTTTCGCAGGACCCACAAGGAACTCGGCAAGAACTGGTCGATCAGCCTCGAGATCCGCGACAAGCACCAGCTGGTCAGCGGCGGTCCCTACGCGCTGATCCGGCATCCCATGTACACCTCCTTCCTGCTGATGGCGCTCGGCCAGGCATTCCTGTTGTCCAACTGGATCGCCGGACTGGCCGGCCTGGTCGGCTTTGCCTTTCTCTTCTTCCTCCGCGTCGACAAGGAGGAGCGGATGATGATGGACAGCTTCGGACCGACCTATCGCGACTACATGGACCGGACCAAGCGGCTCATTCCCTATCTTTATTAGAGGTGCCGCCATGCGAGGCCGGGCATTGAAGATATCGCCACCCCGCCGGCTGGTCTGTGACCTCATGCGGTTTTCGATCGGCATACCGCGGGTGACGGTGCAACGACGGATGAACCTCGGTCCGCTGCTTGCGGCGCGGGCCTCGCAGCCGCAGCGTCCGTCCTGGACCGTGCTGTTCCTCAAAGGCTACGGACTGCTTTGCCAGGAGACGCCGGAACTCCGTCGTGCCTATCTGAAGTTCCCCTGGCCGCATTTCTACGAGTATCCGATGAGCGTCGCCTCGGTGGCGCACGAGCGGGAACACGACGGTGAGCGTGTCGTGCTGCTCGGCTCCATCAAGGGACCGGAGCGCCGCTCGATTGCCGAGCTGCAGGGAGCCATTGCTGCGGCGCGCACACGTCCGGTGCTCGAAATCAAGGAGTTCAGGCGCGCGCTGAAATTCGCCCGGGCGCCAGCACCGGTCCGGCGGCTGCTGATGTGGCTCGGGCTGAACATCGCGCGCGAGCGGGCTCGTCGGTTCGGGACCTTTCAGCTGTCGGTCTACTCGGGTCTGGGCGCAGAATCGTTCAATCCTCTCACGCCTTTGACGACACTGCTCAACTGGGGTCCCATCGACGAGGACGGCTGCGTCGACGTGCGCATTCTCTACGACCACCGCGTGATGGACGGCGCCAACGTCGCACGCGCACTGGAGCGCTTCGAGCGGATTTTGAACAGCAAAGTCGCTGACGAGGTCAACGGGCTGTCGAACCGTCCAGCACTTGTGGCTGCGAGGACGGCTGGATGACGGCGGAAGAGGCTCTCAAGCCGGCGGTGGTCGTCGCCGGTGCTTCACGCGGCATCGGCAGGGCGATCGCGAAAGTCGCCGCCCAGGAGGGCAGCCCGGTGGTGCTTGTCGGCCGTGCGCCCGAGCAACTGGCAGGCGCGGCCCGCGACGTGCAGGCGGTTGGCGGACAGACGTTTGCCCTGGAGCTCGACCTGGTCTCGCCCAAGGCGGCGCTGCGCCTGCAGGACTTTCTGACGGACAACGGTCTCTACTGCGACACGCTGGTCAACAGCGCCGGATACGGGCTGCGGGGGCCGGCTACCGGGCTTCCGCTCGACGGCCAACTCGGGATCATCGACCTGAACGTCCGGGCATTGACCGACCTGACCTTGACCTTCCTGCCGGCAATGGTGAAGCGCCGGCGAGGCGGCGTCCTCAACATCGGCTCGATTGCCGGCTTCACGCCCGGCCCGAACATGGCTCTGTACTATGCCAGCAAGAGCTTCGTACGCTCGTTTTCGGAGGCCTTGCACGAGGAACTGCGCCATACCGGCGTCACTGTGACCTGTGTCGCACCCGGGCCGGTGGAAACCGAATTCCTCTCCCGCTCGGGCGCCGGTCGGGCGATGCTTTTCAAGGTCTTGCCGCGACTGGACGCGGACCGGGTGGCGGAGCGAGCCTGGCGTGCCTACAGGTCTGGTCGGCGGCTGGCGGTGCCCGGTGTCTCCGCCAAGATCGTGGCGCTCGTCGCGCGGATGCTGCCCTCGGCCGTCATCGTTCCGCTGATCGGGCGGCTGCAACGGCGCAGCGCCGATCCGTGCCTGTGTGGCTCCGGCCTGAAATACGCCGATTGTTGCGGCAAGCATTGGCGCACACCCGGATCGTCCGACCGGGCCGCCAGCTGAGGTCAACGAAGCCGCAGCCGGACCGGGTGGCAGCGGCCGCTGCGGCCGATGTGCAGGTGGATGCCTGCCGGCGGCTGACCCGTGCGCCAGGCGCGTGCGCCATGGGCAAGCAACATGCTGACCAGGTCCTTCGTCCTGGTGCGAGGCCGGCCGCGGCCGATATCGGCGATTCGAAGCGCTGCCTCGTGCAGAGGATGCAGTCCGCTGCGGATCCCGCGCCTGATGCTGGCATCCGGCGGCGCGCCGGTGACGTTCTCGTTCATCGCCATGATATTCCCTCGTACGCACTACTCTATCGAGGACGACGGATGCCGCTGACCGGCACCGCCCGCCTTGCCGCCGCGGGCACCGTTCTGTGCCGGTGCTCGCATCGGTCAAGGCTAAACTGAATGCCGTGCCGGTCCGTGGCGACCCGCACGGCTGCCAAGCTCACTGCTGGCTCGCCCAGCAGGCGAAGCCCTTCTTCTTCAGAGCCTTGCAGGCATTGACGGCGCTGTCTTGGCCGGAGAAGCCGCCGAAACGGGCGCGGTACAGTTGCGTCCCGCCATCTGCGAAGGCGACGGTGAAAGGCTCGGCATTGCGCAAGGCCTTGCCGCCCTGATCCTTGGCGCGATCCAGCAGCGCCTGGGCCTGGCCGCGATCCGGCGTCGCACCGATCTGGATGACCCAGCCCGAGGGTACCGACTTGCCGGCGGATGCCGCGGTCGAGGCGGTCGTGAGCGCGTCAACAGCCGGGTCGGCATCACCCTGTTCGACGTCGGCTGCCGAAGCCGGGGCGGCGACATTGCGCTGGATTCTCAGTGTGGCAGCAAGAGCTTCCTTGCCGACGACGTTCGAGGCGCTGGCGACAGAGGTGGCGGCATAGGCCATCTCGATACGCGACTCCTCGTAGCGATAGGACGGGACGGGGCCGTTCTCCGGCAGTTCCAGAGGACCGGCAGTGGTGGTCGGCGCGACGCTTGCGGCAACGGAGTTCGCAGCCGCAGCGGCGGACAAGGTCGGAGCATCGCGGGTCTCGGCGATCAGGTTGCCCGAACCGCGGCGCGACGCCGCCGGCATGTAGCTGGCGATCAGCTTCTTCATCTGCTGGTCGCGGGAGGCGCCAGTCCGGCCGCCGAGGACGACAGCAACCACGCTTCGGCCGTCCGCCTGGGCGGAGGTGACCAGGTTGAAGCCGGATGCGCGGGTATAGCCGGTCTTGATGCCGTCGACGCCGCGGACCACGCCGAGCAGGCGGTTGTGGTTGCCGATCGTCTGGTTGCCGTAGCGGAAGCTGCGGGTGTTGAAATAATCGTAGTACTGCGGGAAGTGCTGGCGCAGCGCCAGGCCGAGCCGCGCCTGGTCGCGGGCCGTCGTGACCTGAGCGGTGTTCGGCAGGCCGTGCGCGTTGCGATACACGGTGCGCGTCATGCCGAGTGCGCGGGCCTTCTGGGTCATGATTCGGGCGAAGCGCTCTTCGGAGCCCCCGAGGAATTCGCCGAGCGCGGTGGCGACGTCGTTGGCTGAGCGCGTCACCAGCGCCTGGATCGCCTGCTCGACCGTCAATTTGCTGCCGGAACGCACGCCGAGCTTGGAAGGCGGCTCACTCGCGGCGTTCTTCGATACGGGAACGAGCGTGTTCTTGCTGATCTTGCCGGCCTCGAGCGCCTCGAAGGTCAGGTAGATCGTCATCATCTTGGTCAGCGATGCCGGATAGCGCAAATCGTCGGCGTCTTCGTTGTAGAGCACCTTGCCCGTCTTCGCATCGATCACGATGCCGGCATACTTGGGGTTCGCATGCGCCGTTCCGCCTGCCGCCGCTGCGATAGCGCCCGCGAGCAACAGGCTTCTTGACGCGGCCGCTGCGAACTTTGCTGTGCGCGAAAAAAGATCGGAGAAAATGGAACGGAACACGCTGGTACTCTTCAAGTCTCGGATTGCGCTGTCGTTCGGTCGCGATTGGCGAACGATGATTGGAGCGAGACTATCGGGGCACGGTTACCAATCGGTTTATGATGAATCATTGGTTGCGGAGATCGGCGGATTTTTATCGTCTGTTCGTGCGGGGCAGGGGACTCTCGCGCTCCGTCAGAGCATGCTGCATGTAGGAGCGAACGGATTGCTCCATCGCCTGCCACTGCGGCAAAAGTCTGCTCGAGAACCGGTAGAGGAGCGACAGATCGTCGCCGATGTGGATATCCCGCTGGCAGTCGGCGCCGGTCGAGGCTTGGTCCGACCCGGGTATCAGGCAGCGTACGGCATAGGTCGCCCCATCCGGCAGGGCGCCGAGCAGCAGGGCCTCCTGTTCGTAGCCGGAGCCCGGCCTGAGACGCCGCAGCGTCAGGCCGGCCGGTCCCGCTTCCGGCTCGCCGGCGAACAGGTGCGTGTAGATCGGTTGGACGCGGCCCGACATGTCCCGGGACATCGTGCTTTGTGACAATTGCAGGAACAGCAGGCTTTCAGGCTGGCCGACATCGTTGAAGCGGAGGCGATTGCGGTTCGAGTAGCCCTCCATCTCCGGCCAGGTGAGATACAGGTCAAGCCGGTCGGTCTGGCCGTTGCGGCGCTGCTCGTCGAAGCGGATGACGTTTGCGGGCAGGCGAAGATGGTCCTCGCCGATCAGGATCTCTTGTATTTCACTGCTCTCGCTGTGCCCGGCCAGGGCGATGCGCTCGCCGAGCATGCGGCCGCCGATGCTGAGGGCGATCGTCGCGCCAGCAAGCACCGCGATGGCGAAGGCCAGGCGCCTCAGGAAGCGCGGGCAAAGCAGTGCTTCGGTTGCCGGCTCGCGTGGATGTTGCTTCGATGCTGCCTGCATGGCTTCGGTCGCCGCCCCGGCTTCGTTCTCGCATGCACGGGCACCGGTCCGGCCGGCCCCCGCATGATTGCGCCGAGAGTGTGAGCGCGTGGTTAATATCGGGTAAACAGGGGCCGCCATCCGGCGGATAGAAAGAGTGCGGCCGGCTCCGGGACGGTGAGCCGGCCGCAAGGTGGCCTCGATCGGGACAGAGTGACCGCGGCCGTAAGGTAGAGGGCAGTGTCATGGGCATCCCGGATGGGAAATGCCTGATGCCTGTCTTTCCGAAGTATGCCACCGTCATGGCCGAAGCCGCGCTGGGCATAAAAGTCGGTCGTGCGACCTGCTTTAGCGGACGCTACCCACCGCAGTGGTTCGGCCGTCCTGGAGCTTGACCCATTTGCCGGCGTTGCGTTCGGACTGTCGCTTTAGGAAGCGGTATTCCGTCTCCGACCAGAGCAGGACCCGGTCTCGCATGTTGTCGAGCACGAAGTCGCCACGGTCGGTGCGTACGGTGAGCACGGCGTGGCCCTCGCCGTTGGGCTGCAGCACGACGGTGATCAGGAGGGCGGAGGGCGAAATTCCGGCTTCGATCAGCATCTTGCGCTTCTGCAGGACATAGTCCTCGCAATCGCCGACGGTGTCCGGATAGACCCAGCGCTCCTCGACGCCATAGATCTCATTGTCGGTCATCGGCTCGATCGAGCTGTTGACGGTATAGTTGACCTCAAGAATCTGCCGCCAGTTTGCCTCGTTGAGGACGAGCGGGCCGCCGGCGTCCGTCGCGCCGCATTCGTCGGCGTACTGCTTGCAGAACTCGTAGTGCCCGATCGGCTGGTTGGTCGGCCCTGCAACGGTCATGTTGGCCGGAAGTGCGTGTGCGGCCTGGGCGAATACAAGAGCGAGCAGTAGCCCGATGGTCCCCGTCCAGATGGTGTTCTTCTTCATTGTCCTGTCCCTGTTCTGGAAGGACAATGACAGATATGTTTTTACCTGACGCGAAAGAGCGAAGTATAATTAAGAGCAAAATTTCAGAGCATCAGAATAAAATAAGAATAAAAGTCGACGATAATTTTAATCGGATTTGAGCCTGATTTGATTAAAATGCTAATGATCTGAGGCCCGCCGTTGGCTGCGGCGGTGCGCACAGGTGTTGAACACTGCTCGGCGGAGAGGATGCCCGTGTGGCCGGCTCGGTCGCGCAGGCAATCAATCAGGGCTTGTGGACGTGGTCGGGGCTGGCGATGGGTCTCAGGCCTTGCCGTGCCGGTAGGAGGGGAGAAAATCCGGGGCGGCCAAACTGAAAGAGGGCCCTGTGGCCCCCTGAGGTGATCCGTTCCTGGCCTGTTTGGCCACGGCTCAAAGGAATTCGGTGAGCGCTTCCTTCGACTGCACGCTGGAGAACTCGATGGCGACGCCTTCCTGGAAGTGGCGTACGACGCGGCCGCGCATGTTGCCGAGCTGCACCGGGGTGCCGATCGCCGGGCGGACGTCGATATCGACGGCGGCACCCGAGAGCGACAGGTCGATGATGCGGCAGGGATAGTGGCGTCCGTCGTCGAGTGCCAGTTCGGTACGGGTGTTGCGCGGCGTCAGCCGGTCGTGCTGCCGGTCTTCCGGCAGGCCCAGCTCGTGCTTGTTGGCGATCCAGGTCAATTGCGCCGCCAGCTTCTCCCGCTTGCGCTCGGTCGCATTGACCGCAATGACGAAGCCGTCTTCGGTGCTCCTGGTCACCGAGCCCTCGATACGCCCGAGGTGGTCGACATAGGCGATGATCCGCTCGCCTGCACGCGGGCGGGCATGGCAGGCAAAGAACACGTCGCCCGGCGACATGTCGATGGCGGTGCATTCGTATTCGTCGTGGTTCGGCAACATCAGCCGGCCGGGCAGGTTGACAGAGACGCGCTGGAAGGTGCGTTCGTCGGGCTGCGGTCTGCGGACTGTTGGCGATGCTTGCTGAAACGAATACATGGACAGACTGGGGCCAATCAAATTTGTCTTTCAAACTTCTAACTGTTCGAGGTTAACAGTTCGTTCCCGGCGCGGATGCCTTCTTTAGCTTTGTGGCGGCCGCACCTACTTCCCGCCGTCGAACACCCGAAGGTTCAGCATGCGCCGCAGGCGCTGGCCGAAGTCCCGGGCCCCGACCCTGATAACAGTGGCGGGCAGGGCGGCCGGGCTTGGCTCGGGACAAGGTTCGAATTCCTGCTGCGGGGCGACGGATTCGAACGACACCTGTGTCATGGGGCGAAGCGGCAGGGCCAGCGGAGGGACGGGCTCTAGCGGGACCAGGGCGCCGAAAATGCGGTCGGCATGCGACGATTGCGAGGTGATCGGCAGTAGCAGGATCTCGACAGCGGCCAGGCGGCTGGATTGCCCGCAGGCGCTCGCCAGCAATACGGCAGCCCGCCGCTGCGCCGCGACCGCGCCGCAGATCCGCCCGATGCGGTCACGCACCTCCGCGGCGAACAGGCGATCGAAGGCGGTAGCCCGCAGTTCCCGGCCGAACAATGCGCAAAGTCGCGTTCCTGCGAGCCGGAACAACGGCGCGGAACCGCTGACCTGTTCGAGGATGAAGAGGTCGGGCAGGTACTGTCGCAGCGCGGCCGGCTCTATGTCGCGCCGGTCAGGAACATCCCTTGCTCCTCGCACGCCCGACCAATAGGCGTGGATCGCTCGTGTGGTGGTCGTCTGCATCACAATTCCGCTCAATGTTGTACCGGAACGGCACGTCATGCGCCGAGGCCTCGGCCGGTCGCAGGCTTACATGCGAGGATCGTGCCAGCCGGGCATTAAGGTTAATCGCTGGTTTCGATTGTGTGCCGCGTGCCGCCGTGACACGGTTCGTCATCACTTCACGAAGGGAAGACCTTCAGCACCGATTTCGGCCAGGTCTGTGGCCGCGGGCCGTACGGCGAAAGCTGTACGGCCTTTCTTTTACCTGTATAAGCCCGGCATGGAATTTTTCGGAAGTGGCGGTCAGCATGGATGATACGGGCAGTGACGCGGCCCCCGTGGCGGCACCGGACGGGCCTCGCAAGCGAGAACCGGCGTTCAACCTGCCGGGCAGTCTCGTCGCGGCGCTGGCACTGCTGGCGCTTATCCATGTGGTGCGTACCTATCTGATTTCGGCCGACGCCGACGAATGGGTGCTTCTGAACTTCGCCTTCATCGCAGCGCGCTACCTGCCCGAGTACATGGCAGCGGACTGGGTCTGGCTCTGGACGCCGGTCACCTATTCCTTGCTCCATGGCAGCTGGGAGCACCTGCTTTTCAACAGCTTCTGGATGGTGGCCTTCGGCGCCCCGGTGGTCCGCCGCATCGGCACGCGGCGTTTCGTGCTTTTCTGGTGCCTTTCGGCCGCGGCTTCAGCTGCCTTGCACTGCGCCTTTCACTGGGGCGAGGTGACCGTCGTCATAGGCGCGTCCGGCGTCGTTTCCGGTCTCATGGGAGCCGCGACGCGGTTCGTCTTCTCGTCGGGGGGCGAAATGGCGCGGCGTCAACCCCATCTCAACCGGCGTCTAACGGTGCGTGAGGCCCTGTCGAACCGTTCCGTGCTGGTCTTTTGTGCGGTCTGGTTCCTGACGAACCTCGCGATCGGCTTCGGCCAGATGTTTGCCGGGTCCGAGGGGGCGACGATCGCCTGGGAGGCGCATATCGGCGGCTTCCTTTTCGGCTTCTTCTGCCTTCCGCTCTTCGACAGACACCCGGCCGCCGCGGCCCAGGAGAGCGGGCGCGGATAGGCGCCACCCCTGGCCGGACTTGCATTCATGTGTCCGGCGGCGCACGATCACGATGTTCCGGTTCGCGCATGCCCCGCCGGGACGGATGGAGCGGATGTCGAGCGACAGCCGTTCCGGTTGGCAGGGTGCACCTGTCGGGTTCCCTGCCTCTCTGCGTCATGTCGCACCCGGGAGGAATGCATGTATGTAAAGTCGATTCTGGAGGAGAAGGGCCGCAATGTCGTGACCGGCGGGCCCCAGATGACTGTGCGGCAAGCGGCCGGCTATCTGCGTGACAACCATATCGGCGCCATCGTCATCGTCGATCGCAACGACAGGATCGCAGGCATCATCGCCGAGCGCGACATCGTCGCCGCGATCGCCAAGAGCGGCGCAGACTGCCTGGACAAGCCGATTTCCGCGTTGATGTGGGGCAATGTCCACCGGTGCGGGGAGGATGCGACAGTGGAAGAAGTCATGGCAATGATGAGCACGCACCGCGCCAGGCACATTCCCGTTGAGCGCGACGGTCGCCTGGTCGGCATCATTTCGATCGGCGACGTCGTCAAGGCGCATATCCGCTCCATCGAGCGTGAGGCGGCCGAGATCAAGGCATACATCGCAAGCTGAGCGTTCTGGTCGGCGGCGTGACCCCTGTTCCTGGTTGGCATGGACGCGGGGAATGCCCGGTCCGGTCGTATAGCTGTGGGGTGGCTACAGGGCAGGATGTGCCAAAAGCAGGCAGAAGAAGCAGATCGGGCCAGCCTCTTCAAGAAATCTGCCTGTGCCTCTCTTTTCTTTTACCGCGCTATCACGGCTTCCTGCATGCGCCTGATTTCAAGGATCCTGGCCTTTGCTTCGGCATAGCCGCGCTCGATCGCCTCGCCGGCGCGATGGAACTCCGAAAGGCCGATGTCACTGAGCCGCGGATGCAGCGCCAGGTCGGGGGGATCGCCGGCCAGCCGGGCGCGGGCGATGCGATCCTGGATGATGTTGAACGACTGTACCATGACGCCGGTCAGCCCGAGTCGCGCTGCACCGTTTTCCTGGCGCCCGCGGTCGAGATCCTGGATGCTCGCCGTGTGCTTGATCACCGCCGAGCGCCCGTAGAGGTCGTAGTTCAGGTTGACGGCAACGACCAGCGGCTCCTCGTAGGCGCGGCAGACCGAAACGGGCACCGGATTGACGAGGGCGCCGTCCACCAGCGTGCGGCCATTGCACTTGATCGGCTCGAAAATGCCAGGCAGCGCATACGAGGCGCGGAGGGCGGTGATCAGCGAACCTGCGGCGATCCAGACCTCATGGCCGCTGTTGACCTCGGTGGCGACGGCCACGAACGGGCGGTCGAGATCCTCGATCGAGAGGTGCTCCAGATGCTCCTGCATCCGGCGGGTCAGGCGCATGCCGCCGAACAGGCCGCTGCCGCGGATGGTGAAATCGAGCAGGCTGGCGATGCGGCGCATCGTCAGCGATCGGGCGAAGCTCTCGAGTTCGTCGAGCTTGCCGGCGAGATAGCATCCGCCCACCAGCGCACCGATCGAGGTGCCGGCGATCATGCTGACCTCGATGCCCTCCTCGTCGAGCGCGCGCAAGACGCCGATATGGGCCCAGCCACGCGCCGCACCGCCGCCAAGCGCAAGGGCGATCCGTGGGCGCCCGGTGATCTCGGGCGGCGTGGGCAGCGCTACGTGATTCATGGAGGGGCCACCCGGATCGGCTGTATCCGCGCTTCGGTTGAAACTCCAGTTCAGCATATCAGGCCTCCGACGTGGAGAGAACTTGCATTCGCACCGTCAGTTCCGCGAGCCTACCGCCCCTTTACGAACAATAATGCGTTAGCGGCATTCTGGCATCGGCCCCCGGAGCGGAACGATCCTCATCGATGGATCAAGGTCTTCCGATCTGCCTCATCAATAGGAAGTAGTCGTGGCAAACGGGATAGAAAGAGCCTGAACCGCCGTCGCCGATGTCCCGAAAGCACGATGGAAACGATCTGTCATGGCGTCCCCAGTCTCCCTCATGCGGCATTACACAGTCGCTTCCTTTCCAAGTGGTGAATCCGCCCCGGATCGACGCGGCTTCTCGAAAAGGTCACCCTCAGCTGTACACAGCGGCCGGATCGAACCGGACGTTGTCGTCCTCGGTCGTCAGCCGGGCGGCATCGCCGTCGCGGGCGACGGAGCGATAGAAGCAGGAGCGCCTGCCGGTGTGGCATGTCGCATCATGGCCGGCGACGGACACCTTCAGCCAGACGGCGTCCTGGTCGCAGTCGGTGCGCAGTTCCACCACCGTCTGCAGGTTGCCCGACGTCTCGCCCTTCTTCCACAGCGCCTTGCGCGAGCGGCTCCAGTAATGGGCGATGCCGGTCTCGATCGTCAGCGCCAAGGCCTCGGCGTTCATGTGGGCGACCATCAGCAGTTCGCCGTCGCGCGCATCGGTGACGACGGCCGTCACCAGGCCGTGCTCGTCGAAGCGCGGCGTGAACGCCGCGCCGGACTCGAGCTCGGCCTTGTCGGAGGAAGGGGGCTGAAAGGCGATCGCCATCGTCGGCTCCGTGCCTCGGAGCCGGCGGATCAGCCGCGGCCCCGGATCATCGTCATGAAGCGAACCTGCTCGGCAGGTTCGGTCTTGAAGGCACCGGTAAAGGTCGTTGTAAGCGTTGTCGAGCCCTGTTTCTGGATGCCGCGCATCGCCATGCACATGTGCTCCGCCTCGATCATCACGGCGACGCCGCGCGGCCGCAGCGTCTCGTCGATGGAAGAGGCGATCTGGGCGGTCATGGTCTCCTGGGTCTGCAGGCGACGGCCGAAGATCTCGACGACGCGGGCGATCTTGGAAAGACCGAGCACCCGGCCGTTCGGCAGATAGGCAACGTGGGCGCGGCCGATGATCGGCACCATGTGGTGCTCGCAATGCGAATAGAATGGGATGTCCTTGACGAGGACGATGTCGTCATAGCCGGCCACCTCCTCGAAGGTGCGGCCGAGCACGTCCTCGGGGTCCTGGTCGTAGCCGGAAAACAGTTCGCGGTAAGCCTTGGCGACGCGCGCCGGCGTGTCGAGCAGGCCCTCGCGCTCCGGGTCGTCCCCGGCCCAGCGCAGCAGAACGCGCACGGCGTCCTCGGCCTCCTTCTGCGAAGGACGGCCGGACTTGTCGTCGCCAATGGGGAAGTTCTTGATTACGGCGTCCATGGATCCATGGCCTTTCTGCAGGTCGACTGATATTCGGACTCGCCACTGGCCATTCGCCTAACCCTGCAGGCTTGGGTTCCGTTGGCGGGCTCCGGGGCTTTCCGATCGCGGCTTCTCAGTGCACTCGATCGTCCGGCACGGTTTCCCAAACAACAGAGCGACCGATCCGACATTGCAAAACGGTCGCCCCAACACGACATAGCATATAATATCGCCGGACGACTGTGGAAGAGGCCGGGGGCGACACCCGGTGCTTTTTTCGCGGCCGCCCTGGAATATTGTGCCCGCAACAGGCAAAATCCTGAAAACAACGGCAAAATCGAAAATGAGCCCGATGGAAGACATCTACAACAGCCGCATCCTCGAGTTCGCCGGCAACATCCCCCGTACGGGCATGCTGAGCGATGCGGATGCCGAGGCGAGCGCGCATTCGAAGCTGTGCGGTTCGCGCGTCAGAATCTGGCTGAAGATGGATGGCGAGCGGGTCAGCGACTTCGCCCACGAGGTGAAGGCCTGTGCGCTCGGCCAGGCATCCTCCTCGATCATGGCGCGGCACGTGATCGGCGCCACAGCCGCGGAAGTGCGGCAGGCGCGCGAGGACATGCTGGCGATGCTCAAGGCCGACGGCGAGGGGCCGACCGGACGCTTCGAGGACATGCGCTTCCTGCGCCCGGTGCGCGACTACAAGGCCCGCCACGCCTCCACCATGCTGACGTTCGACGCCGTCGTCGACGCGATCGGCCAGATCGAGGCCAAGCGGTTGGAGACAGCGGGGTGAAAGGGGCTTTTCATCCTGCCCGGGGAGACGGAAGCCGGTACGCTCGCGTCGAGCGCAGGCGAGGGCGCAGCGCTGTAAAGGCGGGGCGCCAGAATGCCGGCTCGCGGCCGGCATGACGGAGCCGTCGCGGCATGTGTAACGCCCCCCACTGCGACCACGCCCCCGAATGCCCCCGGAATAGCGGCCGCAACTGGTCCGGACCGTTCGCGAAAACGCCGGGTCGGCTGTTCGGCATGGCGCTCATCCGCCTCTACCAGCTTACGCTGTCCGGCTTCATCGGCAATTCGTGCCGCCACCTGCCGACCTGCTCGGAATACGGCTATGAAGCGATTGCACGGCACGGGCTGTGGTTCGGCGGCTTGATGACGCTGTTTCGCGTGGTACGCTGCGGGCCCGGCGGCACGGCGGGGTTTGATCCGGTGCCGGAGGAGCTGGCGCGCCGCTTCGCCTGGTGGGCGCCTTGGCGGTTGTGGCGGGTGTCCGCGGAGGCCGGCGGAAAGGCGTGTCGTGGCCCAAAGGCATAACTCCCTCTTCCACCATTGCACGGCAGCGCCTTGCGGCGCGTGCAAAATGGAGGTCGGCCATCCTGGGTTATGTCGATTGCGGGTGGATAACTTGCGGTAGCAAGTCGGGGCTGCTATCATAACCTTGCCGGGTCTCACGTTCTCAGGAGAAAGTCATGAGGACAGCGGACGACATTGAGCAGGTAAAAACTGATCGCGTTGCGCCCCAAATCCCGGATGGACTTCGAGCCACCCACAAGCGTCGGCAAAAAGACGAGTGGCGCGCAACGGCAAGGAAAATTGACGCTTTGCGCCAGTCGCTGGCGGAGCAGCAGCGAGCGGTTCTTTCACCTAAGCTGCGCGAACGGATCGTAAACGCGGCCAAGGGCGAGGCCCGCGAAGATATGCGTGGCCCAGGACTTCGTTACCAGTCGCTTCTGGCGGCCAGGAACGCCAAGGTAGATTTGCCTACCCTCAAAGGGCTGCGCAGCCGTGCCCATGCAGAATTTCGCGACATCGTGAAAATTGACGGCGGCTTTCGCACGCATGAAACGGTGATCGGGAGTGGCTTCGACGTCCTCAAGCAGCCGCCCATTTTCTACGCCCCACCCGATCCTGGCAAGGAGAAGCTGTTCTACCCGCCGTTCCACGGTTCGTGGGACCGGTTTGAACAGAGCCAGGCCTCCGGGGATGGAACGATCGTTGACAGCCGCTCCTATCTGGATGGCACGGGCTGCTTGGGATCCAAGCTGGTCGCCCGCAACCACGATGCTTCCGACGTGGATCTCCTCTGCGCCTATCGGGAAAGCGGCTACCTCGTCCAGTTCAAGACCCTTCGTACCGGAATACTTCAAGTCAAGGTCGATTTGCAGGCGCTCTTCTGCCGCCATCACATCTCGACCCGGGACGAATGGGGCTGGTCAGACTTCCATGCGACGACGCAGGGACGCCTGGTGCTGGCAGTGTTCTGGAACTGGGAGGACGTCGACCCTGCGAGCGAGGTCAGTCACCAATGGTTCGTGTCGGGTCTTGATTGCGCCGGTGATGGCGAGAGCTTCCCCGGCACAAGCTTCCAGGCGGTTCCGGGTGAGCGCAGAATAATCAACATGTTTACGGACATGGCATTTCCCGCCGGTCGCAAGCTATGGGTTTATGTTGGCTTGTCCGATCGGATCTGGGCTTTCTTGAATGATGTGAGTATCGATATTTCCATCGACTCGGCTTGGCTGCTGAACTCGCTTGCCATCCGTTCGATCTAAGCAGCTCTTCGGCGAACAGGAACTCTACCGCACTAGCTGACTCGGTGTGCGGGCAGCGCTTCCGTTCGCCGATCCTGTTGTTGCGATCCTGCCATTTGCGAGGCCGTCAGCCCCGCCTTTACTCCACCCCGAAAACCCTTTATCAGGCCAGCGACAATTTACCGGCCGTTGCTAAGCATCATACCACCCGCATTCGTTGGCGGGACTGGATAGGAGTTCATAATGTCGAATGCCGTCTCCCTGGCTTTCCCCGATGGTTCCGTACGTGAATTTGCTGCCGGCGCGACCGGCCGCGACGTTGCCGAATCGATTTCCAAGTCGTTGGCAAAGAAGGCGGTTGCGATTGCGCTCGACGGCGAGTTGCGCGATCTGTCCGACCCGGTCGCAGACGGCCGCATCGAGATCGTCACCCGCGAGGACGCACGCTCCCTCGAGCTGATCCGCCACGACGCGGCGCACGTGATGGCCGAGGCCGTCCAGGAGCTGTGGCCGGGAACGCAGGTGACCATCGGCCCGGTCATCGAGAACGGCTTCTACTACGACTTCGCCAAGGACGAGCCCTTCACGCCCGACGATCTGCCGAAGATCGAGAAGCGGATGAAGGAGATCATCGCCCGTAACAAACCCTTCACCAAGGAGGTCTGGTCCCGGGAGAAGGCCAAGGAAGTGTTCGCCGCCAAGGGCGAGGCCTACAAGGTCGAGCTGGTTGACGCGATTCCCGAGGGGCAGGACCTCAAGATCTATTATCAGGGCGACTGGTTCGACCTCTGCCGCGGTCCGCACATGGCCTCGACCGGCCAGATCGGCACCGCCTTCAAGCTGATGAAGGTGGCCGGCGCCTATTGGCGCGGCGACAGCAACAACCCGATGCTGACCCGCATCTACGGCACCGCCTGGCATACCCAGGAAGAGCTCGACAATTACCTCCACATCCTCGCCGAGGCCGAGAAGCGCGACCACCGTCGCCTCGGCCGCGAGATGGACCTGTTCCATTTCCAGGAGGAAGGCCCGGGCGTCGTATTCTGGCACGGCAAGGGCTGGCGGATGTTCCAGACGCTCGTCGCCTACATGCGCCGCCGCCTCGCCAACACCTACCAGGAGGTCAACGCGCCGCAGGTCCTCGACAAGTCGCTATGGGAAACCTCCGGTCACTGGGGCTGGTACCGCGATAACATGTTCAAGGTGACGGTCGCCGGCGACGAGACCGATGACGACCGCGTCTTCGCCCTGAAGCCGATGAACTGCCCCGGCCACATCCAGATCTTCAAGCATGGCCTGAAATCCTACCGCGAACTTCCGGTCCGCCTTGCCGAATTCGGCAACGTCCACCGTTACGAGCCATCCGGCGCCCTGCACGGGCTGATGCGCGTGCGCGGGTTCACGCAGGACGACGCGCATGTGTTCTGCACGGACGAGCAGATGGCGGCCGAGTGCCTGCGCATCAACGACCTGATCCTGTCGGTCTACGAGGACTTCGGCTTCCAGGAGGTCGTGGTGAAGCTCTCGACCCGCCCGGAGAAGCGCGTCGGTTCCGACGAACTGTGGGATCGCGCCGAAAGCGTCATGATGGACGTGCTGAAGACGATCGAGGCGCAGTCGGGCGGCCGCATCAAGACCGGCATCCTGCCGGGCGAGGGCGCCTTCTACGGCCCGAAGTTCGAATACACCCTGAAGGACGCGATCGGCCGCGAATGGCAGTGCGGCACCACCCAGGTCGACTTCAACCTGCCCGAGCGCTTCGGCGCCTTCTACATCGACCAGGCTTCGGAAAAGCGCCAGCCGGTGATGATCCACCGCGCCATCTGCGGCTCGATGGAACGCTTCCTCGGCATCCTGATTGAAAATTTCGCCGGCCACATGCCGCTGTGGATCTCGCCGCTGCAGGTCGTCGTCGCGACGATCACCTCGGAGGCCGACGACTATGCCCGCGAGGTGGCCGACAAGCTGCGCGACGCCGGCATGACCGTCGAGACCGATCTTCGCAACGAGAAGATCAACTACAAGGTCCGCGAGCATTCGGTGACGAAGGTGCCTGTCATCATCGTCTGCGGCAAGCGGGAGGCGGAGGAGCGCTCGGTCAACATCCGCCGCCTCGGCTCGCAGAACCAGACGCCGATGTCGCTGGATGCCGCGATCGCGGCCCTTATCGACGAAGCCACGCCGCCCGACCTGAAGCGGAAGGCAGCGCGCGGGATCGCCTGATTGCCTGACATGGCCGGCTTGAGCGGATGCGCTCGAGCCGGATCGGCCGCATAGGCGCGGTTGGCATTTCCAATCGTTGCCAGGTGCGGTTCGGACTAGGTGCGGGGGTGTGTAGTTCGTCGACCGTCCGCGGCGGTTCCAGGCCGGCATGCTCGCTCAGGCGAGCGCGCCAATGCCTGCTTCAACGCCACCTTATGTACAGACCGAGCGCGCCTCCATCGGGAGAGCTGCTCGCCGGTCAATCCGTCTCGGTCGCGACCTGCGCCTGCTGTTCCGGAGCCTCGGCGAGCAGCACCTCCACGTCGGTGTTCTGGCCGGCGGTCACGGTGAAGTCACGCTGGTAGATCTTGTTCTTGTTGCGGGCGATGGCGGTGTACTGGCCCTCTGCCAGGACCAGCGTCGGAAACGCGCCGACGCTCTCGGAGACCACGTCGCCGGAGGAGGTCAGGATCGACCAGGCGGTGTCGGCGATCGCCTCGCCGCCCTCTTCGGAAACGAGCTTCAGCGTCAACTTTGCGGCGCGGTGCTGGATGGTCGCCTGGATCAGTTTTCCGGCCTCGACCTGGATGTCGGCGCGGATCACCGCGTTCACCGTGCCGTAGTCGGAAACGACGTGATAGGTACCCGCGTTCAGGCGCACGACGGTGTTGGCCTTGACGTTCGGCACAACGAGGCTGCGCTCGCCGTCCTCGCCGACTTCCGAGGAATATACCGAAAAGGTCAGCTCGTTCGGCGGAATGCGGACGTCCGATCCGGACACCGCGTTCAGCATGATGCCGCCCGCATCCAGAACCATGGTCTGCTTCTCGACCGGGGCGTTTTCGGGCACCACGAGCTTTTTGGTCGCCGCGGCGCGACCGAAGGCGACGTTGATGAAGTACTCGCCGGGCTCGAGCCGGAAAGCCGCCGATCCTCCCTCCGAGGTCGCCAGCAGCGGCAGTTTGCCGTCAGCGCCCGGGATCGGCGAGAAGACGCGCCAGCTCAGGCCGTGCTGCATCGGCTTGTCGTCCTTTGTCAGCAGCGCTTCGCAGATCACCTCGCGCAGGTTCTTCGGCTGCACCTCGCCGGTGACGAGCGGGTTGAAGGAAGTGATCTTGCCGCTCTTTTTTGGGGTGCCGATCTGCGAATAGCTGTCCAGCGGGTTCTGCGCCATGGCGGCGCCGGCCGCGCTGATCGCGGCGCAAAGACAGAGCGTCCCGGCAAAGGCGGAAAGGCTTGGGGTCGACATGGCGAAGGTTGACTTCCTGACTCGTTGGCTCCACTTGGAGGCCCGGCTAATGGCATTTTGATGGCCGCCCGACGGCCTGCAAGTTAATGGAACTCTTGCCGAATGAAAACCGACATCAGGCTTATCGACTATCTTTCCAGCCGCCGCTCGATCCCCGCCTTCCAGATGGGATCGCCGGGTCCGAGCCGGGCGGATATCGAATCGATGCTGCGGCTAGCAACGCGCGTGCCCGACCACGGCAAGCTCGCTCCCTGGCGCTTCATCGTCTACCAGGGCACCGAGCGGGAACGCATCAGCGCCGAGCTGGCGAAGATCGCGATCGCCAACAAACCTGATCTTTCGGCGGAGATGATCGCGGTGGAGAATACCCGACTGGCCCGAGCGCCGGTCGTCGTGGCGGTCGTCAGCACGGCGGCGCCGCATCCGAAGATTCCCGAATGGGAGCAACTGATGTCGGCCGGCGCGGTCTGCCTGAACCTTTTGATGGCGGCGAACGCGCACGGCTACGCGTCGAACTGGCTGACGGAATGGTATGCTTTCGACGAACGCGCCTATCCGTTGCTCGGCGTCAGGCCCGGCGAGCGGATTGCCGGCTTCATCCATATCGGCACGGCCATGGTGCCGCCTACCGAGCGCCCGCGGCCGGACCTGAAGGAGATCGTCTCCTGGGTCGGGGCGCCGGACTGAGGGCAGGGGCGGATGTTCTACGACACGGCGACGAACGCACATGGGCTCAGTCACGATCCCTTTAAGGCGATCGTCTCGCCGCGTCCGATCGGCTGGATCGGCACGAAGGGTGCCGATGGCAGTCATAACCTCGCACCCTATTCGTTCTTCAATGCCGTTAGCGACCGGCCGAAGCTGGTGATGTTCGCCTCCAGCGGCCACAAGGACAGCGTAAGGAACATCGAGGATACCGGCGTCTTCACCTGCAGCTTCGTGGGTCGCGATATCGCCGAACGGATGAACCTGACCTCGGTCGCCGCGCCGCACGGTGAGAGTGAATTTGCGATCGCCGGGCTGACGCCGCAGCAGGGGCGGCTCGTCGATGCGCCATTCGTTGCCGAGAGCCTGGCCGCGCTCGAATGCCGCCTGACCGAGATCATGCGGCCGCAGGCGCTGGACGGGAGTGTTTCGGAAAGCTGGGTGGTCTTCGGCCAGGTGGTCGGCATCCATATTCACGACGCGGCCGTGCGTGACGGACGGTTCGACATGGCGGTCGCCAGGCCGGTCGGCCGGATGGGCTACATGGACTATTGCGACGCCGGCGACGTCTTCGAGATGATGCGGCCGCAGCGGCGCTAGGCTGGCGCACGCGTCCTGAACGCGGCGTTGATCGCGGCGACCTGCTCCGGATTGTCGGTCATGCGGCCGTCGAAGCCGTCGTGGCGGGCGCCGATGCAATCGGCGGCGAAGTCGGATTCGGGCAATGGCGGAGAGACGTCGTAGACGGCAATGCCAGACGCCTTCGCCGTCAGAAGGGTTGTCGCCCGCGCCAGCGCGAAGGCGTCGGTCCAGCGGCCGTCGGCGCGAAGGCGGGTTGCCCCGAGCGTTGTCGCCAGCAGCCGCCAATCCCACACGAGGCCAGCCAGCCTTCGCGATTTGCGGCCGAAAGCTGCCTCGGAAAACGGCAACGGTAGCAGTCCATCGGTGGTGGCGAGAATGCGGGTCTGGCCGAGCGGTATCCCTTCCTCGGCTTCGGCGACCGATAGCAGTACGTCTAACCTCTGGACGTCGGCGCCGGTCCGGCAGTCCGACAAGACCACTCCGGCCGGTGCACGCTGCATGAGCGAGCGCAGTGCCGCCTCGCTGCCGTTTGCAGGTTCCAGGAATACCGGCAAATCAATATCCGGCAGCACCGGTGTGGAGGCATGGCACAGGAGTGCATCCGGCTCGCCGCCGGGCGCGAATCCCCGTTCGGTGAGAAACAGCAGCGAATGGATCAAGGGCGCCATGCTTCCTTGTATGGCGGCCGGTCGATCGCTGCAATGCGCCAGCAGGACGATCGGTCTCCTGTAACAGGCCATGGGCGTTAAGAAATATGGTGAACCAATCGTAAACCATTTGCGACTAGCGTTTTCTGAACGCAGCAGAATCGGGACCTTGGGGCGCCACTTGATCATCCACGCATTTCTCCGATGGATAGAAACCGCGAAAGCCAGCGACCGGGCGCGGGCTGCTGCTGCGCTCGTCCGGGCCTGGTCGAGTGGCTCGATCGGCGTTGACGAGCGCCACGCGGCGGAAATGGCGATGGTCTTCCTCCTCGACGACCCGGCGCCGAAGGTGCGACTGGCACTGGCCGAGGCTCTTGCCGACAATCCGGATGCACCGCGCACCGTCATCCTGCCGCTGTCCGAGGACCAGCCGGAAATCGCAGCCCAGGTGATCCTGCGGTCGCCCGTCCTGACCGATCGAGATCTGGTCGATCTCGCCGCAGGCGGAAGCGGCCTGACGCGCTCGCTGATCGCCCACAGAGCCGCCTTGTCCCCGGCCGTCTGCGCGGCCCTTGTCGAGGTTGGCAGCGTCTGCGACGCCCTGACCCTGCTCGCAAACGGGAGCGCCAGACTGACGCGCCGGAGCCTGAAGCAGCTCTCCGAGCGATTCGGCGACGACGGAGAGGTTCGCGCCCTTCTGCTGGACCGCGACGATCTGCCGAGCGACGCCCGCCACGCGCTCGTCGAGAAGGTCGGGTCGGCGCTTGCCAGCGACGCGCTCGTGCAGGCAGCCGTCGGCCGGCAACGCCTGGAGCGGGTCACTCGCGAAGCCTGCGACGTGGCGACGATCGGCGTTGCGGCTGATACCCACGGCGACGAGGTCGTCCGCCTGGTCGAGCATCTCCGGGTGCGCGGCAAGCTGACGCCCGTCTTCCTGATGCAGGCGCTGTGTGCGGGGCGGATCGAATTCTTCGCCGCTGCCATGGTCGATCTTTCCGGACAGGGCGAACGGCGGGTTCGCTCGATCCTGGCAGACGGGCGAGAACCGTCGGTGCGGGCGCTGTTCGAGGCGGCGGGTCTGGGGAGCGACATCAGCGCATTGTTCGCCGATGCGATCCTGCTCTGGCGCAAGGATGCGAAGCGGGGCGAGCATCGCCTCAGCGTTACGGCGCGGCTGGCGGCGCGCACCCGCCTGGCCGGCGACGGTGCGCAGCAGGCCCTGCTCGACATGATCGAAGGACTGGCGATCGCCGAGCGCCGACAGTCGGCGCGCAGCTATGCGCTTACGGCCGCCCGCGACGCCGCCTGAGCCCTTCGAAAGCGCCAAGCCGCAGGTTTCCTCCCGAACCAGGCACCATGGCCTGGCTCGTCTCGGTGCGGATCAGATGTCGATGTTTTCGGCGAAGGCCGCCCGTTCCTGGATGAAGCGGAAGCGCGCATCCGCCTTCGTGCCCATCAGATTGTCGACAGCCTCGCGCGTGCCCTCGAAATCAATGTCGTCGATCTCAACCTTCAGCAGCGTGCGCTTGGCCGGGTCCATCGTCGTTTCCTTCAACTGCGCTGGCAGCATCTCGCCGAGGCCCTTGAAGCGGCCGATCTCGACCTTGCCGCGGCCGGAAAATTCGGTCCGCATCAGTTCCTCGCGGTGCGCGTCGTCGCGGGCGTAGCCGACCTTGGCACCCTGGCTGATGCGGTAGAGCGGCGGCACGGCAAGATAGAGGTGGCCGCCGCGGATCAGTTCCGGCATCTCCTGATAGAAGAAGGTGATCAGCAGGGTGGCGATGTGGGCCCCGTCCACGTCGGCGTCGGTCATGATGATGACGCGCTCGTAGCGCAGGTCTTCCTCGCGATACTTCGACCGGGTCCCGCAGCCCAGCGCCTGGACCAGGTCGGCGATCTGCTGGTTGGCCCCGAGCTTTTCGCGGCCGGCGCTGGCGACGTTGAGGATCTTGCCGCGCAGCGGCAGGATCGCCTGGTTGGCGCGGTTACGCGCCTGCTTGGCTGAACCACCGGCCGAATCGCCCTCGACGATGAAGAGTTCGGCACCCTCGGCGGAATTCTGCGAGCAATCGGCGAGCTTGCCGGGCAGGCGCAGCTTGCGAACAGCCGTCTTGCGGCTGACTTCCTTCTCCTTGCGGCGGCGCAGCCGTTCCTCGGCGCGCTCGATCACCCATTCGAGCAGCTTGGCGGCCTCGGCCGGATTGTCGGCCAGGTAGTGATCGAAGGGATCGCGCAGTGCGTTCTCGACGATGCGCTGGGCCTCGACGGTGGCGAGCTTGTCCTTCGTCTGGCCGACGAATTCCGGCTCGCGGATGAAGACCGACAGCATGCCGACGGCAGAGATCATCACGTCGTCGGTGGTGATGATCGAGGCGCGCTTGTTCTGGGTCAGCTCGGCATAATTCTTCAGGCCCTTGGTCAGGGCGATCCGCAGCCCGGCCTCGTGGGTACCGCCGTCTGCCGTCGGGATCGTGTTGCAATAGGAGTGGATCAGCGAATCGCCGCCATACCAGGTCACCGCCCATTCGAGCGCGCCGTGGCCGCCGGACTTTTCGGTCTTGCCGGCAAAGATCTCGCGCGTGACGGTAAATTCCTTGCCAAGGTTGGCCTGCAGGTAGTCCTTGAGCCCACCCGGGAAGTGGAAGACCGCCTTCTCCGGCGTCTCGGAGCCTTCCTGCAAGAGCGACGGATCGCAGCTCCAGCGAATCTCGACGCCGCCGAAGAGATAGGCCTTGGAGCGCGCCATGCGGAAGACGCGGGCCGGGTCGAAGCGGGCGTGCGGGCCGAAAATCTCCGGGTCGGGATGGAAGCGGACCTTCGTGCCGCGCCGGTTCTGTATGTCGCCGACCTCTTCCAGCGGCCCCTGCGGAATCCCGCGTGAAAAGCGTTGGCGGTAAAGCTTGCGGTTGCGGGCGACCTCGACCTCGAGGTGGTCAGACAGCGCGTTGACGACGGAGACGCCGACGCCGTGCAGACCGCCGGAGGTCTCATAGGCCTTGCCGTCGAACTTGCCGCCAGCGTGCAGCACGGTGAGGATCACTTCCAGCGTCGACTTGCCGGGCATCTGCGGATGGTTTTCCACCGGAATGCCGCGGCCGTTGTCGGTGACGGTCAGGAAGCCTTCGGCATCGAGATGGACTTCGATGAAGTTGGCGTGTCCGGCGACCGCTTCGTCCATCGAGTTGTCGATCACTTCGGCGAAGAGGTGGTGCAGGGCCTTTTCGTCCGTCCCGCCGATATACATGCCCGGACGCATCCGAACGGGCTCCAGGCCTTCGAGAACCCGGATTGCCGACGCATCATAGTTGCCGCCCTCGCCGGGCGCCTGGGCAGGGCGAGCAGGCGCACGCTCGACGCTCGCCGTTGCCGGTTTTGTCTCGGCTTGGGCGGGGGCGGGATTGGAGGCACTGGCCATGCTGGCGAAAAGGTCGTTGTTGTCGTCCATCGAGCGGTTCAGACTTTGTTCTGGTTTGGCCTTCCGAATAGGCCGAGACGGCGGGCAATTTCAAGCCTTCGTGGCTGGGCGGCGAATCGGTGCAAGTTTGGCAGACTTCGGCCGCTTTCGCGATTCGTTCCCGTGCGGGGCCATGGCTGCACCGACAAATTTCCGGGGCGAGGATTGCGCCGCCGTACCGGCGATGGCAAGACTTCCCGCCCGAAGGGATCTGGTCCACATGCCTCAGTCCACAGTTCATTGCCGCGCCTGGCTTCTTCTGTCCGCAATATTCATGCTGCTGCTGCCGGCTGCCGCCGCTGCTGCGCCGCTGCAGCCGTGGAAGGACGAGTTGTTCGCCTACCCATCGGTCCTGGAAACGGCAGATGGAGGTAAGCTGCGCGTCGTCGACTACCAGGAACTCCGTGACATAAACGGCCGGGACCAGGTGCCGGAACGACGCGCCAAGGCGACCTATGTTTCCACCGCCGTCAAGCGCGAGCAGGAGAACCTGACGATCGAGACACCTGCCGGGCCGCTCGATGTGGCGGTGACCGGACGCAGGGACGGAGCGGCCTTCACGGTCATCTTCATCCACGGCCGCGGCGGCGACCGGCGGCTTGGCAACAACGATTGGAGTTTCGGCGGCAACTTCAATCGGCTGAAGAACCTGGCGATGCGCAACGGCGGCGTCTATTACGCCGCAAGCGTGAAGAGCTTCGACGCACCGGGCGCCGCGCCGATCGCCGGACTGATCGCGGAAGCCCGCAAGCGTGCGCCCGGCGCCCCGGTCGTGCTGTCCTGCGCCTCGATGGGCAGCTTTATCTGCTGGCAGATCGCGCGGGATCCGCAGGCGGTGGCTAACCTTGCCGGCATGGTGGTGATGGGCGGGGCGACCGATCCGGACTACACGAAAAGTGCCGCCTACGTGGCGAAGCTACCGATCTATTTCACGCACGGCGAGCGGGACAAGGTTTATGCCGCCGACGCGCAGATCGCCTTGTTCAGGACGCTTCTGAAGGCCGGGGTGCCGACCCAGTTCGTGCTTTTCCGGACAGGCTCGCATGGAACGCCGGTGCGGATGACCGATTGGCGCGAGACGCTGAACTGGATCTTCGCCCAGTGAGGTCAATCGGCGCATCGCCCTTACAAACTCCGCTGCGATTTGCTAGTCGCAGCACACTGATCCTACCTTGGGAGGCAAAATGACCCCGGATGTTACCCCGCTCGTGGCCGGAAACTGGAAGATGAACGGCACCCGCGCCTCGCTCGACCAGATCAAGGCGATGGCCGAAGGCGTGAAGGGCCCGCTTTCGAAGAAGGTCGAGACGCTGCTCTGTCCGCCGGCGACGCTGCTTTATGTCGCCACCGCATTGTGCGACGACAGTCCGCTGATGATCGGCGCGCAGGATTGCCACGAGAAGACCTCGGGCGCCCATACCGGCGATATCTCCGCCGAGATGATCGCCGATTGCTTCGGCACCCACGTCATCGTCGGCCACTCCGAGCGCCGTACCGATCACTGCGAGAGCGACGCCCTGGTCCGCGCCAAGGCGGAAGCCGCCCATGCTGTCGATCTGGTCGCAATCGTCTGCATCGGCGAAACGGGCGACGAGCGCAAGGAGGGCAGGACCCTCGAGGTGCTCAAGACCCAGCTTGCAGGCTCGGTTCCGGACGGCGCGACGGCGGAAAACACGGTGATCGCCTACGAGCCGGTTTGGGCGATCGGCACCGGATTGACGCCGACGGCCGCCGACGTCGCCGAGGCGCACGCTTTCATGCGCGGCGAACTGACGGCGCGGTTCGGCGGCGAGGGCGCAAAGATGCGCCTCCTCTACGGCGGATCGGTGAAGCCGGGCAATGCCAGGGAGTTGATGGGCGTTGCGAATGTCGACGGCGCGCTGATCGGCGGCGCCAGCTTGAAAGCCGAAGACTTCCTCGCCATCTACCGCGCATACGATGAATTGACGGCCTGACGCCGGGAATTGCCGGCAAGGGGTTGGAATGACCGGCGGCTTGGTATATTGAGCCGCCAATCTCCTTAATTGTGCCTCCGGGCAAGGTTCTCGAAAAATGCAGACCGTCTTGCTTGTCATCTATCTCATGGTCGTCTTGGCGCTGATCGGCATCGTGCTGATCCAGCGGTCCGAGGGCGGCGGTCTCGGCATCGGCGGCGGTTCCGGCTTCATGTCGGCCCGGGGTGCTGCGAACGCGCTCACTCGCACCACGGCAATCCTCGCCACGCTTTTCTTCGTGCTCGCGCTCGGCATGGGCATCCTTTCCCGCTACGAGTCGAAGCCGACGGACATTCTCGATCGCATCCCCGGCACGACCGGTAACGGCAACGGCGTGCTCGATTCGCTCGGCGGCGAAGCGAAGCCGTCGACGAACCAGCCGGCTCCGGCACCGGCACCGGCGAACAACAACGCGGTGCCGACCGAAGGTGGAGCCTCCACCGGCGCCCCGAGCGGCCAGGCGCCTGCGCCGACCGGCCAGGGCACCGACGTTCCGACCGGTCAGTAAAGAACGTAACGACGTGACGCGGCCGGCAGGCGCCAAGCCCGCCGGCCTTCTTCTTGTGCAGAACAGAAACGTTCCTCACCGAAATCGCTCCACAGGGCAATTTTTCGGTGGCGGAATCATGAGTGAAAAGGTATCCGGTGACTCCCATGGCGCGATATGTATTCATCACAGGCGGCGTGGTTTCCTCCCTCGGAAAGGGAATTGCAGCGGCTGCCCTCGGAGCGTTGCTGCAGGCCCGCGGTTACCGGGTCAGGCTTCGCAAGCTGGACCCCTATCTCAACGTCGATCCGGGCACGATGAGCCCGACGCAGCATGGCGAGGTGTTCGTCACCGACGACGGCGCGGAGACCGACCTCGACCTCGGCCATTACGAGCGCTTCACCGGGCGCTCGGCGACCAAGTCCGACAACATCACCACCGGCCGCATCTATAAGAACATCATCGATAAGGAACGCCGTGGCGACTACCTGGGCGCGACGGTGCAGGTCATCCCGCACGTCACGAACGAGATCAAGGACTTCGTCACCGACGGCAACGAGGACTACGACTTCGTCATCTGCGAGATCGGCGGCACGGTCGGCGACATCGAGGCGATGCCGTTCATCGAGGCGATCCGCCAGCTCGGCAACGATCTGCCGCGCGGCACTGCCGTCTATGTCCATCTGACTCTGATGCCCTACATTCCGGCGGCGGGCGAGTTGAAGACCAAGCCGACGCAGCATTCGGTCAAGGAACTGCAGGCGCTCGGCATCCATCCCCACATCCTGCTGGTGCGCGCCGATCGCGAGATTCCCGAGGCTGAGCGCACGAAGCTCTCGCTGTTCTGCAACGTGCGGCCCTCCGCCGTTATCCAGGCGCTGGACGTCTCGTCGATCTACGACGTTCCGCTCGCCTATCACAAGGAAGGTCTCGACGACGAGGTGTTGGCTGCCTTTGGCATCGAACCGGCACCGAAGCCGCGCCTTGAGCCCTGGCAGGAGGTTTCCGACCGCATCAAGACCCCGGAAGGCGAGGTGACGATCGCGATCGTCGGCAAGTACACCGGGTTGAAGGATGCCTACAAGTCGCTGATCGAGGCGCTGTACCACGGTGGCATCGCCAACCACGTGAAGGTCAAGCTCGACTGGATCGAGTCGGAAGTGTTCGAGAAGGAGGATCCGGCGCCGTATCTGGAGAAGGTGCACGGCATCCTCGTTCCCGGCGGCTTCGGAGAGCGCGGCTCGGAAGGCAAGATCCGCGCGGCGAAGTTCGCGCGCGAGCGCAAGGTCCCCTATTTCGGCATCTGCTTCGGCATGCAGATGGCGGTGGTCGAGGCCGCTCGCAATCTCGCCGGCATCGAGAAGGCGTCCTCGACCGAGTTCGGCCGGACCGACGAACCGGTCGTCGGGCTGATGACCGAGTGGGTGAAGGGCAACGAGTTGCAGAAGCGCTCGGCCTCGGGGGACCTCGGCGGCACGATGCGGCTTGGCGCCTATCGTGCGGCGCTGAAGGCGGGCACGAAGATCGCCGCCATCTACGGGACCACCGAAATTTCCGAGCGGCATCGCCACCGCTACGAGGTGAACGTCGACTACAAGGACCGGCTCGAAAGCTGTGGGCTGGTCTTCTCCGGCATGTCGCCGGACGGCGTGCTTCCGGAGACGGTCGAATATCCGGACCATCCCTGGTTCATCGGCGTGCAGTACCACCCGGAACTCAAGAGCCGCCCGCTCGATCCGCATCCGCTGTTTGCAAGCTTCATCGCGGCGGCGCTGGAGCAGTCGCGTCTGGTGTGAGCCTATCTCAAGGCAAGAAGACCCGGCGCAATGCCGGGTTTTTTGATTTTTTTTGACGTTGGCGGTGTCCGGACGGCCTCAACTGGCCGCCGATAGAACGACGCCCGTCAGGACGTTGCCTTTGCACACACGGTCTGATGACCCGTCGATTTTCGGTGCCCGGCTTAGATGGTGCGGCCGCGCTGAACCCGAGACACGAATCTCCCGCCCTTGCAAAGGCCGGTCAAAAAGGGCAAAGCACCGGCAGATGACTATACCCGGATCTCCGCCATGAACGCGACGCGAAGGACGCCCCGACCGATCGACCATCTGGTTCTGCCGGTTTGTGACCTGGCCGTGGCGAGGGCGCGGTTGTCGCGGCTGGGCTTTACCGTTGCCCCCGACGCACGCCACCCGTTCGGAACCGAGAACTGCTGCGTGTTTCTGCCGGATGGCAGCTACCTGGAGCCGCTCGGCGTTGCCAACCGGGAAGAATGCGAGGCGGCGGCCCGTGAAGGTAACGTGTTCGTCGCGCGCGATCAGGCCTTCCGCTTCCGTCGCGGCCCGGACGGGTTTTCGGCGATTGCCATGGCGACGGACGACGCCCGCAGCGACGAAGCGCGCTACACGGCGGAGGGTTTTTCCGCCGGACCAATTCTTGAATTTTCCCGGGACATGCTGTTGCCGGACGGCGGCAGGGCCGCAGGCAGCTTCCGACTGGCCTTTGCGGCCGACCAGCGCGCCCCCGATTTCTTCTTCTTCGCCTCGCAGCGCCTCGTCGCGCTGCCAGCCGGGGAGGCCTCTCTGCAGCAGCATGCCAACGGTGTCGTCGCGCTGGCCGAGGTCGTGCTTTCCGAGCAGAACCCTACCGATTTCCAGTATCTGCTGCAGGCCGCGGCGGACGAGCGCGAGGTGGAGGCCCACTCGTTCAGCATGAGCGTGGACACCCCGCGGGGCCGCATCAGCGTGCTCGATTCCGCCGGGATGCGGTCCTTCTATGGCGTGGAGCCGAAAGCCGGTGATCGCGGACTCAAGGGAGAGGCGGTGGTCTTCAAGGTTGCCGACCTCAACCGCTGCCGCCGGCATCTGGAAGATAATGCAATCGACTTCTCGGAACGGCTCGGTCGCCTGATCGTCGCTGCCGCGCCGGGGCAGGGCGCCCTCTTCGTGTTTGGAGAATGACATGGAAGCCAATGCAGTCGTCACCGCCGGAGAAGGCGCGGGCAAGGTCACGTTTTCACAGACGGAACGGCTGACGCTGATTGCCGGCCCCTGCCAGATGGAAACGCGCGATCACGCCTTCATGATCGCCGGCACGTTGAAGCAGCTCTGCGGCAAGCTCGGGATCGGGCTGGTCTACAAGTCCTCGTTCGACAAGGCCAACCGGACGTCGCTGTCCGGCAAGCGCGGCATCGGGCTCGAGAAGACCCTGGAGATCTTTGCCGACCTTAAGAAGGAATTCGGCTTTCCGGTGCTGACCGACATCCACACCGAGGAGCAGTGCGATCTGGTTTCGTCGGTCGTCGACATCCTGCAGATCCCCGCCTTCCTGTCGCGGCAGACAGACCTTCTGGTTGCCGCCGCCAAGACCGGCCGCGTCATCAATGTCAAGAAGGGCCAGTTCCTGGCGCCATGGGACATGAAGAACGTGCTGGCGAAATTCACCGAGAGCGGCAATCCGAACGTGCTTCTGTGTGAGCGCGGCGCTTCATTCGGCTACAACACGCTGGTCTCCGACATGCGCTCGCTGCCGATCATGGCCTCGCTCGGCGCCCCGGTCGTCTTCGATGCGACCCATTCCGTGCAGCAGCCGGGCGGGCAGGGCGGCTCTTCCGGCGGCCAGCGCGAATTCGTCGAGACGCTGGCACGCGCGGCGGTCGCCGTGGGGGTCGCCGGCGTGTTCATCGAGACGCACCAGGATCCTGACAATGCGCCCTCGGACGGTCCGAACATGGTGCCGTTGCAGGACATGCCACGGCTGCTTGAGAAACTCCTGGCGTTCGACGCCGTGGCAAAGGCCTGAGCGCCGCATCAACAGGGTGTCACGAGGCCGCGGTAATCCCGGCACGTGATCGCGCAATTTCATTTGGTCGATCAGGCAGACCTGATCGTTGGATTATCGCTGACACAGCTCCTAACCAGGGAAGAGAACCATGACCGCAATCATCGACATCATCGGCCGTGAAATCCTCGACAGCCGCGGCAACCCGACGGTCGAAGTGGACGTCCACCTTGAAGACGGCAGCTTTGGCCGCGCCGCCGTTCCCTCCGGTGCCTCCACCGGCGCCCATGAGGCCGTGGAACTGCGCGACGGCGGCAGCCGCTATCTCGGCAAGGGTGTGGAAAACGCCGTCGCCGCGGTCAATGGCGAAATCTTCGAGGCGATCGGCGGTCTCGACGCCGAGGACCAGATCCAGATCGACCAGACGATGATCGAGCTCGACGGCACGCCGAACAAGTCGCGGCTTGGCGCCAACGCCATCCTCGGCGTCTCGCTCGCCGTCGCCAAGGCTGCCGCCGAAGCGGCCGGCCTGCCGCTCTACCGCTACGTCGGCGGTCCGAACGCCCGCGTCCTTCCGGTTCCGATGATGAACATCATCAACGGCGGCGCCCATGCCGACAATCCGATCGACTTCCAGGAGTTCATGATCGTGCCGGTCGGCGCCGAAACGATCCGCGACGCCGTCCGCATGGGCTCGGAGGTGTTCCACACGCTGAAGAAGCAGCTTTCCGCCGGCGGCTTCAACACCAATGTCGGCGACGAGGGCGGCTTTGCCCCCAATCTGGAATCTGCGCCCGCCGCTCTCGACTTCATCATGAAGTCGATCGAGATGGCCGGCTACAAGCCCGGCGATGACATCCACATCGCGCTCGACTGCGCTTCGACCGAGTTCTTCAAGGACGGCAAGTATATGCTTGAAGGCGAGGGCCGCACGCTCGAGCCGGGCGCCATGGCCGACTATCTTGCCGAACTCTGCGCCAAGTACCCGATCTTCTCGATCGAGGACGGCATGGCCGAGGACGACTGGGACGGCTGGAAACTGCTGACCGACAAGATCGGCGGCAAGGTGCAGCTCGTCGGCGACGATCTGTTCGTGACCAACTCCGCCCGCCTGCGCGACGGCATCAAGATGGGCGTCGGCAACTCGATCCTCGTCAAGGTCAACCAGATCGGCTCGCTCTCCGAGACGCTCGACGCGGTCGAGACCGCCCACAAGGCGCGCTACACCGCGGTCATGTCGCACCGTTCGGGTGAGACCGAGGATTCGACGATCGCCGACCTCGCCGTCGCCACCAACTGCGGCCAGATCAAGACCGGGTCGCTCGCCCGCTCCGACCGCACCGCCAAGTACAACCAGCTGATCCGCATCGAGGAGCAGCTGGGGCCGCAGGCAAAGTACGCCGGCCGCTCGATCCTGCGCGGTTGATTCTTCAGTCGGGGCTGGCCGACCCCGGAGGCGGTCGGCCAGCCCCGTGCCTGAACCCTCTCCTGGCCGACGGGGAGAGAGGATTCGATCTTCATGGGCGGGTCGCGGTTCTTTGGCGGCCTGACCCAGATCCGGTGAGAGCCAATTGTTTCTCGTCAGCTTTCGGCGTCGGATGCCCGACGCAGCTTGCCGGTGTTGCCCGGCTTGCAGCGGTGCCCGCAGAGGCGGATGAGGGCGCTGTCTCCCCGCTTCCTCGCCGTCATGGTCAACGCTCGGTTAACTGATCGGCGCTACAGTGAGCCCGTACTGCGTATCGGGGCTCCTTCATGTGGACCAAACATCACAAGAAACGCCGGCTCGGCCGGTTCGTCGTGCCGGCGATCACCGTCGCGTTTCTCTCCTATTTCAGCTATCATTCGGTGCATGGCGACTTCGGGTTGCGGGCGATGGAGCGGTTCGAGCGCACTCGGATCACCCGCCAGGCGCGCCTGGATGTGCTCGTCGAAGAGCGCAAGCGGCTGGAACGTGAGGTCGCGCTGATGAGCGACGGCTCGCTCGAACGGGACATGCTGGACGAGAAGGCACGCTTTGCGCTCAACATGTCGCGAAGCGACGAGATCGTCATTTTCCATTGATCTGCTCAATTAACCGAAATCAGGTTAATCTAGAATAGACACGTAGTATCAACTGCTTGCGCGGAATGCGAGCCATGCATTTATGGCATTGCTCCCGCGCCTCCGTTCCCCTATGGTTTGTCAAAAGGCATAACCCGGGGAGGACTGTATGGCTCCGCGCAAGACCGCGTCCGTATCGAGCCGCAAGAGTGCGGCAAAGCCTGTCAAGAAAGACTTCAACGGCGGCACCATCGCCGAATTTTCCAAGGAAGACGACCTTCAAGCCTACCGCGAGATGCTGCTGATCCGGCGTTTCGAGGAAAAGGCCGGCCAGCTTTACGGCATGGGCTTCATCGGCGGCTTCTGTCACCTCTATATCGGCCAGGAAGCCGTGGTCGTCGGCATGCAGCTGGCGCTGAAGGAAGGTGATCAGGTCATCACCGGCTACCGCGACCACGGCCACATGCTGGCTTGCGGCATGAGCGCGCGCGGGGTGATGGCGGAGCTGACCGGACGCCGCGGCGGCCTTTCCAAGGGCAAGGGCGGCTCGATGCACATGTTCTCCAAGGAGAAGCATTTTTACGGCGGCCACGGCATCGTCGGCGCGCAGGTGTCGCTCGGCACCGGTCTTGCCTTCGCCAACAAGTACCGCGGCAACGACAACGTCTCGCTCGCCTATTTCGGCGATGGCGCCGCCAACCAGGGCCAGGTCTACGAGAGCTTCAACATGGCGGCGTTGTGGAAGCTGCCGGTGGTCTACATCATCGAGAACAACCGCTACGCCATGGGCACTTCGGTTTCGCGCGCTTCCGCCCAGACCGACTTCTCCCAGCGCGGCGCCTCTTTCAACATCCCGGGCTACCAGGTCGACGGCATGGACGTGCGCGCGGTCAAGGCCGCGGCCGACGAGGCGGTCGCACATTGCCGCTCGGGCAAGGGTCCGATCATCCTCGAGATGCTCACCTACCGCTATCGCGGCCACTCGATGTCCGACCCGGCGAAATACCGCTCCAAGGACGAGGTGCAGAAGATGCGCTCCGAGCACGACCCGATCGAACAGGTGCGTGCGCGCCTGCTGGAGAAGGGCTGGGCCACCGAGGACGAACTGAAGCAGATCGACAAGGAAGTGCGCGACATCGTTGCCGACAGCGCCGACTTCGCCCAGTCCGATCCGGAGCCGGATGCATCCGAGCTCTACACCGACATTCTGATCTGATCCGGGCGGAGGAACCAACATGCCGATCGATATTCTCATGCCCGCCCTGTCGCCGACGATGGAAGAGGGCACGCTGTCCAAGTGGCTCAAGAACGAAGGCGACGCCGTCAGGGCCGGCGACGTGATCGCCGAGATTGAAACCGACAAGGCCACCATGGAGGTGGAAGCCGTCGACGAAGGGACGATCGCCAAGATCGTCGTTCCGGCAGGCACCGAAAACGTCAAGGTCAATGCGCTGATCGCCGTGCTTGCGGCTGATGGCGAAGACGTCGATCAGCTCGGCAAGGGCGTCGGCGAGGAAAAGGTGCAGCCGGTCAAGGTCGACGACGCGCCGGCTGCCCCCAAGGCCGTGCCGGCTGCGTCAGCAACTGCCGTTGCAGCGCAGCCGGTCACGTCGGTTGCCGCCGATTCGGACATTCCTGCCGGCACCGAAATGGTCTCGATGACCGTGCGCGAGGCGCTTCGGGACGCGATGGCCGAGGAGATGCGCCGCGACGCCGACGTTTTCGTCATGGGCGAGGAAGTGGCCGAGTACCAGGGCGCCTACAAGATCACGCAGGGGCTCCTGCAGGAATTCGGCGCAAACCGCGTCATCGACACGCCGATAACCGAGCACGGTTTCGCCGGCGTCGGTGTCGGTGCGGCCTTTGCCGGGCTGAAGCCGATCGTCGAGTTCATGACCTTCAACTTCGCCATGCAGGCGATCGACCAGATCGTCAACTCGGCGGCAAAGACGCTCTACATGTCGGGCGGCCAGATGGGCGCGCCGATCGTGTTCCGCGGTCCGAGCGGCGCGGCTGCGCGCGTCGCCGCCCAGCACTCGCAGTGCTATGCCGCCTGGTACAGCCACATCCCCGGCCTCAAGGTCGTCATGCCCTATACTGCGGCTGACGCCAAGGGCCTGCTGAAGGCTGCGATCCGCGACCCGAACCCGGTCATCTTCCTCGAAAACGAGATCCTCTACGGCCAGCATTTCGATGTGCCGAAGCTTGATGATTTCGTGCTGCCGATCGGCAAGGCCCGCATCCATCGCCCCGGCAAGGATGCCACCATCGTCTCGTTCGGCATCGGCATGACCTACGCCACGAAGGCTGTCGCTGAACTGGAGAAGGAAGGCATCGACGTCGAACTGATCGACCTGCGCACCATCCGGCCGATGGACCTGCCGACGGTCATTGAATCGGTCAAGAAGACCGGCCGCCTCGTCACCGTCGAGGAAGGGTTCCCGCAGAGTTCGGTCGGCACCGAGATCGCCACCCGCGTCATGCAGCAGGCCTTCGACTATCTCGACGCGCCGATCCTGACGATCGCCGGCAAGGACGTGCCGATGCCGTATGCCGCCAACCTCGAGAAGCTGGCGCTTCCGAGCGTCGGCGAAGTCGTCGAGGCGGTCAAGACCGTCTGCTACAGGTAAGGGGAGGGCGGAGACATGCCGATCAACATCACCATGCCCGCCCTGTCGCCGACCATGGAGGAGGGCAACCTCTCCAAGTGGCTCGTCAAGGAAGGCGACAAGATCAAGTCCGGCGACGTCATCGCCGAGATCGAGACCGACAAGGCGACCATGGAAGTGGAAGCCGTTGATGAGGGCACGATTGCCAAGATCGTCGTTCCGGCCGGTACCGAAGGCGTCAAGGTCAATTCGCTGATCGCGGTGCTTGCCGCCGATGGCGAGGACGTCAAGGCAGCCGCCAGTGCTGCCGGCAGCGGAGCTCCGGCACCGAAGGCGGAAGCGGCCGCACCCGCGGCGGCCCCGGCACCGAGCGCGCCGCCCCCGGCAAAGGCCGCACCGAGCGCACCGGCCGCGGTTTCTGCGCCTGCGGCGCCCGTTGCCGCTCCGGCGAAGTCGGACGGCAACCGCACCTTCTCCTCGCCGCTGGCCCGTCGTCTTGCCAGGGAAGCCGGCATCGACATTGCAGCCGTCGCTGGTTCAGGTCCGCATGGCCGCGTCGTCAAGGCCGACATCGAGGCTGCCGTCGCCGGTGGTGGCGTAAAGCAGGCCGCCGCGGCGCCAGCCGCTGCACCGGCAGCGCTCGCCAAGGGACCGTCCGACGAGGCGGTGCTCAAGCTGTTCGAGGAAGGCTCCTACGAGCTCGTGCCGCATGACGGCATGCGCAAGACGATCGCCCGCCGCCTCGTCGAGTCCAAGCAGACCGTGCCTCACTTCTACGTCTCGGTCGATTGCGAGCTCGACGCGCTGATGGCGCTGCGCGCGCAGATCAATGCCGCCGCCCTCGAGAAGGACGGCAAGCCGGCCTACAAGCTCTCGGTCAATGACATGGTCATCAAGGCCATGGCGCTGGCGTTGCGCGACGTGCCGGACGCCAACGTCTCCTGGACCGAGTCCGCGATGGTCAAGCACAAGCATTCGGATGTCGGCGTCGCCGTGTCGATCCCGGGCGGGCTGATCACCCCGATCGTGCGCCACGCGGAAACGAAGAGCCTCTCGGCCATCTCCAACGAGATGAAGGACCTCGGCAAGCGGGCCAAGGAACGCAAGCTGAAGCCGGAAGAGTACCAGGGCGGCACGACCTCGGTCTCCAACATGGGCATGATGGGCGTGAAGAATTTCGCCGCCGTCATCAACCCGCCGCATGCGACGATCCTCGCGGTCGGCGCCGGCGAGGAGCGCGTCGTCGTGAAGAACGGCCAGATGGCCATCGTCCAGGCGATGACGGTGACGCTGTCGACCGACCACCGCTGCGTCGACGGCGCGCTCGGGGCCGAACTGCTGCAGGCCTTCAAGCGCTACATCGAAAACCCGATGGGGATGCTGGTCTAATGCCGTTTCCCTCCCCCTTGCGGGGAGGGTGTCCGCGCAGCGGACGGGTGGGGGTGCCGACGTGGGTGAGACTGCCGCCATGGCGTGGAATCGTGAGAATCCGAAGCCAGCCAGCCGCGAGGCCATAAGGAACGCGCCGCACTTGCGCCGGTCCTTGACTGCCGCTGAACGTCGGCTCTGGACTGCCCTTCGTAAAGAATTGCCGGAGGTGCCGGGCACGCATTTCCGACGTCAGGTGCCGATAGGTGGTTACGTAGCGGATTTCGTTTGCATGGGCAGACGTCTCATCATTGAAGTGGATGGCGAGGTTCATGCGGACCCACAACAAAAGAGGCGTGATGCCGAACGTGATGCCTTTCTTCGGGCTCAGGAGTTTCGGGTCATTCGAATCAAGAACCGTGATGTGATGCTGGATATGAAAGCCGTTCTTAGAACGATAACGGTCGAGCTCGGGCGATACACCCCCACCCCTAGCCCCTCCCCGCAAGGGGGAGGGGTACGAGGAGCCTCTGCATGAAAACGGTCCTCTGCTATGGCGACAGCCTCACCTGGGGCTATGACGCGGAGACGCTCGGTCGCCACGCGCCGCAGGACCGTTGGCCGAGCGTCTTGCAGAAGGCGCTCGGGCCGGACGTGCAGGTGATCGCCGAAGGGCTGAACGGCCGGACCACCGCCTACGACGATCATCTCGCCGACTGCGACCGCAATGGCACGCGCATCCTGCCGACCATCCTGCACAGTCATGACCCGATCGACCTCGTCATCATCCTGCTCGGCACCAACGACATGAAGCCTGCGCTCTGTGGGACGGCCTTCGGTGCGGTGCAGGGCATGGAGCGGCTGGTTGAGCTGGTGCGTCATCATGCCTGGTCGTTCGACAGCGAGGAACGTCCGGACATCCTGATCGTCGCGCCGCCGCCGCTCTGCGAAACGGCCAACACCGCCTTTGCGGCAATGTTTGCCGGCGGCGTCGAGCAGTCGGCGATGCTGGCGACGCTCTATGCCGACCTGGCCGACGAGAAGGGCTGCGGCTTTTTCGATGCTGGCTCGGTGGCGCGGACGACACCGCTCGACGGCGTGCATCTGGATGCGGAGAACACACGGGCGATCGGTCGCGGGCTGGAGCCGATTGTTCGCATGATGCTCGGGCTTTGATCTATCAGGCCGAGATGGAGTTTGAACCCGCCGATGCCTTTCGCATGACGGAAATGCGCAAAGCAGCGGCTGCGGCTCAAGGATGAAAACCACGGGATGCGGACGCGGGCGCAAGCCGCGGAAACGCCCCCCAAGGGACGGAGATCACGCTTTCCGCTCCTGAAGACAACAGCGGGTGTTTTCTCTCGGGATGCAGCCGCGCAAAACGACAAGAGGAGTGGAAGCGCTCATGGCGAATGCCTACGACGTCATTGTTATCGGCTCGGGTCCGGGCGGTTATATCGCCGCCATCCGCGCCGCCCAGCTCGGCCTCAAGACGGCGATCGTCGAGCGCGAGCACCTGGCCGGCATCTGCTCCAACTGGGGCTGCATCCCGACCAAGGCGCTGCTGCGTTCCGCGGAGATCTTCCACTACGCCCGGCATCCGGGCGATTACGGCATCAAGATCGACGGCACGGTGACGCCGGACCTGAAGGCGATCGTCGCCCGCTCGCGCGGTATCGCCCAGCGGATGAATGGCGGCGTCGGCTTTTTGATGAAGAAGAATAAGATCGACATTATCTGGGGCGAGGCGAAGCTGACGAAGCCCGGCGAGATTGTCGTCTCCAAGTCCTCGAAGAAGCCGGTCGAGCCGCAGGCGCCGCTACCGAAGAACGTGCTGCCGGAAGGCACCTACAGCGCCAAGCACATCATCATCGCCACCGGCGCTCGCCCGCGCGCGCTGCCCGGCATCGAGCCGGACGGCAAGCTGATCTGGACCTATTTCGAGGCGATGAAGCCTGAGGAGATGCCGAAGTCGCTGCTCGTCATGGGCTCCGGTGCGATCGGCATCGAGTTCGCCTCGTTCTACCGCACGCTTGGCGTCGACGTAACGGTGGTCGAGGTGATGCCCACCGTCATGCCGGTCGAGGATGCGGAAATCTCGGCGTTCGCCAGGAAGCAGTTCGAGAAGCAGGGCATGAAGATCCATCTGGAGGCCAAGGTCACCAAGGTGGAGAAGGTCGCAAATTCCATCACCGCCCATGTCGAGATGAAGGACGGCAAGGTCGAGAAGATCCTGGCTGACCGGATGATCTCCGCCGTCGGCGTGCAGGCCAACATCGAGAACATCGGACTGGAGGCGCTCGGCATCAAGACCGAGCGCGGCTTCATCGCCATCGACGGTTATGGCAAGACCAACGTGCCGGGCATATACGCGATCGGCGACGTCGCCGGCCCGCCGATGCTGGCGCACAAGGCCGAGCACGAGGCGGTGATCTGCGTCGAGAAGATCGCCGGCCTGCCGAATGTCCATCCGATGGACAAGCTGAAGATCCCCGGCTGCACCTACTGCCACCCGCAGGTCGCCTCGGTCGGGCTGACCGAGGCCAAGGCGAAGGAGCAGGGCCGCGACATCCGCGTCGGCCGCTTCCCCTTCGCCGCCAATGGCAAGGCGATCGCGCTCGGCGAGGACCAGGGTATGGTCAAGACGATCTTCGACAAGAAGACCGGTGAACTGCTCGGCGCCCACATGGTCGGCGCCGAAGTGACCGAACTGATCCAGGGCTTCGTCGTCGCCATGAACCTGGAGACGACCGAGGAAGAGCTGATGCACACGATCTTCCCGCACCCGACGATCTCGGAGACGATAAAGGAGAGCGTGCTCGACGCCTATGGGCGGGCGCTGAACGCCTGAGGCGGGGGCGGCCGGTGAGATGGTTGCGCCTTTGGTCGGCTGCAGCTTTCTTGCCAGAGTCGTGCGAAGGGGCATGGCGATGGCCCGATCGCTCCCGTCATCCCGGACTTGATCCGGGATCCAGCGGCGCCGCGTCTGCGGCGCGGAAAGTACTCTGTTCGCGCAAGGACTTGCGCGGTCTGGATGCCGGATCAAGTCCGGCATGACGGTGGGTGGGTTGCTGGCTGGTGCAACATGCGGGCTGAAGGATGAGATGCGGCACGGCGTGCCAATGTGTTCCCTCACCGCGACTAGCAAGGGCAGTCGCCCACAGCACGGACGAACGGGAAGGGAGGCTCGAATGCAGGTGGGATGGATTGCGGGGATCATCATCGGCGGCGTCGCCGGTTGGCTTGCCGGCAAGCTGATGGACATCCGATTTGGCGTGTTCATGAACGTCGTCATCGGCATGGTCGGCGCGGTTCTGGCGAACGCGATCTTTGATCGCGCCGGAATCCATGTTGCCAGCGGTTGGCTGGGTTACCTCGTGCAGGGTTTCGTCGGCTCCTGCATTCTGTTATTCCTCGCGAAACTCGTCAGGCGCTGACGATTTCCGCAAGCACTGGCGGTTGAAGGCAGGTTTTCATGGTCACCATTCTCGACAGGACTAACGGCGGCGAGCCGCGCGTGCGGCATCCGGAGAAGGCGCATCGCCCCGACACCGAAGTGCTGCGCAAGCCCGAATGGATCCGCGTCAAGGCGCCCGTCTCGAAGGGCTATCAGGAGACGCGCTCGATTGTGAAGGAAAACAAGCTGGTGACGGTCTGCGAGGAAGCGGGCTGCCCCAATATCGGCGAGTGCTGGGACAAGAAGCACGCCACCTTCATGATCATGGGCGAGATCTGTACCCGCGCCTGCGCCTTCTGCAACGTTGCCACCGGCAAGCCGAACGCGCTCGATCAGGACGAGCCCGAAAACGTCGCCAAGGCCGTCAAGCAGATGGGCCTGTCGCACGTCGTCATCACCTCGGTGGATCGCGATGACCTCGACGACGGCGGCGCCGAGCATTTCGAGAAGGTGATCCTTGCGATCCGTGCTGCTTCCCCGGCGACGACGATCGAGATCCTGACCCCCGACTTCCTGAAGAAGCCCGGCGCCCTGGAGCGCGTCGTCGCCGCCAAGCCGGACGTCTTCAACCACAACCTGGAAACCGTTGCCGGCAATTACCTGACGGTCCGCCCCGGAGCGCGGTACTTCCATTCGATCCGGCTCCTGCAGCGGGTGAAGGAACTGGACCCGACCATGTTCACCAAGTCGGGCATCATGGTCGGCCTCGGCGAGGAGCGCAACGAAGTGCTGCAGCTGATGGACGACCTGCGCACGGCCGACGTCGACTTCCTGACGATCGGCCAGTACCTGCAGCCGACCCGCAAGCACCACAAGGTGGAGAGGTTCGTCACGCCGGAGGAGTTCAAGTCCTACGAGACCGTCGCCTACACCAAGGGTTTCCTGATGGTCTCCGCCAGCCCGCTGACGCGCTCGTCACATCACGCCGGCGACGATTTCGCACGGCTGAAAGTGGCGCGTGAAAAGAAGCTGCTCTTCGCGGCTGAATAGGTTCCGATCCGGACATTTCTGCGGGCCGTGGTTGTAGGACTGCGGCCCGCATCCATTTGGTGGATGCGGTTGTCGGCCCCGGTTTGCGGGCGTAGGGTATGGATGTCGCTCTTGCAGGCGGCACAGGTTTGTCCGCGAGGGAGTCTGCGGATGGATATCGAGGCCCTGTTCCGGCAGGCGGCAGACGAGGCCGCCCGGTTCCGCAATTCCGTTTCCGATCGCCTGCATCGCCCCGGCGAGGATTACGCGGCGGCGTTGCACGCTTTCGAGGAGCCCTTGCCAGAAACCATCTCCGAGCCACGTGCCGTCATCGAGGCACTGGTGGCGCGGGCGGACCCCGGGCTGAACCTGATGACGGGCCCCCGCTTCTTCGGTTGGGTGATCGGGGGCTCGCATCCCGTCGGTGTCGCAGCCGACATGCTCACCTCAGCCTGGGGACAGAATGCCGGCAACCATTCCGCCGCACCGGCGGCCTCTGCGGCCGAGGCGATATCGGCCAGGTGGCTGCTTGAACTGCTCGACTTGCCTCGGGAGAGTTCCGTCGGTTTCGTGACGGGGGCCACGGTCGCAAACTTCACCTGTCTCGCCGCGGCACGCGGCGAAGTGCTGCGCAACAAGGGCTGGGATGTCGATGCGCAGGGGCTTTTCGGAGCCCCACCGATCACCGTGCTGATCGGTGACGACGCGCATACCACCGTGTTTTCCGCCTTGCAGTTCCTTGGTCTCGGACGGGACCGGGTGATCAGGATCGCCACCGACGGGGAGGGGCGCATCCGGCCGGATGCGTTCGTGGCGGGGCTGGCAACCATCGACGGGCCCGCCATTGCCATCCTGCAGGCCGGGCAGATCAATACCGGCGCGTTCGACGATTTTGCCGAACTGATCCCTGCCGCGAAGGCAAGGGGAGCCTGGGTGCATGTCGATGGCGCCTTCGGCCTTTGGGCGCGCGCCTGTCCCGACAAGCGCCCGCTTGCCGCGGCCGTCGACCTGGCCGACAGTTGGGCGACGGACGGTCACAAGTGGCTGCAGACGCCTTACGACTGCGGCTACGCGATCGTACGGGACGAGCTTGCGCACCGCCGCGCGATGACGATTGCCGCGAGCTATCTGCCGCTGGCGCAGGCCGGCGAACGAGACCCGTCGCATTATGTGCCGGAACTGTCGCGGCGCGCCCGCGGCTTTGCCACCTGGGCCATGATCAAGTATCTCGGTCGCAGCGGCATTGCCGAGCTTGTGGAGCGAAACTGCCATGCCGCTGGCGAAATTGCCCGCATGCTCGCGGCTCGCAAAGGCATCCGCGTGCTGAACAGGGTGCAACTCAATCAGGCCATCGTCCAGTTTGGAGATGGCCTTGGTCCGGATGCTCAGGACCGCATGACGCAGGACGTGATCGCGCTGTTGCAGAAGGAGGGGCAGGTCTTCGTCGGCGGTGCGGAGTGGCGTGGCCGCCAGGTGATGCGGATTTCCGTGTCGAACTACCAGACCGACGAAGACCAGGCCGAACAGGCCGCGGAGGCGATCCTCGGGGCCTATGCAAGGGTATCCTCGGGAATGGCCTGAGCGGTTCGGGCGGAGCGGTTGTTAGGCGGACCATCTTGTTTCGCGGCGTGTGTTTGAATATCTGGTCCGCATGCCCAAGTTCGAAACGCACCGCCCCGTCCCGCATTCGCCCGAGCAGATGTATGCTCTCGTGGCTGACGTGGAACGCTACCCCGAATTCCTGCCGCTCTGCGAGGGGCTGGTCGTGCGTTCGCGCAAGGAGCGTGACGGCAAGGAGCTCCTGATCGCCGACATGACGGTCGGCTACAAGGCGATCCGGGAAACCTTCACGACGCAAGTGCTCCTAAACCATGCCGAGCTTGAGATCGACGTGAAGTATATCGACGGACCGTTCCGCTATCTGGACAACCGCTGGCGCTTTGAAGCGGTCGGCGAGGACCGCTGCAACGTGCACTTCTTCATCGACTACGAATTCAAGAGCCGCATCCTCGGGGCCTTGATGGGGTCGATGTTCGACCGGGCCTTCCACATGTTCTCGGAAGCATTCGAAACCCGTGCAGACAAGATCTACGGCGTCTGAGTAGACGCCTGAGCGAACCTATCGTCCGGCAACGCCCGGCCCGGTTCTCAGGCTTCGCCGAGTTCCGTAAGCATTTCGAGCGCGGTGCGAACCGTTGCGAGCCGGATGTCGTGTCGGCCGATGTCGCCATAGCGCATCTCCCGGTGCCGCAGGTGACCGTCGCTGCGCAGCGCCGCCAGGTGCACGAGGCCTACCGGCTTTTCCGGCGAGCCGCCACCTGGGCCGGCGATGCCGGTGACCGAAATCGCGACCTCCGCGTCGGACGCCGCCAGTGCGCCGCGCACCATCTCGATCGCCGTCTCCTCTGAGACGGCGCCGTGGAGCGCGAGCGTCGCATCGGACACCTTCAAAAGCGTCGTCTTGGCGGCGTTGGAATAGGTGACGAAGCCGCGGTCGACCACGGCTGACGAGCCTGCGATCTCGGTCAGGGCGGCGGCGATGAGGCCGCCGGTGCACGATTCGGCCGTGGCGACCCGCAGCCCTCTGTCGGAAAATGTCTCCACCAGCGATCGGGCGTGATCCTCGATATCGGCGGGCCACATCGTCATGCCAGCGGGTTCCGGTAGACAACGGTGGCGGTGGCAATCGCCGCGATCCCCTCGCGCCGGCCGATGAAGCCGATCTGCTCGTTGGTGGTCGCCTTGACCGAGCAGCGATCGAGCGAGATGCCGAGCATCTCGGCAAGCTTCTGCCGCATCTCCGCGCGATGCGGACCGATCTTCGGCGCCTCCGCGATCAGCGACACGTCGGCGTTCATGATGACGCCGCCGCGGTCGCGGACAATGCGCGCAGCATGTTCGAGGAAGATCCGCGAGGCCGCGCCCTTCCACTGCGGGTCGGACGGCGGGAAGTGGTCGCCGATGTCGCCGGCGCCGCAGGTCGCAAGCAGCGCGTCCGTCAGCGCATGCAGCGCGACGTCCGCGTCCGAATGGCCGGAAAGCTTCTGGTCGTGCGGCAGGAACAGGCCGCACAGCGTCACGCCGTCCCCGGGAACCAACTGGTGGACGTCATAGCCGTTGCCGGTGCGCACGTCGGGGAAGGAGGCGGAAAGGCGTTCGTCGGCCATGGTGATATCCTTCTGCAGCGTCAGCTTGACGTTATCCGGGGTGCCTTCAACCAGGCGCACCGGGACCCCGGCCCATTCGGCGATGGCCGCATCGTCGGTGAAATCGTCGCGGCCATCCTGCGCAGCGCGCCGGTGCGCCTCCAGGATTGTTGAGAAATGAAAGGCCTGCGGCGTCTGGGCTGCAAACAGACCGGCCCGCGGAACCGTCTCTCCGACACATCCGTTTGCGCCGGCGCGCTTCAGTGTGTCAGTCACCGCGACCGCTGGCAACACGGCGCGCTCGCCGGTGAGCAAGCTTGCCTCGATGCAATCCAGCAGCGCCGGGCCGACGAAGGGGCGCACCGCATCGTGGATCAGCACGTGCTCGACGCCGGATGCTGTGAGCGCCTCCAGCCCCGCCAGCACCGACCGCTGCCGCGAACTTCCGCCGAAAACGGCTTTCACCCGTTCCTTGTCGCCTTCGACCTCAGCCAGCGCAGCGGCAAACAGGTCGCTATCGTCCGGATGGATCACCGCGACGATCCTTTCCGCCGGGCTCCAGTTGACGAAGACGTCGAGCGTATGGGCGATAACCGGCCTTCCGCCGATGCGGCGATATTGCTTGGGGCCGTCCGGATGCGATCCGGCCCGTTCGCCACGGCCGGCGGCAACGATTACCACGCCGCAACTGCTCCGGTTTTTCTTGTCCATATGCCTCGATTCCTTGCCATTCACGACGTCTGGCCGGTTTAGACCGATCGATTGAACAAGGCCAGCGGGTTAGGAAAATTCGGCTGCGCTCGTCAAACGACTTGGCAGGCGACAATCGGATGGCTAAAAATGTTGCAACAGCGTCGACTGCTTGAAAGATAAGCAATTGGTTCCCGCAGACTTGTCAACACCCCTGGTCATCGGCGACCAGGTCATTCGCAATCGTGTCGTGCTTGCGCCCATGTCGGGCGTCACCGACCTGCCGTTTCGCGAACTTGCCTGGCGGTTTGGAGCCGGGCTGGTGGTGACCGAGATGGTGGCGAGCCGCGAACTCGCCGGCAATGCCCCCGAATCCTGGGCGCGGATCCGCAACCGCGGCATCCGCCCGCACATGGTGCAACTGGCAGGCCGCGAGGCGCACTGGATGGCCGAGGCGGCTCGTCTGGCGGAAGCGAACGGTGCAGACATCATCGACATCAACATGGGCTGCCCGGCCAAGAAGGTCATCGGCGGTTATTCCGGTTCGGCGCTGATGCGCGAGCCCGATCATGCGCTGCGCCTGATCGAGGCGACGGTCGGCGCTGTCAAGGTGCCGGTCACGGTGAAGATGCGGCTCGGCTGGGACGACGACAGCCTGAATGCGCCCGACATCGCCGCGCGCGCGGAAGCCGCCGGCGTGCAGCTGATCACGGTGCATGGCCGCACCCGCATGCAGTTCTATGAAGGTAAGGCGGATTGGGACGCGATCCGCGCGGTACGTGAACGCATCACCGTGCCGCTGATCGCCAATGGCGACGTCGATACGGCCGAGGACGCGGTGGAGATCCTGCGACGATCGGGGGCCGATGCGGTCATGGTCGGCCGCGCCGCGCAGGGGCGGCCCTGGCACCCGGCGGTGCTGGCCGGCGCCGCGGCGAAGCCCGAAGGCGCGGCCCTGGCGGAGCTTGCTGTCGAGCACTACAGCATGATGCTGGATTTTTACGGCACGGCCGCCGGTCTGCGGCAGGCCCGCAAGCACGTCGGCTGGTATCTGGAGCGGTTCGCCCCGAGCCTTCCCCCCGCCGAGAAGGCGGCGCTGATGACCTCGACAGACGTCGGCTTCGTCTCCGATCGGCTTGCAGCCGCCCTGATCGCTACCCATGGGCCGGTGGAACCGGAAGAGGAGGCTGCGTGAGCGGTCCGGACAGCGAACAGCAGCCCGACGGCAACGGGCTGGCCATGGCGGTGCTGAATGCGGTCCAGCACCCGGTGATCATGGTCAATGAGGCCGGCTTCATCGCCTTCGCCAACTGGGAAGCGGAGTCTTTCTTCGGCGCCAGCGCCAGTCACCTCGCGCGTCACAAATTCAGCAATTTCATACCCTTCGGCAGTCCTCTTCTGACGCTGATCGAACAGGTTCGCGAGAGCCGGGCGGCCGTAAACGAGTATCGGGTGGATCTGAGTTCGCCGCGGCTAGGGGCCGATAAGCTGGTCGATCTCTATGTTGCCCCGGTCACGAGCGAGCCAGGTGCGGTTGTCGTCGTGCTGCAGGAGCGCTCGATGGCCGACAAGATCGACCGCCAGCTCACGCATCGCGCCGCCGCCCGTTCGGTGACCGGGCTGGCGTCGATGCTGGCCCACGAGATCAAGAACCCGCTGTCAGGCATCCGCGGTGCCGCGCAGCTTCTGGAGTCTTCCGTGCCGGACGAGGATCGCGCGCTGACCCGCCTGATCTGCGACGAGACCGACCGGATTGTCTCGCTGGTCGACCGCATGGAGGTCTTTTCCGACGAGCGACCGGTCGATCGGGTGGCGCTGAACATCCATTCCGTGCTCGACCAGGTGAAAGCGGTGGCAGCTGCCGGCTTTGCCCGTCATATCCGGATCGTCGAGAACTACGATCCCTCGCTTCCGCCGGTATTCGCCAACCGCGGCCAGCTCGTGCAGGTGTTCATCAATCTCGTCAAGAATGCGGCCGAAGCGGTTGGGCAGCGCCCGGACGGTGAGATCATGCTGACGACGGCCTACCGCCCCGGTATCCGCCTGTCGGTGGCGGGAACGCGGGACAAGGTATCGCTGCCGCTGGAATTTTGCGTGCACGACAACGGCCCGGGCGTGCAGGCGGACCTTCTGCCGCACCTGTTCGATCCGTTCATCACCACCAAGACGAACGGCTCCGGCCTCGGCCTGGCGCTCGTCGCCAAGATCATCGGCGCCCACGGCGGCATCGTCGAGTGCGACAGCCAGGGCCACCGCACCACGTTCCGTGTCCTCATGCCGGCGTCCAAGGACCTGAGCGACGACGATCCGCCCCGCGAATAAAGGATACAGCAGATGACAGGCGCCACAGTCCTTGTTGCCGATGACGACGCGGCGATCAGAACCGTTCTCAACCAGGCCCTGAGCCGTGCGGGCTACGATGTGCGGATCACCTCGAACGCGGCGACGCTGTGGCGCTGGATTGCAGCCGGCGAGGGCGACATCGTCCTCACCGACGTGATCATGCCCGACGAGAATGCGTTCGACCTCCTGCCGCGCATCAAGAAGGCGCGGCCCGACCTGCCCGTCCTCGTGATGAGCGCACAGAACACCTTCATGACGGCGATCAAGGCCTCCGAGCGCGGCGCCTATGACTATCTGCCGAAGCCCTTCGACCTCACCGAACTGATCGCCATCATCGGCCGCGCGCTTGCCGAGCCGAAGACCAAGCCGGCCAAGACCGAGCACGATGCTCAGGACGGCATGCCGCTGGTTGGCCGCTCTGCCGCCATGCAGGAAATCTACCGGGTGCTGGCGCGCCTGATGCAGACCGACCTGACGCTGATGATCACCGGCGAATCGGGGACCGGCAAGGAACTCGTGGCCCGGGCGCTGCATGACTACGGCAAGCGGCGCAACGGTCCCTTCGTGGCGATCAACATGGCAGCGATCCCGCGCGACCTGATCGAATCGGAGCTGTTCGGTCACGAGAAGGGGGCCTTCACGGGCGCACAGCAGCGCTCGACCGGCCGCTTCGAACAGGCCGAGGGCGGCACGCTGTTCCTCGACGAGATTGGCGACATGCCGATGGATGCGCAGACGCGGCTGTTGCGGGTGCTCCAGCAGGGCGAATACACGACCGTCGGCGGCCGAACGCCGATCCGCACCGATGTGCGCATCGTGGCTGCGACCAACAAGGACCTCAAGCAGTCGATCAACCAGGGCCTGTTCCGCGAGGACCTCTACTATCGTCTGAACGTGGTGCCGCTGCGCCTGCCGCCGCTGCGTGAGCGGGCCGAGGACATCCCCGATCTCGTCCGGCACTTCGTGCAGCAGGCCGAGAGGGAGGGGCTGGACGCCAAGCGATTCGACCAGGATGCGCTGGAACTGATGAAGGCCTACCCATGGCCGGGCAATGTGCGCGAACTGGAGAACGTCGTGCGTCGCCTGACGGCGCTCTATCCGCAGGACGTGATCACCAGGGATATCATCGAGGCGGAAGTGCGCCCCGAGGTGGGGGGCAGCGCCGTGGACGCGGCGCCCACCCGCAGTGGACCGCTGTCGATATCCCAGGCGGTGGAAGAGAACATGCGCCGGTATTTTGCGAGTTTCGGCGACGGCCTGCCGCCTCCCGGCCTTTACGACCGCGTGCTCGCCGAAATGGAATACCCGCTAATCCTCGCAGCACTGACCGCGACGCGGGGGAACCAGATCAAGGCAGCCGAGCTGCTTGGCCTCAACCGGAACACGCTTCGCAAGAAGATCCGGGAGCTGGGGGTTTCGGTCTATCGGAGTGCCCGCGTAGCTTGACTTGCCCACATTCTGCGTTGCATTTTCGCCACATTGTGTTGCTTGGTGGTAACAGATGGCGAATCGACCCGGGGACTTCTGCCCTTCTTTTTAGCCCACGTTTCCAAGGTGGCGAAGGGCGATGGTCGATCCTGACCAGTGGGGAGAGTGCGGGCAAATGGATGAGAATGCGACCCTCTTCGAGGGCGAAAACGAGGGCGCGGACGGCGGCGGCAGCGGAAATGGCAGCGACCGCAGGGCGTCTTTCGCCCTGCCGGGGTTGCTCCTCGCCGGGGGTGCGCTGGCCGCCGCAATTACCTCGCTCTTCATCCTGCTCGGTCTGACGCCGATCAAGCCGGTGACGAACGTGATCGTCGCCTCGGTGGCGGTGAACGCGTTCTTTGTTCTGGGGTTGATCCTTCTCATCGGACGCGAGATTGCGCGCCTGTTAAAGGCACGTTCGCGCGGACGTGCGGCCGCGCGGCTTCACGTGCGGATCGTTGCCCTTTTCTCGATTGTTGCGATCACCCCGGCGATTCTTGTAGCGATCTTCGCCTCGATAACCCTCGATGTCGGCCTCGACCGCTGGTTTTCGATCCGCACACAGTCGATCGTCAGCTCGTCGCTGAACGTGGCGCAGGCCTATGTTCTCGAGAACGCCAGCTATCTGCAGGGCCAGACGGTGTCGATGTCGAACGACCTGGAGCGCAACCGCCAGCTCTACAGCCTCGACCGTACCGGTTTCACGCAACTGATGACCCGCCAGGCGCGCGGACGCGGCATGCTCGGTGCGTTTCTGGTGCGCGGCGACGGATCCCTGATCCTGCAGGCCGCTATCCCAACCGACAAGCCGTTGCCGGCGGTTCCGGAGGAGGCGTTGAAGGCCGCCGCGGCCGGCCAGCCGACCCTCATCCCACCGGGCACGACCAATCTCGTCGGAGCGGTGATCAAGCTCGACAACATGCCGGATGTGTTCCTCTACACGGTTCGCACGGTCGATCCGGAAGTCATGCGCTCGATGCGGCTGATGGAGGAGAACACTGCCGAGTACCGGTCGCTCGAGGCGGGTAGGACGTCGCTGCAGGTGGCGTTCGGCGTACTTTACCTGGGCTTTGCGCTGATCGTTCTGCTGGCGGCGATCTGGACCGCGATCGCGGTCGCCGACCGGATCGTGCGCCCGATCCGCCTGCTGATCGGCGCTTCCGATTCGGTGGCGTCCGGCAACCTCGACGTCCAGGTGCCGGTGCGCACGGCCGACGGCGACGTCGGCAACCTTTCGCGCACGTTCAACAAGATGATCGCGGAAATCCGCGCCCAGCAGGGCCAGATTCTCGACGCCAAGGACGAGATGGACCACCGGCGCCGCTTCATTGAGGCGGTGTTGTCCGGGGTGACGGCCGCCGTGATCGGCGTTGAGGAAGAGGGCCGGCTGACGATCGCCAACTCCTCGGCCGAGATCCTGCTCGGCCAAAGCGCCGGTTCTCTGGTCGGGGCACGGCTCGCCGACGTCGCGCCCGAGGTCGACGCGGTGCTGCAGGAGGCGACGCATCGCTACCGCAACGAGCACCGCCGTCAGATCAATATCATGCGCGGCGGCACCGAACGCACGCTCAATGTACAGGTGACCCGCGAGGAAACGAAGGATGCCAAGGAATCCTACGTCATCACGATCGACGACATCACCGACCTCGTCATCGCGCAGCGTTCCACGGCCTGGGCCGATGTTGCCCGCAGGATCGCCCACGAGATCAAGAATCCGCTGACGCCAATCCAGCTGTCGGCGGAACGCATCCGGCGGCGCTATGGAAAGCAGATCAACCAGGATGACCGCGCCGTCTTCGACCAGTGCACCGACACGATCGTGCGCCAGGTCGAGGACATCGGGAGGATGGTCGACGAGTTCTCATCCTTCGCGCGGATGCCGAAGCCGACCAAGGACCGCGCGGATCTGCGCGCCATCCTGAAGGACGCGGTTTTCCTGCGGGCGATGGGCAACACGCATGTCGTGTTCGAGAAGGATTTCGAGGAGCAGCCGCTCGACGGCTACTTCGACGCCCGCATGCTCGGCCAGGCCTTCGGCAACCTCATCAAGAACGCCGTCGAGGCGATCGAGGCGCTGCCGGCCGAGGCTCAGCGTGAACAGGGCAAAGTGCTAGTGCGGGCGCGACGCGACGGGCAAAGCGGGCATTTCGTCGTGGACGTGATCGACAACGGCAAGGGACTGCCGACCGAGAACCGGCACCGGATTCTCGAACCCTACATGACGATGCGGGAGAAGGGCACCGGCCTGGGGCTGGCGATCGTCAAGAAGATCATCGAGGACCACGGCGGCCAACTCGAATTGCACGACGCCCCGCCGGAGTTTGACAACGGCCACGGCGCGATGATCCGCGTCATCCTGCCGGCCGATGAAAACACCGCCGTCGAAGCGGATGACAATGACAAGGAAGTGACACATGGCCTCTGACATTCTGGTGGTGGACGACGAAGAGGATATTCGCGAGATCGTGTCGGGCATTCTGTCCGACGAAGGGCATGAGACGCGGACCGCCTATGACAGCGACAGCGCGCTGCAGGCGATCAGCGACCGGCTCCCGCGCCTCGTCTTCCTCGACATCTGGATGCAGGGCAGCAAGCTGGATGGACTGGCGCTTCTCGACGAGATCAAGAGCCGCCACCCGGATCTTCCCGTCGTGATGATTTCCGGCCACGGCAACATCGAAACCGCCGTTTCCGCCATCCGTCGCGGCGCCTACGACTTCATCGAGAAACCGTTCAAGGCCGACCGGCTGATCCTCATTGCCGAGCGTGCGCTGGAGAATTCCAAGCTGAAGCGTGAGGTGAACGAACTGAAGCGTCGGTCCGGGGATCCCGTCGAACTGATCGGCACTTCGGTCGCCGTATCGCAGCTGCGCCAGACGATCGACAAGGTCGCGCCGACAAACAGCCGGATCATGATCCTCGGCCCCTCCGGTTCCGGCAAGGAACTGGTGGCGCGGATGATTCACCGCAAATCGAACCGCGCCAACGGGCCGTTCGTCGTCCTCAACGCTGCCGCGATCACTCCGGACCGGATGGAGGTGGCCCTGTTCGGCACCGAAGGCGGCGGCGGCCAGCAGCGCAAGACGGGCGCGCTCGAGGAGGCCCACGGCGGCATCCTGTATCTCGACGAGATCGGCGAAATGCCGCGCGAGACGCAGAACAAGATCCTTCGCGTCCTCGTCGACCAGCAGTTCGAGCGCGTCGGCGGCGCGAAGCGGGTGAAGGTCGACGTGCGCATCATCTCCTCCACCGCCTACCATCTCGAGAGCCTGATTGCCGAGGGTGCATTCCGCGAGGATCTCTACCATCGCCTCGCCGTCGTGCCGGTGCGCGTGCCGCCGCTGGCCGAGCGCCGGGAGGATATTCCGTTCCTCGTCGACATGTTCATGCGCCAGATCGGCGAACAGGCCGGCATCCGCGCACGCAAGATCGGCGAGGACGCGCTGGCGGTACTGCAGGCCCACGACTGGCCCGGCAACATCCGGCAGTTGCGCAACAATATCGAAAGGCTGATGATTCTCGCCCGCAGCGACGGTCCCGACAGCCCGATCACCGCCGACATGCTGCCGACGGATGTCGGCGACATGCTGCCGAAGGTCTCCTCGCAGGGCGACCACCACATCATGACGCTGCCGTTGCGCGAGGCACGCGAGATGTTCGAGCGCGACTATCTCATTGCGCAGATCAATCGCTTCGGCGGCAACATCTCCCGCACTGCGGAGTTCGTCGGAATGGAACGCTCGGCGCTCCATCGCAAGCTGAAGTCGCTCGGCGTATAGTCCGGCACGCAAGCGAAGGGGCAAGCCATGAAAGTCATCATCTGCGGCGCCGGCCGGGTCGGCTACGGCATTGCCGAGCGCCTCTCGGAGGAGGGCAACGACGTTTCGGTGATCGACACGTCGGCCGCGCTCATCGCCGCCATAACCGAGACGCTTGACGTCAGTGGCGTCGTCGGCCACGGCGCACATCCGGACGTGCTTGCCAAGGCAGGCGCGGATCAGGCCGAAATGATCATCGCCGTGACGTTGCACGACGAGATCAACATGGTCGCCTGCCAGGTCGCCCATTCCCTGTTCAAGGTCCCGACCAAGATCGCCCGCATCCGGGCCCAGAGCTACCTGGCCCCCGAATACTCCGATCTCTTCTCCCGCGACGACATGCCGATCGACGTGGCGATCTCGCCGGAAATCGAGGTCGGCAAGATGGTGCTGCGGCGCATATCGTATCCCGGGGCGACTGATGTGGTGCGCTTCGCGGACGACCGGATCGTCATGTTGGCGATCGAGTGCATGGAGGACTGCCCGGTCGTCAACACGCCGCTCAAGCAGCTCACGGAGCTGTTTCCGGACCTCAATGCCACCGTCACCGGCATTTATCGGAACGGCAAACTGTTCGTTGCGCGCTCGGCCGATGAAATGCAGACCGGCGACCTCGCCTATGTCGTCTGCGAAACCACACATGTCCGCAGGACGCTGTCGCTGTTCGGCCACGAGGAGCAGGAGGCGGCGCGCATCGTGATCGCCGGCGGCGGCAATATCGGTCTCTTCGTCGCCAGGACGATCGAGGAGTACCAGCCGAAGACCCGCATCAAGATCATCGAGAGCGACCGCGACCGGGCCGTTCGCATTGCCGACCAGCTGCGCAACACGGTCGTGCTGCACGGCTCGGCGCTCGACCAGAAGCTGCTCCTCGAGGCCGACATCCAGGACGCCGACCTCGTCGTCGCGCTGACCAACAACGACCAGATCAATATCCTCGGCAGCGTGATGGCGAAGAAGCTCGGCTGCAAGCAGAATCTCGTTCTGTTGAACGAGCCGTCGTTCCAGGATTTCGTCAAGAGCCTCGGCATCGACGCACATATCAATCCGCGCGCGGTGACGATCTCCGGCATCCTCCAACACGTTCGCAAGGGGCGCATCCGTTCGGTCTATGCGGTGCAGCGCGGCGCGGCGGAGGTGATCGAGGCGGAGGCGCTCGAGACCTCGCCGCTCGTCGGTACGCCGTTCCGAGATCTGGTGCTGCCGGAGGGGCTGCGGATCGGCGCGATCTACCGCGACGGGGCGGTATTGCGGCCCGGCGGCAACATGAGGATCCGTGCCAGGGACCGGGTGGTGCTGTTCGCCACCGGCGAGGCCGTGCACCATGTCCAGCAGCTGTTCCGTGTCAGCATCCAGTATTTCTAGCCCGGCCCGAACGCCACGCTTTGCCTATGTCAACGGCCGTTATGTCCGTCATGCCGATGCCGCCGTCCATGTCGAGGATCGCGGCTACCAGTTTGCCGTCGGGGTCTAGAGGTGTGCGGGGTGCGCCACGGCGTCATTGTGGACCTGACACGGCGCCTCGACCGGCCCGATCACTCTCTGAGCGAGATTCGGACCGACCGGCCGATTTGCCCACTGCGCGAAGCACTTTTCGAAGTTGCGGAGAAGACTGCGATTTGATACCAAAACCATCGGAGAGGTGGTTAATCCAAACTCCGGGGATTTTCAGGTTTTCAGTCAACCGGTCGAACAGGATCGGCAATCAAGAAAGAAGCGGCGCCATGGCGGAACGTTCTCAGAATTTGCAGGACCTTTTTCTTAATACCGTTCGCAAACAAAAAATTTCCCTGACAATCTTCCTGATCAACGGCGTCAAGCTGACCGGCGTCGTGACGTCGTTCGACAATTTCTGTGTCTTGTTGCGCCGCGACGGTCATTCGCAGCTGGTGTACAAGCATGCTATCTCGACGATCATGCCCGGCCAGCCGCTGCAGATGTTCGAGAGCGAAGAAGCCGCCTCCTGACAAGGTCAAGGTCGATTAGCAAGCGCGATACTAGCCACGATTCCATCGTGCCGGAGCCGGAGAGACGCCGCGACGATTCACGCGCGGTCGTCGTCGCGCCGGTGGTGAGGAAGCACAAGGCAGACCCGAACGGTCGCTCCGACGGTGCGCGCCTTGCCGAAGCCATCGGTCTGGCCCGCGCGATCGATCTCGATGTCGTCCATTCGGCGATCGTTCCGGTGACGCAGCCGAAACCCGGCACGCTGCTCGGCGCCGGCAAGATCGCTGAGATCAAGGCGGCGCTCGATGAGGGCGAGGCGGGTCTGGTGATCGTCGATCACCCCCTGACGCCGGTGCAGCAGCGCAACCTCGAGAAGGAATGGAACGCCAAGGTCATCGACCGGACGGGCCTTATCCTCGAAATCTTCGGCCGGCGGGCGTCCACCAAGGAAGGCACGCTGCAGGTCGAGCTGGCGCACCTGAACTACCAGAAGGGCCGGCTGGTCCGCAGCTGGACCCACCTGGAGCGCCAGCGCGGCGGCGCTGGTTTCATGGGCGGTCCGGGCGAAACCCAGATCGAGGCGGACCGTCGGTTGCTGCAGGAGCGCATCGTCCGCCTGGAGCGGGAACTGGAGCAGGTGCGCCGCACGCGCCAGCTCCACCGCGCCAAGCGCAAGAAGGTGCCGCATCCGATCGTCGCCTTGGTGGGCTACACCAACGCCGGTAAATCCACGCTCTTCAACCGGATCACCGGTGCGGGCGTGCTTGCCGAGGACATGCTGTTTGCCACGCTCGATCCGACGCTCAGGCGCATGAAGTTGCCGCAGGGGCGCACCGTCATCCTGTCGGACACCGTCGGCTTCATCTCCGATCTTCCCACCCACCTCGTCGCCGCCTTCCGCGCGACGCTGGAGGAGGTGCTCGAGGCGGATCTGATCCTGCATGTCCGCGACATGTCCGACCCCGACAACGGTGCCCAGGCTGCCGACGTGCTGCGCATTCTCGCCGACCTCGGCATCGACGAGAAGGACGGTGCCGAGCGCATCCTCGAGGTCTGGAACAAGATCGACGACCTGCCGGCGGAGGCGCGCGACGCACTGGTGCAAAAATCGGCGGCGACGCCGAACACCATCGCCGTGTCGGCGCTGACCGGCGAGGGGGTCGGTCGGCTGCTGGACGAGGTCAACCGCCGGCTGTCCGGCGTCCTCGTCGATCGTGACGTCGTCCTGCCGGTGGACAAGCTGCAACTGCTGCCCTGGCTCTACGATCATTCGATCGTGGACGAGCGCGAAGATCAGGAAGACGGCAGCGTGCGCGTTTCGGTCCGGCTGACGGAGACCGAGGCCGCCGAACTGGATCGCCGGCTCGGGCAGGGGGCAAGGCGCCCGCTCGAAGACTGGGAGTGACGGTGCGGACGACTACGGAACGTCGTTGAGGTTGGGCGCCAGAGACGCCAGCTCAAGCTGCGTCTGTTCGCTGGCATGTCTCGGCTCGAAGCGGCGCCCCTTCAGCGAGGCATCGGTCAGCCGAGATCCCGTTCGATCGCCTTCGCCGCCTGCCAGAGTTCTTCCATGCGCTCCAGCGTCGCTTTCTCCAGCGTTTCGCCCGAAGCTTCAAGTTCCGTCTGGATGTGGGCGAAGCGTCGGCGGAATTTCGAGTTCGTCCCGCGCAAGGCCATTTCCGCGTCTGTGTCCGTATGGCGGCCGATGTTGACGACGGCGAAGAGCAGGTCGCCCAGTTCGTCCGCCACTTTCTTGCGGTCGCCGTCGCGTAGCGCCTCGCGAAGCTCCTCCACCTCTTCTACGATCTTGTCCAGGATCGGTTCCGGTTCGGACCAGTCGAAACCCACCTTGGCCGCGCGCTCCTGCAGCTTGAGCGCCTCGACCAGAGCCGGGAACGAGCGTTGCACTGTGCCGAGATGCCCCTTGTCGGTCTCCGGGGGGAGGCCATGCCGGGCGCGCCGTTCGTTCCGTTCGCGTTTTTCCGCCTGCTTGATCGCGTCCCATTGCAGCTTCACCGCCTCGGGGGTGTCGGCGTCCGAACGGGCGAACACGTGTGGATGACGACGGATCATCTTGCGGGTGACAGCCTCCACGACATCGCCGAACGCGAACTGGCCGGTCTCCTCGGCGATGCGCGCATGGAACACCACCTGCAGCAGCAGATCGCCGAGTTCGTCGCAGAGGTCATGCATGTCGCCGCGCTCGATGGCATCGGCGACCTCGTAAGCCTCCTCGATCGTGTAGGGCTTGATCGTCTCGAAGGTCTGCACGACGTCCCATGGGCAGCCGGTTTCCGGCTGGCGCAGGGCGGCCATGATGTCGAGAAGGCCCTGGATGTCGCGGGACGGCTGCATGCTCTCCACCCTTGCGTCGGTCAGTTCAGCGGTATGCTGTTGGCGTCCTTGCCGGACTGGTAGATGCCCGAGAGTCGGTCATAGGCCGCCCTGATCCGGTCGGCCTGAGCGGCCAGAGCGCTTCTCAGGGGCTCGTCTTGCTCAGCGATGAGGTCGGCGATGAAATAGGAGTGCCAGAAGGCATTGTTGCGGCGGTAGCCGCCCGGCTCCAGCCCGAACACCTCCTTCATGATCTTGAGATCATGCGGGATGGCAAATGCGTCGCGCGAATCCTGGTGGCTGAAGAACGAATAGAAGTTGTCGAAACCCGCCCAGGTGATGGCGGACATGCACATGGTGCAGGGTTCGTGCGTCGACAGGAAAATCAAATCCTTGGTGGAGATTTCTCGAGCGATCTCGTAGAAGCGCTTCAGGGCGTGAACCTCGCCATGCCAGAGAGGGTTTTCCAGCTCGTTGTTGGTCTCGGCGATGACGACGGACAGATCGGATTTCTTCAGGATCGCAGCGCCGAAAACCTTGTTGCCCTCGGCGACGCCACGCTCGGTCAGGGGCAGGATGTCGTATTCGATGACGTCGAGAAGGCGTTGTGGAAGCAAGGTCGCTGACAAGATCGTAATCCTCTATGAAGCGCCAGGAATGTAAGCCCGCCCGCCGAGAAGCGAAAGCGGCAAACGCCACCAACGCGACGGCTTTCGGCGGACGCTATGCGGCTATGACCCGATTGCGGCCCTCGTTCTTGGCGCGATAAAGCGCCTGGTCCGCCGCGTTGATCAGATGCTGGTAGTCGGGGTGCCCCGTATGGGTAGCTACGCCGATCGATACCGTGGCATGGACTTTCGAACCGTCGCCGACCGTAATCTCGGCGGCCATCACGGCGGCGCGCACCCTGTTGGCAACCTCAAGAGCGGCTTCCAGATTGGTCTCGACGAGTGCGACCAGAAACTCCTCCCCGCCATACCGGAAGACGATATCGGCGGAGCGGGTATTGTCGGCGATGATTTCGGCAATCTGGCGCAGCACGGCGTCGCCGGCGGCATGGCCCCGGGTGTCGTTGATCTGCTTGAAATGATCGGCGTCGATCATCATCACGGCGAGAGGCGTTCCGTGTTGCTGCGACAGCGCCACTTCGCGGCCGAGAATCGAAGGAAGGAACTTCCGGCTGAGCGTGCTCGTGAGCGGATCTCGGCCGCCGGCGGAGGCCGACAGGCTCTGAAAGAGGTCCGCCAGCAGGAATTTGATTTCTTCCACGCGGGCTTGCAGGTTCGCGACGAGCGGAGCCGCCCCGTCCGGTCCATGAAGCGATGGAAGGCTGTCGATCGACGGAAGCAGTTGTTCGTCGATCTCTTTCATGGCCGCATCGATGCTGTTGAGCATGATCGACCCCTGAAACATCACGCTGGCCCGGTGCCGGAACCAGAGACCGAATTCGGACTGCGAGATCGGCTTGAGACGTGCGCCGCCAGCGCCGCCGAACAGGCTGAAGATCGCGGCTTGGCTCCATTCCAGGAGCGCGGCTCTCTGGCTCTCCCGCTCGACGCTGACGTCCTGCCCGAGCGTGAAGAGCCGGTACGCCTCCTCGATCTTGGCACGCTGCGCTACCCCGGTGACGTATGCCTGGCTCATCAAGAGCATGGCAAAGTCGATCACCTCGTTCAGCAGGACGATTGCGGTCGCGCCCTCGCGGTTGCCGTGATTGCTCAACAGGATCTCGCCGACGTCGCTCTTGATGAGGCTGGCGCCTTCGAGGACGATGTGCACCGGAATCTTGATGCGCGAATGGACCTCACCCATCTTCCGCTGGCGCTCGGCAAATTCCTCGATGCCCTGGTTAGGATCAAAGGTCGCGAGCGACTGCAGCCAGCGCTGCAGGGACGGGCTCAGCCGGTCGACCACGACCGAGTGGCTGAGGAAGTGCGAAGCCTCGTCGTGCTTCAGGAAAACTTCGTAGAATCGTCCCACGAGCCGGTCGGCGTGTTCCGCCAGCACGGCGGCGAGGGTTTCCCGCGCCTTGTCCAGACGCGTTGTTTCACAGACGTGCCAGAGATTCAGGCATTGCGGAGAAGCATTCATGGCGGACCTTCCGAGGCGTTTGCCCTCTCTAGGAAGCGGGTATTTCAATTTGATTAAAGATCGAGCTGCGGAATGGCGCGCAGTGATCGGCCGTCCCGGTCGGAGAGCTCTTTGGGGGGGCTTTTCCGTTGCCGTGCGGTTCGATGGAACAGAAATGCACGCGCCCGCCAAGTCTCGGCATACCGTTCCTTCAATTTCCGGGTGTGACTTGCGATAACGGCAGCCTGTTGAACAAGGATCCGGTCGTGAGCAGCCAATCCCGCCTTGCTGTCTTTCCCGCATTTTTCCGCGTCGCGGGTAAGCGGGTCGTCGTCGCCGGCGGCGGCGATGAAGCCTTTGCCAAGGTGCGGCTGCTGCGCAATACCGAGGCGGCCGTCACCGTCGCCGCGGCAAACCTTGATCCTGATTTTGCCGCCTACCTGGCGAAAGAGCCGATCGAAGTGATCCGGACCGACGTTCCGGAGCCGATACTGGCCGGTGCGACGCTCGTCTTCGCTGCGACCGGTGACGCCGCCGCCGACCGGGCGGTCGCCGAAGCGGCCCGTGCACTCGGAATTCCCGTCAATGCCGTCGACCAGCCGGAACACTGCGATTTCTTCACCCCGGCGCTGGTGAACCGTGCGCCGGTTGCCGTCGCAATCGGCACCGAAGGAGCAGGGCCGGTTCTCGCCCAGATGATCCGAAGCCAGATCGACCAGTTGCTTTCGCCGTCGCTTGGCCGGCTTGCCTCGCTTGCGGCTTCATATCGCGACAGGGTGGACGCGCTGGTGCCGCGCGGGGCGACCCGCCGCCTGTTCTGGCGCCGCTTCTTCCAAGGAGATGTTGCGGACGCGCTCAATGCCGGCGATGCCGATCTGGCGCGCCAAAAGGCCGCCCAGCTGCTCGTCGAGCCCGGCAGGGTCGAAGGGCACGTCTGGCTCGTCGGCGCCGGTCCCGGGGCCGAGGACCTGCTGACGCTGCGCGCCCAGCGCGTGATGATGGAGGCGGACGCGATCGTTTTCGATGCGCTGGTGCCGCAGGCGGTCGTCGACATGGGGCGCCGCGATGCCGAGCGGATTTCCGTCGGCAAGCGCAAGGGCTGCCATTCGAAGTCGCAGGATGAGATCAACGATCTGCTGGTGGAACTCGCCCAGGCCGGCAAGCGCGTTGTGCGGCTGAAGTCCGGCGATCCGCTCGTCTATGGCCGCGCTGCAGAGGAGATGGCGGCGCTGCGGGAGGCCGGCATCACCTATGAGATCGTCCCCGGCATCACCTCGGCCTTCGCCGCCGCCGCCGATTTCGAGCTGCCGCTGACGCTGCGCGGCGTCGCCTCGTCGCTGGTGTTCACCACCGGCCACGACTTGACCGGGGCCGTCCTTCCGGACTGGGCGAGGCTCGCCGTCTCCGGCGCGACGATCGCCGTCTACATGGGCCGCACGGTGGCGGCCTCGGTTGCAACGCGGCTGATGCAGGCGGGCCTGCCGGCCGAAACCACGGTCGCCGTGGTCGAGAACGCCAGCCGCGCCGACAAGCGGCTCCTGCACGGCACCCTCAACGACCTTCCGGACCTGCAATATCGGGACGAACTGACGGGGCCGGTCATGGTGATCATCGGCGACGCGGTCGCCGGCGCCAATTTCGAACATTCCGTTCCGCTCGTCCGTGCATGCGACACGGCGGACGCCGCATTTTTGGGAGCATGACATGGCTGAAAAGGTTCTGACCGCAAATCGCCTGACGGATGGCATATCCGTCTGGCTCGACGCCGCCGGCAACTGGAACGAGTCGCTGCAGGCCGCCTTCGTGGCGCGCCACAAGGAGGCCGTCGAAGCGCTGGAAGCGACAGGCAAGCAGGCCTTTGCCGACAACAAGGTGGTTGACGTCAATGTTGTCGACGTCGAAGAGGTCGACGGCGTGCTGCGGCCGCTTCGCATGCGCGAACGTATCCGGGCCGAGGGGCCGAGCATTCCTTATGCCGCCGGTTATGCCGGCCTGACCGTAATCCGCTCGGCCGCGGCCTGAGGACCAGACATGTATCGCTACGACGAATTCGACCACGCCTTTGTCACGGACCGCGTCGCCCAGTTCCGGGATCAGGTGGCCCGACGCCTGTCCGGCGAACTCGCCGAGGACGCCTTCAAGCCCCTGCGGCTGATGAACGGCGTCTACCTGCAGCTCCATGCCTACATGCTGCGCGTCGCCATTCCATACGGCACGTTGAGCAGCCGGCAGATGCGCATGCTTGCCCATGTGGCCCGCAAGTACGACCGCGGCTACGGCCATTTCACCACGCGCCAGAACATCCAGTTCAACTGGCCGAAGCTGTCCGAAATACCCGACGCGCTTGCCGAACTCGCTTCCGTCGAAATGCATGCGATCCAGACATCGGGCAACTGCATCCGCAACGTCACCGCCGACCATTTCGCTGGTGCGGCTGCGGACGAGGCGGCGGATCCGCGGCCTTATGCGGAAATCCTGCGGCAGTGGTCCTCCGTCCACCCGGAGTTCTCCTTTCTGCCGCGCAAGTTCAAGATTGCCGTCACGGGCGCCGAGCGCGACCGCGCCGCGATCCAGGTGCACGACATCGGCCTGCACCTGAAGAAGAACGAGCAGGGCGCGATCGGCTTTGCCGTCTATGTCGGCGGCGGACAGGGCCGCACGCCGATGGTCGCCAAGAAGATCTGTGACTTCCTGCCGGAAGCGGACCTGCTCTCCTATGTCACCGCGATCATCCGCGTGTACAACCTGCATGGCCGTCGCGACAACAAGTACAAGGCCCGCATCAAGATCCTCGTGCACGAGACTGGCACCGAGGAACTGACGCGGCAGGTCGAGGCCGAGTTCGCCGAGCTTAAGAACACGGAGCTGAAGCTCCCGGATGCCGACATTCAGGCCATAGCAGCCTATTTCGCCCCGCCGGCACTCGCACCGCGCGCGGAAGGCTGGGCCAGCCTTGCCGGCTGGAAGAAGGCCGATCCGGAGTTCGCCCGCTGGGTCCGGCAGAATGTCCAGCCGCACAGGCATCCCGACTACGGCATGGTGACGATCTCGCTCAAGCCCATCGGCGGCATTCCGGGCGATGCAACGGATGCGCAGATGGAGGCGGTCGCCGACATCGCCGAGGAGTATGCCTTCGACGAGATCCGCGTCAGCCACGAGCAGAACCTGATCCTGCCGCATGTGGCGCTCGCCGACCTTGAGCCGGTCTATCGCGCCCTTGTCGCGGCCGGCCTTGCGACGGCCAATGCCGGCCTGATCACCGACATCATCGCCTGCCCGGGGCTCGACTACTGCGCGCTGGCGAACGCCCGCTCGATCCCCGTCGCCCAGGAGATCTCCAACCGCTTTGGTTCTCCGGAGCGGCAGGCGGAGATCGGCGAGCTGAAGATCAAGATCTCCGGCTGCATCAACGCTTGCGGACACCACCACGTCGGCCACATCGGCCTGCTCGGGGTCGAGAAGAAGGGCGAGGAGCTCTACCAGATCACGCTCGGTGGCTCCGGTGATGAGAACACCTCCATTGGCGAGATCATCGGCCGCGGCTTCGAACCTTCGAAGGTGACCGACGCCATCGAGGTCATCGTCGACACCTATCTCGGTTTGCGCACCGATCCGTCCGAGACGTTCCTTGCCGCCTATCGGCGCGTCGGACCGCAGCCGTTCAAGGAAGCGCTCTACGGCGGCGCGGCGGAAGCGGCGTGAAGGGGGCGGAAGAGATGACGAAGATCTGGAAGGAAACCGGTTTCGTGAACGACGATCCCTGGATCGTCGAGACCGAGGAGGCCAAGGCAGGCTCGAACGAGCGCGCAATCCTCGGGATCGAGGATTTCCTGGCGCGGGTCGCCGAAGGGGATGAAACAGGGCTGGGGGTACTGATCCGGCCCGCCGACGACGTGCGGCGGCTGGCCGACCACCTGGACCGGATCGCCCTGGTGGCGGTGGCGTTTCCGGCGTTCAACGACGGCCGCGCCTTCAGCCATGCATCGCTCCTTCGCAGCCGGCTCGGCTTCAAGGGCGAGGTGAGGGCGGTCGGCGACGTGCTGCTCGACCAGATCCCGCTGATGCTGCGCTGTGGCATCGACAGCTTCGCGGTGACGAACGCAACCGCGCTGAAGCGACTGGCCGAGAACCGCCTGCCTGGCATCGCCAACCACTACCAGCCGGCGGCGAAGCCCGCCGCCGACCCGAAGTCCTACAGCTGGCGCCGCGTCAGCTGACGACATATCGTCGCAAATCGGGCCCGTTCCCGGCTGCAGCCGGCGGCGGGCCTTTTCTGTTCCAGGCAAGGCAACTATATCTTTTCAAGCAGATATGTTGCAGCGAACGAATGCGATTTGCGCATGGCTGGGTTCCTTTGGAATGCAATGCCTTCCTTGGCCAGCTGCGATATAATATTCGACTGTACGAGCAGAAAGCAGGAAGCGACCACGCATGAACGCGCCAGCCAGGACCGAAGATCTCGCAGCCAACGTGCCCGCCGGCGTCTACGCCGAGACGGTGACGAATGTGCAGCACTATACAGACCGGCTGTTCCGCTTCCGGATGACCCGGCCGGACGGATTCCGCTTCCGGTCCGGCGAGTTCGCGATGATCGGCCTCGTGGTCGACGGCAAGCCCGTCTACCGGGCGTATTCGATCGCGAGCCCCGCCTGGGACGACGAACTGGAATTCTTCTCGATCAAGGTGCCGGACGGTCCGCTCACCTCGCACCTGCAGCAGATCCGTCAGGGCGACAAGGTGCTGATGCGCAAGAAGCCGACGGGCACGCTGGTGCTGGACGCGCTGACGCCCGGCAAGCGCCTCTATATGTTCTCGACCGGAACCGGAATCGCGCCATTCGCCAGCCTGATCCGTGATCCTGAGACCTACGCAAAGTTCGACGAGGTGATCCTCACCCATACCTGCCGGGAGGTTTCCGAGCTGAAATACGGTTTCGACCTGGTGGAGGAAATTGCCAAGGACGAGCTTCTTTCTGAGGTCGTTGGCGGCAAGCTGCGCCACTATGCGACCGTCACCCGCGAGCCTTTCCCCTATCAGGGCCGCATCACCGATCTCATCAGCAACGGCAAGATGTTTGCCGATCTTGGTCTTGAGCCTTTCAATCCGGCGACCGACCGCGCGATGATCTGCGGCTCGTCGGCGATGCTGAAGGAGACCAAGGAGCTGCTGGAGAAAGCAGGCCTCACCGAAGGCGCCAACAGCAAGCCGGGTGAATTCGTGATCGAGCGCGCCTTCGTCGACTGAGATGTCGGCCGCTGTCATTCGTGGGGCGACGCCGCATGGTGTCGCCCCTTTTTTGTTCGAGCGCACGGCGGGGTGACAGGCCGCGGCAGGATGAACCCGGCATGTGTTCCAGGCAAAGCTGAAAAAGGCCGGAACATCGTCCCGGTCGGCATGTGCCGATCGTACGGCCATCAGGCCAGTAGGAAGTCGCCCCTGTCGAGGTTTGCGATGTCGAATTCCTTCAGGACCAGCATGTCCGTCGCAGCGAACTTGAACTGCACGTCGTCGCCGACCTGATCCGCCTTGTTCAGGACCGACGCGACGCTGGTGAAGTGATAGCTGCGCAGGTCGACCCGGTCGCTGCCGTCGGTAAAATCGGTGATGACGTCCTTGCCATAGCCCGGGCCGAAGACGAAGTGGTCGGCACCGGATCCACCGCCAAGCGTGTCGTTGCCCTTGCCGCCGTCGAGGACATCGTTCCCGGCGCCGCCTGACAACCGGTTGGCGCCGCTGTTGCCGGTGAGCCTGTCGGAATAGCTCGTGCCAGCCAGGTTCTCAACGGACGAATAGGCGTCGCCGGCGGCGTCGTTCGTGTTGATCGACGGTGCCGCGAGGCTGGCGGTCACCCCTTTGGCGGCCGACGCGTAGGAAACGGTGTCCGCACCCGTGCCGCCGTCGAACCTGTCGCCGCCAGGACCACCGTGCAGTATGTCGTTGCCGCTGCCGCCGTAAAGTGAATCGTTACCGGCACCCCCAAAGAGGCTGTCGTTGCCGCTCAGCCCGTAAAGCTTGTCATTGCCGGCATTGCCGAAGAGCTTGTTGCCGGCCTCATTTCCGTAAATCGTATCCGACCCGGAGCCGCCCTTCGCATTCTCGATCAGGGAACGCGTGTCGCCGTCGTGCAGGAGCGCGTTGAAGATGTTGCCGCGGGCAAAGCCGTCGTTGTCGCCGCCGCCCAGGTAGGCCAGCTGGACGTCGCTGAAGGCCGAGTGCTTGCCCGGCGCAAGATCGATCGACACACTCTTTTTGTATGCCGACAGATCGTAGGTATCGGTGCCGCCGCCGTCCCAGATGGTGGCGAAGATGCGATTGGCGCCAGGGGCTATTGCGGCTACGCCGTTGACATAAGTCGTGCCGCTGTCGGGAGTCCACTTGTAGGTGGTGTCGCCCGCATTGGTCGTATAGTCGGCCCCGTACATGCGCTGCAAGGCAGCGATATCGGCCATCATGAAGGTCTGCGGCGCATCGTTCGGTCCATAGGTGTAGCGCCCGCCGGTGTCGCCGACGAAGGTGTGATAGGTCATTACGGTATATTCGAGCGAGTCGTACTGCGACGGCATCGTGGCGAGACCTTCGCCGTCGTGGGCGTGATTCAATCCGAACGCGTGGCCGAGTTCGTGGATCACCGTGTGCCATGCATAATTGCCCGCAACCGGATTGCGCAAGTCGTTGGCGGTCCCGGCAAGGTCCGATCCGAGCCAGAGATCTCCGGCCTCGGCGTATTGCCCCGGGAAGAACGTCTTGGCCGTGGGGTTCTGGTAGGTGGACTCGGCGAGGCGAATGTTGGCCGTTGCGGGGCTGCTCGCCTGCGACAGGGCGATGTTGGTGAAGCCCTCCACGGAAAACCCGTCATTGGCCGAGGAGCCGTACGACTGCTCCATTGCAAACAGAGCCGCCTGCTTCACCTTGTCGGAGACCGTCCGGAAGCCTTCGTCCGGTTCGGAATGTTGCGGATAGTCGTACTGGCTGCTCGACGTGGGGAAGGCGTAGGTGACGCTGCCGCTCCAGGCCTCCTCGCCGAGGACGGAATCGACGAGGTCCGACCCGCTCGCGGTGATCGTCTTGGTGGTTTTTCCAATTCCGGTCATTCACGTGTTCCTGTTCGAAGGCTGCGGCCGCGACGATCGGCCGGGACTTGCGATTCGAGCCCTGGATGGAGCTTGATACTCACCGTCGCATCTGCGGCGCCGGCTCTGTCGGTTCACACATCTTCAGCTGAGGAAAACATGCAAGAAGGTCCGTATTCCGATCAGGCGATAGCGGGAGAATATGCCCGTCTCAAGGCACGCGGCACCCGTGAGGCGCTCGAGCTGTTCATCGAACGTCATCCGCACCATCCGTTGGCCAGGGAAGCCAGGAACGAGATCGAGCAGTGCTACGGCAGGAAATGAGGCGGGGAGGGTTGGCCGACAGACCGCCCGGCCATGATTCAAGCCGTCCTTACGGCGTGCTATGCAGCGGCCGTAGAAGAAGGACTTCGCAAGCCTCGCCGGCTTCCGTCCGTTCTGCCAGGGGCGGGCGGACAATCAGGCAGTCGGCCGCGGCAAACAGTTTCATCATCGACGAATCCTGCTTTTCGAACGGCGTCGCCACGAGCTGCCCGTCGCCGCGCACGTCCAGCTTCGCCCGCATGTAGTCCTGGCGCTTGTCGTTGGCCGCAAGCGGCGTGCCGGCGACGGCAGAGGTGCGGCGCTCATGCTGCGGCAGGCGGGCGAGCCGGCGAACCAGCGGCTCCAGGAAGAGAAGGGCGCAGACCAGGCTGGAGACTGGATTGCCGGGCAACCCGAGGATCTGCATGCCGCCCAGCCTGCCGACCATCAACGGCTTGCCGGGGCGCATCGCGATCCGCCAGAAGTCGAGTTCCATGCCGGCGGAAAGCAGCGCCGGCTGAACGAGATCGTGGTCGCCCACCGATGCTCCGCCGAGCGTTACCAGGACATCGGCGCCGCAGGCCTTCGCCCAGTCGACCGCATCGAGGATGGCGTTCGGATCGTCGGCGGCAATTCCAAGGTCGATCACTTCGGCGCCGGCCTCGCGCGCCAGGGCGGCGACACCATAGCTGTTCGAACCGACGATCTGGCCCGGCCCGAGCGCCGACCCCGGCGGCACGAGTTCATCGCCGGTGGCAAGCAGCGCGACCTTGGGCCGGGCATAAACCTCCAGAACCGGATAGTTCATCGCCGCTGCAACCGTCAGTCGCCCGGCATCGAGAAGATCGCCGCGCTTCAGCACGGTCTCGCCTTCTGCGAAATCCTGGCCGCGCCGGCGGATGTGCCGACCGAAAGCGGGCACCTCCGTGGCACGCAGGCGGTTGTCGTCGAGTTTCTCCGCATCCTCCTGCAGGAGAACCGTATCGGCCCCAGGCGGAAGCGGCGCGCCGGTAAAGATCCGCACGGCTTCGCCGGGACCCACCGAGCCGTTGAAGGGATGCCCAGCGGCGGAGCGGCCGACGACCTTCACGATCGCTCCTGTCTCGACGATATCGCCGTGACGCAGCGCGTAGCCGTCCATTGCCGAATTGTCGAACGGCGGCTGCGTCAGCCGGGCAACGACGTCGCTCGCAAGCACCCGATCGCACGCCTCATGCAGCGGGACGCTCTCCGTGCGGGTCGGCGGCCGCGATGCGGTCAGCAAACGTTGAAGCGCATCTTCGACCGGCAGGAGCGACATCGTCAGCCGTTCTCCTCGCGCCGGTAGTCGCCTGACCGGCCGCCTGATTTGGCGACCAGGCGGATGCCGCCGATCTCCATCTCCCGATCCGCGGCCTTGGCCATGTCGTAGATCGTCAGGCAGGCGACACTGACGGCCGTCAGCGCCTCCATCTCGACGCCGGTGCGCCCGGTCAGTTTTGCTGTCGCGGCGACGCGAAGGCCGGGCAGGGCATGGTCCTCGGTGATCTCGACGGTGACCTTCGTCAGCGCCAGCGGGTGGCAGAGGGGAATGAGGCTTGCGGTCTGCTTGGCGGCCATGATGCCGGCAAGCCTGGCCGTGCCGATCACGTCGCCCTTCTTGGCATTGCCTTCAAGGATCAGCGCCAGCGTCTCGGGGCGCATCCGCACGGATCCCTCGGCGGTTGCCACGCGAACGGTTTCGGCCTTGTCGCCGACGTCGACCATGTTGGCCTCGCCGGAGGCGTCGATGTGGGTTAGTGCGCCGGCCGCCTGCATCATTCGGCCGCCATTATATCGGAGGAACCGGTGAGCAGCGCACGCGTTGCGGACGTTACGTCGTCCTGCCGCATCAGGCTCTCGCCGACCAGGAAGGTCGTAATGCCGCTCGTCTTCAGGCGCTTGCAGTCGGCATGGGTGAAAATGCCGCTCTCGCCGACGAGCAGGCGGTCGTCCGGCACCATGCGCGCCAGCCGCTCGGACACGGCGAGATCGACCTCGAATGTCCTCAGATTGCGGTTGTTGATGCCGAGGAGTTTGGACTTCAGCTTGAGCGCCCGTTCCATTTCGGCTTCGTCATGCACCTCGACGAGCACGTCCATGCCGAGCGAGAACGCATAATCCTGCAGCCGCTCGGCTTCGGCGTCGGACAGCGACGCCATGATGAGGAGGATGCAGTCGGCACCCCAGGCGCGCGCTTCCTGGACCTGATAGGTATCGAACATGAAGTCCTTGCGCAGCGCCGGCAGGCTGCAGGCGGCACGCGCCTCGGTCAGGAATGCCGGCGCGCCCTGGAAGCTCGGAGCGTCGGTCAGGACCGATAGGCAGGCCGCGCCGCCGGCCTCGTAGGCCCTTGCCAGCGCCGGGGGATCGAAGTCGGGCCGGATCAACCCCTTGGAGGGACTAGCCTTCTTGATCTCGGCAATCAGGCCGAATGTGCCGTTGGCCTTCTTGCCCAGCAGGCTGGCGAAGAAGCCGCGCGGCGGCTCGAGGTCGCGGGCGATGGCGCGCAGTTCGGTCACCGGCACGCGCGCCTTGGCCGCTTCGATTTCCTCGCGCTTGTAAGCCTCGATCTTCTTCAGAATGTCGGTCATGCGGAAAGCCTATCCTTTATCGTCGGCATTGGAAACCGCGATCAGCTTCGCCAGCGCCGATCGGGCGCTGCCGGTTTCGAGCGATTGCCGGGCGATCTCCATGCCCTGTCCGAGCGAGCCGGCCTGGCCCGCTACGACCAGTGCGGCGGCTGCGTTGGCAAGCGAGATGTCGCGGTAGGGCGTCTGCGCCCCGTCCAGAACCGCCAGCAGCGCTTCGGCGTTGTGAGCACCGTCGCCGCCGCGGAGTTCGTCCAGCGTCACCTGCGGCAGACCGAAGTCTGCAGGTGACAGCTCGAATGTGCTGATCTTGCCGTTCTCGAGTGCCGCGACCTGCGTGGTCCCGGTGGTGGTGATCTCGTCGAGACCCGAGCCATAGACGACCCATACGCGCTCGGAACCGAGGTCGCGCAGCACCTCGGCCACCGGCACCAGCCACTGCTCCGCGTATACGCCGAGCAGCTGACGCTTTACGCCGCCCGGATTGGACAGCGGACCAAGCAGGTTGAAGATGGTGCGGGTGCCGAGTTCGACGCGCGACGGACCGACATGTTTCATCGCCGGATGGTGCAGGTTCGCGAACATGAATCCGAGACCAGCCTCCGAAATGCAGCGGGCGATCGCCTCCGGGTCGATGTCGAGTTTGACGCCGAGGCAGGAGAGGGCGTCGGCGGTTCCGGATTTCGAGCTGAGCGCGCGGTTGCCGTGCTTGGCGACGGGTACGCCGGCGCCGGCGACGATGATCGATGCGAGGGTCGAGATGTTGTAGGTGCCGGCGCCGTCACCGCCGGTGCCCACGATGTCGACCGCGTCGGCCGGTACGGTCACCGGCAGCATGCGCGCCCGCATCGAGCCGACGGCGCCGTAGATCTCGTCCACCGTCTCGCCGCGGACCCGCAGTGCCATCAGGAAGCCACCGATCTGCGACGGCGTGGCCGAACCCGACATGATGATCTCGAAGGCGGCGCGCGCCTCTTCCCGATCGAGCGGCTGGCCGGTGGCAACCTTGGCGATGAAAGGCTTGAGGTCTGACATGTCCGCTCCGTGTGTGAGGATCGTTACTGCATGCTGCGTTCGGCGAGCGGCCGGTTGATCGTCGCACCGTAGTTCGTCTGCAGGCTGCTGACCATCTGATCGAGGATATCGTCACCGCTTGCCCGGGCGATCGCCTCGATTTGCTGTTCCGCATTGGAGAGAGGGTCTGTTGCGGCATCGCTGTTGACCTCGGTGGCCTGGAGCACGATCTGGCCCTCTCCGCCGACGCCCGGCGCGTTGGCGACGTGGCCGACCGATCCTCCAAAGGCAGCCGATACGGCAGCCGGGCTGAGCGCCACGTCTTCTGCGCCACGTGTCAGGCCAGCCTTGGTCTCGACGGCAATGCCCATCTCGGCGGCGATGTCGGCGAGCTTTTCGCCTTTCCTGACACGTTCCGCAGTCTCCGTTGCCTTGCTGGCGAGCGCCGAGCGCTGCTGCTCGGCCGTCCAGTCGGCGACAGCCATGTCCTCTGCTTCTTCCAGCGTGCGATCCCGTTCGGGAACGATGTCGCGCACCTCGTACCAGATGTAGCCGTCGCGGCCGTAGTTGACCGGCGGGGTTTCGAGCCCGATGTCGGTCTTGAACACCTCGGCGAGCAGTGCGGCCTTCTCCGGCAGGGCGACTTCCTCGCCGGTCTTGCCCTTGCCGGCGCTATCAATCGCTTCGATCGTGACCGGCTTCAGCCGCGCCTCAGTTGCCGCTTCCTCTATGCCGGCGCCGTTTGCCCGCGCATCCTCGAATCGGTCGTGCACCGTCATGAGGTCCTGGCTCGCCTGCGCGATTGCGAGTTCCTTGCGCAGCTCCTCCTTCACCTCGTCGAAAGACTTGGTGGTTTCGGGGCGGATGTTCGTCGCGCGCAGGATGACCGGGCCGAACATGCCTTCGGTGACGGCGGAGGTGCCGCCCTCTTGCGGGATCGCGAATGCCGCCTCGGCGAGCGCTTGGTCCGGCATGCCGGCCTTGGTGAAATCGCCGAGTCTCACATCGACCGCGGACTTGCCCTGTTCGGCGACGAGCGCGTCGAAGGTCGTGCCGGCGGCCAGCTTGGCGGCGGCGTCGTCAGCGGCCTTGCGGTCCGGGAACGTCAGTTGTTCGACGGTGCGGGTCTCCGGCGTGCGGTACCTGTCCTTGTTCTTGTCGTACTCTTCGCGCACCACGGCATCGTCGATGGTCGTCGGATCGGCAATGTCCTCCGGCGCCAGCGCGACATAGGTGAACTTCCGGTATTCCGGTGCCCGGTACTTGGCCTTGTTTTCCTCGAACCAGCGCGACAGCACGTCATGCGCGGGCGCCTTGACCGGGTCGATGTTGGCGTTCGAAAGCAGCAGGTAGTCCACTACGCGAGTCTCGTTTCGGTACTGCTTGACTGCGTCGGTCAACGCTGCCGGGGCCTTGTAGCCGTCGGTCACGGCTTCGACTACCTGGCTGCGCACGGCGACCTGGCTGCGGTTGCGGATATAGTCGTCCTCGCGCAGACCGGCATTTCGCAGGATCGAGGAGAACGCGACGCGGTCGAACCGGCCGTTCGGGCCTCGGAACGCCGGATCGTCGGCGATCAGTTGTGCCAGGCGGTCCTTGCTCAAGCCGAGGTTCATGTCGCGCGACAGCTGGTCCAGCGCAGCGCCGGCCACCAGTTCGGCAAAGACCTGGTTCTCGACCCCGAGCGCCCGTGCCTGTTCGCTGGTCAGGCGCGTGCCAAAGCGCTGCGACAGGGCGGAAAGCTGCCGTTCGTAGGTCAACCGGAAGTCAGTCGGGGAGACCTTGACGTCACCGACGGTGACCACCGCGTTGGAGGTGCCGGTCGCCAGCGAGCTCGAAATGCCCCAAACGCCGAAAGAGACGACGAGAATAAGCATGAGGGCCTTGGCGACCCAGGTTTGGGCACCTTTTCTCAGTGATTCGAGCATTTTCGCGTTTCCTTGCTGGTACGGCGTCGGCCGGACGGAACTCGTCTCTTAACGGAAAGTTTTGCGGAATTGAAGCAGGATGAAACGAGTGGAGGCGCTTCGGTCGGGGCAGGGCTGACAGGAGAATTCTGAAGCAAGCGGCGCCCGGCGACGATCCGGTCCGTTGACGTCGAAACTGGGCCGGCCCGCTTGATTTTAATTTGCCGGCAAAAGATTTTTGGCCGAAACAATTGATGAATTGCAGAATAGGCGCATTCTGCGAAGTTCGTGGCGGCGACGACGCAGCGATTCAGCCTCGATAGCGGCAGGAGGGCCGGCGGGGCGGATCGGGAAGGGCACGTGCATGGAATCGACCATCGTCATGATCAATCTGTTCGGTGCGGTGGCTTTGCTCCTGTTCGGCCTGGCACAGGTGAAGGACGGCGTGACCCGCGCGTTCGGCGGGCGCCTGCGCAGCGGGCTGGCGCGCGGCACCGGCGGCCCGTTCCGGGCCTTCATCGCCGGTTTCGTGTCAACCATCGCGCTGCAGAGTTCGACTGCGACGGCGCTGATGACCGCATCCTTTGTCGAGAAGAACCTGATCCGCTCCCGCATGGCGCAGGTGGTGCTGCTCGGGGCGAATGTCGGTACGGCTGTGACCGCGTGGATCGTCGCCACCGGGATCGCCTGGGTTGCACCTCTCCTGATTCTGGTGGGCGTCGTCTTCTACCGCGCTGCCTCGACGGTGCGGCAGGGCGCCGGAGCGGCACTGGTCGGCGTGGGCCTGATGCTGCTGTCGCTGCATCTTTTGAGCCTTGCGACCGAGCCCATGCGCCAGTCGCCGGCGCTGGCGGCTTTCCTGAGCCTGCTGGATGGCGCCTGGCCGGTGGCGCTCGCCTTTTCCACGGCGCTCGCCTTCGTCTCCTCCTCGAGCCTGGCAATCGTCGTCCTGATCCTGTCGCTGACCACGATGGGCATTCTGTCGCCACCATTGACGATCGTGCTGGTGCTCGGCGCCAATCTCGGCGGCGCGATCCCGCCGGTCATCGCAACGCTGCGATCGCGGGCCTCGGTGCGCCGGGTGACAATCGGGAACCTGCTGGTGCGTGCGGTCGGCTGCCTGATCGCCCTGCCGTTCGCGGGAGTGGCGGCGGAGGCGCTTTCACAATTGCCGCTGCCCGCGACGAAACTGCCGGTCGACGCCCATCTCGCCTTCAACCTCGCCGTCGCCCTGGTTTTCTGGCCGCTTTCGCCGGTCTTGGCGCGGGTGATGGAGCGTCTCGTCCCAGACGAACCGCCCGGCGAGACGGGGCCGCAGCATCTCGACGAGGGGGCGCTGGCTACGCCTGTCGTCGCGCTGTCGGGCGCCACCCGGGAAGTCCTGCGGGTCGGCGATCTGATCGAGACGATGCTGATCCACACGATGAAGGCGTTCGAAGAGAACGACCTTGCGGAACTGAGCAGGATCGGCGCTCTCGAAAAACAGGTGGACGAACTGCAGCAGGCGATCAAGCTGTACCTGTCGCGTCTGGGATACGAGAGCCTCACCCCGGAAAATTCAGCCCGGTCGATCGTCATTATCGATTATGCGATCAACCTGGAACACATCGGCGACATCATCGAGAAGGGCTTGCAGGAGCAGGTGCGCAAGAAGATCGTCAATGGGCTGCGGTTCTCGGCCGATGGTTATGCCGAGCTGACCGGCCTGTTCAATCTGACAATCGAGAACCTGCGAATCGCCCAGACCATCCTCGTCAGCCGTGATTTTTCGCTGGCGCGGCAGCTTGTCGAGGTGAAGGTGGCGGTTCGCCGGATGGAAAAGGAATCGTCCGAACGTCACCTGGCCCGCCTGCGTGACGGCCGGCTCGAGAGCTTGCAGACGAGTTCGCTGCACCTCGACATGCTGCGCGACCTGAAACGCGTCAACGCCCACCTGGTCTCGGTCGCCTATCCCATCCTGGACGAGAGCGGGTTGCTGGTCGAAAGCCGCTTGCGCGGCGCCGAGTAGGTTTGATTCCCTTTGTCTATGCTCGCTCGCCTTTGCTAAGGAACGGCTCGCGATGCGCACGAAACGAGGATAGCTATGAACAAGGACGAGACGAAACGCAGCTGCCTGGCCGTCATTCTGGCGGCCGGTGAAAGCACCCGCATGAAATCGTCCCGTTCGAAAGTCCTGCATCCGATCGGCAACCGGCCAATGATCGCCCACGTGGTCGATGCTTTGGCTAGCGCAGGCATCACCGACATCGCGCTCGTGCTCGGCCGCGACGCCGACAAGGTCGAGGCGGCGGCGCGCAATCCGGCCGTCCGTTCCACGACCTATATCCAGACGGAGCGGCTCGGCACCGCGCATGCGGTGCTGGCGGCCCGCGAGGCGATCGGAGCGGGTTATGACGATGTTCTGGTCGTCTTCGGCGACACGCCGCTTCTGACCGCCGCCCCCTTGCAGGCCGCCCGCGCCGGGCTGGCGCAGGGCAGCGACGTCGTGGTCGTCGGATTCATGGCCGCCGACCCCTTCGGCTACGGCCGCCTGATCGTCGAGAACGGCGAGCTGGTTGCGATTCGCGAGGAGAAGGATGCCACCGATGCCGAACGGGCGATTACCTACTGCAACGGCGGACTGATGGCGATCGACGGTCGCAAGGCGCTCGCGCTTATCGAGCGGATCGGCAATGCGAATGCAAAGGGCGAATACTACCTCACCGACATCGTCGAGGTCGTCCGCGCCGCCGGCGGCCGCGCCACGGCGGTGGAGGCGCCGGAGGAGGAACTGACCGGCTGCAACACCCGCGCCGAGCTCGCCTTCATCGAGCGGCTCTGGCAGCAGCGTCGGCGTGCGGAACTCATGCTGTCCGGCGTCTCGATGATCGCGCCGGAAACCGTGTTCCTGTCCTACGACACACGCATCGAACCCGACGTGACGATCGAGCCGAACGTCGTCTTCGGACCCGGAGTCGTGGTCGAGAGCGGCGCCGTCATCCACGCCTTCTCGCATCTGGAGGGCGCCCATGTCGGCCCCGGTGCCTCGGTCGGCCCGTTCGCCCGGCTGCGCCCCGGCGCCAATCTCGGGGCCGAGGCCAAGGTGGGGAATTTCTGCGAGGTGAAGAAGGCGGAGATCGGCGATGGGGCGAAGGTCAACCACCTGACCTATATCGGCGACGCCTTCATTGGCGCCGGCAGCAATATCGGCGCCGGCACGATCACCTGCAACTATGACGGCATCAACAAGCACGAGACCAGGATCGGCGCGAACGCCTTCATCGGCTCGAATTCGGCACTGGTCGCGCCGGTCACCATCGGTGAGGGCGCCTATGTCGCCTCCGGCAGCGTCATCACCCAGGACGTTCCCGACGATGCCGTTGCCTTCGGCCGCGCCCGTCAGGAGAACAAGCCGGGGCGCGCCCAGCTGGTGCGCGAGCGCAACGCCGCGCTCAAGGCGGCGCGGAAGAAGGCCGCGGAGTGACCGCCGTTAACGATTGAAACCGAAAGTGAGCGCGCGGCGATTGCTTACCTTGCAAAAATCACTACCAGAATGCGGCACTTAACCCGCATACCCCCAAAAGCCTGAATGGCTTTTCGGCCCGGGATATGCGCCATTCATGTCGAGACGCGCCGCCATCGAATGCGGACGTGCGAAAATCCTGGGACGGAGTGATCATGTGCGGAATAGTCGGCATCGTCGGTAGCGAGCCTGTGGCCGGGCGTCTCGTCGAGGCGCTCAAGCGGCTGGAGTATCGCGGCTACGATTCGGCCGGTGTTGCAACGATTCGCGACGGCCGTCTCGATCGTCGCAGGGCAGAGGGCAAGCTCGTCAATCTCGAGACCCGGTTGGCGGAAGAGCCGCTGGCGGGGACGATCGGCATTGCCCACACCCGCTGGGCGACGCACGGCGCCCCCACCGAAGGCAATGCCCATCCGCATTTCACCGATGGCGTCGCGGTCGTCCACAACGGCATCATCGAGAACTTCTCCGAGATCAAGGATGAGCTTATCGGCGGTGGCGCCGAGTTCGTGACACAGACCGATACCGAGGTAGTCGCGCAACTGCTGGCGCGGTTGCGGAGGCAGGGGCACGGACGTCGTGAAGCGATGCTTTCGATGCTGCAGCGGGTCGCCGGCGCCTATGCGCTGGCAGTGATGTTCGAAGACGACCCGTCGACCATCATGGTTGCGCGCAACGGTCCGCCGCTCGCCATCGGCCACGGCAAGGGCGAGATGTTCCTCGGTTCGGATGCGATCGCACTTGCCCCTTTCACCTCCGAGATAACCTATCTGGTCGACGGCGACTGGGCCGTGGTCGGCAAGAACGGCGTGCACATCTTCGATCTCGACGGCAATCCGGTCGACCGTCCGCGTCAGGTCTCCAATGCCGCCGCCTATATGGTCGACAAGGGCAACCACCGCCATTTCATGGAGAAGGAGATCCATGAGCAGTCCGAGGTGGTGTCGCACACGCTGAGCCACTATATCGATTTTATTGCAAACAAAGTGAAGGAGCCGGCGGAAGGAATTGACTTCGCTTCCGTTCCAAGTCTTGCCGTTTCGGCCTGCGGCACCGCCTACCTTGCCGGCCTGGTCGGCAAGTACTGGTTCGAGCGGCTGGCGCGGCTTCCGGTTGAGATCGATGTCGCATCGGAATTCCGCTACCGCGAACTGCCGCTCAACCCGAAGTCGGCGGCGCTGTTCATCTCGCAGTCAGGCGAGACGGCCGACACCCTGGCGTCGCTGCGCTACTGCCGGGATGCCGGGCTGCAGATCGGCGCGATCGTCAACGCGCCGGAATCGACGATCGCCCGCGAGGCGGACGTCGTGTTCCCGACGCTTGCCGGACCGGAGATCGGCGTCGCCTCGACCAAGGCGTTCACCTGCCAACTCGCCGTGCTCGCCTCGCTGGCGATCCAGGCCGGCCGTGCGCGCGGCATGATCGACGAAGCGCAGGAGACCGCGCTGGTGCGCAGCCTCGCCGAGACGCCGCGGCTGATGGCGAACGTGCTCAACACCATCCAGCCCTCGATCGAGCATCTGGCACGCGAACTGTCGAAGTGCCGGGACGTGCTCTATCTCGGGCGTGGCACCAGCTATCCGCTGGCGCTCGAGGGAGCTTTGAAACTAAAGGAAATCTCCTACATCCACGCGGAAGGCTATGCCGCCGGTGAGTTGAAGCACGGCCCGATCGCGCTGATCGACGAGAACCTGCCGGTCATCGTCATCGCGCCGTTCGATCGCTTCTTCGAGAAGACCGTGTCGAACATGCAGGAGGTGGCGGCGCGCGGTGGGCGCATCATCTTCATTACCGACGAGCGCGGCGCCGCCGCGACAAGGCTCGAGACGATGGCGACGATCGTGCTGCCCTGCGTCGACGAGATCATCGCGCCGCTGCTCTTCGCTCTGCCGATCCAGCTGATCGCCTACCACACCGCCGTCTTCATGGGCACCGACGTCGACCAGCCGCGCAATCTCGCCAAGTCGGTGACGGTGGAATGATCATCCGCGACGAGACCGCAGCCGACGTCGACGCCATCAGGTCGGTCACGGCTGCGGCCTTCGCCGACATGCCCTACAGCGACGGTTCCGAACCGGCGATCATCGAGCGCCTGCGGGCCGCGGGCGCGCTGACGCTTTCGCTGGTGGTCGAGGAACAGAACGAGGTCGTCGGACACGTGGCGTTCTCGCCGGTGACCGTGGCCGGGCAGGGGAACGGCTGGTACGGGCTCGGCCCGCTCTCGGTCCTTCCGGCCCGGCAGGGCCTTGGCATCGGCAGCGCGCTTGTGCGGGAGGGACTGGCGCGTCTGCAAGCGCTCGATGCGCGAGGCTGCGTGCTCGCTGGCGACCCCGCCTATTACGGGCGCTTCGGCTTTGGCGTCGATCCGGCCTTCACGTCGACAGCAATCCCGCAGGAGTATTTCATGCGCCTTGCGTTTTCACCCGTTTACGGGGGCGGGGCGGTTACCTATCATCCGGCTTTCTTCAGTTGAGGTTGGCAGCGGCTGTTTCGCGATGAACGATATCGTCCCTCGACTTTCCTTCGCCACGCGGCTGCGCAACAACTTCCTCACCGGGCTGGTGATCTGCGCGCCGGTCGCGATCACTATCTGGCTCACATGGACCTTCATCCATTGGGCCGATAGCTGGGTGAAGCCCTACATCCCGAACCGCTACAATCCGGAAAGCTATCTCCAGTTCGCCATCCCCGGCTTCGGCCTGCTGATTGCGCTCGTCGTCATCACGCTCGTCGGTTTTCTCGGCAAGAACCTCATCGGCCGCTCGATCGTCAACTTCGGCGAGACGATCCTCAACCGCACGCCGCTGGTGCGCACGATCTACAAGAGCCTGAAGCAGATTTTCGAAACGGTGCTGAAGGAGAAGGGCACCTCGTTCAACAAGGCGGGGCTGATCGAATATCCGAGCGCCGGCCTCTGGTCGATCGTCTTCATCGCCACGGATGCCAAGGGCGAGATGAAGTCGAAGTTCGATGCGATGGGGCGCGACATGGTCGCCTGCTTCCTGCCGCCGACGCCGTTTCCGACCGCCGGTTATCTGGTCTTCGTGCCGCGCGAAAAGATCGTGCTCCTCGACATGAGCGCCGAGGATGCGGCGAAGCTGATCATCTCGGTCGGGCTGGTCACGCCGACGGACGAACTGCTCAGTCCACCGACGCCGTTGTCCGCCCGGCTGAAGCAGAAGCTTACGAAGTAGTCGAAGTCAGCCCGCCCGCAGGAAACGGATCGCCTCGTCGCGCCGGTAGAGATAAAGCAGGGTGCGCAACGCCTGCCCGCGTTCGGTCATCAGGTCCGGGTCCTTCTCCAGCACCAGCGCCGCATCCTTGCGGGCGATCTCCAGCAGGTCGCCATGCGCTTCGAGGCTGGCGATGAGAAAGCCCGGCGTGCCGGACTGGCGGGTGCCGAGCAACTCGCCTTCGCCGCGCAGCTTCAGGTCTTCCTCGGCGATCCGGAAGCCGTCCTCCGTTTCCCGCAAGATGCCCAGCCGCGCCCGGCCGTTCTCGCTTAACGGGCCCTTGTAGAGCAGTATGCAGGTCGAAGCTGCGTCGCCCCGCCCGACGCGGCCTCGTAACTGGTGCAGCTGTGCCAGCCCGAATCGCTCGGCGTGCTCGATCACCATGATCGAGGCGTCCGGCACGTCGACGCCGACCTCGACCACGGTGGTGGCGACAAGAAGGCGCGTCTCGCCGTTCTTGAAGGCGAGCATCGCCTCGTCCTTCTGTGCACCGTTCATGCGGCCATGCACGAGACCCGCCTTGTCGCCAAACACCCTCGCGAGCGCCGCGTGGCGCTCCTCCACGGACATCAGCTCCGATTCCTCGGTCTCCTCGACGAGCGGGCAGATCCAGTAGGCCTTCTTGCCCTCGGAGATCGCGCCCCGCAGGCGTTCGACGATCTCGTCGGTGCGTTCCTGCGGCACGACCACGGTCTGGATAGGTTTGCGGCCGGCCGGCTTCTCGGTCAGCTTGGACACGTCCATGTCGCCGAAGGCAGCAAGCACGAGGGTCCGTGGTATCGGGGTGGCCGTCATCACCAGCATGTGAGGCGAAATCCCCTTGGCGGTCAGCCGCAGGCGCTGGTGCACGCCGAACCGGTGCTGCTCGTCGACCACGGCCAGAGCAAGGTCCCGGTAGTTGACATTGTCCTGGAAGAGCGCGTGGGTGCCGATCACGATGTTCGTCTCGCCGGATGCGATCCGCTCCAGGATCTGCTCCCGTTCGCGGCCCTTGGTGCGTCCGGTGAGCACGTCGATCGTCAGTCCGGCCGGTTCGGCCATGCGCGACAGCGTCGCGTGGTGCTGGCGCGCCAGGATCTCGGTCGGCGCCATCAGCACGGCCTGCCCACCCGCTTCGACGGCTGCCAGCATCGCCATCAGCGCCACGGCGGTCTTGCCCGAGCCGACGTCGCCCTGCAGCAGGCGGAGCATGCGCTGATCGGTCGCCATGTCCTCGAGGATTTCGGCTATCGCAGCCGACTGGCTGCTGGTCAGCGCAAAGGGCAGCCCCCCGAGAACCTTGCCGCTCAGTTCGCCGGTGGCGATCACCGGCCGGCCGGCGAGACGGCGCAGGTTCTGCCGCACCAGCGCCAGCGACACCTGCCCGGCGAGGAACTCGTCATAGGCGAGCCGCCGGCGGGAGGGTGCTTGCGGATCGAGATCGAGTGCATCGCGTGGATTGTGCAGGGCTGTAAAGGCGTCGGTCGCGCCGGGAAAACCCTGCCGGGCGATAAGGGTTTTATCGCCCCATTCCGGCAGGTGCGGGATTCTGCTGACGGCGGCCTCGATCGCCTTTCGCAGCGTTCGCGGCGACAGGCCCGCCGTCAGGCCGTAGATCGGCTCGACCATCGGCATCGCCTCGGCCTCGGCAGCCTTGACCATGTAGTCGGGATGGACCATCGAAGCCCGCCCGTTGAACCAGTCGATCTTGCCGCTGACGATCACCTGCTCGTCCACCGGCAGTGATTTGGCCAGCCAGTCGCCCTTGGCGCGGAAGAAGGTAAGGGCCAGTTCGCCGGTGTCGTCGTGCAGGAAAACCCGGTAGGGCACGTTCGACCTGCCGCGCGGCGGCGGCTGGTGACGGTCGACGCGGCCGGATATGGTGACGATCGCCCCCTGCGGCGCGTGCGCGATGCCCGGCTGGTTGCGGCGGTCGATCAGGCCGGAAGGCGTGTGGAAGACGAGGTCGACGACCCGGCACTCCTCAATGCTCTCCTGTCCGAGCAGCTTCGCAAACAGCTCGCCGGTCTTCGGCCCTATGCCGGGAAGGTTGGCGAGTGAGGCGAAAAGCGGGTCGAGCAGGGCAGGGCGCATGGGGCCAAAATGCGCTGGAAAATCGCTGCTTGGCAAGGCTGACAATCCGTTTTCGACCGTCTATAGAGACCGCGACGGTCGCCCTCGGCCATCCGGACGGGCCCGTCGCCTTTCTGTTCGGCCGCCCTCCATCGCGCGCCGCGGCAGGTTTCTCATGCGGGAAAGACAGTGGACATGACCGGCACCACCCGAACGAGCGCAGACATCGACCCGCGCCGCAAACGCACCCTCTTCCGCTGCTGGCATCGCGGCATACGCGAGATGGACCTGGTGCTCGGTGCCTTCGCCGACGCGGAGATCGCGACGCTCTCCGATGCCGAACTGGACGAACTGGAGGCGATCCTGGCCGTTGACGACGCTGACCTCGTGAAGTGGGTGACCGGCGAAAGGCCGACGCCGGAACGGTTCCGCACCGGGATCTTCCCGCGCATCTGCGCGTTCAAGCCGGACTTCTCGCCGGTGACGGTCGAGACCATCGGGAAGGCGAAATGATACCAGGGCTCGATACCGCAGAACTTGCCACGATCGGCCAGCCCGCGACGATCGGAGCGGTGCCGAGCGGGGCCGAAGCGCTCGTGGTTGCCGAACTGGCGCGCGAGTTCGGCTCCGTGGCCTACGTCATGTCCGACGGGCAGCGCATCAGTGACATGGAGCAGATGCTCGGCTTTGCCGCTCCCGGAATTCCGGTTCTGACGCTGCCCGGCTGGGATTGCCTGCCCTACGACCGCGTCTCGCCGAGCTCCGACACATCGGCGCGGCGGCTCGCGGCGCTCTCGGCGCTGAACGCCCACAAGGACAAGCCGCACCCGGCGATCGTCCTCGTCACCGTCAATGCGATGCTGCAGAAGACGGCTCCGCGGCAGGTCATCGGCAGTCTGGGCTTCTCGGCCCGGCCGGGAAATCAGGTGCGCATGGACGACCTCGCCGCCCGCCTCGAGCAAAACGGCTTCGACCGGGTCGCTACCGTGCGCGAGGTTGGCGAATATGCGGTGCGTGGCGGCATCCTCGATGTCTTCGTTCCCGGCAGTCCGGAGCCATTGCGCCTCGACTTCTTCGGCGACACGCTGGAGAGTATCCGCGCCTTCGATCCGGGCAGCCAGCGCTCGACCGGACAGGCGAAGAGCTTCGAACTCAATCCGATGAGCGAAGTGACGCTGACGCCCGAGACGATCAGCCGCTTCCGCACCCAGTATCTGTCGCTTTTCGGTGCCGCCACGCGCGACGACGCCCTCTACCAGGCGGTCTCCGAGGGCAGGCGCTTTGCAGGCATGGAACACTGGCTGCCGCTGTTCTACGAACGCGTTGAGACCGCCTTCGACTACCTCGCCGGTTTCCGCATCGTGACGGACCATGCCGCACGTGAGGCGGCCGCGGAACGCTCGAAGCTGGTGCGCGACTACTTTGAGGCCCGGCAGACCTCCGCCTCCGCCAAGGGACAGCTGGCCCAGGCGACGCCCTATAAGCCGGTCCCACCCGGCCAGCTCTACCTCGACGACGAACGCTTCGCGGCACTGCTGGACGAGCACGACGCCATCCGCATCTCGCCTTTCAACGAGCATGAGGGTGAGGCGCGACGGGTGTTTGCGATCGGCGCACGTGCCGGGGTGCGTTGGGCGAAGGCCACCAGGGAGGGCGAGGCCGGCAACGACCGCGTCAACGTCTTCGACCAGGTGGTGAAATACATCGCCGATCTGCGCGCTTCCGGTCGGAAGGTGCTCGTCACCGGCTGGAGCGAGGGCTCCCTCGACCGCCTGATGCAGGTTCTCGGCGAGCATGGTCTGGGCAACGTCGTTGGTGTTGCCGACCTTGCCTCGTTGCGCAATCTGAAGCCGGGGCAGGCCGGTTCTGCCGTCCTGAGCCTCGAGAACGGCTTCGAGGTCGGCGACCTGGTCTTCATCGGCGAGCAGGACATTCTCGGCGACCGCATGGTCCGCCGGTCGCGGCGGCGCAAGCGCGGCGCCGACTTCATCTCGGAGGTGGCCGGCCTGGATGAAGGCAGCATCGTGGTTCACGCCGAGCACGGCATCGGCCGCTTCGTCGGGTTGCGGACGATCGAGGCCGCGGGCGCGCCACACGCCTGCCTTGAACTCGTGTACGCCGACGACGCCAAGCTGTTCCTGCCGGTCGAGAACATCGACCTGCTCTCGCGCTACGGCGGCGAGGGGTCAGATGCGATCCTCGACAAGCTCGGCGGGGTCGCCTGGCAGGCACGCAAGGCCAAGCTGAAGAAACGCCTGCTGGAAATGGCGGGCGGCCTGATCCAGGTCGCCGCCGCCCGGCTCGTGCGCCACGCGCCGGTGCTGACCGCACAGGACGGCGTCTATGACGAGTTCGCTGCACGCTTTCCCTATGACGAGACCGACGACCAGGCGAATGCGATCGACGCGGTGCGTGAGGATCTCGGCGCCGGCAGGCCGATGGACCGGCTGGTCTGCGGCGATGTCGGATTCGGCAAGACGGAGGTCGCGCTGCGCGCCGCCTTCATCGCCGCCATGAACGGCGTGCAGGTGGCGGTGGTGGTGCCGACCACCTTGCTGGCGCGCCAGCATTTCAAGACTTTCTCCGAGCGCTTCCGTGGCCTGCCGATCCGCCTGCAGCAGGCCTCGCGCCTGGTCGGTTCCAAGGAATTGGCGCTTACCAAGAAAGAGGTTGCCGAGGGCAAGACCGACATCGTCGTCGGAACCCACGCGCTGCTCGGAAGCGGGATCAAGTTCGCCAATCTCGGCCTGCTCATCATCGACGAGGAGCAGCATTTCGGCGTCAAGCACAAGGAGCGGCTGAAGGAGCTCAAGAGCGACGTGCATGTGCTGACGCTGTCGGCCACGCCGATCCCGCGCACGCTGCAGCTTGCCATGACCGGCGTGCGCGAACTCTCGCTCATCACCACGCCGCCCGTCGACCGCATGGCAGTGCGCACCTTCATTTCGCCCTTCGATCCACTGGTGATCCGCGAGACGCTGATGCGCGAACACTATCGCGGCGGCCAGAGTTTTTACGTCTGCCCGCGCCTCAGCGACCTGGCTGAAATTCAGGAGTTCCTGCAACAGGACGTCCCGGAGCTGAAGGTGGCAGTCGCCCATGGCCAGATGCCCGCCACCGAACTCGAGGACATCATGAACGCCTTCTATGACGGGCGTTACGACGTACTGCTGTCGACGACCATCGTCGAGTCGGGCCTCGACGTGCCGACGGCCAATACGCTGATCGTCCATCGCGCCGACATGTTCGGACTGGCCCAGCTCTACCAGCTGCGCGGTCGGGTCGGGCGGTCCAAGGTGCGTGCCTTTGCGCTGATGACCCTGCCGGTGAACAAGAAGCTGACCGCCACGGCGGAGCGGCGGCTGAAGGTGCTGCAGTCGCTCGACACGCTCGGCGCCGGCTTCCAGCTCGCCAGCCACGACCTGGACATTCGCGGTGCGGGCAACCTGCTCGGCGAGGAGCAGTCCGGCCACATCAAGGAGGTCGGTTTTGAGCTGTATCAGCAGATGCTCGAGGAAGCGGTCGCCGAGATCAAGGGTGACGAGGAGATCATCGACACCGGCTGGTCGCCGCAGATTTCCGTCGGCACGCCGGTGATGATCCCGGACGACTACGTGCCCGACCTGCACCTGCGGCTCGGCCTCTACCGCCGGCTCGGCGAGATCACCGACCTCAGCGAGATCGACTCGTTCGGCGCCGAACTGATCGACCGTTTCGGGCCGCTGCCGATCGAGGTGCAGCACCTGCTGAAGATCGTCTACATCAAGTCGCTCTGCCGCGTCGCCAATGTCGAGAAGCTGGATGCCGGCCCGAAGGGCGTCGTCATCCAGTTCCGCCACAAGGAGTTCCCGAATCCCGCCGCGCTCGTCGGCTACATCGCCAAGCAAGGCACACTGGCCAAGATCCGCCCGGACCAGAGCCTGTTCCTGTCCCGCGACCTGCCGACGCCGGAGAAGCGGCTGACGGGAGCAGCGCAGCTGATGACGCAACTCGCGGCGTTGGCGAAGCAGCCGACGTAGGGCGCGGCGGTTGCCGCGCCTCCTATTGCGGTTAGCTCGCTGAACGGTCGGATGTTTCTGATCGGCCTGCGCGGCCTGCTGCTCAGGCGCCGGTTGCCGTTTCGGACTTCTTCAGCGCCGCGACCTCGCGCAGCGCGCCGGCGAGCACCTCGCTCGACTGTGCGCCCATCACGGCATATTTGTTGTCGATGATGAAGCAGGGAACGCCGGTCACGCCCATCTCGCGCGCTATGCCGATCTCCTCCTTCACCGAATCGACGTCGGCGCCGGCGGAAAACAGGGCGCAGACGACGGCGCGGTCCATGCCCGCCGCCTCGGCAATGTCGAGCAGCACGGCGCGATCGCCGATATTTCTGCCCTCTTCGAAATAGGCCTTGAACAGCGCCAGCGTCAGCCGGTTCTGCACCTCGGGATCCTCGATCATCGCCCATCGCATCAGCCGGTGCGCATCGAGCGTGTTGGGGCTGGTTGCGATCGCATCGAAATGAAAGTCGATGCCCGCTTCATGGCCCATTTCGGTCAGCTTGCGGTGCGTCCTCTCGACGGCTTCCGCGCCACCGAGTTTCTCGGCCAGGTGCTTCTTGTGATCGACGCCCTGCACCGGCATGTCGGGATTGAGCTGGTAAGGGCGAAAGGTGACGGCCACCTCCACCTCGTCGCAGACCGACTGGATCGCCTGTTCCAGCCGCTTCTTGCCGAGATAGCACCATGGGCACACCACGTCGGAGACGACGTCGATCGTTACCGTTTCCATGTCTGTCTCGTCCTCTATGATCCGGCTTACTAGGCAGATAGTCGCCCTTGCCGCACTATTCAACACGCTGGCCCAAACTCCCGCCGTTCACCGGCGGGGCGCTGGAGCCGTCACTGGGCCTTCGCGTCCCACCACACCGGAAGCTGGTAGCCGTAGAGAGGCACGGTCTCCGGGCGGGCGATACGACGGTGGCGCGCCACCCATTGCTGTCCGAGATGGTAGAGCGGCAGCACATAGTGGTTGGAAAGCAGCAGCCGGTCGTGCGCCCGCACGGCGGAACGGAAGTCCTCGGCGCTTCGGGCCGTCAGGATCGCGTCGACCAGCCGGTCGACGTCGGGATCGTCTGCACCGGCGAAGGCTTCGCTGCCGTCGCGTTCGCGGAAGTCGGAGCGCCACCGCACAGCCTGCTCGATCCCCGGCGACAGCGAGGAGGCATAGGCGCGGATGATGACGTCGTAGTCGAAGGTCTGCACGCGGCTCTGGTATTGCGAATCGTCGACTGTCCGTACGGAGGCGCGGATGCCGAGAGCTGCAAGGAAGCGCTGGTAGGCGAGGGCGAGTTTTTCCTGGTCGGCATTCTGGGTCATGATCTCGAACGCCAGCGGCCTGCCGGAGGCGTCGCTCATGACGCCGTCCTTGATCGAGTACCCCGCTTCCTTCAGCAGAATCACCGCCTGCTTCAACACCTTGCGGTCCCGGCCTGACGCATCGGTCTTCGGCCAGCGATAGGTGCCGTCAAGGATCGCCGGCTCGATTCGCGAGAGCGCCGGCCCGAGCAACTGCCGCTCCTTGTCATCCGCCGGCACGCCGAGAGAGGAAAGCTCAGAGTTCTGCCAGAAACTCTCCGTCCGTTTGTAGGCGTTTTCGAACAGGTTCCGGTTGACCCACTCGAAGTCGAAGACGAGCGACAGGCCGTGGCGGACACGGACGTCGGAAAACATCGGCCGGCGGGTGTTGAAGACGAAGCCGAGCATGCCGGACGGGACCTGCGGCTTGAAGACGTCCTTGACGATCTCGCCCGACGTCACCGCGGGAAAGCCGTAGCCACGCGCCCACTTCGTTGGATTCCCCTCCTGAAAGATATCGACATCGCCCTTCTTGAAAGCCTCGAACAGCGAGTTTTCCTGCAGGAAATACTCGACCGTGATCCTGTCGTAGTTGTCGAAGCCGACCTTTGAGGGAATGTCGCGGCCCCAGTAGTCAAAATTGCGCTCGTAGACGATCTTCTCGCCCGGCTTGACCTCCTTGACCCGGTAGGGGCCTGACCCGAGCGGAAACTTCAAACTGGTGCGGTCGAAACCCTCGACGTCGGTTGCGTGCCTGGGTAGCACCGGCGACAGGGCCAGCAGCAGCGGCGATTCGCGATCGGCCTTGTCGTTGAAGGTGAAGCGGATTCCGTGCTCGCCGATCTGTTCCATCTTCGAGACGACGTCGAGCCGGCGACTGAACGGCGAGCGCCCCTTGTCGCGCAGCAGCTCGAAGCTGAAGATGACGTCATCGGGTGTCACCGGTATGCCGTCCGCCCACCTCGCCTTCGGGGCGAGGTTGAACTGGATGAAGCTGCGCGCCTCGTCCCACTCAACCGATTCGGCGAGAAGCCCGTACATGGAGAACGCCTCGTCGCGCGAACGCTGCATCAGCGACTCGTAGACAAGGTTGCCGAATTCCGGATCCCACATGCCGCGCGCCGTGGTGCGCATGCTCTTCAGAATGAACGGGTTGAGATTGTCGAACGTGCCGACGACGCCGTAGGTGATGCTGCCGCCCTTCTTCACGTCGGGATTGACGTAGGGAAAGTGCTTGTAGCCCGGCGGCAGGGCTGGATCACCGTGCATGGCGATGCCGTGCAGGGGGGCGGACGCCGCATGGCCGACCGGCTGCACCGCAAGGCCGATGAAGAGTGCTGTCAGTAATGCCCGCAAGATGATTCCTCGTAAATGCCGGGTCGAGTCGGCCCGAACTTACATGGTCGCGTCGCCCGCAAACAATGTTGAAGGCCTATTTTTCAGGAAGTCTGGGCAAAAACACGGGTGGGAGACTGGATATCTGCAACGGCTCATTGTAACAGGGAAACCGAAGAGACGGGTCATGCAATTGCCTCATTTCGCCGACAGGAGAGCGCACGGCTGACCGGAACATTCAGGGCGAACAGCGCTCGGCATCGGACTTCAGGAGACGGGACTCGTTATGATCTTCAAATCGATCTTCACCAAACAGGCTGTGCTTTCGACATTCGCGGTTTCGCTGTTGGCGGGCGCGCTGCCGTCAGTCGCCCAGGCACAGCAGGCTGCAGCTCCGCAGGGCTGGTTCAAGGTCTGCACCAAGCAGGAAGACAACGACGTCTGCATCGTCCAGAACCTTCTCACCGCCGGCGGTGGCCAGCTGCTCACCGCAGTCGGCCTCATCACGGTCGAGGGTAAGGTCAACCGCAAGATCATCCAGGTTTCGGTCCCCAGCGCCCGTCTGGTTCCCCCGGGCATCGCCATGCAGATCGACGGCGGCAAGCCGCAGAAGCTCGACTACGCTATCTGCATGCCTGACAAGTGCGTCGCCGAGGCCCCACTGACGGACCAGTTGCTGGCCAGCCTGAAGAAGGGCGGCGAGGTTGTCTTCACCTCGGTCAACTTCCAGCGTTCGCCGAACCCCATCAAGATGTCGCTGTCGGGCTTTACCGGCGCCTTTGATGGCGAGCCGATCGAACAGTCCAAGCTCGAGGAGCGCCAGCGCCTGCTGCAGGAAGAAATGCAGAAGAAGGCGGACGAAGCCCGCAAGAAGCTCGAAGACGCCCAGAAGGCTGCCAAGAGCCAGTAAGTCCGACCGATACACGAAGAACCCGGCCACCAGGCCGGGTTTTTTCATGGCGCGATACTGTCACCAGTCACAGGGGGAGGTGCGTCAGTGCATGATGCCGGCGTTCACCTTCCAACGGTACATGCCCGCGTCGTCGGGAACCATCAGCGCCCGAACCTGGGTATGCCGCATCGGTATGCCGCTGTCGTCCAGCTCGAGGTTCTGCTCGGAGACGTATGCGATGTATTCCGTCTGCGCGTTCTCGGCGAAGAGGTGATAGAACGGCTGGTCCTTCGACGGGCGGATTTCTGCGGGAATTGAATTCCACCACGCGTCCGTGTTGGCGAACTCCGGGTCGACGTCGAAGACCACGCCGCGGAACGGATGCACGCGGTGCCGAACGACGTCTCCGATACCGAATCTGGCAGTTCTGATCTTCATCCTTGGCCTTCCTTTCGTTCCCTATTTGGGAAGCGGCCCTTAAAAACTCAAGGCCTTAGCCGTTCAGAGTACGCGGCCCGCCGGGTCGACGATCTGCTCGCCACGGTTCTCGTGCGGCGAGGCAGCCTACGTTCAAAGTGAGGCGTCTCCCGTCCCTGGTCATGACGCCCGGGGGCAGGCTGCTCAAGGGTGAGACACATAAAAAAGGGGCCCGGCAATTGCCGGACCCCTTGCGTCCCCTCAGCCGGGACAAACGGCTGCGCTGCCTCAGGCCGAGTAATACATGTCGAACTCGACGGGATGCGGGGTCATGTCGTAGCGCATGACTTCCGCCATCTTGAGTTCGATGTAGGAGTCGATCTGGTCGTCGTCGAACACCCCGCCGACCGTCAGGAACTTGCGGTCCTTGTCGAGGCTTTCCAGCGCTTCGCGCAGGCTTCCGCAGACGGTCGGGATCTTCTTCAGTTCCTTCGGCGGCAGGTCATAGAGGTCCTTGTCCATGGCCTTGCCCGGATGGATCTTGTTCTTGATGCCGTCGAGGCCGGCCATCAGCATGGCGGCGAAGCTGAGATAGGGGTTGCCGAGCGGGTCGGGGAAGCGGACCTCGACGCGCTTCGACTTCGGACCGGTGCCGAACGGAATGCGGCAGGAAGCCGAGCGGTTGCGCGCCGAGTAGGCGAGCAGGACCGGCGCCTCGTAGCCCGGCACGAGACGCTTGTAGGAGTTGGTCGTCGGGTTGGTGAAGGCGTTGATGGCCTTGGCATGCTTGATGATGCCGCCGATGAAGTAGAGGCAGGATTCCGACAGGCCGGCATACTCGTCCCCGGCGAAGGTCGGCTTGCTGTCCTTCCAGATCGACAGGTGCACGTGCATGCCCGAGCCGTTATCTCCGAAGATCGGCTTCGGCATGAACGTGGCCGTCTTGCCGTAGGCATTGGCGACCTGGTGGACGACGTACTTGTAGATCTGCACCTTGTCGGCGCTGCGAACGAGCGTGTCGAACTTGACCCCGAGTTCGTGCTGGGCAGCGGCCACCTCGTGGTGCTGCTTCTCGACGACAACGCCCATTTCGGCCATGACCGTCAGCATCTCCGAGCGCATGTCCTGGCAGCTGTCGACCGGCGGGACCGGGAAATAGCCGCCCTTGACGCGCGGCCGGTGGCCGAGGTTGCCGGTCTCGTAGTCGGTGTCGTCGTTGGAGGGCAGTTCGGACGAGTCGAGCTTGAAGCCGGTGTTGTAGGGATCGGCCTTGTACTTGACGTCGTCGAACACGAAGAACTCGGGCTCCGGACCAACAAACACGGTGTCGCCGATGCCGGCGGCCTTGAGGTAGGCCTCGGCCTTCTTCGCGATGCCGCGCGGGTCGCGGTTATAGGCTTCGCCGGAGACCGGATCCAGGATGTCGCAGACAATGACCATGGTCGACTGCGCGAAGAACGGGTCCATGTGGGCGGTCACCGGGTCTGGCATCAGCACCATGTCCGATTCATTGATGGCCTTCCAGCCGCCGATCGAGGAGCCGTCGAACATCACGCCGTCGGCGAACATGTCCTCGTCCACGCAGGAAACGTCCATCGTCACGTGCTGCAGCTTGCCCTTTACGTCGGTGAAGCGCAGGTCGACGAACTTTACGTCGTTTTCCTTGATTTGCTTGAGAATATCACTGGCAGTCGTCATTTTTCGAAAGTCCCTGTGTGAGATGACGAGGTGAGAGCACCGGCCGGATGACCGATGGATTGGTATGGCTGGGGTCAGATGGCGTCGACGCCGGTCTCGCCGGTGCGGATGCGGATGACTTCCTCGATGTTGGAAACGAAAATCTTGCCGTCGCCGATCCGGCCGGTCTGCGCTGCATTGCGGATCGCCTCGATGACGGCCTCGACGTGATCGTCGGCCAGCACGACCTCGACCTTCACCTTGGGTAGGAAGTCGACCACGTACTCGGCGCCCCGGTAGAGCTCCGTATGACCCTTCTGGCGTCCGAAGCCCTTCGCCTCGGTGACGGTGATGCCTTGCAGCCCGACCTCCTGAAGCGCCTCCTTCACCTCATCCAGCTTGAATGGCTTGATGATCGCTTCGATCTTTTTCATGAGAAATGTCTCTCCGCTTCTTTCGTTTTTGACCGGGGTCGATCCCCGCTGCCCAGTCTGATGCATTTTGCGTGCCAGTTCGAGGCTAGCGCTCGGAACTGTCCATTTTGTCGCAGCCGGTTTGCTGCACCGGCTGCGAATGCCGACCATTGCGACGCGAACACGCGGCGTGATCTGCCCAAAAAATGCGCCGGCATAGATTGTGTCGCATGACCGTCATGTCAAAGAGCGACCGCAGCCCGCGATTTGAGCGCCAAAGGCGTGCAGCTGCCCAAATCTTGTGCATTTGGTCGAAATGAAATTGCCATGGCGCGTTCACCGATTTGCAGGCATTGTCGCCGCATGCACATCGACCTTGAAACCCTCGTCGTCACGCCGTCCGAAATGGCCGGCATCGACAGAGCGGCCGCGGATAGTGGCCTGGACAGCTTTGCGCTGATGGAGCGTGCCGGACAGGCGGTCGCCGCCGTGGCGTTGAGGCATCATCCCGGTGCGTTGCGTTTTGTCGTGCTGGCCGGCCCTGGGAACAATGGCGGCGACGGCTACGTGGCAGCACGGGCGTTGTTGAAAACCGGGTGCACCGTCGAACTGTTTGCCTTCGGGCCACCGCCGACGAAGGGCGATGCGGGCAGGGCGCGAAGGCGTTATCGCGGTCTTGCCCGACCGTTCGTGGATTACCAGCCCATGCGGGGCGATGTCGTGATCGACGCGCTGTTCGGTGCCGGGCTCGCCCGCGATCTCGCGGAGCCCCTCTGCGCGGCGATCGAACGGGTGAACAGCCTTGCCATTCCGGTGATCGCAATCGATCTGCCGAGCGGCATCGATGGGCGCACCGGCGCCGTCCGGGGGGCCGCGTTCCAGGCAGAGCGCACCGTCACCTTCATGTGCCGCAAGCCCGGTCACCTGCTGATGCCGGGGCGATCGTTCTGCGGGTCACTGGAGATCTACGACATCGGGATACCCGCAAGGATCGTTTCCGCCGCCTCTCACCATCTTCGCGTCAACGAACCGCACCTCTGGCGCATGAGCCTGCCCAGCGCCGGTATCGACGCCCATAAGTACGGGCACGGCCATCTGGGGGTCTTCAGCGGCGGGAGGCTTACCACCGGGGCGGCACGCCTTGCGGCCGGCGCCGGCCTGAAGGCGGGGGCAGGGCTCGTGACGCTCCTTTCCCCGGCCGAGGCAGCGGACGCCAACGCCGCGCACGTCACTGCGGTGATGGTCAGGCAGATCGACAATCTCGCGGCATTGCGGACCCTGTTGTCCGATCCGAGGTTTTCCGCTTTCGCCCTGGGTCCCGGCCTTGGCGACTTTGCGCGAGCGCGCAATTACGTACTGGCGCTGGCCGAGTCGGGCAGGCCGCTGGTGCTCGACGCAGACGGGATCACCGCGTTCCGCGATGAGCCGGACCGGCTTTTCCATGCCTTCTCGGATGGACCGATCAGACTCGTCATGACGCCGCATGCCGGCGAGTTCGCCCGCCTCTTTGCCGATCTCGCCGACGACGCGACGCTGTCGAAAGTGGACCGGGCGCGTGCGGCGGCGCTGCGCAGCCATGCCGTAATCGTCCTCAAGGGGGCCGATACGGTGATTGCCGCGCCCGACGGCCGCGCGCTCATCAACGCCAACGCGCCGCCGTGGCTGGCAACGGCCGGCTCGGGCGACGTGCTCTCCGGTGTCATCGCCGCCCATCTGGCGCAAGGCATGCCGGCTTTTGAGGCTGCTGCGGCGGGCGTCTGGCGCCATGGCGCGGCGGCAGCGGCCGCGGGGTCGGGAATGACCGCAGAAGACCTCATCAATTTCCTGAATGGTTTCGATCAAATCAAATGACTTGGATGAGCCTGACCGTTTGATCATGCTCCGCCCATCAATGACGCGGCGGGCGCTCACTTGGTCGCCGGAAGGGCGTGAGTAGCCGTACCGGCGCCCCAAAACATCGATGCCGTCGCTCGCGGCGGCTCGCAGCGGAAAACCGGGACCATGGGCCTGATTGATATCGCACTTCTCATTCTCGTCGCGGCCGCTTGGGGCTTCAACTTCGTCGTCATCAAGATCGGCATCGCCAACTTCCCGCCGATCCTCTTCTCCGCGCTGCGCTTCCTGTTCGCTGCGGTGCCACTCGTCTTCTTCCTGCCGCGACCCGACGTTTCCTGGCGGCTCATCCTCGGCATCGGCGTTGTGCTGGGCGTGGTGAAGTTCAGTTTTCTCTTCATCGGCATGGATATCGGCCTGTCCGCCGGGCTGGCGTCATTGCTGTTGCAGTCGCAGGCGTTCTTCACCGTGCTGCTGGCGGCCCTGGTCTACGCCGATCGGCCGCGTCCCGTGCAGTCGCTCGGAATTTTCGTGGCCTTCGTCGGCATGGCAGCGATCGCCATCACCGTCGACAAGGGGTTCACCTTTGCCGGCCTGGCACTGGCGCTCGCCGCCGGCCTCGCCTGGGCTTGCTCGAACCTGCTGATGAAGAAGGTCGGCAGCGTCGACATGCTGGCGCTGATGGTCTGGGTGAGCCTCGTGCCGCCGATCCCGCTGGCGATCATCTCGCTGGTCGCCGAGGGCCTCGACCACGACATCGCCGCGCTTTCGGCGCTGTCATGGCAGGGTCTCGGCGCGGTCGCTTACATCGCCTATATCGCCACCATTTTCGGGTTCGGCGTCTGGGGCTACATGATCCGGAAGCACGGCGTCTCGACGGTGGCGCCGTTTTCCCTGCTCGTTCCGGTGTTCGGCATCGGGTCTTCGGCGCTGGTGCTCGGGGAAAGCTTCGGCCCGCTCCGGCTCGCTGGCGCCGGCCTCGTCGTCTGCGGCCTCGTGCTGACCGCCCTGGGGCCGCGGCTGCTGGGCAGGCTGCGCCGGCCGGTTTCCGCTACCTCCTGACGTTGCGCTGCTCGGCTTTGCTCAGCCGCGCGGGCCGGCGCGGCTGTAAAGCTCGCGTGCCCCGTTGGGGGCATTCACCTTTCCGGAGGAGATGAAGAAGGCAAAGACGTCGCGCGGCTCTTTGGCGGTCTGGTGCTCCGGGTCGCACAGCGGCAGGTCGCGCGGCCGGCCGCCCTCGGCCCACTCCTGCAGGCGATCGGCCCATGCGTCGAGTTCGGCAGGCGGATAACACGTCGGGACGTCGTCCGAGCCCCGCTGCAGGCGGGCATAGACAAAATCGGCCGTGATGTCGGCGATCTCGGGATACTCGTCATGGTGCGCGTAGACGATCGCGGCCCTGTGCTTGCGGGCGAGCGCGGCAAATTCCGGATCGATGAACGAAGGGTGGCGCACCTCCAATGCGTGACGAAGCGGCAGACCGTCCTGCCTGTCCGGCAGCAGCTTCAGGAACGCCTCGAAATCCACCGGATCGAACCTCTTCGTCGGCGCAAACTGCCAGAGAATGGGACCGAGATGGGCACCGAGTTCCGTCAGTCCCTGGCCGAGAAAGCGCTGAACCGACTCGCCGGCCTCGCCGAGGACCTTGCGGTTGGTCGCGAAGCGGCTGGCCTTCAGCGAAAAGACGAAGCCCTCCGGCACCTCGGTGGCCCAGCGGGCGAAGGTCTCGGGCTTCTGGGAGCTGTAATAGGTCCCGTTGATCTCGATCGCCGTCAATTCGCGGCTGGCAAATTCAAGCTGGCGCTTCTTCGCGAGTTTCTCAGGGTAGAAGCTGCCCTCCCAGGGCTCGAAAGTCCAGCCGCCGATGCCGGTGCGGATGGTGCCGGATGTGCTCATGCCTGCGCTCCTCGACGACAGGGTGGGGCGCGCGCTAAGCGGGCGCGATGAATGGCTGCGAGATTTCCTTGAAGACCGGCAAGGCCTCCATGCTGGCGCAGTGGGCCGCGAGCGCCTTATAGGCGGCCTGATCGATGAGCCCGGGATGTGCCTCGCCGACATGCCGCCAGGCACAGGCGACCGCGATATCCGCATGGGTGATCCGGCCGAACCAATAAGCGCCCGGCCGCGCGGCGCGGTCCGCATCCAGCGCGGTGAGCACGGCGGCGATCTGCGCGCGGCAGCGCTCGACGAAATAGGCCGACGGAGCCTCGTGCAGATGTTGTTCGTAGAACAGGCTGACGCCCTTGTCGGCCAGTCCGGTTGCAAAGGTCATGATCTTCAGCGCCCGCCGTCGCTGCGGCTCGTCCTGCGGCAGCAATCTCTTTTCCGCAGGCACCAGGCCGTCGAGAAAATCCAGGATGGAATTGCTGTCGGCCACGATGTCGCCGTCGTCGAGCACCAGCGTCGGCACCCGCATCAGGGGATTGACGGCCCGCACCTTTTCCCCCTCGCTGAACACCGACCAGGGCCGATGCTCGAACGGCAGCCCATAGAGCCGCATGGCGATTGCGGCGCGGCGGACATAGGACGAGTCGTACTGGCCGATCAGGATCATCGCACCTACTCCGCCGCCGCCTTGCGGACCGGCCGTCGTTCCAGCAGTTCCTTGAGGAAGTGGCCGGTGTAGGATCGCTCGACCTTCACCACGTCCTCCGGCGTGCCCTGGGCGATCACCTCGCCGCCGCCGTCGCCGCCCTCCGGGCCGAAGTCGATGATCCAGTCGGCCGTCTTGATGACCTCCAGGTTATGCTCGATCACCACCACCGAATTGCCCTGGTTGACGAGTTCGTGCAGCACCTCCAGCAGCTTTGCCACGTCATGGAAGTGCAGGCCGGTGGTCGGCTCGTCGAGGATATAGAGCGTCCGACCCGTGGACCGTTTCGAGAGCTCCTTGGCGAGCTTGACGCGCTGCGCCTCGCCTCCCGACAGCGTGTTGGCCTGCTGGCCGACCTTAATGTAGCCTAGGCCGACCTGGTTCAGCGTCACCAGCTTGTCGCGTACCGCCGGGACGGCGGCGAAGAACTCGACGCCTTCCTCCACCGTCATATCGAGCACGTCGGCGATCGACTTGCCCTTGAAGGTGACATCGAGCGTCTCGCGATTGTAGCGCTTGCCGTGGCAGACATCGCAGGTGACGTAGACGTCGGGCAGGAAGTGCATCTCGATCTTGATGACGCCGTCGCCCTGGCAGGCTTCGCAACGCCCGCCTTTGACGTTGAAGGAGAAGCGGCCCGGCTGGTAGCCGCGCGCCTTCGCCTCCGGCAGCCCGGCGAACCAGTCGCGGATCGGCGTGAAGGCGCCGGTATAGGTGGCCGGGTTCGAGCGCGGCGTGCGGCCGATCGGAGACTGGTCGATGTCGATCACCTTGTCGATGTATTCGAAGCCGTCGATGCGGTCGTGCTCGGCGGCGATCTCGCGCGCACCCATGATGCGTCGCGCCGCCGACTTGTAGAGCGTCTCGATCAGGAAGGTCGACTTGCCGCCGCCCGAGACGCCGGTGACGGCGGTGAAGACGCCGAGGGGGATAGAGGCTGTGACGTTCTTCAGGTTGTTCGCCCGGGCGCCGACGACGGTAATCTCCTTCTTCTTTTTCGGCTTGCGGCGTTCGGCGGGAACCGAGACGGCAAGGTCGCCGGAGAGATATTTTCCGGTCAGCGAGTTCGGGTTCGCCATGATGTCCGCCGGCGTGCCCTGGGCCACGACCTCGCCGCCATGGATACCGGCGGCGGGGCCGATGTCGACCACGTAATCGGCCGTCAGGATCGCGTCCTCGTCGTGCTCGACGACGATCACCGTGTTGCCGATGTCGCGCAGATGCCGCAGCGTCTCCAGCAGCCGGGCGTTGTCGCGCTGGTGCAGGCCGATCGACGGCTCGTCCAGCACATAGAGCACGCCGGTCAGGCCGGAGCCGATCTGCGAGGCCAGCCGGATGCGCTGGCTCTCGCCGCCCGACAGCGTGCCGGAATTGCGCGACAGGCTCAGGTATTCGAGGCCGACGTCGTTGAGGAAGCGCAGGCGCTCGCGGATCTCCTTGAGGATCCGGACGGCAATTTCGTTCTGCTTGGCGTTCATGTGGCCGGGCAGCGCGTCGAACCAGTCGCGCGCGACGCGGATCGACATGTCGGTGACCTGGCCGATATGCAGCTTGTCGATCTTCACAGCCAAAGCCTCCGGCTTCAGCCGATAGCCGTTGCAGGCGGGGCAGGGTGCAGCCGACATGTAGCGCTCGATCTCCTCGCGCGCCCAGGCGGAATCCGTCTCCTTCCAGCGCCGCTCGAGGTTCGGCACGATGCCCTCGAAGGTCTTGGTCGTCTTGTAGGACCGCGCGCCGTCCTGGTAGTGAAACTCGATCTTCTCGTCGGTGCCATAGAGGATGGCCCGCTGCGCCTTCTCGGACAGCTCCGACCAGCGGTTCGAGAGCTTGAAGCCATAGGCTGCGCCGAGCGCCTCAAGCGTCTGGTTGTAATAGGGCGAGGACGACTTGGCCCAGGGCGCAATCGCGCCGTCGCGCAGGGTGCGCTGCGGCTCGGGAGTGATCAGGTCGGGGTCGATCTTCTGCTGGCTGCCGAGCCCGTCGCAGGTCGGGCAGGCGCCGAAGGGATTGTTGAACGAGAACAGCCGTGGCTCGATCTCCGGAATGGTGAAGCCGGAGACCGGGCAGGCGAACTTCTCCGAGAACATCACCCGCTGATGTGTCTCGTTGAGCGATTTGTTGGCCGCGCCGCCGGCGGCGGTTTCCTCCGCTGGCAGCGGCTTGTCGGCGAACTCGGCAATGGCCAGTCCATCGGCCAGCTTCAGGCAGGTCTCGAGGCTGTCGGCGAGGCGGGCGGCGAGGTCCGGACGCACCACGACGCGGTCGACCACGACGTCGATGTCGTGCTTGTATTTCTTGTCGAGCGCGGGGACGTCGGCGATTTCGTAGAACTGACCGTCGACCTTGACGCGCTGGAAGCCCTTCTTCATCAGCTCGGCGAGTTCCTTCTTATACTCGCCCTTCCGGCCACGCACGATCGGCGCCAGGATGTAGAGACGCGTGCCTTCGCCGAAATCGATGACCCGATCGACCATCTGGCTGACGGTCTGGCTCTCGATCGGAAGGCCTGTTGCCGGCGAATAGGGTACCCCGACGCGGGCGAACAGGAGGCGCATGTAGTCGTAGATCTCGGTGACCGTGCCGACGGTCGAACGCGGGTTCTTCGACGTCGTCTTCTGTTCGATGGAGATGGCCGGCGACAGCCCGTCGATCTGGTCGACATCCGGCTTCTGCATCATCTCCAGGAACTGCCGCGCGTAGGCAGACAGGCTTTCCACATAGCGGCGCTGCCCCTCGGCGTAGATCGTATCGAAAGCCAGCGACGACTTGCCGGAGCCCGACAACCCGGTCATCACGATCAGCTTGTTGCGCGGCAGGTCGAGGTCGATGCCCTTGAGGTTGTGCTCGCGTGCGCCGCGAATGGAAATGGTCTTGAGTTCGCTCATGTGTCCAGCGCCAGATGTCCGGGATCGGAAGAAGACGTTTGTCGGTAGCGCACCCTATGTAGGGACTGGAACCCGCCTGTCCATGCGCGTTATCGGCAAAACCGTGCCTCTTTCCGATTCGGTTGACAAGATTGCAGGGATTTACTAGAACAAAAAAAGAACGAAATACACCGGAATCTGAATCTGTGGATTGTCTGGCCCATGGGGCGGCGCCTGCTGCCGCCAGCCGTTAAGATGAACGGATGAAATTCATGCGGTCCGGGGTCTGTCCGGAGCGCCAACAAGGACAAAAGCGTATGGCAGGCAGCGTCAACAAGGTAATCCTGATCGGCAACGTCGGGGCGGATCCGGAAATCCGCCGCACCCAGGACGGCCGCCCGATCGCCAACCTGCGCATTGCGACCTCGGAGAGCTGGCGCGACCGCAATTCCGGCGAGCGCCGCGAGAAGACCGAGTGGCACAACGTCGTGGTGTTCAACGAAGGTCTCTGCAAGGTCGTCGAACAGTATGTGAAGAAGGGCGCCAAGCTCTATATCGAAGGCGCGTTGCAGACCCGCAAGTGGCAGGATCAGAACGGCAACGACCGCTATTCGACGGAAGTGGTGCTGCAGGGCTTCAACTCGACGCTGACAATGCTTGACGGTCGCGGCGAGGGCGGAGGCGACCGTCGCGGCGGCTCCGACTTCGGCGGCGCCGGCAACTATGGCGGCGGCGCGCCGAGCTATGACGACTACGGCTCGCAGCCGTCCTCGTCCGGCGGCGCAAGCCGGGGCGGTGGAGCGTCGAACTTCTCGCGCGACATGGACGACGACATCCCGTTCTAGGCCCTCATGCGCCCTTCGGAGCTAGAGGTCGCCCAATGAGCCGGCGACCTGAGGACGGATAAACGCCTGCCGCGTCTTACCACGGCTCCGCATGGCGGTCATCCGAAAGCGCTGAGGCAGGCGACTTGGCGGATGGCGTGACGGGACGCCCCTGCAGGGGTTGATTTCCGTCCGCAAGGGCGCAGATGTTGGATATGCACCCGAAAAAGGCATCTCCGGCAAAAGTGCTCCTGTCCCCATTCGGTCGGTTCATCGACGGCATGGCGGTGCGCGCCATGTTCCCGCCCGGCAGTCGGGCCATCGATTTTTCGCAGCCGCCCGGTGAAGCCGCGCTCCTGTCGTCCGATTCGCTGTCGTGGCGCATCTTCAAGAACCCCGTCTCGGTGCTGATCGGCGGCATCACGGCCGTCATCCTCGAACTTGCCGAGCCGGCGGTCCGAACGGGGGTTTGGGAGCACAGTTCCTTCCGGAAGGATCCGCTCCGAAGACTGCAGCGCACCGGGCTCGCGGCGATGATGACCGTCTACGGACCAAGGCGGACGGCCGAGAGCATGATTGCTGGCGTTGTCCGCCGCCACGAGCGGATTGCCGGGACAACGCCGGACGGGGTTGCCTATCATGCAAGCGACCCCGAACTGCTGGACTGGGTCCAGGCGACTGCGACATTCGGCTTCGTGACCGCATACAGCCGCTATGCCTCGCCGCTGAGCGAACAGGAGATTTCTCAGGCGTTCGCGGAAGGGGCCCAGACTTCCCGCCTATATGGGGCCGTCAACGCGCCGGCGTCGGCCGACCAATGGGAGCTGCTGCTCGAGCGGATGTTGGACCGGCTCGAACCTTCTCCGATCATTCTCGAATTCCTCGACATCATGCGCAGCCGCGCGCTTCTGCCGCGCCCGCTGCGCAGCCTGCAGGGCCTGTTCGTACGTGGTGCTGTCGAGCTGGTGCCGCCGCAGATCCGCGAACACATCGGACTGAAGGAGAAGTACGTCCTTCGGTTGGGCGATGTCAGCCTCTTGCGCTTGCTCTGTGCCGCCGCTGACAACACCGTCTTGCCGTCCAGTCCGCCGGCACAGGCGTGCCGACGAATGGGATTGCCGGAGGACCATCTGTACGGGCGCTGACGCACCCTGCCTAGACCACGAAGGCCGCGCGGATCCCGTCCACCACGAACTGCACCGCGAGCGCGGCGAGGATGACGCCCAGAAGCCGTGTCAGGATGGCCCGGCCCGTGACGCCGAGATAGCGGTCGACGCGCTCGGCGATGGCTAGCGTCAGGTAGACGACGCCCACGCACAGCGCGATGACGACGATCAGTGCGCCGCGTCCGACTGGCGAGGCAAACGAGCCGGAAAGCAGGATCGTCGCCGAGATGGCGCCGGGGCCGGCAATCAGCGGCAAGGCCAGGGGAAAGACGGCGATATTGCGGATGTGGTCCTTGGTGATCGCCACCTCCGACGTCTTCTCCTTGCGCTCCTGGCGACGCTCGAACACCATCTCGAAGGCGATGTAGAAGAGGAGCATGCCGCCGGCGATGCGGAAGGCGCCCATCGAGATGCCGAGCAGGCCGAGCACGCCTGTGCCGAACACGGCGAAAACCGCCAGGATGCCGAAGGCAATGATGCAGCCGCGCAGCGCCACCTGTCGACGGTCGGCGCGGGTCATGCCCGCCGTCAGCCCGAGAAAGATCGGCGCGAGGCCGGGCGGGTCGAGGGTCACAAGCACGGTCGTCAATGCGTTGACGACCAGATCCATGTCGTACATTCGGCCGATCCCCCTTGCCATTCGGGCGCGCTCTTGCGGCGCTTTTCCGCGTTATTGTTAGGGGAGAGGCGGGCGGAAGTGAAGGGGACGGCGGCAGGGCTTCGGCGAGTGCCATCAAATTGCGGCAATTGGCGGATTTCTGGCAAAAGACTGTTCAAAACCTCCGGCAAAATTGGCGCAGTTCAAGCCGTTAGGCTATAAAATCCCGACTGATTCTTACAAAGATCGTGACTGACATTGACAGAGCAAACGACTCCCGGCGGCAAGAACCCTCCCGGCATTGAGCCGATTTCCATTATCGAGGAAATGCAGCGGTCCTACCTCGATTACGCGATGAGCGTGATCGTCAGCCGCGCGCTGCCCGACGTGCGTGATGGCATGAAGCCGGTACACCGGCGCATCCTCTTCAGCATGGGCGAGATGGGGGTCGACTGGAACAAGAAGTACGTCAAGTGCGCGCGCGTTACCGGTGACGTGATGGGTAAATACCATCCGCACGGCGACGCGGCCATCTACGACGCGCTGGCGCGGCTTGCGCAGGACTGGTCGCTGCGTCTGCCGCTGATCGACGGTCAGGGCAACTTCGGTTCGGTCGACGGCGATCCGCCCGCGGCGCAGCGCTACACCGAGTGCCGCCTCCAGAAGGCGGCCCATTCGCTTCTCGACGACCTCGACAAGGAAACGGTCAATTTCCGCGACAACTACGACGGAACCCTGCAGGAGCCGTCGGTGCTGCCGGCGAAGTTCCCCAACCTTCTCGTCAACGGCGCCGGCGGCATTGCCGTCGGCATGGCTACCAACATCCCGCCCCACAATCTGTCCGAGGTCATCAACGGCTGTGTCGCGCTGATCGACAATCCGGCGATCGAACTGCCGGAACTGATGCAGATCATCCCGGGGCCGGATTTCCCGACCGGGGCGCTGATCCTCGGTCGCGCCGGCATCCGCCAGGCCTACGAGACGGGCCGCGGCTCTGTGATCATGCGTGGGCGCGCCCATATCGAGCCGATGCGTGGCGATCGCGAGCAGATCATCATCACCGAGGTTCCCTATCAGGTGAACAAGGCCACGATGATCGAGAAGATGGCCGAACTGGTGCGCGAGAAGCGTATCGAGGGCATCTCCGACCTGCGTGACGAGTCCGACCGCGAGGGCTATCGTGTCGTCATCGAGCTGAAGCGCGATGCGAACGCCGACGTCATCCTCAACCAGCTCTATCGCTATACGCCGCTGCAGACGTCTTTCGGCTGCAACATGGTGGCGCTGAACGGCGGCAAGCCGGAGCAGATGACGCTGCTCGACATGCTGCGCGCCTTCGTCGCCTTCCGCGAGGAGGTCGTCAGCCGCCGCACCAAGTACCTGCTGCGCAAGGCGCGCGACCGGGCTCATATCTTGGTGGGCCTGGCAATCGCCGTTGCCAATATCGACGAAGTCATCAACCTGATCCGCCACGCGCCCGATCCGCAGACGGCGCGTGAGCAGTTGATGACGCGGCGCTGGCCGGCGCTCGACGTCGAGGCGTTGATCCGCCTGATCGACGATCCGCGCCACCGCATCAACGAGGACCTGACCTACAACCTCTCGGAAGAGCAGGCGCGCGCCATCCTCGAGCTGCGTCTCGCCCGTCTCACCGCACTCGGCCGCGACGAGATCGACGAAGAGCTGAACAAGATCGGCGAGGAAATCCGCGACTATCTCGACATCCTGGCCTCCCGCCTGCGCATCCAGGCGATCGTCAAGGACGAGATGATTGCGATCCGCGACGAATTCGGCACACCGCGTCGCACCGAGATCACCGACGCCGGTCCGGACATGGACGACGAGGATCTGATCGCCCAGGAAGACATGGTCGTGACGGTGTCGCACCTCGGCTATGTCAAGCGCGTTCCGCTCGCCACTTACCGGGCGCAGCGCCGCGGCGGCAAGGGCCGCTCCGGCATGTCCACGCGCGACGAGGATTTCGTCACCCGGCTGTTCGTTGCCAACACGCATACGCCGGTCCTGTTCTTTTCCTCGCGCGGCATCGTCTACAAGGAGAAGGTCTGGCGCCTGCCGATCGGAACGCCTCAGTCGAAGGGCAAGGCGCTGATCAACATGCTGCCGATCGAGCCCGGCGAGCGCATCACCACGATCATGCCGCTGCCCGAGGACGAGAGCACCTGGGAAAACCTCGACGTCATGTTCTCGACGACGCGTGGCACGGTTCGTCGCAACAAGCTGTCCGACTTCGTCCAGGTCAATCGCAACGGCAAGATCGCCATGAAGCTCGAGGAGGAGGGTGACGAGATCCTCTCCGTCGAGACCTGTACCGATCAGGACGACGTGCTGCTGACGACGGCGCTCGGCCAGTGCATCCGCTTTCCGGTCGATGACGTTCGTGTCTTCGCCGGCCGCAACTCGGTCGGTGTTCGCGGCATCTCGCTCGGCAACGGTGACCGGATCATATCTATGACGATCGTCGGCCACGTCGATGCGGAGCCATGGGAGCGGGCTGCCTATCTGAAGCGCTCCGCGGCCGAGCGGCGGGCTGCCGGCGGCGAGGTCGAGGAGATCGCGCTTGTCGGCGAGGAAGTCGCCGAGGAGGGCCAGCTTTCCGACGAGCGCTACGAAGAGCTCAAGGCGCGCGAGCAATTCGTGCTGACGGTGTCGGAGAAGGGCTTCGGCAAACGCTCGTCCTCCTACGACTTCCGCACCTCCGGGCGTGGCGGCAAGGGTATCCGCGCCACAGACACGTCGAAGACGGCGGAAATCGGCGAACTGGTCGCGGCCTTCCCGGTCGGCGAGGCGGACCAGATCATGCTGGTCTCGGATGGCGGGCAATTGATCCGCGTTCCGGTCAGCGGCATCCGCATCGCCAGCCGCGCCACCAAGGGCGTCACGATCTTCTCGACCGCAAAGGACGAGAAGGTGGTGTCGGTGGAATGCATCAACGAGCCGGATGGCGACGACGAGAGCGAGGAGAACGGGAACGGCGGCACGGCTCCCGAGCCGGACGCGGGCGAAGCGCCGGCTCCCGGGGAAGAAGCGCCCGAGTCCCGCGACTAAGACCGCATCAGGTCACATCGTCATACGAAAGGGCCGGCCGAAAGCCGGCCCTTCTGATTCGGGCAGACCACACCCGGTGCTACACTTCGAAGCCGGCGCCTCGTCGGGCCCGGGCTTCGAGAGCGACGCACTGGCTCCGCAGCGTCCGGATCGTCCGTGAGACATCGACGGTCAGGATTGCCGCGATGAGGCCGGCGAACACCGTCAGGTAGCTGGTCATTCCTGCGCTCCCGAGGCCATGAACCCCCGCCTTTTGGGCGCTGCAGCGACCGGACGGGCCACCTCTTCCCGGACTGCGCGCATGCTGGCTGCCGTAAGCAGAAAGAACATTACCAGGCAGAGAAGAGCGAGCACCATCTGGGATCTCCTTGAAAGGTGGGGGGCTTTCAAACTCCAGTTGCGGCCTCAACGAGCCTGCTTCGACTTTTGTTCCAGGTCGCCCTATATGGCCGGGCGTGGTGCGTTTGCGCCGACGCCGCATTCAGACAGTTCAGCAGCCTTCCAGGTCCGGGTTTTGCCGGGGACAGGGGCCGGACGTGCCGAGCGCTCTATTGCCTAACGGGGCGTTGCGTGACAAAACGCGGCAAACGGGAAAACGCCATGGCTGTCGCCTTTTATCCGGGCTCCTTCGACCCGATCACCAATGGTCATCTCGACGTTCTGGTCCAGGCGCTCAACATCGCGCCGAAAGTGATCGTCGCCATCGGGGTTCACCCGGGCAAGGTTCCGTTGTTCTCGTTCGAGGAACGCGCGGGGTTGATCCGCGAGGCGATCTCCGAGGTACTGCCTGCCCGCGCCGGCGACGTATCCGTGGTCGCCTTCGACAGGCTGGTGGTCGACGCGGCGCGCGCCCACAACGCCCACCTGCTCATCCGGGGCTTGCGCGACGGCACCGACCTCGACTACGAGATGCAGATGGCGGGCATGAACCAGCAAATGGCGCCTGACGTGCAGACCGTTTTCCTGCCGGCCGGGACTGCCTCGCGGCCGATAACCGCTACATTGGTTCGGCAGATCGCCGGCATGGGCGGCGATGTCAGTGCCTTCGTTCCCAAGGTTGTCAATGCCGCCCTGATGGCGCGCCGGCGGCCGTGATCCGCACTTCCAACGAAAATGGAGTGATTATGAAACTCTTCAAGATCGCCTTTGCCGGTGCACTGCTGCTTGCGGCCGCGACCGGAACCGCCTTTGCGCAGGCAAAGGAATATCTTACGATCCAGTTGAAGGACGGCCCGGTCGTCATCGAACTGCGGCCCGACATTGCCCCGAAGCATGTCGAGCGCATCAAGGCGCTGGCGTCGGCCGGCGAATATGACAACGTTGCCTTCCACCGCGTGATCGAGGGTTTCATGGCCCAGACCGGCGACGTTCAGTACGGCGACATGGAACACGGCTACAAGCCCGAGGCTGCCGGCATGGGCGGCTCCTCGCTGCCGGACCTTCCGGCCGAATTTTCCGATGTGCCGTTCGAGCGCGGCACGGTTGGAATGGCCCGCGCGCAGGATCCGAACTCCGCCAATTCGCAGTTCTTCATCATGTTCGCGCCCGCCCCGTCCCTGAACGGCGAGTACACGGTCGTCGGCCAGGTGGTCGAGGGCATGGAGAACGTCGACAAGATCAAGCGCGGCGACGAGGCAGCCAACGGCGCCGTCACCGATCCCGACCGGATGATCAAGGTCACCGTCGGCAAGTAAGCCTCAGAACAAGGAGAAAGACCATGGCCGAGATCAAGGATCCGGAAAACACCATCATCATGGAGACCTCGAAGGGCAGGGTGGTGATCCAGCTTCTTCCGGACGTGGCCCCCGGCCATGTCGCGCGCATCAAGGAACTGACCCGCGAGGGCGCCTATGACGGCGTCGTCTTCCATCGCGTGATCGAGGACTTCATGGCCCAGACCGGCGACGTGCAGTACGGCAAGACCGGTGGCAAGGACTTCAACCCGGCCCGCGCCGGCATGGGCGGCTCCGACAAGCCGGATCTGAAGGCCGAGTTCTCGAACATGAGCCACGTCCGCGGCACCTGCTCGATGGCCCGCAGCCAGATGCCGAACTCGGCGAACTCGCAGTTCTTCATCTGCTTCACGGATGCGCCCTGGCTGAACAAGCAGTACTCCGTCTGGGGCCAGGTGATCGAAGGCATGGACAACATCGACAAGATCAAGCGCGGCGAACCCGTGCGCGATCCCGACACCATCATCTCGATGAAGGTCGCCGCCGACGCCTGATCCACTGCGATCGGACGAGCCCGCTCCGGCGCCTGCGGCGTTGGGGCGGGTTTCCCTTTTTTGCCGAATGGGGTATCGGCATTTGAACCTGAGCCAATGATCACCCATGCGCATAGATCTGTTCGATTTCGAGCTCCCGGAAGAGCGCATCGCCCTACGCCCGGCCACCCCGCGCGAAGAGGCGCGCCTCCTTGTCGTCCGTCCCGGGCAGCCGGACCGCTTTGCCGATCGTAAGGTCGGCGATCTGCCCGACTTTCTCGAGCCTGGCGATGCGCTGGTGTTCAACGACACGCGCGTCATCCCCGCCCAACTCGAAGGCATTCGCCACAGGGAAGGCGCGGGCGGCCAGCAGGTATCGGCGACCTTGCATATGCGCGTCGCCGCCGACCGTTGGAAGGCATTCGCCAGGCCCGGCAAGCGCATCAAGGTCGGCGACCGCATTTCCTTCGGCCACAGCGGCAGGGTCTGCCTGCTCGGCACGCTCGACGCCACCGTCGAGGAGAAGGGCGAGAACGGCGAGGTGACGCTGCGCTTCGATTTCTTCGGCCCGACGCTGGACGAGGCGATCGCGACCGTCGGCCACATTCCGCTGCCGCCCTATATCGCCTCCAAGCGCGAGGACGACGAGGCTGACCGGCGCGACTACCAGACCATCTATGCTCGCGAGGAGGGCGCCGTCGCAGCGCCCACCGCTGGCCTGCACTTCACCGAGGCGCTGTTCGAGCGGTTGGACCGCAAGGGCGTCGAACGCCACTTCGTCACGCTGCATGTCGGCGCCGGGACCTTCCTGCCGGTCAAGGCGGACGACACCGACGACCATGTCATGCACGAGGAGCTCGGCTACGTCTCGAAGCAGACGGCCGAGGCGCTGAACGCCGTGCGGGCGAGGGGCGGGCGGATCGTCTGCGTCGGCACGACCTCGCTGCGGCTGCTCGAAAGCGCCGCGCGCGAGGACGGCACGATCGAGCCGTGGTCCGGCGCCACCGGCATCTTCATCACGCCCGGCTATCGCTTCCGCACCGCTGACGTCCTGATGACCAACTTTCACCTGCCGAAGTCGACGCTGTTCATGCTTGTCTCGGCCTTCTCCGGCCTCGACACGATGCGGGCGGCCTACGCGCACGCAATCGACACCGGCTATCGCTTCTACTCCTATGGCGATGCCAGCCTGCTTTTCCGGAATGACCAATGACCGAACGCTTTGAATTCAAGTTGCTTGCGACCGACGGCAAGGCGCGGCGCGGCGAGGTGACCATGCCGCGCGGCACGATCCGCACCCCGGCCTTCATGCCGGTCGGCACCGTCGGCACGGTCAAGGCCATGTATCTCGGCCAGGTGCGCGAGCTTGGCGCCGATATCATCCTCGGCAACACCTACCACCTGATGCTGCGTCCCGGCGCCGAGCGTGTCGCGCGGCTGGGCGGCCTGCATGAGTTCATCCGCTGGCCCTATCCGATCCTCACCGATTCCGGCGGCTTCCAGGTGATGTCGCTGGAAGGGCTGCGCAAGCTCGACGAGCAGGGGGTGACGTTCAAGAGCCATGTCGACGGCTCGCTGCACCATATGTCGCCCGAGCGTTCGATCGAGATCCAGGGGCTGCTCGACAGCGACATCCAGATGCAGCTCGACGAATGCGTGCGGCTGCCGGCAGAACCCAAGGAGATCGAGCGGGCGATGGAGATGTCCTATCGCTGGGCCGAGCGTTGCAAGGTCGCCTTCGGCGACCAGCCCGGCAAGGCGATGTTCGGCATCGTCCAGGGCGGCGATATTCCGGAACTGCGCGTGCGCTCGGCCCAGGCGCTCGCAGGGCTGGATCTCAAGGGCTACGCGATCGGCGGGCTGGCAGTCGGCGAGCCGCAGGGGGTCATGCTCGACATGATCGACACGACGTGCCCGCATCTGCCGACTGAGAAGCCGCGCTACCTGATGGGCGTCGGCACGCCCGACGATATCCTGAAGTCGGTCGCGCACGGCATCGACATGTTCGACTGCGTCATGCCGACCCGCTCCGGTCGCCACGGGCTCGCCTTCACCCGCCACGGCCGCATCAACATCCGCAACGCCCGCCATGCGGAAGACACAAGGCCGCTCGACGAGCAGTCCGCGTGTCCGGCGAGCCGCGACTATTCCCGCGCCTACCTGCATCACCTGGTGCGCGCCAACGAGTCGCTCGGCGGCATGCTGCTGACCTGGAACAACCTGGCCTATTACCAGGAACTGATGGCCGGCATCCGGGCGGCAATCGAGCAGGGCCGCTATGCCGACTTCATGGCGGAGACCCAGGAGGCCTGGGCGCGCGGCGAGGCCGAGGCGAAGCGGGCCGCCGCCTGACCGGCCGCCTCGGATTCAGCGGGCGAGGTCGCGCCGAGGTGCGAACCGGTGCACAGATGGGTGAAACCGGGTGCACCCCATCTGCCTCTATCCGAATGAGCCAACGCGCACGGCGCGCGCGGCACTAGATGTCGGAACCTGCGGCCGCCGGCTGCATGTGGACCCCGTTGATCTTGTAGCTGCCGTCCGGCTGGTGGACGATCTGGTAGATCGCCGTCCAGTCCTTGCCGTCGCTGCCGGTGATCAGCACCTCCTGGAGGATCGTTCCGCCGGAGACCTTGCTGCGGCCGAAGGCATAATTGCCCGGCCGGTAGACCGGCGGATAGCCGCGCCTGACCATGTCGATGAAGGCGGCCTGGTCGGGAAACTTCTCCTGGATGCTCGGCGAGGCGAGGGCGTAGGCAGCCGCGGCGTCGTCGCGCAGGAAGGCGTCGATCTGGCGCTCGATCACGTTCTGCGCCGAGACCAGCGGGTCCTCTGCCCTCAGGGGAAGCGCCGCAGCCAGAATCGCCGCGGTAACGGCAAGCACCGAGAGTTTGGCCTTCATCACACGCCCTCCGACCAACATCGGATGAGTTAGGACTGCTGCGTTCGCAAGGAAGGGCGTTTGCATTCGGGTCAGGTCGAGCTCTGCGGTCGCGACAGCCGAGATAAATGCGTCAAATCGACGGCCTGTTCAAAAAACTTCATCTTCGAGAGGAATTCTCAAATGATCGTGAACCGCCTCACCGGCTGTGCAGCCTCGGCCAGGCGAGCGGCGCTTTTACACCATGGCATGAGAACCAAGGGCGGTGACGATCGCGTCCGCCTCCTTGCCGTACATCTCTTCGAAATGATCGAACTCTTTGGAGAAATAGCCGATCCCCTGCGTCACCGACCGCAGCGAGCGCGCCAGTTCGTCGAGCGCGCTGCCCGGTACAAGCGCCCGGAACGTGTCCCATCCCTTGGCCGCCTCGTCACGGTCGAAGCCAAGCACCTGTCCCTTCAGCGCCGAGACGATCTGAACGAGACCGCCGGTATGGATCGAGGGAATATGGATCTCGACCCTGACGATCGGCTGCATGAGGACCGGCGAGGCCTGCGACAGCGCCTGCCGGACGCCCATCCTGGCGGCGGCGCGAAAGGCGTGGTCGGAGCTGTCGACGGAGTGATGCTGCCCGTCGGTGAGCGTCACCCCGACATCGACGACGCCGAATCCGAGCGGCCCCTTTTCCATCGCCTCCCGCGCGCCTGCCTCCACCGCCGGTATGAAGTTGCGCGGTACCGCGCCGCCCTTGACGACTTCGTTGAACGAGAAGCCGCTGCCGCGGCCATTCGGATGGATGCTCAGCTTGACGTCCGCGAACTGACCGGCGCCGCCGGTCTGCTTGCGGTGGCGGTAGTGCACGTCCGAGGCTTTTGACGCGGTCTCCCGATAGACGGGATTTGGCGCCTGATCGGTGACCGCGATGCGGAACACCTCCGCCAGCGTCCTGATGACCTCGCGCAGGTGCAGCGGCCCCTGGACGCTGACCAGATAGGCGCCGGATCCCTCCTCCTGTGCCACAGACAGCCCGCGATCGGTCTCGGCAATCTTCGCCAAAGCGCTGGAAAGCTTGGTTTCGTCGCGCTCGCTTGACGGCACGAGGATGCGGTCCAGCATGGGCGAGGGCGGTGCGGTCCAGTCCGGCGGAGGCAGAGCGGCACCCGCCTTGATCAGGGCCGGGGCGGGGAGGCGATCGGATTTCACGGTGGCGAAGACCTCGCCGGCGCCCGGCACAACATTAGGCAGCGGGCGGCCGGTGATCGGGTCCTGAAGGCTGCCGAGGCCGGTCTCGCCGAGTGCGGCTGCCTGCTTCACGCCATCGAGCGCGCGCGCCAGCACCGTCTTGCCGATGTTCGGCCTGTGAAAGGCGTGGAACGTCACGGCCGCGAGCGGCTCGGGCTCGGTGTCAACCGCCAGGCGGTCACGCAGCGCCTCGACGGGGGGCGCCTCGTGCCGCAGCGCCTTCATCAACCGCAGGATGCCGTTGCTGTGGCTGGCGGCGCCGATGAACACCGGCGTCATGCGGTTCTGCTTCATCGTTCTGGTCGCGATCGCATAGATGGCGGCGCTGTCAGGCTCCCGGTCTTCGATCAGTTCTTCGAGCAGCCAGTCGTCGAACTCGGAAAGGCTCTCCAGAAGCTCGGTGCGGGCCTCGTGCTCGCGTACCGCCATGTCCTCGGGGATGGCAATCAGCGACGAGGTCTGGCCATCCCGATAACGCCAGGCGCGCTCCGAGATCAGATCGACGCTGCCGATCACCTTCTCGCCGTCGCGGATCGGTATCTGCCGCAACACAAGCGTGTGGCGCGCGTAGTCCTGCAACGCGGCGATGACGTCGCGAATGCGGCCGCGCGGCTCGTCGATACGGTTGATGAAGACGACGCAGGGCGTTCCGGACGCCTCGATCACCCGCAGATAGGGCGCGGCAAGCACGGCTTCCTCCGGCACCGGAGAAACGCACAGTATGCACGCGTCACTCGCCAGCAGCGCATCTTGCGCGTGGATGATCGACTCGATCGACCCCGGCGCATCCAAGGCAGACCAGGTCTCTCCACCGAACTCGAACTGGCAAATATTCAGTCCATAGGGCGAGGCGGCCTTTCGTGCCGATCCCTCGAGCGCCCCGAGCCGATCGACGAGCGTGGTCTTTCCCGTCTGCGAAGGCCCAATTACGGCAAAGCAACGCATCGGCATTCCTCCCATGGCCAGGATCGCAAGTCTCCTCGCAAGGAAGGATGACGCGAAGCCGGGCGAAGCGCCAGAGAGATTTTATCGGCTACGCCGTGAAGGGCCGGCGAAACCGACGGACAATAGCCCGAATTCGGGAGCAACCAAATGATGCTTCCATTTCTGCGATCAGTTCGGCTGAACCTCCAGCACAAACGGTCACGGCTCAAATCGCGGCATGCAAACCGGCTGGGTACCTTGGCAAGCGTGGCCCGACACCATTTCTCAGGATGCCGGATTTCAATGACTGGTGCATTCAAGGCACGCTCTCAGCGCGCTAGCTCGATCTATGTTTCGGATCGCATCGCCGGGGCAGACAGGGTCTGCCGGGGCAGACAGGGTCATGCGAACAGCATGCTGATTGCGAACCCCGGGGAGCGGGATTTCCTTACCCACCCACCGCCAAATCAATGTCACATAAGATAGATTATGGAACAGTCTTGCTGATCTTTACACCCGTCTGGCGCCGGCTTCGCCTTGACGTTTGCGGCCATGCCTGCTTTAGCCTGCCATCCATTATTCTCATGCGAGGCCCGGCCGATGAGCGAACTCCGCACACTTTCAGATGCCTTCATCCCAAAACTGCCGGGCCGCTACAAGGGCAAGGTCCGTGAGAATTACGACCTGCCGGACGGCCGCCGCATCATCATCGCCACCGACCGGCTCAGCGCCTTCGACGTGATCCTGACCTCGATCCCGTTCAAGGGCCAGGTGCTGACGCAGACGGCGCGCTACTGGTTCGAGGAAACGGCCGACATCTGTCCGAACCATGTGCTGGCCTATCCGGATCCGAACGTCGTCATCGGCACCCGGCTCGACATCCTGCCGGTCGAGGTCGTCGTGCGCGGCTATCTCGCCGGCACCACCAGCACCTCGGTCCTGACCAAGTACCGCAACGGCGAGCGCGACATGTACGGCATCCGCCTGCCGGACGGCCTGCGCGACAACGCGAAGCTGCCGCAACCGATCATCACCCCGACCAGCAAGGCCTTCGACGGCGGCCACGACGAGCCGCTGTCCGGCGACGAGATCCTGGCCCAGGGCCTGCTGACCGCGGAGCAATGGCAGACCGTTTCCGCCTATGCACTGGCGCTCTTCGCCCGCGGCCAGGCCCGCGCCGCCGAGCGCGGCCTGATCCTTGTCGATACCAAGTACGAGTTCGGCACGGACAAAGACGGCCGCATCGTGCTTGCAGACGAGATCCACACACCCGACAGCAGCCGTTACTGGATCGCCGAGGGCTACGAGCAGGCCTTTGCCGCCGGCACGCGCCCCCCGAGCTTCGACAAGGATTTCGTGCGCGCCTGGGTCACGGAGCGCTGCAATCCGTACACGGATCCGATTCCGGAAATCCCGGCTGAGCTGATCGAACAGACGTCGGCGGTTTACATCCAGGCCTATGAGATGATCACCGGACAGACCTTCATACCGGACCTTTCCGGCGCGACTGTACTGGAGCGAATCCGTGCCAATCTGCAGCCGTTTTTCGGCGTCAAGTGAATCCGCATCAAAATCAATGCGTTGCAAACGTGTTCTGATATGAAAACTTCAGAACGCCGGGGGCGCGAACTTGATCGGTATCAGGCGTCGCCCGTGCCTTCGATGGCATTCATCTCGGCCGTGACGTCGAACTCGATCGCCATCTGGTCATAACCCGGCTCCACATGGTCGGGCGTCTCGGCCATGACGGTGTCGTAGTCGAGCGGGATGTGCATGTGGGTCAGGACGGCGCGCCGCGGCTGCAGGCGGCCGATCCAGTTGAGCGCCTGTTCCAGCGAGAAGTGGCTGACATGTGGACGATACTGCAGAGCGTCGATGATCAGCAGATCGAGCCCGATGAGCCGTGCCGCCGTTTCTTCCGGGAACGCGCTTACATCGGTGCAATAGGCCACGTCACCAGCCCGGAAGCCGAGCGAGTGGATCGAGCCGTGGACCTGCAGCAATGGCTGGAGGCGTATAGCCCCCCCTGCTCCGAGGATTTCGACCGGCCGGTCGATCGGCTCGATCAACTGTGCGGCGACGATCGGCGGATAGTAACTGCCCGGCGGCGTCTCCAGGCAGTACGGAAACCCCTCACGGATACGTGCCATCGTCGTGGCATCGGCCCAGATCGGGATGCGGTCCCCGCGGTGCTGGACGAAACCACGAATGTCGTCGATGCCGTGAATGTGGTCGGCATGCGCATGGGTATAGAGCACCGCGTCGATGTTCTGCACCTTGGCGGCGATCATCTGCTCGCGGAAGTCCGGGCCGGTGTCGATGACGACCGTCGTCGTGCCGGACGGGCCGATCTGCTCGACCAGCAGGGCCGCCCGCGTGCGGCGGTTCTTCGGATTGCCGGGATCGCAGGCGCCCCATTCGCCGTTGATGCGCGGTACGCCCGGCGACGAGCCGCAGCCGAGGACCGTGAAGCGCCGCGTGTAGGTCACGAGACCCTCGGCATCTTCGAGAAGATCCGCAACGCGTTGTCGGTCGTGATCCTCGCCATCTCGTCGGCCTCAATGCCCAACGTCTCGGCCAGGACCGCCGCCGTGTGCGCCACATAGGCCGGTTCGTTGCGCTTGCCGCGGTAGGGCTTCGGCGCGAGATAGGGCGCATCCGTCTCGACCAGCATGCGGTCGGTGGGCACGGTCCTTGCGATCTGCCGCAGCTCCTCCGACTTCGGGAAGGTCAGGATGCCGGAAAAGGAAACATAGCCGCCGAGCTCGACGCCGATGCGGGCGAGGTCCGCGCCGGAAGAGAAGCAGTGCAGCAGGAAGGGGAAGGCCCCCTTCCCGGTCTCCTCGGTCAGGATCGCCGCCATGTCGTCGTCGGCCGAGCGGCTGTGGATGACGAGCGGCAGCCCGGTCTGCCGGGCCGCGGCGATGTGGGTGCGCAGCCCCTGCGCCTGCGCCTCGCGCGGCGCATTGTCGTAGAAGTAGTCGAGCCCCGCCTCGCCGATCGCGACGACCTTTGGATGGGCGGAAAGCTGGACGAGTTCGTCCACCGTCACGTCCAGCTCCTCGTCCGCATTGTGCGGATGGGTACCCACCGAGCAGAACACGGTCGGATATTTCTCGGCGATCGCGAGGATCGTCGGGAATTTCCTCACCCTTGTCGAGATCGTGACCATCTGTCCGACGCCGGCGGCATGCGCCCGGGCGACGATGTCGTCGCGCTCCGGGTCGAAATCGGCGAAGTCCAGATGGCAGTGGGTGTCGATCAGCATCGCGGGTTCTCTCAGGCTTCCGGAGCGACGTAGCGCGGAAACACCGGCGCCGGCGCCTCCAGCGGCGTGCCGCTGACGAGCCGCCCCGCCTCCCCAAGGGCTGCGAAGTCGCGCTTGTCAGCCGGAGCGGCGACGAGATCGAGCAGCTTGGCGCCCGACGCGGGCATGAACGGCTGCAGCAGGATCGCGATCTGGCGCACCACCTCCGCCGTGACGTACAGCACCGTGCCCATCCGCTCCGGGTCCGTCTTCTTCAGCGCCCACGGCGCCTCGCCGGCGAAATAGCGGTCGGCCTCGGACACGACCGCGATGATCGCCGTCAGCGCCCGGTGGATCATCAGCTTGCCCATCTCCTCGCGCGTGATCGCATGCAGGGCATCGACCGATGCAAGCATGGCCCGATCGGCGTCGGTCAGCGGGCTGCAGGTCGGGATCCTTCCGTCGCAATTCTTGACGATCATCGACAGCGAACGGCTGGCAAGATTGCCGATACCGTTGGCGAGATCGGAATTGATGCGCGTGGCGATCGCCTCCTCGCTGTAGCTGCCGTCCTGGCCGAACGAAACCTCGCGCAGCAGGAAGTAACGGACCTGATCAAGGCCGAAGTGCTCGACCAGGTTGGCCGGATCGACCACGTTGCCGATCGACTTCGACATCTTCTCGCCCTTGTTGAGCAGGAAGCCATGCGCGAAGACGCGCTTGGGCAGCGGCAGGCCCGCCGACATCAGGAAAGCCGGCCAGTAGACGGCGTGGAAGCGGATGATGTCCTTGCCGATCATGTGGAGGTCGGCCGGCCAGTATTTCGCGCGCGGGCCGTTCGGATCGGTCAGGTTTCCGGTCGCGGTAATATAGTTGGTCAGCGCGTCGACCCAGACGTACATGACATGGGCCGGATCGTCCGGCACCTTGATGCCCCAGTCGAAGGTCGTGCGCGACACCGAAAGGTCCTTCAGCCCGGACTTGACGAAGGAAACCACCTCATTTCGCCGCTCCGCCGGGCCGATGAAGTCAGGCTGCTCCTCGTACAGCTTCAGAAGCCGGTCCTGATAGTTCGACAGCCGGAAGAAGTAGCTTTCTTCCTCGACCCATTCGACGGGCGTGCCTTGCGGCCCATAGCGCACGCCGTCACGCAGCTCCGTCTCGTTCTCCTGGTAGTAGGCCTCGTCGCGTACCGAATACCAGCCGGAATAGCTGTCCTTGTAGATGTCACCGGCATCCGCCATGCGCTTCCAGATGATCCGGGAGGCCTCATGGTGGCGCGGTTCGGTGGTGCGGATGAAATCGTCGTTCGAGGCATTCAGCAGCACCGCCATCTTCTGGAATTCCGCGGTGTTGCGGTCGGCCAGCTCCTGGGCGCTGATTCCCTCATTGCGCGCGGTCTGCTGCATCTTCTGGCCGTGCTCGTCCGTGCCCGTTAGGAAAAACACGTCGCGTCCGTCCAGCCGCTGGAAGCGCGCCACCGCATCGGTCGCGATCAACTCATAGGCGTGCCCGATGTGGGGCTTGCCGTTCGGATAGGCGATTGCCGTCGTGATGTAGAAGGGCGACGTGTCTGTCATGTCGGAGCTGGCCTGTCTTGTCCTGTGTCGGTCGCAGCTATTAACGCATGGCGACCGCAAAGGGAAACAGCAAGTTTGCGCGCCTGCCATGCCCGCGCCGCGTGTTCGCCGCGTGAGGCGGCAGCCCTACCCTGCCGTGTGCGCTGCGATCTCGTCGAGCAACTCGATCACGGTCTGCTTGCGGTCGAGGTTATAGGCGGCGGCAATGCCGATTTTTTCGGTCAATGCCGAGGCAAGCCTCGCCATGCGCTCCGCCCGCACGATGTCGCCGCGCAATGCCGCCGCCTTTGCCTGGGCTGCGACATGCTCGATCGCCTGGCTGCAGAAGAAATCGTAAAGCGTGTCTCCGTCCTTGGCCGCAAGGACGTCGGCGAGCTTGTGCACGTCCTTGCGCGAAGCCCCGGCCCCTTCAACGATCGTGCGAAATGCCTCGAGGATATCGAAGCCGCCGTAGTTGAGCAGCTTCAGCGCCGTCGCGACGCTGCCGCCGGCAGCCGCGAGAACGCGGTCCGCCTGGGCGGGCGGCAGTGCAACGCCGAGACTGTCCAATGCCTGCGTCAGATCTTGCCCGGACAGCGGCGCGAGGCTGAGCGGCAGGCAGCGCGAGCGGATCGTCGGCAGCAGCTTGCCCGGCGCATGGGTCAGCACGAGGAAGAGCGCGTTGCGGGGCGGTTCCTCGAGGATCTTCAGGATGGCGTTGGCGGCGTTGCGGTTGAGGTCATCGGCCGGATCGATGATGACGATCCGCCAGTTGCCGGTCCCGGACGTCTGGGCAAAGAACTTGCCGGCCCGGCGCACCTCGTCGACTGTGATTGCCGCCCGCACCTTGCCGGTCTTCTCGTCGACGGGCCGGCTGAGGTGGAGAAGATTGTGCGAGGCGCCGGAGGCGATCTGCCGGACGAGTGGCGAATCCGGGTCCGGATCGGCCAGCGTCGCCGGCGCCGCCAGCGGATCGGGGTGGGTCAGCACATGATGTGCAAATCGAAAGGCGAGCGTCGCCTTGCCGATCCCTTCCGGCCCCTCGATCAGGATGGCGTGATGCCCCTTCCCGGAGCGATAGGACTGCGCCAGGAAGGCCTGGGCCGCATCATGACCAAAGAGCCTGGTCTGTTCCGCCGGGGCGACTGCACCGTCGAGCACGCCGGTTTGCTCGGTGCTCACGTGGCATCCTCCGGGGAGGACGAGCGGTCCGCTTTGTGCGACGGCAGCAAAGGCTCGACGATGGCGAGCACCTGCCGGGCAATTTCCTCGCGCGGCCGGCTCGCATCGACGACGCGGCAGCGTAGCGGTTCGCGATCCGCTAGGTCGAGAAACGCTTCCCGCCGCTTCTCGTGCGTCTGAAGCTCTTCCTTTTCGAAGCGATCCGGACCACCCTCCTCCGGGCCACCGATGGCGCGCTGTCGCGCCCGCTCCAGCCCCATTGATGCAGGCAGGTCGAGGATCAGCGTGCAATCCGGCATGACGCCGTTGACGGCAATGCGCTGCAGCCGCTCGATGAAGTCCGGCTCGAGGTTGCCGGTGATACCCTGGTAGACCCGCGAGGAATCGAGGAAACGGTCGCACAGCACGATCTTGCCAGCCTTCAGCGCCGGGCGGATCACCTCCTCGACATGGTCGCTGCGCGCTGCAGCGAAGAGCAGTGCTTCCATCCGAGTCCCGTAGCGTTCCGCAGCACCCGACAGAATGACGTGGCGCACCGCCTCGGCGCCGGGCGAGCCTCCGGGCTCGCGCGTCACGAGCACCTCCCGCCCGCGTTCCTGAAGTGCCGTGGCCAGCAACCGGATCTGGGTCGATTTGCCGGCGCCCTCGCCCCCCTCGAACGTTATGAACAAACCGGTCAAGCCAACTCAATCCAACTTCCGAATACCGGCGCGCCGGTACTTCTTCTGCGCTCGCCTCGAGGCGAGTCGGTCAACTAGTAACGCATAAACCGGAAAACCGAAAACGCATTCGCGGCAGCCACCCGGCACGAAAGTCGGCGATCCGCATCCTTTACAACCAGAAGAAAAGCAATTCCTGCAACGCATCCAGCGCCCGGCTGGATAGCGTGCCGACCTCGACTGCCGATGCGGTTTCGAGCGGCACTTCGCGCAGGAACCGGTCGCCGTTCCAAAGGCGCAGCACCCCAACCCTTTGTCCGGGCCCTACCGGCGCCCTCAGCGGCCAGGAATAGATCACTCGGGCGGCAAGCCGGTCCGTGTTGTCGATCGGCAGCAGCACGTCGACCTCTTTCGGCGTCACCAGCGGCACTCGGCCCGAACTGCCGCCGTAGACGCTCGCCTCGGCAACGACGTCGCCGGCCTTGAACAAGGTTTTCGACGTGAACGCCGTCATCCCCCAGTCGATGATGCGGCGGGCCTCGTCGAGCCTTTCCTTCTCGCTCGAAAGCCCGCTCATCGCCAGGTAGAGCCGGCGTCCGCCGCGCTCGACCGAGACGACGAGCCCGTAACCGGCATCTTCCGCAAAGCCCATGACGAGGCCGTCGGCGCCTATGTTCAATCCCACCAGTGGATTGCGGTTGCGCTGCCTGATCCGGTTCCACTCGAATTCCGGCTCGGCATAGTAGCCATAGAGGTCGGGATAGCTCTGGTGCAGATGCCGCGCCAGCACCACCAGATCGTGCATGCTGACCTGATTGCCCGGCGCCGGCAGTCCGGTGGCGTTCTCAAAACGGGATTGGGTAAGCCCGAGCTGGCGGGCCTCATCGTTCATCCGCACAGCGAACGCGCCTTCTGAACCGGACAACCCTTCGGCCAGGATGATGCAGGCGTCGTTGGCGGCTTGCACCGCCACGCCACGGATCAGGTCCTCGACCCGGATCCTCGAGTTCAGGGCGGCGAACATGGTGGCGGTGCGCGACGGCGCGCCGCCGGTGCGCCAGGCATGCTCGGAAACGGGATAGAGCGTCTCAAGTGTCGTCTCGCCGGTCCGCAATGCCTTGAACACGATGGCCAGGGTCATCGCCTTGGCCAGCGAGGCGGCGGTGACCGGCTCGTTCTCATTGCGTGCGAAAAGAACCGTGCCGGTCGCGCCGTCGACGAGATAGGCCTGCCTGGCCTTGGTGTCGAATGTCGCTGATGTTCGCGCCGGCTCTGCAGCGGCAGACAGGGGCAGCAACAGGCAAAGAACGAGGATGGCGATCGAACGGATGGACATGGAGACTCCGGCAGGCCGCCTACAGTCCTACACGCCGGCGGAAACGGCAAGCCATCTTCGGGCGTTCAGCCGCGGACGTCCGTAAGCTTGCTCAGCGAACCGTCACGGTGGAGGATCGCATCGAACGCCCCGACAGCCGAGACCGGTACATCGGCCGTGTAAGCTGCCGCATAGTTCGGATCGATGCCGGGCACCGGAACGAAATCAGGCCGTTCGGTCGGCAACGGACCGATTTCGGGCAGCAGTGCGAACTGCTGCATGGCCGCCGCTGCCGCGCTTGCCGGCCGCGGCGCTGCCAGCGCGGTGATCGGGGCCGCATCGCCCGAGGCGTAGCTTCGCTCGGCAAAGGTCGGGATGGCCACTGGCAGAGCATCTGCGACCGGCGCCGCGGACGCGACCATCACCCCGGTAGCGATCTGTCCACCCGGGTCCACGGCCGGGGCGCGCGAGCCCTTCGGAATGTAGGAGGCCATCAGGTAGGGCATGTCGTGCCCGTCCATGCGGGCCTTTCCGGCATATTGAACGCGGACCTTGGCGGTCCCCTTGCCCTTGACCTCGAGCATTTCCGCCGCCTTGGAGGATAGATCTATGATGCGGCCGTCCGAGTACGGACCGCGATCGTTGACGCGCACCAGGATCGAGGCACCGTTTTCCAGGTTTGTCACGCGGGCGTAGCTCGGCAACGGGAAGGTCGGATGCGCGGCCGATAGGTGGTGGCGATCGTAGATTTCGCCATTGGCAGTGTAGCGACCGTGGAACGCCGACCCGTACCATGAGGCCAGGCCGACCTTGTCGTAGGCCTGATCCTCTTTCGGCTGATACCACTTGCCGCGGACCTGATAGGGCTGGCCGACCTGATAGCGGCCGCCACCCTTGGGCACCGGCTGCCCCTCCTTCACGACCCGCGGGCTGGCCTTCACGCCATACTCCGACTCGGCGAAATACTCCTTGCTGCGGCCGGCCCTGGCCTCATTCTTTCCGGTTGTGCCGCAGGCCGCCAGGCCCGCACACACCATCGGTACGGCAACAAGGCGCATCGCCCGAAGCGCGCCCGCCGATAAATTTCCGCAAGTCATATGTCCCACGCCGCTACATTCCACAGTCAATTTCCACGGAGGCGCTTTGCCACCGCATCCCCGACCCTACCGGCCGCCCGAAAACAGTTTGTTAATCAGGACGGCAAAATGGCGAAAATCGGAGTAGACATGCGCTTCCAGCCCGGTGGCGGCGCGATTTCTGGGGTTATGGTTTATGGATCGTGAATTTGAGGGGGCCGGATGCCCCATCGGCATGACGGCGCCGACGATCGTGTCCGCACGGGCTGCTGGGCACGACCCGTCTTTTGTGGGCGGTCTTATGGGCTTGCGTGGGACCGAGGAAGGACAGCCGAGCCCGTCTCGGGGCTGCCACATGGTGGCGGGCTCGGCCTCAGCTGTTAATGGCCCATCGCCTGGACTGCGTCGGTTAGTGTGGTCGAGGGATTGCTCTTGCAGTGCGCGACGATCTTCTCCGCGTTGGCATGCGCTTTCTCACTGTCCACCATCGGGTTATTGGCCTTGCCGTGAGCATAGCCGCTCATCCACATGGCGACGCCGAGCGTCCGAGCGGCGGGCATTTCGCTGACCTCTTTGCAGGTGATCTTCGACATGTCTATTTCCTTCGCCAGTCCCTGCCCGGCCATGGCGATACCTGCAACGGCTAGTGCGATCGAAAAGAGGCGTTTCATAGTCCGTCTCCTAAAGGGAACGCGCCCCTCATCGGGGGCAAGTGGTTGCATTTATTCGGGATTTTCTCTGGAAAGACTGCAACGCTGAACAACCGGATACCGCTCCAGTTCTAAGTTTCGCAATCTCTAATAATAATAGCACAGCACTATTGCAGACGCTCTGAAAAATTCACGCCACGCGATAGATGTGATGCGTTCTCAATTGGCCGCCCCTCTCGGACCGATCTGCTCGCCCGGAGCCCTCAATAAGCAACTGCTGGGGGGAGGAGCCCTGCAAGGACGTGTCGGTCGCGTAGCCACTGTTGTTTGACAGAGAGAGACGGCAGGGAAGAGCAGATCGGTCCGAGATGGGCGGCCTGGCGATAGCCGCGGACGTGGTTGCTGAGGACGGAATCGACGACGCGTGCGCGCGCTGCGTTCATTGTCATGGCTGGGGTCCTTGTGGTTGGGTAAGAGCTTGGGGAAGCGATGCCAGCAACTCGGCATCAGCGAGGTAGGTCTCCCGCCGTTTCGCCTCCATGCGGATGCTGGCATCGCGGCGGGCATGGTCTGCTTTGAGCAGGCCGCGCACCTGCACGTCCGTGCAGCGGACAGCGCGGCAAATCTGGTTCACGGTACGCCCACGCGACCGCAGGTATCGGGCAGGAAATCCGTTGGCGAGCGGAACACGCACACTGCCGGGGCCGACACCGCTTTCGATTAGCTGCTGGGATGCGACGGGGCCAAGCACCGCCGCCACTTCGCTGGTACCGTTAGCGCGCTTGCGGCCAATGTAGATGTAGCTGCCGCCGAAGCGGATAAAGAAGCGGGCTGCTTTGTCCACGCCGAGCGCCTTGACGTACGGCCAAAGTGCCGCGTCAATGCGCCCTGTAATCTCGTTTCCATTGCGGTCGGTCCATGTGATTTTCATGGATGACAGCATAGGTTTGCGGCTGCGTCGAAACAGTCGCAAACCGTTGTGGGTGTTTGGAGGGGTGCCGGAATTTCAGGATATCCGGTTGCTCTTCGATTGATCCGAAAGAGCTTGGAAGGGCGGTAGGGCCTCGCAGGAACCCTACATAGCGATCCCGCCCGAAGGCGGTCCTACGGCAGCGAGAATATCACCGTGTCGCGCCCTGGCCTCGAATTATGCCCGACCTCGCCAGAAACACAAGGAAGCGATTTCGGGGCGCGGATGCTCCGCCAGTCGCGGCAAGCCCTAAAAACGCGCCTACGAGCTTTAAAAGGGCTTCAAAATCGCTGCGACCCGTCCATAGGGGTCTATGCCCGCGTTCAAGCTGCGGGCCTCTCAACTTTCGTCTGGTAGAACCTCAGCGCAGCAGCCGCCATCCGCTGGTAGGCTGCGCGGAACACATCGCACTCAAGCCGTGTGTCCACCGCCTGCAAGGCGAAGTGGATCGATGTGCGCTGCAGGCCGGCAGCGCATCCGCAATTCCTGCGGCATCTATCCCAACAAGCTCATTCTCGGGCCGTTCGCCTATTCGGCGCTGAAGAACAACGACTTCATCGCCAGCCGCTTCCGCAACGTCGACCTGATCACCGCCGACCTGCTGGCCAAGCTGTTCGAACTGGACGAGGTTGTTGAAGGTCAGGCGATGGTCGCCAACGACAAAGGCGAGTTTGCGAACGTCTGGGGCAACTATGCCGTCCTCGCCTATGCGCCGAAGAACCCCGGTGGCGTCGAGGAGCCGAGCTTCGGCTACACCGATACCATGAAGGCACATCCCTTTGTGGAGCAGCCCTATTGGGAGGAGAACGTCAAGAGCTGGATCTACGGCGTGACCTATGAGCGCGCGCCGGTGCTTGCGGGCATGTCGGCCGGCTATCTGTTCATCAACCCGGCTGCGGAGGAATAGGCATGCAGAGCATCCATCCTTCCGCGCCGGCCGGCACACCAGCAGCAGCGGCCAAACGCTGACCTTCACCGAACGCGACCTGGACGCCATCGCCGCGTCCTACGATCCGCGTACGCACGAAGCGCCTATTGTTGTCGGCCATCCGAAGACGGATGCTCCGGCCTATGGCTGGATCGAAAGGGTTATTGCCAAGTCGGACGGCCTGCACGCGATTCCCCGGCAGGTCAATGCCGAGTTCTCGGAGCTCGTGCAGCAAGGCGCTTACAAGAAGGTCTCTGCCGCCTTCTATCCGGCCAACGCCGCGAACAACCCGAAGCCGGGCGCGCCATATCTGCGGCACGTCGGGTTCCTCGGAGCGGAGCCGCCGGCCGTGAAGGGGCTTAGCGCGGTCCAGTTCTCGGAGGGCGAAGCGCTGCTCTTTGCCGAGGAGGATATGATTGCCCTGCGCGAGCACAGCATCACGGCGCGCGAGCGGCAATATCGCCGCCGTGAAATCGAGGACACGTTTCGGAGAATCCAGAAGGAAGGGCGGTTGCCGATCGGTCTTCTGCCGGAACGCTGGCCTTTGCCGAAAGCCTTGGCAAATCCCAAAGCTTCGAGTTCTCCGAGGGTGACGACGGCGACAGCCTGACATTCAGCCAGGCCGAGTGGTTCCTTGATTTCCTCGCAAAGCTTCCGCAGCCAGTGGACACGCGAGAGCTTGCCGCCGCTGGCGAGTACTCGGAGGAGGGAGAGAGTTTCGCTTCCCCGGAAGGTTACACGGTCGACTATCGTTCTGCCGAGATCGATCGGATCGCTCGCCAGCATATGAACCAGCACGGCGGCACCTATGCGGAAGCCGCCCGCTATGCCGAAACGCGCGTAACGCGCACCTGAACCCGGAGCATCCTATGGGACAGCAGAGCATCCCCACTCTCAGCCTTACCTACCGCGCGTCCGGCGCGGTCTCACAGCGCCGCGCTGTCGGCTTAAACGGCGCGCAGGCGAGCGTCGCCGGTCAGAAGGTGCTCGGCGTCGCGCCGCGCCCTGCGGCCGATGGTGAGCACAGCGATGCCACCGTTGCCGGTACTGCCGTTATTGAAACCGGCGGCGCGTTTGCGATCGGCGCGAGCCTCGTCGTCGATACCCAGGGACGGGCGGTCGCGTCAACCGGCAAGCTGGCGATCGCAGCCGGTGCCACGCCCGTCACGTCGACCGCTGCCAATGGCAACACCGTGTTGACCGGGGGCGAGCTGCCGGAATTTGTCTTTGCCGATGCGCTGGAACCGTCCAGCGCAGCCGGCGCATTTGTTGAAGTTCTCTTGCGGCGCTGAAGGTTCGTCGCAGAGAAGGCAGGCAAGGCCGGGGTTCACCATTGCCTGCCAAGCCCGGAGGCCACGACTTTAGCGGCCTCCGGGCTTTCTTTGAGGACGGTATTGCCGTCTGCCCACCTTCAAGAATGCCGCGGGGTGCGGCGATCTCCCGAACACTCGACTAGGTCGCGAAAGCGATATGGAGTCCTGCAATGAGCCAAGCAACGAAATTTGGCGTTCCGCTATCTGGTCCGTGCACGCCGGCCGCGATGGCCGCCCGAATGGACGACAGCCTCATGGCGCTGCTGAGCGCGCATTCTGGTGCATCTCGGCCGTCCTATGCTGTGGCCGGGACGGTCTGGCTGGACACTGCAACGGTCGGCCAACACAAGTACTATTGCTACGACGGCACGAGCGACCGGCTGCTCTACACCCTCGATACTGCCACCGGCGCCATCACCTTCGGCATCACTGATGGCTGGTCTACGCAGCCCATCGGCGTCCCGATCCCGCTGCTCGACAATCTGGCCGGTGTCGCCGCTCCACCGAAGGACAAGGCCTATCGGTACGTCCGGCTTACAGCCGGGCTGACGGGCGCCGGCGGCTACAACGAGGGCCTGCTTACAGGCGAGACCGTCACCGGGACTGCTCCGCTGGTAGAGGCCAGCGCCGTCATCAACCTGGCAGGAAGTACGATCAACGGCCGAACGATCGACCTCGTCAACACCTCGCGCCGGTTCCTCAGAGCTGGCAGCGCTGGGGTCGCTGAGGGAGACGCGATGCAGAACATAACCGGTACCCTCGTCATGGGATCTGGCGTCCGCATTGCCGCCGGAACGGGGCCATTCCACACCACGTTTGACCCTATCTCGAACGGCGCTGGGGGCGGCAGCAATGCCGGTGACCGAGCGATCAACTTCGACCTTTCCAAAGCCGCGCGCACAGCAACCGAAACCCGCCCGAAGAACCTAGGCGTCACCTATTACATGAGGGTCCTGTGATGACCGCATACGCATTCGGAGGCGGGGTGTCCCGCGATGTCCGCACCAACGCGATCGAGATCACGGAACAGCAATATCAGGACGGCATCGAGGGTATGCTGGCTGGCAAGCTCGTCACCATCAACGGCGGCTTTGCGGTCATCGATCCGCCGAAGCCGGAGCCCAGTCCGGAGCCGGAGCCGGAGCCCATCGATCTCACCGCCTATGCCCGCGACCTGTCCTGGCGGACGCGCGGGGACGGCACCACTATCAACGGCGTGCCGGTGCGGCTCGATGACGGCAGCCTGTCGCTCATCAACGGCATGGTCGCGCTGGCCGAGCGCGACAGTGGGCGCGCGTTCCACTTCGACAGTGCGATCGGCACCGTGACGCTGACCGCCTCGCAGGCGATCGCGTTCGCGGAAGCCATCGGCGAGTGGGTGCAGCGCACCTTTGACCGTCGTGCCGACGTGCTGGCCGCCATCGGCACGGGGAATATTACCACCACTGCCCAGATCGATGCGGCCTTCGCAGACGTTACGGCGCCGTGGATAGTCGCATGATCAACGTCAAGGATCTCGGATAGGTTTGAATGACCGATAAGAGCGCTCAAAAGGGATTCGACATCGCACCGTCTCAGGCGTGGACTTGGTGACGATCCCCTTGAGCTGCTATGCCGAGCTGCTCGACCTGAAACGTCAATTGGCGGAACGAACCGTCAGTCACGGACAGTTGCTATCGCCCCTTCGCTCACGCATCGAACGCAATCCCGAGGTTGCGGTATTCTGGCTCAGAACTTTGGCCTGGAAAGCATGGAGCACCTGCTGCGGCGTTGTAGGCGACGATTTGGAGCGCCCAGGACGCCATCCCAGAGTGCAGCTTACAGGTACTGGAACAAGCTTCGTGAAGAGGCTTCGGACGAGGCATAGAGGCAGGGTCTCAAACGCCCATTCATGGAGATTTAAATGCCCCTCGAAGCACCTTCAAGCCTGCCTCAAAGAAGCATGGTATGCGATGAGGCGACGGTAACGATCCCCCATGCCGAGTATCTCGACCTTCGTGAGGATCGGCTATGTCTGGAGGCGTGGAAGGCATGCGGGGTTCTGAATGAGGACAATAGCCTTGGCCTCTTCGCCCATGACGCGGAAGTTGCAATATTCATTGCTGTGCGGCGAGGCTTAATGACTGCGCGAGAGGTCGTCGCGGATATCGAGCGGCGATTTGGCGAGGAACGGAAGCCGCCTGTCGGTGAAATAAAGAGGTTCTGGCTGCGCTTTCAGAAATGCCTCATCCAGAACAGCAATGAAGCCCCGAAGAAGCCGCTACAGCCGGACTGATCAAAAAACGGTTTTTCCAGTTGCGTGTGTCAAAATTCCGATTTCGCGCGACAAGCTACAGCCACCGGCGCACAGATTGGGCGCGGCCAAGGGCGGGTCAGCGCGTTGATCTGCAGAGCATTGGCGGAGGGAAAGGACTCTTCGACAAACTCGCTCGAAGTATGCCCCACATCGCGCTAGCACGCCTTCGTATTCGTAGGTGAATCTTCACTTTCGAGGAACTTCTCTTTTCAAGACGAGACGCGGCAAGCCTTCGGTTTTGTGGCTCCCGCCAGTATTACCTTGATAGTGTTTTCCGGCCACGCCTTCGTCGTGTCGCATTCCAACTTGCCAGGACGAAAGGACACGAAAATGAAGGCAACATGCATGAACCAACTTGAACTGGCCGTGCGCTGGGGGATCAGCCATCGCACACTTGAGCGGTGGCGTTGGACCGGTGAAGGGCCGAAGTTCCTCAAGGTGGGCGGCCGGGTGGTCTATCGCCTATCCGATGTCGAGGAATACGAGCAGTCGATTGTCCGCTCCAGCACCTCCGACCCTGGCCAGGCTCAGCAAGCGGGCGTCTGACCATAGCGCCGAGATGGCGGTTGGCCGAGGCGCAGCCGCCATTCCGCCCTCTCCCTTGCTTGCAGACCCTACCAATTTCGGTTGAAGCCGCACAGCTTCTCAGATAGCTTGATCGAAAATCTAGAAACTGGGTGCGCCTAGTTTCAGGACGGATCATGTCACTGGGAGTGCATGGTGGGAACAGAGAAGGCTGATCTTCGGTGGGGCGTCGAGCGTCGGCTCGAATTCATCGAGTTCCGCCTGTTTTGGGAGGGGCATGTGAATCGGGGCGATTTGATGGATGCGTTCGGTGTGTCGGTGAACCAGGCGTCCACCGACCTGAACCGCTACATCGGAATGGCTCCGGACAACATGGTCTACGACAAGAGCGCCCGGACCTACATCAGAGGCAGCGAGTTCGGTCCCCTGTTTTTGAAGCCGGATGCCAGCCGTTACCTTTCTCAGCTGCGTTCCGTCGCCGATGGCATCCTCGACCGCGCGGACGCCTGGATTGGCCAGTTCCCTGCCTACGACGCCGCACCGACCCCCGTGCGGGGAGTCAATGCAAAGACCCTGCGGTCAGTGGTCGCCGCAATCCGGCGATCAGAGGCGATCGAGGTCAAGTATCAGTCGCTGTCCCGGCCGGAGCCGCGCTGGCTCTGGATTGCGCCACACGCGATCGGGTTCGACGGTTTCCGCTGGCACACACGGGCCTTCTGTCTCACCGATCAGAGCTTCAAGGATTTCCTGCTCTCGCGGATCATCGAGACCCGCGGCACCAAATCGAGCGAGGTAGATGCCGATGGCGACGCGGACTGGAACGAGCAGGTGACATTGGAGATCGGACCGCACCCAGAGCTGTCCGACACGCAGCAGAAAGTCATTGCCCTCGATTACGGGATGCGAGGCGGACGGGCCAAGATTCCCGTGCGCAAGGCGCTTGTCTATTACGCGCTCAAGCGGCTGGGGCTGGACACCGACCCCACAGCGCGGCGCCCCCAAGACCAGCAAATCGTGCTGCTTAACGCGGCCGAGCTCAGCATCAAGACTCAGGCCAGATCCGCCGGGTCTCGGATGGAGGGCTGAGATGATCGAGAAGCTGGATCAACTGGTCGAGGATATCGCGGGCCTGAACAGCAAGCTGATCCTGCTGATCGGGCCGCCACGATCAGGGAAAAGCAATCTCCTTGGGAAGTTGGCCGAGCGGCGGCAGGCGCGCGTCTTGAGCGTTGGCGCTGCCCTCGGTCGTGAACTGCTCACGGTGCCTGGCACCCGAAGACACCTACAGGCGGCTGATCGACTGAAAGAGCTCGCGGATGGATGTGCCAGTCAGGGGCTCTTGCTCCTTGATAACATCGAACTCCTGTTCGATCGGACACTTCAACTCAGCCCGCTAGATCTACTGAAGCGGCATGCTCACGCACGTCGCGTCGTTGCAGTGTGGCCAGGAGAGCTGCAGGAAGGCCGGCTTTCCTATGCCACGACAGGACATCCAGAACATCAGGACTACGGCATCGACGGCCTGGTCCCGTTCAAAATTCATTGAAGGGGGAACTCGGGATGCCGATGCATTATGGCGATCTCATTCAGTTTGAACCGATCGAGTCGGTCATTCAGCTTCTGGACGCCAATCGTCCGGATGAGGCCAAGAAGCTTGTTTCGACCTACGTCATTTCCGACGACATGGCCGAGCGGATCGCCAAGCAAATGATCCCCCAGCTCTCGTTCGACGAGGCTGTAGACCACAAGGGCGTGCTGGTTGCGCCCCTTCGTCGTGCGCACGGAGAAGCGCGTCGCGATCGATGCCGAGGGTAAGCCGCTCTTCAAACCGCGCATGACCCGCCTCCATCCGGTGGCATGGCAGGACCGCCACGCGAGCCAGCAGAAGCTCTACGAGGCCGTCACGGACTATGTCCGCCACGGCTACAACCAGGCCATGGCCGCGAAGCAGCGGCACATCGGATTCCTGATGATCCTGATGCAACGGCTCGTCACATCCAGCACTGCCGCCATTCGGGCCACCCTCGAAAAACGCCAAGCTTTGCTGGACCAGCCGCAGCTTCAACCGTCCTTGTTCGAGACAGCCGACGTTGACGAGTGGGCTGAGCTGGACGGGCAGACCCAGGTGGATCTCGCCATCCAGACCAAGGGCTGGGAGATGGAAAAGGCCGAGGTGGACACGCTGCTCGACCTGGCCCGCGCCACCGAGGCGCAGGGGACGGACGCCAAGGCTGAGGCGCTCCTGGAGCTGATCTACAAGCTTCAGCAGGAGGAGAATGATCCTGAGCTGAAGGTGCTGGTCTTCACCGAGTTCGTGCCCACGCAGGCAATGCTTGCGGACTTCCTCGAAAGCCGTGGCTTCTCGGTCGCCACTTTGAACGGTAGCATGGATCTCGAAGCTCGCACTCGGGCGCAGCAATCATTCTCCCGAGATATTCGCATTCTGATCTCGACAGACGCTGGTGGCGAGGGTTTGAACCTCCAGTTCTGCCACGTCATCGTGAACTTCGACATGCCGTGGAACCCTATGCGAGTCGAACAGCGCATCGGCCGCGTCGACCGTATCGGGCAGCCGCACGTCGTGCGCGCGATCAACTTCGTCCTAGAGGACACGGTCGAGCATCGCGTGCGCGAGGTTCTGGAAACGAAGCTCGCGGTCATCGCCGAAGAGTTCGGCGTGGACAAAGCCGCCGACGTAATGGACTCGGTCGAAGCAGAACCGCTGTTCGATGAGCTCTTCGTCCAAGGGCTTAAGAACCCAGACGCCATCGAAAGCGAATGCGACGCGGTTGTGTCGCAGCTTAGGTCGACCATCGCCGAAAGCCGCAAGAGCAGCGAGCTCTTGTCGGATGGGCATCAGCTTGATGCAGACGATGCCCGCAAATGGAGAGACCACCCGGCGCAGTTCTGGCTGGAACGGGCAATCACGACCGGACTGCCCGCGCGCGGCGGGGATGCCGTTAGGGAAGCCGATGTTTGGCGGGTGCGTTGGGTGGACGGCAGCGAGTCGGCCAAGGTCTGCTTCGACGCGAGGACGGCCGAGGAGCGGCCCGATGTGGAATGGGTAACGCTTGAAGATCCCCGGGCTCGGGCAGTGATCAGCGATCTGCCGCGCTGCGTTTCGGGTCAACCGCTTCCTACCGTCCGGATTGCCGGCCTTCCGGAGAGTGTCCGGGGCGTATGGTCGCTGTGGGAGATTAGCCTGTCTGCCGATGATTTCAGCCGACGGCGCTTCCTGTCCGTCTTCGTGAACGACGAAGGGCGAGCCTTCCTGCCGACAGCAAAGCGGATCTGGGATCTTCTTCTGACGGAACGGGTCGAGAGTGTCGGAGCTGTCGCCGCCGCAGATGCAAACGGCTGCTTTGACCGCGCTAAGAATGCCGCTCTCACCCAAGGCGAACGCATCTTCGCGGAGATGGTGGAGGAGCACAGGGCCCTTATCCAGGAAGAGCGCGAACGCGCCAAGTACGCCTACGATGTCAGTGCTGGCACCGTTGTCTCGGGCGCATCGCAGAAGATTTCAACTCCGCGGTCGGCAAAGTCGACAAGGTCCGCACGGGGCTCCAGCCAAAGGCGGTTGAGTACCGTCCTGGTCTTTTTCTTCGCTGCTGGTCCGGAGTGTGATGACGCTAGAACCTCGTCGAGGTCATCGAGAGTGCTCCTACCAGCTCGAATGCGGAGGGCAAGCAAAGCCCAGTCCAGTTGGATGAAGCGGTCGAAACCTATTTGCGGCGACGAGGAGTTCATGATGCTGGTCTTTTTATGTTTATCTTGATGAAGGGAACGATGAGTTCCTCAACGGAAATCCCCCCGTGCGCGACGATTTGATCTCCCTTTGGAACGAAGGCTCCCCGCGTGCCGGCGTATACCGGCAAGAAGTCTGGCGGTAGTCCAGAACTATTGAACCTAAACGCATCGATTTCCGACGGCACAGATGCTGCCAGCGGTTCACTGCGATAGGTACGAACCCTTTCGCCTCTCAGCTCTGACACGACACCTTGGCTGAGACGGCCAATGCCTTCTGCGTCGACATTGCCGTGGTCCGCGGTGAGGTAGATTTGATACCCTTGCTCTGTGAGGAGCAAGAACAGCTTCTCGACGAAACCAGTTTCACACCACGTATTGATTTGCCCGGCGATACCTCGCTTTCCAAGCATCGCCCCGTGAACGATTTCATCGACCATATCGACGACTATGCCGGCAACCCTTGTTGCCGGCTTGGAGATGGCATCCTCCAGCTCAGCCAGCTGCTCCGTCCGCTTCAGGCCTTTCTGATAAACGATCTCTGGCTTGCGAAGGCCGTTCTCCTGCCAGAAGCGTGCCCAGAGAGACGGCTCCTGCGATGTAGTTTCGATCGAGTTCGAGAACTCACGGGGCTTTAGACCTGAAAAAAGAGCTTGTCGTGAGACGGAAGTGAGGGTGGGCAGCCATGCGAAGCACCCACCTTCTTCCGCTGAAAAGCCAGGTAGACGAGCCGCCAGGTGCTCTCGGATTTGGAACCACTGATCCAGTGCCAAGCCGTCGAACACAAGGAGCGCCACCCGTTCCTCGACTACATTTCGGCGCAGCGCCAGGTATCGCGGCACGTGATGAACCATCACTGGCCCTTTCGCCGCCGGGAGGGAGGGCAGATCCGCGTAATGCTGAACTAGCCAGCCCCTCAACCGCTCGTCAGCGTCGCGCTGCAGCTTGCAAAGTTGCTGCTGGATCGGCTCGGCGATCTCTGTGCTGAGACTATTGAAGCGCGAGATGACTTCGCCGAGCCGGCGGGCCAGTTCGACCCAGTCGCGATGCGTCGCGTTGGCATCAGGTAGGTCAGCGGCAATCCTCCTTACACCTTCGGATACAAGGTTACCGAGCGCATGGGGATCCTCAACCAGCCCCACCTTGACCCACTCCGGCAAGTCAGTCGGAGAGCCATGCGCCTGGACAGGCTGAAGAGCCCCTTCGAGGAACATCGTATCGACGATGACCCTGACGTCGGGATGCTCAAAAGGTACTGAAACCTCCGGCAATACCTCTGCGGGGTCGTCCGAGGTGCGTTCGCTGTGGACATGGTCGAGGATGCCGTCGTCGGCGAAATCCGCCGCATGATCCGCGCACCCGAAGTCGCGGCGCGAACCATAAAGGCTCTTCGCGACGAGAGCTCGACCGTCGATGAGAAGGCGGTCGTCCAGGCGCTTGGCGAGTTCGATCAGCTCTGGGCGGCGCTCTATCCGGCGGAGCAGACCCGCATCGTCCAGCTGCTGGTCGAACGGGTGACCGTCGGCGAAGACGGCATCGCCGTCGATCTGCGCCATGAGGGGCTGGGCTCGGTCCTGCGGGACATGATGGCCACCCGCCAGACGGAGGCCCACGCATGACCGACTCGACGAACACCATCCGCGTCGTCATCCCCCTGACGATCCGCAAACGCAATGGGCGGACGAAGATCCTCCCGCCCGACGAGGTGACAGTCCGGGACGGCCGGTCGCAAGACCCTCATGTGCTGCGCGCCATTGCCCGCGCCTGGAGCTGGCGGCGGCAACTGGAAACGGGCGCCGCTTCCACGATCCAGGACATCGCTGCGGCCGAGAAGGTCTCCGACCGGTTCGTCAGCCGAATGATGCGGCTCGCCTATCTGTCGCCCGAGGTGCTCGATCACCTCGTCATCAGGCGCGTGCCGCCGGCGCTTTCGCTGAACGACCTCGTTGCGGTTGCCGAACGGCCGTGGGCGGAGCAGATGGAACTCGTTACCGGATCATCGTTGGATTAAAGCAGCTTAGGTGCCATCATGCTTTCGGGGGTACGATCGCAGCAGGTTCGCTTTGCTCTGTTTGGGTCGCGCGGACAAGCAACAGAGAGTTTGGGTCGGCGCTCAGGAGGCCCGTAGTCTTGGACATCGATACCTTCTTCGCTAATGTCAGAAAGCTGGCTACCTTCGCCAACGAGGCCAATGCTGCCATTCATGAAATGATAGAAAGTCCAGGCCGGTACGCCTCGATTGTCAATCCGTCTGTACAATTCAGGGAAACCCTTCTTTCCGGCGAAGAAGAGAATGATCTCAGCTGTTATCTGGCGATCGGCTTTTTCGCAGGCCGGTTACGTCGAGCACGTCTCGCCAGCTTCGCAATGACGTTCGATGTGCAGCACGAGGCCACTCGCCTGAGACTGCGGGCGCAATGTGAGCCCTATAGCCAGACACAGCTGCTCTTTCAGAATGTGCCGTCGCTGTTCGAGCGCATCCGTCGCAAGAAAGGCGGTAGCCAGGACTATGAACTCATTGATCTGGGGGCGGTCCGATCTGTGTCAGGAAGCGAGGTTTATCAAGCTGGAAACGGCTTCACAAAGCTCTGTCCGTTCCTCAGTCCAGGCATTGTCAACTGGGTACAGAAGCAGTGGCCTTCGGCGCCAACCTATGTTCGGCTCGACGCCAATGCCTACTTCGGCGACCAACCAGTTCAGTTGCTGACTGAAGCCACATTAGTACCCGCAAACCCGCGATGGCTGCCTGATTTCAGCCTTCGCAAGGGGATGAAGGACTTTGCCGCCTACGAGCTTCAGAACCGGCCAGTTTCAGAAGGACATGCCGAATATTGGGACTATCATGTTCGACATCTGCGCCGGCTGGAAGTCCACGTTCAGCGCCGCGAGGACAACTATCTCTCGATGCTGATAGAGGAACTGCCCAGGGCCGACGATCCGAATGGACTGATGGTCGGACGCTGTATTCATCTCGACACCCACGATCCGGCGTTCACGCCTCTCGGTGAGGTTGAGATGCAGCACCTCGATTTGGCTATCAACGTATACGCCGGAGAAGACCGGCAGAAACGTTTTGGGCAGAGCCTTCAGCATGGCAAAGTGCAGGACGCTACGTTTCGAACGCACCTTCTTCGCATTGAGGGGATACCCTTTGTATCGGTTTTCGCCTTCTGCGAAATGTTTCTGGAGTCGAAAATCCTTCTCAGCGAATGGCTGAACGAGCTGGTGGCACCTTGAGCACCGGGTTGGGCGGGCGAGGCATGGCTTTGTAGATCGAAGGTGATCCGTGTAGTCGCGATCAGGCCACGTCTGCCACTGCGATCCCCAGTATCGGCAAGTGGTCCGTTGCGTGGCCTTTCGCCTCAAAACGCCTACCGCGTGTTCCCCGGCGGCCACGCCAACCGGAAGAACGCCCGCTGAATGCATTGTCGAGCGAACTGCGAAACCCGTTGGAAACGCTGGCGTTCACGAAGCCGAACCGGGCCGGACGAGGTTCGGTCGGTTAGAGACGGAGGGCTGTTCAGAGACAGAAATTCGGCGCGGGGCCAGTCTCCGAGGTTCGGGCGTCTCCGCTAAACGCCTTCGAAACAAAAAGGAAAAGGCCCCCAACGGGAGCCTCATCTCGGGTTCGCTACAAGATAATGGCGGAAGAGGTGGGATTCGAACCCACGGTACGGTTGCCCGCACGCCGGTTTTCAAGACCGGTTCCTTAAACCACTCGGACACTCTTCCATAACGCCGAAACCGGTCGGAATTGCGCGACCAGCCCGTCGGCGCTTTATAGCTGTTCGCGACCTGGCGTCAACACGACAGCGGGCTGCGTTGGTCTCTCAAATAGTGCACTGCACCGCCCGTCACTCCCGATCGTTCGCAAATATTATCCACTTGCGGAACACATGTGGAACAGATAGTGTCCGTTCTGGATTTGTTTCACGATTCTGGATGGCGCGCCATGCTGACCCGCAAGCAACAGGAACTGCTTCTATTCATCCATGAACGGATGAAGGAGACCGGCATTCCGCCCTCCTTTGACGAGATGAAGGACGCGCTCGACCTGGCGTCGAAATCCGGCATCCACCGTCTCATAACGGCACTCGAGGAACGCGGCTTCATTCGCCGTCTGCCGAACCGGGCCCGTGCGCTCGAGGTCATCAAGCTGCCGGAGGCCTATTCGCCGAGCCTCAAGGGGCGGCGCGGTTTCTCGCCTTCTGTGATCGAGGGCAGCCTCGGCAAGCCCACCCCTGCCCCCGCCGCAGCGACCCGGGCCGCCTCCGGGGCCGACGGCTCGGTGAACGTTCCCGTGATGGGCCGCATCGCCGCCGGTGTGCCCATCTCGGCCATCCAGAACAACACCCACGACATTTCCGTACCCATGGAGATCCTGGGCAGCGGTGAACACTATGCGCTGGAAGTTAAGGGTGATTCGATGATCGAGGCCGGCATTCTGGACGGCGACACGGTGATCATCCGCAACGGCAATACCGCCAACCCCGGCGACATCGTCGTCGCCCTGGTCGACGACGAGGAGGCGACGCTGAAGCGCTTTAGGCGCAAGGGCGCCTCGATCGCGCTGGAGGCGGCCAACCCGGCCTATGAGACCCGCATCTTCGGCCCCGACCGGGTCAAGGTGCAGGGCAAGCTGGTTGGCCTCATTCGGCGTTATCAATGATTTCCGGGAACTGTGGATCGGCGAAGCTGTCGGTGCGCCAGTCGTAGAGCCGATGGCGCGCCCATGGCCGGTCCAGCGTGTCGACAGCCTTGGTGATTCTGTAGCCGGTCCCATCCGGTGGTCCGTCTGCCTTTCCTGGCGCGATCTCCAGCGCTCCGGTGCGGCGCAGGGTGGCGGCCGTGATCAGTCTCGCACCCGAGCGGCAGGAATTTCGGTTGATGAACTGCGGCGCAACGACGAAGTCGGCGCTGTCGCAGGCGATCCCCAGATAAGCCGGGTCATCGAGTGTGACGACGCGCCAGCCCGCCGATGTGACCGCCGCGCACCATTGTTTGCGACGGCAGACGAAGCGCTTTTCCCCGGCCGATGCCGACAAGGCGGCTTGGAGTTCGCCAGGTTCCTGCGCAGTGAAGGCCAGCGATGCCGCCGGGGCGCCGGTTGGAGGCCTCGGTTCTCCCGTGCGCGACAATTGGATTCGACGCTGCGGTGTGTCGGACTGGGACTCGCTGGTTTCAGCCGCTGGCGCCTTCCGGACGCGTCGGTCGTCGTTTGCTTCGAGGAATACCGGCGGCCGGTGCACGTCGACCCGCAGCGCACGCCGCCATTGGTCGTAGAGGAAATCGGGCGGCCGGGTGCGGTTGCTGGCGGCCTGCCCGTCTGCGAGCATGGCGACGAAGCGGCCGTCTTCGGAGATGAGCAGCTGCGGTGATGTCGCCGGCTGGGCGAGATAGGAGAGCGCCGCCCCGCCGACGATTGGCAGCAGGGCAATCAGCGCGAGGCGTGTGCGAAACAGGCAGGCGAGCCCGCCGCCCACCGCAATGAACGCAAAGGCGATTGGCGGCAGCCGTCCGGTCGTCACCTCCCCGCCCCAGCCCGACACCCAGGTGGCCATTTCGATCATCCAGCTGATCGCCCGCCCCATGACAGCCAGCGGCAGGCCGTCGAGGCCGAGCGGCATCAGCAGCATCGCGATGACGGCCATCGGCATGACGAGGATGGAGATGATCGGCATCGCCAGCAGGTTGCCGGCAAGGCCATAGGCCGGAATTCGGTGAAAATGCCCGATCGAGTAGACGAGCGTCGCCACGCCGCCGATCAATGATGAAAGAAGCAGGCCGCCGAGGAAGCTGGAAAAAGCGCCGAAGAGCCGCCGGCCGCCGATTGCGGCGGGTCGTCGCGAAACCGGCCTGTCGCGCCAGATCGCGTAGCCGGCGACAAGTCCCAACGTGGCAGCGTAGGACATCTGGAAGCCAGGGCCGGTCACGGTCGAGGGGGTGACTGCCAGGATGACGATCGCCGACAAGGCGATATTGCGCCTGCTGATGGCCGCACGGTCGAACAGGACGGCGATCAGCATCACGACGATCATCAGCCAGGATCGGATCGCCGAGACCGCGCCGCCGGAGATCAGGATATACAGCGTGACCGTGATCAGGCCGCCGACTGCGGCGATTTTCTTGACGGGAAAGCGTTCGGCGACACCCGGCACGATCGATAGGAGAAGACGCGCACCGACGAGAAGGGTTCCGGCGGCGAGCACCATGTTCAGGCCGGAGATCGCCAGAATGTGCGCGAGGCCCGCCTGCCGGAGCGCCTCCATCGTGCCGGGACTTATGCCGCGCTGTTCGCCGGTTATGAGGGCCGCGGCGATAGCACCGGCGTCGCCGCCGATTCGGGCGCGGATGTGCTCGGTGAGCGCGGCACGCCAGCCGGCAATAATCCTTGCAACCACGGCCGGCCAAGCCTGGCCCGCACCGGCGTCATCCAGTTCCCGCCTCGTCGGCGCGCCGTAAAAGAACCCGATCGCGCCGGTGCCAGCGACATAGGCATCGAAGGCGAAGTCATTGAGCCCCGGCAGCGCCGGCCCCGATGGCGGATTCAGACGGGCCCGCCCGGTGATCCCCTCGCCGATCGCAATCGGTGCATGGTCGCCGCGCGCAAGCAGGTTCACCGTTTCAGGTGGCCGTCGCAACGCAGGGTCGAGCGTCGAACGCACCTCGATCCTGTATCGTATCCGGCCCCGATCGTCGGCTTCGCGGCTCAACACGCGCCCATCGATCGTGGTGGTCACCGGGCGATCGAGCATGAGCGTCGAAAGCCTGTGGCTTTCGAATGCTGCCAGCACCATGCCGAGAACGAACAGGAACACGGCGCGCGTCGTGTAGCCCGGCAAGTCCCGCCGATGCCGCCAGACCCAGGCGCCACCGCCGCTGACCAGCACAACCGCCATCAGCGCCAGCAGCGATGGTTCGCGGTCCAGTTCGAACCACGCCCAACTGCCACACCCCATGAAGACCGGCACGAAAAGAAGTCCGATGCCGTGATCGCGTTCGCTCTGCCAAGCGGCCGATACACTTGAGCGGGCGCCGGGCCGCACGCGGACCAGCCCTTTAACGCCAGCCGCAAACGTGCCGAGCATCGGCCGGCGCACGGGGGGTGAGCCCGCAGCCGCCCCCGTTGCGCGCTCCACACGCAGGGCGGGACTGTCGAGTTTGGTGGCGCTCCCCTCCTCCATGGCGATGTCCCCGGCCGCCGATCCACGCATACTGCAACTTGTGATTACCGAATTCAATCACAAGGCGGTGAAGGGCCTTCTCCTGCCGGAGAAAGAATGCCCCCTCCACATTTGTTTTTACTCGCCCATAGGTTGCTTGCAACTGCCGTTGAAGAGTAGATATTGCCAAGCCGGGTCGCCGGATTTTGCATCGCACAATGTGGCTCTCGTCTGGGCTTGGCGGGGCGTCGCGGAAGGGCAGCAAAGCGGCACGATACGGCACAGCTGTGCCACCATACGGACAATGGAGATCGTCATGACGGGAAAAAGCGCGGATGTCACGGTTGGTGACAAGAAGGTGGAATTGCCCTTGCGAACCGGATCGATCGGTCCGTCGGTGATCGACATCGGGACCCTCTACAAGCAGACCGGCACTTTCACCTATGACCCTGGCTTCACCTCGACGGCTTCGTGCGAATCCAGGATCACCTACATCGATGGCGACGAGGGTGTCCTGCTGCACCGCGGCTATCCGATCGAGCAGCTCGCCGAACACGGCGACTTCCTCGAGGTCTGCTACCTGCTTCTCTATGGCGAGCTGCCGACCAAGGCCCAGAAGGACGATTTCGACTATCGCGTCACGCACCACACGATGGTGCACGAGCAGATGTCGCGCTTCTTCACCGGCTTCCGTCGCGACGCGCACCCGATGGCGGTGATGTGCGGCTGCGTCGGCGCGCTGTCGGCGTTCTATCACGACTCGACCGACATCACCGATCCGCACCAGCGCATGGTCGCCTCGCTGCGAATGATCGCCAAGATGCCGACGATCGCGGCCATGGCCTACAAGTACCACATCGGCCAACCCTTCGTTTATCCGAAGAACGACCTCGACTACGCCTCGAACTTCCTGCGCATGTGCTTTGCGGTTCCTTGCGAGGAATATGTCGTCAATCCGGTACTGGCGCGTGCCATGGACCGCATCTTCATCCTGCACGCCGACCATGAGCAGAACGCCTCGACGTCGACGGTGCGCCTGGCCGGCTCGTCCGGCGCCAATCCGTTCGCCTGCATCGCGGCCGGCATCGCGTGCCTGTGGGGGCCGGCACATGGCGGCGCCAACGAAGCAGCGCTCAACATGCTGGCCGAGATCGGCACGCCCGATCGCATTCCGGAATATGTCGCCCGCGCCAAGGACAAGAACGATCCGTTCCGTCTGATGGGCTTCGGCCACCGCGTCTACAAGAACTACGATCCGCGCGCCCGCATCATGCAGAAGACGACGCACGAGGTTCTCGGCGAGCTCGGCGTCAAGGACGATCCGATGCTGGAAGTGGCAATGGAACTGGAGCGCATCGCGCTGACCGACGAATACTTCATCGAGAAGAAGCTGTACCCCAACATCGACTTCTACTCCGGTATCACTCTCAAGGCGCTGGGCTTCCCTACCACCATGTTCACCGTGCTGTTCGCTCTTGCGCGCACGGTCGGCTGGATCGCCCAGTGGAACGAAATGATCGAAGATCCGGAACAGCGCATCGGCCGTCCGCGTCAGCTCTACATCGGCGAGCCGAAACGCGACTACGTTCCCGTTTCCAAGCGCTGAATCGGCAAGCGTCTCCCGAAGGACCCGAAGAGCGGTTTTCGGGAGACGTTCAGGAGAACAAGAAGAAGCCCGGTCAGATGCCGGGCTTTTTTCTTTCCAGGAGATCGACGATGACACCGGCCGCCTTGTCGCCGGGGGCGCGTTCGTCCTGCATGCGGGCGTGGACGAGATCAAATCCCTCCAGCATCGCCCGCCGCTGGATCGTGTCGTGGGACAGGCGCACCGCCCATCTGGCCAGGCTCCCCGGGCGGACCACCTCGTTGAGATATTCAGGGATCACGGCATAGTCCGCGATCAGGTTCGGCAGCGCGGCGGTCCAGGTCCTGATCTTCCGGGTCATCAGCCGGGCGATCCAGTCGAGCTTGTAGCAGGAGACCACCGGCACCCGCGCCAGCCCTAGTTCCAGCAGCACGGTCCCGGATGCCGCGATCGCGACGTCCGCGGCCTGGAAGGCGCGCCACTTGTCGTTCGGAGAGACCGTCACCTCCGGCACGACGGGCCAGTCCGCAACCATCTGTCGGACCAGGTTCTCCTGTCGCGGCACCGTGGGAAGCCGGAACGAGAACGGGACGTTGCCGGCGCATAGCTCGTCCACGACCTCTCGGTAGACCGGCAAGAGCCGCGTGATCTCACCCCGACGGGACCCCGGCAACAACAGGCAGGTGCGCGCCGTCGCCGTCCCGAGCTGGGGCGCCGGCCTGGCGATCTGGGCGTCGCGGACCGAGGCGACGTGCGGATCGCTCGCCAGCCTGTGCCCGACATAGGTGGTCGGCGGTCCCTGCAGGCGTTCCATCACCTCCGGCTCGAACGGCAACACAGCAAGCACATGATCGACATAGCTGCGCATGCGCGGCGCGCGCTCTTCCTTCCAGGCCCAGACGCTCGGGCAGACATAGTTCACGATCGGCAGATCGGGCAGATGCTGCCGGACGGCGCGGGCGACGCGATGGGTGAAATCCGGGCTGTCGATAATCACGAGGAGGTCCGGCCTGGCTGCGACGATTGCAGCCGCCGTCTGCCGGATGCGGGCGACGAGCTTAGGCAGCTTCGCCAGCACCTGCGAGAAGCCCATGATCGACAGTTCGGAATAATCGAACAGCGAGGCAAGCCCCTGCGCCTGCAGCGCCTCGCCGCCGACGCCGACCAGGACGATGCCGTCCGGCAGCCGGGGACGCAGCGCAGCGACCAGATCAGCGCCCAGAAGATCGCCGGACACTTCGCCGGCGACCAGGGCAAGCTTGAGTGGACGGCTCATCGGTATCCCTCCGATCTGCGCGGCAGGATGCCGGTAATGAACAATCCGGCGCGATCGGCCTCTTCCACCATCCGACGGCGATCGAGGACCAGCGACCGCCCTGCCTCGCTGGCGATACCCGCCAGTCCGGCAGCCTGGGCCCAGTGCACCGTGTCGACACCGATGGCGGGCAGATCGGCGCGGCTGTCCTGACCGGGCTTGCACAGTTTCACCAGAACGCCCTTGCGTCGGCTGGAAATCCGCCCCTGGCGGCGCAGCTCGGCGACACGCTCGAGCATCTGGTCGGTCCCTTCGGCCCCTTCCAGCGCGATCACCCGCCCACCAACTGCGACGGCGCCCTGCCCCACATCGAGAGAGCCGAGAGCAAGGGCAGCGGCGCAACCGGCCGCGATATCCTGCATCGCTTCCGCATCCGGGGTCACCTTGCCGATCACCCCTTCGGTCGCCAAGAGCTCCGGGGCGATCTCATCGGCTCCGACGACGCGCACGCCGTTCGCCTCGATCAGCCGGATCACCATTCTAAGCACGGCATCGTCACCGCCCATCAACAGCGTGCGCACCACCGCGGGGAGCCCCAGCAGCGTGCGCAGCGTCGGGCGAATGTCGCGCCACTCAGGCCTGCGTCGGACAGCACCCGATAGCACGGCGCGGTCGATACCCTCGCGTTCGAAGGCCCGGCTCATGGCGGCATAATCCCCGACGCCGATACGGATATGGTCGAACGCCGACCAGTCCTGATCGGCCTCATCGGTCAGCGCCAGAATGTAGGGGTTTTCCCCATGGCTGCGGGCCGCCTGCGCCACATGGAACGGCAGTAGTCCGCTGCCGGCGATGATGGCCAGCCGCTTCCCGTTGTCAGGCCGGCCGCTCGCCATGCGGGTCAGCCCTTGTTGCGGTTCGGCGAGGAGAGCGCGCGGTCGCTGTCGCTGGCGATGAAATCGAGAATGTGCATCACCGGGGCGCAATCCAGGTACTCGCCGCGGATTGCTGCAGCATTCGACCGGATCGAGCCTTCGCCCTCGAAAATCTGCTTGTAGGCGCGGCGGACCCGATGAATCGTCGGCTTGTCCATGCCGGCGCGCGACATGCCGACCACGTTCAGGCCGCCGAGGATGCCCGGGTTGCCGTTCAGCATGCCGTAGGGAATGACGTCATAGGAAACGGCGGAAAGGCCGCCGACAAAGGCCTGTCGGCCGACGCGGGTGAACTGATGGACCGCCGAACCGCCGCCGAGAATGGCGCGGTCCTCGAGCGTCACATGTCCCGCCAGCATGACGTTGTTCGACAGGATCACATTGTTGCCGACGATGCAGTCGTGGGCGATGTGCGAATAGGCAAGGAACAGGTTGCCGTCCCCGACGACCGTCTTGCCGCCGCCGTCGGTCGTACCGGTGTTCATCGTGACGCCTTCGCGAATCGTGTTGCGCTCGCCGATAGTGAGCGTCGTCTCCTCGCCGCCATGATGGATGCTCTGCGGATCGCCGCCGATCACCGCCGATGGGAAAATGCGCGTCCCACGGCCCACCGTGGTGCGGCCGGTGACCACCACATGGCTAAGCAGTTCGACATCATCCCCTAAAACGACTTTCGGCCCCACATGGCAGAAGGGGCCGATAACGACATTCTCCCCGATCACCGCCCCGTCTTCGATGACGGATAGCGGATGGATCCTGGCACTGGCTGCAATCATATTCAGGCGTCTTCCTTTTTCACGATCATGGCGCCGATATCAGCTTCGGCGACAAGTTGCCCATCAACTTTTGCATCGCAGTGAAACTTCCAGATATTGCCGCGCTGCTTCTGCTTGACGACGTGGTACTCGACCCGGTCGCCCGGCACCACCGGCTTTCGGAAGCGGGCGTTGTCGATCGTCATGAAGTAGACGAGGTTGGAACCGGAGCCGGTCTTGCGGGCGCAGATCGCCCCCGCCGTCTGAGCCATGCCCTCGATCAGCAGAACGCCCGGCATGATCGGCTGATCGGGGAAGTGGCCGGTGAACTGGGGCTCATTGACGGTGACGTTCTTGATACCGACGGCGGAGTTGTCGCCATCGATATCGACGATCTTGTCGACCAGCAGGAAAGGATAGCGATGTGGCAGAAGCGTCAGGATTTCCTTCAGTTCCGCAATGCCCAAGACCTGCCTGGTTTCCTCGCTCATTCCTTGTCACCCCTTTTGCTGTTCTTGTTGGTCCCGCGCATCGTTATTTCTGCAACGTCGCGCAGGAAGTCGCGCATGGGACGTGCAGGGATGCCGCCGTACCGTTCGCCTGCCGGAATGTCCGCCACAACGCCGCTCATCGCGGCGATCTGAACGCCGTCTCCGATGGTGATGTGGCCGTTGAGGCCAGCCGCCCCGCCGATCATCACGCCGTCGCCGACGGTCGTGCTTCCCGCGATGCCAACCTTGCTGACGATGCCGCAGTGGCGGCCGATGCGGACGTTATGGCCAATCTGGACCTGGTTGTCGATCTTGGTGCCCTCGCCGATCACCGTATCGTCCATCGTGCCGCGATCGATCGTGGTGTTTGCGCCGATCTCGACGTCGTCCTGGATGATGACGCGGCCGACCTGGACAATCTTGATCATCCCGCCCTTCGGGCTCGGCCCGTATCCGAAGCCGTCCTGGCCGATGCAGGCGCCGGGGTGCAGGATCACACGGTTGCCGAGCAGCGCACACTGGACCTTGGCACCAGCGGATATGGTGCAGTCGCGCCCGATCTTTACCCCCTGCCCGAGCACGACACCCGGACCGATGCGGGTGCCTTCGCCGATCTCGACATTGGCACCGATCACAGCGGTCGGTTCGATCACCACCCCCGCCTCCAGGCGCGCGGTCGGATCGACATAGGCCAGCGGGGAAATGCCGGACAACTCGGAGGTCGTCAGCGCCGGGCGCATGGCAGACGGCTGCAGGATCTCCCCGGCAAGCGCGAAGGCCATATGGGCCCGCGACGTCTGCAACACGGCGATGTGCGGCGGAACGATGGCGGCGATCGCCTTGTCGCACAGGATGGCCGTCGCGCGACAGGTGTCGAGGTCTGCTCTGCTCTTCCGCGAAAGCATGTAGCAGATGTCGCCGTCCTTCGCCCGGTAGACCGGCGAAACGTTGCGAATGAGCCGCGAGGCGGCCGAACCGTCGAGCAGTTCGGCCCCGAGACGCTCCGCTAGGTCTCCCAGGCGGATGCCGTCATGCGGCGGAAAGAACCAGTTTTGCTCCATCAGCATGGACTCCAGAACGGTTGTTCTTCGCAGTTCTGGACTGCCGGGATCAGAAGTTCGACGAGATACCGAACTTGAACCGCTGCTCCTGGTCAAAGTCTTCCTTCAGGACCGGGATCGCGTAGTCGACGCGCAGCGGTCCGAACGGCGACGACCAGATCAGGCTTGCGCCGAGCGACGCGCGCCACTCCATGCTCGTGCCGTTCACGGGGCTACCGCTCAGGTCGACCTTGTTTCCATAAAGCGTGCCCGCATCGGCAAACAGGGCGCCACGGAAGCCCGCGTCACGCGGCACGAACGGCAACGGGAACGACGTCTCGGCAGAAACGGTGAAGTAGGTCGTGCCGCCGATCTGGTCGCCGTTGGTCATCCGCGGCCCGATGCCGCCGCTCTCGAAGCCACGCAGGTCGTTGGCGTTGAGCTGGAACTGGTCGAAAACATGCAGGTCGCCGCTGGTCGGCAGCATGTATCCGGCACCGGCAGTCAGGCTGCCGATGATGTCGGCGTCTTCCATCAAGGTGCGGAAGTAACGCGCCTTGCCGTAGATCTTGTAGAAGTCGGAATCGCCGCCGAGACCCGCGAATTCCTGCGTGAAGGTCGCATAGATGCCATCACGCGGCAGCTTGCGGTCGTCAAGCGTGTCGTAGGTCATCGACTGGGAAATCGAAGAACGCACCCAGGGGCTGCCGTTGATCGCGTCCCAGTAGGGCTGCGAGATCTTGCGCTCAGACGGCGGCTTGGCGAGATCGGCGGTCTGATCGACGCTCGTGCTGTAGTCATACTTGGCGTAATTGTAGCGCAACGTCGTGGACAGCGCCTCGGTGATCGGCGCCGTCACCCGCAGCGTGACGCCTTGCGAGTCGACGTTGTAGAAATCCTCCGAGTCATCCTCGTTGCGGAAGATGTCGAAACCGGCCGCCAGTCGATAGCCGAGGAAATACGGCTCGGTGAACGACAGGCTGTAGTTGCGCGAATCGCTCCCGCCGCCGGCCGCAATCCGGATGTACTGGCCACGCCCGAGGAAGTTCCTCTCCTCGATGGAGGCCTCGAGCTTGAAGCCGCCGTCGCTGCCGGTGGTGTAGCCGGCGCCCACGCCGAACGTGCCGGTGGACTGGTCCTGCACGTCAACGATCAGGATGACGCGGTCCGAAGCAGTGCCCGGTGCCGTGGTGATGTTTACGGTGGAGAAGAAGCCCAGCGCCTCAAGGCGGCGCTTGGCGCTGCTGATGACTTCCTGGTTGAAGGCATCGCCCTCGCTGATGTCGAACTCGCGGCGGATGACGTAATCGCGCGTGCGGGTGTTGCCGCGGATTTCGATGCGCTCGACATAGGCCCGCTCGCCCTGGTCGACCAGATAGTCGACGGCAATCGTGTGGTTGGCAAAGTCGCGGTTGCCGCGCGGGGTGACACGGGCGAACGGATATCCCTGGGCAGCCACCACCTTCGAGATATCGGACATCGAATCCTGAACGTCGTTGGCGCGGTATACCTCGCCAGCACGGGACTTGATAAGCCCCTTGAGCTCCTCGGCATTGATGCCCTCGACGGTCGATTCGACGGTGATGTCGCCGAACTTGTAGCGTTCGCCTTCTTCGACCGTGAACGTCAGGGTGTACTCGTTGGTGGTCTCGTCGAGAACGGCATCCGACGACACGATCCGGAAGTCCGCATAGCCGCGATTGAAGTAGAACTGGCGCAGCGCCTCTTCGTCGGCGCGCATCTTCATCTCGTCATAGACGTCCTTGCGGGTCAGGAACGAGAGCGGGCCGGACTTCTTGGTGTTGATGACCGAGCGGAGCCGGCCGTCGCTGTAGGCGTTGTTGCCGACGAAGTTGACCTGGGAGATCTTGGTGCGATCGCCTTCATTGATGACGAAAGCGAGGTTCACGCGACCATTGCCGACGTCATAGGTCTGCGTCGTGACGGTCGCATCGCTGCGGCCGATCGCGGCGTAGGCTTCCTTGATCGCCTGGATGTCGGCCTCGATCGTGGTTTCGCTATACGGACCGAGCGACTGGGAGCGCACGATGGCCGCAAGCTTGTCGTCCTTGATCTTGCGGTTACCGTTGAAAACGACCTGGTTGATCAAGCGGTTCTCGTCGACGACGACGACGAGCGTGCTGCCGGACACGCTGATGCGCACATCGGAAAAATAGCCGGTGGCAAACAGGCGGCGCACCGAGGCATCGATATCGGTATTGCTGAAGCTCTTGCCGGGCTGGATCGTGAGGTTTGCACGCACCGTTTCGGGGCTGACGCGATTTGCGCCGCGGACTTCGACGCGCTGGATTACGGCGGCTTCTGCTGCGCTCACGGTAACGAGCGAGACGGCTGCTCCACCAGCCACCACCATGCTCGTTGAAAGGGCGACGGCGGACACCGCGTTCAAAAATCTTGAACCAGCTTTCATTTCACAACTTACCTTTGTTTCAATGTCTCGCGGAGAGCAGAACCCGATTCCGGCAACGCTGCCGTTTGTAACCGCTTCTGCCATACAAGCAAGCGCGGCCGTTAAATTCTGTTTACTTCGAATCGCACCGTGGCCCTTCGGCCACTAAAAGCTTTCATTTACGGTAAACAGCACCTTAGCGCCTACCCCTCCGTGTCACTGGCGTACCTGGCGGCACTATCCAAGCCTTCCAAATGTATCATTCCAGGTCGCAAACACCGTCAGCATCAGGATCAGCGCCATCCCGATGCGGAAGGCGATTTCCTGCGTCCTCGGGCCGATCGGTTTGCCCCGTACAGCTTCAATCGCATAGAACATCAAATGGCCACCATCAAGTACCGGCACCGGCATAAGGTTCAATAGTCCAATGGAAACAGACAGTACGGCGGCGAGTTGCAGCAACGCGGCCACCCCGATCGATGCCATTTGCCCGGACACTTGCGCCACCCGGATCGGTCCGCCGATCTGGTCGGCCTTCATGCGGCCGGTTACCACATTGGCGAGATAGTCGAACGTTCCGCTCACCACATACCAGCTCTGCAGGGCGCCCTGCTCCAGCGCCTCCAGCGGTCCGTAATGGACGACGCGGAAATTGCCGGTTGCCTCCGTCGTGACGATGCCGATGACGCCGACTTCCATCCGGTTGCCGAACTGGTCGGTCAGTTCCGTCTTCTGGGGGACCATGCGCAGGTCCTGCTCGACGCCGTGGCGCCGGATCGTCACGACGATCGGCGTCTCGGGGCGCACGCTGACATAGCGGCGCACGTCCTCGAACGTCCGCACCGGCTCGCCATCGATGGCAACGAGCAGGTCGCCGGGCTGGATGCCGGCGGTGGCTGCGGCACTCGATTCGCGTACTTCGGCTACGACCGGGTCGGCGACCGGGCGGCCGTAGAGGGCAAACGCCACGCTGAAGATGGCGATCGCCAGAATGAAGTTCGCGATCGGCCCGGCCGCCACGGTGACTGCGCGCTTCCACAGGGCCGCGCCCAGAAAGGTGCGGGCCCGCTCGGCTTCCGGCAGGCGATTGAACTTCTCGTAGTCGGGCGTTGAGGCGGCGTCCTCGTCGCCGAGGAATTTCACGTAGCCGCCAAGCGGAATTGCCGACAGTTTCCATCGCGTGCCGCGGCGGTCGGTGAAGCCGGCGATCTCCGGACCGAACCCGACGGAGAACGCCGTAATCCCGATCCCGGACCACCGGCCGGCGAGATAGTGCCCCATCTCATGCACGAACACGATCAGCGTCAGCACGACGAGGAACGGAATGATCGTCCCTGTGAGAAGCCCGAAGGCCTGGTGCAGCAGTTCCATGGTCCCGTGGCCTCCTTGGCTGGCGGGTCAAAGGCCGAGAAGAAAGGCGCCGGTCGAGGCGACCGTCCGCTGGCCGTGAGTCGCGGCCAACCCCAACAGGAACGCCGCGAAACAGGCGAAAACAAGACCGTCGACGCGGTCCATGACACCCCCGTGGCCGGGAATGAGGCGACTGGAATCCTTCACGCCGAAGCGACGCTTGATGAACGATTCGAACAGGTCGCCGACCTGGCTGAAGACCGACAGGACGAATGCGACGACCGGCACCCACAGGCCCGGGGACGGAAAGAAAAGCAAGTAGACTCCGCAGCCTGCGACTACAGCCGCAACTGCGCCGCCGATCGCTCCGGACCACGTCTTGCCCGGCGAGATCGCCGGCGCCAGCTTCGGCCCGCCGATCGCCCGCCCGACGAAATAGGCCAGGATGTCGGTAGCCCACACCACCGCGAAGACGAACAACATGGCGATCAGCCCGGTGGCGTCGTCGGCGCGGATGGAGGCAAGCGAAAGTGCCGTCAGGCCGGCATAGGCGATCCCGCCCGGCAGCCAGAAACTTCGCCGGGACCAGAGCGCGTGCAGCAACGACAGAATGCTGGCGACGGCGACGGTCACGAGCGCCAGTTCGCCTTCGCCGAGAACGATCATGCCGCCGGCTATTGCGGTGATCGCCCAGCCGAAGGCGTTGCCGCGGAAATCCACCTCTACCAGCCGCGTGATCGTCGACCATTCGTAGTACACGAGCATGGCAATCAGGACGGACAGCAGGCGGAACGGCAAGCCGCCAACCCAGGTGGCGGCCAGCACGATCACGGCGAGGACAAGCCCGGAGGCGATGCGAAGGCGAAGCTCGCTGCTCATCAGGAGCCAACCGCCAGCGTGGCCGCCGGGACGCCGCCGAACCGGCGCTCACGCCCGGCATAGGCCGCAAGCGCAGCAAGGAACGTCGCGCGGGTGAAGTCGGGCCAGAAATCGGGAATAAACATCAGCTCCGCATATGCCGCCTGCCAAAGCAGGAAATTGGACAGCCGCTCCTCGCCGCTTGTCCGGATGATCAGGTCGGGATCGGGAATTCCGGCCGTGTCCAGGCGCGCCGAGATCAGATCCGGCGAAACGTCCGCCGGATGCAGCAGCCCGGCGGCGACGTCGCCTGCGATCGAGCGCATCGCCCGGGCGATCTCGTCGCGCGAGCCGTAGTTGAAGGCGATGACCAGCGTTATCGCCGTGTTGTCGCGCGTCCGCTCCTCAGCTTCGAGCAGCAACGGCAGAATGTCGCTGCGCAGGTTCGTGCGATCGCCGATGACGCGGATGCGGACATTTTCCCTGTGCAGGCTGTCGAGGTCGCGGCGGATGAAGGTCTTGAGAAGCCCCATCAGGTCGCTGACCTCGCTCTCCGGCCTGCTCCAGTTTTCGGAGGAGAAGGCAAACAGCGTAAGGTAGCCGATACCCGCCTCGGCCGCGGTACGAACCGCTTCGCGCACGGCCTCCACCCCCTTGCGGTGGCCCATGCTGCGCGGCAGGCCGCGAACATTGGCCCAGCGCCCGTTGCCATCCATGATGATGGCAACGTGGTTGGGGATGTTGTTCATAGCATGCTGCGTCATCAGCGATCCGTGCGAGAAAACGGGAAACCAGGCCGGCCTGCGGCTAGACCTGCATGATTTCCTTTTCCTTCTCGGCAAGCAAGCGATCGACCTCGGAAATCATCTCGTCGGTCATTTTCTGGACTTTCTCCGACTGGCTGCGGCTGACATCCTGTCCGATATCGCCGTCCTTCTCGGCTTTCTTAAGGTCGTCCATGCCGTCGCGGCGCACATGGCGAATCGCCACCTTGGCCTTTTCGGCATAGTCGTGGGCGAGCTTGGCCAGCGAGCGGCGGCGCTCCTCGTTCAGCTCCGGAAGCGGGATGCGCAGGTTCTGGCCGTCGATGATCGGGTTCAGCCCGAGATTGGACTCGCGGATCGCCCGGTCGACGGCGTTGACCATCGACTTGTCCCAGACGGAGACGGCCAGCATGCGCGGCTCGGGCACGGTGATGTTCGCCACCTGGTTCAGCGGCATGCGCGACCCGTAGGCTTCGACCGTCACCGGATCGAGGACGTTGGCCGAGGCTCGGCCGGTACGCAGCGAGGCGACATCGTGCTTGAACGCGGAAATGGCGCCGTCCATGCGGCGCTTCAGTTCCTTCAGGTCGACACCTTCACTCATGGTATGGAACTCCTGGCAGTTGAGAAACGATACACCCGCGGGCGCCGTTTTCGGAAATTAGTTGTCGGACACGATGGTACCGCGGCCGCCACCGGTCAATATCTGCGCGAACCCGCCCTTCTCGTGGATCGAGAAGACGACGATCGGGATCGAATTTTCACGCGCCAGCGCCACTGCGGCCACATCCATCACCGCAAGACCTTTCTCAAGGACCTCGTTGTGCGTCAAGCGCTCGAATCGCGTCGCATCGGGAAACTTCTTGGGGTCCGCAGAGTAGATGCCGTCGACCTGGGTTCCCTTGAAGATTGCCTCGGCGCCGATTTCGGCGGCCCGCAGGGCTGCGGCGGAATCGGTGGTGAAGAACGGATTGCCCGTACCGCCGGCGAAGATCACCACGCGCCCCTGCGCAAGGTGGTGAAGGGTCGCACGCTGCGAAAAGCTTTCGCAGATCTCCGGCATCGCGATTGCCGAAAGGACGACGGTGTCGATGTCGAGCTTGCGCAGTGAGGTGGCCAGTGCCAGCGCGTTGATCACGGTGGCGAGCATGCCCATGTGGTCGCCCGTCACCCGGTCGCCGCCCTTGGAGGCGACCGCGACGCCGCGGAAGATGTTGCCGCCGCCGACCACCACGCCGACCTCGACCCCGAGCGCCCGCGCTTCGGCGATGTCGCCGGCCATTCGGTCGGCGACGGCGACGTCGATGCCGAACCCTTGCGAGCCCATCAGCGCCTCACCCGATGCCTTCAGCAGAACGCGTTTGTAGAGAGGTTTGGCGGACATTGGCGCTCCTGGGCTGGTTGTTCTGGACGTCACGGCGAAGCGGAGGCTGCTGCTATGCGCCAGGCCGCATGCCGCGGCGCTGTCAGAGGCTGGCGCGTTTCGCCGTCAGCCGGATACACGAAGGGCACCGCGTTGTCACGCGATGCCCTCGGTTTTTCCCGGATCGGGTAAAGAAATCAGCCCTTGGCGGCAGCCGCGACTTCGGCTGCGAAGTCCGATTCTTCCTTCTCGACGCCTTCGCCGAGCAGGAGGCGGGCCATGCCGGTAACTTCGATCGGCGCGCCGGCGGCCTTCTCGGCATCCTTGATCGCCTGACCGACGGTGATCTCCGGGTTGATGACGAACGCCTGGGACAGCAGCGCGACCTCCTCGAAGAACTTGCGCATGCGGCCTTCGACCATCTTCTCGATGATCTTGTCCGGCTTGCCCGAGGCGCGGGACTGCTCGATGAAGACGTTGCGCTCGCGTTCGGCAACAGCCGCATCGACTTCTTCGGCGCGGATCGCCAGCGGGTTCGTCGCAGCGATGTGCATGGCGACCTGACGGCCGATAGCGTTCAGCGCTTCCTTGTCGCCGGTCGATTTCAGCGCGACGAGCACGCCGAGCTTGCCGATACCGTCGCCGGCAGCGTTGTGGATGTAGGTTGCAACTACGCCGTCTTCGACCGTCAGCAGTGCCGAACGGCGAAGCGTCATGTTCTCACCGATGGTGGCGATCGCGTCCTTGATCGTGTCTTCGACGGACTTGCCGGTCGCCGGATATGCGGCCTTGGCAATCGCCTCGACGCTGCCGTCGGTGCTCAGTGCCACGTTGGCGACGCCGCGGACGAGATCCTGGAAGGCCTCGTTACGGGCGACGAAGTCGGTCTCCGAGTTGATCTCGACGGCCACGGCCCTGACGCCGCCGCTGACGATGGCGACCAGGCCTTCGGCAGCCGTGCGGCCCGACTTCTTGTCGGCCTTGGCGATGCCCTTGGCGCGCAGCCAGTCGATCGCCGCTTCCATGTCGCCGTTGGTCTCAGCAAGCGCCTTCTTGCAATCCATCATGCCTGCGCCGGACTTCTCGCGCAGTTCCTTCACCATTGCTGCAGTGATTTCCATCGTCTCGCCTCTTCGCGGTTTCTGCGCCTCGCGCCGGCCGCTCACTTAAGAGCCGTACCGTTGCGATGCGCGATTTCATTTCGTTCGGCGCCTTATGCCGCGGGGGGCATCCACCGTGGCGGCAGCCAATTCATTGCGCGTTACAGGATGATGACAGGCCGGCTCGCCAGCGGCAACGCCGTCCGCATTCCCGTCGCAAAAGCGACAAGGCCGTTCGACCTTCCGGCGAGAAACGGCCTTGTCCGATCAATACCTAGGACGATGTTTCGCGCCCTGCCCTGCTCAGGCTTCGGCCTCGTTCAGTGCCGGCTCGACCGGAACTTCGGCGGAGGCGCCGATGTCACGGCCCGAAGCGCCCTGCTGGCGGGCGATGCCGTCGATGGCGGCACGGGCGACCAGATCGCAGTAGAGTGCGATGGCGCGCGACGCATCGTCGTTGCCCGGGATCGGATAGTCGATCGGATCCGGATCGCAGTTGCTGTCGATGATGGCGACGACCGGGATGCCGAGACGCTTGGCTTCCTGGATCGCGATCGACTCCTTGTTGGTGTCGATGATGAACATCAGGTCGGGCGTGCCGCCCATGTCCTTGATGCCGCCGAGAGCCTTGTCCAGCTTTTCGCGCTCGCGCTCGAGGTTCAGGCGTTCCTTCTTGGTGAAGCCGGAGGCTTCCGAGGCCAGGATGTCGTCGAGCTTGCGAAGCCGCTGGATCGAGTTGGAGATCGTCTTCCAGTTGGTCAGCATGCCGCCGAGCCAGCGGGCATTGACGTAGTACTGGGCCGAACGCTTGGCGGCGTCGGCGATGATTTCCGATGCCTGGCGCTTGGTGCCGACGAAGAGGACGCGGCCGCCGCCGGCCACGGTGTCGCTGATGACCTGCAGCGCGCGGTTGAGCAGCGGCACGGTCTGGGCGAGGTCGATGATGTGGACGTTGCTGCGGTCGCCGAAGATGTACGGCTTCATCTTCGGGTTCCAGCGGTGGGTCTGGTGGCCGAAGTGAACACCAGCTTCCAGAAGCTGGCGCATGCTGAAATCGGGCAATGCCATGCCTTATTCTCCTTTTCCGGTTGAACCTCCGCAAGGCGAACAGCAGAACCCATCGGCCCTGCCACCGGCGGAACGCACCGGATTTCTCCCGGACGCCCCATGCCTCACGTGTGGAATGCGGTGGCCTTAACCGCAGTCGCCCCCGAAATCAAGACCGGCCCGGCGAAAAAGCCGAAACGCCGCAGCGGGCGGCAGGTCCAGGGCTACTTGCACTCGGTGCTCTTGAAGACCTCGAGATTGGCCAGCTTGCCGGTCAGCACGAAGTCGCCGTAGTCCATGGTCAGATCGCGCGTGATGCCGTTCTCGTAGAGCTTGAACGACATCCTGTAGACCGGCAGGGCGTCGCCTTTCGCCACATCGTCGTAATAGGCGATGGTGACCGGCCAATAGGCCTGCTTCGCGAAGGATCCGGCCTGGGCCGCGTCAACGTCTCCGGCCTCGGGCATCTGCCTGTTGCCGAGCACGGTGGTCGTCATCAGCGTCTTGTCTCCGGAATCGGAGCCGTCGAAGATTCGCGCCTCGAAGAACCGCTCGCCCTTTCGGGCGCGGTCGATCACCTCCAGCATGTGTTCGGTCGGGAAGATGCTTTCCGCCAGTTCCACCGCCTTCGGGTCGGGCGAGGTCAGCTCCACATTGACGCCCTTCTTGTCGTCGCGTGCGCTGCCGCGGACTTCCTTGTCCAACTTGTCATCGGTGAAGGAACGGGTGAGGAAGCGGAAACTCTTGTTCCTCAGGTCCTCATAGGTCGTCGTCTGTTGGTCGGTCACCCGCGTCTCTTCCCCGGTGTTGACCTGGGTGACGAAGCGGAAGCTCACGGTGTAGCCGTCGCAAGGATTGCCGTTGAATTCGTAAACCATGCGCCCGTACATGCCCGCAATGCCGGACCGTTCGGAGGCATCCTTCAGTTGCAGGTCGTAGACGGCGCGATGCGGTGCGAGGCCGACCGCCGTGGCCGCGGAAACGGGACCGGGCAGCAGCGCCGCCAGGCATGTCGCGGCGGAAAGGGCCGGGACAAAGGTTGAGCGAAACATCCGTTTCCTCCTGTTGAACTCCGCCTAGATGTTATAAGAACAGTTCCGGCAAGAGCGAGGCGTCAGAGCCTCTGCATGCCCTATTATAGCAGGAAACTCAATCGAGGCAGCCTTGCACGACACCGGCATGCCGCGCTGAAACGCAGAATTCGCATGGGGAGAGAAGAATGTCCGCTGAAATCGAGAACCGGGTAAAGGAACTGGGCTACACGATCCCGACGGCCGCCGCTCCGGCCGCCAACTACGTGCCCTACGTGATCAGCGGCTCGATCCTGCACATATCCGGCCAGCTGCCGATCGATGGCGGCAAGATCGCCGTCACCGGCCATCTCGGCAATGACGTCGACGTTGCAACCGGCCAGAAGGCGGCCGAGCTGTGCGCCATCAACCTTCTGGCCCAAGCCAAGGCGGCGCTCGGCGGCGACCTGTCCCGCATCCGTCGGATCATAAAGATCAACGGCTTCGTGGCTTCCGTTCCCACTTTTGTCGAACAGCACCTCGTCATCAACGGGGCCTCCAACCTGCTCGTCGCTGCGCTTGGCGAGCCCGGCAAGCATGCCCGCGCTGCGGTCGGCATGGCAGCACTGCCGCTGAATGCCGCCGTCGAGATCGACGCCATCATGGAAATCGCCTGATGCCGCGCCATGACCTCCGGTGGCTGACCGAACGGCCGATTGCCCATCGCGGCCTGCATGATTTGAACCGCACGGTCTGGGAGAACACGCTGACCGCATTCTCCCGGGCGGTAGACGCCGGCTATGCGATCGAATGCGACCTGCAATACGCGGCCGACGGCGTACCGGTCGTGTTCCACGACGACCAGCTGGAGCGCTTGTGCGCGATCACCGGCGACGTGCGGGCGAAGACCTCGGTCGAGCTCGGCATGCTTTCGGTCGGCGGCACAGCCGACAAGGTGCCGACGCTGACGCAGATGCTCAAGCTCGTCGGCGGGCGGGTCCCGCTCGTCATCGAACTGAAGGGCCGGGCCGGGGATGACGACGGCTTCGCCGCCAGCGTCCTCGAGGCGGTCGAGGCCTATGACGGCCCGGTGGCGCTGATGAGCTTCGATCATTGGCTACTGAAGGAGCTCAAGGAACTCGGCTCGCCCCGGCCGGTCGGCCTTACGGCGGAGGGGACCGATCCGGAGACCTTTTTCGTCCACGAGGAAGCCATGCAGCTCGGCCTCGACTTCATCTCCTATCACTACGCTCACCTGCCCAATCCGTTCATCACCAAGGAGCGGCAGGCCGGGATCCCGGTGATCACCTGGACCGTCCGCGACCAGGACGGGATCGACAGAACCCGCGAGGAAGCCGACCAGATGACGTTCGAGGGATTCGACCCGCGAGAACCCGTGGTCGCCTGACGATGACCGACGCCTGCCGGATACGCGTCATCCAGAGTTTCGCCGAAATCGCGGCGGAACACTGGGCGGGGCTTGCCGGCGCCTCGCGCGGCGGCCCCGGAACGCCTTACAATCCCTTCGTCAGCCATGCCTTCCTGTCGTCGCTGGAGGAATCCGACTCGGCGACGCCGCAAACCGGCTGGCTCGGCCAGCACCTGCTGCTTGAACAGGAGGACGGCACGCTGCTTGGCGCGGTGCCAGCTTACGTGAAGAACCACAGCCGCGGTGAATACGTCTTCGATTACGGCTGGGCGGAGGCGTTCCAGCGCGCCGGCGGCCGGTACTATCCCAAGCTTCAGGCGTCGGTGCCCTTCACGCCGGCAACCGGACCGAGACTGCTGCACCGCCATGGTCTCGATCCGGCCCCGGTCCGGCAGGCGCTGGCCGCCGGCCTACGAGAACTGACGCTCCGACACGACCTGTCGTCTGCGCACGTGACGTTCCTGCCGGAGGACGAACTGCCCGCCCTGCAGGCCGCGGGCTTCCTGCATCGCACGGACCAGCAGTTCCATTTCATCAATGCAGGCTATCGCTCGCACGACGAATTCCTCGAGACGCTCGCCTCCCGCAAGCGCAAGGCGCTGCGCAAGGAGCGGCGCGCGGCACTGGAAAACGGCATCGAGATCGACTGGCTGACCGGCGGCGACCTCACCGAGGATATCTGGGACCAGTTCTTCGCCTTCTATATGGACACCGGCGGGCGCAAGTGGGGGCGTCCCTATCTGACGCGCCGCTTCTATTCCCTGGTCGGCGAACGCATGGCCGACGACATCCTGCTGGTGATGGCGAGGCGCGCCGGCCGCTACATCGCCGGCGCCATCAACTTCATCGGCGAAGACGCGCTGTACGGCCGCCACTGGGGCTGCGTCGAGGACCACCCCTTCCTGCATTTCGAGGTCTGCTACCACCAGGCGATCGATTTTGCGATCGACCGCGGCCTGAAGCGCGTCGAGGCCGGCGCCCAGGGCGAGCATAAGCTGGCACGCGGCTACATGCCGATCACGACCCATTCGGCGCACTATCTCGCCCATCCGGGCCTGCGCCGGGCCGTCGCCGACTACCTCGAGCGGGAGCGCCGCGACGTCGCCGAGGCCGGTGAGTGGCTTGCCGAACACGGCCCGTTCCGCAAGACCGGCGCGCCGCCGCGCGGCAACGATTGACAGACACGGCCGACGAGCCGGACCCAAGGAGACTGCAAATGACGAGTTACGACCCCGGGAACATCTTCGCCAAGATCCTGCGCGGCGAGATCCCCGCGCACAAGATCTACGAGGACGACGACGCTTTCGCCTTCATGGACGTGATGCCGCAGGGAACCGGCCACACCCTGGTCATCCCAAAGGTACCGTCACGCAACATCCTCGATGCGGACCCTGCGACGCTGTCGCGGCTGATGCCGGTGGTGCAGAAGATCGCGATCGCGGCCAAGGAGGCGTTCGAGGCCGACGGGGTGACGGTGATCCAGTTCAACGAGCCGGCGTCCGGCCAGACGATCTACCACCTGCATTTCCACGTCATCCCCCGGTTCGAGGGCGTGCCGCTCAAGCCGCACTCCGGCACCATGGAGGACCAGGAGATCCTCGCCGCCAATGCGCGCAAGATGCGCGACGCGCTGGCCGCCTGAAGCCGACATGAAAAACCGTACTCCTTGGCGCTCAGGCGCCGAGGAGCGACAGGCCGCCGGCCAGGAAGGCGATCGCCGCGACGATGCCGTAAAGCTGCCTGCGACCGCTGGCGAAAAATGCAAGTGCGCCAATAGCGACTGCGGCCAGTCTCAGCCACAGCGGCGATGCCTGGAGAGTGCCGGTCGGATAGACGATCAGCTTGGCAATCACGGCCGCCACGAGCGCGGTCGCCACTGCCTTGACCCAGTTCAGCATTTCGGAGTCTTCGTCGAGCCTGTTGCCGGCCAGCACGCCCAGCCAGCGCCAGATGTCGGTCGCCAGCCAACCGGCGATGCCGATGAAGACATAGGGCCAAAGGCCTTCGAAACTCATGCGGAACCCCCTGCCCGCGCCGACCGCCACCGGCGCTCGGCCGCCCAGGCGACCGTGCCGCCGACGAGCCCGGCAAGCAGGATGTCGAACTCCAGCGCAAGCTCGTGGAAGACAATACCGAGCACGAGGCCGATTCCCAGCGCCCAGTGGATCACGCGGTGGCGCGCCGAAATCCAGAGCGACGTCAGGAAGTAGACCGGGGTCAGAAAGAACAGGCAGCCGGCGACGACCGGCGGCATCTGCGTCACCAGATTGTAGGCGATGCCGACGAGCAGGATGTTCACCGTCGTCAGCGTTACTCCAAAGCCTGCGAAAAAGGCCGCCCGCCGTTCGCGCGGTACCGACGAGATGCGCTCCGTGGCAAACACCCATGCGGTGATCGCCACGAAATGCGACAGGATCAGCAGCAGCCAGGTCGGCGTGGTGCGCGCCCGCAGTTCGGGCACGAGCGAGGCGACCATCGGCATCATCCGCACCGAGGACAGGGATACGGCGACGAACGCGGCCAGGAGGTTGGCGCCGGACAGCATGCTGCCGACCAGGATGACCTTGGCGGGCAGCGCCCAGACGATGCCGGTCATGAACATGACCTGCCCGACCGGCACGCCGGCTTCCGCCGTGAAAGCGGCGAAACCGACGAAGGAAAGCATCAGGATCACCGCCGGAACGCTCCAGATGCCGCACATGCCTTGAACGAACCAGTAGCGGTTCGTTTTCTCGCTTAGCCGCACCTCGGCATCCATTCACGCATTCCTATCCTGCACATGAAAATGCCGGGCGATCGCCCGCCCGGCACCAGTCGTCCTTTATTGCGTCACCGCTTCCGCGGCACTTTCGGCACCGCACTGCCCTTCCGGGTCGGCGGAGTTGGCTGATCTGGCTCGCCAGCCTTGCCGGACTTGCCGCGCGCCGGGGTCTCCGCGGCAACGGTCTCCTTGGCCTTCCGGGGCTTCGCCGCCTTGCGCGCCTGTGCCGGGATTTCGGCCTTCGGCCTGATCGGCGCGGTTTCCGGAACGGCGTCGAGCAGGATGCCCTTGCTTCCGTCTTCCTTCACGCCGACCGACACACGCACGACGCCGCCCTTCTTGAGTTTGCCGAAAAGGATTTCGTCGGCGAGCTTCTTCTTGATGTTCTCCTGGATGACGCGCGCCAGCGGCCGGGCGCCCATTCTCTCGTCATAACCCTTGTCGGCCAGCCATGCGATCGCCTCCGGCTGAAGTTCGAAGGTGACGTTGCGTTCGGCAAGCTGCGTCTCGAGCTGCATGACGAATTTCTGGACGACCTGGTGGATGACCGGCGTGGGCAGCGAGGCGAACGGGATGATCGCATCCAGGCGGTTGCGGAACTCCGGCGTGAACAGCCGGTTGATCGCCTCCATATCGTCGCCCTCGCGCTTGGACGAGCCGAAGCCGATGGCGGCCTTGGCCATGTCCGAGGCGCCCGCGTTCGTCGTCATGATCAGGATGACGTTGCGGAAGTCGACCTTCTTCCCGTTGTGGTCTGTCAGCGAGCCGTGATCCATGACCTGCAGCAGGATGTTGAAGAGGTCCGGATGGGCCTTCTCGATCTCGTCCAGCAGCAGCACGCAATGCGGATGCTGGTCGACGCCGTCGGTCAACAGCCCGCCCTGATCAAAGCCCACATAGCCGGGAGGCGCACCGATCAGGCGCGAGACCGTGTGACGCTCCATGTATTCCGACATGTCGAAGCGCAACAGTTCCACGCCGAGCGAGGCGGCAAGCTGCTTGGCCACTTCCGTCTTGCCGACGCCCGTCGGGCCCGAGAACAGATAGCAGCCGATCGGCTTGTTGGGTTCGCGCAAGCCTGCACGGGCCAGCTTGATCGCCGAGGCAAGCGCCTCGATCGCCAGGTCCTGGCCGTAGACGACCGTGCGAAGTTCCTTGTCGAGGTTGGCAAGAACCGCCTCGTCGTCCTTGGAGACCGACTTTGGCGGAATGCGCGCCATCGTGGCGATCGTTGCCTCGATCTCTCTTTCGGTGATCAGCTTGCGACGCTTGCCGGCCGGCAGCAGCATCTGCGCGGCACCTGTCTCGTCGATCACGTCGATGGCCTTGTCCGGCAGCTTGCGGTCGTTGATGTAGCGCGCCGACAGCTCGACGGCCGACTTGATCGCCTCGTTCGAGTATTTCAGCTTGTGGTAGTCCTCGAAATAGGGCTTCAGCCCCTTCATGATCTCGATCGTGTCGTCGATCGTCGGCTCGTTGACGTCGATCTTCTGGAAGCGGCGGACGAGCGCCCGGTCCTTCTCGAAGAACTGGCGGTATTCCTTGTAGGTGGTCGAGCCGATGCAGCGGATCGCCCCGCTGGACAGCGCCGGCTTCAACAGGTTCGAGGCATCCATCGCGCCACCGGAGGTAGCACCGGCGCCGATGACGGTGTGGATCTCGTCGATGAACAGCACCGCGCCCGGATAGTCCTCGAGTTCCTTGACGACCTGCTTGAGGCGCTCCTCGAAATCGCCGCGATAGCGGGTGCCGGCGAGCAGCGTCCCCATGTCCAGCGAGAAGATCGTCGCGTCCTGCAGTGCCTCCGGCACCTTCTTCTCGACGATGCGCTTGGCCAGCCCTTCGGCGATCGCCGTCTTGCCGACGCCGGGATCGCCGACATAAAGCGGATTGTTCTTGGAGCGGCGGCAGAGCACCTGAATGGTGCGGTTGACCTCGGCATGTCGGCCGATCAGCGGATCGATCTTGCCGTTCCGGGCCTTCTCGTTGAGATTGATGCAATAGGCGCTGAGGGCATCCTGCTTCTTGGCACCGTCTTCCTGCTCGCCCTGTTGGCGTGGCTGCTTCTGCTCGTTCTCATTTTCGTCAGCACCCCGCACCGTTCGCGCCTCGGAGGAGCCGGGCCGCTTTGCGATGCCGTGCGAGATGAAGTTCACCGCGTCGTAGCGGGTCATCTCCTGCTCTTGCAGGAAATAGGCGGCGTGGCTCTCGCGCTCGGCGAAGATCGCCACCAGCACGTTGGCGCCGGTCACCTCTTCGCGACCGGACGACTGCACGTGGATGACGGCGCGCTGGATGACCCGCTGGAAGCCGGAGGTCGGCTTGGAATCCTCTTCGTAGCCGGTCACAAGGTTGGCGAGGTCGTTGTCGACGTAATCGGTGACCGTCTTGCGCAATGCTGCGAGGTTGACGTTGCAGGCGCCCATCACGGCCGCCGCGTCGGCATCGTCTATCAGCGCCAGCAACAAGTGTTCCAGCGTTGCATATTCGTGGTGGCGCTCGTTGGCGTACGTCAGTGCCTGGTGAAGCGCTTTCTCAAGACTGGTCGAAAAAGTTGGCACGTTCTTTCCTCATTTCTTTTCCATGACACACTGGAGCGGATGCTGGTGCTGGCGGGAGAAATCCATCACCTGTGTCACTTTGGTTTCGGCAACCTCGTAGGTGAAAATACCGCACTCACCCACGCCATGATTGTGCACATGCAGCATGATACGGGTCGCCGCCTCGCGGTCCTTCTGGAGGAAACGTTCCAGGATATGGATCACGAACTCCATCGGCGTGTAGTCATCATTGAGAAGCAGCACCCGATAGAGGCTTGGCTTCTTGATCTTCGGCTTCGTCCGGGCAATGACCGAAGTGCCGCGGCCCGGACTGTCGCCGTTTCCTTCATTGCCCTGCAACCGGACCGGTGTCGCATTCATTTCCAGTTCATTCTCCGTGAGCGCGGCCATCCTGGGGCGGAGCCGCGGCGGCGATGAGTGCCGTCGTCAGATCTACATAATCTAGTGGTTTCCTCGCAGATTTTAAGGCCCCCGCTTCGTCCTGCAAGGATAATCGACCCTTCCCGAAAGGAAAGCCGGCAATTTGTCCGGAACCCGTAGCGCGCAAATGAAAAAGCCGGCGGCACTCGCGCACCGCCGGCTCGAAAGTAACAGAAACGGACGATCAGGCAGCTGCGGCGGCCTTGGCCGGAGCCGCCGCTCTGGCAACGGGAGCCTCGTAGGACTTGTAGGTTCCCGTCGCGAGATCGGAATACATTTCGCCGATCTTCATCGCTTCCGCAACGTAGGCCTCACAGGCATTCTTCACATAGGAGGCCTGTAGCTCGATCACCGCTTCAAGGCTTCCAGCGCTCGTGAGCCGCTCGAAGTGGGCGACACTCTCTTCGTAGGACTTCTTGGAATAGTCAGCGGCCTCGGTGGCGATCGCCTGCATGCCCTTGGCCAGCGAGGAATAGCTATTCAGCATGGTGTCCATCGCCTCCTGGCCCTTCTTGTTGGCCTCATCGAAACTGAACATGTAACTGCTCCTTCGTTCCACCCGGATGCGGCACGTTATATGCGGTGCACAATGAAGTCAATGAAATGCCGCATCGCAACAATACCGAGCATTCGCAACTGCTTGATGACGCCCCGCTGTTGAAGACGACCCGGCTGCACCGGGCTCTCTAGCGCCGCAGGAACGATGGATCACAGGTCGATGTCGAGGATCGCCATCGAAAAATTGTAGGACAGTTCGCCGTCCTCGTCGTCGCGGAACACGACGCCCAGGAACTCGTCGGCCAGGTAGACCTCGGCGGACTCGTCCTTGCGCGGACGCGCCTTGACGACCATGTCCTTGTTGAAGTTGCGCTTGAAGTAGGCCTCAAGCTTCCGGATCTCTTCGGGCTTCACGATGGTGTCTCCGTATGGGTTCGATCTGGCCGCTTCTCGCACCTGCGCCCGAAGCTGTAAACCCGCGAACCGACGTCGTTCTCGGTTTTCCGCTCAGATGTCGAAGCCGGCGCCGTGCAGGATCTGGTCCATCGCCCGCGACGGCTCGGAGCAGCCGGCCTCGCCGACGACCTTGGCCGGCACGCCGGCGACGGTCGTTTTCGGCGGCACATCCTTCAGCACCACGGAACCGGCGGCAATCCGCGAGCAATGCCCGATATGGATGTTGCCAAGGATCTTCGCACCGGCCCCGATCAGAACGCCGTTGTCGATCTTCGGATGACGGTCGCCTCCCTCCTTGCCGGTGCCGCCGAGCGTCACATTGTGCAGGATCGACACGTTGTCGCCGATCACGGCGGTTTCGCCGACGACAAGGCCCGTCGCATGATCGAGGAAGATCCCCTTGCCGATGCGGGCTGCCGGATTGATGTCGGTCTGGAAGACGCTGGATGACCGGCTCTGGAGGTACAGCGCAAAATCCCGTCTGCCGTTCAGGTAGAGCCAATGCGCCAGTCGGTGGGTCTGGATCGCGTGGAAGCCCTTGAAATAAAGCACGGCCTCGATGAAACGGATGCAGGCCGGATCGCGGTCATACACGGCCTGGATGTCGACGCGCAGCATCGGACCCCACTCCGGGGAAGCTGCCTGCATCTCCTCGAAGGTCTGGCGAAGAAGGTTCGCCTGCAGGTCGGGATGATCGAGGCGTTCGCACACCCGGTGGATGACCGCCGCCTCGAGGGAGGGCTGGTTGATGACCGTCGAATAGAGGAAGGCTGCAAGCAGCGGATCCTCTTTCGCTGCGGCGCGTGCCTCCTGCTGCAGGCTGTCCCAGATCGGGTCCATCGCCTTGAGCTTTTCGTCCGCGCGTTTCTCGCTGGTGGCGACCATCGCCGTACTCCCTTCTCGATCCTCGTCATTATATAGTGCAAACGCCTCCCGGGCGAAATGCATCATCGCGTGCTCTGCCCCCGAGCGGCCGGCCGGTTTTGATGCCAAGCGCCGCACTACCGCTGGTCAATCTCCGCGTAGAACTCGAGGACCGCCTTTTTGAACACCTTGTCTCCGACGGCCAGCATATGGTCGCGCCCGGGGATGTCGATAGCACGCGCATTCGGCATGAGTGCGGCAAGCGCCTGCGCGGAGCCGGCGATGTCGTCCTTGGTGCCGACCGCGACGAGGGCCGGCTGGTCGATGCGTGCCATGTCGGCCGGCGAAAGCAGATCGCGCGAGGTCATGATGCAGGCGGCAAGGGCCCGGCGGTCCGATTTCGTCTGTTCGGCAAAAGCGCGGAACATGCTCCCGCGCTCATGGCTGACGTCCTCGAGCGAGGGGGCCAGCAGGGCATCGGCGATCGGGTCCCAATCCCCTACCCCGTCCACCATGCCGCTGCCGAGGCCGCCGAACACCACCGAGCGGACGCGGTGCGGATGGGCAAGCGCCATGAAGGCGGTAATGCGCGCACCCATGGAATACCCCATCACGTGCGCCTCGGATATGCCGAGGTGACTGAGCAGGGCCGCCGCATCCGCGGCCATTTGCGGCGGATGGTAGAGCGCCGGATCGTGCGGCTTGTCGCTCGCGCCGTGACCGCGATTGTCGATGCCGATCACGCGATAGCCGGCCTCGCCAATCGTCTTCAACCAGCCGGGATTGACCCAGTTGACGGTGGCGCTCGACGCGAATCCGTGGATCAGTAGCACCGGCGCGCCGGATGGGTCGCCCTCGTCGAAATAGGCGAGTTCCAGGCCGTCGTGACGAAACCGGGAAAAAGAGGGAGGATTGAGGTTCATCGCGCGCCTCTGCCATTTGATCAAAGCGGCCCGCTCATAGACCGCTTTTGCCGCCGTGGAAACGTTTAGCGGCACTATTTGTCGAACTTTGCCGCGCTTTTGCCGCTACACTTTTTCGGGCAAGCCCTATATGGTCCGGCGCAAAATCGACCTTCGACTTCGGAGTACCCCTATGGCCGGCCACAGCATTCCCCACTTCCAGAACGACGGCGGACATTCCGTGATCGAGATCGGCGTCAAGGAATTCATGTGCGTCGGCGCCTCCGTTCCCTTCGACCACCCGCACATCTTCATCGACATGGGCGACGACAACGAGAAGGTCTGCGGCTACTGCTCGACGCTGTACCGCTACAATCCGACGCTCAAGCCGCATCAGACGAATCCGGTCGGCTGCACCTTCGCCAATCAGGTGGCCTGATCGATGTGCTCTGCGGCGTCGCGGCGATGACCGTGCGAACGGTCGCAATCGTCGGCGCCGGTATCGCCGGCTTGGCGGCGGCGCTGTGCCTCGCCCGCAAGGGCATCAAGGTCCACCTGTTCGAGCAGGCCGACCGCCTCGAAGAGGTCGGCGCCGGCCTGCAACTGTCGCCGAACGCCACCACCGTCCTCGCCACGCTCGGCCTCCTCTCCGCCCTTGAAGCCCAATGGCTCGAGCCTGATCGCGTCGTGCTCGCGTCAGGCCGGACGTTGAAACCCCTGACGGCCGTCCCGGTCGGTGTCGATGCGCGACGACGCTGGCACTTTCCATACGGCGTACTGCATCGGGCCACCCTGCAGAACGTCCTTCTCGATGCCGTGCGGGCCGACCCGCTTATAAGTCTCGATCTCGGGAAACGGATCGATCGGTATGATGGCGCAGCATTGGCCGCTGCCATAGCAGCGCAGCTGGACCTGACGATCGCCGCCGATGGCGTCTGGTCGACGATGCGCACCGCCGTGCCGGGAGCAGCCCCGGCCCGCTTCAGCGGCTACATCGCGTGGCGCTTTTCGGTGCCGTTCGCAAGCGCCCCTCATTTTCTTGACGCCCGTTGCGTCACCGCCTGGGTCGGTCCCTCGGCCCATCTCGTTGCCTACCCGCTACTCGAGGCCAAGGCGTTCAATCTGGTCGCCATCCACCAGGGACCGGCGGGCCGGCACGACTGGTCGACGCCCCCCGCAGCGGCGGGCGCTGCTCTGCGGGTCGAAGCCTTCTCGGGCTGGAATGAAGCGATCGTGGCGCTCCTGCGCAATGCCGACGCGCCGCTGGCCTGGCCGCTCTACGAATGCGGGGATGGACGCTGGTTCGACGGCAACGGCCTGATCCTGATCGGCGATGCCGCCCACGCGACCACGCCCTTTGCCGCGCAGGGAGCCGCCATGGCGATCGAGGATGCCGCCGAACTCGCCGCCGCGGTGGCAGGCGCTGCCGATGCGAACATCGCGCTGGCCGCCTTCGAGACCGCCCGGCGCAAGCGGTTGCGCCGGGTCCGGGCCCGCGCCGACTTCAACCGCTTCGCCTACCACGCCCGTGGGCCGATCGCGCTGGCGCGCGACGCGGTGCTGGCGCTGCGCAGCCAGGCAAGCCTGGCCGCCGATTTCGACTGGCTCTACGGCTATCGCCCGGCCATCTGAAGCCGCGATGCCGCGGCTTCTGCTTCTCGCTATCTCTGGGCAGGCGCAAGCGTCCGAGCCGGACCGTCAGACAGCGGCCGCCGCGGCCAGTCCGCGTTCGATGTCGGCCCGGATATCGGCAATGTCCTCGAGCCCAATCTGCAGGCGCAGCACCGGACCTTCCTTCGGGGCCGTGCAGACCGTGCGGTCGTTGAGGTTGACGTGCACCGCCAGGCTCTCGTAGCCGCCCCAGGAGTAGCCGAGGCCGAAGATGCGCAGAGCGTCCAGGAAGGCGTGCGCTTTTGCGCGGAAACGGTCCGGGCTGCCGGCATCGAGCACGATGGAAAAGATGCCGCTGGAGCCCTTGAAGTCGCGCTTCCAGAGCGCATGGCCGGGAAAGCTCGGCAGCGCCGGGTGCAGCACGCGCGTGACGCCGTCCATCCCCTCCAGCCATTCGGCGAGCCGCAACGCCGTTTCCTGATGGCGCTCCAGCCGCACGCCCATCGTCCGCAGGCCGCGCAGGATCTGGTACGAATCATCCGGCGAGCCGCAGATCCCGAGCGCGAAATTGCCCTCCCAGAGCTGCGGCCAGTGGGCGGCATTGGCCGAGGCGGTGCCGAACAGGACGTCGGAGTGGCCGGCCGGGTATTTCGTCGCCGCGTGGATGGAGATGTCGACGCCGTGGTCGAGCGGCTTGAAGTAGAGCGGCGTCGCCCACGTGTTGTCCATCGTGACGATCGCCCCGCCCTTGTGGGCCGCATCGGCGATCGCGCGAATATCCTGCATCTCGAAGGTGTTGGAGCCGGGCGCCTCGGTGTGGACGAGCTTCGTGTTCGGCTTCATCAGCCGGGCGATGTCGGCGCCTGCGGCCGGATCGTAATACTCGACCGTAACGCCCAGCCGGCGGAGCATCGTGTCGCAGAAGTGGCGGGTGGGGCTGTAGACCGAATCGACCACCAGCGCGTGGTCGCCGGCCGACAGGAAGGCCAGGAACGGCACGGTGACGGCCGCCAGCCCCGACGGCAGCAGGATCGTTCCGGCCGATCCCTCCAGTTCATTGATGGCGTCGCAGAGCGCATCCGTGGTCGGCGTCCCGCGGGTGCCGTAGCTGTATTTCTGGGCCCGCTTCTCCATCGTCTCGGCGTTGGGAAACAGCACGGTCGAGGCATGAACCACCGGCGGATTGACGAAGCCGTAAAACTCCGCGGGATCGTTTCCAATATGGGCAAGGCGGGTATTGTCGCCCGCATCGGCGAGCACTGCTGCTTTGTCGTTCATCGCTTACTTTCCGGGGGTTTTATGCATCGAATGAATCCGGATTAGTCGGCCCGCCGGTTTCCGCGGTCAAGACAAAATTCCTGAAGAACCCATCACGCAACGCTGACGTGTGGCAATCGGCGCGCTGCCCGGCGGGAAGTTCTCCAATGAGAAAACGTTTGTTGGCGCATGATTCTTCAAGGCTTTTCCGAACTGTACCGAACAATTGAACGGGGTTGTCGGAAAATCGGCGGTCTCTCTTGACCATGCGGCTTTTTGAGCATGAGATAGCTTAACTCGCCCCGGGAGGGTGGCGGGTGCCGCGGCGCTTCCGCAAGACGCCGACGCCGGGCAAACAACAGAATGACAATGAACAAAGGTTGTTGAACATGGCAAAAACAATCGTGGCAGCCCTCGTCGGCGCTGCCGTCATGGGGATTGGCGCCTCGGCCGCTCAGGCCGACACGCTTTCAGACGTAAAGGCAAAAGGTTTCGTACAGTGCGGCGTGAACGGTTCGAATCTGGCCGGCTTCGGCGCGCAGGATTCGGCCGGGAACTGGGCCGGACTCGACATCGATCTTTGCAAGGCCGTTGCGGCCGCGATCTTCGGTGATGCGACCAAGGTGAAATACACCCCGCTCTCCGCCAAGGATCGCTTCCCCGCGCTGCAGTCCGGCGAAATCGACATGCTGGCGCGCAACACGACCTGGAGCACCAGCCGCGATTCGCAGCTCGGCTTCGACTTCCGCGCCGTCACCTACTATGACGGCCAGGGCTTCATGGTGAAGAAGGAACTCGGCGTCAAGTCGGCGCTGGAGCTGAATGGTGCTTCCGTCTGCGTACAGTCCGGCACCACCACCGAACTGAACCTCGCCGACTACTTCCGCTCCCACAACATGGAGTTCAAGCCGGTCGTATTCGAAGCGCAGGACGAAGCGGACGCCGCCTACAACGCCGGCCGCTGCGACGCCTACACGACCGACGCCTCGGGCCTCTACTCTATCCGTCTTAAGATGACCAACCCGGACGACCACATGGTTCTGCCGGAGATCATCTCCAAGGAGCCGCTCGGTGCGGCGGTCCGCCAGAACGATTCGAAGTGGCTCGACGTCGTCAGCTGGTCGCATTACGCGCTCGTCGCCGCCGAGGAATTCGGCATCACGCAGGCCAACGTCGAGGAAATGAAGAAGTCCGACAACCCGGACATCAAGCGCTTCCTCGGTGAAGAGGCCGATTCGACCATCGGCGCCGACCTTGGCCTGCCCTCCGACTGGGCCGTGCAGATCATCAAGGCAGTCGGCAACTACGGCGAATCCTTCGAGCGCAACGTCGGCCAGGGGTCACCCCTCAAGATCGACCGCGGCCTGAACGCGCTGTGGAACAAGGGCGGCCTGCAGTACGCGCCGCCGATCCGTTGAGACGGAATGCCGATTGACTGACGGGAGGGCGGCCAGCCGCCCTCCTCACCTGAACGCCCGGAAAAAAGGGCGAACACAATGATAGGGGTACTAAATGGCTGTTGCGGACGCCCGAACCGGGTCCGGCGATCCTCCGAAGGTATCGCTCCTCTACAATCCTGCGCTGAGAAGCTATGTCTACCAGGCGGCAACACTGATCCTGATCGTCTGGGTGATCTGGTACGCTTGGAGCAACGCGGCGCAGAACCTCGCCCGCGCCAACATGACCACCGGCTTCGGCTTCCTCAACAGCCGCGCCGGATTCGACATCGCCCAGAGCCTGATCGCCTATAGCGCCGATTCGACCTATTTCCGGGCGCTGCAGGTCAGCCTCGTGAACACACTCGTCGTTGCCGCCTGCGGCATCGTCACCGCAACGATCGTGGGGCTTCTCATCGGCATCGGCCGCCTGTCGCCCAACTGGCTCGTATCGCGGCTTTGCACGGTCTATGTCGAGATCTTCCGCAACATCCCGCCGCTCCTCGTCATCTTCTTCTGGTACCTGGGCGTGCTTGCCCTGCTGCCGTCGATCCGCAGCATCTTCCAGCACGTGAAGGACAACCCGAACGCGGTGTTTTTCATTTCCAACCGCGGCATCTACATGCCCGCCCCGATCTTCGGCGAAGGCTTCGGCTACGTGATCGCCGCTTTCGGCGTCGGTGTCGTGGCCGCGATCGCCTACACGGCCTGGGCCAATGCGCGGCAGCGCGCCACGGGCCAGCGCCCGCCGGTGCTGAACGTCAATCTTGCACTCGTCCTGCTGCTGCCGCTCGTCGTCTTCGCCCTGCTCGGCCGGCCGCTGTCCTTCGACTACCCGATCCCCGGCTCCTTCAACATGCGCGGCGGGATGGTCGTCGCACCGGAATTCCTCGCCCTCTATCTGGCGCTCTCGCTCTACACCGCCGCCTTCATCGCGGAGATCGTGCGCGCCGGCATCCGGGGCGTGCCGCAGGGCCAGAGCGAGGCATCCTATGCGTTGGGGCTGCGAGCCGGACTGGCGACCAGGCTGGTCGTGCTGCCGCAGGCGCTGCGGATCATCATTCCGCCGCTCACCTCACAATATCTCAACCTCATCAAGAACTCTTCGCTTGCCGTTGCGGTCGGCTATGCCGACCTTGTCGCGGTCGGCGGCACCATCCTCAACCAGTCCGGACACTCCGTCGAAATCATTGCGATCTGGATGATGGTATACGTCACGATCAGCCTCGTCACCTCGCTGTTCATGAACTGGTTCAACGCCAAGATGGCACTGGTGGAGCGCTGAGATGACCGAGATTTCCTTCGTCCGCGACCGGTTTCTGACCGCCGAGAAGCCGCCGGTTTCCGAATCCACCGCACTCGGGTGGATCCACAGGAACCTGTTCGCCTCCTGGACCGACGGGGCGCTGACCTTGATCGCGATCGCCGCGATCGTGTACTTCCTGCCGCCAGCAATCGACTGGCTGTTCCTCTCCGCCGTCTGGTCCGGACCGGACCGCAGCGTCTGCCTCACCGTCGACCAGGGCGGCTTGTTGCCAAGCGGCTGGAGCGGCGCCTGCTGGGCCTATGTCAATGACCGCTTCATCCAGTTCATGTTCGGCTCCTATCCGCGCGACCAGCTCTGGCGGCCGCTTCTCGTTGTCGCGATGTTCGTGGCGCTCCTCATCCCGATGCTGTTGCCGAAGGTGCCGCGCAAGGGGCTGAACGCCATCCTGCTGCTCATCGCCTTTCCGATCGTCGCCTACGTACTGCTGCTGGGCGGCTATTTCGGCCTGTCGCACGTCGAGACGCCGCTCTGGGGCGGCCTGATGGTCACGCTGATCCTGTCCTTCGTGGGTATTGCCATATCGCTGCCGGCCGGCATTCTCCTCGCACTCGGGCGCCGCTCGAAGATGCCGATCGTCAGGACGTTCGCGATCACCTTCATCGAACTCATTCGCGGTGTTCCGTTGATCACCGTGCTGTTCATGGCGAGCGTGCTGCTGCCGCTCTTCCTTCAGCCCGGCAACAATATCGACAAGTTCCTGCGTGCGCTCATCGGCGTCTCGATCTTCGCCTCGGCCTACATGGCCGAGGTGATCCGTGGCGGGCTGCAGGCGATTCCGAAGGGCCAGTACGAGGCCGCCGATGCGCTCGGTCTCAACTATTTCCAGAAGATGACCTTCGTCGTGCTGCCGCAGGCGATCAAGCTCGTCATCCCGGGCATCGTCAACACATTCATCGGCATGTTCAAGGATACCTCGCTTGTGACGATCATTTCGATGTACGACCTGCTCGGAATCGTCAAGGCGAGCTTCGGAGACAGCGGCTGGATCACGCCGGTGACCCCGTTGACGGGTCTAATCTTCGCAGGCTTCGTGTTCTGGCTTTTCTGCTTCGGCATGTCGCGCTATTCAGCATTCGTGGAACGCCGGCTCGACACGAGCCACACGAGATAATTCAGGGGGAATACATCGATGGCAAATCTAGCCAAGAAATTGACGGTTTCGGCCACGGACGTGGCCGTGGACATCGTCAACATGAACAAGTGGTACGGCGACTTCCACGTGCTGCGCGACATCAACCTGAGGGTGATGAAGGGCGAGCGAATCGTCATCGCCGGGCCGTCCGGTTCGGGCAAATCCACGATGATCCGCTGCATCAACCGGCTGGAAGAGCACCAGAAGGGGCAGATCATCGTCGACGGCATCGAGCTCACCAACGATCTGAAGAAGATCGATGAGGTGCGCCGCGAGGTCGGCATGGTGTTCCAGCACTTCAACCTCTTCCCGCATCTGACCATCCTGGAGAACTGCACGCTTGCGCCGATCTGGGTGCGCAAGATGCCGAAGAAGGAAGCCGAGAAGGTCGCGATGCACTATCTCGAGCGCGTCAAGATCCCCGAGCAGGCCCACAAATACCCGGGCCAGCTGTCCGGCGGTCAGCAGCAGCGCGTCGCCATCGCGCGCTCGCTGTGCATGAAGCCGAAGATCATGCTGTTCGATGAGCCGACCTCGGCGCTCGATCCGGAAATGGTCAAGGAAGTGCTCGACACCATGGTGTCGCTCGCCGAGGAAGGCATGACCATGCTCTGCGTCACCCATGAGATGGGTTTCGCCCGACAGGTCGCCAATCGCGTGATCTTCATGGACCAAGGCCAGATCGTCGAACAGAACGACCCGCACAACTTCTTCGACAATCCGCAGCACGAGCGCACCAAGCTGTTCCTCAGCCAGATCCTGCACTGAACTTGAACGGCAAGCCGAATGCAGCGGGCGGGTCCCTGACCCGCCCGCTTTTTGTTGCCTCCGCGTTCGCCCGCGCGTCCGCGTCGCATTGTCCTCTCCATGGAACCGGCCACAGATTACGTTGACTTTCTGGCCTTGCGCGATACGCTTCGTTTCTCGGCGTTCGAAGATGGAGGGCTGTTCTAATGAACATGGAACTCTCTCGGCGCGGCTTTCTGAAGCTGGCCGGAACGGGAGTTGCAGCGACATCACTCGGTGCAATGGGGTTTGGCGAGGCTGAGGCGGCCGAAATCGCGCATGTCCGGCCCTTCAAGCTGACCACCACCACCGAGACGCGCAACACCTGCCCCTATTGTTCCGTCGCCTGCGGCATCATCATGTATTCGAAGGGCGACCTTCGGAAAGGGGAGACCGCCGACATCGTCCACATCGAGGGCGACGCGGATCATCCCACCAACCGCGGGACGCTCTGCCCCAAGGGCGCGGCGCTCAAGGACTTCGTGAAGTCCCCCACCCGCCTCCAGTACCCGATGCACCGCAAGCCGGGCTCCGACAAGTTCGAGCGAATCTCCTGGGAGGATGCCTTCGATCGCATCGCCCGGCTGATGAAGGACGACCGCGACGCCAATTTCGTGGCGACGAATGCTGCGGGCGTTCCGGTCAACCGCTGGACGACGGTCGGCCTGCTTGCCGCGTCCGCGACGACGAACGAGACGGCCTGGGCGACGTTCAAGTTTGCCAAGGCCCTGGGAATGGTCGGTTTCGACAATCAGGCGCGCGTCTGACACGGCCCCACGGTGTCCAGTTTGGGCCCGACTTTTGGCCGTGGAGCGATGACGAACTCCTGGACCGACATCAAGAACACCGACCTCGTCGTCGTGATGGGCGGCAATGCGGCCGAAGCCCATCCCTGCGGATTCAAATGGGTAACCGAGGCGAAGGCGAACCGCGGCGCCAGGCTGATCGTCGTCGATCCGCGCTATACGCGCACGGCTTCGGTTTCGGACCTCTACGCCCCCATCCGCCAGGGAACCGACATCGCGTTCCTGAACGGCGTGATGAGGTACTGCATCGACAACGACAAGGTACAGTGGGAGTACGTGAAGGCGTTCACGAACGCCTCCTACCTCGTCAAGGACGGCTTCGGCTACAAGGACGGCCTGTTCACCGGCTACGATGCGGAAAAGCGCGACTATGACCGGTCGACCTGGGACTATGTGATCGGCGACGACGGCTTTGTCGTAACCGACCCGACACTGCAGAACCCGCGCTGCGTGTGGAACCTGCTGAAGGAGCACCTCGCCCCCTACACGCCCGACATGGTGGAACGGATCTGCGGCACCCCAAAGGACAAGTTCCTGAAGGTCGCCGGGATGATCTCGGAATGCTCGTCGCCGACCAAGACGATGACGTCGATGTATGCGCTCGGCTGGACCCAGCACTCCAAGGGTTCGCAGAACATCCGCGGCATGGCCATGCTGCAGCTCATCCTCGGCAACATCGGGGTGCGCGGCGGCGGCATGAATGCGCTTCGCGGCCATTCCAACATCCAGGGCCTGACCGACCTCGGCCTGATGTCGCACCTGCTGACCGGCTACCTGACGATGCCGACGGAAAAGGAGGTCGACTTCGCGACCTACATGTCGACGCGCCAGTTCAAGCCGCTGCGTCCCGGCCAGACGAGCTACTGGCAGAACTACAAGAAATTCATGGTCTCCTTCCAGAAGGCCATGTGGGGCGACGCCGCCCGCGCCGACAACGACTGGGCCTTCAACTACCTCTCCAAGCTGGACGTGCCGTCCTACGACGTGCTGCGGGTGTTCGAACTGATGTATGACGGCAAGGTCAACGGCTACATCTGCCAGGGCTTCAATCCGCTGCTGGCCTTCCCCAACCGGGCGAAGAACACCAAGGCGCTGTCGAACCTCAAGTGGCTCGTCACCCTGGATCCGCTCGACACCGAGACGTCACGGTTCTGGGAAAACCACGGCGACTTCAACCCGGTCGACACCGCATCAATCCAGACCGAGGTGTTCCAGCTGCCGACGACCTGCTTTGCCGAGGACGACGGCTCGCTGACCAATTCCGGCCGGTGGCTGCAATGGCACTGGGCGGGCGGGACGCCGCCCGGCGAAGCGAAGCACGACACCTATACGATCGCCCAGTTGTTCCTGCGATTGCGGGACCTGTATCGCAAGGAAGGCGGCGCCTTCCCCGATCCGATCGTCAACCTGTCATGGGAGTATGCCGATCCGAACAATCCGACTCCTGAGGAACTGGCCAAGGAGATCAACGGTCGCGCGCTGAGCGATCTCACGGACCCTGCCGACCCGACCAAGGTCCTGGTCGCGGCCGGCAAGCAGGTGACAAACTTCTCGCAACTGCGCGACGACGGCTCGACCATGTGCGGCTGCTGGATCTATTCCGGCAACTTCAACGAGCAGGGCAACAACATGGCCCGGCGCGACAATCATGATCCAGACGACACCGGCGCCTATCTCGGCTGGACGTTCGCCTGGCCGCTCAACCGGCGCACGCTCTACAATCGCGCTTCGGCCGATTTGCAAGGCAAGCCCTGGGATCCGTCGCGCAAGCTGCTCGAGTGGGACGGCTCGAAATGGACGGGTTACGACGTCCCGGACATTGCCCCGACGGCCAAGCCGGACGAAGTCGGTCCGTTCATCATGAACCAGGAGGGCACAGCCCGCCTGTTCGCGCGCGGATTGATGCGTGACGGGCCGTTCCCTGCCCACATGGAGCCGTTCGAATCCCCGGTCGCCAACGTCTTCAATCCGAAGATGCGCGGCAATCCGGTGGCGCGGGTGTTCGAGACCGACGTGGCGCAGCTCGGCACGTCGGACGAATTCCCCTATGCGGGGACCTCCTACCGCCTGACCGAGCACTTTCACTTCTGGACGAAGCACAACCGGGTGAACTCGGCGCTTCAGCCGGAATTCTTCGTGGAGATCTCGGAGGAACTGGCGAAGGAGAAGAACATCGACAACGGCGGCTGGGTACGCGTCTGGTCGAAGCGTGGCGAGGTGAAAGCCAAGGCCATGGTGACGAAGCGCATCCGCCCTCTGACCTGCGACGGAAAGACGGTCCATATTGTCGGGGTGCCGCTGCACTGGGGCTTCACCGGCTCGGCCAAGAAGGGTTTCGGCCCCAATTCGCTCGCAGCCTTTGTCGGTGATGCCAATATCGAGACGCCCGAATCGAAGGCGTTCCTCGTCAACATCGAGCCTTCGACTGCACCCAAGGACAGGGGGGCAAGCGCATGATGGACAGTCCTCGTACGGCCGTCAGCAATCCGCCGGTGCAGCCGATGGAGACGAACCTCACGCAGAAGGATCTGATCCGCCGCTCTGCCACCAGTGAATTGCCGCCCCCCGAGCGGCAGCTGACGCCCGTCGCCAAGCTGATCGACGTGTCGAAATGCATTGGCTGCAAGGCCTGCCAGTCGGCTTGCGTCGAGTGGAACGACACCAACCCGGAGATCGGCGAGAATGTCGGCTCCTATGTCAACCCGCATGACCTCACCGAGGACATGTTCACGCTCATGCGCTTCACCGAGTGGGTCAATCCGGAAACGGACAATCTGGAATGGCTGATCCGCAAGGACGGCTGCATGCATTGCGCCGATCCGGGCTGTCTCAAGGCCTGCCCGGCACCCGGCGCGATCGTGCAGTATTCGAACGGCATCGTTGATTTCATTCACGAGAACTGCATCGGCTGCGGCTATTGCATCAAGGGATGCCCGTTCAACATCCCGCGCATCTCCAAGGTGGACCACACTGCCTACAAATGCACCCTCTGCTCCGACCGGGTGGCCGTCGGTCAGGGCCCGGCCTGTGCCAAGGCCTGTCCGACCCAGGCGATCGTGTTCGGCACCAAGGAAGACATGAAGAAGCATGCGGACGACCGCATTACCGATCTCAAGTCGCGCGGCTATGCGAACGCCGGTCTCTACGACCCGCCAGGCGTGGGCGGCACCCACGTCATGTACGTGCTTCATCACAACGACAAGCCGCACATCTATTCCGATCTGCCTGATCACCCGAAGATTTCCGGTGTCGTCCAGACCTGGAAGGGTGTGACGAAGTATACCGGTCTCGCTGCCATGGGGCTTGTCGCCGTCGGCGCGGTGCTCCACGGGATCTTCGGCAGGGCGAACCGCGTGCAGCCTGAAGACGAGGCTAACGCGGAAAGGCTGGTCGATAGCGCAGAGACGCGCGGGAGGACGCCTGATGACCCCGGCTAGCGACATTCAATCGGAGGACACGATCCATCGCGGGCCGCCGGTGACCGTCAACCGCTACGGGCCGGCCAAGCGCGTCAATCACTGGATCACGGCCACCAGCCTGATCCTGCTGGCGCTGTCCGGCCTTGCGATGTTTCACCCCTCGCTGTTTTTCCTCACCGGCTTGTTCGGCGGCGGGCAGAACACCCGGATGCTGCATCCCTGGATCGGCGTGGTGCTGTTCTTCAGCTTCTACGTCTTCTTTTTCCAACTCTGGCGGGCCAACATATTCAACAGGGCGGACATGGAGTGGTTCATGGGCGTTCGCGACGTGATTGGCGGCAACGAGGAACGGCTGCCAGAGATGGGCAAATACAACGCCGGCCAGAAGGTGATCTTCTGGTCGATGGCCATCCTCATCGTAATTCTGATCGCAACCGGCGTCATCATCTGGGATCAGTACTTTCATAGTTACACGTCGATCCAGACAAACCGCATTGCCGTGCTGATCCATGCCATAGCCGCAGCGGTCATCATCTGCGTGTTCATCGTGCACGTCTATGCGGCATTCTGGACGCGCGGCACGCTGCGCGCCATGACGCGCGGCTCGGTCACCGGCGGATGGGCCTGGCGGCACCATCGCAAATGGCTCAGGGAACTGGCTGGACGCGGACGGATCGATCCGGCAGAGTAAGGTGGCAATAGCAGTGGCCGGTCGGCCCGCGAGGTGTGATGTCCGGATCCCGTCTAGAGCCCGATCCGTCGATGGTCGGGGGAGTTCCCAAGGCCCTCTTTGCCTTGATGCCTGACCCGTCACGCCTCTTCAAGGTTCGCGCCGATCGCTTGGAGGTGCTCGCCGACGGCAGCCGGCTGGGACCTTACCTCCGTTTCCTGGCGGCGATTGTGCGCATCCAGGGCGAACTTGCATCCACTCTGCCCGAGCTTCCGCCGATCGACCCAGAGCAACTCGCGCGGGCCCGGGCGAACGCCATGCCGCCGATCGATCGTTCAGCAATGGCGACATCGCCGGATTTTCGGCAGATGCTCGACCAGTTCTTAAATGCAGCCGACGCACTGGAGAAGCCTGATGCCGCGGCCGAGGCGCTGGCGCAGGTCCGCGGCGCCGACGAGGAAACACTTGCCTGGCTGATCGGCAACGTTATCAGCGACGACCTGCCGGGCGACAGCCTTGCCCATCACCTGTACATTGCCGCCGCGGTCCAGGTCCACGCCGCGCGCATCGCGGCCGGGCTTGACGGAGGCCGGCTGGTGCCGATCCGCATCGGCGTCTGTCCCGCCTGCGGCGGCAAGCCGGTCGCTTCCATGGTGGTCGGCTTTCAGCCCGCCGAAGGCGTGCGCTATGCCTGCTGCTCCTGCTGCGCCACGATGTGGAACGAGGTTCGCATCAAATGTCTGGCCTGCGGTTCCACCAAGGGCATCGGCTATCGGGCGGTCGAGACCGGCGACGAAGAGGCTACCGTCAAGGCCGAAGTCTGCGACAGCTGCCACAGCTGGGTGAAGATCCTCTACCAGAACAAGAATCCTTCCATCGAGGCCGTGGCCGATGATGTCGCGAGCCTCGGGCTCGATCTCTTGATGAAGGATACCGAATACAGGCGGGCGGGCTTCGACCCATTCATGATGGGGTATTGATGCGATGTCGGGACCTGCCGCGCTGCGCGCCCTGCCCTCGGTCGACCAGATGCTGAAAGCTGCGTCCGTTTCACCGCTCGTCGAACGCCACGGGAGGGTGGTGGTGACAAACGAACTGCGTGCGGTGCTCGGAGACATCCGCATCGCCGTGCGCGGCGGCGGTACGTTACCGGGTGAGGACGGCATCGTCGCCTCGCTGCTGAGCCGGCTTGATCAGCGCGAGTGCTCGACGCTTCGTCCGGTGTTCAACCTCACAGGCACGGTCCTGCACACCAACCTCGGCCGGGCTCTGCTCGCCGAGGAGGCCGTCGCCGCGTCCGTGGCTGCCATGCGCGACGCGGCAGCCCTTGAATTTGACCTTGCGACCGGCAAGCGGGGCGAACGCGACAGCCATCTGCAAGAACTGCTCTGCGAACTCACCGGCGCCGAGGCTGCCACCATCGTCAACAACAATGCGGCGGCCGTCCTGATCGCTCTCCACACCATCGGCGCCGGACGGCAGGCGATCGTCTCGCGCGGTGAGCTCATCGAGATCGGCGGTGCCTTTCGCATGCCCGACATCATGCAGAGCGCCGGCGTCGAACTCGTCGAGGTCGGCACGACCAACCGCACCCATGCGAAGGATTATATCAACGCGATCGGTGCCGAAACCGCGTTGATCCTCAAGGTACACACATCGAACTACCGGATCGAAGGCTTCACTGCCGCTGTCCCAGGTGCAGAGCTTGCGGCGATTGCACAGGAGGCCGGCGTGGTGCTCCTCAACGATCTCGGCGCCGGCACGCTGATCGATCTGTCGCGCTACGGTCTTGGTAGGGAGCCCACCGTGCGCGACGCCGTCGCGGAAGGCGCCGATCTGGTGACGTTTTCCGGAGACAAGCTGCTCGGCGGGCCGCAGGCGGGCTTCATCGTCGGCCGCAAGGATCTGATCGCGGAAATTAATCGCAACCCGCTGAAGCGGGCGCTGCGCGTCGACAAGATCCGCATCGCGGCGATGGCGGCCACCCTGAAGCTCTACCGCGACCCCGATCGCCTGGCCTCCCGCCTTCCGACACTCAAAATGCTCGCCCGCCAGCAGGCTGAGATACGGGCACAGGCGGAACGGCTGGCCCCCGAAATCGGGGCTCTCCTGACGCCGCAGGGGTACACGGTCGAGGTCTGCTGTTGTTCGAGCCAGATCGGCTCCGGTGCACTTCCGGTCGAAACCATCCAAAGCGCGGGGATCAGGATCGCAGCGCCGAGCGGAAGCGCGCTCGAGGCGCTGTCCGCCTTGTTCCGGTCCCTGCCCCGTCCGATCCTCGGCCGCCTGCAGGACGGCGCCCTCGTGCTGGACCTGCGGTGCCTGTCCGACGAGGCGGCGTTCCTGGAAAGCCTGTCCGAGGTCAGAGGTCATGCGGTGGCTTGATCGGATACTTCGGCGCGAACCCGAGGCTGCGGCCGAGGCCGACGCGATGGCCGATGCCCTTGCAGCGGCCAAGGCCGGCGACTACGCGACCGCGTTGCGGATCTGGACACCCTTGGCGCGAGCCGGTGTCCCACGCGCACAGAACAATATCGGTGCCTGTTTCACCGAAGGGATCGGCGTGCCCCAAAATCTCGAACTGGCGCTCAAATGGCTGCGGCTTGCTGCGGAGGCTGGCGATCCGGTCGGCGAGCGCAACTATGCGGCCTTTCACATGCAGGGGCTGAACGGCAGCGATCCGGATTACCGGACGGCCGCCGAATATTACCGGCGCGCAGCCGAAAAGGGAGACGCCCCGTCCCAGGACATGCTGAGCTGGCTGCTGCTCGAAGGCGAGGTCATGCCAGCCGACCCCGTCGAGGCCCGACGCTGGGCGGAAAGTGCCGCGGCGGCCGGCATCGCCTCCTCGATGACGCGGCTCGGCATGCTCTATCACGATGCGCTCGGCGCGGAGCGAGACCCGAAGAGGGCCGCCGACTGGTGGCGGCAAGGCGCAGAGAGAGGTGACGCCGACGCTCAGGCGATGCTCGGCGCGGCCTGTCACATGGGCGCCGGCACGGCGCGCGACGGCGTGGCGGCATTGGCGTGGTTGATCCGGGCGACCAACGGCGGCAGCACGCTGGCGCAGCCGTTCATCGGCGCTGTCCGGGACAGTCTCTCGCCGGCCGATGCCGAGGAAGCGGAACGCCGGGCCGCGGAGCCGCTGTCTGGGAGGGCGTGATGATCGTCGGCACGGCGGGGCACATCGATCATGGCAAGACGACGCTCGTCAAGGCGCTGACCGGTGTCGACACCGACCGCCTGAAGGAAGAGAAGGCGCGCGGCATCACCATCGAGCTCGGCTTTGCCTATGCCCGGTTCGCAGACGACGCGGTGACCGGCTTCATCGATGTCCCCGGCCACGAGCGCTTTATTCACACCATGCTCGCCGGTGCCGGCGGCATCGACTACGCGCTGCTGGTCGTTGCGGCGGACGACGGCATCAAGCCCCAGACCCGCGAACATCTCGCAATCCTCGACCTGCTCGGCATCGACCGCGGGCTCGTCGCGATCACCAAGGCGGACCTGGCCGCCCCTGCCCGCCTCGACAGCCTGATGGTAGAAATCGGCGGCATGCTGGCGTCCACCCATCTTCGCGATGCCGAGATCCTGCCCGTTTCGTCCGCAACCGGTGAGGGCATCAAGCCGCTCAGGGACCGGCTGGCCGCAGCCGAACGCGCCACGGTTGCCGCGAGTGCCGAAGGCTGCTTCCGGCTCGCCGTCGATCGCAGCTTCACGCTTCCGGGAAAAGGCACCGTGATCACCGGAACCGTGCTTTCCGGCTCGGTCGGCCTTGGCGACCGGGTGATGATCTCGCCCTCCGGACTTGTGGCACGGGTTCGGTCCATCCATGCCCAGAATCAGCAGGCCGAGCGCGGCTTTGCCGGCCAGCGGTGTGCGTTGAACCTGACCGGAGAGAATATCTCTAAGGAGGCGGTGGGCCGCGGCGACCTGGTCGTCGATCCCTCCCTGCATGCCCCGACCGACCGCATCGATGCCGAGCTACGGGTGCTTGATAGCGAGGCGAAGGCAATCGGCGACTGGTTTCCGGCCCGCTTCCATCACGGCAGCGCCGAGGCCGGTGCGCGCATCGTCCCGCTCAAACGGCCGCTGGCGCCAGGCAGTCGCGGAAAGGTTCAGCTCGTACTCGACCGACCGATCGCCGCCGCCTTTGGCGACCGCTTCATCCTGCGCGACGTCTCGGCGCAACGCACCATCGGCGGCGGCCGACTTCTCGACCTGCGGGCGCCTTTGCGCAAACGGCGGTCCGCCGAGCGGCTGGACCTCCTTGATGCCGCGTCCCTGTCGCATCCCGGCTCTGCGCTTGCGGCGTTGCTCGATGTCCCGCCGTTTCTCGTTGATCTCGTGGCCTTTGCCCGGGACAGGGTGCTGTCCGAAGCGGACCTGCAGACGGCGATCGCCTTCGCGCAGGCCGACACGATTGAGGCTCCGCCGGCCCGGCACGCCATTTCCATACGCCGGCATGCCGAATTCTCCGACACCCTGCAGGGGATACTTGGCGCCTTTCACGCCGAGCACCCCGACCTGCAGGGGATCGGTCGCGAACGACTGCGGCTGCAGATGACCCCGCGCCTTCCTCCGCCGACCTTTCTGGCTGCGCTCAGGATCGAACAGGCGGCCGGGCGGCTGGTGCTCCAGGGCGCGTTCGTGCGACTGCCCGGACACGAAGTTCGGCTTAATGAGAGGGAGGAGGACCTTTATGCGAAAATCCGCCCCTACCTGATGGAGGAGCAAAGATTTCGCCCGCCCCGGGTCCGCGACTTCGCCGAAATGCTGGGCCTCGACGAGCGGGAGATCCGACGCGTCCTAAAACTCTGTGCCCGCCTCGGCCGTGTCGATGAAATTCGTCACGACCACTTCTTCATCCGCGGGACGACGGCGGAGATGGTCGAGATCATCAAGGATGTCGCCGCGCACGCGGAGCGGGGCGAGTTTTCCGCCGGCCACTTTCGCGACCGCGTCAACAACGGCAGGAAGGTCGCGATCGAGATCCTCGAGTTCTTCGACCGTCAGGGCGTCACGATCCGGCGCGGCGATGTCCGTCGGGTCAATCCGCACAGGCTTGATCTTTACGGGGAATCCGGAGCCGGGAGCGTCCCAGGGATCGTCTGAACTTCAATTCAGCGCAGGTCTGATGGCACAAACCTCAAGCAACATGGCGGGAACACATGGCAACACTGCCCCAAGGCACCACCCTGGGGCAGCATTCGCTAGCCTTTGTAGTCGCGCGCTTCCTCTGCGATGCGTTCCTTCGCCGCGTCGTGGACGTCGGAGGCAACAGCAGTTGCCCGACCGTATAGATCGGCAGCGGTTTCGCCGACCTTGTGCATCGCATCACTCGCCCGATCGGCGACGGCCTCGCGAAGCGCATCGGCAGGCTCGCCCATGATTTCGTCTTCCTGCTCGGTGTTGGGAAGCGCCGATCCGATCGCTGCCCCGACAGCAAATGCGAGCGCACCGCCCACCAACGGCTGTTCCCGAAACTGCGTCAACAGAGCTTGATTGAGGTTGGCCGTCTGATTGCTGATCGCGTTGCCGGCTGCGGCGGATTTTTCGCCGACACTTCGCCCGGCGTCGCTGATCGCGGATTGGACCCTTGCCGCGGACTCGGTTATCTGCGACCAGGACTGCGAAATCCAGCCGGATGCCTCGTCAAACAGCGTGCCGGCCTCGTCCCTGATGTCCTGGATCTGGTTTCCGGCGGCATCGGCGAATCCGCGGTACGTCCGGCCGGCTTCATCGATAAAGTGGCCCGCCCGCCGACCGGCCTTATCTGTCAGAGCCCGGAAGCGGTTGCCGCGCTCGTCGGAGAAATGACTGTATCGCTCACCGAACTGATCCTGCACGGGCTCGGTCCTCCTCACCGCGCCGGTGACCCTGGCGAGGGGATACTCTTCCCGCTCCGTCCGCCCCCCTGAACCGTTGGAAGCGGAGCCGGATTTGGCCATGAGCCAGGCGAGGCTGATGCCCATCAGCGCCACCGGGAGCGGGTTCGTCTTCAACGCCGTACCGAGATTGCTGACATACTCGGCGCCGCCGCTGTTCTTGGCGTACTCGATCAGCTCGTCGACCACTTGGCCGGGCGACATCCGCTCCTGAATGGCATGCAGCTTCTCTTCGATGCGCTCGCGGTCGGCTTCGATCTCCGATTGAAGTTCGGCGGCGGTGCGATGGTCTTGATCGTGTTTCATAGCCGATCTCCCCTGATCACTTCAGCGTCCTGCCGGAGCGATGTCGCGGTCCGGTCGAGCGAAAGATTGTTGGAGCGCAGCGCCCCGATCCCGCGTGAGATCATGGCCCATGCCAGGATGGCGACGATGACGCCGACGATAACGGCCGAAAGCGCATTGGCGTTCGGCCCGGTCATTCCCTGTGACACCAGGAAAGCAGCCAGCCCGGTCACCGCCGCACTCAGGAGAACGCCGATCGCTCCGATGGCGAAAACGAGACCGATGGCAAGAAGTTCGAGCCCGCCGAGGGCGCGGTCCATCTTTTCCGAGGCCTCGGCCTTAGCCAGGTCGATTTCCTTGCGAAAGAGCCCGGAAATGTCCGTGAGCAGACCGCCAACCAGTTCGGGGAGCGGACGATGGTCGCTGTGATTAGCCATTATACATACCCTCCTGATCCTGTGGGCCTTGTCGCACTGAGGTGGTTCCAGTCGAAGCTGTTCTCCGCGGGCGTCGCCGAGACGAGGCCATGACGAAGCGGCTGGTCACCAGTCCCGCCAGTGCGGCCATTCCCAGGAAGGCCAGCGGCTGCCTGCGTCCGAAATCCTCAGCCATATGGGCGATCTCGCCCAGGTCGCGGTCCTTGATTTCGCCCGCGAAGTTCTGGAGGGAGTCGCCGATTTGTCGGGCATAGCGGCCGACCTCCGGTTGATCGCTCTGTTCGAGTTCTGCGCCGACTTTCGAAATGGCTGCAGCAACTCCGCTGACCTTGCTGGCGGCGAAGCCCTTCTGATCGGCAGCGAGCTTGCCTGCTGCCTCTTTCACCTGCCGCGTCTGATCTTTGGCGAGCTGCCCCAGCGTTTGCACGTCCTCTTGCAGGGATTGGGTCAGTTCGCCTGTGCTGCTCTGCGCCGTTCCCTGCCGAGGTTCAGTATCCCTTGGCTCGCCCGCAGTGGCCCGTGGTTCGGCCACACTCGGGTTCACTGGGCGTTGCCCCTCGGGAACGATCGTGCCGTCGCCTTCGAATGGGTTGCTCATCATCATTCTCCCGACTGATTTGCAGCCATCGACGGCCGCAATCCGTTTATGAAACAAACGGTCAATCGGATTGTTCCAGCAGACTAGGACAACGACCTGGCTCCGCCCTACGGAAAGCGGACCCACGGGAGATGAGCATGGAAAAGATGACGATGACGGTTCTCGTAGCCGATGCTGCGAACTTTCGAGACGCCTCAATAAACCAAGCCAGCGATGCATCGATTTCAAGTTCCAGGCGTTAACGCCTTCGGTTTGGTGGAGGCGTCGTCATGTCTCGTGGACAGTTCATTATCAACACTCCCGCAGCCTTGGCACTCGTAGGCCTCGGACTAGTGGCCGGTGTCTTGTCGCCGCGAGGAGACGCCCCCGCTCGGACCCTCGACAAAGGGACCGATCGGAAAACGCAATCTGCGTCGGATGGCCGCGGAAGACATGCCGAACGCCCAACCGAAATTCCTGTACCGGGGCTGCTCGACGTATTCTGGAGAACCGTGAGTTCGGTCTCCGACGACAACGTCACGTTTGTCGCTGCCGGCGTCACCTTCTATTTGCTTCTCGCGCTGTTTCCGGCCCTTGCGGCCGTAGTGTCGCTCTACGGGTTGCTTGCAGATCCCGCCGATATCTCCGCGCATATCCGCGACATGGCCGGCGTCCTGCCGCCGGCTGCCATTCAGATCTTCTCCGACCAGCTTCAGTCACTGATTCAGAACAGGAACACCACGCTAGGATTTGCATTCCTTGGCGGACTTGCGATCGCCCTGTGGAGCGCTCACAACGGCACGTTGGCGGTCTTCCAGGCCATGAACGTGGCCTACGATGAAAAGGAGAAGCGCGGCTTCATCCGGCTGAACCTGGTCGCGTTAGCCTTCACACTTGGCGCGATGGTGAGCGCGGCGTTGATGATCGGCGCCCTCGCCTTGCTGCCCGTGATCACCTCACATCTTTCGCTGACCCCGCTGAAGGAGAGTTTGACGCTGCTTGCCCGCTGGCCGTTCTTGCTGGCGATGATGTTCCTGGCGCTCACGGCGATTTATCGCTTCGGCCCGAGCCGCGAGCCAGCAAAAGTAAGGTGGATTACCTGGGGAGCGACCCTGGCCACATTCGCCTGGCTCCTGATGACGCTCGGCTTCTCCTGGTACCTCGACAACTTCGCGAACTACAATGCGACCTACGGCGCCCTCGGCGGGCTGATCGGATTCATGGTCTGGATGTGGCTTTCCGTTGCTGTTCTCATCGTCGGAGCGGAAGTGAACGCCGAACTCGAGCACCAGACGGAACGGGACTCGACAACCGGCCCACCGCAGCCGATCGGAGAACGGGGCGCATTTGTCGCCGACGATATTGGAAAGACCGTCGACTAGGTCGCCGGTCCATTGGCGCCCTATCCCAAAATCAAGCGCAAGGATGGCAACGCCGCGACAATCGTGCTTTGCTGGCTGCGCTGCAACAGTGAAATCAGGCGACGGAAGAGAACCATGCCCGGTGGCATGTCCGGACTTCAAATCCGGGTGGGGCAGCGAGGCTGTCTCGGGTGGGTTCGACTCCCATTCTCTTCCGCCAGCCTGACGGCCGAGATGCCGTCAGTTGGCAAGAGCATCGTCAAACCAGGCTTGAGGAAGAGGTCTTTCCAAATCCTCAGCAGCCCGTTTCCGCCGCCTTCGGCGCCATGGCAAGGTCGAGCCCGCGTGCGGTCGGCGGCTGCCAGGTGGTCGACGTAGCCGTCGCCCCTTGCGGATTTGTGCCGATATGCGCGCCACCGGTGCCGCCGGTCCAGCCGGTCGAGCCGCTGTTGCCCGGCGCCGTGCCGTCGGCGCTGGTCCGGTCGGGAGCAGTCCCCGGCTCCGCCTTGGCGCCTGCCTTGGGACCCGGGGTGACACAATCGGTTTTTCCTTTCGCGGTCTGCGCGAATGCCGGACCGGGGGGAACGGTGGTCAGCAGGCAAACGGCACCCAACGCTAATGCGGACTGGAGGGTGGTTATCAGGTTGCGCATGGCGATCTCCCTTCGTGGTTCACCAACGGCGCTCGGCGGCGCTTGTTCCGCCGGAGACGGAAACCCTCAGGGAACGACCTGAATTCCAGCGCTTCCCTGCTGCGCGGTTCCGACGATGCTGGCGAGCGGATAACCGGCGCGCCGGACTTGCTCGACCAGGGCATCGGACCTTTCCGGTGCGCACGCGACCAGAAGCCCGCCCGAGGTCTGCGGATCGGCGAGCAGCAGGCGCTGCCAGTCCGGCAAGTCTTGCGGCAACACCACGTCGGCCCCGTAACTCGCCCAGTTGCGTTCCGAGGCCCCGGTGACGAAGCCCTGTTGCGCCAGCCGCTCCGCCTGCGACAGACAGGGTATGGCGGACCGGCGAAGGGTGAGGGACAGGCCGGATGCACGCGCCATCTCGAGCCCATGCCCGAGGATGCCGAAACCCGTGACATCCGTCAGCGCGTGCACGTCGGCGTCGGCCGCTAGGTCCGCACCGATGCGGTTGAGCAGCGTCGTCGATTCTATCATCTCCTCGTAGCAGCCCTCCGGCAGCACATTCTTCTTGATGGCCGCCGAATAGATGCCGACGCCGATGCCCTTGGTCAGGATCAGCCTGTCGCCGGGCCTTGCGCCGCCGTTGCGGCGTACCTGCTCCGGGCGACAGATGCCGATGACGGCTAGTCCGTAGATCGGCTCGACGGAATCGATGGAATGCCCGCCGGCAACGGGAATCCCCGCTTCCGCGCAGATGGAAGCGCCGCCTTCGAGAATGGCGGCGATCGTCGCCGGGTCGAGCTTGTTGATCGGCATGCCGACGATCGCCAGTGCCAGGATCGGCTTGCCGCCCATGGCGTAGATGTCCGAAATGGCGTTGGTGGCGGCAATCCGCCCGAAGTCGCGCGGGTCGTCGACGATCGGCATGAAGAAATCGGTCGTGGCGATCACGCATGTCTTGTCGTCGACCTGCCACACCGCGGCGTCGTCGGCCGCCTCGTTGCCCACGAGGAGCTGGGCAAAGGGCTGTGCAGCCGGTTGCGTGGCAAGCAGCTTCTGAAGGACGGAGGGCGCCAGCTTGCAGCCACAACCGCCACCGTGAGCAAGTTCGGTGATGCGAGGAACGATGCTGTCCATGGATCCTCCTGACCAGTCCTTCAGGCTCGCCGTTACCTTAACAGGGCGGGCACGAAAGCGACACCCGCAACCGTGTGCAAATCAGGGCAGCCCCCTTCCCAGCCCAAAGCCGACACGTTCGCGCCCTCGCCACGCGTCGCTGGCCGTTGGTCAGGTTAAATCTCTGTAATCTGCTTGAATGCGCCGAACTGACGGAGCAAGTATGGCGGATGGGCTAAGCCCCGGAGGCCTTCATGGTCAACAAACGCGCCGTACTCGTGGTTTCGCTCATCGCGCTTCTCGGCGCTTCGGGTCTCTACGGACTGTATGCCACGCCGGGGGCGGACAAGACGGCCTACGCCACATCCACGGCCTCCACCTCGCCCGCCGGGGCGCGAGGCGAACCGGGCGGGGCGCACGGAGCCGGCATAACCGTGCAGACAGCGATCGTGGAGAACCGGGATTTCCCGGTCGTCCTTCATACCTTCGGCCATGTCCAGGCGCCCCAGACCGTCGCCGTTGCCGCGAGGACAGCGAGCCAGATCACCGCAATCCACGTGAAGGATGGCCAGATGGTCCGGGCCGGCGACCTCCTGTTCAGCCTCGACGATCGCCAGGCGAAGGCCGACCTCGCCCGAGACCAAGCCATCCTTGCCAAGGATAACGCACTGTTGGCGGCGGCGAATACCGGGCTTGAAAGGGCACGCACCCTGCGCGATGAAAACACCGGCACCCAGCAGGCCTACGAGACCGCCCTCTCCGTCCAGAAATCCACCGAAGCCACGATCGCCGCCGATCAAGCGACGATCGATGCCGACCAGGTCGCGCTCAGCCTCTTGCAGATTCATGCACCGATCGACGGCCGGCTCGGCACGGTGCAGGTGGCGATCGGCGATCTCGTCGGCCAGTCAGGCACCGCGTCGACCAGCCTCGTGACGATCACCGCGGTCGATCCGATCGATGTCGACTTCACCCTGCCGGAAGACCGCCTGCAGACCTTCAAGCAACTGCTGGATAGCGGCGCAAGGCCGCAGGTGGTGGCAAAAGTCAGCGGTACGGACACGGTGATCGGCCAGGGAATGCTCGATTTCATCGATTCGGCCGTCGATACCGCATCCGGCACGATCAGGATGCGCGCAACCTTCGAGAACGGTGCGCAGAAGCTCTGGCCCGGCCAGTATGTGGATGTGGACGTGGAAGAAGAGACCCTGGCGCAGGTTCCGGTCGTCCCCACCGTCGCGGTGCAGTTCGGACAGAGCGGCCCCTATGTCTACCGCCTCAAGGATGACGATACCGTCGAAGTGCGCCCGATCGCCGTGGCCGCCGACGACGGAACCAGTTCTGCGATCAAGGCGGGCCTTTCTTCCGGCGACCGGATCGTGATCGAGGGACAGTCCCGCTTGAAGCCGGGCGAGCGGGTGTCGGTCGCGTCGGCTGCGCCGGCGACGGGTTGATAGATTAATCGGTACCGCCGGTACGCCCCGCAATTCCGGCCCTGGAATATACGGCCATGACCTTGTCCGAGTTCTGCATTCGTCGCCCGGTGGCAACCGTGCTTCTGTCGGTGGCATTGGTGATCGCCGGTCTGTTCGGATATCTGGGCCTGCCGATCGCGGCGCTGCCGCGCACCGACTTTCCGGTCATCAATGTGTCGGCCAGCCTCCCCGGGGCGTCGCCGGACACAATGGCCACCTCGGTCGCGACACCGTTGATCAAGCAGTTTGCCACGATTGCCGGGATCAGCACGATCTCGACGACCAACGCGCTCGGCTCGACGTCCATTTCCATCCAGTTCGATCTGGGCCGCAACATCGACGCTGCCGCGGCCGACGTCCAGGCGGCGATCACCCGAACCCTCAGGACCCTGCCGCAGGACATGCCGGCACCGCCGAGCTACCGCAAGGTCAACCCGGCCGACGCGCCTGTTCTGCTGCTGGCGCTGCGAAGCCAGACGGTGCCGTTGACGCAGCTCGATGCGATCGCCCAGCAGGTGATCTCGCCGACGCTCTCGACGCTCGAGGGCGTTGCCGAAGTGTCGATCTTCGGCAGTCAGCAATACGCGGTTCGCATCCAGATCGACCCGGATGCGCTCGCCGCGCGCGGCATCTCCCTCAATGACCTGAAGGCGGCGGTTGCTTCGGCAAACGACAGTTCGCCGCTTGGCACCGTGCAGACCCGCGCCCGGCAGATGGCCATCGTCGCCAACACCCCGCTCGACAATGCCGCCGCCTTTTCCAGGGTCGTCGTCAAGAGCAAAGACGGCAGGACCGTGCGCCTCGGCGAGGTGACCAAGGTCATCGATTCCGTCGCCAACAACCAGACGTCAAGCTGGAGCGACGGCGAGCGCGCGATCATTCTGGCAATTCAGCGCCAGCCGGATGCAAACACCGTGGCTGTAGTGGATGCGGTGATGGCGAAGCTGCCATCGCTGCGCCAGGCCTTGCCGGCGGCAGCCACGATCGCGCCGTTGAACGACCGCTCGGCGTCGATCCGCGGCGCGGTGCGCGACGTGCAGCTGACGCTGGCACTGACCGTCGGTCTCGTCATCCTCGTGATCTTCGCCTTCGTCCGCCGGCTTTACGCGACCTTGATCCCGGCGCTTGCCGTCCCGGTATCGATCATCGCCACCTTCGCAGCGATGTATGTCCTGGGCTTTTCAATCGACAACATCTCTCTCATGGCACTGACCCTGTCCGTCGGCCTGGTCGTCGACGATGCCATCGTCATGCTGGAAAATATCGTCCGGCACATGGAAGAGGATGGAAAGCCCGCGCTCGCAGCTGCCCTTGCCGGCTCGCGGGAGATCGGTTTTACGATCATTGCAATCTCGCTGTCGCTCGTAGCCGTCTTCATTCCCGTCCTGCTCATGGGGGGCGTGATCGGCCGCATTTTCAACGAGTTCGCTGTCGTCGTCACCGTCGCGATCCTCGCATCCGCGTTCGTTTCGCTGACGTTGACGCCGATGTTGGCCTCCCGCCTGCCGGATAAACCCGCTGCTGGCATCAGCAGCGGACTTGCCGGACGACTGGACAGGACATTCGAGCAAGCCTTCGACGCCATGTTGCAGGGCTATAACCGGTCCCTCAAGGTCTGCCTGCGTCATCGGCCGACGATGCTCGTGCTGTTCCTCGCAACGTTCGCCATTGCCGCTTATCAGTTTGCCACGATCCCTAAGGGCTTCTTCCCGCAGGAAGACATCGGCCAGCTGCTGGTGACGACCCGCGCCCGTGAGGACGTCTCCTACGCCGCCATGTCGGACCTGCAAGCCAAGGTGGAGGCGGTCTTCGCCGCCTCGCCCTATGTCGCCCATGTTGCAAGCTCGGTCGGCACCGCCGGCGGTGCCGCAGCCGGCCTCAATTCCGGCCGGCTGTTCGTCGAGCTCAAGCCGAAGAACGAACGCCCGCCGCTGCAGGTCGTGTTGTCGAAGCTTCGAGCCCACCTTGCGACCGTCCCCGGCATCCAGGCTTTCATGACGCCTGCCCAGAACCTCTCTGTCGGATCGCGTGCCTCGGCGAGCCAGTACCAGCTGATCGTGCAAAGTCTCGACGAGGGCATCATGAACAGCTGGGCCGACAAGCTCTACGAGGCGATGCGCGGCGACCGGGCCTACTTTGCCGACGTGAGCAGCGACCTCCAGAACAATGCGCCGCAGACGAGGCTCGTCGTCGATCGCGACAAGGCCTCGGTGCTCGGCGTCAGTGCCGGCGAACTGCGCTCGACGCTCTATGACGGATTCGGCACGGAGCAGATCTCGACGATCTACACGCCGAGCGACAGTTACGAGGTCATCATGGAACTGGATCCGGCGATCAACTGGTCCGCCGCAAGGCTGGCGGAGTTGCAGGTCGGGACCGCTGGCGGCGGCGTTGTGCCGCTCGGTGCCTTTGCGCGGATCGAGACCATGCCGGGACCGCTGACCATCAACCAGCTCGGCCAGTTGCCGGCCGTCACCATCTCCTACAACCTTCCCGATCGGGTGGCGCTCGGCGACTCCGTTCGCGAGATCGACCGCCTGAAGGCGGAAATCGGCCTGCCGCCGGATGTGACAACGCGCTTTTACGGAACTGCGCAATTGTTCCAGGACGCCGCCGCCAACCAGGGCCTGCTGATCCTGGCGGCCGTCGTGACCATCTACATCGTCCTCGGCGTCCTCTATGAGAGCTTCATCCACCCGCTCACCGTGCTGTCGGGGCTGCCGTCGGCGGCGTCCGGCGCACTGCTGGCGCTGTGGCTGTTCGGGTTTGATCTCTCCATCATCGCGGTGATCGGCCTGCTGATGCTGATCGGCATCGTCAAGAAGAACGCGATCATGATGATCGACGTTGCGCTGTCGCTGCAGCGAGACGGCAGCCCGGCGCTCGAGGCGATACACCGGGCCTGCCTGATGCGTTTCCGGCCGATCATGATGACCTCGGTCGCCGCGATCATGAGCGCCCTGCCGATCGCACTCGGAACCGGCGCCAGCGCCGAACTCAGGCAGCCGCTCGGCGTGGCGGTCGTCGGCGGGCTGCTGGTGTCGCAGCTTCTCACCCTTTACGTGACGCCCGTGATCTATCTCTTCATGGAGCGCCTCAAGACCTCGGTGCCGCACCTGTTCACGCGGCGCAACCGACCGGCCCCGGATCGCGGCAGCGTTGCCCTTGAATAGAGCGGAATGCGTGCCTTGGACCGAGGTTGAAACCGGCGCTGACCGACACCCGCGGCTCCAGGCATGCCTGCCGGTGATCGCCAGGGCGCATATACGGCAGGACAATGCGCTGTCGCGCCTGGTCCCGATCGCGGCCGGCGGCTGGCCGGAACCTATTTACGCGCCCGGTGGATACACTCGATATTTGCATGACCATGCACGGAACATTGCGCCGAAGACCGAGTTTCACCGCCGTCAGCTACATGCGGATGATGACGATGACCTACGCGAGACCCTCCGCCAAGATACTGATTCCGCCCCGCCCCTTGCGCTCCATTCTTCTTCACTTCTCCGCCGCCTGCTTCACGGGTGTCCTTGCGACCGACATCGCCTATTGGATGACGGCGGAAATGACGTGGGCCGATTTTTCGGCGTGGCTGCTCGCGGCGGGCCTGCTCGTCGGCGGCCTTGCCGGCATGGCCGGCATCATCGACATCGCCACCGGAAGGCTGCCGCTCCGCCAGGGCGTCGGATGGCTCTACGTGCTGGGCAATATCGCCGCCTTCGTCATCGCGCTCTTCAACGCCTTCATCCACAGCCGCGATGCCTGGACGTCGGTCGTACCGACCGGAATGACGCTCTCGGCTGTCGTCGTCGTTCTGATGGTCATCAATGCCGTCCTCGGCCGCATCGTCCAACGCCAACGTTTCGAGGTTTTGACGCCATGAGCAGCCTTTCGCTTCCGAGCGGCGGCCGAGCCGTCGCCGTCGTGCTTCTTTGCGGCTGCGGTCTAAGTCTGGCGGCCTGCAGCGAGAGCGAACCTGTTCCGGACAGCGAAATAGGGTCCAATCCGAAACTTCCCGCCCTCAAGCAGTACCTTCTCCCTCCGATGCACGTGGCCTCCGTCGTGGGCTGGAAGGAGAACGAGACGCCGGTCGTGCCGAAGGATCTGCAGATCAAGGCGCTCGCTACGGGCTTGAAGCATCCGCGCTCCGTCTATGTTCTGCCGAACGGCGATGTTCTCGCAATTGAGTCGGTTGCCCCGCCTGAGACGGCCGTGAAACGCCCCAAGGACATCGTCATGGCCTGGGTCGAGTCGGTTGCAACATCCGGCGGGGGCGACAGCAGCAAGGAAAGCAACCGGATAACGCTGCTGCGGGATAGCAACGGCGACGGCGTGGCCGACGTCAAGGAAACCTTCCTGGACCACCTCAGTTCGCCGTTCGGCGTGGCGCTCGTGGGCAACGACCTCTACGTCGCCAATACCGATTCGATCGTGCGCTACCCCTATCAGCCGGGCGAGAGGAAAATCACCGCGCCCGGCACCGTGGTGACCAAACTGCCGGGCGGTCCGATCGATCATCACTGGACGAAGAGCCTCGTTGCCAGTGAGGATGGCAAGCTTCTCTATGTCGGCGTCGGCTCGAACAGCAACATCACGGAAAACGGCCTCGAGGCGGAGAAGGAACGGGCCGCGATCTGGGAAGTCGACCGGGAAAGCGGCCGCCACCGCATTTTCGCCGACGGGCTGCGCAACCCCAACGGATTGAGCTGGGAGCCGCAGACCCACGCTCTTTGGGCCGTCGTCAACGAGCGCGACGAGCTCGGACCCAACCTCGTCCCCGACTACATGACCTCGGTCAAGGACGGCGGCTTCTACGGATGGCCCTACAGCTATTTTGGCCAGAACGTCGATCCGCGGGTGATGCCGCAGCGGCCCGATCTCGTCGCCAAGGCGATCGTCCCGGACTATTCCCTGAGCTCCCACGTCGCCCCGCTCGGCCTGGCCTTCTACAGCGCAACCAACCTGCCGGCCGCCTACCAGGGCGGCGCCTTCGTGGGCGAGCATGGAAGCTGGAATCGCGACAAGTTCAATGGCTACAAGGTTGTGTTCGTTCCCTTCAAGGACGGCCGTCCGAACGGCGAGCCTCGCGACGTCGTCACGGGCTTTCTGCAGGACGAAAACAAGACCCATGGCCGCCCCGTCGGCCTTGCCGTGGACAAGTCGGGCGGGCTGCTGGTCGCCGACGATGTCGGCAACACGGTCTGGCGCGTCACAGCGGCAGCCGCACCGGGAACTTGAGTTTGCAGCTTTGAGGAGAGGGCCGCGAATCCGTCCGCCGCGGGGACGAAGACTAGCTAACGATTCGGCCTGAAATTAGAGGGTGATATGACGGTGGTCGGAGTGGAGAGATTCGAACTCCCGACCCTCTGGTCCCAAACCAGATGCGCTACCAGGCTGCGCTACACTCCGCCGTTCCGTGCAGGCGGAGATACACGCATCCGGCAAAGCCCGCAACAGCAAATATCGACCGCAACCCGACGTGAGCGCAACGACATCCACAGCCGTCAATGCGAATGAACGGAATACTCCAGCACCAGCCGCTGGGTCAGCAGCAGCGATCGGTCGGGCTGGATGACGTAGGTCTCCTCGACGGTGCGGCCGTACTGGTCGGTAAAGCGATGATGGAACCAACTGCCGACCGGCGCCTTCGTCAGCTTCGAGCGGGGTTGTCCGCCATAGGTGATGCTGCCGGGGATCGGCTCGGGGTAGATGTTACCGCCCTGCGTCACGCAGCCGGCCAGGCCGATGGCGGCTGCGCAAAGAACAATCGGCGTTCTCATCGTTTGCCAGCTCCCATCCGCATCGATGCGTCGCCACGAGAGCGCAGGCCGTCCCATGGCCGGCACCGCGACGTGGCCCTCTCATGATAGCGACCCGCAGGGCGTTCGCGACAGCCGCCTGCGCCGGCCGTCGCTGATGGCATGGCTATCCCGTTGAAATGCGTCCGGTCGGATGCTAAGGACTGGCGCAGCAGAGGGCGGTTCGGCCCGCCGCGCGAGCCGTGCGCTCGTCCGGCCGGCTTTGCGGGAAACGTCCGATGCGTTTGCCGTGCGGTGACTGCGCCATTCCGGTGCACGTCGAAGCGGCACATGTGAAACCGTCGGAGCCAGACAAACCCATGACCGCGAAGATCTACCGCCCCGCCAAGACCGCCATGCAGTCCGGCAAGGCGAAAACGCAACGATGGGTGCTGGAATTCGATCCGGAGCGGCCGCGCACCATCGATCCGATCATGGGCTACACCAGTTCCGGCGACATGCGCCAGCAGGTGAAGCTGTTTTTCGACACGCGCGAACTGGCCGTCGCCTATGCCGAGCGCAACGGCATCGCCTACCGGGTGATCGAGCCGCACGAGCCGACGCCCAAGAAACTCGCCTACCCGGACAATTTCCGCTTCAACCGGATCCAGCCCTGGACGCATTGACGGCGGGTTGATGCACACGACCCCTTAGCTCAGCTGGATAGAGCAAGTGCCTTCTAAGCACTAGGTCGCAGGTTCGAATCCTGCAGGGGTCGCCACCACCCGCCCAGATGTTCCGTCCACTGGCCGATGGTGACAGAGGTCGCGGGGCTTGAGGTTCTTCGCAGCGCTTCGACGCCCAAGAGTCGCATTGCGATGATATCGTCGCTCTCGACTTGCCGCTCCAGTTGGCGCCATATATCCGGAAAGCGGGATGGCGAACTGAGAGTGGACAATCTCATGGCTGACTCACGTAAATATGCGGCCGAGGCGATCGGTACGTTCTGGTTGACGTTTGGCGGGTGCGGCTCCGCTGTTTTGGCAGCGGCGTTTCCCACCCTGGGCATCGGGCTTCTCGGCGTCTCGCTGGCCTTCGGCCTCACCGTAGTCACCATGGCGTATTCTGTCGGCCACATCTCGGGCTGCCACCTCAACCCGGCGGTTACGGTCGGGCTGGCCGCCGGGGGCCGCTTCCCGGCTTCGCAGATTGTTCCTTACGTGGTTGCTCAGATCATTGGCGCCATCGTTGGCGCTGCACTCCTTTATCTCATTGCCAGCGGCACTGCGGGGTTCGATGCCGTCGCCAGCGGATTCGCGGCAAACGGGTACGCGGAACACTCTCCGGGCAAGTATAACCTTACCTCTGCGTTCGTCACCGAATTCGTGATGACGCTGATGTTCCTGTTCATCATCATGGGATCAACGCATGGCAAGGCGCCCGCGGGCTTCGCACCGCTGGCCATTGGAGTTGGGCTCACCCTGATCCATCTGGTGAGCATTCCCGTGACGAACACCTCGGTCAATCCGGCACGCAGTACCGGACCGGCTCTTTTCGTCGGCGGCTGGGCACTGCAGCAGCTCTGGCTTTTTTGGATTGCCCCGCTGGCCGGTGGTGCAGCCGGCGGGGTGCTCTATCGCTGGATCAGCGCCGAGCCCTCTGCACCTGTGATTGGGGACGTATAATCGCGCCGATAATTCGGCTGACTTCCTTACGCTTCGGTTCCTGCCCCATAATGTGCCTTGGCCAAGCGTCCCGCCCCAACTCCCCGCGATCCGATGCCCGAGCGTATCGAGCCTCGCTCGCCGCCCTCAAACCCGTCCCGCCGCCCGGTGACGATTGGACCTTCGAAGTCAATGTGCGCGCGTGTGCGGGTCGCTCTGCTGCGGTGAAAGAGGGTGTGGCGGCAGCCTCCGCCATTGCTGGACACAGCCCGATTTTTGGCATCATATCACGACGTCGGACGCTAGCGAATCCATACCCTGGATGCATTCGCAAAGCCGAAACCGCCAAATATTGACGACAGAGCTTCTGGTGTAACAAGGAGACGCCTTGCGATGCATGCAATACGCGCTTTCCAATGTGCCGGTGCCGTTACTCTTGCCCTGATGGGCGTCGGCGAGAGCGTCGCGGCCGATGCGGCCCGGGGCCGTGACATCGCGCAACGCTGGTGCAGTGAGTGTCACGTCGTGGCGCCAGGCCAAAGCCACGGTACCGATGGCGTGCCGACGTTCGCCCAGATCGGTCGATCGGAACGATTTGACGAAGGCAGCCTGTCGGCTTTCCTGGCGGCGCCGCCCCACTCCCGGATGCCCAACCTGTCGCTCACACGTTCAGAGATCGCCGATCTCGCGGCGTACATCAAGGCAAAACAGCCCTAGGCGCCGCGACGATCACTTCAGAACCCGGCGACCCTGGCCGACGCGTTCCCGCAGTGTCAATGCGCCGCGGCGAGACGGACCTTGTGACCCGGCGCGAACTCGACCAGTTCCGACGGCGCCGGTCGGACGAAAACGTCCGGCGCCACGCTGCCGTCGGCCACGAATGCCCGTCCGTCCAGCATCGGCAGGTCGGCGGACCGCTCCGATCTTTCGCTGCGCCGTAAGGCCACGTCCGGATCGGGAATGGCCGCAATCAGCCGGCGCGTGTAGGGGTGGGCCGGGGTTTCGAAGATCTGCCGCCAGCCCCCCTCCTCCACCACCTGGCCGGCGAACATGACGAGCACCCGGTCGCTCATGTGCTCCACCACGCTCAGGTCGTGGCTGATCATCAGATAGGACAGGCCGCGCTTTTCCTGCAGGTCCAGGAGAAGGTTGATGATCTGGGCCCGGATGGAGACGTCCAGCGCCGAGACCGGCTCGTCCAGAACGACGATCTCGGGCTCAAGGATCAGCGCCCGGGCGATGCCGATGCGCTGGCGCTGGCCGCCTGAAAACTCATGCGGATACCGGTCGGCCTGTTCTGGGGTGAGGCCGACGTCGGCGAGCATCGCCTCGATCCGGTCGGAAATCTCCGAAGCGGATTTGATCCCGTGCAGCCGCAGCGGGGCCGAAAGCGACGTCCTGACCGTCTGGCGCGGGTTCAGCGAGGCATAGGGGTCCTGGAACACCATCTGCACGGCCCTCGCCCGCTGCATCCGCCCCGGCCCACCGGCCCCGCTGAACGGTTGGCCACGGTACCGGATTGAACCTTCCGTCGCCTCCTGCAGCCCCAAAATCGACAGCGCTGTGGTCGACTTTCCGCAGCCGGATTCGCCGACGATCGACAGGCATTCGCCCTTTGCCAGATCGAAGCTGATGCCGTTGACGGCATAAAGCGTCCGCCTGCCCCCCAGCAGGCCGCCCCCGGCGATGGGAAAACGCACATGCAGGTCATCCACCTGCAGCAGCGGGGCGGTCATGGCTGGCCTCCTTCCGCAGCACGCGGAGCGATGAATCGCGTTTCGGTGAGCTTCGAGCGGTCGCTGATGATGCTGTCGATATCCACCAGCCGTTGCCTTCCATGCTGGCTGCGGCTGCCCAGCCGCGGCAGCGCGCCGAGAAGGCCGCGCGTGTACTCGTGCCGGGGATCGCCGAACAGCGCCTGCGTCTCGTTCTCCTCCACCAGGCAGCCCGAATACATCACGCCCACCCGCTGGCAGGTGCTGGCGATCACGCCGAGGTCGTGGCTGATGAACAGCACCGCCGTGCCGCGTTCGGCGCAAAGCTCCTTGATCAGGCGCAGCACCTCGGCCTGGACGGTCACGTCGAGCGCCGTGGTCGGCTCATCGGCGATCAAAAGATCGGGATTGCAGGCCAGCGCCATGGCGATCATCACGCGCTGGCGCAGCCCGCCCGACATCTGGTGTGGAAAATTCCGGGCCCGCCGGTCGGGATTGGGCACCCGCACGCTCGCCAGCGCGTCGACGGCAAGCCGCTGCGCCTCGTCCCAGCCCTTGCCCTGATGCAGCACGAACATCTCGGCGATCTGCCGGCCGACGGTCGACAGCGGGTTCAGCGCCGTCATCGGCTCCTGGAAGATCATGGCGACGCGGTTGCCGCGCAGGCGGCGCATCTCGCGTTTCGATAGTTGCAGCAGATCCTGGCCCTTGAACAGGATCTCGCCGCCCGCCACCCGCAGAGGCTTCTTCAGCAGCCCCATGACGGCCAGCGACGTCACGGATTTCCCGGAGCCGGATTCGCCGACCAGGCCATAGGCCTCGCCCGGCATGATCTGGAACGAGACCTCCTTGAGGATCGGATGCGCCCGGTCCCCCAGCCTTGCAGCCACCTTCAGGCCGCGGACATCGAGAAGCGGTGCGGTCATGGGTTGCGCGTCCTCATATGCGGATCGAGGCTGTCGCGCAGACCGTCGCCCAGAAGGTTGAATCCGAGCACCGACAGGAAGATGGCAAGGCCCGGGAAGACCGCCACCCACGGCGCCATCTGGATCAGCTGCCGCGCATCCGTCAGCATCGACCCCCAGCTCGGGAACGGCGGCTGGATGCCGAGCCCCAGGAATGACAGGGCAGCCTCGGACAGCACCGCCGAGCCCATGCCGAGCGTCGCCATGACGAGGATCGGCCCCATCATGTTGGGCAGGATCTGCGTGAACATGATGCGCAGGTCGCCGTAACCGAGCGTCTGTGCCGCCTGCACGTAGCCCTGCGACTTCAGCGACAGCGTCGAGGAGCGGGCGATGCGGCAGGTCCAGCTCCAGTTCGTCAGCCCGAGCGCGATCAGAAGCGACGGCAGGCCCGGTCCCAGCACGGCCATGACGGCGAGCGCGAAGATCAGCGAGGGGATCGCCAGCATCACGTTGGTCAGCCCGTTCACCAGGTCGTCCCACCAGCCGCCCCAATAGCCGGCCGTCATGCCGAGCGTGACGCCGATGATGGAGTTGATGACCTGCGAGACGATGCCGACCGTCAGCGAGATCTGGGCGCCATAGAGGATGCGGCTATAGACGTCGCGCCCCTGCCCGTCGGTGCCGAACCAGAACGTCGCGTCGGGGGGCAGTTCGGAGTTCATCAGGTCGGCGTCGAGCACCGGGTCGAAGGGGGCGATCCACGGGGCAAGAATCCCCGCCAGGATCACCAGCGCCGTCAGGGTGGCGCCGAGCATGAAGTTGAAGCCGAAACGCATCCGCGTCACTCCTGCTTGATGCGCGGATCGATCGCGGCATAGATCAGATCGACGGCGGTATTGATGATGAGGAACCAAAGCACGATGACCAGGATCGTGCCCTGCACCACCGGGATGTCACGGATTGCCACGCTGTCGACCAGCAGCGAGCCGATGCCGGGCCAGGCGAACAGTTTTTCGATCACGACGGCCTGCCCGATCAGCGAGCCGAACTGCAGGCCGACGGTCGTGACGATCAGCACCAGCGCATTGCGCGCCACGTGCCAGCGCACGACCTTGGCCTCGCTCATCCCCTTGGAATGGGCGGTGCGGATGAAATCGGCGTTGAGCACATCCAGAACCCCGGCCCGCGTCGTCCGTGCCAGCAGCGCCAGCGGGGTGACGCCAAGCGTCACGGCGGGCAGGATGAGGTTCTGCAGCGATCCGTCGCCGTAGCCGAAGCTCGGCAGCCAGTTCAGTTGCAGCGCGAAGACATACATCATCAGCAGCCCGAGCCAGAACTGCGGCATGGAAAGGCCCGACACCGCACCGATCATCGTCACCGTGTCGAGAACGGATCCGGGGCGCAGCGCTGCGAGAAAGCCGAGCGGCACGCCGACGAGCACGGCAAACACCATGGCGGCGATCGCGAGCTGCAGCGAGGCCCACATGCGGTCGTTGATGAGGTCGATGACCGGCTGTCGGGTGCGGAAGCTGGTGCCGAGATCGAACCGGGCCAGATCGGTGACATAGGTCACGAACCGTTCCATCAACGGCTTGTCGAGGCCCAGTTCCTGGGTCAGGCGGGCCATCATCTGCGGGTCGGCGGCGCGTTTGCCGTCGGCGAAGAGGCTTGCGGCGAAACTGCCGGGCACGACGCTGAAGATGACGAAGATCAACAACGCCACCACGATGACCGTCGGCACAATCTGCAGGTTGCGTCGCAGCGCGAAACGAAGCATGAGCGATTCCTGTTGGGTCGCCATCCTGGCGAAAGACAGCCGTATCCGATCCGGTGGCCGCGGATGTTTCCCGCGGCCACCGGCATGACGCTCGTGTTACTTGCGCGATGCAGGCGCCGTGTCGTCGATCCAGATCTCCTCATAGGGCTGGACCGCCAGTTCATTGGCGTTCGGAACCAACCCGTGGACCCATGGCTGGTAGGCCATGACGGCCTTGTTGTAGTTGAAGAACCAGACCGGCGCGTCGTCCTGCACGATGTTGTTGGCCTGGCGCAGGAGGTCGTTCTGCTTGGCCGGATCGCGTTCCTGCTGGGCAGCCTCATACAGCTTGTCGAATTCCGGGTTCGAGTAGCTGGTGTAGTTGCAGGCCGACTGCTGCGTCTTCGAGTAGTAGCAGCGCATCGCATTCAGCGGATCGGGACCGGAGAGGTTCGACCAGATGAAGGCCTGGAAGTTGTTCGACGTCACCGCGTCGCCCAGCGCCGAGCTTTCGACAGGCTTCGGCTTGACGGTGATGTTGACCTTCTTCAGCATCGGCAGGATGGCTTCGACGATCGGCACGCCCCAGCTTTCGTTCGGGCTTGCGGTCACCTCGAACTCGAAGCCGTCGGCATAACCGGCTTCGGCCAGCAGCGCCTTGGCCTTTTCCGGATTGTAGTCATAGGGCGCCTTGTCCTTGTCGAAGGCGGGCGAGGAGATCGGCAGCCAGCCGGAGGCCGGATAGGCCTTGTTCTTGACCAGCCGCTCGATGATCAGCGGCGCGTTGATCGCGTGGTTGATCGCCTGGCGGACCCGCTTGTCCTTGAAGGGCTCAAAGGCCGGGTTGAAGCCGATATTGCGCGTATAGACCTCGGCGACTTCCAGCAGGTGGTCCTTCAGCGCGTCCTCGCCCTGATAGGCCTGGTACTGGGTCGGCCCGAGAACCGACACGTCGATTTCCTTGTTGCGGAACGCCACGTCGCGCGCCGCATCCTCGGCCATCAGCACGATGTTGACGCGGTCGAGATAGGGCTTGCCTTCCTCGTAGTACTTGTCGAACTTCTCGACTACCACCTGCGAGCCCGGCACGTGCTCCCTGAAGACGAAGGGGCCGAGACCGACCGGGTTCTTGGCGAAGGTGGATTCGTCTTCGATGTTCGACGGATAGATCGCCGTCGTGTTCTGCATCAGCGGGAAGCCCGGATTGATCGGCCCGGTGAAGGTGATCTCCAGCGTGTGATCGTCGATCTTCTTCAGGCCACTGATGTCCTCGGCCTTGCCGGCGATGAAGTCCTCCGCTCCCTTGATGTTGGCGACGAAGCTGGCGCCGGGGAAGGCATTCTTCGGACTGGCGATGCGCTTGTAGCTGTAGATGATGTCATCGGCCGTCAGCGGCTTGCCGTTATGGAACACGGCGTTCTGGCGCAGGTGATAGGTGTAGGTCGTGCCGTCGTCCGAGACGTCGGCCGAAGTCGCCAGTTCCAGGACCGGCTTGTTGTCGATCGAATCCCAGCTGTAGAGCGCCCGGTGGATGGCCTGGGTGATGAATTCTTCCTGGGTGTTCGGGCTCGCCTGGATATCGAGCGTCGCGAAGCTCGATCCGTAGGGCGCGGTGAAGACCAGTGTTCCGCCGTAGCGCTCGCCCTCGGCCAGCGCCGCGGACGCAACGCCAAGGCTGAGCATGGCGGCAAGTGACAGTCTCTTCAGCATTCTGTTCTCCCTCGTTGTGCCGATCGCCGTCCGGCTTCGGCATTATTCACTTTAGTCATTCCGGCAGGTGTCAGCCGCGCGCATCGTGCACGACACGGCCTGCAAGCAGGGTCAGGAGGCAGCGGGTGCCTGACAGGATGGTTTCCGGCGGCGCGGTCAGCAGGTCGTTGTCGAACACTGCGATGTCCGCCCACTGGCCGGGCACGAGCCGTCCCTTGACCGCTTCCGCCTTCTGCGAATAGGCGCCGTATTCGGTGAATGCCTGCAGCGCCTCCTCACGGCTCAGCCGCTCGGACGCGTCCATCAGCGTGCCCTTCCCCGTCTGGCGCGTGATCATCGCATAGAGGTTCGGGAACGGATCCGGCGAGCAGACCGGCGAATCCGAACCGGTCGACGGCCGCAGCCCCATGCGCGCCCACGTGCCGATCGGGTACGACTGCATGCCGCGCTCCTCCCCGAGCACGGAAATGTAGCTGTCGCCGAAATCGTGGATGAAGGCCATTTGCGGCGCCGGCAGGATACCCGCCGCCTGCATGCGTGCATTCTGGTCGGGGGTTGAATAGCCGCAATGCTCGACGCGATGGCGGCGATCCGGGTCCGGATTGGCAGCCAGCGCCTTTTCATAGGCGGTGATGAGCTGCTCGATCGCCCCGTCGCCGATGGCGTGGCAGGCCATCTGGTAGCCCCGGTCATGGCAGGACTTCACGATGTCCTGGACCTGAGCGTCGGGCAGCATTTGCACGCCGATGTTGTCGGGTTCGCCCTCGTAGGGGCTCGACATCCAGGCGGTGCGCCCGCCGGCCGACCCGTCGAGGAAGATCTTCACGCCGCCGACCCGCAACATGTCGTCACCCGCACCCGAGATCAGGCCGGCGCGCCAGCAGTCCTCGACGATCGAAACGCCCGGATCGCCGAGAAGCGTCAGCCAGACCCGCACGGGCAGCCGCCCGGCGAGCTTGGCCATCTCGTAGGCCTGGATTTCGGCAAGCCCGGCGATCTGCCCGACGGCGGCATCCATGCAGCTGGTGATCCCGAACGACAGCAGATACTTCCCTGCCCGCTCGATGCCGGCGATCAGCTCTTCCGTCGTGGCCGGCGGCATGGCGGCCTTCAGGAGGTTCTGGGCATTTTCCGCAAGGAAGCCGTTGAGCTTGCCGTCGGTCAGGCCGATCACGCCGCCTTCCGGCACCGGCGTCACCTCGGTCACGCCGGCCAGTTCGAGCGCACGGGAATTGGCGATCGCGACATGGCCGCAGGCCCGCGTCAGCAGCACCGGATGGTCGGGCACCGCGCTGTCGAGCTCCTCGCGCGTCGGATGCCGGCCGATATCCAGCTTGACCTGATCATAGCCGCGGGCCCGGACCCAGCCGCCCTTCGGCGTCTTCGCGGCGCGTTCGGCGAGTTTCTCCATCAGTACGGCGAGGGTCGGCGCGGCGGCCGGCGTGGCATCGACCCAGCCCATGACGATGCCGGTCGCAATCAGATGCAGATGGTTGTCGATCAGTCCGGGGCTGGCAAAGCGGCCCTCCAGATCGATGGTCTCGGTCCGCGGCCCCTTCAGGCCCATGATCTCGGCATTCGTCCCGGTTGCGAGAACCTTTCCCTGCCAGACGGCGACCGCGTTGCTGATGCCCTCCTCCCGGCCGCACCAGATACGGCCATTATGAAGGATAAGATCAGCTTCAATTCCGAATGCCATTCACAACTCCCCCTGTCGGCACCGGACGACCAGCGCCAATTTCCTCCAGCTGCAACGTGTGATTTTGCAGCAGCCTTGGCCAATTCGCTTTTGGCAAAATCCCATGCGAAATTGGCATACTCATTTTGAAAGAAACACTTATGATCCCCGGTCACAGGCGAACAGCGAGGGGAGAGCGGGAAAATGGAAATCAAGTGGCTGGAGGATTTCGTCACGCTTGCCGACACATCCAGCTTCTCGCGCGCCGCCGAACTGCGCAACGTGACGCAACCGGCCTTCAGCCGTCGAATCAAGCAGCTCGAGGGCTGGCTGGGCGCCACCCTGATCAGTCGCGCCACCATGCCGGCCGAACTGACGCCGGCCGGGCGGAACTTCCTGCCCGTCGCCGAGGAAGCGATCCGGACGTTCTATGCGGCCAGGGAAGCGCTGCGCCCCCCGCACGAACCCGGCCTGATCCGCTTTGCCGCGCTCCACACACTGACGGTGACGTTCTTCCCGCGCTGGCTGAAGGGGCTCGAGAAGGCCGGCGGGCTCTTCAGTACCTCGTTGATCCCCGACCGCGGCGGCATCGAGGCCAATCTGGACGCCCTCGTCGACGACGAAGCGGATTTCTTTCTTACCTATGCCCATCCGGAAGTGCCGTTCCACCTGGATCGCGGCAAGTTCCAATCGCTCACCGTCGCCCACGACCGGCTGGTCCCGCTGGTGGCGGCCGAAGTCGAGATCGCCGGCAGCACGCAAGCGGGCCGCAACCTGCTGGATCGGGCCGTCGCACAGCCGCGCCTGGCGATTCCCTATCTCAGCTACGGGTTCAATTCCTTCTTCGGCGTGGCCCTGGCGCGGCTCTTGCTGCGCCGGCCGCCCTTCCGCCGACGCACGACGCACGAGGCGACGATCAGCGCCGGCCTGATGAACCTGGCGCTGACCGGCGCCGGGGTATGCTGGCTGCCGGAAAGCCTGGCGCGCGAACAGGTGGAGGCCGGGCGTCTCGTGCCCGCCTCCGCAGATGACGGCTGGAATCTCGACCTCGAAATCCGCCTCTACCGCCATGCCGGCAGTCGCAACCGCAAGGTCGAGGACCTGTGGCGTACGGCCCGGCAAATGCTGGAATTCGAAGTAGCCTGAAGGCGAACGCGCGCGTGGAGTGCCCGAACCCGAACCCTACGCCTTCATGAACACGAGCGCCCGCAGGATTTCCGCGAAGTCGGCATTGGCGAAGGCCACGGCACGGGGCCCATGCGCCCTGGCGCCTGGATACCAGCCAGCCCGGTAGGCATCGGTCGGATTGTTGAACTCGATCACCACCTCGTAGCGCTCGGCCCGCGCGGGAAGCGCCCGGGTGAAGTCGCCCGACAGCGCCGCCGCCACGCCTTCGCGGATCAGCCGGCGCGACCAGGCGGGCGAGATCGATGTCGAGGCACGGCCCCTGCCGTCCAGCGTCTCGACCGTGGCCAGCCCCCGCACCGCCTCCCGAGCCTCCGCGCAGATGCCGGCATCGCCGGACAGGAAGACGGATGGCACGCCATAGCCCGCCGCACACAGCGCGTTGATCGTGAACTCCGAGGCCACCTCCCCGTTCAGAAGCAGACGCGAAATGCGCAGGTTGTTGGTGTGGGCGAGCGGATTGACTTCGCTGCCTGCCTTGGAATGGTAGCCGGTATAGATCGCCGCGGCGAACCCGGCATCGAGCCCGAACATCATCCCGTCGGGATGGCCGGACCAGCCCCGGACGATCCGGACATAGTCCGGCAGCCGCTCGAGGATCAGGTTGCGGCCGCTGTCGTGGGCGTCCTTGATCACCACCTCGGTCGCGCCGGCGGCGCGCGCGCCTTCGCAGGCGGCGACCACCTCCGCGGTCATCAACGCCCGGAACTCGGCCCAGTCGGAATGCGTGCGTTCGGCCTCGTCCCAATGGGCGATGCCTGCCGTGCCTTCGATGTCGGCGGAGATGAAGACTTTCATGACAGCGGGTTCTCCTTCAGCCAGTCGGCAAGGGCGGGATAGATGCGGCCGTTGCGCGCCGCGGTCGCCGGCGCCGTGCAGAGCGCGTTGAGAACCGCCTCCTGCGTGCTTTCGGCGGCAGCGCGGAAGGCGATGTCGATGAAGTCGTCGGAAAGCCGCTGCTGGCTGGCGATCGGCGCGGCGGGATCATGTTCGACCGGATCGGCGGTCGTGAAGCACAGGCAGACGTCGCCGCTGCCATGCCCCCAGAAGGCACCGAGCCGTGCAAGGCCCGCCCCGCCACGCCGCGCCACGCGCTGCAACTGCCGGTCTCCCAGCGGCAGGTCGGTGGCCATGACGACGATCACCGAGCCGCGCTCGGGACTCGCCGGCACGCGGGGATCCGGGCGCCGCCCGTCGGGTAGGACGAGATCGCCCGCCGCGCCGAAGTTCGCGAGCACGAGCGTACCGAGCGTGAAATCGCGTTTCCCCACCCGCATCAGGCGTGAGGCGGTGCCGATTCCCGCCTTGAAGCCGAACGCGGTCATGCCCGACCCGGCCCCGACCGCCCCCTGCTCCACCGCACCGGCCCGGGCGTCGTCCAGCGCCGCATCGGCATCGGCCGCGGTGACGGCCATGGCCTGGATATCGTTGATGCTGCCGTCATTGCATTCGCAGACCAGCGGGTTGACGGTCGAGGTCTTTCGCCCGATGGCCGGGTTGGCGGCGATGGCGCGGCGGATCAGCGCTTCGGTACAGGCGGCGACGCCAAACGTATTGGTCAGCAGGATCGGCGTTTCGATCGTGCCGAGCTCCGCCACCTGCATCAGGCCCGCCGACTTGCCGAAGCCGTTGATGACCTCGACGGCGGCGCGCGGCTTGAGGCGAAAAATGTCGCCCGGATGCGGGATTATGGCCGTCACGCCGGTGGCAATGCCCTCGCCCCGCAGCGAGCGGTGCCCGACCGTGACCCCCGTCACGTCGGTGATCGCATTGTTCGGTCCGGCCGCCAGCTTGCCTTTGGGCATCAGCCCCAGTTCCCGTGCCGTTTTCATGTTCGTCCCTTCGAACGCCGTTGACGTTCCCTACTGGATGACTGCCGAAAGTGTGTCGCCGTCTCGCTTCAGCAAGGCGGACGCGCCATTCACTCTGCCTTTAGGCAGGAACGCCGGCCGCTTCCAGATAGAGGGCCTGCAGCCGCCTGGTGATAGGGCCTGGCTTGCCGTCCCCGATTACCCGGTCGGCGATGCGCACGACCGGCATCACCAGGCTGGTGGCGGAGGTCTGAAAGGCTTCCGCGGCGCCCTGCGCCTCTTGGGGCGTGAAGGCGCGTTCCTCGATGCGCACGTCATGCATGGCGCAAAGGCGGGCGAGGGCCCGCTGCGTGCAGCCCGGCAAGGTCGCCTGCGAAGCGGCCCGGGTGAGGATCCGCCCGTCGGCGGTAACGACATAGGCGGTCGACGACGCCCCCTCGGTCACGAGCCCGTCCTCGACCAGCCAGACGTCGTCGAAGCCGCGCGCCCGCGCTGCCTGCTTCGCCATTACCTGTCCGAGCAGCATGGTTGTCTTGATGTCTCGCCGCTGCCAGCGCGGATCGGCGGCCAGGTCGACAGAGATGCCGTCGCGCTGGGTCTTGGTGCCGACCATTGTCTTCGCCTGCGTGAAGCCGATGAGTTTCGGCGTCATGTTCTCGGAATAGAGAAAATCGCGATCCGCCTCGCCTCGCGACACCTGAAGATAGACGGCCCCCTCATGCAAGGCGTTGCGGGCGATCAGCTGCGACTGGACCTCCACGATCTGCGCAAGCGACTGGGGCAGTGGAATCCCAAGCGCTTTCAATGAGCGCTCGAGACGGGCGAGATGCAGGTCGTTGTCGACCATCCGCCCCTCTATCACCGCCGTCACCTCATAGACCGCGTCCCCGAACAGGAAGCCACGATCGAAAAGTCCGATCCGGGCCTGTTCCTCCGGGACGAAATCACCGTGGACATAGACGATCCTGCCCATCTGTTCCTCATAATGCATCCGTTGCGTCGGCGCGGACATTGGTGCGCCTTGCGGCGGCTGACCAATTCATTTTGGGCAAAAGTTCATGCAAAAATCGCCTGACCCTATATCCTTCAGCAGGTTAGCGGCGGTTTTCGTCTTTTACGGCCCACCATGCGTGATCGCGGTGCCCTCCGGGAAAAGGCCGGACATGCGCGGCGGGCCGCTGTCCATCACTTCATGCAACTCGCGCAGCTTCACCCTGCCGTCGGTCGCGTAAAGGCGCAGTGCGATCGGTGCGAAGCCATCGATCAGCCGCTTGGCGCGGCAGTCCCGGGCATCGGACACTTCGTTCAGGGCCCGTGCCATGTATTCGATGCCGGCGGCCAGCATCGGTGCCGCCTCGCCCGGCCGGCGCAGCGTCGCCAGGGTGCTCCTGCCCGTCTGGTTCATCTCGATCTCGGCCGCCTGAGTGAAGCCGACCAGCGAATATTGCGGATGGTTGCAGTCGCGCTGGCGCAGTTCCTTTACCTCGCCGTCGGGATGGATGATCTTCGGCATCAGCTCGCGCATCTGGCGCAGCCCCGATTCGTAGAGTGGCCGGTCGTTGTCGAACACACCGAGGGTGACGTCGGCCAGGGCGGCGGAAACGCCCTGGTTGCTCGGCTTGTTGTGCATCTCGGCGATCTGGTCGTGCATGCGCTTCACGAAGCGGCGAAACTGCCGGACATCGTTGTCCTTCCATTCGGTTCGCACGTCCAGCCGGGGCCTATAGGACAGGATGATTTCGGCGGCGTTCGTCCAGATCGGAACCGCCCAGGCCGCTTCCAGGCGCTCCTGCTCGGGCCATGTCCCGACGTCGTTCTGCAGCGCGACGAAGGTTTCCGCCCAGGCGTTCATGATCGCGATGGACGTGGCGCGATAGCGGTCGTCGCCGGCCTCGACCCAGCGCAGCGCCGTGAAGTAGGCGGCGATCGTATCGTTTCGGAAACGCCGTTCCTTGGGATTGGTGCCGCCGGCGGTAACGACCACATAGGCCATCGGTTGCGGCTGATAATCGGCCGCAAAGCGATGGTCCTTCTGCAGCAGCCGGGAATAACTCTCCCGCCGGGCCGAGTTGCCGTTTGCCGTCTCCAGCTGCGAAAGTTCGTTGAGGCTCTTGCCGGAGTTGATCAGGCCGGGGTGGACGAAGTCGGCCGCGAGCGCGGGCACGGTCAATGCCAGGGAGATGACGATGACTACCGGAAATCGGAGCAGGTGCATGTCCATTCTCCTCTTGTGCGCTGCCAGCGCGCCACCCGAGGCCTGCACCATCCGGTGCCATGAACCGGCCCGCTTCGTCAGGCCGGCTCACCACCCGGCGGATAATGGGTGCGCTGCTTGAATGCGAACACGTTGCCGCAGCGGCATCGGATCATATAGCGGGCCGGATCGCTGGAAGCGCGCTCCGTCGAGAACCCGGAGGGCATCTCATCAACCCTGAAACCAGGGTTCTTGCGCCTAGGATCGTCGTCTTCCGACGCTTCGGCGAAGCCCGCACGTCCACATCTGGAGCATTCGAGCTTTCTCGAGTATCGATCGCGCGCTGCCATTTCGTCGTCCCGCTTGTCGTTCGGGGAAGCTATTAAAGCAGATCGGGCAAAAAGCACGCAATCTTCCCTGAGATTTTGGCCTTATGCATGGCTTTGTGCGGAACCGCCGCGCTCAGGCGAGATGCGGCAGAATTTTGCAGGCTCGCCACAGGCCGCAGGCACTTGAAGGCAACGAACACGCCCTGCCCCACCCGCGCATAGGCTCAGGGCCCGTCGCCTGCATTGCGGATCGTTTCGCTTTCGACCGTGTCACCGATCTTTATGCCGCGGGTCCGGACCGTCCCGGCGTTGAGTTCCACCACGAAGGCGACCGGCACCTGCGAATCGATGATCGTTTCGGATTGCGGCTCGGCATTCTCCCGGATCGTCCGGATCGTGCCGCCCCTGTCGATGAAGAGCATGTCCAATGGCAGGTAGGTGTTCTTCATCCACATCAGCACCTGCCGCGTCTGCCCGAAGGAGAACAGCATGCCACGGTCGGGCGCCATCGTGCGCCGGTTCATCAGTCCCTGGGCGCGCTGGCCCGGCGTCAACGCCAGTTCGACGGTGAATTCCTGCCGCTTGCCGTCGGCGGTGATGATCGCCAGCGGCTCCTCGCCGAACACCTCCTGCGCAACGACCGCGACCGGTGCCTGCAGCGACAAAAAAAGCGCCACGAGGGCGCTGCGGCCTGCAAGGGCAGGCAGGCGATCGAGGATCGCCATCAGTGCGCCCGGTTCCCCGGCGCCGGATTGTCTGGATGGATCTCGGCAGCCATGAGCCCCTTTTCGCCGTCGCCGAAGCGCACGAGCACCACCTGTCCGGGGCGCAGTTCGGTCAGGCCGAAGCGGCGCAGCGTCTCCATGTGGATGAAGATGTCCTCGGTGCCCTCGCCGCGGGTCAGGAAGCCGAAGCCCTTGGTGCGGTTGAACCACTTGACCAGCACCCGCTCCAGGCCGCTCGTCGGCGTGACCTGCACGTGCGTCCTGACCGGCGGCATCTGTGAGGGATGGACGGCAGTGGACTGGTCCATCGACAGGATCCGGAACGCCTGATAGCCCCGCTCGCGGCGCTGGATCAGCGCCACGACGCGCGTTCCCTCCAGCACCGTCTGGTAGCCGTCGCGGCGCAGGCACGTGACATGGACGAGGACGTCCTGCATACCGTTGTCCGGCACGATGAAGCCGAAACCCTTGGCGACGTCGAACCATTTGATGACGCCGGTGATCTCGATCAGGTCGACCGCATCGCCACCCTGGTCATCACGCCCGGTGATTTCCTTCGTCGACATCCTGTCCGCCATGACCTGCCGCCCCTCGATTACGCGTCACATGATTTACGGTTAACTGATTCTTGCCGATCAGAATAACATCGTCCCGTCTTGAATGGACAAGTCCTCACGAAAAGTTTTGCCCGTCCGCTGTTACGATGCGAGGCTTGCCTCTGGCTTGCGGTGGCCTATCTTTGCGCGCATCACCGATCTGACCCGAGGACTTTTCATGCGCTATCTTCACACAATGGTTCGCGTCACCGACATCGAGCAATCGCTGCATTTCTACCGCGATCTGATGGGTCTCGTCGAAACCCGTCGCATCGAGAACGAGAAGGGACGCTTCACGCTGATCTTTCTCGCCGCCCCTGGCGACGCCGAGACCGCCAGGCAAAACGCCGCGCCCTGCATCGAGCTTACCTACAACTGGGATCCGGAGGCCTATACCGGCGGACGCAACTTCGGCCACCTCGCCTATGAGGTAGACGACATCTATGCTACCTGCCAGAAGCTGATGGACAACGGCGTGACGATCAATCGCCCGCCGCGCGACGGCCACATGGCCTTCGTCCGCTCGCCCGACGGCATCTCCATCGAGCTCCTGCAGAAGGGCGGCAGCCTCTCCCCGGCAGAACCCTGGCTGTCGATGCCGAATACCGGCGTCTGGTAAGCCTCGCGCAACGCCCACCCCCTAATTTCTCGAGCAAGCAAACACCGGTGCCGGAAGTCTACTGCGACCTTAGGCACCGGCGTTAGCCAGAGGGCCGTGCCTGCAACGCATGCACGTGGCCTCGTCATGCTTTCGCCGTCCTGCGCCCGGACCCTGCCGTGGCCGCCGGCGACGGAATGATTCGCTCATGAGTGAAGGGCTCCGCTCCCGCTCGTCGGCCTCATTCCGGTGCATTGGTCTCGTCGCCCGCACGTTCGTCGCGGGCCATGGGAAAACGCAAGGCATAGGCCTTCGGCGTCATGCGTTTTTCCGATTCGAATGACGTCGGGTCGGCGACGATCCGGCAGTGCAGAATGCAGGAGTGCGGCTTGCTGGTCTCACGAAAATCCGGCGGAGACGCTTTCCGCCTTCGGAGCGGTCTCCTGATCGCCGTCTTGGCTCTTTCCGGCTGCGTGTCCGCGACGGCAGACATGAGCGCGCAAGACAGTATCCCTTCCGTCGAGACGGCCGAAGGACCCGAACAGATCGAACAACCCGATGCGGCGGTGGCCGGCTACCGCGATCCGATGGTGACGGTGGCTGGAGCCGGCGGCGGCCGGACGGAATCGGCGGCGCCGGCCATGCCCGCCCAGCCGGCAAACCTCGCCGACGCGATCATGCAGCCGGCCCAGTTGAACGCTCACGCCGCGAGCATCTATGCACCGGCGGCCTCATCCGGCGCAGCTCCTGCCGCTGCGCCGCAGAACGCGGCTTTCAGCAATCTCTACCGGGTCGATGCCGCTGGCATGCCGGTTCAGGACGGCGCCGAGACAACCGGCTCGATCCCGTCCGCCGGCGCGCGCCGACCGGTGCCCGGCAGCGACAACGAGGCGTCGCTCGTGCCCTCGCACGTGCCGCTGCCGACAAGCGCCCGCACGGCCATGTTCGCCGAGGCGGATGCGGAAGCCGCACCCCAAGCATTCGAAGCCGCCGTCTCCGGCGTGCCAGGCGGTGGCGCCCCGCGGCAGGCGCCGGCCGGCGATCTCGACAAGACCCTGACCCTTGCGGCGCTCTTTGCCGCCAAGCGCAAGGCGGATCCCGCCCAGGGAGCGGTTCCGAAGAACGCCGCTAAGCCCGTCCTGAACCGCCATACGGCCGCCGCCGCCCAGCTTGCCTCGCTCGGCACCACCACCCTGCCCGAAGCGGATTTTGCGCCGCAGGACCATTCGGAAGCGGAGGAGGACGCCCCGCACGATCAGCCGACCGGCAACGGCGTGACGGAGGTCGCCTCGCTGGCGGGCCTTGCCCGCCTCTCGCCCAATGGCCTGTGGCTGCAGACCGAGAAGGTCGAAACCGGCTGCTTCAAGCCGCAGCTGCTGGACGTGCTGAAGACGGTCGAGAAGCACTACGGCAAGCCGGTCATCGTCACCTCCGGCGTCCGGCAGGTGAAAGGGGGACGCTCCCGCCAGTCCCTGCACACCAGCTGCGAGGCCGCCGACATCCAGATCGCCGGCGTCAGCCGCTGGGAGCTCGCCGAGTACCTGCGCGCAATGCCCGGCCGCGGCGGCGTCGGCACCTACTGCCACACCGAATCGGTCCACATCGACATCGGTCCGGAGCGCGACTGGAACTGGCAGTGCCGCGCCCAGCGCAAGTAACGTTCCGGGGCGGGCGGGCGGCCTGTGGATATCTTGCAGCGCCCCCTTCCTCGGGCCTTGCGCGAACCGCCCCGGCTGAGTAGAAGCACCCCCGCACGCGCCCTTCGTCTATCGGTTAGGACGTCAGATTTTCATTCTGAAAAGAGGGGTTCGACTCCCCTAGGGCGTGC